>CBDCQO010000012.1:0-1150248 GCA_965220655.1 Dehalococcoidia bacterium | reverse complement strand
CCCGGATTCGATCTGAGGACGGCCACTTTCGTCGCCGCGCCGAACGGCGGCTCCTCGTCGAGCTACGGCTGCATCCGCAAGGACCTCGCGGACTCGTGGGAGGACGCGATCGAGAAGGGCATCGAGTTCAAGGTGGCGAGTTCCGAGCCCGGCGGGACCGCATCCGCGATGCAGTGGGTCCAGTTGGTCGGCGGGCCGGTCAACGTCATCTTCGGGTACGCCGGCACTACGGACAACCTGGCCGCCTTCAACCGGGGCGAGACGAACCTGGTCGTCGAGTGCAGCAGCGACTCCGCACGGACCATCTATCCCAACTGGTTCGACGGTGAAACGCTCGTCCCCGTCTACTGGAACAACTTCCCGATCCCCGATGACGAGCTGGCGCTGCTCGCCGGGCCGCAGCCCAGCGAGGTCAGCCAGTTGGCCGGCATCAGCCCCACCCAGGAGCAGATCGACATCCTCCGGCTCAAGAGCTCCCCGAGCCTCAGCACGAACCGGATGATGGTGCTGGCGCCGGACACCCCGCGAGACATCCAGAACGCGTGGATCCAGGCAGCAAGGCAGATGTTCGAAGACCCCGAGTTCGTGGCGCTCTCGGCCGCGGCAGGCTACGAGACGGTGCCCGTCTACGAGGACAAGGCGCTGGCCGACTACGGCATCGTGGACACGCTCTCGCCGGCGGGAGTGGAGATGTTCAAGTCCATCGTCGGCGCCGCAGCCGACTAGACACGGAGATACCGGAACGAGGCCTCTCGCAGATGCGAGAGGCCTCACGAAGGGAGGCCGATATGCTGAGCGTGGAAGAGAACGAACTGATGACCGACATCTCGCCGGGGACGCCGATGGGGAACCTCGTGCGGCGCTACTGGATCCCGGTCATGCTGTCCGAGGAGCTTCCCGAGCCCGACGGCAACCCGATGCGCGTACGCCTCCTGTGCGAGGACCTCGTCATCTTCCGGGACTCGTCCGGACGCGTCGGCCTGCTCCCGGAGCGCTGCCCGCACCGGCGCGCGTCGCTCTACCTCGGCAGGAACGAGGAGGACGGCCTGCGCTGCATCTACCACGGGTGGAAGTTCGACGTCACAGGCCGGTGCGTCGATATGCCGAACGAGCCGGAAGTGAGCACGTTCAAGGAGAAGATCAGGCCGTCCGCGTACCCGTGCCGGGAAGCCGCGGGGATGATCTGGGCATACATGGGCCCACGCGCCGAGCCTCCGCCGCTCCCCCACTTCGAGTGGATGGACGTGCCGCCGGAGCAGCGGCAGATGTCGCCGTTCCACCGTCATTGCAACTGGGTGCAGGCGCTGGAGGGAGACATCGACACGAGCCACTCCGGGTTCCTGCACGGCGTGCTGGAACGCACGGCTGACGCCGTCCACACCTGGCGGAAGGAGCACCCTCCCCTCCTCGACGTCGTCACCACGCGGTACGGCATGATGTACGGCGGGCGGTACGGCGACATCGAGGCCCGGCAGACCGACAGCGGCACGGCGTCGACCTACTGGCGGGTCAGCAACTTCCTCTTCCCGTTCTACACGTTCTTCCCCAGCCGCCCCAACGGGCTGGTGCCCGGCCACATCTGGGTGCCGCTGGACAACCACAACACGATGGTGTGGACGGTGGGATGGAACCCCGTGCAGCCCCTGGAGCAGAGCGGGATGTGGCGAGGGATAACCGGCGCGCTGGTCGGCGCATTCGAAGAGCAGACCGCCGACGGGATGGGCCGATGGCAGCCGAAGGCGAACTGGCAAAACGACTACATGCAGGACCGCGATGCCCAGCGGACGGACACGTTCTCCGGCATCCCCACGATCCCGCTGCAGGACCAGGCGGTCACCGAGACGATGGGCTCGATCACCGACCGCTCGCACGAGCACCTCGGCCAGTCCGACGCCGCCATCATCCGGATGCGGCGGAGACTTCTGGGCGCGGTGAAGGCGCTGCGCGACGACGACGTGGAGCCGCCGTGCGTCGACACGCCCGAGTGGTACCACATCCGTTCGGCCTCGGGGACGATGCCCGCGGACGCCGACTGGATCGAGGAGCTCGGCGACTGGATGGACGCGCGCACGCTGGAGATTCCCGGCGTGGGACTGCCGTCGCCGGTGTAAGCCTTCCCTGCCCTGCCCTCCTCGCTCCGCCGCGTGACGGGGCGGAGTGTCCATCGGGTACAATCGCGGGCACGCAAAGGAGGGCGACATGCCAGTGCAGGACCTGCGAGAGTGGATCGGGCGCATCGAGGAGATGGGCGAACTGACCCGCATCGAGGGCGCCGACCCGAACCTCGAGATCGGCGGGCTCACCGACCTCTACCAGTGGGACATGGAGAACCCCGCCCTGCTCTTCGAGAAGATCAAGGGCCACCCCGAGAGCTACCGGCTCCTCTCGAACGTTCTCACGTCGCTCCCGCGCATCTGCCTGAGCCTCGACCTCCCCACCCACCTCACGCGGCAGGAGTTCGTCCGAACGTGGCGCGACCGCCTCAAGGAGTTCTCGCCCATCGCGCCGAGGCAGGTCGAGGACGGGCCCGTGCTCGACAACCGGCAGGTCGACGCAGACGTTGACGTGACGCAGTTCCCCGCGCCGTTCTGGCACGCTGAGGACGGCGGCAACTTCCTCGGCACCGGCAACATCGTCATCATGCGCGATCCGGACACGGGCTGGGTGAACGCGGGCACGTACCGGGTGCAGGTGCACGACAGCAAGACGCTCGGCATCATGATCTCGCCCGGCAAGCACGGGCGCCTCATCCGCGAGAAGTACTGGGCGAAGGGCGAGGCGTGCCCGGTCGCGGTGTCGTTCGGGCAGGACCCGCTGCTGCTGTTGCTCGGCGGGCTGGAGGTCGACTACGGCGAGGACGAGTTTGCGGTCGCGGGCGGCATCCGCAACGAGGCGCTGGACGTCGTCGCGGCGCCGCTGACCGGCCTGCCCGTCCCCGCGACGTCGGAGATCGTCATCGAGGGCGAGATACCGCCGGACCAGTTCCACCAGGAGGGGCCGTTCGGGGAGTGGACGGGCTACTACGCGAGCGGCGAGCGCGACATGCCCATCATCAACGTGAAGTCCATCAACTGGCGGAACGACCCCATCGTGATGGGCTGCCTGCCGGGCAAGCCGCCGAACGACAACACGTACTTCCGCAGCCCGCTGCGCGCGGCGATGCTCTGGAACGAGCTGGAGCGCGCGGGCGTGCCGGGCGTCGTCGGGGCGTGGTCGCACGAGGCCGGCGGCGGGCGCTTCCTGAACGTCATCTCCATCAAGCAGATGTACCCCGGCCACGCGAAGCAGGTGGGGCACGCGACAACCGCCGTGCACGCGGGCGCGTACGCCAACCGCTTCGTCATCGTGGTGGACGACGACATCGACCCGACCGACACGAACGAGGTGCTGTGGGCGCTCTGCACGCGCACCGAGGTGACAGACGACATCGACGTCGTGAAGCGGATGTGGAGCACGTCGCTCGACCCGATGGCGTACGCCGGCGACGAGGGGCCGCGCTACTACAACAACCGGATGATCATCGACGCCTGCCGTCCCTTCGAGCGCCTCGCGACGTTCCCGCCGGTCGCCCGCGCGACGCAGGAGCACGCCGCCGAGCTCCGCTCCAACTGGCCGCAGCTCTTCACTGCCGACGGCAAGGTTCGCAAGGACGTGCGCCAGGCGAGGAGGAACGGGGGGTAGACGGCATGCGCTCCTAACAGAGCATGCGGGGAATATCTCTTGCGTAGAGCTCTTCCTGCATGGTATAAGGTACTCACGGGTACTGCCGTGGGGTCCGGCTCAGTCTCACGGAGCACAGTACGCCGGGCGTAGGTGTATCCCTGACCGGAACAGGGATTGCGTCATCCAGCGCGGGGCTATAAGCACCGATAACCAGCCCCTCGACGGGTTTCCGCGTGTACCCGGCCCAGAACATGCGGCTCGCCCCCTCGCTTCGGTGAGGGGGTGAGTTTTGCAACGCGATCCTCGGTCTCGACCATGCCTGCGGGATGCACAAGACCAGATATGCCTTTCGAGTGGGATGAAGCCAAGCGCCAATCGAACATCAGGAAGCACGGAGTAGATTTCACACAGGTAGAGGCCTTTCAATGGGAGGCAGCACGGATTCATGCGTACCTACGCAAGAGAGAACAACGCTTCACCGCCTATGGCTACATCAGCAATCACCTGCACGTCCTGGTGTACACACAGCGAGAGAGCAATTCCCGCATAATCAGCCTGCGAAGGGCCACCAAAAGGGAACGTAGACGCTATGCCGCCTCTTAAGCCAGGCCACATCAGTCCGACTCCGGAAGAGGAAGAAGAGATCCGGAAGGGCATCGCCCTCGACCCCGACAGCCCGGAGTTAACGGACGAGGACTTCGCCCGGATGCGCCCCGCTATAGAGGTCGTGTCCCACATCGTGAAAGCGTACCGCGAGGGCAAGCTGACCATCGCGCCCCACCTCCGCAAGGAGCACCCCAAGACGCGGGTGACAATCCGCCTCGACGCCGACGTCGTGGCGCGCCTCCGTGCCGACGGCCCCGGCTGGCAGACCCGCGCGAACGCCGCCCTCCGCGAAGCCGTGCTGGGGAAGGGAGACACCTCCGCCAGACGGATGCGCGAGGACTCGCACTGAAGAGCAAGGGAGACAGTTAGTCAGAATGACCTCGACTAGTACATTGCACTGGGCACAAGGATTATCTGGCCCCGCGCTAAACATAGCCCAAACCACGGAATCGCGACTTCGAGTGCTGGCGGGACCAGGAACCGGCAAGTCCTTTGCCATGAAGCGTCGCGTTGCAAGGCTGTTGATGAACGGGCAGCCACCTGAACGGATTCTTGCCGTCACCTTCACCCGTAATGCTGCGGCAGAGCTTATTGAAGACCTGCACGGACTCGGCATTCCAGGGTGCGATAGAGTAAGGGCAAGTACACTCCATTCATTCTGCTTCTGGCTCCTAAGCCAGCAAGATGTCTTTCGTCACCTTAACCGCATTCCACGACCGATAGTAACTTTCTCGAGTTCTGGCGTACTGCAATTTGAAGGGCGAGTATTGCTAGATGATTTGGTCACTGAGAGGAAATTTGGCAGCAAGCGAGATTGCACCAAACGCATCAGAGCTTTTGAAGCCGCTTGGGCCAGGCTGCAATCGGATGATCCTGGATGGGCGCAAAGCCCACTCGATATTGAGTTTAATGACCAGCTGATCGAGTGGCTGACGTTCCATCGCTCCATGTTGATAGGCGAACTCGTGCCTGAAGCACTGCGTTTTCTGCGTAATAACCCATCGGCTACAGTTCTCTCTGCTTTCGACCACATTATAGTCGATGAATATCAGGACCTTAATCGAGCCGAACAGGAATTGGTAAAGCATTTGTGCCAAAACAGTTCTGCTGCGGTAGTAGGAGACCCAAATCAGTCAATCTACAGTTTCAAACATGCAAACCCTGAAGGAATCGAACAGTTCCACTTGCATCACCCCGATACATATGATGAGACTCTTTCGGATTGCTACCGATGTCCGACCAAGGTTGTGCACATAGCAAATTCCCTTATCCGGGCGAACAGAGGCACCTCGCCTATGACTTTGCAGCCCCTACCTAGTAACCCACCTGGCGAGGTGCACATTGTTCGATGGGACACTGCTGCGGAAGAAGCGGAGGGTGTCACATCCTATGTGCAAGAATTGGTTCAGAATCGCGGTTTTCTTCCATCTGATATTCTAATCCTCACCCCAAGAAGGCAATTTGGCTATCGGATTCGAGACCTCCTACATCAAAAAGTGATATCTGCTCATAGCTTCTTCCATGAAGAGGCTTTAGAAAAGGAATCCGCGCAGCAGGCGTTCGCTTTACTCAATCTTGTCGCTAATCCTAACGACAGAGTTTCGCTGAGGTGGTGGTTAGGAGATAGTTCTTCATCCAGCAGAAGCATGGCCTATGGCAGATTGCGGGAACACTGTGAAACATCCGGGGACTCCCCAGTGCAAGCACTTGAATCTATACTAAGTGGCAATTTGTCTCTTCCGCGCATGAATGATTTGGTTGGCAAATACGAAGAGCTCAAGGCGCGCATCGCCAGCCTATCGCCTTTGCCGATTCTGGACTTGATTGACCATCTATTTCCCGCAGCAGACTCTACTCTTGCTGACCTAAGGCAGATTTCGTTATTGGCCATCAACAAGGTACAGACTGCTTCAGATTTGTTTGACCATGTGAGAGCTCAAGTGACTCAACCTGAGATCGATAGTGGAGACTTTGTGCGCATCATGAGCCTTCACAAGTCGAAGGGCCTGACTAGCAAGGTCACCATCGTTACAGGGTGTAGTCAAGGGTTAATTCCATTTGAAGCACATGACACAGATGAACTCCCGCGTTCAGAACGACTCTCTCGGGAACAAGAGCAACGGCGGCTATTCTATGTTGGAATTACGCGATGCACACAAACGCTCATCGTCTCATCGTTTGGCACTCTCCCTTACCGCGATGCCCGGCAACTGAATGTCAGTGTTGTCCGGGCTGGGGCAGTTGGCCGGACGATCGCGAGTAAGTTCATTGCGGAATTGGGGCCAGCTGCTCCGCCTTCCCGCAGAGGATCAGAGTGGAGTGCGGCGAACTACCAATAGGGTTGAACGGCGAGACTGGGGACGCCCCCTAGATATCCGCTGAGCGTGGCCGGAGCGACTCCGGGTTGGCGTCGACCCACTTCCAGTAGTGCTCCCACGCCTCGGAGACTTCGCCGGCGGAGCGGCGGGCGAGGCCGGGCCGGAGGACGAGCTCGGGCATCGCCTCGGGTGTGCCGATGAGCTGGGCGTGCCACGTCATCTCGGCCAGGTGCTCGGTCGCGATGGCGTCTATCGTGGCAGTCTCGACGTTCGGGCCGGTGAAGACCATGCCGTGGTTCTGCAGGTGGCAGGCGTTCGCGCCCTGCATCCGCGCGGAGACCGCCCTGCCCTGCTCCACGCTGCGTATCAGTGCCTTGTCCTCGTCGTACATGACGGGCTCGTGCGCGACGGCGGTCGCGAGCTCGGGGTCGAGGAGGGGGAGGATGGTCGCGCCCGCGAGTCCCATCATCGTCGCCCACTTCTGGTGCGTGTGGATGATGGAACCGACGTCCGGGTGCGTGCGGTAGATCTCGGCATGGATCGGCCACTCGCTGACCTTCGTGATCTGGCGGTCGCCGGCGCCGACGATGTTGCCGTCGAGGTCCATGACGATGAGGTCCTCGGCGCGGACGCGGTGCATCTGGATGTGGGGCCACGGCTTGATGAAGAAGGTGTCGGTGCCGGGGATGCGCGCACTGGTATGGCCGCGCGTCGTGCCGAGGCCGGTGAGGTAGAGGAGACGGTGGGAGACGGCCACCGTCTCGCGCAGGGCTGCGAGTGCGTCGTCGGTCATGCCTACAGTCCCGTGTGGCGGACGTAGGCCGCGTCGCGGTGCTCGTCCAGCCACTCCTGGTTGCCCCATTCGCCGCGGGCGACGCCGTCGCGGACGTCAGGCTTCGGCGTCTCCCATCGCTTCGCCACGTCGGCGGCGAGGTACTCCTCCTCGATCCACTCCGGCGTGCCGACGAGCATCGCACGCCACGTCAGCTCGGCCTGCTCCTCGGCGTCGGCGGCGGCGAGCATCGACTTCGAGACCGTCGTGCCGACGAATACCATGCCGTGGCCGCGCAGGTGACAGGCGACGTTCCCGCCGAGCCACGAGGCGACGGCGGCGCCTTTCTCCGGCGAGTCGATAGCGTCCGGCGTGCCGGTGTAGACCGGCCACCGCTCGGCGGCGACGGAGGCCGTTGGGGGGTGGATGACGGGCAGCACGTCGTGTCCGGCAAGGCCGAACACGGTGCACCACTTCTGGTGCGTGTGCGTGACGGAGTTCACCTCGGGCCGCGCCTTATATATCTCCGTGTGCAGCGCCCACGAGCCGACGCGCCCCGGGTAGGCCTCGCTCGCCTGCACAACGTTGCCGTCGAGGTCGATGAGCATGAGGTCGCCGGCCTCGACGCGCTCGAGGCTCACGGACGGCGTCGCGCGAATCAGGACGAGGTCCGAATCGGGCACGCGCGCGCTCACGTGTCCCTGGTACGCGCCGAGGCCGTAGTGGTGCAGGAGCCGGTTGGCCAGCGCCACCTGCTCGCGCAACGCCTGGAATTGTGCGTCGTCCGCCATGGCGCGGATGCTACCACAGGGGACTCCCCCAACGGGGGCGTGTGGTAGATTGCCGCCGAGAACGTCAGGAGCGAGCGAGGCATGGCTGAGCGCTACCAGGTGGTCATCGTCGGCGGGGGGCCGGTGGGCGTGGCGCTCGGCGTCGAGCTCGGCATGCGGGGCGTCTCGTGCGCGGTCGTGGAGCGCTTCCCGGAGCCGCAGCGCATCCCCAAGGGGCAGAACCTCACCGCGCGCACGCTGGAGCACTTCTACTTCTGGGGCATCGTCGACGAGCTGCGCGCCGCCCGCGTGATGCCAAACAACTACCCCATCGCGGGCGTCACGGCGTACAAGCACCTGATGAGCGACTACTGGTACCTGCCGCCGGGCCGCGAAACCGTCCGCTCCTTCTACTATGAGACGAACGACCGCCTGCCGCAGTACTGCACGGAGGCGGTGCTGCGCAGGAAGATGGCGACGCTCCCCAGCGTCACGGGGCTGTTCGGCTGGAACGTCGAGAGCGTCGAGCAGGACGAGCACGGCGTGCGCGTCGAGATCGTCGAAACGAGCGGCGAGCGGGACGGCTACGCGTGGGGCGGGTTCACCGCCCGGCAAGGCGAGCCGTTCAGCACCGGCGGGGAGCGGCGCACGCTCGAAGCGGAGTACGTCGTGGGGTGCGACGGCGCGCGGTCGCTGGTGCGCGAGACGGCGGGCATAGCATCGAGCGGCGAGGACTTCGACCAGAAGATGCTGCTGGCGGTGTTCAGGTCGCGTGAGCTGCACGAGGCGTTCAGCCGCTTTCCGGAGGTGACGACGTACCGCGCACTCGACCCGGCGTTGCAGGGTTACTGGATGTTCTTCGGGCGCGTGGACGTCGGCGAGGGGTGGTTCTTCCACGCGCCGGTGCCGAACGACGCCAACCTGGAGGACTACGACTTCCAGGCGCTGCTGGACCGCGCCGCCGGGTTCGAGTTCAGGGCCGAGTTCGACCACGTCGGGTTCTGGGACCTGCGCGTCACCGTGGCGGACGCGTACCGCAGCGGGCGGCTCTTCATCGCGGGGGACTCGGCGCACAGCCACCCGCCGTACGGGGGCTTCGGCCTCAACAACGGGCTGGAGGACATCGTCAACCTCGGCTGGAAGCTGGCGGCGGTGCTGCAGGGTTGGGGCGGCGAGTCGCTGCTCGACTCGTACGGAGAGGAGCGGCGCGCCGTCTTCTGGGAGACGGGGCAGGACTTCATCGCGGCGGGCATCAGGTCGGACCGCGAGTTCCTGGAGCGCTACAGCCCCGAGCGCGACCGCGCGGAGTTCGAGGAGGCGTGGCAGCGGATGGGACGCGGCACCCGCGTCGGCACCTACGAGCCGAACTACGAGGGCTCGCCCGTCGTGTGGGGGCCGCCGGGCGGGGTGTGCAGCGCGCACGGCAGCCACACGTTCACCGCGCGGGCCGGACACCACCTGCCGCCAAGCGTGCTGTCGTCGGGCCGCGGCGTCCAGGAGGAGTTCGGTGCATGGTTCACGCTGCTGGCGTTCGACGCTCCGGAGGCGGACGTCGCCGCTTTCGAGCGCGCGGCGCGGGAATCGGGCGTTCCGCTCAAGGTCGTGCGCGACACGTTCGAGGGGGGCCGGGCGGCGTACGAGGCGCGCCTCATCCTCGTGCGCCCGGACCAGTACGCCGTGTGGTGCGGCGACGCCCTGCCTGCCGCCGTCAGCGCCGTGACACTGCTCGCGAGAGCCGTCGGGCGGGCCAGCCTGTAAGCACACCGCTGCAGACAGACGGCCAAACCGACAGGAGGGGACGGTTCACGAACCGCCCTCTTTGTTGGTACTGTGAAGCCTGCGCCCTGTCGCACACCTGACACGCATGGACATCCAGCCCGTCATCATCGCCGTATTCGCAGCGTACTTCCTCGCGCTGATCGCCATAGCCCTCGTCGGCGCGATACGGATGCGCGAGATGGCCGACTACGTGCTTGCCGGCAGGCGGATGAGCAGCATCACGTCGGCACTGAGCGCCAGCTCGTCGACCACCAGCGGCTGGACGATGCTCGTCTTCCCGGCCCTGGCGTTCTCCGAGGGCACCGTGCACCTGTGGACGCTCGTGGCTATCGTGCTGGGCGCATGGTTCAATTGGACATTCGTGGCAAGGCGGTTGCGGCGCTACACGATAGCAACGGAATCGCTCACGCTCCCGGACTTCTTCGAGAAGCGGTTCGCCGACCGGACGGGCGCGCTGCGGACAGTGGCGTCGGCGCTGACGCTCCTCTTCATCATGTTCTACGTCAACTCCGGGCTTATCGGCGGCACGAAACTGCTGGGAACGATCTTCGGCGTGGAGCACAACGTCGGCGTGCTGATAACGCTCGCCGCGGTCACGTCGTACACGTTCATCAGCGGCTTCATGGCCGTCTCCCGCACGGACGTCTTCCAGTCGATGGTGATGCTGTTGTGCTTCATCATCCTGCCGCTCACGCTCATCTCTACCACCACCTCGCCGTTCAGCGGGGAAGGACAGCCGGCGGGATTCCTCAACCCGTTCACCGGCGCCGGGAACGAGACCATCACCGCCGTGTTTGTCCTCTCGACCGCGGGCTGGGGACTGGGCGCGTTCGGGTCGCAGCGCGTGCTGCAGCGCTTCATGGCGATAGAGAACGAGGAGCGGGTCACCCAGAGCCGCAACTTCGCCGTTACCTGGATCGTCCTCATCTTCTCATTCGGGTTCCTGTTCGGCATCGTGGCGCGCCCTGCTCTCATGGAGATGGGCCTGCTGGGCGGCGAGAGCCTCTTCGACCCGGAGCGCGTCTATTTCGTGGTCTCGGAGGCGTTCTTCATCCCGATCTTCACCGGCCTGCTGCTCACTGGCGTGGTCGCAGCCATCATGAGCACGGCGGACTCGCAACTGCTGCTCGGCTCCGCCATCGCCACGGACGACCTCCCGCTCATCAGGCGGCTCGGGCGCCGGCTGGAGCCCGTGCGCGTGCTGTGGGCGTCCGGCAGGGTGTGGCTGGGGCGCACGCTGCTGCTGGTCATCGGCGGCATCGCGGGAGCGCTGGCGATCGCCTGGCCGGACTCGATAGCGAGCCTGGTCGCCTATGCGTGGGGCGGCATGGGGGCCTCGTTCGGGCCGGTGACCATCCTCGCGCTCTGCTGGCGCAGGTTCAACTTCCCGGGCGCGCTCGCCTCCATCGTGACGGGAGCAACGACGGTCACTGTGTTCCAGTTCACCTCGGGCGGCCCATGGGGGGTGTTCGACATGGCCATCGCCAGCGCGCCCGGCTTCATCTTGGCGATACCCGTCGCCGTCGTCGTCACTCTGCTCACGTCGCCGCCCTCCCCGGAGGTCACGGAGCGGTTCGACCGCGTCAACGCGGAGCAGCCTGCCTAACCCACAAGCTACACGTTGTTCGTGGCGAAGCACGGCTCATGGTAAGGAACGGTTCGTGGTGAGCCTGTCGAACCACGGCATGTGACACGCACCCCTTACGCGGTCGCCCTCACCCGTCCTACCATGGTTCCGATGCGAGGCTCCGCCTCCGGCGCGAACCGTTGGGTCCGCTCAGGAGCACAGTGGCTCGGAATGTCCCGAAATGTCCCACCCGTCCCCGACGCACAGGGCGGGCCCCAGGGGTGGAATGTTGCTGAATGTTGCAGATTGTTACAGGGCCATCCGGGAGCGCTCCTCTGGCGGCCCCGGCGGCACGAGTGAAGCGGCGTGGACATCCCGGAACATGCGCGCACACGAGCCGACACGCCCCGCCTTCCAAGCGACCGTCCGGTGGAACGTTCGTACACATATGCCTGCTGCTACACTCACCGCAGCCATGAAGGAAGGGGCCGTTCCCTGACAGGGAGAGGGGCATACGAGGAGGGCAACGTTGGAATACCGAGAGGTTGGCAATACCGGTATCCAGGTCTCTGAGATCGGGTTCGGCGGAGGCGGCAACGCCGGGCTGATGGTGCGCGGCACGCCCGAGCAGCAGCGCGAGGCCGTCGCACGCGCGATCGAGTTGGGCATCAACTACTTCGACCAGTCGCCCGACTACGGCGACGGCGTCTCCGAGTCGAACCTCGGGCGGCTGATGAAGGAGCTCGCCTTCCGGCCGTACCTCACCACGAAGATCGAGGTGCGCGCCGAGGACCTGGACGACATCGCCGGTCACGTGACCCGCTCGCTCGACGAAAGCCTGGAGCGCCTCGGCGTCGACTACGTCGACTTCCTCCAGATACACAACGGTCCGCTCATGGAGCGTCCCGAGCTGTCAGGCCGCGCCTACGCCCGGCTCTGGATCGAGGACTACTTGAGGCCCGGCGGAGCGCTGGAAGGCCTGCAGCGCGCCCAGAAGAGCGGGAAGGCGCGCTTCATCGGCTTCATCACCCGGGGCGGCGACGGCGACGCTGCGCGCCAACTCATCGACACCGGCGTCTTCAGCCTGATCAACGTCTCGGTGCACCTGCTCAACCCGTCAGCCAGCATCAAGCCCGACGGGATGCGCTTCGACGCCGACTGGGACGGCATCCTGGACTATGCGGCAGCGAACGGCGTCGGAGCCGCTATCTACTCTCCGCTGGCAGGCTGGTTCCTGACCGACAACGCGGCGGAGGGAGGAGCGGCGCACCCCCTTGCCCGGGGGTCGCGCAGCCCGGAGGTTGACGCAGAGGGGCTCCATTGCGCGCGGGCGCTGCGGTTCCTCTCGCGAAAACTCAGCCCCGACACACAGGAGGACGACCACAACCTTGCGGAGGCCGCGCTCCGGTTCGTGCTCTCGCTCAACGGCGTGTCGACGGTGCTCGGCGGCTTCTCGGACGCCCACCAGGTCGAGGAGAACGCCGCCTGCTCCGGCAAGGGCCCGCTCTCCGTGCAGAACATGAAGCGCATCGAGATGGTCTGGCGTGCCAACTTCGGGCTGGACGCGGCGGAGAGCTGAGGACGGCCCCACTAGAACGGGTTGAGGACCGGGACGCCCGTGGGCTCGAAGTGGCGGACGTTGCGGGTCACAACGGTCAGGCCGTGCTCGAGAGCAGTGGCGGCGATAAACAGGTCACTGTTGTCGTGACCGAGCGATCCGGACAGGATGCCCCAACGCCGCGCCACGGCGAGGTCGATGGGCAGAATGCGTTCGGCATACACGGTCAGCAGGTCATCCAGCCAGGCAGCCAAGACCTGTGCGAACTCGGGGTTGCGGCGCTGCTGGCGAGTTATGCCTCGCTCCATCTCACCGACCGACACCACGCTTACGTAGAGGTCCGACATCCGCTGAACCGACATCCAACCCAGCAGGCCAGGATTGCGGTCGCGCTTGCGGAATGCCGACAGCACGTCGGTATCGAGGAGGAACATCAGAACTCCACGTCCCTGACCTGCATCGGCCACCGCTCGAATTCTCCATCATCCTGCGGCATGGCCAGCAGCATCTCGACGAACGACGGCGCCTCTGCTTTCCCGTTGCGGCGCAGGCGCTCGTACTCCTCCACTGACAGCACGACCACCGCGGGCTTGCCGCGCCGGGTCACGCACTGCGGCGAGCCCGCCAGCGCTGCGTCTACCACCGCGCTGAACCTGTTCTTGGCGTCCTGCAACTGCCACTCGGTCATGGAACACTCCCTGTCCAGTTGTTCTGGCTAGATTGTCGTACTGGCCAGTTATGATGTCAATCACTGCTCTCACTTCCGAATGCTACACTCCCGCCATCCACAGCCGGAGACGCTCGATGACCGACGCCACACCGACCCGGATGACCATCAGCAAAAGCGAGGCGCGCGCGTCGCGGGGGATGGTCGCGACGAAGGACGTCCACGCCACGCAGGCTGGGCTGCAGATGCTGCAGATGGGAGGCAATGCGGTCGACGCAGCGGTCGCGGCGTGTTTCGCCGTGGGTGTCGTCGAGCCGGAGTCGAGCGGCATCGGCGGAGGCGGCTACCTCGTCTACCAGGTCGGGGACAGGGGCGGCGTCATCGGCTTCCCGATGCGCGGGCCGCTCGACGCCCGCCCGGACATGTACGAACTGACCGGCGAGGCTGCGGTCGGCAACTTCGGCTGGCCCGGCGTCGTCGACAACGAGAACCTGGACGGACCGCGGTCGATCGCAACGCCCGGCGCGGTCGCGGGGCTGTGCGAGGCGCACCGGCTGCTCGGCAGGCTGCCGCTGCGCGAGGTGCTCGCGCCCGCGGTGTCGCTCGCGCGGGACGGCCACTCGCCCGGCTGGGAGAACATCTACTCGTGGGGGCTCCTCTCACACCGGCTGTTCGCGTTCGAGGAGCTGCGCCGCATCCTGATGCCCGGCGACCGGCTGCCCGCAGGCGACGCGACCACACCCGCATTCCTCCGTCAGCCGGAGCTGGCTGACGTGCTGGAGGCAGTCGGACGCGACGGCCCACAGGCGTTCTACACCGGTGACGTCGCCCGCGCGCTCGTGTCCGGCATCCGCGACAACGGCGGTATCCTTTCGGAGCGGGACCTCGCGGAGTACCGTCCTTTCGTGTGGGACGGGCTGGAGTTCCCGTACGCCGGTCACACGGTGCGCGTGCCCCCGTTCGCCTGCGCCGGAACGACCTCGGCGATGACACTGCGCCTGCTGGACGGCTTCGGCATACGCTCGATGGGCCATAACTCGCCCGACGCGCTCCATGCTTACATCTGCAGCGCCCGCCTCGCGTACGCCGACCGCTTCACGTATCTCGCCGACCCCGCGTTCGTCAGCGTGCCGTGGCAGGGCCTCGTCTCCGACGGCTACAGCGACCTGCGCCGCGGCCTGATCGACATGCAGCGTCTCGACTCCGCTGAGCCGGGCGATCCGTGGGCGTTCGACAACGGCGCGCCGGGCGAGCGTCTGCCTGCAAGCGCACCGGCGCTCGACACGGGCACGACGCACCTGTGCGTCATCGACGGCGACGGCAATGCGGTGTCGCTCACGAACACGCTCATGGCAGGGTTCGGCTCCGGGTTCGTGCCGAAGGGCACCGGCGTCGTGATGAACAACGGCATGATGTGGTTCGATCCAGTGCCGGGGCGCGTGAACTCGATCATGCCCGGCAAGTATCCGCTCAACAACATGACCCCTGCCCTCGTGCTGGACGGCGACGGCGTCCGCATGGCGGTAGGCGCAACCGGCGGGCGGCGGATAACGAACTGCGTCACGCAGCTCATCTCCAAGGTAGTCCACTTCGGCATGGGTCCGCAGGAGGCGATAGACGCGCCGCGTGTCGACTGCTCGCAGCCCGCCACGCTCGTTCACCGGGACCTGCCCGCCGACGTGGTCGCTGAGCTCGAACGTCGCGGGCACCGCATCCAGGTTATCGGCGAGGGCCACGTGCAGGGCGGCTTCGCCAGCTTCGCAAGCCCCGTCGCCATCGTTCGCGACCCGGACGGCACCCTCCGCGCAGGCGTCGACACGTTCCACTCCGCGTACGCCGAGGGGCTGTGACTTGGAGAATGGCTTGCACTCTTGTCACGCGCCGTGAGCCAGGTGTATAGTTGGTGTATGGCACGCACAAACATCGACATCGACGAGAAGGCATGCGCCGAGGTGATACGCCGCTACCGGTTCACCACCAAGCGGGAAGCGGTCAACTTTGCCCTCCGGACGGTCGCGGCTGAACCCGCCTCTCTCGAAGAAGCCTGGGCCATGCAAGGCTCCGGTTGGGACGGCGACCTCGATGCCATGCGCTCATCTCGTGCCCTGTGATCCTCGTCGACACCTCGGCGTGGGTTGAGTATCTCCGGAACACAGGCTCTCCAGTCTGTAACTCCACCAGAGAAGCCCTGGCCGGCGAGGTCGCCATCTGCAACGCGGTACGCATGGAAGTGCTCGCCGGAGCGCGGGACGAGTCTCACCTGACGAGCCTGCGCCGCCTGCTCGCTCGGGCGGTAGACATCCCCATTGAGTCGACCGACTACGACGATGCGGCGGCGCTCTACCGTCGTTGCCGGCGTCGCGGGGAAACCCCACGGAAGCTCATCGACTGCCTGATCGCGTCCGTAGCTATACGCACCGGTACGCCCATCCTGCACAGCGATGCCGATTTTGACATGCTTGCGCGGCACACGGAGTTACAACCCTATCCGGTGCGGTAGGACGTACCGCCGGTCTCCTCACGAAGCGTCCAGGGCCTTCTCGTAAGGGACCACGCAGGTGACGGTCGTGCCGGGTCCTGAGTCGCCGGAAGACACTTCGAGCGTGCCTCCCATCTGCCCGGCGTCCGCCTCCATGTTCGTGAAGCCACGGCCGCGCTCCGCGTAATCGGACGGAAGGCCGATGCCGTCGTCGGATATCGACATGTGAAGCGCGTCGTCCTGGAAGTCGAGCGTGATGGTAACCTTCCCGGCCGACGCGTGCCGAAGCGCGTTCGCCATCGCGTTATGAGCGATGGCAAAGAGCAGCCCGCGGGTCACCGTGGAGAGCGGCGGTTCCTCGCCGGAGCGCACCACCTCGGTGAGGATCGAGGTGATGTTGGTGAAGGTCGAAGCGTGCGCCTCGAGCACTGTGCCGAGCTCCCTGCCCCTGAATATGAGGTCGATGTCTATGGGGTGCCTCAGCTCCCACATGGTCGATCGCGATAGTGCATGCATCGCCTGGAGCCGGGCGACCTGCTCCCGGTTCGATGGGTCCTCGGCTTCTATGGCCGATTCGATACCCAGCCCGAGCACGTACGCAGACTGGGCAACGGTGTCATGGATGACCTGCGAGATCCGGAGCCGTTCCATCTGGAGTTGGCGCTCCTGTTCCTGCTGACGCACCCGATTAACGGCTTCCAGTCTCCTGATACGTTCGAACCCGGAGATCAGCGTGACCACTACCACCACTCCGTACATGGCGGCGACCCTCGCGATCAGCACCTTCTCTTCCTTCGCAGCCATATCGATCCCATCTCCGGCCACCAGGACCACCATGCTGTAGAGGACGGCAGCCATGGTCACCCACACGAAGCTGATCCTGAAAGAAGCGAAGGCGACGGCGAACATGCCCAAAGCCGGGTAGTACAGCAGGAAGCACAACGTCCCCAGCTCTCCACCCACGGCGACGCCCCCCGTGATCAGGGCCACGTCCATCGCACTCAGCATGAGCAGACTCTGCCACTTCACTTTCCTGCCGGTCCGCAGCAGAAAGTGGACGTAGGCGTTGTAGGACATCGCAAGCAGAGCGAGCAGGGTGTAAGAGACGTGGATGGCAAGCGAGTAGTCCGGGCGGTAGGCCATCAGGCCCAGGGCCACCACCAGGATCAACCAACGTCCCCATACGGAGACCGCCGCTGCATAACGCAGGCCCTCAGGATCGGTCCACTCGGCCATGCCAGCGCGCTGCGAAAGGGAGTCGATAGGGGTGTTCATGGAGTCGAAGTCCTCGGGGGAGCAGGGTTCGCCCACGTACGCGGATGCGCTCTGCCATTATCACACGGGTATGCAAACACCTTACCCAACCAGGGAGAAGAGCGAGGTCGCTCTCAGTACGCCTCTAGCCCAGCAGGAGCGGTCCGACCTGGCTGACGTGCGGAACCTGATGGTCCGGCGGTTCGACACCATCCGGCCACGATTGCCCGTTCGTCACCCACGCGGTCGAGAGCCCCACGCCTTTGGCGCCGACCATGTCCGCGGCGACGTCGTCGCCCACGAACAGCACGTCGCGGCTGGCAGGCATTCCGAGGCACTCGAGCGCCAGCCGGAATATCGCGGGGTCGGGCTTCCGGCAGCCCGCCTCCTCGGAGACGATAACGCACCCGGTCAGCCCTTCCAGTCCCCGTGCCCTGATCGTCAAGTGCTGCCCCGACGATGGTCCGTTGGTGACGATGCCCCACGGCACACCCGCAGCGTTGAGATCGCGAAGCAGCGGGAGCACGTCCGGGTCCTGCGGCAGGACGGAGCGCGACTTCTGCAGGTACCACTCGGCCAATGCCTCGGGCGACAGTCCGATGCCCGGCCATTCTTCGAGCGTGCGGGCGATCAGCCGCTCCCTGCCCGCCAGGCCTCTTTCGTCGAACGCGGAGAACTTCGCCTCAGCCTCGTCGGCGGACGCTGCGGCGCGCACGGCGGGCCACGTCTCATGCAGCAGCCGCCCGGTCGCGCGTATCGCGCCGTCGCGGTCCCAGAGCGTATTGTCGAGGTCGAATAGCGCGGCGGTGTACAGAGGTGGCATCAGGTGACTCCTCGATTCATTGCGCTCGCTCCGCTCCGTTGATCCCAAGCAGCGCAGGCAGCAAAGCCATGTCGGTGAACCGCACAACGTCCCTCGAGCCGGCGACGTTGCTGGCAGGGCTCGCTACGTACGCCAGGACACCCATCCCGGCCGCAAGGGCGGCCTGCACTCCTGCGTCGCTGTCTTCGACGACCACGCACTCTCCGGGAGAGAATCCCATCGTCTCCGCAGCGTGAAGGAAGACGTCAGGGTAAGGCTTGGGCCGGGCCAGGTGCGTGGAACTGAACAGCCGTCCTGCGAACCAGTCGTAGAGGCCGGTGAGCTTCAGCCTCTGTTCTATCGCGTCCGGGGAGGCGTTCGAACCTACGCAGACCATTGTCCCCGAAGCGGCGACCGAGCGCACTGCGTCTGCTACGCCAAAGACCGGCTGCAGGCCGCGCTCCATCTCTATCCATTCCTCGGAGTCGATGACATCTCCGATATCCGGGGGCAGCGACTCTCCCCAGCGAGCCTTCAGAATGTCCGCAGTGCGCCTGATCGAGATTCCTTTGAACGTGTCTCGGTAGTCAGCCGGTCCTAACCGAAGGCCATACCGCTTCATGACCCGGAGGAAGGAACGCTCGATCAGGGGCTCGCTGTCGACCAGCACGCCGTCACAATCGAAGACGACCAGATTGGGGGGAGTCGGTCGAGGGACGCTACCTATCATCAGTTTCCATCTGCATCAAAACCTGACTAGAGCAGCGGCACATGGGGTGCTGCGGTTTCCGGCAGCAAGCCCGTTGCTCTCGGGTCATCAATGACCTCGATCTGCCTGCGGAACGGCACGAACCCGGACCGGACGTAGAAATCCAGTGCGCCTGGATGGTCGAGGGAGCACGTGTGCACCCACAACCTGTGGATAGGATATGCCCATGCACGTTCCAGTGCGCGGTTCATCATCCACCGACCCGCGCCTCTGCCAACCATCGTCGGAGTCAGTCCGAAGAAACTCAATTCGCACTCGCCCTCGATACGAAAGTCGAGTTCGGCCAGGCCCTCCTCATGCCCCTCCGCCTCGAACACGTACGCATCGTAGAGCGGGTCGCCGAGAACATGCTGCACTTCGTCGTCGCTCATCTCCAAGCGTGACGACCACAGCCAGTCCTCTCCTATCCTCCTGAACAAGGCACGGTACCGGTCTACTCCTGAAGAGTCGACCTTCCGGAGAATCCAGGCCGCCTCCGATCGTTCGGGGCGCGCTGGCGGACGCTGGAACATCTGCAGGTGTGTCACGACCGAGGCAGTCTTGCCGCTCGGGATGTCGCTGTAGCCGTCCGGGATCTCCATCTCTAGTCCTGGTGGTAGTACTCCAGGCCGAGGTGAGTGATCTGCTCCTCGCCCATCATCCAGCGCAGCGTGTTCTTCAGTTTCGTCTGCTGGATGAACAGGTCGTGCTCCGGGTAGAGGTTCCGCGCATGGTGCGGGCTCTTGAAGTAGAACGACAGCCACTCCTGGATGCCGGACATCCCGGCGCGCTGCGCGAGGTCCATGAAGAGGATGAGGTCCAGCACGATGGGCGCGGCGAGGATGGAATCGGAGCAGAGGAAGTCGATCTTCATCTGCATGGGGTGCCGCAGCCACCCGAACAGGTCGACGTTGTCCCAGCCCTCCTTGGCGTCCCCGCGCGGCGGGTAGTAGTTGATGCGCACCTTGTGATAGGCGTCGCCGTAGAGGCCGGGGTACATCTCCGGCTGCAGGATGTGCTCCAGCACGCCGAGCTTGGACTCCTCCTTCGTGCGGAAGTTCTCGGGCTCGTCGAGCACCTCGCCGTCGCGGTTGCCGAGGATGTTGGTGGAGAACCAGCCGTTCAGCCCCAGCATCCGCGCCTTCAGCATCGGACCGATGACGGTCTTCACGAGCGTCTGGCCGGTCTTGAAGTCCTTGCCGCAGATGGGCACGCCCCTGTCCCGCGCCAGCCGCTCGAGCGCCGGAATGTCGACCGTCAGGTTCGGTGCGCCGTTGATGTAGGGAACGCCCTCCTGCAGCGCGGCGTAGGCGTAGATCATCGACGGCGCGATGTTGGGGTCGCTCGCATGGAGCGCGGACACGAAGCCCTCGATGTCCTGATGTATCTCTTCCTCGGTAATGAATTTCTCGGTGGAGGCGCACCAGATCATCACCAGCCTGTCGCAGCCGTTCTCGGCTTTGAACCGGCGCATGTCCTCGCGGATGGCGTCGACGGCGCTGAGTTTGCTCTCGACCGTTTTGACGTTCGTGCCCTCGATGCGCTTGGCGTAGTCCTGGTCGAAGACGGCTGGCATCGGCTCGATCGACCTGAGGTAATCGGCAATCGGCTCGATCTCGTCGTAACGGTCGAGCACCCCTGCCCTGAGCGCGGCCTCGTAGGCGTTGTCCGGGATTGGGTCCCAGGCGCCGAAGACCAACTGGCCGAGCTCTGCGAGCGGCACGAACTCCTTGATGAACGGCGCACGGCTGTCGGTGCGCCTGCCGAGGCGTATGGTCGCCATCTGCGTGAGCGAGCCCACCGGCTCGCCGGAGCCGCGGCGTATGTGCTCCACGCCCGCAATCACGGTCGACGATACGGCGCCGAGCCCCACCATCAGCACGCCGAGTTTCCCGTCCGCGGGTTCGACGCCATTCGAGATCGACTCCATGAAGTCACTCGGGTCGAGGCCGATGCCGCGCCTGCGGGCGAGGTCCATCAGCGTGCCGTGCCATTGCGCCGGGATCCTCCCCGTCCGGGCCCAGTGCTGCACGGTGCTCTGTCGCCTGCCCAGCAGCCCCGCGAGCGCGGACTGCCCTCCGAACCGGTCGATGATCTGCTTTGCGGTGTTGTGTTGTTGTGTGTTCATGGCAGGCAACCTACCGATAAAATCGTTAGTTGTCAAGCCGCCCCCACGGCAAACACGATTGGTATCATCCTCCCATGCTGAGCCTCGAGGACAACGAACTCCTCACCCGCGTGAGCAGGGGCAAGCCGATGGGCGAGCTGCTCCGGCGCTTCTGGCACCCCGTGCTGCTGTCGAGCGAGCTGCCGAAGCCCGACTGTCCGCCCGTGCGCGTGCGCCTCATGGGCGAACGTCTCGTCGCGTTCCGCGATACGAGCGGCCGGGCCGGCCTGCTGGCCGAGGCCTGTCCCCATCGCAGGGCGAGCCTCTTCTTCGGGCGCAACGAGGAGGATGGCCTGCGCTGCATCTACCACGGATGGAAGTACGACGTCGAGGGCCGTTGCATCGACATGCCCAGCGAACCTGCGGGCAGCAACTTCGCCTCCAAGGTGCGCACGACCGCCTACCCGTGCCGCGAGACGAACGGGGTGATCTTCGCCTACCTCGGCCCGCCGGAACTGCAGCCGGAGCTGCCGGGCATCGAGTGGATCGGACTGCCGGAGGGCCACGTCTACGTGACCAAGCGGTACGAGTTCGCGAACTGGGTGCAGGGGCTCGAGGGCGGCATCGACTCCTGCCATTCCAACTTCCTGCACACCACGGTTCCGGCGTTCCGGCGGACGGCCGAGTTCTTCGACGGCCTCCGCGACAGGCTCCAGTTCGATGCGAGGCTGGTCGAGTACTTCATCAGCGACCTCTCTCCCCGCTTCTGCCTGCGCGACACCGACTACGGGGTTTTGATCGGCACACAGCGGGACGCCGGGGAGGACAGCTTCTACTGGCGCATCACGCACTGGCTGCTCCCGCACGCGAACATCTTCGGAGGCGTTCGCGACGACGGCCAGACACGCCTGGGCAGAGGGCTCATCTGGTCCGCGGTCGACGACCACACCACCGCCGTCTTTTCAGTCAGCTGGGCGCTGGAATCGCCGCTGACGGAGAGCGAACGCGTCGCCTGCGAGGCGTTCAGCGGGGCCGTCGTTCCGGGCACGTCCATGATGGTACAGACGATGGCCAACGACTACCTGATAGACCGGGAGCGGCAGGCGACGGAGACGTTCACCGGCATCGAGTCGCTCCAGGCGCAGGACCTCGCCGCCCAGGAGGGCATGGGAAGCATCGTCGACAGGACGGAGGAGCACCTCGGCTCGTCCGACTCCGCCATCATCCGCGTGCGCCGCACCCTGATCCGCGCAGCGAGGGACCTGATGGAGGGCACGGAACCCGCGCAGGCAACCCGCCCCGCCTCCTACAAGCTCCGCACCGTCGACCTCATACGGCCGCGCGCCGACGGCTTCGACGGAGAGGAGATCGAGGCGCTCTGCCGCCTGCGGTGACTGCTACACTCATGCCATCCCCGTTCCGGAGACACTCCCCTTGCGAACGCCCGCGCTGCTTACGCTTGCCCTGCTGTTTCTGACGGCCACTCTCGCAGCGTGCTCTCAGCCAACCCCGACGCCGCCGGCGCCGACGGTTGCTACACCAACTGCGACGTCGACACCTACCGCGACGCCGACCCCAACACCCACGCCGACTCCCTTGCCCACGCCGGTTCCGACCTCAACGCCGACGCCTACCGCGACGTCGACGCCTGCTCCGACCTCCACACCGACACTCACGCCGACACCTACGCCGACGCCGACTCCCACACCAACGCCGACGCCTACTGCCACGCCGACCCCTACCTCGACACCGACGCCCACTCCGACACCTACGCCGGTGAACCCTGAGGAGTATTTCAGCGGCAAGGCGGTCCGGGTTATCGTCGGTGCGAGTGCGAATGGGGGCTCATACGACTCGTTCAGCCGGTTCGTGGCAGCGACCGCAGAGCACTACTTCCCTCGGAGCACAAGGTTCGACGTCGAGAACATCCCCGGCGCAGGGGGGTACAACGGCCTCCGTGCGACTCTGGACTCCGATCCTGACGGCCTCACTATCGGCATCGTGCATTCTCGATGGTTCCAGCGCCAGGCGGTTGTCGGCGACATCCCCAATTTCGACTTCGACGATGTCCAACTCCTGGGTTCGCCGACCTTCACGGTGGCCGAAGATCCATACTGCGTCGACCGCAACGTCGCTGCCTCATGGCAGGAAGTGCTCGACCTGGGGCGCCCGCTTCGGGTCGGCACATACGACATCGGAACGGAGCCTGCCATCGAGTTCATGGAGACTATCGGCCTCCCCTTCCAGGTGGTCTACGACTACCCCGGCACCCGTCAAATCATGGACGCGTTCAACGAGGGCGAACTCGACCTGAGTAATCGCTGCGCTCCCTACGCCGTTCTTGCTCTCTACCCTGAATGGATCGAGCAGGGCCGCCTCGTCCCGCTCTTCTACGTCAGGAAGCCTCCCGACCGGGGATACCTCGCTCGGCTCGGCCACACCGGCCCCCTGCCGTCCTTCACAGAACTGCCCGGCCTCAACCTGGGTGAGGTGCAGCGCGCGCAGCTGAAGGCGTTACAGGCCCACCTGCTCCTTCAGGAAGTCACGCGGGTGTTCATCCTTCCTGCGGGTGTTCCCGATGAGATCAGGCAGTACTGGCAGGAGCGGTTCGACCTCATCATGAAAGACCAGGGGTTCATCGACACCGTCCACAACACGGGATACGTTGACTGGTACGGATACGGGAGCACTGAGGAGTTGCTCGACATCATTCGTCGCGTCCAAGTGCTCGACCAGCGAGTGAAGGACATCCTTTACCAAATCAGCAACCTGAGCTCCCTCGACCGCCTGGTGCAGTAGGCGTATTTCCCCCGGAAACTTTCGCTGGCGCGCCGGTTTTGCTAGCCTCACGCTCAGGCGTCCGCTCGACGCCACGGAGGAACGGATGGCCACAACAGCAGGGATCGTGCCGGAGGAGCTGGCGCAGCTGACGCCGGATGAGCTGTACGCGCTCTACATGGAGAAGCAGGTGAACTTCGGGCGCGCCGCGCTCGCGCTCGACAAGCGCAGGCGGCTGGGTCGCGTCCACGTCCCCGCCGAGGAGGCCGACGTGCCGAACGCCGGGCCGAACCAGCGCATGATCGTGGGGCCGGAGCTCGGCTTCAACGTACACAACCTGCACGTCTTCACGTCTGGGCGCGCGGGCGGCTCGGAGCGCTACCACACCCACGGCGATGCACTCAAGTTCTACGTCAAGGGCGGCGGACAGGAGCTCATCGAGGACGTGCGCTTCGACGTGAAGGTCGGCGACTTCTGCCACGTCCCCGCCAACATCTGGCACGGCACCGAGAACCCGCACCCGGAGCCGCTCGTCTTCCTCGCCGCGCAGCAGTTCCCCGGCACCTACCGCCAGGTGCCGACCCCGTTCGTCCACATCACCGCGCCCCACAAGGCCCCCGAGGTGAGCGACCTTTCGGACGAGGAGCTCGCGAAACTGGACCCGTGGCCGCTCTACCTCCGCTACCTGGAGGAGCAGATGGCGTTCGGGCGCATCGCACTGGAGATGCAGCGCAGGCGCGAGCAGAAGCGGCTCCACGTTCCAGCGGAAGAGGCACCCATCATGGAGTGGGGCCCCGGCAGGCACCACATCATGTCGCCGGAGCTCGGATTCGACATCTACTCGTTCCAACTGTTCATGGAGAACGTCCCCGCGCACACCGAGAACGGCGCGCCCCAGACCTCCGGCGACGCCGTCCGCTACTACATCGGCGGCGAGGGCGTCGAGGTCATCGGCGAGGAGCGCGTCCGCGTCCGCGCGGGCGACTTCACCTGCATCCCCGCCGGCACGCGCCACGAGACGACGAACCCGCACGACGAAGACCTGCGCTTCATCTGCTGGCAGCAGATACCGGGCACCTACGTGCAGGTGCACATGCCCGTCCTGCCCGTGGAGTAACCATGACCACCTATCGCGGCCAGGGCATGGCGCGCATGGAGGACGAGCGGCTGCTGCGCGGCGGCGGCACGTTCGTCGACGACATCCAGCTGGACGGGATGCTCCACGCCGCCGTGCTCCGCAGCACGGAGCCGCACGCCCGTATCCGCTCAATCGACACCTCGGGCGCGCTCGCGAGTCCGGGCATCGCCGCCGTCTACACCGGCGCCGACCTGCACGGCGTCGTGCCCGACATCGGCGCGATACGCCGCGAAGGGATGGGCGAGACGCCCGTCCCCGAGCACCCCGTGCTGGCGAAGGGCCGTGTCTGCTACGTCGGCCAGCCGGTCGCAATCGTCGTGGCGTCGACCCGGGCGCAGGCGTTCGACGCGCGCGACCGCATCGCCGTCGACTACGAGCCGCTCCCGCCCCTGCTCGACCCGCGCGCATCGGCCTCGGACGCGGACCCGCTCCACCCGGACATCGGCACGAACGTCGTGATGCGCACAGAGGCGGGCGAGGGCAACGTCGCCGAGGCGTTCGAGAACGCCGACGCGATCGTCGAGGCCTCGTACGAGATACCCCGCCTCGTCGCGATGCCGATGGAGTGCCGCGGCATCGTCGTGGCCCCTGACGCGGAGAGCGGACGGGTCACCGTCTGGACGTCGACGCAGGTGCCGCACCGCGTCAAGACGTTCCTCGCGATGCTGCTCCCCGGCGACCTGGACGTGCGCGTCATCACGCCGGACGTGGGCGGCGGCTTCGGGCGCAAGATCGAGGTCTGGCCGGAGGAGGTCGCGGCAGCGTACGCGGCGGTGCAGCTCAACACCCCCGTCAAGTGGACGGAGCTGCGCTCCGAGAGCACGCTCGCGTCGCACGGGCGCGGCTTCACGGCGGACGTGGAGGCTGCGGTGCGCTCCGACGGCACGATGCTCGGCGTCCGCATCCGCATGCTGGCCGACATGGGCGCGTACTTCCTCACCTCCAGCGGCGGGCCGCTCGGCAATGCCGTGCAGCGCGTCGCCGGGCCGTACGCCATCCCCGCGATGGACGTCGAGTGCCTCGGCGTCACGACGAACCGGCCGCCCACCGGTCCCTACCGCGGCGCGGGCGGCCCTGAGGCCGCCGTCCCCATCGAGCGCATCATGGACGACGCCGCGCGCAGGCTCGGCATGGACCCGGCGGAGATACGCCGGCGCAACTTCATTCCCACCGACGCCTTCCCCTATCGGACGGCCACCGGCCTCGAGTACGACTCCGGCGACTTCCACACCGCGTTCGACCGCGCGCTCGGCATGGCGGGGTACGCCGGTCTGCGCGAGCGGCAGGCGTCCGAGCGCGGGCCGTTCCGCACCGGCATCGGCGTCGCGACTGTCACGAAGGCGTCTGGCGGCAAGGCCAACGTCCGCAAGAGCCTCGCACGCGTCGAGATGAAAACGGACGGACGCGTCGTCATCGTCACGGACGTATCGCCGCACGGACAGGGCACGGCCACGTCGTTCTCGCAGATCGCGGCGGACACGCTCGGCGTCGCGCCGAAGATGGTCGAGCTGCACCACGGCGACACCGACGAACTCGCGTCGGGCGGCGGCACGACATCGAGCCGGGGCCTCGCGGTCGGCGGCAACGCGGCCTACGTCGCGCTGCAGGAAGTGAAGCGTCGGCTGGAGGCTGCGGGAGGAGTCATCCCCGCGAACGGCATCGTCGTGGAACTGGAGTGGGAGCTGCCCGCCAACCCGTTCGGCTTCGCCGCGCACGTCGCGGTCGTCGAGCTGGACGAGGGCACCGGCGACGTCCGCCTCACCGACTACGCGGCGGTGCACGACTGCGGCCCGATGATCAACCCGGTCATCGTGCGCGGGCAGATACAGGGCGGCATCGCGCAGGGTATCGGTCAGGCGCTGAGCGAGGGGATGCTCTACTCGGCGGCGGGCCAGCCGCAGACCGCAAGCTTCATGACCTACGGCATCCCCATCGCCGAGTCGCTGCCTTCATTCGCGCTGGAGAACCAGCAGACGCCGTCGCCGACCAACCCGCTCGGCATCAAGGGCATCGGCGAACTGCCGACGGTCGCGGCGCCGGTGGCGGTCACGAACGCCGTCGCTGACGCCCTCGCCCGCTCAGGCGCGGACGTCAGCGGCGTCGACATGCCTCTCCTCACGGAGCGCGTCTGGCGCGCCCTGGGGTAAACGTGGCGGGCGCCCCGGGGACGCCCGCCGGTCAGTGTTATCGCTGGGACCTACTTGGCGCCGAAGAACTTGCCCTCGATGGCCACGGGGTCGACGTGGAAGTTCTCGGCGGAGTCGGCGGGGATGGCGTTGCCGTCCGGCTTCACCCGCGTCTGGATGCCCCCGCTGGTGTCCATCTGCGCGCCGACGCGGAGCATGAAGAGGTTCCGCCCACCGGTGTTAAGGTAGCGGTAGTACGCGCCCTTCGGGATCATGATGCCCTCGTACTCGCCGAGCACCTTCCCGTTGCCCTTGTCGTCGAAGAACGTGACCTCGCCTTCCAGGATGACGAACGCGTGGTCCTCGTCCGTGTGGGCGTGCACCGCGTTCTCGCCGCCCTCCGCGTTGACTTTGAAGCTCAGCCAGAGCAGGTCGGTGCGGGCAAGGTCGATGTTCGTCCGCCCCGCCGACAGGTACGGGCCCTTGATGCTGAACGTGGACGTCTGGGGCGTCGTCTGCGTCTCGGTGGTCATGGCATCCTCCCTCGTTCTGTGTGGCGCTATCTTACTCCGTCTGACAAGACGCGTCCTGCAACTCCTACGCGACGAGGCCCTTGACGATGTCGGAGAGGCGCTCGCCGATCATGATGGACGTGACGTTGGTGTTCGCGTGCGGGATGGTCGGCATGATGGACGCGTCCGCCACGTACAGGTTGTCGATCCCGTACACCTTCAGGTTGGCGTCCACGACGGCCATGGGGTCGGACGAGGGGCCCATCTTGCAAGTGCCGATGCCGTGGTGGTAGCTGCCGTGCGCGCTGCGGGCGAACTCGCCCCAGTCCTCGTCCCGCGTCGGGGAGATGAGCGGGCCGTAGAACTGCTGCATCGACTCGTGCTGGATGAGCTCGTAGATGAACTCCATCGCGCTGAGCATGGCCTTCAGATCGTCCGGGTGGCTGAGCATCGCGTCCTCGATCTCCGGCACGTCCTCAGGGTCCGCGCTCGCGAGGCGGATGCGCCCCATATCCCGCTGCTCGAGCAGGTTGGCGGACACGGGCATCATCATCTTCAGTCCCGGCACCACCGTCGGCGGCCGCTGGAAGATGTGGAAGTTGCCGTGCGGCAGGCTGGAGTCGCTCTTCCACATCAGGCGGAAGCGCGGGATGACCCAGTCCGGGTCGAACCCCTCGCGCCCTTCGAACGTCATCTCGATCGTGGCGTGATCCTGGTAGTTCTCGCCCACGCCTTCCAGCGCCTGCACGACGGGGATGCCGTGGCGTTCCAGTTCGCCCGCCGGGCCGATGCCGGAGAGCATGAGGATCTGGGGGCTGTGGTAGACGCCCGCGCAGAGCACGACGACGTCCGCCGCCACCGTGCTCACCTCGCCCTCGTGCTTGTAGACGACGCCGTTGACGCGGCCGTTCGCGATGGAGAGCGACTGCACTTGCGCGTCGGCGATGACGTCGAGGTTCGGGCGGCCCCGCGCGGGGTCGAGGTAGGCGACGGTCGTGTTCTGCCGCACCCCGTCCTTGACGTTGTATGCCGAGCTGCAGATGCCGTAGGGGTCCGGCACGTTCAGGTCCGGGCACATCGGCAGCCCCATGCTCTGGGCACGGGCGATGAATGCGCGCACCGGAGCGTCCGCGCTCTCCTCCTCGTCCACCCTGAAGGCCCGGTAGACGTACAGCGGCCCGCTCTCTCCATGGATGTCGTTGCCGCCGTAGTCCGAGTCGGTCTCGAGGCGCTGCAGGAGGGGCAGGCACTCGTCGAACGACCAACCGGGGTTGCCGAGCCCGGCCCACGTGTCGAGGTCGTGCTTCGTGGGGCGGACGACGGCCATCGCGTTCACGGACGAGCCGCCGCCCATGACGCGTCCGCTCACCTTGTAGAACGTGCTGCCGTCGCCCGCGCGGGGCGTCGGGTAGAGCATGACGTACGGCGACTCGAGCACGACGCGCGCGACCCGGCTCCCATCGGCTATCTCCTGGGGGATGGGATTCGGGTCCGGCCCGGCTTCGAGCAGGAGCACCTGCCTGTCCGCGTCCTCGCTCAGCCGGGCGGCGGCGGCGCATCCCGCCGAGCCTCCGCCTATCACAACGACGTCGTAGGAACGTTTCTGCACGGTTCAGCGCCTCCTCAAGCCGGGACTTCGACCTTCTTCCGCAAGCGGTTGAAGAACTCCTCGATCACCTGCACGCCGGTTGCCCGCAGGATCATGTCGCCGACGATGCCCAGGCGACCCTTGATGTTCACCTCGGCCACGTAGGCCAGCTCGGTGGTGGACCCGTCCGGAGCGAGGGTCATCGTGATGTCCGAGGTCATCGTGCTCTTCGTCAACGAGTCCTCACCCTCCACGTGCGCCGTGAGGCTCACGTGGGGGTCCACGTCCACGATCTGCGAGCGGAACCTGATGTCGCCCGCGACCGGCCCGACCTTCGCGCTCATGCCGCCTTCGAACGTCCGGTCGTCTATCTTCACGAGGTCCTGCATGCCCGGCATGCAGTCCGCGAACTGCTCAATGTCCAGCACCACGTCCCAGACGGTCTCGGCCGTGGCCTGCAGCGACACCTTCCCCTGGTACTTCATCCCGCCCCTTTCCCGGATGGATTGCGCACCGGAGACTACCGCAAGCAGCCCCCGCGCACAAACGAAGACCACCTCGCTTGCGGGCGAGGTGGTCTCTGTCACGATGGCGTTCGAGCCGTGTGAACGTCCTAGTCCTCCGGGAACATCTCCACTTCCCGCTGGACCGGGCCGAGTCCCTCCCAGTACGCCCCCGTCTCGAGGTTGTAGCGGCCCTGCATGAAGTCGCCGGACTTCTGGCTGCGGATGATGACCGCACACGTCTGCTCGCCGAGGCTGCGCTCCGCGTGGATCTCGTACGGGCGCACCAGGTCGACGCAACCCGGCTCGACCTTGAAGTTGCCGACCTCCTCGATGGGCACGTAGTCGTCACGGCGCTCGGCTCCCTCGACGGGGCGGTAGCGCTCGATCATCTCGTGGCCAACGAGCACGCCGTAGAGCGTGTAGATGTGGGCGTGGTCGTGGATGCCGCGCCAGCCCGGGTGCTTCGGAGGCTCGACGGGCTTCCCGGTCGGCTCGCGCTTCAGCGCGTTGACCACGAAACCGTAGTCCGGGTCTTCGTAGAAGAGCAGGTTCTCCGCGCGGTCGGTGAACACGTTCACCGGCCACTTGGCCGACGCTTCCTGCACGGTGGGGTCTGCAAGGAACTCCTGCAGCACCGGCGTCAGCGCGACCCAGCGCTTCTCGAGGTCCGGCTCGCTGGCGAACAGCTCGCGCGTCTGCTTGATGAACCTGTCCAGGGCCGTCTCAGTCGTTACCGTGGTCATGGCTTCTCCTCTTTCTCCGGCTAAGCGTTGGCCGGAACTTCCGCGAGGTTGTAGAGGCTGGCGCAATTGTCCCAGAGGATCTTCTTCTTGTCCTCATCAGAGATGCCGAGTTCGAGGAAACTGGACACTGCGTCCGGGTACTTGGAGTCCCCGTGCGGGTAGTCCGTCGAGAACACCATCTTCTCGCTGCCAACCCAGTCGATGGCGTACTTCGCGGGCTCCTCGTCCGGTTCGACGGATATCCAGCACTGGCGCTTGAAGTACTCCGTCGGCGCCATCTTGAGTTCGGGGACGAATACGTCCGCTTCCCGCTCGTACGCCTCGTCCAACCGCCAGAGCAGCCACGGCGCCCATGCGCAGTTCGCCTCCAGGAAGGCTGCCCGCAGTTTCGGGTGACGCTCCAGCACGCCCCCGCCGCAGAAGCTGGCGAGCGCCATCATCTGCTCGACAGGCTGCGCGAACACGCGGCGCAACATGAAGTTGGGCTCGAAGTGCTGGCCCACCTGCCGCGCACCGGACGACGACGACTCATGGAACCCGATAGCGACGTCGTACTCCTCAAGCACGCTCCACAGGGGGTCGTAGTACGAGTCGTGCCAGGGTTTGTCGGTCATCTGGTTGGAGCGCATGAACACCGCCCGGAAGCCGAGCTCCTTCACGGCGCGCTCCACCTCGGTAACGGCATCCTCCACGTCGAACGGCGAGACCATCGCCGCACCGAGGAGCCTGTCCGGCGCCGGGGCGCAGAAGTCGTACATCCAGTCGTTATATGCCCGCGCGATCGCCGCGGCGAACGGCGGGTCCATGAACGGCTCGGCCAGCGTGTGCAGCCCGCGCGTGGGGAAGAGCACCGCAATGTCCAGCCCTTCCACGTCCATCGCCTCCAACTGCACCTCGGTGGACCACCCGCGCGCGGCGTGGCTCTCGTAGAGCTTCTGGTTCCGCTCGTAGTTGTGTCCGCCTGCCTGGTTGGGGTTGCGCGACCGCACGCCCGTCGTCGTGCCCCACGGAGTGCCGTCCGGGTGGACCGTGCGGAGGTCGCGGACGTTCTCGGACAGAACGCCAACCTGCGCATAGTCGCGGTACTTCTTGTCCGTGTACCGCTGCCACAGGTCCGGCGGCTCCATGATGTGCATGTCGCTGTCGATGATCCTGAACCCACCCTTGGCCATCGCCGTCCTCCTGTTTCTCTCCGGTTAAACGCTGGCTGGGACTTCCGCGAGCTTGTAGAGACTGGCGCAATTGTCCCAGAGGATCTTCCTCTTGTCTTCCTCCGGGAGGTCCAGTTCGATGAAACTGGACACCGCGTAGGGGTATTTCGAGTCTCCGTGCGGGTAGTCCGTCGAGAAGACCATCTTGTCGCTCCCCACCCAGTCGATAGCATACTTCGCGGGCTCTTCATCCGGCTCGACCGATATCCAGCACTGCCGCTTGAAGTACTCCGTGGGCGCCATGCTGAGTTCGGGCACAAACACGTCAGCCTCGCGCTCGTACCCCTCGTCCAGCCGCCAGAGCAGCCACGGCGCCCACGCGCAGTTCGCCTCCAGGAATGCTGCCCGCAGCCTGGGGTGACGCTCCAGCACGCCCCCGCCGCAGAAGCTGGCGAGCGCCATCATCTGCTCGACGGGCTGCGCGAACACGCGGCGCAGCATGGTGTTCGACCCGAAGTGATCGCCCGCCTGCTTCGCGCCCGACGATGAAGCCTCGTGGAACCCTATGGGGATGTCGTACTCCTCGAGCGCGCTCCACAGGGGGTCATAGAACGGGTCGTGCCAGGGCTTGTCCGTCATCTGGTTGGACCGCATGAACACGGCGCGGAAGCCGAGCTCCTTCACCGCTCGCTCGACCTCGGCGATGGCGTCGTCCATGTCGAACGGCGAGACCATCGCCGCGCCGATGAGCCGGTCCGGCGCAGGGGCGCAGAAGTCGTACATCCAGTCGTTGTACGCCCGCGCCAGCGCCGCCGCGAACGGCGGGTCCATGAACGGCTCGGCCAGCGTGTGCAGCCCGCGCGTGGGAAAGAGCACCGCGACATCCAGCCCTTCCACGTCCATCGCCTCCAGCTGCACCTCGGTGGACCAGCCGCGCTCGGCGTGGGTGACGTAGAGCTTCTGATTGCGCTCGTAGTTATGGCCGCCTGCCTGGCTCGGTCTGCTCGCGGCGCGCACGGGCGCTCCCCACGGTCTGCCATCCGGATGGACCGTACGGAGGTCGCGCACGTTGTCCGACGTAACGCCCACCTGGGCGTAGTCGCGGTACTTCTTGTCCGTGTACCGCTGCCACAGGTCTGGCGGCTCCATGATGTGCATGTCGCTGTCGATGACCCTGAACCCGCCCTTTGCCATGGCCGTTCTCCTATCGCGCAGGTTCGCCGTTCGGCAATATCACCGCAACCATCGCTTCGAGGCTCTCGTGCGCCTCGAACCCTTCGTTCACGTCTTCCAGTTCGTACTTGTGCGTGATGAGCTTCTCCACAGGCCTGTCGACCATTGTACGCATGGCCTGCAACGACCGGATGATATGCCTCGGGCCGGCCGAGAAGACACCCTGCACGCGGATCACCTTCCGCGTCAGCAGCGCCGGGTTCGCCTCGAGCAGCCCGTAGTCCGTCCACTGCCCTATCACGAGGTAGCGCCCACCGAACCGCACCATCTCCAGCCCCTCGCGGAACGCCGTCAGCCCACCGGACGCCTCGACGATGAGGTCGCCCCCGCGTCCTTCGGTCAGTTCCATCACGCGCTCTACGCGCGCCTCGGGAGTGTTCCACTCGGTGATGTCCACCGTTTCGGTCGCGCCGAGCTCGCGCGCCAGTTCGAGCCTGCTCTCCGGCGCGCCGACCACGATGACTCGCCCTGCCCCGCCGAGCAGCACCTGGTTGAGTACGCCCATGCCGATGGGGCCGGAGCCCTGCACGACCACCGTGTCGCCGAGGTTGACGCCGCCGATGCGGTCCACGCCGTTCAGCGCCGTGTGGTTGCCGATGACGCTTAACAGCGCACGCTCGTTCGAGACGTCGTCGGGGACGCGTAGCAGCCACGGCGTGGCGCTCAGCTGGATGTACTGCCCGAAGCCGCCGCGCAGGTACGGGGGCGCGTCGCAGCGGGTCGTTCCGTACGACCGGGTGTTCTGACACGACTCGCCCACGGCGCAGCGGAAGCAGCGTCCGCACGGAGCGTCGCGGAATATGACGCGGTCGCCGGGGCGCAACGGCTCCCCGAGCACGTCCGTCGATATCTCCGGCGCGATCTCCGCGATAACGCCGACGTTCTCGTGGCCGAAGATCATCGGCGCTGGCGTGACGTCCAGGTGCCACGCGTGCACGTCCGTGCCGCAGATGGCGGCCATCTGCATCTGCACAAGCGCCCCACCCGGCTCCATCGGCAGGACGGGAAACTCCTGCACCTCCAGCGGTCTGTTCGCTCCAACGAAAACGGCAGCCTTGCACGTCGTCATGCGCCTAACCCTCCGTCAGTTCCAGACGTTCCGTCCATTCGAGCCAGTCACGTATCGCCGCCTCCGGCGGGTACTGCGGCTCGTAGCCCAACTCGCGGCGGGCGCGGCTGATATCGAGCGCATAGTACGCCAGGGGGCCCATGCCGCGCGGATCGAGCCCCGGCCCCACCTCGATCTCGGCGCCGGGGATGACTGTACGGATGGCGTCCGCGAAATCGTTGAGTGTGTATGTACGACCGCTGCCTATGTGGAAGACGTGGCCCTCGAAGCTGTCCACGAGGCATCCCTTGACGACGCTCTGCGCCACGTCGCGCGCGTAGGTGAGGTCGAGCCGCTGCTCGCCGCCCTGCGGGATGACGATGGGACGTCCCGCGATGGCGCTGCGGATCAGCTCGCCCCAGATCATGTTGTGGCTGCCGTGGCGCTCCGCGCCCTTGCCGATGCCGTAGATGGCGGCGAACCGCATGGCGGCGAAGTCGATGCCGAAGAGCCGCTTATACTGGATGCCCATGAGTTCGGAGGACGTCTTGGCCGCGCCGTAGACGCTTCCCATGGGGTACGCCGGAAAGTCTTCGTTCACGGGGACCATCTGCGGTTCGAGGTGCTCTTCCGTCATACGCGAGAGCGCGCCTATCGAACTCGTGAAGGAGACGCGGTCGATGCCGTTGCGCTTCGCCGCTTCGAGCACGTAGACCGTCGCGAGCGCGTTCACGGAGAAGCCCAGCAACGGGTCGGCGTCCGCCGTGTCCGGGTAGACCGCGGCGAGGTGACAGATGCGCTCGATGCGATGCTCCCTGCACGCGCGGTCCAACTGCTCCAGCGAGGTTATGTCGCCCTCGACGAACGCGAACTCGTCGCTCACGTCCCGCAGCAGCGTGAAGTCGGGGCGGTTGTCGAAAACGACGGGCTCGTGCCCCATCGAGAGCAGGTCGCGGGTGACCCAGCACCCGTTCACTCCCAGCCCACCTGTTACGAGAATGCGCAACCCTGCCTCCCGAATATCAGATGTTGACCGCGGCCTCGACCTCTTCCCTGCTCATGCCGTACACGTCGAGCGCCGTCTCCACGGAGATGTAGCCGTTGCGGAGGTCGGAGGCGACGCGCTCGCGCTCGCGCTCCTTCGGATCGCCGACGCCCGCCGCGGATGCTGTCTCCATACGCACCACGTCGCCCGGGGCCATGGGAACGTTGGAGATGAGGCCGGAGTAGGCCTTCTCCGTGTCGGTCCCCGGGTTCATCACGACGCGGCCCGGCCTGCCGTTGCCTCCGCCGTTCACGCCGCGCGCCGGAGCGAGCGTCCTCGGTGTGCCGCCCGCGTACTGCGCCTGCGAGCGGACGCGGTACTCGCGCCGGAGCGCGAGGCCTCCCCGGTACTTGCCTGCCCCGCCGGTGTCCGGCACGAGGCAGAACTGCTCCATGTCCACGTCGAACTCGGACTCGATGATCTCGACGCCCGTGTACTTCGCGCCGCCGGTCCAGGAATGCGCGGTGCCCGTGTAGCCGTCGCCGCCGTCGTACGCGCCGTTACCGGAGACGATGATCTCGTACTGCACGTAACGCTTCGCCGCGGGGCCGCTCGTGCCCAGCACCACCATGCCGGAAACGCTGTTGTGCGCCACCGCGGGATTGCCCGAGACCTTGCTCAGCGCCTCGAACACCACGTCCTCCACGACGGGCATCGTCATTGAGTAGAAGCCGACGGGCGCAGGGAACGTCGGGCAGATGACGCTGCCCTCCCGGAACCGGCATTCGATAGTACGCGCGAGGCCGTAGTTGTTCGGCATATCCGAGCCCATCATCGCTATCGCCGCGTAGTTCACCATGCCGCGCACGAACGGCGGACGGGCGTTCACCGGCCCCAGCGACTGGTCGCCCGAGCCGCTGAAGTCCATGACGAGCCGGTCGCCCTCCTTGATGGCCGCGACGTGGATACGGATCGTCTCGGTGGGGTTGGCAACGTCGTCGATGAACGCCTCGACCTCGACCGTGCCGTCCGGCCACGTCTCGATCACCTGGCGGGCGCGCACCTCGGTGCGGTCTCCGATACCCTTGAACGCGTCCAACACGGCTTCCTTGCCGTACGTCTCCACCGTGTGGCCGAGGCGGCGCACGCCGATGCTCCAGAGCGCGCCCGCCTGCGCCTCCAGGTCTCCCAGCACGAGCTCCGGCGTGCGCGTGTTGGAACGCAGGAACTGGACGACTTCCTTGTGCAACACGCGCTGCCGCATGAACTGCACCGGCAGTATCGACAGCCCTTCGCCGAACAGGTCCCGCGCTATCGCGTTCCGTGAGCCGGGCGATTGCCCGCCGATGTCCACCTTGTGCCCCATGCTGGCGCAGAACGCGATGACTTCATCGCCGGCGAACACGGGCATGACGACGACCATGTCGCTCGGGTGGGGACAGCCGGAGTGGTACGGGTGGTTCGTGAGGAAGCAGTCGCCCTCGTGCATCTCATCGACGTCGTAGAACTCCAGCACGCCGCGCACGCAGTCCGGGTATGCGCCGAGGTGTGTCGGCAGCGGCGAGTGCTGGCCGACAACGTTGCCGTAGCGGTCGGTGATGCCGGCGGAGAAGTCGTGGGACTCGCGGATGATGGTGGAGTAGCCGGTGCGCAGGACGGCGGCCTGCATCTCGCGAACGATGCCGTCCAGCCGGGCCCGTATGACTTCCTGCGTTATGACGTCCGTCGCCATCGACCATCCCTCCCGCCTGGTGGTGATAACCTATGCGCGCCGCGAGGGGCTGTCAAACGTGCGCGGCGCTTTGCACGAACGCCTGGGCGCCCCTATAGTTCGCGTTCGATCCCACGCAAGGAAGGCTGGTTCCAGATGAAGACGGTTGCAGTTGACACGGGCGGAACGTTCACCGACATGGTCGTGCTCGAGCACGAGTCCGGCGAGGTCGACGTGCTGAAGGTCCCGTCCACGCCCCAGGACCCCGGACGCGCAATCATCGACGGCCTGCGCGAGATGCTCGACGGCAACCTCGAGGCCGACGAAGTAGCCTCGTTCACCCACGGCACGACGGTCGGCACAAACATCCTCGTACAGGACAAGGGCGCGCGCGTGGGGCTGCTCATCACGGACGGCTTCAGCGGCGTGAACGACGTCTGGCACATCCCGCGGTTCGGCAGCGACCTGTCCGACATCTATGTGGAGAAGAACCCGCCCGTGGAGCCGTGGCTGCGCGAGGAGATCGTGGAGCGCGTCGACTACAAGGGCAACGTGAAGAAGCCGCTGGACGTGGAGCAGGCGCGTGAGGCCGTGAAGCGCCTCAAGAAGAAGGGCGCGGAGTCCGTCGCGGTCGTGCTGCTGTTCTCGTTCCTGAACCCGGAACACGAGCAAGCGCTCGGCGAGATGATCAAGCAAGAGTTCCCGGACGGCTCGGTCTCGCTCTCGTCCGAGATACTGCCGCAGATACGCGAGTTCCCCCGTCTGAGCACCACGGTCGCGAACGCGCGGCTCGCTCCCGCGATGATCGACTACCTCGGCAAGCTGGCCGACGGCCTGCGCGGCCTCGGCATCACGACCGAGCAGCTGTACATCATGCAGAGCAACGGGGGCGTGGCGAAGATAACGAGCGTCATCCCCATCACCACCCTGCTCTCAGGTCCGTGCGCCGGGTCCGAGGCGGGGATGCAGATAGCCGACTCTGCCGGGTTCTCCAACATGGTGTCGTTCGATATGGGCGGGACGAGCAGCGACATCGCGCTCGGTGAGAACGGCTCCGTGCTGGAGCAGACGTCCGTACTCGTCGGCGACTGGGAGATAGCGGCGCCCATGCTGATGATCAACACCATCGGCGCGGGCGGCGGCACCATCGCGTGGATCGACGGCGGCGGCGCGCTGCAGGTAGGCCCGCACAGCGCGGGCGCGGACCCCGGCCCCGTGGCGTACGACAAGGGCGGCACCCAGCCCACCGTGACCGACGCCAACCTGCTGCTCGGCTTCCTGCACCCGGAGTACCTGCTGGGCGGCAAGGTGAAGACGAACAGGCAGAAGGCATACGAGGCCGTCGCGGACATGGGCAAGCAACTCGGCATCGAGCCGATGGCCACTGCCGAAGGCATCATCCGCATCATCAACGCGAAGATGGAGGAGGGCATCCGCGAGGTCTCGACCGAGCGGGGGTACGACCTCCGCAACTTCGTGCTCGTCGCGTTCGGCGGCGCGGGGCCGGTGCACGCCGGACGGCTCGCCGCCGACCTCGGCATGAGCAAGGTTGTCGTCCCGCCGATGCCGGGAGTGAGCTCGGCGCTCGGCCTCATCATGGCGGACCCGCGCCGCGATTTCGTGCGCTCCCGCCTGACTGACCTCGAACAGCTGGGCGCGGGCGAGCTCGGCTCCATCTTCGGGGCGTTGCGCGACCACGCGATCGGCGAGTTCAAAGCGGACGGCTTCGACGAGGACTCCATCGGCTGCTCGTTCTCGGTGGACCTGCGCTACCAGGGCCAGGGCTACGAGTTGAACGTCCCTGCCGGGGACGACGTCAACCTGAGCACGCAGGCCATCGCCGACATACGAGAGCGGTTCGACCAGGCGCACGAGCAGCTGTTCGGCCACAGCGCAAAGACGGAACCGGTGGAGGCGGTGAACTACCGCGTCCGCGCAACGGTGCGCGTGCCGAAGTTCTCCATGAAGCGCCACGAGCGCGCCACAGGGTCGGCGGACAGCGCGAAGATAGACGAGCGCGAGGTGTACTTCGACCGCGGGTCCGGCATGACACCGACGCCGGTGTACGAGCGAACGCTGCTCGCGCCCGGCCACGAGGTCGCAGGCCCGGCGATCGTCGAACAGCTGGACAGCACGACGGTCGTCTACCCCGGCCAGCAGGCCCTCGTGGACGACTATGGCAACCTCATCATCTCCATCGGCTGACGGTTCCCACACCCCTGCACAGTCCTCGCCGGACGGTCGACTTCGGCTGCCCGTCCACATGCGCGGATCTACCCCTAAAGTGAAATCTTTCACTTGACTTTCAGGCGCATGACTGATATGCGTTTGCCGCTTGTATCCGGTTAACAGCCGGATAAGGAAATCATATGGATAGCAGGGGGAGGACCTGATGTACTTCGGACCCATTCGCGCCAGACTACTCATGGCGTTCGCCGCACTGGTGAGCACGGCGCTCATCGTCGTTGCGTGTGGGGCGGACCCGACCGCGACGCCCGTGCCGCCGACTGCCACGCCGACGCCGGCTCCCGTCCAGGACGACACGCCGGACCCGACGCCGACGCCCGTGCCGCCGACGCCAACCCCGGAGCCTGAGCCGCAGGTGCTCAAGCTCGGTTTCACCGTCCCGCAGTCCGGCTCTTACGCCCGGTGGGGGCGGCTCGTCTCCGCCATGCAGTGCGCCATCGACGAGGTGGAAGCCAGCGGTGAACTCGGCAGCACAACCATCGAACTCCTCCCCGAGGACTCGAAGGCAGACCAGGCGGAGGGTGTCTCCGGACTCCGCAAGCTGGCCACCGTGAACGACGCTCCGGTCGTCATGACCATCTTCACCGGCATCGGCCTTGCCCAGAAGCCGGTTGCGTCCGAACTCGAGGTGGTGCTGTTCAGCTCCGGTATCCAGAACCCCATGTTCGCCTACGACAGCCCGTGGGTGTTCCGCAACGCGCTGAACACGACGCTCAACGCCGACGCGCTCATCCGCTGGCTGGATGACTACGCGGGCGGCTCGGGCGAGGACCTCAACGGTCTGCGCTACGCCTACATCAAGGAAGAGGGCAACGACTCCATCGACCTGCAGATCGACCGCCTCCGGGTGCTCGAAGCCGCACTTGGCTTCGAGATCGTGGCCGAGGAGACGTTCCAGAAGGACGACGTCTCATTCGACACGCAGATCACGAAGATCAGGGCCGCCGAGCCGGACGTCGTTCAGCTGATGTCGCTCGGTAAGGAGATGGGCCTCATCATCAACACGATGGCCCAGCAGGGGCTCCAGCCCAAGTACCTCCTCTCCGGCGGTGGGGCCGAAGGCAACACCGAACTGATCGACGTTGCCGGCCCCGCGGCGAACGGCCTCATCTACTCGGCTCCGGGCCAGTTCGACAAGGAAGCCGATGAGCGCGCCCCGCGCTTCATCGACTGCTACGCTGGGAAGGAAGGCAACGATCCCGACACCTATGCCACGCACTTCTACGACGGCACGCTCGTCATCGCCGAGGCGCTGAAACTGGGCGCTGACGCGACCTCCTCCGAGTCGATGCGCGACCACATCGCGCAGGTCGACGAGATCGTCGGTCTCGCCGGACTCTGGGTCTTCGACGAGGGCGGAGACGCCTGGGCGCCGCCGGGTATCGGCCATGTCGTGAACGGCGAGTTCGTCAACCTCGTCCCGCAGATCGAGCCGTACCGGGACATCCAGTAGGATTGATTGACCACAAGGGGCTCCTCCGGTTGGAGGAGCCCCTTTAAGACTACCCAGTGGAAACCTTCATCCAGATAGGCATCAACGCCCTCTCGCTCGGGGCGATATACGCCCTGCTGTCGCTGGGGTTCGCGGTTATCTACAACACCGTACGCATCTTTCACGTGCTGCACGGTGCGGCATTCCTCATCGCGGGCTACGCGACGTGGTGGCTGGCGCAGGAACAGGGCCTGCCCATCTGGCTGGCAGCCTCCATCGCGGTCATCCTGTCGGGTGCATCGGGTATCTTCATGGAGCTCGCCGTCTACCGGCGGCTGCGCGTGCGCGGCGCGGGCTTCCTCGTCTCGTTCCTCGGTTCACTCGCGGCACTCTTCTTCTTCGAAGGCCTGCTGCTCACCATCGCCCGCACGACTGCCCGGCTGCCCCGGCCCGGAGGCCCCCTGCCAACGTTCAACCTGCAGATCGAGGCGCTCGATATCGACCTCTTCATCAAGTGGCACGCGGTCAACACCATCGTGCTGGTCGCCGTCCTTGTACTTGCGGTCACCCTCTTCTTCCGCTACACGAAGTGGGGGCGGATGATCCGCGCCATCGCATCGAACCCTGACCTCGCGGTCGCGGTCGGCATCAACGCTTCGCAGGTCTACCTGATGGTGTTCGTGCTCGGCTCGACGCTCGCCGGTATCGGCGGCGTCATGCAGACGTACGAGGGCGGTGTCATCCCGAACGTCGGCATCCGGCTGGCCATCACGGCAGCGGGCGGCGTCATCATCGGCGGCATCGGGAGCATGCCCGGCGCGGTCGTGGGCGGACTGGCGCTCGGACTCGCGCAGACCATCGCGAGCTACTACTTCGGCGGCAACTGGGCGATACCCGCGGGGTTCATCCTGTTGCTGCTCGTCATCCTGTTCCGGCCCTACGGACTTCTGGGAACGCGGGAACACCGCGAACTGCGGAGGCTGCTGTGACCACCGACGCACAGGAACCGCAAGCGCTCAGCGACGGAGAGGTCGACGAGGAGCAGGCGGGGGCTGTCGAGCCGCTGGAGGGCTGGCGCGCCGTCGTAACTCCGAACCGGACGCTCGTCGCCTTCGGCGCGCTGATGCTGCTGGCGCTCATCCCGTTCGGCACGGGGCACGTCACCGGGGTATTCGTTACGACGGTCCACGCCGTCTGCAGCGTCGCTGTGCTGGTGGTCGCGGCCCTGCAGCAGAGGTATGGCCTCGGCGCGTTCGCGCTCTTCATCCTGGTCCTCTCGCTCTTATGGCGCTTCGAGCTGGGGCTGAGCGATGAGTACATGGCGCACCTCATCGTCATCGCCAGCGTCTTCTCCATACTGGCGTCCTCGCTGAACATGTCGGTCGGCTACACAGGTCTGATGAGCCTGTCGCACGCCGGGTTTATGGGCATCGGGGCGTACGCGTTCGCTGTTCTCACGACAGAGACACTCAACCCACCACCTGGCGCAGAGGTGTTCAGCCTTCCGTACTGGCCGTCGATTATTGTCGCTGGCCTCGTCGCTTCAGTCGTGGCGTTCATCGTCTCGCCCATCCTCCGGCTGCGCGGCCACTTCTTCGTGCTGGCGACCGTAACGGTGATGCTGAGCCTCTCGCAGGTGATTCTCGCGTGGCGCTGGATGACGAACGGCTCGCTCGCCATCCGTGAAGTGCCGCGCCCGGTGATCTTCGGCTACGCGTTCGACACCGCCGACAAGTTCATGCTGTTCAGCATCCCCATCGCCATCATCTGCATCATCATCCTCTGGCGGCTGGTGGAGTCCCCCTACGGGCGCGTGCTCACCACGATCCGCGCGAACCCGGCGGTCGCAGAGAGCATCGGCAAGAACGTCGGCTTCGTGCGGCTGCGCGTCTACGTCATCACCGCGTTCTTCGCGGGGGTGGCGGGTGCGGTGTACGTCTCGTACGTCACGGTCGCGGCGCACTCGCAGTACCTCGTCGAGTTCAGCACGTTCCTGCTCATCATGGTGGTGCTGGGCGGCTCCGGGCGGTGGCTCGGCGCAGTGCTGGGCGCGCTCGCCTATGTGACGGTCTCGGAAGTGGTGCGCTACGTGCCGGAGATCACCGAGTGGTTCCACTCCTACATCTCGTTCTTCCCGGTCATTCCCGGCGAGAAGACGGGCGGCATCACCACGATGACCTGGGGCGCGCTCCTCTTCTTCCTCATGCTGTTCAGGCCGCAGGGCATCATCGGCAGGTACCGGCTGGAGTAACGCATGGCGATACTTGAAGTCAGGAACGTCAACAAGAGTTTCGGCGGGAACCTCGTGCTCGAGGACGTGAGCATGAACGCCGAACTCGGCCAGGTGACGAGCCTCATCGGACCGAACGGCGCGGGGAAGTCCACGCTGCTCAACATCATCTCCGGGTTCCTCAAGGCGGACTCCGGCAGCGTCGTCATGGACGGGCACGAGATCATCGGCTCCCCGCCGTTCAAGTGCTTCAAGGCCGGCATCGCGCGCACCTTCCAGGACTCGCAGGTGCTCTTCTACATGAACGGGCTGGACAACGTCGTCGTCTCGTCGCCGGGCCAGAAGGGCGAACTGGAGTACAACGCGCTCCTGCGTCCGGGGATGGTCGCCGCGGAGGAGAGTGAGCGCCGCGCCGAGGCGATGGGGCACCTGACCGACCTGAACATCCAGTCCAAGGCGACGAGCCTGTCGCAGGCGCTCTCCTACGGCCAGCAGAAGCTTCTCGAGTTCGCACGGATGCTGAACTCGCGCGCGCAGGTGTTCCTGCTGGACGAGCCGATGGCCGGCATCCACCCGGACCTCATCGCGGGACTGAGCGCCATGATCCGCTCCGCCGCGGTGGACCACGGCAAGGCCGTCATCCTCGTCGAACACAACCTGAAGGTTGTCATGGACGTGTCGGACTACGTCGTAGTGGTGCGCGGGGAGGTCGTCGTCGAGGGCCCGCCGTCCGAAGTCGAGAACGACGAACGCCTCACGAGCGCGTTCCTGGGATTCGTATCCAATGCCGCTACTTGAGACCACCGACCTGCTCGTCTCCTACGGCCCGAAACAGATCCTGAACGGGGTCAGCATGGGCGTGGAGGCTGGCAAGGTCACGACTATCGTCGGCCACAACGGCGCGGGCAAATCGACGCTCATCAAGGGCGTTTACGGCATCGCGCGGGTCACGGGCGGTTCCGTCACGTTCGACGGTCACGACATCACCAACCACGCTCCGTACGACAACATCAAGGACGGCATCGGCTACCTCGCGCAGGGCGGACAGGTCTTCGCCGACCTTCCGGTGGAGGACAACCTGAAACTCGGCGGCTATGCGCTGCCGAACGAACTCATCCCTGAGCGCCTCGAGCAGGCGTACTCCATGTTTCCTATCCTCGACAGGCGGCGTCGCTCCGACGCCGACACGCTCTCCGGCGGCGAGCGGCAGATGCTCGCGATCGCCATGACGCTGATGCTCAAGCCGAAGCTCATGCTCATGGACGAGCCGTCCGGCGCTCTCGCGGGCCCCATCCTCGAGCAGATATCGGCCATCATCCGCAACCTCGTCGAGGAGGTCGGTATCGGCATCCTGCTCGTGGAGCAGAATGTGGAGCTGGGCATCCGGGTCGCGGACAACGTCCACGTGGTGGAGGCGGGCAAGGTCATCTTCAGCGGCACGCCCGACGACCTGAGCGACCCCGAGGCCCGCAGGCGACTGCTCGGTCTGGCGTAGGCCCAGCGCGCCCTGCCCTGCGCCGGTTGCTGGTAGTATCCGGCACATGGCCATCACCGACGTCATAACCCAGGAGGTCATCCGCGCGCGACTGGACGGCATCGTGCGCGAGATGCAGGCCGCAGTGCTCCGCACCGGCTTCTCTACCATCATCCGCGAGTCCCACGACTTCTCCGCAGGCATCACCGACGTCTCCGGTGCGGTCGTCGGCCAGTACTCGCCGCTCCCCACCCACCTCGGCGCGTATCCGGACTGCGTGCAGGGCGTCCTCGATTTCTACCCTCTCGACGAGATGGAGGAGGGCGACTGCTACCTGGCCAACCACCCCTACTATTCCGGCTGCCCCCACCCGAACGACATGGTCGTGGTGCTGCCGGTGTTCCATGAGGGCGAGGTCATCGCGTTCTGCGCCAGCATGGGCCACAAGGCGGACATCGGCGGGCAGTCGCCCGGCTCGCGCAACACCATCGCGCGGGACGTGTTCGGCGACGGCCTGCAGATCATGCCGGTGCTCTTCCAGCGCGGCGGCGCGATGAACAAGGAGGTCGCGCAGTTCCTGCGGGCGAACAGCCGCACGCCGGAGCTGGTCATCGGCGACCTCGGCGCGCAGGCGGGCGCGCTGCGGAACATCGGCGCGGCGCGGTTGAAGACGCTCGCGAACGAGTACGGCGGCGAGACGCTCACCGCCGCGTTCGGCGACATCATCGAGCGCGTCGAAGCGCGCGTCCGCGGCCACTTCGCCGAATGGGCCGACGGCGTCGCCGAGGCGGAAGCGCTCGTCGACGACATCGTCGACCCTTCGACGACGATCCGGCTGCACGTCGCGGCCATCAAGCAGGGTAACCGGCTCACGCTCGACTTCTCCGGCTCCGGCGACCAGAGTGCCGGGCCCATCAACGTGCGCCCGCCCTTCATACGAGGCATGGCCTACTTCGCCGCCATCGCGATGATGGACCCGAGCGTCCCGAACAATGGCGGGCTCGCGCGGGCGGTCGAGTGCCGCTTCCGCGAGGGGAGCATCATGGACCCGCGCTTCCCCGGCCCGGTGGGCTTCTACTCGACGACGATGGCCGCGATAGAGGACGTGGTGTTCGAGGCCCTGAGCAAGGTCGCCGGACGCCCCGCCGTCGCGCACAACGCGGCCTCCTCGATGGTGGTGCTCGGCACGTCCGGCGAAGGCCGCGCCCGCTACGTGCAGTACGAGCTGCTCCGCTCCGGCAACGGCGCGCACACCGGCGGCGACGGCTACACCGGCACCGGTCATTCCTGGGCGGGCGGCGCGAAATTGACCAGCGTGGAGATACTCGAGTCCGAGTTCGACGTCGAACTGCAGCGGTTCGCCCTCATCCCGGACTCGGGCGGGCCCGGGGCCAACCGGGGCGGGCACGGGATACGGCGGGAGTACAGGGTGCTGAAGGAGAGCAAGTACTCCGGCGGCACCGCGAGGCAGAACGATCCGCCCCACGGCGTGGAGGGCGGCCTGCCCGGACGCCCCGGCGTCATCACCATCAACCCGGACACCGAGAACGCGGTCGAGTACCGGGGCCTCGTCTCCAATCTGCTGCTGAACGCGGGCGACGTCATTCGCATCGACACCGGCAGCTCCGGCGGCGCGGGCGACCCCAAACAGCGCGACGCTGCGCTCGCGGCGTCGGACCTGCGCAACGGCTACGTCACGCCGGAGCAGTCCGCGAGCGTCTACGGCCTCGACGCGTCGGCCATCGAGCAGGCGCTGTCGTTGGAGTAAGCTGAGGCCTGAGCGTCCGACAGAACACTCCGTCAGAGGAGGGCCACGATGCTTTCGCAGCAGGACAACGAACGCTACACGCGTGTTGGCAAGGGTACGCCGATGGGCGAGCTGATGCGCCGCTACTGGCACCCCATCGCCGGAACATCCCAGATGATGGGCGAAGACCCCACGATGGCGGTACGGCTCCTCGGCGAGGACCTCGTGCTCTACCGGACGCCGGACAACGAGTTCGGACTCATCGAGCAGCGCTGCGCCCACCGCGGCGTCGACATGCTCTACGGCATCCCCGAGAAGGAGGGCATCCGCTGCTGCTACCACGGCTGGCTGTACGACTTCAACGGCCAGTGCCTGGAGCAGCCCTCCGAGCCGACAGGCAGCACGTACAAGGACAAGATCAGGCTCACCGCCTATCCGGTGCAGGAGTTGCACGGGCTCATCTGGGCGTACCTGGGGCCGCAGCCCGCGCCCCTGCTCCCCCGCTGGGACGTCTTCGCATGGGAAGAGAACGTCACCCGGCGCATCCAGGCGAGTACCCTCCCCTGCAACTGGCTCCAGTGCGTCGACAACGCGCTCGACCCCACGCACTTCGAGCACCTGCACGGCTACTACGGCACTTGGATCAACGCCCAGAAGGGACAGGGCGACGAGTGGGCGAACCGCCTGCCGCAGCGGGCGAAGCACCACCTGAAGCTGGGCTTCGAGCGGTTCGAGCACGGCGTCGTCAAGCGGCGAGTTACCGCAGGCATCGACGAGACGCACCCCGACTGGCAGACCGGCCACCCCATCGTCTTCCCCTACACGCTGAAGATCGGCGGGGGCGAGGGCGCACACCGGTTCCTGCTCCGCGTCCCCATCGACGACGAGCACACGTGGTACGTGCGCTACACGACGACCGTGCACCCGGCCGGCGCCAACGTGCCGGTGCAGGCGTTCGGCTCCATCCCGGTCGAGGAGCACCCGCTCTACGACGGGAAGGGACGCCTCGTCAGCACGGACGTGCCGGGGCAGGACCAGATGACGTGGGTCGCCCAGGGCCCCATCGTGGACCGGACGCGCGAGAACCTCGGCGTGACGGACGCGGGCATCATCCTCTACCGCAAGGTGATGGAGGAGAACCTCCGCATCGTCGAGGACGGCGGCGACCCGATGAACACGTTCCGCGACCCCGCCCAGAACGAGTGCGTCCTGCTGCCCAACGAGGCGGCCCCATTCCCCGGCTTCGACGAACCCGGAGGGCCGTGGTTCGGCGTGATGCCGCGCAAACCGGACGTTGAGGTATCGCTACTCTGACCTCCGTTACCCGGAGCCCCGCGCCAACTGCCTCCAGGCGGCGGGCGCCGACGACCGTTGGAGATTATCCTCGACGCTGAGCGCCGGGTCCCAGTCGTTGGCGATGACGCGCATGCCGTTGAAGCCGTCCGATTCCTCGGACGCGAGCCAGACGGCGGGCGGGCCCATGACCTCCGGTTGCACGAGCGCGGAGAAGTCGCGGCTCGGATCGCGGTCGACGAACATCGTGTTCGTGCCGCCGCCGGGGAGCAATGCGTTCGTCGTAACGCCGGTGCCCTCCAGCTCGGGCGCCATCGCCGCCACCATGGCTTCGTGGGTCGCCTTGCTCGGTCCGTAGGGGATGTTGCGCGTCATGGTGTCGAGGCTGGTCGTGATGCCGATGACGCGGCCCCACCCGCGCTCGAGCATACCCGGCACCGCCGCGCGCGCCATCAGGAACGGGCCGGTCGAGTTGACCGCGATCATCCGCTCCCAGACCTCCACCGGCTGCTCCCAGAAGTGGAGCGGTCTGTCCGACGGCGGGAGGAGCGAGCGCTGGTGCACGCCCGCCAGGTTCACGAGGACGTCCAGGCTTCCGTGCGTGTCGACCGTGCTCTGCACGACGCGCTGCGCCTCGTCCCAGCGGCTGGTGTCAGCCACGAGCGTGGAGACCGCGGCGTCGCCCGCTATCTCGCGGGCCTCGTTGGCGGTCTGCTGGAGCCAATCGTCCTTGATGTCCAACATCGCGACCCTTGCCCCGGCGCGGAGCATCGCGAGCGCGATCACCCGCCCCATGCCGATGGGGCTGCCCGCGCCCGTAACCAGCGCCACCTTCCCGTCGAGCCTTACGTCAGCCATGAGTGCTCCCTCCTGTCCGCGACTGGAACCCTGATGATTACCCTGCGGACAGCACGCCGCAGGCGACGCGCCCCCCTGCCCCGCCGATTGGCTGCGTGATGTGGTCGTCCCTGTTCTCGTGGACAACGATAGCCGAGCCGTCGTCGTCCATGAGCAGGTCCGGCCCGGCCCGTGTCGTAAACAGCTCCGCCTGCACCGTTCCGTCGGCGGCGGCATAGATATTCGGCAGGTCGCCGTTATCCGGCCCGTCGGGGTTGAGCAGCCCGTGCTGCTTGTCGTCCACGTTGATGTGCCCGCCGGACGCCTTGAAGTCCGGGCTGCACGAGCCAATGGCGTGGATATGGATGCCGTGAGGACCCGGTTCGAGCCCCTCCAGCATGACGGTCATCAGAAAGCCTGTGGAGCCTTCCTGCATGACGACCGTGCCGATGGAATCACCTGCCGCGTTCTGCATCTGGGCGGTCAGACGCGCGTCCGTCCCGCCGCTGCTCGTACCTACAGAGACGGAGAAGCCGCCGCACGCGACAGCCGCGAGCGCGATGGCCGACATCATCAGAACGACCCCTGTCGTGGCGGATAAGAAGCGGTTTCTGGGCCTCATGCGACGCACCTCCGAAGTGACAATGTCCAAGCATAACAAGAAAGCGCGCGCCTCTTACTCCGGCTGCCCGCGCCCGTAACGAGCGCCACCTTCCCGTCGAGCCGTCCGTCAGCCATGACATTCCTCCATTCCGTAGCATCATCTGCGGAGCATATTCATCGCGGCTGGGCGATCCCGGCAAGGCTGCATCAACGGCAGATCGCCTCCGCAGCCTCGACGATGTGTCGCGCCGTCGGGGTGATGTAGTCCTCCTCCGCCTGGTGATACGGGATGGGTACGTTGGGGATGGCAACTCGCTTTATGGGGGCTCTCAACGACTCGAAACCCTCTTCCGCGATGGTGGCCGCGATCTCGGATGCAACGCCACAACTTTTCTGCGTTTCGTCAGCGACGACCACGCGTCCGGTCCTGGCAACGGAGCGGAGGATCGCTTCCGTGTCGAGCGGCACCAGCGTCCTCGGGTCCACGACCTCGGCGTCTATTCCCTGCCCCGCGAGCGTCTCCGCGGCCTCCAGCGCCCGGGGCACCATGATGGAGGTAGCCACGATGGTGACGTCCGAGCCCTCCCGCTTCACGTCGGCTACCCCGAGAGGGATGTCTCCGCCGGACGACTCATCGACCTCACCCACAATCGGATGCAGCCGTTCGTGGTCGATGAAGATGGTCGGGTTGTCGCTGCGGACAGCCGCCTTGATGAGGCCCCGCACGTCTGCCGGGCTCCCCGGAACGCAGATCTCCAGCCCTGGGGTATTCCAGTACATGGCCTGGGGCGCAATCGAGTGCTGGAGCGCACCTGCCCCACGGATACCGGCGCGCATGTGAAACACCACGGGACACGTTACCTGCCCCCGCGTGCCGTAGTGCGCCTGGGGAGCCTCGTTGGCGATCTGGGGGAACGCCTCGAATGAGAACGCTCCCGTGCCGATGGCCACGATAGGCCGCAGCCCCGTCAGCGCAGCGCCCACGGCGATGCCGCAGTAGCCGAGCTCGGCGATGGGCGGGCTGGTGATGCGGTCTGCGAACTTCTCACGCAACGGCGACCACGCCGCCGGGTCCCCTCGCAGTCCGCCGAACCCTGCCCCTATCAGGACGACGCTCTCGTCCTCGGCCAGCGCTTCCTGGATGCCGATGGCCATCGCTTCCGAGTAGGTCATCTGCCTCATGCCGCTCCCCCCTGGGCGAAGATGTAGTCCATCGCGCTCTCCGGCGATGGTATCGGGCTCGATAGAGCGAACTCGCGGGCTTCCCCGGCCTCCCTTCGGACAACGGAGTCGACCTCCTCGATCTCCTCTCTCGTCATGGCCCCTTCCTCGATGAGACTCCTGCAGAGGAGCGAGACAGGGTCGGAGTTCGCCAGCCAGTCCTGCAGGCGCGCGTCAGCCGTGCCCGGATCCCAGGTCCACGCCATCTGGTGGGGTCCGCCGATCAGTTGCGGGAACTGGCCCCGGTTGCCCGGCCAGCGGTCCAGGCGCGATTCGATGAAGAACGGTCCTTCCCCCTCGCGGGCCCGCCCGACGAGTCCGGCCAGCAACTCTCCGACCTGCCTGACGTCGCTGCCGTCGACCACGTGCGTCTCAACGTTCATCGCGCTTGCGACGTCGGCCAGCTGCGTTGCTGCGAACGAGGATGTCGGGTGCTCGCCCTGGCGGTGACCTTCCTGGGGCACGCTGTTGTTCTCGCACATCATGATCAGCGGCAGGTTCCAGAGCGACGACATGTTGAGGGCTTCGTGGAACGCTCCCTCTTCGAGCACGCCGTCGCCGAAGAACACCAGCGATACCTGGTCGGTACCGCGCTTCCTGGCGGAGAACGCCGCCCCGGCCGCCATCGGAACGCCTCCCCCGACGATGGCCGACGTTTGGAGCACGCCCAGGTGCTTGGCGATGACGTGGAATGTGCCGCCGCGGCCCTTGTTATAGCCCGTCGTGCGGCCGATGATCTCGGCGATCACGGGGCCCGGCTTTCCGCCGCGAGCAATCACGTGCCCGTGGTTCCGGTGGGTCGTGAACATGTAGTCGTCGGGCCCCAGGGCCATGCACGCCCCAACCCCCGTGGCCTCCTGCCCGATATAGACGTGATAGTGGCCCCGTATGAGGTCGTCGAAGCTCGTGGCCAGGTCGATGACCTGTTCCTCGACGCGCCGGATGAGCATCATGCGGTGCAACGCGCTCTTCAGGTCGTGCACCGCCGTTCCCGCAGTTGCCATGTCACACCCCCTGCCGTTTCAGGAATTCAGCCATCGCTTCCAGGCCTTCATGCTCTCTCCTTGCACCCGAAAGGCGAGCCCGCCGCCCGCATTGTAGTCCTGACGCTCCATCCCTACCCTGCACGTGCCGATTACGGTAGCATCCGGCGCATGAGTACAGCAGACGTCATCACCCAGGAAGTCATCCGCGCCCGGTTGGACGGCATCGTGCGGGAGATGCAGGCCGCCGTGCTCCGCACCGGCTTCTCCACCATCATCCGTGAATCGCACGACTTCTCCGCCGGCATCACCGACCGCGACGGCAACGTCGTCGGCCAGTACTCGCCTCTGCCCCCGCACCTCGGCGCGTACCCGGAGTGCGTCAAGGGCGTCCTCCAGTTCTACTCGTTCGAGGAGATGGAGGAGGGCGACTGCTTCCTCATCAACCACCCCTACTACTCCGGCTGCCCCCATCCGAACGATATGGTCGTCGTGCTGCCCGTCTTCCACGAGGGCCGCGTCGTTGCGTTCTGCGCCAGCATGGGGCACAAGAGCGACATCGGCGGACAGTCGCCCGGCTCGCGGAACACGCTCGCCCGCGACGTGTTCGGCGAAGGGCTGCAGATCATGCCGGTCAAGTTCCTCAGCAGGCGCGAGCCGCTGTACGAGACGCACCAGATGCTTCGCGCGAACAGCCGCACGCCGGAGCTGGTCATCGGCGACCTCGGCGCGCAGGCGGGAGCGCTCTGGAGCATCGGCTCAACCCGGCTGAAGCACCTCATGGACGAGTACGGCCAGGAGACCGTGGTCGACGCGTTCGAGCAGATCGGCCTCCGCACGGAGGCGCGCGTCCGCCAGGAGATACGGCAGTGGCCGGACGGCGTCTACGAAGCCGAAGCCTTCACCGACGACATCGTCGACCCGAACCGCAAGCTGCGCCTGCACGTCGCCGCCATCAAGCAGGGCGACTCGCTCACCCTCGACTTCTCTGGCACGGACGACCAGAGCCCCGGCCCCATCAACGTGCGACCGCCGTTCATCCACGGCATGGCCTACTACGCCGTCATCGCCATGATCGATCCCGGGGTGCCAAACAACTTCGGGCTCGCACGGGCGGTCGAGTGCCGCTTCCGCGAGGGCACGGTGCTGAACCCGACATTCCCCACGCCGGTGGGCTTCTACTCCATGACGCTCTCCACCGTAGAGGACATCATCTTCGAGGCGCTGAGCCAGGCCGCTGGACGCCCCGCCGTCGCGCACAACGCCAGCAGCGGCATGGTGGTCATGGGCACGGTTGGCGGCGGACGGCGCTACGTGCAGTACGAACTGATGATGTCCGGCAACGGCGCGCACCACGGCGGCGACGGCTGGACCGGCACCGGCCACTCCTGGGGCGGTGGCAGCAAGATCACGAGCGCCGAGATCCTCGAGTCCGAGTTCGACGTCGAGATGCAGCGCTTCGAGCTCGTGCGGGACACCGGCGGGCCTGGGGAATACCGGGGCGGCCTTGCGATGCGGCGCGAGTACCTCGTCAAGCAGCCGAGCCGCTACGCCGGAGGCAGCCCGCGCAACCTCGCGCCCGCACACGGCGTCGTGGGCGGCATGGACGGCGTCGGAGGAGCGGTGACGGTCAACCCCGGTGCGGACGACGAGCGGCGCTACGTCGGCATCATCTCGAACGTCATGGTCGAGCAGGGCGACGTCGTGCGGGTCGAGACCGGTAGCGCGGGCGGCGCGGGCGACCCCGTCGAGCGCGACCGCGAGCGTGTCGTGAGCGACCTGCGCAACGGCTACATCAGCATGGAAGCCGCCGTCCGGATCTACGGGCTGGACGAGGAGGCCATCAGCGAGGCCCTCGCGGTTCAGGCGGAATGAGCGCGACGGCGCCGGACGTCATCACGCAGGAGGTGATCCGCGCGCGGGTGGACGGCATCATGCGCGAGATGCAGGCCGCCGTCATGCGTACGGGCTTCTCCACCATCATCCGCGAGTCCCATGACTTCTCCGCGGGCATCACCGACCGCGACGGCAACACCGTCGGCCAGCACTCGGCGCTCCTCCAGCACCGCGGCGCGTACCCGGACTGCGTCGCGGGCGTCCTGCGGTACTACCCGCACGAGACAATGGAGGACGGCGACTGCTACCTCATCTCCGACCCGTACTCGTCCGGCTGCCCGCACCCCAACGACATGGTCGTCGTGACGCCCGTCGTCGTGGACGGCGAGGTCGTCGCGTTCTGCTCCTCGATGGGGCACAAGAGCGACATCGGCGGGCAGTCGCCCGGCAGCCGGAACGCGATAGCGCGCGACGTCTTCGGCGAGGGGCTGAACATCGCGCCGGTGCGCTTCCACCGCCGCCGCGAGCCGGTGAAGGAGGTCATGCAGTTCCTCACCGCCAACAGCCGCACGCCGGAGCTGGTCATCGGCGACCTGAACGCACAGGCGGGTGCGATGTACACCATCGGCGCGGGGCGGCTGAAGGAGCTGTTCGCGCAGTTCGGTACGGAGACGGTCACCGGCGCGTTCACGGACACGGCGCGGCGGACGGAGGCACGCGTGCGGGCCGCCATCGCCGAGTGGCCGGACGGCGAAGCCGAGGCCGAGGGCTACGTGGACGACATCGTGGACAAGAGCAAGGCCGTCCGCATCCACGTCCGCATCGAGAAATCGGGCGACGGCCTCGTCGCTGACTTCTCCGGTTCCGACGACCAGAGCCCCGGCCCCATCAACGTGCGACCGCCGTTCATCTACGGCATGGCCCAGTTCGCCCTCATCGCCATGATCGACCCGGACCTGTACGGCAACGCGGGGCTCGCGCGGACGATACGGTTCCGCTTCCGCCCCGGCAGCGTCGTCAACCCCACCTACCCTGCGCCCGTCGGCTTCTACTCGATGACCATCCCGGTGGTTGAGGACGTGCTGTTCGAGGCGATGAGCAAGGTGGCGGGGCGTCCGCTCGTGGCGCATAACGCGCCGCCGAACCTCGTCGTCATCGGCAACGTCTCCGGGCGCGGCAAACGCTACGTCCAGTACGAACTGCTGCGCTCCGGCAACGGCGCATACGACGGCGGCGACGGCTGGACGGGCACGGCGCACTCGGCGAGCGGGGGCTCCAAGTTCACGAGCGTTGAGATCATCGAGTCCGAGTTCGACGCGGAGGTGGAGCGGTTCGAGATCATCCCGGACTCCGGCGGCGCGGGGAAGCACCGGGGCGGCAACGGCCTGCTCCGCCGCTACCGCATCCACTCGGAGAGCCGGTTCGCGGGCGGCAACCCGCGCAACCTCCGCCCGCCGCACGGGCTTGCGGGCGCTGGCGACGGCGCGCCGGGCGGCGTCACGGTCAACCCCGGCGCGGACGATGAGGAGACACACCTGGGCCTCATCTCCAACGTACCGCTGCCCCGGGATTGCATCATCGAGGCGCGCACGAGCGGCGCGGGCGGCGTCGGCCCGCCGAAGGAGCGCGACCGCCGCAAAGTGGTCCGCGACCTGCGCAACGGTCTCATCAGCAGGCAGGCCGCGGTAGACGTCTACGGCCTCGACCCGCAGACCGCAGACGACGTGCTCATGCCGGGGCTGTAGCCCCCCTCTCCCCTTCCACCGGCGTATACTCGCCCCGCAGAACCGCGAAGGAGGCGCATCATGCCGGTCGTCGACGCCGACACCCACGTGGACGAGAACGAGGAGACGTGGTCGTACCTGCTGCCGGAGCACGAGCGCTTCCGCCCGCTCACCATCGAGCCGCCCGACGGCTGGGTCGACCCCACGCTCGCCCCGAAGGGCTACAACCGCTTCTGGAGCATCGACGGCGCGCTCCGCATCCGCCGCAACCGCGACGACGTCCGCACCGGCACGACCGTCGGGACGCGCGAACTGACCGACGTCGCCGGGCGGCTGAGCGACATGGACCGGCTCGGCATCGACGTGCAGGTCATGTACCCCACCCTCTTCCTTACCACCGTCAGCGGGAAGCCGGACGTGGAGTACGCGCTCGTCCGCGCCTATAACCGATGGCTCGGCGCAAAGTCGGAGGAGAGCGGTTGGCGCCTGCGCTGGGTCGTCATCCCGCCCATTCTGAGCATGGACAAGGCCGTGGAGGAGATCGAGTGGGGCAAGGAGCACGGCGCGTGCGGGGTGTTCAAGCGCGGCGTCGAGGCCGGGAACCGGTCGGCGAACGACCCCTATTTCTTCCCGCTGTACGAGGCGGCGGAGCGGCTGGACATGCCGGTCTGCGTTCACATCGCCGCAGGCGATCCGGCCATCACCGACACGCTCATGTCCCATCTGACGATGTACAACTTCAGCCTCTCCCCGATCGACGCGTTCATCTCCATAGTGCTGGCGGGCCTGCCGGCGCGGTTCCCGAAGCTGCGCGTGGGTTTCATCGAGACGATGTCGTCCTGGGCCCCCTACGCGATGGCCGAGCTGCAGGCGCGGCACGAGCGCTCCGGCTGGATGGGCCAGTTCGAGCTGGGACAGGACCTCTTCCGCGAAGGACGGCTCTACCTCGCATGCCAGACGCACGAGGACCTGCCGTACATCATGAAGTGCACCGGCGAGGACAACCTCGTCATCGGCACCGACTACACCCACGCCGACCAGTCCGCCGAGATCGAGGCGCACGCCATCCTGCGCAGGCGCGAGGACATAACAGCGCAGGTGGCCGACAAGATCGTGCGCGACAATCCCACGCGGTTCTACGGCCTTGGCTGACGCCCACCGTCCGGACACGCGCAGGTGAGCACCGAGCTCACCGGCGTCCTCTTCGCCGTCGGCACTTCCGTCGCGTTCGGGCTTGGCTCCACCGTCGCGCGGCTTGGGCTCGTTGGCACACCTGTAGTCACCGGCACCGTGGTCTCAATGATCGCGGGCACGACACTCATCGTAGCGGTCGCGGCGCCCGGCTACGCCTCCACGCTCGACGGGATCCAGGCTTCCGGCTGGGCGCTCATCGTGTTCACGTCCATCATCAACTACCCCATCGGACGGCTGCTGGTGTTCAACGCGATGCTGCGCATCGGTGTCGCGCGGGGCAACACCATCGTCTCCGCGAACCCCGTGGTCGCCGGCACCATCGCCATCATCTGGCTCGGTGAGGTGCTCGGCCTCCAGAAAGGGTTGGGCATGTTCACCTGCGTCGGCGGAGGGGTGCTCGTCGCGTGGGCGGCGCGGCAGGGACCGGCCGCCGACGAGTCCGCGCTCGCCGAAGACCCGCGTCTCGCCGAGACGACCAAGGGCCTCCTCGCCGCGCTTGGTGCGATGCTCTCCTACGGGACGGTGAGCGCGCTCGTCAAGAAGATCGTGACGGACGTGACGGAGCCCATCATCGCGGCGTCGCTCGTGTTCTCGTTCGGCACGGCCATGGTCGCGATGCTGTCGCTGCCGCGCCTGCGCGCAGACCTGCCGAAGATAACGTTCCGGCGCGGCTGGCAACTGGTGCTGGGCGGCTCAGGCATGTCGCTCGGCGTTTTGCTCTTTTACAACGCGGCGAGCCGTGCGCCCGTCACGGCGGTAGCGCCGGTCGTGGCGCTCTCGCCCATCATCGCCATCCTCTTCGCGCAGGTCATCGCGCGGCGCTTCGAACTCATGGACAAGCGCATCTGGGTGGGCGCGGCCTCGGTCGTGGCGGGCGTCGCGCTCATCGGCACGTCGCTTTGAGCGCACCCGTTGTTGCGCCCCTCTCCCCCACGGGATACCCTCCGCACGCGCGCCCTCTCCCTGGAGGAGAGGGGATTCGAGCGAGAGGAGCGGAGCCATGACCAGCCTGATCACCGGAGCGGGACTCGTCGGAACGTCGTACGCGCGGGAGGCCATCGCGCAGGGAGACCCCGTCGTCTTCTACGACGTGCGCCCGGACGCGAACTACATCAACACGAAACTCGACGGCGCAGCATACGAGACCGCGCAGGGCGACCTGCGCGACCTGCCCGCGCTCGTGACCGCGATGCAGAAGCACCAGCCGGAGATCGTCGTACACACGGCGGGGCTCATCGGCAACAGCGTCAGCAGCCCGGTCTACACCGGCATGCAGATCAACGTGCAGGGCACCATCAACGTGCTGGAGGCGGCGCGGCTCACCGGCGTGAAGCGGTTCATCCACGTGAGCACCTACGGCGTCTACGACCGCCGCTCCGAGGCCGGCGGCACGATACCCGAGAACTACCCCCGCGCAGGCGAGGGCAACCCCTACTCCGCGTCCAAGGTGGCGAACGAACACATCGCCGAGGCGTACGCGACATACTACGGCTTCGAGCTGGTGTTCGTACGCCCGTCCAACGTCTTCGGCTACAACCACTTCCGAGGCGGCTCCGGCGGCGGCATGACCGTCCACAGCGTCGTCGAGGCCGGGCTGACTGGCGAGCCGCTGGTCGTGCCCGCGATCCGTGGCCGGGCGTTCGAGTACGTCTATGGCAAGGACCTGGGGCGTCTCATCCGCCGCGCGGCGGGCATCCCGCTCTCTGGCGTCACGGCGTTCAACGGCGGCAACGGCTACATAACGACGTTCGAGGAGCTGGTGGACGCCGTGCGCACCGTGTTCCCGGACCTCAACGTGACCGTCGAGCCGCCGGACCGGCCCATCCCCGACGCCACAACGCCGCTCGACATCTCCAACGCCAAGGCGCTGCTCGACTGGCAGCCGGAGTTCTCGGTGCCCGAGGCGTTCGCCGACTACGTCGCGGAGATGCGCCGCGCCGAAGGGCGGTAGGTCGGGGGCTTCCTCATCCCTCCTGCAGGAACTCCCTGACGATCCCGGCCACCAGCTCCGGTTGGTCGCTCTGGACCTGGTGGCCGGCGTTGGGGATCCAGTGAAAGGGGACGTGCGGCAGCATCTTCTCGAGCTGCTTCCCGTACTCCGGCGAAGCGAAGTGGTCGTTCTGTCCCCACAGGAAGATCGTCGGGATGCGTTCCGTCACCCAGGGAAGCGTCTCGCGCATGTCGTACCCGATCCTGAGCAGCGGGTCGTTCTGGAGTCGCTGGTTCGCCTCCTGAAACGCCTTGTTCACCTCCGGGACTCCGGGCCGGTTCGCAACCGCCAGCCGCTGATCGATGACCTCGTCGGTGATCATCTCATCCCGGTGGATGATGGCCTTGATCCGCATACGCATGTCTTCCCGGCCACCGCCCTGGCCGTAGCTGTCGGCAATCTCGTTCCCAGCCAGGCGGATGCGTTCGAGCCCCATGGCCACGGCTATCGACCCACTGCCGACCAACACCATCCGCTCGATGCGCTCCGGATGAAGGATGGCGTAGCGTGCCGCCTGCCAGGCGCCCATCGAGTTCCCCATAATCGAGAACCTGTCGAGACAGAGCGTGTCGACGAAGTCCTCCAACTGGTCGACCCTGCTCTGCAGCCCGCGTGAGGCGGGAACGAGGTCTGTGAACCCGTATCCGCCCACCGCGTCCGGCGCGAGCACGCGAAAGTGCTCCGCCAGTATGGGGATGATGGTGCCATTGGCAGAGACAGCCGACTGAGCGTACCCGCCCCCGTGCAGCTGCACCAGAACGGGGCCGTCGCCGCCTGCTTCCACGTAGTGTGTACGGAACGAACCGGTCCTCACCCACCTCGACCGCCAACGCGTCTCTGCCATCTCACACCTCCGTAAGCGCTGTCAGGAAGACCCCGCAACCCCCACGAGTTGCACCTCGATGCCCTCTTCCAACTCGGCTCCGGCGACGCCTATCGCCGGGCAATCACTCCCGAATACACCTTTCGCGACCTCGATGAACTCGTCCTCGAAGTAGATGTCGCGGAGGTACACCTCTAGGGACAACATGCGGTCCATGCTGGTGCCTGCCCGGGTCAGCGCCGCGGCCAGGCACCTCAGCGATTGCCGGGCCTGGGCCCGCTTGTCGGCGCTCAGGTCGCGCAACACCTCGCCCGACTCCGGGTCGCGGTTGCCCGGCAGACTGCTCACGAAGACGAGGTCACTCGCCCGCACCGTCTCCGCTACGTCCGGGTCATAGGGCGACCAGTGGATTTCCTTCTCAACGCCGGGCGCCACCGCGACGCCGCCCAGTTGGATGAGGCGGTTCGCCAGCTCACCCAGCGGCAGTGCGAAGTGCGCGAAGGGGATTCTGCTGCCAAAGAGCTCCTTCGTGCGCGTGCGGAAGGCGCGGGCGTCCTCAACGTTCCTCCGGAACCCGGCGTCGAGCCGCACGAAGTCGCTCAGCGGGGCGGGCACATCGTCCATGTAGGACCGCAGCGTCTCGAAGTTGTTGAAGTGCTGGCGCCTGAACGCATCAGGAGCGTTGATCGGCACCTCCTCGCCCGTGTACGGGTTCGTGTACCCGCCAACGCCGAACGCGTAGAGGAAGTCGCCGGCGCGGACGAGCCGCGCCGATTGCCCGCGCCGGGGCTGCGGGACCACCACCTGCCGGGGCACGTCCCGGGTCAACCCGACTGCCATGGCGGTGATGGCATTGAAGTCCGCCATTTTGGCCTGTGCTCCCCAGGCTACCGCCTCGGAGTGCCCCACCTCTCCGAAGTAGTCAGGCCAGACAGCCATGCGCTTGAGGCTCCACTCCTGGCCGCTGGTGAAGTGCAGCACGCGCATGACGCAGTCACCGGTCATTCCAGCCTGCTCGAGGCGTCGCCGGATCCGGGCGAATGCGTTATGGCACTGCTCGATCGGCTTGTAGACGAGGCTGAAGTCGAGTTCCTCGGTTACCGGGTCGCGATAGCCGTCGGAACCCGAGAGGAACAGGTGAGGGCCGTATCGAACGAGGGCAGGGAAACCCCGGCCCCGTTCATCCCACAGCAGTACTTCTTTCTCAGCCACGGGCGATCACGGGCCCTTGATGTTGAAGAAAGACGCGCTCTTCTCCCATATCACGGTGCGCTTGAGCGCAGGGTCGATGCCCGAGAACATCTCGTCCAGCGCGCGCTCCGAGTTCGGCCACGTCCCCTGCTCGTGGGGATAGTCGCTGCCCCAGACGGCCGTATCGCAGATGTAGAGCTCCGGGTCCGACAGCATCTTCACGCCCACGGTGTCGTCCTCGAACGTGAAGGTGACCTGCCGCTTGATGTATTCGCTGGGCATCATGCTGAGCGGGATATCGGACTGGGGCTCCGCCGCGTTCAGGTACCGCTGTTCCATCGTCCTGTCCATCCACAGGATGTCGAACGGGATCCATCCGATCCGGCACTCCCCGAACGAGTAGCGAAGGTCCGGATGGCGCTCGAACACCCCGCTGAAGATGAGCTGCGCCAGGTAGGGCCCGATCGTCTTCGGGGCCTGAGGGTAGTGGGCCAGACGCGCGCCGCGGCGGTACGGAGGCCGCGGCGTGCCCTTCCTGTCGCCGATGTGGGAACAGATGACGGTCCCCGTCTCTTCTGCGGCAGCCCATACCGGCTCCCACACCTCTTCGTAGACCGGCTCCGCCGCATCGAAGAGCACGAACTCCACCGCCTTCGCTCCCTTCTCGGCCATGCGGTAGATCTCGCCTGCGCATTCCTCCGGGTAGGTTGACGGGAGCGTCGGCAGGATGATGAGCCGGTCGGGGCTCGCAGATGAGACCTCCACCACCCAGTCGTTGTGTATCGCCCAGTACGCCTTCTCCAACTCCGGGTCTCTGAACGTCTCCTTGCGCGTGTTCCCCGTGTAGAACACGCCCGCGTATGTGCCGTCCATATCCATGTGCTTGAGGATGATGTCCGGGTCCGACGCCAGCCTGCCCTCCTCGACCTCGATGACTTCCGCATCCGCCGCGCGGCTGGCGCGGAAGTGCCCCTTGGCGTGCTTCGGCAGGTCGTTGCCGTCCGCGGCGGCCGCGTGGAGGTCTCCCTCCCACTGCCACATCGTCCCTTTGTCCGTCTCCACCACCCTGGGGCCGGTCTCTCGAAGCTTCGACGGCAACCGGCTCTGGAAGAGGTCCGCCGGATACCAGACGTCGCTCAGGTGGCTGTCTGCCGAAATGTTCGTGTACTGCATAGCGCCGCAGCCTCCTTGCTGCCTGACCACTAACCATCGTGGCCAGACGCCATCCGCTCGCTTCAACCGGAGCATATGCCCGCAACCGGGCAACCGGTACTGGCCGGATGAAGCCATTCCAACGGGAATGCTAACATTGCCTTCGATAATCGCAAGGATGCGGGTACTATGGGTGGCGTGCGGAGACCACAGAGGGGCGCCCGAGTAGGCGCCCCTCTCGTTGTGTCTCGTTCCGGGGAGCTAGAGCGCGTAGAGCCGCTTGGGGTTGTCGTAGAGGAACTTGCGGAGGCTCGCCTCGGAGACCTTCCCCTCGTCGCGGACCTTGCTGAGCGCGTCGATCTCGGCGGTCGTGTCCGCGTGGCCGTAGTCCGTGCCGATGACCAGGTGGTCGTCGCCGACGCGGTCGATGACGTATGCGAGGTCGTCGATCGTCTGGCAGCCGACGTAGAGGTTGTACTCCTCCATGAGTTCGGCGTCGCGCGGGAATGCGCCGTCGGTGAAGCGGCGCGAGCGAAGCACGAGGTCGTTCATCACGTAGGGCAGCCACTGCGACGTCACCTCGATGAACGCCCAGCGCAGGTCCGGGAACTTCTCCGGCACGCGGTGCAGGACGAGGTCGCTGAACGCGCCGACGGTCGGGAACTTGAACGTGGGCAGACCGAACGAGCGGTCGAGCAGGTCCATGTTCGCGAACTGTCCGGCGGCGGCGTGGACGGCGATGGCGAGGTTGAGCTTCTGCGCCTCTTCGTAGACCGGGTAGAAGTACGGGTCGGAGAGGATGAGGTTGTGTTCATGGCCGCGGAAGAAGACGGCGCACGCGCCGTTCTCCTTGCCGAAGTGGATCTCCTCGATGGCCTTGTCCATGTTCATCAGTGGCGGGATGACGGCCCAGCGGAGGCGTCCGCCGCCCTGTGCCCAGATGTCGGCGAGCCAGCGGTTGTAGGCGCGTGAGATGGCGTAGTCGGTATCGGCGTGGTTCGTGAGGGGGCGGAGGAACATGGTGGGATAGAGGATGTGCATGTCCACGCCGAGCTCGTCCATGTGGTCGAGGCGGGCCTTGATGTCGGCGGCCTCGCGCGCGGCGGTGGGGAACTCCGGCCCGACGTTCTGGTTCATGCGCCAGGCTCGGCCCTCCAGGAACCAGTACTTGTCCGTGTTCGCGCCGTCCTCCCGGACGAGCACGATGGGACGGAACCGCGCGTCCTCCTCCCGCATGAAGTCGAACGTGCGCGGCGTCTCGATGACGTGGCAGTCGGCGTCGATGACTCGTGTCTGGACGGCAGTAGCCATGGCGGGCCTCCCTCTCTGCGCTATGTGGCGCAAGCCTACCAAAAACTCACATCACACGCGCACCAAGTCCTGACGCCTGGCCCTTCTATCCTGTCTATCCTGTGCATCAATGTTCATGTTCCCGGTGCGGGGCCGGCCTTCTCCTCACCCGCAGCGGCGCCGCGCGCGTGGGCCTCCTCTTCCGAGAGGCCTTGCTGTCGGGCCTGTGTGTAGGCCTGTTCGTACGCCCTTGCGTACTCGATTGCGTTGTCATGGTCCCTGCCTGCGAACTCGCCGTCCGCGTGAGCGGCGGAATACACGTTCGCGCGGTCCTGGTTCCAGCCCTCCTCGAAACGCTTCTCGTAGTACGTGAGGTGGTAACGCCACGCATAGTGGTACAACTCGGGCCATTCGTACCCCAGCTCCACCGCGCGATGCACGCCCAGGAAGTAGGCGTTCGCTTCTTCGTAGGCCTCCTGGTCCGGGAAGCCCAGTTCCACCTTCGCCGTGGCAAACACCTGGGCGTATGTGTGCGCTTCCCTGTACGGGTCCTCCCACCGCAGCGTGATCGCCCGGCTGTGCGCGTCCACGTACGCCGTGGCGAATGCCGCCGTCCAGCTCGGGATCTGGCTCTCCTCGATGTCGCCCCGGTCCTCCCACCTCTTCGCGTCCACGTAGCCATGACGGTACGCGATGGCATACAGGAGACGCTGCCGTGTCGCCCTATAGCCGCCGTACGGGCGGGAGCGTTCGTAGCCCTCAACGAAGATGTCGGACAGTTCGATGCCCTCGTCGTCGGAATACTCGTCGTCGATGCGGTAACCGGCGAAGACGGAAGCGTATGCGTGAGCGCCCACACGGCTGGCGTCGATGCGGGCGAACGCTTCCGCGTAGTCCGTCGTATAGGTCGTTGCGGATGTGTCCTCGTGGAACGGCCAGTGCTCCGAGTTCTTCCGCGCAGCCTCGCTTGCGCGGCCGAGCGCCAGCGCGATCGGGGTCGAGTCTCCGACCGCCTCCGCGAAGGCCGCCTCGTAGTCCGGCATGAAGTCCGGAAGGTCATCGGGGTAGTGGACGTCGATGCTGGTGCCCACGTAGAAGTGATAGAGGTAACCGGCGGCGTAGTCCTGTGCATCGTCGTCCGGCAGACCCAGGGATTTCGCAACCGCGAATGCCCCCGCGAAGATGTCCACGTTCTTCCCCGTCAGATCCTCATCGGCGGCGTACACGACCCCTTCTTCGTACCCCTCCGGGAGCGGCGTGGGCGTAGCAGGTGGCGCGGGGGTGGGAGTCACCGTAGGTTCAGGTGTCGGAGTGGCCGTCGGTTCAGGGATAGGCGTGGCCGTTGCCGTCGGCGCAGGCACACGGGTTGGTGTCGCTGTCGGCACGGGCGTGGGCGTAGGTGTCGCCGTGGGTACCGGAGTCGGCGTAGCCGTCGGCTCCGGCGCGGGCGTTGCGGTCGGCGCAGAGGCCGGGGTTGCCGTCGGCTGCGGAGGCGGGACAGGAGTCGGGGTGGGGTCGTCGCCGTTGCAGGCGCTGAGCACGAGCGCGACGGACAGCGCCGCCGCGAGGAACAAGCCGAGTCGCCATCGCATCTGTTATCAGCCCGCCTTCATTCTTGAAACTGGTCGGGGCGGCCAGGATCGAACTGGCGACCTCCTGCTCCCAAAGCAGGCGCGCTTCCGCTGCGCTACGCCCCGGCGTTCTGTTTAGTTTAGCAGCACCCCACAGCCGACCTGTCTCGTCTTGGTCATGCTGAGCGTAGCGCAGCGGAGTCGATGCATCTCTCAGGGGAAATCCCTCGGAAGAACTCTGCCTGGGAAGCGTCTCTGTCCTGTCCATCCTGCCCATCGATGTTGGTCTCCGGATTCGTGACACGCGCCCCTTTCGCGGTCGCCCCATGTCCGCGTACGCTGTCCCCGTCCCTTCTCCCGATGGGCTCTCGGTGATGTCATGCTGAGCAGAGCGCAGCGGAGTCGATGCATCTCTCAGGGGTGATTCCTCATCTCAGGAGTGAAATGAGAAGGAACGAGAAGAAACGAGACACTTTTTTCGCTGCGCAACCGCCGCTGGGAGTGAAAACCACGGACCGCACTCGGGAGACTTGTGTTTCACTGCCGCTCGAACGCGATTGGAACACGCAGTGGAACGCTCAGAACACGTCCCGATGATGCTCAGGGCATGCTCATGCCTGCCAACTTCGGATAAGTGACACCAACCGGTTGCACGGACGACTCCCTCCTTCTTACCCTGTTCCCAACGGCCCGCCACGCCCGTCAGTGATTCGCAGGGAGGCGGGAACCGAAACCACGGAGGAGGGACGCAGATGAACAACACACTCAACGGTATCGTCAGGAAGGACAGCGGCCTCAGCCACCGGCAGGCGGTCGCGCTCCCGTACATCGCATCGGAGCCGACGCTCGCGCGGGGAGCGAGCGCCGCGCAGATCGCCCGGAGCACCTTGGCGCGATGGATGCGGGACCCCGCCTTCCGCGCGGAGCTGGAACACATCCGCAACAACATGGCGGACCTCGCGTTCGCGGAGCTGGAGGGGCTCACGCTCAAGAGCGTCATCCGCATGGCGCAACTGCTCGAGAGCGAGAACGAGAACGTCGCGCATCGCGCCCTGAAGACCGCGATTGCCACCACCCTCACTGTTAGAGAGCAGCGCACGATCCGCCACAGGCTCGACCTGCTGGAGAACGCCCAGGTGATGATGAGGCAGCAGCGATGAGGAGCGCGCAACGGGGTCTCGAACGCTACTACGGATGCCTGCTCGCCCAGGCCGCGCTCCAACCCATCGCAGAGGACTACGTCGACCGTTGGATGGATGCTGTCGAGCGCGGCGATTACCCGCCCGACCCCACCGACCTGTTCACAGCCGCGGCAGCGGAGCGCGTCCCCGTCCTCAGCCCTATCCCCATCGACGCCTACCTTCGCCAGTGCTTCAAGACCGGACGCATCCCGGACGAGGCCCGGATCGTCCAGGCCATCGCCCACGCCTACGCCGAGGTCGACCTGATGGACGTGAACAAGACCTGCCGCTGCCCCGCCCGGCGCCCGGTCTTCCAGCGGCCCGGGCGCAGCGGCTTCCAGGGAGATTGAAGAAGGAAGGCTTGCGCTGTTGAGCAAAGTATGATATTTGTTCGGAACATTAGTTCTATTCAGGGGAGGTTAGCCATGCTCATCCAGCGCGCTCCGGACGTATACGAGAAGCTGCGACACCTCGGCGGGATGGCGACGGACGACGTGCTCTCGCCCGCCGAGCGCTCGGACGGTATGGCGCGTCCGAGCGAGGGCTGGGAGCGCGTGGGGCCGCGCGGCGGGGTGACGCCGCACGCCGGCGTCTACAGGGCCGCGATGCCGAACGGCAAGCGGATCTCGCTGATGCGCGTGATGTTCACGGACCACTGCATCATGGACTGCCACTACTGCCCCAACTCCTACTGGGTGCCCCGCAGACGCTACGGGTTCAAGGTGGACGAGCTCGCGCGGCTGTTCGACGAGATGCACAGCCGCCACATGGTGGAGGGGCTCTTCCTCAGTTCCGGCATCTTCAAGGACCCGAACGCCACGCAGGAGCGGCTGCTGGACGTGGTGGAGGCGATACGCTCGCGCTACGGGTTCCGCGGCTACGTTCACCTCAAGGTGATGCCCGGCACGAGCACGGACGCGCTGCTCGAGCAGAGCCAGAGGCTCGGCGCTCGGCTCTCCGTCAACATGGAGTCGCCCTCCGCGGAGCACCTGCGGAAGGTCAGCACGATGAAGGACTTCGACAACGGCATCGTCGCGCCGATGAAGCGCATCAGCAAGCTCATGCAGGAGCGCTACGGCGGCGCGGTCGGCCAGGCGACGCAGTTCGTGGTCGGCGCGGCTGACGAGTCGGATTGGGACATCTACGCCCGGATGCGGAGCCTCTACGGAGAGTACGGCTTCAAGCGCGTCTACTACTCCGCGTTCCGGCCCGTGCGCTACACCCCGCTGGAAGAGCACCCCGCGACGCCGCCCGCCCGCGAGCACCGCCTCTACCAGTTGGACTGGCTGTCCCGTATCTACGGCTACGACACGGAGGAGCTGCGTCCCGCCTTCGACACGGGCGGCTTCCTGGAATTGCGCGCCGACCCGAAGCTGATGATCGCGGTGAACAACTTCGAGCGCTTCCCCGTCGACGTCAACCACGCGAGTGAGCGTGAGCTGCTGCGCGTTCCTGGCGTCGGGCCGCTGGCCGCGAACCGCATCGTGAAGCAGCGTGCGCAGCACACCATCACGCAGCGGCAGGAGCTGCAGGCGATGGGTGTGGTGCTGAAGCGTGCGATGCCTTTCCTGCGCTTCCCCGGCCACAAACCCGCCCCCGCGAAGCAGGGCGAACTGACCCTCTTCCCGGAGCAAAGCAAGGCCCGTACGCAGCCAGCTCATCGAACGGTGGAGCTGCACGCGGCGCACGCGGCGTCCGGCTGCGCGACGTGTCCGCTCAACCCCGGGACCTGTGGGATGGCCGCATAAGCGCCGCAGGCTGGAGCGAGGTTCCACGCCCCGCCGCAGGGGTGCTACCATCCACGCGAACGAACGAGGACGGACGGGAACGATGCTCAGCGTCGGCGCACAGGCCCCCGACTTCACCCTGCCGCTCACCTCCGGCGGTCTCTTCACGCTCTCGGAGCAGCGCGGACGGAACGTCGTGCTCTTCTTCTTCCCGCGCGCAGGCACCCCGGGGTGAACCTGGGAGGCCGCGGAGTTCCGCGACAATCACGAGCGTATCGCCGCCGCAGACGCGGTTGTGGTGGGCATCAGCACGGACGGCTCCGACGCGCTTACCGACTTCGCTCAGAGCATCGGCCTGCCCTACTACCTGGCGTCCGACCGCTCCGGCGAGGTGCGGCGTCTGTACGACGTGCGGCGCCGCTTCGGGCTGGGCACCTCCCGGTTCACCTACGTCGTGGACGCCGCCGGAGTGATCCGGAGGGTGTACCACAACGAGTTCGTGATGAAGAGCCACGCCAGCAGCGCGCTCGAGGCGCTGGAAGCGCTCCGCAACGGCCCAGCCTAGCCCTACGGCCCTGCCCCACCGCGACCTCCAGGCGCATGCGGTATCATCGACGCGTGTACAAGGTAGGCGTTCTCACGAGCAGCGACATGGGCGCGCGCGGCGAGCGCGAGGATACGAGCGGGGCACTGATCCGCGAGACCCTCGCACCACCGGACTACGAGCACGCCGAGTATGCCGTCGTCCCCGACGACCGCGCGACCATAGAGCAGACGCTGCGGACGTGGGCCGACGAGCGCGGGCTTGACCTCATCCTCACGACCGGCGGCACCGGCCTGACCGACCGCGACGTCGCGCCGGAAGCGACCCTCGCGGTGATCGACCGGCTCGCGCCCGGCCTGCCGGAGGCGATGCGCGCCTACGGCATGACCAAGACGCCGATGGCGATGCTCAGCCGCGGAACGGCGGGCGTGCGAGGGCGTACGCTCATCGTGAACCTGCCCGGCAGCCCGAAGGGTGTTCGCGAGGGGCTGGAAGTGCTTGCGCCCATCCTGCCGCATGCCCTCGGACAGCTGACGGGCGCCGACCGCGGACACTGACCCGCGATGCGCATAGACGTCCTCACCGTGTTCCCGGAGATGTTCGGCCCGGTGCTCGACGCCGGCATCGTCGGCAAGGCCATACGGAACGGCATCGCGGACGTGCGCGTCCACGACCTGCGCGACTTCGCCCACGACCGGCACCGCTCCACGGACGACTCCCCGTTCGGCGGAGGTCCGGGGATGGTGATGCTGCCAGGGCCGCTCTTCGAGGCCGTGCGCTCGCTGGAAGCCGGTCCGGATGCGGCCATCGTCGCGCTGACGCCGCAGGGCAGGCCGTTCGATCAGCGGGCGGCTGAGCGCCTCGCAGGGCTGGAGCGCGTCGTCCTCATCTGCGGGCGGTACGAGGGCATCGACGAGCGCGTCATCGAGGGGCTGGCGACGGAGGAGGTCAGCACCGGCGACTACGTGGTGAGCGGCGGCGAGATCCCCGCGATGCTCATCGTCGACGCGCTCGTGCGGCTGCTGCCGGATGCGCTGGGACACAGCGAGGAGGCGCTGGCCGACGATTCGCACACGTCAGGACTGCTGCAGCATCCGCAGTACACGCGCCCCGCCGATTTCGAGGGGCTTGCCGTGCCGGAGGTGCTGCTCTCCGGCAATCACGCAGCCATCGCGCGATGGCGCAGGCAGGAAGCGCTGCGGAGAACGCTCGAACGGCGCCCCGACATGCTCGACGAGGCTGAGCTGAGCGCGGAGGACGTGAAGACCCTCCGCACCCTGGGCTGGCAGCCGCCTACGCAGGCACCTGGGCCGCAGGAGTAACCACGGGCTCGGACGCCGCCGGAACGGCGGGGGCTGCTTTGCGGGCCGGAGCCGCCACGCGGCGGGTCTTGGTGGGCTCGGGCAGTGCCGTCCTGCCGAGGCTGAATGCTTCGAGGCTCTCCAACTGGCTGGCGCGCACCCATTCGTCGCGCCCCACCGGAGCGACAAGCCAGCTCTCCAGCGCGGCCTGGCGCTTCACCTCGACCTTCGTGCGCGCGGTGGCCTCCGGATTCCAGTCGTACGCGGCGTTGACCGTCGGCGAGAGATGCATGGAGGTTGGCACGAGCATGCCAAGGAATGCGTACGTCGCCTTCCCCTGCTGGCACAGAACGATCTGGTGACCGGGAGTCGGGCCTGCGGCAGGCTCGACCCAGACGCCGGAGCAGACCTCGGTGGTGCTGTCGACCAGTTCGAGCTGTCCGCTGTCCAGCAGAGGCTCGACGTCGTCCGCGCGGTACTGCTTGCGGTTCCTCCTGCTCGGTCGCATCGCCTCGTCCAATGCGTCCTTGTGGACGATGTAGCGAGCATTCGGGAATGTGGGAAGCACACGCCCTGAGGAAGTGAAATGGGTGCACCCTCCCGCGTATTCGGAGAAGAGGTCCGTCTGGATGACGACGGCGATGTCCTTCGGCATGAGGCCGATCTGCTTCAGCTCCCTTGCCATCGACGATCTGCTGCGGGTCCGGACAAGGTCGAGGGAGAGCGGAGGTTTGTCGCCGGGGCCCGTGTTCACGAGCACCCAGCCGTCCGGGTGATCGATGAGCAGGCTGTAGTTGCCGATGGAGACCCGGTTCTGGCGGTCCGGGGAAACGAACCGCTCCCAGAGCTGCTTGGCGGTCGCCCCGAACACGGTGCCGCCGTCCAGACGAGTGGTGCTGACACGGAGAAGACGTATGTACGGTTTGGTTGCCTTACCCATCGGATTCTCCTTGGGCGCAGGAGCGCTTACAGGAACAATGGCGGCTATTATGTCCAAGTTTTCGGTTTTGTCAATACTTTGTTTAGATTTTGGTCTATGAATTCAACCAAAGTCTTACATGCAGTCGGACACCGGCCGTGCGAGTCCGGTCCGGGCTGCCTTCGCCGGAAGCATGGAATCGATATTGAATGAAGTTTAGGAAATGGTCAGGACGCGGCTGAACGACGGGCGCTCGCACCACCGAGCGCAGCGCCGACCGTGCCCCCTGCGAACACCCACAGCACTGCCGCTCCGACTACCACCACTACGAAGTTCGCCGACAACTGCGCGAACAGGGCTATCCCCATGACGGCTATGGCCGCGGGGAACAGCAGCAGCACCGCCATGAGCAGACCGATGAGCAACGCCTCTCCCTGGGTGCAGGCGCTCCGCGTGCCCGCCATGTACCCCCCGATGAGTGGGGACGGGATCGCTGTCACGAAGTGCACGATGGGGATGAGGATGCAACCAAGGGTGACGGCTGCCCCCACGAGGGCGGCTTTGAACACGGCAGGGCCTCTCAGGCGCAGGAAGTCGTGGGAAGTGTACGGATGGGCGGCGAGGACTGTCCAACGGACGCGGCACGTACAATGACCGCCGTGAGGGTCCAACGCACAACCGACCGCCGGAGCCGCGACAGCCGTGCGGATTGACGACGCGTTCCGCCGTGCGCTGAGCACGAGCTTCGTCATCCGTGTGACCCACACGGGACGGCGGAGCGGCCTGCCTCGCGTGCTGGAGACGACCTACTACTGGGACGGCGCGGAGAAGATCTACCTCTCCGGCTACCCCGGCAGACGGGACTGGGTGGCGAACATGGGAGCGAACCCGGACGCGACCGTCTACACCGTAGAACACGGGCAGTGGTTCGCCGTTCCGGCGACCGCGCGTGTGCTGCGGGTCCGCGAAGAGCGCACGCCCTACGTCATGGCGTACGTACGCCACTGGCTGCGCCTGGGCGGGGGCCAGCGCCGCCTCGTCCGGTGGGCGCTGGCGGCGGTACGCGTCAACCGGGCGCTGCGTCTGCCGTGGTGGGGGCCGTTCTACTGCATCCGCCGGGTGTTCGACTCCATGCCGTGCGTCGAACTGACGCTGACCGGTGCGCCCGTTCCCCTGGACGCGCCGCCTCCCGAGCCTACCCTGCCGCGCTCAACCGGGGAGGCTCCGTAATTCGCCGGAAACTCGTCAAAGCGGCGTTGACACCGCCCTCACCTACCGCGTACAGTGCCGCGCTAGCATGGCCGTGTATAATGGCTCGGACTACATCCATGCATCTGCCCCGATCCGACAAAGAAGGCCGGCGTCGAACTACCGCAACACAGGTACTCGCCAACGCTATGATGCATAGCCCACCCAGCCGTCGTATCGGTATTACCCCGCAGGACATCCCCCTGACCAGGAGCACTTTGCCATGAGCGCCTCCGTCGGATTCCACTTGCCGCCCAGAGCCGCATCCCGGCTCGACACGCTGGTGGACGGTATCGAAGCGAACCCGGGTCCCCTGCTGAACCCCGCCGCACTGCGCGAGGCGTCCGAAGACCTGGACATCCGCAGCGCGATCGAGCAGTTGCCGGACGGCATGTCCCTTGAAGACTTCGTCGGCATCCTCAAACTGGCGATGCTCACCGAATGCGCTACCGACTCGTACTCAGCCGTCTTCCAGGACGGCGCGGAACGGTTCGATTCTCCCTGGCTGGCGCGGTTCAACGAGCGCATCTGGACGCCGGATGAGCACACCCACTACACGCCGTACAAGCTCATGCTGCAGTCGCTCGGCTACTCCGAGGAGGAGCTGGACAGCGAGATGCGCGAGGTGCAGGACCGCAACTACGAGCACTGCTGCGGCCGCAGCCCCATCGAACTGACCACCTACGGCATCATCCAGGAGTACCTCACCGACAACTGGCACGGCATGATCAGCCAGCTGCTCAAGCCGTCCGCGCCCTACGCAGCGAAGTGCGCATCCATGGTGAAGCGCCGCGAGACGCTGCACACGACCTGGTACCGGGAAATGACCGCCATACAGGTGGAAGAAAACCCGGAGATGCTTCATCTGGTAGCCGACACCGTGCTCACGTTCCAGATGCCGGGGACGCGGCTCGTGCCCGAGTTCGGCGCCCGCTCGCTCGAATGGATGAGCAAGGCGAACGTGGACTTCCCCCGCGTCGCCCGGGACTTCGTACGCAACTTCCAGCAGGTCGCGGGGACGATGAAGCGCGCCGGCCAGCTCTTCGCGGAACTCGCGGCGAGGCGCGGCGTGAAGCTCGGCCCCGTGCCGCTGAGCGCCGCCCGCCGGGTGCTGGACAAGATCGGCGGGCCCGGCTACGGGCTCCTCGGCGAGGCGCTGCTGGACAAGTTCGGCATCCCCCGTCCGACTACCGAGATCCGGACCGGGCCGATCAGCCTGCCGCCCCGGATGTACGAGGCGTTCCGCGCCCGTGTGCGGGGCATGATCATCCAACGGATAGAAACAGCCGCCATCATCGGCGAGGTCTAACGGCCATTCCACGACTGCCACGTCTGCCACTGCGGCCTGCGGTTCGCGCCGCGAAGCGCGCAGGCACGCCTGCGACCGACCTCCTCGCGCGTAAAGTGTTCCTCTCCGCCGTCGGCAGGATCAAGATAGGCTCCCTGCGCATCGAGACGCCCGACGGCGGAAGGTCCTACTCCTTCGAGACCACCGCCCCCGGCCCGCAGGGCGAGCTCCGGATACACGACGACTCGTTCTACCGGCGCATGCTCACCGGCGGCGAGATCGGCTTCGGCGAGGCGTACCAGGACGGCATCTGCGACTCGCCGGACCTCGTGCAACTGCTCAGGCTGGCGATGCTCAACCGGCAAGCGGTGGACCTGAACAAGGGAGCGATGCGCCTGCTCTCCAAGCGTTCCAACCTCCGGCTCCACCGCTCTCGCACCAACACGAAAGAGCAGAGCAAGGACAACATCCACGCTCACTACGACATCGGCAACGCGTTCTTCCAACTCTTCCTGGACTCGACGCTCACCTACTCCAGCGCGGTCTTCGCGTTCGAGGGACAGTTGCTCGCGGACGCGCAGGCCAACAAGTACCAGCGCATGTGCGAGTTCGCGGGCATCACGGCTGAGAGCCGCGTGCTGGAGATCGGCAGCGGCTGGGGCGGGTTCGCCATGCACGCGGCGCGCGAGTTCGGCTGCCACGTCACGACCGTCACCATCTCGCAGGAGCAGTTCGACCTCGCCTCTGAGCGCATAGCGGAGGCGGGGCTGAGCGACCGCATCGACGTCCGCCTCATGGACTACCGGGACGTCCAGGGCACGTTTGACAGCATCGTCTCCATCGAGATGTTCGAGGCCGTCGGCGCAGAGTTCTTCGAGACGTTCTTCCTCAAGAGCGCGTCGCTGCTGAAACCCGGCGGCAAACTGGCGATGCAGGTCATCACCGTGCCCGACCGGAACTTCGAGGCCCAGAAGCGCGGCGTGAACTGGATACAGAAGTACATCTTCCCCGGCGGTGTGCTGCCGTCGCTCTCCGCGATGGAGCAGGCGAACGCACGCACGGGGCTCATCATCGCGTCCGTCGACCACATCGGTAAGCACTACGCCGTGACGCTGCGGCAGTGGCGCAAGACGTTCTGGGACCGCATCGAGGACGTGCGCGCCCTGGGCTACGACGAACGCTTCGTCAGGACGTGGGACTACTACCTCGCCGCCTGTGAAGCCGGCTTCCTCACGAACACCACCGACGACGTCCAGATCGTCTTCGAGAAGCCCGCCCTCGCCGCCTGACGGCGCCCGGCAACCCCGTTCCAATCACCCCTTCCGTAACTGGTGACACGCGCCCCTTGCGCGGTCCTGCGCCGCGCGCAGACCATGCCGGAGAGCGGACGCGCACGCGTAGACACTCGTAAGCGGACCCGTCGCGCGATACAATATCTAGTGGGGAATCTGCGGAAATCCACTAGATATGGGTTGACGGGCGGCTATCGACGGCGCATACTTGCCGTCCGTCGCACTGGAACGAGGGCAGTCAGACGCCGCTGGGAGGGCGGCCTCGGAGGCTTTTGAAATGACTTACGTGGTGAGTACCGACCAGTTCAGCGCGGGGACGCCGGAGCAGGCGTCAGCGGACGCGGCAGCATCCACAACCATGCACGTCCGCAAGCGGAACGGAGGGCTTGAGCCCGCCGACGTGATGAAGATCGTGCGCGCGGTGGAGCGCTCCTCCGGAGGATTGGAGAGCGTCGACCCCCTGCGCGTCGCCACCCGCACCATCAGCGGACTGTACGACGGCGCCACCACCAGCGAGCTGGACGAACTCTCCATCCGCACCGCCGCGTCGCTCATCGCGGAGGAGCCGGAGTACTCCAAGCTCGCCGCGCGTCTCCTCGCCGTCTTCATAGACAAGGAAGTGCGCAACCAGGACATCCACTCCTTCTCTCAGTCGGTGAAGGCAGGGCACGCCCTCGGCCTCATCGACGACCGCGTCGCCGAGTTCGCCGCAGTCAACGCGCGCAAGCTGGACGACGCCATCACCCCGGAGCGGGACAAGCTCTTCGAGTACTTCGGCATCCGCACGCTGTACGACCGCTACCTGCTGAAGCACCCGGAGAGCAGGCACAGCATCGAGACGCCGCAGCACTTCTTCCTGCGCATCGCCTGCGGGCTCGCGGAGAGCCCCGCCGACGCCATCGAGTTCTACGAGCTGATCTCCCGGCTGGACTACATGCCGAGCTCGCCCACGCTGTTCAACTCCGGCACGCGCCACTCCCAGATGTCGTCCTGCTACCTCCTCGACTCCCCCGAGGACGATCTGGAGGCCATCTACAACCGCTACACGGACATCGCCAAGCTCTCCAAGTTCGCGGGCGGCATCGGCGTCTCCTTCTCGCGCGTGCGCTCGCAGGGTTCTCTCATCAAGGGGACGAACGGCACGTCCAACGGCATCGTGCCGTGGCTCAAGACGCTCGACTCCTCCGTCGCCGCCGTCAACCAGGGCGGCAAGCGCAAGGGCGCGGCGTGCGTCTACGTGGAGAGCTGGCACGCGGACATCGAGGACTTCCTCGAGTTGAAGAACAACACCGGCGACGAGTCCCGCCGCGCGCACAACCTCAACCTCGCCAACTGGGTGCCGGACCTGTTCATGAAGCGCGTCGAGGAGGACGGCGTCTGGTCGCTCTTCGACCCGAAGGCGCTGCCCGAGCTCGTGGACACCTACGGCGACGAGTTCGAGCGCATCTACACGCAAGCCGAGGCCGAGGAGCGGTACGAGCGGCAACTCCCCGCGCGTGAACTGTACGCGCGCATGATGCGCACGCTCGCGCAGACCGGCAACGGCTGGATGACCTTCAAGGACACCTCCAACCGCAAGTCCAACCAGACGCTGCGGGGCGAGAACGTCATCCACCTCTCCAACCTCTGCACGGAGATCCTCGAGGTCACCAACAAGGACGAAACCGCGGTCTGCAACCTCGGCTCGCTCAACCTCGGCCACTTCGTCACCGATGAGGGCGCGTTCGACTACGAGCGCCTGAACCGCGCCGTGAAGACCGCCGTGCGCTACCTGGACCGCGTGGTGGACATCAACTTCTACCCCACCGACGCGGCGGCATACTCCAACAGCAAGTGGCGGCCCGTCGGCCTCGGCGTCATGGGCCTGCAGGACGTCCTCTTCAAGATGCGGATGCCGTTCGATAGCAACGAAGCGGTGAACCTTGCCGCGCGCATCCAGGAGGAGGTCTACTTCGGCGCGCTCGACACCTCCTGCGCGCTGGCGGAGGAGCGCGGGGCGCACGAGACGTTCAAGGACACGCGCGCGGCCGGCGGCGAACTCCAGTTCGACTTCTGGGGCGTCACGCCCATCAAGCCGGAGTGGCCGGAGCTGCGGGAGCGCATCAAGCGCTTCGGGCTGCGCAACTCGCTGCTCATCGCCATCGCGCCCACCGCCACCATCGCGTCCATCTGCGGCGCCTACGAGTGCATCGAGCCCCAGGTTTCCAACCTGTTCAAGCGCGAGACGCTCTCCGGTGAGTTCCTCCAGATCAACCACTACCTCGTCAACGACCTGAAGGAGCGCGGGCTCTGGACGGAGGCCATACGCAACCGCATCAAGCTCAGCGACGGCTCCGTGCAGTACGTCGACGACATACCGGACGACCTGAAGCGGCTCTACCAGACCGCCTGGGAGCTGCCGCAGAAGGCGCTCATAGACATGGCCGCCGCCCGCGGCCCGTACATCGACCAGAGCCAGTCCCTCAACCTCTTCATGGCCGCGCCGACCATCGGCAAGCTCTCCTCCATGTACCTCTACGCCTGGAAGACCGGCCTGAAGACCACCTACTACCTCCGCTCCCGCCCGGCAACGCGCATCACCCAGACCACTATCGCCGTGGCCGAGAAGGAGTACGCGGACCAGGATGCAGTCGCCTGCTCCCTGGAGAACCCGGAGTCCTGCGAAGCCTGTCAATAGGCGGGTGAACCCGGACGAGCCCGCCCTGCAGTCGGCAGCGCGGGCTTGTTCGCGACGATACGTCCGTTCCCGCGGGATGTGCCGCCTCGTGGGGGAACGGCGACAGGTGCGGCGTACGCGAACAGAACACGGAGACACGCGATGATTCTCGAACCAGGACTCAACCTCACGCTCCGGCCCATGCGCTACCCGGACTTCTACGAGATGTACAAGAACGGGATACGCAATACGTGGACCGTCGACGAGGTTGACTGGTCGGACGACATCAAGGACCTGACCGGCAAGCTCTCCCCACCGGAGCAGCACCTCATCCAGCGGCTCGTCGCGTTCTTCGCCACCGGCGACTCCATCGTCGCCAACAACCTCGTGCTCAACCTCTACAAGCACATCAACGCGCCCGAGGCCCGGCTCTACCTCTCCCGCCAGCTCTTCGAGGAGGCCCTTCACGTCCAGTTCTACCTCACGCTCCTCGACACCTACATCCCGGACGTCGACGAGCGGCACGAGATGTTCCGCGCCATCGAGACCATCCCCTCCATCAAGCAGAAGGCGGACTTCTGCTTCAAGTGGATCGACTCCATCCACGACCTCGACACGCTCGACACGGACGAGCAGAAGCGCCAGTTCCTGCTGAACCTCATCTGCTTCGCCACCTGCATCGAGGGGCTCTTCTTCTACGCGGCATTCGCCTACGTCTACTTCATGCGCTCCAAGGGGCTGCTGAACGGGCTCGCGTCCGGCACCAACTGGGTCTTCCGCGACGAGTCAGCCCACATGGAGTTCGGGTTGCAGGTCGTTCGCACGGCGCGCGAGGAGTACCCGCACCTCTTCGACGAGCGCATGGAAGAGCAGGTGACGCAGATGCTCCAGGAGGCCGTCGACTGCGAGACGCAGTTCGCCGAGGACCTGCTGGAGGGCGGCGTCGCCGGCCTCACCGTGGTGGAGGTGCGCCAGTACCTCGAGTACGTCGCCGACCAGCGGCTGACCAACCTCGGCCTGCCCACCTACTTCGGCACGCGCAACCCGCTCACCTTCATGGAGTTGCAGGACGTGCAGGAACTCTCCAACTTCTTCGAGCGCCGCGTCTCCGCATACCAGGTCGCCGTCACCGGCCAGGTCGCCTTCAACGAAGAGTTTTAGGACTCCCCACGCACCGCAATCATTCACGAATCTACGGAGGGAACTGTGGAACCGATTATGGCACCATATGTAGCTATCTATAGTGCACCTACGGTCTCGCTTGACGCAAAGGTCGAAGTCCATGAATCAGACTCTTGTTTGACATTGGTACGAGGACCGTTGTTCTTCAGTTACTCCGTACCAGTTAAGTCCTTTGGATCCGGGTCTGTCGCTATGACAATAGGCGAGCGTCAGTTCAGTCTGCCGGGTGGACCCTACGCCATTATCAGCACTGAGGCAGACATCCGTGCTAGTTCTGAACGAGAGCGAGTAGGCCTATTGATTGCAGAGGCCGCAGGACTCATCACCTTGCGGTATCCGCACTTGCTACATGAGAAACTCTTCGAAGGTGTCACCAATACCGAAGGGCACTCCATAATATGGCGTGAGGGCCCAGTGACTCTCTCGGCATCGCCCGCTATTCCTGCGGCAGAGGTAATTGGAAATTTTACAGCCGATATCTCATCCTTTGCGAGACTCCCCACAGGAATGCAACATCGTTTTCAGCTGGCTTCTAGATGGTACCGGCGAGGTCATGAGTCGATTAATCAAGTAGACAAGTTCTTATTCTGGTGGACAGTTCTCGAAATCTATCCTAGGAAAAAAGGAACGGATGTGGTCGCAACCATCAAGCAAATCCTGAAAGACGAGGTTTTCCCAAATTTAAGTATGCAAAGGCTTGGACAGGATCTCCAAATCAGTAGTATCTACAGGGAGCGCATACAAATCGTGCATAAAGGTAAAGCATTCGTTGATATCGAAGACAAGAATTTCCAGATGTGCCTGGACAGGCTCGGTGCAATCGCGACGGTGTGTCTGCGTCTGTTGGGTGGCCTACCGCCAGGCGATGACCTTCAACAGTTTATGGCCGCAGGCAGCGCAACATAACTCACTCCAGATCCACCAGCCCGTCCGCGTCACCGACGCCGCTCTCGACCGCCGCCTTGCCGACGGCGTACGCCACCCTGCGGTGCACCTCCGGGTCGAGCGCAGTGGGGCTGAGGTCGCCTTGGGGTGTCACTTCCATGAGCGCCTCGCCCGCCGCGATGAGCATCGAGCGGTTGATCTCGCTGGCCTGCGTGCTGAGCGCCCCGCGCCAGATGCCCGGATAGCCCAGCAGGTTGTTCACCGTCGTGCCGTCGGCTGCGAGCGCCGCGCCCGCTTCCACCGCCTGCGCCGGGCGTATCTCCGGGTCCGGGTTCGAGAGCGCGAACACCACCTGCCCCCTCCGCACCGCTTCCGGCGCGATGAGACCCGGCACGCCGGTCGTCGAGATTACCACGTCCGCCGTCGCCATGATCTCGTCCAGCGACGCCACGCGTCCGCCCTGCTGCTCGTGCCGCGCGATGCAGTCCTCGTTCACGTCCGCGCCCAGCACCGGCTTGCCGGTGGCGTGCATCAGGAGCGACGCCACGGACTGCCCTGCCGCGCCGAGACCCACTTGCCCTATCGTCACGTCGGAGAGCTGCTTGCCGGTCGTCCGCATAGCGCTCATCAGCGCGCCGAGCACGACCGCGGCGGTGCCGTCCTGGTCGTCCTGCATCACGGGTATGCTGAGCCGCTCGCGCAGCTTCGCCACGATGTCGAAGCAGGCCGGGGCGGCGACATCCTCCACGTGGATGCCGCTGTACGTCGGCGCAACCCGAACAACGGCCTCGACGAACTCATCGGCGTCCGAGGCTTCGATGAGGAGCGGCGCTCCGTTCACCCCCGCGAACTGCTGGAGCAGCGCGGCCTTGCCCTCCATCACCGGCATCGCGGCCGCGAGCCCGATGCGTCCGAGGCCCAGCACCGCCGTGCCGTCCGTCGCGATAGCGACCGTGCTGCCGATAGACGTGAAGCGCCGCGCCAGGCTCGGCTGCGCGTGGATGGCGCGGCATATCTCCGCCACTCCGGGCGTGTAGACCTTCCGCAGCATCGCGATATCCGCGACCGGCTGGCGGCTGACGATCGCGATCTTGCCGCCCTGGTGCAGGTCCATCACCTCGTCGCGCGTCTCCGTGACGCGCACGCCCTTCACCTGCCCTACCGCGCGCAGCACCTCCAGCAGGTGCGTCTCGTCCTCCACGTGCACGTCGATGTCGCGGAGCACGTAGCTCTGGCTGAGGTGCACGGTCTGGATGTTGCCGATGTTCGCGCCCGCGCCGCCGATGGCCGACGCAAGCGCGCCCAGCACGCCGGGGATGTTCTCGTTGCGCACCTGCACGGTGCGGATCAGGCCGTAGTTCGTCGTGTTGGTCGCGACCACGCTGCGCCTCCTGTCGTGGGGGAGAGAGCCAGTATCGCACCGACGCGCTAGAATCGCTGCCACCTACGGATGCACGGAGTCACGCGATGCCGAACGTTACAGTGGACGGAGCAGCCATCGAGTACGCGGAGGCGGGCAGCGGCCTGCCCCTCGTCTTCTGCCACGAGTTCGCGGGCAGCATGGAGAGCTGGGAGCAGCAGGTGAACTACTTCTCCCGCCGCTACCGCACGGTGACCTACAACGCGAAGGGCTACCCGCCCTCCGAGGTCCCGGCGGACTGGGAGGAGTACACGTGGGACCACCAGGTGGCCGTGCTGCTGGGGCTGCTCGACGCGCTGGGCATCGAGCGGGCGCACGTCTGCGGACTGTCGATGGGCGCGTACACGGCGGTGCAGTTCATGCTTGCGCATCCGGAACGCTGCCTGAGCGTCGTCGCGGCAGGCGTCGGCACCGGCAGCGACGACCCGGCGTCGTTCCTGACCGAGTCCGAAGAGCGCGCGGGGCTGCTGGACGCGAATGGCATGGCTGGCATGGAAGCGTACCTCTCCGGATCGACGCGCATCCGGTTCCGTGAGAAGGACCCCGCGGGCTGGGACCGGTTCGCCGCGCTCTTCCTCGCGCACTCGGCCACGGGCTCGGCCAACACGCTGCGCGGCTTCCAGGGCAGGCGTCCGAGCCTCTACACCCGCGAGGCCGACCTGGCGGCGCTCGACGTCCCGCTGCTCATCGTCTGCGGCGACGAGGACGACCCCTGCGTTGGGCCGTCGCTCTTCCTGAACCGCACGGTGCCGAACTCCGGGCTCGCGATGCTGCCCCACACGGGCCACGCCTGCAACCTGGAGGAGCCAGCCGCGTTCAACGCAGCCGTCGCCGAGTTCCTCGCGCAGGCCGAGGCCGGGAAGTGGGGGCCGCGCCCCGAGGATAGCGGCGACAACTGGGCCGCGTCGCCGGGGCGTTAGTCGTCGAGGACGGCGAACGCCTCAATCTCGATGAGGTACTCGGGCTGCGCGAGCGCGCGCACGATGACCATCGAGCTCGCGGGTGTCGGAGCGTCGCCCCAGCACTCGTTCTGCGCGGCGCGTGCCGCCGGAAGGTACGCCTCCGACGTGACGAAGATGGTCACCTTGACGATGTTCGCGAACGTCCCGCCGACCGACTCGATGGCGGTTCGCAGGTTCTCGTAGACCTGCCGGCACTGCGCAGGCGCGCTGTCGAGTCCGATCACCTTGCCGTCCGGCCCGCGCGACGTCTGCCCCGCTATCCAGACGAGGTTCCCCCACCGCACGACGTGGGAATAGCGGCCTCCGGGCGGCGGCGCAAGCGCCTCCGGGTTGGTTCGTTGGATATCAGGCATCGGGACCTCCTGCCTCACGCCTTGTAGTAGACCGGCACCGCCGCGCCGGAGACGGCGCGCGCCTCCTCCGATGCGAGGAACAGCAACACATTCGCCAGGTCGTCGGGCTGCACCCATCGCTCCGCCTTCGCGTCCGGCATCGCTGCGCGGTTCGCGGGCGTGTCGATGATGCTCGGCAGCACCGTGTTCACGGTGATGTCGTGCGCCTTCACCTCCGCCGCGACGGACTGGGTGAGCAGGATGACGCCGCCCTTGCTCACCGAGTAGTGCGCGACCATCGGGTCGCCGTGCAGACCGCTGCGCGCCGCGATGCTCACGATGCGCCCGTAGTCCTGCTCCTTCATGTACGGCAGCACGTTCTTGATGGTGAGGAACGCGGACTTGAGGTTCAGTTGCAGCAGCCCGTCCCAGTCCGACTCGTCCATCTCATCGACGGATGGACCGAACCGGAAGCCGCCCGCGATGTTCACGAGCACGTGCGGCCCCCCGTACTCCGACGCGACGCGCTCGAACAGCCCGCGCACCGACGCCTCGTCGAGCACGTCGGTCTCGTGGTAGACGACGGCGCCTGCCTCGTCGGGCGGGGGCGCCATGTCGGCGACAACCACCTGCGCGCCTGCCTCCGCGAACCTGCGCGAGGCCACGCGCCCCACCGCCCCGCTGCCGCCCGTCACCACCACTGTCCTGCCTGAGAAGCTCATGCTTGCTCCTCGATGAGCCGTCCGATGTGCGCCTTGCCCGCCTGGACGATCTCCTCGTCCTCCTCCGCGGTGCGTCCGCTGACGCCGAGCCCGCCGAGTATCGTGCCGTCCGGCGCGACGACCACTGCGCCGCCCCCGCCGATGGTGAAGTTCGGATTACCGAAACCCGCGAGTCCCTGCGGCGACGCCTGCGCCCGCTCCGCGAAGTCGAGCGTGTCCGCGCGCATGCAGGCTGACGTGTACGCCTTCTTGATGGCGTTCTGACGAGCGAGTGCGGCGTTCACTCCGGCCTGTGCCGCGAAGCAGATCAACTCGCCCCGGTCGTCCATGACCGCGATCGCGATGGGGCGACCGCCCATCTCCTCGGCCTTACGGAGCATCTCGGCGAGCGCCTCCCGTGACTCGGCCAGCCCAAGCGTTGTACGAGTCCTCATGAAAGCCCTCCCTGCAGCGCGGCGAGCGCGACACGCGCAAGGCGTTCGTCGAGTTCGCGATCGGAGCCCTGGACGCCGATAGCGCCCAGAACTGCCCCTTGCCCTGCCGCACGCACGACGACGCCGCCATGTGCGGCGCCCACGAACTCACCGTCGAATTCGGCGGCGCTCATCCCGCGCCGCGCGCGCTCGGCGGCGAACTCGCCCAGGTCTGCGCCCACGCGCGACGCCATGTACGCCTTGCGGATGGCGTGTCGCCGCTGGAAGATGGGCGTGCCGTCCGCACGGGCGAACGCCACGAGGTCGCCATTGTCGTCAACGACAGCAACCGCCAGCGGCCCCGCGCCCTCTGCAGAACCCGCCTCGATCGCAGCGTCCACGGCGCGCAGCGCATCCTCAACGTCCATCACCTGCCTGTCGTACATCGCTCCTCCATCGGTTGTCGTGCCTGCGCAGTGTAGTCGAGGAGCCGTTCAACGCAAGAGGAGCGCCCGCTTGGGCGCTCCTCTGTTCACGATCTGTTTTGCCGCAGACCTTAGCCCTCCGGGAAGAGACCCTTGATGATCTCGAACGTCTCCGGTGGCAGATTCGCGATGCCTTCCACCATCGTCTGGTACTGGTTGCCAGTCCTCAGACCCACGTCGTAGTTCCGCGACTTCATGTCCGCTATGAAGGCGTCGCTGGACACCACTCGTTCGAACGCCTCACGGACCGATGCAACCACGTTTGGCGGAGTGTCGGCGGACATGGCGAAGATGCGGGAAGAAGCGCTGATCTCCATCAGCTTGTCGAAGGCGTCCAGGTACGATTCACTCGCACCGAACTGTTCGGCTGCGATATCCCGGACGGACTTGACCCACAGCCACTTGCCTTCCGCCTTTCCGTCCTTCACCCATTGAGGTTCGACGATGGTGTAGAACAGCGGCGTCGCGTAGCCATCGGCCCACTCCGGGTTGCGCAGCGCTTCGGAGTCACGGCAGGTCGGCGTTATGTCGATGTCGCCGCTGTTGAACGCGGCGTTGAGGCCGGACGTACCCTGGTGTCCGAACAACCGGTTGAAGGGGAATCCTGCCTGCACCAACCATTCCGTCGCTTGCGCGTAGCCGTCGATCTGGCCGATCAGTCCTACCGAGTAGTTCCCGGCAAGGTAATCGTCCAACGAGTCCCCCACAGAGGTACGGATACACCACGTGTGCTCACTGGGGGTGAAGTCCGGAGCGCCCAGGTACACGAGGTCGTTGGCGGGGTCGAACTCACCCGCGCCTCCGATAATCTCACTCTGGATCAGCGCCGCGTTCACCACGACGATCGACGGACGGCGCTCACGATAGGGCTCGCCGATGACCGACTTGACCGCAACGAGCGTGTTTGCGCCCGGCTTGTTGGAGACGATGACGTTCGGGTTGCCCTCCAGCGCTTCTTTCAGGTGAGCGGCGAAGATGCGCGAGAACGTGTCGAACCCGCCCCCAGGCAGGTAACCGACGGTGATCTGCACCGTCTTGCCGCCGAAGTCCACCCGCTCTTCAGGAGGCAGGGGTGTAGCCGTTGGCCGTGGCGTCGGCGTAGCGGTCGGTGCCGCCGTCTCCGTCATCGCCTCAGGCGTGGGAGTAGCCTTCTCCTCCATCATCGCCTCGGCGGTGGGGGTCGGCTCCTCCGCCATCATTGCAGCGGTGGGCGTCGCGGTCGGGGCTGCCTGCTGCGGGACTGGCGTCGCGGTGGGTTCCGGGTCGCCGCCTCCGCAGGCGACGGCCAGCATCGCCAGCACGGATGCTAGTGCAAGCAGGCTGACCGCCCGTTTTGCTGTGATAAATGCGGTGCGCATCTGTCCTCCTCGGAGCATCGACTCTACTGTTGGTCTACGCATGCGCGCGTGTAGCGCAGCATGCTATCACGGCAAGTTTCATCCGTCTATTTCAAGGGATCTGTGCACCCATGGCAGGGACCAACGCGCCCACAGCTCCTCTAGGAGGAGGTCATCCTGCTCATGAACTCCCTGATGTTCTCCTTGCCCTTGAGGATGTCCGGCAGCAGGTCGCCTATCACCGGGTCTATCCACGGGATGTATATGACGAGGTCGAAGAAGCCGTAGATGAGCACCAGGAAGGCGACCATCCAGAACAGCGCTACCCACCAGCGCACACGACCGAAGATGAGCAGGTAGAGGAAGACGTACGTAGGCAGAGCGATCTGGAATCCGACGAGCCAGATAGCCGCTACCAGCGCTCCTGTCGTGCCCAGTGCCTTGGCCGTGCGCCGGAGCACAACCTCGCGCGTGTCGCCGGTGACCGTTCTCCCGATGTCCATGATGCGGCCCTTGCCGGACGAGGGGAACAGCAGGTGAAGAACCGCGTATATCGCCACCAGCGCCAGCCCTGCTATCACGACCACGCGGGGCAGCCGGGCCGCCTCGTCCGACCAGTCGTACGTCTGCCAGAGCGTGTAGACGAACGCGACGGTCAGCAGCGCGATGAACACGCCGCTGGCGGTTGGGCGCAGACGCTCAACGAAACTCGGACGGTTGGGAGGCGGAGCAGGCGCACCGCTCTCAGCGCCCGCAGGAGGAGGTATCTCGGGACCGCTGCTCGCCCCCATCTCGGCCTCCTGCTGTGCCCGGTTACGGATTACGCTGCGTTGGATCCATACGGTGTAGAGACCTGTTCCGACGGCGATCAGGACGATGATGATGACCGGGATGCGTGTGAAGATACCCCAGCCGTATTGCCCGGTCGCGAGGCCGTAGTTCCGCTCGATGATGCTGCCCAGGATGATGGCGATGATGATGGGCGGGCGGGGCCAGCCATACGTCTTCATGAAGTAACCGAGACCGCCGAACGCCAGCATGATGAGCAGGTCGTAGATCGCACGGTTCGCCTGGAACGCGGCTATCGTCATCACAGCCAGCACCAGCGGAACGAGCACGTTCGGGCGGACGAAGGCGATGCGCGTGAGGAGCGGCGTGAACCAGAGCGCTATCCCGGTTGCGAACACGTTCGCCAGCACCAGCGAGAACGCGATAGTCAACGTGAGCGGCAGGTCCTCGTTGAGCATCTGCGGCCCGGGCTGCAGACCAAGGATCACGAGCAGTCCCAGGAAGAGCGCCATCCCGACCGAGCCGGGCACGCCGAAGAAGAGCGTAGGCACAAGCTGCCCGCCGTCCACGGCGTTGTTCGCAGACTCCGGTGCGATGACGCCCCGTATGTCTCCTGTTCCGAACGTCTCCGTGCCGCCCCGCACCGTCTGGCGCGCCGAGGCGTACGACAGCCACTGCGCAAGCGAGCCGCCGATGCCGGGAAGCAGACCGACGAACAGGCCCATTCCGGCTGATCTGAACACCAACAGCCAGTTGCGGACCACTGCTCGCATCCCCTCGATACGCTGCGCTGAGGCGCTTGCCGCTTCCCCCATTCCCCCTGCACGCCGCGCGATGGGCACGTCGCTCACGATCAGGTCGAAGAACTCCGGCAACGCGAACAGGCCGATGACCACGGGCACGATGTGGATACCGTCCCACAGGTAGTCCGCGCCGAACGTAAGCCGGTGTACGCCCGTGGCGTCGTCAAAGCCGACGCTCGCGATCAGCAGGCCGAACACACCCGCGAGCAGCCCACGCACCAACGCACCGCTGCTCACGACGCCAACGACCGCTATCGCAACCAGCCCAAGGACGAAGAACTCCGATGCGCCGAACGAGTTAACGACCGGTCGCGCAAAGGGGATCGTGGCGAAGAGGAAGATGGCGCCGACGATGCCGCCCAACAACGACGCGAAGTAGGCGGCGGACAGTGCCACGCCCGCCTTTCCCTGTCGCGCGAGCGGGTTGCCGTCCAGAATCGTCGCCTGGCCGGAGGTGGAACCGGGCATGCCCAGCAGCACTGCGGGGAGCGTGTCTCCCGTTGCGACCGTAGCGACCATACCCACGGCCAGCGGCAACGCGATCAATGGGTCGAGGCCGTAGGCGAAACCCAGCAGTACGACGAGGCTGGGGACGGCGCCGCCAGGCATCGCGCCATTCAATACGCCAACGACGACTCCGATGAAGAGCGCAAGCATCGGCTGCCAGGCCGCCATCCTCCCGATGGCTTCGCCGGCAGCATCGAACAGGCCAATTTCCATCTACGCCTTCACCTCTGCAGCCGCACTTCTTCGTAGCGGCGGTAGATCTCCAGTATCTGGTTGAGCGCGGGACTGTACCTGTCCATGTGGTAGTGACGCAACTGGAACGCCGCATCCTCACCTACTACTGCGGTAACGTCCCCTTTCTCGGCCTCGGTCATCCGATGGTCGCCCCTCTCCAGGAGCGGGCTCTGTGTGACCGGCCCCGGCCCCACATTGACCGGCAAGTCTATCCGTTCATTCGTTGCGGGGTCCCGGAACACGTTAATCGGGTCGCCGCCGTCCTGCACGATCTTCATCTGGTCCATCAGCAGTTTGCGGAACATGATGACGCCGCGGTCGGAGACGCCGAGACGCTCGTTCTCGCGGTCGGTGATCGCCCCCTGGCTCCACCATGCCGCCAGGTCCTGCGCGAGGACGTAGTCGGCGATGGGACGCCCTGCCTCGTCGAACAGCGGGTGCTCGAAGTAGGGCACGTAGTCCTGCTCCGGCACCTCCACGTCCGGCCCCGGGCAGTACGCCATGTAGTCGAGGTGCAGCGTGTGTTCGTCGTCCATCGGCACCCGGATCTGCAGCTCGCTGCGTATCTTGCCGCCGAGGCGGACGAAGTACGGGAACACGAGCGGATGACCTATCGTCCAGTCCGGCGTGTCCTCGGCCTCGCCCTCGCGGAGACGGAACTTCTGGACGCCGAACTCGTTCACCTCCCACTCCGTTTTTTGGTGACGACGCTTGAACGAGTTGGCGTGCGCTTGCGCGATCGCGTCGTGCTCCGGATTGCCGGTGCCGCCCGCGCGGTCGAGAACGTGGTACTCGAACCACCAGCCGTGCGTGTACTCAGTGTGCGAGGTATCGACCGAGTTCTCCATGCACTGGAGCCAGTTGGCGTTCAGCACGGAGGCGCCGACGTGCCGGTACGTGTTGTCCCAGACGAGCACGTCCCAGCGCGGGAGGAGCGGCACGGGCTCCGGGCCCAGGTAGGCGAATATCAGCCCGCCCAACTCCTGCACCGGATACGACTTGATACGCACCTTCTCGTTGAAGTGCGAGCCTTCCGGCTCCGTCGGCTGGTCGATGCACTGGCCGTTCACGTCGTACATCCAGCCGTGATACATGCAGCGCAGACCCTCCTCGGTCGGAATCCCGATGGAGAGGTCGACGCGCCGGTGCGCGCAGCGCCGGTCCACGAGGCCGATCCTGCCGCTCTTGTCCTTGAATAGCGTCAGGTCCTCGCCGAGCAGGCGCACGGATATGACCGGATCGCGGAGCAGCCGTCCATTGCTGGTGACAGGCCACCAGTAGCGGCGGAGCAGTTCGCCCATGGGCGTGCCCGCGCCGGTCTGCGTCAGCAGTACGTTCTCTTCCGCACGCATCGGTGCTCCTCCTTACGCAGGCGTCGCGCAGGCAGCGCGGCCTACTGGTCCATCGTGTTCTTGGCGAACACGTCCTCCAGATTCGCAAGCTTCGGCGTGAGTCCCTGCTCGAACGAGTACTGTGCCGCCGTCTCGAGCACGAGCCGGTTCGCGCGGATGCCGTGCTGCACCAGCGGCTGCTTGAGCGCTGCGCCGCCTTCCGCGTTCACGAGTCCGGTCTCGACGTAGTAGTCGACGTGCTCGGCGCGCTCACGGTTGCAGATGTCGTTCGCCCGGTTGAACGCCTTCATCAGGTTGAGCAGCACCCACGGGTGGTCCTCGGCGATCTCACGCTTCACGACCATGCCGTGGTTGATGGGGTAGAGGCCCGTCTTCTCGTAGAAGCGGATGCCTTCGGCCCGCGCGTCCGGGAACAGCGGCGCGATGTCCGGGTGGCTCCACAGGTCGGCGGTGCTGCGGTCGATGAGGTTGGGGTCGACGATGTAGAGAAGCGTCGCCTCCAGCTCACCGGAGAGCATCATGGAGCCGATGTTCTTCTCCAACGGGATCTGGTTGACCGTGACTCCTTCCGGGGGCTTGAAGCCGGTGGAGCCGCCGTGGCTCTGCTCCGGCACACGCTCCATGAAGAACTCCATGTCCTTCGGCTCGACGCCGAACTCGTGCTGGAGCACGCCGCGCGTCCAGAGCGCCGCGGTCTGCTGGTACTCAGGCACGCCAACGCGCTTGCCCTTCAGGTCGGCGGGCGACTGGATGCCGGAGTCCTTGCGGATGAGCACGCCGGTGTGGAAGAACCGGCGCGTCGTGAAGACCGGCAGGCCCACCCAGCGGTCGTCGCCCGCCGCCATCGCCATGATGAGCGACGAGAACGACATCTCCGAGACGTCGAAGTCGCCGAACTTCAACTGGCGCCAGAAGAGCTCCGACGCGTGCACCGGGCTCGGGATGAGCTCGATGCCGTCCGGCTTGATGCGGCCGTCGTGGATCGCCCACGTTCGAGGGTTGGATGCCATGCCTATGCTGAGCTGAATGTCCATCTGTTTGTGCCTCCTCCGGCTGATTGTGGCCTACAGGCCTGATATGAACTGCTCTTCCTGGTCCCACTTCCCAACGTTGGAGCGCCACACCATGTCGAGACGCGCCATGTCCTCATCGCTTATCGGCGGTGCTCCGGAGCAGCCTGCCGCTTCCTCCAGGTGCGACATCTCTGAGAAGCCGCCCAGCACCGTCGTAACCGCGTCGTCCTGAAGGATGAAGCGGTACGCGGCCTGCGAGAGCGTCTGTCCGGAGCGGGAGAGGAACGCGAACGGGCGGGCGCGGTCCACCATCGCCTGGTACATGTCCGCGTTGCGCGTAAGCCCGCCACCGGCGAGCGCGTGCCTGCCGCCTCCGCCCACTGCGTGATCGGTCAGCACGCCGCCTCCGAGCGGACGTATCACTGCCGTGCCTATCCCCAGCTCCAGTGCCCGGCGCAGGAACTGCCCGTAGTCGTGCTGCACGTCCAGGCCGTCCGGCGTCGGCAGCCCGGCGGTCGGGTTCAGAAGGTCGTACCACACGTTCAGCATGTGGAACTCGCCGGTCTCCATGAGCGCCATAACCGCATCGGCGTTCGCGTCCTCGTTGGCGAAGCCGAAGAAGCGCGTCTTGCCCGCTCGGCGCAGGCGCTCCATCCCCTCGAGCGCGCCGCCGGGGCCGAGGTAGTCGTCCAGCCCCAGGTGCAGCCATCCGGGAACGGTGGTGTCGGTCTCGATGCTCGGGGGGTTGTGGATCTGGAGCACGTCCACGTAGTCGACCTGCAGGCGCTCCAGCGACTCCTCCAGCGACTCGACGACCGCATCCGCGATGTGGTCGAGCTCGTCGGGCATGACCTCGACCTTCGTGGCGAGGACAGGCCGGAACCCGATCTCCTTCATCGCCTTGCCGATGTTCGTCTCGGCGAGGCCCTTGCCGTAGTCGGGAGAGGTGTCGAAGTAGTTGATGCCGAGTTCGAGCGCCCGCTCGATGGCCTCGAGCTGTTCTCGCGGCTCGCCCTTCACGAGCAGACCGGCGTTGTCGCCCGAACCGAAACCGACCTCCGAGACGCGGATGCCGGTAGCCCCCATCATGCGGTATCGCAAGCCACACCTCCGAAGCCGCGGCTCGGAGGCCGTACGGCGGCGCTATCTAACGCTGTTGCGTGAGTGCGTGTCAAGGGCGCGCCCTACCCGTCCACGAGCCGCAGCGACTCGGGAGACGGCGTGACGTCGCCCGACTCTACGCGGTGCACGAGCGCGGTGATGGCGTCGCAGTACGGCGTCGCGATGCCGTGCGACGCGCCCTTCTGCGAGACGAGGCCGCTGAAGTAGTCCACTTCGGTCTTCCGCCCGCGACGCATGTCCTGGTACATGGACGTCATCGCGCCCGGTCCGACGTTCGCAGCGCGCGCCTCCAGCCCCCGCTCCACCACCTCCGACTCTCCCGCCGCGTTGGCGTAGACGTCCGGCGCGTCGTAGTCGCCCATGATGCGCGCCAGCGGATGGCCCTCCGCTTCGGCGACGCGCATCGTCTCCGCCGCGAGCCGCACCGCGATACGCCGCGCGTCGGCGTTCGCCAGCAACTCTGCCGACCGCAGCCCGCCGACCGCCGAGACGGGGTTGAGCATCGTGTTGTTCACCATCTTGGACCAGCGCTCGTGGAGCAGGTCGTCGACCGGCTCGGCGGGCCAGACGTTCGCGAGCGCGTCCGCCACGCGGCGGGCACTCGCTCCGGCAGGCGCTCCGTACTCGCCGACGTACACACCCGGGAGCGTCGCGGCAGCAGACGCCCGGCTCACCGACCCCGCCGCCTGCACGCGCCCCGGCTCCAGGAAAGAGCCGTTGACGAGGATGACTCCTCCCACCGTCCGTTCCGCCCCGACCTCCGGCGCTATCCACTCCTCGTTGATGCTGTTCTGCATCGAGATGAGCAGGCCGTCGTCCGCCAGCCACGGCTTGACCACTGCGAGCGCCTCCATCGTGTCGTACGACTTCACGCAGAGGAACAGCAGCGAGATTTCCTCGGCCAGTTCGCCCGGCGCGATGGCGACCGGCGCGGCATGCTCCTCGCCGCCGCCCTCCGTCTGCATCGTCAGGCCGCGCGACTGTATCGCCTCGCGCTGCGCGTCCCACGGCTCGACCACGAGCGGGTCGAGTCCCGCGTTGGCAAGGCGCACAGCAATCTGCCCTCCGATCGCTCCCGCTCCGTAGACGACGAGGCGGCTCACAGCCCGCCCCCGAACTTGCGGTTCGCCACGACGGCCTGCGCGCGCGGACTGATCTGGCTCTGCACGCGGATGTTCAGCAGCGCCGGGCCGTCGACCTCGAGCGCCCGGTCGAGCGCGGGGCCGAGCTCCTCGGGACGCTCGACGAGTTCGGCGTACGCGCCCAGCCCCTGCGCGACGAGGTCGTAGCGCGACGGCACGAGGTCGGTGATCACGGCTTTGCCATACAACCCCACCTGCAGGTTCTTGTCGATGCCCCAGGCCGCGTCGTTCCCCACGAGGAAGACCACCTTCAGCCCGTGCCGTACGGCGGTGTCGACCTCCATCGCGTTGAACCCGAACGCGCCGTCGCCGGTGATACAGAACACGCGCGACTCCGGCCTCGCGACCTTCGCCGCGATGGACATGGGCACCGCCTGCCCCAGCATGCCGAGGTTCGGCAGGTAGTACCACGAGCGCGGCGCGAGCGCGGGCAGGTACGCCCGCCCGTAGTAGGCGTAGTCGCCCCCGTCGAACACCAGCACGTCGTCGCGCCGGAGCCGCTGCGCAAGGGTGTGGTGCACCCACATCGAGCGCAGCGGCGTCTCGTCCAGCACGTACTGTTCGAGGTACACCTTGTGCTCCGCGACCGCCGTGCGGAAGCGCTCCACCCACGGACGCTCCGGCCAGTCGTGCTTCGCGGCCTCGTCCGCCAGCTGCGCCGCGATGGGTCCGACGTCCCCCACGAGCGCGAGGTCGACACCCCGGTTGCGCCCCGCCTGCGTCGCATCCGGCTCCACCTGGATGACCGTCGCGTCGTTCGGGATGACCGGCCCGAAGCCGAACCCGATGGTGAAGTCAAGCAGCTTGCCGAGGAAGAGCACCGCGTCCGCTTCCCGCACGAGGTTCGCCGCAGTGTGCTGGCTGAGATCGAAGAAGCCGAAGCAGTACGGGTGGTCGTCCGGCACGATGCCGCGCGCCGCCTCCTCCGTCAGGAACGGTATGTTCGTCGTCTCGATGAGCCGCTCATAGATGCCGCCCCAGTCGCCGTAGGCCGCGGGCGTGCTCGCGACGATGATGGGGCGCTCGGCATTGCGCAGCAGGCGCACCGCCTCCTCGATCGCCTCTGCCGACGCGACGATGGGCTGCGTCCGCCGGTACGACTCGGCGCCGAACCAGCGCACCTCCTCCTCTTCGACGACCGTGCTCTGCACGTCGACCGGCACCGTCAGGTGCGCGGGGCCTCGCCTGCCCTCGAACGCGGCCCGGATGGCGGTCGACATCAGGTCGGGGATGCGGCGCGGGTCGTGCGCGAGCCACGCGCCCTTGGTGACCGTGCGCGCGATGCCGACCTGGTCTATCTCCTGCATGATGCCGCGGTGATAGTTCCGCAGGTCCGACGAGCCTGCGATGTTCAGGATGGGGCTCTCCGTCGACTGCGCATTGATGAGCCCAGGCAGCGCGTTCGCGTGGCCCGGAGTCGTAACCGCGACCACGCCCAGCCTGCCGGTCATCCGCGCCCACGACTCCGCCATGTGCACCGCGGCCTGCTCATGGCGGCAGTCGATCAGCCGGAAGTCCTCGTCGTACAGCACGTCCAGCAGCGGCAGGATATGGTCGCCGGCGAGGGTGAAGATCGTGTCGACGCCCTCCTCCCGCAACGCCCGTGTGATGATCTGCGCTCCGCTTACCGGCATGTGCGTCCCGCTCCGAACCGTGAGGATGCCCGCGATGCTAGCACACGGCGCGCTTGCACCCCGCGCCCCCTACCCGCGAAACTCCCCGCATGGCGCTTGCAGACGAACAGTGCGTGGAGCTGAACGCGCAGTCGATGCTCACGATGGCCGACGAGGCCGCGGCGATGCTTGCCGACCTGCCGGACTGGAGCGTCGCGAACGAGAGCGGCATCGACCAGTTGGTGCGCGCGTTCCGGTTCGAGACGTTCGCGCAGGCGCTCGCGTTCACGAACGCCGTCGGCGAGGCGGCTGAGGAGCAGGGCCACCACCCGCGCATCGTCACCGAGTACGGCAGGGTGACGGTGTCGTGGTGGACGCACTTCCTCGGCGGGCTGCACCGCAACGACTTCATCATGGCCGTGCGCACGGACGCGCTTGCGCGAGAGATACGGGGGTAACGCATGGGCAGACCGGTCCACTTCGAGATACTCGGCGACGACCCGGCGAAGCTGGCGGAGTTCTACAGCAACGTCCTCGGCTGGGAGTTCCAGTCGTGGTCGGGCTCCGAGGAGTTCCAGCAGGAGTACTGGCTCGCCGAGACCGGGCCGAAGGAGCAGCCCGGCATCGACGGCGCCATCATGAAGCGCCACTTCCCGCAGCGGGTCATCAACACGACGCTGGTCGACTCGCTGGACGAGACGCTGGCGAAGGTGACGGCGGCAGGCGGCAAGCTCGTCTTCGGCCCCAACGAGATCCCCTACGTCGGCACGCACGCCTACTGCGAGGACCCGCAGGGCAACCTCTTCGGCGTCATCGAGGAACCGAAGGCATAGCAAGAGGCGCCCCGAAGGGCGCCCCTCTGCGGCACGTGGTGCTCCCTCCTCCTACAGCCCGTAGAGCGCCACTGAGTTGTCTACGAGCACCTTGCGCTTCGACTCCTCGCTGATGGTGTCGAGCTTGCGGAACGTCTCGATGGCGTCGACCTCGCTGGACGTGTCCGTGTGGCCGTAGTCCGTGCCGATGACGATGTTCTCGTCGCCGACGTAGTCGAACACGTACGGGAAGTCGTCGTCGGTCTGGGCGGAGACGTAGATGTTGTACTCCTTGAACGGGTTGTCCGGGTAATACCAGCCCGCCTGCTTCGCGCGGCGGGAGGACTCGTGGATGATCCACGGCACCCACTGGCACGACGACTCGATGAAGCCCCAGCGCAGTTCGGGGTAGCGCTTGGGGACGTCGCTCAGGATGAGGCCGTTGCAGGCGTGGACGGTCGGCATCCGGAAGGTCGGCAGGCCGCCGCTCGGGTCGTAGGCGGACGCGATGGCGCTGACGTACGCCTCGTTCGCGTTCGCGATGTGGATGGTCATGGAGAGGTCGTTCTCCTGCGCCGCCGCGAAGTACGGGAAGAAGTAGGGGTCGAGCATGAAGCGGTGCCCCTCGAACGGCTTCGTCACCACGCCCACCGCACCGTTCTCCTTCACCCACGGCATCCAGTCGATGGCGGTGTCGAGGTCGGTCAGCGGGAGGACGGCGGCCCAGCGCAGGCGTCCGCCGGACTCCTTCCAGGCCTCGGCCATCCAGCGGTTCCACGCCTTGCAGAGCGCGCGGTCCACCTCCGGGCGCTGCGACACGTCGCGTATCCAGAGCGTGTTGTGGAGGATCTGTATGTCCACGCCGAGCCGGTCCATGTGCGAGAGGCGCAGCGAGATGTCGTCGAGAGAGCGGGCCTCCTCAGCCGTGACGAGGTCGCGCCCTGCGCGCTCGGACATCGCCTTCAGCTCGCGCTCGACCGGCGACGCGGGGCGGAGCCCGGCGATGCGTCCGTCGATCACCCAGTAGCGGCTCGCGGGTCTCTCGGGGTTCGTGAAGAGGAACGGGCGGAACTGCTGGTCCGCCTCATCGAGGTAGTCCCACGTCTGCTCGCTCTCGATGACGTGCGCGTCCGCGTCGATAGCCTTGTACTTCACCGCCGTGGTCATGTCCTCACTCCTTTGGCGTATCGCTGCCTTCTGAACGCCGCTAGTATCCCGCACCGGCGCCCCGCTGACAACACGCCGCTCTCCTACCCGGCTTGCGAGCGTGGATGAAGTACATCGGCGAGAAGATGCCCAGCTTGCCCGCCTCGATCATCGCGTTCGCACAGAGGTCCAGCGTCTTCGCCACTCGGAGCGACCCGCGAGGCACGATGTGAAGCCGCTCGAGCAGGCGCAACGTACTGTTGGTGACGCCGCGTCCGACCTTCGAGCTGCGGAAGCTCGCCAGCGAGAGGCCCGAGCCGACCAGTGGCTGATACCAGGGGATGGACGGACCCGGCTGTACGGCAAGGTCTCGAGTCTCCAGCACCTCGAAGCCCACTGTCCGAAGCGCGTCGTCAACCGTTTGCCGGTCGTCAATCTCAAGCAGGCCACCCCCCAGTTCAATGTTGGCCTTGATCTTGAGGTGGCGGGGGTCCTGTGCGTCGAAGCGCTCGGTCAGGCAGTACTCGTAGGCAGCGAAGCACCCCCCTGGCTTCAATAGCCGGAAGGCCTCGCCATAGATGCTGGGCTTGTCCGGTGCAAGGCAGGTCGCCTCAATGCCGTAGACCGCGTCGAACGACTCGTCCGGCGCATCGACGTGCAGGAAATCGCAGTGCAAGAACTCGGCGAGGTGTGTCAGCCCCGCTTCTTCCGCCAGCCTCCGGGCACGCTCAAGCTGATAGCCATTGCTGTTCACACCAACGATCCTGGCGCCGGAGAAGCGCGCAATCTCCAACAACGGCCCGCCAATGCCGCAACCGAGGTCGGCGGCGACCATTCCGGGGCTGAGGCAGAGCATGTGCGCCAGATAGTGCTCATGGCGGGTGAGCGATGCCCTGAAGCTCTCTCCCGGAACGCGGGGGGCGAAGTGGAACGATCTACCCCATCCGTATTCGTAGAAGTCCGTCGCTAAGTCGTAATAGAGGTCATTGGATTTCCTGTAGTCGCTCTTCCTGCTCTCCAGTCCTCCACGCTTGGCATCCCGGTAGATGTCTTCGTATTCGCGGACAGCCCCACCGACACCGCCAGGTCTTGGTATGTCCTTCAGCAGGTTGGAGAGTTTGATGGCCATCGAAGCATTCTCACCCTGATTCCGGCAGGTGTAACTCCGTGAGCATAGGAAAAGGCGGAAGTAGGGTCAAACACGTCTCGGTCGAGTCCCTGGGTTGGTTCTCCGGTGTATGACACCCGGCTCTTACCCCGATGCCCCATGACCGGGTACGCTGTTCTGACAGCGAAGCCTTGGCCAGCCGGGTCCGCCGCTGCCAGAGGTGAAATGAGAAGGAATGAGAAGAAATGAGACACATTTTCGCAGCGCACGTCCGCGTGCGCCCCTGACGGTCCCGCCCGCACGAGTGAAGCGGCATGCGCATTCCAAGCCATCCGCGCTCAGGAGCGAGCGTGCCGCGCTCATTACTGGTAGTCTGCCTGCTCATCCGTGCTCGACAGGCTCCCATAGACCTGTCCACTAGAGAGAAGGAGGCCCCATGTCCGACGTCAAGCCCATCCCGGACGGCTACACCGCCATCACGCCCTACCTCGTTGTCGAGGGCGCGAGCGGCTACATCGACTTCCTGGCGAACGCATTCGGCGCGGTGGAGCGCATGCGCATCCCGCTGCCTGAGGACCTCGTGGCGCACGCCGAGGTCACGATCGACGGCGCCATCGTCATGCTCTCCGACGCGATGCCGCCCGATTCCCCCGCCCAGCCGGCGCACATCCACCTCTACACCACGGACGTGGACGCCGCCTACGCCCGAGCGGTGAGCGCTGGCGCAACCTCGGACGCCGAGCCGGAAGACCAGTTCTACGGCGAACGCATGGCGCACCTGACCGATCCCCGTGGCATCCACTGGACGCTCGCCACCCACGTCGAGGATGTGGACATGGACACGCTCATGCAGCGCATGGCGGAGATGGGGATGGGGTAGCGCAGGATGCGCTAGACTCCGGCCATGACCAACACTTCGAAAGCAGCGGCCATCGTCGGCGTCGCCGAGTCGGACGAGATCGGGCTCGTGCCGCACAAGTCGGCGCTGGCCCACCACGCCGAGGCCGCGCACAACGCGCTCGAAGACGCCGGGCTGACGCGCAACGACGTCGACGGCCTCCTCACCGCCGGGTATGTCAACTACGACCTCGCGGACTACCTCGGCCTCGCGCCGCGCTACACGGACACGACGACGGTCGGCGGGGCGTCGTTCGTCATCCACGTGGGGCACGCGGTCAATGCCATCGCCAACGGCCTCTGCGAGGTGGCGCTCATCACGCACGGCCAGGCCGGACGCAGCAGCCGCGCCCCGGTGCCGCGCGACCCCAACCTCCCCGCCGCGATGTACGAGATGCCGTACGGCATGATCGGCATGCCCATCAACTACTCGATGGCCGCCACCCGCTACATGCACCAGTACGGCGAGGACCGCACGCGCCAGGCGATGGCCGAGATTGCGGTCTCCACCCGAAAGTGGGCGCAATTGAACCCGAAGGCGATGATGCGCGACCCGATGTCGTTCGATGACTATCACGACTCACGCTGGATATGCTGGCCGTTCCACCTGCTGGACTGCTGCCTCGTGACCGACGCGGGCGCGGCCATCGTTGTCACGACTCCCGAACGCGCCCGCAGCCTGCCGAAGCCGCCCGTGTGGGTGCTCGGCCACGCGGAGCATCACGACCACGCCGGCATCACGACGATGCCCGACCTCACCTCGACGCCCGCCCGGGTCACCGGCCCCGCCGCGCTCGGCATGGCCGGCGTCACGCACGGCGACATCGACCTCACGATGATCTACGACTCGTTCACCTATACGGTGCTCGTCACGCTGGAGTCGCTCGGCTACTGCGGGCCGGGCGAGGGACCGGACTTCGTGGCGGGGCAGCGCACCGCTCCCGGCGGCGACTTCCCGCTCAACACGAGCGGCGGCGGCCTCTCCTACACGCACCCCGGCATGTACGGCATATTCCCGGTCGTCGAGGCGGTGCGGCAGCTGCGCGCCGAGTGCGGCGAGCGGCAGGCGCCGGACGTGTCGCTGGCGCTCGTGAACGGCACCGGCGGCGCGCTGTCGGCCACCGGCACCATCGTCCTGGGGGTGGAGTGATGACGAGCGGCGCGTACCAGGGGCCCCTGCCCGTCAAGCAGCCGGAGTCCGACTTCTACTGGGAGAAGGCGCAGGCGCACGAGCTGTGGCTGCGCCGGTGCAATGCCTGTGAGCACGCCTACTTCTACCCGCGCGACTTCTGCCCGGACTGCGGCACACGCGACGTGTCGTGGGTGCAGGCGAGCGGCAGGGGCACGCTTCACACGTTCGCCATCGTGCACCGCGCACCGGTGCCCGCCTTCCGCGACCACGTCCCGTTCGTCGTCGCGATGGTCGACCTCGAGGAGGGCGCCCGCATCCCGACCAACCTCGTCGATGTCGAGCCGGACCCCGCGCACATCCGGGTCGGCATGGCGGTTGAGGTCGCCTTCGCAGACGTCACCGACGAGATCACGCTGCCGGTGTTCCGGCCCGCGTGAAGTGGGAGCTGCCGGGGCGGCTACTCCGTGAGCTTGAGCAGATCCCAGATCTCGTCGCGGGCGGCGCGAGCGCGAGCGTAATCGACGCCGAAGTAGGCCATCGTGCGGCAGCCTATGCTCTCCGGGATGGCGAGCAGCCCCAGCAGGATGTGCTCGGTGCCGATGGGATAGGCCGAGTGGAACTGCTCCGCCTCGGCCAGCGACAACTCCATCGCGCGGAGCGCCTGCGGCGTGTGCGGCTTGCCCCACAGCGTGAAAGCGCGCTCCTCGTGGTCCGGCAGCGGACGCCCATGCAGCAGATCGAACTCAGTGATCGAGGCCGCCAGCGCCATGTCGACACCGAGGCGGCGCAGCATCAGCCCGCCCGCGCACTCCGGCTGGCGTATGACCCCGAGCAGCAGGTGGCCGGTCATCAACGCGGAGCGAGGGCGTGACGCTTTCTCGAACGACTCGACGCCGTGCTCCCACGCCAACCGGGCGCAGCGGCCCATGCGCTCCCACGTCAGCTCGGCCATGCGCGCCTAGTGGACTTCCCTGCCGCCGTTGACGACGATCATCTGCCCGCTGATGAAGCGCGCGTCGTCGGTGAAGAGGAACGTCATCACGCCGGTGAGGTCCTCGGGCACGCCGCGCCGGACGAGCGACGCCTCCGGCTCCGGGTACGCCTCGTCAGCGCTGATCGGCTCCTCCGTGTCGGAGGTCGTCGACCCCGGCGCAACGGTGACAACGTTGATGTTGTACTGGCCGAGCTCGCGCGCCACGGCACGGGTGATGCCGATGATGGCCGACTTCGACGAGACGTAGTGCGGGTTCATGTCTGTCGGCCCGCGCGCGATGCGGAGTGTGCTGCCGGAGCTGACGTTGACGATGGTGCCGGAGCGCTGCTCGCGCATGTACGGGAAGACGGCGCGCACGCCCAAGAACGTGCCCCGCGCGTTGACCGCGAAGACACGGTCCCACGTCTCCATGTCCACGTCCAGGATGGACTTCACCCCCAGCCCCCGCATCATCCCCGCGTTGTTCAGCAAGCCGTCGATGCGACCGTACTGCTCATGCGTCCGGCGCGCCATCTCCTGCGTCTCGTCCTCAGAGGAGACGTCGACGCGCAGCGGGATAACCTCGGCGCCCTCCGCGCGGCAGAGCTCCGCGGTCTTGCTCACGTCCTGCACGTCCGCGATGGTGAGTTTCGCGCCCTCCTTCGCGAAGCGGATGGCGTACTGCCGTCCAAGCCCGCCTGCCGCTCCCGTCACGATGATGGCCTTGTCCTGCAATCGCATCTGCACCCTCCTTACGTCTGAAACCCTCACCCTGACCCTCTCCCAGGGGGAGAGGGGAGCACACAGCCTATCCGCCGCGCGCCGCAGCGTCCACGACCCGGCGCAGCGCGGCGATGTGCGCCGGGCCTGTACCGCAGCAGCCGCCCACGATGCGGCAGCCGTCGGCCAGCCACTGTTCAGCGCCTGCCGCGAGTACCTCCGGCGTGAAGTCGTCATCGAACTCCCAGTTGGGACGTGCATAGGTCCCCCCGTGGGGATAGGCGCCCAGCGGGCCGTCCCAGACGCTCCGCAGCACGGCGAGCGACGGCTCCACCGCGGGGGACCGCGTGTGCATGATGAACGCGACGTCGACGCCGGAGATGTCGATGCGCCTCAGCGACTCCTCCAGCGGTTCGTCAGGCTGGTTCAAGAGCGTGAGGTTGCCCTCCTCGTCCGCCGTACTGGAGAACCCGGCCCACACCGGCAAACCCGCCACCGCCGCAGCGGCCAGCTCGACGTTCGCGCGCTCGACGTGCGACAACATCTCCACCATGAGGAAGTCCACGCCCGCATCCGCGAGTATGCGCGCCTGCGAAGCGAGCACCCAGTCTTCCTCTGCGGGCGCCACCTTGCCTTCCGGCCCCCGGTAGCTGGTGGTCGTCATACAGCCGGCCACGAGCAGCGGGCGCTCCGCTCCGGCGCGCTCCCGGGCCTCCATCGCTAGCGACGCCGCCGCGCGGTTCAGCTCCTCTTCACGCCCGTGTATCCCATGCGCAGCGAGACTCAGCTCCGTGCAGCCGAACGTATTGGTACTGATGACGTCTGCACCTGCCGCTATGAAGTCGGCATGGATGGCGCGGAGCGTGTCCGGCATCTCGACGTTCGCGAGGTTCGCCCACGCCCCGAGCGTGCCGCCTCGCCGCGCCACCTCGGAGCCGATACCGCCGTCGAGCACGGCAAACCCGCCCTCCGCGAGCCGCTCCATCACCGTTCCGTATGCCGCGCTGCGCTGCGTCATGGGGCAAGCCTATCACTCGAACAGCCCAAGGGGCGTCGTATACTACGAAGAGCCGCCTGCGCGGCAAGGAGAAGGAAGCGATGACGACAGAATCCCAGGAGATCAAACGGCTGGTGAGCGAGCGCTACGCCAAGGACGCGAAGGCAGTCATCGAACTCACCGCCGTCGAGGCAACGTCCGAGAACGACGCGTGCTGCGGACCGTCCGGCGTGGACCGCGCCATGACGCTGTACGAGGAAGCGCAGCTGTCCGGGCTGCCCGCCGAGTCAATCGCCATATCGCTCGGGTGCGGCAACCCGACGGCGCTGGCGGGCCTCAAAGAGGGCGAGCGCGTGCTCGACCTGGGGTCGGGCGGCGGCATCGACTGCTTCCTCGCGGCGCAGCAGGTGGGCGGATCGGGGCACGTCACCGGGCTCGACATGACGCCCGACATGCTGGACCTCGCGCGCAGCAACCAGGCGAAGCTCGGCGTGACCAACGTGGAGTTCGTGCAGGGCGAGATCGAGAACATCCCGCTGCCGGACGCGTCGGTGGACGTGGTCATATCGAACTGCGTCGTCTGCCTGTCGCCGGATAAGGATGCGGTGTTCCGGGAGGCGTTCCGCGTGCTCGCGCCGGGCGGCAGGCTGCACATCTCCGACATGATGGCGCTCAACGCCGACGGCCCCGCACAGAAGGACGTAGAGGCGTGGGTGTCGTGCACCGCCGGGGCGGAGCCGAAGGACACGTACCTCGGACGGCTGCGCGACGCGGGTTTCGAGGGCATAGCCATCACCGAGGAGGCGGCGTGCGTCGAAGGCGACGCTCCGGCGGACGTCTCCGGCGTCAAGGTGGTGGCGCACAAACCCGAGCAGGCCTAGAAGGCCAGACCTTGACTGAAATGCGGACTGTTACGCCTCTCTCCTCGATTCCAGCAGTAGCCGCAACGCGGTAGAATTCGCAGTAAGACAGAAGCCGCCCAACTCGCCTTGTCAATCGCACTCGCCTGCGAGATGAGGAACGGACAGGAGACCAGTATGCGCCCAAGCTTGATATTTATACCCGCCACCGCCGCGGCAGCCGCAGGCTTCCTGGTGAAGGACCGGGCGGCAAAGCTCGCCGCCGGTGCGGCAAGAGCCGCGACGCGCAAAGTGCGGGAAGCGACCTCGCAAGAGGGCTCGGTCAGGATGGATACGGCCGCCGATTGGTTCGGAGCGGCAGCGAAAGAGCGCTACGGCGAGGTGGACGCCGGCGAACCCGAAAGCAAGAAGTAGCCTGTAAGCGCTGCCTACCCGCTGATTCCGACTCCCGCAGGCACCGGCAGGCCGTAGAGCTCCGTGGTGCCCTTCCAGAGGATGCGCGACTTCTGTTCGTCGCTGAGGTCGGGGCGGTTGAAGATGTAGCGCGGCGAGTCCGGCACGCGGTGCGCATGGGGGATGTCACTCGCGTACACCCAGCAGTCCGTCCCGTACTTGTTCACCATGTAGGGCAGCAGGTCGTCGTCGACCTCGAAGCCGATGAAGATGCGGCCGTCCCTGATGTACTCCAGCGGCGTCGCCTCCGGCAGACCGCGCTCCACGATGGCCTTGTGCTCGGAGCGTATCGTGCCGAGTTCCAGCCGGTCCTTCACGTTGTCGAGCGTGAAGTCCATGACGGCAACGGCGAAGTCGACCCACGTGCAGCCGGTCTCCAGGAACGACACCTTCACCTTCGGGTAGCGGTCGAGGATGCCGGAGCCGCAGATGGTCTTGAAGCCGCGCACCACGGACATGAGGAACTGGTCGCCAGCGATGTTGCGGTACGTCTTCATAGCGTCCCGCGCACCGGTGCCGGGATGCACGTTCACGGGCATGTCTAGGTCCTGCGCCGCCGCCCAGAAGCACTCGAGGCTGGGGTGGTCCAGCGCCTTGTCGGAGTAGTCGCCGAACACCATGACGCCGACCGAACCCATCTTCTTCGTGCGCTCCATCTCGCGGACGGCCTCGGCGGGGTCGCGCGGGTCGATCGCCGTCACCCACTTCAGCCGGTCCGGCGACTGGTTGGAGACGTTGGCAACCCAGCTGTTGTAGGAGCGGGTGAGTGCGGCGTTCAGCGCCGGATCGCTCGCAATGGGCCAGCTCAAGAGCAGCGTCGGGTAGTTGACGGATAGGTAGGTGTTCTCGGCGTCCATCACCGCGAGCCGCGCCTCGGCGGAGTGGAACTCGCCGCTCTCGTGCGGGCCGCGCCACTTCGCCATCTTCTCGTACTCGGTGGAGACGACGCCGTCCTTGCTGGAGGGCGAGCCGCCGATGCGGATGCGCTCGCCGTCGATCTCCCAGATGAAGTCGTGCTCGAACTCGCCGGTCTCGACCACCTTCGGGCGGCGGTCGCGGAACGCGGGCTCCAGGTACTGGTCCGACCACGTGGCCTCCCACTCCTCGACGTGCCCGTCGCCGTCCATCGCCAGGATGTCCATCGCCGTACTCCTCGGTAAGGATGCGGCAATCCTACCACGCAGGCTGGGCGCGCCCTACCCCTGTGCCACGGTATCTAGTAGAGTCCTTCCTGATACCAGCAGGAGGACCAGAACAATGCCGAGAGAATGGGACGAGGTCAAATACGAGGTTGCGGTCGCGAACCGCGTCCTCGCCGAGGTGGGACTCGCAACCGGCTTCCGTGCGTCGCTGGGACACGCCAGCATGCGCCTGCCGAACGACCCGGACAAGTTCGTAGTGAAGGGCCGCGGCTACGCCGTCGACGCGCTGCACTCCATGCGCCCGCAGGACATGATCGTCGTGGACATCGAGGGCTACAAGGTGGACGGCCCGGTCGGCTCCTCCCAGCCGTTCGAGGTCATCATGCATTCGTCCATCATGAAGGCGCGCCCCGAGGTCAACTCCGTGGTGCACGTGCACCCGCACTACACCATCCTCGCAACGACGCTCGGCAGGCGCCTCCGCCCCATGAACCAGGAGGGCGCGCAACTGGTGCAGAAGGAGCTGCCCGTCTGGAACCACGTCAAGACCGTGCAGACGGAGGAGGAGGGCGCGGAGGTCGCCGCGCTGATGGGCGACGCCCCCGCCATCCTGCTGCGCGGCCACGGTGCAACGTCCGCGGGCAGCAGCCTTGAAGACGCCGTGATGACGATGATGCAGTTGGAGGAGCAGGCCAAGATGAACTACTGGGCCTACTCCGCCGCCGGGCCGGACCACCCCTACCTTGAGGACGAACTCGTGGACGAGATGTCCGGGCGGACGCCGCTGCCGCAGCTGCCGCACTTCGCGCAGGTGCTCCCTTCCGGCTGGCGTCCGAGGGTCGGTGGCGTGTGGCAGTACTACACGCGCGTCGTCACCAACAACCCGGAGGCGAAGCCGGAGATCGGCAGGCCGTAAGCGCAAGGGCTAATGGGATGCGGCCTACAGTGCTAGGTCGCATCCTGTGCGGTATACTCGCGACGTGGGAGGAAGCGATGCAGACCTTCAGTTATGGCAATGCTCCAATAGCAGACCTAGATGCTAGGATAGCCGCCTTCGAACGAGATAATCCCGATTTCGTGGCTGAGCTGGAAGTCCTTGGCATGCAGATTGCTGATTATCATCGACTCGTTGCAGAGGCCGATCCCCCGGTTATCGTAAGCGACAATAGCGGGGGTTATCTGGCGTGACTTGGGATGAAGTACGACTCGAGATTCAATCCACTCAGCCAGCCGAGAATCAAGGCTCACATGATATCGTAAGAAGAGCAAAAATCGCAGATGCAGAACAAATCAGTGGCATACCGCTAATTGTCTACGCTGTTGACTTCACGGACGAAGGCAGGGCGGGGCAGTATGGGCCTGGACTGCAAATTGATTTGGATGACAAGACCGGCTTCAGTCAGGCATTCTCTGACCTACCTGTGAATGGGCCTCTTGACGTCTTGGTACATAGCCCGGGAGGATCACCTACCGCAACAGAGTCGATTGTGAAGTTGTTGCGCGCACGCTTTGGCCCCATACGGTTCATTATTCCACATACGGCGAAGAGTGCGGCCACTATGCTGGCTCTCTCAGGAGACGAAATACTCCTTGGTGAAGCTGCCGAATTGGGCCCGATTGATCCACAACTACGGTTTTCCACAGGACAACGGCTGGTCAACGTTCCTGCGCAGGCCGCCATTGACCAGTTTAATCGTGCACACGAGGAAATTGCAGCGGATCCTAACCGGATGAGAGTATGGCTGCCAATCCTCCAACAATATGGTCCGTCCTTTATTCAAGAATGCCAGAACGCCATCACCTTGTCCAAGGCTCTCGCAACTGAGTGGTTGCGCGACTACATGTTCGCAGGAGAAGCGGATGCTCAGGCTCGCGCGGAGAATATCGCTAACTGGCTAGCAGAGCACAATAACTTCAATACACACTCACGCCCAGTCTGGATGCAACAGCTCTTGCAAGAAGAACCGTCTATGAAGATTGGGCACCTTGCCGACATAGGACAGGAGTTCGAGTCCGCCGTAATGGCCGTCTATTGGGCTATAGATGTTACTTTTGCTGGGACTCCAGCCTTCAAGATCATCGAGCATCAGGCAGGCAGCGCCTACGTGCGCCTAATGCATACAGCCATCGCAGGGCAGATTCCAGTCCAATCACAGCCAGCTAAGAATCCCAAAAAACCAGCTAGAGGCCCTCAGGGCAGAGCCGCACTCCGTCGGCAGCAGCAAGGTCGCCGCTAGTCCGTCCCGCGCCGCGCTTGACCCGTGTCCACTCCCGCCCTACCCTTACGCTACGCAAATCTGCGCACGCGAGGTGAACGCACGCATGCTCAGCGTCAAAGCGAACCAGGAACTCACGCAGGTCGGCCCCGGCACGCCGATGGGCGAACTCATGCGCCGCTACTGGCATCCTATCGCCGGAGCCGCGGAACTCGATGACCGCCCCACGAAGGCCATCCGCCTGCTCGGCGAGGACCTCGTCCTCTACAAGGACAGGTCCGGCACCCTCGGCCTCATCGACCGCTTCTGCCCCCACCGCAGGGTCGACCTCTCCTACGGCATCCCCGAGGAGCACGGCCTCCGATGCATGTACCACGGCTGGATGATGGACGAGACTGGCCAGTGCATCGAGCAACCCTTCGAGGAGACCGTCCACCCGGACGGGCGCTTCAAGGAGAAGGTCAAGGTCGCGGGCTACCCGGTCGAGGTCGCGGGCGGGCTCGTGTTCGCCTACCTCGGGCCGCAGCCCGTCCCGTTCCTGCCGCTCTGGGAGCCGCTGGTGTGGGACAACGCGGTGCGCGACATCGCGATCTCGCACCTGCCCTGCAACTGGCTCCAGTGCCAGGAGAACTCGCTCGACCCCGTACACGTCGAGTGGGCGCACTCCTACTGGGGGCAGTACGTGCAGCAGGGCCCCGGCTTCAAGGGCGCGCTGCTCGACCTGCCAACACACGAGAAGATCGGATTCGACATCTTCGAGCACGGCGTCGTGAAGCGCCGCGTGTTCAAGGGCTACACCGAGGAGGACGATGACTGGAAGCACGGCCACCCGGTGTTCGTACCGAACATCCTGCTCGTCGGCTCCGAGGTCTCGGTCACGATGCAGTTCCGCGTCCCGATCGACGACGAGAACACGCTGCACGTGTCGCTCTACACGTGGAGGGGCGCTCCCGGCCAGCCTGTGCCGAAGCAGGAGTCCGTTCCCTACCGCGAGGTGCCCCTGCTGGACGAGAACGGCCGCTGGATAGTGGACGTGGTGTTCAACCAGGACTACACGATGTGGGTGACGCAGGGGCCCATCGCCAAGCGGAACCTGGAGCATCTCGGCGAGTCCGACCGCGGCCTCATCCTGTACCGCAAGCTGCTGCGCGAGCAGATGGACATCGTCGCTGACGGCGGCGACCCGATGAACGTGTTCCGCACGCCAGCGCCGGAGGGCGGCATCGTCGCGCCGCTGGAGCAGGTGAAGTTCGGCATGAAGCGCGCCAGGAAGTACATCCCCGGGGAGGCCGGCTACTCCCGTGACGGCGACCTCATCAACCAGGTGCTCCAGACGTGGGAGGACCTCCCGGACCGCGCACCCGCTGCGTCCGAGGACGACCTGAAGGCGCAGGCCGTCGGCGCCGTCGAGGGCATCAAGGACAACTGGCCGCTGTAGCCAGCAAGCAGACAACGACCGATCAGAGAGGCGCCCTCGCTGGGCGCCTCTCTTCGTATAACCCCCTTGCGCCATGCGGTACAATCCCGCCAGCGAACGAAGAGGTAAGGAGGCCCTCGATGCTGAGCGTACAGGAGAACGAGCAACTGACGCAGGTCGGCCCCGGAACGCCGATGGGCGAACTCATGCGCCGCTACTGGCACCCGATCGCCGCCAGCGCCGAACTGATCGATCGCCCCACCAAGTCCGTCCGTCTGCTTGGCGAGGACCTCGTCCTCTACCGCGACAAGTCCGGCACGCTCGGCCTCATCGACCGCTTCTGCCCGCACCGCCGCGTCGACCTCTCCTACGGCATCCCCGAGGAGCATGGGCTCCGATGCATGTACCACGGCTGGATGATGGACGAGACCGGCCAATGCATCGAGCAACCCTTTGAGGAGACGGTGCATCCGGACGGACGCTTCAAGGAGAAGGTGAAGGTCGCCGGTTACCCGGTCCGCGAGATGGCGGGGCTCGTGTTCGCCTACATGGGCCCGCAGCCCGCGCCGCTGCTCCCGCGCTGGGAGCACCTGCTCTGGGAGAACGCCGTCCGCGACATCGCCATCACGGAGATTCCCTGCAACTGGCTGCAGTGCCAGGAGAACTCGCTCGACCCCGTACACGTCGAGTGGCTGCACGCCTACATGGGCGCGTACCGCAACACGGACCGCATCGCCACGCAGCAGCGGGGTTCGTCGCGCAGGCACCAGAGGATCGGCTTCGACGAGTTCGAGTTCGGCATCATCAAGCGCCGCATCCTCGAGGGTAAGGACGAGACCGACGATGAGTGGGCTGAGGGCCACCCCGTCCTCTTCCCGAACATCCTGCTCGTTGGCAACGAGGCGCGGGCCACGTTCCAGTTCCGCGTACCGGTGGACGACACCAACACCCTGCACGTCTCCATCTACAACTACCGCGCGGCGCCCGGCGCAAGCGCACCGACGCAGGACGTCATCCCCTACCGCTACGTCCCGCTGAAGGACGAAGAAGGACGCTACATCGTCGACTGGACGTTCAACCAGGACTACATGGCCTGGGCGACGCAGGGACCCATCGCCAAGCGTCACCTCGAGATGCTGGGGCAGTCGGACGTCGGCATCATCCTGTTCCGCAAGCAGTTGAAGCGGAACATCGCGGTGATGGAGGACGGCGGCGACCCGATGAACGTCTTCCGCGGAGACGAGCTCGGACTGCTGCACGCGCCGGTGGAGAAGGTGAAGTTCGGTGTGCGCGCGCAGGCGCGCTACGTCCGGCCTGAAGCCGGTGACACCCCGGCGGTGCCACAGATCGAAGAGGTCATGAGCACCTGGGTCGACTACCTCGGCGAGGAGGCCACGCTGGGCCGGTAGCCACCCGCGAACCGCTGGCCCCTCCCCGCACGGAATCCCTTCCGGGTGCGTTCCTGCCGCGCTTGACCCGCGCACACGCCCCGCCCTACTCTTACGCCACGCACACTCACGTACGCGAGGTGAATGCACGCATGCTCAGCGTCAAGGCCAACCAGGAACTCACGCAGGTCAGCGCAGGGACGCCGGGGGGCGAACTGATGCGCCGCTACTGGCACCCCGTCGCCGCGACGGCGGAGCTCGACGAGCGCCCCACCAAGCCGGTACGGCTGCTCGGTGAAGACCTCGTCCTCTACCGGGACAAGTCGGGCACGCTCGGTCTCATCGATCGCTTCTGCCCCCACCGACGCGTCGACCTCTCCTACGGCATCCCCGAGGAGCACGGCCTCCGCTGCATGTACCACGGCTGGATGATGGATGAGACCGGCCAGTGCATCGAGCAACCCTTCGAGGAGACCGTCCACCCGGACGGGCGCTTCAAGGAGAAGGTCAAGGTCGCGGGCTACCCGGTTGAGGAACTCGGCGGCCTCATCTTCGCGTACATGGGCCCGCAGCCCATGCCGCTGCTGCCGCGATGGGAGCAACTGACGTGGGACAACGCGGTGCGCGAGGTCTGCATCTCGGAGCTGCCGTGCAACTGGCTCCAGTGCCAGGAGAACTCGCTCGACCCCGTCCACAACGAGTGGCTGCACGCCTACTACGGCAACGTCGTCCGCAACGGCGTCCACGCGCTGCCCGAGCTGCGCGGCACGCACCTCAAGATCGGGTTCGACGTCTTCGAGCACGGCATCATCAAGCGCCGCGTCGAGGCCGGGTACACCGAGGAGGACGACGACTGGAAGGAAGGCCACCCCATCATGTTCCCCAACATCCTCCTGGTCGGCGACGAGGTGCGCTCCACCTTCCAGTTCCGCGTGCCCGTGGACGATGAGAACACCTACCACGTCTCCTACTACGTGTGGCGTCCCGCGCCGGGAGCGCAGGCCCCGCGCCAGGAGGTCGTCCCCTACCGCTACGTCCCGCTCAAGGACGAGAGCGACCGCTACATCAACGACATCCTATTCAACCAGGACTACCTCGCGTGGGTCACGCAGGGCCCCGTCGCCAAGCGCCACCTGGAGAAGCTCGGCGAGTCCGACAAGGGCATCATCCTCTTCCGGAAGCTGCTGCAGGAGCAGGCGCAGCTCGTCGCCGACGGCGGCGACCCGATGAACACGTTCCGCGACCCCGCCGAGAACGAGGCGATCAGCCTGCCGCTGGAGCACGTCAAGTTCGGCAACCGCCGCCGCATGGGCTACACGCTCGTCGAGGCGGGCGAGCCCGTCGTGGCCGACGTCGTCAACGAGACGCTGGAGAGCTGGGAGGGACTGCGCAGCCTGCCGCGCACCGCTGGAGCCGCGCACGGGGCGTAGCAGCATTCAGAGCGACGTGTGACCGCCAACACGGCGCAGGGGTTGACGACGCGTCATCGCCCGATAGCGCTTGACGTTGCGCGGCTTGCTATAATCCCGCCGCAGGACAGCGCGAAATCCAGCAGCACAAGGAGAGAGACCTCATGCTGACGCAGGAAGCGAACGACCGCTATACCCGGGTAGGCCCCGGCACTCCGATGGGCGAGCTGATGCGACGCTACTGGCACCCCATCGCCGCCGTCTCCCAGATGAACGACAAGTGGACGATGAAGGTGCGCCTCCTCGGCGAGGACCTCATCCTCTACAAGGACCGCTCCGGCACGTTCGGCCTCATGGAGCCGCACTGCGCACACCGGCGCATGAACATGATCTACGGCATCCCTGAGGAGCACGGCCTGCGCTGCCCGTACCACGGGTGGCTGTACGACGAGACGGGCCAGTGCACGGAGCAGCCGTACGAGGAGACGGAGGACCCGGAGGCACGGTTCAAGGACAAGATCCAGATGAAGGCGTACCCGGTGGAGCAGAAGGCCGGGCTGCTGTTCGCCTACCTCGGCCCCACTCCCGTGCCCCTCATCCCCAACTACGACGTCTTCTCCGCGACCGGCGTCCTGCGCGACATCGGCTACGCGATGCTGCCGTGCAACTGGCTGCAATGCCAGGAGAACTCGCTGGACCCGGTGCATCTGGAGTGGCTCCACGTCGCGTGGGCCAACTTCATCCGCGAGATGAACGGCGACAAGGAACGCCGCACCCGCTGGCCGCACAAGACCATCCACTTCGACGCCTTCGAGCACGGCATCATCAAGCGCCGCATCTGGGAGGGCGGTTCCGAAGAGGACACCGAGTGGAAGGACGGCCACCCCATCGTCTTCCCCAACTACCTGCGACAGGGCGGCGACGGCTACAACGTCGCGGACGGCAGGTACCGGGGCAGCTTCTCGATGGGCCCCGCCTTCCAGATCCGCACCCCTATCGACGACTACAACACCGCCCACTGGTGGGTCGCCTGCTACCCGATGATCGAGGGCGACGTTGAGCAGGCGCCGGAGGATATCCCCTTCTACCTCCCGCCTGTGCCGACGCTGGACGAGAACGACCAGCCCATCTACCCGGAACTGCGCAGCAACTCCTCGCAGGACCCGGCGGCATGGATCACGCAGGGCGGCATCGCCGACCGCACCGGCGAGCACCTCGGCCGCTCCGACAAGGGCATCATCATGTTCCGCCAGATGCTGGAGGACAACATGCGCATCGTCGAGGACGGCGGCGACCCGATGGAGGTCTACCGCGACCCCGCGGAGAACGTCTACATCCCGTTCATGACGGAGCAGCACAACTACGTGGACACCTCCACGCGCCAGGGAGCGGCGACCATGTACTCGCCCATCCTGGATAGGCGGGAAGCCGCAGCCGCGGCCAAGTAGAAGACCCGACGGAGGGGGCAGCGAGGCTGCCCCCTCTCGCTATCCCGCCCTCACCACTCTATGATTGCGGCGGCAGCGCGCCCGTTCTGCTCGACGCGGGGAGTCGTTGCCGAACCTGAACACGACACATCGCAGGAGGCGCAACATGACCCTCATCCTGAACAACGACGACATCGCATCCGTACTGACGATGGAGGAGACGATAGGCGCGCTGCGGAACGCGTATGAGGAGCTCGCGCGCACCGAGGCCGTCTGCCGCCCGCGCATCGACATCCGCATCCCCACGTCCGACCCCGCGAAGATGTACCAGTGGGGCACCATGGAGGGCGGCTCCGCGTCTGGCTACTTCGCCATCCGCATGAAGTCGGACGTCGTCTACGAACAGGAGTACGGCGGCACGCGCACCCAGGAGAAGTACTGCCTGCGCCCCGGCCTCTTCTGCGGCCTCATCCTGCTGATGAGCGTCGATAACGGCGAGCCGCTCGCCATCATCAATGACGGCTACCTCCAGCACATGCGGGTGGGGGCCGACTCCGGCATCGGCGCGGGCTACATGGCGCGCGAGGACGCGTCGGTCGTCGCCATGATCGGCTCTGGCGGCATGGCGCGCTCGCACGCCGAGTCGTTCGCCGCCGTGCGCGACATCAAGCGCATCCAGGTCTACAGCCCCACGAAGGCCAACCGCGAGGCCTACGCCGAGGAGATACGCGCCAAGCTCGGCATCGAGGTCGTCCCGGTCGGGTCCGCCGCCGAGGCGTGCAAGGGCGCGCACATCGTCGCCGGGTGCACCGACGCGGTGGAACCGGTCATCTTCGGCAGGGACGTTGAGGACGGCGCGCACATGACCTGCGTCGGCGGCAGCATCGACGGCGAGGCGATGGAGCGCATCGACCGCTCGCTCCGCCTCGGCTCGGCGCCTGCGCCGGTCGGCATACCGGAGATGCGGCTCCACGACGAGAACATCGCCTATGAGGCCAACGCGCCGGACGGCACGCCCGCATCCGCAAGCCAGACGCGCGAGCGCGCCGGCAGGGGGCACGGCGTCATCGCCGAGGACCGCGTCGTCTTCCTGGAGGAAGTGCTGCAGGGAGCACAGGCACGCCCCGGCCCCACCGCCGTCACCTACTCGGAGCGCGGCAACATCCAGGGCGCGCAGTTCTTCTCCGTCGCGGGCCGCGCATACGAACTGGCGAAGGCGAAGGGCCTCGGCCACGAACTCCCCACCGAGTGGTTCCTGCAGGACATCCGCGACTGACGCCCCTCCCCTACCCCACACTCCCGGCACGGAGTAAGATGCGGCCATCCGGAACTGACGGAGGCACAGCATGGCGCGACGTTTCACCTACGACGACTGGATGGAGGCCCAGGGCATCCCCATCCACCGGGGCTACTACGTGGAAGACCTCCGCACCGCCGAGCTCGGCTGGTGGGAGGACCGCCAGGTCGACGCCGCGTTCATGCAGCTGCGCGGCATGGAGGGCGTGGTCGAGGGCCGCATCGAGGAGATACCGCCCGGACACTCCCTCCCGCCGCTGAAACTCTCGGTCGACGAGCAGGTCTACGTCCTCGGCGGACGCGGCGTCGCCACCGTTTGGACGGACGACGCCCGCCCGAAGAAGACGTTCGAGTGGGCGACGCGCAGCCTCTTCCTCGTACCGCGTAACTCCTACTGCCAGTTGACCAACATGGACGGCAACAACCCGGCGCGGCTGCTGCACTACAACTACCTCCCCATCGCCATGTCCGCCACGCCGGACCCGGACTTCTTCGTCAACAACCCCTACTCGACGAACTCGTTCCTGCACAGCACCGACGAGTTCTACTCCGAGGCCAAGGCTGTCATGGAGGAGGGCGAGGGCGCGTTCGCCGGACGCGGACGCCAGGTCTGGCACGGCAACTTCTTCCCTGACATGGCCGCCTGGGACAAGCTCGTTCCGTTCTGGGGGCGCGGCGCGGGCGGACACGTTGTCTTCATCCAGTCCCCCGGCTCGGAGATGCACGCGCACATGTCCGTCTTCCCTGCACGCACCTACAAGAAGGGCCACCGCCACGGACCGGGGCGCGTCATCGTCATCCCCGGCGGCGAGGGCTACTCCGTGATGTGGGAAGAGGGCCAGGAGAAGATCGTCATCCACTGGCACGAGGCGAGCTGCTTCGTGCCGCCGGACCGCTGGTTCCACCAGCACTTCAACCTCGGCCGGGCCGACGGGCGCTACCTCGCGCTCCATCCGCCGAACCAGTTCATGGGCATGTCCGAGAAGGTCACCGACCGGGGCCGCGACCAGATCGAGTACCCGAACGAGGACCCGTGGATACGCGAGTACTTCGAGAGCCAGCTCGCCGAGCGCGGCATGACCTCCGAGATTCCGGCGGAGGCTTACGAGGACCCCACGTACGAGTGGGACTACTCGAAGTCCTCGGGCTGACGCCCGGGCGCATGCGCGAGCGCGATACGGTAAGATAAGGCGGCGCCGGGCATAGTCCCGGCGCTGCGCTGCAACTCTTTCCTGAGGATGCCACATGCACGACGACGACGATCTCGACCATTCACACGTATTCGACCTCCTGAACGACGAGGAAGCCGAGGATATCGAGGGGATCGAGAAGTTCACGCTCTACAGCGTGGGCATAGACATCGGCTCCTCCACCACCCACACCATCTTCTCCCGCCTGGTGCTCCGCCGCGAGGGCGCGGGGCTCTCCGCCAAGTTCGTCGTCACCAACCGCGACGTGCTCTACCGCTCGCCCATCATGCTCACGCCCTACTCCTCCGGCACCGCCATCGACACGGACAGCGTGCAGGAGTTCATCGAGCGCTCCTACAGCGAGGCGGGTTTCACGCCGGACGACGTTGACACCGGCGCGGTCGTCATCACGGGCGAGGCGCTCAAGAAGGAGAACGCCCAGCCCATCCTGGAGTACTTCTCCGAGGAGTCCGGGCGTTTCATCTGCGCGTCCGCAGGCCCGATGCACGAGGCCTTGTTAGCCGCGTTCGGCTCCGGCGCGGTCGCCATCTCCAAGAGCAACTCCAACACCGTGCTGGACGTGGACATGGGCGGCGGCACGACCAAGATATCCCTAATCCGCAACGGCGAGATCGCCCAGATGGTCGCCATCGAGGTCGGCGCGCGCCTCATCGCCTACGACGATGACATGACCATCACCCGCGTCGAGCAGCCCGCCCGCACCATCCTCGGTTCGCTCGGCGAGACGGTCGAGGTTGGAGAGAAGCTCACGGACGAGAAGCGCGAGCTGTTCGCCGCGAAGATGACCGACATCCTCTTCGACGCCATCAGCGGCGGCGAGATGGACCCGCTCACCGATTCTCTCCTGCTCACCGACAGCCTCGAGATCGATTCACTGGAGGACGTCGACCACGTCGTCTTCTCCGGCGGCGTCTCCGAGTACGTGTACGACCGCACGAGCGAGTCGTACGGCGACGTCGGCCCGTGGCTCGGCAGGAACGTGCGCGAGCGCTGCCAGCAGACGTTGCGTCCAGGCATGCTGGTGATGCCCGCCGAGGGCATCCGCGCCACCGTCATCGGCGCGGGAGAGTACACCCTGCAGGCGAGCGGGAGCACCTCGTACATCTCCACGCACGACGTGCTTCCAGTGCGCGGCATACAGGTCGCGCGGGCGTTCATCAACAAGGAGCAGACCGCGGAAGAGATGGAGGCTGCGCTGGCGACAGGCGTCGGCAAGTACGACCTTGCGAAGCTGCCGTCCACCATGGCGCTCGCCATGTCCATAGCAGGGCAGCCGGACTACTGGTACATCCGGCGCCTGGCGGAGTCCATCGTCAAGACCGTGGACGACGAGCCGCCGGAAGCCCCGGTCTTCGTCGTCGTGGACGTGGACGTGGCCAAGTCGCTCGGCGGCATCATCCGCGAGGAGTTGCACCTGGACCGGGCCGTCATCGCGATCGACGGCATCGAGGTGGGCGACCTGGACTACGTGGACGTGGGCAAGCCGATGGGCGCGAGCGAGGTTATCCCCGTCACCGTCAAGTCGCTCGTATTCTCCATCCGCTCGCAGTCCGGATAACGGGAGCATCCGGGGTCTGGCGCCATGCTCATCGCGGCACTCGTCTTCGGACTCCTGGGCGGGGTCGTCGGCCTCTTCATCGGGACGCTCATATTCATCGGCGACCTCGTGGACTTCGCGTTCCGCGGGGGAGATACCAGCACCGCCGGACTGCTGGTGCTGTTCTTCGCCCTCCTAGCCATCGCGGGCTCGATCATGTCCCTCAAGAAGCCGTGGCAGGCTGCGGCGCTCCTGCTCCTCTCCGGCATCGGTTCCATGATCGTCATCAACATATTCGGAGCGCCCATCTTCTTCCTCACGCTCCTCGCGGCCTTCTCTGCCATCCGGGGACGCCGGGAGGTCCGCTAGCGCCCGGGCAAACGAAGGGGCCGGAACGCCGATCGCGCTCCGGCCCCGCTCTTTTCGTCATTCCCGCGAAGGCGGGATTCCAGAGTAACCGGCAGGCGCCGCTTACTTCAGGTGCTCACCGAAGAACGCCAGCGTCTTCGGCCATGAGTCAGCGGATGCCGCCTCGTGGTAGCTGCCGCGCTCGGTGCAGAAGAAGCCGTGGCCCGCGCCCTCGTAGACGTGGTTCTCTATCGACTTGCCCTTCTCCTTCAGCACCCGCTCGATCTCCTCGACGTTGGAGACCGGTATGCCGCCGTCCTCGGTGCCCCAGAAGCCGATGATGGGGGCCTGCACCGCGTCGGCGGTGGCGTCGAGCAGGCGCGGCGCGTCCGCGGGTGCGTCTGGGCGCGGCAGGATGCCGCCGCCGTAGTAGACCGCGGCCGCCTTGATGCCGCTCATCGTCGAGCCGAGGTAGGAGACCATCCCGCCGAAGCAGAAGCCCACGATGCCGATGTTGTCGGCGTCTACGTCCGGGTTGCTGCGCAGGTAATCGATCGTCGCCTGCACGTCCGCCGTGATGTCGTCGTTGCTCAGCTTGCCGCGCTCCGCGAACGCCGCTTGCATCTCGGAGAACGGGATGTCGACGCCCTTGCCGGAGCGGTGGAACATCTCCGGCGCAGCCGCGAAGTAGCCCGCGTCCGCGAACCGGTCCGCGATGCTCCGAACGTCGTTGTTCACGCCGAAGATCTCCTGGATCACGATCACCGCCGCGCTCTTTCCACCGCCGTCCGGGCGCGCCGTGTAGATAGGCATCGGGCTGCCGCCCACATTCACTTCCGCAACGTCAGATGTTGCCATGTCTCCCTCCGTGTATAGGTGATGGGCCGGCCGCGTCACCGGCCGCCGCCATCCTACACCAACCCGCCCCGCCCTGCCGCCCGCCTGACGATTAACGTGTGACACCGGCCCCTTACGGCGTCGCTCCACCTCCGCATATCCTGTCTCTGCGACGCCTCTGACCAGAGTCAGCGAAGTCCGAGCGTTAACAGGCGGTTTCGCGCGGCGATGAGCGGTAATGAGCGGATGGAGGCCTGACACACGAGGCTGGAACCAGAGGTGAATAAGCGCAGGATGCGCGGGAATGAGCGGTTTTGCCCCGTGATTTATTCTCTCGTCCCCCGGCTGTGTCGCCCGCCCCTAGCCGCGCCGAGCCTGCCTGTGTGAGAATCGCAACATGAGCAACACCAACCGCACCCCCGAAGAACAAGCCCTGATGACCAAGGCCGCCGCCGTCCTCCCGGGCGGGTCGCTCGGCAACCTGCGCCTCGACGAGGAGCACGCGTTCGTCGTGCGCGAGGGCCGCGGCTCCCGCGTCATCGACGTGAGCGGGAACGAGTACATCGACTACCTGCTCGGCTCCGGTCCCATGGTGCTGGGGCACGCCCACCCGAAGGTCATCGCCGCGGCCACCGAGGCGATGATGAAGGGCACGACGTTCTTCACCCAGAACGCCTACGCCATCGAACTCGCCGAGCGCATCGTCGAGGCCATGCCGTGCGCCGAGCAGGTGCGCTTCGTCAGCAGCGGCTCCGAGGCTACCTACAACGCGCTCAAGGTCGCCCGAGCGTTCCGCAAGCGCGAGAAGATACTGAAGTTCGAGGGCGGCTACCACGGCTCGCACGACTACTCCCTGATGAGCCTCGCTCCTTCCGGCAACACGCCCTTCCCGCAAGCCGAGCCCAGCTCCGCCGGCATCCCGCGCGCCATACAGGAGACCGTCCTCGTCGCGCCGTTCAACGACCTCAACGCCGTCGAGGACCTGCTCGACCGCCACCACGACGAACTCGCCACGGTCATCGTCGAGCCGGTGCAGCGCACCGTCGCGCCCCAGCCGGGCTTCCTGCCGGGGCTGCGCGAACTCACGAACCGCTATGGCGTCCTGCTCATCTACGACGAGGTCGTCACCGGCTTCCGGCTCGCTTACGGCGGCGCGCAGGAGTACTACAACGCCGTTCCGGACATCGCGGCCATCGGCAAGATCGTCGGCGGCGGCTTCCCGCTCGCGGCCATCGTGGGACGCCGCGAGATCATGGAGTCGTACGACCAGGGCTCCGTGGCGCCAGACGTCTACGTCCCGCAGAGCGGCACGCTCAACGGCAACCCGGTAGCCGCGGCCGCCGGCCTCGCCACTCTCGAGATCCTGCGCGAGCCCGGCACCTACGAGGCATACCACGCCCGCGCCGCCACCCTCCGCAACACGCTCCAGCGCCTGTTCGACGAGGCGGAGATTCCGGCGCAGGTCAGCGGCATCGACATGATGTTCGACGTCTTCTTCACCGAGCACCCCATCGTCGACTACCGCTCGACGCTCGTGGACAAGACGCTCAACCGCATCTTCGACAACACACTGCTGGACAACGGCATCCTCAAGTCGCCCGGCAAGCTCTACGTGGGCGTCTGCCACTCGGACGAGGACATCGAGCGCACGATTGAGGTGTTCCGCATGGGCGTCGCCGCCGTCCGCGACGCGTGATGCCCTCCGGCATCCTCCGCCTCGTCCACGAAGATGACGCCGAACAGATAGCGGCTATCTACGCGCCTCACACGACCAACACCTCCGTCAGCTTCGCGACCGCGCGCCGACCGCCGAGGAGTTCCGCAACCGCATCCGCACGACGACCGCACGACTGCCGTGGATCGTTTGCGAGCGCGACGGCGTCGTGGCCGGTTACGTCTACGCCAGCCCGCACCGGGTATCCCCGGCCTACAAGTGGTCGGTCGAGACGAGCATTTACGTCCATCCGGAGCATCAGCGCACAGGCGTGGGCAGGGCGCTCTACGCAGCCCTCCTAGAGACGCTCCAAGCGCTCGGTTACCACCGCGCCTTCGCAGGCATCACCGACCCGAACCCGGCAAGCGTAGGCCTGCACGAGGCCGTCGGCTTCGAGCGGTTCGCCACGTTCGAGGAGGTCGGCTACAAGCTCGGCACATGGCAGAGCGTCATCTGGATGGCGTACCGGCTGGGCAACGACGACTATCCACCCACGGAGCCGCGCCTGCTCCCCGACATAGTCGGCACGCCGGAGTGGGGCACCGCGCTCGCAGTCGGGCAGGCGCTGTTGGGCTAGCGCGTCCTACCGAGAGCCGTCGAAGAAGATCTCGTCCGGCGTGAAGCGGCGGCCGATGATGCCGAGGTCGGCGGCGTACCGTACGATCGTCTCGATGGCGCGGCGGTTGTTCTCCAGTCCGTTCTCGTGCGGGAAGAGGCCGTGCTCGCGCAGCCAGCCCACCTTCAGCGCCATGTGCTCATCATCGTCCGAGACGTTGGCGTAGTAGAGGCGGCGCGCTTCGTCGCAGGCGTCGACGACGGCCTGCCCGAGACCAGGGTTGGCGTCGAGTACCTCGCTCTTCGCCGCGAGCATGACATTGACCGGAAAGACGCCGCTCTGCCGGTGATACGTCAGCGCCGCTCCGAGCGGGTCGTCGAACAGCGATGCGCGGTTGCCGCCCAGCGAGGGACCTCCGCGGTCGAACAACACGGCGTCCAACTCGCCGCTCTCCAGCTCCGCTACCTGATCGCCGCCCTTCGATATCGAGAACCGGGAGTCGCGGGGGTAGTCGACGCTCATCAGCGAGTTCGGCTCCGCCTCCACCCAGTGCACCTTCGTCAGGTCGAGGCCGTACATGTCCGCAAGCGCGCCGCGCATCCATGTGCCGGGGTTGAACCCCCAGCCGCGCACGCCCACGCGCTTGCCCTCGAGGTCCTTCGGCTCGCGGATGCCCGCGTTCACATTCACCTGCGCCCCGACGTGCGCGAACGACACGTCCGGGAAGACGGGGATGCCCATGACCGGGCACCCGATGTCCCGAGCGATGAGGTAGTTGGTGATGGGCACCACCATGATGTCGTAGGGCGGCTCGGTGAAGAGCTTGCCGTAGACCGAGCCCGAGCCTCCCTCCGGCCAGTCGATTTCAACGTCGAAGCCCTGCACCTTCACCGTGCCGTTCGCCAAGTACTCGGCGGCGTACTCGTGGTCCGCCATCAGCGTTATCGCCATATCGCTTTACTCCGGGATGGGGTAGCCGTCCGAGCGGCGGTCGGTGCCGCCGGTGTGCACGCCCCGTTCGTGGTCTATGCCTATGAGCTGTACCGCGCCGGGCGTGCCGACGCTGGGATAGGTCCTGGTCTTGTGGCCCTTCGCCTCCAGCGCCCGCAGCGTCTCCTCCGGGAAGCCGTCCTCCAGGCGCAGCACCATCTCCTCGTCTATCGTGCGCGGGTCGGTGCCGGGGAAGTGCGTCCAGCGCGGCGCGTCGGCCGCCTCCTGCACGTTCATCCCGTGGTCGATCACGTTGGACACCGCCTGCGCGTTCCACTGCGGCTGGTTGTCGCCGCCCGGCGTCCCGCCGACGAGCACAGGCTTGTCGTCCTTGAACACCATGTAGGCGTGGATCGTGTTGATGGTCTTCTTGCCCGGCGCGATAACGTTCACATGCCCCTCGTCCAGGTAGAAGCCGCGGCCCGCACGGTCGTTGAACAGGATGCCGGTGTCTCCGGCTACGAAACCGCTGCCCCAGTACGCCGAGAGGCTGTGGATGAACGAGACCGCGTTGCCCTCCCGGTCGATGACGTTGAAGTACGACGTGCTCGGCGTGGGCGCGACGGAGTGCGCGAGTTCGCCCGCCGGCACGATGCCCTCGGCGGCGCGTTCCGGGTCGATGCGCTTGATCCGCTCGGCGGCGTACTCCGGCGACAGCAGTTCGTCCAGCGGCACGTCGATGAACTCCGGGTCGCCGACGTACGCGAGACGGTCGGCGAACGCCAGCCGCTTCGCCTCGACCATCGTGTGGATGCTCTCGATAGTATTGTGGCCCATCGCCGCGAGGTCGAAGCCGTCCAGCAAGCTCAGGAGCTCCAGGGTGAGCATGCCCTGCGACGGCAGTCCGGTCGCGTAGACCGTGTGCCCGTGGAAGCGTGCGGAGGGCGGGTTCTCATAGACGGACGTCTCCTGCCCCGCGAGGTCAGCCTCGTCGATGAGGCCGCCACCGTCCTCCATCGCCTGCGCTATCTGCCTGGCAATCGTGCCGAGGTAGAACTCGTCCGGCCCGTGCTCCGCGATGCGCCGCAGCGAGCGTGCGAGGTTCGGCTGAGCGAACACGTCGCCCACCTGGTACGCGGAGCCGTCAGGCTTGATGTACGTCTTCGCCGTCGACTCGTACTTGGCAATCTTGTCGTAGTGGTCGCTGAAGTAGCTGGCGGAGCGCGGCGGGAGTGAGAACCCCTCCGACGCGAGGCTGATGGCCGGGTCGATGAGCGATGCCAATGAGCGCGTCCCGAACCGGTCGACGATCGTCTGCCACGCGCGCACCTCGCCGGGAACGGCGGGCGTCAGCGGGCCGTCGGCCGGCATCTTCACGTAGCCCAGGTCGGTGAAGTACTCCCGCCTTGCGCGCATCGGCGCCTTGCCGGAGCCGGAGACGCCGTAGAGTGTGCCGGACGCGGCATGGTAGAGGAGCGCGAACACCTCGCCGCCGATACCGCACATCATGGGCAGCGTCACGGCTTCCGCCGCCGCGACCGCTACCGCGGCGTCGAACGCGTTGCCTCCCTCGCGCATCACCTGCGCCCCCACCGCGCCTGCCAGCGGCGAGGCGGAGCCGACCAGTCCACGCGTCGTGTATACGGGGCTATGCGACCTGTTCATAACGCTGCTCACGATGACGCACCTCTCTCGCACGAGTATCCGGGCAGCGGCATGATATGCTCCGCATCTGTCACGGGCAACGCGCGCACGCCCGAACCGTACCGCGCAGCGCGGCACAATACGGAATCGAGGAGGCATCATGGCCGAAGACTTCACCTACGACCGCTGGATGAACAGCCAGGGGATACCCGTGCACCGCGGCTACTACATCGAGGACCTGCGCAACATCGAGCTCGGCCCGTGGGGACTGCGCGAGTGCAACGCAGCCTTCATCCAGTTGGAGGGCATGCCCGGCGTGGTGGAGGGGCGCGTGCAGGAGGTGCCGCCTGGAGGTTCCATCAAGCCGTTCAAGCAGGCGATAGACGAGATGGTCTACGTCGCGAGCGGACAGGGCACGGCGTCCGTGTGGAGCGGCGACGGCGCCGAGCGGCACACGTTCGAGTGGTCGCCGCGCTCGCTGTTCCTGGTTCCACGGAATTCATGGGCGCAGTTCAACAACATGCAGGGCGACAGGCCCGCCCGCCTGCTGCACTACAGCTACCTGCCCATCGCCATGTCCGCCATCCCCAACCCGGACTTCTTCTTCAACAATCCGTATGAGGAAGACGTACTGCAAGGGGCTGACTTCTACTCCGAGGCCGAGGCGACGACGCAGGAGCACGTGGCCGAGGGCGCCGCGGGGCGCACGCTCTGGCTCGGCAACTTCTTCCCAGACATGGGCGTGTGGGACAAGCTGATGCACCGTCCCGGACGCGGCTCCCTGAACCGCTCCGTCTACATGCGTATCCCCGGCTCCGAGCTGCACGCGCACATGTCGGTCTTCCCTGCCGGGACGTACAAGAAGGGGCACCGCCACGGGCCGGGACGAGTCATAGTCATCCCCGGCGGCGAGGGCTTCTCCATCATGTGGCAGGAGGGTCAGGAGAAGATCGTCATCCACTGGCACGAGGCGAGCTGTTTCGTGCCTCCGGACCGCTGGTTCCACCAGCACTTCAACCTCGGCGCCGCTCCCGGACGCTACCTCGCGCTCCATCCGCCGAACCAGTTCATGGGCATGTCCGAGTCGGTGCAGGACCTCTCGCGCGACCAGATCGAGTATCCCGACGAAGACCCGTGGATACGCGAGTACTTCGAGAGCCAACTGGCCGAGCGGGGCATCGAGTCCCAGATGCCGGACGAAGCGTACCGCGACCGCAACTACCGCTGGGACTACACGGGCGTCAAGGAGAACTAGCGCCTCCCGCCCATCGCACAGACACCAGCCGAAAGGAAGACCAGCCCTCATGCACGACGAGCCCTGGGCGCACGTCCACGACCCTGACGAAGAGCGCCTCGCCAAACTCACCATCGAACTGAACAACCCCGACCACGACTACTACCACTACGAGGTCATCGAGCTCACGACGGTCGGCATCGACATCGGCTCCTCCACGTCGCACCTCATGTTCTCCAGCATCACACTCCAGCGTGTGCAGGAGATGCACTCCAGCCGGTACGTCGTCGTGGACAGGCAGACGCTCTACAAGTCGCCCATCCTGCTCACGCCGTACACGCACGACAACCTCATCAACACGGAGCAACTTCAACGGTTCGTCGCCGAGTCGTACGCGGAAGCGGGCTTCGAACCGCAGGACGTCGACAGCGGCGCCATCATCCTCACGGGCGAGGCGATCAAGCGGCGCAACGCCCACGCGATAGCCGACATCTTCGCCGACCAGGCCGGCAAGTTCGTCTGCGCCTCCGCGGGCCACAACTTGGAGTCCGTGCTCGCGGCCAACGGGTCGGGCTCGGTGAAACTGTCGCGCAACCCGCGCCAGACCGTGCTGAACGTCGATATCGGCGGCGGCACGACGAAGTTCGCGCTCGTGCACGCCGGGCGCATCCAGCACACCGCCGCTCTCAATGTCGGCGGACGGCTCGTCGCCACGGATGACGACGGCAGGATCACACGCATCGAGGACGCGGCGCACACCGCCGCCGACAGCATCGCCGTGCCGCTCGCGCTCGGCGAACACCTGCCGGATGAGCACCGCACTGCCATCGCGGACGCACTCGCGGAGTGCCTGTTGGACGTGATACAGGGCCGCCCGCGCTCCGAGCTGACAGAAGCGCTGCTGCTGACCGCCGACATACCACTCGACGCGACGTTCGATGCGCTCGTCTTCTCGGGCGGCGTCTCGGAGTACGTCTACAGCAATGAGACGCAGGAGTTCGGAGACCTCGCGGTCGCGCTCGCGGCAGCCGTCCGGCGCAAGATGGCGGAGCACGCCTTGCCGGCGCCGGTGCAGCCGGCGGCGGAGCGCATCCGCGCCACGGTCATCGGAGCGTCGCAGTTCACCGTGCAACTGAGCGGGAACACGCTCTCCATATCGGACCCGTCGCTCCTCCCCTACCGGAACGTGCCGGTGCTCATCTCACGGCTGCCGGAGGACCACGAGGTGCAGCCGGAGGAGGTCGCCGCGCTCGTAGCGGAGGCGTTCGAGCGGCAGGACCTCGTGGAGGGCGAGCAGCAGGTCGCGCTAGCGTTCGAGTGGGACGGTCTGCCGCGTTACGCGCAGATACGGAAGATAGCGGACGGCATCGCGTCGGCGGTGCCGTGCTCGCTGGCGAATGGCGCGCCGCTCATGCTCGTCTTCACCGGCGACTTCGCCAAGCTCGTCGGCGACACCATCACGAAGGACATGGGCATCCCGAACCCGGTCATCTCTATCGACAACCTCTTCCTGCAGGAGTTCGACTTCATCGACATCGGGGAGATGATCTACCCGGCGCGCGTCGTGCCGGTGGTCGTGAAGTCGCTGCTCTTCCCGGAGATCGAGAAGCAGACCGCCGAGGTGCTGGACTAGCCCCCGGTTGTGGGCCGCGTCCGTCCCGGCGCTCAGTCCTCGTCGTTCGACAAGGGGGCTTGTCCGGCTATCTCCGGACGACGCAGCCGCCGGTAGAGCGGCGACGTGAACCAGAGCCACAGCAGGGCGAATATCCCTAACGCGATGCCGCCCCAGAAAAGCCCTGCCGCCAACTGTCCCCCCGGCGTCGGACCCCGCCACGTGCGCGACGGTTCCGCAGAGTCGAACGTGACCAGGACCTCGTCGCCGTTCACGTAGTAGCCGATGCACTCGTCCGTCAGGCGCGAGAAGTTCTTGCACTCGGTCCACGCGGGGATCGTTACTGTCTGCCCCGCCTGCGTCGTATACGTCAGACGGCTGTCTTCGTAGACCGCGACAGCCTGTTCCGTCCGGTCTGCTAACTCGCCCACCCCGCCTAACAAGATCCACCCCGCGAAGATTGCTATCGCGGCCACGACGAGGCCGACGAAGGATATCCGCATGTTGATCTTCATGTCAGGGCGCGGGTCACCCCGGGAAACGGCTCTCTCCGGAAGCCACCCACCTGGGTGCAAGCCACCGAAGCAGCAGGAACAGCCCTACGTACACGATGATGAGGGTGACGCCCACGATGGCATAGCCGATCGAGCCCATATCGCCGCCTACCAGCGGCTTGAGCACTTCGATGAGGAAGTAGACGCCTACCAGCGCCACCGCAGCCGCGCCCAGCGCACCGACCGTGTTCCACACAGCGCGGGCCCTCGTTCCGTTCCCATCGTTCTGCACGCCTGGGCTCCTTCCTTCGGTCCGTCCCCTAGCTCAACCAGTCCAGGATGAACGGGGTCGGCCAGATGACAGCAAGAGCAAAGTCAAAGAAGAGCAGGTTCAGGATGAGGATGGTGACACCGGCGACGATGCCCCCGATGACGCCTGTCCTGTTCTGCATCATCAACATCGGGCCGAGCGTGGCGATGACGACCGCACCCCACTTCAGTCCTTCTTCCATCAGGCCGGTCATCAGGAGCATGGAAAGCAGCATGATGAGGAAGATGAGCCCTGCCGAGCGGGCTCCTTCCATCCCACGACTGCGTATGCCGATGTCCATGATCTCGCCCGTCTCCGCGCCCAGCCCTTCGCGGAAGAACTGCACGACGCAGAGTCCGAGACCGATGATTCCGAGGCTCATCGGGAACCACTTGCCGAAGAACGAGAACGTCGTTGCCTCCCAGATGGCATACCCGAGGACGAAGATCGCGACCAGTGTGAAGAGATGCTCCTCGCGCCAGCGCCAGTGCCAGCGGCGAGCGGGAGCGTCCGGGGCTTCGCCTGCCGGTGGCGCAAGCCTCGTAGATACGACCTCATCGTCGTCGGAGGTGCTGCCCATCCCCCCGCTCATGAATTTGGTGAAGAGCGCTCCCATCACGATCGCCAGCACAACCAGCACGATGAAGAGCGGACGGGTGAACGTGCCCACCCAGTCGTAGCGGGCAACGGAGTCGGTGATGTTCGTCTCGATGATCGGACCGAGGATGAACCCGATGAGCAGCGGCGGGCGCGGCCACCGGTAGCGCTTCATCAGCATCCCGAGCACCGCCCCGCCCAGCACGATGGCTATCGCGCTCACGTCCCGCGTGTCCTGGAACGCGGCCAGGAGCGATATGGGAATGATGAGGAAGCCCAGCACCGGGTACGGGATAAGCGTGAGACGCGCCATCTGTCGAGTGAAACCGAAACCGAGCAGCGTCACGAACAGGTTCCCCAGCCCAAGGCTGACGATGATCATGATGGTGATGTCCGCGTGGTCCTCCAGCATCCGCGGGCCTGGCGCGATGCCGTAGGCCAGCATCGCAACGATAACGAACGCCCACGCGCGCCCTCCGGGGATGCCGAGGGCAAGCGTCGGAACGGCCTGGCCGCCCTCCTTCGAGTTCTGTGCGGACTCGGCGAACAGCACACCGTCCAGCGAACCCTTGCCGAACTGGGTCTTGTCCTTCGTCCAGAAGATGCCGAACGCGTAGGACATCCAGTCCACGACGCCGCTGCCGATGCCGGGCACCGCGCCGAGGAAGACACCGAAGAGCGACTGGCGGACCGCCATCGGCCAGCGGGAGAACCCGTACCGCGCGCCGCTGAATATCTCGCCGTAGCTGATGCGGGCGTCCTTAGGAGCGAGCGGCTTGCGCGTCATGGTCAGGTCGATAATCTCGGGTAGCGCGAAGACGCCGATGGTCGTTGCGATGAGCGGGAGGCCAGTCCAGAGCAGCCACTCCTGCTCGAAGGAGTAACGGAAGTCCAGACCCAGCGGACCGACTGTGCTGAGCAGCATCCCGAAGACCGCAGCCGCGATGCCCTTGATCATGGCGCCGCCGCTCAGCGCCGCCACCATCGCGACTCCAAACATCGCCATCGCGGCGATCTCGGCGAAGCCGAATGCCAGCACGAACGGGGCTATGACCGGAATGATGATGGCCAGTGCGAACGCACCTACCACCCCGCCTATCGCAGAGACGGCGTAGACCGCCCCCAGGGTATGCGCGGCATGTCCGCGCTGCGCCAATTGGTTCCCTTCCAGGAAGGTGACCTGCGTTGCGCCGCCGGGCATACCGAGCAGGATGGAGGGGATAGAGTCGAGCGTATTGTCGATGCCGGTCAGCGTTGCCAGCATCACGAGGCCGACCACGGGGTCGGACACCGAGATCACGATGAATGGGATCATGATGGCCATCACCAAGGTTGCCGATATGCCCGGGATCAGGGCGATCGGTACGGTGATGAACACGGCTACCAGGAACCCGGTCCAGTAACCGGCGGTTCCCAGGTAGGAGAGACCCGCAACAAAGTCAGCCAGCATCGAAATCTCCCATCAGGCCGTGGCAACGGCCACCAGCCGTTCCGAAAGATCAGCTGGAGAGTCGTGCTCCTTGACCTGCTTTTAGAAGGGACGGCCCGGGAATCCGGGCCGCCCCTTGTCATCAGGTGGTCTCTGCTAGTTGCTCACGTACTGGGAGAAGTACTTGGGCAGGAGCCGTGCCGCCTGCGCGTCGACGACCGCCTTCGCGCCCTCGAAGAGGTTCTCGTTGTCGATCGTCGCCTGCTTGAGCTCGTCGCGACCGATCCAGCCGGGCTCCTCGCCCGCCACACCGGCGTACTTCTGGATGAGCTCTGCGTCAGTGGTCAACGCGGTCTCGAATGCCGAGGACAGAGCGTCTGCGATGTGCTCAGGCGTGCCAGGCGGCAGCCAGAGCGCCTTGGACGCGTAGTTCGTCGGCCCGATGAGCGAGTTGAAGATGTGCGTCTGCTCGTCGTTGAACTGGTCACGCACGTCGCCGCAGTGCGGCTCGGTCTGTGCATTTGCACGCAGCGTGCCGGGGCCCATGCCCGCCATCAGGCGCATCAGGCCGCTCGGGATCCAGTCCGGGTTCTCAACCGGGAACCGGTACCAGAGGCTGGAGCGGACTGTGCTGTTGATGTCGCCGCGGGCCCACATCAGCCGCACCGCGTTGGTGTCGACCGTCGTGAAGCCGAGGTAGGTGAACGGAATGTCCAACTGCTCGGATGCGTACACCGAGGCAAGGAGGGTGGGGTTCCCCTCTGCGATGTCGGACAGCTCGTCTGCGAGGATGAACTCGCCGTGGGCGCCGCCGCCCGTGCTGCTCTGGCCGGAGTAGTCCCAGAGGCAGCTCTCGGCAGCGCTCGCACCAAGGTTCCCGACCGGGTCGTACAGCATCCAACCGCGGGTCGGGTCGATAGTGGAACCGAGCGGCTCGAACGTGCTGCGCTTGATGAACTGCGTGCTCTCCTGGAAACCGAACGCCAGCTGCGGCGTGCTGTTCCAAGAGATGTAGGTGCCGTCCTTCGGCGCCTGGGTCGCGGAGTAGATGTACTCCAGCGGCTTGTTCGGCTGGTTGGTGAACACCACCCGCGGGTTGCCGGGGATGTACTGGCTCATGAACGCAGCCATCACACGGCCCTGGGTGTCGGTGCCGCCACCAGGCGAGGAGTTCGCGACGATGCGGACCGTCTTGCCACTGAAGTAATCAGCAGCGTTGAAGCCCGGCGGGGGCGTCGGGGTCGCCGTCGGCTGAGGCACCGGAGTAGCTGTCGGGGCCGGTGCAGGCGCCGACGAGCCGCTGTCCGCCGGTACCGGAGTCGGCGTCGGGTCATCCTTCTCCATCATCGCCTCAGGCGTAGGAGTTGGATCCTCTGCCATCATCGCCTCAGGCGTAGGCGTCGCGGTCGGTTCCGGTCGCGGCGTGGGCGTGGGGTCTTCGCCCCCACACGCAGCGATAACGGCCACCGTGGCCACTGCGGTGATGACTCCGGCGAGCCATCGGTTCATTCGAGTCCGCATGTCATCCTCCCTGCATTGATAATCCACTCCGCTGGGGAGTGGATCGGCTGCACAAGGGCAGCTGGATACAGACCTGTGATGTTTATCACGGAAGGAACGCAGTGTTATCAAAAAACATTGCAAAGTGCAATAGCAAATGTTGTAATACGGTTTACATTCCGAGAGGAGCACTCGATGCTCGGTTCGATACTCAAGACACATCACATCTCGCGTTCGGACCTCGCCCATCGGCTCGACGTCTCCGTTCAGACCGTCCACAACTGGTGCAGCGGACGCGTTCGAGTGCCGAGCCATAAGCTCGGACGCCTCTGCGACCTGCTCGAAGAGCTGGGTGTGTCGCCGGACGAACTGGCGCAGATGGCTGTCCGCGAGTTGGAAACGCTCGGCGTGCAACAGGAGCGGCTCGCTCTCAGATCGAGGAGCGCTCAGCCCGTGGTCGGGCTGGTCACGTGGGACCTGATGAGTTCCGGACTGTTCGGCCCCCTCGCTCGCGTCACCCGCATCGCATTGGAAGGCATGGGCTATCAATGCATGGCGCTCGATTGCGGCGGGGAGCACCGCCAGCGGCGAGCCTATCTGCAATGGGCCATCCGGGATAACGTGGATGGACTGCTCCTTTGCGGTGTGCCCGGCGATGTGCCCGATCCGGACGACGACCTGTTTGCATCGCTCAAGCCGGTAACCTCCGCGGGCATACCCGTCGTTCTACTCAAGCCCTGGGCGGGCTCTTCCGTGGCTATTCCGGAGGGAATAGGAAGCATCGGCTGGGACTACGTCGCCGCCGTCGAGATGGCGGCGGGCTTACTGCAGGAGCTTGGCCATGAGCAGGTGCACGCCGTCCTTGCGGCGGGCAGCGCCGGCTTCGGCGCCCGCTATTGGGGGCTCGATCGCGCGTGGAGCAATCTAGGTCTCACGTTCGACGAGGACTCGATCATCTGGGCGCAGGAGGGCGAGACCGCGCATGAACTCGCCGACGCACTTGCAGGAGCGAGCGCCATCTTCACCCCACCCTCGCAACTCCCCACGATAGCCCGCGCTTGCTTCGCACGAGGCATCAGGTGGCCGGACGACGTCAGCATCGTTTCGCTCGGCAATCGTGCGTTCGTTCCCCAGTTGCACAGAACGCCGTTCACCTTCGTTTCCATCCCCATAGGCAGGGTCGGCCGGGGCGCAGCCCAACTGCTCTCCAGCATGATCCAGGGAGAGCGTTTCCAGACTGGGCAGGAGTACGTGATCTACGGCGCGAGCACGATGTCGGTGGAGAATGCAACGGGGGGGTCGGTCGCTTCGCCGCACGATTACGTCAGCGCCCACCCACACGCCGTGCGCGCAACCCTCGCCTAGAGCAATTGCTCAGCCCTTCCGCAGCGTCTCACGCAGCACCAACCCCACGAGCAGCGACGCTGCTATCGCGAACCCGCCCATCGACATGAACGCCACCGTGAAACCACCCGCCCCGGCTATCAGCGCCACGGAGAGTGTGAATATCCCGGGGTTGGTAGCCGACCCCGCCTCGGCGATGAGACGGTTCACACCGAAGAACTTACCTCGTGCACCCGCGGGCGCCACGTCCGAGCCCAGGGTCTGCATCGAACCCGCCATGAACGACACCGCCAGGTTGATGAGGATGAAGCCGAGTATGAAGAACGGCAGCCCCAGTTCGCCCCAAGCGACGCCACCCATCGTGTAGAGCCCCACCGCCAGAAGCGCACTCGCCGGAACGATGGTGCGCTTCCGACCGAACCTGTCCATGACCTGCCCGGCCATCAGTGTGACCGGTATGCCCACGATGCCCATCGCCGAGCTGAGGCTTCCCAGTGCAAGCGAATCGAGGCCGTAGGCGAAGGCCGCGTAGGCGACGTATATACCACCCTGACCCTGCACTCCGCCGCGCCCCACGTTGGCCATGAACTGCGCGGTGAAGAGCACAACCACCGGCCTAGTGATGAGCCGGGCCCAGGAGATGTCCGTTTCCTTACCGGGCGCCTCGCCCCGCCGGCGCGCCAGCACGGCGGGCGCAGTCTCACGTATGAACAGGTAAGACGGTACGGTCGCCAGCAGCGCGAAGATGCCGAAGAACAGGAACGGCAAACGCAGGTCGACCAATGCGATGGCGCCGCCCGCGAGCGGCCCCAGCAGCGTGCCGGCGCGGTTCACACCCGCCATGCCGGTGATCATCCGCCCGCGCCGGTTCTGCGCGCTGGAGTCCGCGATAACGGTGAGCCTGGCCATCTGCCACATCTGCTGCGCGAGGCCGTTGATCCCCAGGTAGATGAGTATCTCGGTGAAGCTCGAAGCCCGCAGAACGAGCAGCGCCGACGCCGACAAGATGAGCGTGCTGGCGATGAGCAGCTTCCGCCGTCCGATGCGGTCCATAAGATAGCCGGTGGGCAACGAGACGATGACCCCGCCAAGCATCGGCACGAACAGCAACAGACCGGCTCCGGTTGCACCCGCGCCGAAGTCGATCGCCAAGAGCGGCAGCACCGGCACGATGAAGCCGCGTCCCGTTCCCAACAGGAACGCGGGCACCAGGAGCGAAACGAGCGTCTCGTTGCGTTCAGCCCAACCCCGCATACCCCTCGCGGGTCTCGCCTCGGCAGAAGTCTGCGTCTCTTGCTCGTCGGGCGGCATCGCCTATCCGATGGCGTCCGTCAGCCGTTCGAGCTGCTCCAGATCCGGTGTCACTGGCCGGAAGATGATCTCGTCTGAGCCCAACTCCTCGTGCATGCTTATCGCGTTGCGGATGATCTCCGGCGACGTCGGCTGCAAACGCGCCTGGCGAGAGGGGTCTCCGCCGTAGTAGTCGGCCAGCGCACCAGCGACGGCGTCGTCACCGCCGGGGCCGAGTGCGCACGGGAGCGTAACGACGATGCGCGGCCTGTCCTCGCGGTCGTTCTCCGCCCACGACTCCTCGACCTGCGTGATAATGCCCTTCGACCACTCCGCCTCCAACGCCCTGCCGCCCATCACGTAGCCGTTGGCGAACCGTCCCACGCGCGCGATAGCCCTCGGGTGAGTCCCGCCGATGAGTATCTCCGGGCCGCCGGGCTGCACCGGCGCAGGGCCAACGGGACGCTGTGCGCCCTCCAGCACCTCGCCGTTCCAGATGCGCTTCATGTGGACGAGCTGCTCCTCGAACAGCTTGCCCCGGTTGCGGAACTGCGACGGCGCGACGATGGCGTCGTCCTCTCGTCCGCCGACCGCGAGCCCCAGCGAGAGCCGTCCGTCAGAGATGGCATCTATCGTTGCTGCCTGCTTGGCGAGCACACCCGCGTTGCGCACCGGTGCGAGCAGGATGGTCGTCACGAGGCGCAGGCGCCTGGTGATGGCGGCCACCGCCGCGAGCTCGGCCATCGCCTCGAAGTTGTCGTACGCCAGCCGGTCGAGCGCCGCGAACGAGGAGTACGGCCCCTCATCGGCGCGTCGCGCCAGTTCCGAGATATACGCCCAACTGTCCGTTGGCATCCTGAACGGGAGCCCAACGCCAACCTTCATGCGCTCACCTGCCCTTGAACTCCGGCCTTCGCTTGTCGAGGAAGGCCCGTACCGCTTCCTTGTGGTCTTCCGAGCGGCGCGCCAACTCCTGGGCCGTCTGCGCCAGGCGCAGGCTGTCGCCGAACCCCATGTCGAACGAACGCTGCACGAGATACTTGGTGAGCGACATCGAGTATGTGGCGCCGGAAGCGAGACGCCCCGCGAACTCCATCGCGGCGGAGAGCATCTCCTCGTGTGGATGCACCTTGCTCACGAGTCCCATCCGGTAGGCCTCATCGGCGCTCAGCCGGTCGCCCGTGTACTGCATGTAGTAGGTGTTGCTCAGGCCGATGAGGCGTGGCAGCTGCCAGCAGGAGCCGTCGCCGGGCACGAGCCCCATCCGCACGAACGCCTCCGCAAACTCCGCCTTCTCCGACGCGATGCGGATGTCGCACGAGAGCGCCAGTCCGAGTCCGACCCCGATCGCGTGGCCGTTCACCGCCGCGATGGTCGGCTTCTGCACCTCGCTTATCCGCAACGGCACGTTGGAGACGGAACCGAACCCCGCCTCCGCCTTCTCCGACGCGCGCTGGCCGAGCCGCGCCTCCATGTCGCCCCACGGCAGTGGCTGCCGCTCCGCCCGTACGCCCTCTTCCTGTTCGATGCGCCCGATGGTCTCGTCGAACCGGCGGATGTTCGCGCCTGAGCAGAACGAGGGGTCGCGTCCGGTGAGCACCAGCACACGGTCTGCGTCATTCGACTCGAATGCTTCGAGTTCGGCGTACAGTTCCGCGGCCATCTCCGTGCCGAGCGCGTTCCGCGTCGACGCGTGGTCGAGCGTGATGAGCATGACGCCGCCGGCCCGTTGGACTTCGATGAATTCGCTCGTGGCGTTCCTCCTTCGCAAGCGGGGGTCGCCCGGCATTCTATGGAGCGCCCTGCCCGCTGTCCAACGACCGCTCCGCACTTCCACGCCTCCACGATTGACGCGGCGCGGGCGGCAAACTACGCTCACTCCAACCCGACCCGAGGTAGCACATGAGCGCAGGCGAGATCTCGAACGCAGCGTACGACCGCATCGGCGGCGTGTTCCAACGCGCCCTTACCGGCCTGACCATCGAGCAGCTCACGGCACAGCCTTCCGGCCCGGAGAGCAACCCCATCGGCTGGCTGGCCTGGCACCTCACGCGCACGCAAGACAAGACTTACTCCCAACTGCTTGGGGGAGAGGAAGCGTGGACGGCGGACCGCTGGTGCGAGCGGTTCGGGCAGCCGGCAGACAGAGGCACCGGCAACGGCGACTCGCTGGAGCAGGTGCGCGCGTTCGACCCCATCGACTCCGACACGCTCATCGCCTACTTCGAGGCCGCGCGAGAGAAGTCCCGCAGGTTCCTCGACGCGGTGACCGACGACGACCTGGAGAAGCCGAGCGCTGCGGGTGTGGCACGGGATGAGACGATCAAGTTAACCATCGCCCGCGTCACCGGCGACCTCATCCAACACACGGGCCAGATCGCGTATGTACGCGGGTTGGTCGACCGGCACGGCTGGTACGGTGCGTAGCACGACATCGGACAGGATGGAGAGGACGAGAACATGCTGACGCAAGAACAGAACGACCGCATCACACGGGTCGGCCCCGGCACGCCGATGGGCGAGCTCATGCGCCGCTACTGGCATCCCATCGCCGCCAGCGCCGAACTGACGGAACGCCCCACGAAGGCCGTCCGCGTCCTCGGCGAGGACCTCGTCCTGTACAAGGACAAGTCCGGCACGATAGGGCTCATCGACCGCTTCTGCCCGCATCGCCGCGTCGACCTCTCCTACGGCATCCCCGAAGAGCACGGCCTCCGCTGCATGTACCACGGCTGGATGATGGACGAAACCGGCCAGTGCATCGAGCAGCCGTTCGAGGAGACCGTTCATCCCGACGGGCGCTTCAAGGAGAAGGTCAAGGTCGCGGGGTACCCGGTGCAGGAGTTGGGCGGGCTCATCTTCGCCTACATGGGCCCGGCACCCGTTCCGCTGCTTCCCAACTACGACATCCTCGCGCAGAAGGAGGGCGTGCTGAGGGAGGCATTCATCGCCGTGGTCCCGTGCAACTGGGTGCAGTGCATGGAGAACTCCGTCGACCCGGTGCACCTGGAGTGGCTGCACGGCGTCTACGGCGCGCACCGCGCCAAGTTGGAGGGACGCCGCGACGCCGTCGCCGAGAGCCTCGCCAGGTACGACCGTCACAAGGAGATCGGCTTCGACGAGTTCGAGCGCGGCATCATCAAGCGCCGCGTCTACGGCAACACGACGAAGGAGTCGCCCAAGTGGAGCGTGGGTCATCCCCTGCTCTTCCCAAACATCCTGCAGCAGGGCGGCGGCGGGCGCTACTTCTTCCAGTACCGCACCCCCATAGACGACACGCACACCTGGCACGTGGAGATAACGAGCTACTGGTTCCCGGACGACATCGAGGTCCCTGAGCAGGACACCGTCCCTTACACGAACATAGGGCTCAAGACCCACGACGGCTACTGGCGCAGCGACGACACCATGGCGCAGGACCACGCCGCGTGGATCCTGCAGGGGCCCATCATGGACCGCACGGCGGAGCGCCTCGGCGAGTCAGATCGCGGCCTCATCCTCTACCGCAAGATGCTGGACGAGCAGGCAGCCGTCGTGGAGGACGGCGCAGAGCCGCTCAACGTGATCCGCGACCCTGAGGAGAACGTGATGATCCACGTGCCGCAGGAGGGCTGGGGCAAACTCGGCCGCACGTCGGATATCGACGAGGTAGCGCGCTACGGCAGCGCGCTCAAACCGCTCATCGTTGACCTGCTGGCACAGACCGCCTTCGTGCAGCAGCACCACGCGACGGCGTAGCCATGACAACCAACGCACCACTGAACTTCGGCATCATCGGGCTGGGCGCGGGCGCGATGAACATGATCCCCGAGCTCCGAGCAAACCCGAACGCCCGCATCGCGGCGGTCGCCGACCCGCGCGCGTCCGCCCGCGAGCGGTTCGAGCGCGACTTCGGAGGGAACGCCTACGACGACGCGGAAGGGCTGTGCGCCGACCCCGGCGTCGACGTGGTCTACGTGATGACGCCGGACGAGATGCACGCCGCGCACACCATCATGGCAGCGGAACAGGGTAAGCAGGTCATCCTCGACAAGCCGATGGGGCTAACGCTCGACGAGTGCGACGCCATCATCGAGGCAACGGAGCGCAACGGCACGCGCGTGCTCGTTGGCCACTCGCAGAGCCTCGACCTGCCGAACCTGAAGATGGCGGAGATCGCCAACAGCGGCAGGCTCGGCAAAGTCGTGATGATGCACACGATGTTCTACAGCGACTGGATCTACCGGCCTCGCGCCAAGGAAGAGCTGATGCAGGACCGCGGCGGCAGCATCGTGCGGCGCCAGGGCCCGATCCAGGTGGACATCTCCCGCATGATCGGCGGCGGGAAGGTCCGCTCCGTCCGCGCACGCACGAACATCGTCGACCCCGACCGTCCCATAGACGGCTCGTTCATGGCGTTCCTCGATTTCGAGGACGGGCACACCGCCACTATCACCTACGACGGTTACGGCCACTTCAACAGCGCGGAACTGACGTTCGGCTACACGCTCCAGGGGCAGCAGATGGACCCCGCGCTCCACGTCAACTCGCGGCGACGCATCGCGGCGTTCGCCGACGCCGATGCCGAGGAGACGTACAAGGACTCGACGCGCTACGGCGGCTCGCTCGAACGCTCCATCGAGCACCCCGTTTCGCCGGACCGGCGGCACGCGTTCTTTGGCCTGACGCTCGTCTCGTGCGAGCACGGCGACATGCGGCAGACGCCAACCGGCCTCATCATCCACGGAGATGACGGCAACGAAGAGATAGACCTCCCGGCCGGCCCGGGCTACAACCGTCGCTACTGCTCGATAGAGGTCGACGAGATGTGCCGCGCCATCCGCACGGACACACCCGTCCGCATCCACGACGCGTACTGGGGCAAGGCGACGCAGGAAGTCGTGCTCGGCATCATCCAGTCCTCGGACGAGCGCCGCGAGGTGTTCATGCAGCACCAGGTGCCGTACTCGGGCCAGGGCGTCGAATAGCAGTCCCCGGCCAACCTCGATAAACGGACTACTGACGAAGGGGCGCGTGTGATAGGCTCACCGCGCCCCTTTTGTGGGTAGCGATAGCGCGAGCGCAGGGGGATGAATGAAAGCAGCCATTCTGGTAGAAGCGAACGAACCGCTCAGGATCGAGGAGGTCGAGCTCGATCCGCCGAAGGCGAACGAGGTGCGCGTCAACATCGCGGCGGCTGGGGTCTGCCGCAGCGACCTCCACTTCATGCGCGGCGAGGCGGTCATCGCCAAGCCCGCCGTGCTAGGCCACGAGGGCTCCGCCATCGTCCAGGAGGTCGGCGAGGGCGTGACGCGCGTCGCTCCGGGCGACCACGTCATCCTCTCGTTCGTGCCGTTCTGCGGTCGCTGCCCGTCCTGCATCAGCGGGCGGGCCAACCTCTGCGACACACACCTCGCAACCGGCCCGCAGATGTTCGACGGCACGCGCCGCCTGCACTGGAACGGACACGACCTCGCGCACATGGGCAAGGTCGCCTGCTTCGCTGAGCAGGCCGTTGTGCCGGAGGCGGGCTGCATGAAGATCGACCCGGACTTCCCGCTCCCGGTCGCGGCGCTCATCGGCTGCAGCGTGACCACCGGCGTCGGTTCGGTGCTGTTCAGCGCCCAGGTCGAACCCGGCAGCACCGTCGCGGTCATCGGGTGCGGCGGCGTGGGGCTGAACGTCGTTCAGGGCGCGCGACTCGCCGGAGCAAAGCGCATCATCGCGGTGGACATCAACGACGCAGCGCTTGAGTTCGCCACGCGGTTCGGCGCGACCGACACCCTGAACCCCAACGACGGGGACGCCCTGAAGGCGATACGCGACATGACCGGCGGAGGCGTGGACTACGCGTTCGAGGCGTTCGGCTCTTCCGAGACGGCCACGATGACGTTCGACGCCACGCGCAAGGGCGGCACCGCCGTCATCGTCGGGCTCGCACCGGTCGGCGACTTCGCCAACATCGACGCGGTCGCGCTCGTGCGCTACGAGAAGACGCTGAAGGGCGCATACTACGGCTCGTCACGGCCGGCCATCGATTTCTACCGCATGGTCGACTTCTACGAGAGCGGCAAGATAGACGTGGACAACCTCATCACCCGAACCTACAGCCTCGACCAGATCAACGAGGCGTACGAGGAGCTGGACCGGGGCGTCGTGGGCCGCGGGGTCATCACGTTCTGATGCGACAGGTAACGCTCACGGTCAACGGACGGCGACGCACCGCGGAGGTCGAGGACCGCGACCTGCTCGTGGACCTGCTGCGCGAGAAGCTGCGCCTCACCGGAACGCACATCGGTTGCGACACGAGCCAGTGCGGCGCGTGCACCGTGCTGCTGGACGGCGCGGCGGTGAAGTCGTGCTCGCTCTTCGCGGCGCAGGCCGAGGGAGCGAAGGTCACGACGATAGAGGGGATGGCGAAGGGCGATACGCTCCATCCCATCCAGCAGGCGTTCCACGAGGAGCACGGCCTGCAGTGCGGCTTCTGCACGCCGGGGATGGTGATGCTGCTGCACGAGTTCCTGCGCCGCAACCCGGACCCGACCGAGCATGAGGTGCGCGCCGCGCTGAGCGGCAACATGTGCCGCTGCACCGGCTACCAGAACATCGTCGCCTCCGCGCTCCACGCGGCCCGGACGATGCGAGGCGAGGGATGATTCCCGCGGCGTTCACCTACCACGCGCCCCGGACGCTCCGCGACGCGGTGCGGCTGCTGCGCGCGTACGGAGACGACGCGCGCGTCGTCTCCGGCGGCATGAGCCTCATCCCTGCGATGAAGCTGCGCCTCGTGCAACCCGAGCACCTGGTCGACATCGGCAGGCTCGGCGAGCTGAACTATGTCCGGCGCACCGAGGACGGCGGGGTCGCCATCGGCGCGGGCGCGACCTACCGGAGCATCGAGAAATCCCGGGCGGCCGCGGCTGTCGCGCCGATGCTCGTCGAGACGGTTCGCCAGGTGGGCGATATCCAGGTGCGGAACCGGGGGACGCTCTGCGGCAGCGCCGCACACGCCGACCCCGCCGCCGATGCGCCCGCAACGCTGCTCGCGCTCGACGCCACGCTGCACACTACCGGCGGGCCGAGCCGCCGTTCGATACAGGCGCGGCGCTTCTTCGTCGATGCCTACGAGACGGTGCTCGGACCTACCGAGGTGCTGACGGAGATACGCATCCCGAAGCAGCCCGCGCGCACCGGCGCGACGTACCTGAAGTTCGCGAACAAGGCCTCTCGGTTCGCCATCGTGGGGGTCGCGGCAGCGGTGACGGTGGACCGGAAGGGCATCTGCACGCGGGCGCGCATCGCAGTGACCGGCGCGGGACCGTGCGCGGTGCGCGCCACGGCCAGCGAGCGCTACCTTACGGGTCGGGAGGTCTCGCCGGAGGCCATCGCGGCAGCGGCATCGCGGGCGTCGCGGGGCATGGAGTTCATCGAGGACATCCATGGCTCCGAGGAGTACCGCGAGCACCTCACCCGGGTCATCACCCAGCGCGCGCTTGCGGAAGCCGTCGGACGGGCGGGGGTGTAGGCCTCTACACCTGCACGGTCCTTTTCCGAGCGTGCTTGACTTCTCCCTCGGCCAGAGCACGGACTGTGTCGCACGGTACCGTCGACAGAGCAACCGTTTCGCCCTTGAATCCCATGAACTCAACTTCAAACGCCTCGCCATCCGCGTAGACGCTCACTATCGTGCCCACGTCGCCAGCCACCAGACCCTCCCCCGGAATGTCTGCGGTAAGTGCAACGATGTCGTGTTCCTTGAACATCTCGTCTCCTATGCAGGATACGCCGTGACCAGTCGAGGCGCCGGGGCGCCGTCCTTTACCTCCCAGACCGTTCGCACAGCCGGATTACGTCCATCCGGTGATACGAGGATACCATCCACAACATACTTCACCGCATACACCGTCTCTACCCGATCCGCCACCTCGTGACTCGTCCCATGAACCCGCAGCGCCTCTGCGAACTCCTCCCAGCGTTCACGGCTGAACCCGAACCTCAGGAAGAAGCGCGCCTTGTCTCCGCCATCCTCGTGCTCGGTTGAGAGCAGATAGTCCACGACCTTTGAACGGTCGACGCGGGCATGCTCGGCGTTCGGCAGCCTCAACCCAGATTGCCCCACCTGTCCCAGTGCGTGACCTCTGACGCGGGGCGGCGTGTCGTCGGGCCGTAGCGGTGGCCATCCTGCGGCCAGCCGAGTGGGATCATCGCGGCGGTGACGAAGTCGTCCGGGAGGCCGATGGCCTCGCGTATCTGCGGTTCGAAGCCGCGCCGGACGCGGGTCGTGAGGACGCTGCCGAGGCCGTAGGCCCGCGCCGCTAGCAGCATGTTCTGGACAGCGGGGTAGATGGAAGCGCCGTTGTGGATGTCGGTGCCGGGATGACGCGTGACGGCGAGTATCCAGACCGGCACGTCCATGATGTGCTCCCCCAGGTAGTCTGCCGACTCCGCCGCGCGGCGCTCGGAGGCCGTGGCAGCCTCGCCATGATTGGGACGCCCGACCGCCGGGTAGTGCTCGGCGATGATGCGCTTCGTGGCCTCGTCCTTGATGACGACGAACCCCCACTGCTGGGAGTTGCCGCCGTTGGGCGCGCGGATGCCGGCCTCGATGACCTTCTGTACCAGATCGTCCGGCACAGGGTCGGTCTTCAGATAGCGCAGCGCCCGCTGCGTGTACATCGCCTCGAACAGTCCTATGTCTTCACTCATCGCCGCTCCTCGTTTCGTCGTTATGGAGTTGGAGTCACTCAAAAGATGGGCATGATCTCCCAATGCGTCCATACCCCTGTGTCGATGTTGCACGGAGGCGGAGGGTTGCGACGGGCAAACTCCTGCGCTTCCGCCAGGGTCCCGTAGGACTCGAGCCAGGACTCTCTTCCGTGCCTCTCGCACGAGGCTATCAACTGATACCTGGCAGGTTCTCCCAGCTCTCCAGTCATGTTCCTTCTCTCCTGCCCCCATCCGCGTCTCTTTTCACTCCCACCAGGCAGCATTGTATGATAGTTCCCTGAACTTACTCTCGCAGGACCCGCCCCGATACCGGAGCACGGAGGAACTCGATGCTGACGAGCGACATGAACGACCGGTTGACGCAGGTGGGGCCCGGCACGCCGATGGGCGAACTGATGCGCCGCTACTGGCACCCCATCGCCGCGAGCCTGGAGCTGACCGAGGAAAACCCCACGAAGGAGATACGCCTCCTCGGCGAGGACCTCGTGCTCTACCGCGACGGCAGCGGCAAGGTCGGCTGTATCGAGCCGTCGTGCGCGCACCGCAAGGCCAACCTCTCCTACGGCGTCCCGGAGACCCAAGGCATCAGGTGCGCCTACCACGGGTGGATATTCAACGAGACCGGGCAGTGCGTCGACCAGCCGTCGGAGCCGGAGGGGTCCAAGTTCAAGGAGAAGGTGCGCATCAAGGCGTACCCGGTGGAGGAGAAGGGCGGCGTCATCCACATCTACATGGGGCCGGACCCGGTCCCCGTGCTCCCGAACTGGGACCTCTACCAGTGGGAGGGCGTCGAGCGCTCCACGTACGCGGTGATGCTGCCGTGCAACTGGCTGCAGTGCCACGAGAACTCGCTGGACCCCGTGCACTTCCAGTGGCTGCACCGCTACTACGGGATGTGGCGCGCGTCGAAGATCATGGGCGAGGAGCGGCGCGACGAGTTCGACCGCATCTCCGCCGCTCGTGGCAGGGAGCACGTCAAGATCGGCTTCGACCGGTTCGAGTACGGCATCATCAAGCGGCGGATGCTGGAGGGCGAGGACGAGCAGAGCGAGTGGTGGCGCATCGGCCACCCCATCCTGCTCCCGTACACGCTGCGCGTCGGCCAGGGCACGTGGTTCGAGTTCCAGCACCGGGTGCCGGTCGACGACACGCACACGCTGCACTTCGGTTACACGATTCGGACGCCGGAGCCCGGCGAGGTGATCCCGCCCACGCCGATGACGCACGAGGACCGGCCGGCGTTCTTCGACAACGGCCGTATCAAGGACGACTGGGTCGTGGGGCAGGACCAACTGGCGTGGATCATCCAGGGCCCGCGCATGGACCGGAGCACCGAGGCACTTGGGATCACGGACATCGGTCTCATCATGTTCCGCAACATGCTGAACGAGCAGATCAAGGTGGTGGAGGACGGCGGCGACCCGGTCAACGTGCACCGGACACAGCGGGACATCATCGAACTGCCGACGGAGTACGCGTGGTTCCCCGGCTACGACCGCACCGGCGGTCCCTTCGCCGACCTGCAGCCGCAGCCAGTGGAGCTGGAGCGGAGTCTGCAGTAGGCGGGCAACCCTCACCCGCCGCGCAAGCGCGTCGACCTCTCCCCGAGGGAGAGGTGGGGGACCAACCCGAGAGATGTTTCGGCTTCGCTCGGAATGACACCCTCCCATCCCCACTCCGGTTCACCCTCTCCCTAACCCTCTCCCCTCGAGGGAGAGGGGACCAGACAGGGCGCCCACGAGGGACGCCCCTACACCCGGCAGGGATGCGAGGTTCCTGCCTCCGCAGGAACGACGGGACACCCGAGAGATGTTTCGGCTTCGCTCAACATGACAAGCCGCCTACCCCACCGGGTTCACCCTCTCCCTAACCCTCTCCCCTCAAGGGAGAGGGACCAGGCACCTCCGAGGGCTAGCGCTAAGTCCCCTGGACGCCGGGGCCGCCGTGCTGCTGCTGGCCGAGGCGGTTGTAGGTGACCGGGGTGGTGACGAGCAGGCCGGCATCGACGGGGAGGACAACGCCTGTGATCCAGCGCGCCTCGTCGCTGGCGAGAAAGACGGCCGCCCAGCCGATGTCCCAAGCGGTGCCCTCGGTGCCGAGCACGCCGGCCTCACGCCGTATCTGGCGCAGGTCGTCGTCCATGCGGGGTGCGACCATGGGGGTGTAGACGAGGCCGGGGGCGATGCAGTTGACGCGGATGCCGTCGCGCCCGTGGTCGCCCGCCATGGACTGCGTGAGGCCGACCACCGCGGCCTTGGAGGTGGTGTAGGGCGTGCTGCTGTTGGCGCGCAGTCCGGCGATGGAGGAGAGGGTGATGATGGAGCCTCCTCCGCCCTTCTTCATCTCCGGGATGGCGTACCGGGAGGTGAGAACGATGCTTTTCACGTTGACCGCCATGATGTGGTCCCACTGCTCCTCGGTGACGTCGGTCACGTCGGCGCGGGTGGAGATTCCGACGTTATTGTGGACGATGTCGAGCCGCCCGTAGTGCTCGACCGCCGTGCGCACCATCGCCTCGCAGTCGGCGGCGCTCGTGACGTCGGCGGCCATGGCGGACGCCGTGCCGCCCTCCTCCTCGATGAGCCTGAGCGTCTCTTCGGCGCGGTCGAGCTCTCGGTCGACGAGCAGCACCTTGGCGCCCTCGCGCGCGAAGAGGATGGAAGCCGCCTTGCCGTTGCCGACTCCGGGGCCGCTCGACCCCGCGCCCGTTACGATCGCCACCTTGCCTGCGAGCCTGTCTGCCACGCTACTCCTCCTGTGATCCGTCGTCGTCACCGGTGAGGCCGCTAACCATGGGATGTCCGGCGAGCAGGCCGGACATCTCCGTGACGCGCCCCTCGAAGATCTTGCCTTCGATGGCAGACTCGACCTGCGCGTACCAGCCGTCGGCCAGTTTGAACAGCTTGATGGTGAGGTGACCGTCGCGCACGACGATCTCGTCTGCCGCTTCGGGCCACCGCATAGGCTGGCCTCCTTCACTGCGGCGCATCTTCTGTTACGCGGGGCATCGGCGCAAGCGGGGGACTCCTATCCCTATCCATCATGTTGAAAGTTTATATGGTATAGTAATATGCATGAAGGCTATACAAATCACAGTTGATGAAGGACTGCTGCAAAGGCTAGACAAGTGCCTGCAAGTACGTTCACGCGGACGCTCTGCCATATTCCGTGAGGCCGTCGCCGACTACCTCGCCCGGATGGAAGCCGAGGAGATTGACCGCGCGTATGAAGCGGGATACAGCGCGATGCCTCCTGACGAGTTCGACGACTGGCCGGCAGAGGCAGCATGGTTGGAGTAGACGGCCTGCGACGCGGCGAGATCTGGCTCTATCAATTCGCTTCGCCCGACAAGCGCCGGCCCGTTGTCATACTCTCGCGGACACGGGCCTTGCCATTGCTGCGTACTGCCGTGGTTGCGCAGATAACTTCGACCATCCGAGGCATACCCAGCGAGGTGGTCGTCGGTCCCAACGAGGGATTGAAGACGCCTTCGGCAATCAACCTCGACCACGTGCAGACCGTTAACCAACGCGGCCTACATCAATACGTAGGGACGCTAAGCGAAGACAAGATGCAGCAAGTCTGCCAAGCGCTCGCTGTCGCAACCGGCTGCGTTTGACGTGCGCGACATACCTCGCCCTGCGCCGGACACTCTCCACACCCCACAGAACGCCCTCACCGCGCGCTAAAGCGCGTTCCTCTCCCCCAGGGGAGGTGGGCCTGAGAGATGCCTCGACTTCGCTGCGCTCCGCTCGGCATGACAGAGCTGGCTACGCGAAGTTCGCGTCGATCTCCGGGGCGAGTTGCGCCTCGATGAGCGGTTTGAGGTTCGGTTTGTCGCGGAAGGGGCCGCCGGTGACGTCGTAGCCGGGGTAGTAGGAGTGTTCCTGCGGCAGGACGATGACGCCCTTGTCCTCGCGGTGGACGTTCATCGGCTCGCCGCCGTCCTCGACGATCTGCATCTGCTCCTCGAGCACCTTGCGGTAGAGGATGATGCCGACGTCCGTAACGCCTAGCGCCTCGGTCGTGCGGTCGCTGATGGGGCCCTGCATGATCCAGGCAGCCTGGTCCTGGCCGAGCACCCAGTCGGCACGGATGCGCCCGTCGTTCTTGAACACGTTCTCGTACTTGTACGGGACCTCGGTCTGCTCGACGACCTCGCCTATCTCCGGCACGCGGATGCGCAGGACGATGTGATAGGTGTGGGTGTCGTCCATCGGCGTGCGCATCTGGAAGCCGTGGTTGCGCTGCTGGCCGACGCGGAGGATGTTCGGGAAGAGGACGGGATGGCCGATGCGCCACCACTCGTTCTCCTCAGTGTCGCCCTGCATGAGGCGGCGCTTGATGACGCCGTACTCGAAACGGTCGAAGCCGACCTTCACCTCGTGGCGGCCTCGCGCGCCCTCGCCCTGCATCTGCTTCTTCCACGCCTCTCGCTCTTCCGGCGGCTTCTCCATACCGAGGACATACGAGCCCCAGTAGTTGTGGAGCCACTCGAAGTGGACGGGGTCGAGCGAGTTGTCCATGCACTGGAGCCAGTTGCAGGGGAGCTCCATCGCGACGACCCAGCGCTCGACGTTGTCCCACTCGAGGAGGTCCCAGCGCGGGAGCATGGGCGCCGGCGACGGCCCCATGTACGCGAAGACGATGCCCGCCTTCTCCTGGACCGGGTACGCCTTGATGCGCACCTTGTCCTTGAACTTGGAGCCTTCCGGCTCGGACGGCTGGTCGACACACTGGCCGGTCTCGTTGAAGATCCAGCCGTGGTAGGCACAGCGGATGCCGTTCTCCTCGGGTATGCCGTAAGAGAGGTTCGCCTTACGGTGGGCGCACGACGGCTCGATGAGGCCAAGCGTGCCCTTCGCGTCGCGGTAGAGGACGAGGTCCTCGCCGAGGATGCGTACTTCCTTCGTGGGGTTGTCGGTGTTCAGTTCGGCGCTCGGCGCGATGGGATGCCAGTAGCGGCGCATCAGCTCGCCCATCGGCGTGCCCGGCCCGACCCGTGTGAGACGTTCGTTCTGTGCTGCGGTGAGCATCTGTGTACCTCCGCCAGAGGCTGTTCTTCTGAGATAGATGATACTCCCGCAGGGCAAGCCCCGCGCAACAGCGCTGCGGATGCCGTGCGCCAACGTTCTCCCGAGAGATGCTTCGACTCCGCTGCGCTCCGCTCAGCATGACAAGGCTGCTCTGCGCCCACCCCACCGAGGGCCCTCACCCTAACCCTCTCCCTCAGGAGAGGAGATCAACACATCAGAGGCCGTAGTCCGGGGACATCGGCACCTGGTGCGTGAGCTGCACGTCCCGGCCGGTGCGGGACGACTCCATGATGCCGGTGATGAGCTCCAGCGTCGCCATGCCCCACAGTCCGTCGTGGTAGACGGGCGCGTCGTTCCGCACGGCGTTGTAGAGCTCCATCAGGTCTTCCCTGCCCGCGTGGTAGCGCGGAATCGTGAGCGAGCGGTCCTCGATGCCGCCGTCCTTGTAGACGTACAGCCCGTAGCGGGACTGCCGCAGGTCGCCCCGCTCACACGTGGCGATGAGGATGCCGAGGTTGGTGGGGCGCCACGGCGGCGTCTCCTTCGGCTGCTCGCGCCAGAAGCGGCGCTCGTGGTCGGACCCGATGCGGAGCGAGTCCTTCGCCTCGAACTCGTCGCGCGTGCCCGCCGCGAGGTCCGCGCGGATCTGCACGCGGTCGTCGTGGGTGTAGCCCTCGATCAGCCCCCTGCCCTGCTCGTCGCTCCACGGCACGAGGTCGGCGGTCATGGAGTAGCCGTAGCCGTTGTTCGTCACGGTGGCGGTCGCGCCGTTCTCGAACTCCATGAACGCAGAGTAGTAGCCGACGGCGTTGCGCTCCGGCCACCACTTGCCGGTTGTGCCACGTATCGTGCGCACCATGCCGCCGCCGAGCACGCGGAGGCTGTCCAGCTGGTGTGGCCCCTGCCGGTAGAGAACGCCGCCTCCCACGCTCTCGTCCAGCTCCTCCGGCTGGCGCGCCTGGAGCATCCAGTCCGTGAACGCGAAGTTGTTGAGGGCCTTGAGCGGCCCGATCTCGCCGGACTGGATGATGCGCCGCATCTCCATGACAGGCGGGCTGAAACCGAGCGTGTGACCGCAGAGCAGCTTCACGCCGCTCTTCGCCGCCGCGTCCACCATCGCCTCGGCCTCCTGCATGTTCAGGGCCATCGGCTTCTCGGAGACGGCGTGCTTGCCCGCGTTCGCAACGAGCACGACGTGCGGGCTGTGGAAGTTGTTGGGCGTCGCGACCCACACGGCCTCGACGTCCGGGTCGGCGCAGAGCGCCTCGGCACTGTCGTAGACGCGGGCATCGGGGAAACGCGCCTGGAACGCCTCGCGGACGCGGGGGTTGGTGTCCGCTGCGGCCATCAGTTCTATCTCGTCCAGGCTCTCCATGCTGGGCATGATCTGCGTCGCGCCGACGCCCACGCCGATGATGCCCATCTTCAGGGGTCTAGGAGAGCCTGTGGTCATGGTTTCGCTCCTTTACTGTTCACCCTCACCCGCCGCTGCGCGGCGACCTCTCCCCTCAAGGGAGAGGGAATCGGACATCCCGAGAGATTCCTCGACTCCGCTGCGCTCCGCTCGGAATGACAGCCCCTACCCTATCGCGCCGACGACTTCCTGACGCGCGCCCCCTTCCTCACGGTAGAGGCCCATCGCCTCGATCACCGGCAGGTCGCTCATCGAGAAGAGCACCGCGTCGTCGGACGAGTCGGTGCCATGCTCGTGGAGCGACCACGACGGCAACACGAAGGTGTCGCCCCTCGACCAGTCGAGCCGCTTGCCGTCGATGATCGAGTAGCCCTCGCCCTTTGCGACGTGGTAGACGACGCTGGAGGTGTGGCGGTGGGCATCGGTGTGCGAGCCGGGCGCGAGACGCTGCAGCTTGAGCGCGAGCGTCGGCATGGAGTGGCCGCCCGTCACGGGGTTGGCGTACTCCATGATGACGCCGTCATAGGGGTCCTCCTCGCCGTAGCCGAGGAGCGCGCCGTAGGCCTCGTCCCACCGGTAGGTGAGCGGAAGGGCACCGCCCTGGACGTCCCCCAGGTCGGGGCGCATGAGGCCATTACCGATTGAGGCGTTGGTGAAGCCGACGGGTTTGGTCACGGGCTGCACGTCCTCCGGGAACGGCTCCTGGAACATGGCGTCGAGGTAGCCGACCAACGGGGCGTCGAGGCAGTCGAGCCAGATGACGGGCTTGTCGGTGGGGTTGTTGTGGTCGTGCCACGCCCAGCTGGGGGAGAGGACGAGGTCTCCCTCCTGCATCCGGAAGCGCTCGCCCTCCTGCACCGTGAAGGCGCCCTCGCCCTCGATGACGAACCGTATCGCGGCGGCCGTGTGCCGGTGCGCCTCGGCGATCTCGCCGGGCCAGACGATCTGTACGGCGGCGGACATCGTCTTGGTGGCGCCGGCCATCGGGTTCTTCAGCCCCGGGTTGCGCATCGTGAGCGCCCGGCGGAAGCCCTGCCCTTTCAGGCTCTCCAGTTCGCCCGCCTGTATCGCGAGTTCACGCATCTTGTCCCAGCGCCACACGTGCGGCGCGAGTTTCGGACGCTCAGGCGGGTTCGCGTGCATCACCCACAGCGGGTTGATGTTCTCGTCGTCCAGCTCCTGGTGGTAAGCCTTCTCAGTCTCCGGCATCGTCCAGCTCATGGTCGTCCTCCCTTTACTCTCTCGCCTGTGCCCTCGCGGACAGTTCGCCTACCTGACTGATGTTGATCGTGACGAGGTCGCCCGGGCCGACGGAGCCGACGCCCTCAGGCGTGCCCGTGAACACGAGATCACCGGGCTCCATGCGCGCCACCCAGGACATGTTCGCTATCTGGTTCTTGCAGTCCACGATCATGTCGCGGGTGAAGGCGTGCTGGCGCAACTCCTCGTTCACCCAAAGGTTAATCTCGAGGTCCTGCGGGTCCGGAATCTCGTCAGCCGTCACGATGCACGAGCCTATGGGCGCGAAGGTGTCGAACGACTTGCGCTTGCTCCTGTCCTCGGGCCCGCGCACGGTCATGTCCAGCCCGCAGGTGTAGCCGAACACGTGCGAGAGCGCCTCGTCCAAGGGAATCATGCTGCCGCCCTTGCCGATGACCATGACCAGTTCGGACTCGTGGTGGATGACCCGGTCCGAGTACGGCAGCAGGATGGGGTCATTCGGGCCGGAGACGGCGCTGGACGCCTTCAGGAACATCCCCTGGTCCGACGACACCTGCGGCGCGGTGCCGCTCCACGGGCTGTCCTGCATCTCCGCCTGGTGCGCCCTGTAGTTCACGGGCTGCGCATACACCTTGCGCGGCGCGGGCACCGGAGGCAGCAGTCGCACCGAGTTGAGCGGCACGCCGCTCTCCGACGCCGCCATCGCCTCTACCTGCGGCCGCAGGCCATCCCACCGCTCTATGAGGAGCAGCATGCGCATAGGCTCGAACTCGGCCGGCAGCTCCGGCAGCAGGCCCGTCACGTCAACGACGTCGTTGCTATCGGTCAGCACGCCTATGCGGTAATCGTCGAAACTCACGAGGCGCATACGTTTCTCCTTCACGCTCACGCTGACCCTCTCCCATTAAGGGAGAGGGGGCAGAGAGACGCTAACACCGGCGCAGAGGCGGGGTCAACGCGCGCCGGGGGAGCGCTCCATGCGCCAATGCCCCCGAGAGATGCTTCGACTCCGCTCCGCTTCGCTCAGCATGACAAATGGGGCAAGGTTCCTGCCTCCGCAGGAACGCCGCTGCCTCAGTGCAGCGGCGAGAACGACGCCGGCACCATGTGCCGCACGAGTTGATGTACGGCGCTCACGTCCGTGTGCGCCGGCCAGATGCCTTCCTTAAGGTAGATGGCGCGGAGCTCGTCACGGTGCGCCCAGTCCTTGTACGGCCACAGCTGGTAGAAGCGATTGAGCTGCCCCAGGTCGCTCATGAAGAAGCAGCCGGGGTACATCTCCAATCGCTTCGCGGCCTGCTCGCTGAACTGCTGCATCACCGAGCGGACCGTGCCCGACGGGAAGGTGTACATCCGCAGTTCGTAGAGGTTGCCCCACTCCCGCGGGCCGTCCAGCGGGTCGTTCACCGGCGACCCCACGAGGATGTCGCTCTCCATCGAGACCGCAAACTCGGTGATGTCCGGCGGCCAGATACCATCCGCAATCGCCCTGGTACGCACGTCCGCGCGCTGCTGCAGCGACTCGTACGCCCACAGGTGCACGATCTGGTTGAGCGGCCCGATCTCCGTGTGCCAGAAGCCGACCAAGGGCGAGAGTTTCGTGCGCGCCTCTATCTTCTCAGCGAAGCGCCGCTCCACCTCGGGCACGGAGTTGGCCGTGAGGTTGTAGGTCCGCAGTTCGTAGATCATCCGCATCCCTCCTGGAAAGGTCAGGGTGAGTGTAGCGCAGCGAGGAAGTCCGCAGCACACCTCCGATCCCCTACTGTGGAGCATCCGGATGGTGTGGATGGGCGCAATTCCGCCGCATCAGGCGTGATCTTGCGAAATTCCCTCAAAAATGAGGCTTCAGGGGACTTGTAGAGTGGCCATCCGGTAGGAAAGCATTGCCTGTGATACTGCGCAGCCGCAGGCTGCAGGAGCAGAAGGAGGAAAGAATGCAGGCATACTGCGTCAAGTGTCGGGACAAGCGCGACATGGGTAGCCCCCGCGACGAGACGACCAAGAACGGCAAGCCCATCATCAAGGGAACATGCGGCGTCTGCGGCACGGGCCTCAACATCATCGGCAAGACCATGGCCCAGATGGGCTAGAGCCCAGGCTCTCTACGGGAAGCCCGGCGACCAGCCGGGCCTTCCCGTTGCCTAGTACATCACGTCCCCACCGGAGACGGAGACCGCAAGGCCGGTTATGTAGTCCGATTCAGCGGACGACAGGAACGCGGCCATCTTTGCTATATCTTCCGTCTCCGTTATCCGTCCGAGCGGGTTCGCCCGCGTCCGGTCAGCCACCATCCCCCGTAACTGCTCATCAGCCGTCGTGCCGGACGGCTTTATCGCGTCGGCGATGAATGCGGCGCGCTCCGTCTCCGCGAGTCCGGGACAGATGGCGTTCACGTTCACCCCGTGCGGTCCCAGTTCGTGCGCCACCGACTGCGTGAAACCCACGAGCGCGAACTTCGACGCCGTGTAGGCCGCGTAGCGCGGCATCCCCCGCTTCCCCGCCGTGGAGGCGATGATGACGATCTTTCCCCCTCCTCCGCGCTCGATCATGTGCCGCGCCACCGCACGCGTGCAGAGGAACGTGCCGCGCACGTTCACCCGTTGCACCTCGTCGAACGCTTCCTCCGTCAGCTCCACGAGCGGCACGCGGTCCGGCCCCGGTCGAGAGCCCGCGTTGTTCACCAGGATGTCTATCCGTCCGAAGCGCTCGATCGTGTCCTGCACCATGCGCTCGACGGACGCGCTGTCCGACACGTCGCCGACCAGCGCAAGCGAACTTCTCCCTGTTTCGGCTATCTCGGCCGCAACCGACTCCAGCCCTTGCCAGCCGCCCGCGCTGCCGTAAGGGTTCAGCGCGACATCATTCACGGCGACGTCCGCGCCCTCGCGTGCGAGCCGGTTGGCGATGGCACGGCCGAACCCGCGTTCGCCGCCGGCGCCCGTCACCAGCGCCACTTTGCCTGTGAGATCGTACATGTTCAACCCTCACCCTGACCCTCTCCCACGCTTGGGAGAGGGGATCAAACGGTTGCCATCCCGTAGAAGCGCGCTGCGTTCAGCCCGGCGACCTTCGCCCGCTGCTCGGGCGTCATGTCCTCGCGAGCGAGCAGGTGCTGGATGTTCTCCGGGAACTCGGCGTCCCAGTGCGGAAAGTCCGACGCGAACATGATGATGTCCTCGCCCAGAATGCGCATCGTCTCCGGCAGCATCCGCTCCTCGGCCTCGCAGGAGATGAAGATGTTGCCGGAAGCGAGGTATTCGCTCGGGTACTTCGTGAGCATCGGCGAGTCCACGTGACCGCGTAGGTGGTAGCGCTCATCCATCCGGTCGAGCATGTAGACCGTCCAGCCGCAGCCCGCCTCCAGGAACGCGATCTTCAGGTCAGGGAACTTCTCCGGGACGCCGGAGAGGATGATGCTCACGAACTGCTTCATCTGCGTGAACGCATGGCCGAGCGAGTGCACCTGTGAGAGGTTGTCGAACAGGAACTCGTCGTAGGAGCCGGTGATGCGTCCGCTGCCGTGCACCGCGAGCGGCACACCGAGGCGTTGCGCCTCTTCGTAGATGACGTCGAACTGCGGCTTGCCGAACTGGTACGGCCCCTCCGGCAGCATCCCGCCGAGGAAGCCAAGCTCGTTGACCGTGCGTCGCAACTCCTCGGCTGCGGCGGGCGGGTCCTGCACCGGCAGCAGCGCAACGCCCTTGAACCGCGAGTCCAGTTGGAGGTAGGTGTCGAACAGCCAGTTGTTGTAGGCACGGGAGCGCACGATGGCGAAGTCCGGCTCCATGAGCCAGCCGGCGCCGAGGCTCCCCGTGGGGAAGAGCGCCGACGCCGCAAGCCCCCCACGGTCCAGTGCGTCGAGCCAGACGCCGGTGTCCACCTGGCGCGTGCCGAGACGGCCGCCCAACGTGTTGTCGAACCCGTCGCGCGGGGAGTTCGCGCTCAGGCGTGGCCTCTCGTTGTACGGCGCGGGCAGATACGGGCGTATGTCCTCGTCCGCGTCGCGCACGTGCCCGTCCGCGTCGATGCAGAGCGTTGCCGTTGTCGTCATCCCCGACCTCCTTCTTCCGTGTTCCTCCGCGCGGCGCAGGATAGGCCGGTACTGTGAAGACGGCAACTTGTGAACGATATTCACACTGGAACGCTTCCAACGATTGACCTGACGCTCGCGCGCAGGTACATTGCGCCGCGACAATCGACTGCACACGACGACCCGCTCGAAAGCGGTTCGACAACGCGTGCCTGGAATACAGCGCAACGCAGGAGGAAACCGAATGCGCATCCACCGACTCCTGGCCCTCGGCGTGATAGCCGCGGTCCTGGCTCTCTTCGCGGCCTGTGGGAGCGAAGACCCCACAGCGACCCCGACCTCTGCGCCTCAAACGACATCGGAGCAGCCCACACCCACGCCTCAGACGATGATGGAGGAGGCCACACCCACGCCCGAGGCGATGATGGAGGAGAAAGCAACTCCTACGCCTGGTGCGATGACGGCAGACCCAACCGCCACCCCGACCCCACGGCCGACGCCCACACCCGTTCCTCCGCCAGCCGGCTTCGACGCGGAGGAGTACTTCGGCGGCAAGACGATCAAGATCATCGTCGGCGCGAGCCCCGGCGGCGGCTACGACACCTTCAGCAGGCTGGTTGCGCAGGCAGCCGAACGGCAGTTCCCTGACAGCACGCGCTTCATCGTGCAGAACCTCCCCGGCGCCGGACAGCTCCGCGGGCTGCGCGGCGTGATCGAGTCCGAGCCGGACGGCCTCAGCATCGGGCCGACGCACTCGCGCTGGTTCGCACGACAGTTGCTCGTTGGCGACGTGCCCGGATTCGACATCGACGCCATACACATCCTCGGTTCGCCGACGTTCACCATCGGCGAGGACGGCTTCTGCCTGGACAGCGGCTTCGCATCGTCCTGGCAGGAAGTGATCGACAACGACCTCACGATCAGGGTCGGGTCCGCGGCAGCGGGCAACGAGCCTGCCATCGAGTTCATGGTCCAGAACGGCGGCCCGTTCAAGCTCATATACGGCTACGGCGGAACGTCCGAGATCATGGCGGCGTTCGACCGCGGCGAGCTGGACGGCACGAACCGCTGCAGCCCGGGCACCGCCGGCCGCCTCTTCCCCGAGTGGATAGAGCAGGGACGGATGGTCCCGATCTTCTACGAGAAGAAGCCGTACAACGACGAATGGCTGGCAGAACTCGGACACGACGGCCCGCTCCCCTCCTTCCGCGACCTGCCGGGCCTCACGTTCGACGCGGCACAGGCTGAGGCGCTCGAGCTGAACCTGCTCGTGACCGAGATCTCGCGTGTCTTCTTCCTGCCTCCGGGCGTTCCTGACGACGTGAAGCAGTACTGGCAGTCGGCATTCGACCGGATGATGGACGACCCGGCATTCAAGGAGCAGGTCTCCATCGCCGGATACGCAGACGACTTCGGTTACGGAAGGGCTGAGGACATCCTCGACATCGTCAGGCGGGTACAGAACGCCAGCCAGGAGACGCGGGACATCGCGCTCGAACTGAGCGGCGTCGGCAACCTGACCATCAACTAACGACAGACAGCGCCGGTGCGGATATCCCGCACCGGCGCGCCACACCCGAGGCGCACCAGCAGAAAGGACGTGCCGGAGCATGTGGGAAGCGAGCATCAGTGCGGCTCAACACCTGTTCAGCCCAGGTCCGCTCATCGCATTCGCGATCATCACTCCCATCGCGCTCTTCAACGGCGTGATGATTGCGGGCGGCGTGCCCGTCTTCATCCTTCTGCTCAGCTTCGCGGCTCAGCTCGACCCCTTCATAGCGCTCCCTGCCGCCGTCTTCTACGCCGCGGCCAATGACGCGACGGAGCCCATTCCGTCCATCCTCATCGGCGTACCCGGCTCGCGAGGCTCCCAGGCGACCATCATCGACGGATACCCGATGTCGCGCCAGGGACGCGCCGGCGAGGCGCTCGGGGCCGTCTACGTCTCTTCGCTCATCGGCGGCATCCTCGGCGCGGTGATGCTGATGTCCGTTCTACCGATCGCACGCGAGCTGCTCAAACTCTTCGGGGCGGCAGAGTTCTTCCTCCTCTCGCTTCTTGGCATCGCCACGGTTGCGCTGCTCAGCTCCGGCGCGATGGTGAAGGGCTTGCTGACTGCAGCGTTCGGACTCGCCATCGCCCTGATCGGTTTCTCCCCGATCGGCGGCGTGGTCCGCGCGAACATGGGGATCGGCTACCTCTGGGACGGACTCCCGCTGGTACCGGTGCTTCTGGGGGTGTTCGCGATACCGGAGCTGGCCAACCTCGTCGTCAGCAACACGACCATAGCGACTGAACGGCTGGACGAGGTGCTCTCCGGCTCCGGCGAAGGCGTGAAGAAGGGCATGAAAGAGGCGATGCGGCACAAATGGCTCATCACGCGCTCCTCGCTCATCGGCGCGTTCGTCGGGATGATGCCTGGCCTCGGCGCGGTCCCCGCCCACTGGATCGCCTACGCGCAGGCGCGCCAGACCGAGGCGGGCGCGACTGAATCGTTCGGGACGGGTGACATCCGCGGCGTCATAGCACCGGAGGCGTCGAACAACGCGATCGACGGTGGCGTACTGGTGCCGACGCTCTTCTTCTCGATACCAGGCAGCCCGAACATGGCGCTCATCCTCGCCATGCTCATCCTGGTCGGCATCCAGCCCGGCCCGCCGATGTTGAACCAGCACCTCGACCTGACGGTCGCGCTCGTCTGGACAATCGTGCTCGCGAATATCATCGTGGTCCCCATCGTCCTGCGGTTCGCGCCGCTCATCGCCCGCGTCACGGTGATACCGCCCAACATCCTCTTCCCGCTGGTGATGGCTATCATCGTCATAGGCGTCTACCAGAGCTCGCAGTCAGTGGGCGACCTATGGCTGTTCGCCGGGGCCGGGGTACTGGGCCTGTTCATGAAGGCATACGCCTGGCCGCGCCCACCCATCGTCATCGCGATCGTGCTGGCCAACGAGGCTGAGAAGTGGCTCTGGATCGCGACCAACACCTACGGTTGGGAGATGTTCCTCCGGTGGCAGTTCAACGCCATCCTGGCATTCGTCATCATCGGCGCCATCGTAGGACTCCGCGTCCAGCGTAATGCGTCGCGCATCCGAGAGGAAGAGTCGAGCGAGCGCCTGGGAGAAGCAGCACCATGACGACGCCCGGCACGAACGACGCGACTGCCCCGCGCAGCCGCTTCACATCACTGGAGTTCATCGGCGAGGTGATCCTCCTCGTCGCAGTCGGCGCGTTCATGGTCTACATGTACTGGGACTCGCTGCCGGAAGACCCAGGAGCGCTCGGGTGGCTGCCCTGGAACCTGGACTGGAGCAGCGGCGCATGGCTGCTCCCGCGCATCACTATCCTGTTCGCGATCCCGTTCTGGTTCTGGCGGGCGGTCTCCCTCTTCCAGCAGGGTGCATCGAGCGCGAGCGGGCAGATCATGGACACCGGCTTCCTCGAAACGGACGACGACCCGGCCGTCGTGGCACGGCGCTGGGTGCTCCTCATCGGCTCGACAGCTGCCCTGCTCGTGGGCGTCTGGCTATTCGGTTTCCACATCGCTGTGCCCGCCTACACCATCCTCTACCTCGTCATCTTCGGCAAGGTGAAGTGGTACTGGACCCTCATCCCGGCAGTCTTCTTCGAGATCATCATCGTCGCCATCTATGGCTACATCCTGCTCTCCGAGTGGGGCACGCCGGTTGCCCGCGAGTGGCCGATCATCGGTTCCATATGGGATGGCGCCGTCGACGTGTGGCACAACTTCTACGAGTCCAACCTGGAATCGTAGCGCGGCCTTGAACAGGTATTGCATATCACCGCCGGACGAGAGTAGTACAATCAGCGGCGAAGCTGACGCTGTGAGTTGAGCACAAGCAGACAGGAGGAGCAGGCCATGCTTTCCAAGGAGAACAACGAACTCATCACTCAAGTAGGCCCGGGTACGCCGATGGGCGAGGCCATGCGGCGCTACTGGATCCCCGCGCTCATGGACTTCGAACTGCCGGAACCCGACTGCGACCCTGTACGCGTGCGGCTCCTCGGCGAGGACCTCGTCGCATTCCGCGACTCCAAGGGACGCATCGGCCTGCTGCCGGACGCGTGCCCCCACCGCCGCGTGAGCCTCTATTTCGGCAGGAACGAAGAGGAAGGCCTGCGCTGCGTCTACCACGGCTGGAAGTTCGACGTGGACGGCATCTGCGTCGACCAACCCAACGAGCCGGAGCAGAGCAACTTCAAGCACAAGGTGAAGACGCGCGCCTACAAGACGTGGGAAGGCGGCAACGTCGTCTGGGCCTACCTCGGCCCGGCCAGCGAAGTCCCTCCCCCACCCGCGTTTGAGTGGACGACCGTGCCGGACTCTCACCGTGGGGTCACGAAACTCATCCAGACGTGCAACTGGGTGCAGGCCGTCGAGGGGGGCATCGACACCTCCCACTCGTCCTTCCTGCACAACAACGACCTCTCCGACAAGACGCTGCTCCGCTCACGCTCCACGGCTCCGCACCTGGAGGTAGAGCAGACCAACTACGGCTACACCTACAGCTCCGTACGCCCGCTCTCCAAGGAAGAGGGCAACTACGTGCGGACGTACCATTACGTGCTCCCCTTCCACCAGCTCCGCGCCGGCCAGGTGGGACGCAGCGGCGAGCCCGTGCAACCGCGCAGCTCCGGCCACTGCTGGGTGCCGATAGACGACGAGAACACGATGGTGTTCAACTGGACGTTCACCTGGGACGAGAACCCGCTGGCCGACAAGGACCGCCGCCTTGCGGGGACCGGCAACGAGTGGGACGTCGACATCGACCGCCACACCTTCCGAACGCTGCGCAACAAGGAGAACGACTGGCTGATCGACCGGCAGATGCAACGCACGGAGAACTTCACCGGCATCGTCGGCGTCAACACGCAGGATCGCGCCCTGCAGGAGACGATGGGCACCATCGCCGACCGCAGCCAGGAGCACCTCGGCACGAGCGACCGCGCCATCATCGCGATGCGCAAACTGCTCCAGGAAGCGATACGCGTAAACTCGGACGGCGGCACGCCGCGCGGCAGCCAGGGCGAATTCATCGGCATCCGCGCCATCGACCGCATCCTCCCCGCCGACCAGCCGTGGTCCGTGCTCAAGCCGGACATGTATCCCGCGACAGCCGGGCGCTAGAAAGAGCGCGCCTCCCGGCGCACCTGCTCGAACCACAACGGCAGGGCTCGACGATGAGCCCTGCCGTATGTTATGTTCCGTACAAGATATGCCGTACATTTCCGTACGGCACAGGAGGTACGGCAGTGACTGTACGGCTCGAAGTGCGGCTCGACGAGAAGCGCCGTGCACAACTCGAAGAGATCGCCGGAAACAGGGGTGCGTCCGTTTCAGACGTGGTGCGCTCGCTGATCGATGGGGCTTACGAAGAGATCTCCCGGGAGCGCCGAAGGCGGGCGGTCGAGAGGCTCATCAACCTGAATGTCGAGCAGATGCCCGATCCAGAAGAGCTCGCGCGCCAGCTGAATGACAAGTATGAACCAGCCGACTACAACCTCTGATCTCGTGGGGTTGCTGGACACGAACATCTTTATGTATGCGGCTGGGCAGGAACATCCGCTCAAGGAGCCGTGCTCCCGTGTTCTGGAGATGGTTGTCGTCTGTCCGGACAGATTCCTGACGGACGCCGAGGTCTTTCAGGAGATCATGCACCGCTATCGCTCGGTAAGGCGGTGGTCCTTGGGACGAGAAGCGTTCAACGAGTTCGTGGAGCTGTTGCACGGACGCATCGAGCCGGTCTATGCGGAGGACGTCGTTCACGCCGCAATCCTTGCCGACGAACACCCTGGCATCAGCTCCCGCGACCTCGTGCATGCCGCCGTCGCGATGCGGCTCGGCGTGTCGCGCATCATCTCCACGGACACGGACTTCGACCGCCTGCCGGTCGTGACCCGGCTCGCGCCGGAACGCATCGACGAATGGGCCGATGCGCTCATGGCGTAGACACGCGCCGCGTTATGCCGTCTTCACCACCGGCTTCGCCAGCGCGAACGCGACGAACGCCACTCCGAAGACCCCCGCGAATATCGTGAACGACAGGTCGTAGCTGCCGGTGATGTCCTTCACTATCCCCGCAAGTATCGGCCCCACCATGCTCACCCCCGCCATGATGGGTGCCGCGAAGCCTCGTATCGTCCCGAAAGACCTGCGCCCGAAGTAGTTCGCGAACATCATCCGGCTCACCACCGTCCACACCCCCAATGCGGACCCGAACGCGACGCTGAACGCCACTGCCGTCGGGAACGAATCGACCGCTATCGCCAGCACCATCGCCGTGAGGTAGAACAGCACCGAGGTGAGCGCCAGGTAGCGCGTGTGCACACGCTCCATCAGGAGCCCCCAGCCGAACACGGAGAGCGCCGCCACGGTCAGGTAGATCGTCACCGCCATCGCCGCCGAAAACTGCGACAACCCCTTGTCCTGCAGGCTCACGTTGATGTGCAGGTTCGTCGCATTCACCGCCAGGACCACGGCGGCCTGCGCCACGATGAGGGCCCACAGCGTCACCGTCCGCTTCGCCTCCGCCAGGCTCCACAACTCCTCGCCGGCCTCATCGGACACTTCACCGACCTGCACGTCGTGCGTGGGCTGGCGTCCGTCCGGCAGCAGCCCGTAGTCTTCAGGTCTGCGGCGCATGTACGCGGCGCTCGGCAGCACGAGCGCAAGAACGGCGAAACCCGCGAGCGCGAGCCACGCTTCCCGCCAGCCCAGCCACGTCATGATCGCCACTATCGGAAGCGGCATGATGAACTGCCCCGTCCGCTGACCCACGCCCAACAAGCCCACGACGCGGCCACGCTTCCGTACGAACCAAGAGGCCAGCGCGACCATTGTCCCGAGTTGCGCACCCGCCGCCGCTGTCCCGCGCGCCAGCCCGAAGAACCCCCAGAAGTGCCAGACCTGCGTCATCGCGGCGAGGCCCACCATGCAGCCCACGATGATCATCCCCGCGGCAACCGTAACGCCACGCGCGCCGCGCCTGTCGAGTATCCGCCCCACCCATACCGAAGAGATGCCCCCCAGTCCTGACCCCAGCGCGAAACCGATGCTGATGGACGTTGCAGACCAGCCCAACTCGTCCTGCATGGGGCGAACGAACACTCCCACGATGGGCCCCTGCATCGGGACACTCGCCGCGGCGTTCAGCATGCTCGCGGTCATGATGGCCCAGCCGTAGTAGACGCGTGGGAACGGCCAGAAGCGGGATATGCGGGGCTGCTGCATCGTCATGGGAGTGCACGAACCCTACCACTCGCGCGCAGCCCACGCCCGCGAACGGCTATACTCCCCACGCTCACCCTCCGTTCGAGGCGCTCATGCAACTGTCCGAAGACCAGCGCACGCTCGTTGCGACCGTCCGCGATTTCGTGAAGCGGGAAGTCATGCCTGCCGCGACCGGGCTCGAACTCACCGACGAGTACCCCCACGCCCTCGTAGCGCAGATGCGCGAGCTCGGCTTCTTCGGCGCGACCATTCCGGAGGAGTACGGCGGCAGCGGTGTCGGCGCGGAGACCTACGCGCTGCTCATCGAGGAGCTCTCCAAGGGCTGGATGAGCCTCACGGGCGTGCTGAACACGCATCTCCTCGTCGCGCACATGATCCATACCTTCGGCACACCGGACCAGAAGGAGCGTTTCCTGCCCGCCATGGCGGAGGGCGAGCGCCGCGCCGCGCTCTGTATCACCGAACCCGACACGGGCACGGACGTGGCCGCAGTCAAGACGAGCGCTGTCCGCGACGGCGACGACTATGTCGTGAACGGACGCAAGATGTTCATCACCAACGGCCGCTACGGCAGCATCTACGCCATCATCTGCAAGACCGACCTGCACGCCGATCCGCCGCATCGCGGCATCAGCATCCTCCTCGGCGAGAAGGGCCCGGGCCTCGACGTCGTGCGCGACATCCCCAAGCTCGGCTATCGCGGAGTCGAGACTACCGAGATCGCGTTCGAGGAGTACCGCACCCCCACGACGAACCTGCTCGGCGGGACGGAGGGCGAGGGTTTCCGGCACGTCATGGGCGGGCTGGAGCTGGGCCGCATCAACGTCGCGGCGAGGGCAGTCGGCGTGGCGCGCGCCGCGCTCGAGGCCGCGATGCAGTACGCGCAGCAACGGCACACGTTCGGCAAGCCCATCGCCGAACACCAGGCGATACAGCAGAAGCTCGCGGACATGGCAACTCAGGTGAAAGCGGCCCACCTGCTGGTGATGGACGCCGCGCGGAAGAAGGACCTCGGCGAGCGCGTCGACCTCGAGGCGGGCATGGCCAAGCTCTTCGCAAGCGAGACCTGCCTGAACGTCGCAACCGAGGCGATGCGTATCCACGGCGGCGTCGGCTACACGCAGGACCTCCCCATCGAGCGCTACTTCCGCGACGCCCCGCTCATGATCATCGGCGAGGGCACGAACGAGATACAGCGGCAGGTCATCGCGCGGAACCTGCTCCGCAACTACTCGTCCGGCGACTTCCTGTTCGAGGCCGGCCTGTGAGCATGCCGCTGGAAGACGTCCGCATCCTGGAGCTCACCTCCGTGCTCGGAGGGCCGCTCGCAGGGCGGCTGCTCGCCGACCTTGGCGCGGACGTCATCAAGATCGAACAGCCCGGCTCCGGCGACGCCTCCCGCAAGCTCGGCCCCTACTTCCTGAACGGCGAGAGCGCCTACTTCCTCGGCTTCAACCGCAACAAGCGCAGCGTCACGCTGAACCTCCAGACCGACCCGGGGCGCGAGGCGTTCTACGCGCTCGCCGCGAAGGCCGACGTGGTGCTGGACAACTTCCGCCCCGGCGTCCTCGAACGGCTGCGTATCGACTACGAGACGCTCAAGCAGGTCAACCCGACCATCATCTCCGCTTCGCTCTCCGGGTTCGGGCAGGACGGCCCCTACTCCGGGCGCCCCGCATTCGACGGCGTCGTGCAGGCGCTCGGCGGCGCGATGAGCGTCACTGGCAATCCCGGCGACGATCCGGTCTACATGGGATTTCCGATGGGCGACGTGGGCGGCGGCTGGGGTCTCGCATTCGGCGTCCTCACCGCGCTCCACGAGCGCTCGCGCACGGGCGAGGGCAAGCGCGTGGACGTGAGCATGCTGGACATGCAGGTCTCGTTCCAGGCGCACCTTGCCGCGTTCTACCTCGCCTCCGGCGTCACCCCGCAACCCATCGGCTCCGGCCACCCCAGCAACATCCCGGCCAAGGCGTTCCGCGCCAGCGACGGCAGGTGGGTACAGATCCATTGCAGCACCGAGCCCTTCTGGTTCAAGACCGCCGACATGATGGCGGCGACCGTCCCCGGCTTCGAGTCGCTGCCGGGCGACCCCCGCTTCAAGACCGCGGAGGGACGCATGAAGCATCGCGGCGAGCTGGAGGACCTGCTCGCGGAGGCGGTGCGCCACAAGACGCAGGACGAGTGGCGGAGCCTGTTCGCCGAGTGGGACGTGCCCGGCGCGCCCATCAACGACATCGCGGACGTCTACCGGGACCCGCAGGTGCTCCACCGCAACATGCTCGTGGAGATAGACCATCCCACGGCGGGGCGCATCCGCACCGGCGGCAACCCCATCAAGACCGGCCACGAGGAGCGGTTCACACCCCCGCCGACGCTCGGACAGCACACCGTCGAGGTGCTGCGGGAGGTCGCGGGCTACACGGACGCGCAGCTGGAAGCCCTGCAGGCGGCGCAGGCGATCTAGGCCGGCGCGGCGTCATGCAGGCCCAGCAATCGCCCGCGCCGGACATCACCAGGCTCGCCATCCCCATCGCCCTCATCTTCTTCATGTGGGGCTTCGGCACCGGCGCGCTGTGGGTGGCGCGGCCCCTCTTCGCCCTCGCGCTGGGCGGCACGCTGCTGCAGGTCGGTCTCATCTCATCGCTGAGCGCGATGCCCCGCCTCATCTCCGGTCCCATCGCCGGCCTCCTCTCCGACCGCTGGGGCAGACGCCCCATGCTCATCCTGGGCGCAGTCGGGCACGGTTTGATCCTCGTCGGCCAGTTCGCGACCACCAACTACGTGCACTACGCCCTGCTGGAAGCGCTGGCGGGCATCACCATCGCCATCTGGACGATCAGCTCCAGCGTCCTGATAGCGGACCTCACGAAGATCGCGAACCGGGGGCGTACGGTCGCCTTCCGCGACACCGCGATGCGGCTGGGGATGCTGGCCGGCCCCCTCGTCGGTGGGTTCATCGCCGCACAGTTCGAGCTCCGTTGGGTGTTCATCTTCATCGCGTCCACCAAGGTCGTCGCCATCTTCGTCGTGCTCTTCCTCATCCCGGAGACCAGCCCTGCTCGTGCGCCCCGCGACCCAGCCGAGCGCCCCGGTCAAGTACGGGCCGCTGGCGGCGGCATCCCGTGGGCGATGTTCCGCACGAGGTCGTTCGTGGCGGTCGCCGCCGCCACCATCTGCTTCGGCATGATCGGGCTGGGGCCCGGCATCTTCCGCACCTACTACCCCATCCACGCGCAGGAGACGCTGATGCTGTCCCCGGACGTCATCGGCAACCTCGTTGCGATGGGCGGCGTACTGACGATGCTCGCCGCTGCGCCGACGGGCTTCGCGGTCGACCGCGTCGGGCGCAAGTGGCCGCTCGCGCTCGGCCTCGTCCTGCTCGGCGCTTCCGTCTACCTGCTCGGGGCGTCGACGGCCTTCATCGGCATCGCAGTGGCATTCGCAGTATTCGCCATCGCGGAGGGGATGAACACCAACACCAATCAGACCTACGCGATGGACCTCGCGCCGACAGAGCAGCGCGGCGTCTTCCTGAGCGCCTTTCACATGGCCACGAGCGCCGGCATGATGATCGGGCCGCTGCTCGCGGGGCTGCTTGCCGGACGCCTCGGCCTCGAGAACACGCTCTTCATCTTCGTAGGCGTCGCCGGAGGATGCGTCCTGCTGTTCGTCGTGCTCGCCCGAGAAACCCTGCGCCGGGAGCAGGCGCCGGAACCCACTCCTACCGCACGGTAGCGTAGCCGCCCGGCACGCCGCGCTTCGCCAGCACGATCTGCCACAGCTGGATGTTGCGCGACCGGAACCCGCCCGCGCACGCGAGCAGGTAGAACTTCCACATGCGGTAGAAACGCTCGTCGTAGCGGTCCTTCAGGGAGTCCCAGTTGCTGTGGAACTTCTCGTACCACGCTACGAGCGTTTTGTCATAGTCCGCGCCGAAGTTGTGCCAGTCCTCCACAATGAACAGCCCCTCGATCGCCTCCCCTATCTGCGAGACCGACGGCAGCACGCCGTTCACGAAGATGTACTTGTCCATCCACGGGTCTATCGCGTTCGTGGACCTGTTGGAGCCGATGGTGTGGAGCAGGAAGAAGCCCCCGTCTTCCAGCAGGCGCTCCGCCGTCTCGAAGTACGCGCGGTAGTTCTTCGGACCGACGTGCTCGAACATCCCCATCGACACGACGTGGTCGAACCGTCCCGTCGCGTCGCGGTAGTCCTTCAGCATCCCCGTAACCGGCAGGTGGCCGTACCGCTCGCCGATGTACTTCACCTGCTCCTCGGAGATGGTGACGCCCGTGCAGCGCGCGCCGTACCTCTCCGCTGCGAACCCCATGAACGCGCCCCAGCCGCAGCCGATGTCGAACACCGACTGTCCCGTCTGCAGCCCGATCTTGCGGCAGATGAGGTCCAGTTTCGCGTCCTGCGCCGCGTCGAGGTCGGTCGCTTCCTTCCAGTAGCCGCAACTGCCCGTGATGCGCGAATCGAACGTCGCAGCGAAGAGGTCGTTGCCGAGGTTGTAGTGCTGGTCGCCCACGTCCCAGGCGCGCTTCTTGTTCTGCCGATTCGTCCAGCGCGCCGCGAGGGCAAACTTCAGCGTCTTGAGGTTCCGCGGGATGAGGTGCTGCGCGCCCGAGCCGAGGATGCGCGCCATCGTCTCATCCAGCTGCCCGGAGTCCCACCAGCCGTCCATGTACGCTTCGCCGAAGCCGAGCGTCCCTTCCGCGAACACGCGCGCGAACAGCCGGTCGTCATGCACCTGGATGTCCCACGGGTTCGGTCCGTTTATCGCCACCTCCGCCGGCGCCAGGAGGCGCTCTGCCTGCTCTCTGAACTTGTCGTTCGCCATACGGGTCTGTAACGCTCCTTGCGCTGGCTATCGGCGAGAGAGTATATCGCGCCGCGCGACGGGTGTGCGCGCCGGTATGACGGCGGCGTCCGCGGGCGTATACTCGCAGCACGACGCGCACAGGTGCGACACGCACGGAGGAGAACACGCCATGGCAGGAATAGTCGACGCGGACACCCACATCATCGAGCACCCCGGCGTCTGGGAGTACTTCGACGCCGACATGTACGAGCGCAGGCCCCTGCTCGCCTCCATCCCGCTCGACGGCGAGAACGGCCCGCGCGACTTCGTCTGGATGGTCAACGGCACCGCCGTCCCCAAGCGTTCCGGCAAGGGCAGCTACGCCGTCGCCGTGGGCGGCTCCGACTCTGAGAACGCCCGCAGCGACATCCGGGCCTCCGTGCGGTACATCACCGACCCTCTCGCGCGCGTCGAGGACATGGACATGCGCGGCGTCGACTCCGAGGTCGTCTTCCCCACCGTCCTTCTCGCCTACATCACCGACGACGTCGAGCTCGAGGTCGCCATCTGCCGCGCCTACAACCGCTACATGGCCAACGCCTGGCGCGTTGCCGGCGACCGCATGGCGTGGGTCGTCGTGCCCCCACTGCGCGACATCGAGGCGTCCCTGCAGGAGATCGAGTTCGCGCGCGACAACGGCGCGGTCGGCGTCTTCTTCCGCGGCGTCGAGGGCGACCGCTCCCTCGCGGAGTCGTACTTCTTCCCGATCTACGAGGCGGCGCAGCGGCTCGGCATGGCTATCAGCATCCACACCGGCGGCGGCTCGCCCGGCATGCTGCAGGTGTTCGACCGCAACGTATCGCACAACCTGCCGCACGTGCGCTCGCTCCCGATCTTCGCCTTCCGTGACCTCGTCGCGCACAAGATACCGGAGCGCTTCCCCGACCTGACGTTCGGCTTCATCGAGGCGTCGGCTTCGTGGGTGCCCTACGTCGTCCACCACCTCCGACGCTCCACCCGCACCTCCGAGCGCGGCATCGGCCGGGCCAATCCCGACTCCGCGCTCGACTTCGGCCCCGCCCTCTTCCGCGACTACCGCCTCTTCGTCGCCGCCGAGACCGACGAGGACATCCCGTACCTCATCAACTACATCGGGGAGGACAACATCATCATGGGCTCGGACTACGGCCACCAGGACCAGTCGAAGGACAACGGCATGGTGGGCGTCATGCAGCGCCGCGAAGACCTCCCTGCCCCCATCGTCGAGAAGATCCTCGCCGACAATCCCACGCGGTACTACCGGCTGGGGTAGGCCCGTCATTCCAGCGAAGTAAGAGGGGCGCCCATTGCGGGCGCCCCTCCTGGCTTCTCTTGTCTGGGCAGGGCTGTGCCCTACCCGTCCAGCTTGAGCAGTCGCCGCGCGTTCCCCTCGTAGATCTTCTGCTTGTCCTCGATGCTCGCCGTGATGCCGTCCATGACCGCGAGCGTCGACCGGATGTAGCCGGAGCCCTTCTCCGGGTCGAACGGCGCGTCCGACGCGAAGAGCACGTGGTCGGCGCCGAAGAACGCCAGCCCGCACTCCGTCGCCGGGACGGACCCGAACGTCGCCGTGTCCGCGTAGAACATGCGGAAGTAGTCGTACGGACGCTTCGCCAGCCGACCGAGCGTGCCCGCCTCGTGCGGGTCGTCGCTGCGGCGACCCAACTGGTCGAGGCCGGGCCCGACGCGACCCTCGAAGAACGGCACCATGCCGCCGAGGTGGTGCGTGATGATCTTGATGTCGGGGTGCTTGTCGAACAGGCCGGACATCACGATGCGCCCCATCGCGACGCTCGTCTCGTACGGCCAGCCGAACGCCCACCACATGTCGTACCAGGAGCGCTCCTCGGTCACGTAGTCGGAGAACTCGGCGGAGCGCGTCGGGTGCAGCCAGATCGGCAGGTCGAGCTCGGCCATCTTGTCGAACACGGGCTGCAACTCTTCGTCGTCGAGCGGGCGGCCGTTGACGTTGGTGAATATCTGCACGCCCTTCGCGCCGAGCTTGTTGATGGAGCGGTCGATCTCGTCGAGCGTGGCCTGGGTGTTGTTCATCGGCAGCGCCGCGACGAACCCGGGGAACCGGTCCGGGTGCTGCGAGACGACCTCGGCCATACCGTCGTTGGCGATCTGCGCGAGCTCCGGGCTGTCCTCCGGTCCCGCGACCACCTCGACGGGCGGCAGGTTCAGCGAGAACACCTGCTTGTAGTCGTCGCCGAACTGGTCGATCTTCTCGAACCGTGCGTCGACATCGTACAGCATGGGGATGGCGGAGACGCGCTTCATCATGTACGCGCCGCCCTCGCTCATGTTGGTCATCGTGTCGAAGTAGGGCTTGGGCAGAATGTGGTTGAAGATGTCTATCTTCACGTAGTCCTCCGTTGGGGCGCGCCCTCATGGGCGAGCCGTTATCATCTGGCTAACCCTACCTGTGCAGGGCACTGTGGGTCAAAGGGAATGGAGGCAGCCAGTGCAGGTACGCATCGTCGGCGCGCACAGCCTGGACTCGAAGCACGCCCATCACAACTGCTTCCTCATCGACGAGCATGTCGCCGTCGACGCAGGCAGCATCATGAGCGCGCTCGCCGCTGACGAGCAGGAACGCATCGAGGCCGTCCTCCTCACCCATCACCACTTCGACCACTGCCGCGATCTGCCCACGCTCGCGCTGGACTCCCGCGACGCAGGCAGGACCGTCCGGGTGTACGGAGAGCCGCCCGCGCTGCGAACGACCAACACCCTGCTGCTGGACGGACGCATCTACGTCGACGCCACCAGGGCCCCGGAGCCCGGCCTATCTCCTCCCCTCTCGCTCCGCCCCTTCGCGGTCGACGAGACGCACGAGGTGCTCGGCTACCGCGTCTCCAGCGTGCGCGTCGACCATCCCGTGCCGACGATGGGCTACATCGTGAGCGATGGCAGCCTGAGCGTCGGCTTCTCCGGCGACACCGGCGGCGCGCTGATGAACTTCTTCGCGCACCCTACGCCGCCGGACGTGCTGCTGATCGACGTCAAGTGGCCGGAGCACATGCGCGCCGAGGCCGAGCGCTCAGGGCACATGACGCCGGGCATGCTGCGCAACGAGCTGCTTGCCGCGAAAGAGGCGGGCGTCGCATTGCCGAAGCTCCTCGCCGTGCACCGCTCCCTCCGAGAGGAGCCGGAACTGCTGCGAGAACTCGCCGCACTCCAAGCCGAACTGAACGTCGACCTCGAACCCGGCTACGAGGACATGGTCATCGGCTAGGCGATGCTTGACGCAGTACCGCTGTTAGCCACATACTTAGCTAATCAAGGTACAGGATAGACCCATGACCACCGTGAATGTCCACGAAGCAAAGTCCCAGCTCTCCCGCCTGCTCGCACAGGTCGAGGCCGGTGAGGAAGTCATCATTGCCCGCAATGGCAAGCCTGTCGCGCAACTGGTCGCGTGCAAGCCGAAGGGGAGGCCGCAGTTCGGTTCCATGAAGGGCCTCATCAGCATCGACGAACGCTTCTTCGAGCCGCTGCCAGAAGAGGAGCTGGAGCTCTGGGGCGTTTGATCCATTGCGTCTCCTGCTCGACACGCACGCATTCATCTGGTGGGTTGCCGGTGACCAACGGATCCCGCATGCCGCTCGCAACGCCATAGTTGACGGCTCGAATGACAAGTTCGTCAGCGCGGCGTCGGCTTGGGAAATCGCTACCAAGCACCGGCTCGGCAAGCTGCCGGATGCCCAAGCTCTTGCCCTCGATATCCGTGGAGCGATTGCCTTCCAAGGCTTCGAAGAGCTGCCCGTGACCGTCGCCGACGGCGTACGGGCCGGGGAGCTTCCCGGCCCGCTCCGCGACCCGTTCGACCGCATGCTCATCGCGCAGGCAATGACACACGACCTCGTCGTCATCTCGAACGAGACGCTCTTCGACCGCTACGGCGTGCGCCGTCTCTGGTAACGCGCGCTGCCGGCTAGGAGAGGTGCTTGCCGAACCACGCGAGGGCGTCGGCCCACGCGGCCTCGGCGGCATCCTGCACGTACCGCTCCGCGTTCGTGTGGTTGTGGAACGCGTGCGGCGCGTTGGCGTACACCTTCATGTCGCACGTCGTCCCGGCGTCGTTCAGTGCCTTCGTGATGTCGTCGATGCCCGCGTTGATGCGCTCGTCCAGCTCGCCGTAGACGGCGTAGACCGCGCCCGCGATGTTCGGCACCTGCTCCAGCGGCGGGTTCGCGCCGTAGAACGGCACCGCTGCCGCGATGTCCGGGCTCTCCGTCGCGACGCGCCACGTGATGCCCCCGCCGAAGCAGAAGCCGATGATGCCGATGCTGGTCACGTCCGGCTGCGCCTTGAGGTACGAGATGACCGCCTGCACGTCGCTCACGTGCCGCTCGCGTGGGATCTCGCCCAGCTTCCCCGGGATGTCCTCGATGCTCGCCGTGCCGCCGTCGCGCGACAGCAGGTCCGGCGCGACCGCGACGTAGCCGTTGCTGGCCAGTCCGTCCGCCACGTCGCGCAGGTAGGGCACCAGCCCACGGTTCTCATGGATGACGATGACCGCAGCCGCGTTGCCGCCGCCTGCCGGTTTCGACTCGTAGGCCGCCAGTTGCGCGTCGCCCGCGTCTATCGAGATGTCGCTTCCATTGGGCTCAGGCCCGCCGATGAGAGGGTTCGCCATGTCTCCTATCCTCCTTTGATCTGGTCAGGCCGGTTGGCTCACTCCAGCCTGACGTTCTTGCTGTAGTCGTAGTCCACCGAGACGTCGCTCGCGAAGTCCCAGGTCACGCGGCTCGTGTCCCAGCCGGCGCCGAAGGCTTCTTCGAAGAACGTGAGCATGTCGCTCCATGCGGCGGCGGTCTGCTTCGGGCGGTACCGACCGGGCATCGTATCGTTGAACCAGCCGTGCGGCGCGTCCGGATAGACGCGGATACGGTAGCTCTTGTTGGCGCGCTCGAACGCGTCCCGCCACGCCCGAAGGCTCTCGATGGAGATGATGTGGTCCGCCTCACCGAACTGGCCGAGCACCGGGCACTTCGTCGCGGCGATAAGCTCGCTCATGGGCACCGGCTGCTCCGGCGTGGGCTTCCAGTTCGCATTGTCCACGCCGCCGTAGAGCGCCACGACCGCCGCGACGTCGTCCCGGTGCGCCGCGTACAGGATCGGCTGCCGCCCTGTCTGGCAGACGCCGATGATGCCGATGCTGTCGCTTCGGACGTAGTCCTGGCTTCGCAGGAAACGGATGACCTCATCGAAATCGTCGATAACCTCGTCGTCCCGTATCTCGACGCGCGCCTCGCCGCGCGCCACCGCCTCGATGTCGCCGTCGAAGCGGTGGAACAGGTCGGGCGAGACGCCCACGTAGCCCACTTCAGCGAGCCGCTCGGCCATGTCCTTGGGATGCTGGACGATGCCGTACCGCTCGTGCAGCCACATCACCGCGGGGCGAGGCTCGTCCGTATCCGGCCGGGCCACCCAGACGTTCATGCCGCTCTCCAGACGATGCTCTTCCAGCATGGGGCCCCTCCTTGCCGTACGTCGCTTACAGCCCCGCAACGAAGTCCGCAATGCGGTCTATCTGGTCGATGTCGGCGAGCCCTGGCTCCAGTATCAGCTCGTCGCAGCCGATCTCCTCGTAGGCGCGGAAGGCCTCCCGCAGCGTCTTGGGAGTCGAGGGCACCTTCACCTCCATCGTCCGCGCAGCCTCGCCGCGGAACGAGTAGTAGGAGCGTATCGATTCCGCTGTCCGGTCTGCAGCGTACTGCCCCCAGGCGCATGTAAGCCCGGCGACCAGCCTCGGTCTGCCCGGCCTGCCCGCCTCTTTCCACGCAGCCTCCACAACACGGAAGTAACCCATCACCTCCTGCGCCTGGTTGGAAGCCGCACTTCCCGCGCTCCCTGCGATGTAGCCGTCGCCAAGCCTGCCGGAGCGCCGCAGCGCGATCTCCGTGCGCCCGCCAATGAGCAGTTCAGGCCCTTTCCCATACGCCGCCGTGGGACCGATGGGGCCGACGTCCTCCTGCAGCGGTTCGCCCGCCCAGATGCGGCGCATCGCGGCTATCTGCTCCTCGAACCGCCTGCCGCGAGCCTTCATCTGGGCCTCGGCGGCAACGAAATCGTCCGGACGCGAACCGACGCCGAGCCCCAGCACGAACCGCCCTCCCGAGATCGAGTCGATGCTGGCGACCTGCTTCGCCATGATCGCCGCGTTGCGCAGCGGCGCGATGAGCACCGTCGGCATCAGCCGGACGCGCCTCGTCACGGCTGCCGCCGCGGCCATCGCTATCAGCACGTCGTGGTTGCCGTAGACCAGCCGGTCTATCTGTGCGAGCGATGAGAACGGCCCTTCGTCCGCCCGTACTGCCCACTCGACAAGGATGTCCCCCTTGTTCGCAGGGACCACCTTGGGAAATGCGATTCCTATCTCCATGCACGCTCCGCGCCTGAGCCCATGATCATTCCGGTCTGACCACGAACACGGGGCCGGCGCTGTGCCGCACAACCCGGTCCGTAACGCTGCCCAGCAGCAGGCGCGCCATGCCCGCGCGGCCATGCGTCGCCATCGCCACCAGCTTGTCGCCCGCCTCGCCGACCTCGTCGAGTATCACGCTGGCCGGGTAGCCGGTCACGACGCTGCCGGAGACGTCCGCGATGCCCCCTGACTGCAGTTCGGCGACCTTCGCCGCAACGTACTCGTGCGCCTCGGTCTCCATCTCTCCTGCCAGGTCCTGGCTCGCGTGTATCGGAGCGTACTCCGTGAACGCTTCGCCGTACGGGTTCAGTGCGACCGCGCGCAGCACTGTCACTCCTACGCCCAGCGCGTTCGCCATCTCCGCCGCGTGCGGCAGCGCCTGCTCGGATAGATCGGAGCCGTCCACCGTCAGCACCACCCGGTTGACCGGATGAGCGCCGCCTTCCTGCGCGCGGGTGATGAGCATCGGGTGCCTGCCGCTCCGCACCATCTTGTCCGTGACGCTGCCCAGCAGCCACCTGCCAACGCCTGTGCGCCCGTGCGTGGTCATCGCGATGAGCGTGCCGGCGTCTTTGTCCGCCTCCTCCAGGATGCAGTCCGCCGGGTCGCCGTCTTTCACCACTGTCTCGACGGTTACGCCGTCCGACCTGATGGTCTCGGCCATCCGGTCGAGATACGCCTGCGCCTCGCTGTTGATCCTTGAAAGGATGTCTTCCCAGTCTGCAGCCGACGGCAGGGGACCGGCCTGGTCGTCCGTCTCCCGGTAGACACTCATCCCTTCTCTGACCAGTTCGCCGGGATAAGGGTTCACCACGCGCAGCAACAGCACGGTCGCTCCCGTGGACTTCGCTACCATCTCGGCATACGGCAGCACCTGTGCTGCCAGGTCCGACCCATCCAGCGGAACCAGGACACACGAATACATGCAGACCCTCCTGCCTCGTTATCGATGACGCTCTACGGACGCGGGGCCCGGTCTACCCCTGGCCCACCAGCTTGCGCCGCTCGGCGGCGTCCTCGCCGCCCTTCACGCCGCGCTGGTTGAGGATGGGGCTGTACTTGCTCGCCATGCCCTGGCGCTCGTAGACGCTCGTGCCGGTGCCTGTGCCGCCGAGGTCGTTCGGGTTGATCTTCGCCGCGAGCTCGCGCGGGTACTCCGTGACCATCCCGTGGTACCTGTTCTCCTCCGGCGTGCGGAACGTGTTCATCGGGTCGCCGCCGTCCTCGACGATCTTGATGTTGTCCTCCAGCATCTGGCGGAACATGATGATGCCCTTGTCGGAGCGGCCGAGGTGCTCGCCCGTGCGGTCGGCGATGTCGCCCTGCGTGATCCACGCCGCGACGTCCTGGGCAGAGTTGCTGTCCAGGATGACGTACTGCGGCTGGTCGTTCTCGTCCAATTGGATGACCGGGGGCTCGAAGAACGGAACGTCCTCCGCGGCCTGCTCGGGGGTGTCGGCGTCCTTGGGGTGGCACATCACCCACCAGTGCGCGGTGTTGTAGTCGTCTATCGGGACGCGGATCTGCACCGCCGGACCGGTCATGCCCCACTTCTCGCGGTCGAACCCGTCGCCGCCCTGGCGCAGGTAGTACGGGAAGATGATCGGGTGGCCCTCACGCCAGGAGGTGTCCTCCTCGGAACCGCCCTCCATCACGCGGCGCTTGTAGATGCCGTACTCGTACTCCGTGAACGCGATCTTCTCGTGGTGCCGGATGACCTTCTGGCGCTCCGGCTCGCTCCGCATCACGGAGATGAAGTTGGACCAGTAGCCGTGGAGCCACTCCAGGTGCACCGGGTCCAGCGAGTTCTCCTGGCACTGCAGCCAGTTGCACGGCAGGACGGCCAGCCCGATGTCCCTGATGACGTCGTCCACCGCGAAGACGTCCCAGTTCGGAACGAGCGGCGCGGGTGCAGGGCCGAGGTAGGCGAACAGCAGCCCGGCCTTCTGCTCCACCGGGTACGCCTTCATCTGGATCTTGTCCTTGAACCGCGCCTCCGGGTCCTCCGTCTCCTCGTACGGCTGCTCCGTGCACTGGCCCGTCTCGTCGTACAGCCAGCCGTGGTACGGGCAGCGCAGGCCGTGCTCCTCAGGTATGCCGTAGATCATGTTCATGCGGCGGTGGGCGCAGTGCGGCTCCATGAGGCCGAACGTGCCGGAGCGGTCCTTGTAGAGGATGAGGTCCTCGCCCAGGAGGCGTACCTTCATCGTCCACTTGTCGTTCATCTGGGAGACGGCGGCGATGGGGTGCCAGTAGCGGCGCATCAGTTCGCCGGTGGGCGTGCCGGGGCCTACCCGGGTATAGCGGTCGTTCGCTTCCTGCGTCAGCATCGCTTCCTCCTTCTGTCTCTCTTTCTCGTCTCGATTGCCGGGCGCATCATACAGCCGCCCGTGTTCGCGCTGCTAGCAGCGTGCCGCTAGCGACGGTACGACGGCGAGCTGGGAAGCGTCCGCTCCTCGAACGCGCGCTGCACGTCCGCCAGCTTGCGGGGGAACTCCGTCGTCCGGCAGTTGTGCCAGTCGCCCAGCTCCGCCTCCCAGTCCGCGCCCGGCGGCAGGACCGTCGCGCACGAGCGCACGTTGTACTGCTCCGGGTGCTCCGACGCCGGCGGCGGCGTGCCGTCCTCCCGCAGCTGGGTCGCCGCACGCAGCAGCATGCGCCGCGCGCGGATGATGCTCACGTCCGTCGTCCCCAGATGCTCGCGAGTCCTGTCCATGATCGGGCCCATGCTGTGGATGACCGCCGAGTCCTGCAACCGCACCGTCGGGATGCCCGTCGCGTTGCGGCTCTTCGCCGTCTGGTCCATCAGGAAGTCGCTGTCCGGCGCAGCCTGCGGCCACCACTTCGCGAAGAAGCGACCGTGCTGCTCGGGCTTCATCGGCCCGACGCCTGGCACGAGCGCGCCCGGCTCGTCTGATAGCGTTGAGTGCGGCTTGCCGCTGCCCGGCATCTCGCCCGCCGGCTTCCACCAGATGCCCATGTGGACGGTGTGGTAATCGTCCACCGGCAGGTAGATCGAGAGCGGTACGACGCCGTCCTGCGCGGGGAACATCCCGTAGATCGGGAAGATGAACTGCGTGGTGCGCCAGTAGACGTTGCCGTCCAGTTCGTGGCGCTCGGCGCCGTAGGTGAACCCGTACGGCTTCTCCGAGATGTGGAACAACGCGCGCTGGTCGTTGTGGTAGAGGCCGTAGCGCGGCGAGTCGTCGACGTTCAGCCGGCGGTGCAGGAAGTAGACGTGCGTCGAGTCCAGCTCGCCCTCGAGCGCCTGCATCCAGTTGCACTCGTAGACGATCTTCTGCGCGTGGCTCACGTTCTCCGGCGGTATCTGCCCCCACTCGAACAGGGGGATGCCGGGCGGGTCGTCCTGGTTGGGGCCCATGTATATCCACGTGACCCCGCCGTAGTCCGTGCCCTTGTACGCCGTTATCCGCACCTTGTTCTTGAAGACGCTCTCAGCGGGCTCGTTCGGCATATCGACGCACTGACCGTCGGCGTCGAACTTCCAGCCGTGGTACGCGCAGCGCAGCCCTTCCTCCTCGGTGCGGCCGTAGAAGAAGCCTGCGCCCCGGTGCGGGCAGTTCGCTTGAGTGAACGCGGGCGTCCCGTCCAGCGTGCGCCAGACGACGAGATCCTCCCCCAGCACGCGCACGCGCTGCGGCTGCCCCTCCGCTTCGTACTCCCACGAGTAGCCGACCGGCAGCCAGTACTGCCGCATCAGGTCGCCCATCGGCGTGCCGCGCCCTACGCGGCAGAGCAGGTCCGTGTTCTCAGCAGAGAGCATGCCGTCCTCCCGTTACGCCCAGCGAGGCGTTCTGCACTCGGACATCAATCCTGCAGGCGTCAGCATACGCCAATCCGCCGCGCAATTCACCGCACGATGCACCCCGTGCGTGCACTGGCGTATAGTCGCACACGACATAACGCCCGAGGAGCAGAGCATGGAGATCACCGAGAACGTCCTGCAGAGCGGTATGCGACTCTGGTACGCGCGGCCTGAGACGACCGAGCCACGCCCCCTCATGGTGATGCTCCACGAGCGTTACGGCCCGGTGGAGCAGAGCTGGAACATCCTCCGGCTCGTCGCGGGGCGCGGTTATGTCGCCTGCCTCTCCGACCTCTTCCACCGCTACGAGGGCGACCGCGGCCCCATCGAGCGCTCCGAGGCCCGGTGCGACCCCACCGACGAGCAGACGGTGGCCGACATCGACGAGTCCATCGCTTTCATGCGGGGTCTCGATTTCGTGGACGGCAGCAACATCGGCCTCGTCGGTTTCTGCCAGAGCGGGCGCACCCCCATGGTCTACTCAGCGGCTGGGCGCGACGTGCAGGCGCTCGGCGTCTTCCACGGCGGCATCTACCCCCGCGACTACGAGCCCATCTACGAGGGACAGGAGCCCATCGCCGACGTCATCCCCCGCGTCAGCGCGCCGGTCCTTGCCGGCTTCGCCGAGCACGACCAACTCGTACCCATGGAGAACGTCCGGCGCTTCCGGGGCGAACTGGAGTCGCTCGGCAAACGAGCGAGTATCCGCGTCTTCAGCGGCATAGGCCACGGCTGGTTCAACGTCACCCGTCCGAAGGACTACAACGAGGCCGCGAGCAACGAGTCGTGGGACCTCCTCACCGCGTTCGTGGACGACGCCTTCGCCAGCACGCTCGGCGACGGCCCGAAGGTCGAGTTCAACGCCGACGCCTCGATACCGTTCGACTTCTCGGTCCAGCGCGGGTAAGGAGCGCCTACCCCTGTACAGGAACGCCCTCCCGCGTGGGGAGGGCGTCCAACCCTTCGATCTCTCTACCGCTGGGCCACTTTGGCCCGGACCCCTGCCGCGAGCTCCGCGCTCTCGGAGACGGCGGTGCCGTCCGGGTCCTCCCACGCGATCTGGCCGCCGAGGCCGTGCTCGATGTTCCAGGTAACGACGTCGAAGCACTTGCCCGTCACCTCGGTCGACGCGTCCTGCTTCGCGAGGAAGAGCGCCAGCGGCACCATGTGGTCGGCCCGCAGCGGCAGCGCCGCGTTCGGGTTCCCCATGCCCATCTCCCGGCGCGCGATGTTCTGCTCGTCGAAGCCGGTCGTGCGCGTGTGGCCGGGAATCATCAGGTTCACCGCCACGTTGTCGCTGCGTATCTCGTCGGCCAGGTAGAACATCATCGTGAGCAGCGCGGCCTTCGTCGACTGGTACGGCATCTCGCGGCTGTTCGGGCGGAGCGCCTTGTACGCGCCGCCATACGAGTGGTGCAGCGCGCCGCTGCTGATGATGGAGACGACGCTGCCGGAGCGCTGCTGGATCATCGGCTTGATGAAGCGCCGCGTGACCTTGAGCGCGCCGAACACGTTGACCGCGAACGCCTGCTCCCAGTCCTCGTCGCTCGTCTCCAGCGTCGTGATCCGCCCCGTCGGCGGGTAGAGGATGCGCTGCCGCATCGCCGCGTCGTTGATGACCACGTCGCACGTGCCCCACTTCGCTATCGTCTCCTCGTATGCCGCGTCGATCTGCGCGCCGTTCGCGACGTCCACCGTCGCCACGATCACGTCGTCGGGGCGGGAGCGCAGGCTGTCCAGGAACTCGGTGTCCTTGTCGCTGGAGAAGCCCGTCGGCTCCCACGACAGGTCCATCGCCACCACCTTCGCGCCTTCCGCCAGGAACGCCTGCGTGAACGCACGGCCCATCCCTCGCGCCGCGCCCGTTATCGCCACAACCTTGCCAGCAAGTTCGCTCATCTCTCGCTCCTCGGATACCGCCCTGGACACGCGCGCCGGGCGGAGGATGCGCCAATCATACGCCACGCAACGACGGGACGCTCGCCGCCCGTGTTGGGTATGGTGTGAGCAGGCACACCACCCAGGCGATGAGCGATTGAAGATACTGGGCAAACGCATCGGGCTCGGGAACGGCACGGCGGCAGACGTTGCCCGCTTCCTGCGGGGGCCGGACCGCCGCAGGCGCGAGTTACGGCAGGCCGCAAGCGTCTTCCGCGAGATGATCGGCGGCTTCCGCGCGCTGCACTTCGTCGGCCCGTGCGTCACCGTGTTCGGCTCCGCCCGCACGCCGGAGGAGAGCCCCTACTACCGCATGGGTATGGAGGTGGGTGGCGCGCTCGCCGATGCCGGCTTCACCGTCATGACCGGCGGCGGGCCCGGCATCATGGAGGCGGCGAGCCGGGGCGCGAAGGAGGCGGGCGGGCGCACCGTCGGCTGCACCATCCGCATCGACATGGAAGAGGAGGCCAACCCCTACCTGGACACCTGCAAGGAGTTCAACTACTTCTTCGTCCGCAAGGTGATGCTGGTCAAGTACTCCTACGGCTTCATCGTCATGCCCGGCGGCTACGGCACGCTCGACGAGGTGTTCGAGACCGCAACGCTCGTGCAGACTCGCAAGATCGAGGACTTCCCCATCGTCCTCATGGGCACGGACTTCTGGAAACCGATGGTCGGATTCATGGAGGAGACGCTCGTTGCGCAGGGGATGATCGACCCCGAGGACTTCGCCGCCATCACCGTCACCGACGACGCCCCCTACGCTGCCGGCCTCATCCGCAACGCCGCCGTCCGCCGCCACGGCGAACATTTCAGCGACGTCCTCCGCCGAAACCGCCTGCTGCTGGAGTAGCGCGCGCCCCTACGCGGGCAGGTAGCTCGGGAAGCCGTAGAGCGCAACGCAGTTGTCGTGAACGATCTTCCGCATGTCCTCCTGCGCCTCGGGGCCTGCGAAGTCGCGCTCGATGAACTCGCGGGACTTCGGCCACGTCGACGCCGCGTGCGGGTAGTCCGACGACCACATCACACGGTCTACGCCGATGTCGCCCCGGTACCGGACCCCCAACTCGTCATCGATGTACGTCACGTACACCTGCCGGGCGAAGTACTCCGTCGGCTTCATGCTGAGCGGCGTCGAGAAGCCGCCTCGCCTGCTCGAGCCCCGTCCCACGGTGTTGTCCACCCGGCCGAGCCAGTACGGCACCCAGCCGAGTCCGTACTCGGCGGAGATGACCTGCAGCGTCGGGTACCGCTCCAGCACCCCGGACGCGATGATGACCGCAAGCGACTTCTGCACCTCGTGCGCTGCGATGATGGGCCGCAGGACGCGGTTCTCCCGCCCGAACTCGTACTTCGGCCGCTCCATACCCGTCGGCGGATGGAGGCTGACGGGCATCCCCAGCTCCTCCGCCTTGCTCCAGAAGACGTCGTACGTATCCAGGTGGTACGGCTGGTCCTCCGGCGGGGACGCCCAGATCATCGCCCCGCTCAGACCCATCTTCGCGCACCGTTCGAGCTCCTCCGCGCCGAGCCTGGGGTCGTACAGCGATATCAGCGCCAGCCCTTTCAGCCGGTCGGGCGCGTAGCTGCAGTACTCGGCCAGCCAGTCGTTGTAGACGCGGAAACACTCGCGTTGCAGCGCAGGGTCCAGCAGCCAGAAGAGCCGGAAGCCGAGCGTCGTGTACAGCACCTCCGCGGCAACGCCGTCGACCGCCATGTCCTTCAGCCGCTCCGCCGGGTCCCACCCGCCGGGGCGGGCGTCCGCGTAGCCACCGGTCTTCATGAACTCGACCTTCTCGTCGTCGGTGCGGCTCTTGCCTCCCGCGATGCCGACGGCGAGATCGTGCGGCTGGTAGCCCTCGTAGACCCACCACGCTCCCGGGACGCCGTTGTATTCGTCCTCGACGTGGGGCGCGCGGTCGCGGAACTTCGCGTCCATCCGCGTCGCCCACAGGTCCAGCGGCTCGCTCATGTGAGAGTCCGACGATATGTACCACGCATCTGCCATCGGGTTCCTCCCCGCGCATACTTGCACGTAATATCCGCCCAGCCTGCGTCCATCGTCAACTTGCTTCGGGACTGCGCCGCCCCAGCCTCCCGCTGCCGCATGAGGCAGCGACCCTGAAGAACCGCCGCGAGCGCTCCTCAACCCGCCTGGTCCAGCAAGCACCCGGTGTCGTACTCATCCCGTGAGAACCATAAGCTGACGCACCAGGGCGTGAACTCCGCAACCCTGCCCCCGCTCACGACAACCTCGTAGCTCCCGTCCTCGTTGCGCGATACCTGGAGTCGAACGCCGCTGCCGATGTCGCGGGCCTCGCCGTCCTGCATGACCGAGTAGTCGTCCCTGCCCCAGCCTACGTCCGAAGCGAAGTTGGGGTTGCGCTCATCCCACAGCGCGGGGCCGAAGCGTGCGGACGTTCCCGTGCCCGTGGTCTGGTCGTAGCGGCTCACCAGCACCCCGTCGTATCGAAACGGGCGCAGACCTCCGGGCGATGACGGGTCGTACACGGTGGGCACCTCCTCCACGTAAACGGGATTGCGCTCGTCCAGCACCTCGACCGTCGTGAATGCGTACTTCCTTCCCGACGAGATCACGAGGAACTGGTAGCCCCTCTCGCGCGGAGGGCGCAGCGTATATGTCCCGGAGTCGCTCAGGTGCAGTGCGACCTCCTCGGGGTCTATCCACCCCGCTGTGTAGCGGTTCACCGCGAGGGTGGAAGGCATGTCCTGATGCCAGCCCAGCACTGGCGACAGGGCAAGGCCCGACATGAAGTCCAACGTGTTGCTGTACGGGTTGGGAGGCTCGGCGTCTCCGTTCGCCTGAGCGCCGTCCGGATGCCACAGAAGTTCCGCATAGGAGTGGGGCCAGCTCATCCAGGCATGGCCTATCTCATGCACCAGCGTGTCCATGTTCGCCTCGCGCAGGCTCACGAGGCCCAATCGGGCATCGCCGTTGTACGCATCACCACTCCTGTCGGTCGTCACATCGGTCAGCAGAAGGCGGTTCAGGGCGCCCGGAGCGCCCTGATTGCATGGGTAGTTCTCCGCCGCATCCCCCCGGCAGTCCATCACCCCTGCAAGCCGCAGCTTCTGGCCGAATACGTCATTGGGAGAACCCTCCCCTTCCAATGCGAAGTCGTTCCCTGCATGGAACCGCATCCTGAGCTTGCCCTCCGAGATCTTCTCGTAATAGGGGGCGACGTGCGCGTTCAGGATGCCCACCGCCTCCGCCATCGTCATCGTCTCCCGCATCCCGTCGTCCTCGAACCATCCCGGCGCATCCGGCGGCACGCGGGCGATGTCAACCGTGATGTCCAGGTCGCCGAGCGAGTAGTAGGTGGGGTCGACCGGCGGGTCCAGGTGCGTGGTGACCGGGCCTGGCTCCCCAAGATACTTCTTGACCGGCGTACAGCCTTCGAAGCCCATGAAGCCATAGCGCAAGTAGCTGCCGTTGCCGAAGAACCGGATGAGCGACAGCGCGTCGGAGCCGCCAAGGTCGGTCATGCCGGCTTCGATCCAGGGGGATGTGTCCTTCGGTGGAGCCAGGCACGTGTAGGGCTCGGAGTCCCTCCACCAGTGTTGCGGCGCCAACAGCTCGTTCCACTTCGCGAAAGGGTCGGCAACCGTGGCTGTCGGCGTGGCATCCGGCAGACGAGTCGTCGAAGGCGTAGCCGTTGGCGCGAGCTCATCCGGAGCGACAGGCGTCGGTGTCGCCCGCGGGACGGCGTCGATGATCTGCACCGGTCTGTCCGGGCCGCCGTTGCACCCTGCGCAGAGGAGAGCGACCAGCGCGGCCCCGGCCACAGGGGCCAGCCGTTGAAAGAAGCCCGGTCGCGCGTTATGGAGCATCCTGCGCAACATGCTGATGAACAACTATACCGCTGAAGGGTGTAACTTCGCCGTGACGATTGGACGGCATCGTGTGACTTTTTGTAACCATCGCCACGCCTGCGCTGTCCCTTCTCCCCTCTCCTGAGGGAGAGGGTGCCGCGCAGCGGCGGGTGAGGGCCCCCCGGCGCTGCGGGTGAGGGTTACTTGCACCCGCACCCCGCTTGATTGACAATCCGCACTGACTGTAGGAAAACGCCAACTGTCCCCGGTACGGGAGCGCCCTCGTGGAAAACGAGCGCGGCGCAGGAGGACTGCAATGGTCTCGATCATCAGGTCACGCGGTGACCGGTCGCTTCGCAGCCTGGTGAACCTCGACGAGGGGCTCATCGCGAGAGAGATCTACGTCAACGAAGGCATCTACCAGCAGGAACTGGAGCAGATATTCGCCCGCGCGTGGCTCTTCCTCGGACACGAGAGCCAGGTCCCCAATCCCGGCGATTTCGTCATCTCCCGCATGGGCGAGGAGGAGATCATCGTCACGCGCGACAGGAAGAACGTCATCCACGCGTTCCTCAACACCTGCCGCCACCGCGGCATGAAGGTCTGCCGCTACGACGACGGCAACACCCTCGTCTTCACCTGCCCCTTCCACGGCTGGTCGTACGACACCGACGGCAGGCTCGTCGGCGTTCCGCACCACAAGCAGGCCTACCACGAGGAGCTCGACAAGGGTAAGTGGGGGCTGTACGAGGTCGCGCAGCTCGCCAACTACTACGGCTCCCTCTGGGCGACGTGGGACCCCAAGGCCCCCTCGTTCGAGGACTACCTCGGCGTCTACGCCCCCACTATCAAGTGGTGCTTCGAGAGCAGCGCAGGCGAAGACAACGGCGTCGAGCTCTTCAACCCCGCCACCAAGTGGTACATCCCCACCAACTGGAAGTTCCCCGGCTTCTCCTTCGACGGCGACAGCGCCCACGGCGCCATGACCCACCGCTCCGTGAACGTCGCCGCCATCGGCCCGCAGGGCGACCTGCAGGGCGGCAGCCGCAGCGGCATGAAGGCCCCCTTCCCCTCCACTTCATACGAGATGCAGTTGCCGGAGCTCGGCCACGGCGGACACAACTTCATGTTCGAGCAGCCCGGCACCCCGGAGTACATGGACACCTGGCAGACCGAGTCGCCCGAGGTGGACGCCTACTACCGCGAGCAGCGCGAGAAGAAGCAGGCGCGCTACAAGGACACCTACCTCCACGCGGGCAACGGCGGCACCGCCCTCGTCTGGCCCAACGTCAACATCCAGCCGCACCGCATCCTCATCTGGCATCCGCACGGCGTCGGCGTCACCGAGTCCTGGCGGCAGTATCCCGTCGACAAGAACGCCCCCAAGGTCGTGAAGGACGCCCAGCGGCGCTACATGATGCGCTACGGCGGGCCGACCGGCCTCACCGAGTCCGACGACATGGAGAACTGGAACTACGCCTTCCCCGCCAGCCTCGGCACCATCGCCCAGCGCCTCCCCTACAACTTCCAGATGGGGCTCGGCCATGACTTCACCGACGAGCGATTCCCCGGCATGACCTTCACCTTCCGCATCGCCGAGGCGAACCAGCGCGCCCGTCTCCGCCGTTGGATCGAGTTCATGGAAGCCTCCAGCTGGGACGACATCTACCCCGTCCACCCGAAGAAGAACACGGAGCGCTGAGCCGGAACAGCGTCAGGAGACACCGTGTACTCAGCCTCATCCAACAACAGGCTCGTCGGCGTCGGCTTCATCGTGCTGGGCGTGCTGTTCCTGCTGCCGCTTATCAGCAGCTTCGAGTTCTCCTTCAGCGACTGGTGGCCGCTCTTCCTCATCCTCATGGGGGCCGGCAGCATCTCGAAGGGCAGCAACAAGGGCGGCCTCATCGTCATCGCCATCGGTGTCGTCTTCCTGCTGAGCAACCTGGACATCCTGAGCATCAGCTTCTGGCTGCTCTGGCCGGTCGCGCTCATCGCTGTCGGCGTGGCCATCCTCTTCGGCCACTCCCGCTCCCGTAAGGCCGCGAACGACGCGCCCCCGGCGGGCGACGACCTCGCCGTCTCCGCCCTCTTCTCGGGCAGCGAGCAACGCATCGACAGCCAGCGGTTCAACGGCGGCAACGTCTCGGTCACGTTCGGCGGCGCGGAGATAGACCTGCGCGGCGCGGCCATGGATGGAGACGCCGCCACCGTCAACGTCAACGCGGTATTCGGCGGGGTCAAGCTCCAGGTCCCGCCCGACTGGGCCGTCGAGGTCCGCGCCGATTCGACCTTCGGCGGCGTCGAGAAGAAGCGCCCCGATCCCGCCGAACCCAAAGCCACGCTCACCGTCACCGGCTCATGCCTCTTCGGCGGCATCGAGATTACGTCCTGAACGAGACTGGAGGAACGCCATGACGACCGGACGACCGGACCAGAAGGGCGAAGAGCTCATCAACGTCAATAACACCGTCATCCTCACCAACCTGCCCATCGGCCAGCAGATGAAGCTCCGCGACGGCTCCACCGCCGAGGTCACCGCCAACCCGCGCGACGGCGGCTGGGTGCGCGCACGCTTCCTCGAATCGACCGCCAACCCCGCCCTCGTCGGGAACGAGGAGATGGTCTTCGCCACCGATGTCGTCGGCCTCATCGAGACCGCCGGCGTGACGCCGTTCGCGCCCGCCGAGACCGGTCCCGAACGCTCGGCCGCCCTCGCCCGGCCCGTCACCATCACCACGCCGGAGCAGACCCTCGAACGCCTCCTCCTCGAGCGCGAGATTGAGCGCTTCCTCTACCGCGAGGCCGAGCTCCTCGACGACCGCCGCTTCAACGACTGGATCGAGCTCGTGGCCGAGGACATCCACTACCACATGCCCGTCCGCCGCAACGTCAAGTTCGGCGAGCAGCACCGCGAGAACACCGACCCCGAGTCCGAGATATCGTGGTTCGACGAGGGCAAGCGCACGCTCGCCGGCCGCGTCCGCCAGATCAACACCGGCCTCCACTGGGCCGAGGAGCCGTTCTCCCGCGTTCGCCACGTCATCAGCAACGTCCAGGTCGGCGAGGAGCAGGGCGGCGAGGTCCCCGTCCGCAGCAACTTCTTCGTCTGGTCGAACCGCCTGCACGACGAGGTCAACGTCTTCGTCGGCACGCGCCACGACGTGCTCCGCCGCGACCCGGACACCGGCTGGAAGATAGCCCGTCGGCTCATCCTGCTCGACCAGAACGTCCTCCTCTCCAAGGTCATCACCACCTTCTTCTAGGAGCGTCATGGCACTCTCAGCGGAATGGCGCGTCTTCGGCGAGTTCGACGTCGTCCTCGTCGTCGAGGATGGCATCGTGCGCGAGGCGATGACCGCCGACCCCGTCATCCTCCACGACTTCCTCACCTCCATGAGCGGACTCCACTCCTGGCGCAGCGACCACGCCGTCGAGGGCGACAAGGACCGCCCGGAGCCGTGGGGCGCCCTCGTCATCTCCCGCGCCGAGACCGGCGAGATCGTCGACATGGACCCGCAGCGCTTCTGGACCGGCGTCCACATCTGGTTCCGCTCCCGCGGCGTCGACTATGACACGCCCATCGCTGTCTGATCCCCTCTCCCTACAAGGCACGTCCCGTCATTCCCGCACCGGCGGGAATCCAGAGTGCGCGGGCAGCGCACACGGTGGGGTTGACGAGAGGGGGGCGTGTCATGCTGAGCGGAGCGCAGCGGAGTCCCGCACTTTAGCGCGCAGAATCCTCTCGGGGTCTTGGTGTAGGGGCATCCCTTGTGGGTGCCCTTGCCCGTCGTTCCTGCGGAGGCAGGAACCTCGCCTCCTAAGGTGCGCGGCCCTATCATGTCAAGCGTAACCGAGGCATCTCTCTGGAGCCTGCGCTGTCATCAACTGAGGTTCATGAATGGAACACGTTGTGAGCCCTCAAGGTATGACTGAAGATGGGAACTGCAGACCACTTTGCCAATTTCAGGCTCGCCATCACATTCCCACATGATGCATCCTTGCAGTTGAGAGTGTCGAGTGCGGTTATCTGGTCTAGTCTCGCAGTACACGCAGAAATCTTCCTCGTCCAAAGGCGGATTCCCGGTCAATTGAAATCCTATTCCCCTATAGTCATATAGTCTTGAAACCTCTCTCCCACAGTTAGAGCACGTGTTCGCCAGATAACTAAACCCAAAGTAGGTACTATGCTGCATCTGTAGTATCACGCCTTCCTGCTCAGCTAAGGCAATCTCTTCACTGTTGAACCCTTCAGGTCCGTAGAACTCGAGAAGAGGTGTGTCTGTCTTCGCAAAAGAATGTTGAACTAAGTATCCACAGCTCTCGCACTGTTTTTCTAACTTGAACAAGAACCGCTTTCTGAGAGGTTTATAGCAGATATTACATTTCGTTCTATTGCATACTGGGATGAATGACCCTTCTGGAACAAGAGGCGTACCTTTGTCAAGACGCACCAAGTCATATTCTGTTTCTATCCGAAACACTACCATGTGTGTCTCATTCTGATACGCATACTCCCAAACTGGGGGTTCAGGTTTATGAGTTACCACAACCTCAACTAGGACGCGAGGTCTCCCGTACTGATCAAAGACGGTGACATCTGGTTGAATCGAACCCAAAGACTCTTCCAGAGCGACTGTCGACGCCATTTCAATCAGGTTCCCCTGATGAACATCGTGACACTCACGACATCTCCAATGGAAGGGAATCTCTTCTCCTTGAGAAATGGCCCTAAAGATTCTAGCGTATAACAAGCGCTTCCCAAGTTGGTGAAAGAGAGTCTCTCCATCGCAGCCCTCGCCTTGAGCATGCGCAAAATGATGCACATTGGTGTCACCCTTACGGGCTACCAGTGCGCCACGACATACAGGGCAGACGCAGTTGCATTCCAAGCCCCTGCGCACTTGGTCTACGTGGACGAGTTCTCCATTCTTTTCGCCATATGGAATTCTAACGGTCATTCCAGAGCTCCCTGCCGGGGTTAGATCCATCTCCTTGCCAGGTATCGTCTGCCGGGGTTTCGGACCGCAAGCCGCCCGACGATGCGGTCCACCATGGTTGTGATAGTCGCCTCGGTTGCCATCTCTGCCTCCGCTTGCGCCCATACAGCATAGCACCGGGCTTCTGCATCCCCCGCTCCCCCATCCGTCACGTTTGTGACATCTACCCGTTGCGCGAACGAGCCACCCTTCCCTACCCTGTTTCCGACGGCCCAACCCGACCGGCGGCATCGCCGAGGCGCAAGGCCGAATCCGTAGAGGAGGAATGGCACCGAATGGCACTGAATGGCACCACCAGAAAAGAAATGGCCCTCAGCCCCCGGCAGGCCGCAGCGCTCCCGTACATCGCGTCTGAACCCACCCTCACACGCGGCGCGCAATCTGCCCAGATAGGCAAGCGCACCCTCATGCGCTGGATGAACGAACCTTACTTCCGTGCCGAACTGGAGCGCGTCCGCAGGAACATCGCCGACCTCGCCTACACGGAACTGGAAGGGCTCACGTTCAAGGGAGTCATCCGCATCGCTCAACTGATGGACAGCGACAACGAGAGCATCGTCCACCGGGCGTCGAGGACCGCACTCTCCATGTCCCAGTCGTTCCGCGAGCAGCGGGAACTGAGCCGGCAGCTCGAAACGCTGGAGAACGCCATCACCTACATGAGGCAGCAGCGATGAGGGCCGCCCCGTTGCCCCCTCTCCCGCAGCGCGGGTAGGATAGCCCCATCCCCCTGCACACACCCCCCGTCCCCGAAGGAGGACCAACGTGTTGTCGAGGAAGAATCGAACAGGACCCTTCGCACCCCTCGTTCTCCCCTTCATCCTCATCGCGCTCCTCGGCCTGGCCGTTGCCTGCGCCGAACCCACCCCGACGCCCACGCCTACTCCAACCCCTACGCCCACTGCGACGCCTACCCCCACTCCCACTCCCGAGCCTGCCCCGGCCGCGGGCGGAGGCGGCATCAAGGGAAGCGACCTCTTCGCCCTGCTCCCTGAGGACGAGCTCGCCTGCCTCAAGGAGACCGCAGGGGAAGCGATGTATGCGATGGCGCAGGAGATGATGATCACCATGGAACTGGCCAACGACCCGGCCGGGGCCTTCATGTTCCAATGCGTCTCCGAGGAGACCCTCGCCAAGCTCGCCGCCGCCATCGTGGCCGCCGGAGGTTAGACATGAACCGCACGACGTTCCGGGCGATAGACGGCGACGGCCACATCCGCGAGCCCGACGCCGAGATCTGGAAGTACCTCGATGAGCCCTACGGCTCGTCCGAGATCACGCTCAACTACCCGTTCTTCCCCTCGCTGGACGGCTTCCAGCGCGGCGCATTCGGCGCGGCGGCGGGCGCTCACAAGCGGAGGGAGGGCGTCATCGACGTCGGTGCCTGGCAGCGGCTCCTCGACGAGATCGGACTCGACTACGCCGTCCTCTACCCCACTGCCGGGCTGGGCGTCGGCATGATCCAGGACCCGGACTGGGCCGTGGCCGTCTGCCGCGGCTACAACAGCTGGCTCGACGCCGCTTACCGCCAGGTCGACCCCCGCCTCGTGGGCGTCGCGCTGCTCCCGCTGCAGGACGTCGACGCCGCCGTGAAGGAGCTGCGGCGCAGCGTCACCGAGCTCGGCATGGTCGGCGGCATGCTCCCGGCCAACAGCGCCAACATGGGCGTCCGCAGCCCCCTCGGCGACGAGCTGTTCTGGCCCCTCTACGAGGAGGCGCAGCGGCTGGACGTGCCTCTCGCCGTCCACGGCGCGCCGTCGGTCGGCCTCGGTATCGACTTCAACCGCAGCGTCACCTTCGCCAACGTGCTGGAGCACCCGCTCTCCGTCATGATCCAGCTCGCCAGCATGTTCCTGGAGGGCGTCTTCGACGAGTTCCCGGACCTCCGCGTCGCCTACCTGGAGGCCAACACCGTCTGGATGCCCTACATGATGGACCGCATGTCCGGCAAGAAGCGGCGCGGACGCACCGACTCCGCCGACCTCATGCACAGCGGGCGCGTGCTCGTCAGCGTCGAGGGCGCCGACCCCGGCCTCCCCTACGCCGTGGACCGCCTCGGCGAGGACGCCATCATCTACGCCACCGACTACCCGCACGAGACGAAGGAGATGGTCGCGGAGGAGCTGGACGAGGCGCTCGCCCGCACCGACCTCCCGGAGAGCGTCCTCCGCAAGATCTATCGGGACAACGCCGTTCGCCTCTACAACTGGCAGGGCCCCCAGGCAGAGGCGGCCACACGGCCCGCGGCAACCGCAACCGCGTAGGTCCTACCGGAGCCCTATGGAAGCCGGCGCACTCCCCAACACCGCACCGGACGCCGAAGCCACCGTCCGCTACATCTACCGGGCGCATTACGCCTACGGCCACGAGGTGACCCGCAACGAGAACGAGCTGCGCATCGTCCCCCGTGTGGACGGCGCGCAGCACAACGCCGCCTGGGAGATACGCACCACGCCGGACGGAGCGCGGGACGAGCACCACGACACGTTCGGCAACCTCGTCCTCCGCTCGCTCGTCACGCAGCCGCACCGTGAGATGGTCGTGGAAGCAACCGGCTCCGTGGCCATCCGCACTGACCGGCAGCCGGTGGCCGACCTCCGGATGGAGGTGTACCGCCACCGGCTGCAACCCAGCGACGTCTACCTCGCCCCAACGCCGCTCATCGACCCTGTCGCGCTCGCCAGGCAGGCGGAGTCGGCGGCGGGCGGCGCGGTTTCGCTGCTGCAGGTCGTCGAGGCCGTCACTGCCTGGCTGCACCGCAGCATGGTCTACGAGCGCGGCTACACGTCCGTGTTCACCACGGCGGAAGAGGCCATCGCACGGGGGCACGGCGTCTGCCAGGACTACGCTCACATCGCCATCGGCTTCCTGCGCGCCCTCGGCATCCCCGCGCGCTACGTCTCCGGCCTGCTCGCCACCCAAGTGGGCGAGACCCATGCGTGGATCGAGTTCTTCCACCCGGACCACGGCTGGGTCAGCGCCGACCCCACGAGGGCGCGGATGCTCGCGGACCCCAGGGAACTGCTCACGTTCGCCGTCGGACGCGACTACAACGACGCCCGCCCCAGCATCGGCTCGTTCGAGCCGCCCGGCCAGGGCGGGCTGGTGTCGATAGAGGCCAGCGTGCAACTGCCGGCTTAGGCCTGGACGGACTCCTTGCCTTCGATACGCCGCACGAAGCCGACCAGCGCGTAGATGAGCGGAGTGTCCAGCGCGGCGATGCCCAGCTTGATGACGTACTGCACGTAGATGAGCTCCCACAGCACGCCGCCCGGCACGTTCCCCGCGAACGCGATGGAGACGAAGATGGCGGAGTCCAGCGCCTGCGAGACCATGGTGGAGCCGTTGTTCCGCAGCCAGAGGTGCTTGTCCCTCGTCACCTTCTTCAGGATGTGGAACAGGATGACGTCGTTGTTCTGGGACACGAGGTACGCGATCATCGACGCCAGCACAATGCGCGGCACCGAGCCGAGGATGTCGTCGTACGCCTGCTGCCCCTCCCACCACGGAGCGCCGGGGATGACGCCGCCGACGTAGGTGAGCAGCACGACCACCAGGCTCAGTGCGAACCCCGTCCAGACGACGATAGCGACGGTGCGCCTGCCGTACACCTCGGAGATGGTGTCGGTAACGAGGAAGGTCAGCGGGTACGCGATGAAGCTGACCGACACTTCCCAACCGCCCAGCGAGACGATCTTGGTGGCGATAATGTTGGCCACGACAAGGAACGTCGTGAAGGCCATCGCGAGCACTGCCAGCGGCATCTTGTCCTCCCATCAGGACGGGCACGCCCGGAAGATTGCGGAAGTATATCCGTTCACCGGGCTATGGGAACCTCCAAGGTTTCGGGCAGTTCACACGCCGGGGCTCGGCCCCGGAAACACCCACTGCGACAGGGACGGTGCGGCTTCCGAACAGGGCTGCATGAGCAGGTCCCGCCTGACGTGGCTGCGCCCGCCTGCGGATTCGCCGTCGCCTTCCGCCACGGCCAGGCACGTGTTCTCGCCGATCAGCCTGAGCGCCCCGTCGGCGCCATACGCGAACCGCTGCAGCGGCAACTCCGAGCATGGCCACACGTAGAGGCTCGTCCCGTCCGCCTCGATGCAACGCTCGTGCTCGACAAGATAGATCTGCCCCTCGGACGGCCGGTTGAACGCGAACATCTCGTCGTCCGCGCCCGGCTTGCACGTGTGCGCCTGCAATGGGGCGTCCACGTTCAGGCCGGCCCCGAAGCCCGCGACGTCGACGCAGTAGAACTCCGGCTCGTCCAGCGGGTCCGCCAGCATCACGAGGGTCTCAGACGGCGCGACATCACCCACAGGCCTCGCAGTAGCCGGGGTTGGTTCCGGCGTGGGCGTCGGCACGGATGTGGGAGTGGCCGTGGGCTGCGAGGTCGCCGTCGGTGCAGGCAAGGATGTGGCGGTCGGCTCCGGCGACGGCGCAGTTGCAACCGCAAGGGGCGCAGTGGGCGCTGAGGTCGGCGTGGGTGCAGTCGTGGGAGTGGCGGTGGGCTGCTGAGTCTGGGTCGGCGCAGCCGTTGGAATGGGCTCCGCGGAACATCCCCCCAGCGCTGCGATAGCTGCCAGGCAGGCCATCAGGGCCACCGACGCAGTCCACCGCATATGGCTCACGCCTGCCCTTCGTCGGGAGCGAATGCGTCGAACTCGGGTGCGAAGCGGACGGCGCCTGTGACCTGTTCCAGCGCGCCCTGCCGGAGCTCGATCGCCTGGAACGCAGGCCCGCCTCCGTACGGGTCCGTCAGCCCGTAGTCGCTCGCCGGAACGAACCCGAACCGCCCGTAGTAGGCAGGGTCGCCCAGCAGCACGACGCCGTCGCAACCCTGCAACCGGCACTGATTCAACCCCTCCCGCACGAGACGTGACCCGATACCCCTGCCCTGGTGGTCCGGCAACACGCCGATCGGCCCCAGGGCCACCCAACGCGAGCCCGCAGGAGAGGATCCGACGGTCACCGGAGAGAACAGCACGTGCCCGACGACCTGGCCTGCGACGACAGCAACCAGCGACAGCACGAGGCTGTCCGAGGCGCGAAGCATGTCGACGACCTTCGCTTCATCCTCCTCGCTGAACGCCTGCTCCTGAACGCGCCAGATAGCCGGGGCGTCACTCTCGGATTCCTGCCGTATCTCGATCGCTTCCACCATAGGGTCGCTCATCCGAGCATCATACCCGGCGCGTACTGCCAGAACGACGCATTGCGCTATTGTGCCCTGTGGTAGGATTACAGGTACGTTTCCATCCATCGACAGGGGAGTTGGTTCCGAAAACAGGCAGTATCGAGAAGACTGGCTGCGTCCGCCGGTCGAACGTGAGAGTGTCCGTGCAGAGGATAGACGCTACGAGGAGGTCTCCGATGCGGCTTCTCAGACTCACGACCGTTCTGTCAGTCATACTGGCCTCGCTGCTCATGGCGGGCGCGTGTGGTTCCGAAGAGCCTACGGCCACACCGAGACCCGAGCCCACGCCGACACCGCCTCCCTCAGCGCCGCAGCCGGAGCCAACGCCCACCGCAGAGGCGATGATGCCGAAGGACGACCCCACGCCGACGCCAACGCTCGCGCCGGGTCAGCCAACACCCACCCCCGCTCCTCCAACGGCGACCCCTACGGCAACGCCCGTTCCGCCTCCGTCGTTCAACCCTGAGACCTACCTCGCGGGCACGACCATCCGGGTCATCGTCGGCTGGGACCCCGCAACGTCGTCCGACCTGCAGGCGCGGTATATCGCGAGCGAGTTGCCGCGGTTCCTGCAGGGCAGCCCCCGCATGATCGTGACCAACAAGCCCGGCGCAAGCGGCATCATCGCCGGCAACCTCATGGCGAACTCGCCGCCGGACGGAAGCATCATGTACTGGGGAGTCGGTGGTCAGCCCACCAGCCAGCTCACCCGAGCGGCCGAGGTCGAGTACGAGTTCGACAAGTTCGTGCGCATCGGGACGTTCGAGAACCGCCCCGCCGCCTGGTACATCTCCGGCGACGCGCCCTACAACCGCATCCAGGACGCCATCGGCGGCACCGAGGAGTTCACCTACGGCACGACAACCTTCAGCGCCACCGTCGAACTGATGAAGCAGGCGCTCAACCTGCCGGTGCGCCAGGTGCTCGGCATCCAGGGAGGCACCACCGGCTTCCTGCTCGCGTTCGACCGCGGGGACGTCGACAGCATGATCAGCGGCAGCGGCTGGTACCGCATCGCCCGCGACCGTCCGGGGTGGTTCACAGACGGCTACATAGAGCCGTTCACCATCATCGCCGACCCGACCACGCGCCTGCAGTTCAACGGCGAGATCGAGCCACCGGACGACCTCGTCAACGTGCGGTCGCTGATGAGCGAGGAACACGTCCGCGACTTCGAGATCCTCACCGCCACAGACGGCGCGCTCTACCGCACCGGCTTCCTGCCGCCCGGAACGCCGCACGAGGTGCGCAACCTCTTCTCGGATGCGCTGGTACGAGCGTTCCAGGACGCGGGGTTCATAGAGGGTCTGACCAAGCTCATGGGCAGGGCTCCCGACGAACTGATACCCGGTCCGGAGCTGGATGAGATCGCGCAGTCGTTCAGCGTTACCGACCTCGACGGCGCCTACAGCAGGTGGGACCCGAACTACGAGTCGCCGCTCAACTAGTGCACGCCTGACCGGAGCGTCAAAGCAACGGGGGCGGGATCGGATCCCGCCCCCGTTCACGTTGCCGGAACTATGACAGCCCCAGCCACCTCAGTACGAAGCGGTCCGGCCAGATGACGTGCAGGAAGCTGTCCAGTACGACGAACGCGACGAACGCCGCGAAGGCGGCGGGGATCAGCGACCATAGCCGCCTCTTCCCCTGCCAGGGGAGGTTCAGGTTGATGAACACCAGAGGATAGAGCACCGCCGCGTACTTGAACCCGATCGTCCCCGCAAGCAGCATGAACACGCCTATCCAGGCGATGATCCGCAGCAGTGCCCACGCCGCCTGCAGATCGTTCCCTGTCCGCATGCCGATGTCGAACACCGGCGCGTTGCCACCGCGAGCCCTAAGCAAGGTGGTTGCCGCTATCCCCAGCAGCACGACCAGGAATGCCGAACCAGCCCATATCGGCAGGAGCTTTGCCTCACGCTGGTTGTAACCGATCGCCTCCGGCAACACGACCAACGCCGTCCAGCCGCCAAGGACCAGCAGCATCGCGAACTCCCACCGCCAATAGCGAGCGAGCGTACTCCAGACCGTCGAGGGTTGAGCAACCGCCACGCTGCTGTCCGGAACAGCCGGCGCAGTCGCAGCCTCTCGAACATCCGCAGGCTCAGCACCGGAATCCTGCAGGCCTGCTTCAGCTGCAGCCTCCGAGAACTCACGGGAAGCACGGCCCATCACCCACCACAGGTAGGAAGCGAACAGAACCGCCAGAACGAGGATGGTTATGGCATAGGGGCGCGAGAAGATGTAGGAGAAGCCACCCAGGGAGAGCGACGTGAAGACGTTATGCTCGATCACCGGGCCGAGGATGAACCCGAGCAGGAACGGCGCCCTCGGCCAGCCGTGCCATTTCATGCTCAATCCCAGTGCGCCGACCGCGAGCACCACCATGATGTCGCCCAGGTGGAGCGTGGCCTGGAACGCCCCGAGGAACATGATGGGGAGCATCATCCCCGCAACGAAAGTGTACGGTACCTGCGTGAGCCGGGCGACCTGGGAGCCTATCGCAATGGCGACCACCATGCTGAGCACGTTGCCGATCCCGATGGCGAGCACCAGGCCCATCGTGATGTCGAGGTTCGTCGTCAGCATCGGCACGCCGGGAGCGACGCCATAAGAGATGAGGGCCACGAGCATCATCGCCCAACCCACGCCGCCCGGTATCCCGAACGCCAGCGTCGGGATCGCCTGCCCTGCCTCCTTCGCGGCCTGCGCCGATTCCGTGAACAGTACGCCGTCCAGGCTGCCCTTACCGAACTGCGATTTGTCCTTGGCGAACAGGATGCCGAAGGCATACGACAGCCACTCCACCACCGCGGAGCCGATGCCCGGGACCGCCCCGAGGAACACTCCGAAGAGGCTCTGGCGCGGGATGGTTTTCCACCGCTTCAGCCCCTCCTTCATACCGATCCATATCTCGCGGTTCGAGACCTCACCCGTGGAGGCGATGGGCCGCCTGCTGGCGGCAAGATCGATGATCTCCGGCAGCGCGAAGATGCCGAGCACCGTCGGGATGAGCGGCAGTCCGTCTATGAGGTAGGCCGAGTTGAAGTTGAACCGGTCTATGGCGGTAAGCGCAGCCGTCCCGATGGTGGACATGAGCACACCCAGAATCGCGGCGGCGAGCCCGCGCAGCAGGGAGCCCCGCACGACCATGACCACCATCGCGACGCCGAGGAGCGCCATCGCAGCTATCTCGGCGTATGAGAACCGCACGATGAGTGGTTTGATGAACGGCAACGCGATGATGAGCGCGATAGCCCCGATGACGCCGCCTATGGCGGAAACGACGTAGGTCGCGCCGATGACCCGCGCGCCGAACCCGCGGCGCGCCAGCTGGTGCCCCTCCAGGAAGTCGACCGTGGACGACGGGCCGGGGTAGCCCAGCAGCACCGCCGGAATGATGTCCACCGACTGCCCGAGCGCAATCATCGCCCCGACGAAGATGAGGCCGATCGTGGGGTCGACGCTGAGGATGAGGAACGGGAGCAGCAGAGCTATGGTCGTGGTGCCGCCGACTCCGGGTATCAGGCCGATCGGGCCCGCGATGAGCATGGCAAGGAGCAGCGCACCCCAGAACCCGGGGCTGATCAGCAGATCACCAACGATGGGGACGGAGTCGGCGAGGATGTCCAAGGATCGCCCTCCCGCGCCTCAACATGAAAGAGAGCCGCGCCATCGATCCCGGCGCGGCCCTCTCATCCGTATGCCGATCAGAAGAAGTTCGTCAGGTTCTTGGAGAGCAGCACGTTCTGGTCGAGATAGATCTCCCGCCGCGATATCTTCCACTCGCCGTCCACCCGGCGCAGGGTGTCTATCCTGTTCCCTATCCAGGTGTTGTCCTCGTCTTCCAGACGGTTCCGGTGCACGAGGAACCGGGACTTCACCCGTATCTCTCCCGCTCCGACATCACCGGAGCCTGAGCCCAGCAGGCGAACGTTGGAGACGAAATGGGTAACGCGGGAGAGTGGCTCTTCCGCCCAGTGCACGCCCGTACGGATCTGCGCGACGCGCTTCGTGAGCGTGTCCTTGCCCTCGTCGAACCAGGACATCTCGATCTTCTCCCGCGTCAGTTCCGTGTCCATCTCCCTGGACGAGACGTTGCGCTTCATGGGCGCGTGGTAGCGGGCATCCTCCGTGAACAGGTCGAGCCACTCCTCGTACCGATGGTCGTCCAGCAGGTCGGCCTCCATGTAGAGGAAGTCCTCTATCTCCAGCCGCAGCAGCAGCTCCTCATGTGACAGCAGGTCAGCCACGGCGCCCCTCCTACCTTCCGTTTCCGTTCTTCATCCAGTCATCCTTCGCAGCGGCAGCCCTGGTAGGAGCCATCTCGCCCCAGTCCTTCGCCTGCATCACTTCGGCCCAGCGCTGGTAGTAACGCCGGTGGTTCTCGTCGCTGTAGTTGTGGGCGAACAAGCCGGGCATGCCGAACTCCGTCGGCCCGTGGAGCGGCGGCTCGGAGAGCCGCATCTGGTAGTTGAGGTCGAGTTTCTGTGCGACCGGCCCCTTGCTCGCGATGGTCAACGCGTACCAGTTCTCCATGTCGTCCTGCTGCGTCACGCCGCCGGGGCCGTAGTACAGCTCGTAGTAGTTGGCAAGCTCGGTCTTCACCTCTTGCGGAGCGTCCTTGTCCACGAAGAAGTACGTCCATATCTCGGTCATCGCCGGGCCCTGCGGGTGCATGATACGGACGACGCGTCCGAGCCAGCCCTCGTTGGGGAAGATCGCCGGGCCTACGGAGAGGTGTGCCATCAGGCCCAAGCGCTTCTTGCGCTCCTCGAACTTCTCGCGCAGGTACTCGCGGACGGCAGGCCGTTCGTTCCAGGTGCCGGACTCATCCCAGCCGGGGTCGCCCTCTTCCGGTATCGTCACGCCCATCGTGTGCCCTTCCGGGAATGAGACGGTGTAACGACTCCGTGTCTGCCCAACGGAGATCGAGCGGTCATCCCGCGGACGCACGGGGTTACCGGTCGCTCCGACGCCGAGCGCAAGAGCGGTCGAGCGGTGCGTTATCCAGCCGTGCGTGGTGTCCGTGTCCGGGCACGGCACCTTCCAGTTACACCCAAGCCGCCACTTGACGACGCCGCCAAGCACCTCCGCACCGTTGTCCGAGCCGTCCGTGTGCAGGAGGCCGGTGGCGAGGTAGAAGTCGGACCCGCCGAGATATTCGTGGAAGTTGGGGGCGGTCTTGTCCCAAGTGGCCCAGATGGAGCCCTGGAAGACCTCCACGCGAGCCTGCAGCAGTCCCCACTGCGACTTGTCCATCAGGTCGTAGCCATTCTCGTGGTAGGGCAGCGCGACCAGCGCGCCTGTGGCGTCGTAGGTCCAGCCATGGAACGAGCAGACGTGGGTGAACGAGTTGCCCTGGTCGTAGCGGCAGACGCGGTTGCCCCGGTGCCTGCAGGAGTTCAGGAATACGTAGACCTTCCCGTCGCGCGCACGGCTGACGACGACCGCTTCTTCGCCCATCCGCCCCAGGAAGAAGTCCCCGGGTTCCGGTATCTGCGATTCGTGGCCGACGAACAGCCACGAGCGGTTGAACACCTGCTCCATCTCCTGGTCGTAGAGATCCTGGTTCCAGAAGATCTCCCTGCTGACCGTGCCGCTCTCGGAGTCAACGAGCCTCTTCATCTCCGACGTGAGCTGAACCATGATTCCCTCCCTGATATACGCGCGGCTCAAATCTGGCGCTATTCAACCACATACCCAGCGAAATTGGAAAGAAGCGCGCCCACAGGCAAGCCGGCGGCGTACGGATTTCGTTGCGGTCAGACAAGCCTCCGTCCTGCCGGACGAGTGATAGCGGCTGCTAGAATGGCCGCCGGAGAAGCCGCACGAATGTTGACCGAGTTCACCAAGCTCGCGGAGGTCGGGGACATTGCTCCCGGCCAGATGCGCACGATCAGGCTGGGCAGCGAGTACGTCCTGCTGGCGCGCCTTGGCGACGAATACTTCGCGCTCGACGGGTTCTGCTCGCACGCAGACGGATTCCTGGCGGACGGTTACCTGCACGAAGACTACTGCGAGGTCGAGTGCCCCATCCACGAAGGAGCCTTCGATCTACGCACGGGAGAGGTGACGAATCCGCCTGCAGAGGTGCCCGTCGTCGCATACGAGATACGCATCGAGGGCAGTGACATCCTGGCAGGGCCGCGCGCCTAGCCTTCCTTCGCGACTGCGGCCATCACCCGCTCGCGGATCAGTGCGTGCAGGTCGTCGTCCAGCGGACCGGCCTCCGCTGCAGCGATGTTCGCTTTCAGGTGGTCCAGGTCCTTGGTGCCGTTGATGAACGTGTGCGCCGAGGGGTGCGCAAGCGAGTAGCGGAACATCGTCGAGACGAGGTCCACCCCTTCGAGCACGTCCGCAAGGCCGGACTCCACCCAGCGCCTGCGCACAATGGGGAACTCCCCGCCCCGCCCCTGCTCGCGCAATGGGGCACCCTTGACCGACCCGCCCCTGATGATGGTGCCGGCACCCGCGGCCTCTGCCGCAGTGATGGTCTCCTCGTGCTCAGGTTCCAGTGCCGAGTAGACGATCTGGAACGCGTCGAAAACGCCCCAGTCCACGAATGTCGCGACGTCCGGCAGGATGGCGGAGACGCCGATGAAGCGCGCCTTGCCCGATGCACGCACCTCTTCGAGCGTCGCGACGCAGTCGTGAAACTCGATGTCCGCGACGTGCGGGCCATGGAGTTGCAGGAGGTCGACGTGGTCCGTCTTCAGGCGGGTAAGGCTTTCGTCGATGGTGCGCAGGATGTCCTTGCGCGACCATTCGGACTCGGCGTGCGGGACGCCGGTCTGCGGACGCCCGCACTTCGTCGCGAGGTAGTACTCGTCGCGCCGGTGCGAGATGAAGCGGCCGATGAATTCCTCGCTCCGCCCGTAGCCGGGAGCGGTGTCGATGAAGTTGATGCCTGAGTCCAGCACGGCGTTCAGCACAACTCCCGCGTGCTCCTCGCTCGGCAGGCGTCCCCCGTTCTCCACCACGTCCCGCATCTCCAACGCCCCGAAACCAAGCTTCGTGACCTCCAGCCCCGTCCGTCCGAGCACGACCTTTTCCATGGCTCCCCTCCGGCTTCAGATGCCGTAGAACCGGCGCGGGTTCTCGTCGATGATCTTCTTCGCCACACCCTCCGGTATCTCCCCTTCCGCTTCGCGGCGTTCGATGACGTCCAGCGCGTGGAGTTCGGCGGACTGGTCAGCGTGCGTGTAGTCCGTCCCAATCATCAGGCTGTCCTCGGTGCCGAACGACAGGATGTACGGAAGGTCGTCGGTGGTGTCGCAGGCCACGTAGAAGCGGCAGTTGCGGAAGAGGTCCGAGCGGTAATCGAACGGGTGGAACGTGAGCTTCTGCGCCTTGGCTATGAGGTCTGCCATGAGGAACGGCACCCACGACGCGCCGGTCTCTATCCAGCCGACCCGCAGTTCCGGGAACTGGTCGGGAACGTCGCTCATGGCGAGATCGGTGAACGCGGCGATGGCGTTGAACCGCCCTCCGATGTCTGCGCCGGAGGTCGGCGGATTGCCAGTGCCGGTGTGGATGCAGACGGGTATGTCCAGCCGGCTCGCTTCCTCGTACAGCGGGAAGAAGTAGGAGTCGCTGGCGCTCCGCCCGCACTCGATGCCTTTCTTCATGACGCCGCACGCGCCGTTCTCCTTCGCCCATCGCAACTGGCTGACGGCCGCGTCGATATCCAGCATGGGCGCGAGCACGACCCATCGCAGCCGTCCGCCGGAGGTCTGCGTGGCGTCGGCCATCCAGCGGTTGTATGCGCCGGTCAGGGCGGTATCCACCTCGGCACGCGCGGTGAACCCGCCGAGGAAGAGCGTGGGATAGAGCACCTGCACGTCAACGTTCAGCTCATCCATGTGCGCGAGCCGCGCGGGGATGTCGGTCAGCTCTCTTGTCGCCTGCACCGTCCCTGTTCGCACGTCGTCGCGCCAGCGGCGCAGCCGCGTGCCGCCATCGATGAGCCAGAGCCGGTGGGGTCTTCGGTCGCCGGGGACTGTCGGCACGCCGGGGTCGGTGCAGACCGGCATGTGCCGGCGTTCCGATTCGCTGAGGAAGCTCCAAGTGGCTTCCGTCTCGTCCACGTGTGCGTCAACATCGATACGCGCCATCTGCCACCTCCTACGGATGCCGTCGTGCTACGACGGGAGTATAGCCTCAGACAGATGGCGAACGCAGTCGGGTCACCGCGTAGACGATACCAGTGGCCGGGATGACCGCGAACAGCAGCGCCAGCTCCCAGCCCCCTTTCATATGACCCTGAGCGATCAGCATCGCAACGACGAGGTCGGCAATCACGTTCACCACGAGGAGGATGACGATGCTGAGTACGGCTGCGATCGGAAGCCTGGGAGTAAACACGAGCATGAGCAGCCCGACGGCGGCGAGAGGATGCATCACGGTCAGGAGAAGGCGTTCTCCAGTGTTTCCTCCGTCAGCGAACACGCTCACCTGCGCAGTAGCTGCGACGAAGAGCCCGTGGAGCACGACAAGGACGTACATCAGCACCCGGAAGAGGGTCATGGCATAACGGTAGGCTGTGGGTCCACTTGGATCAATGACGGAGCGTCAGCGATGCCACTCGGCGATGTTCCAGAGCTCGCTGTCCCAGCCGTTGATGCGGACGCTCTTCAGCGTGTTCAGGTGTGCGGAGACCAAGCCACGGTTCACCAGCGGTATCTCGAAGTAGCTCTGCACGTGCAGGTCGTTCAGGCGCTTGACCAACTCCGCGCGCTCCGGCTCGTTCCGTGTCTCCGCGAATCCGGCATAGGCCTCGTCGTATCCGGAGTTGCAGGAGCGGGCGTTATTCCCGTCGGCCCAGTTGTTCTCCCGCGTCTGGATGTGGTCGCAGAGCAGGCTGAAGAGGTACTGCTGGGGGTCGATGCCAGAGTCCGTTGCATACATCTGCACGTCGGCGAAGAACCTGCGGTAGGACTCGTCAGCATTCTCCACAGGATCGCCGCCGAAGAAGAGCGCCGCGTCGTGGTGCACGATCCCGGTCTCGATGCCGATCCGGCTCCACCAATCGCGGATGAGGGACTGCGTCTCCTGCCGGATGGCGTTCGTCGAGGTCTGGTAAACGATCCGCAGTGGAACACCGTCGTGCTCGCGGATGCCGTCGCCGTCGGTGTCGAGCACGCCGTTCTCATCGAGCAGGCGGTTCGCGCCCTCGATGTCCTGCACGAGGCAGCCGTCGTTAGCAGTCGAAGCGTAGGCAGCAGGACCCGTGATGATGTTGCACGCAGGTTGTCCTGCGAACCCGTAGAGCTGCTCTGAAATGAGCGTGCGGTCTATGGCCATGGACATCGCCTGCCGGATGGGCATGAAGGTGAGGAACGGGTGCGGGTTCTGCCCGTCCATGTACTCGGAGCGGTCGTCCCCCAGCGCAGGGTCCGGGTCCGTCTGATTGAGGACGATGCGCTCGACCAGACTGGCGAACGCGGAGACCACCGTGCCGTTGCCTCCCGCCTCCATGATGGCGAGGACCTCCGGCTCTATCTGCAGGTTCCAGGCGTAGTCGGCTTCGCCGGTTTCCAAGACGGCGCGAGCAGCCGACAGGGCATCGCCTCCGCCCTTGATGACCACCCGGTCGAAGTAGGGCTCCGGACCCCGGTAGAACGGATTGCGTTCGTAATCGGCTTGCTCATTGGGTTCGAACGCGGTGATGCGGAACGGACCTGTACCGAGTGGAGCGTTGTTCCGGGTGTCGCATGTTGTCGCCGTTGCGCCAACGCAGTCGGCGAACTGCGCCTCGCTGATGATGGGAGCGCTGGTGCTGACGAACGCGTTGTACGGGTATGGCGTAGGCGCCTCGAACCTGAGCTCGACCGTCAGCGAATCGAGTGCTTCCACGGAGGCGATGCCCTCGAATGCGTCTGCCCCTGTGCAGCCCGTCTCGTCGTCAGTGCAATAGCGCCACGTGAAGACCACGTCGTCGGCTGTCACCGGACTGCCGTCCGACCACTGCAGTCCTTCTCTCAGCGTCCACGTGATCGACATCAGGTCATCCGAAACGCCTCCGTTCTCCAGCGTGGGTATCCCCGTTGCCAGCGCCGGAACGAGGTTGCCGTCCGGGTCGTACACGGCCAACGGCTCGAGGGTGACCGCCCCTGCATCACGGTCTTTATAGCCGCCTGAGAGGTAGGGGTTCGGTATCGACGGCGCCTGCCAATAGAGAAGCGTCAGGACTTCCTCGCCGCCAGCAGGCTCGAGAGGAATGGTCGGTGCGGGTTCATTATCGCCGGACCCACAGGCGACGAGGAGGACGAGGAACAGAAGGATAGGCACGAAGTGCGCTGAACTACGCATGCAGGAGACGGGATCCTTTCGCAGGGTACGGCTGTGGGGGATAAGGATACTGTACTGCGGGTCTGCGATTTGGATGGGTGCGCATCGGTTAGCGGACTGTCGTGCGGCACTGTACACTCCCGGCATCACATCAGGGCAGGTGCCGGATCAGGAGGCAGACATGGGACGCCGTCAGGTCATCGATCTACCGGGAATGGGCCACCGCGCGCCGATCTCACTCGGCGTACGGATCGACAACATCCTGTACACGTCGGGCATTAGCGGACGGGACGCTGAGACCGACTCGATGCCGGAGGACGCCGCAGGCCAGGCGAAGTGCATGTTCCGCAACATCGAGCGGATGATGGAGGCAGCCGGCGGATCGACCGATGACATCATCTACATGCAGCTGCGCCTGAAGGACCGCGCGCTCCGGGAGTTCGTGGACCCCGAGTGGCTGGCGATGTTCCCCGACCCGGAGGACCGTCCCGCACGGCACGCGGAGAACGCGGACCTCGGCGGAGGCATGCTCATGCAGTGCCAGATCATGGCGGTGATCCCGCAGTAGCGCTACCCGCGTACCGGCACTTCATTCCGTGGTGCGTCGGTTCCGCCATGGAACGCCTACCGCAACCAGGAAGGTTACGGCGGAACCCTGCGCCGCGCCCAGGGCTTCCACGACCTCGTCGTCATAGAACGTGAGTCCCGTCGCGCCGAGCCCCAACGCATACGCCGCCAGGTACACGCGGCCGGCCCTGGTACTGGCGTCAAGGTGAGCGGTGCGGTAACCGCGTGCGCCCCACCTGTCGAGGACGGCGGGCATGTCCGCAATGAAATACAGGTCGGCGGCAGCGTCTCCTCCCAGCGGCTGGTCGAGGTCCAGGTGCCCGGACAGCGTCCGCGTCTCTGATACGACCACCGGTTCCAGGGCGCGCAGCGAGGGTTGATGGCGATAGATGCCCTGCTCCACACCCTCAACCGCGTTCGCGATGACGTACAGATCGTTGAACACCTCGGCGGCACCGGCGCCGTCCGGCCCGACCGGACACGAGGCCGCATCGAGCATCGCGGCGAGCGCCGACAGGGGGATGGGTTCGCGGGCGAACCTGCGCGACGACCCGCGCTGCAGGATGACGTCTTCCAGTGTTCTCGCGAGGAGCGCGCCTTCGCCAAGTGGGACGAGGTCACTGCCTGGCGCAGAGCCTTCCCTTCCCTTTCCCGAAATTGATCCGACAGGGGCGGAACCATCGAGCGTAGTCGTCCTGTGCGCATCGCGGATCAGCGGGTAGTCGATGGGGTTGCGGGAGAGCGGCACAACCGGTATGTCCAGCCGCGCCGGAGAGTCAACAGAAGGCGCGTCGGGTCCCTCGCCCAGCGGCAGCAGCGCGACCGACGCTTCCGTCTCCCCATCGACGTCGATGAGGTCGTTCAGCGGTGCATCCGCGTACCTCGTGACGGGGTCGGCCTTCACGCCGTTGGCGCGGGCAGCGGCAAGACTGTGCGCGAGGATGGTTCCGCAGTCCCAGAAGGCGTGACGGTAGGTCCTGCTGCCGTACTTCCAGGAGTTGCGCCAGGACGTGGACGTGTAGACGACGATTGCGGCGGGCATGCGCTCCAACCCCGCAGCCTGTGCGGCCACCGCCCTGAAGTCTCCGTTGCGGACCCTGCGCAGGGTGTTGTCGTGCGCGCCGTACTGGTAGACACCGGCGGGCAGATCTGAGAGCGGCCCACTGACGACATACAGCTCGATGTGGTAGAGCGCGCCCGTGCATGCCGCGGCGCGGAAGTACATGTACCCGTTGCCCGCGCGTAGCCGCTTCGTGACCCCGGCAGACAGCTGCAGGACGCTTGCCAGATCCGACAACGTCAACCCGGCGGCGTCCATGACCGGGGAACTATCGCCGAGAAGCGCATCGCCAACAGACACACCGGTCCTGCTCAACTGCTGTGGCAGCGGAACCTCCGGCAGGGGAGCGTCGTAGAGTTTCCAGGGGCGGGGCATGTTCGTGAAGTCGAGCATGTGCCCGCCGCGACGAACGCTCTCCACGGAGTGCTTGGTCGCGTCGTGGTACGCGAGGATGGCCTCGACATCGGAACGGTTCTGCGTCACCTGAGCATCCGCTAGTGAACGACCGCGGCCTCGTAGTCGAGGGCCCCGGCCTGATCAGACGGGAAGAGGTCGTGTAGCATCATCCACCGATGCGTCCGCTCGAAGACCTCGACGGTGTACGGTTCGAACACGAGCCGCTCGCCGATACCGCAACGCCGGACGTCCAGCATGGAGTGGTACTTCCCTGGGAGTTCGTTCAGCAGGTAGTGCTTGTACCGCTCCGGCTCAACGTCGATGTCGCGCTGGGTGCGTTGCAGAGCGCGGAAGTACTTCGCGGCATCCTCGTCGGTCGCCGTCTCCTGAATCAGGAAGCCGATCATGAACGAGGTGTCGACCACCTTCCTGAACCCCTGCTGTTCCAGCACGTACGACGCCGTGCCGAATACGTTGCCCGCCTGCACGCGGCGGTCCAGCAGCAACTGCAGCCTGTCCAGCGGGCCGCCTACGAACTGCAGCTCCACGTGCTCAGGTCCCAGCAACGGTTCCAGAGCCTGGAGCGCGGAGAAGTGGCTCCCCGAGTGGTAGCCGACCGCGACCGGCACGTCCGCAAGCTGCTCCGGCTCCGTGATGGACGATTCCGGCGGCACCCAGACACCGGACGGCGTCACCGAGTAGGCGTTCCCCCACATGCGACCGTGCTGCGCGCTGGCGGCCATGCCCACCGCCCAGTGGCAGGCGGAACTCACGTCACACGCACGACCTGCTTCCATCGATTCGAATGCGCCCCGCTTGACCTCGTCCGGTGCGCCCTCAGTAGAGTTCACAGAGGGGTTCCGCGACGATTCGCCTGAAGGCCTGAACACGTAATCGAGGCCCTCATCCGTGAAGTAGCCGTTCTCCTCGGCTACCCACTCCTGAAGCCTCTGGTGAGGCTGGATGATGAACGTCCCCATGGCTCCTCCCTGGTCTCACCTGCCGTGTGGCGGCATGCTACCACCGCAAAGCGCACGTGAGCAGGCGCACGTAGCGCAGACCAGGCTTTTTGCAGTACGCTCACGCCGAAAGAACGAGGAACGAGGAGGAACGGTCATGGGAACAGTCCTCTACCTGGGAACGCGGAACGGAGTGCTGACGGTCATCGAGGACGGCAGGAGTTGGGCCATCGCCAGCCACGACCTCAAGGGCTGGGAGGTTCCGGAGGTCGAGCCGTCGCCGGATGACCCCCGATGCGTGCTCGCGGGGACGCGCGGAGACGGCGTGTGGCGCAGCGAGGATGCCGGCGCGCACTGGTCCAAGCCTTCTTACGGCAGAGTCGCGCCGGGGAAGGTGCGCTGCGTCACCATCGACCCCCACAATCCCCAGACCGTCTACGCGGGGTGTGAGCCCATCAGCATCTGGAAGAGCGCCGACGGCGGGACGTCCTGGGCCGAGGTTGAGTCCGTCCGCAACTTCCCGAGTGTCGCAGGCATGGGCTACCCCGTCCCCACTGTCGAACCCCACGTGCGCGACATCACCGTCGCTCCCGACGACCCGAACACCATCTACGCCGCTCTCCAAGTGGGTTATATGCTCAAGACAACGGACGGCGGCGCGACGTGGCGCCTGCTCGACAACGGCCTCGACGAGGACGTGCACGCCATCATCACCGACCCGCGCGACACCAGTCACCTCTACATATCGAGCGGCGGCGAGGGGATGCGGTCAGGCAAGGCGCCGGGGCGCAGCCTCTACCGGAGCCTCGACGGCGGCGACAACTGGCTGCCCATCGCGCTGGAGTTCCAGAACGAGTACTCAGTCGCCTTCGCCTACGACCCGTCCGACCCGTCGGTCATGTACTCGGCGGTGGCGAACGGCAATCCCGGCCAATGGCGCGCCCGCGAGTCAGGCGCCGAAGCGAACCTCATCCGCTCCCGCGACGGGGGCGAGACCTGGCATGAGCTGAACGCAGGTGAAGAAGCGGTGCGTGGCTTCCCGGAGGCGATTGCCGTCGACCCTCAGACGCCGGGGCGCGTCTTCCTCGCGACCCGCTCAGGCCGCCTCTTCACGAGCGACGATGGCGGCGACACCTGGAGCGACCTCGGCGTGACAACGCCGGACGTCGCCAACATGAAGGTCGCGCACGTCTAGACCGGCGGTACAGCAAGCTCCGGCGGTAGGTAGTTGCGCGACGCGACGAAGGCGCCGCACGCACGGCAGACGCCTGCGAGCAGACGGAACCCCGTGCCGATGAACGGGGCATAGGGCGCACCGAGGTCAGCCCAGTCCACCTCGATAACCTTGACTCTCCCCGTGAGGCTGTCGCCGCAGTTGCCACACGCCGCGGGTAGAGCCCCGATGGCCTGCGCCACTTGCGGGCCGACCTCGGCTGCCTCGAGACGTTGCCGACGCATCCCGGCGCGGCCCTCCTCGGTCAGCGCCTCGTCCACGCCTCCACCGGAGTCGAGGGCCACGCCGTACAGTTGCCCCGCTGCCTCCACCGACAGCAGGCCGGACGCCACGTCCGCGGCGACCGCCTGCGAGGCTCGTTCGAGCGGGTCGCCCCAACCGCTGCCCCCTGCCCCACTGCAGAAGAGCACGTCGCCGTCCCGCAGTGCGGTCCGCCCGAAGGACGGCGGGACCTCCGCGTCAGTTGCCGAGCCCACGTCCTGGTCCATGGAACCTGCTGCGCGCGCCTGCCTGAAGACCTGCAGAACGTTGGCGCTGCCGGGATATCCGCCGTCAAAGGGAGGGCTGCTCGGACAGTCCAACCCGTGGCTATGGAAGACGAGCGAACCGATCTCGTCGACGCCGTGAGGCGTGAGTCCGACCTCGATGCCGACCCCGCCACGGCGCAGACCGGCCCCCGCCGAGTCGCGGCCCTGCCGCCTGAACAGGTAGAGCCACGGGTAGCGCAGTTCGTTCGTCTCGACGTTCGGGACCGTCACCTCGGGCTCGCTCCCCGAGCCGGTGTCGATGCCGTCCTGGGCACCCCGTGCGCCGCTGCCCTGCCCGAGTCCGCAGTCCGTGAACACTCCCGCGAACCGGTTGCCCTGGGCATCGAACGCGGCGAAATCGAACAGCGGCATATGCGAGCGCCACGTCGTGATGGCGCGGTCAGGCATCCCACCGTCCGCGAGCATCCTGCTGATGCAACTGGTGACGGCGTGAAAGACCGCGTACGTGCCCGACGTAGTCCCCTTGCAGACGCCTGCCGGCCAATCGCAATCGACGAACGAGCCGCGCTCGGCCTGCACGCCGCAGACGCGGGCCACGCCCGCCGGGCAGAGCGGCACCGCATAGCCGAACGTCGCCATCACCGCCCGCACAACGTATCCCTCCAACGCGGGGCGGGTCACGTTGATCACCCCCGGCGCCTGCCGCGAGGAGCCGGAGAAGTCGAACACGAGCGAGTCGCCCTGCTTGGTCAGCGTCAGTCGGCATGCGTATATCTCGACCCCGCCACGGTCGTAGTAGTCGAGGTACGTCTCCTCCGACCATGCGCCGTCCGGGATCTCGCGCAGGATGCTGCGCAATCGGGCCTCGACCGAGTCGATGATGCGCCCCATCGTCGCGGCCACGATATCCGGTCCATAGCGCTCGACCAGTTCCGAAACGCGCTGCTGCATCACGGTGTTCGCCGCTATCTTGGCCCGCAGGTCTATGGCGTTCTGGGCGGCGGTGCGGGAGCGACGCAGCCAGTCAGCCTCGATGTCGCTGCGCAGGACGCCTCCCTCCACCATGCGCACCGGAGGCATGGGCAGACCCTCGTCCCAGACCGACTGCGCGCCGAGCGAGACCTGCCCCGGTGTCGAACCGCCAGCGTCGGCCACATGGATGCCGGCCCCCGTCCACCCGATCCGCTGATCGCCCGCGAACATGGGCGCGACCACCACCGTGCAGGTCTGGTGCGGCGTGGCGACGTACGGGTCGTTGGTGAAGAACATGTCCCCAGGGTTGATGCCGGGGTTCGTGGCACAGTGCTCGTCGACGTAGTTGCAGGCATAGCTGCAGGCGAGGGCGTGCGTCACGATGGTCGGACCAACGACGACGGCCTCGCCCCTGTGGTTCAGCAACGCAACGTTGCAGTCGTTCGACAGTGCCACGGTCGGCGAGCCGGACACGTTCCGCAGTGAGATGGCCCCTTCGTTCACGATAGTGACCAGGCGGTGCCGGAGGATCTCGAACGTAACCGGGTCGAGTGAGGTCATTTCCTCCTCCTACACCGTGATCCCGAGGTTGGAGTATCCGTCGACCTCGACCGTCTGCCCCGCGTGCACGACGACTGTCGTGTTCGGCGACTCGACGATCAGCGGGCCCTCCAGCCTCGCTCCGGGCGCGAGGTCGGCGAGTGCGAACACGGGAGTCGCAGTGGGCTGCTCGCCGAAGTACACGTCGCGCGTCGAGGTGGGTGCAGGCGCAGAGCCCTCTGCCAGAGAGCGCGTAAGAGAGTAGGCGGCAGCGGGCAGCGTCGAAACGAGGTGGAAGGTCACGATCTCGGTCGGCGACCCCGCAACCGCGCTCCCCCTGCCGAATGCCTGCTCGTAGCTCGCAAAGAACCGTGCAACAAGGCTCTCTGCCGTGTCCTCCGGTGACAGCGGCACGCGTATCTCGTGCACCTGGTGACGGAAGCGCGTGTCGACGAACCGCTGATAGACAGCAGCGTCCGGATCGAGCGCGGCGGCCTGCCAGTCAGCCCGCATCGACGCCTCCATAACAGCGCACGCCTCCCGTATGGCCTCGGTACGATACGGCTCCCGCATCGGTGCAGCCCTGGTCTGGTGACGGCGGAACTCCCCGGTGGCGATGCCGAACGCCGACTGCACCGGCGCGTAGAGCGGCACGTAGACCTTCGAGACCCCCAGCTGGCGCGCGTAAGCGCCCACGTGGACCGGCCCGGCTCCTCCGTACGCGAACAGAACGAACTCGCGAGGGTCGTACCCCGTCGAGATGGTCATCGTCCGCAGCAGGTCGGCCATGCGAGCATCGACGATGTCGACGATGCCGAGCGCGGCGCGTACCGGGTCCATGCCGAGGGGACGAGCGACCCGCTCGGTGATGGCGGTGAGCGCCGCTTGCCGGTCCAGCGTGCGTCTGCCGCTCCAGAACGAGTCAGGGCCGATCCGCCCAAGCACGACGTTGGCGTCGGTGACGGTTGGCTCGGTCCCTCCCGCGCCGTAGCAGACGGGGCCGGGGGTGGAACCGGCGCTGTGGGGGCCGACGTGCAACTCACCGAACCCGTCCACGGCGGCGATGCTGCCGCCTCCCGCCCCTATCGACGTGACCTCGACAGTGGGTACACGCAGCCGGTGGCGCTCGACCACGCTCTCTCCGGAGAAGCGCGGCTGGCCGTCAACGATGAGGCCGACATCGAAACTCGTGCCACCCATGTCCGTGCATATGGCGTTCCGCACGCCGAGGGCTGCGGCGAGACGCTGCACACCCACGACGCCGCCGACCGGGCCCGCCGCCAGGCCCGTAACCGGTCTACGCCGAAGTTCCTCGCTGGCAGCGAGTCCCCCGTTGGACTGCATAAGCAGCAACGGCTGGCGCAGGCCATGCTCACGCAGCCTGGCGTCGATCTCGGCGAAGTCCCGTTCAGCGCCGGGGGCGAGGTAGGCGTTCATCAGTGTCGTGTTCGCGCGCTCGAACTCCCCCAGCGTCGGCGCGATGTCGCTGGAGAGGTTCACCGGCAGCCCGGGCGCCGCCTGCTCTATCAGATCCCGCGCGCGCAACTCGTGCAGGGGGTTGAGGAATGACCAGAGGAACATCACCGCGATGGAGTCCACGCCCATGCCGAGAAGCTCACCGACTGCCCGCAGCAGCCCCTCCTCGTCGAGCGGCGTCACGACCGTGCCGGACGAGTCGACGCGCTCCGAGACGCCGCGCACACCGCCCTCAACGAATAGAGGTTCAGGCTTGTTCCATGCGGCCACGTCGTAGTGCAACTGCTCCGGCAGTCCTTCAGAGCGTGACAGGACGCGGCCTATCCGGACAGCATCCTCGTGACCCTGCGTGGTGATGAAGCCCACCCTGGCCCCACGCCTCGACACGACCCGGTTGATGAGGCTCGTCGTACCCAGCGCGAACACGCTCGCCTCCGAAAGCACGGCGTCGACGTCCGCGCCCAGCCGGTCGCAGACGTTCGCGAGCGCGGCAACGATGCCCTCCGCGAGGTTGGACGGTGTCGTGAATGCCTTGTCCATCCAGACCCGTCCCGCATCGTCCACGACCACGCAGTCGGTGAACGTGCCCCCTACGTCTATGCCAACGACGCTCCCCACGAGGCCGCTACCGGCCCCAAACGGCGAGGACATCGTCGAGCGCTACGAGGTCGGGCGCCAACAGCGTCATGGCGGCCTCGTGCTGCGCCGCGTTCATCCCGGCCACGCATTCGCGGGGTATGACGGTGAAGTAATCGAGCGTGAGCGCGAACCGGGCAGTCGTCAGGATGCCGGAGTGACTGGCGACGCCGGTCAGGACGAGCGTCCGCGCCGAGAACGAGCGCAGGAGCTTATCCAGAGGTGTGCCCTGGAACGCGCTGAATGCGTACTTGTCGACTTCGGTATCGCCCGGCTGAGGCGCAAGCTCGTCGACAACGGCATGCCCCCAAGTGCCCAGGACGACGTTCGGCTCGGCCCCGCGTTGTCCGTTGGCGATCAAGTGCCGCAGGTGCACGGGCGACTCGTCAGAGGCATCCGGCAGGTGGCTTGCCCTCGTATAGATGACCCGTACGCCCGCAGTGCGGGCCCCCCGCGCCAGTACCCCGATGCGCTCGACAGCCTGCTGCGTGGACGCCGCGAGCGATTCGTCGAGTTTCGAGAAGAGCTTCCCGCCGGGTGCGCAGTAGTCGTTCTGCACGTCGTGGATGAGCAGGCACGTCCACGCAGGATCGACCAGTTCGTTAAGCGTTTCTGGTATCTGCTTGCCGTCGATGTTCAGCATCTCAGCGTCCCGGCCTCGCCCGGCCTGCCGTCGCGCCGCCGTCCAGCACGATGACCACGCCGTTGAGATATGACGCCTCATCCGAGGCGAGGTACGAGACGAGTGACGCAACGTCGTGGGGAGCGCCTGCCCGGCCGACCGGGATGTGGGACGAGGAGATGCTGCTACTCCCATCCCGGTCTATGGACCCCGGCGCGACGCAGTTCACGCGGATGCCGAGTGGCCCGAACTCCATCGCGAGCACCTTCGTCAGCGTGGCGAGCGCCGCTTTGGACGCGGCGTATGCGCCGCCTTCCGCGTAGGGAGCGACGCCGCTGATGGAGCCGATGTTGACGATGACGCCGCCTCCCTGCTCCCGCATAGCGGGCAACGCGGCGCGTGCGCCAAGCAGCGCAGCGTCGACGTTCACCCGGAACGACTCCTGCCAGTCCGCGAGGGAGATGTCGGCAAGGGGTGCGATATGGCGGACGCCAGCGTTGTTGCAGAGCAGATCGATGCGTCCGAAGTGCACGAGCGCCTCGTCCATCACCTCGCGGACCTGCTCCTCGTCTGCCATGTCCGCTTGCATGATATGCGCCTGCCGTCCTTCGAGCTGGCGCCGCACAACATTGCAGGCATCGGGGTTGCGGTCGGCAGCAAGGACGTTCATCCCATCATCGAGAAGCCGCCGCACGATGCCCAGTCCTATCCCTGCCGCGCCGCCGGTGACGATGGCGGCGCGCGGACGCTCAGCCGCCACAGCGGCCTACCGCCTCACGCCGGCGGGGTCGACGCCGGACGCGATGAGCGCGTCGCGGCCAATCTGGTCGAAGTGGAACCAGCGTATCTGCATCGTCTCGCGGAGCAGGTCCAGCACTCTCTCCTGCTTGGGGACGTCGTCGGCGTACTTCGCGAGGATCTTGAGCGTCATGTCGCCGTGCCCGCCCTCCGGGAAGTCGGCCTTCTCGCCCGCCGACCAGTGAGACAGCGCCTCGTCAGGCAGGCCCAGCGGCTCCCAGACCCTGCGGTTGAGCGAGGCGATGTTGCCCAGCCTCGCTACCGCCGGACCGCGCGCCGCCTCCAGCCCGGCGACGGCAGCGAATGCCTCCAGCCACGGCCATGCCCGGCTGGCGCGCTCCCAGTACGCCAGCGCCATCTTGGTGTATGGACGACCCTTGTAGGCGTACACGTAGTCCCGCTCGAACCCGAGCGCGACCGAGAAGTCCACCATGCTCTCGTAGTGGCCCGTGTCGATCGTCGGGTCGGTCACCTCTTCGACGTACATGTTCTCGATCATGTACTGCCGCACGTCGAGCGCGGGACAGTTGCCTATGATGTTGCCGAACCAGCGGGGGAACTCGTCGGCGAAGACGGTGTGCTCCAGCGCGAAGACGGCTGCGCCCTCGCGGCACATGTGCGTCTGCAGCCACACGTCAAAGGAGTTGTGCTCCTTCCACCGCGTCTCCCAGATGAGACGCGCCATCTGGTCCTCGAACTGTTCCGGCGACGCTAGCGCCATACATCCCACTCCCGGTCGAATCTCGCCTGTCGGCGCGGCGGATTCTAGCAGTGCGGTCAGCTCGGCGCAGCGTCCTTCTGCCAGATGGAGGTCCATTCCTCGGTCTTCGGGACGACCGCTTCATAGACGCGCAGGTGTTCCATCCGGTTCTGCCCCGGGTCACGCACGACGTGTGGAGCCTCTCCGCCCTCCTCCACCTCACGGATGGCGCGGAGTAGCAGACGTCGTGACAGCGCCACGGGCTTGTCCGCGTAGCCGAGGTGCTCAACAGTCCTGTCCTGAATGTCGCCCTGCGCCTCGACGGCGAACTTGTCCTGCAATGCAAAGCTCGCCCCCATGCCGAGGAACGTTGTCCGCTTCATCTCGTCACGGTCCTGGCAGTAGCGATTGGAGCGGTCGCGCACGTGGGCGTACCCGGGGCCCATGTCGGCCAGGATGACGGGTCCGATGCGCTCCTTCGCGAGCGGCGCGCTCGGTGACACCAGCAGCATGTACTTCCAGTGATGGGTGTCGTCTATAGGGACCTGCCAGTTGACCCCGTAGAAGCCTGCGCCGACGGCGGTCCCGATCGGTGCTCCGGTGATATCCGGCGGGCGCAGCGCCGGGAACGCCACTGCGGCGGGATAGACGTAGTTGGTGATGCGCACGTAGTCGTGGTCGCCGTCGAGGTCGCGCCCCGAGTAGATGCGGATGCCGTAGTCCGTCTCCTCCACTTCTATCCTGGGCGCAACGTCGATGCCTTTTGCTTCCCACCGCACTCCGGCGTCGGCCACCTCATCGGGGAGCACGTAGTGGAGGGTGGCGAGGTGCTGGGGGTCGATGTTCCCCTCGTGCCCGTGCAGGTAGTTGCACTCGTGGTAGAACTTGGTGACGAGAACGTTCTCCTCAGGCAGCCCCAGGCACTCGTAGTCCGGCAGCTCGGGAGGCTCCCCCGGCCCCATGTAGGCGAAGACCAGTCCTCCGCGCTCGGTGCACGGGTAGGAGCGTTGCTGCACCTTCCCTGCGAACTTGCTCCACTCCGGTTCACCCGGCTGGTCGAGGCAGTTGCCGTGGACGTCGAACAGCCACCCGTGGTAGACGCAGCGGAGGCCGCCGTCCTCGATCCGCCCGTAGCTCAGGTCGGTGCCCCGATGCGGACATCGGAGGCCGAGCAACCCCAGCCGCCCGAACTCGTCGCGGAAGAGCGTCAGGTCCTCACCCATGACCCGCAGCGCGAGCGGGGGTCCGTCCTCGGTCAGCTCCTCGGACAGCGCCACTGGCTGCCAGTACCGCCGGAGCAGGTTCCCCGCGGGTGTCCCCGGCCCTGTCCGCGTCAGCAGGTCGTTGTCTTCCTGAGAAAGCATCGAACGCCTCCTGGTGAGAAGGTTACCGGCAGAGTCTATTCCATCCCTCACGCCTCAGCAGCCGTGACATACCTGACGAAGGAAACATTGGGCAACAGGGCCTTCCTGAACAGGAGTCCTTCACCTCTACGCCGATGCTTGACGTTTCTCGTAGTCAAGTGTACCGTCGCCGCGCAGAAACCTCCCCGAAGAGCCCGGTCTAACTCGGCCAACTCAAGGAGCGCGGATGGCAACACGGAGCAGGCAGGTCGGTTACAAGGACATGCGCGAGTACATGGACCTCCTCGAACAGAAGGGGTTGCTGGTACACGTGACGGCGCCGGTCGACCTGAAGCATGAGGTGGGGGCCATCCTCACCCGCTCACTGGAGCGGAAGGGCCCGGCGATCGTCTTCGACAACATCAAGGGATACGAGGGCAAGCCCCTCGTGAGCAACATCATCTCTACCGTCGACCAGCTCGCCGTTGCCTTCAACTGCGAGCCGGAGCCGGACACGATGTACGCGATCATCGTCGACGGTCACAACAACCGCATCCCCTCCGTCAACGTCGAGGCCGGGCCCTGCAAGGAAATCATCGCCACCGGCGACGACATCGATCTCTACGAGATGCCCACCCCCTACTGGCACGAACTGGACGGCGGGCAGTACATCGGCACTGCGGCAGGCGTTATCACGCGTGACCCGGACACGGGCATCATCAACATGGGCACCTACCGCGCCATGATCGTGGACAGGAACCACCTGACCATCTCCGGGCAACTCCGGAACCACGTCATGAGGAACGACGCCCAGGGCAAACCCACTCCTGTCGCTATAGCGGTCGGCATGGACCCGCTGCTCTGCCTCGCCTCAGGCAGCCCGGTTCCCGTCGACGAGAACGGGCACATGGAGTACGAGGCTGCAGGCGCGTGGCGTGGCGCTCCTACGGAGCTCATCCGATGCGAAACGAACGACCTGATGGTGCCGGCGCAGTCGGAGTACATCATTGAGGGCGAGATTCCCGCCAACACGACCCACGTGGAGGGCCCACACGGTGAGGCCGGTGGTTTCTACGGCCAGAACCTCGAGGCATCGTTGATGACGGTCCACTGCATCACGCACCGGCAGAACCCGATCAACTACGGAGTGATATGCCTTCTGGAAGAGGACTACCCACGCTGGCTCTTCCGCTCGGGCTCCTTCGAGGCCCGCATCAAGAACGAGAGCGGGCTGACCAGCATCAGGCACGCCTACTTCCCCGAGATAGGCGGCCGCAGTTGGGGAGCCGCCATCGTCGCAGCGGAGATCACCGACCCTGAAGAGCCCCTCCGCATCATCGACGCCGTCTGGAAGATCGTTCCGAACCGCTGGGTGATAGTGGTCGACGAGGACTGCGACATCCGGAACTGGAACGATGTGACCTGGAGGATCGTCACCAACGTCCGCTGGGACCAGGACTTCGTCAAGGGCAAGGCCTACCACCCGAACCTGGGCCAGACCCAGGGACGCCGCGGGCGGAATATCGAGTACGACATCGACTCCGATATCCCCGACCCAACGGGCATCAATGCCTCGTTCAAATTCAAGTTCGACAGTCTGCCGCCTATCAACAAGTCGAGCCGGGAGTACATGGCACAGATCGCGGCCCGCTGGCAGGAGCTTGGCCTGCCGTAGCCGGTCGCTTCAGAAACCGCGGCGCGTCTGAGGGCACGCCCAATCCGAACCAAGGGAGGATCCGTGATGAAGTGGACCAGACTCAGCATGGTATTGATAGCAGGCATCGCGGGTGCGCTGTTGCTCGTAGCGTGCGGGAGCGACCCCACAGCCACACCAACGGCAACGCCGCAACCCACCGCGACGCCAACGCCGGTGCCGGTAGCGCAGCCCACCGAAGCGCCTGCGCCTGACCCGACAGCGACGCCGACACCGGACGCCATGGCAGTATTCGAAGCGGAGAAGGCAGAGCTGCTCGCGGCGGCCCAGGAAGAGGGAGAACTGCAGGCATTCTTCTGCTGCGCCCTCGGTGACGGAACTGCCGATCACATCCGTGATTTCGAGGACAAGTACCGGATCAAGGTGGTGTTCTCAGGCGGCTCCTCCCGTGAGCAGGCGCCCAAGGTGATCGCCGAGCGCGAAGCCGGGCAGTACACGCTCGACGTATGGTCGGGCGGACTGAACCCCGCGATCCCCACACTGATCCCGGGTGGCGTCATCAGGCCCCTGAAGCCTTTGCTGTTCTTCCCTGAGGTCCTCGATGAGTCCGGTTGGTACGACAACCGGCTCCACTGGTTCGACCAGCCGGACAATGAGTACGTCATCGGCTGGAACGGGTCCGGCACCACGGCGGGCATCGCCTACAACACCGACCTGGTGGACCCGAACGAGATCCAGTCGTTCTGGGACCTGCTCGATCCCAAGTGGAAGGGAAAGATCATCATCCGCGACCCGCGTGAGGTCGGCAGTTCAGGCACCACTGCCTTCTACTACATGAACGAACAGTTGGGTGAAGAGTGGCTCACGCGGATGATGACGGAGATGGACGTCACGCTGACCAGCAACGCCCGGCAGGCTGCGGAGCAGTTGGCGCTCGGCAAGTTCCACCTCTGCATGTGGGCATGCGGACGGGAGGTACAAGCGCTGGAGCGCGAGGGGCAACCGGTCAACGACGTAATGCCGCACATCCTTGCAGAGGGAGCGAGCATCAGTCCGGGCGGCGGCGCCTTCTACGTGCTGGACAGGCCGCCGAACCCGAATGCCCAGAAGTTCTTCGCCAACTGGTTCCTCAGCCGCGAAGGCCAGATCTTCGCGCAGAAGGCCAGCGAGTCACAGTCGCTTCGCACCGACATCCCGACGGATGGTGTGAACCCGGCAAGCATCCGCAACCCGGAAGTCGACTACTTCATCCTGGGCAGCCAGACCGACTACCAGGACCAGCTCGAATCGGCGCTCACGGTCGTCCGGGACGCGCTGGCCTCAGTAGGGAAGTAGGAGACCGGACGATAGACCGGACGGAGGCGGATCAGGACATATAGATGGCCGTGCGATCGCGTACAGGCGTGGTGGGTACCCGGCGGGCCCCATGGGTCCGTCCGGGTACCGGCACGTTCGTCATGGCGGTGCTGCTCATCGTCTTCGGGTTCTGGATCTTCGCGCCCATCGTGGTGATCCTGGTCAACAGCTTCAACATCGCCGGCATCAACCAGCCAACCGAATGGTCGCTCGAGAACTGGCGGATCGCCTTCAGCGAGCCCGGCATCTTCGAGGCTCTCAGGAATACGTTCGTCGTCTACATCGGCTACAAGGCAATCGGCTTCCCCATCGCCATCCTCATCGCATGGACGCTTGCCCGCACCAACATCCATTGGAGCTACGGACTGGAGTTCATGTTCTGGGTCTCATTCATGCTCCCGGGCATCGCCACCACCATAGGCTGGGTGTTCATGCTCGACCCGGACTTCGGGCTGCTCAACGTAGCGATCGGATATCTGCCCTTCATCGAGCACGGTCCGTTCAACATCTACAGTGTCCCCGGGATCATCTGGGTCCACCTGATGGGCAACACCATATCGAGCGCGGTGATGCTGCTGACGCCGGCGTTCCGGAACATGAACCTCTCCCTGGAAGAAGCCTCACGGGTTTCAGGAGCGTCGAACCTGCGCACGATGATGCGGGTAACGATCCCGGTGATGATTCCAGCCATCACTGTGGTGTTCATGCTGAACCTAGTTCGCATCTTCCAGTCGTTCGAGACGGAGCTCATCCTTGGAACGCCCATCGACTTCTACGTCTACTCGACGAAGATCTTCCAGTTCGTCCGGTTCTTCGACCCGCCTCTCTACGGATCGGCGACGGCGCTTGCCAGCGTCGTGCTGGTCATCATCGCCTTCATCGTCCCGTTGCAGCGCTGGCTGACCACGCGGCGGAACTACGCCACCGTCACGGGCAGCTTCAAGCCCGGACTCATCGACCTGGGCAAGTGGCACCCCCTGGTCTTCGGCCTCGTCCTCTTCCTCATCCTCCTGCTCACGGCGATTCCGGTGCTGATCCTGGTAGGCGGCAGCTTCATGACGCGGGTGGGTTGGTTCTCGAGCACACCTACCTACACACTCAGCCATTGGCAGGACGTCTTCGCCAACCGCTTCTTCCTGTCCGCACTGAGGAACACGCTGATCATCAGCCTGTCCACTGCCATCGTCAGCCCGGTACTGTTCTCGATGGTCGCATACGTGCTCGTCAGGACCCGGTGGCAGTGGAGGTCTGTTCTCGATGCGATCTTCTGGATGTCCACAGCGATGCCGGGCATCCTGTCCGGCCTGGGTCTGCTGTGGTTGTTCCTCGGCACCCCGATCCTGACTCCGCTCTATGGCACGCTCTACGCCTTGATACTGGTCGTCATCATGCAGGGCAAGCTGACGAGCACCCAGCTCATCAAGGGCGTCTTCCTCCAGATGGGAGCAGATCTGGAGGAGGCTGCGCGCGTGGCCGGAGCGGGCTGGTGGCGCGCCTACTTCCGCATATGGATCCCGCTGCTGATGCCCACGCTGATCCTCATTGGCACGTTCAACTTCGTGATAGCAGCCGGCACCACCAGCAGCATCATCCTGATCGCCGACCGGGGGACGTCCACACTGTCCCTGCTGGCGCTGGACATGATGACCAGCACGGTGGGCCAGGATCTCGAAGGAGCCGGGATCGTGAGCCTGTTCATGGTGGCCCAAACGGCGGGCATCGCCCTGATCGCCCGCAAGTTCGGGCTACAGCTCGGGGTCAGTCACACCCGGACGGCACGTGAAGCAGACCGCCCAACGGCGTCCACGGCTCCTGCAGGGGCGATCCACTAACCGGCCGCAGCGGTCACAGGTTCGGGAACGGCAGGATGTCCCCGTACTTCTTCATCACGCGCTGCCTGAGCTCCTTCGGGCTTCGGCTCACTCCCGGAAAGAGCTCTCTGCGATGGAATGGCCTGACCGCATAGAAGACCGCCAAGCTGTTGGTGTGGTCGCCGGACTCCTTCTTGTCCGGCCGCGCTGATACCAGCGGGTCCAGCGGAGTGCTCCACATCCCGTTGAGGATCTCGATGTCGGTCTCCGGGTCGCAGCGCGTGGTCATAGCCCAGAGCACCTCTTTCAGGTCTTCGGGGTCGATGTCCTCGTCCACGACAACGATCCACCGTCCGTTGCGCGTGTTCGCCGCGGCTGCCATGGCGGCCTGCTTCGCGTGGCCGGGGTACTGCTGCTTGATGGCGATCACCCGCATGTACGCGAATGGAGTGCCCACTGCGACCACATGCGAGACGCCCGCGCGGGCAAGGTCAGCCGCGCCGCCGCGTCCGGCGCCCATCGGAAGGCCTGTCTGTCGCGCGCCCGGCCACATCGGGGCCTGGCTCAGGATGATGGGGTTGTTGCGGAAGTAGACCGCCTTCACCCGGATGACCGGCTGCGGTTCGCCGGTGCCGAGAGTTCCGCCGGAGTAGTAGCCCGGCCACTCCCCGAAGGGGCCTTCATCCCGAGCCTCCTCCCAGGGCGGGGGAACCTCGCCTTCGATCGCGATCTCCGCGTGGGCAGGGATGGGCAGACCGGTGATGGGGCCCTTGATAACGTCGACCGGCCTTCCGCGCAGGCCGCCAGCGTGATCCAGCTCCGACTCTCCCCAGGGAGAGCGTCCGTGGGAAGCCATCCACGTGAGTGGATCGGTGCCGAAGGTCGCGACAACCGGACAGGCCTCGCCCTTCTCCCAGTAGCTGTTGCAGATGAGACGCCCCTGCTGGCCGGGGCTCATCCAGAGGCCCAGCGTGTTCTTGTCGTGGACCTCCATCCGGTAGGTGCCCATGTTGACGTACCCGCTCTCCGGGTCCTGGTTGATGAGCGAGTCGCCCGTGCCGATGTAGCGCCCGCCGTCCGAAGCGTGGTACCGGGGGACCGGGAAGCGCCAGAGATCAACCTCCTCACCCTCCATCACGTTCTCCATCACGGGACCGGCAGGGACCTCGTTCGGCGGGATAGGTTTGATCGCCCTGAGCCGCTGGGACGCCAGCTCTGCGAGTTCGTCGCGGCTCTTGTCGGTCGGCAACCCGAGCGCCAGCGCGGCCCGCTTGTAGGATGCGCCCACCAGCGACACCAGGCGGTACCCCTCCGGGTACCCCTTCACCTTGTCGAATATGAGCATGGGCGCATTCGGTATCGTTTCGGCTACCGCCTCCACGAGCGCCCCGAGCTCCTCATCCCAGTCGACTCCTTCGATGACGTGGTAATCGTCGATCTCCTGGCACGCCGCCACGTACTCCTGCAGCCCGTCGAAGATCTCTCCGGTCAGTTCCGATGTTGTCGTCACGGCATTGCTCCTTTCGATGTAACGGCCCGAACGTTACCGGTGGGTGCTGGTCGCCAGCTCACGGATCGCATCGTTCTCCCAGTAGCGATGCCAGTCGGCAGAAGACGGAAGCACGATGTCGTTCCGCACGTAGATGCCAAGGTCCTCTGACCGTTTCTCCGGGTCGCGGATGACGTGGAGCGGGTCCTGCCCCTCCTGTACGTCGCGCACAGCCTTCAGCAGCATCCTTCGAGCTGCAGCGATGGCCATGTCCGTATAACCCAAGTGCTCCGTGGTGCGGTTCTGGACCGCGCCCTCTCCCTGGGTCGCCCACGTGTCATGAACGACGAAGTTCGGCCCCATTCCGATGAACGCCCTGCTCTCCATGGACTCGCGGTCCTGCAGGTAGCGGTTCGACTCGTTGCGAATGAGGCGGAAGTCCTCACCGATCTCTTCGGAGCGGGCATTCTGCTGCGGACGTATGGGCTGCGTACGGTTGAACCGGATGCCGTAGCGCCAGTGGTGGGCGTCGTCGATAGGCACGTGCCAGTTGATGCTGTATCCCTCGGCGTCGCCTGCCACCGCTGCCAGGTTGGGCATGACGAAATTCGTGACCCGCACGTAGGTGTTCTCCTCGTCCACTTTCCGCACTGCGTAGATGCGGATGCCGAAGTCAGTGTCCTCCAGTTCGAGGTGGGGTGCGGTAACCCGGGTGTTCAGGGTCTGATTGAGGTCACCCGGGCGGCTCAGCCGGTGGAGGAACGAGAGGTGCTGGGGGTCGATGTTGCCTTCGTTGCCCTGGAGGTAATTGCAGTCCTGGAACACCTTGTAGACGGAGCGCTGCCCGGATGGCACGTCGAACGCCTCATAGGGAGGCAACGCCGGCGGTTCGCCGCCGCCGAGGTAAGCGAAGACCAGGTCGCCACGCTCAGCAGTTGGGTAGGCCAGGTGCTGCACCTTGTCCTTGAACGTGCTGCCCTCCGGCTCTCCGGGCTGCTCCAGACAGTTCCCGTGGATATCGTAGAGCCAGCCGTGATAGAGGCACCTCAACCCTCCATCCTCTATCCGCGCGTAGCTGAGGTCGGCTGCACGATGGGCGCAATGGATGCCAAGCAGTCCGATACGGTCGAACTGATCGCGAAAGAGCACGAGGTCTTCGCCGAGCAGGCGCACAGGAAGGGGGGCGCTGCCCGGAGGGATCTCGGAGCTGAGCGCGACGGGCTGCCAGTAGCGGCGTATGAGCGCGCCGCCCGGCGTCCCGGGACCAACCTGAGTCAGGAGGTCGTTCTCCACGCGGGTCAGCATGCTCCACCCCCAACGACTTGGAGAGGTTACCCAGCGAAGGAAGCGCAGGCAAGTCAACCTGACGTAGAACGTTATGCGAACTTCCCAGGCGCAGTTGTTAGCGCCCCGGCCTCGGCTTATGATGACGCCAACCTGGATACCTCTGGAGTGGTCCTGTGAGCAATGAGGAATCCTCGCTCCAAGAGTTCCTTATCTCCGCCGACTCCCACATGGGTGAGCCGCCCGACCTGTGGGAGAAGGAACTTCCCCTGAAGTTCCGCTCGCGCGCCCTGCAGGTCGAAGAGAGGCCGTTCGAGACGAACCATCTCCTGCGTGCGGGCTGCTGGGACCCCTACGAGCGGCTTAAAGACCTCGCGCTCGACGGCGTTAGCGCCGAGGTGCTCTACCCGACTTTCGCTGTCCGCGCATGGCTGATCGATGACCACGAACTCGAGGAGGCGCACCTGCGCGTCTACAACGACTGGATGATCGACTTCTGCAGCGTCGCCCCTCACCGGTACTGGGGGCTGGGCATGGTCTCACTTTGGAACGTGGAGAACGCCATCGCGGAGATGCGGCGGTTCATCGAGGCCGGGCTGCGGGGTGTCGACATCTGGATCGCACCGCCTGAGAGACTGCCCTACAGCGACGAACGGTACGAGCCCTTCTGGGCCGCCGCCGAGGAGATCGGCGCAACGGTCAATATGCACATCAACGGACGCGCCGAGTCCCGCGAGCGCGACCCCGCAGGCATCCCCATACACTCCATCAACGGACACAAGCACGACGCGATGGACTCGCTGCTGCACATCATCGCCTCGGGTGTGCTCGAGCGGCACCCACGCCTGAACGTCGCAGTTGCGGAGGCAGGCGCAGGCTGGGTTCCCTTCTGGCTTCAGGAAGCCGATCACTACACGATGAGCCGCCGGAGCACTCTGCTCATGCCGCCCAGCGAGTACTTCAAGAGGCAGGTCTTCTGCACCTTCATCAGCGACGCCGTGGGCGCCTATCTGCTACAGGACTTCGGGCAGGACAACTTCATGTGGTCGAACGACTACCCCCATCCCGCCTGCACCTGGCCGGACTCCAACATCCTCATCCCTGAGGAGTTGGGAGACCTTCCCCATGACGTCCAGGAGAAGGTTGTCTGGCGCACGGCGGCGCGTGTGTATAACAACGGCGAACCTCCCGCTCCGCCCGACCCACCCGGCGACCGCACCGAGATCGAGCGTTGGCTGGAGCACCACCGGAACTTCGGAGCCAGCGCGCGTCCGAAGCACCGTGCTGCCTGAATGTTGAGGAACCGGTGAACGTGGAGTAATCTGCCGCTGAACGTCGCGCAAGGAAGGAGTAGGGATATGGCAACCACGAAGCGATGGGGCCGTGACAAGCTCTCCCCCGACGAACTGATGGACGAACTCGAAGGTATCCGGGCCGAATGGAAGCAGGGCCACCCGGCGAGGCCGAAGGCGACTACCATCGAAGCGATCGCCGAGCGCAAGCGCCGCGCCCATCAGGGCGGCGACGGCAATCACCGGTTCGAAGGTGAACGCTACATCAACACCACGAACAAGGATGTCCGCCGCTTCCAGCTCCGTAAGCTCATCGACGAGGGCGGACAGGACGCCGTGGGTGGGCCTGTGCCCAGCCACCCCACGCTGAGCCGCTGGCACTCCGAGGAATTCGGCCTTCCCAAAGAAGAGATCGACGCACTGGAGAAGAGCGACTGGGCGCCAGAAGAGCTCGTCTCCAACGGCTGGTACTACTGGATGCACCGCACCGAGCCGTGGCCCGTCCTCCTGGGCAGTGCACTCGTGGGCGAGGGCGAGAAGCGCTTACCCGAGGTCCGCGAGCAGATGATCCAGGACCTCGAGGAGACCAGGCAGCTCTACGAGAAGCTCGGCATCAAGGACATCGAGCGGGCCATGCTCAACCAGCGTGAGCACTCACCAATCGGAGCAGATGCAGACCACGTCGTGTTCGGGGAGGACGTGACGAAGGCCTTCGTGGACTCACCGGAGTTACAGGAGCGTCTGCGGCGGGTCTTCATATTCAGGTTGCAGCGCCGGTAGTCGGTAGGGACAGCGATGCTGAACCATCCTCCCTATAACGCCAACGACCTGAAGGACCCGCCCCTCCCTGGGCCGGAGTTCATAGAATTGCTCCACCGCCAGCGGGCGGAGCGGTACCCCGAACCGCCCCCGTTCTACCAGCTCCTCTACGACGGCTCGCTGACCCGGGACGACCTGCAACTGTGGGCAAAGAACCACTACTACTACCTCGACCATGGCTTGCAGTTCAGCACCGCCGCCCTCTACGTCAAGAACAACGACGAGGCATCGCGCACGCATGAACTGAGGAAGCTCGTCAAGATCGAAGGCCGGGACATCGTGAACGACCTCGTCGGCTGGACGACGCCCGCCTACGAGGAGTTGTGGATGCGCTTCTGCGAAGGCCTCGGCCTCGAACGCGAGGAGGTCATGGCGTGGCGTAACTTCACGCGCTCCTACTTCGCGGTGTCCACGCTCTCGCTATGCACGCGGTGGTGGGAGTGGTCATGGCTCGACGGCATCGCCGGGCTGTTCGCAAGCGACCTGCTGGCCAGGGACACGATGGGCAAGGCAGGTGAAGCCCTGCAGACGCAGTACGGCATCGCGGCAGAGCACCTGGAGTTCTTCGAACGCTTCGCCCAGGATGCGGAAGAGGACCTGGGCTGGGAGGAGTCGACGCTCGTGGAGTGGGCCTTCACGACCGAACGGCAACTCACCGCGGCCCGAGCGTTCCGCTACCGGTTGGATATCGACTACCAATACGTTCAGCCCGTCCACGCTGCGATCACGACGGGCGAACTCCCCGTCCGGGTGCCTGTCTCGCTCTACGAAGAGGAGCCGCCCTCGCTCTAGCGACGTACGCGCGAGCGCTGTGTTCTCAGGTCTGTGGGACGAGGGTGGTCTCGTTATCGCGTTGACACCCCCCAATTTCTGGAGTCATACTAACCTGGTTACGGGTACAAGTGGCCCGAAGGTGTGAGACGTGCTCGGAGACCGAGACCGATGACTCTTTCCACCGAAGGTGTGACAACCCAGGCGCTCAGCCTACCGGAAGAGCTCATCCTGATGCTCCTCAACGAGGAGAGCGGTTATTTTCACCAAGTGCCCGGCTGGGACCTGAACTGCACCGTCGCCGGTGCCGTACTCGCGGAACTCTCCCTCATGGGCCGCATCGACACGGACGTCGAGAGCCTGTTCATCGTCGACCGGACAGAAACGGGCGACCCTGCCCTGGACCCCATCCTGAAGGAGATCGCTGGTGAACCGGGCCAGCACAACACCCAGTACTGGATAGAGCGGCTCGCCCCGCGTGCAGAATCCGTCGTCGACCTGACGCTGGACCGCCTCGTTGACCTGAACATCCTGGAACACCATGACGGAGAGTTCTGGACGTTGTCCCGCACCGCCTTGCAGGCGGAACTCTCCAACACTTCCTCAACAGGCACAGCGGCCCAGTTCGTCAGAACACGCATCAGCAAGGTCATCCTCAACAACGAGATACCCGATCCGAGGGACGTCATCATCATCGCGCTCATCGATACGTGCGACGTCTTTCGCTTCATGTTCCAACTCGACGATGAGATAGAGCAGCGCATCCAGGCCATCTGCAGGATGGACCTGATAGGCCGCTCCATCGCGGAGGCGGTCTCCCAGAACATCGCTGGTCCGCTGCTTCAACGCTCCGCATTCACCAAGAATATCCCCACCGTTCCACTGCGCAAGTTGCTGTTCAGTCGACACCTTCGCAGCGGCAACATCGCCGCGCTCTTTGCGGACCTTGCAAAGGAGTACGGCCCGGTGTTCAAGCTGCACCCGCCATTCAAACAACCGATGATCTTCCTTGCCGGGACAGACACGAACCACTGGGTGCACCGGCACGGGCGTATGTACCTGAGAGCCAAGGACTATTTCTCCGACTTCGAGAAGGTCTACGGGGCGAACGGCGTGATGCCCTCGATGGACGGGGCCGATCACTTCCGGCTCCGGAAGGCGATGTCGCCGGCGTACTCCCGCGGGAGGCTGGAAGGACAGCTGAATATCCTCTACCGCCATGCCCGGAAACACATGTCAGACTGGAAGGTCGGAGAGTCGTACCCCGCGACGAGCATGAGCCGGCAGATGATCAACGCGCAACTCTCGCCGCTCTTCGTCAGCGTCGATTCCCAGGACATCTTCGACGACCTGGCGAAGTACAAGGAGCGGGCTCTCCTCACCCACATCATGAAGGCCCTCCCCAAGTTCATGCTCCGCACTCCGGGCATGAAACGCCGGGCAAAGGCCGTGGATACCCTCTTGGAGCGGGTCCAGAGCGTCCATACGCCCGCGCAACGCGCCGGTTCTCCACGAGACCTCGCGGACGACTGGCTCAGCCTGCACGCAAGCGATCCGCAGTTCGTGCCCGAGACAACCCTGCGCTTCCAGCTTTCGGCGGCGCTGATCGCCAGCGTGTACCTTGGCGACGCGTTCAGTTTCGCGCTCTACGCCATGGCGTCGCAGCCCGAACTCTACCGGGAGATCCAGCGTGAAGCCGACGTTCTCTTTGAGAACGGCGACCCGGACGGCGCGGACTTCACGATGCAGGCGCTGGACGTCACGCACCGCTTCCTCATGGAGACCGTGCGGATATACCCCATCGTTCCGATGTCCATCCGAAACGTGATGAATACGTGCGTGGTCGAGGACTACGAACTGCCGGTGGGGTCACAGGTCTTCATCGCGACCACGGCGACGCATTACATGGAGGAGGTCTTCCCCGCCCCCTTCACCTTCGACGTCGACCGCTACAAGGCGCCGCGCAATGAGCACCTCAGTCCCGGGTACGCTCCTTACGGGCTGGGTACGCACACCTGCCTCGGCACCCGGTGGATGGAGCTGCAGCTGGCGATCAACGTGCTGATGGTCGCGCACTACTTCAACATCGAAGTGTCCCCCGCGGACTACAAGCTCAAGTTCAACCCGGTGCCATCGATGAAGCCGAGCAAGAAGCTGAGGTTCCGCATCGCCGAGCTGCGGCGCGAGATACCCCTGGTCGCCTGAAGGCGCTCAGGAGAGCGGAAAGAAAGCCTACAGGGGCTTGCGGGCCAGGAAGCAGTACAACGGCGTGAAGACCCCGGCCCTGCCGCCTGCGACATAGGCCCTGGCGGTGCGGTCCATCAGCCTGACGACGTCCGCGGACCCTTTCGGGAATACGCCCAACACCTCGGCCAGCCTGGACACCCCGATGTACGCCTTCCGGCCCAACGGAATCCTGCGCAGGGGGCTGTTCCGCGTCTTGCCCCGCGTCTCCATGGGGTGATACCACGGCGTGGTCGGACCGCTCTCCGTAACGGCACGGTCCCTGCCCTCCATGACCTGGAATCCTGTCGCTTCGAGGGCCTGGTTCACCTCGTCCGTAGTCGCGATGTCCTTGAGCGCGATGCCGTGCATCAGGTCCCTCTTGATGGCCCGGTGCCGGCTGTCGCCGGGGTCGAACCTGTCCGTCATGCACATCTCCTGGCCCCAGAAGAGGGCTCCGGGTTTCAGCACGCGGTATATCTCCGCGAACGCGCCCCCCTTGTCCGGCGCATGGCACGTCGATTCGATCGCGTATCCCCGGTCGAACGTGTCGTTCGCGACGGCGCCCATGTCCATGAAACTGCACTCGAGGTAGTCGACCAGGTGGTCGAGCCCCGCCTCGGCGTTCAACGACCTCGCCTTCCCCAACTGGACCTTGCTGGTATTCACACCGACGACCCTGACACCGGCCTCCCGGGCGACACGGCGCATCGGGCCGCCTATCCCGCAACCGACATCGATCACCGTCATGCCCTCTTGCAACTCCAGCTTGGCAATCATCAGCCGCTGGTGCCGGGTCTGGGAGTCCTCGAGGCTCTCCTCGGGCGACAGCGGCGCGAAGTGGAGGGACTCGCTCCAGCCGAACACCATGAACTCATTGCAGAGGTCGTAGTATTCCCTGACGGTTTCGACGTGGTCGTAGCCCGACGGGGCGGTGTCCTCCGCGGACGCCCTGTCCGTCCATCCATCGAATCGTTCCACACGACGTTGGACGTCCGACCCGCGGTATGCGGCCTTCAGTCCGCTGGGTAGCTTGCGAAGTTGCATGAGCCTCCTTACGACGAGCTTTGCCCTGGTTCATTGCGCTGATGTATGCCCTCTATCGCCACGTCGAGCTCGGCCCACTGGCGCTCCACCATGGAGCGCAGTCGCATGTTCTGGTACGCACCCCAGACCACCATCGCAGGCAGCACCAGGAGCACGGAGACGATCAGGGAGTAAACGATGGTGATGGTCGCCGTGATGCCGAACTGCTGAGAAGCAAGCAAGGGCGAAGCGATCAGCACTCCGAATCCCAGCGCGGTCGTCATCGCGGAACCCAAGAGCGCCGAACCCGTTGTCGCGAGCGTCCGGACCGCCGCACTCTCTGGATTGCGGGTGCGGGTGAACTCATCTCGGTAGCGATGGATCACGTGGATGGTGTAGTCCACGCCTATCCCTATCGAGAGGGCCGTGATGATCGATGTGACGAGTGAGTACGGGATGCCCAACAGCGCCATGGTGCCCAGCACCGAGACGAGGACGAGCACGATGGGCCCGACCGCGATGACTGCCAGCGCCGGTTGGCGTGCCGTCAGCCAGAAGAAGACAGCGAGGACGGTGAGCGCCGCCGCGATAGTAGTGCTGATCGCCTCTGTCTGACGGTCGGTGATGGCATCCGTAACCCCGATCGAGACGACAGTCTCGGAAAGCACCGTGAGAGCGGTGTCGTCTCCAGCCCAGAGCGCTTCGAGATCGTCCTGAAGTGTCTTGGTTGCTCCCGGATCGTTGGAGTAGGTCGGGAACTGCAACAGGATGGTGTCGATGCCGTTCGGATCGTTGACCAGGCCGTGGGTGACCGCGGGTTCCCTCTCCCCCAGCTTGTCCAGGAGTTCCTGCATCAGGACCGGATCGAGCTGCACTCCCGAGGAAGCCTCGCTGAAGAGCGCCGCAAGCTCCCGGTCGTAGTTGTCGCCGGGCTGCCCGCTGTCGGTGGTCCAGTCCTCCAGGAGCGACTCGTACGACGCCAGGAGCGGCCCTGCCGCTGCGCGCGGGCGCCGTTGCTCGTCCTGGAAAGCGGTCCTGAGGTCCTGCAGGTTCAGGAGTGTGCGGGTCTCCGTAGCCTCGGCCTTCACCAGCACGCTGGCCATCTCCGTCGAACCGCCGACGGTCGCGTCAAGTGTTTCCATGTCAGCCACGATGGTCCCGCCTCGGGGAAGGACATCGCGGATGCTGAACTCCGATTTGAGGTCGGTAGCCGCGAACCCCAGCGCGATCGTCACTGCGAGCACTACGATGATGTAGGGCGCCGGTTGGCGCGTCACCCGTCTTCCGAGCACCTCCGCCAGCCGCGGAACGCCGGGCAGCGCATTCGAAAGCGGGCGAGGCTGCCGCAACGTGCCGCGTGCCTCGCGACGCCGGTCGAGGATCGTCCGGGCCGCCGGGACCAGCGTCAGCATCACTATCAGGCTCAACCCCACACCCAAACCCGCGACGACGCCGAAGTCTCCAATCACACCTATCGGCGAGAACAGGGTTGCCAACAAGCTGACGATTGTCGTGACTGCGGCCAACGTCAGTGGGACCGTGACGTTCCGCAAACCGATCTGCACCGCTCGGACAACAGGCTCGCCTGCGAGCCGCTGCTCCCGGTAATGAGAGATCGCCTGGATCGCATAGTCCACCGTGAGGCTGATGATGATGACGGGCACCATGGCGGTGAGCGAGCTGGGAGGGCCTATCACGCCGAGTCCATCAGGGCCAAGCCAGCCCTCAGCGCCGACAACCCACATGATTGCGACGATAAGCCCCAGCAGCGTCAGCAACATGTCCGACAGCGCGCGGGTGAAGAGCAGGAGCAGAGCGGCGATCAGCAACAGCGCCAGCCCGATCAGCGGCCCCATCCCCTCCTCTGTAGCCTTCTTGTACGCATCCTCGATGACCGCCGACGACAGGCTGCTCACACGCGACGCCCCCTCGTCCCCTGCAGCCAGCTCGCTGATCCTCCGTTCGGCATCGCCAACGCGCTCGTCGCCCGTGTCGCGCAGACGCACGATGGCGATCGCAACGAGCGTGCCGTCGGTGTCGGTGCCAGTCATCTCAGCGAGCGCCTCCCCAACTCCGGGGACGTTGCGTGCGGAGTCGATCTGTTCCTGCGTGACAGACTCGAAACTGTCCACCTGGAGCACGGCGCCGATCAGCGACGATGGCGCAACGATCGGATCGCCGGGCGCCAGAAGCTCGGCGACGCCCGGGTCCTGGACGATCTCATCCAACAGACCGTCCATCTGGGAGAGGCTCCCCGGCGTAAGCGCCTCTCCGCGAAAGAGCAGTGTGACAACGATCACTTCGCCGGAGTCCCCGAACCGGTCATCTATCTCCTGTGTTGCTTCAGCGATGGGATGGCCGGGAGGGAGAAAGGCAACACTTGCGCCTTCCGTCGGCGGCAGACGTTGCTGCGTCCCCATAACCATCACGACGGTAACGATGAAGAGGACGAGGAGGGTGAGCCACGGACGAACCGTGACCAGCCGACTCAGCCTGCCGAGTATGTTGTTCATGGTATGTACCCCCGTGCTGCGTGGTGGAGGTCGTTGAGGCCGGTTTGAGCGGTCATACTACAGCCTCGTCAGATGTGCCGGGGAGTGCGACCGCAGGAGCGCATGGCTCAGGATAGAACTGGGCGCAGTACGCACGGAACGTCATAATCTCCCCATCGGAACGGCTCAGGCGCGGGAGAGAGCGGTACCGCTTGCGGCTCCAGATGACCACGTCCCGGAGAACGTCCTGCTCCTGCTGTGCGGAGATGAACCGGTTCATGAGTGGCGCGCGCAGTCCCACGGGGAGGAACCCCAAGCCCGTTACCCGGCGCTTCGGGTTGCGTATCTCCCGCACCTGAGAGACCAGCGACAGGTCGATGAGCGTACCGTCGACAGGCGTCGACAGCACCCACAGACGCATGTCCATGCCGATGGACTTCTCACGGATAGCCACGAACGAATAGCCCAGCCCGAAGATGTGGGTGTGGGTGGAGACGTCCAGATTGAAGGGCAGGATCCTAGCTATCCTGTAGTTGCGCCTGAAGTCGAAGTCGCTTCGGAAGTAGGCCCCGTCCACCGATACTTCCGCGACGCGGTCCACACTGCCGTACCCGTGGACGTAGCGCAGGTGGCCGAGGTCCACGGAGTTCTCCGTGGTTTCCTGCGGATGGCCAGGAAAGCGAAGGGTGCGTATGGAGAAGCCACTCCAGCCGGTCTGGTCTGACAGGTCAGCAGGCAGGCGCCATTGCGGCTCCCGCCCATCGATCCCCCACCAACCGAAGATCAGCCCGGCGATCTCCTGTGTCTCAAAGACGCGCAACCGCGCGGCCCGGGGCGGGGGAGCATAGGGAGTGGCGACACACTGGCCGGTTGCATCGTACTCGAAGCCATGGAAGGGACAGACGAGCCGACCATCACGCACGCGCCCTCCGGCAGCAGGCCCCAGATCGGAGCCAAGGTGCGGACAGAAGGCCCCGGCGACGCAGATGCTCCCCTCATCATCGCACCAGACGACGATCTTCTCTCCCATCCAGGTCTTCTGGATGAGCCTGGCCTTCTGTATGGCCTTGCGGCTTGCGATGAAGTACCAACCCTCGGGAAACGGGGAAGGCAACGGGGCGTTGTCAGGCTCCGCACGCCAGGTTGTCATCGAACGGCACTCCCTGCCCGGACGGCTCGGTGTGGACAACTCCCTGGAGCGATCCGGGCACTATCTAGGATACGGGATTCGCTCGCCAACCCCACCCTCATGCCGGCACCTGAACACATCATGTTTCAGGCAGGGATGTTGGCCAGCGGCTGCCCTCAGGCGAAGCCTCTTCTTCGACATCTTCTACTCGCATCAGTAGAGCAGGCAGGATGGCGAACAGGGCAAGGAATCCTGAAATCATGAAGAGGTTCTGGAACACGGTCACTCCCGCTTCGATCAAGGGAGCCTCGGTCTCCTCGAACGTCGAACCGATCGTCACGTCAGCCGTCAGACTGTAGAAGCGCTCGATACCCCAGGCGGACAAGGCCGCCAGCCCCAACGCCATCCCCACCATGCGCGATGCGGTGATCAACGATGCCGCCGCTCCCCAGTAGTGACTGGGTGCTGCGCTCAAAGCGCTGACGCCTATGGGAGGAATGACCAGCCCGAACCCGAGACCCGCCATGACGAGAGGCATGGTCAGCCTGAGCTCCTCCACCTCCGTCTCCCAGCCGCTCATGAACAGCAGCCCCGTTCCTATGAACGCAAGGCCGGTGATGCACACCGTCCTCACTCCCGTCCAGCGCAGGATGTAGCCTCCAACCACGGCTCCAACCGGAATGGCGGCCGTAAGACGGACCAGGTGTAGGGCGCTCTCCCACGCCCTCTTCTCCATGACGGTGCCGGCCATGAGGGGCACGGCTACCAGTGAGATGATCAGCGCAACTCCCACGAGGAACTGAGTGATGTTGGAGGACAGGAACGCCCTGGAGGTGTACAGGAAAGATGCCAGCAGGGGCTGGGCCGTGCGTCGCTCGAACAGGACCAACAGGAGGACCAGCCCGACCCCGAGGGCTATCAGGACATACGGGAAGATGGACTCTCCGGAAAAGATTGCTCTCTGCGACAGGCCGATACTGAGGACGGTGAGGGCTGCTCCGAGCACGAGCGCCCCGAAGTAGTCCATCTTTGCCGCAGGGTTGGCACGGTTCGGCAGAATGGCCAGAAGCGCTATCAGGAAGAGGCTCTGGGGGATGTCCAGCCAGAATATCCAACGCCAGCCCAGCAACTCGATGATGGCCCCTCCGTAGAGAGGGCCCAGCACGGACCCGGCCTCAGCCGAGGCCGCCACGAGCCCTATCGCCAATCCTCTTTTCTCCGGCGAAACAGCGGCCACAGCCATGGCGAGGCCTATGGGGACCGTGGCGCCGCCTCCGAAGGCCTGGACCACCCGGGCAGATACTACCCACTCGAAGTTCGGCGCAAGTGCCACGAACGCCGAGCCGATGGAGAAGACGATTAATGCCGCGTGGAACATCCGCACGCGGCCGTAGACGTCGGACAGGCGCCCTGCCAGTGGCATCGCCACGGTGTAGCTGATCAGGTACCCAGTCACGATCCACGACGCCCTGTCCAGGTCGGTAAGAGGGATCTCCAGGTCCACCATCACCGCGGGCAGGGCCGCGACCACCACGGTCTGGTCCAGGGCAGTCGAGAATACCCCCAGGCAGATGATTCCCAGCACAACTGACTGGGAAGATCTCAGGGACTGGAGGCTGAACCTGGCAGTGTTCACGACCCTGAGGCTATCTCTGGAAGTTGGATATCGACGGGGGAGTTAATGTCCCTGATGATCACCAGTCGTGTCGTTTCCGGCGCATCTTCGTCGTAGAGTCTGCCGTCTATCCTGAGTTGACGCAGGGCATGCGAAACCTCGTCGATCCACACGGACAACGTGATCGCATGGCCGGAGTCCACGTCCGTGATGAGGCCCGACAGACCGTCAGAGACGATATCCCCGTCTATGCGAACAGCCTGGGCGCCTTCTACGGAATCCCGGCCTGTGATCTCTGCGTTCTCGATGCTGGGCAGTATTTCGCTCAAAGTAACGCCTATCCCCCCGAAGTTGAAGGGCACCTGGTCCAGCGGCAGGGGGAGCCATGGGGCGTCCTCGGAGAACTGCATGTACGCCTGGTCCCCGACCGCCATCATTCCGACTTCCACGAATCCAAGGCCGGGATTCACCAGCTCCACCAGCATCCTGAAGCTGTCGGGCGTTTTGACTTCTCCTTCCACGCTCTTCAGAGTCATCTCGAAGAACTTCGCTCCCGATTCCATCTCGTCAGTCATCTGGAATTTCGCCGTCGACAGTGCAGCCAGCTCTTCTGCCGCACTGGAAAGCACCTCATCCACCGACAACTCAGGCGTCGGCGTGGGTTCCGATTCACACGCGGCTGCCAGGAAGAGGAACCCCAACGCCAGCACGGTGATCGACAATCTGCGACCCACTGCCGTTCGGATAGATGGAGCGAGTGCCATCATCATGTGAGGCACGGTACCACCCGGAAAAGACGCCGGGCAAGCACTCTCAGGAGCATTCAGCGCTACGCCTTCCTGAACCGCCAGCCGTACATGATGCTCCCGTAGTAGTTGAACGACCGCTTCGCCGCCGGGTCGTCGAAGGGGTAATCGGCGCCGAGTTGCCTCGCGGTGGCGAGCCCGGAGACGAAGCAGGTCTCCTGGCTGTTGACCAGGGTATGAGCTCCACAGTGCCACGTTCGCCTCTTGCCCTGGATGCAGCGAAAGATGTTGACCAGCAGTACGACGTGACGTACGTCATGGACGATGTGCTGGAACCACCATCGCTTGACGATCTTCTGCTCGTCGATGGGGCTGATCGGGTTGTAGGTCACCAGGCACGGTTTGTCAGACCAGTGAGCCCACGGCTGTTGGTTGTGCATGATGTACGTGATCTCGTAATTGTCCGGTCTCGCGCCGTACTGTTCGATGTGGTTGCTCCGCGTTGTCAGAGCCTTCACTTCGTTGTCGGGTAGAACTGAGGAGTCGGAGTGGACGACCGTATGGTTGTGCAGTTCACTCTCGTAGCGTATCGACGAGAGGATGTAGCGTTCGAGGAACGTGGGTTCGTCCAGGATCATCAGCGTCTGGTTCGCGTTGCATGCGAATATCACGTCGTCGAACGCTTCCTGCAGGCCTTCCTGGTCCTCGATAACGACGCCATCCGTCCGCCGGTACACTTTGCGAACAGGTCTGCTCAGGTAGATCCTGTCCCGGAAGTTGGCTGACAGGTTCTCGTAGATGCGGCGTGTTCCCTGGTCCCACGTCTGCATGGGCGTGGCGGTCTCGATATCGAAGAACTCGAGATACCTCGAGAAGAGCGCCGCGGGCATGTCGAATACGTTCGTCGCCATCAGGAAGTTGACGAACATGGGTTTCAGGACCTTGTACCTGAAGTCTCCGGAGAACCCTCCAAGGTTCAGGACCGTCCCCATGCTGATGTAGTTGAACGGGTTGAGGGCGTTCAGGCACTTGGACTGGGAACGAGTCAGCCGGCCGAACCAGCGCAGACGCTTCAACAGCCGCTGGAACTTCGCGATCTCGGATTGCAGCTGTTCCCTGATGTCGGAATCGAAATCGTGGGCGTAGACCTGGTCACCGTATTTCACGCTGTAGCTGAACCTCGTGTCGACCAGCTCGATGCCGAACTTCTGCATCAATAACAGGATGTGGTCGTACACGGACGGGATGCAGGCGGTGACGGAGATGTCGAAAGGGATCGAGCTGCCGTCGTCCTGCGGCATGTCAGCCGTGACGGCATTGCCGCCGATCTGTTCCCGTGCCTCGAACAGTCGGAAATCGAACCGGTCAGGGTGATGGTGCAGCGCCCAAGCAGCGCCCAGTCCTGAAACGCCTCCACCCACGATTGCGATACGCCGCGGCACTGTCCCTGTCTCCCCGGTTGCCATGGCCTCCTGTCCTACCATCGTCGCTGCTGGCCTGCGCGGAATCTTCCTTGGGCGTGAGAACTGGCGTTGACCGATCAGGCCGCCGCCGTTGCCCGTCGGGCGTCCACCTTTGCCAGAAAGGCGAGTACCTCCCCGTTGAAGGTCTCCGTCTGGTCGAGGTTAGTGAAGTGCCCTGCACCAGGCACTACTACCAGCTCCGAGTCCTCGATCTGGCTGTGGACGAACCTGACGTCCTCCAGGGCCGGGTCCTCGTCCCCCGCGATGCACAGCGTCGGCGCCTTGATCTCGCACAGGCGGGAGTCGAAGACCGGCGCCTGGTCGAGGGCCTCGAGGGAGTAGACGTAGCCGTGGGGCGTCAGCGCCCTGAGCATCTCGAGCATGCCCTCGGCCTCCTCCGGGCCCCTGGCTGCCCTTAGAGTGAAGCTGTCGACCTCCCGGATGGAATGTCGGGCTACCGCCTCCATCCCTTCGGTGAAGGCCAGATCTCGTACCCTGGTCGTATTCCTCCTGATCTCTTTGCTGTGGGCGTGGCCCGACGCCGAGCCGGAGTCGATGACCATCAGGCCCGCCACCCGGTCCGGGTGCAGCAGCGTGAACCGCGTGGTGATGCCTCCGCCCATGGAGAGCCCGCCGACGTACGCCTTCTCGATGCCCAGGTGGTCCAGCAGGCCCAGAAGGTCCCCGACCGACGTGTCCAGCCCGTAGGCCGACGGGTCCTCCGGAGAGTCCGATTTCCCGTGTCCCCGCGGCTCGAAGCGGATGAACCGGTAGTTCCTGGAGAACGCCTCCACTTGCGGGGCCCACATGGTGGCGTTGCCTCCCCGGCAATAGCAGAGTACGAGCGGGAAACCCTCACCATCGCTTTCGTAGCTGATGCCGACGCCGTTGATGGTTACTTTGGGCACGGAGGCCTCCTCTGGGTGTTTGCCCGAGTTTATCTCGGAGACGCGTGCATCCTCACCGGGAGCGCGACTCCAACATGTCTGCAGCCTGTATCCCCGCGCTGTAGCCGCTGGCGAGAGCGCCGTTGACCGACGGCACGCGCGTGTAATCGCCTGCCAGAAACAGGTTGTCGATACGCCCTGCAAGCTGCTCAGGGACATCCGCCATCGCGGCGAGCATACCGGGCGTCCCCATACACAGCGCCTCCTCCCAGCGGTACACCCGGAAGAACAGACCCTCGTCGTCGCCCGGAAGAGCGGAACCTGGAGGCGCTTTCCGGCGAGCGGCGCCCAGCATCTGGCGCTTAATCTCATCGTCGTCGAGCGGGATGAGTTCCCTGGCGCGGTCGCGCCCGATGAGCAGGTCGAGGATGCTGTTGCCCGGAGGCGCGCAGGCAGGGAGGAAAGCGCAGCGGTCCAGCAGGAGCGGGGTGTCGTCGTCCTCCGGGTAGAGCGCGCCGTGCCAACCAGGAGGGAGCGGAGAGTGGTCAAGGCCTATCACCACCCGGCAACCGGTCGAATAGCTGACGGTACTGAGTGCACGACGTGTCTCTTCCGGCAGGTCGGGGATGAGGTCGGGCACCTTCGTGCCAGGTACGGCGCAGATGACCGCTTCAGCCTCGATAGTCTCGCCGTCCACGACTACGCCGTTCGCCGTCCCGTCTGCAACGGCGATCCTCCTGACGGGGGTCGATACTCGGATCGCATCAGAGCAGGCAACGGCAAGCGCTTCGCTGAGGGAGCCGATGCCTCGCTCGGGCATGTACACCTTTCCGGAGTGCAGCATCGTCTCTCCGATGTACGCCCGCATCAACGCCTGGCCTGCGGGCATCGGATCGCCCAATATCATGTCGAGGGGCCCTCTGAGCGTCACCTGCAGGTCCTCGGGCACCCCGAGCCGCTTCATGTAATCGCCGAAGGACTCGTCGTCGTCGATCTCGGCGAGGGGGCTGTCGCCGGCGAAGCTCATGTATGCCGACTGGCGATGGATCTGCCGCATCACTTTGAAGCCGGACCGCATGCCTGAGGGTGAGAGGAAGCCCATGGTAAAGGCCGTACGCAGGTGCCGCACGAAATTCCAGAGCGATTGGTCCGGCGTCGTCGTAACCCACCGACCATTCCGGTAGTGGCCGAATTTCATCTTTGAAGGGACCAGCGGTAGTCCCAACTCCTCGCAAAGGCGGAACGCGATGTCGTAGGTGGAGGTGAAGACGAATGCGCCCATGTCCAGGGAGAATCCGTCCACCTTCTCGCCGCTGCCGCGTCCGCCCACACGCTCCTGAGCTTCGAGCAGGAGCGGGGCGATGCCCCGCTTCATCAGCACGTAGGCAGCGCTGAGCCCAGCGAAGCCCCCACCAACGATGACGACCCGCTGTGCAGTCATAGGTGCGATTCCTTCAGAATTGGCCCTGGGTCTGGTGGGCCTGATGTGACGGTAGACAGAACCGCGCCATTCAAGGCCATATCCTCTGCCTTGCCCCCTGGGATGGGGCTGTCGTCCGGCATCGGCACAGTGTACCGGACGACGGCCTTCTCGGGCAGGACGACGATCTCCTTGACGAAGGTCTCGATAAAGGCCCTGCGCTCCGTCAACTCGCTGTCTCTCAGGAATTCGCTCATGTCCTGCGCGTAGGCCGCTATCGTCTCCACGTCGTCCAGAACTTCCCTGCGCTGGGCGAGGATCGCCCTCGCCTCAGCCGCCGAAGACTCAAGCCGCCGCTGCCGCTCGCGGTGCTCCTGGATGCGTTCCGAGGCGTCGGCCATGTCTATCCCCGTGTTCTCTACAAACTGCCATATTCGGCGCAGCTTCCGCTTCACCTCTTCAAGCTCAGCATCGATGGTCTCCAGCCGCTTGCGCTGCTCACTCGCCACGCCATCCATCTGCTCGTCCACGACCTTCACCAGTGCCCGGATGTTGCTGTCGGTCAGGATATTGGAGCGGATCTTGCCGACGATCATCTCCTCGAAGCGCCTCGCGTTGATCCGCGGCGAATCGCACGCGTCCTTGCCATACTTCATGATGGACTGGCACACGTAGTAGGAGAACCGGCCGCTCTTGGCGACATGCCCGCTGAACGCCCGGTCGCACGCCTTGCACTTGACCAGTCCGCTGAGCAGGTAGGTGCTCCCAACGCGGCGGGGGTGGGTCACTGCGGGCGCACGGGAGCGCATCAGCCGATTCACGCGGCCGAACTGGGCCTTGGAGACGATGCCGGGGAACGCATGCTCCACACGCACCGGGCCAGCCTTGTCCTTGGCATTCGTGCCCCAGACCAGTGTCCCCATGTACGCCTCATTCTTGAGCATGTTGTGGACCGCCGTCTTCGACCAGAGCTTGCCTGCGGGGCTGGCGATCCCCTCGCCGTTGAGGGCCCGGACGATCTGTATCATCCCGGTCCCGGCCTCCGCCATGTCGAATATCCGCTTGACCACGCTGGCCGGGCCCTCGACAGTTTCCAGGGTTGGGCGCTTCTTCGCTCCGTCCTGCACGTGCACCTTCCGGTAGCCGTAGGGCGCCATCGAGGGCATCCAGAAGCCGCGCGAGGCGGACTCGCGCATCCCCCGCATGACCTCCTGCGCGAGGTTCTCCGAGTAGAACTCGTCCACGCTCTCGATGATCGCCTCCATCAGCTTGCCTGTCGGCGTATCGTCGGCGTGCTCGGTGATGGAGACGACCCTGATGCCTTTCTTGCGCAGCATCGACTTGAAGGCAACCGCGTGCTCGCGCTTGCGAGTGAAGCGGGAGAACTTCCAGACCAGTATCTCCCGGAAGGGCGCGTCGGGCTTGGCGGCCTCGTCAATCATCTTGCGGAACTCGGGCCGGTCGGCAATGCGCCCGCTCTCGGCCTCGTCCACGTACTCGCGGGCGACGAGGTACCCGTTCTTCTCGGCATAGTCCCTCAGTGCCCTCAGCTGGGCGGACACGGACAGGTCCACGTCCTGCCTGTCGCTGGAGACCCTGGCGTAGAGCGCCGCTGGCGTGTAGTCGATGTTCTGGTTCATGGGGGTGTCCTCCTTGCTCATTGCTCGCCGTTCCCGCGCGCCTCAGCCCGCCGGCGGCGCTCTTGCCGCACCCACTCCCGCTCCTCCATGTAGAGGCGGATCGCCTCGCGCAGGAACTCGCTCATGGAGCGGCCCTCCTCCTTGAGAACCTGCTGCACCTGTTCCGCCATCTCCGGGGGCATCGAGAAGGTGATGGCCTTTCGAGTGGTTGGCATTCTCTCTCGGTCGCCTCCTTCAGTATGACAACATCATACTCTCCTCATGAACGAACCTGCGCACAGCTCGCTAGGCCGAACAGTTGGAGTCTCGTCCCGTCAGCCTTGGAGAGTGTGGGGAGCAACGAGATGGATGGGCTTGGAGTAGTCCCGACCCCACGACTAGATGCGGCGCGCTCGTTCAGGCGCCACAGAGGCTAGACGGAAGCGTCATTCGCATCTCCTCCGTCGTGGCCCAACTCGATCTTCTCCCAGTCGGGCAACACCCCAGTGTTTATGACCTTCATAAGGGATCTTCGGAATAACTCTTGCGACCTCTCGATATACTGCCCCATCGGAATGCTCTGCCCATCCACGGTCACCCGGTCAGGCAGTGCCCCGCCATGAACGGCCTCTGAGCGAATCCTGTAAGCCTGCTCGAACTCCTTCTTTAGACGCTTCCTTTCTTCTATGTCCTCTCCCAGGTGCAGGGAACCTCGAAGCCTGAAGCGGAAGGACAGCTCGTTCCTTATGCCCCGCAGGTAGAAGGACTCCATGGCGATGCCCAGGTCAATCATCTTGTCGACATAGCCTTGGTGAGTCTTCGACTTCATCCAGCGGTCAATGGGTATCTGCAGTGCCTTGTCCACCTCCTGGGGCAGACCAGTAATCTTGCGATAGAGACCAGTCGCATCGCGAATCTGGGCTTCCGAGAGTGTCGTTGAGGATGCCCCGGTGGACGAAGTCGAATACCCCGAGCCCGGACCAAGCCTGAGGTCGAATATGTACTCGTCACTCATGTGCGTCCAGCTCATCGCGGAAAGAACCGGGTTCCCTCCGATTAGGGTCAGTGCCTGGAAGAATTTGCCAGGGTGGAAGTTTGGCTCTTCCATACTGCGGACCGCCGTTCTGAAGTGCCTGTCAGGCCCAGACTGAAAGGTGTAGCCCCCCTCTGGCCTGTGTAGCACGGGAGACACGGACATCTCCACTCTGAGCAGGGTCTTGGACAGGAATTCGATTGAGTCTCTTCCAATGAAGACAGGCAAGTAGCCTGGGAGCTCGTCTCCCTTGTTTGAAAGGGCAACGAGCGATACGCCGTCGAAGACCTGCACTTCGCCCTCTACCTTGACACCCGTAAGCAGGAAGTACTCCTGGAAGGGAAGATAACCGTTGGAGATTTCTCCAAAGAAGGCCCTTGCAGCGCGTTGGGGCGTCTCAACGATTGCGGCCTTGAGGAGACTCTGAAGGATGTCCTCAATCGACGATCCACTACTCAGACCACCGAAAATGGCATAGGTCGCTGCGTAGGTTCTGTCCTCGCGGAGGAACTCCTTCAATTCGCCTCTCAGCAGGCCGAGGACTGCATCCCGGAGTTCAGGGTCCTGAATCTGAGGCTCATACATGAAAGTGTCCAGTCGCAAGGACGGGTTGTGACGGTTTCGGTACGTGAGCACCCAGAGGCGATAGCTGTTTGGGTCGAGCCTGTCCTGTGACCCACGTCGTGTGACAGTCACGCTTTCGAGTGCTTCTTGCAAGAGCGCCGCCAGGGCCGACTCGTTCTCTCTATTCATGTACTTGGTCCCTCTCAGGTTTCCCTGATTTCGCAGCGGGCAAGGTTGTGCTTATCCGTCTCTGGCGACGGCGCGTTTCGCGATACCTACCGGACCCCGTTTCCCCGGGAGCAACTCGACCGGTGTGGGGATCAGCCAATCGGCTCCGCTCTTGGTCGCTCCGCGCACACGGCCGTCCAAAGCCAGTTTGCGGACCCTGCGTTCCGACACGCCCAGCCGGGTAGCCGCCTCTCGGACTGTGACGTTGGCGACGTCATCAGTGGACGCCTCGGACGCCAACTCGAACTCGACGGGGCTGGACTCTCGGAGTGTACTCATCTCGTGGATGAGGAACCCGATCACCTCACCGTCGTCGTCCAAGCGCTTGAGGATGCGCTCGTCGTCAGTGGGAGTGAAGTACCCCTCCCGATGCGCCCACAGCACCTCAAGCATGTCCCCCTCGTGGTCGAACGAGACAAACACCTTTCTGCTCGTCATAGTCACCCTCCTCTGATGCTTCGACTCAGGTAGCCGGTGAGGACGAAGGAGTCGTCCGTTCCTCTCTTCACCACGAGGCAGACGTAGCGGTTCCTGCCCCGCTCGTCCCGGTAGAGACGGTAGTAGAGACGGACCCCCGGGCCGGACCTCGATGGGATCACCGCGTCGGGACTGGCCAGGGTCTCGGCGAACCGGTGCAACTGGAAGGCCATCTCGGGATGCCTTCTCAGGATGTGCCGGAGCCGCTCGTCGGTGAGCCTGACCTCGTTACCGTGCTCATCGGCAAAACGCCGCACGCCGGTCTCCATCACTTACTACCATACCGCAAAGTGTACCGCCTGACGGTACGGCTCGGCAACGCATCGCCGTCGCATGGCGCGGGACAGGTAACCATCATGCCTCCTCCTCACCGTCGTGGTCGGACGCATCGCGGGATACCGGCGCCTGCCGTTGGATGTGGGCGCGGATCGCCACGTCCGCAAGGATGCGGAGCCCCTTCAGAAGAGTCTCCCGCTGCTTGGGGGTGTAGCCCGCCATCAGCTCGGCCAGGGTCTCGTCCCGGTCCGTTCTGTTCTTTCTGTTGTCTTCGTTCTCTGCGGTGTCAGCTTTCATGTTGCACGGTCGCAGCGGTGTCTCGCATGGCCGCCGGTCTCTCGTTGTTCTGGCAATGGGGCCGCCGGCGCGGACGGACTGGGCGGCGCCGGGCAGCATCCCTGGACTGGGTTAGCCCTCCTCTTCTTCCTCCCAGCGCTTCACTTGGAAGTCCTCGCCCATGAGGTTTTCCAGACCGCCGGGCATCTGGGCCGCGAAGCGGAAGAGGGAGAGCATCGGTCCTCCTGAGGGCTCGACGCCCTCCTTGCGCCACCGCCGGACCTGCTGGCGGTCAACACCGATGGCCAGGGCAAAGCCGTTCCAGGTGAGGCCGCTGGCCTCCTTCAGCCGTTCGATGCGCAGTGAGAAGTCCTCCGGCAGCACGCCGCTCTGGTATGGCAGCGGGCGTCCGTCGATGGTGATTCCCGAGTAGACCTGGAAACGGGGTTCAACGTTGCGGTTCGTCATCTGTCGCCTCCAATCTGAAGATCTGGTGAAAGTCATTCAGGCCGAGGGCCTTGAGCATCCGCTTGCAGATGCGCCCCGAGGGCGTCCGCCCCCCGTTGACCAGCATTGAGACGTGGCCGGGACTGACCCCGATCTCCCGGGCGAGCCAGTTCTGAGAGCGGTTGAGCAGCGCCAGCCGCTCCCAGAGGGCAGCCCTGTTCAGCCGGATCACGTTCCGTCCTCGACGCCTCCGGGTGCCTCTCGCTCGGTTCATGCCATGTGAACGCATTGGTTCCGTTCTCCTTATCGGTGGGGGGAGCGCCGGTAGCTGCGCCTTTCCCGCTTGCGGCCGTCATTCACTGTGGCGGGAGGTCGCGGGGGGACTCCCTGTGGCCGGGTCCGCGCCAAGCGCGTCCCAGCGGCCCCATCTCGTCTAAGGCGGCGGCGTGGGAGACCCACAGGGGTACGGTCACTCGCCTCACCTGCATCTCCTCCCGCGCCACGCGCAGGAAGTGGGCGGCTGCGGTCTCGTCCTCGAAGACGATCAGGACGTCGGGACGGACGCCGTGGTCGTCGATGGGCCTGTGCGATGCGTAGTAGCGCAGGTACGGTGCGAGGCGCTCTGACATCGTCACCGGCCGCACGGCGCGGCGCTCCCACTCCAGGAAGAAGGGCCAGGTGACGCCGTCCTTGCGCAGCACACCGAAGGCGTCGGGGTGGATGGAGCGGCGGCTGTCGCCGTGCCGGAAGTACCGGGATGCCCTCCGGGGCGGGTCCAGCTGGACTACCTCCCAGCCGGTGAGGGCCGCCTGTTTCGCCAGGGCCGCCACGAAGGCGTGGACGGCGGCCGTGTGCTCGATGTGCCTGAGCAGCTGACGGCTCCTGCCACCCGACACGCTGCGCCAGTCGAAGCTCGCCTCCCTCACGCGCGGCGACACGCTCCACCGTTTCTTCGTCACACCCACCGAGGTGCGGTCCCTGCGGGCCAGCATCGCGAGCCCCCGGTCGGTGAGGGCGAGGCGTCCGCTCCCGGCAACGGGCCGGGCGACGAGGCCGAAGCCTTCCAGGGGGTTGACCAGTTCGGAGGCCCTCTGGGCCGATACGCCCAGCAGTGCCGCCAGGTCCTTGAGGACGATCCAGGGCCAGTCCGAGACCAGGTCGGCGGAGCGCTTCTCGCCGGGCTTGAGGTAGGTGGGGAGCATGTGGTCGAGGATGTTCCAGGTCGGACCCGCCAAGGCGGGGTCAGCGGGCGCCGAGGCGCGGGCCAGGGCGGGTTCCGGGGGAAGCTCGCTGCGCGCCTCAGCCCGGTCGACGGCTGTGCGCAGGTCGATGGCGGCGTGGACGGCCGACGGGACCCACACCGGGTCGGCGGGGGCGGCTGTGACCGCCTCCCGCTCCAAAGCGAGGAAGAACGGAACGGGACCGCCCGTCAGCATCCTGCGGGCGTGCCGCAGGCCAATCTCATCCGGCATGAGCACGAGGACGGCGCCCGGGAGCGGGCCGTTGCCCAGCTTCCGCATCCGCCTCGAGAAGCCGGTCCTGTCGGCGGTAAGGCCTCGGCGAACGATGCCGACGGTGCGCCCGTCGGGAAGGACTATGGAGGCGTCCAGGGGCCTGGCCCGGTACCAGTGGAAGCGCAGGGGATAGGCGACGTGGGCAATGGCCGCGGTCAGCCGGTAGATGGCGGCGAGGGCATCGAGCCTCTCCATGAGGATGCGCCGCCATGTGCCGGAGACGGGGTGGCGGTGGACGAGTTCATCCGGGCCGATACCCGCCTCATCTACCAGTCGGCCGAGCCCGTCGGCGGTGAGGTGGAATCTCCGGGTGGAGGGAACGAGTTCGGTGGCGTGGGGCACCCAGGCGGCGAGACCGCCGCCCTCCAGCCTCTCCATGGCCTCGTAGACTGCGCCCCTCGACCAGCCGGTGACGGCCACCATCTCCTGGCGGTCGAGGAAGGGCATCGCAGCCAGCGTGCGCAGCAGGTCAACCTCGCATCTTCCGTGTCTCATTCCTCCGCCTCCTCAGCCGCATGCCTGCCAGCGTCACGACCGGCAGGACGGTCCTGGTTGCCGGGCTGCTTCCCTCCTCCGGGACTCCACGGCGCGGCCTGCCCGTGACCGCCGTGCGCCAAGTCGTCGGCCCGCTTCCTGAATTCCTGCACCTTCCTGTGCGCACTGGCATCGGCGTCCGAGAGATCGTCGGCCGTCAGGGTGTACGCCGCGGACTCCGCGCGGATGAGGGCGGCGACGGCGGGGTCTCCCGGCTCGGGCCTGCGGACCATCATCGAGAAGGCGGGCATCCGCTCCTTCTCCACGGTGGCCCTGACGTAGCAGTGGTGGACGGGCAGCGACGTAATGTCGTCCTCGGTCACCCGGTCCCTGCCCAATTCCCAGACCAGCTGGCGCGCGTCGCTCCCAGCCACCTGGAATACGGCGAGGCAGCCCACGTTGGCTAGGAGGGTGTCCCGCATCGTCCGGGAGAGGTCGTCCAGCTTGGCGAGGCTCTGGGTGGCGAGGACGAAGGATGCGCCGAACTTGCCGAGCTCCGAGAGCATCGACTCGTAGTCGACGCCAGGGATGGACTGCATCTCGTCGACGACGACCAGGGCTCCCCGGCGCCTCTCCAACGGCAGGTCGCCCTGCTGCCGTATCACCGAATCGACGAGGTTCAGCAGGGACGCGCCCACCAGTGCGGCCACATCGCGGCCGACGTGCCCCTGGGCGGTGGAGACGATCAGGATCCCGCCGCCGAAGATGGTCTCGCGCAGGTCGATGGTGGAGCGCGACTGGCCGAGGATGGCGCGCGCCCGCTTGGACGAGGCGTAGTAGGAGAGGCGTGTCTGGACCGGAGCCAGCGCCTCGGCGCGGTACTGGGGATGCCAACCGCCGAAGTCCCGCGCCCACCACTCCAGCAGGTAGGGGTCCTCGACCTTCCTGAGGATGCTGTTGCGGAACGGCTCGTCGGAGAGCAGCTTCAGCGCGTGGAGGATCGTGTACTGGCTGCCCTCGTCTGTCGCCGGGTGGTCGTTGGCCTCGTGGAGCGTCTTGACGGTCTGTTCGAGGATCGACTGCATCCTCGGCCCCCACTGCTCCCACAGCCCTCGGGCGACGCGCACCACGGAGTCGGCCGTCCGGTCCCGGTCGGAGAAGATGCGGGTGTCCAGCAGGTTGATGCCCGGCGCTCCCCTGTCGTCCGCCAGGTCGATGAGGCGCACCCGGTCTGTGAGGGACTCCGGCACGTGCTCGAGCAGTCCGCCCGCCAGGTCCGCGTGGGGGTCTATGACGACGATGGCGTCGGGGTCCCTGCCCTCGGCCTTCTCACGCATCTTGTGGGCTACGAGGTGGTGCATGAGGGTGGACTTGCCCATGCGGGTACGGGCGACGTAAAGATGGTGCCGCCTGAGCAGGTCGTCAGGGAAGCGGATAGGCGTGCGCCTGCCCGCGGTGGTCTCGCCCACCAGCGCGCCACCGCTCACGCCTCTGGCTGAGGGATTGAGCGCCCGTGCGCCGGAGCGCTCCACCAGGGGCGTCTCGTCGCCGGCACCGGGCGGGTGCCAGAGGGCCGCGACCTCGCGCACGCCGAGGATGCTGCGTCTGCCGAACAGTCCCGGGACGGCAGGGGCGAGGGACACGGCGGGAGCGGCGGGGGCGACCTTGCCCATGACGAAGCTGGCCCCGGCGGGATGGTCGTAATGGCGGTAGGCTGCGGCCACGGCGTTCAACAGCTCCGAGACCCGCTCCGGGGAGCCGTGCTGAGGCAGGATGACGGTGACCTGTACTTCCCCATCGAAGGCGATGCGGGAGACCTTCTCCTTGATCAGGGCGGGGTCGTGGACGGGCGGGCGCTTGAAGAAGCGCGCCTTCACCCACCCGGCCGCGATCAGTCCGGCCATGATGCCGAGCCCGAGCAGGACGGCCTTCCACGTCTCCCCCGCCTGCACCCACTCGTACGCCTTGAGGGCTGCGAACGCGCCGATGCCGAGGACGGCCATGCCGAGGCCGCTCCCGGCGGGGGCCGCGGTCTGGGGGTTGTACGCGGGCTGTGCTGCTCCGGTGTTGGGGCGCTCGTGGGCGAGCCGCTGGTGGTGCTCCGCCCAGCCGGGGCCGAGCGAGCGCAGCAGCAGCCGCGCGGTGATGCGCTCCCCATGGTTGAGGTCCGACAGCGCGCCCAGCAGCGCGATGAGGGGGTCGGAGCCGGGGTCGGTCAGGTCGGCGTCGCGGAAGGTGCGCAGGGGCACGTACTCGGGACCGCCGGAGCGCAGCGTAACCGTCCACGCCTGTTCGCCCTCATCGAGGCGAAGCGGGTCGTCCTCCGGCGCGACCTCGTGGATGCGCGCCTGGGGGTAGTGGGCCGCGAGTTGGCTGCGGATCACCTGGCCGTCGTGGCAGCGGGCCATGAGGCCGACGCCGTCGGCGTCTCCCGCGAGCTCGAGCGAGAATGGCTCAGGTACGGCGATGGAGGCGAGGAGGTTCTCGACGCCGAGCAGCGTGCGCTCGCCGGTGCGCGGCGGAGTCACGGCCAGCAGCACCGTGGGGTGCTGGAGTTCGCTGCGTCCGGGCTTTTTGTCAGTCGGTCGCGTCTGCATAGATACCTCCTGTTCCTTGCTTGAATGAGGGCGGCCTAGTGCTTTCCGGGCCGCCACTCAATGACATCGGTCTCCTCCGGAGTGGCCTCGATGCGGATGGGGAATCTGCCGCCGCGCGCGAGCAGGAGCCCATCGCCCCGCGGGCACGAGAGGAGCCAACGCTGGAGGTCCGGCGGCAGGTCGAAGGCGTCGCCGACCGTGGAGATGGCTGCTGCGTCCTGCTGGAGGAGGAGCTTGAAGGCGGCGTTCTGCAGGAGCGCCCTGCCGGAGTGGCCCGTGATGGCGCGTGAGGTGTCTTCCGAGAGGAGGTCCTGCACGTCCTGGGTGATGAACTGGAGGCCGAGCCGATGCTTCCTGGCGCGTTTCGCCATCGACACCATGAACGCCGCACCCTCGGGGTGCTGCATGATGCTCCACACCTCGTCGACGACGAGCAGGCGGGGCTTGGGGTTCTGCGCGGCGGCTGCCCAGACGGTCTCGGTGCAGACCATGGCGGCTGCGGGGCGCAGCTCGGGTTCGAGGAGGCGCAGATCGAAGACGGTGACGAGCGCCTCGTTGGTGAGCAGGTCGTCGCCTTCGTCGGAGAGGAGGTGGCGGAGGCTTCCGGTGGCAAAGGGTCTGAGCAGCCGGGCCAGGTCCTCCGACTCTCCACCCTGCAGGTAGGCGTAAAAGTCCTTGAAGCCGGTGCGCTCGCGCGTCTCCGCGTAGTAGCCGGCGAGCGCGTGGTCGAGGGCCGCGCGGCGTTCGGCGCTGAGCCGCTCGCCGACCATCACCTCGATCAGCCGCCGCAGGCTGCCGATGCGCAGCAGCAACTCCTCGGCATCGCCCTTGTCGATGACGAACGGGTTCATGCCCTGTCCGGGCACGCCGGGGGACAGGACGCGCCCGCCCGCGGCGCGCGCCATGTCCGCGTACTCGCCCTCCGGGTCGATCACGTAGGCGGTGATCCCCCGCGTCAGCCCCCTGAGCACGCCGAGCTTGGTGGAGAACGACTTGCCGCTCCCAGACCGGGCGAGCACGGCGGTGTTGGCGTTGAGGTGCGTGCCGTCCCACGGGTCGTAGACGACGGAGGAGCAGGCGCGCAGGTCGATGCCGTACAGCGTCCCACTGCGGGTGTCGAGGTCGGGCGGCGAGAAAGGGAAGAGCCGGGCGATGGACGAGGTGTCGAGCGTGCGCCATGCGGCCACGCTGTTCAGCGCGATGGGGAGCGTGGAGAGCAGCCCCTCGCGCTGGCGGAAGGAGAGGGTATCGAGCTTGCCGAGCGTCGCCCCGAAGTGGGCCCTGGCGCGCTGGGTGAGATCCTTGAGCGTCTCCTCGTCCCTCGCGTGAAGCGTGATGGAGAGGGATGCGTGGAAGAGGCGCTCCCGCCCGCGCTGGACGTCGTCGCGGAGCCGGGTGACGTCCTCAAGGGCGATCTCGGCCTCGGGAGACATCGTACGCCCCTTGCGCAGCGAGAGGGAGAGGGCGGACTCGAAGCGCACCTTCTGCCACTCCAGCGTGCGCGCGGCCTGCTCGGCGGGGATGGGGCCCAGGTGGATGGCGAGGTCCATGGGCGCCCCGGCGGCCATCAGCCCCTGGAGGAAGCCGGGGACGAGTGAGCGGGGCCAGCGTCCGAGGTGGAGCGAGCGGACGAGGTGGTCGCCGACGCGGACCTCGCGCCGGTTGACCGTGACCTCCACGGGTTCGTCCTCGTCCCGGTCGGCAGGGGAGCCGCCGAGGGTGGATGCCAGCAGGAGGAGCCGCAGGGCGCGGCCGGTGAGGGGGTGGGCCGCGAGACCCGCCTTGCCGAGCAGGACCCGCAGGTCGCCGGCGCGGTCGAACGGGCAGACGGCGTAGAAGCGCCGGTCCAGGATGCCGTCGCGGCGTTCCAGCGCTCCGAGCAGGCCGCGCAGCGAGTCCGCCGCGGCCCGCGTCTGCGGGGGCAGGTCGGGCGGCTCCGCCTCATGCAGGCGCTCCCGCATGCGGCTGAGGTCGGGCGGGTGCTGGCGGACCAGCAGCTGGAGGGGGAAGTCGAGCGCGTTGAGCGCTCCCGCGAACGCGCCCAGCTTCGGCTCGTCGAGCTCGAGCCCCATGACCTCGAAGACCGCGAGCTTGAGGCCGTCGAGGCGGACTGGGCCGTCGTCGTCGAGGTGGGAGAGCATGAAGCAGAGCGGCAGGGGCAGCGGGGGTTTGGGCTCCTTCGGCTGCTCGGGGCCGGGGTCTGCCCGGCGCAGGGCGCGGGGGATGAGGCGCCTCGTTCGTTCGGCGAGGTTGCGCAAGGTATTGCTCCTTTCGTGTGGTGTTGCTATGGGATGGGGACGATGCCGCTGCGCAGGACGAGGGCTATGGCCTTCGCCGAGAGGACGACCACCAGTCCGAGGACGGCCCCGGCGACTGCGTTGCGCGCGCGGCCCGCGCCGCGCGAGTCGCTCCCCTCGGCCATGAGCACGAAGCCCGCCCAGACGATGGCGAAGAGCGTGAGTCCCGCCGCCGCGTAGGCCATGGCGGTCAGCGCGCCGTCGAAGGCCGCGAGCATCGTCTCCTCCTCGTGGTGCGCGGCGGCGGAGACCGCCGCCGCGCCGGGGACGATGAGTGCCGCAGCGCTCCGCCTCACCACGGCCACTCCCATCCAAGGATGCCGAACAGCCCCCTCCCCTCGTCCTCGGTGACCGGGGTCTGGACGGGAGGCGGGGGCTCCTCCTCCCGTGGGGGCGGAACGAATGGCGCGTAGGGGGCGTCCGAGCCGATGGCGAACGCCAGTTCGACGGTCTCTTCCCTGGTGCCGTAGGCGCTCCCCCGGGGGTTCACCGTCGCCGCGATGTACTCCTCATACGTGATCAGCACGGAGGGCACGACGGTGATGATCTCGGCGGGGATGGAGAGGCGGGCGGAGATCTCGTGGGAGGACGTGGTGCCGTCCTTGTTCTGGACGGTGACCGTCTCGCGCACGGTCTTGCTGGTGCCGGGCCGCAGCACCTGGACCGGCACCAGGCGGGTCTCCTCCCGCTCCGGGATCAGGGTGAGCGTCACCAGCGGCGGCGCGTTCCCCCGCAGGCCGGCTTCAAGGGCGGTCTCGATGCCCAGCTCGTGCAGGCGCTTGCCCGCCGGGACGGGCAGCCGGAAGAGCGCGCTGTCGGGCGGATCGAGCCGGACGGTCGTGCTCTCCTCGCCGGAGGAGACCGTGGCGGTGCCGTAGACGCCTGTCACGCTGGTCTTCATCACCATGGGGCCCGCGATGTGCTCCTCGCCGTTGACCACGACGAGGTCGATCGGGTGCTCCAGAGACTTGATGCACTCGTCGGCTTCCACCCTCCCGGTGAGCCAGCCCGGGCTCCAGCGGACCTCCGTCACGCGGACGTCGCACAGCTCGCCCTCTGCGACCGGCAACGGGTGCGGGATCTGCTCGCTGTCGATGCTGACGCCCCCGGCCTGGCCGGTCTCATCGACCCATGCGAAAGTGAAGGATGGGGCGTCGCCGGAGAGCGGCAGGGTGTAGAAGATGGTCTCCCCCGCATCCACCGCCGCACTGCCGTAGAAGTGGAGTTCCCTGCCCTCGGGGCCGCCGAACGCCTGAACCTGCAGGTCCACGTCGGCTGCTGCCCGCAGTGTGACCGTCGCCTTGTCCTCGAAGACGGAGAGCCGCTCGACGTAGAGCCGCCTGCCCGGAACGGGTTCCACGGGGTCATAGTGGATCTCGTTGCGCCAGCGGTCGGGACTGGTCTGCGGGTACGGGGTGCCGGGTCCCGGCGTCGGCTCGGGTGTCGGCGTCGGCGGGCCGGACGCGGCCACCGCGGTGGCCGCGAGCAGGAGCATGGCTCCGAGCAGGCAGACGCGCCTCATGGCCGTATGGCCCGCGCTGCCGTTCCCCCGGTCCTTGGGTTTGCGGCGGCTGGGGAGCCAGCGCTGCGGCCCCGGCCCCCGACGGCCGTTCCGCCGCTCGCGGCTCCTGCGCACCCGCCGGGCCTTCATCCCTCTGCGCATCCGGCGGAGCCGCCGCTGTGTCTTCTCGGTTATGTGCTGCAGCAGGCCGGGGCTGTCGTCGAGCGGCGCGGGCGGCTCGCTGCGCACGATCTCGGCCGGCACCCCGGCGTAGCACCGGCCGGCCAGCCGGTAGCGCAGGAGGTCGGCGGCCACGGCAGGGAGCCGTCGTCCTCCGACCCGCCCCACCACCGCCGCGAGGCCGGTCAGCGCGAAGATGACCGCGAGGCCGATGCGGAACTCCGGCGGTCCGAAGGGCAGGTAGTGGTAGATGCCATAGGCGAGCGCCCCCACCGCCGTGATCGCCACGATCTGCGGGAAGGTGAACCAGAGCAGGACCTTGTCCTCGGCCTGCACGTGGGTGGGTACTTCGTGTGCTTGCATGTCGATCCTCCTGTGTTGCTCCGGCTTATCCGCCGGGAATGGGCGTAGGAGTTGCAGGATCGGGAACGTTGGGGGTGACAGCGGGGTTGACGACTGCGTTCATGACGAGGTCGACGACGCCGTAGGCGACCATGGCGAGCACGATGCCCGCGACGGCGGTCATCATGGCCGTCTTCCCCTTCTCCATCTGATGAGGCGCGCCGCTGGCGGTGAGGTAGAGATAGGCGCCGTAGACGAAGAAGCCGACGCCGACCGCGCCCACCAGCCCCAGCAGGATCCCCACCAAATTCGAGATCGTTTGCGTGAGTTGTTCCATTCCGTTCGCTCTCCTCTCGTGTGCCGGGCGTTCCTTCGCCCGGTCAGGTTGATCCGGTTCGCTCCGCTTCCGGGCCGTCCTACTGGCACATCGGTCAGCCTCCTTCCGGGCGTGTCGGGTCGGCGCAGATGAGGGTCTGCGCCGGAGGGTGTCCAAGGATTACTCGTCGTTGCTCCTGGGAGTCCCGCCCGCTCCCGGGCCGGACGGGGTCGCCGCATCGGCGGCGGAGCGTGACGCACCCGCTCCTGCCCCCGCAGCCCCCGCGCCCGCAACCGATGCCGCACTCGCGGCTCCCGCTCCCGCGGCCGAGGATGTTCCCGCTCCCGCCGCGGCGCTGCCGATGCCGCTCGCGACGCCCGCCATACCCCCAACGGCTGCCGCTCCGGCGGCCATGCCTCCCGGCCCTCCTACCGCGCCCGCGAGCATCGGCCCCACCGAGCGGGCGGCCCGCATCGCGGTGCCGGGAAGCGAGAGGCCGAAGTAGAGGGTGTGAAGCCAGGCGTCGAACGTGCCCGAGTTGCCGAGCAGGGAAGGCACCCGCGTGGCGAGGTAGATGAACGCCGCGGACTGGATGAGCTTCCAGATGAGGTCCTGCGCGGGCTCGAACGCGCCGATTCCCGCGAACTCGTTGAGCATGGTGAAGCCCATCGACAGCGCGACGATCTGGATCGCCTGCTGGAAGACCGCCGTCATGAACAGGCGCAGCCACTGCCTGCCCCACCCTGCCGTGTGGGGCAGTATCCAGAGCCCCAGCGCGATGGGGGCGAGCGCCAGCAACAGGTCGATCAGCGCTATGCGAAGCACCATCTGCACGACGACGTAGAGAACGAAGAAGGCGTAGACGAGGTAGAGCATGGCGACCAGCAGGGCGAGGCCCACGCTCCCCGCTTCGAGCGCGGCGAGCAGTGTGTCCGCCGATGCCCTGAGGAGGTCGGATGCGGTGAAGCCGAGCGCCGATGCGATGAAGCCCGAGATCGCGTCCGCTGTGTCGATCACGAGGGCGCACCACCAGAGGGACGAGGCGGCTGCGACGAGTCCCAGCACGAGCCGGGGTACCAGCTCTCGCCAGCCCGCCTGCGGCCTGCCGAGGTGCTCGCCCACGATCAGGTTCAGGCCGATCCAGCCGATGATGACCACGAGCGCGCCGGAGGCGACGGCCCAGACCGCCGTCCACGCCTGGACGACGATGTCGTGTGCGTAGGTGAGTTCAGCGGGGGTGCCCGTGAGGAGGTCGTTCATCAGAAGCTCGCCTCGGTGCAGGCATCCGCGCCGGATGCCCGCTCGATGACGCCGCACAGCGCGCGGTAGATGCCCTCGACCACCCACCGTGCGAACGCGCGGCCCCACCTGCCGGGGTCCAGCGCGTCGAGCACGCGGTCCCACAGGCTGGATGAGCGGTAGACGGGGATGACGGCGTGGAACGTCCGGGTATCTCCGCCGTCAGAGACGGCCATCACGAGCAGGAACGCCCGGTCCGGTTCCAGCTCCGGCTGCTCGCGCAGCACCGGGTATCCCCACGAGTACTCCCAGCCGTCGTCCAGTCGCTTGCCGTCTGATTGCACGCGGAACATGGAACTGATCCAATCGCCGGTCTCGGGGTGGCGGATGCCGTAGTGGATGACGACGACCTGCCTGTCGAAGACGGGCCTTGCTATGAAGCGCCCATCCTTCTTGCGCTCGACGAAGTCGCGGTCGTGGTTGACGAGGCTGAGCCCGTCGTCCTGGGCGAGGGCCGCGTTGCTCGCGGTTGCGGCGGTCAGCGCCGCAAGCAGCACCGCCATCGCCAGCGGCAGCAGCCGCCCTGCCCTACCGGTCGTGACCCTGATGGAAGTTTGCAGTCGCACGGTACCTCCCATGGCTTGGGGCGATTCACTATCGCGAGGCCACAGGAGAGTGTGGACAACCAGGGGTCTCCGCGTAACTGCCTATAGGACATCCCAACCCTGCGGGGCTCTATGGGAAGCAGCCCTGTGGGAAGAGGCCCTACAGGAGAGCGCCCTGCAGGCGCTTCCCGAAACGGCTCTCCGAGTGCTGTCCTTGGGGTGTACAGGAGAAGGACGTCTGTCGCGGGCGGGGAAGCAGGGTGACCGCAGAGGTGAATCGCGGGCAGAGCGCCCCCTACAGGACGGTCGCCAGTGAACACTTCGTCGCAAGGGCACGTTCCGGCTGCGGGTGCAAGAACGGAGCAAGGGGTCGACAACGGAGGAGCCCCGGAATGCGGTGAGACCGGACAAGGACTCCGCAGGGGTGCACAAGACGCTGCCCCTGGGCGGGCATGGCCGGTGCACGGCTGAGGCCGGACCCACCGGGACGGGAGCCATGGAAGGAGGCATGCGGGATGGAACCGAGGAAGCCGGCGTTCGGCGCAAAGAGCGAGAACGTGGAGAAGCTGCAGCTCACCCGGCTCATGGCGCTGTTGCAGGAGCTGGAGCGGAAGCACGGGCGCAAGGGCGCTGCGGACGTGCTGGGCCTCGATCACCGCACACTGAGCGCCAGCCTCGACGAGGGTCTGCTGTCGCGGCGGGTGAGGAGCGCGCTGGAGCAGGCGCTGCAGGAGGGCATCGGCTCGGCCGCCGACCGGGAGCGGGAGCGCAACGACAGCCTGGAGCAGCGCCTGGAATCGCTGGAGGGCGGGGTCGAGGCGCAGGGGGAAGAGATGCAGGCGGCCGTCCGGGCAGTCCAGGGTGTGGTCAGTGCGCTGCGGGAGGAGACCGCCCGGGCGCTCAGGCGGCTGGAGGCGGAGATGGCGCAGGCGCGGACCGACGGGTCAGCCCAGGGCGCTGCGACGGCGCCGGGGGGCGCACCCAGGGCGGGGACGCGAACGCCCAGGCGCGAGTTCCCCGATCTCGTGACCCGCGAGCCGGCCGGGGACGACGCGGACGTGTTCGGCGACGCATGGCCGCTCATCGACGAGTGGCGGGAGCTGAAGGACACGCATCCGCAGGCCGGCAGGGGGCTGTCGTGGCTGGTGGAGCGCGAGCGTCTGCTGACGGTGGAGCTGGCCCTGCTCGAAGAGCACGGGATGACGCTGCCGCCGGAGACGTACCCGTTGCGGGGCCTCGACCGACTCGGTCAGACCAACTGGCGCAGGGCCGCGCTCCACGACGCCCGGAGGGCGCGGGCAAGGGGGGAGCGGGTGCGGTTGCTCAGGCGCATCTGCACGCTGGGGCTCTGGTGAGAGTGAGCGCGCCCCGGGTCTGTTGTGAAGAATTGTGAACACTTTGCCAGAAAGTTGCCGGATGGGTCTTTTAAGTAGCTTTCTTCCCGTTCCGTCTCCGTCACAATGGGCGCGATGTTCGGCTTTCACCAGGGTTTCCGACCATAGAAACCCGGGGGCGTGATCCCTGAGCCCGGGCATGACCTGGAGGATCGACTGAGTCTCCTGATGGTCGCCCACGAGGGAACTGCTGCCGCCGCGGGGTGTGAACTCCCTCGCAAGCAGCGCGGACCGGATGGCGGAGTCGATGATTCCTTCGTCCCCGGTCAGGATCTGGCGGTTGGAGTGCATCGAACGCTCTGACCACGTCTCGAGCCGGTCTGCGGCGGATGCGCCCCAGGCTGGCCCCGTCATGCCCGTGCGGCAGCCGGCTCCCCCCATCCCAATGAAGGGATCCCGGTTGGTTCCGCGCGTCTCCCGCCACGGCCGCTCTCGCGTTCCAACCGCGTGGGCCGGGCACTTCTCCAACGCTCCGTCTCCCGCGTCAGGCATCCACACCGGGGACGAAGTCTGTCCGTTTGCCAACCATCGATTCGAGCATGCCCGGCGCCACGGATGCCGGCGAGGGCGACATCACGAGGAGGTGCACATGCACGTCGGAGGACTGATTCGACAGGTGACCGGACTCATCGGACGCCGCAGGACGGCGGAGTTCACGCTGCGGTACACGCCGGAGTGCGCGTACTGCGGGGTGCCGGACGACGAGGCCGTGCGGTACCCGCGCGGGTTCTCGGTCTGCCGCCACTGCCATGAGAGCGAGTGCGCGGACGGCATCTAGGGCCGCGAAGAAACGTCAAAGAAGAGAAGGGGCTGCGGGTCGACCCGCAGCCCCTTCTCGCGTTCAACGCCAAGGAGGTGCGCATGAGCGTCTGGACCCTGATCAGAGTGGCCGCGGGATTCATGAGCAGGCGCAGGAGACCGTTCGCGATCGCGGCGGTGCTGCTGCTGGTGCTGGGGCCCATGCCGATGACCGGCAGCTGGGAGCTCCTCGCCCTGAACGCGGCGGGCCTCGCCTGGGTGGGGCTGCTGCTCCTGCGGCTCACGGGACTCGGCAACCGGAACAAGACCACAGCGAAAGCGAAAAGGAGGACCCGATGACGACGGCAACCGTGCGACTGAACGACCGGATGGTGACGGAACGGCCCGAGCGGAGGCTGGAGGAGCTGGCCGGCCGGGTGATCGACGCGCTGCTCGCCAGCATCGGCGGGAAGCGTGAGCCGACCGTGGCGCGGGCCGTGCACGACGCGCGGCGTCTGCGCCAGGCGGGCGACCTCGACGGGGCGATGGCCGCGTTCGCGGAGCTCGACCCTGCGGATGCCTCGGAGGCCGAGGCGCGGTGGGCGTACGGCGAGTGGGTGAACCTCGCGCGGCGGCTGTACACGGGCAGCGGGGCCGCCGTGTACAGCCCGGGCACGGGACGGGCCGCCGTCCTCGCCCCCAGCGCTGGGGATGAGGACGTGATGCTCGAGGTACTCGCCGTGCTCGGCATGCGCTGGCAGCCGGGGCAGCGGGTCTCGCGGCGGAGCCTGCGGGGGCTGCGCCCGCTGGCGGGAGGGACGTCATGACGACGGTCGACCTGCCGGCGCTGAAGCGGCGTCACCCCCTGGGCGACGTCGTGGAAGCGTACGGTGTGCAGCTGGTCGGACGTGGCAGGGTGCGCCAGGGGGTCTGCCCGTTCCACGAGGAGAACGAGGGCAGTTTCACTGTGTACGCCGACTCGGAACGGTGGTACTGTTTCGGGTGCGGCGAGGGCGGCGACGTCCTCGACTTCGTCCGCCGCATTGAGAACCTGGACCTCCCCCAGGCGATCAGGCGGCTGAACGGCGGCGCTGGCAGCGACACCAGCGCCGCCGTGGTGCGTCCGGGGCCGGTGAGCCCGCCCCGGCGCACGACCATCTCACCACCCGACCCCACCCTTCTCACCGCGGCCGCCCGGTTCTACACCGGCCGGCTGCGGCGCAGTCCCCAAGCGCAGGCGTACCTGCGCTCGCGGGGCATCTCATCCCCGACGGCGGCCCGCCTCGGCCTCGGCTACGCGCCGGGGGACGGGCTTCGCGCCCACCTCGCTGAGGCGGGGTTCTCACCTGAGCGCCTCAGGCGGTCGGGGCTGTTCGTCGAGCACGGCGAACGGTTCGCGGGCATGGTCGTCGTTCCCGACCTCACGGCCGGCGGGCGCGCCCGGTGGCTCGCCGGACGCGCTGTGGAGCCGGAGCGTTCGCCCCGGTTCCAGGCTTTGCCCGGCCCCAAGCCGGTGCTCGGCGCCGGGCGGCTCGGGCCTGCGCCACCGTGGGTGGTGCTGGCCGAGGGCCTGTTCGACTGGCTGGCGCTCGCCCACTGGGGAGTGCCGGCCTGCGCCGCACTCGGCACGCAGGGCGCCGAGCGGATCGCTGCAGCCCTGCGGGGCTGCTCCCACGTCTTCCTCGCGTTCGACGCTGACGACGCAGGCCGCTCGGCGACCGAGCGTTTCACCGAACTGCTGGGGCGCAGGGCGGCGGTCGTCGCCCTGCCGCGCGAGACCGCCGACGTGGCGGACCTCGCCACGCGCCCCCACGGCTACGCCACGTTCCGGCGCCTGCTCACGCAGGCAGCGCGCAACACCGCGTAGCCCCCCATCCCCATACACGCGGAGCGGAACCACCTGCACTGAGAAGCGATGGTGGTTCCGCTCCGCGTGTTCCCCATACCCCACCCATACCGAAGGAGGCCGTATGCCCGACGCGCGACGGCTCACCCCGCCCACGGGTCTCGCCACGGGGAGCCCGCGTCCCGTCGACAGGACACCAAACACACGATGCCCAAGGAGGCAGTGATGACACAGAACGGAACGACACACGACGGATTGAACAACGGCGTCCACAAGGACACCATCCCGGACAGCCCGCACGACCTGCTCTGGGACAGCCTCCCACCGAAGGTCGTGGGGGAACTGGAGAAGCCCCTCGACCCGGGGCTGGTCTCCTTCCGCAAGGGGCGGAAGGGCGGCACGTACCCGTACATCGAGGGCCACACGGCGATCGATGAGGCGAACGGGATCTTCGGCTACGGCGGCTGGGGATACGAACTCGTCGGAGAGGTCACGCAGTGGGTGACCGAGCGCGTGGACTCCGACACGGGGCAGGTGCTCCGCTCCTGCTCGTACGCGGCGGCGGTGCGGGTCACCGTGCCCGGCGCCCAGCCCCGCACCGACGTCGGCTTCCACACGGTCGCCGACGACAGCGCCGAGGGGCATGAGACCGCCTACAAGGCCGCGGTCACCGACGGCCTCAAGCGCGCGCTGCGGAGCTTCGGCGGCCGGTTCGGGAACTCCCTCTACGGCGACGGCGTGGCGGAAGCGCTCGCACCATCGCTGCGCCGCACGCTCGTCGACCTCGGCGTGGCCCAGGGCTACGGCGAGGCGCAGATGCGCGCCGCCGTGCGGAGCAAGACGGGCAAGGACCTGGACGTCCTGTCCGTCGCCGAGCTCACGAAGCTCGTCGAGGGTGCGGCGCGGAAGGTCCAGCAGGCGGGAGAAGCGCAACCCGCCGTCAGCCAGCCCGAGGAAGTCCCTTCCGCGGACGAGACCGATCTGCCTGCGGCCGCCTGAACAGCGGCCTGCAACCGGACCGTGCAGATGAGCGGGGCCGCATCTCCGGAGGCGGCACCGCTGTTCGTCACCCCACAGAAGGAGAAGGCCGATGACGACGGCAACCAACCAGATGCTCATGGACCGGGTGGAGGAAGGGCTCGCCGACCTGTGGTTCCTCATGGAGGAGGCCGGCGAGCCGGAGCTCCAGGAGGAGATCGAGGAGATCGCGCGGCTCTTCCCCGCGCCGGAGGAGAGCGCGGACGGACGCCGCGCCGTCGAGCGGGCGCACGCGCTCTTCCGGCGGCTGCAGGCCCCCTGCCCGCACTGCACGTGCAGGGACTGACGGAGCACCGCTCCGGATCACACCGCCGCTCCCCCAAGGGAGCGCGCACGGGGCCGTCCCATCGCGGGATGCGGCCCCGCTCTCAATCACACCGGGCGCGGCAGGGCCGCGCCACGTCACCAGTGCAAGGAGGCACATCATGGCAAGGACCATCAACAGGATCGAGCTGCTCGGACGCGTCGGAACGGACCCGGAGATGCACTACGCCCCCAGCGGCACCGCCGTCACGAAGTTCCGCGTGGCGACGGACCGCCGCCGCCAGAACGGCGAGACGGAGACCGACTGGCACTCGGTCGTCTGCTTCTCGAAGCAGGCCGAGGCCGTCAACACGTACGTCGGCAAGGGTGACCGCATCTACCTGAGCGGCTCGCTGGCGCACAGCAGCTACGAGACGGAGGACGGACAGCGGCGCTACCGCACCGAGGTGCACGCCTCGGAGGTCGTCTTCCTCGACTCCCGTAACGGCGAGCGGAACGGGGAAGAGAACGGGCACGTCGACGCGGAGGAAGCTGCAGCGAGGCACGCCGTGGCCACGGGCGTCGACCCCTTCTAGCCCCTGCCCCACGAACGCACCACGGGGCCGCTCCCATCGCCGGGGGCGGCCCCGCTTCGTCTCTCCATTCACCCCACTCGAAGGAGTCGCCCATGACCACCGCCAACCCCACCGCAGTCCCTACAGGCAGGGCAGCGAAGGCGCTGCTGGACGCCCTGCGCTCCAACACGCTCGTGCTCAGCGAGATCGCCATGCGCTACGGCATTGAGACCCAGCCCGCACGGCCCGAGGACCCGCCCATCATCTCGACGTCCGTAGACGCGCAGAGGCTGCTGGGACGCGAGATGGCCGCGCTTGCACAGGAGCAACTGCGCGTTCTCCTGCTCGACTCGGCGAACCACCTCGTCGGACAGCGCGTCATCTACCAGGGGAACATCAACTCCGTCACGATCAGGACCGCCGAGGTGCTGCGCCCCGCCGTCGTCGCCGCTGTCCCCAGTCTCATCATGGCGCACAACCATCCATCCGGCGACCCCAACCCGAGCTCAGCTGACGTCGCCATCACCAAGGAGGTTTACCGCGCGGCGCGCGTGCTCGACCTCGACCTCCTCGACCACATCGTCATCGGCGGGGAGGACTTCGTCAGCTTCAAGGACCGGGGGATCATCCCCTTCGAGCTCTGACCCGCCCTACCGGATCTGAACATCTCTCCCCGAAAGGACATCCCCATGCAGAACACGCACGAGACTCCGGAACCGGAGCTGTACACCATCACTGCGGGCGGATTCTCCGCCACCGCCGACGCCTTCGCCAGGGACCAGGAGACCGACGGCCTCTGGTTCCTCTCGATCGTCGGCGCCCAGACGGCGCTCAAGGCCATCTGGGCCTCGCTGCTGAAGCAGCCGCCCGACCCCGCGCACGTCATCAGGGGCGCGGACGGGATGGCGCTCTCCGGCGGCTACCAGCGCTGCGTCGTCCCCCGGGAGACCGTCGGCACCTGGACGACCAAGATCGCCCGCCTGCCGGCGAGCGGCGGCTGGCACGCGCTCGTCTACACGAAGTGGGCCGAGTTCGCCTCGGGGCAGGACAACTTCCTCCTGCTCGCGCACGACGGCGACGACCTGCCGGCGCTCCACCACCGCTTCCTCGACCGGCGCAGCCCGCTCCCCCTGCATCACACCTGGGCGGAGTGGCTCTGGCGGCGGGGGCATTCGAACGGGGAGATCATGCCGCTGCAGTCGGTGGGCATCATCGCCCACGTCTGCAAGCCTGACGCCGAGTCGCTGCGGGAGGACCTCTCCCGCGCGGTCGCGCTCGGCATCCTCTCCCTACCGGAAGACGTCGCTCTGGACCCGGACACAAGCACTAACCAAACACTAGGAGTTGCAGCATGAGACTTGCAGGACAGGCCAAGGGCGGCTTCTACCCGACGCCGCCCCGCGTCGTCGACCTGATCGCGGGGCTGATCCACGCTCCCGTGACCTACGGCTCCCGCCGTCGTGGCGGGGAGACGCTCCGTATCCTCGACCCGTGCTGCGGCGCGGGAGAGGCGGTTGCGCAGCTCGCGGAGCGGCTGACGCAGCCGAACACGATGCCCATCGAGACCTACGGCGTGGAGCTCCACCGCGTCCGCGCCGCAGAGGCCGGGGAGCGCCTGCACCGGGTGCTGGCCAGCGACCTCTTCCAGACCTCTATCGCCAACCGGGCGTTCGGCCTGCTGTATGTCAATCCCCCTTACGACTATGACAACGAAGAGAAGCGCTCGGAGCACGCCTTCCTGATGCACGCCTCCCGCTACTTGGCGGACAACGGCGTGCTCGTCTTCGTGGTGCCCCGCCAGCGCTTGGAGGTCTCGGCCCGCTTCCTCTCCTCCCACTACCGGCAGCTCCGCTGCTGGGCGTTCCCCGATCCGGAGCGCGAGGCGTTCGACCAGGTGGTGCTGATCGGCCGTCACCAGACGGAGCCGCACACTGACGTGCACGCCGAGATGCGTGTGCGGGAGTGGGCGGCAGGGTCGCTGGACGAGCTCTCCTCCCGCGCCTACACGGAGTTCACGATCCCGCCGCTGCCGGACGGGGACGTGCTCTTCACCACGCGGACGGTCGACCCGATAGCGGCCGCGTCGGAGGCACGGCGCTCCGGCCTGTGGGCCAGCGCCGCGATCAACGACGCGCTCTGGCCGAGAGGAGACGCCCGCACCCGCCCGCTGATGCCGCTGCGCCGCGGGCACATGGCGATGCTGGTCGCGGCGGGCTTCCTCGACAACCTCTGCCTCGAGGCGGAGGGTCGCCGCATCCTCGTCAAGGGCCGCACCACCAAGGAGATGGTGCTGGTCGAGGAGACGGAGGAGACCGAGACGTGGCGGGAGCAACTGCGCACCACCGTGGTCGCCCTCGGCCTCGATGACGGTGAGATCACCGACATCGCCGCATAGCCGTTCCTCCAACCGAGACGATTCCACGGGGCCTGTCCTCCCACCGAGGCGGGCCTCGCCTGCTCTCACTGGCCCGTATCCCCCTCCTTAAAGGAAAGGAGACGACATGACCCCCAACCCCACACTCACGCTCTTTCCCCTGACGTGCGCCCGGTGCGAGGAGCCGATCCTCCCCGGCCAGCCGTACGCGCAGACCGCCTCGGTCGACGTCGTCGACGGGCGCATCGCGACCACCCCCGTCCGCTCGTACCACACGGAGAGCGGCTGCTACCGCGCCGCGAAGCTGGAGCGCTGGGCGGCCGAGTTTTCCCGCGCTGCCATCGCAGCCTAGAGGGCGCAACGGCGCGCCGGCCGGTGCGCCGCTCACACGGAGGTCTCCCCGGAGCCCTCCGCAGCAATCCGAAGGAGATGACCCGATGGAACTGAGGAGCATCACCTGTCCCGCCTGCGGCGGGAGGAACTTCACGCTGGAGGAGCTCGTCGAGGACGACGAGCTGACCGGCCTCGACCTGCGCTGCGCGCAGGGCTGCGGCTTCTACACCTACGAGGCCGGCGACCGCTCCCCATGGAACGGCATCAGCGGCAGGGTGGCAGCGGTGCAGCCGCTGGCCTGCAGGGACAGCCATGCCTTCCAGGTGGCAGGCGTGGACGTCCACCACTGCGTCCGGTGCGGTGAGCCGCGAGAGGAACAAAGGAGGGCATCGTGAGCATGAGACCCAACGAATACCCCGCGACCGTCGAGTGCCCGCAGTGCGAGCACGAGGTCGAGACGACGCTGTACGTCTACCAGGACGGCAGCGGCGCATACATATTCGGGAAGCACTGTCCCGAGTGCGACGAGGCCGTGGCGATGGACATGAGGTTCGTCCTGCCCGGCGCGGTGCGGTGGAGCGGCCTGTGCGCCTGGTTCACCGGCGAGCGCTTCGCCCTGGAGAGCCAGCTAAAACGAGAGCCGCCGAACCCGGCGGAGCGCATGCGCCTGCGCGGCAGGCTGGACGAAGTCGTCATGGCCCTGCAACGGATGAACGACCTGGAGAAGGAGTAGCCGACCAGCCGGAAGACTCCTGGAACGGAGACTCCCGGACTCAATGCAAGGAGAACGGACCCATGACCTTCCAACCCGAAGAGAGCATCGACTCCGACCGCGTCTGCCTGGTCTGCGAACACCGGGAGCCCGCCCTCGCTCATGTGAACGAGTACGGCACCATCGCGGTCAGCTCGGGCTTCTGCCCGGACTGCGACGACACCGAGCCGATGGTCGTCCAGGTACACAGGACGCCCGAAATGCCGGCCGAGCGCTACATCGAGACGCTCATCAAGGAAGCCCACGAATCGCTCGCCAAGCCGGTGCCGCTGACCGCGGCACAGTCGCGGGCCCGCTCCCGGCGGCTGAACCGCTACATCGACCGCCTCTCCCACGCCCGCAACCTCGTCAGCGAGGCGAGGAACACCCTCGAAGGCGCCCGGCGGGAGCTCGGCGAGTAGCAGAGGACGAATCCCAGCCACGGTGTCCGCCTCCAATAGGGACGGGCTACCGCCTGCCCGAAACCAACCGACTACCCTACCAAGGAGAACGAACCTATGACCCAGCAGAGCATGACTGAACAGGTGATCGCGGCGGCCTCGGCAGGCCAGCCGATCATCGACCGGATGCGCGGCAGCATCGCCAACCTCCCCGGCCTGCAGACGCGGCAGAGCACCGTCAAGGAGACCATCCCGCTCGTCGACCGCGTGACCACGTTCGTCGTCGAGACCTGCCGCACCGACGAGGGCTATCACGGTTTCCTCGAAGCCTTCACACCCGAGGGCATGGTGCGCCTCTACATCCCGCCGCGCGTCATGGCCCGCATGTACTCCCAGCACGCGAGCATGGTCAAGAAGGCCAAGAGCGACCGCGCGAAGGCTGCGGCCGAGACCAGGCGGGACAAGGGCATCGTCCCATTCCAACCCAGGACTGCCGCGGACAAGCAGGACGACGACTTCGAGGACGAGACGGACTGAGGATCCGCAAACCCCGCCTCTGACACTCAGCAACGAGCAACACACCCGGAGCGTGCCCGGCGCATCGCACGCAGCAGACCACACCTTAAGGGGGTGCCGCACGGGCACTCCGCAGGGTACCCGCCCTGGCACCCCCAAACCCCCTCCCGTTAGGGCGGGACGGGTGTGCCCTGTACCTATGCCATCCGCCAGGGAGGCTGGGCACGGGGCGCGGGTCCCTGGGGTCCGTGGGGGACACCCCCACGAAAGGAGCAATCCTATGAACCTCGGGACCTTCATAGACACGTTCAGGGACTCCATCGCCCAGCGGGTGGTGGAGTCGTACCCGCCGCTCTACCGGCCGTCCGAGCAGACCGTTCCACTCCCCGCACTCCTCCGGAGACCGCTCGGCGCACAGGCCGACGCCATACGCGGCGCGGCCCTCTCGCTCAAGGCCCACCAGGGCACGACCGTCGTCGGCGAGATGGGCACCGGCAAGACCTTCATCGCGACGAGCGCCGCCCACGCGGCGGGCTTCAGGCGCGTCCTGGTGCTCTGCCCGCCGCACCTCGTACGGAAGTGGAAGCGCGAGGTGGAGGAGACGATTCCCGGCGCACGCGCCGCCATCGTCACTTCCATCACCGACCTCGAGCGCCTCCGCCTCTTCCCCGGCGCCGCACCACTCTTCGCGGTCATGTCCCGCGAGCGGGCCAAGCTCGCCTACCGTTGGGAGCCCGCCGTCAATGAGCGGTGGGCCGTGGCGGACGGCAGGCTCGTGCGGGACGAGGAGACGGGCGAACCCTTCCGCATCCCCTGCTGCCCCGTCTGCGCCGCGCAGGTGCTCGACAGGGAGGGCGTGCCTCTGTCCACGGCGGACCTCAACCGCAAGCGGCACGTCTGCGACGTCTGCAGCTCCCCGTTGTGGCAGGCCGACAACACCGGCCCCCGCCGCTACCCCCTGGCCGACTACGTCAAGCACAGGATGCGGGGCTTCTTCGACCTCTTCGTCGGAGACGAGGTGCATGAATTCAAAGCACGCGGCTCCGCGCAGGGCATCGCCGCCGGCGTGCTCGCGGAGTCCTGCGGCCGCTCGCTCACCCTCTCCGGCACGCTCATGGGTGGCTATGCCAGCACGCTCTTCCACCTTCTCTACCGGTTCTCCCCGGAGATCCGCACCGAGTTCCGGCACAACGAGGAGGGACGGTGGATACAGCGCTACGGGTTCACCGAGGAGACGGTGTACAAGAACGACGATTCCTCCGTCGAGGACGGGCGCAACAGCCGGAGGCGCCGCTACCGCAGGGTGGTGCGCGAGCGCCCCGGCCTCGCCCCCTCCGCGCTCTTCCACCTCATCGGGAACTCCATCTTTCTGCGGCTCTCGGACGTGGCGTCCGGACTGCCCCCCTACGAGGAGCGGGTGCTGCTCTCGACCATGGACTCCGAGCCGGACTACACGGGATTCTCCCAGCGCTCGGCCTACAACATGCTCTACGGGACGCTGAAGAAGGCGCTGGGCGAGGCGCTGGCCACAGGCTCCAAGCGGCTGCTGGCGACATACCTGCAGACGCTCTTGGCGTACCCGGACGGCTGCACGCGGGGCGAGACCGTCTTCGACCCCGCGACGGGCTCTCCCCTCGTGGGCGTGCCCCCGCTCTCCGAGGAGCGGACCTATCCGAAGGAGCAGGCGCTCGTCGACCTCGTGGCGGCAGAGCGCCTGGAGGGGCGCCGGGTGCTGGTGTACGCGACGCACACCGGGACGCGGGACATCACCGGCCGGATGGAGAGCATGCTGACCCGGCACGGGTTCCGGGTGGCGGTGATGAAGGCCGATGCTGTCGCGCCCGACCGGCGCGAGGCGTGGGTCGCCGAGCAGGTGGAGAAGGGACTCGACGTCCTCATCTGCCACCCCAGGCTGGTGCAGACCGGCCTCGACCTGATCGATTTCCCGACCATCTGCTGGTACGAAACTGACTACTCGGTCTACACGATGCGGCAGGCGTCGCGCCGCTCGTGGCGCATCGGCCAGACGAGGCCGGTGCGGGTGGTGTTCATGGCCTACAGGAACAGCCTGCAGGCCGACGCCCTGAAGCTGGTGGCGAAGAAACTCCAGTCTTCGCTGGCGGTGGAGGGCGAACTGCCGGAGGACGGCCTGGCCGCCTACGGCGACGACGGAGACGACCTCATGCTCGCGCTGGCGCGCAAGATCGTGAACGGCGAGGAGGATGAGGCGGAGACGGTGGAGGCGGTATTCGCGGCAGCGCGGGACGCCGAGACCGAGGCCGAGGAGTACCTCGTCGACGACGGCTGGGGAGCGCCGGAGACCGAGCCGGAGACGGTTGCGGTGGACGGCACGGCCACCGGCATCGAGCCGGTGCTCGACAACGGCCAGCACGACGAGTCCCCGGGGGCAGCGCAGACGCTGTTCTCCTGGGCGGAGTTCATGGCCGAGGGGCCGGTGAAGCCGAAGAGCCGGAATCGCAAGCCCCAGCCCGCGAGCCTGTCCATGTTCGAGTGGGCGCTCGGCATGGAGCGGGAGCGCGAGGTAGAGCCGGCCGGCGCGCGGCGCAAGGCCGCATGAAACACGGAAGGGGCCGCCGCAACTGGGGCGGCGGCCTCCCCGCGGTTGGCAAGAGCACACAGCACAGACGCAGAAGGAGATGAACCATGGCACGCATATTCGTCTACGACGACCGCGAGTTCCCGGACCCGGACCCCCAGATGACCGTCGAGCAGGTGAAATCGACATTGGCCGACTTCTACGGGGAGATCGCCAACGCCTCCGTGAAGGAGACCAAGCGGGGCGACGACACGGTCTACGAGTTCCAGCGGCGGGTCGGCACCAAGGGCGCTTCTGCCGTTCACCCGGCGGAGGCGTGAGATGGACAACCGGACGCTTGCGGGTCTGCTGGCGGCGGTGCCGCCTGCGGACCTGAAGATCATCGAGCTCACGGCGGAGCTCACACGGCCCGACGGCTCCCTCGACCTGGACGCCGCCGCCGCACGACAGTCCGAGGTGGAGCTGGCCTGCGCGCAGGCGCAGGACTACGCATCCTCCACGGGGCGCCTCGCCTCAGCCCTGCGATGGAAGCTGCTGCCCCAGCTCGGCTGAGCGGGCTCGCGACACTGCTCCTGCGGCGTCCGCCGTCGCTGCGGGAGCTGGTGACGCTGATCGGCTACGCCGACGACTACGCCTGGTTCGCGGGGCTGGTACACCGCCTCTTCCCCGGTGAGGGAGAGGCGTTGCTCGCGGCCCCCGACGTCCGCGAGAGGGTGGAGCGCTTCGCCCGGCTCTTCGCCGAGCGGCACTTCCCCCTCTACGGGGCATACCTCGACCTCTACTGGGACGAGGGAGACGATCCTCCCTTCACCTGGCTGCGCAGGGGCATCCCCTTCGACCTGTTCGGCTTCGGCTACGACGCCGTCCACGAGATGTGGGACCGCTACCGCGAGGGGCTCTCGTCCCTGGCGCTGCTGGCCAGACCTCCCGAGGCCTGCTACGTGGTGCCGGACGGGATACGGGTGGCGTGGCTGGAGGCCGCAGCCGAGCACATCCCGCGACAGACCCTCGAAGGCATCCCCGGCGACGGCATACCCCTCGACGTCCTCACCGCGGCGTTGCAGGGAACGCCGTTCGAGGGGGCGGCGCAGGCAGGCAACTGGATCTGGGGCGAGACCGGCAATTTCTTCCTCGACGCCAGCTACGACGACGGGGAATACAACGGCTTCTCCGACCCCTGGGACGACGACCTGATCGCAGAGGCCACCGGGGTGTGGCGGCAGGCCGAGGCCCTCATGGACGCCGTGGGCCGGCTGACCGACTGGCTGGAGGAGGACCTCCCCGCCCGCTTCGCCGAGATGCTGGAGTTCGTCCTGGGACGGCTCCCTCAAGAAGGAAAGGAGGCAAAGGAACATGAGTGTTGACACCGACGTCACCGGGTGGTCCCTGCCGGGCGTGGACGACGCGCCCAGGGACGACCTGAAGATGCAGCTGGAGGTCTACGAGGAGACGCTTCTGCTGCGCTGCTTCGAGACCGGCTCGGCCTGGGTCAGGACGGTCTCGGCCGACGGGATCGCGAGCGCACTCACCCAACACCTGGGGTTCTCGTCGGGGCTGCTGCCGGCCGACGCCCTCTGGTGGAACCAGGGCGAGACCGGGCAGGTGGTGGGCCTCTGGCGGCCCCCGCAGGTCTGGCCGGTCGCCCTGCAACGGGAGGCGTTCAAGCCTCCCGCCCGGCTGAAGATCCCGATGCCGGGACTGCTCTTCGTCTGCTCGCCGGGCCGTGCGCCCTGGGCCTACGCCGCAACGGAGCGGCCGTCCGACCCCGAGCAGCAGCTCTACCGGATGCCGGCCTTCAACGTCTTCCGCGACGGGAGGACCTGCCCGGGCAGCCACCGGTACCCCGACGAGGTCGGGCTGATACCGGAGTCGTTCTTCCAGTCCTTCTTCTCGCTCACCGGCGACAGCCATGAGCGATCGAAGAAACACCCCGACAACCTGCAAACCCTATGGGAGGAGCTCGATGGAACAACCGACTACCCGATGGAGGACCTGGTTCCCCAGTGTACGGTGGCCCACGTCATGGCGGTCTCCGAAGGGAGACGCGGCTACCGCTGACGCCCCACCGAGTCCGGTGGGCCACCTTGTCAACCACCCGGCCGGGCTCACCGGCATCCAGGGGATCGGCTACGACTACGTGCTCGGCTCGGGCGGCATCTACGTCCAGTCCGCGAGCGCCCACCTCACGGCGCGGGTGCTCATCGCTCCCTGCGTCGTTCGCGGGCTCGCTCCCGTGAGCCAGAAGGTCACGCTGCCCCACGGCCGCATCCCGTCAGGGCTTTTCGAGGCGGGCCTGCGCTGGTTCCAGGATGCGCCGGACACGGAGCGGTTCTTCGCCGTCCGCTGGGATGGTCACGCCTACCGGCCCGTGGTCCCTCCGCAGGCGGGATCACGGGCGTCCCTCGTCTACCAGCCCCCCAGCGGGGTGGTAGCCGAGTTCCACTCGCACGGAAGCCTCTCCGCCTTCTTCTCGGCCACTGACGACCGGGACGAGCAGGGCTTCCGCATCTACGGCGTCGCGGGACGCCTTCACTCCGCCCGGCCGGAGCTGCGTCTCCGGGTCGGCGTCTACGGCCACTTCGCTCCGGTTGAGTGGTCGCAGGTGTTCGACGGCCCGGTCCCGGACGTCCGGTTGTCCGGAGAGGAGCCGGGATCGCCGCTGGACATCATCCTCAAGACAGGGAGGTAACGACCGATGCCCTACTACCTGGATAACGCATTCCTGCTGGAGAAGCCGTGGATCACCGTGGTCGGCTGCGGCGGGACCGGCGGCTTCGTCGCCGAGGGCCTCTGCCGCCTCTTCCAGGGGCGGGAGGCCACCATAGTCCTGGTCGACCACGACCGGGTGGAGCCCCACAACCTGCTGCGCCAGAATTTTCACCCCGGCGACGTGGGACAGTTCAAGAGCAAGGCTCTGGCGGACCGGCTCGCTCGGGCCTACCGGCGTCCGGTCGGCTACTCGGTCTACCCGTTCCGGGAGTCCGGCTCCCACGCCTACGGGCACCGTTACCCCGGCCTGCCGGGCTACGGCGACTGCCTCATCATCGGCTGCGCCGACAACGCCGCGGCACGAAGGGCGATGGCCGAGAGCCTGCCGAGCGGCCGGCGCCGGTGGCTCATCGACGCGGGCAACGATACCAACTGGGGGCAGGTGCTTATCGGCAACGTGGCCGACCTGGAGGATTGGGACGAGCCCGCCTTCGTCGACGAGACCTGCCGCCTGCTGCCAGCACCCACGCTGCAGCGCCCCGACCTGCTGACGGCCGTGTCGACCACGCCGCCGGACGTGGACTGCGCGGCCGCGCTCGACCTCACGGACCAGGACCCGACCATCAACCAGATGATGGCCTCCCTGGTGCTACAGGTGGTCCGCCGTATGGCGGCGGGCTCCTGCCCCTTCATGGGCCTCTACCTGGACATGGACCTCGGCACGGTCACCCCGGCCTACGCCTCTCCGGAGGCGGTGGAGCGAATCCTGGGGTCCGATATCGAACCAGCGTCCGAAGGGTAGGCCCTCAGAACCCATCCCAGAGAAGCAAGAAGAAGGAGAAGTCATGTCTGACGACAAGGGAACCAAGACGATCTGGCAGGACAACCACAACCGGTACCGCAGACACAAGCTCATGACGAAGGAGCTCGCGGAGACGATTCCGCCCATGGATGCCACTGACGGCGCGGACGACCCCGATGCCGTTGTCGCCAGGGTGAAGCTGTTCAGCCCGTACATCGGCTGGCGCTGGTACATCACCGAGTGGGAGGCCGAGACCGGGCTATGCTTCGGTCTCGTCGAGGGGTTCGCCACGGAACTGGGCTACTTCGACCTCACCGAGTTGGCGGAGGCGACCGTGTTCGGCAACGTCCCCGCCGTGGAGCGCGACCTGTACTGGGAGCCTCAGACCCTCGGCGAGATCAGGAGAGAGTCGTCGAGGAGGGCGGCCTAGTCACCGGGTGAACGTAGCCGGAGAAGAAAAGGAAGGAGAGACCATGTCTGACGAGACTGCAACCGCAACAGCCAGCTCGGATGCACCGAGCGCCGACGACAGCCCCTTCGCCGATGTCGTGGAGGACACGGCAGTCGCAGTCACCGGAGCGGAGGACTCCAAAGGAGAGACCGCACAGGAACCGCAGGGTTCCAACGACGGCGAGGAGCAGGCCGCTCCACCGGAGGAGCTGAAGGTGGTCGTGTCCATCAAGGGAGGCAGGGCCACCATCGGGGTGCAACAGCCCAAGTCGGACCCGCACATCGAGTCGTTCGACGACCATGACCTTCCAGGGCTGGCGCAGGAGGTTCCGGCGGTGACCGAGAGAGCGAGAGCGAGGTGGGAAGACGAGCCCAGGCATCCGGCTCACGTGAAACCTGCTCCTCCGGCCAGGCGTCAGGCCCGGCGGGGGCAAGCGTCGGCACAGGCTTCGAACGCCGAGGGTACAGCAGGCCAACAACAACCCGAAATGCCGAGGTTGCTCTAGAGGGCCGCGGCCGAAGTCGCAACTTCCGTCGAACGAGCGGTGCATCCGGGACAGGGAAACTGCGGAGGTCGGCACTGGAAAGCTGCCCGCAAGAGCACTGGGAGGCCATCGCATGGGCAGCGATGGCCTCCCGCCCAATCCATCTGTGCACACCTTTTACATTTAAGGGAGGCAAGGCGAAAAGTAAACGAGTATCCCCGGACGACAACAACCTACAGTTGAGAAACGGGAGGGGATAGCCCGTAGGCATCGATTGGTCTAAGCTATTCTACCCTATAGGTTACTTCGGAGTAGTTGGGAATTGACATGTGGAATCTTCGCGGTAGGAAATACCGAAACCACCTCATCATTGTTTGCCAGTCAGTGCTTGCATCACGCTCCTGTGGATACTGAGCCAGACCTCTAAGGAAGTCCTTCATCGCTCCGAACGACCTCGGTTGCGCCAAGAATTGATCCACCTGGTGGATTACCGGCATTTGTAGCAGATTGGCAGCAACTGACGCCTTAAATCCCTCTATGGTCAATCCTGTAGGAACCGCCAAGGCAAGCAAATCGCATGCTGTTGACTCTCGGGCCGCCGCGCTTAGGCCATCAACCTGACCGCTGTAGGCCCTGTACAACTGGTCGGGATACCGGGTCATGGGCAACCAAGACATCACCGCGACCATTGGACTGTCATTTCCCTCGTAAAGGGTGTTTTGGGGATCCTGTGTCTGCTCGGTGAAAATCAAATTGTCATCAGGAAGCTCATCAACTAGTCGCTTGAAAAAGCGCACGATGGAGTCGTCCACTATTGTCGCCTGATCTACGAGGGAGGATTCCCAGTCCATCAAAACCCGATCCATGTTACCTGAAATCATCAACTCGACATTTGGTTGGGACGACCATCCTAAGGCTGCATTGGTCAAGTTCGCGGAGCCGATAACATAGCGATCGTCGGCGCGATAGAACTTCGCATGCAGGTTGGGGACAAGGGACAAACTCGACGGTGGGCGTGTCTGCAAGATATCCCACACCTCTAAGTCACTGACTCCGCACTTAATTTCATAGGGACGCCATCTAGTAATGAAGGTAATCACCACGCCCGGTGTCACCCTCTGAATAAGGCGTTGTACCACTCCAGCTTTCGCAAATGGAGCGACTATAGTTGCTTCTGTTTCGGCACTGCCCAAGAGGTCGGCCAACTGATCGCCTATTGTATTCATTCACCCTTTACCTCCAATAGATAGGAGCTGTCTAAGCGACCGGCCCCAATCTTCTCGTATTTGTTGAGTTTGATACGCTCTAGGGCCGTATGGTTGGCGCCTCTCAAGGTCGGCCCACGCCTTTAACAACAATGCGCACACCGAGTCATCAGTAACGGAAGTGGGTTGTTCTGTGTGGCTCCCAGATGCTGTAAGGACTTTGTAGGCTGGATGTGCGATGTTTAGGACTATTTGTATCTCACCAGCAATCTCCTTTAATTCAAAGAATGCGGGGGTATCAAGGGGAGCTGCGGACAGCGCATATTCGAGGCCTTCGTCGATGACTCGTCCACTAGAATCCGAATGTGGTTTAGTCTGGCCGGAATCGCTTGCCCTATGCAAACGCCTTTTGGTTGAAGCCGAACTCCTGCGACTTAGCAATAGGCGGCCTAGCCGTCGGTGCCCCACTATCTGATACCACTCATTCCACCATGTGGCCAGTGTTCGGACTGCTTCCTCAGGCAATCGGGCGAACGCCAACTGCGCCTGTTCGCTCGCGTACTCCTTGTCTGAAGAGGATAATACTTGGTCCTCACGCATTGTCCCTTGTGACCTCCCCGGAGTTTAGTCATCCGGACCCGCTTCCAAGAACTGACGGGCAACCCTACCCCAATCATTCCGGGTGTCCTGAGCGTGACTCTTCCTCGGACCCTCTGGCTGTTCATCCTCGTAGCGGGCCCATGCCTCCAACAATAGCTTTAGGCCCCTCCACGCGTTGTTCAATCGTACAACCAACTCCTCCGGAGACAGACTCTCAGGATTCGGCGCATCCAACAACTCAATCAAATGCCTAAAGGCAGGGTGGGAAGTATTCAAGGTAATGATCACAGCTCCTCCTCGAGGTCGCACGGAAAAGAAAGCCGAGGTTCCTATGTCACTTTCGTTGAACACATACTTGATGCCATCAGATACAACGGTCGCTGACAGCTCCTTTGCCTGCTCTAACGGAAGGCCCTGCTCCGTGAGTTCGGTGGTAATGGCCTTCTCTCTTTCCTCTGCTGGCGCTATCTCTTCAGAGTCGCTACCTCCAACGAACCCTTGAGATTGCCGTCGGCGCGTCTCCAATGTGCCTAGGACTTCAGGGGACCTAGGGTCATGTCGTTGGCGTTTCGGTTTTTCCGTCGCCCTCTGTTGAGCCGCTATCGCCCTCCGAATAGTCCCGAGATTCCTTTGAATTGCGTCAGCAATTTCTACTAGGGGTCCTCGAGGGTCCTCGTCTTCCAACAACTGCTCCCTCACTTGCGCGGGCGTAACGTCAGAGCCCAATAGCGCTTCCAGTGTTGGCGCCTCCGAGAAGTAGCGCGCCGTCTGCTTATTGTTGGTAACGCCAAACACCTCGTCCAGGGAAGGCGGGAATTCTACTTCCACCCCCCACCAACGCTCCCTTGGGTCGTACGAGATGATCCAGCTCCTGTCTAGCTCAAGTTCCCGGCCGGCGCGCATGACGGATACTCCCACATTCCTGCCTGCATGCTTTCCGTGATCTTGCGACCCCGCAACGACACCTGTTGGAGAAGGTTTTCTAGCCTCCTCCGACGCGACAGAGAAGCGAATAGCTACTTCGTGTTCTTCACCATTGAAAGCTATCCTAGGTTTGATTTCCCATGCATCACCGTATTTTTCGAACATGGCCTTATGGCGATACGGTTCGGGGGTTGACGTGTTCGGCATCAGGTAGCCTGGATCGTTTGCCAACAGATAGTCTTCTTCTTCAGAATGAGGCATACCCTCAAGGAAGGTTGCCATCCTGATTGCGACCCTGCCGGAATCGATGAACTTCCTGTACATCCTTCCAACTACAAACTCAGAGTTACTTATGATTGACCTAGCGGTTCTCCAAGTACAACGGTCCAACTCAGACCAAACTACGAGTGTTCCCGTAGAGCCGAATGATTCGCCCGCTTGTTTCCAGAATGCTGGTATAGGCTTGTTTGTTGGTGAGGGTACCTCTTCAATTTCTCCTCTTTCTATCTGTCCTAGATCGAGATAAGTGTGCAACGCACTATCCAATCCCGATTGCCAAGTCCAAACTTCTAACCGCCTGCATTGCGAAATGGATGCGCTCGGTAAGCCCATCCCAAATCGTCCAATGCCGCTCCGGTCGCTCAACCGTGTTCCATTTCCAAATTGGATGGCTAGTCTCAACACTTCAGCATCCATGCCAACTCCGTTGTCAAGGACGCCGACCTGCCGGATGCGTCGCCTCCGTCGCTGAAGAAGTTGTTCTTCGGACTCAACACATAACAACTCCACTACGCTAGCTTCTGCTTGTATCGCATTGTCGATGAGTTCGGCAATGGCGTACGCAGCATTCTTGTAACCATTGTCGCGCATCGCGTTTACGGCGAGAGCCGTAGGGACGAAATCAAACCTCAATTGCTCGTTGGTCATGTCCAAACGTCCTCCCAGTTATAGAATGACTCGCCAACGTCTCCGAAACCTGGCAAGTTGGTGTCAACCACGGTTATGACTTCGGCTTCGGTATTGCCTCCTGCCAGCGGTCCCCGAAGAGCCCTGCCAGCCATCTGGCTATACAACACCAGAGACTTGGTAGGCCGCGCGATGACTGCTGCGCTAGTTTCGGGAGCATCAAAGCCAGTCGTCAAGACTCCATAGTTGCATAGCACTATGGGGCCTTCGAAGGAACCTCGATACCTGTTGATGATGCGGCGCCGCTCACCGAAAGGCGTCTCTCCAGTGATGGAGTCTGCCGGCAATCCTCTAGCCCTTAGGACTGCGGCGAGCAAGTTAGCATGGGCCACTGACGCCGCGAAGAGAATGACTCTTCTATGTTCCTTAGCGATTTGCTCGATCCGATGAATAATACCGAGATTTCGTTGCTCGTCTTGGGCCAGCCTTTCCAACATCCTAGGTGGGATATCCATCGCACTCTCAATATCTGCCAGATCCTTAGCAGAGAGGTCGTAACCTGAGTTGTAAAACAAAGACGAAAAGACCGGCCGGGCTAGATAACCCTGCTCTATTAGAAACTCCACGGGATTAGAGAACCCTTCCATATCGAGACTTACCTTTTGTCTTCGGAAAAAGTCGGCAAGCCTTTGATCTTCATCGACATCGTTCCAAGTTCGGCCTGGGGTAGCACTTAGGCCCAAGAGCCCTGTGGTGGGTTGCTTTTCGACAAGAGTATCTAGCACCAATTCATAGGTGGGGGCTATCGACTGATGTGCTTCGTCTACGACGACTAGGGAAGTATGGTCCGCTAGCGTTGCGGCAAAGGAGAGTCTCCTCATGGCATAGTTGTACATTTTGCCTAAACCGGCGACGACGAACCCGTCTCTAGCCGCTTGTAAATCGGGTTCGCTAGCTCCCCAGAATCTATAGAGGTTGATTGGTCGGTTGCCCAGGTACGCCCAAGCCCGCTGGAATTCTTCTACTGCCTGTTCACATAGTTCATCGCTGAAGGCTAACCAAATCACCAATGACGGCTCATAGCTTCGCAAGTGCTCGGCGATGACATTCATCGCTGTCCGAGTCTTCCCAGAGCCAGTTGGCATATGCAACAAGACCCGGGGCCTTTGGGAAGCAAGTGTTTGCCGCACTTTCAACACGGCTTGGCGTTGGTGGTTGAATAGTTGGTACTGTCCTTCAACCCCGACGGATTCTGCGGCCGCACTGACAGCAGTCTCGTTCGGTACGGTGAGGCCGAAGAACGAAAAGAGTCTCTCCTCTTGGAGGGACCCTCGGTGAGGATTGAGCGTTCTCAGAGCTTCGAAGGGATCGCCGGCCATCGGCAAGTCAAGCACCTGGCAGAGTGCTTCGGCGGTAGCGACTGGAAGAAGATCTAGCAAGCTTGGCCGGGTGTCACTATCACGCAAGAGGTGAGTCGGTTCCTTGAAGTCTGAAAGGAGATTACGGAGGCTAGTAGGTGTAGCTAATCCAGGGTCGATGGACCTTAGCAGACGAACCACGTCTAGGCCGATGAGCTCTTGAAGAACGACATCGTCTGCTCTGCCCAAGAGATTATCGAAGCTAATCTGTACGCCACTTGCGGACATGTTGATCGGGAATCTGCCTTTCGGTCGTCCTTCGGATCCTGTGGACTTCAGAGTTTCTGGACTACTTGTGGCATGCCAGGCATACCTTGGCTTGGCCGTAGAGGTCGTCAATGTCTACGGGCTCTGCGTCGGGCCGTAGCGGATTGATTGGTGCCTTAGTCCGCATCCGCTCTAGGCGTCTCTCATGGTCTAGTCTAATCTGAGCTACGCGACTTGGCTCGGCTAACTCCTCTAGCGATTCCCCAGCACTCCAAGTGAACGGAGAGCCACCATTGAGGGCGGTCTTCTCGTACCTCTTGGCCTCCTCGTAGAATTGAGGGTGTCGCTCCATAAGGCGGACCCATTCAATCTTCTGCTGAAAGAAACAGAATGTGCATCCGGATCGAGTCCTCCATTCGTAGTATTGGGGAAGCCCTAGACCGCTTCCGTCCAGGAGTTCCATGACACCAGCCTTGTCGATACCAGCTTCCTTGAGCGGCAACCGGACGATAAGTCTGTCATGCTTTGACGCATAGCCCTCTCGGTACTCTTCGTCGGCGCGGATCGCGACGTAGCTGTATACGGTCAACCCAGATTCAAGCATGGGCCTGACCCACTGTTCGAACGGGCGGAGCTTTAGCTGTCGCGTGCACCAGCGGGTCTGTGGGGAAGGGAGGAAGTTGTTGTACTGCTTCAGCCAAAAATCAAAGTCCCGGTCAGGGTTCAACCGGAGGATGGGTTTACCGAGGAAACCTTCCAGTTTGGCAAGGAAATCATATACCTCCGGGAGTTCCTTGCCTGTGTCAGTGAAGAAGTAGTCAATCTCTAGGTCAGGGTGATTCTGGCGCATGTAGACGGCGAGGGCCGCACTGTCGCGTCCTCCAGACAGGCCCAAGACGTGCTGTGTTGATTCCCCGTTAGTCAAGAAGCCACTCTCCTTGCCTGCCGACTGTCTCCGCGCCTTCCGCTTCGACGGGGCTCAGATACTCTGCGCTGAGTTCACTCAGTGCGGCAAGTATAATGTTTCGGCGCTCTTCCCCGCTCACCGCTAGAGCCTCCCTCATCCTGGCAGCCAAGTCGGCTACGCCCTGGCTGTCCTGGTCAGTCACATCGAAGTACCCTTGAAGCGGCTCCGATTGACCGTTCCTTCCGACCACTAGGGCCATGGCGTGACGCCTGTCAGGCCGTCCCTTGACGTGGGCATAGGATTCTAGGCGCGTGAATCCTCGTGCCAGGTCTGCTAACTCCACGGCTGCCCTGTCGAAATCGGGGTCAACCCACTGGGAGACAGGCTTGCTGGCTGCCAAGCTTGCGAGGCTCTCCAGGTCATCGTCGCTAGCCTGGAACACCGCTAACCGGATTATGAATGCCTCCAAGCGATGGTCTCCGCTCAGTTGACGTACGTTGTCGGCCCGATCGCGCAACTCCCTGAGCATAGCCTCAGAGGTGTTGGGTACTCCAAGTTCCGTCAGCAAGGACTCCCGTAGCCGGTGCAGCATGGAGGGATATGCCTCGCGCAATTCCTCTAGCCCGTCTACCAAGTTGAACACGGCTTGCTCCAACCGGTCCTTCTCGTCTAGGCAACCAACATCGGAGAGAGTGTCGGGGATGTCGTCAAAGATGAAACGGGTTGGGTCGTTCGCCTTCTTGAATAGCTCGCGCAGCCTTTTGGCATTGGCAGAGAGTCCCTGCGTGCGCTTGACCCACATAGGCAAGGCGTCGAAGATCGAGACAAGACCTCTGGCAACGTCGATGGGCTCGAGGCCTACGAGGGTCTGCGCCGGGTGCATCTCCCGCACGACTGAAGCCAGGCTGGAGAGCAGCCGGCGCGATTCTTCTGACAGACTCAACCAACGAAGTTCAATCGTGGAGGCGTCCCTCGCGAGGTAGTCCGTGTCCAAATCAGTCATCCAAGACTGAAAGATACCCTGCCGATACAGGACAACTTCGCTCTGCATCGACAGGATGAAAGCTACCAACAGGACAGGAAGGAGACCATCCTTGATGCCATAGGGGGGATCACGCCACAGGGCATAGACCTCCGCAGCTGAAACAGTCCGCTGCACGTTCTCCTGCAAGAGTCGCCTTGCGGCATCCCAAGCCGGGAAGAGCTTCCATGGGGCAGCCGGCTCGGGGACGGTGAAACTCCAGCCGTTCACCGTCTTCCGGTGCAGTAGGGTCGCTCCGAGAATGGACTCGTACAGCCCAGCCTCAGCCGGGAACCCTTCGATCCCTAGCCGTTCTTCGCTGTCATGAAGAACCATAGCGCGAAGCAATGCGTTCCGTGCCGCGATTGCATTGCTCGATGGTTTGGTGCGGTTGAGCAATTCGTTGGGCAGCAGCGGGGAAGCAGGAAAACAATCATTTGCCAGGTCTGATGCGAGGCCGTTCAACTCTCTAGCGGAGAGCGCTCTCGCACGCTTTCCTCTTCGGTACCAGCGCGCAGTGTCGAATGCGTTGACCAGGGCGCTCTCGATGCGTCCCTGCAGGTGAGAGATGCGGCCCTCAATCTCTCTCCGCGCCACGCTGTCGCCCTGCAGTTCAGGCGAGTCGCTCCGAATCTGTTCGAGGGCCAGCAGTTCGCGAGCGAGAGTCGTAATGTCCCATTGGGCCAGCGGCAAGCCTACTGTAATCTCCCATTCCGATGCAGCGGCCGCCGCACGCCTGCATGTCGCGTGACATTCCCCTTCTGACTCGCTGGCCGTCGGAATGGCCAGAAAGAAGGCCCCGATAGCCCCGCTCGCGGGAACATATGCGCCCACTGCGTCTTCAATCTCGGCCAGGGGAAGAACTCGCACGTCGAACCAACGCAAGGCACCGGTGCTGTGGTAGTGTCGCTTAGCCACGATAGGTTGAATCTTCGCGAGGGCCTCGAGTTTGCTGAAGTCCAAGCTCCCCATCGACTCCAAGGCTCTGCCCACCGCATACTCGATGTCGAAGTCGCTGCCTTCGAAAACGCTATAGGAGTCGTCAAACCTGCGGTAGATGATCAGGGACCATTCCTTCAGCCGCGCGATAGCTGCGGTGACCTCGTCACCCCTGTACGTCGGCAACGCGAGCTGCAGGAGTTCGGAACTGGCCAAGAGCCCAGACCTTTCGCGGAACATGCCAACGAGCGCAATCGTCTTCAGCAACTTGATGGACAACTCGTCGCCGCCGATGGCTTCGCACCTTTCCAACGCGTCCACCGAAGACGCCCAACGGTGTCCATCTGGAGAAGCCATGATGGACGGTTCAAGGTTGATCCGAAGGTAGTCCCATAGGAGGTCTACCGTGTAGAGATCGTCTTCAGAAGTTCGCAGGAAATCCTGGAACCCCACGGGCTCCGAGGAGTTCAGGAACCCAAAGATGCTGCGCTGGTTCTGCCCGAATCGCCGCCTTGAGATGGGACCGAGAAGGCAGGCGACGACGGGATGCAGAGGCCAGCATTCCTCAAGCCTTATTGGCAGGTCCGGGGATGTGTACGCACGTGCGAGCTCAGCCACCCTCAGCGTTGCGCAACTCGGTTCCCGCGGTTGGCGGCTACTCTCAATCGCGCGACTCAGAAGGTCTATCTGCTCATCGTTACGAGTGTTGACAGCGAGGTCTACGAACCGGCCTTGTATCTTTGCCCATTCGTCGCCGGTTTCCCGCGACAGCCGCTGAGCATACTCCTCGAATGCCTGGTGAAGGATGCAAATGACAATCAACCGGTTGTTGTTGCGTGAGGCGACCTCGGCGAGTTGTTGGAAGAAGTAGATGTCAGAGCCCTCATATGCGGCGGACTCCAAGAACTTGCCCATCTCGTCGACAAGCACCATAAGGCCGCCACTAGCTCTCGGGTGCTCATTGGCAATTCGCGTCAGGCTGCTCAGGACTTGCTTCTCCGTCCACTTACCTGACCCGGCCTGGGTGGCGAACCCACAGGCTTCAAGGGCCTCACCCATTACCTGCGCGGGCCGCTCCCGGCGGCCAACGACAGGAAGGATGCGCCAGCCCGTCTTACGCGGAGGCAAGGCTTGCCAAACTACTGACGCAGTCTGCTCGCCGAGGGACGACGCAGCAGAATCCCTCAATGACGGCTTGCCGCTAAGCAATGCACTGAGGGCCATTGCTAGGCTTGACTTGCCGGTGCCGTACGGACCGGTCCAGGTGAATGCCCCGTGAGAGTCCCCAGCGATATGGTGGGCCATCGTCTGCAGCACCTCGGCCGACGACTGTGGGCAGATGAACCCTTCCAGGGTGTCTGCGCGGTCGAGGTCGAAGTCAATGCGGACCGCCCTCTGGAACCGCTGCGTAACTTTAACGCGCCCTGACAGTGTCATCACGCAGCGCTCCGTTTGTGCGCCGAAGAATAGTCCCTTTCAAGGATCTGGGTGGCGAACCCCTCGTCCACCATAGCGTCGCGAATCACTTGCTTCAGGCCGGCGGTCTCCGACCATCTATAGGTGCCGTCGGTCGCGCTCTCCAGGCTGGAGAGTTTGTCGATCAGGTCATTCTCGTCCAACAGGAAGACTCTCCCTGGGGAGCCGGGCTCGTGGGCCAACGCTTCGAAGGAGAGGGTGTTAGTGTTGGGGAAGCGTTCGTTCCAAAACTGCGTTACCGCGTACCCAAACACTCCTACACCAAGCGAAGGCTTGGGCCCTCGGACAAACCTGTAGCAGTCTCGCGTCCCGGTCTGCCTAATCAGGCCTAGCTCAGTGAGAGGTGATTCCAACCCTTCCTCCCAGCTGGACTGTCCTGAAGGGGACAAAGCCACATAGGTACGAAGGAAGCACGCTACGTCATTCTTGATTGTGGCATAGGCAGCCCGATGCCACCCACGTTCCTTGGCGAGCCTGTCGATGGCTTGAATCAGCCCTTCGCGCTCAAAGATTATGGCCGGGTAGTAGCTGAAGGCCCAGAACCATGTGGTCTTCGTCGGGTAGCCCGATATATTCCAGTGAACTAGCCAGGACGTGGCCGGCTCCTCCATATATGGATCGAGGCCTCTCCTACCGAAGAGGTGCCGTCCGAGCGGAGTAGTCTCAATCCGCACCGGATCAGACCCTTCCTTGATGACGCCTGCTGCTGTTGCCCAGTGACGGATGGAGGCGACCATGTTTCTGCCCACACCAAAATCGGCGATGGCGCCAGGGCCCAAGAAGACGTGCCGGTTGCCCTCTTGAAGGTCTTCGGTGTCCCAGACAGCGTCGAAGGCCTTCTTCAACCAACCGTACCTAAGAGGAAACGTCTCGTGCCCAGACAACTGCGGGGTGTAGTCATCTTCGTAGAGGGGACCTCGGGGCATCCACCCTCCTCCTTAGGCCAAACCTTGTGTGGACATTAGCACAACACCTTGTGTACTGTACAGGATGAGATGTCTCATGTTGAAGGAACAGGCGGGATGACTCCCACCGAATCAAGGGATGGCGCTCAGCCCGACGACAGCCCTGTGACTGTCTACGCGGACTACCAGGCAACGACTCCGGTCGACCCGCGGGTGCTTGAGGCAATGGGCCCTTACTGGCGTGAGTGGTTCGGCAACCCCCATTCGAGCGATCACGCAGTCGGTTGGCGCTCAGCGGAGGCAGTCCAGAGGGCAACCGATTCCGTTGCAGCACTCATCGGTGCGGATTCCGATGAAATCATCTTCACCTCAGGTGCCACGGAGGCGAACAATCTCGCGCTGTTAGGCCTGGCTCGTCGCGCATCGGCCAAGCGCCGCCACGTCTTGGTGAGCGCAATCGAGCACAAGTGCGTATTGGCCGCAGCCAGGTCGCTCGAAGAGCGAGAAGACTTCGAAGTGAGCGTGATCCCGGTCGACGAGGAAGGATTCGTCGACTTGGAGGCGCTAGAGGCTATGCTAGACGAGACCGTCCTCGTTGCCTCGGTTATGGCTGTCAACAACGAGATTGGAACGATTCAGGACCTCCCCCGCATCGCGACCATGCTTCGGGAGCATGAAGTCCTATTTCACTGCGATGCCGCTCAGGCTCCATGTGCCATGGACCTAGGGGACCTTGCTCGTCATGCAGACTTGATTAGCCTGTCGGGGCACAAGATGTACGGACCGCAGGGAATCGGAGCCCTGTGCATCCGGCGCGACATCCAGGGGCAGATTGAACCGATCATCTATGGTGGGGGGCAGCAAGGCGGATTGCGGTCGGGCACCATGCCGGTGCCGCTATGCGTTGGCATGGGAGCTGCAGCCGACATCGTCCGTGCCATTGATGCTGTATCTGAGCGTCTGAGAGTGGCCCGCCAACGTGACACCTTCGTCGAGGACCTTCAGTCAACGACCCCAGCGGTCGCCGTCAATGGCCCTAGCGGAGTTAGGCGCCACCCTGGAAACGCCAACCTGCGCTTTGATGGTGTCACAGCACAGGACATCCTCGGAGGTCTCCAGCCATGGGTCGCCGCGTCTACCGGTGCCGCATGCACCTCTGGAATCCCGGAGCCCTCTCATGTACTAAGGGCCATCGGGCAGAGTTCAGCGCAGGCGGAGTCTGCTGTCCGCTTCAGTTTCGGGCGTTTTACGACCGACCACGATGTAGCAGAAGCGGCGCATGCTGTAGGGAAGGTCCTACAGTCTCTACGCATGGCAGGACTAACCATGGAGAGAGGATAGCGCGGTGGTCGTTGGTACCACGAGTGCCTACTACGCTGTAAGACCTCGCGGGCTTGTGGAGCTCCATAAGCAAGTGCTACAGCTGCTGGTGCCGCTACTTCGCGGGCGCCTGCGCCCGTTGAGTTCGGGATTCCACTAGCCTTACTGGCGCCGTGCTACACAATTCCTGACCTTCCGTGGACGGGCGTTGATCTGAATCGAGAGAGGAGAGTAGTGGAAGAAATCGTTGAACAGTGGAGTTGTGCCGAACAACTGGCAATGGATCTAGGCGGCGTACATAAGGGTCCCTACAAGACTAGCGATTGGATGCGTAGTACATTCGACGGGGATATGGAGGGCCAACCCCTAACCTCGATTCAATGCCGGTTTCAAGACGCAACGGGGCGGGAGGTACAGTTCCCCTTGACGCTTATCGCTGAAGCAGTATTCCATCCACGAGATGAATTGGAAGGCAAGGGTCTTGTTGTAGTGGAGTATGGCACTGAGCCTCCATGGTGGGTCTCGAAAAGCGGCGAGCGTAGCGAGCCATTGGAATAACCCGGCTGACTGCCTCCCGACGCTTGCGCTGTACAAGCGCATCATTTGGGCCAACACCCACAGGAGCGAGCCAGCGTGGACCCGTTCGTGGGCTTGTGCCACGACCTGCGTAGCCGCTGATCAGTCGGAGCGCGAGAGATTGGTATCGACCTCTCGCCAAAGGCTCGTGGCATCTTCCAGAACTCAGTCGACGCATCCCGCACGGCTCAAGCCAGAGGACATGCGGCGGTACCTCGCGGCCCTCCAAGGCCGCGGGTACCCAGAAAGTAGGCTGAGGTGCCAGCCCTTGGTTGACAATAGAACGTCAGTTCTAATACCGTGCTCTCTCCATCCTGCTGTGGACAGCAAGCGTTTTAGGGGAGAGCGTCTTGCGCGTCGCATGTGTACTCATCACCCATCTCAGGGCGAAAGTCGAACTGCAACGACAGCCTCACCTGGGAGATAGAGCGGTCGTCATCGCCGACCGCTACCGCGGCAGGCCGCTGGTCGCCGACCGCTTTCCTGCGTGCGCGGGGGTGACGGCGGGCATGACCCTGGAGGAGGCACTTTCCCGCAACGCCGGAGCCGTTGTCCTCAAAGCCGACGAGCCGTCGTACCAGCGGGCCTTCAGCCGCGTGCTCACCGCGCTGCAGGGAGTCAGCGACCGCGTCGAGAGCGCGGGTCTCGGAGTCGCCTATGTCCGACTAGACGGCCTCGAGCGGTTGTACCGCGGCGAGGACGGGACGCTCCATGCCCTGCTCCGCGCGCTGCCCGACTACCTGCGGCCGCGCATCGGGACCGGCGACGCCAAGTTCCCCGCGTTCGTGGCAGCCCTGACCAGCGATGCGCCGGGCGTTTCGTGCGTCCCGCCCGATGCGGCCGCCTTCCTCGCGCCGCACTCCGTCGACCTGCTCCCCGTCGATCCAGAGGTGCATACCCGCATGCACCGCTTCGGCGTGCACACCCTGGGCGACGTCGCAGCCATGGCCCTGGAGTCGCTCATCGACCAGTTCGGATTCGCCGGCAGGCGGGCATGGGAGCTCTCCCGTGGCATCGACAACGACCCCGTGGTCCCGCTTCCCTTCGAGGAGGCCGTCGTCGAGCACACCGTGCTCCCGTTCCCTTCCACCTCCGTGGAGTGGCTCATGACGGCGGTGGACACTCTGCTCAAGCGGACCTACGCCCACCCTCGGATGCGGGGCCGCTTCGCGGGCAGGGCGATCCTGGAGTGTGCCTTGGAGAGAGCCGCCCCGTGGGAGCGGGCGGTCAACTTCAAGCAGCCGGTGGGCAACTGGGAGCAGGCCGTGCCCCTCGTGCGCCGTCAGCTGGAGCGCGAGCCTCCCGTGGCTCCCGTCGAGGAGATCACCCTCACGCTGTCCGGCATCACCGGCGAGGCGGGGACGCAAGCGGGGCTCTTCCCCGACGTGCAGAAGGACCGCGACCTCCGGCTGCTGGACGCGGAGAAGCAGATCCAGGACCGCACCGGTGGGAGCCACGCGCTCTACCGGGTGGTGGACGTCGCACCCTGGCATCCGGCGCCGGAGATGCGTGCGGTGCAGGTGCCCATCGATCCGTCCGGCAGGGACGGCATGAAACCCCTCGCCACGCCGGTCTCGGTGGCGGTACAGGAGGGGCCGGGCCATGAGCCGCTGGCGGTGCGTCTCGGCGAGCGGTGGCACCCGTTGACCGGGATCGAGGACCGCTGGAGCTTCGACCTCTGGTGGATGCCGCAGCCGGTGAACCGCGCCTACTACCGGGTGAGCCGCAAGGACGGGGGCTCGCTCGTCCTCTTCAGGGACCAGTCGGACTCCTGCTGGTACCGGCAGGCCTCCTGACAGGGCATCCTTTCCCATGACGACCGGCTACGTCGAGCTGCACGCCAAGAGCTTCTACTCCTTCGGAGCAGGAGCGTCCCACACGCATGAGCTGCTGGCGCAGGCGAAGGAGCACGGCTACGACTCCCTTGCGCTGACCGACACCAACCTCTGCGGCGCGTTGGAGTTCGCTCGCCTGGCGGGCAGCCTCGGCGTGCAGCCCATCACCGGCGGGGAGATCGCCCTGCTCGACGACTCCCGCATCGTGCTGCTGGCGAAGACGAGGCAGGGCTACGGTAACCTCTCCCGGCTGTTCACTCTGGCGAATGCCACCGACCGCAGGGAGCCGAGGCTCGACCCCGCGCACCTGCCGGAGCACGCCGAGGGTCTGGTGCTCCTCACCGGCGGCAGGGACGGCCCGCTGGCGAACCTGGTGCTGGACGGACGGCACGACGAAGCCCGCGAGCTGCTGGCCGACTATCTGTCCTGGTTCGGGGGCGACTCGGTCTACGTGGAGTTGCAGCAGAACTTTCTGCAGGGCGACACGCGGCGCAACCGCGAACTGGTGCGGCTGGCCGACGACGCAGGCGCGCCGGTGGTAGCCACGAACGACGTCCACTACCACGCTCCGGAGCGCTACCGGCTGCAGCACGCGCTGGTCGCCGCCCGTCTGAACACCACCATCGACCGGGCTCTCCCCTTCATCAGGCCCAACCACCACCTGCACCTGAAGTCGCCCGACCGGATGGAGCGGCTCTTCAGGGAGCGCCCCGACGCCATCGCCAGCGCGCGCCGCATCGCGGAACAGTGCAGCTTCGACCTCGGCTCCGACCTCGGCTACACCCTGCCGGAACCTGAGGTGCCCGAGGGGTACACCACCGAGGGTTATCTGCGGCGGCTCTGCACGGAAGCCGCCCTGCGGCGGTATGGGAGCGTGTCGGCGCAGGTCAGAGAGCGCCTCGACGAGGAGTTCCGCCTGATACGGAAACATCGGCTCGCAGGCTTCCTGCTTCTCTACCGGGAGATCGTCCTGCTCGCCCAGGCAATCACCGAGGAGAAGGGACTGACGCCCCCGGAAACGCCTCTGGAAGAGCGGCCGCCGGGAAGGGGGCGCGGTTCATCGGTCGCCCTGTTGGTGGGCTATCTCATCGGCATCAGCCACGTCGACCCGCTCCGGTGGGACCTCACGCTGGAGCGGTTCATCTCGGAGGAGATGTCCATGCTCCCGGACATCGACCTCGACTTCCCCCGTGCGATACGCGACGACCTCATCACTCGGGTGCACGAGCACTTCGGGCAGGAATTCGCCGTCCTCACGGGGGCCGTCGCCACCTACTCGGTCAAGGGCATCATCCAGGACCTCGGCAAGGCGCTGGGGCTTCCGAAGGAGGACCTGAAACTGCTCTCGCGGCAACTGCATTCCCTGGATGGTGACGACCTTCGCAGCGAGATGCTCAGCCAGCCTGCCTTCCGTGACCGCGTCGAAGCTCCGGGCTGGCGCGACCTCATCGCGCTCGCTCCCCAGCTCATGCACGCTCCGCGAAGCCTGGGGCAGCATGTCGGCGGCATGGTCCTCAGCGACTCCCCCATCCCGGAGATGGTCCCGGTCCGCGCGGGAGCGATAGACGGGCGCTTCATCATGGACTGGAACAAGGACAGCGTCGCCGACGCCAACTTCGCCAAGATAGACCTCCTCTCCCTGCCGGTGCTCGACCAGATCGAGGAGGCGCTCGACATGATCGAGGAACGGGAAGGGCAGCGGCCCGACATCAGCAAGGTCGACCCCGAGGACGCCGACGTCTACGATATGATCAACGAGGGGCGGTCCAAGGGCATCTTCCTGCTCCAGTCGCCCGCCCAGCTCAAGATGGGACAGCGACTCCGCTCCCGCAACCTGCTCGACCTCGCCTACCAGGTGGCGCTCATCCGGCCCGGCGTCGGTGTGCAGGGGAGCGCCGTGAGCAAGTTCGTGGAGCGCTACCGGCACGGCGTGCCTTGGGAGTACGACCACCCGCTGGAGCAGCGCGCGCTGGAGCGGGGGTACGGCATCATCGTCTGGCAGGAGCAGGTCGTCCAGCTGCTCACGGACATCGCTGGGATGACCGCCGCCGAAGCGGACGAGGTGCGCCGGGCATTCGCCCGGCCCAACAGCGAACACCTCATCGCTATGCACTGGGAGCGGTTCCGCGAGGGCGCGGCGCGGAACGGCGTCCCCGAGGAGACCGCCAGGAAGATATTCGCCAAGATCAACGGCCACTACATGTTCCCTGAGTCCCATTCCCACGCCTTCGCCGTCACCGCCTACCAGGCGGCATGGCTGAAGCGCTACTACCCCGTGGAGTTCTTCACGGCGCTGATGAACAACCAGCCGATGGGCTTCTACCCCGTGGAGACGCTCAAGGAGGACGCCAGGCGCTTCGGCGTCCCCTTCCTCAATCCGTGCGTGAACGGCAGTCAGGCCCGGTGCATCCCTTCAGGCGACGCGGTGCTGTTGGGCCTGAGCCTCGTCAAGGACGTTGGGGAGAAGGCCGCGGAGACGCTCGTGCAGGAGCGTGAGTTGCACGGCCCGTACCCGAACGCGGGCGACGTTGTGCGGCGGACGGGGCTGAAGCCGCAGGCGGTGCAATCGCTCGTGATGGCCGGGGCGTTCGACGGCGTGACCTCCAACCGCAGGGAGGCGCTGTGGGACGCCGGGCTCGGCATCCGCCCCGCGAAGAACGGTCAGCGGGCGTTCACCATTGCCGGGAACGGCAGCGCGCCCGCGTTCGCGGACCTCACCGACGAAGAGAAGATGATGGGCGAGTACCGGGTGATGGGCCTCTATCCGAGGGGGCACGTCATGGAGTTCGTGCGCCCACGGCTCCGCCCGGATGTCCTCCCCGCCGCCGCGGTCGAGGCGGTGCGCGAGGGGGACTCCGTCACCGTGGCGGGTTGGCCGGTGGCGCGGCAGCATCCACGAGGGAAGTCCGGCACCGTGTTCGTGACCGTGGAGGACGAGACGGGCGATGTGCAGCTCATCCTGTGGCCGAAGGTGTTCGCCCGGTTCAGGAGGGAGCTCGACAGCCGCCTCCTGGTCGCCCACGGCACGGTCTCCCGCTGGGACGGCACGACCAATGTCATCGTCTCCCGCCTGGAGCGCCTGCATACGCGTGCTCCGTTGCCGTCCGCACACGACTGGCGCTAGGGGGCTGGGTCGTCGGGCTCTGCCTTGACCTCGATGCCGGACGGACGCCTCCGGCCAACCCTCTGTTTGGGCGCTGGACCAGCCTCGTCAAGCGGTCTCAGCGGTACCGCGCCCCCCTTACGGCGGCTCCGCAGCACGATGGTGCAGACGCCATAGCAGACGGCAAGCGCGCCCGTAAGGGCAACAAGCCAGGTGTACCCCTTGTCGCCGAAGAGGGCGGCGCCGGCGAACAGCAACAGGCCAACGATGACGAATCCCACGGGCTTACCTCCGCGGGTGCCGGCTCACTCGCACACCACCCCGTCGCCGTCCCGGTCGTCCATGAACGGGTAGGCGGGGTGACCGCGGCGGACGGGGGCGATCCCGTGGGCCCGGGCCTCCGCACAGGTGATCCGGCCGTTCCCGTTGTCGTCGTACTGCCGGAGTGCATCGCCTGTCTGTCCGCCTCCAGTGACAGGGACCGGCGGCACCGTCGGGGCTGGACGGCCTTCCCGCACGACCATCTCCGTCGACGCGCAGCCGGACAATATGCCCTCGAGGACGTCGCGCTCGCGCCGGTCGATGCTGAGGGAGTATTCCTGCCGCACCTCGACGACGCGGTTTGCGAACCAGCACTGGTTCAGGTCGGGGAGCCACTCCGCCGCATCCTTGTCGCTCTTCTGGTGGCGGTTCACGGAGGGACTGGCCAAGGTCAGGTTCAGCAGGTCGGACGCGAACCGCCCCCTCGTCGCCTCATCGGCCGCGCAGAGGCCGCTGTCGTGCGCCTCGGATCGTGCCACGATGTGCTCGATGTCGGTCTCGGATGTGCTGTCGAACCACGTTCCGGTGTAGGGACCGTAGACGATGCCGCCCATGCTAGCAACGATGCGCGGCTCTACGGACGGCCGGTAGGGGTAGTCGTCGGCGTCGTAGTCCGCGCAGCGCTGCTCCGGGGCGACCACGAGCCCCCGCCAGGTCCCGGCAGCCGTGGCCGGGAGTGTCGCTGCGGGCGCGGTGGTCGGCGTCGCCGCCGGGGCTGGGATTACCGGAGCGGTTGTGGCTGTGGGCGTGGGTGCCGGTGGTGCGGTGGCGGTGGGGGTCGGCGCAGCAGCGGCGGGCGTGTCCGTTGGGACGGCCTCGGGTACCGCCGGGGCGGGGTCACACGCTGCGAGCGCCGCGAACAGCAGGAGGAGGGGGAGGGAGCGGGTCAACACCCCAGGATTATAGCCGACGCCCGGCCGCGCCTACAGGAGCCTGCCCTGCTCCACCGGTGCGACTAGCTCGGGCCCGTCGTTGAGGGCGGAGTTCACGAGTGTGGACACCTCGTACGCCTCCATGTCCGCGGAGGGATAGGGAGTGAGGAGACTGGCGAGTGCTGCAGCGTCCTGCATCTCCTCCTCCAGCCAGAGCGGCTCCAGCTCCCTGGGCAGGATGACCGGCATCCGGTCGTGGACCGGCCGTAGGAGATTGTTGGCCTGCGTCGTGATGATTGTGCATGAAGCGGTGGTCTCGCCGCGCGGGTCCTGCCACGCCTGCCAGAGCCCCGCGAAGGCGAAGGGCTCGCCCGATGCGAGGGTGAACCGCACAGGCCGCCTGGCGCCGCCGTCGCGCTTCCACTCGTAGAAGCCGTCGGCGGGGACGAGGCAGCGCCTCCTCGTCAGGGCGGAGCGGAAGAGCCCCCGCTCGGCGACCGTCTCTGCGCGGGCGTTGATGAGCGGCGGACCGGCGGGCGCGCCGCTCGCGCTGGATGGGACCAGCCCCCACCGCATGTACGACGCCCGCCTTGGCTCGCCGCTCCGCACCGCGAGGACAGGCTGGGTAGGCGCGACGTTGTACCGGGGAGGCTGCTCGAGGCCGGAGGCGTCGAACTCGAACCGCAGCGCGAGTTGTCCCACTTCGGCTATGAGGCTGTATCGCCCACACATCTCAGGCTCCTTGGCCTCCCCCTCTTTAATGGGCAGGTCCGCCGACATGGTAGTACCGCCCAGCCGTCTTCGGCGTCCAGAGATATAGGACCAGCGTGCTTGCTTAACCGGCAGCGGGCCATATCTCCGCAGTGGCTCCGATGCTGGCAACTGGAGTTTTATCGGCGCAGCTCCAAGCGTGGCCCGTCCGGGCACGGACACGGGATGTGGTCCGGAAGGCGGACAGGGTGGCACGGCGCACCTTTCTTCGTCAGGCACAGCGCGTATATCGGCTTATCCAGGCCGGCCAACATATCCAGCACCGCATCTGCACCGGAGACGACCTTGAGGTTGAAGTCTCCCCACGCCGCTATGAGGCAGCACGAGCGCTCGACCGCGCCGCGGACGTACTGCACGTTCGTCTCAATGATCTCCTGCGTCAGCACGTGCCCGCGCAGGTCGTTCCTGGTCGAGGACCTGAATGGCGACAAGTTCACCACGTCAAGAGTCGTGCAACCACATGCCCGCGCGAAGGCCTTGCACCGCGTGATGGTGCGGTCGTCCGTCGTCTCGTCGGCTGTGCTGGGGTTGAGCATGATGAACGTGCACGTGCACGGCTGGCGGGTTCCCGGCTCCTGCAGCTCACGCCGCAGCAGGTAGCGGTACCGCCGGGTCTTGTCTATGACCGCAAGAGCCATGCTCCTCCTTCCAGTTCACTCAGCCACAGCTGACCCGTCTGACCCAGTGAACGTGCAATATCGCCGTTCGAGCGGAGCCAGGAGTGTAGCGATTCGGAAGTGACGTGTGGGTAAAGTCATCCCATAGTTTGATAACGTATCGGTAAACTTTCAGTCCAATCCGCCAGAATCGGCTGAGACAGCACCGCTCGACTCATTACGTGCAGAAGTGAGCAGCGTTGCCTTTTGGATGCCCGCTTATGCGGGCGACGCATGTCCAAAGACGAAGAGGTCAATGACAGCATCGCCCGCCTGTCTCAGAAGAGACGCTTCACGATTGGCGTCTTCACGTCTTCATGGACGCTGTCGAGCTTCCTATGCAGGCCATCCACGTCCTGCTCCATCGCAGTTTGCAGAGAGCCGACGATGGAGACTAGTTCAGTTACCTTGGTGTCGAGTGCATCGACACGGCTGTCGACACCCGAAATCGATTGTGAGTTCGCCTTGACGGTTTCCGCTATCCCCTTCAACTCGGTGCCGTCGAGCAGGTCAGCTCCAATCGTAAGCACGTCAGCAACCTTCGCCTGCGCGTCTTCCAATCCCTTCAGGATGCTCGTGGCCCCAGCAGCGAATCGTGCGACCTGATCTGCTGCTTCTTTCAGGCTCGCGGTTGCCGCTTCTTCTCTTTCCCGGAGCTGTGCCAAGGCCTCCAACTGATTCCTCACGTTGGCCAGCGCGTCCGCGGACTCGGCAAAGCGTCGGACCACAGCATCGAACTCCAGTGGCTTGCGCCCGTCCTCTACCATGAGTGTCACTCCCTATGGATGTGGTCTAGGTCGTTGGATACCTGCTTCATCCTATCCGCCAGAGCGAGTATCAGGACTCCCTGGTCTGAGCCAGTTGTATGCAGAGCCCTCTCCTCGATCTCGGCAACTTTGTCGCCTGCCAGGCCAAGACGCGCTGCAACGTCGCATGCCAGGGCCAGTCCAGCGAACGAGTCTTCTTCCAAGGAGGCCAAGAGGCGGCTGGTGAACGCTTGAACGTCGGTCTCCGGAACCCCGTATCTTTCGCGGGCCGAGGTCAGTGAAGCCTCCAGATTCGCAGTGAAGTCCTGCAGATCGCCCTCTGGATGAATTGCCTCAGAGTACGCTCGTGCGAATAGCAAACCGGGATTGAAGGGAGCAGACGCCAGCAGTCTGGCAGAATTCCCACGAAGCTCCCGGGCGTCCTCCACTCCTGCCAACTGACGCAGTTCCTGCTCCCAGTCTGCGTAGCTGAACTCAGCGGACTCAATCAGTGTTTCCAGAATAGGGCTGATATCGCCTCTGGTCAGGTAGTCGAGTACCCTCTCCCGCATCACGTTTCCCGCGGTGGAGGCGTCTCGAGCCGCGACATACATCTCTCTCAGGGAACGGCGCCTCGATTCGACGATAACGTCATAGATGAAGGCGATGAGTTCCCTAGCAGCCTTCGACACAGCCTCTCGGAGGTCCATGGTGTTGGCCTGAGCGGCAAACTCTTCCACGGAGGCACGCTTGGACCCAGGGTCCGATCGGTTGACAAAGCCCAAGAGTGCATCGGCTACTCCAGCGGACGAGACGCTGGCCAGGTTCACGACAAAGGCCGATTCGACGAGGTAGTCCTCAACGACGCCTAGGAGCATGAGTCTGTAGATGGCGCGCTCGCGCCTGCTGGCTTGCGCCTCCGTTCCTTTTGCCAACTCGATGGTTCTTCGGTGTCCCAAGTTCGGCAGGAATTCGCTCTCGTCCACGACTCTTTCGACTTCCTCTACCTCGGCCTCCACACCCCTGAACGTGTCCAGCAGGAAGAAGAGTTGCTGGGTAATGGAATCACTGTCGGTTCGCCCAATGGAATCGTGCTCACGCCTGACGTCCTCGAGGCTGCCGTCCATGATGGTGAGTCTGTCACTCCGCGCACGGTCTTGCTCATTCCAGATGAGCAGGCAAAGGGCCCTAGCCTGATCCCTCCCTGCGCGTCCCACTTCCTGGTAGTAGGCCTCTATGGAACCCGGCATCCCATAGTGAAGGACATATCGGATGTTCGGCTTGTCGATCCCCATCCCGAAGGCATTTGTGGTGACCATCAGCGGAACGTGATTGCTCTTGAATCCCTCGGCGAAGTCGCGCTTCCGCCTTTCCCAATCCCCTGACTCGTAGATGGCCCTTCCGCGTTCGCGGGGCGAACGGCCCGCGTAGATCGCCGGCTGGAAGCCAACCACTCCCGCCGCAGTTCTCTGAATTTCCAAGACTCCGTACTGTCCGCTCCGGTGAGGACAGAAGATTAGTCCGGAAAAGGTACGTGCGGCCTGGGGCCTGAAGAAATCGGTAGCAGGAACGCCGAACTGGGAGGGCAAGGCCCTCAGAGCGCCATTGAGAACTGCCGGGGAGTCATCTGGTCTGCACTGGCGGGTAGCCATCTCCAGTTCAGGCCGGTCGAAACTCGCCGGTCTAATGACGGACCGCTCTGAGTCCGTCGAGATGGCTAACTGGGTTAGGACGTCCTTCAACACCGCTCTCGAAGCGGTACCCGTCAGGGCCAGCAGGGGGGGCGACGCGCCCAAAGTGTCCCTACAGACCTCGCGAAGCACTCGGCCCAGCGTCAGGTATGACGTGCGGAAATCATGCCCCCACTCGGAGACACAGTGAGCCTCGTCAATCACCGCCAGATTGATCGGAGTGGCCTGAGTAAGCGACTTGATGGAATCTCTGAAGCGTCTCTGCTGGAAGCGCTCAGGCGCTACGAAGATGAAGAGGGCATCGCCTGATGCTACCTGCCTTAGCAGTGCATCGAGCCGGCCCTGGGCCACTTGGAAGCTCGAGAACCCCACTACTTTGTCTATGCCGTGTTCGGCCAAGCCTCGCTGCTGGTCCTCGATCAGGGCAATCAATGGGTCGACTACTATCGTCCGGCCAGGCTTGCAGATACCAGCCATCTGATAGATGAGGCTCTTGCCTCCGCCGGTAGGTAGCAAAACGGTGCAGTCGCGTCCCTCCATGACCTCGACGAGGGCCTCAATTTGGCCCTCCCGGAAGCCTTCCTTCGCAAACACCGCCTGAAGGACTTCCGTGAGCACCCACTCGATGTCCTGAGGATCGACTCCTTCAAGGCTAGACCGCATGGTCGGTTCGAATAGGTCGTCGCCGACTTGGACTGGCAGACGGGCACTCCTCACAACGATCTCAGGCACCTGGCCATCTGGTGGCTCGAGCTTGTCGAAGGCTGTCCGGTACGGCTGCAAGCGGATCACGACGTGGGCCTCTGTTTCCAGGGAGACCTCCTCCAGAGCTTGCTCGGAAGTTCGAGTATCGAACCGCGTCCAGCCTCCGCTGGTCTTGAGGAGTACCTCTTCGGGCATCATTGACGGGCCCCATAGACGGTCCATCGCATCGAGGAGACGTATGTAGGGCCGGAGCAGGGAAGGGTCCACATCAGGGTCGCCCTGAACGTCCACAACCCAGGTCTTGCCCTCGAGGAAACCCGCATCCACTGCATCAAGCAGAGCTATGACCAAGCGGTGGATTGACGGAGGTACCAGGATGGCGTCCGTCATCCTCCTATCTGCAGTTTCCGCCGGAGCCGTCCACAGGTCCCGGATCCGGTCCAGATTCTGCCCGTGGCCTCGCTCCAGCTCGGCTGTCGGAACTCTCACCACCTGAATCCCGACAGCTGTCAGCATCTGGTCTCTCTCAGCGTCTGGACTGGAAGCCCTCTCATGCTGAGCTCCATCGATCTCCACAACGAACGGAGCCCCGAATGGGGCACTGACCAGGAAATCGACTCTCCTGCCTGAAGGGCCATAGTCGCCGACTTGAGCGGTTAGTGCATCAAGTGATGCCTGAGGGACGATCCACCGTAGTGCGCTGAGCCCGAGATTGTGAGGCACCCAGCTAGTGAGAAAGGCTCGCTCATGGCCTGAATCCAGCCGAACGGCGTCGTCGAACTCGAAGTCCGGGCCGGTCAGGCTTACGCCACCGTTGGACATGTCTCGAAACACGTCTGGCTCCAACCGCACGCTGAGGTCACCCGGCAGTGCGGAGGCGCGGCAGTAATCACTTAGTCCCAGCAAATGTAAGAGAGCTCGCTCCGCAATTGGATGGATCGGGGGATTGTCTCCCCGCTGGATGAGTTTCCTGATCGCCCCGGTTACTCTGCGGACACTCTCAGGTGCGGTAGTGCCGATTGGACTCCGCGCTATCCAGCATTGACGGTATTCGTTCGACATGTGCACCAGGGAGGGAGACGAACGAAGCCTTCCGCCGGCGGTCGTGTACCTGCACTGCCAGCCCATTCGATCCAGCGTGGCATCGCTCCACAGGACCCTTATCCGAGGGCTTGATTCCGGTGAACTCTGGTCTTCCCGTGCCCGTGGGCCAGAACCAAGGTCACGTGTACCCTTGCAATCAGGGTACCTGCGACATCCCCAGAAGGACGTCCCATCGCTCCGATTCGTGCGGAGACGCATCGGCCCCCCACACGAGGGGCAACTTGGGGTCTGTTGATCCGAGAGTGAATTCATCGGTACCCAACTAGAGCGGCACTGCGGAAGGGATTATAGGCATGCCCGGGGACTCCCGCTGTGCGGTTCCGCTGCTATCCAGCAGTTCTTCTCTATGCATACGCTCCTTCTCTTTAGTGAGGCTGTCGAGGCTGGCCGGCGAATACGTGGCCGAGTCCCAGGTTGTCGGCCAACTCCATGAGCGCCATCGCATGCTGCATGTTGGGCCGCACGCTTCCCTTCCGCCAGCGCCATAGGGTGTGGGGAAGTGTGCCAAGGCGGCGGGCGACTTCCGCCCACGGCAGGCCGGACTCCTCCTGGAGCCGCTCCAAGCGCTGCGGGAAGTCGTGGAGGAAGTCGTAGGTGCTCCTTCTGTGATGGATGCGCTGTCGAGGCATGGCCAAGTCCTGCCGCAGGGCGCGCAGGATCACTCTCCGCGGGGGCGGACGGCTTCACCCGAGCGCCCGGGTGAATGAACGTGCCTCACGCGCCCGGGCCTAAGCGGTCGGCAGTTCAACGCCCACCAGCAGCCGTGCACCATCTTGAGGCGCAGATTGCTCTCGAATGGTCATCGGGTGCGCCTCCGCTGAGTCGATCATGTACCGGTGGCCCTCCTGATCATGAGCGTTACGATCGTCCCCATGGCAGCCATGGCCGCGCCCAGCAGCGTTCTCGAAGGAACTGTTCCCCCGCCCTGCCTGCGAGTGGAAGAGGGTCGGCGCCCCGCGAGGGCACTTGCGCCCTCGGCGCGGTCTCGGCGCTCCTGGTGGTGGTCGTTCCTCCAGGGGATGGACTTTTCCGCGTGGCGGGAACGCTGGGGCAGCAGGGGGAGACGATGAATCAACACAGCTGCTCTCCTGTCGCGGCATCCGCTAATGCGGCTGCTCTACGAGGGCGGCGTCACCGTCACCTCGAACTCGTCGCTGACCTGGTTGCCTTCGGAGTCCTCCGCCGTCACCGTGATGGTGGCCGTTCCCGTGCCCATCGCCAGCACCGTCAGGGTGGAGCCGTCCTCAAACATGGACTCATACATGGACGCCACGTCGTGGTCGGACGATACGACGGTGATGGTCAGGTCGTCGCCGTCGGGGTCTTGGAACACGCCGGCCAGGGAGATATTGAGCCACCCCGGCGGCCCTTCCAGGCTCACGTCGGCCAGCGGCTTGGCCACGGTGGGCGCCCCCGCTGGAGATTCCTCCTCCTGCTGCTGTTCCTGCTGGGCGGCCACCGATACGTCGAAACTGTCGCTGACCGCGTTGCCGTCGGAATCCTGGGCCGTGACCGTGATGGTCGCCGTGCCCTCCGCCAGGGTGAATATGGTCAACGCCTCGTCGACTAGGGTCGCCTCAACCACCATGTCGTCCGAGGAGGATGCGCTCAGAGTCAGGCTGTCGCCGTCGGCGTCGTCGAACACCCCGGAGAGGGATATTTCCTGCGCGGCGAACACCTCCATCCCGCTCACGTCGCCGATGGCCGAGGCCACCGTAGGCGCGGCCTTGACCGTCACCGTGAAGGTGTCGTCCACCGTGCCGCCCTTGCCGTCGTCGGCGGTGACCGTGACGGTCGCCGTGCCCTGGCTCTTGGCGGTCACCGTCAGACTGGAGTAGTCGGCTGCCACGGACACCGTGGCGATGGCCTCGTCGTCGGAACCGGCGGTGACGGTCAGCGCGTCGTTGTCGGGGTCGTCGAACACCCCGGACAGGGAGACCTGCTCCGTGCCGCTCTCGTTGACGATGGTGGCGTCGGCGATGGACGAGGACACCGTGGGCGCCTGGTTCTCCAGCTCCCGCAGCGCCTCCGTCACCTCCACCCACCGGGTCCAGCCCCGGTCGGCGTAGGTCTGCGCCTCGTCCGCCGTCATGGGCTCAAGCGTCGTGTCCGCCACCGTCTCTCCGAAGGTCAGCAGCGCCCGGTCCCAGCGGTCGGTGTGGGCCTTGTCGTGCACGTAGCGCGGGTCGTTGCGCCACTCCTTCATTTTCGTAATAAGGTCGGCGTACTTCTCCTGAGGGGTCTCCTCTTCAGAAGGACGCGGCACGCTCCCCTGTTCGCCCTCGGTTCCACAGGTGGCGCAGGGGTCGTCGTCGGTGATGGTCAGGACGGCCGTGCCGGTCAGGTCTCCGTCGAAGAGGGCCGCGAAGGCGGTGATGTTCGCCGTCTCGTCGGCTTCGTCCAGGGCGTCGTCGGTGACGGCAATCGTGACCGTCCCCGACCGTTCCCCGTCGCGTATGACGATGGTGTCCGGCATGGCGTAGTCGGCGTCCCGGGCGGCGGTGTCTTCGGGTCCCGCGAACAGGCGCAGGGTGATGCCGCCGGGCGGGGCCGGAACGTCGAGGGTGGCCGTCAGGGTCACGTCCCCGGCGTCCTCGCCCACCGTCCTTGCCGCCGACGCCTCGCTGCCGTTCCCCAGGGCCAGGGTCACGGCGGTGGGGTCCTGGGCCGGGGCGGCGTTCTGCTGCCCGCTGCCGCCGACGGGCTCGGGCGGAACCCCGCCCGGGCAGCCGTCGCGCGGGTCACGACCGTCCGGGGCCGGCGGCGACGCCCGCTCCGAGATGGTCACCCACACCACGTTGGGACAGCCCATCTGCGGCGATCCGGGCGGCAGGCCGCCCATTGACACCGCGAAGCTCTCGTCATCGCCGTCGCCGTCGCGTTGCGTCCATATCGTGCCCGTGCCGCTCCTCTCTCCGGCCAGGATGGTGATGCCCAGCAGCGTCCCGTGGTCGCCCTCCTCGGAGCTGCCGCGGCTCACCCGCAGCGGGACGTAGACGTCGTAGGAGAGCACCGCCGGGTCCTCGCCGTTTCGCAGCGCGGCCGTAACCGTCACCGGGGAGCCCTCATGCACCGGGTTGGGCGAGGCCGACACGATCACGGTGACCGGCGTCCGCCATTCGTCGTCCACGATGGTCACCGGCGCGGAGTCGGGCCGGCCCAACCGCACCGACGACGGCAGCCGGTCCCGGCTCAGGGCCACCCGGAACCGCTCATGACTGCCGTCGGCGTCATGGCTGGTGGTGATGTTTCCCCTCCCCACGGTCTCGCCAGCGGGGATGGTGATGGTGGGGGCGGGGCCGTGGTCCCCCGAATTCGACCAGTCATCCCGGATGAAGGTCGGGACCGTCACGTCCGCGGAAACCGGCCGCGACAGGGTGGCCTTCACCACCACGTCCTCGCCCTCGGGCACCCGGTAGCGGTCCAGCGACAGCGACACCAGCGATTCCGACAGGCAGAGCCGGACCCGCCGGCCCTCCTCCCAGTTCAGCGGGGCGTCCCAGACCCTGGTCGCCGAGGTGGCGCCCTGCGGACGGATGCTCTCCGACAGGTGGAACAGGGCGCCGTCAACGCTCAGCGCCAGGCGCGCGAGCATGTCACTGGTCCACCCCCGGTCCAGGGTAATCACCAGCTTGTTGTTCGAGGCGGGGACGTTGCTGTTGGTATTGAAAGTGACGCTGCTGATGCGGTAATAGGTCTCCTGGAACATGAACCCGCGTGTGCTGATGGTCCCTGTGCCGGAGGGGTAGCCCGTCCTCACGGTGCCGTCTTGGGCGGTACTTCTTCCCGCGGTCATGTCGGCAAGCCAGACGCGCCCCTCCTCCGGGCAGGCCAGGAGGGTGGCGCCCGCTTCGTCGGCGATGGTCACCGTAACCGAGCTCCCGTTGACGTCGGCTGCACCCCCGCGGGCAGGCTGCCCAGGGCCACGGTGAAGGTCTCGTCCTTCCCGTCGTCGTCCCGGACCGTGGTGATCGTTCCCGTCCCGCTGAACGCGTTGGCGGGGACGACGACGCCGGCCAGGGCGCCGTGGTCGGTCGGATCGGCCGTCTGGTCGGTGATGACCAGGGGGATGGTGACGTCGCTGGTGAGCGGCGGGCTCAGCGATACGGTAACGGTGACCGGATTGCCCTCCGGCACCGGGTTGGGCATGACGCCCAGGGACGCCGTGACCGTGGGCGTCGCCGTCTGACCCTCAGACCCGTTGACGGTGATTATCAGCGAATCGGAGATGTTGACGGAGGACCAGGCGGAGGACGAGGTCGGCGCATCATCCCGAACGTTGTGAGCGCTGTCGCCGATGCTCCACCCCGCCGCGCTGCCCGCGTCTTCGCTGGTGGAAGCCGTGTTGCCCACTCTCATATTGAAGGCCCCCACGGTGTAGAACACCGCGTAGTACGTGACGCCGGTCCCCAGCGGCGTGTTGGCCGGCGCGGTGAAGGACACCGTGCCCGTGGCGATGGGATGGGCCGGGACCGCCAGGTCGGCGATCTTGTGCGCCGGCCCGCCGCCCGTGCCCGCCGACCACAGCTCCGCCCTCATGCTGTCGCGCTGCGCCTGGGTGATGCCGGTGGCGCCAATTACGGCGTCGATGCTCACCAGCGTGTAGCCGCCGGAGAGGGCTCCCGTGGTGAATCCCTGCGCCACGCTCCATTCGTCCGTAAGGTAATAGCTGCCAAACGTCTGCCCGGCGTTGCTCACCAGGAAGTCGTCCTGCGGGGCCTGCCGGGTGACGGTGACGGTGTATTCGCGGAACCCGACGGCCCGTGAGCCGGCGGTGATCTCGTTGTCCCCCACCTGAAGGGCGATGGGGTGGCTCGGCGTGCCGCTGTCGTATGACTGCGTTGATGATCCTGCGCCGACGCCCACCCTGGTGCCGTCGGCCGTCGTTGCCGTCAGCCTCACGTGGGTCACTTCGTTGCCCACCGTTGCCGTGTAGGCGGTGGTGGCGGAGTCGAAGGCCGGGGACAGGGGGAGCGCGGTCCAGGTGTTGCCGTCGTCGGTGCTCTCCGCCGTCAGGGCGCTCAGGTTCACGGTGGTGGGCTGCTGGACCTGGCCGGCGTAGTAGCGGGCCAGGGCGATGTCCGCATTGCCGCTGGCGACGCTGAAGCCGGCCAGCAGGATATTGCCGCTGGAATCCAGCGTCATATCGTGGGCCTCGTCGTCGCCCGCGTTGTTGCCGGTTCGGATGGCGGTGGTGACGTAGCCGTCGGGGTCGTCGCCCGTGTCCATGCCATCCTGGCCGAAGGTGGTGTCCAGCGTGCCGTCGGTGTTATAACGAAGCACCGCGAAGTCCTGGTCCGTGCCGTTGTAGCTGTAACCGGCCACCACGATCTTCCCGTTGGCGTCGATGCGCACCGCCCGGCCCCGTTCGCCCGCCGAACCGATGGCGGTGGTGACCTTGCCGTCGGAGTCGAACGTGGTGTCCAGGGCTCCGGCGGAGGTGTAGCGCACCACGGCCACGTCGAGGCTGCCGGTGGAGCCGGTCTCCCCGGCCAGGACGATGTTTCCGTTGGCATCCACCGCCACCCCGTAGGCTGCATCGGAGACGGAGCTGCCAACGGCGGTTAGGGTCCAACCGTTTGTGTTGAAGCTGGTGTCAAGGGCGCCGTTGGCGCTGTAGCGCGCCACCAGGAAGTCCTGGTCGGAGCCGTTGCCGCCGTTTCCGGCCACCACGATCTTGCCGTCGGACTGGATGATCATGGCGCGGGCTTCCTGGCGGGCGTTGTTGGTGGCGCCGAAGCGGGTGTTCACCTTGCCGTCAGTGTCGAAACCGGTGTCCAGGTCTCCGGCCGAGGTGTAGCGGGCCAGGGCGAAATCGGTCTGCTGCCCGGAGATTTCGGCCCAGCCGGCGACCACGATATTGTCGTTGGAATCGATGGCCACGGCGCGGGCGTGGTCCCCGCCGCTGCCGAAGGTGGTTATGAGCTTGCCGGTCCTGGTCTGTCCGCTGACCGTGCCGAAGGTGGTGTCCACCGTTCCGTCGGCGTTGTAGCGCGCCACAGCGAAGTCCCGGTTGGCGCCGTTGCCGGCCTCCCCGGCCACGACGATCTTGCCATCGCCCTGGATTGCCACTGAGTATGCCTCGTCGTCGCCGTTGCCGATGGCGGTGGTGACCTTGCCGCCGGTCCCGAAGTCGGTGTCCAGGGTCCCGTCGGCGTTGTAGCGGACCACGGCGAAGTCCCGGTTGGAGCCGTTGTAGCTGGAGCCGGCCACCACGATCTTGCCGTCGGGCTGCTCGGCCACGGCGTAGCCGCGGTCTCCGCCGTTACCGATGGGGGTGGTGACCTTGCCGCTGGCGCCGAAACCGGTGTCCAGGTCGCCGGGTGCCGGCCTCGTCAGGCTCAGCTCGACCGTGTCGCCGGCGGACCAGCTCAAGCCGGTGCTTGTCCATTGCTTACCGTCGCCTGCGTTTTGTAAAGTGAATTCGTTGCCGCTGGCCAGAGGGAAAGTCACGCCGTCCACGACCAGCGTGAAGTCATCCAGTTCGAATGGCTTGTCTAGAACAAGCGTGAGGGTCCCATCGGCCCGCCATTGGATTGTTACGACTCGGTAAGGTGTACCGTCGTAGCTAAAGCTGTCGTTTGTGAGGTTGACGGAACAATGGTGCGCGGGGTCGCCGGCTTCGCATCCTAGGATTGTACCTGCATTAAAGGGAAGGAGGTCCGCCACCGTCAGCGTGGCGGACCAGGGCAGGGCCGCCGCGCCCCTGACGCGGAGCTTCGGGAGACCGTCGGTTGGTGCGTACACCGCCCATGCCTGGTTAGCGTCCGGCTGTTCCCGGGGCTGACCATAGGCCTTGTTCTCAATGGCCCAGCCGGCCTGGCCGCCCGCGTCCTCGTCCTCCATTTCCGTCAAGTCGACGGCGAGTTCAGTAGTGTCGGTGGTGTACAGCACGAGGTAGTAGGTCGTGCTCGCCGTCAGCGCGGTGTTGGCAGGCGCGGCGAAGGAAACTATTCCTTGCGGCATGTCCGATGGGACCGTCAGGTCCGCGACTTTCGCGCTCGGCCCGCCGCTCGTGGCGGCGGACCACAGTTCGGCCCGGAACTTCCCGCTCTCGGCCGCGCTGGCGTCGTCAACAAGAAAAGCCTCGATGCTGGTCAGCGTGTAGCCGCCGGCGTTGGCGCCCGTCGTGAAGCCCTGGGCAATAACATTAGAGTCGGTGCTGGCGTAATCGTCTTCACTGGAAATCTGGCCGATGTTGCTCACCAGCGTGTCGGCGGGCGCCCGGTGCACGGTGACGGTGTAGTCCTTGAATCTGATGAAGTCCGCACTGTTGACCTGGACCGTGATCTCGTTGTCGCCCACGTCCAGGGCGATGCCGTCCGAGGCCGAGCCGCTGGGCACCGCCGTGTGAGCGTCGCCGGCCTTGCCCACCAGGACCGAGGAATCGGTGTCCGCCAGGGTGGGCGTCAGCCGCACATGGGTCACGTCGTTGCCCACCGTGGCCCGGTAGGCGGTGGTGTCGGCGGCGAATTCCGGGTTCAAGGTGAGCGCGGCGAAGTTGCTGTTGTCGGTGCTGCTCTCCGCCGTCAGGGCGGAGAGGTCCAGGGCGGGGTCGGCCTGGGCCGCGGCGCCCTTGAACCGCAGGCGGAGGGCCGGGGTATCTTCAGGGTTTCCTCCTGTCACACTCGTCCACGTCGCCCCGCTGGGGGTATCCGTCAGCGAGGTATGGGGTGAGTCGGAGATGCTCCAGCCGGCCTGGCTGCCGGTGTCCTCGTCGTCGGATGCGGTAAAGTCAATTTTCAGATCAAAGCTGCCGGTGGTGTACAGGGTGAAGAAGTACTTGGTGCTTGCCGTGAGGACCGTGCTGGCCGGCGCGGCGAAGGAGACGGTGCCCGTGGCAACGCTGGCCGGCACGGTCAGGCTCGCGACTTTCGCATCCGGATCGCCGTCCGTGTCCGCCGACCACAGCTCGGCCCGGATCGTGCCCCGGTCGGTAGTGGACACCGAGGAGGCCTCTATCACCGCCTCGATGCTGGCCAGCGTGTAGCCCGCCGAGTGGCTTCCCGTCGTGAAGCCCTGCATGTAGATGATGCCATCCGTACTGACAAAAGTGCCCGGCGTCTGGTCCATGTTGCTCACCAGCACGGTGGAGGCGGCCTGGACCTGGCCGGCGTGGAAGCGGGCCAGGGCGAAGTCGTTGTCCGTGCCGTTGTGGCTGTAGCCTGCGACCACGATCTTGCCGTCGGAATCGATGGCCACGGCGCGCGCCACGTCGTTGCCGGAGCCGATGGCGATGGTGACAAAGCCGTCGGGGTCGGAGTCTGCGTCCGCTCCGTCGGTTCCGAAGGTGGTGTCCAGCGCCCCGGCGGTGGTGTAGCGCGCCACGGCGAAGTCGTTGTTCGTGCCGTTGTGGCTGTAGCCGGCGACCACGATCTTGCCGTCGGACTGGATGGCCACGGCGTATGCCTGGTCGGCTCCGGAGCCGATGGCGGTGGTGACCTTTCCCCCGGTGCCGAAGGAGGTGTCCAGCGCCCCGACGGTGGTGTAGCGGGCCAGGGCGAAGTCGTCGTTGGTGCCGTTGTGGCTGTAGCCGACGACCACGATCTTGCCGTCGGACTGGATGGCCATGGCGCGAGCCACGTCGTTGCCGGAGCCGATGGCGGTGGTGACATGGCCGTCGGGATCGGTGCCCGTGTCCGGCCCGTCCGCGCCGAAGGTGGTGTCCAGCGCTCCGGCGGTGGTGTAGCGCGCCAGGGCGAAGTCACCGCTGCCATCGCCGGCGACCACGATCTTGTCGTCGGACTGGATGGCCACGGCGTACGCCCGGTCGTCGTCCGAGCCGATGGCGGTGGCGACCTTGCCGTCGGAGGAGAATGAGGTGTCCAGCGCCCCGGCTGTGGTGTAGCGCGTCACGGCGAAGTCGTCGTCGCTGCCGTTGTCGCTGATGCCGGCCACCACGATATTGTCGTTGGAATCGATGGCCACGGCGCGCGCAACCTCTTCCTCACCGGCTTGGATGGCGTCGGTGATGACCCAGCCACTGCTGTCCGAGCCGAAGTTGGTGTCCAGCGCCCCGGCAGTGGTGTAGCGCGCCAGGGTCAAGTCGTCATCGTCCCCGTTGTTGCTGCTGCCGGCCACGACGATCTTGCCGTCGGACTGGATGGCCACGCCGTACACCACTTCGTCGTTGAGGACATTGCTGGTGACCTTGCCGCCGGTGGCGAAGTCGGTGTCCAGGGTACCGTCGGCGTTGTAGCGCGTCACGGCGAAGTCGTCGTCGTTGTCGGGGCCGCCGTAGCTGTGACCGGCCGCCACAATCTTCCCGTCGTCCTGGATGGCCACGGCCCGCGCGACATCGTTGCCAGTGCCGATGGCGGTGATGACCTTGCCGGCGGTGCCGAAATCGGTGTCCAGGTCGCCGGGGGCCGGGTCGGCGGCCTCGGCGGGGGCGTTGACACTCATCGCATAGACATCCGTAAGGGTTGTGCTAAGACTAAATGTCGCCCCGCTCGGCGTATCTTGCGCAATAAAGTAATAGCTGTTATCGATGCTCCACCCAGACTGGCTGGAGGTGTCCTCGTTGTCCGAGGCCGTACGTGTCGCTCTCATTTCAAAGGTGCCCGCCGTGTATACGACCAAGAAGTACTTCGTGCTTGCCGCAAGCGTGGTGTTCGCGGGCGCGACAAAGTCCACTCGTGCACTGTTCGTGGAAGACGTCCCGGCAGGTGTGATGGGATGGGGCGGCACCGTCAGGTCGTAGAGTTTCGAGTCCGGCGTGCCGTTCGTGGCCGCCGACCACAGCTCCGCCCGGATGGTGTCGCGCTGAGCTTCGGTCGAAGTGGATTCTAGCAGTAAGCCAATGCTTCCCAGGGTGTAGCCCCCGGACTGACTTCCCGTAGTGAACCCTTGCCCCAGGGTCGCGGCGTCATGAGCAAAGTACAGTGATCTAGTCTGCTCGATATTGCTGACCAGCACGGTGGGCGTCTGCTGGGCCTGGGCGGGCGGTACGCCGTCGCCGACGACGAGGACCGCCAGGGCAGCCAGGGCGGCGGCCAGGAACAGGAGCCGGGATAGTGGGGGGAGGGAGGAGGCCCGCATCATGCCGGGCCCCCGGCGCCGGTCAGGTGGGAAAGGCCGGGAGGAGGGACTAGAACATAGATTCGGGGGGGGGGGGGGGTAGCGGGCATGGCCGCCCTCAGAAGGCGGCGCACCCTATTGCTATTGTTACCCGTATCGAACATGGCTATCGTCCCTCCTGGTCGGTATTTCAGCAACGGCCTGCTTCCCTGCCCTACTCGTCCCGGCTCCAGCCGGAGCCGAAGACTTGGCCGTCGTAACCGGCCACGAACACCCGCAGCGACTCGGACTCCACCCACACGTTCTTCAACTCGAAGTCGCCGGCGCCTATGCCCCCGCTCTCCGGGTTGCGGTAGACGTAGGACACCCACTTGCCCTCCTCGGTGGCCGCGAGCATGTCAGGCCCGAACTCCTGGCGAACGCTTGTTGCTTCCGACAGGTGAATAGCATAGGGACTTGCGAATAACTTATGGGTAAAGTCGCCCCTCAGTTTGATAAATTAGCGGTAACTTTCAGTCCAAGTCGCTGGAATTGACCGAAATACGCCCCAGTCCCGACGGGGTATAGATGGAGGGCGCCTGCGGTCAGTCGGTCCAGGGAACGGAGAGCTAGGGTGGGCCTGACAGGACGAGCCACATCTCGAAGATGGTTCTGCCTATCGTCAGGTTTGGTGGGGCCAGTGCATGTACGGCGGCGGGGCGAGAGGCCGTCGCTATCAGAATGATGGGATGGCCTCGACCTCATTCATCGTCCATCTACTGCGTCTCTCCCTCCGGCACCCGGTAGCCCACGCGGGGCTCGGCGAAGATGTACTTCGGGTTGGCGGCGTCCTCTCCCAGCTTGTGGCGCAGCCTCATCAGGTGGGTGCGCAGCACCCGCAGGTTCCCCGGCTTTCCCGGACTCCACACCCTTCTCAGCAGCCGGTCATGGGGCACCACCCGCCCGGCGTCCATCGAGAGCTCCGCCAGCAGGTCGAACTCGGTGGGCGTCAGTGGCGCCGGACGCCCCGAGACCGTCACCCTGCGCTGGGCGTAGTCGATGGCGAGGTCGCCAAGCACGAAGGGCGCGGCCTGCACCGGCAGCCCAGGTTCCCCGAACCGCCGCAGGGCCGCCCTCACCCTGGCCACCAGCTCGGTCGGTGAGAATGGCTTGACGATGTAGTCGGTGGCCCCCTGCTCTAGGACACTGGCGACCACCTCGTCCCTGCCATAGGCCGACAGGAAGATGACCGGGATGCGGGAGACGGCCAGAATGTCCCCCATAAGCTCCGTCCCGTCGCGCTCCGGCAACATCAGGTCCAGCAGGGCCAGGCAGGGGCTGTGCTCCGTCATCAGCAGCAGCGCCTCCTCCGGGTCTGCGGTCGCCACGGCGCGGAAGCCTGCGTTGGAGAGGGCGTCCCGCACCGATCTGAGCACCATCGGGTCGTCGTCCACCACCAGCACCGTTCCCGCGGATGCCCCTGCGCCCTGAGAGCGGGCGGGCCGGGGAGTGGGCTCGGCGCCCAGAGCCACTGGCAGGGTGAATACGAACCGAGCGCCCAAGCCCGGCCCGTCGCTCTCGGCCCGGATGCGGCCCCCATGGGCCTCCACTATCCCCTTGCAGATGGCCAGCCCCAGCCCGGCAGCGTCGCCTTCCGTGTCATGGTCGGCTCGGCGGGAAAACTTGCGGAACAGGCGCGGCAGGTCCCCAGCAGGTATCCCGCGTCCCTGGTCGGCCACTGAGACCTCGACGTCAACGCCGGTGGGCACAGCGGACACCTGGATGATGGACGACTCCGGGGAGTGCCTGGCCGCATTCGACAGCAGGTTGCCGATGACCTGGGCGATGCGCCTGCGGTCCGCCATTACCAGGGGCAAGTCGGGCCTGAGGTCAATGGCGAGGTCGTTCCTGCCCCCAGCGCTGGTGAAGGCGCTTCGGGCCCGGTCCACCAGCACGGCCACGTCCACCGGCTCAGGATCCACCGGCAGAGCGCCAGTCTCGATACGGGCGACGTCCAGCAGGTCGCCGATGAGTTCCCGCATGTGGTCAGCCCGATCGATGATGATCCGGTGGAACTGGCGCATCTCGGCCGGGTCCAGGTCCGCCGCTGCATTCAGGAGGGTGGTGGCCGCGCCCATGATGGAGGTGAGGGGCATCCGCAGCTCATGGCTCACCATGGCCAGGAACTCCGCCCGCAACCGCTCCGCCTCCTCTACGGCCGTCATGTCCTGCATGGTGACCACCACTGACTCCAATTCCCCCTCCTCGGAGCGAACGGGCGTGGCGTTAAGCAGCACGGTCACACTCCGCCCGTCAGGGACGCCCATAACGATCTCCTCGGCCCGCACCGTTTCGCTGGAGCCGAGGACCTCGGCTATTGGGAAATCCATCAGGGAGACCTCGCGCCCGTCGGCGCGGCGGACGGCCATCGCCCCAAGCAGGTCCTCCGGTGACTGGTCCGGGTTTCGCAGCCTGTCGACGATCCTCCTTCCCTCCCGGTTGAAGGACACCGCAGCGTCTTCCCTCATGTCGAAGACGACGACGCCCACCGGCGAAGTTTCGATGAGCGTCTCCAGGCCTGCCCTTGCCCTCTGCTCCTCCCGGTGCCGGCGGGCGTTGGCGATCACCTGCGCCGCTTGGGAGGCGAACAGCACCAGGGTCTCCTCATCTTCCTGGGAGAACTCTCGGCCCGGCTCGTCGCTCCCCACATAGATGTTGCCCGAGCGCACACCCTGGTGGAGTATCGGGGCTGCCATGAAGGCGGTGAGGGATACGGGCGAGCGGAACTCCCCAAGGCCGATCGACCCGGTGAACTCCTCAAGCAGACCCACCCGCAGCGGCCCCGGCAGGGCGTTCAGGTACTCGAAGAACCTCGTCCCCTCTGGGGCCTGCCACAGCCGCTCCACATCGTCGGGGTCGAGGCCGAGGGCCAGGTGGTCCTCCACCGTGCCTGAATCGTCCAGGGTTGTGATTACGGCGTGGGTCGCTCGCGTCAGGGAGCGTGCGCTGTCCATCACGGCCCGGAGCGCCGTGTCGACGTCCAGGCTCTCGTTGATGCGCAGGCTGGCCTGGCTGAGACGGGAGAGGCGGTCTCTCGAGGGTTCGCTTCCCTGGACGTTCTCCAACGTTCACCTCCTCGGGCCTGGCCTGCTTGAGCCAAGACTAGAGAATCAGTCTGAAAGTTACCACTACGTTATCAAACCGGGCGATGTCTTTACCCACACGTTACTTCTGAAATCCTATGATTGACTACCAGGTTGCATTTGTAATTTGACGACCCATTCCCGGGAGGGTCCGATGGAAGCACCACAACGCGGAACTCCTGCCATCATGAGGTTGGTCGCAGTCGCCATCCTCGTTGGCTTCAACCTGCTCATCGCCGGTTGGGTATTCGACATCGCGGCGCTTCTCATTGTCGGTTTCGTCATCGCCGTCATCACCGCCGCGTCCGCCTACGTCCTCTCCAGACCATGAAACAGCCCCCTTGGTCGTCACTCCTCCAAACTACTAACACACGGTCTGGCCACCTAAATGCCCGTCGCAGGGAGGAAACCCCGATGCCGTACAGTCCTTACAGCAGGCGCATAGTCGGCGGGCTGCTCATGGCCTATGCGGTCGTGTACGTCATGCAGTACCTCGGCAGCTCGTTCTACGACAGCCCGCAGCGCGTGTGGGACGTCCTCAACGTCGCCTCTGCGATAGCCATCGTCGTGGCGCTCGTCGTCAACGCGCGGTCGGTGCGCAATGGCGTCGACGTAGCTCTGCTCTGCGCCAGTGCCGCCCTCGCCGTCTGGTTCCTCCACGTCTGGACTGACCTGCTGACGCTCGCCGAGGGAGAGTCGGTGAGCGTCCATCACGACGTCGTATGGGAGATGGTCGCGGCGATGATGCCCATCGTGCTGGGCGCAACCGGCCTCAAGCTCCTGCGGCGGGACCGGAGCCATGCGGGACGCTGACGACGCACGTGCATCTGCCCCCGCACGCGGGAACAGCCTTGAAGGCATCGTTGTGCCCAATGCTTACGTGACCAACGCCCAAAGGGCGCTGCTCAAGTACCCGGAACAGGCGGCCAACTATCTCAGGCACACGCTGGTAGGCGATCCTCTCCTGGATAGGATGCCGCAGGAACTCGCCGATATGCCTCGGAACGAGGCATATCGGTTCGTCCAGGCCGGCATGAATCTGGACCTGGACACCATGCGTCATGCACCGAAGGTGCTGCGCGACTTCTTCGTCGATGACCCGCCTCCCGATCCGCCCTGGCTTGACTACGAAGCGTTCAAGCCGGGCATCCGCAAGTTCCAGAGGGACAGCGGCCTGATCATCTCCGGGTTCGCGGCCGGCGTGCTGGTTGACGGCTTCGGGACGCTCATCAGCAAATCGTTCGTCCATACGGGCCGCGTGTTCGAGCACGGCGTCAGGCGGCTCCGGCAGAACAACCGTCACTTCGTGGATATCTTCTTCCCCGGCGGGCTGGAGAGGCAGGGTGACGGATGGAAGTTGTCCGTCCGCATCCGGCTCATTCACGCGCAGGTGAGGCATCTGCTGAACGCCAGCGAAGAGTGGGACAGCGAAGCGTGGGGGACCCCGATAAGCGCAGCGCACCTGGGCTATGCCGCCGCCTGTTTCTCGGCGCGGACCATTGTGCATGCGGAGTCCGTGGGCGTCCGGTTCACCCATGAAGAGAAGGAGAGCATCTGTGCCATCTGGCGCTACGCCGCCCACATCATGGGGATACCCGAGTCCATCACGTTCACGAACTACAAGGAGGCTCTTGAGATGCACAAAGTGGGCAACGCATGTGAACCGCCCATTGCCGAGGAATCCGTCATCATGGCGAACGCGCTGATCAACTCCGCTCCACTAGTTGCGGGCGTAACGGACCCGGCGATACGGAGGGCCATGGTGGAGCGCGAGATATACCCCATATCGCGGGCGCTCATCGGCGATGAGCTTGCGGACCAGTTGCGTTTCCCGAAGTCCAGGAAGGTAGGCATCCTGTGGCAGTTCCGCATGTTGCAGCGCATCCGGCGGCTGATGGCGAGACTTCGAGGGAAGAGCGTAACCGCCGACAACTTCGGTCAGATGTTGGCGATCTCGGCGTTCGACGATGCCGGGATCTCTTACCGCATGCCTGATCACGACCGTGACGAGATGTCCAGCAGATGGTGAACATGGCAGCGTTCGGCCCCATCGACATACTCCTGTGCGCTGCGGTTCTAGGCATGCTTGGCGCAGCTTTGCTCGCAGTGAGCTGCCGCGTGCTTCGTCGGACGCGCCGCCAACGCTGGTAGTCGAAAGCAAGGGTGTCGTGTGCCGGGGAATGCTACGAACTGCAAACGAGCGTACCTTTCTCTTCACACTGCAGGTAAAGGGCCCTCGCTGGCGGGTCGAAAAGCCGATCGATTACTGGATGTTGACATTCAACTCAACACCAATGTACGCTCTGACAGAGGTGACGGCATGGACTTCCCAGAGCATCTACGGTCGCTACGTAAGGAGGCTCGGTTGAGCCAGCGCGAACTAGCAGAGCGGATCGGTGTCGATTTCACGTACCTCAGCAAGATCGAGAACGGGCGTGTCGAGCCTCCCAGTGAGACCGTCCTGAAGAGTATGTCGAAGGAGTTGGCTGGGGCGTTGGGCCAAGATGAGACCGAACTCGCCGATGAACTCATCACCCTGGCCGGGAAGATTCCCTCGGATCTCGCCGAGACGTTGGCCCGAAACCCACAGGCTGTTCAGTTCCTGCGGTCCATCGGGGATGATGTTCGGTCGCCTGCCGAGTGGCAGAGACTCATTAGCGGTAGGTCGCAGGAGCAGGAATGACCACGAAGTTCCTATCTGACTCTCATATCGAGGGCACGGCGGCTCGACTGCTCAACCGCTACGATGCCCTGTATGGAGCCGTCTCCGCTCCTCCCGTGCCGGTGGAGCGGATTCTGGAAGACGTCCTGGACCTCAGCATTCTGTGGGACGACATTTCTGAGCCTCCGTCCCAGTCCATCCTAGCCGCCCTCGATCCTGGTTCGAAGATCGTCGTCTTCAACGAGTCCAGGCGCACAGTCATAACGGACACGCCGGGCCTCTACTACACCGTCCTGGCTCACGAAGCGGGGCATTGGGAGGTCCATGTCGACCAAGGACACTTGGCCCAGCAACCCCTGCCCAACCTTGGCCGGGACTTCAGCTGCCTCTATCGCAGTTCAGGGCCGGGTCAGGACCCCCGGGAAATCCAGGCCCACCGGTTCATGGGCTTCCTCCTGATGCCGTCAGGCCTGCTGAAGGAAGCAATCGAAGGTGTTGACCTGCTCAGCTGGCCGACACTCTACGGGCTGCGCGAAAGGTTCCAGGTGACCATATCGGCCCTGAAGGTCAGGCTGGAGAGGATGGGCCTGCTGTATGTGACGGATGAAGGAGAGCTGTATCCGTCTCGCCAGGAATATGAAGGGCAGATGCGTCTAGGGCGCTAAGTCCGGTTGTCGCATTTGGAGTTGAGTTGAAAGCCAACACACATGGATAGACCTAACGCAATGGGTGGATACACGGATGCAAGACGTCATGACCCGAGATAGCGCGTTCAACATCCTCGCCTTGGACGGAGGAGGAACGAGGGGGATTTACTCTGCCCAACTCCTCGCTTCCATAGAACGTGACGCGGGGGCGCCCGTAAGGGAGCGCTTCGATCTCATAGCTGGCACCAGCACAGGCTCGATCGTCGCGGGGGCTGCCGCAGCGGGCATTCCCATGTCCGACGTGGTCAAGCTCTTCGAGGAGGAGGCATCCCGCATCTTCCGGAGAAGGTGGTTGGGCTCCTTCCACATCCGAAGCAAGTACCCGAGACGGCCTCTTGAGCGGGTGATCCGAAGCTGCGTGTCCGACCTGACCCTCGGGGACGTCTCGACGCCGCTGATGATCATGGGCTCGGACATATCGACGGGCGGCGTGCATGTGTTCAAGTCGAGGTACCCGAAGGAGCTTGGAGAATCTTACGTCAGGGACGCGGACGTAGCCCTGGCAGATGCCATCCTGGCTTCGTGCGCCGCTCCCACCTATTTCGACCCCGTACCGGTCGGTTCCTATCTCCTAGCGGACGGTGGCCTGTGGGCCAATAACCCATCGATCATGGCCTTGACGGAGGCCGTTTCCAAGTTCAGGCGGTCCACTGACCAGATACGCATCCTGTCACTCGGGACCGGCCACTCCGTCAATCTCTACCCCAGGCGCAGACTCTGGGGCCTCGTTACCGGCTGGGGGCGCGAGAAGTTGGTTTCGTATGTCCTCAGACTCCAATCCGATGCGTCGGCGAATATGGCCCGGCTGTTGCTCGGAGACAGGTATCTGCGCCTCGACCCCGAGATCGAGGCTTGGGGTTTGGACGACACGGGGCATCTGGATAGCCTGAAGGCTATGGCAGCCAGGGACTTCGCCCTCCGTGGCGATGCGATCAGGAAGAACCTAGGACCTACATAGTGAGGCGGCACGGGCAGGCCCGGAGCACCCAGGCACGCCTGCCCGAGCAACGAAGCGAGCAAAAAACTGAGAAGGAGATGGCGATGGCCAAGAACAACGAGCAGTTCCAGGAATTCCTCAGGGATGAGGTCAATCTCAACGAGGGGCGACTTCGTCGTCTGGAGACCGGTGTGGGGGCTGTAAATGGTCACCTCAGGGACAACCTGCCCGGCTATCAGAAGATGGAGCCGCAGGGTTCGTACGCGCTGGGAACCCTCATTAAACCGGTTGACCACAACGACGAGTACGACGCCGACATCCAGATCGTGATGAACCCCAACCCCAGGTGGGAGCCCAAAGACTACGTCAACGCAATCCACCGGGCTCTGGCGAAGAATCAGAACTATGCCGACAAGCTCAGACTGAAGACTCGATGCGTCACCATCGACTACGCCGGGGACTTCCACCTGGACGTGGTGCCCCGGGTGACGTTCGGCGGCAGGCACTACGTGTGCAACCGAGCCGAGAACAGATTCGAGCCCACGGACGGGAACGGCTACCGGGACTGGTTCAACGAGAAGAATCGCATTACAGGCGGCAATCTCAAGCGAGTGGTGAGAATCCTGAAGCACCTGCGAGACCACAAGAACAACTACACGGCCAAGTCAATCCTGCTCACCACTCTGGCCGGCAACACCATCAAGTCGTCCGACGAAGGGACTGAAGCCGTCAGCAGTGTGGCGGACACCCTGGCGACGGTAACGACCAGAATGGACGACTACCTGCAGCAGCATCCCCATGTGCCGGAGATAAAGAATCCGGTCCTGCCAAGCGAGAACTTCAACCGTCACTGGGACCAGGGGAAGTACGCCAACTTCAGGAACAAGGTCCATTCCCATGCGCTGACGGCAAGGAGAGCCAAGGCAGAGCCATCGACCGAGAACGCTATCAAAATCTGGCAGGAACTGTTCGGCGAGAGCTTCGGCAAGGGTTCATCCGGTGGGAGTGGCGGCCAAGGTGGAAACAGCCGCAGTTCAACGAGCCAGCGAGGCAGCAGGGTCGCGCAGGGTGCGGCCTCTGGATTGGGCATCCCGGTGGCCAGGCGACGCAATGAGGCCCAGGGGTTCGGTTAGAGATGGTGATGGACCAGCACTTCGACCTGGATTCCCTGGGGCGGTTCACCAATGAACTGGCGGCCGCTGGGTTCCAGCTAGTTCCCGAGTCCAGCCGGGAACGGTGGACGGGGAAGATCCACCCTTCGTTCGGGCCACTTACCGATGCGACGACCATGGACGTGGTCATTGCGCCAGGTTGGCCATTCCAACCTCCGTTGCTGCTTGTGGAGGGTCTCAACACCAACCACTCAACCCTCGGCGGCATGGTGTGCATGTGGCGAGATGGAGACATCAGCGACGAATGGACCTCTGTGGACGGGCTGTTCTCCCGAATCGAGGAGTGGTGCGAAAGAGCGAAGCACGGTTGGGAGGACGACCGGCTGAATCAGGATGCCTTCCTGAACTTCGGTTCGAATAGTCGGCTTGCCGCTACATTCGACCTCCCGGCTCTAGGCATGGTGGCGGGCAACTGGGGCGAATGTCACGGCATATTTCGCGAGAGGCCACCGCGGGTCGACATCATGTCAGGGCCCAAACGGTCCAAGGACCATCTGCGTGGGCTCTGGTTTCACGTTGGGTCATTGAAAGGGCCACCTCCTCGCAAACTCTCGGAAGTCACCACCAGCCTGCCTCGGTCGCAGCGTCGAAGTCTCGAGCGATTACTCGCAGACCGGCCCAAGCCCGACTTCCTGGTCGCCAGCGGCGGAGTGGACGTCATCCTTTTCTGCTGGGAACGTCACGGCCGACCGGATCTACTGGTCATGGCGTGCAGGGGCATGGGAAATGAAATTGAGGCAGTTGCCCTGCAGGCAGCTCCACGAGACGAAGAGAGCCTAATACTGCGCGCGGGACCCGACGCACCGGCGCTGCGCGCCTGTAGGGCCACCGTGTTCGGTGCCGGAGCGCTCGGTGGGCACACTGCGGCGTTGCTCGCTGAGAGTGGGATTGGGTTTGTGGACATTGTCGACCCGGATGTGTTGCTACCGGGGAACGTAGTCAGGCACATCTGCGGTCACGGCTTGGTAGGTGTGCCGAAGGTGCATGCAGTTCAGGCTGTCATCGGAGACCACGCTCCATGGACTGAGGTTTCGGCACTCCTGGAGGAGCCTCGTTCGCCAAGGCAAATCCGGGAGCGCATAGACAGCGCCGACATCGTCGTGGACACAACGGGAAACGAGGCCCTCGCTGTGTCGCTGGCCGTGGTCGCGCAAGACATCGGAAAAGGGCTGGTGTCCGGGGCGCTCTACCGGGGAGGCTTCATTGCTCGCGTCCGGCGGCAGGCGTTGCCAGGGGATACTCCGATACACCAACGAGACGACGAGTCACGCTATCCGCTAATTCCCGCTGGGGACGATAGAGAGGACTTCGCTTCTCCTCAGTTGGGCTGTTCCGCACCCGTCAACAATGCTCCGCCCTCAGCGGTTTCTGCATGCGCTTCTCTCATATGCCGGGCCGCAATAGATGTGCTGACCAGTCGGTTTGAGTTCCCCGACGAGGTCATTGAGGTCTATCGTCCGATTTCGGAGCCGCCATTTCATCAAATGGGGAGGATTGGTCGTGAGCGGTAAGGCAATGACCGGGCTCCTAACTGGGGCCTTCCTTCTAATTCTCTGCGGGCCTGACGGCTTGCTCGGTCCAGGCTGCGAGTCCGACGGCGACCCCACCCTCGTCTTGACGACGCAGGAACCGAGCTCCTCAAGAGGACACATCAGTTTACGGCCGCGGTCTAAGGGCTGACGTGCACCCGGAAATCCTGGACTGTAGCATCGTGAAGTAACAGAATTAGATGAACCTGGCAGGCTCAACCACATTTCGAAGACGGCTCCCCGTCTCGTCATAGAGAGGAATGGATGCTGACCATCGACCATTTCCGAAAACAATCGGCGCAGGAACACGGTAACGATGCGCTGGATGCCATCGACTCCAGTGACAGCGTCTTCTTGGTTCCAGAAGAACCGCTGGAAGACTTGCCCGGATTGCGTGTACGCATCTGGCCCCAGCAGTCAATAGGCAGTGTGTATGTTGTGTGGAATTGGAATTGGCGGACTGTCCACCCGGGGCCGGAGGTGGCAACTCCACAGGACGGCCCACAGATCCGAATTCAATTCGTGGGCGGCAGGACGGGGTATGACACCCGGCATGGCAGCATAGCTGACGCTGCTGAAGCGGCGATTGCTTCTATCAACGATTATCTGCAAAACGAACTACCGGAAGAGCGAAGGCAGGAAGATCAGCGGATCTTGGCAGAACAGGAGCGGAAGGAACGAGTACGGGAGCAGGTCAGTGAATTCTTGGGCAAGTAACCTCCTGGGTTGTCAATGTGGGAGTGAACTGCCCCGCACTCCGTGTCACACGGTACGATGGTCCTGCAGGCGTGTGGACAGGAACCGCAGGCGTGACCTCTTTGGGTGGTGAGGACGCTGCCGGTCATACGCTGTTCCATGGTCATGTGGGGGCGGAAAACGGCGAGTCCGACAAGTTCAGCCACATCTCGAAGACGGTTCTGTCTATGGTCAAGTTTGGTGGAGCCGAGGGGACTCGAACCCCTGACCCCCTGCTTGCAAAGCAGGTGCTCTCCCAGCTGAGCTACGGCCCCACGTGTACGGCTCAGGATACCATCAGCGCCTACGGCGAACTGAGCCCCGGCATCGACAGTCCTTCCATCGTCTCCTGCACGACTCCGAAACGCTCGAACGGGGGCATGAAGTACGCACCCGCGATACGGCCGGAGAGCGCTGTAAGCAGTTCGCGGCTGAGCGCGATGCCCTCCTTGCCCCCGGCGTCGCCCCGGTACTCCGCGAGGTCGATGCGCTGCATCACGTCTTCCGGCACCACGATGCCGGGCACCTCGTTCTGCAGGAAGCGCGCATGGCGGGCGTTGCGGAGCGGCAGCACACCCATGATGACCGGCAGCGGGAAGCCCCCCAGCAACGACCAGACACGCTCCACGTGCTCCGCCGCGTAGACCGGTTGCGTGAGCAGGAAATGCGCTCCAGCCTTGACCTTGCGCTCCAGCACGCGGAGCTCCCTGTCCAGGTCCGGCGCGTTGAAGTTCAGCGCCGCGCCGATGAAGAACGACGTCGGCTGGCCGATCTCCCGTCCGTTCGCATCCACGCCCTCGTTGAACCCCGCCATCAGCCGGATCAGGCCGGACGCCGTCACGTCGCTCACTGCGGTCGCATAGGGATAGTCGCCGGTGAGTGGGACGTCGCCCATCACCGTGAAGACGTTGCGCAGGCCCAGCGCGTGCGCGCCCAGCAGGTCCGAGTGCAGCGCCAGCAGGTTGCGGTGGCGGATCGCCATGTGCATCACCGCCTCGACACCCAACCGTGACTGCACGAGGCTACCGGTGGCGAGCGCACTCATCCTCCCCTGTGCACGCGGGCTGTCCGCAACGTTCACCGCGCTGACGCTCCCGACCACGCCGCGCAGCTTGTCCAGCGTTCCGCTCACGTCGAACCCGCGCGGAGGCGAGAGTTCCACTGTAACGACGAACTCCCCGCGCTCGATGCGTTCCGAAAGTCCTGTGGGGCGGGTGGCCGGAGCCTCGACGCGCCGTGGGCGTGCCGGAGCCGGAGCAGGCGCCCGCCGCACCGAGGACTGCAGCACACCGCGCACCGCGTCCCGTACGGCGGCGATATGCTCCGGCGTAGTTCCGCAGCACCCCCCGACCGCCGCTGCTCCCGCGCGCGCGATCTCGCGCGCCGTCTCCGCAAAGTACTCCGGCGGCGCGGTGTACTCCAGTCGGCCGCCCACATAAGCGGGAAGTCCCGCGTTCGGCTGAACGATGAGCGGCACGCCCGCCGACCCTGCCATGCGTTCGACGACGCTCAGCAGCAGGTCCGGGCCTATGCTGCAGTTCGCGCCGAACGCAAGCAGCTCCGCCTCGTTCAGAGCCGAGACTACGTCCTCCGGCGCGTCCCCACTCGACGTCAGGCCGTCGCCCGTGAAGGTCATCTGCGCGATGACCGGTAATTCGGAAACGGAGCGTACCGCATCGATGGCCAGCCTGAGCTGTGCCAGTGAAGTGAACGTCTCCAGGAGGATGAGGTCCGCCCCGGCATCGGAGAGCGCCAACGCCTGCTCCGCGAAGACGTTCCGCGCGGATGCCGGAGAGAACAGGCCGGCGCCGGTGCTGTCCGGCGGCAGCGGCCCCATTGAGCCCGCTACCCACACGTTCTGGCCATGCAGCCGCGCCGCTTCCTTCGCCAGTGCGACTCCGGCGCGGTTCAGTTCCTCGACACGGGAGGCCATCCCATGCATGCCGAGTTTGGCCGCATTCGCGCCGAATGTGTTCGTCTCGATGAGTTCCGCACCGGCACGAAGATAGGCGAGGTGCACTCCCTTCACGATGTCCGGCTGTTCGACGTTCGCCGGTTCCAGCAACGCGGCAGTGAGGCCGTGCGCGTACAGTTGCGTGCCGGTGGCGCCGTCGCAGAGCAGCAGGCCACGGGATAAGCGTTCGGAGAGCGAGAAGTCCATGAGCCGGAACCTCTGAAGATTGTACCAGCGCCGCCCTGCCGACGTTGTGCCGAACAGGCCGGACGGCTATCCTGCGCCTCTCTATGACAGGCCCGGAACTCACGCTTCTCAACTGGCTGCTGGCCGCCTCGCCGGTCGTTCTTCTTGTAGTCGCCATCATCTGGCTGAACTGGAGCGCGCCGCGCGCCGGAGCTGTCGCGTGGTTGCTTGCACTCGCCTTGGCGCTCCTCGTCTTCGGTGCGGCGCGGGACCATGTCGCGATCGCAAGCGCGAAGGGATTGAGCCTCGCGGTCTTCGTTCTCACCATCGTCTGGACGTCCGTCTACCTGTTCAACATGGTGGACAGGCTGAAGGGCATCGACGCCATCGGACGGACGATGGCCGCGCTGGCGAGCGACCGCCTCGTGCAGGCGCTGCTCATCGGCTGGGGTTTCTCCAGCTTCATCCAAGGCATCACTGGGTTCGGAGTACCTGTGGCCGTCTCGGCCCCGCTGCTCATCATGCTCGGCTTCCCGCCCGCCCGCGCCGCCGCGATGGCGCTCGTCGGGCACGGCTGGGCCGTGACGTTCGGCTCCATGGGCTCGTCCTACTACACGATCCAGTTGGTCACCGGCATCGAGGGCGAGGTCATCGCGCCCCACATGGCATTGCTGTTCGCGCCCATCATCGTTGCGAGCGGCATGCTCGTTGCACACATACAGGGCGGGCTGAGCGCGGTGAGGCGGAGCCTGCCGGTCGTGGTCATAACCGGCGCGCTCATGGCCGCGGCGATGTACGCACTCGCGTGGGGCGGCGCTCCGCAGATCGCGTCCACCGTACCAGGGATCCTCGGCATGGTGGCGCTTGCCCTGCTCTCCCGTACTCCGCTCCTGCGCAGCGCTCCAGAGACGGAAGCGGCGCCGGAAACGCCGCCTGCCGGTGCGTCGGACGGACCCGGTGCTCGACCCATGCCGTTCATCCTCGCCTTCATGCCCTATCTGCTGCTCATCACGTTGAGCGTCATATCGCAGATCGGCCCGGTGAAGGAGGCGGTGCGCGGCATACAGTGGTCGCTCGACTATCCCGCGTTCACCTCCGCCCAGGGATTCGCCGTTGCGGCTGCGAACGACTACGCGCCGATACGCGTGCTCAACCATCCCGCCCCGCTCATCTTCTACAGCATCGTGATCAGCGCGGTCGTCTATGTCCTCGCGAAGCGTTGGCGGAAGGGCGTCGCCTGGGAAGCGATGAAACTGACCTACGGGCAGAGCCTCAGCTCCTCCGTCGGCGTCACGACCATGGTGATGATGGCGGTCGTCATGGCGGACACCGGCATGACTGTGCTGCTGGCGCAGGGCATCGCGAACGTATCCGGTTCGTTCTTCCCGTTCGTCTCACCGTTCATCGGGCTGCTCGGCTCGTTCATGAGCGGCAGCAACACCAACTCGAACGTCATGTTCGGCCTGCTGCAACTTAAAACGGCGGAGGAGTTGGGTATCGGGACGGTCACCATCTCCAGCATACAGTCGATCGGTGCGTCCGTGGGCAGTCCGATGGCGCCTGCCAAGGTGCTCGTTGGCGCGGCGGTCGTCGGTCTCGCGGGGAAGGAGCGGGACATCTTCCGCATCGTCATCCCCTACATCCTCGGACTCGTCGTCCTTGCCGGCATCGAGGCCATCATCATCATCGAACTGCTGCCCGCGCTATCGAGGTAAGCCATGCTCTCAGCCGCAACGAAACGCAAACTCCGGCATGTCGTCCTCGCGGGGACGATTGTCAGTTTCCCGCTGCTCTACCTCGGCCCCGTAACACTGGAAGAGGCGGCGGTAACGCTGGCAGGGCTCGCCGTGGGTATCGTGACTGCGGTGCTCGCCTGGTTCGCCTTCTAGGAGAGGGATACCCGATGACGAATGCACAGCCTGACAGAAGCTCACAGAGCCAGTTCGGACGGCTCGCCGGGGCCTACGGCACGAGCAAAACCCACGCGCAGGCGGGCGCGCTCGCATCCGCTGCATCCATGCTGGGCGACCGCCGCTATGGGACAGCTATGGACATCGGTGCGGGGCCCGGCTTCACCGCGTTCGCCGTCGCCGACCAGTGCGACCGCGTCATCGCTACCGACGTGACGCCGGAGATGCTGGAGCAGGCACGCTCGCTGCGCGGTGAACGCGGAGCGCCGCAGACCGAACTGATGCTGACAGCAGCCGAGTCCCTGCCCTGCCGGGACGGCAGCCTCGACCTCATCACCTGCCGCACTGCCGCGCACCATTTCCTGAACGTCGATTCCTGGCTGGCCGAGGTGAACCGCGCGCTGGCGCCGGGCGGTGAACTCATCCTCATCGACACCGTCTCGCCGGACGACGCGGAAGCAACCGCCTGGATGCACGACATTGAGATATGGCGGGACCCTTCGCACGTACGGAACCTCGCCGAGTCTGAGTGGCTGGACGCGATCGAACGCGCGGGCATGCGTGTAGCCGAGACTGCCCTCTCGCGCGTCGACCTTGAATACCCCGACTGGACGGAACGTGCGGGGATGCCTGAGGAGGAAGCCACTCGATTGGGGCAGGCGCTGAAGGACGCGCCTGCGGCGGCGGCACAAGCGTTCGGCATCACGCCCAAAGCCGACGGGCTGATCGAGTTCTACTGGCCGATATTGAGCGTGAAAGCGGTCAAGCCGTAGGGCGCTAATCCACCCCGCGCAGCACGCGCTGCGCCGCCGCGACTCCCGCGCCGGCCTGCGTCTCGTAACCCTGGTCGCCGATCGCCTCTTCCAACGCGCCGAGCACTGTCAGCACGTTGGGGCCGGTGCTGTTGTGCCCCATCAACCCGATGCGCCATGCCTTGCCGGCAAGCGCCCCCAGGCCACCGCTCAACTCGATGTTATGCCGGTCCAGCAGGTAGCGGCGCGCTTGCGCCTCGTCTATCTCCTCCGGGGCGCGAACGGCGGTAAGGCTCGGCAGTTGCACTTCCGGGTCTGCCACGACGTTCAGCCCCATCGCATGCAGTCCGGCACGGAGCGACTCTCCGTTCCTGGTGTGACGTTCCCATCGTGCCTCCACACCCTCCTCCGCGATCAGCCGGAGCGCCTCGCGCAGCGCGTAGATCATGGAGATAGGCGCGGTGTGATGGTACGCACGGCGGTCCCAGTAGCTGCTCAACTCAGTGAGGTCCAGATAGAAACTCCGGACCTTTGACGTGCGGCTCTGCAGCGTCTCCACTGCTCGTGGGCTCAGCGTCAGCGGCGCGAGTCCCGGGGGTGCGCCGATGCACTTCTGCGTACAGCTGTAGCAGACGTCCACCCCCCACTCGTCCACGTGCAGTTCCACGCCGCCGAGCGAGGTAACCGCGTCCACAACCAGCAGTGCGCCTGCCTCATGCGCAACATCCGCTATCTCTTTAATAGAGGTGGCCGCACCAGTGGACGTCTCCGCGTGGACCACCCCGACCGCCTTCACCTTCCCTGCCGCCACGATCACCTCACGCAGGCGCTCCGCTTCTACAGCCTTCCCCATCTCATGCTCGACCTTGATGACGTTCGCCCCGCTGCGCTCCGCGATCTCACCCAGCCGTTGGCCGAAGTAGCCGTTGATCCCCACCACGAACGTGTCGCCCGGTTCGATGATGTTGACCATCGCGGCTTCCATGCCGGCAGTGCCGGTGCCGGAGATGGGCAGCGTCACCGGGTTCTCCGTCCGGAAGACGTAGCGCAGCAGCGAGCGTACGTCGTCCATCACGGCGAGGAAGTTCGGGTCCAAGTGCCCGACGAGCGAGGAGGCCATCGCTTGCAGTACCCGGGGGTGCACGTTGGATGGGCCTGCTCCCATGAGCAGCCGGTATGGAGGCATGAAGCCGGCGGTGTCTTGCGTCATACGGCATTCTCGACAGTGTGGGATATGCCCGGCGTGAGGCGGATGCCCGGGCGCAGGGCGGACAGCATTATAGCAACACCTCTCTTGCCGGAGAAGAATCCGGCGGTGTTTCTAGCCAAAGTTTGAGAAAAACCTACAACATGTTGTGGCCGAGCTCATCGTCTACGCGTCCTGTTGCGATGGTGGCCTCGCATTTACATGATTCTGCCTTGTCGAGGCAGCCCTCGGAACCTCATAAACCCGATTGAATGCTAGGCAAACGCATTGATTCTGTTTTAGACAACGTCTAACGTTTTTCCTTGCAACGCTTCTTGATCGGAGCGCGCAGCGCGGAGGCAGAGATAGTCCTATGTCCGCCAACAGCCACATATACCACGAGCCGGTGATGACCGCCCAGGTCCTTGCCGGACTCGCTGTGCGGCCGGGCGGAGCCTACGTCGACTGTACCCTCGGCGACGCAGGGCATGCCACCGCCATCCTCGAGGCATCTGCTCCGGATGGGCGAGTACTGGGACTCGATGCCGACCCCGAGGCCGTCTCCCCGGCAACCGAGCGCCTGCGCCGGTTCGGCGACCGCGTGATTGTCGTCAACGCCAACTTCGGCACGGTCGCATCGCAGGCGCATGCCCATGGCTTCGTGCCCGCCGACGGAGTGCTGTTCGACCTCGGCCTCTCCTCCCGCCAGCTCGACTCGGAGGAGCGCGGGTTCAGCTTCCGCCGCTCCGCCCCGCTGGACATGCGGTTCACCCCGGAGGGCGCTACCGCCGCAGACCTCGTCAACGGTCTGTCGGAGCAGGAGCTCGCAGACCTCATCTACACGCTCGGCGAAGAGCCGCGCTCACGCCGCATCGCGCGCGCCATCGTCGCAGCGCGTCCATTGACCGACGCCGCCGAGTTGGCAGAAGTCGTTGCGCGCGCATCCGGCTACCGCAGAGGCCGCACCCATCCGGCCACGCGCACCTTCCAGGCGCTCCGCATGGCCACGAACGACGAACTTGGCAACCTCCGGCGTGGACTCAGCCAGGCGGCGTCTGTCCTGAACGCTGGGGGGCGTCTCGTAACGATCGCCTACCACTCCCTCGAAGACCGCGAGGTCAAGCGGTTCGTGAACAGCAGCGAGGTCCGCCCCGTGATGAAACGCGTCCTCAAGCCGGACTCCGAAGAGATATCCCGCAACAGGCGCAGCCGCAGTGCGCGGATGCGCGTTGCAGAACACGTGTGAGTTGGAAGGGGACAATGACAAACTCTCGTGAACAGCTCTACGCCGCTATAGATGTCGGCACGACCAAGGTCGTTGCACTCGTCGCAAAGGCTGACATGGAAGGCGGAGTGGATGTCGTTGCCCAGGGGCACGCGTCTTCCGCCGGCATGCGGAAAGGCATGGTCGTCAACCCGGACGCCATGACAGAGTGCATCCGACAGTCGGTCCGCGAGGCGGAGAAGACGCTCGGACGCAAGCTGCCGCCCGTTATCGCCGGGGTTACCGGCAGCCACCTCCAATCCCACAACGAGAGCAACAGCGGGGAAGGGGACAGCGTTATCCCGGAAGACGGCTACTTCACCCGGTCTACCGTCGACGGGCTAGTGCAGGCGAGCGCCCACAACCCCATCGGCATGCGGGTGATCCAGACGGTCCCGCGATCGTTCGAAGAGACACACGTCATCATGGGTGACGCGGTGCCCATCGACACCCTCACCGCTACCCTGTCCGGAGCGGGCGTCACCCTGCGGGGGCTCGTGCCGGAGCACCTCGCCAGCGGTGAAGCGGTCCTCAACCCGGAAGAACGCGTCCTGGGCGTCGTCCTTGCGGACATCGGGGGCGGCTCCACAGATGTCGTTGTCTACCGGGAGGGGTCCGTCTGGTACACCACCAGCATCCCCGTCGCAGGACAGCACTTCACCACCGACGTCGCAACGGGATTGGGCCTGCTGCCTACCGCCGCGGAGTACGCCAAGGTCAGGAAGGGCTCGGTCTGGTTCGAGCACCTGACCGAGAGGGACACCGCCGAGGTGAAGCCGGCGCTGAGCACCACCGCTATCCCCGTTCACCTCAAGAAACTCAACCGGCTGCTGCACGACCGGGCCGTGGAACTCGTGCGGATGATGATGTACCGCCTCGCCTCCAACGGGATGGTGCACATCCCCTCAGCCGGGATCGTGCTGACAGGCGGCTCCTCGGCTCTGCCGGGGCTGGCAGACATCGTTGCGGACTATGGCAAGTGCCCCGTACGCATCGGGGCTCCCGCCTCTACGTTGGGATTGCCGGATGAGCTGTTGGACCCCACCTACTCCACAGCCGTAGGCCTGGTGCTCTGGGCCATCCGGCAACGGCACATCAATACGCTCACGGAGTCCAGGTACGTTGGGACGTCCCCATCGCGGTCCGGCGGCTGGCTCTCCCGGTTCAAGTCAAGGCAACCAACGGAAGTGAGCGCATGAAACGACCGAATAGAGCATTCCCACAGCGGGAATAGAGGGCGACAGAGCGGAAGAGGCGTCCCACAGGCGATAGACAACACCACAGTCCAGCAGAGGACGAGGCAAAGGGGTAACGGTTATGACCATGGAACTGTTTGGCAACGAGCAGAAGGCGGACATCGACGGCATCGCGCGCGTCAAGGTCATCGGCGTAGGCGGCGGAGGCTGCAACGCTGTTAACCGCATGTACCGCGAGCGCGTCCCTCACGTCGAGTACCTCGCCGTGAACACGGACGCTCAACACCTCGTCCGTCTCGACGTGCCGGTCAAGATACGCATCGGCGACACGATCACGCGCGGCCTCGGTGTCGGCGGCGACCCTGAGATCGGGCGCACCGCGGCAGAAGAGTCCCGCGAAGAGATCTACGAATCGGTCCGTGGCGCCGACATGCTGTTCATCGCCAGCGGCATGGGTGGCGGCACCGGCACCGGCGCAGCCCCCGTCGTTGCAGAGGTTGCCCGCGAGACCGGCGCGCTTACCATCGCGGTCGTAACCAAGCCCTTCCGGTTCGAAGGTCGCAAGCGTGGCAAGAACGCCGAGGACGGACTGGCCCGCCTGCGCGAGGCTGTGGACACTCTTATCGTCGTCCCGAACGACCGCCTCGGCGCGATGTGCGACGACGACCTCTCCGCAGAGGATGCCTTCAGGCTGGCCGACGACGTGCTTCGCCTCGGCGTCAAGTCCATCGCGGAGCTGGTGACGATCCCCGGTGAGATCAACCTCGACTTCGCCGACGTCAAGACCATCATGACCGGAGCAGGCCCCGCGTGGATGTCCATCGGCTCCGCCCACGGCGAGAACCGGTCCATCGAGGCGGCCAAGAGCGCCATCCACAGCCCGATGCTCGACGTCAACATCGAAGGCGCACGCGGCGTTCTCCTCAACATCACGGGTGGCACCAACATGACGCTCAAGGAAGTGCAGCGCGCTGCCGACGTCATCGCCAGCTCCGTCGACCCGGACGCCAACATCATCTTCGGCATGGTGACGGATCCCAAGATGGAGGACGAGATGTGCGTCACCATCATCGCCACCGGCCTTCCGAGCATCGAGCAGATGAGCCTGAACGATGACGGCATCGCCGAATTCCTCCGCCGCGCCATCAGCGACGAGGCAGACTTCGACCTGCCGCCCTTCCTGCGCCCGAGCAACCGCCAGGCGTCCTAGAAGGAGTCAACCCTCAGAAACCAACTCCGCCGCTCGTCCCCCACGGCGGCGGAGCGCGGAGCAGGTTTCCCCAGGCTCGCTCCGCAGGTATCGTGATCCAGGGCCCCCGTGAGGTTCCACCTCCGGGGGCCTTCGCATGTCCTGTCGCATCTGTGCCACGTCGGGGATTAACGCAATATGTGCTACTGCCATACAGACATATCCCGACAACTGGTAGAATCTCTGAAATTGCCTATTGACTTTCCGCGCTGATTGAAAAAGAATAGCGGCTGTCAGCGAAAGGGCTTTATCTTGTAGCCCGTGCACCTTAAAATCCCCTATATTGTTGTCCGAGGCGCGGAACGAGCCTCCTTGACGGGGACTCGAACCGATTCCAGCCAGTGAGCTCGAGATGCACTGTCCAAACTGTGGAGACCCAAACACCCGGGTAACCGACTCCCGGGACACCGGCCAGGACATCCGCCGCCGCCGGGAGTGCGGACGCTGCGGTGTGCGCTTCACCACCTACGAACGCATCCAGCACGCCACGCTCCAGGTCATCAAGCGCGATGGCCGGCGCGACGAGTTCGATCCGCAGAAACTCCTTCGCAGCATCCGGCTCGCCTGTACCAAGCGTCCTCTCCCTACAGGCGCCATCGAGAAACTCGCTGGTGAGATCGAGAACGACCTGCAGGACCTGGGCAAGGCCGAAGTACCCGCTTCCGTGATCGGCGACCTTGCGCTCGAACGCCTGCGCCAGCTCGACCCTGTCGCCTACGTCCGGTACGCCAGCGTTTACCGTGACTTCGACACGCTGGACGGGTTCATACAGGAGATCCGCGAATACCAGGCGACTGGCGGCTTGACCTCCGAACAGGAAGTCAGCCAGCTCTCCCTCATCCCCAACGAGTTCGCCGTTCCTACCAAGCGTACCGGTCGGCGGGGCCGTAGGCCCAGCATGACTCAGCCGCTCCATGGCAGCGCGGCCGGCGCCGGCTGAGCATCTTCCCCACAGCCTCGGACAGCGATACCAACACTTGCGTGCTCCGGCTCTCGAGCCGGGGCGACCGGAAGTGCGCTCTCCCCTGCGCTCTTCCAACGTCTCCCTCCTCCGCAGGCCCCTCTCGACGCGCCACGGGAGCGGGCCATCGGGCCCCGTTGGGTTTATCCCGCGGGGCCCGCCCTCTTTAAACCGCTATAATCATTGACGCACCCCCGCAGGGACACTGGACTATGGACGCACGCCCACGTATCGCGATAACCCTCGGCGACCCCACCGGCATCGGCCCGGAGGTCGTCGCGAAGGCGCTCTCCCAGCCAGACATCGAAACGGATACTGCGCTGTTCGTCGTGGGCTCTCCCGCTGTGCTCGACCGGGCGTTCGACCTCGTTGGCAGCGACCTGCGTGCTCGGAGCGTCGACGGCACAGAGGACGCCATGGCCGCGGGGCGCGTGAACGTCATCTCTCCGCACGACGACGACGGGCTCGCTTCCCTGCCCTATGGCGAAATCTCGCCGCGCGCCGGAGCCGCGGCTGTCGAGTGGGCATCCGCCGCAGCCCGTCTCGCGATGGAGGGTGCGGTGGACGCCATCGCCACAGCCCCCATCAGCAAGGAGGCGGCCCGCCTCGCCGGACACGAGGACTTCGGGCACCAGGAGATATACCAGCACCTCGCCGGAGTGCCGCGCGTCCTTACCATGCTCCTGACGACCGGGCTCAACGTGGTGCACCTCACCACGCACCACCCCCTCCGCGACGCCGCACGCTTCGTAACCCGCGAGCGGGTGCTGGAAGCACTGCGTCTCACGCACGACTTCTTTGCCGCGCACGGCATCCCGGAACCCCGCATCGGTGTCGCAGCCCTGAACCCGCACGGGGGCGAGGCCGGGCTCATTGGTTCAGAGGAGATCGAGGAGATACGCCCCGCCGTCGAAGATGCCAACGCGGAGGGCATCGCCGCCACAGGTCCCGTTCCCGCCGACTCCGTATTCGGACAGGCCATCGATGGACGCTACGACGCCGTACTCGCCATGTACCACGACCAGGGGCACATCGCCGTCAAAGTGCACGACTGGGCGGCGAGCATCACGCTGAACATCGGCCTGCCGTTCCTCCGCACCTCGGTCGACCACGGCACTGCGTTCGACATCGCAGGAAAGGGTGTCGCCGACGCGACGGGCATGGTTGAGGCCATCCGCTACGCAGCGGAGGTCGCGCGCACCGGCCGTCTCCCCTCCCCGCGCAACGCGTGAAGCGCCCGTCGTTCCCCTGCTATACTCTCAACGCGCGCCGGCATGGAGAACACGCTGGCGCGTCCTTGTACAAGGAGGACGGTGGTGCGCGTCGGGTTTGCGGGTGGCGGAGTGATGGCCGAGGCGATGTTCAGTAGAGCGATCGCCTCGGGGCTGTGCGCTGTGCACGACATCAGCGTCGGTGAACCGGTACCCGCCCGCCGTGACGACCTCGCGGAGCGCTACGGCATCGCCGTCCACGCGGACAACGCGCCCGCGGTCGAGGGTGCGGAGATCGTCGTCATCGCGGTCAAGCCGCAGCACATCAGCCACGTCTACCATGATTTGCGCGGGGCGCTCGATGCTGAGCAGACGGCGCTCTCCATCGCCGCCGGCGTAACGATCGGTTCACTCGCCACGGGGCTCGGCCACGACCGCATCATCCGCGTCATGCCGAACACGCCCGCTCAGATCGGTGCCGGCATGTCCGTCTGGACCGCGACGCCCGAAGTGCCGGACGCCGCGCGGGATGCGGCAGCGTCGCTCCTCGCAACGCTCGGACGCGAGTGGCGCGTCGACAGCGAGGACTACCTGGACATGGCTACGGCCGTCTCCGGAAGTGGCCCCGCCTATGTCTTCGCATTCATCGAAGCGCTGACGGAGGCAGGGGTGTTCGTCGGCATGCCGCGCGACATGGCGCAGACGCTGGCCGTCGAGACTGCGCTCGGCTCCGCCCGGCTCGCGAGCGAGTCCGGCGAAGCGCCCGCCATCCTCCGGGAGCGGGTCACGTCGCCCGGCGGCACTACCGCGGCAGCGTTGCAGGAGCTGGAGCGCAGGGGCTTCAAGAGCGCTCTCATCGAGGGAGTGACCGCCGCGTTCCACCGCTCGCAGGAGCTGGGAGGCAAGCGATGAAAGCCCTGGCCCTCGCCATCATCCAGGTCCTCCTGCTGGCGATACTCGCGCACGCGCTCCTCTCCTGGCTTATCGTCGCGGGAGTGCGGAATGACGTTGTCGTGCGCCTCTACCAGACCATCGGTAACGTACTGGACCCGCTCTACCGGCCGCTGAGGCGGGTCATCCCCATGGCGGGGATGCTGGACCTCACACCCCTGGTTGCCATCATCGTGCTTATCATTCTTCAGAGGGCTATCGTCAGCCTCGGCTGACCCTGCGCACACGCGGGAGGCACAGGTGGGCACGGCGTCCTATAATGCCGCTCACTCATGGCCACAGCCATCGTCTCCGACTCCAGCGTCTCCCTGCCTGCGGACATCACACGCGGGCTGCCGCTGTTCCTCGCGCCGCTCGAGGTCCGCATCGATGGGCGGGTCTATGCCGACGGCGTGGACATCGCGCCGGCAGAGTTCTACGCACGCCTGAAGTCGAGCGCCGAGCTGCCTACGACCGCCGCTCCTCCACCCGGTGCGTTCCTGGACGCCATCCGGCGCGCCGGCGAGGCCGCGGACGAGGTTGTCTGCATGACGATATCGTCAGAGTTGAGCGCGGCCCACAGCGCAGCGGCGGAGGCCGTCCGGCTCGCGGAGACCCAACTCCCGCACCTCAACGTCACGCTGGTCGACTCGCGGAGCGCAGGCGCGGCGCAGGGCCTTATCGCGCTCGATGCTGCGCGGTCCGCTGCCTCCGGTGCGTCCATGAGCGACGTGCTGGCCCGCATGGAGCGGCGCATAGGCGATACCCATTTCATCGGCTACCTGGACACGCTCTACTACCTCTGGCGCGGCGGACGCGTGCCGAGGCTCTTCATGTGGATGGGGAGCGTCCTGAACCTCAAGCCGGTACTGCAACTCTCCGCGGGACGCATCGGCCTGGTGGAACGTCCCCGCACCGGGGCGAAGGCGCTGGCGCGCCTGACCGCCATCGCCGCTGAGCGCACCGCCGGACGCCCTGCGCGCGCAGCCGTGATGCACGCCATGGAGCCGGAGAAGGGGTCGATGCTCGCCGAGCAGTTGCAGGCGCGCCTGCACATCGAGGAGCTGTTCATCACCGAGTTCACGCCTGCCATCGGCGCGCACACGGGCCCCGGCCTCGTCGGCTGCGCCTTCCATCCGGTGGACTAGTGACACCGCATCCGCTCGTGCTCCCTGTGGTACGCTAACGCGACTCCCGGCAAGAGAGGCAACACGACATGACCACCGTGCGAGTTGAGCAAGGCGACATCACTCAGTCCGACGCAGACGCCATCGTCGTCAACCTGTTCGAGGGAGTAACGACCCCGGGCGGCGGGACCGGCGCGGTAGACGGCGCGTTGGACGGTGCCATCTCCGCGCTCATCGCGGACAAGGAGATAACCGGCAAGCAGGGCGAGACTGCCACCATCCACACGTTCGGCAAGCTGCCTGCCAAGCGCGTCGTCATCGCCGGGCTCGGTAAGCGCGAGAGGTTCAACACGGACGTGGTGCGTTCCGTCTCCGGCGGCGTGGCGCGCCGCCTCCGGCAGTTGGGCGCGAAGCGCGCCGCAGTCATCGCGCACGGCGCAGGCATCGGCGGACTGGACGCGGGCGATTCTGCACAGGCCACGGCGGAGGGCACGCTGCTCGGCCTCTACGAATTCAAGCGCTACCGCTCGTCGTCCAACGGCAGCGACGACGGCAAGTCGCTCGACGACCTCGTCATCGTCGAGCGCGACGAACACCGCGTGCAGACGCTCGCCGCGGGGGCGGCGAAAGGAACGCTCCTCGCCGAGTGCGCCATCCTCGCGCGCGACCTCGTCAACGAGCCCGCGAACGTCGTCAACCCCGCGCGCATGGCCGAGGTCGCTACCGACGTGGCGAACGATGCCGGACTCCCCATCACCGTGCTGGGGCGTGAGGACATGATGGAGCGCGGGATGGGTGCGATGCTCGCTGTCACGCAGGGCAGTGCGAACGAGCCGCGCCTCATCATCATGGAGTACACAGGTGACCCGGAGCACCCCGAGAACAACGTCGCCATCGTGGGCAAGGGCATCACGTTCGACTCCGGCGGTATCTCCATCAAGCCGGCGTCCAGCATGTGGGAGATGAAGGGCGACATGAGCGGCGGCGCGTCGGTCATCGGCGCGATGAAGGGCATCGCCGCCCTGAAGCCGAAGATTAACGTCTTCGGCGTCGTGCCCGCCGTCGAGAACATGCCGTCCGGAACGGCGCAGCGCCCCGGCGACATCATCCGCGCCATGAACGGCAAGACGATCGAGGTCGACAACACCGACGCGGAGGGGCGGCTCATCCTTGCCGACGCCATCTGCTACATCAAGGAAGTCAGGAAGGCGCGCCGCGTGGTGGACATCGCGACGCTCACCGGCGCGGTTGTTGTCGCGCTCGGGCACGTCGCGAGCGGCGTCATGGGCACGTCGCAGGAACTCGTAGACTCGGTGCTCTCAGCGTCGAAGGCCACGGGCGAGAAGATGTGGCAGCTGCCGCTCTTCGAGGAGTACAAGCGGCAGAACCGCTCCGATTATGCGGACGTGAAGAACACCGGTGGGCGTCCTGCGGGCAGCATCACCGCGGCGCTGTTCATCGGGGAATTCACGGACGGCGTCGAGTGGGCGCACCTGGATATCGCAGGGACGTTCATGTCGGAGCGCGCCGCCGGTCACGTCGTCAAGGGCGCGACGGGCGTCCCCACCCGCACGCTCGTCCGGCTCGTGGAGGACCTGGCAGGCTGAGCAGCCTGACGGCGCTCACCTGCTCACGTCACGGCGATTCCCGGCGACCCTCGCCGCCCCCTCGGTCGAGGTTTCCCTTCCACGGGCCGCAGCTGACTGACGCGCAGGATCTGCAACGGCTCGTCGCTGATGCACTCGAACCCGTAGCGCGTGTAGCGGGGCGTGTAGATGCCTTCCATCGGTTCGAGGTCGCCGAAGTGCGTATCGCCCTCGCCGAAGTAGCGCGCCTTCCCCGCGAGCACCATCCAGTAGCCGTCCTGGTCGTTATGGTAGTGGAGCGCGTTGCCCTGCCCCTTCTGCATGATCTGGACCGTACTGACCATGCTGTCGTTGTAGAGCAGATCGTACGAGCGGCCCTTGTCGGGACCTCTGTCCCGCGCGCCGGGGTCTGCGGCGCCAGGGTAGCTGAACCGCTTCACCTCGTTCCGTATGTCCCTTTCTCTCGCCTGGGCCTTCCCTTCCACCGGCCGCAGTTGGCTGACGCGTAGGATCTGCAACGGCTCATCGTCGATGCTCTCGAACGAATAACGGTTGTAGCGGGGCATGAAGACGCCGTCCATCCGGCCGAGGTCACCATAGTGCGTGTCGCCCTCGCCGGTGAAACGCGCCCTGCCGCCGAGCACCATCCAATAGCCGTCCTGGTCGTTGTGATGGTGGAGCCCGGTGGTCTGCCCCTTCTCCATGACCTGGACCGTGCTGATGACCATGTGGTTGTAAAGCAGGTCCGACGAACGGCCTCTGGTGGGGCCGCGGTCGCGTGCATCCGGGTCTGCGGGGCCTGGGTACCTGAACCGTCTCACCTCTTCGGCCATGGCGTTCCTCCCCTCGTGCTGCCGTTGTGCCGCGTTACCCGGAACTATACCCCTCTCAACTCCTACGTGGCACGCACGTCTACGCCGACGCTTTGCAGCGACGGGGGTATGAGGCAGCGGAGGGAGCGGTAGAGGAGACGTGGACGTCTCTGCTATTCGGGAGGATCAGCGGCGAGGGAGTCCCGGTGTGCACGGAGGCGCTGCAACGTCGACTTCCGGTAGTAGATGAGTATGGACAGCGAGAGCCAGGCTATGGAGAACACCGTTGCGAAGACGACGCCCAGTTCATCTGCGCCGTTATAGGTCAGGATGATGCCCACAGGGGCTACTATCAGGGCAAGAACCGTCAAGAACCGGCTGATACCGGCCGTCTTCACCATACCTGTCTCCTCCGTACCCTCATCTGCCATGAGACCGCGCGCCAAGGGTAAGAATCGTATCTCCGGGAGAGGCCTTAGTGAACCGGACAAGCGTGCGTAAAGCCGCCGCTTCGCATCCCCGGTATGGTCCGGCAGCCTCTCTGCAAGTGCTGTTCTCCTCGTCGCAGGCTCCTCTGCTACAATGAGCATTCCGTGGTGGGCGTGGTCGAGGGGTTAAGACGCCAGGTTGTGGCCCTGGAGATCGAGGGTTCGATTCCCTCCGCTCACCCCAGCTCTCTCAGTCATCCAGGACTTTCTGTGCCTTCGCTCTGAGTACCCGCCGCCCTTTCCCGTCTCCGCGCGTTCGCATAGAATCCCGCAGGGCGCGGCGCGCGTCCCCCAACCACGAAACAGGGAAGGTGCAACATGGGCAGGCTCGACGGCAAGATCGCAGTGATCGTCGGAGGCGGCAGGAACATCGGCCGCGCCTCCTCCAAACTCTTCGCCTCCGAGGGCGCGAAGATCGCCATCTTCGACATGGAAGAGAGCCGCGCCGCAGCCGTGACCGAAGAGGTCGCGGAACAGGGCGGCGAGTGCATGTACGTCGTGGGTGAGGTGCAGAAGGTCGACGACGTCAAGAACATGATCGCGAAGGTCGTCGAGCACTACGGCCGGATCGACATCCTCCTGAACTGCGCCGCCATCTCCGACCGCAAGCCCATGCTGGAGCTCGACGACGAGGACTACCGGAAGATCATCGAGGTGACCCAGAATGGCACCTACTTCACGTGCAAGTACGTCGCGGAGCAGATGGTGAAGCAGGGCGATGGCGGCGCCATCGTCAACTTCTCGTCCGGCTCGGCATTCAACGGCAACAAGCAGCGCGTCGCCTACGACATGGCGAAGGGCGCCATCGTGACGCTGACGATGGACATGGCAGTGCAGCTGGCGCAGTACGGCATCCGCACGAACGCCATCGCACCGGGCATCACGGGCTCGCAGGTTGGCGGCATGATCGCGATGGAGGACCGGTCGACGAACAACCTCGTCGGCGGTCGCGCAGGCTACCCGGAGGAGCAGGCGAGCGTCGCCCTCTTCCTCGCCAGCGACGATGCACGCCACCTCTACGGACAGACGCTGAGGAACGACGGCGGCGGCTCCGTTCTCTAGCGGAAGGCCCGCCCAGCTCTCTCCCACTGGGAGAGGAAGTAAGCACAGGAGAAGTGTGACATGCCGGAAGGCTATGAGCGCGTCGCGTCGCGCGACGAAGTGAACGCGAGTGAGCTGAAGGTGGTGCAGGTCGGCGAGAACCAGATCATCATCACCGAACTCAGGGGCGAGGTCATCGCATTCGACAACATGTGCACCCACGAGGAGTGCGACCTCTACTATGGCGCGGTGGACGAGGACGACGAGATCGAGTGCGACTGCCACGGCACGCGGTTCAACGTGCTCACGGGTGAGGTGACCGCGCCTCCCGCTGAGATTCCTCTCCCCATCTACGAGGTGAGCGTCGAGAACGGCGAGGTCTCGGTCGGCCCGCGCAAGAACTAGGCCCCGCTCAGGAGGCCGCGTGCAGGCCTACCACGTGATCGGAACGGCAGCCCCCCGCGTCGACGGCGTCGCCAAGACGACGGGCGCAGCCCGCTACGCCGCCGACACCGACCTGCCGGGTATGCTGTGGATGAAAGCTCTCCGCAGCCCCTACCCGCACGCCCGCATCATCTCCGTCGACACCTCCAGAGCCCGGCGGCTCCCCGGCGTTCACGCCGTGCTGACCGGGGCCGACGTCGCGGGCGTCCTCTACGGACGGCGGCTGCGCGACGTTCCGGCGCTCGCCCACGAACGCGTCAGGTTCGCAGGCGAGCGCGTCGCGGCCGTCGCCGCCAGCGACGCCGAGACGGCGCAGCGGGCTGTCGACCTGATCGACGTCGTGTACGAGGAGCTGCCTGCCGTGCTGGAGCCCGAGGACGCCCTCGCCGACGGCGCGCCCCTGCTGCATCCTGACGTGCAGACCTACCACGGCCTGCCGGCACCCCTGCCCCAACCCACGAACGCGTTCGTCAGCGACGTGTGGGGGCGCGGTGACCCTGAACGCGGGTTCGCCGAGGCCGACCTCGTCGTCGAGGGCGTCTACACCACGCAGCGCGCGCACCAGGCATATCTCGAACCCCACTCGTGCGTCGTCTGGATCGATAGCGACGGTCGGCTGCAGATATGGGCGCCCAACAAGGCGCCCCACCGTCTGAAACTGAACCTCGTCGACGCCCTCGGCCTCGACCCTGAGCGCATCGTCGTCCGGCACTCGACCATCGGAGGTGACTTCGGCGGCAAGGGCTCGCCGATGGACATCCCCGTCTGCTACTTCCTGGCTCAGAAGACCGGCCGACCGGTCAAGAGTGTCATGACGTTCGTCGAGGAGTTCTCCGCAGCCAACCCCCGCCACCCCAGCGTCGTGCGGATGCGCACCGGCGTGAGGCACGACGGTACGCTCACCGCCCACGAGGCACAGTTTCTCTTCAACAGCGGTGCCTACGGCGGCTTCAAGCCCGTACCGGGGGTCAACCTTCCAGGAGCGAGCCACGCTGCCGGGCCCTACCGCATCCCTCATACACGTATCGAGGCCATCCACGTCTACACAAACACTATCCCCGGTGGCTTCTTCCGCGGGCCGGGCGCTGTGCAGGCCAACTTTGCCATCGAGTCCCACATGGATGTCATCGCCCAGCGCCTCGGCCTCGATCCGCTCGAACTGCGGCAGAAGAACCTTGTGCGCGGCGGCGAGGAGCTCGCCAACGGCATGCCCGGACTCATGATGCGTCCCGAGGAGACGGTTGACGCCGCCATCCGCGCGTCCGGCTACCACGATCCCAGACCGGCATACGTCGGACGCGGCATCTCGCTCTCCTACAAGGACCAGGGGGAAGGTGTGTCGTCGGTGGCAGTGACGTTCCGGCCTGATGGCGCGGTGCTGCTGAACACCTCGGTGTTCGAGCAGGGCACGGGCTCCTATACCGCGCTCGCTCAGATCGTCGGTGAAGCGCTGGGGGTGGCGCCCGGGCTCATCGAGGTACAGGCGTGGGACTCGGACGACGGGCCGTTCGACACCGGCGTCGGCGCGAGCCGGGTCACCCGCGTGGCGGGACCGGCCGCGTATGAGGCAGCCATCCGCGCGCGAGCAGAGCTGTTCCAACTCGCAACGCGTCTGCTCGGCTGGCCCGTTGAGCGCATCGCGTTATCCGGCGACGCCGTGAGGCGGACCGACACGGGCGAGTCGACGCTCTGGGCGGGGCTCGTCGCACAGGCCGATGCCCCTGTCATAGGAAGCTCGACGAACAACGCGTACGAGCATTCCCCCGTCGCCTCCGCTATGGCGCAGGTCGCCGAGGTGCGCGTCGACCCCGAGACGGGCCGGGTTGAACTGCTGAAGCTGACCAGCGCTCACGACGTCGGCGTCATCATCAACCCCATCGGCCACCAGGGGCAGATCAATGGCGGCATCGTGCAGGGCATCGGGCACGCCCTCACCGAGGAGCTCATGCTCCAGGACGGCCGGGTCGTCAATCCCAGCCTCGCCGACTACAAGTTACCGTCGATCGCCGACCTCCCTGAGTTACGCACCGCGCTCGTCGAGTCCGAGGAGGGGATCGGTCCGTACCGCACGAAGGGCATCGGGGAGTACGCGATCGAGGGCATCAGCGCGGCAGTGGCGAATGCCGTGGCCGACGCCATAGGCGTCCGGATCACGGACGCGCCCGTTACCGCGGAGAAGGTCTACCGCGCGCTGCGGGAGCGCGGCGGTCAGGAGACCGCCTGATCCCTTCCCCCTTTATGGGGGAAGGTTAGGATGGGGGTGGGTTTCGGCGAGGCTGGACGCGCCTAGTATCCGCCCAGCGCGACGCTCACGAACCTGCGCTCCATGCGTAGCCCCAGCTCGCGCGCCGTCGAGAGGTGCTCGCTGCTGCCCAGCGCAACCACGAATGCAACGCCCAGCAGCCGCCCCAGCGCGAAGTCCACGATGGTGGAGCCGATGACGCCCACCGGCACGTCGTGCACCGCGAAGACGCCCGCCGCCTTGCCGTGGAAGCCGGATACCGGCACTTCCTCCGCGTGGAGCAGTTCATGGCCGTTGTCCAGCACGCGGCCCGCGTTGCCGACGAACTCGTGGAGGAACGTGTCGTCTATCCAGCGCTCGACCGCCTCTCCGTCGCGGAAGAGATGCGCCACCATGCCCGCGCTGACGATGAGACCCGTCTCCGGCTCCTCCTCCAACTCACGGCTGACCTCCCGGAGGTAGCCGCTGATACGCCCCGCCTCCCCGATCGACTCCTCAGTCTGGCCCGGGAAGCCGTGCTCGGCCATCGTCTCGTTGTCCAGTTCGCCTTCTCGCGCGACAACGAATCCGGCAAGATCCGGCGGCATATCGGTGGGCTCCAGCAGCATCCGCTCCAGGTCCCCCTCCGCTACTGCGTCGGTAGCCCTCCGTAGTGCATCCGTTGGCTGTCCCTGGCCGGTCATTGCGGGCGTGCTCCTCGTCGAATCATGCAAACAGCCTACCAGAGCGGGAGCGTCGCGGTGCATAGTACAATCGAAAGAGGCGCCCGCCCGTAGCTCAGCGGATAGAGCATCGGTCTTCGGAACCGAGTGTCGTGGGTTCGATTCCCTCCGGGCGGGCCAGCACCGCAACATCGCGACAGATCCAGGACCCGCGGAGCAGCGTAATTCGCTATTGATCGGCTGTTCCTTGGGGAAACACGTTATCCTTAACCCGTTACCCATGGATCAGTGCCGCCCGAGAGAAGCCTGCACGGACCCGCAGTCGACGCCCAACGGATGTCTCCTGCTCCCGTTGCGGAACCGGGAGTAAAGGAGATACGCGAGTGAGCTTCCTGACGTCGATGGCCCTGCGCCGCCCGACCGTGACGGTGCTTGCCATAATCCTCATCCTCGGTTCGGGTGTGAGCGCCTATCGCTCGCTCCAGGTTGAACTCTTCCCTCAGATCGACTTCCCACTGGTGGCCGTATTCGTGGCCTACCCTTCCGCCGACCCGGAGGCCGTCGTCCGCTCGGTCACCGACCCTATCGAGCGCGCGATCTCCGACACCCCTGAACTCGAATCGATACAGTCCACCTCGTCCGAGGGCAGGTCGGCGATATTCGCGAACTTCCGCTACGGCACGGACATGGTGGAAGCGCAGGCAGCCATCGAGGCTGCCGTGGGCGGGGTCGCCTTCCCGGACGGTGTGCAGGAGCCGGACGTCGGGCGCTTCAATCCGGACGACTTCCCCGTGATCCAGTTCAGCGTCATATCGGACAGGCCCCTCGCGGAGATACAGGAGATCGTGCAGTCGCGCATCGTTCCTGAGATCTCCGGGCTAGAGGGCGTGATGGACGTCTCGCTTGCCGGCACGGTAGACCGCAGTGTGCGCATCACGGTGGACGCCGACAAGATGGCGGCCAACAACATCCCCCTGTTCCAGGTCGCGGGTGCGTTGAGTGAGAACAACCTGACGCTTCCCGCCGGGGTCATCTTCGATGGCTCGCAGGCCGTTATCGCCAAGACGACCCACACACTGGAGTCGGTAGAGGAGATCGAGGACCTCATCGTCGGCGGCTCCGCGGCCGGCGTCGTGCGTCTCGCCGATGTGGCCACCGTCACCTTCGGTAACGGGGTGCCTGACAGCATCGACCGCACGAACGGCAAGCCCGGCATCGGCGTCTCCATCACCAAGCAGCCTGACGCCAACACTGTGGACGTAACGACCGCGGTCAACGACGCGCTGGACGGCATCGAAGGACTGCCCCCGGACATCGAACTCATCGTCGTCTCCGACCAGGGCCCCGAGATTCAGGCGCAGATCAACACCCTCGCCAGGGAGGCGATATTCGGCTTCTTCTTCGCCGTTTCCGTGGTCTTCGCCTTCATGTTCACCATCCGGCCGACGGTGGTGCGCGGGTTCTTCAACACGCTCCGCCCCACCGTGGTCATCGCGCTCTCTATCCCGCTGAGCGTCCTGACCGGCATCCTGCTCATGTTCTCGCAGGACATGACGCTCAACTTCATGACGTTCGGAGGACTCGCCATCTCCGTGGGACGCGTCGTGGACGACTCCATCGTCGTGCTCGAGAACGTCTACCGCCACATACAGGGCGGGCGTGAGCGGTGGCGCGCGGCGCTGGAAGCCACCACGGAGGTCGGCCCCGCCATCTTCGCCTCCACCATGACCACCGTTGTCGTGTTCCTTCCGCTGGCGTTCATCCCGGGCCTCTTCGGCGCGTTCTTCTCTCCCTTCGCGCTCACCGTCACCTTCGCGCTCATCGCGTCACTGCTCGTCGCGTTGACGGCGGTCCCCGTCCTCGGCGCGTACCTCCTCCGCCCCGGCGACCTCCCGGAGGGAGCGGGCGACGAGGGCGAGCTGATGCTGCCGGAGACCGCCCTGCAGCGCGTCTACACCGCCATCCTCCGATGGGTGCTGCGGCGAAGGCTCATCACGCTGCTCGCTGCTTTCCTGATCACGCTGTCGAGCCTCGGCCTTCTGGCCGTCATCCCCGTTAACCTGTTCGGCGGAGAAACCGACAGCCTGCAGATCGAGGTCACGCTGCCACCGGGGACCGCCCCGGAGCAGACCCTCGCAGCAGTCGTCGAGATAGAAGAGCGGCTGAACGACGTCTCCGACCTCTACTCGGTGACGATCGGCGCGTCGGAGTTCGGCTTCTTCTCGGGCGGGGGACCAGCCCGGCGTGCCGAGTTCTTCGTCACGCTCAGGGATGACGCGCCGGAGGACATCGCCGCTATACTCCGGGAGGAGCTCAACAGACCCGGACAGGTGGTCAGCATCTCGGAGCTCGTGGACGGCCCTCCGGCAGGCGGCGTGGACATCGTCGTCACCGGCCCCGACTACGACGACATCGCCGTCGTCTCCCGCGACCTGGCCGCGTCGCTCGGGACCATCGAGGACATCGTCAACGTAGAGAACACCGTGACGCAGGCCCGTCCCGAGGTTGCGATCGAGGTCGACCCCGAGAAGGCCGCGTTCCTCGGCCTCACCACGCGCCAGGTCGCCTTCCAGCTCAGCCAGTACCTGATCGGCCAGACCGTAACGACCATCACGATAGACGGCCGGACGTACGACGTGGTCGTTGCCGGGGACCCGCGTGCCTCCGGAGGGCTGAGTGGCGTGGGCTCGCTCATCATCGCCGGACAGGTCGGCTCGGCGCCTCTCGGGGAGATCGCTGAACTCGCCATGCGCGAGGGCCCTGTCGAGATCAGCCGCACCGACGGCGTGCGCTCCGCCAGCATCACCGGCGACATCATCTCGGACGACGCGCAGGCTGTCGGGGTCCTCGTTCAGGAGAAGATCGACGCCCTGCAACTCCCGCCGGGAGTGAGCGTCGAGAGCGGCGGCATCTTCGCCGACATCGCGGAAGGCTTTCAGGCCGTCTTCATCTCCATGGCAGTCGGCATCGTCCTCGTCTATCTCGTGATGGTCGCCAGCCTCGGGTCGCTGCGGAACCCGTTCGTCATCATAACGACGCTGCCCCTCGCGCTGATCGGGGTGTTCGTTTCGCTGGCCGTAACCGGGCGCTCGCTCGGATTGCCCGCCATGATGGGGATGCTGCTGCTCATCGGCATCGTCGTGACGAACGCCATCGTCCTCATCGCGTTCGTGGAGCAGCAGCGCGCCAGGGGCATGGGCGTCTACGATGCACTGGTCTCCGGTGCGCGGGTGCGGCTGCGCCCCATCCTGATGACCGCGCTGACCACGAGCTTCGCTCTCCTGCCGCTCGCAGTAGTGAGCGAGGGCAGCGGCGGCATCATCAGCGCGGAGCTGGCGACGGTTGTGATAGGTGGCCTGATGAGCTCCACCGGCCTCACCCTGCTCGTCCTCCCGATCGTCTACATGCTGTTCAACGACAGCATCCCCAGGCTGTGGGGCAGGCTCCTCCGCCGTCCTCAGCCCGCGCCCGACGCCGCGCCAGCAGGCTGACGCCAGGGTGGGGTGCGCCAGAGCGGGGTGTTCGATCCCCTCTCTCTCGAGGGGAGAGGGTGAACCGGCGGGGCGGAGTGGCGTTACGCGCGCTTCTCCAACTCCCACGCGATGACGATGGGCATGCCTTTCACTGCGGCGTCCAGCATGTCGGGGAACTCGTGCGCGAATTCGAACGTGGCGATCTCCTGCTCGCCCCAGAGCGGCTCCACGCAACGCACGACGTCCAGCCCCGCGGACTGGAACGCCGCGAGGTAGTCCGACGCGAGGTGGACGTGGTTCCGGACGAACCCGCGACCTTCGGCGACACGGTAACGGGCCTGCGCGCCGAGGATCACCGAGAACGGATGAGCGTCCGAGATGACCACGTGCCCGCCGGGCCGTACCACGCGCCCGAGTTCCCTGGCGGGAGGGCCGAGGTCGGCGCAGTGCGTGAGCGCGAACGAGCAGACGGCGAGATCCACAGCGCCGTCGGGCAGCGGAAGCGCGGTGAGGTCGCCGGTCTCAAAGCGCGCGGCGGGAACCTTCACCCTGGCCCGCTCGAGCATCTCGGGTGTGGCGTCGACACCGACCACCCGGTGACCTGCTGCCGCGAGGTGCTCGGCGTGCCGCCCGGTGCCGCATGCCGCGTCGAGCGCATCGCCGGCCGGATAGCGCGCCACCATCTCGTGCACGACCGGCTCCTCGGCGAGCAGCACCGGATTGTTCGGGGAGTCGTATACGGCGGCCCACTCCGCATACCCGTCCGTGACCGTCCGTTCGCCCACGACGACGGGACTCGACCATGGCTCCTCGTCGAGTCTGCCCGTCATCTCGACGATGCTCCGTACCCGCGCCTTGACGCCCGCCGGGTCCAGTGTCCATGCGCGCATGATGGCAAGGCCCTCGAAACCGAGGATGAAATCGCCGAGCGTGGGGTGGTCAGTCATGGCAAGCGCCTCCTGGTGCTCACCAGCATAACAACATCTGATCCCTTCTCTTCCTCAGGAAGAAGGCTGGCGTGAGGGTGGATCGGGGCGGAGTGGGGAGGACCCCGGCAGGCCCGCCTCCGCCGCCAGCCGCGCGCGCACTTGCGGCCCCACGACTCCCATCAGCACGCCGATCGGCGCCATGAACAGGAAGATCCCGCCGATGACGTAGAACGCCGCCCCCAGCCCGAACAGGTCCGCGATGCCGCCGATGGCGAACGGCCCCACGAACGTCGCGAAGTGCCCCGCGGCCTGCGTCCGGCCGAAGAACCGTCCCCGCGCGCCCGGCGGCGACACGTCGATGGAGAAGGCGTGCGTGCCCACCATGACCAGTGCCGCCGCCGCGCCGAGCGCCGCCGCCAGCAGCACCATGCCAACCAGCCCGGGGCCTTGCGCTGTCAGAACGAGACCGGCGGTGGCCGCGAGCGCGCCCGGCACGAGCGCGGTCTGCACGCCCCACCGGTCCGTCGCCCAGCCGCCCGCCAGCGAGGCCAGCAGGCCGCCGACGCCCATCGCCGCTATCACGACGCCCAGCTGCGACTCCGCAAGCCCCAGCACCTCCTCGACGTAGACCGGCAGCACCAGGTCCTGCACCGTCGCGCGCATCAGGTTCACCGCGAACGTCCCGACCAGCACGTAGAGGAACCCCGTCGCGGCCATCGAGACGATCATCGACGGCACACTCCCCATGCTGACGGCGGTATAGCCCACGCGGAAGAAGAAGCGGCCCAGGTACCCGGTTGAGCGCGGCATCGGAGGGCGCGCCGCCGCCCGGGCCTCCGCCGGAGTCGGCGCCGGCGCGGGGGCGGAGGCGGGACGCGCCGAGAGCTGCCGCGTCTCCACCATCATGAAGATCATCACGAACAGGCAGACCATCTTGCTGAACCCGTTGATGAAGAACGGGATGCGGATGTCGCCCGTGAGCGCCCACGCCGCGCCGCCCACTACCGGCCCGACGATCGCGCCGAACTGCGCCCATCCCTGCTTGCGCCCGCTGATACGCCCGCGGTCCTCGGGCGTCGAGACGTCCGCCGTGATGGTCTGGTGCGCCGTTCCCCATATCGACGTGCCGATGCCGGACCCGAACCGGAACGCCAGCAGCGAGAGGTAGGTCGGCGACACGCCCTCCAGGAACGAGAACACCATCCGGATGAATATGCCGACGGACCCGATCCCGCGCCGCCCGAACCGGTCAAGCAGCGGCCCGGTGGTGTAGCTGACCAGGAACCGCCCCGCGCCGCCTATCGAGACCACCAGACCGGCCAGCGCGATGTTCTCGTTCAGCTGGAGCGAGAGGATGGGGATGACCGGAACCGCCGCCCAGAGGCCGAGGCTCCAGGAGAAGGACATGATGTACTGCCCCCAGATGACGCGCCTGCGTGGGAAACCGGCGAACCGGGGGTCCATCTAGGGCCCCTCGCCTGCCGAGCGTTCGAGTGCCGTACCGGACATGGGGCGAGCTTACACCCTCACCCTGTAGTATTGGTGCCGTGACCGCAGCAGACCCGCACCCCCGGCGCACCGTCGACGTGCTCGACAGCGAGATGACGTACGTCGACACCGGCGACGGCGACCCCGTCGTGTTCCTGCACGGCAACCCCACCTCGTCCTACCTCTGGCGCAACGTCATCCCGCACCTGTCCGGGCAGGCGCGCTGCCTCGCTCCCGACCTCATCGGCATGGGCGACTCCGGCAAGGCGCCCGGCGGCTCGTACCGGTTCGCCGACCACGCGCGCTACCTCAACGCGTGGTTCGACGCCCTCCGCCTCACGGAGCGCGTCGTGCTCGTCGGCCACGACTGGGGCTCCGCGCTCGGGTTCGACTGGGCGTGCCGCCATCCCGATCGGGTGAAGGGCGTCGCCTACATGGAGGGCATCGTGCGCCCGATGGCGTGGGACGAGTGGCCGGAGCAGGCGCGCAACATCTTCCACGCGATGCGCTCCCCGGCGGGCGAGGAGATCGTCCTCCAGAAGAACGTCTTCGTGGAGCGCGTTCTGCCCGCCAGCATCATGCGCACCCTAACGGACGAGGAGTTCGCGGTCTATCGACGCCCCTACCTCGAGCCGGGCGAATCGCGACGCCCCACGCTCACGTGGCCGCACCAGATACCGCTCGACGGCGAGCCCGCCGACGTCGTCGACCTCGTGCAGCGCTACGCGGACTGGCTCGTGGCCAGCGGCCTGCCGAAACTGTTCATCAACGCGGAGCCCGGCATCATCCTCACCGGCGCGCAGCGCGAGTTCTGCCGGACGTGGCCCAACCAGCGCGAGGTGACCGTGCGCGGCCTCCACTTCATCCAGGAGGACTCGCCGGACGAGGTCGGGCAGGCGCTCGCCGACTGGTACGCGTCCCTCTGAGTCCTCGACGGCTGACCCGGACAGGCTAAACTAGCCCCGTGCGCGATTTCCTTGCCCGACGCTTCGAGTTCCTCGTCGTCCTGCGACGGCGCGACTACCGCCGCTACTGGCTCGGCCTCGTCGGGAGCGTCACGTCGCAGCAGGCGCTCATGACAGCCCAGGGCTGGCTGCTCTACGACATCACCGGCGAGGTCGTCGTCCTCGGGTATGTCGCCGCCGCGCAGGCCGTCCCCGCCATCGTCTTCAACCTCCTTGCCGGAGCGCTCGCCGACCGGCTCGACCCCCGGCGTCTCATCGTGATCGGCGAGGGCGTCGCCACGCTGGTCATCGCGGTACTGGCGACGCTCGTGCTGATCGGGCGGGTCGAGGTCTGGCACATCGTGGTCTCGGCGTTCCTCATCGGCATCTCCACGTCGCTCGACCAGCCCGCGCGCCGCGTCGTCTGGCCCGCGCTCGTCGAGCGCCAGCAGTTCATGTTCGCGACCGCCCTGAACCAGGGCGTCTGGAACGGCACCCGCGTCTTCTCGCCGATGGTCGGCGCGATGCCCATCGCCATCGTCGGCGGCATCACGGGCGACTTCCACCTCGGCGCGGCGGTCGCGCTCTACCTCATCGCGGCGGGCTTCGCCGCGATGGCTATCGCCATCGTCACCATCACGCTGCCGGAGATGCGGCGCGCGACGGGGCGCACCGTCCTGCACGACATCGCGGACGGGCTCGGTTTCGTCGTGCGGCACCGCATCTTCCTCATCCTGCTCATGATGAGCTTCGCCATCGGCTACTTCGGACTCTCCTACCAGTGGCTGCTGCCAGCGTTCGCCGCCGACGTGCTGGGGCTGGGACCGGAGGGGCTCGGCCTGCTCCAGACCGCGAGCGGCGTCGGCGGGCTCACCGGCATCTTCCTTTCGGCGTCCTTCGGCCAGCAGCAGAGCAAGGCCTGGATGCTGGGCGGCGGCGCGGGACTGCTCGGGCTCTCCGTGCTGCTGTTCGGCGTCAACGGCGAGATGCAGTGGTACTGGTTCGCGCTCGCCATGGCCGCGGCGAGCGGCGGGCTCTACGCCGTATTCCAGACGGCCTCCAACACCCTGCTCAACCTGCTCGTCCCGACGGAGTTCCGGGGCCGCGTCATGGGGCTGCGCGGCGTGATGTGGAGCCTCGCCCCGCTCGGCGCGCTGCAGGCGGGCTTCGTCGCGCAGTACACGAGCACCCCGTTCGCGATAGCGCTCGGCGGCGGAGCGGTCATCGCCGTCACCGTCCTCGCATTCGCATTCAGCGGACAGGTCAGGGGCATCCACCGCCTCGTCGAAGAGGCCAACGCCCGCGAGGCAGCGAACGCCTGAGATCCCATCGTTCCTGCCCCTTACCGTCGTTCCTGCGAAGGCAGGAACCTCGCAGCCCACCTCTCCCCGTGGGAGAGGTCGCCGCGCAAGTGCGGCGGGTGAGGGTGAACCGGCGCGGAGCGCCCGCCTGATCCCCTCTCCTACGCTCGCTCCCAGTAGCCCGCCACGGGGAACGCTTCGTCCTCGCCGGGCCACGGCGGCATCGTCACGATCACGAACCGTAGGGGCCGTACGCCCGTTGTCCTGAACTGGAAGTGCGCGCCGACGGGGATCGACAGGCTCGCTCCCGGGGCCACGTCCACAACCCGCTCCTCGCCGCCATACCTCCGCCACACCTGGCCTGTGCCCTCGAGGAAGTACCAGACCTCCTCGACCGTCCTGTGCGCAACAGCCACCGACACCTCGCCCGGACCCAGTGTGGAGTGGACCATGCTTCCCCTGCCCGCTTCTGACAGCAGCCGGATCTCCGAACCGTCCGGGGCGAGGACATCCCGGTCCTCGCCGAGTTCCTTGTAGTCGAGTTGATGATTCATGGTGGCTAGCCCGCTGCTCCACGGACAGGATAGCCCACATCCGGCGCACACCCACCCCCGCTCGTGGTAAAACAGAGCAACACCCCACGGAGGCACCCACATGATCCTGATCATCGGCGGGATGGGTTTCATCGGACTGAACACCGCGCTGCGGCTGCTGGACACCGGCGAGAGCGTCGTCATCACACAGCACAGCGCCCACCGCGTGCCCGACGCGCTGACGCCGCACCTGAATGACCGCGCGTTCGTCGACCGCATGGACGTCACGAAGCTGTACGAGGTGATGGATGTCGCGAGCCGGCACAAGGTCGACAGCATCATCTCGTTCGCGGCGCCGCCCGCGCGCGGCATCAGCCCCCAGGAGGACTACCGCATCTACACCGCCGGGCTGCAGAACACGCTGGAGGCGGCGCGCATCCTCGGCATGCGCCGCGTCTCGCTCGCAAGCTCCACGTCCGTCTACGGCAGCATCCCGGAGGGGCCGTTCCGCGAGGACCTGCCCCTGCCCGTCCACTCCGGCACGCAGGTCGAGGCGTTCAAGAAGGGCATGGAGATCCACGGCTTCCACTACGCCGCGCGCGCAGGCGTCAACCTCGTCTCGCTCCGCATCGGCAGCATCTACGGCCCCTACTACTACAGCATGTTCAACCCCATGAGCCGCATGTGCCACGCCGCCCTCAGGGGCGAGGACCCGGACTTCTCCGACAGGCCCGGCGGCGGGATCAACGAGGAGGACGAGGGCGACTGGACGTACGTGGGCGACCTCGCGCGCGGCATCCAGCTCGTGCACACCGCCGGTTCGCTGCCCAACAGCATCTACAACATCGGCTCCGGCGCGGCCACGTCGACGAAGCGCGTCTTCGAGGCCGTCCGGAAGGCGCTGCCGGACGCGGTCTGCTCCGCCCTCAAGCCCGGACGCACCCCCTCGAACGCGCACAACCCCGTGATGGACCTCTCGCGCATCGGCGAGGACGTCGGCTACGCCCCCGAGCACGACATCGACTCCGGCATCGCCGCCTACGTCGAGCACCTGCGCCACCACGCCCAGTAGGCAACCCTCACCCCCAGCCCCCCTCCCAGAGGGCGAGGTGGGGTTTGGGTTACGCATCGTCGAAGAAGGCGAGGCGTTCGGAAGGGAGGATGCGGGCCTCTCCAAGCGGCTGACGGGCGGGGCAGCGGCAGGTCCTGTCCTGAGCGAAGCGCACTTCCGCAAAGCCGTGAACGATGGCGGTGACGACGCGGGCGGGGTCGGGGACACGGCCATGCCTGGCGCACCCCCGCAGGTAAGGGTCCACGGAGGCGATGGTGAGGATGGGAACGTCCTGCTCGGTGGCGGCTTCGACGATCTCCAGCACATCGGGCAAAGGGCTGCCGCTCTCCATGGCGTCACGCCAGCGGTCGACGTAATCCCGGACGATGGGGACGAGGGTCACCTGCGCGAGCTGGCAGACGAGGTAGCGTTCGAGTGCGTCCAGGCCGTTGGGCATGAGAGCCTCCTTACTTCACGTTCTTGAGCAGGGTGAGGGCCTTCTGAAGCTGGTTGAGGCGACGGGTGTTTCTTGCACTCTCTCCCACCCTGACCCCCGGTATCCAAGGCAATGCGGACGGCCTGCGCCCTGACCCGGGGATTGGGGTCTTCCAGCAGGGAAGCGAGAGCACCCATGCTCTTGAGGGCGAGGCCATTGAGTTCCGTGTGGGCGAGACTGGCCGCGTCCTCGCGCAGCCTCCGGAGTTCGTCCCGGAAGACGGAGTCCTGCCGCCAGCGTTTCAGCGTGGTGATGCTGATCTCAGCCATCCTCGCGCCCTCCTCGTTGGTGGCGGCTGCCGCGAGGTAGGGAAGCGCGGAAACCTGCCTATCGGAAAGTTCCGGGGGGAATTGGGGTCCATTTCGGTCCATGGGGTGCTCCTCTACTCGTAAATCGGGGGTCTGCGGTGGGCTGGTCGAAGGTCCAAAGGAGGCCATTCGCAGCTCTTTCCGGGTCTGTTTGTGTCTCTTTCCGCTCATTCCGGCCCACTCCTTCCATCGGTGTATCGCGGTCGTCCGCAGGGACGCACCTACAGGGTAGGAAGGGCGGTATCGTTGGCGCAATGGGCGGATGTCACAAACATGACACAGGGGCAACCCTCATCCGCCGCGCAAGCGCGTCGACCTCTCCCCAGAGGGCGAGGTAGGGGAAGTCAGGGCGCCCACAAGGGACGCCCCTACACCAGACACTCCCGAGAGATGCTTCGACTGCGCTGCGCTCCGCTCAGCATGACAGAGTGGGGACGAGGTTCCTGCCTCCGCAGGAACGACGAGGCGCTACCGGTCCGTGCGGTAGACGTAGCGGTCGTCCCAGAGGCCGTAGAGCGTGGGCGTGACGTTGCCGAACACGTTGCGCACCGCGGTCAGCCGCTCCGACAGCGACGTGTAGACGACGGGCGTCTGCTCCGCCGCTATCTCCTGCGCCCGGCGGTACATCAGCACCCGCTCCACGTGGTCCAGCTCCTGGCTCGCCGCGGTGTACAGCTCGTCGATCTCCGCCTCCCACGCCGTCGCCGGCTCCGGCTGGTTCGGGTACCACAGGTGGAAGTCCGCGTCGCTGTGCCAGAACGTGATGGCGCCGTACGGGTCGGGCCCGCCCGTGAAGCCGATGACGACCGCCTCCCAGTCGTACGTCGCGGTCAGTTGCCCGACGATCAGCCCGAAGTCGATGACCTGGAGGTCCACGCCGAGGCCGATGCTCCGCATCCCCTCCGCGACGATGCCCGTGGCCCGCTCGCGCACCGTGTTGCCCTCGTTCGTGACAAGCGTGAACGCGATGGGGTTGCCCGCGCCGTCCTCGCGGACACCGTCGCCGTCCGTGTCCGTCCAGCCGAGGCCGTCGAGCAGCGCGTTGGCCGCGTCGAGGTCGTACTCGTAGCGCCGGACGCGGGAGTTGTGGAAGTCGCCCGTGGCGGGACTGATGGACGACCACTGCGGGTAGCCGAGTCCGCCGAGCGTCTCCTCGACGATCCTGGCCTTGTCCACGGTATGCGCGACCGCCTGCCGGAACTCGAGCGTCTCGAACCACTCCCGCGCCTCGGGCCGCATGTACGGTTGCCCTTCCGAATCCGTCCCCGGGTTCACGTTGAACGTGAGGAAGGTCGTGCCGAAGCCGGGGCCGCGCCGGTAGATGGTGAAGTCGCCCTCCTCCTGCTGCGGCTCCAGCACCGGGTACTCCTCGCCCAGGACGCCGTGCGCGTCCGTCTCGCCCGCCTGGAACAGCGCCAACTCCTCCTCCAGCGTTTCGACGAGCAGGTAGACGATCTCGTCGATGTACGGGAGGCTGTTGCCCGCGCTGTCCCGCATCCAGTAGTCCGGGTTGCGGCGCAGCGTGACCCGCTCGCCCGGCGTGTAGCCCGTGATGGTGAACGGGCCGGTGCCGACGACCTCCGACGGGTCGGTCTCGATGTCCCACACCTCATCGAACGTGCCCGCGTCGACGTAGGGTTCGAGGAGGTGCCTCGGGTAGATGGCAGTGCCCATCGACCGGAGGAACGGGGCGTAGGAGACGGGGAGCACGAACCGCACCGTGTAGTCATCCAGCGCGGTCACGGTCATCCGACCGTCCTTCTGCTCGCCGGTCGCCTCGTCGGTGTAGACGAAGATGAACGCCTCGCGGCTGGAAGTGGGGATATCGTCGTTGTAGATGATGCGATTGAACGTGAAGTCCACGTCGTGCGCGGTGAACGGCTCGCCGTCGTGCCAGAAGACGTCCCGGCGAAGGCGGAACGTCCACTCCTTGCCGTCGTCCGAGTGCTCCCACGACTCCGCGAGCAACGGCTCGATGGCGTCGTTCAGCCACGAGGTCTCGGTCAGCCCCTCGAACACGTAGCTGAGGTAGCCGGACGAACCGGCGTCGTTCGCGAGCGGCAGGTTGAACGTCAGCGGCTCGCTGATGGTCGAGTACGTGATCGTCCCGCCGTGCGTGCCGACGGCGTACTCGAAACTGTCGGCATTGCCGCGCAGCCGGGCGACGATCTCCTCCTGTGTCTCGGGGCCGCTGCTGTCGCAGCCACCCAGCACAAACGCGCTGAACAGCGCCGCCGCAAGCATGAACGCCATTGCCCTGCCTCTCCCTGCCATGCCGTCCTCCGGTGGGTATGTTCGTCGCGACCCGAACCGGAAGTCCGAGTACGGGAGCGGATACAGTATAGTGGAGACGCACCGGCGGACCCGTCTCATTTACGTCCGCCCAGAGTCCCATCAAGGGGAGGAGAGCGATGGCCATCGAGATTAACCCATTCCAACTGCCGGACGACCAGAAGGGCTGGCGCGGCATGGAGGTCCACGGACGCCCCCGGCGGCGCGTCTACACCGTGCTGGAGACCGACCAGGTGCTCGTCACCGCGCTCCTCCAGATACCCGGGGAGCCCGGCGTGCGCCACAGCCACGAGACCGGCGAACTCTCCTTCCGCTGGGGCGGCGACATGACGCCGTTCATCACGTGGCATCCCCCCGGTGAGTGGCACGGCGGCATCGCCGAGGTGCGCGCCAGCAAGGCCCAGGAGGTTGCGGACGGCGTCGCGCTGCTGCGCTCGCAGCTGAAGAGCGGCGCGGCGGAGGTCGAGTCGCTGCTCCGCATCGCGGAGACCCTGCAGGAGCAGATCGACGCGTTGCAGCACCAGGCGCGCAACGCCAAGGGCCCCGCGGGAGGCCCCGGCCTGCTGATAGACCTCCTCTTCCCGCCGTTCAAGACGACGATAGACGACCCCACCTACCCCGAGGTGCGCACCATCACCGGCCAGTGGTACGACTGAGCGACCCGCCCGCATGGCCGCATCCGCCCGAAGCGTCCTCGCCCTGCGCCACCGTGTCTTCTACGGCTGGCGCATGGTCGTGGCGGCGTTCTTCAACCAGATCATGCACTCGTCCCTGCTCTTCCTCTCGCAGGGCTTCTACGTCGTGCAGTTCGAGGCCACGTTCGGGTGGAGCCGGGGCGCGGTCTCATGGGCGTTCGGGCTGCTCCGCATCGAGACCGGCCTGCTCGGCCCGATCCAGGGCTGGCTGCTGGACCGCTTCGGCCCCCGCCCGCTCATGCGCGCCGGCACGCTCCTGTTCGGCGTCGGGCTCATCCTACTCGGACAGATACAGGAGCTGTGGCACCTCTTCGCCGCGCTCACGGTCATCGCGGTAGGCACGAGCCTCGCCAGCTTCCTCACCATCAACACGGCGCTCGCCCACTGGTTCATCCGCAAGCGCGCCCGCGCCATGTCCGTCACCTCCATCGGCTTCGCCGGGGGCGCCGTCGTGGCCCCTCTCATCGCATGGGCCATCACGACGTTCGGGTGGCGGGAGACAGCCGTGTTCTCCGGCATCCTCTCGTTCTGCATCGGCCTCCCGCTCGCCCAGCTCTTCCGGCGCAGCCCTCAGGAGCTCGGACTGAACCCGGACGGCGACAGCGACGAGGACGCGGCGCGCCACGCAGCCGCACGGCGCGCCGCGGGCACGGACTACGACTTCACGCTGCGCGAGGCCATCCGCGACCGCTCGTTCTGGCTCGTCTCCAGCGGGCACGGCCTCGCACTGCTCGTCGTCGGCACCATCCCCGTGCACCTCGTTCCGCACCTCGTGGAGAGCGAGGAGTGGAACCTCGCCCGCGCTGCGCTCCTCTTCCCCGGCCTCATGGTCGCGCAGGTCATCGGCCAGGTGAGCGGAGGCATCATGGGCGACCGCTATCCGAAACGGCTGCTCGCGGGGCTGGCGATGCTCGGGCACGGCACGGGCATCTGCCTGCTGGCATGGTCCAGCAGCGTGCCCGTCGTAGTGGTCGCGATACTGCTGCACGGCGTCTCGTGGGGGATGCGCGGCCCCTTGATGATGGCGCTGCGCGCGGACTACTTCGGGCTGCGGCAGCTCGGAAAGATCGCCGGATGGTCGAACACCATCACGGCGAGCGGCAGCATCATCGGGCCGGTCTACGCCGGCATCATGTACGACGCACAGGGAGACTACGTCTTCGCGTTCCTCTCGCTCGGAATGGTGACGATAGCCGGTTCGCTCACATTCTTCCTCGCGCGCCGCCCCCCTCTCCCGGCACGAGCCCGCGCGGCCCGGGCGGGTTAGCCTACCGGGCGAGGCCCCACGCGGCCTGCTCGTTGCCCTGCTCTGCGAGGCGCGACGCCACGGACGCGATGAGGTTCCCCATCGCCGTCTCCGACCAGAACCAGCGCTGCAGCTCGTCGTCCCTGTCGTTCGGACGCTGCGAGAAGCGCGCCTCCATGAAGAACGCCTTGAGGTCGTCCGAGGCGAGGCGCAGGAACCGCACGGGCTCAATGCCGTCCGGTATGCGGTCGTACGCCGCATCCTCTTCGTCTGCGAACGCCTGGAGGTAGCGAACGAGGCCCCTGAACTGCCGCTGCGGCACCCCGCTCAAGCCCACCATCGTCCTGCCCTCGTGTTCGTCCACCCACCGCTCGTAGTAGCCGCGCAGGGCCGTCACCTCGTCGGCGGGGTCGCCGTCACGGTTCGCCGCGTCCACCTGCGCGGCGCTCGCCTGCAGCAGCACCGGCGGAGCGTCGGCATCATCCGGGAACTCGGCGAGCACAGGCGTGTCGTTCTCCGACAGCAGGCCGAGCGCGGCGGAGAGCACCTTCTGCTGGAACGGCGGATCGTCCGGGTTACCGAGCGCGAACCCGAACGGGAACGGCACCCAGAGCGTCCGGGGCGGCTTCACCCGCTGGGCGTGCTCCTTGATGAGCGCCACCGTGACGGTCGGCAGGCCGGTCTCCTCGATGGCGCGTGCGAGCACACTGACCGTGTGCGTGCAGTTCGGTCAGGTCGGCGTCAGGAAGGCCGCGTCCGCGCCCTCCTCCAGCAGCAGGCGTCCGACCTCCGGCCCGGTTTCCTCCTCGATGCGGCGCGGGCTGCGCTGCGCCCCCATGAACGAGTAGAAGTTCTGCGTAACGGAGCCTATCTCGCCGCGCTCCGCCATCTCCCGCAGCCGGTCGATGGGGAACGTGACGTTCACGTCCCGCATGATGCCCGTGCGGTCGAACCCGATGCTCATGTGGCTCTGGATGATCCCGGAGGCAGGCGTGGACGACGGGATGATGCGGTACGTCTGGTCACCGCCGGTGAACGGCACGTCGTCGCGCAGGTGCAGGCCGGCCGTCGTCACGAGCGCGATCTTCGCCTCGCTCAGCGGCTTCGACATCACCGCGCAGGGCGCGTCGTCGTGGTCGAAAGCGGGGAAGTTCAGCATCCCCTGCCGCGTGAGGTCGGGCAGGTCTTCGAGTCTCGGCATGAGCTACTCCTCCTCGTCGAGGCCGTCCTGGGACGAGCGCGACTGCTTCCGGCTGCCACGCCGGCGCTTCTCCGCCAGCCGCTGCTCAACCGACGCCTGCGACGGCCGCGTGGCGCGGCGCGCACGCGGCGGCGCGGCAGCGTTACGCAGGATGCTCACGAGCCGCTCGACGGCGTCGTCGCGGTTGCGCTCCTGGCTGCGGTAGCGCTGCGCCTTGATGATGAGCACGCCGCCTGGGGTAAGCCTGCGTCCGGCGGCGCTGCGCAGGCGGCGCTTCACCTCGTCCGGCAGCGACGGCGATGACGCGGCGTCGAAGTACAGGTGTGCGGCGGTGGCGACCTTATTCACGTTCTGCCCGCCGGGTCCGGCAGAGGTGACGTAGTGGAACTCCAGTTCGCTTTCGGCCAGGCTGATGTCGTCGGTGATAGGGATCATGTCTTCATGGTAACGCCTGCGCCCGCCGCGTTGACAGACCCCCGCCTGCTGCTATGCTCGCCGCACACCCAACCCCTCCGAGGAGAAAGCATGGCGCGCAGCAGCAACAGCATCCGGTTCGGACTCAACCCGCGAGGACTCCCCTACGACCGCATCGTCGCGGTGGCGAAAGCCGCCGAGGCCGCAGGCTTCCAGAACATCTCGTTCAGCGACAGGCCGCCCGAGAACAACCTGGAAGGCTGGACGCTGGCGACCGCAGTAGCGCTGCAGACGAACCGGCTCCGCGTGACGCACTCCACGCTCAACGTCCCGTTCCGCAACCCGGCGTTGCTCTCCAAGATGGCCACCGCGCTCGACCACATCACCGGCGGCGACCGGGTCATCCTCACGCTCGGCACCGGCATACAGGAGAACCACTTCACCACCTACGGCATCGAGTTCGGCTCCCCCGGCGAACGCGTGGACGGCCTGGTCGACACCATCGAGATACTGCGGGGGACGTGGGAGAACGAGCAGTTCACCTACTCCGGCAAGCGCTACAGCGTCGAGGACGCAACCGTCACCCCGCAGCCTGTGAACGGCACGATCCCGATCTTCCTCGGCGCAGCCCTGCCGCGCATGCTCCGCCTCACGGGGCGCGTTGCCGACGGCTGGATACGCAACGGCGGCTGGCCAGCCGACCTCGACGCCTACCGCGAGCAGCTCACCACGGTCGAGGAGGCCGCGAGCACCGCCGGACGCGACCCTGGCTCGCTGCACCGCGTCGTGAACTGCAACGCCTACGTCGGCGACGAGGACCCGTCCACGAAACTCGCGACGGTGTTCGGCAATCCCGGAGGGCTGATGGGGACGGCAGAGCAGGTGCTGGAGACCGTCGAGCAGTACCGGGAGGCCGGCATCGACACGTTCCACGTCCAGTTCCAGAACGACATCATCGACGAGCAGATCCCCGCTTTCGGCGAGCAGATCATCGCGAAGGCGAAGTAGGGCGGCTACTGCCGCGTACTCATCGACCAGGACGCTAGTAGGAGGTAACGCCGACCTCGTTGAGCAGCTCGGCGCCGTCCAGGTAACGGTGCAGGTTGTCGATGAAGACGCCGCGCTGGAGGAGCCACTTGTCCGGGTCGCTGGCGGCAAGCCCGGGGCTGATGATCGCGTTGGGGAAGTCCCATGCCGGCGAATCTTCCGGGAGCGGTTCGAACGGCGAGATGTTGATGACCGCTCCGGCGATGACGCCTCCTCGGAGTGCATCGCCCAACGCATCGAGGTCGACGATATACCCGCCTCCGACGAGGACCACGAGGACCGCGGTCGGGCGCATCAGCCTGAGCTCCTTCATCGTGATCCACGGTCGCCTGTCACCGCCCGGCGGTCTGGCAACGACGACGTAATCGGACGCCGCCAGGAGATCGAGCGTACCGTCCGGCCCTGCTATCCAGTCCACGTAGTCCGGCTTGCGGTCAGGGTGCAGGCGCGTTGCCATCACCCGCATGCCGAACGCCCTGGCCTTCTGCGCAACCGCCGAGCCGATGGCGCCCAGGCCCACCACGCCAAGCGTGCTGCCCTCCAGCTTCCCCAGCCCCATGTCCGCAACCCAGCGGTGAGCGCGCTGGGCCTCCACGATCTGCGGCAGTTGCTTCGTCAGCGTAAGGATCGCGGCGAACGTGAACTCGGAGAACGGCGCCCCGTGGATGCCGGTGCACGTCGTCACGCGGATGGAGCGCTCCCGCATGGACGGCGTGATGTAGCTCGCCCCGCCTCCCCGCGTCACCTGCACCCACCGCAGCAGGGGCATCGCCGCGATGAACTCGTCGCTGAACAGGTCGCTCGTGAACAGGACTTCAGCGCCTGCCTGCTCCGCAGGATCGAGCTCGAAGCCGGTATGGAACGTCAGGCTGGGAAACTCGCGCGCCAGAAGGGCTCGGTCCTCTTCCGACAGCGGCAGGCGCACCCAGACGTTGCCCGTCATCAGCAACCTCCCTCGCCTTACGACTTCCGCAGCGCGCGCCCGGGAAACGCGCCGGTGTGACGCCCCCGCTCCCACACGAGCGTGCCGTTGACGAATACGTACTCGATGCCCGTCGCCAGCTGCTTGGGGTCCTCGAACGTGGCCTGCGCACGCACACGCTCCGGGTCGAACACCACCACGTCGGCCTTCGCGCCGTCGCGCAATACGCCGCGGTTGCGCAGCCCCAGCCGCCGTGCGGGAGCGCCGGTCATCTTGTGCACCGCCTCCTCGAGCCGGAGCGTTCCCTGCTCCACCGCCTGTCCCAGCAGGTACGGGAACGTGCCGTAGGTGCGCGGGTTCGGCATCTCGCCGGTCATCAAGCCGTCGCTGCCCACCATCTGAGCAGGGTGCGCCATGATCGTCCGCACGTTGTCCGGGTTGCCGGTGCGGGCGACGAACGCTACTTCCAGCCGCTCCTCGATGAGCAGGTCGCAGATGGTGTCCACCATGCGCTTGCCCTGGGCATCCGCCATGTCCTGCAGCGAGCGCCCCTCCCACTCCTTGTTCTTCTCGGAACCGACGTGCGCGAACATGTAGTCCGCCAGCGAGCCGCCCCACTGCGGGTAGACGCCGTCCGCTATCTCATCGCGCACGTCCTTGTCCGCGATGCGCTGCAGCAGCATCTCCGGCCCGCCCTCGTGCACCCACGGGGGAATCAGCGAGAGCAGGATCGTGCTCGCCGCGGGGTACGGGTACTGGTCGAACGTCACGTCGACGCCAGCGAAGCGCGACTCGTCCACCAGCGCCACCATCCGTTCGCCCATGCCGGGGACGGGGTTGTGGTAGTGCGATATCTGCACCGGCGCACCTGACTCCCTGCCGACGGCAACCGCCTCGCGGAACGGGTCGAGCAGCCCATCGCCGAGCGCGTAGCGGCTGTGTGTCACGTAGATCCCGCCATACGGCGCGACAGCCCCGGCGATCTCAGTCAGCTCGTGGGTATCGCTGTAGATGTTCGGCACGTACGTCAGGCCGGTGGAGAAGCCGAACGCACCGTCGTGCATCCCCTGCACTGCCAGCTCCCGCATCCGCCCCAGCTCCGCGTCCGTAGGCAGGCGGTTCGCCCATCCCATCGCTTCGATGCGGAGCGCCGCGTGCGGCACGAAGTAGACGACGTTGCACGACGACGTCCCTTCGAACAGGTCGAGGAACGACGCGACCGACGTCCACTCGGTGCCCTCGGGCGGGCGTCCGTTCACGGCGGCGAGATAGTCGACGAGGTGCTGCCGGTTCACGGGGGAGATGGGCGCATAGGAAAGGCCGTCCTGCCCCAGCGCTTCGGTCGTCACGCCCTGGCTCACCTTCGGCTCGTGGCGCGGCGACGTGAGCAATGCGAAGTCGGAGTGGGAGTGCATGTCGATGAAGCCGGGGCAGACCGCCATGCCGGACGCATCTATCGTGCGCCCCGCCTCGACGTTCGACACGTCGCCTTCCAGCAGGGTGACGGTATCGCCCTCGACGCCGACAGCGGCACGGAACCAAGCGCGCCCCGCGCCGTCTATCACCTTCCCGTTCACGATGAGGGTGTCGAACATGCGCAACCTCCGTTGTGCGTAGCGCGCATGATAACGGAGCGACGCCCGCGACAAGCCGGCGTCCTCGATACGATGGGTCAGCCGTTCGTGGTGAGCCTGGTCAATCGGAATGGCGGGCGCGGCTCGCGGCCTGCGACACCTGCACCGCACGCTGGGCCATGACGGCTTCGGCGAGGGTGTGGAACCTGCCCGATACGACCTTGAGCACCTGCCCAAGCAGCCGGTAGCCGACGTGCGGGTCGCGCACACACAGGTCCGCGAGCTGCGAACCCTCGAACCGCGCGAGCGTTGCGTCCGTGACGCACACGGCGGTGAGCGAGTAGACGAACGGCTCCACGAGCGCCGACCAACCGAATATCTGTCCGGCCTTGGCAGTGGACACCTTGCGGTGCGGCGTGTCGATGCCCCACCACTCCGGAACGTTCATGCGGAGTTCCACCTCGCCGTCGAGCGCGACATAGAGGTGCTGGGCATACTCCCCGCTTCTGAACAGTTCGCTGCCCGCTTCGGCGGTGACAGTCGTCGCCAGGTCCTGGAAACGCTCGATGTGGATGGGGCTGAAACCCTTGAGCAACTCGCTGTGTGCTAGCACATTCTCCAACGCGGCCCTCCCAGCAGCGGTCGTGTGTCAGTAACGATTACACCATACGCGGTGCAGCCTGTTAAGGAAGTAGCGTAGCAGACGAGACCTTCCGGAGTACGGCTTCACGGCGAGAGATCGATGACGATGTTCCCTATGGCAGCGTTGCTCTCCTGCAGTTCGTGCGCGGCAGCGATGTCATCCAGCGGCATGACCGCGGCGATGGGATGCGTCAGCGCACCACCTGCGGTGGCGGTCGCGATGTCGTCCACCGCTTGCCGCTTGGCGGCTTCCGGCTCGGAGTAGACGAGCACGAAATGCACCGTCGCGTTCTTCCGCGAGAGCGCCTGATACTCCACCGCGGGTTCGCGGTCGCCGGTCGACGCATAGCACCCGATCGCGCCGTTCAGCCGCAGCGCGCGCTTGCTGGCGGCGAGGTTGCCGCCGAAGTCGACCTCAACGATGCGTTCGACGCCCTCATCGCCGGTGAGCTCCAGCACGCGCTCCCCCACGTCTTCCGTGCGGTAGTTGACAGTGTGGTCGGCTCCGGCACGCAGCGCATGCCCCGCCTTCTCATCCGAGCTCACCGTGGCGATGACCGTCGCGCCGCCCCACTTTGCGAGCTGGATGGCGGAGTGCCCCACAGCGCCCGCTCCTCCGGTAACGAGGACGGTCATACCGCTCACCGGTCCGCTGGCAAAGAGGCAGCGGTGCGCCGTCATCGCCGGTATGCCGATGCACGCTCCTTCCTGGAACGTCACGCTCTCTGGCAGCACTGGAGCATGGGCCGACGGCAGTGCGATGTACTCGGCCGCAGTGCCGAACGGACGCTGCCACTGCCCCTCGAAGAGCCAGACGCGCTCGCCGACCCTGGATGGATCCACGCCCGCACCGACCGTCTCGATGATGCCTGCGCCATCGCTGTGCGGGATGACGCGGGGGAACGGCATCTGCGGCCCGCGCGAGCCGGTACGCGACTTCCAGTCCGAGGGGTTCACGCCGGACGCGTGGACGCGCACCAGCACCTCGCCGTGCCCCGGCTCCGGGTCCGGCATCTCACCGACGTTGAAGACGTCCCGCGCCGGACCGTACCGCTCGTACCATGCCGCTCTCATCCCTGTCCGCCTCCTATACCTCGCAGTCGACGTCGAACTCGGCGCAGACACCCCGGAACCAGTCGACCACCTCGCGATGCAGCGGGATGCCCTTCACCGAGCGCTCCTCCAGCGCGTCCCACTCCGGGTCGCCCGCCACCATCACGCGGTCATGGCCTGTCGCGGGAGGCGTCGCCTTCAATTCACGGATGAAGTCGTCCATGCGCGCCTTGAACTCGCCCACGTCGCTGAACGCGTCGATGTTGTACGCCGCGACGTAGTGCCGATAGTTCTGCCGTCCGGCCTGCATCCCGTAGTCGGTCCCCGAGAGCACGGAGCACATGATGTCCACTGCCACCGCGAGGCCGTAACCCTTGTGGGAGCCGGAGTCACGGTTCGTGCCGAGCGGCAGCAGGATGTAGTCGTCCGGCACGGGCGCAGGCTCCATCACCGGCGTGCCGTCCTCCGCCGCGATGGTCCCCGGGGGCAGCAGCGTGCCCATGCGGCGAGCGTTCCGCACCTTGTTCACCGGCACCACGCTCGTCGCCATGTCGAACACCCATGGGCGCTCCTCCCGTGTGGGTGCAGCGATAGCGATGGGGTTCGTGCCGAGACGCGGCGCTCGTCCGAACGTCGGCGCGACGTCCGGTCCGGTCGCCGTCATGCAGACGCCGATCATGTCGTGCGGCAGCGCGAGCATCGCATGGTAGGCCGCCATGCCGACGTGCCCGCCGTTGAACATCGTGACGACGCCGATGCCCGTGCTCCGCGCTTTCTCGATGGCGATCTCCATCGCCTTCGGCGCGATGATGACGCCGAGCCCACGGTCGCAGTCGATGTTGGCAGAGGCGGCACGCTCCCGCACGATGCGCCACTGCGGCGCAGTCTTCTGCACGCCGCTCTGGTAGCGGTCGAGGTAGACCTTGAGCATGTTGGAGACGCCGTGGCTGTCCACGCCGCGCAGATCGGCAGTAACGAGCACGTCAGCCGCGAGCGCAGCGTCAGCCTGGTCGAGTCCCACCTTCCTGAACAGCGCCTCCGTAGCCTCGCGCAGCGGTCCGGCCTGTACGCGAACGGCGTCCTCTTCCCGGATGTGGAAACTCTGCGTCACGACTGCGCCTCCAGCGCCGCGAGTCCCGCCGAAGCGACCGCTTCATCCTCTGCCGGACGCGCACCGCTGACGCCTATCGCACCGACCATCGTGCCATCGGGCCTGCGAACGGGCAGCGCGCCCTGCCACGGGATGAGCCGCCCGTTCTCCATCATCGAGAGCGCGCGGACGACCGGCTGGTCCCAGCGATCGCTCAGGTCTCCGCTCGGCATGTCCCACGCGGCTGACGCGGCGGCCTTGCCCTGGGAAATGGGGACGCTGCGCCAGAGCGCGCCGTCCATACGGTTCAGCGCAACGAGGTCGCCGCGCGGGTCGAGCACCGCGATGCTGACGCGGATGCCAAGTTCTTCGGCCTTCGCACGCCCCGCCTCGAGCATCCGTACTGCCTCATCCAGTCGCAACGGTTCCATGGGTACGCCTCCCTGAGTGCGAGGGGGAGGATAGCGCATAACGTGGATATGCGGAGGTTGGGTTGAAGCAGGGGGTAAGGGGCGGACGAGGATGGGGTGGCGGGGCTGCCGGGATTCGTGTATAACACCCCGACTGCGTTAAATAAGGTGTCCTGAGCAACTGGGGCGCCCGAGTTCGCCGTTTGGAGTCGGCCCCCCAGTCCCCCGGGGCCACCTCGTCCTGCGGCTCACTCAAACCACAGTCACTCAGGACGAGATGAATATTAGACAGCGCGTTTAAGCACTGTCAAGCGGTTTCCAGCCGATTTCAGCGCAGTTTCGCCGCCACTCTTATACTGATACCTGGATGCCGGTTCTACGAATGCCAGTATCAATAACAGGCCTCTCCCAACATCCGCGCGCCAACCCCCTTGTGTCCAGCGGAGCCTTCGCCCCCACCCATCCGGTTCACCCTCACCCCAGCCCTCTCCCCTCAAGGGAGAGGGGGCCAGACTGCCTGCCCTACGATCCGTAGCCCAGCCGTTCCATAGTCTGGCCGTCCAGATCCGGCATCACGTACGGCGGACGCCGCTCGGCAGTGACCGAGACGTTCGGGTCCTCCAGGTCAACTCCCATGAACACCAGCTGCCGCGTCGCGATGTGTTCGACGCCCCCGCTGCCGAGCACGCGGAAGGGGCGATCGTGCCCCGGATAGATAACCTCCGCCTCCTCGAGCACGCGCTCGATGCTCCGCCGCGAGTCCTCCTCGCTCCAGAAGACGTTGGCGTTCACCTTCGTCACCGCGACCTGCGCATTCGCCACGCCGTCGCCCGTTATCGCGACCGGCCCCTCTGACGTGTCGACAACGACGGCCATCGTGCCGGCGGAATGCCCGGGCGTGTGCAGGATGCGCACCCCCTTCTCGATCTCGTAGCCGTCCTCGACCTCCTTGAGATTGGGGATCGTGTCGAGCATCGCGCTCGTCCAGAGCGGTGTGGCCCAGTCGTTCGGGTGGGGATTGCGCGCGTACCGCCGCTCCCACTCGTGGATCAGCACCTCGGCAGAGTCGAGCACGTCGTAGTTCTGCGCGTGGTCCCAGTGCGAGTGCGTCATCACCGCGACGTCGATGTCGGACGGCCCAAGACCGCGCTCCGACAGCGCCTCGAGCAGTGCGCGCCGCCTGCCGACGTGACCCGTGTCCACGACGATATTACGGTCGCCCCGGACCAACAGTGTGCTGCAGTAGCCGATCGAACCGTAGTTCGTGGCGATGGACTCTCCGTGCAGCAGTACATCAACCGTTGGCATGGCGTCTCCTTCCGTACGCCGCACTCCGGCAGCGCGCATGGTTCCTGGTGCCGAGCGGCGCTAGATGCCGTACAGCCTGCGGGGGTTGTGCAGCAGGATGCGTTCCTTCTCCACCTCGTCCAACCGTTCGTCGGCCTTGAAGACGGAGATGGCGTCCACCTCGCTGGACGGGTCGATGTGGCCGTAGTCCGTGCCGATCACGAGGCAGCGCTCGCCCGCGTAGCTCCGCACATACGGGAGGTCGTCGTCGGTCTGGCAGGTGACGTAGATGTTGGCGTCGCCGAACGGGTCGTCGGACATCTCCCTGCCCCCTGCGCGCCAGCGATTGGCGATCTCGTGGTAGACCCACGGCACCCACGAGGCGGACGACTCGATGAATCCCCAGCGGAGGTTCGGGAAGAGTCGCGGGACCTCGCTGTTGAGCAGCGAGTGGCAGACCATCATCGTCGGGGCGCGGAAGAGCGCGAACGAGTTCGCGTTCGTGAAGATGGAACCGAACAGCTGGCGGTACTGCGGGCTGGCGTTCGCGATGTGCACCGCGATCGCCATGTCGAGACGCTCCGCCTCCTCGAAGAACGGGTAGAAGTAGTTGTTGATGAGGTACTTATCGCCGTCGAAGGGCCGCAGGCAGAGGGCAACCGCCCCGTTCTCCTTCGCAAACCGCATCTGCTCGATCGCCTCGTCGGGCAGCAGCGACGGCACGACGCACGACCAGCGGAGCCTGCCATCGGCCTGCTTCCAGATGTCGGCGAGCCACTTGTTCCAACTGCGGCAGAGCGCCGCCTCGGCGTCGGGATCGGCGCTGACCTGCTCGATCCAGAGCGTGTTGTGCAGCACCTGGACGTCGATGCCGAGATGGTCCATCTCCCTGAGCCGGAGCTGCACGTCGTCGAGCTCGCGGGCTTCGCGCGGCGTGTCCATCCGGCGTCCCGCCGTCTCGGACATCGTGAGGAGCTGCTGCTCGGAGAGCGACGGAAAGCGGAGGCCACGTATCCGTTCCTCGATCACCCAGAACTCCTTGGTGGGAGCGGAGGGCGACGTGTACAGGATGGGGCGGTACTTCTGCTCGGCCGGTTCGAGGTAGTCCCAGGTGCGCTCCGTCTCGCAGACGTGCGCGTCCGCGTCGATGACCCGCAACTTCGTCTCGGTAGTCATGGCATCATCCTCCCGTTCCTGCCGGTTGCGCGCGAGCGTAGCAAAGCGGGCAGCAGCCGTCTATCCGCGTCGTGAGGGATGCGCTATGCACCGTCCTCCCCGGCACGCAGCGTCCGCGTAGCCTCCGTGTCCAACGCGCCCCCGGCGATGACTACGCCGTAGTCACGCCGCGCGCCGTCCTCGGTGACCCAGCCCGCCTGCACGTCGCGCAACACGAGTTGCGGGTCGCGCTCGAACGGGTCGCCGTACCCGCCCCCGCCGGAACCGGCCACGGCGAACGTGTCTCCTGCCTCCAGGTCGTAGAACCCCGACCCGCCGAAGTGCTCTTCGCGCTCCGTGCCGGGGTGCAGGGCGAACTCGCCGGTGCGGCCCGGCTTCCCGCCGTCGGAACCCGACGAGGGCATCTTCACGCGGTCCGCCCGCCGGTTGAGCTTGGAAGGCTTCAACACCTCGTAGATGCGGCGGTAGCTCAGGCCTCCGCGGTACTTGCCGGGGCCGCCGGAGTCCGGAAGCATCTCGAAGCGGCGCAGCCGCAGGGGCGCGGCGTTCTCGATGATCTCGATCGGGGCGAGGAACAGGTTGGACGAGGAGTTCGTGGCAACGCCGGACTCGCCGTCGCCCTGGTTCGAGCCTGCCGTCGCCGCGCCGAGTATCTCGTAGTGCGTGTAGGGGTGCGGGCCGACCACGCCGGCAGGCCAGCTGAGCGCGAGCGTGCCGCCGCTCCCACCGCTGTGCGCCACGCCCTTCTCCGGCTGGAACTTCCCTACCACCTCGACCAACAGGTCGATGAGCCGGTGCATCGACTGCGTGCAGTTACCGACCGGCGACGGGTACTCCGGCGAGACGACCGTGCGCTCGCCGAACCGGAGCGTGATCGACCGCCACATGCCGTCGTTGAACGGGAAGTTCGGGTCGATGAGCGACACCAGCGCGAACGTCACGCACGCTTTGACCACGGAGATGACCATGTTCGCAGGGCCGCGCGTCTGTGGATCGGTCCCGTTGAAGTCGAACTCGATGGCGCTGCCCTTCTTTGTTACGGTCACGAAGAGGCGCACCGGATCGCCCGTGCCGCTGCCGTCGTCGTCCAACCATGCCTCACCGGAGAACGCGCCGTCGTTCCATCCGCTGAGATACTCCTTGAACAGCTTCTCCGTGCCGTCGAGCGTGGTGTTGAACGCGTCCAAGACGGCGCCCTTCCCGAAGCGGTCGAGCAGCTCGACCATCCGTTTCGCAGCCGCCTTCGTGATGCCGATCTGGCTGTTCATGTCGCCCAGCACGAGGTGGGGGCTGCGCACGTTGGTCTGGATGAGCCTCGTGAACTCGTCGAAGACTCTGCCGCGCCGGGCGTACCGGATGATGGGCAGCAGGAATCCCTCCTGGATCAGCTCCGTGGCGCGGCTGTAGGAGCTGCCCGGCATCGCGCCCCCGAAGTCCGGCTTGTGGGCAGCGGAGCAGCTGTACGCGACCAGTTCGCCTCCGTGGAAGACCGGCGTCATCACCGCGAGGTCCGGCGCGTGGTGGACGAAACTCTCGTAGGGATGGTTGCTGATGTAGATGTCGCCCGGCCTGATGTCGTCCCTGCCGTACACGCGCCAGACCGACCCGATGAAGTGCTGGAACGAGTAGCCGTGGATCAGCGAGCCGGGAGGGCCGAGCAGGCGCGCCTCGGCGTCCAGGAACTCGTACGAACAGTCGCGCGACTCCCGCATGAGGGTCGAGTACGCCGACCGCGCCAGCAGCACGTTCATCTCGTCCACCATGCTCTGGAACTTGGTGCGGATGATCTCCGTGTTGAATGATGCTGCGAGTGTCATCGGTTCACCGCCGCGTCATGATGATGTTCGCGTGCTCATCGACCTCCGCGCGCCAGTCCGGCGGAACGACGGTTGTCGAGTCCTCCTGATAGACCACTGCCGGGCCATCGAAACGCTCTCCAGCGGATAGTCCATCGCGGTAGTACACGGCTCCAGAAACGGAGTCGCCGCCGAAGTACATCTGCCTGTGGCCCGACGGCTGAGCAGCGCGGCGATTGATGGGAGCGACGGCATCGTTATGGCCTGTCTGCATCTTCGGCGTCGGCACGACCGTGCGTACACGGAAGCTGACGACCTCGACCGCCTCGTTCGGCGCGGAGTGGCCGTACAGCCTCTGGTGCCGCGCCTCGAACCTCCTGCGTATCTCGCGCTTCGCACTGTCGGCAAGCGTCCCCTTGCGCACCGGCACGCGCAGTTCGAAGCCCTGCCCGACGTATCGAACGTCGGCCTCGCGCTTGAGCCTCGCGCGTCGCGTTGGCAGTCCTTCCGCCTCGACGTCTGCAAGAGCCTGCTGCTCCAGCCGCGCGAACTGCCTGCTGAGCTCGTCGACCGGCGTGCTCTCCAACTCGGACACCGACGTCCAGACGTAGTCGTGGACGACGTCGGAGCAGAGGAGGCCGAGCGCCGAGAATGCGCCGGGCCGGGGCGGGACGATGATGCGCCCGATGCCAAGCTCCTCCGCCACGCCTGCGCTGCGCGGCGGGCCTGCGCCGCCTCCGGCCACGAGCGAGAACTCGCGCAAGGAGATGCCTTTCTCCGACGCCAGCGCGAGGATGCGGTCGGCCATCTTCACCTCGATGACCTTCACGATGCCCCACGCGGCTTCCTGCGGGCTGCGGCTTCCCAGCGGCTTGCCAACGCCCTCTATCAGCGCCCGTTCAGACGCAGCTGGATCGAGCGACATCGCTCCCCCGAGGAAGTAGTCTGGGTCGAGGTACCCCAACGCCATGTCGGCGTCCGTGATCGTCGCCTCCGTCCCGCCCCGCCCGTAGCAGGCGGGGCCGGGGTCGCTCCCGGCGCTGTCGGGCCCCACGCGCAGCAGGCCGCCAGCGTCCACGCGGGCGATAGTGCCTCCGCCCGCGCTTACGGCCTCCACGTCCACCATCGGCGCGTAGACCGTCCTGCCCTCGATCTGGCCCTGCGTGACCTCGACCGGCACGCCGCCCTCGACGAACGCAACGTCGGCGCTCGTTCCACCTATGTCCAGCGACACGAGGTTGCGGAACCCCTGCGTCGCGCAGAGGAACGCCGCGGACACGACGCCGGCCGCGGGCCCCGACAGCAGCGTGTGATGCGTGCGCCCGCCCCGTATCGCCGCCGAGAACGGCATGACGCCGCCGTTCGACTGCATGAGATAGCGCTGCGAAGTGGTCACGTCTCGCTCAGCGAGCTGCCGGTCGAGCGACCTGAGGTATGCCGTCAGCACGGGCTCCAGGTAGGCGTTGACGAGCGTCGTCGACATCCGGGGCCACTCGCGGATGCGGGGCATGATCTCCGACGACAGCGAGATGATGCAGCCGGGGTACTCCTCCTCGATGATGCGGCGCGCCGTCTGCTCGTGGGCCGGGTTCGCGTAGGCGAAGAGGAACGAGACGGCTATGGACGTGACGCCGTCGTCCTTCAACGCGCGCACCGCCAGTCGCACCGCCGCCTCGTCGAGCGGCGTGATGACTTCGCCGCTCTTGTCGACACGCTCCGGTACATCTTTGACGTGGACCGGTTGCACGAGCCCCTCGGGGCGGTGGTAGAACAGAAGGAACGGCCGGGGCTGCGAGCCGGTCTGCACCTGCGGGATGGCGCGGAACCCGCCGGTCACGAGCAGCCCCACGCGCGCGCCCTTCATCTCAAGGAGGGCGTTCGTCCCGATGGTGGTGCCGTGCAGGAACGCCTCGACGTCGCCGCCGCTCACGCCCCAGTCCCATTCCAGCTTCGCGAGCGCGTCCATCACGCCTATCGCGGGGTCCGCCTTCACCGTGGGGACCTTCTCTATGCGCGTCTCTCTGGACCTCGTGTTGAATGCGACCAGGTCGGTGAAGCTGCCCCCAACGTCGACCCCGATACGCCAGTCGCTCAAGCGGCCCCCCAGGCGCCGCCGTAGAACCGCGCCGCGTTCCGGTAGAGGATGTCCTCCTTGGCGCTCTCGGAGACCGCCTCGTTCTCGAGCAACTCGTCGATCTCCGCGCGGATGGTGTCGATGTTGACCTCGTGCGGGAAGTCGCTGGAGAAGACGAAGGCGCCGCTGCCGTACTTGTCGATGGCGTTCGCCAGCATCGGTTCGTCGCCCTCGATGCCGACGAACAGCCGCCCTCCGTCGATCAGCCGCTGGATGTACGCCTCGACGTTGTCCCCCTCCTCGATCTGCAGGAAACGGTGCTGCGGGTCGACCGGCGTGAACGCGTCGTACGCTCCGGAGCACCGCTCGATGACCATGAGGAACCAGCCGAGGCCGCCTTCCAGGAACCCGTAGCGCACGTTGGGGAAGCGGTCGAAGATGCCGGTGAAGAGCATGTCCGTGAACGCGATGCTGATGGCGAACGAGTGGCCCAACGCGTGGACGCCCGCGAACGGCGTCATACCGTCCAGTCCCATCGCGTGGTGCGCGCCCGCGTGTATGCCGAGCACGCACCCGAGCCGGTCGGCCTCCGCGTAGACGGGCCAGAACTTCCTGTTGCCGAGCAGGGCCTGCAGTCCGGTGCCGGGCACCATCGCACCGACGAAGCCGAGCTCGGTGACGGCACGGCGTAACTCGTCCACCGCGGCGTCCGGGTCCTGCATCGGCACGAGGGCCGCGGCCTTCACTCGCTCATCCTTGCTGAGGTACTCGTCGTAGAGCCAGTCGTTGTACGCCCGGGCGGAGGCTATGGCGAGGTCGGGGTCGAGGATCTTGCCGAACGACAGCCCGCGCGTCGGGTAGACGACCGTGCCGTCGATGTGCGCGGAGTCGAGGAAGTTGCCCCAGCCCGCGACTCCGCCAGGGTCTCTGAACGCGCCGTCGGGGTAGCGGTGCGACTGGTGGTGCAGATGGTCGGGCGCGGGGAACGGCCCCACTCCCCTGACCGCGTTCCCGCCGAGCAGTTCCGGCGGGATGCGCTCCATGATCGCCTTCACGTCTTCGATGACATGCCCATCGCCGTCGAGTATCCGCATGGCAGGAACTCCTTTCCCGTGCCGTACCGCGCCTCGCGCGTATCCTTACCCATCCCGAGAATCCTGTCCATCCCCGTTGATACCGGCACGCGTAAGCGGCTACGCTCATGGCATGCAGTTGCGGAACGTGGAACGAGGCCTGACCTACGCCGACATCGCCTTCATCCACGAGGCGCTCGGAACGGACGCGCCCGCCGAGGACGAGATGCCGCAACTCCTCGCGGACGAGGAGCACCGCGCACTGCTGCTCGGCGACTCCCGGCTGTTCGACGCGCTGCTGCCGCAGGACGGATCGCTTGCGCCGGTGTCGCCTCGGCTCCTCTTCGAGGCGCTGCTGCGCCATGCAGTAACCGAACTCCAAGGGGCGCAACACACGTTCGAGCGCACCGGCTCGCGCTCCGGCGAGCGTGTACCCGTGTTCGACGCAGCGGAGGTGGCCGCGTTCGCGGCGCAGCCGCGCATCCTCCACTACCTCGCGGCGCTGCTGTCCTCGTTCACCAAGGTACACAGCCACACGGAGCGCGTCTGGGTGCGGCGCGGCGTCGTGCGCAAGGTGCGCTACAGCGACCTCGACGTGCACTCGATGCTCCGGCTGATCCAGCAGACCGAGGAGCACGAGCGCCTGCCGCTCTACCGGCGCACCGGCGACCTCTGCCTGCTCATCCTCGGCGTCTTCCCGGACTTCGCCGCGACCGCCCAGCGTTACCCGGGCACGGGCGCGCTGCGGGCGCAGTCCTCCTACCGGCGCAGGTTGAGCACCGAGGAGTACGAGACCGTCGCCGCGGAGATGTACGGCCACGCGGCGCGCTACGACTCCGGTGAGTGGTCGACGGTCCACCGCGCGCTCGCCGCCCGCATCTCCGACGCGAAGAAGCCGCTCAACTTCATGGCGGAGCACTACCTGGGGTTCCGGCGCAACAGGCTGTTCGGGATGGGAGAGTGAGGCTCGGCCATGCCAGTCTTGCCCTCGCCTGCGCGCGGGCGTAAAGTCGCGGCCAAGTGAACAGACGCAGCCGGGAGGCGCCCTATGGCAGTAATCGATTCAGATGCACACGTCGTGGAGTCGGAGCGCACGTGGGACTTCATCCCGGATGAGCTGCAGCACCTTCGCCCCATCGTCCTGCTGCCGAAGGAGGGCTACAAGTCGCCCTCGCCTGAGTTCTGGTACGTCGACGGCCGAGCGTTCAGCAAGGGAGTCAACGTCGGACTCGACACCGACGAGGCCACCCGCGAGGCGAGCGACATCGCCAGGCGCCTCGCGCACATGGACGAGCTCGGCGTCGACACGCACGTGCTCTACCCCAGCATCTTCCTGCGACCACTGGCGACGCACCCGGAGGTCGACCTTGCGCTCGCGCAGGGCTACAACCGCTGGCTCGCCGACATCCACCGGCAGGGCGGCGGACGCCTCCGCTGGGCGGTCGTCCTCCCCACGATGTCGCTCCAGGAGTCGATCGAGGAGATGAGCTTCGGCAAGGAAAACGGGGCGTGCGCCGTGTTCATGCGCGGCATCGAGGGCCCGCACCGGCTGAGCGACCCGTACATGACGCCACTCTGGGAGGAGGCGCAGCGGCTGGACCTGCCGGTGTGCATCCACGCCGCGACCGGCAACTTCGCGTTCTTCGACTACTTCGGGCGCGACGCGGGCTTCTCCACGTTCAAGCTGTCGGGAGTCGGCGCGTTCCACGACATCGTGATGAAGGACATGCACCTGCGCTTCCCCGACCTGCGCTGGGGCTTCGTGGAGCTGAGCGCGTCGTGGGTGCCGTACGCCATGAACGACCTCGCTCTGCGGTTCGAGAAGCGGGGCAAGGCGTGGCCGGGGCGCGAACTGCTGGCGGAGCGCAACATCTGGGTCGCGGTGCAGACCGCCGACGACATCGACTACGTCATCGACTGCGCAGGCGAGGACAACCTTGTCCTCGGTACGGACTACGGACACAACGACACCTCGACCGAGTTGCACGCGCTCCGCAACCTGCGCGAGAACGGCGGGCTCGGCGACGATGTCGCGGACAAGATACTGGACCACAACCCGACAAAGCTGTACGCCCTCTAGGGCCATACCAGAACACACGGGAGGAACCCATGGGACACATAAGGAAGATAGGACTCTGGGCACGGCTCGGGCTGCTCGCGGGGGCGCTCGCTGCGGTCGCGGCGTTCGGCGTGGCCTGCGGGGACGACGAGCCGGACTTCCCCACCCGCGACGTCGAGTGGTTCGTCGGTTTCGCAGCGGGCGGCGGATTCGACACCGCAAGCCGCATCATCGCCGACAAGATGAGCGACGACCTCGGCGTGAACGTCGTGGTGCGGAATATCGAGGGCGGCGGCGGACGGCGCGCCGTTCAGGAGATAGCCCGCTCCGACCCGGACGGCCACGCCATCTCCATCATGAACATGCCGAACCAGATAACGGCGGAACGGCTCGACCCGGAGGACGTGGACTTCAACGAACTCTCCTGGGTGGGGCGCGCGGTCATCCAGACCTACGGCCTGTACACCGCAGCCGCGAACGACTTCAACACGCCACAGGACCTGCAGGGCATGCCGGACGTCCGCTTCTGCCTGAGCGGCCTGGCCGGGCACTCCTTCCTGGTCGCGTCCGTCACGACGGAAGTGATGAACATCGCGTGGAACCCGGTGACGGGCTACCGCGGGCAGGAGACGCAGGCCGGACTGCTGCGCGGCGACTGTGAATTGGCGCTCGGCCCGATCGCGGGCTCGACGCTGACCGCAGTGCAGGGGCCGGACTTCAAGGTACTGTGGATGTACTCCAGCGAGCGCTTCGGCCCGGTGCCCGACGCACCGACCGTTGACGAACTCGGCTTCCCCGAACTGGGCGGCTCCAAGTTCGCGAACAACGGACTCGTCGCGGCAGCCCCCGGCACACCGGACGACATCCTCGAGATACTGTCGAATGCGTTCGACAGCGCCCTCCAGGACGCGGACGTCATCGCCGGCATCAACAACGCGGGCATGGGCGTCGAGCGGCTCACCCCCGATGAGACGGCCGAGGTCGTCGAGGGGATGGACGGCATCGTCTCCGAGTACATAGACACGGTCAGGCAGAAGTCGCAGGCACAGTAGCGAGGGAGGCCCGACAGGCTCATGTTCGAGGCATTCCTCGACGGACTCGCGGGGATGGGGAGTCCCGCCGTGATCGGGGCGATCGTCCTGGGCACGACGCTCGGCGTCCTGTTCGGGGTGATCCCCGGTCTCGGCAGCGTCATCGCGATGACGCTCATCCTGCCGTTCACGTTCGGCTGGGACCCCATCATCGCCATGTACGTGTTCGCGGGCATCATCGGCACCGCGAGCACGGGCGGCGGCGTGCCCGCCATCCTGCTCAACACGCCGGGGACGATCGCGAACGTCTGCACAACGTTCGACGGCTTCCCGATGACACGGCGCGGCGAGGGCGGGCGCGCCATAGGACTTGCCGCAACGGCGTCTGCCCTCGGCACACTGTTCAGCATCGTCGTGCTGGCGGCGCTGCTGCCGCTGGCGGAGATCATGCTGCGGGCGTTCACGCCGCCGGACTTCTTCTGGCTCATCATCCTGGGCCTCATCGCCGTGACGTTCGCATCGCGGCAGAACATGGCGAAGGGACTCGCCGCGGGCGGCGTCGGCATCCTCATCGCTCTCATCGGGTTCAGCCCCGTGTTCGGCGTGAGGCGCTATACGCTCGGCAGCGAGTACCTGTGGGACGGCATCGAGATCGTGCCGCTCGTGATCGGTTTCTTCGCGCTGAGCGAGCTCATCGTCTACACGTCGCGCGGCGGCTCCATCGCCCGGGACGCCAGCGTCAATCTCGGCGGGTTCCGCCAGATCATGCGCGGCGCGGTCGAGGTGTTCCAGTACAAGGCGATCCTGCTGCGCGGCTCGGTCATCGGAACGGTCATCGGGGCCATACCGGGGGCGGGCGGCGCGGTGGCCAATTTCCTCTCCTACTCGACGGCCAAACAGGCGTCCAAGACCCCGGAGCTGTTCGGCACCGGCTATCCCGGCGGGGTCGTCGCCTCCGAGTCGTCCAACGACGCGAAGGACGGGGGCATCCTGCTCCCGACCCTCACGTTCGGCATCCCCGGGAACGGCGAGATGGTCATCCTGATGGGCGCGTTCGTGCTGCACGGCATCCAGCCGGGGCGCGACCTGCTGGTGAACCGGCTGGACATCGTCTGGGCCATCATCCTCGGGGTCATCGCGGCGCAGGTGCTCACGACCATCATCATCCTGGGCGGCGGCGCGTGGCTGGCGCGCATCAGCCTCGTGCCGGTGAAGTACATCGCGCCGTTCGTGGCCATCCTCTCGTTCATCGGCGTCTACGCCGTGCGCAGCAACATATGGGACGTGGCGCTCGCGGTATTCGCCGCACTCGTCGGATTCTCGATGCGGCGCGCGGGGTTCCCGCTCATCACGCTGGTCATCGGCTTCGTGCTGGGCCAGCTGGCGGAGGAGAAGTTCACGCAGTCGCTCCAGATATCAGGCGGCGGCTACTCGATATTCTTCACGCGGCCTGTGTCGATCATCCTGCTGCTCGGCATCTTCTTCATGCTCGGCTGGTCCATGTACAAGGCGGCGAAGAAGAACCCCGCCCCGCAGGCGGCAGAGTCATGACGCGCATCAACGGCTTCAACCTCGGGGTGTACGCCTTCCTGCTCACCATCGCGCTGAGCATCGTGCTCGGGGCGACCGCGTACGCGGGCAAGCAGCAACTCACGGCGTTCGTCATCGGGATCCCGACGATCACGCTGCTCATCTTCCTCGTCCTGGCAGAGGTCACGCCGCGTCTCGTGAAGCTGACCGGCGCGTTCGGGGTCTCGGAGGACGACGCCCCGCAAGCCGCCGAGGACGACGCGGGCGCGAGTCCCGGCGGCATGGAAGCGGGATCGTGGCGGCGCGTCGGTATCGTCTACGGCTGGCTCGTCCTCTACTTCGCGATGACGTTCGTCTTCGGGTTCTATATCGCGATACCCGTCTTCATGGTGCTCTTCCTCACCATCGAGTCGCGCCTCATCCCCGTCTACGCCGTCGGGGTCACGGTGGCCGCGGGCCTGCCGCTCTACATCATCTTCCGGCTGGTGCTGGATATCCCGCTCTGGGCAGGCATCCTCCCACGCATCGTCCCCGGCGTCATCGGCGGCGGCATCGTCCCGCAGCTGAACTAGGACGCCCTACCCGCCAACCAGCACGATGCTCCGGCCTCGCAGCGGCTGGAGCGGCCTGTTGTTCGGCCCGCCGCTGAACGACTGCAGTGCATCGATCTGCTCCTGCGACACCGTTGCGGCGTCGCGCATCACCACCCACTCGACCGGCTCGTGGCACGGAGGAGTTGTCTTGGAGCCTGTGTAGTTGAAGAAGGCGCCGGAGCGGGGGGCAAAGGCGGCCGCATCGAACGGGAAGCCGGTCGTTTCTCCGGCAGCCGCGTCGAGCATCGCCTGCAGGACAGGGTCCGGTGGGCCGAGCCGGAAGAGGACGCCGACCACGAGCGCATCACCCGAAGCGTCCTCGTGCACCATGTGCAGCTCAGCGGCGAACCCCTCACCGTCGACCCTGTGCTCACTCGGCGCGTGGAAATGAGCCGACTGTAACTCGTAGCGCCGGCCTCCCAGCAACACGCTGTTGCCGGACCCGAACTCCACGACCACCGAGCCCCGGACGAGCGCTGCGCTGCTTACGCTTCCGTCGTACGAGAACGACAGTGCGGGAACGGCGGCGCGCTCGTAGCCGGTGACGTCGATGGGCGACTGCTGCACGCCCTCGGCGCAGGGCGCGTATTCCGGAGTGAGCGACGCCCAATGCTCCGGGCCGGTCCGCCCCGCGTAACTCCACTCCACGGCGCTCAGCTCAGGTACCGGGCGATGACCTCGTCGAGCGGCAGCACCTCGCTGTGCAGGACGTTGCGCACGATGCGGAGTGCGTACTCCTTCACCTCGGGCGGCTCGCTCTGCCGGTGCACCATCGTGCAGTCCTCCACCACCACGACCTTGTACCGCAGCTGGAAGGCGTCGGCCGAGGTCCACAGCACCGTGTTGTCGGTCGACGCCCCGGCGATGATGACGGTGTCGCGGTGCATCGTGCGGAGGACATAGTCGAGGTCGTTGTGGGAGAAGCCGCTCAGGTAGCGCTTGTAGACGAGCGTGTCCTTGTCGACCGGCTGCAACTCCGGGATGACCTCGAGCGCGTCGGTCCCTTCCTTCATCATAATGCGCGACCAGTCGCCAACCTGGTCGCTCTCGCGCCGCATCGAGTTGACGTGGATGATCGGGACCTCAGCGGCGTACGCGGCATCCTTGAGCCGCCGCACGTTCGCCACCATCTCGTAACCGTACGAGCCGGGCGCCCAGCCGTAGCCCTTCGCCATGTCCAGAATGATTATCGCGATGTTCATCTTCTCTCCTTGCTCCCTATCCTGCCGCTTCCTTGAAGCGACGCAGGGCGTCGATGTGTTCGTCTGCGGACGTGAAGCCCGCGCGCAGTGTGTTGAAGGATATGTGTGTCGCGCCCCAGCCGGTCCACGTTTCGCAGTCGCGCAGCGCGCCGTCGATGCCACCGCGCGACACCGCAACCCGGGCGTCGACGCCCACGTCGTCCTGCGAGCGCCCCGCTTCAGCGACGAAGTTTCGGAATGCTTCGATCCGCTCCCTGCCCGCTTCGTCGGCCTGCAACTGCGGGAACCAGCCGTCGCCCATGCGGGCGATGCGGCGCAGCACGCCGTCCGAGCGTCCGCCGCCGAACCAGATGGGGATGGGGCGCTGCACCGGCAGCGGCTTGATGCCCGCGCCAGGGATGCTGTGCCACCGACCCTCGAAGTCGACAACCTCGTTCGTCCAGAGCGCGCGCAGCAGCTCCACCTGCTCCTCGGAGCGCTTGCCGCGGTTGTGGAAGTTCTCGTTCAGCGCCTCGTACTCGACGTCGTTCCAGCCGACGCCGACGCCGAGGCGGAGCCGTCCGCCACTGAGCACGTCGACCTGCGCGGCCTGCTTGGCGAGGAGCGCCGTCTGGCGCTGCGGCAGGATGATGACGGCGGTGACGAGCTCGATGCGGCTGGTGAGCGCGGCGAGATAGCCGAACGTGACCATCGGCTCGTGGAAGACGTCCTTGTGCGAATACGGGCCCTGCCAGTCTGGCCTGCGGTTGGTGTCCGCACCGAGCACGTGGTCATAGAAGATGAGATGCGCGTACCCGAGTCCCTCGGCTGCCTCGGCGAAGGCACGCACCGCGCCCGGGTCCTCGCCTATCTCGTTCTGTGGGAAAACGACGCCCAGCTGCATGTGCCTCCTGACAACTGTCCAACCTGCGGTAATCGGAGAGACAGGTTAGCCTGCCCCGCTCCCGCATACAATCGTGGCCCGGAAGGAGCGAGCAATGCCGACCTGGAAGCGCCTCCTCATCGCGTGGTTCTTCGTCCCGGTGCACCGGGTGCTGTTCCGCCTCTCGAACGGCCGACTGCTGGGCCGCCTGGAAGGCACAGGAGTCCTCATCCTCGTCACGAGAGGACGCAAGAGCGGCAAGCCGCGCTCGTCGCCCTTGCTGTACTTCCGGTTCGAGGAGTCCGCCGACCTGATCGTCGTCGCTTCGAACTACGGCCGGGACCGCCATCCCGCGTGGTACCTGAACATCACCGCCAACCCGAACGTCTCCGTCGAGACCAACGGTGAGCGCTTTGCCGCCGAGGCCCGCATCACCGAGGGAGAGGAACGCACCGCGCTCTACGACAGAGTGGTCGCGGCGAACCCACGCTTCGCCACCTACTACGCCGCCACCGACCGCCAGATCCCGGTCGTCACGCTTCGCCGCTCCCAGGTGTGACGCTTCAAGCAGACGGTACATCTATCACGGCAGGCATGCCCGCATAGAGCTCTTCCCTGTAACCGTACGCGGCAGCGTCGAGGCTGTCCGGCAACTGGAAGGTAAGCGTGCTCGTGCCGCCGTTGTTGACGACGCTCACCGTCTGTCCGTCGACAAAGCGCACCTCCGGCCCCTGCGTGTCGTATGTGTACGTCCCTGCGCGTAGCGGCAGGTCTACCTCGACCGTTATCCGGTTGGGGCCGGAGAGCAGGATGTGTTGGAACTGGTCCGATGCGGCTATGGCGGCTTCGTCAGCGTGGTGCGTCGGGTCCTGCACCATGACGTTCCAGCCATCGCCCACTTTCTGCAGTTGCACGAGCGCTGGCTTGTCGACCGCAACCGTCATGCCGCCGATCGTGACCTCGCCTGCTTCGTAGAACGCCAGCTGCACCAGCGCTGTGCCGCCATCGTTGTAGCGATGGCCCTGTACGGCAGGCGTGTTGACGATGTCGAACCGCTGCTCGATGCGGCTCACAACCGCAGGCATGTCGGCGGCGCTCACGTTGGGAACGAGGAAGTAAGCATACTGACTCGCAGCGCTCTCGCCATCGGGCCTGATGCCATGGTCTATCGCCAGGTGGAAGACGTCAGGGCCAGTGTCCCGGGGATTGCTGTCGAGCACGCTCTCGCCGCCCCTGAGCATCACGTCGATCTTCCCTGCGGGCAGGATGACGTAGCCGATGCGGTCCTGGTGGAACCAGCTGTTGCCGGAGATCGAGAACGACTCATCAATGTCCGTCCCATCTCGAATCATAGCATCCGTTCTCGCGCCGTTCAGCCGGTAGGTGATGTTCGTATCCCATGCCGCCTGGTCGAGCGTGGTGACGATGGAGCCCCTGTGGTTGCGGTTGGTATTGCGCTCCCGCTCGACGCCGTTGCCCAGCGCCAGGACATAGTCATCGGTGAAGAAGTAGCCCTTGTTCGCCGACGCCGAGGTATACCTGTTGTCGCTGGCATACCGGAACGCGGCGAGGCCGTAGCGCCCATTCGAGGCCACCCCAGCGAAAAGGTTCGGATTGAACTCGTTGGCGTCCGACTGCTTCGGAAGTTCGTCAGTCCGCATCTCCTCGGTCACACCCGGCAGCGCGTGCCAGTCCCAACTCTGGCGGCTGTCGTTGTACTCATCGCCGTCCACCTTCACCAGCAGGACGCCACTGCCGTTGTGGAAACCCTGGTTGTTGCTGAAGCTCTCGGCCCCCCGCGTACGGGCAGATTGCATCTTGACCGACGCGAAATACGAGGTCTCGCCCGCACCACCGCGCCGGTGCACCAGGTAGTCGTTCACCCAGAAGGCGGTGGTGCCGCTCTGCTCATGGGTGCCGTTGACCATAGCCGCGCGAAGAGCGGCCAGATCAGGTTCACGTCCGATGGTTGTGCCGGAGCCCTGCGCATCCAATATCGTGGCTATGCCGTCGGCCAGGTTGCCGGAGCCGTACGTCACCGCGTTCGCCTGGTAGTGGCCGCGCCCGATCGCCTGAAAATCTATGGCGTCCTTGTAGATGAGCCGCGGGTACGCGAACAGGAGGAAATCCGCAGCCTGGTCGTACGCTGCGTTGCTCACCTGCCACCGCGTATCCGCCAGAAGACTTGCCGCCTCGAAAGTGGTCCCCGTCATCCACGGGAACCCGTACGCCGCGAAAGCGAGGTCCTGACGTCTGCCGACGTGATGGGAGATGCTGCCGTCCGGCGAGATGCCGGACTGACCGTACCGGGCCGCGTAGCGGGCATTGGTCTCCAGCCAGACGCGGAGGTCGGCGAAGCTGCCGCTCGGCTCCCACTCCGGCAGGATGGCGGTGCCCTCCGACGCGAACGGCTCGTAGTCACCGTACCACCACGGCAGCTCTGTCAGCGGACGGTTGTAGTCGTACCAGATGACCGGCATCGCCGCCCAACTGCGCATGCGGTGGTGGCGGTTCCCATCCGCCCAGGCACCGCTCGACTCCGCCAGTTGCCGGGGTAGGTAGTAGCGGATGTCAGAAGGCATGCGCCACCCGTCGGGGAGATCGAAGTTGACGTGCTGCAGCAGTCGGAACAGCCGCTCCTTGGCATCACAGGCTGATTGCACGCCGTCGCGCACGTCTGCAATCAGATCGTGGTAGACCAGCACCGCAGCCCCGCTGATGGGGTCTGAGTAGAGCCACTGGTGCGTGCGGTCGCCGTAAGGGATTACCCCCGAGTTGGCGAAGTCGTCCAGCGGGAAGTGGTCGACGTAGGCGATGAGGGCCAGGTAGATGGCATTGCGCAGCCGTTCTCTATCCGTCTCCTGTCCCGATGGTCCGTACTTCCCGCTCTCTGCGTAAGCGCGCCCCAGCCCACCGATGCGGTTGGCTGCTTCCTGCAGCTCCCTGCCGAGCTTGTTGGCGCCGATGGCCTCCCATTCTGCAACAGTGGCAGCACCATAGAACCGCATCCCCTCGAATGCGCCGTCGTTCGTCTCCAATTCGGCGATCAGCGCGGCCACCTCAGCATCCTTGTATTTCTGCCTGCCGGTCAGGCGCCCATGGCTCAGGACGAATCCCACCACCCTGTCGTAATAGACGTCCCACTGGGTCTGTGGAGCCACGCTCACCGGCGCGGTGAAGCGCGCCATCACGGTCGAGCCCTGGCGCAGTTCGATCCGCAGCGAGTAGTCACCGGTCCGCGCCGTCTGTCCGTCAGCCACGCCGAGCACGCCGAACAGCCTGCCGTCGCCGTCCCGCTCGGCGCGCAGGTCGAACATCCCGCCGCTGTCGTCCTCGATGACGGCGAACGTGTAGTCATCCGGGACAGGCGAACTCGCAACGTTGCGATTGCGCTCCAGGTTGATCCTGCCGATGACCTCCGAACCGGGCCCGCTGCCGCTCGCGATATCGAAGTAGCCGCTGAATACCCGCTCCGTATCGATGTCGGGGAGCGCGGACGTCGGTGTTGCAGTAGGCGCAGGCTCCGCTGTCCGAGCGACATCAGGAAGAGGCGTAGCGGTAGTCCCAGCGGCAGGCACAATGGTTGGCGTTGGGGTCGCCGTAGGTGCAGGCCCGGAATCGCCCGAACAGGCCGCCAATACTGTCAGCACGAGAACAGCCAGCGCGACGCCCAAGCCTCTCTGCATGGACCGTCGCACTGGATACTTCCCGCCCAACGAAGTTTCCCTTCCTCGATACCCAGGAAGGGCTACACCCTACGTCCTTCGTTCGTCGGTGACGCCTGCGACGCCGGTGCAGTAGGGGATGAAGGCCTTCATGTTGCACTGCGCGCCGGACTTGGCGAGCTCGGCCTCGAAGATCTCGTGGATCTCGCGGTCCTCGTCCTCGTACTCCACCTGGATGCCGCCCTCCTTGATGCTCACGTCACCGCCCACGGCGGTGTTGGGCGCGACGAAACCGCCCTTGCCGTCGCGCAGCGCCATGTAGCGGGCACGCGTCGTGCCGGAGTTGAAGTGCTGGTGGAAGGTGCCCTCGCCCGGGATGATGACGATGGTGCCGACCTGCCAGTCGCACTTGATCATGTCGGAGCGGTCGGGCTTGGTCCACAGGAGAGAGAAGCCGGAGTCGCCGCTGAGCAGGAACAGGTGTGCGCCGGGCCCGTGGCGGTGGGCCTTCTTGTAGGTGCCGATGGGGAACTCAGAGATGTGGTTCCCCATGTCGTTCTTACCCATCTGGAGCATGGCGTTGATGCCGCCCGCTCCGCGCTCCTTCCAGCCGTAGAGGGCCATGTCGGGTGCGTTCGGGATGAAGTTGCTCTCCCAGATCCGCTTGTTGTAGAGCGTGCCGTTGCCGGAGAACCACGACTCGTCGTCCGAGTAGCGGGAGCGGAACATGAAGTCGTTGTTGAACATGAAGTCCGTGTCGCGGAAGAGGCGCATCATCGGTGGTGCGTTCGTCGTCGCCATGTAGCGCACCTTCTCATCGCCGGAGCCGTTGAAGTGCTGGTACCAGGAGTTGAGGGGAATGGTGAAGAGAGAGCCGGTCCTCCACTCGAACGTCTGCTTGCTGTCCTCATCCATCCAGACCGTTGTCGCGCCACGCCCGGAGACGATGTAGAAGTTGATCTCGTACATGTGGTGCTCGGGCTCGGACTTGCCGCCGGGCTTGATGTCGACCACGTGCAGGTCGTTGGGCAGGAGCGCGTTATCGATGTGGACGACCGCGCCATCGCCGCCCTTGCGCTCCCACGGGCCGACTTCGACCTCGTGCCAGTTGGGGATGTAGAAGGTCTTGTGGACCATCACCCCTTCACGCTCCAGCCAGTCCTCGTAGGCGTCGGGGATGCGGAAGTCCTCGAGCTGACCGGTTGGCGTCTCCGCCACCTTCATGTCGGTGCCTTGCATTACCATCGCGCGCCTCCCATTCGAGATGGCGCGAGCCTACCGCAACCATGAGGAAGGCACAAATAGCGCGGCGGTCGCGCAGACGAAGAGGGCTAGCGGCCCCCTGCCGAGCGCCGCGCTTCGCGTGCAAGCCGGCGCCGTTCGGCGCGCTCCTGCTCCTCCGGCGGGTGGACGTCCTTGAACATCAGGTACAACCCGACGAGGTAGACCGTCTTGAACGCGCCGGAGGCTACGAACGGCGCGCTTGCCGAGACCGCCTGCCACAGCACGGTCGCGAGCGACGGCGTGACCGCGCCGACCGCCGCCTGGCTCACGTTGGTGATGCTGGCCATGGCCACGCGCTCGTCCCGGTTCACGATCGCCATGGTGTAGGACTGCCGCGGGGGGTTGTCCATCTGACCGAAGAATGCCCGCACGTACCAGAAGAAGACCGCCAGCCAGGCCGTCGGGGCGAAGGGGACGGCGAAGGTGGCCAGTACCGCCGGGATGTGGGTGAAGATGATGGTGTTCAGGAGGCCGATCCGGTTCGAAAGCCGCGCGGCAACCCACAGGGAGATCATGTTGAGGAACGTCGATCCGGCGAGCACGTAACTGACCTCAGCGAGTTCGAAGTCGTGCTCAACGCTGAACCACGCACCCACGAGGCTGAAGAAGACGAACCGCGTCGCGAAACCGTCCACCGAGAAGACGGCGGCGAAGGTAAAGATCGTCTTCCGCGACTCGAGCTTCAGGGGGTTCTGCCATCCGCCCCCACTTACGCCGGAGTCGACCGCCGGCGAGAGCAGACCGTACATCGCGCCGGAGACCAGCATGATGACCGCGTAGACGACGAACATGAGCTTGAAGCCCGTGATCTCGTCGATGCCGAACATCGCAACCAGCACGGCGGGCATGGCCGCGCCGAACGTGCCCGTCAGCCGCGCGGCCCGCTCGCCCATGCCCGCGAGCGCGAAGAGATCGGTGCGGTGCTCGGCGGTGGTCGTGTCGGGGAGCGTCGCCTGTTCGAGCGGCTGCACCGGCCCCCTCGGTCCGCTGCCCGAGATGGCGAGGCTCCCGACGAAGAACGAGACGAACGCCAGCAGCGTGTACTGCTCCGTGAAGGCATAGCCGAGCCCGGCGAGCCCCATCATCGCCGTGAACCCGATGAGCAGCCGTCGCCGGCCCAGGGTGTCGCCGATAAAGACGATGAGCGTGGCGAACACGGTGCTGCCGACAGAGCCGATGGTGACCAGCAGCCCCATCTCCACGAGGCTGTAACCCAGCTCGATGAGGTAGATGCCGAAGAAGACGGCGATGAGCGACTGCGCGAACGTCCGCAGGAAGCGCGCGGACACCACCAGCCAGGCATCCCGGGTCACCCATCCGAGCGGACGCGAGGAGACGTTCACCGGTTCATCCCCGCGCGGCTATCGCTTCGTGGCGCGCGAGGAGGCGTTGCGCGCGCTGCACGACCGGCACGTCGATCATCTTGCCGTCCAGTTGGAAGGAGCCGCGGCCCGTCTTCTCCGCCTCGGCGTTCGCCTCGATGATGCGTTTGGCGAGGGCGACCTCCTCCTCGCCGGGGCTGAACGCGTCGTTGAGCACGGGCACCACGCTGGGGTGGATGCACGACGCGCCCTCCAGTCCGAACCGCCTCGCCTTGAGCGCCACCTCACGCACGGCGTCGAGGTCCTGGTAGTCGGCGACAGTGCCGAAGATGCCCAGCGCCATGATCCCCGCCGCCTTCGCCGCGTACACGGACTGGGTCTTGGGGTAGAGCAGCGTCTCGGAGTCCGGCTGCATCCCCAGCGACGACGCGAGGTCTTCCGCGCCGATGGTGATGGCCGCGATGCGCGGGCTCGCCTTCGCGATCTCGCCTATCTGGAAGAAGGCCTCCGGCGTTTCGACCATCGCCAGGAACGCCGTCGCGCCGACCGTCATCCCGCGCTCCAACTCGAGGTCCGACACCATCTCGTCGAGCAGCCTGACGTGGGCCGGTCCGGCGATCTTCGGCAGGACGAGGGCCTCGACCGCGGGGGAGACGCATGCCTCGATGTCCGGCACGGCGAGCCGCAAGGGCTGATTGACGCGCACCAGCACGTCAGCGCCCGCGTGACCGACGCGCTCCGCAGCCGCCTGCACGCCCGCTCGAGCGGACTCTTTCTCCGCGAGCGGCACCGAGTCCTCGAGGTCGAGGATGATGCCGTCCGCGCCGCGCTCGTGGGCCTTCGCGAGATAGCGTTCGACGTTCGCCGGAACGTACAGCAGGGAGCGCCATACCGGGAGCTTTCGTTCGTCGGTCATCCGATCACACCTCGCGTTCGAAGATCAGCCATCTCCCCGGTGGAGACGCCCGCGCCGCCGAATATCTCGTCGTTGTGCTGCCCCAGCCTGGGCGCGGGGTAGCGGAAGGTGCCCGGCGTCCGCGAGAGCCGGGGCACGATGTTGTGCAGGGGGACGGTCCCCACGTCCTCGTCCGGCACGTCGACCACCACCTCGCGCTCGATGACGTGGGGGTCGTCGAGGAACTGGGAGATGTCGTAGACGGGGCCTGCGGTCACGCCCGCGGCGTTGAAGGCGGCGAGCGCCTCGGCGAGCCTGTGTTCGGCAACCCAGCCGCCGACGATGGCGTCGACCTCGTCGCGGTGGCGCACGCGCTGGGCGTTGTTGCGGAAGCGGGGGTCGTCGATGGCGTCCTCCCTGCCGACGACCCGGAACACGCGCTCCGCCATCGACTGGATGGACGCCGACAGGGCCACCCATTTGCCGTCTTTCGTGGCGTAGACGTTCCGGGGCGACGCCGTGTTGGAGGCGCTGCCCACGCGCTGCTTCACACTACCGTCGACCTTGTAGCCTGCGGCGTCGGCGCCCAGGATGGAGAAGACGGGTTCGAGGAGCGAGAGGTCGATCACCTGTCCCGTGCCGCCTTTCACCTCGCGCTCGCGCAGGGCGATCAGCACGGCCATCGCGCCGTAGAGGCCCGCCGCCATGTCCGCCAGCGCCATCGGGGGCAGGACAGGCTCGCGGTCGGGGAAGCCGTTCCGGTCGGCGAAGCCGGACATCGCCTCCACGAGCGTGCCGAACCCCGGCCGCTCCCGGTACGGGCCGGTCTGGCCGAACCCGGAAACGCGCACGAGGACCAGAGCGGGGTTGTCCGTGTGCAGGGTCTCAGGCCCGAGTCCCATCTCCTCCAGCCTGCCGGGGATGAAGTTCTCGACGAGAACGTCGGCGTCACCGGCGAGCCGCCGCACGAGCACCCGCCCATCGTCCTCCCGCAGGTTGACCGACACGCTCTTCTTGTTCCGGCAGTACGTCTTCCAGTGCGTCTGGACGGCGCTGTCGCCCCAGGCACGAAGGGGGTCACCGTTCGGCAGCGCTTCGATCTTGACGACCTCAGCGCCGAAGTCCGCGAGCTGGAGGGTGAGCATGTTCCCGGCCACGAGCCGCGACATGTCGAGCACGCGCAGACCGTCAAGCGGCCCCCGGTCGTCGGGATCGAACTGCCTGGCGTGAAGCCCCATTCCTCCGCAACTCCTCTCGCCGCGATTCTACCGCCCCGCCGCCTGCGGAGGCCTAACCGTCCTGCCTGAAGACCGTGCTTCCTGCCTTCATGGACCGCATCGCCTCGGCTACGGCGTCCGCGATGAGCTCTCCGGCGCGGGCCGACGCCTCATCCAGGGTCATCGGAGCGGTGAGGATGGACACCGCGGCGTCGATGCCCTCCGCATGAACGTCTTCGAAACCCTTGCCGAGAGAACCGCAGACGGCCAGCACCGGGATGCCTCTGCGTTTCGCCCGCCGTGCGACGCCGATAGGGGCCTTGTCGTAGACGGTCTGAAAATCGATCCGACCCTCACCGGTGATCACGAGGTCGGCCCCTTCCAGCTTTTCGTCCAGCCCGACGTGGTCCAGCACGATGTCCACGCCCGCCCGGAGTGAACCTCCGAGGAACGCCATCATCCCCCCGCCGAGTCCGCCGGCAGCCCCGGAGCCGCGGACGGCGTCGATGCTCGTTCCGGTGTCGCGCTCAACGACCCTTGCAAAGTTCTTCAGAGCGGCGTCCAGCTGTTCGACCAGATCGGGTGTGGCCCCCTTCTGTGGGCCGTATACCGCCGAGGCGCCCTCGGGGCCGGTGAGCGGGTTCGATACGTCGCATGCTACCGAGAACCGGGCTTCCATCACTCTCCCGTCGAGTCCCGACACGTCTACCCTCCGGAGGCCGGCAAGCGCCGCTCCCCCCTGCGGAAGGTCTTTCCCGGTCTCATCCAGCAGGCGAACGCCCAGCGCCTGGGCCATCCCCGCGCCGCCGTCATTCGTTGCGCTTCCGCCGATCCCCACGATGAAGCTGCGGAAGCCGGCGTCCAACGCCTCGCGGAGCACCTCGCCGAGCCCGTACGTCGTTGCGTGCAGAGGGTCGCGTTCAGCGAGCGAGAGCAGCGCCAGGCCGGAGGTACGCGCCATCTCGATCACGGCGGTCTGCCCATCGCCGAGCGCGCCCCACTCCGCCGTGACCGGCTTTCCGATGGGGCCGGTCACCGTCGTGGAACGGACCTCCCCGCCGGTTGCGTCGACAAGCGTTTCGAGCGTTCCGTCGCCGCCATCCGCCACGGGCACGAGAACCGTCCCGGCGTCCGGGACGACCCGCAACACCCCTTCCTCCATAGCCCTGGCGGCATCGAGCGCCGAGATGCTCCCCTTGAAGCTCTGCGGCGCCACAACAACCTTCATCGCTTACCTCTCCTCACGCTCACGAACGGAGTGTGAGGATACTATCGGGCGCAGCCGCTCCGGGCGATTCCCATCGCAGGAGAGCGGAGATGCTGCCGGCGGCTACAATGCGCGCGGCGGACCCGCACTGCCGGACGCAAGGAGAAGACCATGAAGGCTCTGGAAGCGATGGCCGAGATCCTGAAGCGGGAGGGGGTCGAGTACCTCTTCTGCTATCCGACGACCGATCTGATCGACGCCGTTGCCGACGCCGGCATCAGGCCCATCGTGTGCCGCCAGGAGCGCGTCGGCCTCGGCATGGCGGACGGGCTCAGCCGCGCCAGCAACGGCTCGAAGATCGGGGTGTTCGCGATGCAGGCGGGGCCGGGCGCCGAGAATGCGTTTGCCGGCGTATCGACGGCCTACGCGGACTCGTCGCCGCTCCTCGTGCTGCCGTCGGGGTACCCGCGCGACCGCGAGGGCTGGCCACGTTACTTCACGGCGGAGCGCGGCTACCGCAACGTTACCAAGTGGCTCGAGACCATCAACGTCCCCGAGCAGACCGAAGACGCGATGCGGCGCGCCTTCTCCCGGCTGCGCAACGGCAGGCCGGGCCCCGTGATGGTCGAGCTGCCGACCGACGTCGCCGAGCTGGACATCGGCGAGACCGGCTACGAACCGGTCACGTCGACGCGCACCCTTGCAGACCCGCGGGACGTGGAGCGCGCCGCCCGCGCCCTGGCGAACGCCAACGCGCCGGTGATACTGGCCGGACAGGGCGTCCTCTGGGCGGGAGCGACGGACGAGGTCGTCGAGCTGGCCGAGATGCTGGGGGCGCCCGTCGCGGCGACGCTCCTCGGCAAGAGCGCGTTCCCCGAGACCCACGCGCTCTCCATCGGCACAGCGGCGACGTCGACCTCGCCCATGGTGCGCAGCTTCCTGGACAGGGCCGACGTCATCCTCGCCGTGGGGGCGAGCCTCGCCAAGCACCAGATGAACCTCCCCCTGCCCGAAGGCCGTACCATCATCCAGCTCACCAACGACGAGGCGGACCTGAACAGGAACTACACCGCCGCTCATCCCCTGCTGGCCGACGCCAGGCTCGGCATGCGCCAGCTCATCGACGCAGTCAGCGACATTGGCGGCGCGAACGCCAGCCGCCGGTCGGCTGTCGAGGCGGAGATCGCGTCGACGTACGACAAGTGGGTCGACGACTGGCGCGGCAAGCTCGAATCGCCGGACGCGCCGATCAACCCGTACCGGGTCGTGTGGGAGTTGAACCGCGTGATACCGCCGGACGAGGCCATCGTCACCCACGACTCGGGCAGCCCGCGCGACCAGATGGTGCCGTTCTACCGGTCGGCCGGGCCGCGCAGCTACATCGGCTGGGGCAAGTCCCATGCGCTCGGCACGGGCCTCGGCTTCGCCATGGGCGCCAGGCTCGCCGAACCGGACAAGGTCTGCATCAACTGGATGGGCGACGCGGCGTTCGGCATGACGGGCCTCGACTTCGAGACCGCCGTGCGCAACCGCATCCCGATCATCACGCTCGTGTCGAACAACTCAACGATGGCCATCGAGACGAAGCGGCTCGTCGGCTCCCACGAGAAGTACGGCACGCGGGACGTCGGCGGCAACTACGCCGACCTGGCCCGCTCGCTGGGCGGCTGGGCGGAGCGCGTCGAAGACCCGGAGGAGGTTGGCCCCGCGATCCTGCGCGCCCGCCGCGCCACCGAGGAGGGGCAGGCGGCGCTGCTGGAGTTCATCACGTCGGCTGAGACGGCGTTGAACCGCTAGGAACGGGGGTACGTTCATGCGCACCAATACCACCAAAGCCAGACTGCATGAAGGCAAAGTCGTCTTCGGGGGCATCGTCACCCGCTACTCGCCCGACACCGTGGAGATCCTCGGCGCTCTCGGGTACGACTTCGTCATGATCGACTGCGAACACGGCCCGGCCAGCCTGGACCAGGTCGAGCACATGGTCCGCGCCGCCGAGTCCTTCGGCATCACTCCCATCGCCCGCATCCCCGACCACACCGAGCAGACCATCCTCCGGTTCCTCGACTGCGGTCTCCAGGGGATCATCGTCCCCCACGTCAACACCGGAGAGCAGGCCGCCGCGGTTGCTCGCGCCGCCCGTTACCACCCGGACGGTTACCGGGGCGTGGCCACCGGCCGGGCCCATGACTACGGCATCGGCGTCTCCCGGAACGAAGCGACGGCGTGGATCAACTCACAAGTGCTGGTGATCCCGATGGTCGAAGACATCGAAGCCGTCAACAACCTCGACGATATCCTCCAGGTTGCAGGCGCCGACGTTCTCCACGTGGCCCCTTCCGATCTGGGCCAGAGCCTGAGCAACCCCGGCGCCGCCGAAGTCCGCCGGGTGATGAGCGAGGTCATCCCGCGGATCCGGGCCGGTGGCAAGTTCGTTGGGGTAGGCGGCAACAGTCCGGCCGACCCCGCCGGCGTCGCCGAGTTCATCAGGCAGGGCGCGAACTTCGTAACCGTGTCCGCCTGGGGCCTGCTCCGCACCGGCGCAGAGGACTTCCTCAGGAACGTCAATGCGGACCTTTGAGGACCGGCGTTCCGCACCCTGGTGCCCCCAGCGGGATTCGAACCCGCGATCTCCACCTTGAAAGGGTGGCGTCCTAGGCCGCTAGACTATAGGGGCACGCGTGCGTGCGGCGGCGCGCCTACGGGTAGATGGCTAACTGCTCTAGGCCCGTCGCCTCCGGCAGTCCGAACATGAGGTTCATGTTCTGCACCGCCTGTCCCGCCGCGCCCTTGACGAGGTTGTCCAGCGCGGAGAAGACGACCAGCTTGCCCGTGTGCCTGTCCACCGTAGGATAAACCAGGCAGTCGTTGTTGCCCCAGGTCTGCTTCGTCTGGGGCGACTTGTCGGTCACTTTCACGAACGGCTCATCGCGGTAGTACTCGCGGTAGAGCTCCGTCACCGAAGCCGACGCCTCCTCCACGGAGCCGAACGTGCCGTCCACGAAGTCGGCATAGACGGTGTCGAGGATGCCGCGTGTCATGGGGATGAGGTGCGGCTGGAAGAGCACCTTCGGTGCGTAGCTGTCCTTGATGCGGCGCAGCTCCTGTGTGATCTCCGGCAGGTGCCTGTGCCCCCCGACCGAGTACGCGAACACGTTCTCGTTCACCTCTGAGAAGTGCGTCGTCATGCTCAGACCACGACCTGCGCCGGACACGCCGGACTTGCAGTCGACGACGATCTGCTCGCGGATGAGGCCCTTCTCGACAACCGGTGCAAGCGCCAGCAGCGCGGCGGTGGGGTAGCAGCCGGGGTTCGCTACGAGTTGCGCCGAGGCGATACCCTCCCTGTCCAACTCCGTGAGGCCGTAGACGGACGTCTCCAGCAGGTCGGGAGCAGGGTGCTCCGCGCCGTACCAGAGCGCGTACTCGTCGGGGTCGTGCAGGCGGAAGTCGGCGGAGATGTCGACGACCTTCACGCCGTCCCGCGCGAACGGCACGCACGCCTCAGCCGAGGCGACCTGCGGCAGCGCCGAGAAGACGACGTCCACGCTGCGCGTGATCTCCGGCTCGATGGTGATGTCCATGCGTGAGAGGTGCGGCAGTGCGTCGCCCAACTCCTCGCCGGCCTGGCTGCGCCCCGTGACGCTCACGACTTCCGCCTCGGGATGGCGGTACAGGATGCGCGCGAGCTCGATGCCCGCGTACCCCGTCACGTTGATGATGCCTATCTTCATGTACCCTCACCCCTACCGTCATTCTCGCGAAGGCGGGAATCCAGAGCGGCCCGTCAGGCCACGCCCCCCATTATAGAGGAGGCGGCTACGCCCCCAACGGCACCAGCTTCTTATGGAACGGCTGGACGATCGCCTCGGCCTGCAGCCGCATCTGCTCCAGCATCTCGTCGGCTCCGCAGGCGGGGTTGAACACGAACTTCGACGCTCCCGCGTCGATGTACTCGCGCAGCCGCGCCATGATCTGGTCCGGCGTGCCGAGCAGGTTCAGCTGCTCCGGCGGCACGTCGGAGCGGCGCTGCAGCAGATAGCGCTCCCTGATGCGGTCCGGCACGCTGCCGCTCTCCACCAGGTAGCTGCTGATCTGCAGGCCGAAGTGGTCTTCCTCTATGTGATTGCCCGCTTCCGCGGCGTACTCCTTGATGCGCGCGATGCCGGCCGCGACCTCCTCCGGGGTCATCTGCGTCGGCAGCCAGCCGTCACCGAGCCTGCCGGTCCGGCGCAGCCCCGCCTCGGAGCGGCTGCCGATCCATATCGGCACGTTCGCCTGCTTCGGACGCACGCCTATGGTGGCGTCCGTCAGTTTGACGAACTCGCTCTCGTAGGTGACGCGCTCCTCCGTCCACAGACGCCGCATGAGCATGATGGCCTCGTCGAGCCGCCTGCCACGGTCGCGCTTGCGGACGCCCATCGCCTCGTACTCGGCGGGCGACTCCTGCCCGACGCCGACGCCCAGGACGAGGCGTCCGTTGGAGAGCAGGTCTATCGTCGCGAGCTCGCGCGCAGCGGTGACCGGGCTGCGCATCGACATGAGCAGCACGCCGGTGCCGAACTTCAGCTTCTCACTGCGTCCGGTGACGATGGCCATGCCCGCGATGGGGTCCATACGCCACGCCGGGCCGACGATGCGGTCCGAGAACCAGATGGAGTCCCAGTCCAGTTCCTCGGCGGCGTCGATGTACTGCAGGAACGTCTCGCGTCCCTCGCGCGCCATCACCGACGCCCCCGCCAGCCCTATCTTCACGGACATGCCAACCTCCTCACGACGCCCGATTCTACCAGCAGGGCGTTCGTGCGGCTTTGTCCGCATGTCGCACCCGCCTTAAACGAAGCGCCCCGGCTCCATCAGGAGCCGAGGCGCCCGTCCTTTCCCCATGTCGGCGCCGCGGGAGCGGAGCTTCCACAGGGTGCACCCTGCCGCGCCTCCCGCAAGGACCCACCACTGAGGTCCCACGGGACACCGCGGGGCGACCGACATCGACCGGTCGGTCCCTAGCGGCGAGCAGCGGGTGACGCAGCAGTGCTAGGTAATGATGTATGCACTACGGATCACCCCCTTTCTGCGGCCTATCGCCGCACGCGCCATGTTAGGGGGCGGATCCCCGCTTGCCAAGCCCATCCTGTGCAACTTTCGGGCGATATGTTCCCCTACCCGCCTCCCTTCGCCCACGCGGCAACCTCCGCATACGGGCCGCGCAGCGCTCGCGAGAGCATCCCGCGCCTCGGGCCGCACGCTCGACAGTAGAGTCCGCGCAGCACACGGAAGCGGACGATGCGCATCCCGCAGCCGGGGCACTCCAGTCCGCTCGCAGTCCTGCGCGGCGATGGCTCCGGCGCAAGCGACGGGCCCGTATGCGACGTCGCGCGTGGATCGGCCCCCAGCCTGACCGCCCACGCCTTCCAGCGAGCGCCGTGCGGACGCCGTCCCCTGCCCACCGCAACGTGCGCCAGCTCGTGCCGCAGCGTCGCCTGCGCCTGTTCGTGGTCGAGCCACGCCGAGAGCCGGATGAGTCGACGGTCGTGGTAGGCCTTGCCGAGCACCCGCCGCAGTCGCCGTGACCACTCCAGCGCGGGCGGCGGCGATATGCCATGCTCCTTGCACAGCGCCGCCAGCAGGCGCTCCGCCGAGGCGCGCTCGAGCGGCGATATGGGGCGCGGTTCGCTCACAGCGGCTTGTGGCTGAGCGTGGCGGTGGGCACGCGCGGGTCGTCCTCGCGGAGATGGCGGGGGCGATCCGGGCAGCGCTCGCTCAGCGGGCAGGCGTGGCAGAGCGGCCGCTGCGCCTTGCAGACGCGGCGGCCGTGCGTGATGAGGTAGACGTGCAGGTTGAGCACGCGCTCGGGTGCGACGGCCTGCTCCAGCACGTCGTGCGCCTCGTCCGCCGTCACCTTCGGCCCGATGAGCGCCAGCCGCTTCGACACGCGGTAGATGTGCGTGTCGACTGCCATCGCGGGCTGCCCCATCGAGAACGACAACACAACGCCCGCCGTCTTCGGCCCGACCCCCGGCATCGCGCGCAGCCACGCCTTCGCCTCCTCCAGCGGCATGGTCTCCAGGAACGAGATGTCGAACCCGCCCGTGCGCTCGCGGACGGAGCCGAGCGCCTGCTGGATGCGCGGCGCTTTCTGGTTGGCGAGCCCCCCGCTGCGTATGGTCTCGGCCAGATCCTCCTCCGGCGCTTGCAGCACGTCCTCCCACGTCTCGTACCGGTCGGAGAGTGCGGCGAACGCGCGCTCCGCGTTCACGTCGGACGTGTGCTGCGACAGGATCGTCCACACGAGTTCGGACATGCCGTCGAGCCGCTGGCGGCGCGTCGGGACGCCGTAGTAGTCCTCCAGCAGATCGTAGACCTCGTCCGGCGTGTACGGCTTCACGCCGCGCACACTGCGCGGACGCAGCACCTTGCGGCGGGTCCTGCGTGGCGTGCCGGTCATTCGAGCCCCGCCAGATGCGCCGCGTCGTTGTGGCACGCGACGCTCACCGCGCCGTCGTCCACGTGCAACTCGGTCACCGAGGCGTACGTCGTCTTGATCCACTCCTCTCTGTGCACCGAGTCCGGCAGGCCGTGGGCGATGGTGACCGCCATCCGCACCGGCGAGTCGTGCGTCGCCGCGACAACCGTCCCGTCCGGGTACGCCGCCGCCACGTCGCGGATGAAGCGTTCGATGCGTCCCCGGAGCGCCGCGAGGTTCTCACCGCCGTCGAACGTGACGGTGTGTGGTTCGGTGCGCCAGCGGTGGAAGAGGTCAGGGTCTTCCCGCATCACGTCGGCGACGAGCGCGCCCGCATACCGTCCGTAGTCGAGGTCGCGCAGCAGGCGGCGACGCCGGACGCGCAGGCCGAGCGCGTCGGCGATGGGCTGGGCGGTCTGGCGGGCGCGCCACGCGGGCGAGGCGTAGACGGCGGTGAGGGGCTCGGCGGAGAGGCGCTCCGTCAGCGCGGCGACCTGCGCCCTGCCCGCCTCGTCCAGCCCGCCGCCGCCCTGTACGCGTCCCTGCACGTTCCACGAGGTGCGGCCATGGCGGACGAGGATCAAGCGCAGCATGAGTCAGGATTGTAGCGCGGTCGGACCGCTCGTGGTGAGCCTGAAGCCCTCACTGGATGTACTCGCGGACGGCCTCGCCGTAGCGCTCGTCGAAGGCATGGCGGAGGCGGTCGAAGAGGGCGCGATACTCAGCGGAGTCGAGAGCGTCGGTGGTCATGATGACGGCGTCCTCGTGGTTGTCGGCGTAGTAGCGGCGCCGGATGCCGGCCTCGTGAAAGCCGTACTTGGTGTAGAGCGCTATCGCGGGCTCGTTGGAGACGCGCGCCTCGAGCGTCACGACCTGTGCGCCGCGCGCCATACCCATCTCGATCGCGCCGATAACCAGCAGTTCGCCGAGCCCGCGCCGGCGATAGTCCTCCCGCACCGCTATCGAGACGATATGCGCCTCGCCCGCCATGTGCCACACCCCCAGGAACCCGGCGAGGAACCGCCGCCGCTCCGGCGGCTCGGGCTTGTTGCGGCGGAAGAGGCGCCGGAGCGCGCCCTGCTTGCGTTTGACGGTGAGGTACTCCCCGTCCTGCACGCAGACGAGGTACTCCGCGGTGCGGTTCCGCATCTCGCGGCGGTAGTTGGTTGGAGGCCAGAGGGTGGGGAACGCCTCGCGCTCCATCTCGGCGACCTGGTCGAGGTCGTCCCAGTCCATGGGGCGCAATGAATAGGGGAGTACTGCTTCGCCGCGCACGTCGTCAGAACCACCAGTGGGGAACGCGTCCGATTCTAGCATCTGCTGCATGCGGGTGCGTCACCCGGCACGTCCTCGTATCCCCTCTCCCCACTCCTGCTACACGCCGCAACCCCAGCGCCTTAACGACTCCTTAAAGGTGGCGTATACTGGTCAGGATTCGTACCCTCGTTGCCGTCCCTGAACTCGATGCGAAGAATCCTCTGGCGCATAACGAAACTCGCCGCCCTGGAGAAGGGGCGGCTCATCATAGCCTGGGTTTCGCTCATCACCGCGTCGGTGCTCTTCCTCGCGGTGCCACGGCTGGTCGGCAATGCGGTCGACGCCGCGGTCGGCGCCGGGGGACAGGGGGACAGCAGCGACCTCGTGCGGCTGGGCCTGCTCGTCATCGGTGTCATCGCCGCGCGGAGCGTCTTCAACTACGGAAACCTCTACATGGCGGAGGCCGTCTCCCAGCGGGTCGCCTACCGCATCCGCAACATGCTGTACGACAAGCTGCAGCACCTGAGCTTCGCGTTCCATGACCGGGAGCACACGGGCAACCTGATGTCCAAGTCCACGGTTGACGTGGAGATGACTCGGATGTTCGTGAGCATGGGGCTCATCCGGGCCGGGCAGATAGTCCTGTTCACGGCAGGCTCCGCGACGATGATGCTGCTTACGGACCTCCCGCTCGCGCTCATCAGCCTGTCGTTCGCTCCCGTCATCGCCGCTCGCGCCGTCTGGGCGAGCAGGCGGATGCGCCACATGTGGCTCCAGACGCAGATAGAGATGGGCAAGCTCACCACTGTGCTGCAGGAGAATCTCTCCGGCCAGCGCGTCGTCAAGGCGTTCGGCGCGGAGGACCACGAAGAGCGTAAGTTCCGGAGCCAGAACGACGAAGTGTTCAACCGCACGTTCGAGGTGCAGAAGGCGCAGTCGTTCAACACCTCGCTCATGCAGATAGTCTTCTGGAGCGCCTCCGGCGTGATCCTCTGGTTCGGCGGAAGGGCGGTCATAGAAGGGCGTATGACGCCGGGCGAACTCACCGAGTTCTTCCTCTACATCAGCCTCCTCGTGCAGCCCATCCGCATGCTCGGCTTCCTCGTCAACACGTTCGCGCGGGCGGCGTCCGCCGGCGAGCGCGTGTTCGCGGTGCTTGACGCCGACTCACCGGTGCGGGACCTGCCGGAGGCTGCGCCTATCGGCGAAGTGCGCGGCCACGTGCGCTTCGAGAACGTCTCGTTCGGCTACACCAACCGCGACGCCGTGCGGAACGTCTCATTCGAGGCGGAACCGGGACAGGTGACCGCGCTCATGGGGGCGCCGGGTTCCGGCAAGACGACGCTGATGAGCCTGCTCGCCCGCTTCTACGACCCGGACGGCGGGCGCGTCACCATAGACGGCAAGGACATCCGGGAGTGTCAGCTCGCCTCGCTCCGGTCGGCCATCGGCATCGTGCAGCAGGACGTCTTCCTGTTCAGCGCGACGGTGGCGGAGAACATCGCCTACGGACGCGAGGACGCGACGATGGACGACATCATCGCCGCGGCCAGGACCGCCCAGATCCACGACGAGATCATGGCGCTGCCGGAAGGCTACGAGACGGTTATCGGCGAACGAGGCGTCTCGCTCTCCGGCGGCCAGCGGCAGCGACTCTCTATCGCGCGGACGCTGGCGCTCGACCCGCCGATACTCGTCCTCGACGACTCGACATCGAGCGTCGACGCGGGCACGGAGTCGCGTATCCAGGATGCGATGGCAGAGGTGGTGAAGGACCGGACGACGTTCATCATCGCGCACCGGCTCTCGTCCATCCAGCACGCCGGGCTCGTCATCGTGATGCAGAACGGCGAGATCGGTGAGATGGGGACGCCCGACGAGTTGATCGAGTCCGGTGGGCTGTTCACCCACGTTACGGAGTTGCAGTACGCCACCAGCCTGAACGGCGTCGCCGCCGTGCGCATGGGCTCGCCCGCGCAGAGGAGAGCCACGCCATGATGATGAACACGGGCGGCGGCCACTGGGTGATGCGCGGCCAGCAGGGCGACATCGACGAGGACGGCACGAAGCTGTACGACCAGCGTGTCATCCTCCGCCTGCTCAGTTACGTGGTGCCGTACAAGTTCCCGGTCTTCCTCGCCATGATGGCGGTGGTCGTCTATACCGGAGCGACGGTTGCGATACCGCTCATCATCGCCATTGGGATAGACCGTTACATCGAGAACGGCGACCTTTCGGGGCTCAACACGCTCGCCATCTGGTTCGGCGTGGTGCTGGTAGTGCACTACGCCGCGAACTACGCGCACCAGGTGCTGCTGGCGCGCGTGAGCCAGCGCGTCATCTACGACCTGCGGAACGACCTCTTCAAACACCTGCAGGACCTGCCGATGTCGTTCCACAACCGGCACAAGGTCGGGTCCGTGATGTCCCGCGCCCAGAACGACGTCTACCAGTTGCAGGAGTTCCTGGACATCGTGGTGCTGAGCATCGGCGACCTGCTGAGCCTCAGCGGCATCATCGCATTCATGCTGGTCAGGGACTGGCAGTTGTCCCTGCTCTCGTTCGCCAGCCTGCCCGTGCTGATGGTCATCATCTGGGTGTGGCAGAAGCACGCACGCCCGGCGTTCCTGCGCGTCCGCGTCGCCATCTCGCAGGTGAACGCGTCGCTCGCGGAGAACCTGGACGGCGTGCGCGTCGTGCAGAGCATGAACCGCCAGCGGACGAACATGATGGCGTTCGACGGCCTGAACGACTACCACCTGCAGACGAACCTGCGCGCCCAGCGGCTCGCCTCCTCGCTCATGCCGGTGGTGGAGATGTTCATGTCGTTCAGCCTTGCGGCGACCATCATTTTCGGCGGGAGGCTCGTGCTCGGCGGAACGCTGGGCGCCGGTCAGCTCGTGCAGTTCACGCTCTACATCCAACGCTTCTACGACCCGATCCGCAGCCTGACGATGCAGTTCACGCAGCTGCAGCGCGCGATGGCGTCCGGCGCGCGCATCTTCGACCCTGCTGGACACGGAGCCGGACTTGGTCGACGCGCCGGATGCGGTGCCGATGCCGCAGATACAGGGCGCGATACGGTACGAGAGCGTGTCGTTCGCCTACGAGCCCGGCAAGATGGTGCTCTCAGGCGTGAACCTGGACGTGGAACCCGGCGAGACCATCGCATTCGTCGGGCGCACCGGCGCAGGCAAGACGACGATGGCTGCGCTCGTCTCCCGCTTCTACGACGTGGTCGGCGGGCGTATCACGATCGATGGCCACGATGTGCGCGACGTGACCCGCGAGTCGCTTGCGAAGCAGATGGGCATCGTGCTGCAGGAGCCGTTCCAGTTCTCCGGCACCATCATGGAGAACATCCGCTACAACCACCCGGAGGCAAGCGACGAGACGGTGTACGAGGCCGCAAAGGCCGTCGGCCTGCACGACCACATCGCGAGCCTGCGGGACGGCTACGAGACGATGATGGAGGAGCGCGGCGGCAACATGAGCCTTGGCCAGCGCCAGCTCGTCAGCTTCGCCCGCGCGCTCGTCGCCGATCCGCGCATCATCGTGCTCGACGAGGCAACGGCGAGCGTCGACACCCAGACCGAGCAGCTGATCCAGCAGGCGATAGGCAGGATGCTGCACGGACGGACGGCCATCGTCATCGCGCACCGGCTCTCCACCATCCGCAACGCGGACAAGATCGTGGTGATGGAGAAGGGCCGCATCGTGGAACTGGGCGACCACGACGAACTGGTCGCCCTTGGCGGGCTGTACGCGCAGCAGTACGAACTGCACGCGCGCCTCGCAGCGTCCGGCGCGAAGCGGGACTACGCTCCCACCAACGAGTTCGACGACGAGGTCCCCGGCCTCGCGCCTGCGTGAACACGCGGTTCTGGAACCTGCCGGTGCTTGCCTGAGATAATGGGCAGGCCATGAAACCGGTAGTGAAGTACTTCGAAGATACGGACACGCTGTCAGTTGACCTCGCGACCCGCCCTGCCGCCGAGGCAGAAGAAGTTGCCGAAGACGTCATCATCGACTTCGACAGCGATGGCAATGTGGTCGGTTTCAGCATTGAACACGCGAGCCGTCTGCTGCCCCCAATCCCAAATACCAACAGGTGACCCGTGGCTGAACCCTACGAACTGACCCTCACGCAGGCCGCCGCCGAGATCGCGGCAGGGCGGCTCTCGTCGGTCGAACTGACCGAGTCGCTGCTCGCGCGCATCGAGGCGTTGGAGCCGCGATTGCAGGCATGGGCGACGCTCCTGCCGGAGCAGGCGCTCGCTCAGGCCCGCGCCGCCGACGCCGCAACCGCCGATTCCCGCGGCCCGCTCGCGGGCGTACCGTACGGTGCGAAGGATATCTTTGACACCGCGGGCATCCGCACGGCGGCAGGCTCGAAGATATGGGCCGAGCGCGTGCCCGACGCTGACGCTGCGCCTATAGCCCTCGCGCGCGACGCGGGCGCGGTGCTGCTCGGCAAGCTGCACACTACCGAGTTCGCTGACGGCGACCCCGCGCCGTGCTTCAACCCCTGGAGCGCCGAGCACACGCCCGGCGGCTCCAGCACCGGCTCCGGCGTCGCGGTCGCGGCGCGCATGGTCCCGTGGGCATTCGGCTCGCAGACCGTCGGCTCGGTACTGCGCCCCGCCGCGTACAACGGCGTCGTGGGCTTCAAACCGACGTTCGGACGCATCCCGCGCCTCGGCGTCGTGCCGATGGCCACGTCGTTCGACCACGTCGGCGTGCTCGTGCGGAGCGTCGAGGACGTCGCGCTGCTGCTGAGCGTGCTCGCCGTGCACGACCCGGACGACCCGTACTGCGCCGACGTTCCGGCTGACGACTACGTTGCCGCCATCAGCGGCGATCTGCCCGCACCGCGCCTCGGCCTCGTGCGGGGCTGGTTCGCGAACGAGGCGGACGCGGAGACGCGCCTCCTGATGGAGGAGACGGCGCAGGAGCTTGCGAACGCGGGCGCCGTCGTGGAGGAGGTCGACCCCGGCGTGGACTTCGCGCGCTCCTACGCCTCGCACCGCATCATGCAGGAGTCGGAGATGGCCGTCTGGCACACGCCGCTCTACACCGGCAACGAGAGTCTGTACGGCCCGAAGATCACGGTCTACCTGGAGAACGGCTTCTCACACACCGCGCGGGACTACGTCGCGGCGTCGGACTACCGTCGGGAGGTGCAACGGCTGACCGCCGAGGCGATGGAGCAGGTGGACGCCCTCATCATGCCGACCGCATCCGGCCCCGCGCCCCGCGACCGCACGCAGACCGGCGACACGCGGTTCCAGAGTCCGTGGAGCTACACCGGGTTCCCCAGCATCTCAGTGCCCACCGGGCTCGCCAGCGACGGCCTGCCGCTCGGCGCGCAGCTCGCCTGCGGCCCCTTCCGGGAGGCGCAACTCCTGCGCGCTGCCGCATGGGTCGAGCAAGCGCTCGGCGTCGACCTAAACCCTCCGCTGTAGGGGCGCCTCTGTAGGGGCGCCTCTGTGAGGCGCCCTCTGAGGGTGAACCGGCAGGGCGGGGATGCGCTGACCGAGGATCAGCGGACGCGCTTGGTGAACCCGAACCTGACTCGCTTGCCGTTGCGCGTCTCGTCCTTCTTGCTCACCCGTGCGACGAACTGTTCGGTCGTCTCGGCGGGCTTCTCTTTCTTCGCTTTCTTGATGCGGGGCATGACTACTCGCTACTGGGTGAGGTGTGCGTGAGAGAGTATACCAGCACTGCCGTCGACCCGAGGAACGTCCAGGTGCCCGGCGTCGCTCCACGCGAACAGAGCGGTGCGGCCGTCGTCCCGCCTGCGGACGCGGGAGATGCTCGCCGAGCGCAGGCCGCTGAGCGACCAGAACGTCTCGTCCGGCAGGTCGAGCATCCGCACGGCGAGTGCGCGGAACGCCGCGCCGTGGCCGACAACGAGCACGTCGTCGTTGGGGTGGCGGTCCTTCAGCATGTCGGCGAACGCGCCCAGCCGGTCCAGCATCTGGCGGTAGGACTCGCCGCCGGGCGGTGCGAAGTCGAGGTTCCGCTCGTTCTGCACCGCCCGTACTCCCTCGTCCATCTCCGTCCACGTCTTGCCCTCCACCTCGCCGAAGGAGACCTCGCGCAGACGCTCGTCGAGGACGATGTCGTAGGGGCCGGTGTTGCTGGCCGTGACGATGATCTCCGCCGTCTCCCGGGCGCGGATGAGGTCGCTGGAGTAGACCGCGGCGAACCGCGTATCGGCAAGCCGCTGTCCCGTGAGTAAGGCTTGTTCGCGGCCCACGTCATGCAGGGGCACGTCCGTGTGGCCCTGAACGCGCCGCTCCGCGTTCCACTGCGTCTCGCCGTGGCGGATGAGGTACCAGTCGTTCATCGCGGGACGTCCGGGCGCGGAGGAGGAGTGGCACTGTCGATGATGGCGTTGCGTCCCTCCCACCAGGCCGTCAGGGAGTCGAGCTCGTCCATGTCCTCGGCGGTCAGCTTCCAGTCGGCGCCCTTGACGTTCGCCTCGACGTGCTCCGGGCGGTCGAAGCCGGTGAGGGCAAGCACGACCTCCGGGTGGGCGATGACCCAGGCAAGCGCGAGTTCATTGACGGTGTGGCCGCGCTCCCCGGCGAACGCTTCCAACTGCGGCACGAGCCGCTCCACACGCTCCGACCGCAGGCGTGTCACGATGCCGGTCGGCACCTTCGCGGCGCGGCTTCCCTCCGGCGGCGGTTCGCCGGGCCGGTATGTGCCGGTGAGCCAGCCGCCGCCGAGCGGGAAGTACGCAAGGAGCGACCTGCCATACGCGCGGCAGAACGGGATCAGTTCGAGTTCGGCGTGGCGGTAGAGGAGGCTGTAGTGGTTCTGCGTCGACTGGAACTCGGCCATGCCGTTGGCGCGGGAGGTCTCGATCTCCTCCAGCCAGCGCCACGACGCGGTGTTGCAGTTGCCGATGTAGCGCACCTTCCCCTGCCGGACGAGGTCGTCCAGCGGCCCAAGCAGCTCTTCGTGCGGCACCTCTGGTGTCGAGTAGTGCACCTGGAAGAGGTCGATGTGGTCCGTGTGCAGCTTGCGCAGCGCCTCCTCGCAGCGGGCGAAGATGCGGTCGCGCGGGGTCTGGTCGCCGAGGTCGCGCAGGTTGAACTTGGTGGAAAGGTAGATGGCGTCGCGCTTGCCAACGAGAGCGTTGCCGAGGAAGTCCTCGCTCTGGCCGCCCCCGTAGACGTCCGACGTATCGAAGAAGTTGATGCCGCAGTCGATCGCGCGGTGCACGACGGCGGTCGTCTCGTCCTGGCCGAGCAGTGGCGGGCCGAACGGGTAGCCGCCCGCGCCGATGACCGAGACGTCCATATCCGTTCCGCCGAGCCGCCGGTACTCCATTGATCCGCTCCTACACGCCGTCCTGCTGACCGGGAAAAACGAGCGACTTGATGACGACCGGCGCGGCGCCGGACGACGGGATGATGGCGCCGATGTCGATGTAGTCGAACTCGCGCAGTTCGATGCCGTCTATGGAGATGACGGGGTTGGACAGGCCGACCTCCTCGCGAAGGTGCAGGCCCAGCAGTCCGCCGATGTCGCCGTCGCTCACGAGGACGAGCGGGGTGCCCCTGTCCAGCAGCGCGCTCATGGCCGACGCCGCGCCGCGCGTGAACGCGTCCAGCCGGTGGAACGTGGCCGAGCCGCCCCAGCGGAAGCCAATGGCGACCGCGGTGTCCGCGTCGTGCAGGTCGAGCCGCGTGAGCCCGGCAGCCACCGCGTTGGCGATCGTCTCGGAGTCGAGGTCGTCGACGGTCAGGTCGAGGTCGGGTGTCATCACGGGGATGTTGCGGATGGGCACGGTCTCGATGGGCGAGATGAAGATGGTGCTGCCGCTCACCTGCACCGTGTACTGCGACGCGCCGACGACCGTCGCACGGATCCCCGCCGCGGGCGCCATGAGCATCGCGCCGAGCTCCCCGACGCGCTGCCGCATCGTGCGGGCGAACAGCGGGCCGAGGTCGCCGTAGCTGCTCCTGTCGTAGCCGTAGACGAACTCGGAGACGCCGCCCGAGAAGATGACGGTGCCGACCGGGCCCTCGTACGACAGCTCCGGCAGGCGCAGCAGCCCCTTCGTCTCGTCCGAGACGCCGTTGCGCAGCACGACCTCCATGAGGCGGTCCACCATCTTTCCGGCGATGGCCTGCTTCTCGTCGTCGGAGAGAGTAGCGCCGAGCTCGACCGTCACGCCCGCCTCGTTCGCGTAGAAGCGCCCCGCCTCCTCGATGCGGACGATACGGTCTTCCTCGTCGAACGCAAGGAGGCGCGCGCCTGCGTCGAGCGCCGTGACCTCGAGCGTCTTGCCGCCCTGGCAGACCGCGACCTTGCTCGTGCCGCCGCCGATGTCGATGTTCATCACGACGCCGTGCGTCTTCTCCGACTCGGCGATCGCTCCGGAGCCGTGGGCCGCCATCGCCGCCTCGAGACCGTCGCCCGCGCTGACCGCGACGAACTTCCCCGCCTCCTGCGCGAAGAGCTCCGCGATGGCGCGCGCGTTGTGCCGCCGGACGGCAACGCCCGTAAGGATGAGCGCGCCGGTGTCGATCTGCTCCCGCCGCAGTCCGGCGGTCCGGTACTGTGCGTCGATGAAGGCTCCCAGAGCTGCGGAGTCGATGGTCGCGCCGTCGTCCACGTACGGCGTCAGGAGGATGTCCGATTCGCGGATGATGGTGCGCTTGACGATGACGTAGCGGGTGTTGCGGCGTTCCAGTTCCAGCGCGGAGAAGACGAGATGCGACGTGGATGAGCCGATGTCCACGCCGACGCTGGTGAGGTGCAGCTCTTCCTCGCCCATGAAGGAGCGGTCAGAGCCGGTGAAGCCTTCGCGTTGCGGTTGCGTCAAGGGAACTCCGGGGCGCGCGCGTCCGCTCTGAGGCGGTACGGCGGCGGGAGTAAGTGTAGGAGCGCGCTTGGGGAGCGTCAAGGAACGCGCCATTAGTTGTACGGGATAGGGAGTAGACTCCGGTGCGAGATGCGGAGCATGTGCGTATGAGACGGAGCATGCGGGCCGGGCCCGATTCCCGCCTGTTCAGCAGGCAGGGGCTGCCCCTTTTCGCGACGTTCCTCATCTGGGGCACAGGGAGTGGCGCGCAGACGCTGGGCAGGCCGCTGTTCGCCTACGAACTCGCCGACTCCATCTTCCTCGTCACGCTCCTCATCGCGGCCTTGGGAGCGTCGCGCATCATCAGCGCTCCGCTCACCGGCTTCCTGACCGACCGCATCGGGCGCAAGCCGCTCGCCGTGATCGGAGCAGGGCTGCGGGGCGGAGCGTCGTTCGCGGTGCTCTGGATCGACAACTACGCGGCGTTCTTCGTCGTGGAACTCATCGGCAACACCGGCGTATCCATGTGGCAGACGACCTCGCAGGTCGTCGTTGCGGACATGAGCACGCCGGAGAACCGCGGACGCGCGGTGGCGATGCGGAACTCGTCCCTGCGCCTCGGCCAGATCATCGGGCCGGTGCTCGGCGGCGTGATCGCGGCGACCTGGGGCCTGCAGGAAGTGTTCGTGGTGAACGGCGTCTCCAAGTTCCTGGTCATGTTCATCACGCTCTACATGATCGGGGAGACCCGCCCCACCCGCGAGCGCCGTCCGGCGGCGGAGCGGACCAGCCTGCGCGCCGACCTCGTCTCCATCATCCTGACCCGCGCCTTCATCGCGCTGGCCCTCACCACTGTCGCGGCGGCCCTCATCGGCCAGGGCATCGTGCAGGTGATGTTCCCCGTCGCGGGGAAGGAAGAGATCGGGCTGGACGAGAGCAGCATCGGGCTCCTCATCGGCATCGCGAGCCTGATAACCCTGCTCTGCTCCTTCCCCAACGGGATACTGGTGGACCGCTTCGGACGCAAGACGTCGCTGGTGCCCGGCCTCGTGTTCGCTGCGGTGGCGTCGGTCGTCCTCTCGGTTGCCGGCGACTTCGGCGGGGCGCTCGCAGCGATGGCCGTGTTCGGCCTCGCGCAGGCGATGACGATGGGTTCGACGCAGGCGTTCGCCATGGACCTTGCCCCCGAGGACAAGCGCGGCGCGTTCATGGGAGTCTGGTCGGCGTTCCAGAGCTTCGGCTCCGCCGTGGGCCCGCTGACCGCGGGCGCGATCGCCGAATACTGGGGCTTCGGAACGGCGTTCACCGCGGTCGCGGTCTTCCTCGTGATCGCCGCGCTGGCGATGCTGGTGTTCGGGCCGGAAACGCGCGCACGCCGCCGGCGCGACATAACCGGAACGCCCTCCGGCCCGTCCGGGGACGGCCGGGGATAGTCGCTAGACGTGGAGCGTGATCGGCGCGAACAACTCCTCGATGTTGGCCCGTTTCTTCGTCAGCCCCTGCTCGTGCGAGTAGTCGATGAGCGTGTTGAGCATCGCCTCGTTCGCCTTCACCCCGTACGGGTACGGGTCGTCGCCGAACACCGCCCGCGTCTGCCGCATGTAGTCGTTGCCGAAGACCAGGTCGGTCGGCATCCGCGCGGGCAGCATCCGCACGGACAGCTCCTTCGCCTGCACGAAGGCGTTGTACAGGTTCAGCGCCACCCACGGGTTCTCCCGGTACACGTCGCCGCGTATCACGTAGGTGTGGTTGGCCGGGATGAAGCCGTGCTCCTTGAAGAACCGCGACCCCTCGGCGATACGGTCAGGGAACAGCGGCTTGATCTTGCTCAGATCGCCCTGCCCGCGTATGCGCCATGAGCGGTCGACGAGGTTAGCCCCCTGTGAGCCGGGCTCGTTGAGCGCCGCGGGGTTGACCGACGCGATGTCCAGCTTGTTGGAGAGCAGCATGGACGCGAGGCTCTCGTCCGGGGGGACGCGCTGGAAAGAGATGCCTTCCGGCGGCTCGAAACCGGTCGCTCCGCCGTGGCTCATCTCCTCGGTGCGCTCCATGTACCAGTGCACCTTGTACTGCGACACGCCGTGGTCGTGGTCGATGATGCCGCGCATCCACAGCGCCGCCGTCTGCTGGTACTCCCCGACCCCGATGCGCTTGCCGACCACGTCGCTCGGCTTCTCGATGCCGGAGTCCGTGTTGTAGTGGAGTCCCATGTGCATGAAGCTGCGGTGTGGGAACACGGGTATCGCGATCCAGTCCGCGCCCTGCTCCTTCGAGATGAGGTACGACGAGATGGACAATTCGTGGAACTCGAACTCGTGGTAGTTCAGGTGCCGCCATGCGCCTTCGGACATCCCCCCGGCGGTGTGGATCAGCTCGATCCCCTCGGGCTGGACGCGCCCGTCGAGCAAGGGCGCAACGCGGTCGCTGCTGGACGACATGAAACTGAGCCGCAACTTCGGTTTACTGACCATGGCCTCTCCTCCGCTGGGTGGTGATGGTATGGCGCAAGTCTGCGCTTCCCGTCCCCAGCGGTCAACTGAGGGGTGAGCGCACGCGCACGGGGCGGGGCATGGGGAGTGTTGTCATGTTGAGCGAAGCCGAAGGCGGAGTCGAAACATCTCTCGGGTCCGTCGTTCCTGCGAAGGCAGGAACCTCGCCTGATGTAGGGGCGTCCCTCGGTGGGCGCCCTTCCCTCACCTCTCCCCTTGGGAGAGGTCGACGTGCTTGCGCGGCGGGTGAGGGTGAACCCCCTGGGAGACGCTACCCCTTAGAACCCGTAGAAGCGGCGGGTGTTCTCGAAGAGCACCGCGTGCTTCTGGTCGTCGGTGAGCGTCTCGTCCTCCAGCGTCTCCTCGATCTCGTGCATCGCCGCCGCGAGGTCGACCTCGTGCGGGTAGTCGGACGAGTAGGCGAACGGCTCGATGCCGATGCGCGACGCGACGTAAGGCAGGCTCACGTCGTTCCCCTCACAGCCGATGAGCACGTTTCCACTGGTGATGTACTCGTCGAACGGGCGCTTCGCCACCTTGCCGAAGAACTCGTCGTCGCGTATCGCGCGGTCGAGCACGGGCACGAGCCAGCCGGGGCCGCCTTCGAGGAACGCCAGCTTGAGGCCGGGGTACCGGTCGAACACGCCGTGGTAGACCAGGGCGACGAGCGAGTACATGAGCGGCACGGGATGGTGCAGGACGTGCGAGCCCACGAAGTCGGTGAACGTGTCGAGCCCGATGCCCCGGTTCGAGCCGCCGTGCAGCGCGAGCACGCAGCCGAGGTTGGCCGCCTCCTCGTACACCGGCCAGTAGAACTCGTGGGCGAGGTGCAGCGGCAGGCCGGTGGTCGGCAGCATTGCGCCCGGCATACCGAGGTCGCGCACGATGCGGCGCAGCTCCGCAACCGCAAGGCTGGGGCTCTGCATCGGTATCAGTCCCACGGGGTGTATGCGCGCGTCCACCTTGTGGTAGCGGTCGTACACGTAGTCGTTGTAGGCGCGGCAGAGGCGGTCGGCGTACTCCGGCGTCTGGATGAAGCCGACGGCGAGGCCGCGCGTGGGGAAGATGACCGTCTGCTCGATGCCGGTCTTGTCGAGAAAGTGGGTCCAGTCCTCGCCGGAGCCGGTGCGCTCCTCGCTGGCCATCGTCCGCTCTCCGCCGAAGCGCCCGCCTTGCCCTTTAAAGAAGTTATGGATGCCGTCCAGCGTCGGGAACGGGCCGTCCTGCGCGGGCACCTGTCCGGTGGCAACCGCCTTGATGGAGTCGTCAACGTACGCGCCGAGTTCGCTGTTCGACTCGATCAGGTGCCCGTCCGAGTCCAACAATCTGACCTGCGTGCTCGTCATGGCGCTCCTCCCCTGTAGCGACTTGGCGTGATGCTACCACCAACCGTGTGCCACCTGCCCCTTCTGTCGCCACTGTGTCACTCGCTATCATTAACGAATGACAAACATCCCGCTCACCCCCCGACAGCAAGCCTACCTCGATGCCATCGGACGCGCCCTTCGCTGCGGCGACCCGGACTGCGGATGCGCCTCCGTCCCCACCAACCGCCTCCACTGCCCCGTCCACCCCAGCCCCCACGTCCCCACGCTCCGCGTCGACTACGACCCGGACGGCGGGCTGCTCTCCTTCTCCTGCACCTCCGGCTGTCCCTCGCACGAGATCGAAGAAGCCCTGGCCCGGCGCGGACTGCCGCCGGAGACCCTCTTCCACACCGCCGCTGGCGCGCTCGAAACCGGGCTCACCTCCTACGAACTCTTTATCCCTCAACCTGCCGACTGGCTCTGGCCTGACCGCATCCCCATGGGCGAACTGACCCTCCTCGCCGGGTACCCCGCCTCCGGCAAGACCGCCGTCGCCCTCGACGTCGCCGCCCGTGTCTCCCTCGGCGCCCAGACGCCCGACCAGCCCGGCGTCCCCTTCGTCCGTGCCCCTGTCGTCATCGCCGCCCCCCTCAAGAACCCCCGCGCCTCTCTCCTACCCCGCCTCAAGGCCCTCGGTGCGGACCTCAACCTCATCTTCCACGCCGACGTCCTCTCCCCCGTCCACCTCGTTGACTTCTCGGAGGACGACCACGTCGAGAGCCTCGAGGACCTCGCCGAAGCAGCGCGCGAGTACGCCCGCTACGACGAGCCTCCCACCATTATCGACCCCTACGCGCCCCCGCCCCCGCCGCCCAGACCCCAGGAACCCGCGCGAGGCCCCTCGCTCCCCGTCGTCATGAACCGCCTTGCCAACTTCGTAACCCGCGGGAGTGCCGCACTCCTCGTCGTCGACCAGATCGAGCACCTCGCCCTCGTCCACAACGCCAGGGTCCCCCGCGTCGCCGGGATGCTGAACGCCCTTGCCGCGCGCACCGGCGCAGCCGTCCTCGCCCTCATGCACAACCCCGCCCACTCACTCGATGCCGCTGCCCGCCACATGCAAACCCGCCTCGGTATGGCCGGGACCGTCTACACCATCGCCCTCGTTGGCGAGGACCGCGCCCGCTTCCTCGTCCCCCTCAGCCCACCCATGCACGACGCCCTCCCGCCCATCCCCTTCAACTTCCACGACGCCCCACCCATCGCTTGGCGCGAGCCCGTCTCCCACGAACGGCTCCTGGCCATCGACGCCGTGAGGACCCCGCGGCCCGGATTCACGGACATGACCGCCTATGCCCGCCGCTTCCTCACCGAGACCCTCAGCGGCGGACCCAGGCCCGCCGCCGAGGTCACCCGCCGTGCTGCCCAGCTCGGCATCTCCGAACCCCGTCTCCGCAAGGCCCGCGCCATGTGCGACGTAGCCACGACCCGCGTCCACCACGGGGACGACTCCAGGGGCTCCGGCTACTGGCTCTGGTCCCTGCCGCCGCAAAACACACACTTGAGCGCGCACCTTGACGCCTTACCCCCGGAACAAGGCCGTGGCCTGCTCGATAAAGACGTCGAAATGTCATCTTGCTCACCTTGCCCACGGGACGCAGAGACCGCATGCAGAACGAATCCGCGCGGAATCCAGTGAAATTCTTGACACGTACGGAGAAGTTGCAAGTATGATTCGCGCGTATGCGCCCACTCTTATGGGCGCATCGACATTACGGAGGCATAGCGAGGGAGGCAGAGCTATGGCGAACTTAGAGATCGTTATCGACGGCGACGGGCACATCTTCGAAGACGCGGCCGGGCTGCGGAAGCACCTCCGGAGTCCGCTGGCGGATGCAAATATCGCCAAACTGTTCAGCATCTTCCCCCAGTTGGACCACCTCCACCACAGCGTCGTGCGCAACCCCGAGGACTCGTTCGGCATCAGCAACGGCGTCTTCAAGGACCCGGGTGTCGAAGGCTGGGGCGAATTCATGAACAAGGCCGGCGTCGAGTCGGCCGTGCTGTACCCCACCTCCGGCCTCTCCTACGGCAAGATCATCGACCTGGACTTCGCCATCCAAGCATGCCAGGCGTACAACGACTGGGTAACTGACTCGTATTCCTACAAGGACAGCCGCCTGCACCCCGTGGCGCTCATCCCCATGCAGGAGCCGGACGCCGCGGTCGAGGAGCTGCGCCGGGCAGTCACCGAACTCGGCATGTGCGGGGCGATGCTCCCGTCCACCGGGCTGATGACGCACCTCGGTGCGAAGACCTACTGGCCGATCTACGCTGAGGCGGAGCGTCTCGGCGTGCCGCTCGCGGTGCACGGTGGCGCCCACCACGACCTGGGCATGAACACGATGAACGTGTTCGCAGCCACGCACGCCATCGGTCACCCCGTCGGCATCATGATCGGGCTCGCGGGGATGCTCTTCAACGGCGTGTTCGAGCGCTTCCCCGGCCTCAAGGTCGGCTTCCTGGAGGGCGGCGTCGGCTGGTTCCTGATGGCGCTGGAGCGGTTCAACGGCTCCTATGAGGCGTTCACCCCGTTCGACCCGCGCGAGGAGCTGCTGCAACTACCCGAGGGCATGAGCGTGCGCGAGTACATGGTCAGCCTCTGCCGCCAGGGGCGCATCCGCGTCGGCGTCGAGGGCGACGAGCCCGCGCTCGCCTACGCAGTGCACGTCGCCGGGCCTGAGGCGTTCATCTTCTCGTCCGACTTCCCGCACGAGGTCAACCTCGGCAGCATCCGGCACGAGATAGAGGAGTTGATCGAGATCGAAGAGCTCTCACCGGAGGAGAAGGAAGCCATCCTCTGGAAGAACTCGCTGGACTTCTACGGACTCAGCTCCGCGGCGGCGTAAGCCGGCCGGGGGCACGCCAGAACAAACGTCCCTTTATCAGGGTCAGGGAGGAACCATGAGAGTCAGCAGGTACCTGTTCGCAATCGCACTGATCGCCGCTCTCGGCGTCTTTGCCATCGCATGTGGCGACGACGAGCCGGAACCGACGGCCACGCCCGTCCCGGCGGCCGCCGAGCCGACGCCAACGGCGATGATGGAAGAGAAGGACGAGGCGATCACGATCGACCTGATCGACGCCTTCCCGGAGGTGCTCGACGTCTCCAAGGCCACGGCCTTCTTCATTGAAGAGGTGAGCAAGCTCTCCGACGGCACGGTGACCATCAACCGCGTCGGCGGCCCGGAAGTCACCCACTCGCTTGAGCAGTTCGCTCCGACTCGCGACGGCGTCTACGACGCCATCGCAACAGTCGGCGCGTACCACACCGACCACACCAAGCTCGGCCTCGGCGAGAACGTCGCCGCCAACTACACCCGCGTCGCGGACAACTATGGCCCGCGCGTGGAGTGCGGCCTCTACGACGCGCTCGAGGACATCTACGCGCCGCTCGGCATCCAGTACGTCGGCTCCATCGCTGGCGGATGGGGCGCACGCCTCTGGACGATAGAACCGGTCCGCGACGTGTCCGACCTGGACGGCGTGCACCTGCGCGCGGCAACCATCTACCAGCCGTTCCTGCACGCCTACGGCGCAACCACCACACCGCTGCAGTTCTCCGAGATCTACCCGGCCCTCGAGAAGGGCGTCATCCAGGGTCTCTACTGGGGCGGCGTCGGGGCGCTGAACGGCAAATGGGACGAGGTCATCAAGTACCAGTACCCCGACTCCCTCGCGGGCGGCGGCGGTGTCTCCATCATGTTCAACCAGGACGCCTGGGACCAGCTCTCCGAGAAGCAGCAGCAGGCCGTTCGGGACGCTATAGCAGCAGCGTCGGTCTTCTACACCGAGTTCATCGACGGCGTTGAGCGGAACGAGGTTACGGTGCTCGGAGAGCGCGGCATCGAGAGCCTTCCGTGGCCCGAGGACCTGAAGAACCGCTGGACGAACGACCACTACGACAAGATCATCGATGACTTCATCATCGCGCCGGACCCGGTGCTCGGTCAGCCGCTGGCCGACGCCATCCGCTGCGTGAATGACATCGTGCTGCCCGACCGCGAGGAAGTGGACGAGCCGGTGACGATCGACCTGATCGACGCATTCCCGACGGTACTGGACGTCGCGCGTTCCACGGCCTTCTTCATCGAAGAGGTCAACCGGATCTCCAACGGCACGGTCACCATCAACCGCGTCGGCGGCCCGGAGGTCACCCACTCCCTGGAGCAGTTCGCTCCGACGCGTGACGGCGTGTACGACGCCATCGCCACCGTGGGCGCGTACCACACCGACCACACCAAGCTCGGTCTCGGTGAGAACGTCGCGGCCAACTACACCCGCATCGCGGACAACCACACGCCGCGCATCCAGTGCGGGATGTACGAGGCGCTCGAAGACATCTACGAGCCGCTCGGCATCCAGTACGTCGGCTCGATCACCGGCGGCTGGGGCGCGCGCCTGTGGACGGTAGACCCGATCCGCGACATCAGTGACCTGGACGGCGTGCACCTGCGCGCAGCCACCATCTACCAGCCGTTCCTGCACGCATACGGCGCAACCACCACACCGTTGCAGTTCTCCGAGATCTACCCCGCGCTCGAGAAGGGCGTCATCAAGGGTCTCTACTGGGGCGGCGCCGGTGCGCTGGCCGGTAAGTGGAACGAGGTCATCAAGTACCAGTACCCCGACTCCCTCGCGGGCGGCGGCGGTATCGGCATCATGTTCAACCAGGAATCCTGGGACAACATGTCTCCCCGCCAGCAGGAAGCGGTCCGCGCAGCCACCAAGTCCGCTTCGAAGTTCTACACCGAGTACATCGATGAGGTAGAGCGGACCGAGGTCGCGACGCTGGCGGATCAGGGCATCGAGAGCATCGAGTGGTCGGACGAGATGAAGGCAACCTTCACCAACGACCACTACGACAAGATCATCGAGGACTTCATCATCGCGCCGGACCCGGTGCTCGGTCAGCCGTTGGCCGACGCCATCCGCTGCGTGAACGACATCATCCTGCCCGACCGGCAGTAGGAAGGACTCGTACACGCGGGCCGGGCTTCCACGAGGGGCCCGGCCCGCGCGAACACCCGCACCGCAGGGACGCGATGGCCGAGAGCACTGGCACGACACAGGACGGACGGCAGGGAGAGCGGAAGAGCCTTCCCGCGCGTCTGGCCGCGGCGCTGCTGGACGTCACCGACCAGCAGCGTGAGCAACGCTCGTACAACCCGCTGGCCTCACGCATCTTCGACTGGGTCATAGACATCTCGGCCTTCGCGGGCGCGCTCATCGTGCTCTACGTGGCGCTGACCATCGGCGCGAACGTGCTGGGACGCTACGTCTTCGACAATCCGCTGAAGTGGGCGCTGCCCACAACCGAGTACAGCCTGCTGTATCTCACGTTCCTTGCCGCACCCGTCGTGCTGCGGCGCGAGGGCCACGTGCGCATGAGCGCCATCACCGAACGGCTGGGCAATACCGGGCGGCTCTGGTTCTACATCATCGGCTCGTTCATCTCCTCGGCGGTCTGCGGCGTCATGGCCTGGAAGTCGTTCGAGAAGACCGTGGAGGAGTTCCAGTCCGGCGCGATCCTCCTCTCCGGCATCGAGGTCCAACGGGCTTTGGTCACGTGGGTCATCCCCTACGGGTTCATCCTGCTTGGCCTGCAGTTCCTCCGCATGGGCGTCAATGCCGTCCGCCTGCGCCGCTACAGGGAAAGAGCCGAGGAGGCAGGCATCTAGGCCGGCTCATGGAACTGTTCGGTTTCGAATTCTCATGGTGGGCCACCCTCATCATCTTCTTCGCGCTCCTGCTTGCGCTCATGTCGACGGGGATGCCGGTGGCGATGGCGTTCGCGCTGCTGAACATCGCCGGCCTCCTCCTCGTTGTGGACGGGTTCAAGGGCCTCGAGCTGCTCGCTGGCAGCGTCTACAGATCGGTGGCGACGTTCAACTTGCTCGCCATACCGATGTTCTTCCTGCTCGGCGAGGTGCTGTTCCAGTCGCGCGTCATCGGGTTGACGATCGACGTGATGGACCGGTGGATAGGCAAGGTGCGCGCGCGCCTGCTGTTCACCTCTCTCGGCGCGGGGACGATCCTGGCGACGCTGAGCGGCGCAGGCATGGCGGACACCGCCCTCCTAGGCACGACGCTCCATCCGGAGATGGAGAAGAGGGGCTACGACCGCCGCCTCTCGCTCGGCACCATCATGTCGTCCGGGCTGCTCGCCGCCATCATCCCCCCCAGCGCACTGGCCGTGCTGGTCGGCAGCCTGGCGGAGGTCTCCATCGCGCGGCTGCTCATCGCCGGGTTCATGCCCGGCCTACTGATGGTGGGCGTCTACTCCGTCTACATCTGGATCCGCGTAAGGATGAACCCGAGCCTCGCGCCGCCGTATACGGGCGAGGTCGTTACCTGGCGCTACCGGTTCCTGGGCCTCGCGCAGATGAGCCCGCTCGGCATCATCGTCATCATGGTCATGGGCTTCATCCTCTTCGGCGTCACGACACCGAGCGAGGCTGCGGCCACGGGCGCGATCGGCGCGTTCATCGTCGCGGCGCTCTACCGCCGCCTCACCTTCAGGGTGGTCAAGGACTCGCTGTACGGCACGCTGTACATCGGCGGCATGATCTTCCTCATCATCACCGGAGCCGTGGCGCTCGGCCAGCTGCTGGCGTTCACCGGGGCGACGCGCGAGTTCCTCGCGTTCATCGTCGAGCTCGGACTCTCCGCCGTTATGCTCGTCATCATCGTGCAGTTGGCGGTGCTCATCCTCGGCTTCTTCATCGACCAGCTCTCCATCATGCTGGTGGCGATCCCGGTGCTGGTGCCCATACTGGAGCCGCTGGGCATAGACCCGGTCTGGTTCTGGGTGCTGTTCCTCATGAACATCTCCATCGGCGCGATCACGCCGCCCTTCGGCATGATGCTGTTCGCACTCAAGGGCGTCGTCCCGCAGGCGTCCATGTCCGACCTGTACCGCGCGAGCATCCCGTTCGTGATCCTGGACGCCATCGCGGTCGGTTTGGTCATCGCCTTCCCGCAGATCGCCACCTGGCTACCGAACCTGGTGGTCTAGTGGCGCATGTCGCCTGAGCTCACCGGCGGGCTGATAGCGCTCCTCGTACCGCTCTGTTTCGGCACCGGCACCGTGCTTGCGCGCGTCGGACTCGTGCACATCCCCGCGGGGGCAGGCAACTTCGTCTCGCTCGTGGTCGGCTGGGCGCTCATCGCGAGCGTCACGGCCGTGCTCTACCCCGATGCCCTCTTCGGCATCTCCCTCGCCACGTTCGGCTGGCTCGCGATGATTGGCGTCGTCAATTTCCCGGGCGGGCGGTTCCTGAACTTCGTCAGCATCAAGTACCTCGGCATCCTCAGGGCCAATCCCATCCTTGCGATGTCGCCCATCGTCTCGGCGTTCGAGGGCGTCTTCTTCCTCGGCGAGCAGCTCAACTGGGCGATAGCGACAGGGACGCTGCTGGCGGTCGCGGGCATCATCATCGTCGTCTACGGCGAAGTCAGCGCGCGGGGCGGTGGAACGCCTCAGCCTGCCACGCCCGCACCAACGCCAGACGCGAAACCCACCGGGCTCATCGAACGCCACCCGCGCCTGTTCGGCTACCTCGCGGCGGCGGGGGCGGCGTGCGCTTACGGGACCGTTCCCGCGCTCGGCCGCATCGCAGTGACCGACTTCGCCATCCCCCTCGTCTCCGCGACGTACACGATGCTCGTCGGCTTCATCGTCATGGGCCTGTTCTCTTCACGGTCGATACCGGGGATGCTGCGGAACGCCCCTCGCCGCTCGCTGCTCCTCGTCGCGCTTGGCGGCGCAGCCATGTCCACAGGCGTCTCGTTCCTCTACCTGGCGTTGAGCAAAGCGCCGGTGATCGTGGTCTCGCCGGTGTTCTCGCTCACCGCGGTTGTATCGCTCGTGCTGGCGCACCTCTTCCTCCAGCGGCTGGAGCGCATCACGCTGCCGCTCGTTGTCGGCACTTTCTTCGCCGTTGGGGGCGTCATCGCCGTTATCATCGGGACGCAGCTATGAGCACCCGCACCGATACCGGACCCGGCTGGCCGGCGGCGCATGTCGCCTGAACTCACCGGCGCACTGATCGCGCTCCTGGTCCCCATGTGCTTCGGCACCGGCATGCTGCTGGCACGCGTCGGGCTCGTCCACATCCCCGCGGGAGCGGGCAACTTCGTGTCGCTCGTTGTCGGTTGGGTGCTCATCGCAAGCATCACGGCGGTGCTGTACCCGGACGCGCTGTTCGGCATCACGCTCGGCACGTTTGCCTGGCTCGCGATGATAGGCATCATCAACTTCCCCGCGGGCCGCTTCCTGAATTTCGTCAGCATGAAGAACCTCGGGATCCTCAGGGCGAACCCCATCCTTGCGATGGCCCCCATCATCTCCGCGTTCGAGGGCGTGATATTCCTCAACGAGCGCCTCAACTGGGCGATAGCCGGAGGAACGCTATTGACGGTCACGGGCGTGATCGTCGCGGTCTACGGCGAGGTGAAGGCGCGCAGCGGCGGAGGCACTCCCCCACCGGCTGCAGAGCCGTCCCCCGACGGGAAGCGCCTCAGTCTCATCGAGCGCCGGCCGCGCCTCTTCGGTTACCTCGCAGCGTTCGGGGCGGCGTGGGCCTACGGCACCATCACGGTTCTGGGGCGCGTGGCCGTAACCGACCTCACCGTTCCGCTCGTCACCGCGACGTACACGATGCTCATCGGCTTCATCGTCATGGGACTGTTCTCCTCCAGGTCCATACCCGTCATGCTGCGGGAGGCACCGCGGCGGGCGCTCCTGTCCGTGGCGCTTGGCGGCCTGTTCATGTCCTCCGGCGTCGCGTTCCTCTATCTGGCGCTGAGCAAAGCCCCGGTGGTTGTGGTCTCGCCGGTGTTCGCGCTCAACCCGGTTGTGGCGCTCGTGCTGGCGCACTTCTTCCTGCAACGGCTGGAGCGCATCACCCTTCCGCTCGTCCTCGGCACCCTCTTCGCCGTCGGCGGGGTCGTCACGGTCATCATCGGGACGCAGCTGTAGTGCGCTCGTGCCTTCTCCCGACGCCCCGTGCGTGATACGCTCCGCCCGCTACGGACAGCGCGGCGCGCTATGCGTTCGAGGCACGGAGGAGACGCGGCATGACGATGCGGGTAGTCGGCAAGCGCACCCCACGCATCGAGGGTCCGGGCAAGGTGAGCGGACATCTCCACTTCGCCGCCGACCTCGCCCCCGAGGGCTGCCTGTGGGGCAAGGTGCTCCGCAGCCCGCACGCTCACGCGCGCATCGTACGCATCGACACCGCAGCCGCCGAGCGCGTACCCGGCGTACACACTGTCCTCACCGGCGCGCAGCACCCCCACTGGATAGGACGCATCATGCGAGACCTCCCTGTGCTCGCGGTCGACAAGGTGCGCTTCATCGGCGAGCGCGTTGCAGCCATCGCCGCGGAGTCGGCTGACGCAGCGAACGAGGCGCTCTCGCTCATCGAGGTCGAGTACGAGGAGCTGCCCGCCGTTTTCGACGTTCCCGAGGCGCTGGCCCCGGATGCGCCGCTCGTCCACGACGACCCCACGCAGTACGCGGGCGCGTTCGTACACCCCGAGCGTCCGGACCTGCCCAACCTCTGTTCCTATGGACGCTGGACGCACGGCGATATCGAAACGGCGCTGGCCAACTCGCACCGGGTGTTCGAGAACACGTTCGTCACGCAGAAGGAGCACCACGTCTACATGGAGACCCACGCCTGCGCGGTCTCCGTCCACCCGGACGGCACGTCGGACGTCTGGGCGTCGAACAAGAGCCCGCACATGCTGCGGAGCCAGCTCGCCGCCGCGATGGGCGTGGAGGCGCCGACCATACGCGTGCACCCGATGCCCGTGGGCGGCGACTTCGGCGGCAAGGGCTCGCCGATGGACACGCCCGTCGCTTACCTTCTCTCGCAGGCGACGGGGCAGCCCGTGAAGATCGTGATGTCCTACCAGGAGGAGTTGCTCGCCGCGAACACCCGTCACCCCGGCTCCATCACAGTCCGGACAGGCGTCACGGAGGACGGCCACGTCACCGGCATGCAGATAGAAGCGTACTTCGACAGCGGGGCGTACGGCGCGTTCAAGCCCGCCCCCAACGTCAACCTGCACGGTCTGGAGCAAGCCGGCAGTTGCTACAGGTTCACCGCACTCGACGTGACGAGCCACATCGTCTACACGAACACGCTGCCCTCGGGCCACATGCGCTCGCCCGGCGGGCCGCAGGTCAACTTCGCCGTCGAATCGCAATTGAACGTCGTCGCGGCGGAGATGGGGATGGACGCAACTGAGTTCCGCAGGCGGAACCTGCTGCGCCCCGGCGACACCGCCCCGAACGGCGAGCAGTGGGGCGCGATCAAGGCCGTCGAGGCGCTCGACGCCGCGGTCGAGGCGATAGGCTGGAGCAACCCAAAGGCTCCTTACGTCGGGCGTGGCGTCTCCCTGTACGAGCGCGGCCCCATCGGCGGCGACTCCAGCTGCCGGCTCGTACTGCACCCGGACGCCTCGCTCACGCTGTACGTGCCCATCGCCGACCCCGGACAGGGTGCGTACACCGCGATGCAGCAGGTCATCGCGGAGGAACTGAACGTGGAACCGGAGACCATCAACGTGCTCCCCGCCCCAACCGACGAGCTGACGTTCGACTTCGGCGTCTCCGGCAGCCGCACCACGTTCGCGCTCGGCGTAACGGTGCAGGAGTCCATCAACACCCTGCGCGCCCAGTTGCGCGAGGCCGCGGGCGACGCCCCGTTCCCGGAGGCTGCAGCGGAACTGTGCCGCGCCAACGGCGGCGACGTGTCGGTGAACACCTACAAGAAAGTGCCGCTCTTCCCGGACCCGCCCACCACCGAGTTCACGGCGCAGGCCGCCGAGGTCGAGGTGGACCCGGAGACGGGGAACGTCACCGTGCGCAGGATCGTGAGCGCGCACGACGTGGGCACCATCATCAACCCGGAGGGACACCGCGGTCAGATACTCGGCGGAGCGATACAGGGCCTTGGCATGGCCACTGTGGAGGAGCACATCATCGAGGACGGACGCCCCGTCGCGCTCAACCTCGCGGACTACAAGATTCCGAACATCGCCGACATACCGGCGTTCGAGACCGTGCTCATCCCCAGCGGCGAGGGGCCGGGACCGTTCAACGCGGGTGCGATAGCCGAGTCCGCCAACGTGCCGACCGCCTCCGCCATCGCGAACGCGGTGCACGACGCCATCGGCATGCCGGTGCGGTCGCTCCCGCTCACTGCGGAGCGCGTCTATAACATGCTGCATCCAGACAGCTAGCACACAAGCAAAGGAGACCACCATGGCTGAGGGAGTGCTGAACGGCAAGACGATCATCGTAACGGGCGCAGGCTCGCCCATCGGCATGGGACGCCATATGTCCATCGCCCTCGCGTCCGCGGGCGCGAACGTGGTGATGATGGACATCGACGGCGCAACGCTGGAAGCGAGCGCAAACGACGCCCGCGAGGCCAGCAGCGACGAGCAGATCCTGACCGTGGTCGCCGACGTAACGAGCTACGCCGACGCGCAGCGCACCGTGCAGTCGGCGCTGGACCACTTCGGCGGATTGCACGTGCTCGTCAACAACGCAGGCACGAACCAGCGGAACGTCGGCATGAGCAACACGCTCATGGAGCCGTGGTGGGAGGTGTCGCCTGAGGCGTGGGCCCGCGTCATCGCGGTCAACTTCAGCGGCCCGTTCCACATGGCGCACGCCGCGGTCGGCCACATGCTGGAGCAGGGCTGGGGCCGCATCATCGGCGTCACGACCAGCCTGGACACGATGATCCGCATCAACATGTCACCCTACGGCCCGTCCAAGGCCGGGCACGAGGCGCTCGTCGCCACGATGGCCACGGAACTGGAGGGCACCGGCGTCACCGCGAACGTGCTCGTTCCTGGCGGGCCGGTGAATACGAACCTTCTCCCGCCCGACTCCCCGTTCGACCGGGCGAAGCTCATCCAGCCGGACATCATGCGCGTGCCGGTGGTCTGGCTCGCATCCGACGACGCCGACGGCGTCAACGGCCGCCGGTTCATCGCCTACGACTGGGACGAGTCGCTGCCCGTCGAGGAGCGTCTCGAAAAGGCCGGCGCACCTGCTGCCTGGCCGCAGATACCGAGCAAGGCGATCTACCCGGTGTAGGACTACTTTCCCACTGCCCGCGCGAAGATCTCCTCAGCGGTGCGGGCGATGGGGCCGTACTTGCCGGTGGGGCTGCGCACGAGCTTGCCCGTGCCAGGGTCCTTCTCGCCGGACATCGGCAGGGCCTGGAATGCTCCGCCTATCCGGCGACGTCCCTTCAGCCGCCGCTCGCCGGGCGCTCGGTGCTCGTCGAACGTGAAGATGATCTCGTTCTCCGCCGGGTCGCGGAAGGTGTTCATCGGGTCGACGCCGTCCTCAACAAGCCGCATCTGCTCTTCCAGCAGCTTGCGGTACATGATGATGCCGATGTCCGACTGCCCCAGCTTCTCCAGTTCGCGCCTGGCGATGGGCCCCTGCGTCCACCACGCTGCGGTGTCCTGCCCGATGACGAAGTTCACGGCGGCGCGCCCCTCTTCGTCGACGTACGGTACGTCGTAGCCGGGTATCTCTTCCTGTGGCTCCAGTTCGACACCCTCCGGCGGCACGTAGACGTTGTAGAGGATGTGCCAAGTATGCGTGTCGTCTATCGGCACGCGCATCTGGAAGCCGGTGGTGCCGCCGAGCCAGTTCGGGAAGATGATGGGGTGGCCGATCGTCCACTCCGGGTCGTCCTCCGTTGTGCCCTCGACAACGCGCTTCTTCACGAGGCCGTTCGCATAGCGGTCGAACCCGATCTTCTGATGCGTGCGCCGGGCGATCTCGCTGCGGTCGGCTATCGCGCCCTCGCGCTCCAGCACGGCGCTCGTCAGGTAGACGTGCAGCCACTCGGTGTGGACGGGGTCGAGCGAGTTCTCCATGCACTGGAGCCAGTTGCACGGCAGAACAGTGGTCCCGATGTCGCGCAGCACGTTGTCCCACGCGAGCAGGTCCCACCTCGGCAGCAGCGGCGCCGGCGCAGGGCCCATGTACGCCCAGAGCAGGCCGCCAAGCTCCTCCACGGGGTAGGCGGTGACGCGCACCTTCTCCTTGAAGCGTCCGTCCGGGTGTACGGTCTCCTCGAACGGCTGCTCGATGCACTGGCCGGTCTCGTCCATCATCCAGCCGTGGTACATGCAGCGCAGGCCGTGCTCCTCCGGTATGCCGTAGGAGAGGTCGACCCGCCGGTGCGGGCAGAAGCGGTCGATCAGGCCGTACTCGCCCGAGCGGTCGCGGTAGAGGACGAGGTCCTCGCCGAGGATGCGGACGGGGCGTGTGGGTCTGGTGTTGAGTTCGGACGTGACGGCGACAGGTTGCCAGTAGCGCCGCATCAGTTCGCCCATCGGCGTGCCCGGCCCTACCCGCGTGAGCCGCTCGTTCTCAGCCGTCGACAACATGACCGCACCCCCAGCCGGTGAACGTCGGGCGCATCATACGCCGGGGCATGCGGAGCGTCTACGCGGACGGCGCAGCCCTCACCCTGACCCTCTCCCCGAGGGAGAGGGGATAGCGGCAGCCCGCGCGAACGTCTCCTCCGCCGTGAAGGCGATGGGGCTGTACCTGCCCGTGAGGCTGCGGACGTGCCTGCCCGTCTCCGGGTCGCGCTCGCCGGACATGGCAACGGACATGAACGCGCCGCCGAGCTGCAGGATGCCCTTCTCCGGCCGCTCGCCCGGAGCGCGGTACTCGTCGAACGAGTAGAGGACCTCGTTCTCTGCGGGGTCGCGGAACGTGTTCATCGGGTCCGCGCCGTCCTCCACCAGCCGCATCTGCTCCTCCAGCAGCTTGCGGTACATGATGACACCGACGTCCGACTGCCCCAGTTTCTCCCTCGTCCGGTCCGCTATCGGCCCCTGCGTAACCCAGGCCGACAAGTCCTGCGCGACGATGAAGTTCTGCAGGTAGCGCCCGTCCTCACCGACGTACGGCACGTCGTAGCCGGGTATCTCTTCCTGCGGCTCCAGCTCGACGCCCTCCGGCGGCACGTAGACGTGGTAGAAGAAGTTCAGCGTGTGGGTGTCGTCCACCGGCACACGCATCTGGAAGCCGTTGATGATGCTCACCCACGTCGGGAAGATGATGGGATGGCCGACCGTCCACTCCCGGTCCTGCTCGGTCGTGCCTTCGACTACCCGCCTCTTGATGACGCCGTTCTCATAGCGGTCCAGACCGATCTTCCGGTGCGGGCGGCGCGGCATCTCACTGCGGTCGGCTATCACGCCCTCGCGCTCGAGCACCGCACTCGTGAGGTTGATGTGCAGCCACTCCGTGTGGACGGGGTCGACCGCGTTCTCCACGCACTGGAGCCAGTTGCACGGAAGCACCACGATGCCGATGTCGCGCAGCACGTTGTCCCACACCAGCAGGTCCCACCTCGGCAGCAGCGGCGCCGGCTCAGGGCCCATGTACGCCCAGAGCAGCCCGCCCAGACCCTGCACCGGGTAGGCGGCGACGCGCACCTTCTCCTTGAAGCGTCCGTCCGGGTGCACGGTCTCCTCGAAAGGCTGCTCGATGCACTGGCCTGTCTCGTCCATCATCCAGCCGTGGTACATGCAGCGGAGGCCGTGCTCCTCGGGTATGCCATAGGAAAGATCGACCCGGCGGTGCGGGCAATACCGGTCGATCAGGCCGTACTCACCGGAGCGGTCGCGGTAGAGGACGAGGTCCTCGCTCAGGATGCGGAGCGGTTTCGTGGGCTTGGCGTTCAGTTCCGACGTGACGGCGATGGGCTGCCAGTAGCGCCGCATCAACTCGCCCATCGGCGTGCCCGGCCCCACCCGCGTGAGCCGCTCGTTCTCAGCCGCTGACAACATAGGCCGAATGATACGCAGGGGAGTGGTCCATCGCCACTGGCTGCCCTTGCCCTGCGACTCGTATCGGCGTACTCTCGCACGAAACGAACGGCTGGGAGCGCACCATGTACGACCTGCTGATCAAGAATGGGAGAGTCGCCGACGGCTCGGGCATGCCCTCGTTCATCGCCGACGTAGGCATCGTGGATGGACGTGTCGCGGACGTGGGCCGGCTCTCCGGCCCCGCGCAGCGCACCATCGACGCCGAGGGACGCGTCGTCGCGCCGGGCTTCATCGACAACCATTGCCACTTCGACGCTCAGGTGACGTGGGACCCGCTCTGCACGTTCTCCCCGCAGCACGGCGTCACCAGCGTCATCTTCGGCAACTGCTCACTGACGCTCGCGCCGGTGAAGCCGGAGGACCACGACGCCCTCGCCATGATGCTCTCGCGCGTGGAGGCTATCCCCATGGAGAGCCTGCAGGAAGGCATCCCCTGGGAGTGGACGACGTTCGGCAGCTACCTCGACTACCTGGACCAGCGCCTCGGCGTCAACGCGGGTGCGCTCGTCGGCCATTCCGCCGTGCGGCGCTGGGTCATGGGTGACGAGTCGTTCCAGCGGGCCGAGGCCACGCCCGCCGAGATGGAAGAGATGAAGCAGCTCGTCCGCGACTCCATCCGGCAGGGCGCACTCGGCCTCTCGTTCAACCGCAACAGCGGCCACATGGACCTGCTCGGACGCCCCATCCCCGGCATCGTGCCGCCCGTCGAGGAGCTGTACGAGCTCGCGACCGCGCTGCGCGACGTGGGCGCGGGCGTCGTGCAATGCGGCGCCGCGTACCCGCTGGAGATACGCGACGGCTTCGCCACGAAGCTGGGCGAGTCCGCGCAGCGCCCCGTGGTCTACAACCAGATCGTCTACCACCCCAGCGAGCCGGACCGGTGGCAGCGCCACCTGGACATCGTGGAGCGCGGCATCGCCGAAGGGAAGCAGGTCTACCCCGTCATCAACCCGCGCCCCCAGGCGCAGCGCTTCACCATGCGCAACGCCCAGATATTCGACCGCATGCCCACCTGGCGCGAGGTGATGCTCGGCTCCGTCGAGGAGAAGGCTGCCGCCTTCCGCGACCCCGCGATGCGCGAGAAACTCCGCGCCGAGGCCGTCGACGGCAAGGACCTGCCTTCAGGCGCGCTGCCCGTCACGTGGGAGCGCATCTTCATCACCCGCACGCTCAAGGAGCGCAACAGCGCGTACAAGGGCATGAGCATCGCGGAGATGGCGGAGGCCCAGGGCAAGGACGTCATCGACGGTTTCCTCGACCTCGTGCTGGACGAGGACCTCGGCACCGGCCTGCAGAACAGCCAGTCCGGCGCGGACGGCGGCGTGATGGGCAGGCTCATCGCCAGCCCCTACACCGTCATCGGCCTCTCTGACGCCGGGGCGCACGTCGTGTTCGAGGCAGGCTACGGCTACAGCACGCTCGTCCTGGGACGCTGGGTCCGCGAGGAAGGCGCGCTCTCGTTGGAGGAGGCGGTGCGCAAGCTCAGCTTCATGCAGGCGTCGCTCTTCGGGCTGCACGATCGCGGCCTGCTGCGCCCCGGTTTCGCCGCCGACGTGGTGGTGTTCGACCCGGACACCGTCGGCGCGGAGGAGCCGGACGAGGTGAACGACCTCCCCGGCGGGCTGATGCGCCTGCGCCAGAAGGCGAACGGCGTGGACTACACCATCGTCAACGGCGAGGTCCTGCTGGAGGACGGCGAGCACACGGGCGCATACCCGGGCCGCACGCTCCGCAGCCGCGCCCCCGTCCCCGCGTAGTACAACCATGGACTACCGGGCGTTGACGAAACAGGAGAAGCCTCCAAAGGGTCAGGGCGGCGTGGTAGGCGACGAGTACGTCACCTACGAGATAGAGCGTGACAAGGCGCCGAAACTCGCCGAGTGGCTGAACCAGATGGACGCGAACGGCTATGAACTCGCGGGGCTGGAAGGCTACGGCGGCGGTGGTTCGGTGTACCTGATGGCAGTCGTGCGCCGGAAGCAACGGTGATCAGGAGGTTCGGAGTATGACGACTGAGATGGCCACGCTGGCCGGGGGGTGCTTCTGGTGCCTGGAGGCCGTGTATGAGCAGGTGCGCGGCGTCGAGAAGGTCGTCAACGGCTACACAGGCGGAACGACCGTCGACCCCACCTACTACGAGGTCTGCTCCGGCAACACCGGCCACGCAGAGGCTGTGCAACTCACCTACGATTCTGACGTGGTGTCATACCGGCAGCTGGTCGAACTCTTCTTCACAATGCACGACCCGACGACGCTCAACCGGCAGGGGCCGGATGCCGGCACGCAGTACCGCTCCGCCATCTACTACCATGACGAGGAACAGCGCCGGATCGCGGAGGAGGTCGTCGCCGACTTCACGGAGCGCCGCGTCTGGCGGGACTCCATCGTCACCGAGTTGCAGCCGCTCGACGTCTTCTACGACGCCGAGGACTACCACCAGCAGTATTTCCGCAACAATCCGTGGGCGGGCTACTGCCAGATCATCATCGCGCCGAAGGTCGCGAAGCTCCGCAAGGAGCACCTGGAAGCGCTCAAGGCTTAGCCCCGGCCTCGCCGCATCCCTTCAATGGGCGCGGCGTTTGACCCGCTGACGCATCCCCGCTGATACTTGAGACGCGCCACCGATCGGTGGCGCACATCTTCGGAACGCCCCCCAAGGAGGAGTTATGGCAATCACCAGATCCGCGCACGCCGTCTGGAGCGGCGACCTGTTCTCCGGCACCGGCACGGTGACCGCGTCGTCGTCCGGCGCGTACAACGAGCTTCCCGTCTCGTGGAAGGCGCGCAGCGACGAGACCGCGGGCCCGAGCACGAGCCCCGAGGAGTTGGTTGCGGCGGCGCACGCGAGCTGCTTCTGCATGGCGCTATCCGCCCGCCTGGGAGCCGATGGCAAGGTCGCGACCCGGTTGGAGGCGGACGCCACAGTCACGTTCGAACTGTTCGAGGGCGGCGCGAAGGTCGCATCCAGCGCGCTCAAGGTCCTCGGCGAGGTGCCGGACATGAGCGAGGACGACTTCCGGCAGGCCGCGGAGGACGCCAAGAACGGCTGTCCCATCTCGACCGCGATGGCGGGCAACGTCGAGATCAGCGTCGAGGCTTCGCTGGCATAAGTCACTGCCGGCAGCAGAGTTAAACCAGGAGCCCTCCCGGATGGGAGGGCTCCTTCGTGTCAAGCGGTGACCGCGCCGGGGACTAGTCCACACCACCCGCGAGTGTGATGAAGCCCTCACGGAGCACCGGGTCTTCCAACGCCCTCAAGCCGTCCTGCAGCACCTGGACAATCTCATCAGGCCCTGCGTAGCCGACCTCGCGGTTGAGGAGAGCCATCGCCTGCAGGAACTCGGGGTCATGCGCCGTCGCACGGAAAGCATCTACCCAGACCTGGTAGATGTGGTCAGGCGTGTCGGGGTGCATGATGAACAGGCGGGACATCTTGTCGTTGATGGTCTCGGTGACACTGAACAGCGTCTTCTGTTCCTCCGACAGCTCGATGATGTCAAACACGTGCGGAGGTATCTCGGCCCCGAGATCATTTACAACGTAGTTCGTGAACGCCTGATCGGTAGACGGGTCAGCGCCCCAGTAGAAGAGCGGCACGATCTGCTGCTGCTCCACCCACTCGGGGAAGAGACTCTTCGCCGTCGCTTCACTGCCTCGCGTGGTGATGTCGATCTCACGCCGGTCGAACGCTGCAGCGATGTCGGAGGAGCCGGGGTAGCCATAGACGTTCTTGATCGGCCCGCCGACCAGTTCGATGAACGTCGTAGCGAGGCCGCCACTGTCCCCCGGTTCGGTTGCGCCGACCGTGAGCTCTCCGCCTGCATTCGCCACGGCTTCATCCCACGTTGTACCCAGATCACGGAAAGCGAACTGTGCGCTCACCGTCGATACCGCTGAGGCCGTGCCGATGATCCTGACCTCATTCATGTCAAAGTCGGGCACGTCTATGCCAACCAGTTCGCGCTTGAAGAAGCGCGGGTGGACGACAGCAGCCGCATAGCCCTCAGGCTCGATGTCGACCAGCGTCGGCCGGAAGATCCGTTCTCCTCCACCGCCGGTCAGGTTCCTGACAAGGACACGCGGGTTGCCGGGCAGGTGCTTGGGCAGGAACTTCGCCACCACTCGCCCGAACGTGTCATAGCCGCCGCCCGGCGAGAAGCCGACATTGATGGAGATGCGCTTGTTCTTGAAGTGCTCCTCGGGATCGAATCCAGGGATGGGGGTCGCCGTCGGAGGCGGGGGCGACGTCGGAGTGGGCGTTGGCGGAGGCGGAGTAACGCCCGGCGGGAGCGGAGTCGGCGTGGCCGCCGGTTCCGTCGGTTCCATCGCGTCCGCAGGCGTCGGCGTAGCGGTAGCCGCCGCTGGCGCAGGTTGAGGTGTAGGCGTTGCGGTGGGATCGGGGTCGTCTCCACCGCAGGCGACCGCCAGGAGCGCCGCCATGAGCAGTGCCAGGGTCAGGGCAAAAAGTCGCGTCAAGCGCATGTCCTTCCTCCCGCGCTGCGAGTGGGCTCGCAGACACGCAGGGAACGATAACAGGCGTGTACTGTCAATGCCAAGCATTGCACAGGGTTTCACGACTGAAGTCCGGCAGTTTTGATTAGAGGTCTCATACGTGATAAGCTTTCTGCAAATCTTCGCAAGAGCGATTCGATGCAACACAAGAGCGACACGACCGAAGCACTACGCGCCACGGGACATCGCGTCACCATACAGCGCGTCGCCGTGCTGGACGCCATCCGCGAGATGGAAGGGCACGTCGCCGTCGACCAGGTCGCCGCAAAGGTGCGTGAGAAGCATCCCCAGATGGACCTGGCAACGGTCTACCGTACCGCAGGGCTGCTCAGCCGCCTGCACCTGCTCAACGAGGTCTCCATCGGCGGCGTGAGTCACTACGAGTACGCCGCTCCGGGCAAGCGGCACGGCCACCTGGTGTGCGAGCACTGCGGCAGGACCATCCATGCATCGACCACGCACCTCGATGAACTGCGCGAGGAGCTGCTGCGCGACACCGGCTTCGAACTCCACCTGGAGCATCTCACGATGAGCGGGCTCTGCCGTGATTGCCGTCGAGACGAAGAGCACTCGCACAGCGGCCACACGCACTCTCAGGCGCAGCACCACGAACACCCCATGGCGAGCGGGCACAGCAGCAACGCCGGTACAGGAGGTCAGCAGTGATAGAAGCCGGTACTGGAATGTGGGCCATCCTGGCCATCGGGATGCTCCTGGGCTTGAAGCACGCCACCGACGCCGACCACGTCGTGGCCGTCGCTACCTTCGCCACGGAGCACGGAAACGCCTGGCGCGGGCTGTGGGTTGGCGCGTCATGGGGGCTCGGTCACACAACACCGCTGCTCATCCTCGGTATCGTCATCCTGCTCCTGAAGGAGGCGCTGCTCGACCGCTATGAGGCCGTTGCTCCCGTCCTGGAGTTCGGAGTCGGGATCATGCTGGTCTTCCTCGGAGCGCAGGTGTTCTACAAACTGCGGCGCGGTTCACTGCACGCGCACGTACACGAACATCAGGGCCAGGCGCACGCGCACGTACACGCCACGCATCGCGAGGGCAGCGAACCAGGCAACGGCTTCCATGAGGCGCTCCGTCCCAGCTTCCGCCTCAAGTCCTACGGCGTCGGCATCGTACACGGCCTTGCCGGGAGCGCAGCAGTGATGCTCGTGCTCCTGCCCCAGATCGAGGTGTTCTGGGTGGGGCTGGGCTACCTCGTGCTGTTTGGCATCGGTACGGTCGCATCCATGGGCGTTATCACGATCATCCTTGGCGTGCCGTTCGCGGTCATGTCGCAGGCACGGCATTGGTACCGGGCCGTCGCGGGAATCGCAGGGGCGGCCAGCCTTCTATTCGGCGTGGCGCTCATGGCTGAGATAGCAACGGGAGCAGCCATCATCCCGTTCTAGAGATGCTCCACGCCGGCGAGGTCCCCAAGGTGCCGCCTCTTGCAGTTCCGGGCTATAGTACCGCGTAGGGCGAACTGAGAACCGGACAGGGGTGCGCGATGCCAACCGTGATCGATGCCGATACCCACGTGGTCGAGTCAGAGGCGGTGTGGGAGTTCTTCGATGAAGAACTGGCGCACCTGAAACCGGTGCTCGTGGGCACCACGGAGCCGTCCTCGGGGCTCCCGCGCAACCGGTGGGTCATCGGTCGGCGGCTGATCCCGCAGCCTGCCGGACCGGGAGGGCACAACGCCCAGGCGCCGCCTGCGGATACCGAAGTCCTGGCCAGCAAGTTCTGGGGCGGCAAGTCGCTGCAGGACCTTCCCTACCGGCTGCAGGCGGCCGACGAGATGAACGTGGACGTGCAGGTCGTCTACCCCACCCTCTTCATCGTCTATCTCACCGGCGACCCGCAACTGGAACTCGGGCTGTGCCGCGCGTACAACCGCTTCATGGCCGACGTTTGGTCAAAATCTAACGACCGTCTGCGCTGGATACTCGTCCCGCCGCTCCAGTCCATTGACCGGGCCATCGAGGAGATGCACCATGGCGTCGCAAACGGTGCGGTCGGCGTCCTCTTCCGCGGCATGGAAGGCAGCCGGTCGCTCTGCGACCCGTACTTCTTCCCTGTTTACGACGAGGCGCAGCGGCTCGGCCTGCCTGTCTGCATCCACACCGGCGCAGGCAACCCCGCAATCACCGAAGCGTTCGACACGACGATCGTGCAGTCGTTCCCGCAGCAACGCCTGCTGCCGCTCATCGGCTTCCACGACCTCGTCTCCCACCGCGTCCCGGAGCGGTTCCCGGACCTGCGCATCGGTTTCATCGAGACGAGCGCATCCTGGGTGCCGTACCTGCTGCACTACCTGAAGCACCGCGTGCGCGACGGCAGCGACCGCTGGGAAGGCGGCGTGCTGAAGGACTACCGGCTGTTCGTGGCGTGCGAGGCGGACGAGGATATCTCCTACCTGGCGCAATGCATCCCGGAGGACCAACTCCTCATCGGCTCTGACTGGGGCCACACCGACCCCTCCGCGAACTATTCCATCGTCGATGAACTCAATGCGCGCGAGGACGTGGAACCGGAATTGAAGCAGAAGATCCTCAGCCACAACCCGCGGAGCTTCTACCGGATGTAACGTCGGATCAGCCGCTCAGGCCGACAACCCGCGCTCCGGTGCCGGTAGCGACTATGTCGAACAACGCCTCGACGAAGTCAGGCGAATCGTTCGGCATCTCGATACGCGAGAGGCGTACGCCAAGGTCCTCCGCTGCTCGCTTCGCCGTGATGTCGACGTCGAACAGTATCTCGAGGTGGTCGCAGACGAAGCCGGACGGAACGACGAGCACGTTCTTCCTGCCCTCGCGCGCGATCTCTTCAATGCTTTCGAGGATGTCCGGCCCCAGCCACGGCGTGCCGGTCTTCGCCGCGCTCTGGTAGGCGAATCGCCACGACGCGATGCCTGCTGCCTGCGCCACCACCGCGGCGCTCCCCGCCAGCTCCTCCGGGTACGGGTCGCCCTCATCGACTATCCGCGCGGGCAGGCTGTGTGCGGTGAACAGGACTTCCACATCCGACGGGTCAGCGTTGGACTGCGCCAGCGCGTCCCTGATCCGCTGCGCGATGAGCGCTGTGAACCGCGGGTTCGCGTGCCAGCTCTCGATGAACCGCGTTGACGGGGACGACGAAGCCTGCGCGGTGCTGCGCTCCACGGCATCGCGGTATCCGCCGGTGCTCATCCGTGAATAGTGCGGCGCCAGCGGAAGCGCAACGAGTTCGTCTACCCCGTCAGCCACGATGCTCTCGACGGCTTCCACGATGTACGGATGCCAGTGCTTCATGCCGACGTAGACGTGCCAGGAAGCGTCTCCGCCACCGCGGTTCAGGCGCTGCTCCAACAGGTCCGCAACGTTCCGGGAGATCTCCAGCAACGGCGTCCTGCCCCCCACCGCACGGTACCGCTCCGTGAGCGTGGCTACTGCTTCAGGGCTGGGTTTCCGCCCGCCGAGTATGTCGCAGTAGTACTGCTCGACGTCGCTCAGGTGCTCTGGTGTCCCGTACGCCATCAGCAGAACGCCTTTCAACCCTGACACGCCTCCTCTCCGTTCCTCGCGCTCAGACGCTTGTGGTCTGCGCTGCGCCCCGACACGCGAACGCATGGACGCGTTCCGCGGCATCGCGGCCCTGCCGGATGCAGTCGGGAACGCCGACACCCCGGTAGGACGCGCCGCACAGGAACAGACCGGGGTGTGCATCGAGTTCCCTGTCCACGCTCTCCAACCACTCCGTGTGATCGACCTTGTACTGGGGTAGCCCGTCCGACCACCGGCGCACCCAGGACCGGTCGGGCGGGCCGCTTATGCCAAGCAGCGGGCGCAGCGCCTCGGTCGCGGCATCGATCAACTTCGCGTCGCTGTCACCGGTGGACGCGTCGACCTCCGTGCGCATGAAGGCGCGCAGCAGCACGTAGTCCTGCGGGCTGCGGCCCGGCCACTTGGACGACACCCACGTACACCCGGCGACTGGCCCCGCCTCCGATCGCGGCGACAGGAACCCGGAGCTGTCCAGCAGATGGGCGACGTTCTCGCACCGGAACGCCAGGTAGACGCTGACGGCCGATGCGCTCTGCATCCGCCCCAGCAGCCCGGCCAGCCCTGGCGCGAACGAGCCGACGAGGTCTCCCGCATCCTGCGCAGGCGTCGCCAGCACAACAGCGTCTGCTTCGAACAACCGCTCGTCGTCCAGCGTGACGCGGTACAGAGGGGCCGCGTTTCCGATGCGGTCGATCGCAACGGCCGTGCGCCCGCCGACGGTCTCAGTCCGTTCGAGGCCGTTCGCAACCGACTCTACGAGCCGGTGCGTGCCACCGTTGAGAGAGAAGAACGCGCTCGGCGGTTGGTCCGTTCCGCGGGCGGCCTTCCTCGCCTCGCGCATCCCACGTGTGATGCTGCCGTAGCGCTGCTCCCACTCCTCCAACATCGGGAAAAGCGCGTCGAGGCTCATGTCGTAGGAGTCGCTCCCGTATATCCCGGCGGTGAGCGGTTCCAGCAACGTGTCGGTGAATTCCGCGCCCATACGCCTGCGCAGGAACCCGCCCAACGACTCACGCTTCCCGGCCTTGCTTCTCCCCACGAGCGGTTCGAGCATCGCGCGCAACTTGCCGCGCCACGAGAGGAACGATGCGTTCCACACATCCTTCCGGCTCGCGGGCGCTGGGCCCATCAGGCCGGGAGGGATGCGGTGCAGCTTCCCGTGGCGGAGAAGCGACGCACCCGATGCCTGCATGTAGACGACCTCGTCCGCGATGCCGAGTTCGTTCGCGAGTTCGAACGCCCACGGTTTCCTTGTGAGGAAACCATCCGGCCCTCCCTCCACGATGAACCCATCCTCGTTCAACGTGCTGATCTTGCCGCCGAGGACGTTCTCACGTTCCACGAGGACGATGGAGAGGTCAGTCCTGTTCTGACGGGCCGCCTTTTCGAGATACCACGCTGTGGCGAGCCCGGTGATGCCGCCACCGACGATGATTACCGAGAGTGGGTGCCCGTCCGGTGAGCGATGGTCAGGAGCCATGGGAGGCGCCCCACTCCCGTACGCAATCGATCATGTGCATGATGTTGTCGATCGGGGTCTGGGGCAGGAAGCCGTGACCGAGGTTGAAGATATGGCCGGGACGGCCTCCCGCGCGCTTGAGCACGTCGCGGGTCTGCTCCCGCACCACGTCAGGAGGGCCGAGCAGAACCGCAGGATCGAGGTTCCCCTGCACGGCGACGGCCCCCAGCGATTCCCACGCCTCGTCGAGGGACACCCGCCAGTCCAGCCCGATCACGTCTGCGCCACTCTCCTTGATAACCTCGTTGAGTCCGCCGGACCCGGTTGCGAAGTGTATGACCGGAACACCTGACGCCTTAACCGCGCTGAGTATCCTGCGGGTGTACGGGAAGACGTACTCGCGGTAGTCCTTCCTGCTCAACCAGCCAACCCAACTGTCGAAGAGTTGCAGCATCTGGGCGCCGGCCTCCGCCTGGGCCAGCAGGTAAGCCGTAATCATGCCGCTCAGACGGTCCATCAGGCCGTCCCACAGCGCAGGTTCTCCGTACATCATCGCCTTGGTCGTGGCGTAGTTCCTGGACGGCCCGCCCTCGATGAGATACGTAGCCAGCGTGAATGGCGCGCCGGAGAACCCGATGAGCGCCTTCTCCTTTGGCAAGGCTCCTCGCACCAGCCTGAGCGCCTCCAGCATATACGGCACGTCCGCCTCGGGTTCGAGCGGACGTATCCGGTCGAGGTCGCTTCCTGAGCGGATCGGCGGGTCGATCACCGGCCCAACCTTTTCGACCAATTGTACGTCGATGCCAACTCCGACGAGCGGCGTCACGATATCCGCGAAGATGATGGCTGCGTCCACGCCGAAGCGCTCGACAGGCTGCAGCGTGACGGCAGTGGCGAGTTCCGGATCGCGGCAGATGTCCAGGAGGCTGTGCTGCTGCCGCACCTTCCGGTATTCGGGCAGCACCCGCCCGGCCTGGCGCATAAACCAGAGAGGCGTGCCCTCGGTCTTCTCCATCCTGGCAGCCTTCAGCAGCGCAGGCTCATATCCGGTATGTGTCGTGAGTGTGCTCATGCGAGTGTGCCCGGCTATCCGAGCAGGTCCAGGATACGTTCAGGTGTCCTCTTCACGCAGGTGAAGATGGGCGTATCCCGCAATGTGTGGCGCCGCGCCTCAGTGGAGCGGAGTTCTACGACGAGGTCCTGGAACTCCGCGAGCGAGTCGGTCTCGTAGCCGACGATGAATTCCTGGTCGCCCAGTCCGGTGGAGTAGAGCAGTATCTGGCTGATGTCCGGATGCGTCCGCCCTACGCGGATGTGCTCGTTCATCATCCCCTGCCTCGCCTCGCGGGACGTGAGATACCACTCTATCGTCTTGGTGAAGGGGTAGAGGACGAAGTACCTACCCTTGTCCTGTGACTCCTCCGCGTGGTCCTGCTCCGTACGAGCCTTGCCATACGTGGAGCGCCTGAGCAATCCGAAGAACGAATGACTGACCGTCAGGAACGACCCCAGTTCGGTCGAGAGCAGGTCGCCGAGCGTCTCCTCCAGACATTCCAGTCCGGTGGATGCCCGCCAGAGCATGAAGTCGGTGTCGGCGCGCAGCCCGAACGTGCTGTAGGAGTGTGACGGGACCTGTTCCTCCGTCGCTCGAAGCGTGGAGAGGAACTCTTCCTTCTGCTCCACCCTCGTCCCTGCGGGCTGTCTCCGCCACGAGGCATCCAGCTTGAAGAACACGAACTGGACGCAGTTGTCGTCTGTTCCTGTCGAGTTGCTCGTCAACTCACTCCATCCTTCTCGCAGGCAAGGCGCCGGTCTGGCTGCCCCGCCTGGATTCGAACCAGGGTCAACAGATCCAAAGTCTGCTGTGCTACCACTGCACCACGGGGCACCGAGCGGCGTTCCCTCATTCTACCGCACCTCCGCGAACGCCCCGGGTCACGCAGGGAGCTGCGGGGAGAACGACGTTGCCTCCCAGATCGAGTTCTCGATCCTCGCGACGATAAGGCCGTCCTTCTCGGACTCGGCGAACGCGCGTATGCGCTCCGGGTCGTCGCGGAACTCTGCCCACTTCGCACGGCGCTCCGCGTCATCCTCCCAGGCCAGCATGTAGTGGAACTTCGTGTTGTCACCAACCGACTCTGTCCAGTAACCCACGGGGCGGAACCCGTACTTCAGGAAGAGTTCGTGCGTGACGTCCGCGAACCGCTGCACGACCGCGCGCAACTTGCCCGGCATCGCATAGTAGGTGCGCATCTCGTAGATCATGTCTACCTCCTCAACCGCGCGAGGATACTCCACCGCTACAGGTGTCCGCGAGCATCGTCACCCACCCGCCCCCTACTGCAGCGGTTCGAAACTGACCACCGACCCCTCCCCGATGCCCAGCTCTTCCGCGAGCCCTGCGTTGATCTCCAGCACATACCGGATAGGAACGCCGGAGGAATACAACGGCAGCGCCGAGTCCGGCGTCCCCGGCTCGGGGAACGGCAGACGCTCCGCCACGCCGGTCACGACAAGGTCGTCCGCTATCCACACGATGTCTATAGGAAAGCGCATCCCGCGCATCCAGAACGTCGCTTCCCCCGTGCCGCCCATGTCGAACCACATACCGACCTCGCGGGCCATCACGTCGCGTCCGCCAAGGCCGAGACCGCGGCGCTCCCACGTGTCCGCCACGTCCACCAGGAACGTGAACCCCTCGACGGTCACCTCAGCCTGGGGGTAGCCGGAAGGCGTCGCTGTTGGCGCGGGGGTAGGCGTCGACGTCGGCACAAGGGTCGGGGTGGGTGTCGGGGTAAGCGTTGGAATGGGCGTTGGCGTGGGGGTCGACGTCGGCGTCGGGGTAAGCGTTGGAATGGGCGTCGACGTGGGCGTCGGGGTAGGAGCAGGCGTGGGGGTCGGCGTCGGGTCGGGAGTGCACGCGAGCGCCGTCAGCAAGAGCGCAGCGCACAGCGATAGCACAACAGCGCGAGGTATCGTGAACGAGGGCACGGTGTCGGTCGTCAGGCCCCTTGCGCCTGTCGCTGCTGCAACTCCTCGGTTTCGCGGTAGAGCTGCACGATGGTGTCGCGGTCGGGACAGTACCGGTCAACGTCGTCGTCTATGTAGAGCCAGCCGCCTTTGGAGACCTTGTGGAAGTTGGCGCGATAGTACGTCGTTCCCCTGAGCCTGCGCCCGGCGAGAACCTCTTCCACGGTCTTGTCGTCCTGCTCCAGCACGCGTTCGGGACGCTCGATCGTGGACGGGTCGCGGAACACGTTCATCGGCTCGCCGCCGTCCTGCACCACCTTGATCTGCTCCTTCAGCAGGTTCCGGTACGCGATGACGCACGCGTCCGAGACGCCCAGGTGTTCCTGCGTCCTGTCCGCGATGCCGCCCTGCGACCACCACGCGATCATGTCCTGTGAGAGCACGTTATCCAGGATGGGCTCGCCGTTCGCATAGTCCAGCGGCACCTCCGCATAGGGCACGCCGTCCTGCTCGGGGACGCTCACGCCCGGGGGGAAGTCGTAGTAGAAGTACTGGAAGTGCCACGTGGTCGTGTCGTCCAGCGGCACGCCGATCTGGTACGACTTGCGGATCGTTCCCGGCGCGTACGGTGCAAACGTGAGGGTGTAGGGGAAGAGGAACGAGTTCGCACCGATCGTCCACGACGGCGAGTCCTCGCCCTTGTCCGATTCCAGGTTGCCCTTCGTGAACCCGAACTGGTTCCACACCGGCTGGTACTTCGTGTAGACGCCCCGGTCGAGCCGGTCCTGCTGCTGGCGCATCGTCGCGTTGTAGCGGGCGCGGGAGTCGTCGGTCAGCCTGCCCTGCCGTTCGAGCGCGTACTGCGCAAGCCGTCCGTGCAGGTAGGTCGCGTGGCCCAGGTCGCCCCGGTTCTCCATCACCTGCAGCCAGTTGCACGGCAGGTGGTGCGCGACGATCTGCCGGAAGCCGCCCGGCCGCACGAACAGGTCCCAGCGCGGCAGCAACGGCGCAGGCTCAGGGCCGAGGTACGCCCAGACCAGCCCGCCCATCTCCTGCACCGGGTAGTGCAGCGTCTGCACCTTCTCCTTGAACGTGCTGTCCGGCGGCTCCAGCGGCGTCTCGATGCAGCGGCCCTCCTCGTCGAACAGCCAGCCGTGGTAGCCGCAGCGGAGGCCGTGCTCTTCCGGGATGCCGTACTGCAGGCTCATCAGCCGGTGAGGACAGCGGAGCCCCAGCAGCCCCAGTGCGCCCGAGCGGTCGCGGTAGAGCGCCAGCTCCTCACCCAGGATCGTCACCTGGCGGACGGGGTTCTCGTCCAGTTGCTGCGTCGCCAGGATGGGATGCCAGTAGCGGCGCAGCAATTCGCCACCCGGGGTGCCCGGCCCTACCCGAGTCAGCAGTTCGTTGTCTTCGGCGGTCAGCATCGCGTCTCCCTCCCGGCTCCGGTTACGAGCCTGTACTGTCCCACAGTTGCGGCTGCCCGGCGGCGAGGCGCGGCGGCGGCGTGAGGCCCAGGTGTTCATAGGCCGCCCGCGTGAGCATACGCCCGCGCGGCGTACGGTTCAGGAAGCCCAACTGCATGAGGTACGGCTCGTACACATCCATGATGGTGTCCGCCTCCTCTCCGGTGGACGCTGCGAGCGTGTCCAGCCCCACCGGCCCGCCCCCGTACTTCTCCGCGATCATCCGCACGAGGCGATGGTCCACCTCGTCGAGGCCGAGCGCGTCCACTTCCATCAGCCCCAGCGCCTGCGACGCCACGTCCTGTGTGACGCGACCATCCGCTCGCACCTGCGCGAAGTCCCGCACCCGGCGCAGCAGCCGGTTCGCCACGCGAGGCGTTCCCCGCGCACGCTTGGCGACCTCTTCCACCCCGCCCTCGTCGGTCTCCAGCTCCATGATGCGCGCCGAGCGCCGCACGATGGCCCGCATGGCGGCTTCATCGTAGAAGTCGAGCCGATACACCGAGCCGAAACGGTCGCGCAGCGGGGCGCTCAGCATCGAGTAGCGCGTCGTCGCACCGACGAGCGTGAACGGCTCCACCTTCAGGTTGATGCTCTGCGCCTGCAGCCCCTTCCCCATCACCCACGAGAGCGAGTAATCCTCCATCGCCGGGTAGAGGATCTCCTCAACCAGTTTGCTCAGCCGGTGTATCTCGTCGATGAACAGCACGTCGCCCGGCTTCAGCTGCGTGAGGAGCGACGCCATGTCGCCGGGGCGCTCGATGGCCGGGCCTGCCGTCGTGCGCAGGTTCGCGCCCATCTCCGCCGCGATGATTGAGGCGAGCGTCGTCTTGCCGAGGCCGGGCGGACCGTAGAGCAGCACGTGGTCGAGCGGTTCGCCGCGCTGCAGGGCGGCGTCCATGGAGATCGTGAGCGTCTCCTTCACGCGCTCCTGGCCGATGTACTCGGCAAGGCGACGCGGGCGCAGCCCGCCCTCCGAGCCTCGGTCTTCCTCGCGCGCTGCCCCTGAGACGATGCGTTCGTTGGCCATCCCGCCGCGATTCTAGCGCATGGGGCATGGGAGTAGAGGACGCTCCCTTACCGCTCACCCTGTACACTACCCCCATGACCGACGACGCCCACGAGCGCTGGCAGCGCGAGACGTACGAGCCCGCAGTCCGGCGCGTGCCGGAGCGCAAGCCCGCCTTCCCCACCGAGTCCGGCATCGAGGCCGCGCCCCTCTACGGTCCGGACGGCCCTTCGACAGGCTCAGGACGAACGGAAGGGGACCGCCTCGGCTATCCCGGCGAGTACCCGTTCACGCGCGGCGTGCAGCCGACCATGTACCGAGGTCGGCTCTGGACGATGCGCCAGTACGCGGGCTACTCGACGCCGGAAGACTCCAACGCACGCTACCGTTTCCTGCTCTCGCAAGGGCAGACCGGCCTGTCGGTCGCATTCGACCTCCCCACCCAGACCGGCTACGACGCCGACCACGACATGGCACGCGCCGAGATCGGCAAGGTCGGCGTGCCGATATCCAGCCTGGCCGACATGGAAGCGCTCTTCGACGGCATTCCGCTCCGCGAAGTCACCACGTCCATGACCATCAACGCCACCGCGCCCATGCTGCTCGCGCTCTACCTCGCCGTCGCGCGGAAGCAGGGCGCGCCGTTCGCGGAGATCGGCGGCACGACACAGAACGACGTGCTGAAGGAGTACATCGCGCGCGGCACGCACATCTTCCCGCCCGTGCCGTCGCTGCGGCTGGCAACGGACATGTTCGCCTACTGCGCCGCCGAGGTCCCCCGCTGGAACACGATCAGCATCAGCGGCTACCACATGCGCGAGGCGGGCGCGACGGCCCCGCAGGAGCTCGCGTTCACGCTGGCGAACGGCATCGCCTACGTACAGGCCGCGGTCGACGCCGGGCTGAACGTGGACGACTTCGCCGGAAGGCTCTCCTTCTTCTTCGCGTCGCACAACAACCTGTTCGAGGAGGCGGCCAAATTCCGCGCGGCGCGGCGCATGTGGGCCGGCATCATGCGCCGCCGCTTCGGCGCGAAGGACCCGCGCTCCTGGATGCTCCGCTTCCACACACAGACCGCCGGCGTCACGCTCCAGGCGCAACAGCCCGACGTCAACGTTGTGCGCACGACGGTGCAGGCGCTCGCCGCGGTGCTCGGTGGCACGCAGTCGCTCCACGTGAACTCGAAGGACGAAGCGCTCGGGTTGCCGACCGAGGACTCCGCCGCGCTCGCGCTGCGCACGCAGCAGGTGCTCGCGAACGAGTCCGGCGTCGCCGAGACGATAGACCCGCTCGGCGGCTCGTACTACGTGGAGCACCTGACGAACGCCATCGAGCGCGAGGCCTCGGCCTACATCGAGCGCATCGACTCAATGGGGGGCGCAGTCGCGGCTATCGAGGCGGGTTTCCAGCGCGGCGAGATCGAGGAGGCCGCGTACCGCCACTTCCAACTGGTCGAGAGCGGCGAGCGCGTCATCGTGGGCGTCAACGCCTTCACGTCCGAGGAGGACGAGCGCATCGAGCTCCAGACGATCCCGCCGCACGCGGCGCAGCGACAGCTCGACCGCCTCACTCGCGTCCGTAACGAGCGCGACACTGCCGTGAGCGAGGCCTCGCTGCAACGGCTCGGCGAGGCCGCGCGGTCGCCGGCGGTCAACCTCATGCCGCCCATCCTCGAGTGCGTCGAGTCCTACGCCACGCTCGGCGAGATCTGCTCGACGCTGCGGGACGTCTTCGGCACGTTCGAAGCGCCCGCCTAGAGGGTGCACCCAGCCCTGCGCGTGCTACAATCCCGCCAATCTGCCTGCATCGGGAGGATGAAGGATGCTCTCCGCACAGGACAACGAACGTCTTACGCAGGTCGGCCCGGGGACGCCCATGGGCGAACTCATGCGCCGCTACTGGCACCCCTTCGCCGCCGCGACGGAACTCGACGAGCGCCCCACGAAGCCGGTGCGCCTGCTCGGTGAGGACCTCGTACTCTACAAGGACAAGTCAGGAACGATAGGTCTCATCGAGCGCTTCTGTCCGCACCGCCGCGTCGACCTCTCCTACGGCATCCCCGAGGAGCATGGGCTCCGATGCATGTACCACGGCTGGATGATGGACGAGACCGGCCAGTGCATCGAGCAGCCCTTCGAGGAGACCGTTCACCCGGACGGACGCTTCAAGGAGAAGGTGAAGGTCGCCGGGTACCCCGTGCAGGAGATGGCGGGGATGCTCTGGGCGTACATGGGCCCTGCCCCTGCGCCGCTCATCCCCATGTGGGAGCCCTACACCTACGAGAACGGCTACTCCGACATCGGCATCGCGGAACTACCCTGCAACTGGCTGCAGTGCCAGGAGAACTCCCACGACCCCGTGCACCTGGAGTGGCTGCACGGCTACTGGGGCGTCGTGCAGCAGCGCGAGAAGGCCATCGCCCTCGGCGGCGAGCCGGACCTCAGCCCCATCATCCCCCGCAACCACAAGGAGATCGGCTTCACAGAGTTCGAGCACGGCATCATCAAGCGCCGCGTCGTCGAAGGCACCACGAAGGATGACCACGACTGGAAGGTCGGCCACCCCGCGCTATTTCCGAACATCCTCTTCGTCGGCGATGGCGTGAAGTGCAACTTCCAGTACCGCACGCCCGTCGACGACACCACGACGCTCCACATCACGTGGTTCTTCTACAAGGCCGCGCCGGGCACGACGCTGCCGAAGCAAGAGAAGGTGCCGCACTTCATCGTCCCGATCTACGACGAGTCTGGCAAACTCATCCCCGACCTTGTCAACCACCAGGACTTCGTTGCGTGGATCACACAGGGCCCGAACGCCGACCGCGTCCAGGAGAAGCTCGGCGAGTCCGACCGGGGCATCATCCTTCTCCGCAAGCAACTGATGGAGCAGATGAAGATCGTGGAGGACGGCGGCGACCCGATGAACGTCATCCGCGACACGGAGAAGAACCGCAGCATCGAACTGCCGCTGGAGCGCTGGCCGTCCCTGCAGGAGGTGAGCAGGCTCTCCGTCTACTTCACCGCCCAGGCCGGCGAGAGCGAGCAGTTGAAGAGCGACATCCAGGGCGTGCTCGACACCTGGGCGAACCACGCCGACGAGGTGGTCGCGAGCAACCGCAGTTAGTGCAGGCAGGCCCCGGCGCGGAGTACGGTGCGCCGTAGAACAGAACAGCAAGGGAGGAGCAGCGATGGCTAAGAACGGCTTCCTCATCTTCGACAGCGACATGCACATCATGGAGCCGCCGGACCTCTGGCAGCGCTACATCGACGAGCGCTACAAGAGCGCAGCGCCGATCGGCATCACCTCGGAGAACGTGCGTGACCTCCGCATCAGCTGGCCCGACCTCGAACGCATCGCCGACGGCACCGGCGCGGGTGGGACCACCATCAACCGCAGGGGACACAACTACGAGAAGAACCAGGTCCTCTACAAAGACCACTCCTCGCGCGGCTGGGACTCCTACTGCCAGCTCGAGGCGATGGAGGCCGAGGGCATCGACGTCGCCGTCATGTTCCCCAGCCGCGGACTCAGCGTCCTCACCCGGCCCGACATAGACCCCGGTCTCGGCGCCGCCATCGCCCGCGCCTACAACGACTGGATGTACGACTTCTGCTCCGTCGACCCCAACCGGATGTTCGGCGCGGGCATGATTTCCGTCTACGACATCAACGACGCCGTCGCCGAGACGCGGCGTGCGGTGCAGGAGCTCGGCTTCAAGGCCGTCTTCGTCCGCTCCAACGTCGTCAACGGCAGGAACTGGCACGACACCTGGTACGACCCACTCTGGGAGACGCTGGCGGAACTGGACATCCCCATCGGCTTCCACGAGGCCTCCGGCTCCATGTCCAAGCAGGCCGGCGAGCACTTCGACAACTTCATGCTGCGCCGCGTCTACGCCCAGCCGTTCGAGCAGATGATGGGCCTCGGCAGCTTCGTCGGCGGGGGCGTGCTGGAGCGCCACCCCAAGCTCCGCGCCGCATTCCTGGAGGCCAACTGCGCGTGGATCCCCTGGCTCCTCTGGCGCATCGAGGAGATGCACGAACTCGAGCTCGACGCCTACATGCCGGAGCTCAACGAGAACCCCATCGAACTCTTCAAGCGCCAGTGCTGGGTCTCCATCGAGCCGGACGAGGCGCCCGCCAAGTACGCCATCGACTACATCGGCAACGACCAGCTCGTCTTCTCGACCGACTACCCTCACGGCGACTCCCGCTACCCGAACGCAGTCAACGCGTTCCTCGAACTCGACATCACCGATGAGGACAAGCGCAAGATCCTCTGGGACAACTGCGCCCGCTTCTACAAGGTGGAGGCGCCGGTACCGGTCTAGGCCCGCTGCCAACGTTCGCACGACAGGGGCAGGCAACAGTGTTGCCTGCCCCTTCTATTTGTGCGCGGCGCGCTATTGAGATACGCTTGCCTCCACATCCAACGGAGTGAGGTGACGCCTGATGGTAATGCAAGGCACCGACATGAAGGTGGCGGAGACGCCAACCGGCCAGCTCGAGGACTTCCGCATCCCCGACGCCTATGAGAACTGGCTGGAGAAGGAAGGGGTCATGGTCCACAAGACCTACTACGTCCCCAACTGGCACGAGGTCGAAGTCGGCCCGTGGGAGCGCAAGGGCGGCGAAGGCTCCGTCATCCACATCGACAACGCCCACATGCCCAACGACCTGCACGTGGTCGACATCAAGCCCGGCGGCAAGTCCGAGCCCGAGCACCACATGTACGAGATCAACTTCTACATCGTCCAGGGCCGCGGCGCGACGACCGTCTGGATGAACGAGGACAGCAAGCAGACCTTCGAGTGGAGGGCTGGCTCCCTCTTCACGATCCCCCTGAATTCCTGGTACCAGCACTTCAACGGCTCCGGCGACGAGAAAGTGCGCTACATGGCCACCACCAACGCCCCGCCGATGATGCGTCTCTTCCGCGACACCGACTTCATGTTCAACAACGACTTCATGTTCCGCTCACGCTACTCGGACGACGAGTCCTACTTCTCCGGCAACGGCACGCTCTACAACAAGCGCATCTGGGAGACGAACTTCATCCCCAACGCGCCGGACATGGCCCTCTACGGTTGGAAGGAACGAGGCGCGGGTGGCATCAACGCCATGCTCCAGATGGGCCAGAACGACATGGGGAACCACATCTCCGAGTTCCCCATCGGCACCTACAAGAAGGCCCACCGGCACGGCCCCGGCGCACACCTCTTCCTCCTCAGCGGCGACTCCGGCTTCTCCCTCCTGTGGACGAAGGAGGACCGCTCCGACATGGTGAAGTGCGACTGGCAGATCGGCTCCATCGTCATCATCCCAAGCGACGGCACCTTCCACCAGCACTTCAACTCCGGCACCAAGCGCGCCCGCTACATGGCGCTGCGCGGCGGCAACGGCGGCTTCTACGCCCCCAACCAGCGCGCGACCGCCGACGTCAGCATCAAGGAGGGCGGCATCCAGGTGGAGTACGAGGACGAGGACCGCGAGATCCACGAGATCTTCGAGGCCGAACTCGCCAAGTCCGGCGCACAGTGCAACATGAAGGCATTCATCCCTTACTGCACCGGCGTCGCAGGCGTCACCAGCGAGCGCGACACGTAGGAAGCGGCGCTCACAGACATGCGTAGACAGGCGAAGGGCGGGGGCTGGTGCTCCCGCCCTTTCGCTATCGGAGCGGAAGGAGCAACGCCATGACCACCGGCACTGGCACACAGGACGGCAGGATGGTGCGGGCCGAGGAGCCCGCCGAGCCCCTCGGCGACTTCGAGGTCGACGACCCGTACATGGCGTGGGTGCGCGAGCAGGGCGTCCCGCTCATCGTCGAGTACGCCTTCGAGGACCTGAACGCGCTCGAACTCTCGCCGTGGGAGCCGAAGGGCGGCAGCGGCGCGATCATCAACATCCCCAACCGCGTGCTCCCGAACGACGCCCACGTCGTCGAGATCGCGCCCGGCGGGAAGTCGGAGCCCGTGCACCACATGTACGAGACGCAGATGTACGTCCTCTCCGGCAGGGGCGCGACCAGCATCTGGGTGGACGAGAGCCGCAAGCAGACGTTCGAGTGGAAGGCGGGCAGCGTCTTCGCCATCCCGCTGAACGCCTGGTACCAGCTCTTCAACGGCTCCGGCACGGAGCCCGCCCGCTACATCGCCGTCACCAGCGCGCCGCCCATCATGCGGCTCTACCGCGACAACCACTTCATCTTCAACCTGCCCTACGTCTTCGCCAACCGCTATGCCGACGACTCCTACAACGGCAGCGGCAAGCTCTACAACGGCCGTATCTGGGAGTCCAACTTCATCCCCAACGCCGACAACATGCCGCTCTACGGCATGCCGCTGAGGGGTGCGGGCGGCATCAACGCCCAGCTGGAGATGGCGAAGAACAGCATCACCGCGCACATCTCGGAGTTCCCGGTCGGCACCTACAAGAAGGCCCACCACCACGGCCCCGGCGCGCACCTCATCATCCTCAGCGGCGACGCCGGCTTCTCCCTCCTCTGGAACGAGGACGACCGCTCCGACATGCGCAAGGTGGACTGGAAGAAGGGCTCCATGGTCGTCGTTCCGAGCGAGCGTACCTTCCACCAGCACTTCAACGCCGGCACGAAGCGGGCGCGCTACCTCGCCCTCCGGCAGGGCGAACACGGCATGGTCCCGCCCTACGGCGGCTCCCGTCCCGGCGCGGACGTCAGCATGAAGTCCGGAGGTCGGCAGATCGAGTACGAGGACGAGGCCCGCGCGATCCACGAACTGTTCGAGGCGGAGCTCGCAAAGACCGGCGCGACCTGCCATATGAAGAACTTCATCCCCTACTGCACCGGCGACGCCGCCGTCACCAACGAACGCGAGACCTGACGCACCTCTCCCTTGAGGGGAGAGGTCGCCGCGAAGCGGCGGGTGAGGGTGAACCGTGACATCCGCCCCTTACGCGGTCGCCCCCTGCCCGCGTACGCTGTTCCCCGGCGACTCACCAGCCGCGCGGCCGATCGCTTGCGGCTCGGGCGCACTGTGAGACCGAATGAGACCAGATGAGACCGCTGGAAGAAAGAGGTCCGCCTGCTCAGGAGTGCAATGTCCCCAAATGTCCCGAAATGTCCCACTTGGAAAACCGAGAGCCCGGACTGCGCTCGTAACGCGCGCGGGCCCCATGAGTACACCCACAGGGACACTCGCTCACTTCACGGCGCGGCGGCCCGTCGCGCAGAGGTCGGAGAGGACACAGGACGCGCATCGAGGCTCGCGCTTCGTGCACACGTCCTTGGCGTGGGCGTCCAGCAGCGCGTGGTACTCGTTGAAGAGCGCGGCGTCGTGCGGCAGGTGCCGCTCGAACAACGCTTGGTACGCGTCGTAGCCTCGCAGGCCGTGGCGCGGCAGCATCCGGTCGACGACCCGCTGGGTGTAGACGTCCATCACGAACGACGGCAGACCCGCCACGTAGAGCACGATGTCGTCCGCGGTTTCCGGCCCGATGCCGTGCACCGCGAGCAGCTCGGCGCGCAGCGCCTTCGGCGGCATCATACGCCACGGCTCGATACTGTCGCCGTAGCGCCCCAGGAAATCGGCTATCGCCTTCAACTTCCGCGCCTTGGCGTTGAAGTAGCCGCTGGGACGGACGACCTCGGCCAGCGCCTCCTCCGGCATCGCTCGCAGCGCCGCGGGCGACATCGCGTCCGCCGCCTTCAGGTTGTCGATGGCGCGGGCGGCGTTCGTCCACGCCGTGTTCTGCGTCAGTATCGCTCCGACGATCGTCTCGAACGGGCCATCGCCCGGCCACCAGCCCTGCGGGCCGTGGTGTGCGAGCAGGCGGTCGTACATAGTGATGAGCAGCCGCGCAGTGCGGGCGGAGCGGCGCACAGGGGCGGATGTGGGTCGTGCCATGCGCCCGATGCTACCAGCCGTCCCAGCTTGGTACACTGAGAGCCATGAGCACCTTCATCGAACAACTGGACGCCGCCGCCGCGCGGAACCGGAGCCTGCTGTGCGTGGGCCTCGACCCTTCACGCTCCGCGATGCCGATCGACGACATCGCCGACTTCAACCGCGCCATCATCGCCGCCACAAGCGACCTCGTCTGCGCGTACAAGCCGCAGTGGGCCTTCTACGAGGCCGAGGGCATCCCCGGCATCGAGGCGCTGCAGGCCACCATCGAGGCCGTGCCGGACGGCGTGCCCGTCCTGCTCGACGCCAAGCGCGGGGACATGGACAACACGTCGAGGGCCTACGCGAAGGCAGCGTTCGAGGCATGGGGCGCAGACGCCCTCACTGTGAACCCGTACCAGGGGCACGATGCCGTGCAGCCGTTCCTGGACTACGCGGACAGGGGCGTGTTCGTGCTCGTGCGCACCTCCAACCCCGGCAGCGCCGAGTTCCAGGACCTGCGCGTGCGGAACAACGGCGCCGATGGCCCGCTCTACGAGGAGGTCGCGCGACAGGCGGTTGCGTGGAACGACAACGGCAACGTCGGGCTCGTCGTCGGCGCAACGGCGCCAGACGAGCTCGCGCGGGTGCGGAGCATCGTCGGTTCGATGCCGATCCTCATCCCCGGCATCGGCGCGCAAGGCGGCGACCTCGAAGCCTCCGTTCGCAACGGCACTGACGCGAACGGACGCCGCGTGCTCATCTCCGCGTCCCGCAGCGTTATCTACGCATCCAAAGGCGCTGACTTCGCGGAGGCCGCCCGCGCCGAGGCTGAGCGTCTGCGCACCGCCATCAACGCGGAACTGGAACGGATGGGCAAGCCGTGGCCGTAGAGTTCCACCTCGGCGAGCGGCTCACGCTCCGCAAGCCGCACCCGTGCGGCGGCGTGGAGTGGCGCGTCGAGCGGCTCGGCGCCGACGTCGGCATCCGCTGCCTCACCTGCGGCCACTACCTCCTCACCCCCCGCCGCAAGCTGGAACGCGCCACGAAGTCGCACCAGCCCCCGCTGTCAGTGGAGTCATGTTGAGCGGAGCATCCCACGTTCAGCGAGGCGCCCTGCTCTCGCTCTCGCCTCTGGACGCGGCGTAGAGCAGCGGCGTCAGCAGCGCGGTCACGGTCATCAGCGCCCCCGCGGCAATGAAGGAGAAGGTGAGGCTCGTAACCGCGGCGAGCGGCCCGAACAGCAGCGGCCCCAGCATCTGCCCGGACGCCCAGTAGATGCCGACGACTGCCATGAAGACGCCCCGCTGCTCCGGGCTGCTTACCATCGCCGTGATGCTCACGTTCAACACGCGCCCTGCGTTGAACGAGAGCCCGAGCACGAACATCAGCGCGACCGCCATCGGATAGCTGCCGCCCCACAGCACGATCCCGATCAGCGGCAGGCCGTGCAGCGCCATCGTCACCGCGAAGGTCGGCCGCCGCCCCACCCGCTGCAGGAACCGCGCGAACAGGAAACCTGCCACTATCGCGCCGCCTGCGTGGATGGCCATCAGCACCCCGAACGCGTCGTCGTCGAACCCGAACTCCTTGTAGACCGCCGCGCCCACGGAGGAGAGCACGGAGACGTGCAGCGAGGTCCCGAGCGCCATGACCGCCGGGAGCAGGGTGGTCCGCTTGCGGAAGACCCCCGGTACCGGGCCGAGTATCTGGCGCAGCGTCATTGCCGCTCGCCTCGGCAGCTGCGGCATGACCGCGACGACAAGCATCGCCCCCGCCGATACGGCTGCCGCAATGAGGAACCCTTCCTGGTAGCCGAGGACGACTGCCACGAACCCACCACCCGCGTTGCCCGCAAGCCCGCCGACCGCCGCGAACCCGAAGAAGCGGCCCATCAGCGTCGTCGGGCGGGACTCGTCTATCCGGCTGCCGTACGATTGCGAGGACGTCCAGTAGATGGCGCGGGAGCCCCCGAACAGCACCTGCGCCGCCAGCAGCGCGAACAGTGACGAGGAGAACGCGAGCCCCAAGGTCCCGATCACCAGCGCCGCGAAGCTCGCCTGGATCACCCACCGCTCACCGATGCGGTCGGAGAGGACGCCGCCGAAGAGCCGCAGCGCCACCTGGAACAGCCCCTGCCCGGCGATGATGACACCGAGCCAGCCCGGGTTGTAGCCGAGCGAGATGATATACAGCGGCACCAGGACGATGATGCCGCCAAGCACGACGCTGTACGCGGTGGTATGGACGTAGAGGCCTGTCTCAGCGACGAGTGCGCGGGGTGCGGCGGACATCGCCCCGCATGGTACCGCACCTGAGTGCGGCATGTAGGCGCGAGGGGTCGCGCCTGATGCTGTGCGCCTAGCCCTTCGCCTTCAGCGAGTCCAGTTCACTGCGCAGGGAAGCGACCTCGGCGCGGAGCGACGCCAGTTCGACCCGCACCTGCTTGAGTTCGACTTCCACGACCGTCAGTTCCGATTTGCTGACCATGCTTCTTACTCCGGGATGTTGCGTTAGTCCTGGTTGGTGGACCCGGCACGGAATGCGCCGGCGCGGGGGACCCGCAGGGTGTAGCCGTCCTTGGATGCAAAGACGGAAGGCAGTCTCGCCGCCTCCTTGCCGCACGACGGGCACTCCGACGGGCTATCCGCTTCGCTCATCGGCTTGCGCTGCTCGAACTCGTTCCCGCAGTCGGTGCAGCGGTACTCGTAAAGCGCCATCTGGTCCGCTCCTCCCTGTGTCATCGGGCAGAGGTAGTTTATCGCGTCAGAAGGTATGGTGTAGACATGCAGTTGAGCGCGGTCTTCTTCACGCTGGACAGCATCGTGGTGGACGGTGCGGCGAAACCGGACGCCTCCACATTGTTCGACGCTCTGGACGCGCGCGGCATCGTTTCCGCCGTGCTGGCGAACAGCCCATCCGAACCCACCAGAGCACTCCTCGAAACGCTGGAACTCATCCCGCACGCGCTGGTGGGAACGAACGGCGATCGGAAGCCTATACCCGCACCGGACCTGGTCTTCCGCGCTTGTGAGGTACTGGACGTGCCGCCGTGGGAAGTGCTGCTGGTGGACTCTTCGGATGCCGGACGGCAGGCCGCAGCATCCGCCGGGTGCCTCTTTGCGGGCATGAACACGTCCGGAGCGTTCACGGTAGGCGGACTCGAGGAGGTGGTCGGCATCGTGGACGGCGCGGGGCCGTCGCGTTAAGCCGCGTGAGCGATGTCGTGAGCGGACGGCGGGGGGAAGGCCGCGACGAAACTGTTGACCCCCACCTTTACCGTCTCCCCCACCTCTGCGGGGATATGCACGCCCATCACGCAGCGCACCGGCCTGCCGGAGCGGAGCCGCAGGTTCACCGCCTTGGAGGTGCCGTGGAACTCGACGGAGGTCACGACCCCCTCGACTGACGCGTCCGATTCCGTGTGTAGGCGCACCGTCTCCGGGCGTACGCACACGATCACCAGCCCCTTCGGAGGGTCGGGGTTGCCCACCGGAAGAACGCCCAGTTCACAGCGGACGTAGCCGCCTGAGCACTCGCCCGGCAGGATGTTTGCGACTCCCATGAACCGCGCAACGCCGAGTGACGCAGGGTAGAGGTAGACATCCTCCGGCGCGCCCGTCTGCTCGAGCCGGTTGTCCAGCATGACGCACAACTTGTCGGCGATGCTGAACGCCTCATCCTGGTCGTGTGTCACGAATACCGAGGTGGCCTCCGCATCGCGCAGTATCTGGCGGATGTGACCCCGGACGTGCCGCCGAAGGTTCGCATCGAGGTTCGAGAACGGCTCGTCGAGCAGCACGACGCTCGGTTTGGGAGCGAGCGCACGCGCGAGCGCGACGCGCTGCTGCTGTCCGCCGGAGAGCTGGTCCGGCATCCGCTCTGCTTCCGCGCTCATACCCACGAGTTCCAACGCCTGTTGCACAGCGCGGTCCCGGTCAGGGCCATGCGGCACCCCGAACGCGACGTTCCTACGGACAGTGAGATGGGGAAAGAGGGCATAGTCCTGGAACACCATGCCGACCCGGCGGCGCTCCGGAGGGACGAACCGTCCGGGCGCAGCAACGGTCTGGCCGGCAATGGTGACAGTTCCGGCGTCGGGCGTCTCAAACCCGGCAACGAGCCGCAGCGTCGTCGTCTTTCCGCATCCGCTCGGGCCAAGGAGGGCGACCATGCTGCCGCGCTCGGCATCGAACGTGGCCTCGCGGAGGGCGGTTGTGCCGTTGAACGACTTGGCCAGTCCCTCGATCCGGACGGCAGGGCCGTCGCAGGGAGAGGCCTCCTCGTGCGTTCTGCGACGTGGGAGAGATACGCGCATACGCCAACGATACGTCCAACCGATGCGCAGCGCAATGGGCGCACGTAGTCAGTCTCTGGCGCCGCCTTCCCCGTCTGCTTCGGTGAGCCGGTCATGCACCTCCGCCTGCACGAGTGCGTCCCGTATCACACGCGACCTGCCCTCATACGCCGCCGTTCCGATAGTGTGCCGGTCGTATGCGTCGCGCAGGGCACGAGCCTCGGCGAGCAGCTGCTCTCTGCCGGCGCTGCCCATGGCCACGGCACGTCGACGGCGCAGCGACAGCAGCAGGAGGGCTGCAACCGTCAGGGCAACGACAGCGGGAACGACATACCGGACGTACCACTCACCGGCAGACTCGCGGGCGATATCGAACGCCGACTCACGCGGCAGGTCGGCGACAGCGAGCGGTAACACCTCGGCAGGGGCGATGTCCTGCCCTTCCAGCAGCCGCAGCAGACGCCCGTCGAGTTCGGTCGCGCCGAGGTCCGTCAGACGAGCCGACGACGGTATTGCAACGTCCACCGGCACCACGAACCGCACCGACTCCGCACCGAACCGCATCGTGCGGGACAGGTCGAGAGTGGCTTCGTCGTAGTCGAGGCGGTAGACGAACTCGAACTGGTGCGGCAGCCCCGGAGCGGTCGGAGGGACGGGCGAGTTGATCGCGAAACCGCGGTCGACCTCCAGCACCTGCCCGCCAGTGATATTCGACCGTACGTCAAGGTTGTACGCGCCGGGCGGGAGAGCGAAGCGCAGGAAACTCAGCATCGCCGGACCCTGAGCGTTCAGGTCGGGAGTGAGCGTGAGGTTGCTGTCGTTCCGCACCATGACACGTTCGAGGATCTCCACGAACCCGTCGTCCGGCACCGCACCGGTGACGATGACGGTGTGACTCTGTACCGCGAGAACGGAGGTGTCGTTCGTGGCATCGAAGACAGTAACGACCACAAGCTCACTCAACTCGCTCGCACCGCGCACGGCGGAGTAGTTCGCACCCTGGTACTCGACTGAGAAGAAATAGGTGCGTCCTTCGGCAGCAGTAGCCGTGAAGTTGAACGCGCCGGACTCATCGGGCAGCGCGGAGTCCTGCGAGACGAGCGTGATTCCCTCCAGCACGTTGAGCGTTACCCGCGCCTGCGTGGGATCGAACGAGGCAGCACCCGCTCCGTGTTCCACACGCCCCGCTATCTCGACCTCACCCACTTCCTGCGCGAGCGCCTGGGCAGGCATCAGCAGCGCCGCCAGCAGGACAGCGACCGATACGGCGGCGCGCTTCACGCCTCCTCCTTCCTTTCGCCATCGCGCGGAAGGAGCTCACGCAACTCCGTATCCACGCGGTCTTGGATGGCAGCAGCAGTCTCATTCACCTGCTGTTGCTCACGGATCAGCTCCGCAGCTCGCTGGCGTGCAGCCTGCAACTGCGCACGGTACTCGGCTTCGGTCATGTTCCCCAGGAAGTACTCTTGCTGCAGCGCACGTATCTCCTCGTAGACACGATCGCGGGCACGGCGGATGCCCGCTTCCAGATCGCGCGCGGGGTCGTCGAAGAGCACGCCCCCGTACCGTGCCGCCCAGAACGGATAGACGAGGACGACTATCGCCACGAGGACGAGCAGCGTAAGGACTAGGATGGTCATGACTACCCTGCCAGGGCCGACACCACAACCCGCCTAAGGCGCGCCGCCGCTCGGCGCAGTACCCGGCACTTGGGGAATCGCATAAGCAGCCGCGCGTTGGCGAGCGGGCCAGAGGGCGACGACGGTACCGAGGATGACGAACGGCCCCGCGAGCCACATCCACCAGACCATGGGGTTCACCAGCAGGCGGAACGCCGCGGTCCGACCGTCCGGCTGCAGTTCGCTGAATATCACATAGAGGTCTTCCTGGGGCGTAGAGCGTATGCCCGCCCGGGTCGAAATCATGGAGAACGACGGATAGACCCCCTGCCACGCGTTGAGCGTGCCGAGGCTCTCGCCTCCTCTCGTAACGTTCAGGACCGCAGTGCGCTCGGTGCGGTCGGCGAACGTCTCAGCGCTGACGTCCATGAACTCGACGGTGTACTCGCCTATCGCGGCCCGATCCCCGACGGACATAAACACATCACGCTCCTGGTCGTAGAACGAGGAGCCCACGATACCGAACGCAAGCATCACGACGGCAAGGTGGACGACGTAGCCGCCGTAGCGCGGGCGGTTGGAAGCGATCAGCCGCCCGAACGCCACCGGCCACAGCGCGCCGGTGGAGCGGCTGCGCGCCAACGTTCCTCGTACCCACTCCTGCAGGATGCTGATGCCCGCGAACGTGCTGACCGCGATGCCGAGCACCACAACGGGCACGGTCACGCGGAAGAGGAGCGTGGCTGCCGCAGTGATGACGAGCGTAATGACCCCGGGAACGAACAACGCACGGCGGACGCTCTGCCATGTCGCCGTGCGCCATGGGAGCAACGGGCCAATGCCCATCAGCAGGATGAGTGCGAGCATGAGCGGGCCGTTCACGCTATTGAAGAACGGCTCCCCCACGGTGATGGTGCGGCCCGTCGCCAGTTCCGAGATGAGCGGAAACACGACGCCCCACAGCGTAACGAACGCGATGCCAAGCAGGAGCAGGTTGTTCACGAGGAAGGCGGCCTCACGCGAGAGCGCCGATTCGAGAGACGATGGGCTGCGCAGGACGGCCATGCGGTAGAAGAAGAGTGCGAACGATGCGACCGTGACCACGCAGAGGAAGGTGAGGAACACCCAGCCAAGCGTGGACGCGCCGAACGAGTGCACCGACGGCACAGGCCCGCCCCGGTTGATGAAGATACCGAACGCGCCCAGGGTGAAGCTGATGTTGATGAGGGCGATGTTCCACATGCGGAACATGCCCCGGCGCTTCTGGACCATGATGGAGTGGGTGAAGGCGGTGAGCGCCAGCCAGGGCATGAACGCGGCGTTCTCAACCGGGTCCCACGCCCAGTAGCCACCCCAGCCGAGGATCGTGTACGCCCACCAGGAGCCGAGCAGCAGACCGATAGCGAGCAGCACCCACGCGGCGAGTCCCCAGACGCGACCGGCGTCCACCCAGTCGTCGTCGATGCGTCCGCGCAGGAGCGCTGCGACAGCCAGCGAGAACGGCACCGCTATCGCGACGAGGCCGGTCATGATGAGCGGCGGGTGCGCGAACATGCCGGGGTGCGTGAGCAGCGGATTGATGCCCTGCCCATCCGCCGGAGCCCGTTCCAGTGTGTCGAACGGGTTCGCGAGGAAGAAGAGCACCACTAGGAAGAACAGCAGGATGAGCATGAGCACGCCGTTGGCGTACGGGCGGAGCGTGCCCAGCCGCTGCGGAGCGAGGGCCATGGAAAGCGCCGCCATGCCGCTCAGCGCGAATGCGACGTACAGCAGCGAGCCCGCGTTGCCCGCGTAGAAAGCAACCCAGGTGTAGATGCGCGGCATCGCAAGGTTGCTGTTCTCCGCCACGTACCGGATGCTGAAATCGTTCTCCAGGAACGCGTAGACGAGCGCACCCATCGATACCGCCAGCGTGAGCGTGGTCAGATAGTTCGCACGCTGGGCGCTGACAACGGCGGGAACATCGCCCCGCTTCGCGCCGACGAATGACGTCAGCACACTGTAGGCAGTCAGGAGCAATGCGATGAGTATGGTTGCCGTGCCGAGGTTTGCCATTCGTTCAGCGTTCCTCCGCCGCGTGTGTGTCCTCGCCCAACTCTCTGTCCACGAGGTCGAACGGTAACGGCGCACCGCGTGGCGCGGCCACGGCGGTCCCGGCGTCCCCGGCAACGGCAGGTCCGGTCACCGAACGCCCACGCATGTTTCGTATCGTAAAGAACACAGCGACCGCGCCAAGCAGAAGCGCAAGCGGCGGGACGAGCCAGGCCAAGAGAGAGAATCCGCGCGTCGGAGGTGACGCCAGAATGCTCTCGCCATACGATTGTACGAGGCCGTCCATGATGGCGTCGTCCGATGCGCCGTTGCGCAGTTGCGCCTGGATCGCCGTGCGCATGGCCTCGGCGATGGGGGCGTTCGATTCGTCGATAGTCTGTCCCGCGCACTGGGGACACATGACGCCGGAGTAGATCCGCTGGGCGCGTTCCTCCAGATCGGGAGGAAGTTCCTCATACGTCTGAGCGCTCACAGGGGCGATCGACATAGCAGAGAGAACGGCACACGCCAAGAGAAGCGCGGCGGCGCAACGAAGGCGCAGATCGGTGTGTGTGCTTCTCACGGCAGCCGTCGCCGAGCGGCTCCAAGCCGCACGCGCTAGAGCTGCCCCCGCAGCCGGAGAAGGTCAAGGGTGCGCTGCTCTTCCGGGATGTCGTTGATCGAATCGAGCATGGCCTGCCGCTCAGCAACGGTAGCGTCGATGAGCGTGACGAGCGCCCAGCGGTCCTCTACCGAGAGCAGAGGCTCGAACGCAGGCATGAACCCCTTGCCGCCGGAGATGTTACCGAATGTCTCACCCGGGCTTACCTCGGTCGTGCCGGTATCGCGGATCACCACCACGCCCTCGCCGTCTCCGAACGCGGGAGGACGGGTGACGTTGTATTCACTGAGCAATCCACCCACGTAGCCGTCGCCATCCCCGGTGAGGCCATGGCAGACCGAGCAGTTCTGCTTGTAGAGCAGGGCGCCGCGGTGAAGCGCAAGGGGGTCGCCGGCGAGCGGGTTCTCCAGCTCCGCTATGTTCTCGATCTCGTCAACGGAGATGTAGCCGCCCTCCACCGGGTAGGAGTCCTCTGGCGGCAGGAAGCGGGGCGGCTCCTGCGACTTCTGCGTCTGGTTGTAATGCATCTCCTGGAAGACGTCTATGGGATAGGAACCGGTGGAGCGGAAGGGGTCTCCCGGCGAGCATGCGGCAGCGACTGCCGCCAAAGCGACAGCGGCGGTCAGCAGCAGAAGGGTGTTGCGGCGGCGGATCTGCACGGGTTGCCTAGCCCTCTTCCCTCTTGATCTCTTCGGCGCCCGCGCCCTGGAGCGCAGTCTCGGCCGCGGAGGCGCGTTCTTCGGGGCAGTCGACGATGATGCCGATGTAGCCCTCGGTGATGCGCTCGTCGTAGAGGCCGAGCTTGCGGCGCGGCAGGCGGGACTCGAACAGCACACCGAGCACGGTGAAGATGATCGCTCCGAGCATCGTGTTCTCGTACATGATGATGGTCATGGGCGGGATGCTGAGCAGCGGCTTGCCGCCCGTGACCAGCGGGTAGGAGATCTGCGTGCCGGCCGTCCACAGCAGGCCGATGGCGAAGCCGACGAGCGCGCCCACGAGGGGAAACATGAACAGCCGCATCTCCGGCTCGTGCTCGCCGAAGGAACCCTCGGGGAACGGGCTGCCGGAGTAGACATCCAGGTCTTCGACGGGGAAGCCGTCCTCCTTGAGCTTGGTCATGGCCCCTGCGGCTTGTTCAGGGTCCTGGAACAGCCCCATCAGTTTCGTGTTTGCCATCGAACTCTCCTCACTCCGCCTGCTAGTGCTCTTTCACCAAAGCAGGGACCACGCGGTCGCCGACCTTGACCTCGTCTATCAATTTCTGGCCTTCCTTCTCCTCCCAGATGGGGATGAGCGGGAAGAACTTGCTGAACAGCATCAGGAGGAACGCCACCAGCGCGATGGAGCCGACGATCAGCGTCACCTCCACGGCACTCGGCCGGTACGTGTCGTACGTGAATACCCACGGCCCCTTCCGCATGAGCGCGGGCACGATGATGATGAGACGTTCCAGGAACATACCGACGTTCACCATCAAGCTCGTCCAGAGCATCCAGGTGAAGCTACGTCTAACGCGCCGGAACATCCATAACGGCACCGGAATGATGTACGAGAAGACGATAAACGCCAGGAACAGCCAGCTCCACGGCGGCTCGAAGAGGCGGAGGTGCCATACGGTCATCTCCTGCTCTTCTTTCAACCACAGAGCGAAGACGAGGTCCAGCCAGAAGAAGAAGAGCCATGCGGTGGCGACCACGATGAGCAGCCTCGCCACGGCGTCGATGTGCTCTTCCCAGATGAAGTTTTCGAGTTTGTACAGCTTGCGCATCAGGATCATGAGCGTGACGACCGCCGACACGCCCGAGTGCACCGCTCCGATAACGAAGTACGGCGCGAAGACGGTCACGTGCCATGACGGGACGAGGCTCACACCGAAGTCCCACGACACGATACTGTGCACGGAGACGAACACCGGCAGGATGAGGGCCGAGAGCAGGATGCCCGCGATGCCCTGCAGCTTCCATTGCCTGGGGTTGCCGTGCCAGCCGAGCGCCAGGATGCCGTAGACCGTGCGGCGCCAGCCGGTGCTGCGGTCACGGATGATGGCAAGGTCGGGGATCAGCGCGGTGTAGACGAACAGTGAGCTGGACGTGAGGTAGGTGATGATGGCGGTGGGGTCCCACACCAGCGGCGACCGCACGTCCGGCCAGATGCCGCGCGCCCAGTCGTAGGGGAATACCCAGTAGAAGATGCGCCACGGCCTGCCCGCGTGGATGAGCGGTTGCAACAGGGAAGTCATCAGCGCGAAGACCGTCATGGTCTCCGCCGCGCGCACCATCGGCCTGCGCCACTCCGCCTGGCTCAGCCGCAGGATGGCGGAAATCATCACGCCGGCATGGCTGATGCCGACCCAGAAGATGAAGTTGGTGATGAAGAAGCCCCAGAAGATGGGCTGCTGCAAGCCGGTGACGCCAAGGCCCTGGTTCATCATGAAGCCGAACGCGCTCGCCGCGCCCGCCACGATGAGCCCCAGGATGGAGACGATAACGACCCACCACATGGGCGTCCTGAGAACGACGTCCAGGAGCTCCCTGTTTATCTGTGCGTCGGTTAGCGTTCTGCGGTAGTACATCCGGCTGTTGTCCGTGCCTGTGCGGCTAATGCGACTTGGCTATCACTCTTGCGTAGCGGTTCATGTAACGCCTGACCTTCGTGAGTCTGAGTCCTTCGCCGATCTCCCAGATGGAGACCACCGGGATGATCTTGCTGACGAGCATGAAGAGCAGCACGCATCCGGAGATGGCGCCTACCATGATGAGCAGATCCGGCGCGTCAGGCCACTGCGTTGCAGGGCGAGGGTGCATCACGTGCTGGCTCGGGTCTGCGACCGAGAAGGCCGAGACGTAGAGCCGCACCTGGTTCACGAGCGCTCCGATGACCACGCCCGTGCCAACGAGCGCGGGGCCCCATACGCTGCGGCGCACGGGGTTCCAGACCAGTGCGATGAGCGGGCCGATGAAGTTGAGGAAGAAGGAGATCATCAGTGCGCCCCGGTACTCATCCAGCACCAGCAGGCGGATGACCTCGCTCTCGCCGGGCTGGCGTCCGTACCAGAAGGTGATGAAGCTCGCCCACCAGAAGTAGAACCAGAGCAGGGAGAACGCCAGCAACGGCTTGGAGAGCGCCCAGAACTGCTCCACGCTGAAGTACCTCTCATAGTTCCCCAACCGGCGCATCAGGTACATGGTGAGCAGGGTCATGCCCACCGCGCCCTGCAGGCCGTTGACCACCACCGTCGCGGGGATGATGGCGTCCTTCAACCCCGGTATCAGGCCGTGGTGGAAGTCCGAAATCATGAGCGTCTGCACGAGTGGGTACGTGAGCAGGTACATCGCTCCAGCGAGCAGCGAGCCCTGGTAGAGCACGCGCCACTGGCGCACTCCACCGACCCAGCCAAGCGACAACCAGCCGATAACGCGCTGGCGTGTCGAAGCGGGAAGATGGTCTCGTGCCGCCGCCAGGTCTGGCAGAGCGACGCCCCAGAGCAGGGCAAGACCGATGAACGCCAGTGTGCCATAGCCGATGACGTCCCATACACCGGGGGCACCCAGCGGGAACTCGAACCAGATGCTGAGCCTGCCGTTTATGGAAGGCAGAGCGATAAGCGCGGGGATGAGCATGAGTAAAACGAGCAGGCCCGTGATGGCCATGTTCTCCGTCACGCGCGTGAGAGGCCGCCTCCAGTTCGCCTTCGCGAGACGCAGCCCCGCCGAGATAACCGGCATGGCCGTGAACGTGGTGACGATGAACGCAAGCGTCGCGACGAAGTAGCCCCAGTTGGCACGGTTCTCGTCGCTGAAGCCTTCCGACAGGCGGATGATGAACCCAACGATCCCGAGGACGAACAGGAACGCGAGCACCGTTACCCAGCCCCAGTACCGGTGTCCGAGGTCCTGGAAGCGGCCGAGCACGTCTCTCGCAACGTCCTGATGCGTCGGGAGGGGGCCGACCGTGAGTTCGTGTTCGCCGTTATGCATGAGCGTCTACCTGCTTCAGGTACTTCACGCTGGGATTGGTGCCGAGTGCTTCCAGCACACGGAAGGCACGTTCGTCCTCCCACTTGTGCGAGACGCGGGAGTCGGGGTTGTTGAGGTCGCCGAATGTCATGGCATCGGTCGGGCACGCCTGCACGCACGCAGGGTTGAACGCCTGGTCCTCCACCTGCTTGCCGCCCCGGGTGCTGCGGCGGATGCGCTGGATGCAGAAGGTGCACTTCTCCATGATGCCGCGCGTCCGCACCGTAACGTCCGGGTTCAACTGGTTCCGGAGGTCTTCCGGCCAGACCGGCTCCCAGTAGTTGAACAGCCGGGCGTGGTAGGGGCAGTTGTTGCCGCAGAAGCGTGTGCCCACGCAGCGGTTGTACACCTGCACGTTCAGTCCTTCGTTGTTGTGGTAGGTCGCGTACACCGGGCAGACAGACTCGCACGGGGCATTGTCACAGTGCTGGCAGAGCACCGGCAGGAAGCGTGCTTTGATGTCCGGGTAGTCGCCTTCCCAGTAGCGCTCCACGCGTATCCACTCGATGGCCCGACCGTCCAGGAAGGCGGTCTGATCATTGAGCGGGATGTTGTTTTCAGACTGACAGGCGATGACGCATGCCTGGCAGCCGGTGCAGCGGTCCAGGTCTATGACCATCCCCCATTTGTGGTCTGCCCGTGTGCTCTGTGTACGCGTCGCCATGACAAGTCCTGCTTTGCTATGCCTTGTGCACGAATATGAGTTCTTCGCCGTGGAGCTGGCGGGCAGGCTCGATGCCCTCCAACTTCGGAATCACCCTCGTCCGGGTGGTGCCGGAGATGCGGACCCGGGTGGCGCCCCAGGCGAATGCCCCCGTCTCTGCATCTTCCGTGGGCTCCAGTATGTCCAACACGTTCGCACCGCGTCGTGCCGCGTAACTCGTAAAGGCCCGGTGACCCTGCCCCATGGGCACGGCGGCCACGTCGGGAGGCGTGGCAGGGTTGATGTAGACCGGCACGCGGATGGTGCGGCCCGTGGACGACTCCACGATGACGATGTCGTTGTTCTTGAGCCCCATCTCATCGGCGGTGTGCGGGTTGAGTTCCACCCACGTGTCCCACGCTGCGCTGGTGATGGGGTCCGGCGTCGACTGTGCCCACGGGAGATGCGCATACTGCCCTGCGCCCACTCCGATGCCCTCGAACGGCACGAGGTGGAGCGGGTAGCGGCTCGGATCAGTCGATGAAACCGCTGGAGCGCTCCTCGCAAGTTCAGGCAGATCAGGCCGTGTGCCGTCTGCCGTTGCACCCGTGTCCCACCAGCCGCCGCGCTCCAGCGTTCGCTTCCAGAACTCCGCGAACGTGGGCTGCACGACGGAGCCGCGTCCCCGCTCGTGGAGGTCCTGCGCGAGCGAGCGGACCGCCTCACGCATGTTCTCCCACGGCAGACCGGGCAGGCCGAGTTGACTCCCTGTCTGCAGCAGAACGTCGCCGAAGCTCAGCGTGTCGTGGAAGCGGTTCACCGCAGGCTGCTGGAAGCCGATGGTCGTGTAGCCGGGGCCGGGGTTCGGTTCGTCCGTGCCCCACTCTTCCAACGGGGTGTGGCACGGCAGAATGAGATCTGCCAGTTCGCTCGTCTCATCGAGGAAGCTGGAGAAGCTGACGATAGTGTCCACGCTGCGCAGTGCGCCACGGGCATCGAGCGCTCCGGGCAGGCCGTAAGCCAGGTCCGACTCACGCACGAGCACGGCGGTGATGTCACCGGAGCGCATGTCGGCGAGCGTCTGCTTCCATTCGCGCAGTGAGGCAGAGCTGACCCGCCCGCTGATCGGTTCAGGGTTGAAGACGAGTCCACCGGAACGGTTCACCGACCCCACGAGCGCATTCAGCGCGTACACCGCAAGCATGTTGAACAGGCCGTTCGCCTGGGCTGCTGCCGGGCCGCCCCCGATAACGAGCGCGGGGTGATGCTTCTTGTCCGCCAGTTCGTGGGCAAGTTCGGAAATAACGTGCGCATCAACACCGATGCGCGCCGCCACCCGCTCAGGCGCGAAAGCCTGCAACGCTCTCGCGCCGTGCCCGCCGGTCAACGCCGATGCCGCATCCGAGTCCGCCGTGCCCTCATCGATCATCGTGTACGCGATCGACATCGCCAGCATCCCCTCTGAGCCGGGGATTGCGTACACCCAGTGGTCGGCGGCTGCCGCTGTGGTGGAGTAACGCGCGCCGACATGCACCAAGCGTCCGCGCGAGCGGCCATCGCCCTGGCGAAACTCGCCGTAGCCACGTGAGAAGCGGGTGGGGTTGATCCAGGTGCCGAGGAAGTCGGCGCCGAAGTTGAGTATGTAGTTCGCGTGGGCGATATCGAGATCGGGTTGCGCGTTCTGGCCATAGAGCTGGCGGAGCGCCTCCCGGGCGACGCTTTCGCAACCAAGCGCATCGAAGCCCTGGAGCCGTATACCGGAGCCGCCGGCGAACGCCTGCACGACGTCCGCGGCACGTCCGCGTAGCAACGGCGTCGCGAGCAGCACCTCGTTCGGGTCGCGGTCGCTGATGATGGCTATGAGCCGCTCGATGGCCTCAGCCCACTCGATCTTGCGGAACGGTCCGCCCTTGGCGATGCGGAGCAACGGGTGCTTGATCCTGTCAGGATGGTAGAGTGCCTGCAGAAGAGCCTCGGCACGGATGCCGTGCTTACCGGTGTTTACCGGATGGTCCGGGTTGCCTTCTATCTTCTTGGCACGGCCTTCCATCACGCGGACGAGCAGTCCTTCGCTCGCCGGACCGAGTTGGGCAGCGGTGGCGTAGTAGTTGTCTCTGCCGGTGACGAGGTCTTCCGGCATCTCGACGGGGCTCTGAACCTGAATCTCGTGGTCCGGTACCCGGCAGCCGTTGAAGACGACAGCGCCGATGCCGGTCACGCCCGCCCATTTCAGAAACTGTCTACGAGTCAGCGCCATTCGTTCTTCCTAGTAGTGGCACGTTGTGCAATCGGTCGGCGCACTGTTGTCGCGGTGGCAGTCGACGCAATCGCGCATCTTCAAGTTACGGACCTGCTCGACGACCTCCATGCTCGCGATGTCTCCGTGGCACGTGGAGCAGGAGAAGCCTTGCTGGATATGGGGGGCGTGCACGAACTGCACGTGGTCGGGAAGACGGTGGACACGCACCCAGTTGATGGGCTCAGGCCCTTCCAGGGGGTCTCCTATGAGTTTGGCTATCTCGGCCTCCGCCGTGGGTGAGGAGGACTGCTCGCCCGTGATACGGGTGAAGTCATGGCAGAACTGGCACTGCGCCACGGCAGGGACAGTGGCCGCCTCCTCCGTGGAGACGGTGCGATGGCAGAACTGGCAGTCCAATCCGGCGGTGGTCACGTGCACCGTGTGGGGAAAGGCTATCGGCTGCGTCGGGCCGTCTCCGAAACCGAGAACAGCGGGAGGCTGCGCCCACCAGGCCAGTACGAAGAAGTAGGCCACGAAGGCGAGAACCAGAGCTGCAACGAGACCGATGACCGGAACAGCTATCTTGATCAGGGAGTTGCTCATTGCGTGCACGCCGGGGTACTCCGGCCCTACTGCGCCCCCCTGTAGAACAGATCGGATATGAGGTCCAGCCTCTCGATGAAGAGCGAGATGGCATAGAACCCAAGCAGCAGGAAGAGGACCGCCCCCGCGTAGAGGGGGATACGGATACGGCGAGCCACGTGAGCGGGGATGTCTCGCGAGACGGCAAGGGACGGAATCATGCCGTGGGCAAGGAGCATGCACGCTCCGAAGCCAAGGGCCGATCCGAGGAGGAACCAGAGCGCTGCGAGGAGGTCAGCAGCAGCAGCCCAGTCAGATGCCGTCATGAACGTGGGGTCTGGGCCGGTCATTCACATCGTCCGAGGGCCTGCGTTTCAAACAGCGTCACCGGAAGCCCTGCCTGCTTCTGGATTGGGCGGAGAGACGCTGCGCGAACGTACCATCGGCGATGCTCCCGCCAAGAAGAGCACGTTAAACCACCTCTAGGGCGGGTGTCAACAGTTTGTGATGAATTTCGCATTCGGGTTAGACCCATGCGCCGGAACGCCTGACCCCAGGGCCTCTGACGCCCCTCGTAGAGGGTCCGACCGCTTGCAATCCCCCACCGTCTGTCTACAATTATGCGTCGTGGCCGGCTTGGCCACAGGAGCGCAACAGACGATGGCAGGCCAGAACGAAGCGAGCACCCGGAACACCGTAACGCGGCGCGGCTTCCTGAAGCGCGCAGCGTTGGTAGGCGCCGCAGCATCCGCGCTGGGCATCCTCTCCAGAGGACGCATCGGTGGCATCGGGCAGCAAGGACGCTCCACACCTGCCGACCTCCCCGGCGCAGGCTCCATCTTCCAGCCCCGGGGCGACACGCGGATCCAGCGCTGAGCGCCACGAACCGCGCGTATTCCTGCTGATTCGTAAGGAACGCGTCGCAGATATCCCCTCTTACGGCGATTAACATTCTTCTCATCGTTGACGGTGCATGAATCCTCTTATACGATGCATCCGCATCCCTGACGATGCGCCGTAGCATGCTCAGCGCTCGTGTGCGGAGGACGTCTTGGACAACATCGACCGACGGATCATCGAAACCCTCCAGCAGGACGGCCGTGCCTCACACGCGCAGATGGCCCGCGAGTTGGGGCTGAGTGAGGGAACAGCCCGGCGCCGCCTTGCCAAGCTGCTGCAGGACAAGGTCATCAAGGTCGCCGCGATCCCAGACCCGGAACGTCTCGGCTACCACACGTCCGCGTTCATCGGGCTGCAGGTGGACCCGTCGCGGGTTGAAGCCGTGGCAGACGAACTGTCCGAGTTGGCGGAGGCCGAGCACGTCTCCATCACCACCGGCAGTTACGACATCTTCATCTGGGTAAACCTGACGAGCTCCGAAGCCCTCGCCTCGTTCCTGCACAACAAGGTAGGCATCGTGCAGGGTATCCGGCATACGGAGACGTTCGTGAGCCTGGAGACGCGCAAGCGCGCCCTGGGCGCAGGGCTCTTGTAGCGCTCCACGCCGGTTGACACGCTCCAGGCCGCTCCGTAGCATGAAATGACCGGGCCGAGGTAGCTCAGTTGGTAGAGCACAGCACTGAAAATGCTGGTGTCCCCAGTTCAAGTCTGGGCCTCGGCACCAGGCTGTAAGGGCCCGGTACTGGCACGAGCGGAAGTGGCTCAGGGGTAGAGCGTCTCCTTGCCAAGGAGAAGGTCGCGGGTTCAAATCCCGTCTTCCGCTCCAGCTCCAAATCTCCAGGAGCGTGAGACTGTCCACCCTGGCGTATTGAGCAAGCCGCTCTCGGCGCGCGCTGAGGACGGAGTCAGCGCAACCGGCTTCGCTATAATCCGAACCGATGCCGAAGTGGCGGAATGGTAGACGCGACGGTCTCAAAAACCGTTGAGGGCAACCTCATGCCGGTTCGAATCCGGCCTTCGGCACCAGACAACCCTACGCCGTGGCTTCAGCGGGACGACTTTGGGTCGCCACGGGCGCACCCTACGAGAACCGTTTGCCGTACACGCTCCGGGCGTTGCCTTCGTAGATGGCTCCCCTGTCCTCGTCCGACAGGAAGTCAATGTCGTCGATGTAGGGCTTCGTGTTGTCGTACCACTCGCCGGTGCGGGGGTTGTCCGCCGAGCCAGCGCCTGGACGCTCGGTGCCGAACAGGCAGCGGTCCGTCCCCACGATCTTGAACAGCAGCTCCAGCGACTCCTGGTTGTAGAGGCAGGTGTCGTAGTAGAGGTTCTTCACGTGGCGGTCGAACGTCTCCTCCCCGTTCGGACCGCGCATCCGCGCCCGCCAGCGTCCTATCTGGTACGGGATCGAGCCGCCACCGTGACTCATGATAATCTTGAGGTTCGGGAAGTCGTCGAACACCGTGGATTTCGCGAGCGACAGGATGCCGATGCTCTCCTCCGTGATGAAGTGGTTGTGGAATGACTCGCGCAGGTCCTTGCAGCTCGCCGGATGGATGAGCGCGGGGATGTCCTCCTTCTCCATCTTCTCGTAGAGCGGATACCAGTACTCCTCCCCCATCGTCGGTGTGGTGTGCTGGCCTTCGCTCGGGTCCGGGTTGATCATGATGCCGATGAACCCCAGGTCGTTGATGCAGCGGTCGATCTCCTCGAATGTGTCCGTGACCGGTGCGCCGTCGCACTGCGGCAGGCCCGCGACGCCCCGGAAGCGGTCGGGCTCGTTCTGCACCGCCAGCGAGATCGCGGTGTTGTTCGCCTCGCAGAACCAGTGCACGATCTTGTCCGGTTTCTCCGAATGCATCAGCGAGTACGGACGCGGAGAGAGGAAGGCCATGTCCGTCCCCACGTCGTCCAACAACTGGGAGTGCGTCTTCCCTGCCGTCTTCCAGCTCGCAACGGTCTCCGCCGTAACGCCCGGGTGCCCCTTGCCGTGGAACCCGCGCCCATTGATGAGGAACGCCTGATACTGACCGATCTGCGACCCCGTAACCAGATGCTGGTGCGCGTCGATAATCATGCCCGTCTCCTCTGGTGCGTAGTGGCCGCATTATCCCCCATACACACCCCGGCGCAACCTGCCCGCGTGCCTTCTGAGTGGAACCTGTTCCCCATGGAGACTAGACTCGGCCCAGCCCTTGTGAGGCTCAAAGGAGATGCGGAAGCATGACCGATCCAGTCGTTGAACGTCTCGCCAGTTACGCGGCCAGCATCAGGTATGACGACCTGCCCGAAGAGGTCGTGCACCAGGTCAAGCGGCTCGTGATCGATTCGACGGGTTGTGGACTGGCGGCCAGCGACGCCGATCCGGTGCGCGCGGCCCGCGACCTGGCTCGCGGGGTACATGGTTCGTCACCGGCCACACTGCTGGGGACAACCGAATCGACCACGCCGGACATGGCCGCTTTCGTGAACGGCACGATGGTGCGCTACCTGGATTTCAACGACTCCTACAACGGCAAGGACATCGCCCACCCCTCCGACAACATACCCGCGGTACTTGCTGCCGCGGAGGCGCACGGAGCGTCGGGCCGGGATCTCATCGCGGCTGTCGCGCTCGCCTACGAAGTGCAGGCTGCCTGGGCGGACAGCTTCCACCTCGCGTCGGGCGGCGCGTGGGACCAGGCCGCGTATGCCGCCATCTCCGCGCCGCTAGGGGCGGGCAGCGTGATCGGTCTCCCGGTCGAGCAGCTCGCAGAGGCGCTTCGCATCTCCGTGGTCAGCAGCATGACGCTTGGCGAGGCCCGACGCGGGACCATCTCCCACTGGAAGGCTGCGGCGGTCCCGAATGCGGGCAGGAACGGCGTCTTCGCAGCAATGCTCGCCAGACGCGGGATGACGGGGCCACCGGAGGTGTTTTCCGGTTCGCACGGATTCTTCGCAGGGGTGACCAGCACCCCTGTCGAGCTCGCTCCCCTCGCGCTGGAAGACGGCGATGACCAGGCCTTCCGGCTCATGGAGTCGCGCTTCAAGCGATTCCCCGCAGGCTTCGTCTCCCAGACCGCGATCGAGGGCGCGATAGAGGCGCGCGACGCACTGGACATCGCCGACGCGGACGACGTCACACACGTCCACATCCGGACGTTCGAGAGCGGCAAACGCATCATGGCGGGCGACCCCACTCGCTGGCGCCCCGAAACGCGGGAGACCGCCGACCACAGCATCCCCTTCGTCGTCGCCTGCGCCCTTCGGTTCGGCACGGTCGAGCCCGCGCACTTCGAAGACGACGTTCTACGCGACCCGGTGCTACTGGACCTGATGCAACGCATCGAGGTCGTGCAGGACCCGGAATGTGACGCGGCCTGGCCGGAGGCCATCCTCAACATCCTGACGGTTCGTACCTCGGACGGCCGCCAGCACACGGCGTCCGTCCCCTACTACACCGGGCACTTCAAGAAGCCCATGACCGACACCGACATCGAAGACAAGTTCCGGCGGCTCACGACCGGCCTGCTCGATGAGTCCCGCCAGCAGGCAGCCTTGGACCGCCTCTGGCATCTCAACGAGCAGACCGACCTCAGTCAAACCATGGCATCAATGGCTATCACGTAGGCGCCGCCGGACACAGCACTCGTCGTGCCGAGCGTCTATAATCACCGCATGCAACAGCAAGAAGTACGCCTCACCAGTCTGGCCACCTGCGCGGGTTGAGCCGGTAAATTCAGCCCCGAGGACCTCGGCGAGGTCCTGAGCCACCTCCCCCACGTGCAGCACGAAGACCTGCTCGTGGGGTTCGACACGAGCGACGACGCGGCCGTCTACCGCCTGACGGACGATCTCGCCGTGGTGCAGACGATCGATTTCTTTCCGCCGATCGTCGACGACCCCTACGATTTCGGCGCTATCGCGGCGGTGAACGCCCTGAGCGACGTCTACGCGATGGGCGGGACCCCGCTTCTTGCGCTGAACATCGTCTGCTTCCCGGAGGACCTGCCGAAAGAGGTGCTCGGGCGCATACTGCTCGGCGGTATGGACGTCGCCAGGGAGGCGGGCATCGTCATCGCCGGCGGCCACACGGTGAAGGACCGCGAGCCGAAGTACGGGCTGTCGGTCACCGGCATCGTTCGGCCCGACCGCATCGTGACGAACGCCGCTGCAGCGGTGGGCGACGTCCTCGTGCTGACCAAGCCGCTCGGCTCCGGCATCATCACGACTGCGGCCAAGGCGGGCGTCACCGACGAAGCGACCATTGCGGGCGCCGTCGCCACGATGCGCCAGCTGAATCGCGCAGGCGGCGAGGCGATGGTGGAGGCTGGGGTGAAGTCCGCGACCGACATCACCGGTTTCGGGCTCGCGGGCCACTTGCTCGGCATGCTGAAGGCGAGCGGCACTGCTGCGAAGCTCCGCTTCCCGGATATACCGTTGCTGCCAGGCGTGCGCGAACTCGCCGACCGCGGTGTCGTGCCGGGCGGAACGCGGAACAACCTGGATGCGTTCGATCCCGACATCGCCTGGGCCGATGGCATCACCGACGAGGAGAAGCTCATCTTCTGCGACGCGCAGACCTCAGGCGGTCTGCTCATCGCAGTGCCGCCGGCGTCGACCCAGGGGGTGCTGCACGGCCTCGCCCGGCGCGGCGTGACGGGAGCGGTGATCGGGCGGGTTGTTGCCACAGAGGACGCTGCCAACACGATAGAGGTTTCGGCCCAGCAGTGAGGCACGCATCGCCATGAGCGCGTACGACCTGCCCCTTGCGCCGTCGCGCAAGGCAGACGACCTCGTTGCGGAAGCGCTGGACGCGGTCGAGACCATCCTCGCGCTGACTGCCGACCTCGACGTTCGCCAGCAGCAGGGGCCCATGATTCCCATCGTGAACCCGGCGCTCTGGGAGGTCGGCCACGTAGGGTGGTTCTTCGAGAAGTGGACGCTGCGCAACCTCTACGAGGCGGCGAGCCAGATCCCGCACTCCGACGCCCTCTACGACTCAGCCGCCATCGCACACGATACGCGCTGGCGGCTGAGCTTCCCGACCTGGGAGGAGACCCGGAACTTCGCACGGAAGGTTGCCCGGGATGCGACCGGCCGACTCCCGAAAGGCGAGCCGGATGCGCTGGAGCAGTACTTCATCCAACTCGCGACGCTCCACACCGACATGCACGCGGAGGCCTTCACGTACACGCGCCAGACGCTGGGATTCTCCGAGCCGGCGCTTCCGTCATCGCCGCCGCCCGCGCCGCAGCCCGATTTCGAGCCGCACGACGTCGCCGTTCCGGGCGGAACGTTCACGCTGGGCGCCGTCGAGGGCGAGTTGCCGTTCGTCTTCGACAACGAGAAATGGGGACACGAGGTCCACGTCGGGCCGTTCGCGATAGCGGCCACGGCGGTGAGCAACGGCGACTTCCTGCGGTTTGTGGAGTCCGGCGGCTACCGCGACCGCTCGTGCTGGACAGACGAGGGATGGTGGTGGAGGCAGGCGCTCGGCGCGGAGCACCCCGTCTACTGGCGCAGGGAGAGCGACGGCACGTGGCTCGTGCGGCGCTACGACGCGTGGGTACCGATCGACCCGTACGCCGCGATCATCCACGTGAACTGGCACGAGGCGACCGCGTACTGCACCTGGGCCGGGAGGCGATTGCCGACGGAAGCCGAGTGGGAACTGGCGGCAGCAGGCGGCGCGGATGGCGCTCCAAAGCGCCTCTACCCCTGGGGCAACGAACCGCCGACACCCGAGCGCGCGAACCTCGATCTCCGGGGCCACGGCACCGTCGACGTGCGCGCCTTCCCCGCCGGGGATACTCCGCTGGGATGCCGGCAGATGCTGGGCAACGCCTGGGAATGGACCGCCACCGAGTTCGGGCCGTACCCGGGATTCGTCGCCGACCCCTACAAGGAATATTCTGAGCCGTGGTTCAGCGGTCACAAGGTGCTCCGCGGCGGGGCGTGGAGCACGCGGAGCCGCCTGATCCGCAACACCTGGCGCAACTTCTACACGCCCGACCGCCGCGATGTGATGTGCGGCTTCCGCACCTGCGCGGCCTGAGCCTCCGGAGGAACGACTCGTGCACATCGGCCTCGTGACGCCCGCCCCGCCGTACAGCCGGAACGGCAACCGCGTCACGGCGAACCGCTGGGCCGGGATCCTGCGGAGCCTGGGTCACCGGGTCACGATCAGCCAGAGCTACGATGGACAGTACTTCGACATGCTGGTCGCGATCCACGCGCTGCGGAGCGCGAAAGCCGTCGCGGCGTTCAAGGCGCGCCGACCGGACAGCCCCGTCGTCGTGCTGCTCGCAGGGACAGACGTCTACGGCCCGCTCTACGAGGAGGGCGGCGGCCCCGTCCTCGACGCGGCGGAGCGCCTGGTCACGCTCCAGCATTTGGCCGTCGACGAGCTTCGGCCGGAGCACAAGGGCAAGGTGCGGACCATCGTGCAGTCCGCCAGGCCGACGCCCACGTCCGGCCCGTCGCCGAACGCCCGCCACTTCGACGTAAGCGTTGTGGGGCACCTGAGGCCGGTCAAGGACCCGTTCCTCACGGCCGAGGCAACGCGACGACTCCCAAGGGAGTCCCGCATCCGCGTTCTGCAACTCGGCGACTCGATGGGCTCCGACATGACCCGGCGGGCCAACGCGCTCGCTTCGAACCACCCCCGGTACATGTGGATGCGCGGCATGCCCTCGTGGCGCGCCCGGCGGCTGCTCAAGAGGTCGCAGGTGATGGTAATCTCATCGCTGTCGGAGGGCGGGGCCAACGTGGTGTCGGAGGCGGCGGTGGACGGCGTCCCGATACTGGCGTCGCGGATGCCGGGTAACGTGGGGCTGTTGGGTGATGATTATCCGGGGTACTTCCCCGTGGGCGACAGCTCGGAGCTGCGGCGCCTGCTGCTCTGCTGCGAGAGCGACCCATCTTTCCTAGCCTGCCTTCGGGAAGCAGCGGCGCCTCTGCGTTCGATCCTCGATCCCCAGCATGAGTGCGCCGACTGGGCGGCGCTTCTCGATGAGGTCGCGCCGGGCGCCGGTTAGCGGGCCAGTCGGCGCATCGCTGCCGATACGAGATCGACCCCCAGCACCAGCAACAGGTACCAGATGAGGAGCAGGGTTACGGTCGTGTAGTGGAAATGGCTCAGGGCGATCCGGAACTCCATGCCCAGGCCGCCCGCCGCAACGAGTCCTACGACGATGGTCGTGCGGATGATGACCTCCCAGCGGTAGAAGATGTAGGTGATGAAGCGGGGCAGAGCCGCGGGGAGGATGGCGTAGGCGATGACCTGGAACCAGCCCGCGCCGGATGTCCTCAGGGCACGGGCGGGGCGTGTGTCGAGGCCTTCGACGACCTCCGCCGAGAGCTTACCGAGGATGCCGAAGTTGTGGATGGCGAGCGCCAGCGCTCCGGGAATGATACCGGGCGCGAAGATGAAGACGAGGAGCATCGCCCATATCAGCTCGGGTACCGAGCGGCTCAGCGCGTAGAAGAGGCGAACTATCCCGAGCCACGCCGTCCAGAACGGGCTCCGGTACGGGGCCAGTTCGCCCGCCATGACGTTGCGCGCCGCGAACATGAAGGTCAGCAGGGCACCGGCGGCGGCCAGCCCCGCTGCGAGGACGCTCATGGCGAGCGTGGACAGCGCCAGTCGCCCAGCCTCGGCCCATGCTTCGCCTTCCAGGTACGCGGGTGTGGTCTCGCGACCAACGCCCGCGAGGTCGGCCAAGAACGACGACGCCCGTGAAGCCGTCTCCCCCGAGAAGAAGCCGTGGCTCGGCCACGACTGCCCGAAGATGAGGTACGTCCACGAGATGAGGATGAGGACGACCATCGCGAGGACGGAGCCTGACACGAAGGTCAGCCTCGGGGGCGTGGACCCGGTCGTGTAAGCACTGGTCGATGTTGAGCTCATGGCGCGAGCCTCCGTCGCACCTGTGAGCTCCAGAGGTCCACGAGCACGACCATGACCACAAGGATCCAGAGGAACGTCCAGACTCGGGAGTAGGCGAGGTCCGCAAGCGCGATCTGCACCTGGAAGCCCAGCCCCCCGAGCCCGACCCAGCCGAGCACGGCTGCCGACCGGATGCCGCATTCCAGCCTGTAGAACGTGTAGGAGACCATGTCCGGGAGCGCCATCGGCAGCCGTCCGAACAGGAACACTCTCCACTCGGATGCGCCGGAGCGCCGGAGTGCGTCGAGCGGGGCCTGTGGGACGTCCTGCAATAGCTCCGAGTAGATGCGGCCCAGGATGCCTCCGTAGGGGATGCCGAGCGCCAGCACGGCTGCCATCGGTGAGAGGCCGATCGCGGCAACGAACAGGAGCGCCCAGACGAGCTCATGGATGGCACGAAAGAAGGCGAGGATGCCTCGCGCGACGCCCACCTGAGTGACCATCCCTGCTCGCGATCGGGCCAGCGTTCCGGAGGCAATCACGCCCAACGGGATGCCGATGAGTAGCGCGACCGTCAGCCCCGCGACCGCGTAGACCGCTGTCTGCCATGCGGCAGCCAGCGCTGTGCCTACCAGGTCCGGCGAGAGGTCGGGCCGGAAGAGCGCACCGAGCGTCTCCCCGATGGCGCTCAGGCCGCGCGGTTTGAAAACTCCCTCGGTCCAGTCGATGCCAAGGAGGCTCAGCGCGAATGCGCCGAGGAGGATGAGGGTGATGGCTCTCCGACTCTCGATCGCTCGAGGACGCCCTGGGGATGCAGGGGTCTCAGACCTCACTCCGCAGCCCTTCGATCTCGTACAGGTCTTCGAGCATGTGGTCGCGGATGCTGAACGCGGGTATGTCGAACTGCACGACGCCGTTCCGCAGCCCCACGATACGGTCGAAGAACTCACGCGCCAGGTCGACTGAGTGGATGCTGGCCACGAGCGTCTCGCCCTGCTCCTCGGTGACGTCGGTGAGCAGGCGCACCACTTCCCTCGCCCGTGCGGGGTCGAGGGACGCCACGGGCTCGTCCGCGAGGACTATGCTGGGGCGCTGGACAAGGACGCGGGCTATCGCGACCCGCTGCTGCTCGCCTCCGGAGAGGCGTCCGGCGCGCTGGTGCGCGAGGTGCGTGACGCCAACCCGGTCGAGGGCGTCGAACGCCAGACGTTGCTCCCGGGGCCACACCAACGAGAGCAGCGACCTCCCGAAGCTCCACTCGCCGAGCCGTCCGGCCAGCACGTTGTGCAGCACCGACAGGTTGGGTACGAGGTCGAACTGTTGGGCGATCATGCCGACGAGCCGGGCGAGCTCGCGGCCGGGCCGGAGCCCGGCTACGTCCCTTCCCCACAGCTCGACGAGCCCCGTGGATGGCGCGGTTGCTCCCGCTATGAGGCGCAGGAGCGTCGTCTTGCCCGCGCCGCTCGGCCCGATGATTGCCACCCGGGTGCCGCGCTCGACGGCGAATTCCAGCGGCGCCAGCACGGTCGTTTGGCCGTAGCGCATCGAGGCGCCGTCGAAGCGGACGGCGGGGACCGCCGCCGCTGCAACGGACGTCTCGCTACTCGATAATGCCGAATTGGCGCGCAGCATCCTCTATCGGTTGGTACCTGTCGTTGCTCGTGCGAACGAACCGTTCGCCGTTGAAGGACTCGGCGATTTCCTTCGCCTGCCCGCCCCGATCAACGTCGACGGTGAGCAGCGCGTCGGTGATGTTGTCCAACGCGTCCTCGCCGAACTCGTCGCCGATCACGGGGTGCGCCACCCAATGGTAGTTGACGTACGCCGGCGTTCGGTAGAACACGTCGACCTTGGACAGGTCGACCTCGCCGTTCGCGACGCGTCTCTCCCACACGGCCTCGCTGAGCGCGCCGGCGTCAAACGAACCAGCCTCCACGAGCTTCCACGTCGTGTCGTGTGAACCGCTGAAGCTGAGGGCGGCGAGCTCCGTCTCCGTGTCGACTCCCGCCTCGCTCAGGTAGTAGCGGGGCATCAGGTGCCCGGAGGTGGAGCTTTCGGAGCCGAACGTCACCGTCTTGCCGCGCAGGTCCTCCAGACTGGTGATGCCCGAGCCGGGCGCCGCGACGAAGACGGAATGGAACTCGCCGTCGCGCGGGCGGTGCGCAATCGCGTTGGCCTCGGGGACGGCGATCCGCGCCTGCACGCCGGTGACTGCGCCGTACCACACGAGATGGACGTCGCCCTGCTTGAAGGAGGTGACGACTGCGGCGTAGTCCGCCTGCGGCACATAGCGCACACTCAGGCCCGTTTCCTCGGCAAGGTACTCGGCGAGGTTCTTGAAGCGCGCTTCCAACAGGCTCACGTCCTGGTCGGGGATGCCAGCGATAAGCAACTCCGGCTCTTCTTCACTCGAACATGCAACCAATCCTGCTGCCAGCGCGGCAGCAGCGAACACCAATGCGATCTTCTTCATCTCTCTCCATCAGTCTCGTAGTGGGATGCGGGCTATGATACCGTCTCGTGATGGAACGCAGCATGAACGATTACAAATCTTCATAGAACCATGGACGTGAGCGCACTGAGAAGTTTCGTTGCCGTATGCCGGAAGGGCAGTTTCCAGGAAGCAGCCCGCGAGCGGCACGTCAGCCAGCCGGGCGTGAGTCGCCACATCAAGCGACTCGAGACCGAGCTGGGTGTGAATCTGCTGGTCCGTCAGCGGAAGCGCGTGGTGCCAACAGCCGCCGGGAGCAGGCTCTTTGCCTATGCCGTGGACAGCATAGCCGCACACGACCGCATCATCGGCTCCCTCGCGCGCGATGATGCGGCGGTGGAGGGGGAACTCCGGATCGCGGCGAGCACCGCGCCCGGGGAATACCTGCTGCCAGGCCTGCTATCCCAGTTCACCGAGATATACCCACGGGTGCGGCCACTCGTTGCGGTCACCGACTCAGCGTCGGCGACCGTACAGGTTGAGGACGGCCACGCCGACCTGGGGTTCACCGGGATGCGAGAGGCCCGTCCAGACCTTGAATGGACGGTGGTCGCCGAAGACGAGTTAGTGCTCGCGGTGCCCGGAAGGCATCCGTTCGCAGGCAGGGCGGCGGTCGACGTGAACGAACTGCAGGGGCTGCCGTTCATCGAACGGGAACCCGGCTCCGGCACCTGGACGGGTCTTCGCCGTGCACTGGACAGAGCTGGAGTGAAGGAACCCGGATACATCCCGGTCATGGTCGTCAATTCGACCCACGCAACCCTGGCAGCCGTCAACAACGGCTTCGGGTTCAGCATCGTCTCGTCACTCGCGGTCCACGAGCACGAGTTCGACCACGTCTACCCGGCACGGTTGACCGGCATCGACACGACCCGCAGCTTGTACATGGTCAGGCGCACTTCGCCCGACTCTTCCGTCGCCCAGGCCTTCGGAGGCTGGGTGCTTGCCCGCCTCGCAAAGGGGCGCGAAACGATAGAACAGAGGTTTTCCTGATGACTGGACTACTCAACGTTACGGTCCACACATCCGCGGATGAAGAGCGTGTCTCAGCCGTGGAGGAGATTGTCCGGGGCCTGACGGCCGAACAGAAGACCCTCAGCCCCAAGTTCCTCTACCACGAGGAGGGTTCCGGTTTGTTCGACGAGATCACGCGGTTGGAGGAGTACTACCCCACTCGTATCGAGCGCTCGCTGCTCGAGGGCTACGGCGCCGAGGTCGTCCGCGAAGTCCGGCCTCACGAGATCGTGGAGCTGGGGCCCGGCAACAGCGCCAAGAGCGGCACGCTGGTCGGTCCCGCCCTGGAAGCGGGAGTTCTGAAACGCTACATCCCGTTCGATATCAGCGAGTCGGCGGTCCGCGAGGGTGCGCAAGCGCTGTTCGAGGTGTACCCGGACCTCGGCGAGATCGCCGCCGTCGTGGGCGACTTCGAGCGTCACCTCTCCGCCATCCCCCAGCCACAGGGAACGCGGCTCATCGCGTTCCTGGGGTCGACGATCGGGAACCTTCATCCGGATGAGCGGAGCCGTTTCCTCAGGGAGGTCCGGGCGTTGATGCCCCGGAGCGAGGACGCGCTGCTGCTGGGCGCGGACCTCATCAAGGACACGCGCGTCATCGAGGCGGCCTACAACGACGCAAGAGGCGTGACCGCACTGTTCAACCTCAACTCCCTGAAGGCGGTGAACGACCTGCTGGACGTCGACATCGACACCAGCCTGTTCAGACATTGCGCCGTGTTCGACGACGAGCACTCGCGTATCGAGATGCACCTTGAGGCGACGGCTGACGTCGCTTTCACGCTACCCGGGAGCAGCGACACCGTTCGTATCCGCGCTGGGGAGACGATCTGGACCGAGAGCTCCTACAAGTTCACGAAGGACGGCTTCGCGGAGACGCTCCACGAGGCCGGCTTCGGCAGTGTCCGCTGGTTCACGGACCCCGAGGAGATGTTCGGGCTGGTGCTGGCCCGCCCGTGAGCGCCGTCATCCGCCGCCAGACGCCGCTTTGAGAGAGCGGTACGCCGCAACCACCGTCTCCCATGCCGCCTGCGCCTGCTCCGAGCGGATCGCCGTCATCTGTTCGCCCGCGCGGTAACACCACGTCGAGACGTTCGCTATCCCCGCTCCCACCATCGCCTCCGCGGCCCGGGTGATCTCATCCTCCCGGCCCGCCGGTATCGAGAACGCCTGCAACCAGGCCATAGGCTCCTGCCGGGAGTCACGGCACGCAGAGGTGACCGCCTCACATGCGTCGTACACGTACGGGGAGACAGGTTGTCCATGCGCTCGCCACAGAGGCGACACCGCGACCACCTCCGCCGCACGGGCAGCCGCCAGTTGCTCCGAAAGGCTTGGTCCCGGAAGCACCCCGACCGCAGTGCGCAGCCCAAGTGCCTGGGCGCTGCCGCACGCATCCTCCATCAAGCGACCGAGACTCCACTGCTGAAACGTCCGCCCGTCCTGCACTTCGAGGAAGGCCGGTTGCGCTTCCCGGCAGCTACGGCAAACGCATGTCACCTCGGCAGGGGCCAACGGGTCGTCGAAGAAGACAGCGTCAGCTCCTGCGCCGGCTGCCGCCTCGACCCAAGCGCGGAGCAGTTCGCGAAACGCAGGTGCGTTGGGACAGGCCACAGGGACCCGCTCACCGTCAGGCCTTACCTGCCATGACGCAGGATGCCGCAGCAGGAAGTCACTGAACGCCTCGCCGGCGAAGAGTCCCCCCAGTCCCCAGCAGTCCAACCACGCCTCAAGGCCGGCCTGGCGCGTCGCCTCCACCAGGGCGCCGATCTCGCCGGAATGGAAGGCGAGGTCATACTCGCTGAAGGTATGAACAACGTAGTCGCAACCAGCCCCGACGATCTCGGGAAGGTCGCGTTCCGCGTAGTGCCGGACGAACCGGTTGCCGAGGTACGTGACGCCGAGCTTCATACGCGCGTGCGGGTCCTACTCGACGGTGACGCTCTTCGCGAGGTTGCGCGGCTGGTCCACGTCGTTGCCCAGCAGATCAGCGGTCCGGTAGGCGAACAACTGCAGCGGCACGACGGTCACCATCGGTTGCAGCAGGGGGGGGCACTCCGGGATCCAGAGTGCGTCGTCCGTGTATGCCGCGACTTCCGCGCTGCCCGCCGTCGCAACGGCGATGACCTTTCCGTCGCGAGCGCGCACCTCCGACATACTGATGAGCATCTTCTCGTACAGCGCATTGCGCGGCGCTACCGCGACGACCGGCGTCTCGTGGTCGATGAGCGCTATGGGGCCGTGCTTGATCTCCGCGGCCGACATGCCCTCCGCGTGGATGTAGCTGGTTTCCTTCATCTTGTACGCGCCTTCACGCGCTACAGGTTCCATCAGGCCCCGCCCCAGGAAGAGGAAGCGCCGGGCGTTCATGTAACGTCGCGCGGTCTCCTCTGCGTCGCGCTCTGTCATCTCGATCGTGGCGCCGATCAAAGCGGGCAGGCGTGTGATCTCCTCGACGCAGCGCGCGGCGCTCTCTGTGCTCAGGACGTCGCGCTGAAGCCCCAGAGCGCAGGCGGCGAGGTACATCACGACCATCGAGTTGACCATCGTCTTCGTGGACGCTACGCCGACCTCGTGGCCCGCGTGCATGAGCAGGGGATACTCCACGGCGCGCGTGGCTTCGCTCTCTGGCACGTTGGTGATGACGGCAGTCCGGGCGCCGCGTATCCGCGCCTCGTGCAACGCCTGTAGCGTGTCCGCGGTCTCGCCGGACTGGGTGACGCCCACAACGAGCGTGTGCCTGTCCAGCACAGGGTCGCGGTGGAGGAACTCGGCGGCGTTCTCGGCTGACGCCGGGATGCGGGCGAGTGTTTCCACGTAGTGAGCGCCCACCAGCCCCGCGTGGACGCTCGTGCCCATTCCCAGGAACACCACACGTGTCAGTGCGGCAACCTCCGAGTCGGTCAACGGCAGCAGCATCTCATCCAGTTGCGCTTTGCCCTGTGAGAACGCGATACGCCCATGCAGCGCGCTCATCGCCGACTCCGGCTGCTCGTGTATCTCCTTCAGCGTGAAGTGCTTGTAGCCGCCCTTCACGGCGGCTCCGCCGCTCACACCCACGGGATGGAGCGCACGTGTGGACGGTCGCCCGTCCAGCGTGCGGAGCTCGAACCCCTCCGGCCTCACCGTTGCGGACTCACCCGGTTCCAGGAATATCGCTGTCGACGTATACGGCGTCAGCGCCGGGAGATCGCTTGCGATGAGCATCTCGCCCTGGCCGGTGCCCACGGCGATGCCGCCCGCGTTGCCGATGCGCGCGACGACGAGCATCTCCGGCGTACGCGTGTGCATGCAGGCTATCGCGTGTGCGCCCCGCAGCCGTCCCGCGGCGACGCGCACCGCTTCCTCGAACGGCAGGCCGTCCGCCAGCAGCTCCTCGATCGTGTGGGGAATGATCTCCGTGTCCGTCTGCGAGAGGAATTGGTGGCCGTTCGCGGTCAGCCGCGCCTTGAGCAAGGCATAGTTCTCGACGATGCCGTTGTGAACGACCACGACCTCGCCGGTGCCGTCCGTGTGCGGGTGCGCGTTCACGTTGGAGGCGGGGCCGTGTGTGGCCCAGCGTGTGTGGCCGATGCCTTGCCGTCCGGTGACCGGTTCGTTCTCCACGAGCCGCCGCAGGTTGTCCAACTTGCCCGCCGCCCGGCGGACGGAGAGGTGCCTGAAATCGTCCACGACGGCAAGCCCGGCGCTGTCGTACCCGCGGTAGGAGAGACGCGTGAGCCCGTCCAGCAGGATGCTGGAGGCGTCACGAGGGCCGGTGTATCCGAATATCCCGCACATGTGCTGGAAAGGAGTGTAGCACTCCGGAACGGCTTGCTGTTTGCGATGCTGTCCGCTCGGCAGTCCTTTGTCCCGGAGTTGGCGGGTGAGGCCGCCGGGGATAATATCCTGAACGACACGCCGTATTGAGATGTCCCGAAGCAGCCTGGCACGAGCGGCCTGAGGAGGGCGACATGGTACGAGGTCCAGTGATTGACGCGGACGGTCACATCCTGGAGCGGTCCCAGGATGTGTGGCGGTACATCGAGCCCCCGTTCGACAAGCGTGGCGGCGGCCTCTGGCAGGGAGGTCATCCGTGGGATGCTGAGCTGGCAGGGACGCTGACCAACCGTGAGTACAAGGACGGAGGTCTGGAGCCCGAGCGTCAGGTGGATACGTGGCTGCGCATCGCCGACCGGGAGAACATCGAGACGGCGGTCCTCTTCCCCACCGGCTCCGGACACGTCGCCTACATCCCCGAGCCTGCGTGGGCAGTCGCGGTCTCGCGCGCTACCAACACCCACTTCGCGACCGATTACGGCGCAGCATCGCCGCGCCTCCGTCCTGTGGGCGTCCTGCCCATGCGCGACCCGCAAGCAGCAGCGGAAGAACTCCGCCGGGCGGTTACGGAGTTGGGGCTGGTCAGCTTCGAGATCCTCTCGCAGGGGCTTACGATGGGATTCGGCGACCCCTTCTATGACCCCATCTTCGCGGAGGCAGAGCGCCTTGGCGTGCCGCTATGCATACACGGAACACGCTCCAAACCGGAGGAGGTAGGCGGCGAACGGTTCAAGACCTTCGCCGAGGTGCACACCTACGTGTTCCCGGCGTCTGTCACCCTGCACTTCGTCAGCACCATCGCGAACGGGGTGCTCGAGCGCTTCCCGAAGCTGAAGCTGGCCTTCCTCGAGATCGGTGCGACATGGCTGCCTTACTGGCTGGACCGGCTGGACGAACACTGGGAACTCCGTGGCGCGCAAGAGATGCCGTACGTCACGAAACGGCCAACGGACGTCTTCCGCGAGCACGAGGTCTACGTCAGCGTGGAGCCTGAGGAGACCTTGCTCCCCCAGGTGATCGAACACCTCGGAGACGACCACTTCCTGTTCGCATCCGACGTTCCACACTGGGATGCGCGCTTCCCCGAGAACCTCGAATACCTCGAGTCCCGGCAGGACATACCTGCAACGAGCCTCCGGAAGATCACGTACGACAACGGGAAGCGCCTCTTCGGGCTCTAGGCTGTGTGATATGCGTGTCTCGCGCTGACTACGGGGGAGTCAACTGCCGTGCTGCTCCATCATCTTCAGCAGTTTGGTCGTCGTGTTCCAGTTGCGGATCGTCATGCTCTGGTAGACGGGCATTGACACGAGACGGCTCAGGTAGCTCTGCGAGGCCCTGGCTATGAGCCTCGAGAAGTAGAGAACGCCGTTGCCCGCCCAGGCTTCGTCCACTCCGGTCCTGGTGAGCACGACTTCCATCGCAGCGGTGGCCGTCACTGGAGGCATCAGGAAGAGGGCGTCGTAGCGGTGCATGTCTGGCCGGTCGCCGAAGCCCGCCGGCGCCTCCGCAACCACTGCCCGCATCTGCGGTAGAGACCTCAGGACGATCTTCCCCCGGTAGTCGAAAGCCCCTGCCAGCATCTTCTCGATCCGGGCCGTCAGATCTCCGGCCTCGGAGAGGGCAGCGCGGAAGATCACGTTTCCGCTTTGGATATAGGTGGCGACCTCTCTGAAGCCTTCGGACTCGAAGCACTTCCGGAGCTCTGCCATGCTGATGACATTCCTGCCGCCGACATTGATACCGCGCAGCAGCGCCACGTAGGTCTCCTCCCGGTCCCCGCGCGCGGTCATGCGGTGCTCGGACCTTCCGCCTGGCCTCACCGCTGAGGCACGGCCTTCGGCTCCGCGGGTTGCAGCACCCCGACGTACGGCAGGTTCCGGTACCGGCCGCCGTAGTCCAGCCCGTAGCCGATGACGAACTCGTCCGGCACCTCGAAGCCCACGTAGTCTATGGGCACGTCCGCCATGCGGCGCACGGACTTGTCGAGCATCGTGCAGACGCGCAGGCTCGCAGGGCCCTTGGCCTGCAGGTGCTCCAGCAGGTAGCGCAGCGTGAGCCCCGTGTCCACGATATCCTCGACGATGACCACGTGGCGTCCCTTGAGCTCCGTCATCACGTCGCGGATGACGTCGATGCTCTTCTCCCGCTCCTCGCCGTAGTGGGTAATCTCCATGAACTCCACCTGCAGCGGCAGGTTTATCGCCCGCATGAGGTCAGCCATGAAGACCACAACGCCCCGGAGGATGCCGATGAGCACCGGCTCTTCACCTGCGTAGTCCTGCGACAGCTGCGCACCGAGCTCCCTCACGCGTTTCTGGACGGTCGCCTCATCGAACAGCACGCGCTCCGTGCCCTCGACCGAGACCTCGGAAAGTGGACCGAACCCGTACTTGCCCATAAGTCGCATGAGGTCGCGGCGGTAGAGCAGTTGGACATTCACTTCCGGGTACAGCTCGCGTACATGCCGCAGCTTCCGGTTCTTCTGGGTGACCAGGTTCTGCTTCATGGTGGTCAACTCGAAGTACTGGTCGTACTCCGGCAGGTAGAAGTCCGGCGTGAACATCTCCACGACACGGCTCCCGTCCCACCGCAGGGGGAACGAACGAGGCTCGTACAGATAGTTGATGTGGTAGTAGTCGAGGAGGTCCGCGAACTCCTTCTCGCTCGGGTGCATGAACGCTTTGGTCGGGGCCACGTCGTCCGCATCGCGTCGGCGTCCCCGGCGCCCACGCCTGGGTCCGGCCGCATCCCGGTCCCGTTCCCCAACTGGCGGCTCGTTCGACGGCGGGGGCATACCCAGCGCGGCGCGTTCCGCGGTCTGCCTGCCTCGCCCCCGACGCCGCGGCGGCGTTGCTCGCTGCGGTTCCTCCGCTGCAGCATCCTGCGTAGTCGGTTCGCTCGCTTCCTCGGAAGCAGGTGCGGCAGCCACGCCGGGCGAACGACGCCCACGGCGCCGCGTTGTGGTGCGCTGCGGCTCCTCCGATGCAGCATCCTGCGCAGTCGGTTCGCTCGCTTCCTCGGAAGCAGGTGCGGCAGCCACGCCGGGCGAACGACGCCCACGGCGCCGCGTTGTCACGCGCTGCGGCTCCTCCGATGCAGCATCCTGCGCAGTCGGTTCGCTCGCTTCCTCGGAAGCAGGTGCGGCGGCTATGCCGGGTGAACGACGACCGCGACGGGGCCGCGTTGCGCGCTGCGGTTCCTCCGGTGCGTCCGATGGTTCGTTCACTGCGTCAGCGGACGGCGCGGTTTCGGGTACGGCGTCCGCCGTACGGCGGCGTGTGGTCCTGCGCCGTCGAGGTCGAGGTTCCGAATCTTCGGACGGGTCTGCCTGCTGGGGGTCCTGCACCATCTCGTCAGACCTCTCGTCTTGGTGTTGTCGTCTTCATCGCGCGGAGTGCTGTTCCTCTACCTGCACAACCCCGCGCACGTACTCCGCGGTGGTTGCGACGTTGTAGTCGGAGCCGCCCAGCACCAGCGCCTCGACTGCTGCCCGGGCCGTGTCCATGGAGGTGTAGCACGGTATCCTGCGCTCCGTTGCTGCCCGGCGTATCTCGAACCCGTCGCGCAGCGCTTGGGCGACCTCCTCAACCGTGTTCAGCACGGCGTCCACCGTCCCGTCCGCCACGACGGAGTAAGCGTTGGGGTAAGGCTCGGCCGCCTTGTTCACTTCGGTGACCGTCAGCCCCAGCCCGCGCATCAGCTCCGCTGTGCCGTGGGTGGCATACAGTTCATAGTCCAATCCCCCGAGCATCTTCAACCACGCAACGGCGTCAGATTTATCCCTGTCTGCGATGGTGATGAGGATGCGGCCGGCAGTTGGCAGCATGAGCCCCGCCGCCATCAGCGCTTTCGCAACGGCTGGCCGGGTGCTTACGTCTATGCCCATCACCTCGCCGGTTGACTTCATCTCGGGGCCAAGATACGTGTCCACTCCCGCAAGTTTGGACATGGAGAAGACCGGCGCTTTTACACTGGCCATGGGTGGGTCCGGCTGCAGCCCGCCGGTGTAGCCCTGTTCTGCTATCGAGCGTCCCAGCATCACGTTCGTCGCCAGCTGCACCATCGAGATGCCGGTGACCTTCGAGATGAACGGTACCGTGCGGCTCGATCGCGGGTTGACCTCGATGACGTAGACCGACGACAGCCCGCTGTCGGCGGCAACCGTGAGGCCGTACGGTCTGCTCTCGTTCACGATGACGTACTGGATGTTCATCAACCCGCGAACGCCGATGGCCAGCCCGATACGCGCCGTGTAGTCGACGAGGATGTCGCGCTCACGCTCCGATATCCCTTCCGCCGGATAGACGGCCATCGAGTCGCCAGAGTGAACGCCTGCCCGCTCGATATGCTCCATGATGCCGGGGATCAGCACCTGCTCGCCGTCCACGACAGCGTCGACTTCCACCTCGCGTCCCTGGAGGTACTTATCGACGAGGATGGGGCGGCCCGGCGCGGCCTCGAACGCGCGCGACAGGTAGCGTCGGAACTCCGTCATGTTGTCCACGATCTCCATCGCCCGCCCGCCGAGCACGTAGCTCGGCCTCACCACCAGCGGGAAACCGAGCCGCTCCGCTATCGCCGTCCCCTGGTCGAGCGAGGTCGCCGTATCGCCCGGCGGCTGCGGGATGCCAAGGCTAGCCATCAGGTCGCCGAACCGCTCGCGGTCGGAGGCGATGTCTATCGCATCCGCGGATGATCCGAGGATGGGAAGCCCCGCCGCGCCTATCGACTGGCTCAGGTTGATGGCGGTCTGCCCGCCGAACTGCACGACAGCCGGGGGATACGCGCCGTCCAAACCCTCGTTCTCGATGATGTCGCGAACGCTCTCCTCGTCGAGCGGCTCGAAGTAGAGGCGGTCGCTCGTATCGAAGTCGGTCGAGACCGTCTCCGGGTTGGAGTTGACCATGATGGAGTTGACGCCCGCGTCGTCCAGCGCCCACGCCGCGTGGACGGAGCAGTAGTCGAACTCGATGCCCTGCCCGATGCGGATCGGCCCGCTGCCGATGACGACGGCCTTCTCGCCCTGCAACGGCTCCGCTTCGTTCTCCTGCTCGTAGGTGCTGTAGAAGTACGGCGTCACGGCCTCGAACTCGGCGGCGCAGGTGTCCACCATCTTGTAGACAGGCCGCAGGCCGAACCCCTGTCGGAGCGAGCGCACTTCCTCGTGCGTACGGCCCATGAGCGCGGCGATGACCTCGTCCGGCATGCCGAGGCGCTTGGCGTCCCACAGCAGATCGCGGGAAAGGGTCTCGGAGCGCAGCCGCTCCTCCATGTCGACGATGCGCAAGAGGCCGTGCAGGAACCAGGGGTCGACGTGCGTTGCCTGCGCCAGCGCGTTGGGCGTCATGCCCCTGCGGAGCGCCGCGGCCATCGCCCACAGCCGCTCGTCCGTCGGCTCGAGCGGAAGTTCCTCGGCTGCGAGCCCGTCCCACTCCGGCGACTCCCACAGCAGCGTGCGGCCCCCGAGTTCTATCGAGCGCACTGCCTTCTGCAGCGCTGCCTCGAAGCCACGGTCTATCGACATCACCTCGCCCGTCGCCTTCATCTGCGTGCCGATGGCGCGGTCGCCCCGTGCGAACTTGTCGAACGGCCAGCGCGGCGACTTGATGACGCAGTAGTCGAGAGCGGGCTCGAACGCGGCTCTCGTGCGCTGCGTCACCGCGTTCGGTATCTCGTCCAGCCTGCGTCCGACCGCGATCTTCGCCGCGACCCGCGCGATGGGGTAGCCCGTCGCTTTGGACGCAAGCGCGGAAGAGCGGCTCACACGCGGGTTCACCTCGATGACGAAGTACTGCATCGGGTCGGGAACGCCGCCCGGCAGCACCTCGCCGATGACCGGATGCGGCGACAGCCCGAACTGGATGTTGCACCCGCCCTCGATGCCGAGCGCACGGATGATCCGGATACTCGCGGAGCGGAGCAACTGGTACTCCTTGTCCGAGAGCGTCTGGCTCGGCGCGATGACGATGCTGTCCCCGGTGTGGACGCCCATCGCGTCCAGGTTCTCCATGTTGCATATCGTGATGCAGGTATCGGCGGCGTCGCGCATCACCTCGTACTCGACCTCGCGCCATCCCCGCATCGAGCGCTCCACCAGCACCTGGTGGATGGGACTCGCGGCGAGCCCGCTGGTGACCACCGTCTCCAACTCCCCCATCGTCGTAGCGAACCCGCCGCCCGTGCCGCCCAGCGTGTAGGCGGGCCGCACCACCAGCGGCAGGCCCAGCTCGCGGCCCACCCGCATCCCTTCCTCGATGGAGTTCGCTATCTCGCTCGGCGGCGTGGGCTCCCCCAGCCGGTTCAGCAACGCCCGGAAGAGTTCGCGGTCCTCTGCCGTCTTAATCGTTTCGATGGAGGTCCCCAGCAGGCGGACGTCGTACCGGTCGAGCACGCCCGCCTCGTGCAGAGCGACCGCCAGGTTCAGCCCCGTCTGGCCTCCGAGCGTTGGCAGCAGGCCGTCCGGACGCTCCCGCGCGATGATACGCTCGATCACCTCGACCGTCAGCGGCTCGATGTAGACCGCGTCCGCAACGCCGTCGTCCGTCATGATGGTCGCGGGGTTGGAGTTCACGAGGACGACCGAGATGCCCTCCTCGCGCAGCGCCTTGCACGCCTGCGTACCGGCGTAGTCGAACTCGGCCGCCTGTCCGATGACGATGGGCCCGCTGCCGATGACGAGCACCTTGCGGAGGTCGGAGGTTGTTTCGTGTGTCTGCACGCTAGCCATTCACCATGTCCAGGAAGCGGTCGAAGATGTACTCGTTGTCCAGCGGCCCCGGCGACGCCTCCGAGTGGTACTGGATGGTCAGCACCGGCAACTCGCGGTGCCGGATGCCCTCTATCGTCCCGTCGTTCAGGTTCCGGTGCGTCACCTCGATAGCGCCCGGCAGCGCCTCGTCGGAGACGGCGAAACCGTGGTTCTGCGCGGTGATGTAGACACGCCCGGTAGCTATGTCCTGCACCGGATGGTTGCCCCCGCGGTGGCCGAACTTCAGCTTGTACGTCTCTGCGCCGAGCGCCCGAGCGATGATCTGGTGCCCCAGGCAGATGCCGAGCGCGGGCACGCGCTCGATCACCGTGCGCGCCGTCTCGACGGTTGGTGCGTTGTGTACCGGGTCGCCCGGCCCCGGCGAGAAGACGACCCCGTCCGGGCTATCCCGCAGGATCTCGTCCGCCGTGGCAGCCGCGGGATGCACGCGCACCCGGCAGCCGCGCTGCGTCAATAGCCGCAGGATGTTGTACTTCACGCCGCAGTCCACCACTGCGATGCGCCTGCCTCCCTCCCCGCTCCACTCGTACGCCTCGTCAACTGTCACGCGGTCGACGAAGTTCACGGTGTCGTACGAAGGCAGCGAGGCCAGTTCTCGGAGCGCCGTCTGCGGATCGCGCGTGGTTAGCACGCCCATCATCACGCCGTGGGAGCGTATACGCCGGGTGATAGCCCGTGTGTCGACGCCCCGGATGCCCGGGATGCCCTCGTCGGCGAGATACGTGTGGAGCGTGCGCGTCGAGTCGTAGTGGCTCGGCGTGGACGAGTACTCGCGCACCACGAACGCCGCAACCTTGATGTCCTTCGATTCCGAGTCCGAGCCGTTGATGCCGTAGTTCCCCTGCATCGGGTACGTCGGCACGAGGATCTGTCCTGCGTAGGAAGGGTCAGTGAGCATCTCCTGGTAACCGGACATGCTCGTGTTGAAGACGACCTCGCCGAAAGCATCGCGCTCGGCCCCGAACGCGTGGCCCTCATAGACCGTTCCGTCGCTCAATACCAGGTACGCTGTTGTCACTGTCCCGCCATTCCGAACGCGATATGCCCCCCTGCAATGCTCATACGTACCCTGCCCTGCAGTGTCTGTCCGGCCAGGGGCGTGTTCTTCCCCTTGGAAGCGAACCGGCTCACGTCCACGGTCCAGCGCTCTTCCGGGTCGAACAGCACGACGTCCGCGGGTGTGCCGACCGCCAGCGAGGCGAGATTTGCGAAGCGCTCACCCAACACGGATGTCGGTCCCAACGTGAGCCGCGCAACGAGCGTGGGCAGGTCTATCGCGCCTGACCGCACGAGACCCATCAGTGAGCCGAGCGCCGTTTCGAGCGTGGAGATACCGACAGCCGCCTCGTCGAACGGCGTCGCTTTGTCGCCGAACGTGTGCGGCGCATGGTCGGTCGCCACGGCGTCTATCGTGCCGTCGCGCAGACCTTCCACGAGCGCCTCGAGGTCGGTGCGCGATCGCAGCGGTGGGCTCACCTTGGCCCGTGTTTCATACGCGGCGAGCGTAAGCGGTCCGGCTATACCGTCTGCTGAGCCGTTCCCACCGAGCACCCATTCGTCCGTCATCGTCAGGTGATTGGGTGTTACCTCCGCCGTGACCCGCAGGCCGCGACGTTTGGCCATACGCACCATCTCGACGCCGCCCGCCGTGCTGACGTGTGCAACGTGGAAGTGCCCGCCGGTGAGGCCGAGCAGCGCGATGTCCCGCGCCACGAGCGATTCCTCTGCAGCCGACGGGTATCCTGCGAGCCCCAGCCGCGAGGCCACCGCCCCTTCGTGCATGCCCAACCCTGCCGTGATGGAGTGGTCCTCGCAGTGGTCCATCACCGGCAGACCGAGTTCACCCGCGTAGAGGAGCGCGTGCTCCATGAGCAGCCCTGTCGCAACCGGGCTGCCGTCGTCCGTGAAGCCGACGACCCCCGCCCGCGCAAGCTCCTCCATGTCCGTCAGCTCGACGCCCTTGCGCCCCCTCGAGACTGCACCGAACGCCAGCACCCGCACGGGCCCGGCTTCTTGCGCGCGATGTGTGATGAAGTCGACAACCGCCGACGTGTCTATCGCAGGCGACGTGTTCGGCATCGCGCAGACCGTCGTGAACCCTCCGGCTGCGGCTGCGGCGGTGCCCGTCTCGATGGACTCCTTGTCCTCGAAACCCGGCTCCCGCAGGTGTGTGTGCAGATCGATGAACCCCGGTGCGGCGACGAGCCCCTTCCCGTCAACGACGAGCGCATCCGCGGGAGCTGCCTCCGGCGCATCCGCGATGAGTCCGTCCCGCATGAACAGGTCGGCCGTGCGGTCCGACCCCGCAGCCGGATCGATGATCCGCGCGCCGGTGATGAGGATAGGCCTGCTCACTCCGCCGCCTCTTCCTGCCCGCCCGTGAGCAACTGGTAGAGCAGCGCCATCCGCACGGCGACACCGTTCGTCACCTGCTCCTCGATCTGCGAGCCGGGCCCGTGCGCGAGCGACGAAGCGATCTCGACGCCCTCGTTCATCGGCCCCGGGTGCATGAGCAGTGCGCCGGGCTTCGCCCTGCGGTAGCGCGCCTCGGTCACCTGCCAGCGGCGCGTGTACTCGCGCATGCTCGGCAGCATTCCGGCGCCCTGCCGCTCCTGCTGGATACGCAGCGCTATCACCGCGTCCGCGTCCTCTATCGCACGGTCGAGGTCGTGCTCGACGCTCACGTCGGGCAGGCTCTCCCCTTCGCCGCCGTGAAGCAGGTCGAGCGGTATGAGCGTCGGCGGACCGCACAGCACGACCGATGCGCCGAGCGCCTGCAGGCCGAACACGTCCGATCGCACAACGCGGCTGTGCAGCACGTCGCCCACGATGACGACGCGCTTGCCCTCGAGTCCGCCGATGTGGTGGCGCATCGTCATCAGGTCGAGCAGCGCCTGCGTGGGATGCGCGTGGCGTCCGTCGCCCGCGTTCACGACTCCCATCCGCTGGAGATTGCGCGCCAGGAAGTATGGGGCGCCGGAGTGTGGGCTGCGTATCACGATGAGGTCCGCGCGCATCGCCTGGAGCGTGAGCGCCGTATTCAGCAGCGATTCGCCCTTCTCCGCGCTGCTGCCGGAGCCGCTGATGTTGATGACGTCCGCGCTCAACATCTTCCCGGCCTGCTCGAACGAGACGCGCGTCCGCGTGCTCGGCTCCAGGAAGAGCGTCAGCACCACCTTCCCCCGAAGCGACGGCGCCTTCTTGATGCTCCGGCTCAGCAGTTCGCGCATCGCGTCCGCCGAGTCCAGCAGCGCCGTTATCTCGTCCCGCGAGAAGTCGTCGAGGTCCAGCACGTGCCTGCGGCGCGGCGGGGTCTCCGTCTGAGCGGCAACCATGCTCTGCTCCGTTGCGTGCGCCATCATGCCGACACCGCCTTCGCGCGCTCCACGATTGCCACTTCCTCTACGCCGTCTATCTCAGTGACACGCACCTCCACTATCTCGTCGAGCGAGGTGGGAACGTTCTTCCCTACGTAGTCGGCCCGGATAGGAAGTTCGTGGTGACCGCGGTCCACGAGCACGGCAAGTTGCACGATGCGCGGCCGGCCGAGGTCCATCAGCGCATTGAGCGCGGCGCGGATGGTGCGGCCGGTGAAAAGCACGTCGTCGACCAGCACCACCGCCTTCCCTTCGATGCCGGAGGGCAGTTCCGTGGGGCGCACGAGGGGCTGCGGGCGGCTCGTAAGGTCGTCGCGGTACAGGTTGATGTCGAGCGCTCCGACCGGAACGCTCGCGTCCTCGAACGAGGCGATGGCGTCGGCGATACGCCGCGCGAGCGGCACACCCCTGCGCCGGATCCCCACCAGTGTCAGTCCATCGAGTCCCTTGTTCGACTCAACGACCTCGTGCGCGATGCGCGTCAGCGCCCGCCGCATCTCCTCGCCGGTGAGGATGAGCCGTCCTTCTGCCAAGAAAAAACCTCTTGCCCGCTGGCAAGAGGTCTCGTCACACACTCGGGACGTGGCGCGCCCCGAGTCTCACGTTACCTAACCTTGCCAGCCTCACGGGACTGGATTTAAAGGTCGGTCGCGGTGCAACACCGCAAGGGGAAGTATAGGCTGCGCGGCCGGGCTGCGCAACTGCTGGGGTTTGTCATGCTGAGCGGAGCGCAGCGTGCTCCCTAGTTCTCCGAGAACCCGTGCGAGGGACGGCGGCGACTGCGCCGCTCCAGTTGCTTGCGAGCGTCCTTCAGCAGCTCCAGCTCGTCCCAGAGACGGTCAAACGCGGGCTGCTCCAGCAGCTTCTGCTGCACCCCAAGGTTGCCCTGGAAGATCTGCGCCACCTGGTAGGAGAGCACCTCCGGGTCGTCCGGAAAGTTGACCTCCCGAACGTAGCCGCCGCGCGAGGCGACCAGTTGCCGCACGAACGAGGCCGCGTCGAAGCGCACGTTCTCGACCAGCGACGGGTCCACCATCTCGTGGCTGTCGTCCTCCAGGTACTCCACCTCTGCAGCGAGGTAAGCGTTGTCGCGCAGGAACTCTCGCACCTTGAAACGCCGTCCTCCGACCGCGACGACGCTGAGCCGCCCACCTCCTGCTTCGCTCGTCGTCATGATGTGAGCCGTCGTGCCGGTCTCGAACGGGGTCACCTCGTTCGTTCCCACTTCACCGCCTTCCTTGAGCAGCAGCACGCCGAACGGCTCGTCGTTCGCCAGGCACTCGTCCGTCAGTTGGAGGTAGCGCGGCTCGAACACGATGAGCGGCAGTTCCATCCCCGGGTACAGGACGACGGCCTGCAGGGGAAAGAGGCGGAGGTAACCGGTTTCAGAGTTCTCGGCCATGCGCAGAAGTGTACAGGCGCAGCCCCGTGCGTCAACCGCTGTCTGGTCCCTTCCCTCTCGATGGAGGAAGGTTAGGATGAGGGTGATCCCCTACCGTGCGAATGTTGATGTCGTTCGGTATGCCGCCTGCGCCGATGCGCGTCGCTCCGAACACCACGACACGGTCGCCGGGTGCGACTGCGCCGCGTTCGCGGAGCGTGGAGAACGCCTGCAGCACGCGAGTCTCGGTGCGGTCGGAGAGGTCCGCATGGATGGGGCGAACGCCGTAGCACAGCGCCAGCCCGTTGCAGACCGCGGGGTCAGGCGTGAATGCGTAGACGGGGGCCTTCGGCCGCAGATGCGAGATCGTCTTCGCCGTGTGGCCGGACTGCGTGAACACCACGAGCGCCTCGGCCTGCAAACGCTCCGCTACGAAACGCGCGGCCTCGGCCATCGCGTGGGATTCGTCGTGTGGATGCTTGACGTGGAACGGCGTCTCGGCGGTCTCCGCCTGCAGCGCGATGCGGCCCATCGTCGCTATGGCTTCCACGGGGTACTGCCCGACAGCCGTCTCCTCGGAGAGCATCACCGCGTCCGTGCCGTCGAGGATCGCGTTTGCGATGTCGCTCGCCTCTGCCCTCGTCGGGATGGGATTGTCCATCATCGAGCCCAGCATCTGCGTGGCCGTGATGACCGGCTTCCCTGCCTCGTTCGCCTTGCTGATGATGAGCTTCTGCAGCAGTGGTACCCGTTCCGGTGAGACCTCCACACCGAGGTCGCCCCGCGCGACCATGATGCCGTCCGATTCTTCGATGATCTCATCGAGGTACTCGATCGCCATTGGATGCTCTATCTTCGAGATGATGGGCGACGCCGACCTCATCTTCTGCAGCAGCTCCCGGCAGGAGCGCACGTCGTCGCCGCTGCGGACGAAACTCATCGCGACGTAGTCCACACCGATGAACACGCCGTAAGCCAGGTCCTTCCGGTCCTTCTCCGTAAGGGGGTCAGCCGTGACCCTGGAGTCGGGCAGGTTGACCCCCTTGTGCGACGTCAGCACACCGCCTGCAACGACGGATGCGCGCAGATCGCTGCCGTTCACCTCGGCGACACGCAACACCAGGTTCCCGTCCGCGATGAGGATGCGGTCGCCCTTGCTGACGTCGTTTGCGAGCCGGGGATACGGGATCGAGATTGAGCCCTGCGTGGTTGGCACGTCGTCGGACACGACGCGCACGGTCTCTCCCGGTGTGAGCCGGATGCCGTCGGGGTCCTCCACGACGCTCGTGCGCAGGCGCGGCCCCTGGATGTCCTGCATCAGGGCAACGGTGCGGCCGATCTCGGCGCTGACCGCCCGGATGCGTGGAACGCTCTGCTCCAGCTCCGCATGCGTGGCGTGCGAGAAGTTGAGACGGAAGACATCCACTCCCGCCGCGATGGCCTGCCGCAGGTGCTCATCCGAGGCGAGCGCAGGCCCGAGCGTAGCGACGATCTTGGTGTGGCGCGGAAATCCATTCATACGCACAGATGATAGCCCCCGCCGGTTCCCGTCAGGAACCACCTGCCGTGACATCCGCCCCTTACCCGGTTGCCACTGTCTCCGCTACGCTGGATACATGACTGACCCTCAGGCACAACCCATAGACAGCACCTATACCTCGTGCCCCCGGCCATCAAGAGGATCTATGACTCCGGCAACGACTTTGAAAACACTGGCATTCTTGAGATTCTTGATGCTTCGGAGCTTGGGAAGCAGGCCACGGCCATGAAAATGCCCGGATCAAGGATCTCAAGGATGCCAAACGATGCCACAGCTCCACTCGTAGGACTCCAATCAAGGATGCCAGAATGCAGGCACGTTGGCATTCTTGATCTACCGAACTCCGTTAATCGGATTCAGGGATGGATGTGGTAAAGTTGCGCGAGGACGGCGCACCCCGGTTGAGCATCCGCTCCGAGTGCGGTGCGCCATGGTTCGGGTAAGGCCGCGATGGACGCGCTTCCCGCATCATCAAGACATACACGGAGGGAGAGCACATGTATGACGTGCTCGTCGTTGGCGGCGGGATAGCCGGGCTCCGCGCCGCGGTAGCGGCGAAGGGAGCGGGCGCATCGGTCGCGCTGATCACCCAATCGCACCCCACCCGCAGTTACTCGGTCACCGTACAGGACGGCATCAACGCGCCGGAGAGCACCGAAGGGCGCGACAACCACATGAGCGAGACGCTTGCTGCGGGCACGGGACTGAACGTCGCATCGGTGGTCACCAGCGTCTGCAACGAGGCAGCGGGCCTCGTCGAGGAGCTCGACCGGATGGGCGTGCCTTTCAACCGGGTCGGCTCCGTCATAGACCGGGCCGGTGTCTCCGGCTCAGGTGACTCCCGGGCCGCCTACGTCAACGACATCACCGGCCTCGCCGTCACGCAGACCCTCTGGGAACAGGCCATCGGCAAAGGCGTGGACATCTTCGAAGAGTGGATCGTCCTCTCGCTGGTCATAGAGAACGGAGAATGTGCGGGCGTTGTCGCGCTCCAACTCGCCACGGGTGAGGTGGAGCCGTTCCGCGCGAAGGGAGTCGTGCTCGCAACAGGTGGGCCCCGCCGTGCGTTCGAGCCCAGCACCGCATCCCTGCTGTGCAGCGGTTCCGGCATCGCGGTCGCGTACAGGGCTGGCGCGGCGCTCGCGGACATGGAGTTTGTCCAGTACTACCCTGCAGTGCTGAACGGCAGCCGCCTTGCCCTCTCCCCGCTGCTGCTCGGTGCAGGCGCTGTGCTGGAGGACGGCAACGTCCGGCTCAACGGCACGATGGACGAGTCGCAGGTTGAAGCTCGCTTCCCCGACACGCTGCAGCGCGTGGAAGCGCTCTCCGGCGTGAACATGCTGGAGGAGCCCGTACCGGTGCATTCCGCGATGTCCCGGCTGCTCGGCGGCATCGACGTAACGGTACAGGGAGAGTCGTCTCTGGCAGGACTCTTCGCGGCCGGGGAGTGCGCGGGCAACGGTTTCCACGGAGCGCAGGGGCTGGACGGCAACTTCCTCCTCGCGTCGATCGCCTCCGGCAAGAGCGCCGGGCTGGCGGCAGCGGCGCAGGTACGCCCGTTCGGCGACAGCGCGGTGGGCGAGCAGGCAGCGGGCGCTGTGCGCTCGGAGTTGGACGCTGCCTTGAGCCGCCCCGGCGGCGCACCCGTCGCCGCCCTGCGAAGCGAGCTTGCTTCGCTCATGCATGAGAAGGTCGGCGAGAGCCGGAACGCCGGTGGGCTGAACGAGGCCATCCAGCGCATCAGGGCGATGCGTGAGGAGCACGCCCAACTCGGCGCGGGCTCCGGCGCCCGCGACTACAACTTCGGTCTCGTCCAGTACCTCGAACTGGGAGCACTGCTGGACGTTGCGGAAGCCATTGCCGTCAGCGCCTCGGAACGCACCGAGAGCCGCGGCGTACACCAACGGACCGACCACCCGGAACAGGACGACGCTCAGAGCACCCGCCTCCAGGTCACGAAGGGCGAGAGTGGAGCGCAGGTGAGCAGGGAAGCCACGCCCGCCTCGTAGGGGCGCAGCGAGCGGAGATCCGCAGAGAGGAGACGCGCAGATGGAGATCACCTTCAAGTTCCAGCGCGGAGGCACGCGGGCACAGCCCGAGTACGTCGACTACCAGATAGACGTGCCGCCTGAGATGACTGTCTTCGATGCGCTCGTGGCCGTGCGCGAGACCCAGGACGGCACGCTCGCATTCCGGGGCAACTGCTCCGTCGGCTTCTGCGGCGACTGCACCCTGAGCGTCAACGGCGCGCAGAAGGTCACCTGCCTCGTCACCGTCGGCAAAACGCAGAAGGACGGCGTCATCACCGTTCAGCCCATCCGGTACGCGCCGGTGGAGAAGGACGTGATGCACGACATGCGGAAGTTCCTCTGGGACAAGGTGGACGTCTTCGCTAAGGGCGTCGTTCCGAACGGCGGCCATCCCGTCACGGACGAGGAACTGCGTCCGGTCCGCAAGGCGATGCGCTGCACCACCTGCGGGCTCTGTGACGAGGGGTGCACGGTGATCGACGTGAACCTCGACTTCTACGGCCCTGCCGCTCTCACCAAACTGTACCGCTTCGCCTTCGACCCCCGCGACGGCATCACCGCCGAGCGGCTGCGAGAGGGCAGCGAGGTCCACGGCATCTGGGACTGCGTCCACTGCTGGGAGGCGACGGAGCACTGCCCGTTCGGACTCGAGCCCACCCACCTCATCATGGACACGCGGGACCGCGCCATCGCGCACGGCATCAAGTCCGGCTACGGCAACAAGATGCTGGAGCGCCACTACGACGCGTTCGAGGAGTCCATCTCCCGCAAGGGCTGGCTCGACGAGCGCTCCGTCGCACTGCAGACCTACGGCGGTCTCATCAAGGGCGGCATCAAGACGCTCCCGCTCGGCCTTCGCGCCCTCCGGAAGGGCAAGGCAACCCTGAAACCCCACTACAAGCGGCCGGGCGCTGAGCACATCAGGAAGATATTCGACAGGTACAACAGTTCCAACGCGGGGCTGCGAAAGGAGAAGCAGCGATGAGCCACCGGTTCGCCTTCTACCCCGGATGCGTTTCCAAGGGCTTCTGCCCTGAACTCTACGATTCGTTCGTGCGGGTCGCAGCCGAATTCGACATCGAAGTGGAAGAGTTGAAGGACGTCGGCTGCAGCGGCGCGGGGCTGATCCCGGCCGAGATTTCCGACCCCATCAACGCTCGCACGCTCGCCAAGGCGGAGGCGATGGGCCTGCCGCTGCTCACCATCTGCAGCACCTGCCAGGGCGTCATCGGCGGCAGCGCGCTCCGGCTGACGGACCCGGCCTACCGTGCCCGCATCAACCGCGAGCACCTGGCCGATCAAGGGCTCGAATACCAGGGCACGACCGACGTGAAGCACTTCCTCTGGGCGCTCGTCGAGGACGTGGGACTGGACGTCGTCCAGAGCAAGATCAAACGCCCGCTGGACGGCCTCGGTTTCTCCCCCTTCTACGGCTGCTACCTCCGCCGTCCGATAGACGTCATCCAGCGCCCGGAGCGCAAGCTCTACCTGGAACAGGTCACCGAGGCGCTCGGCGGCACGAACGTGGACATCAGCGGCAAGGGCAAGTGCTGCGGCTTCCCGTCGCTCACCGCCAACGAGGAGAACGCCTTCGCCATGACCGCGAAGCACCTCGGCGAAGCGGTCAGCAAGGGCGCCGATGCCATGGTCGTCCCCTGCCCGCTCTGCCACTTGGAGATGGACGGCGAACAGAGCGAGGTGGAGAAGGCCACGGGCCGCCGCTTCGACCTGCCCATCCTCCACCTGCCGCAGGTTGTCGGCCTCGCCATCGGCCTCGACCCCAAGGAGTTGGGCCTCTCCCGCCACATGGCCTCGACCAAGAAGTTCGTCGCGCAGCTCCAGCCTGTCGGGTCGCTCGTCGGAGCCGCGAGCTGACCGCACGCGTCAGATGAGACGTTACCTCTGCGGGCTGCCTGCTTCAGGCAGCCCGCAAGCATGAGGCGCACGCCCGTCCGCTTACCGCGCCGCCTCTATCTCGGTTAACATACCCCCATGTCTGGCGCCAACCCCTTCTCGGTCAACAACACGCGAATACGCAGGCTCACCGTCGACGGCAAATCGCTCGTCGAGAAGACCATCAGCCGCAACGCGCCGCTGGCCGTAACCTCCACTGAACTCAAGGCAGAGATGGACACGTACCGCGAGCAGTTGGCCGCTGCGGGCGTCCCGATGCCGCGCGTCGCCGAAAGCCACGTCACGGACGGCGCTATCGTCTACCTCTGCGAGGACGGCGGTCCCAACCTGGTCGAGCGGTACGAGCAGCCCGCCCTGCTGACCGATGGCCACGCGGACGTGCTGACGAGCGCCATCGGTATCATCAAACGCGCCATCGACGCCGGGCTCGCCATCGATCCGCACATCAAGAACTTCGTGGGAGAGGATGCCGATCTCACCTACGTGGACTTCTCACCGCCGTTGACCATGGCCTACGTCGAGGCGCGTTGCGCGGTCGCCAAAGACACCGAACGGGACATCCTGCGGGAGAACTTCGCCTACTTCACGCCCTATTTCCTCCCCTACCACTTCGCCGGGGATTTCCTGAACGTCGACTCGTCGGCAGACAAGCTCTTCCCTGCTCTCCACTCGCTGCTGACGGATACCGGACTCCTCTCCGGCGTCCCGCTCGCAGAGTTCATCTCTCAGGCCCGCGCCATCCGCGCATTGGAAGACCGCCGCCTGCAAGAGCGCATCTACCTGATCTAGGCCACGGAACGGTCTGCTGGCGAGGGCCCTCCGGGTATCCTGAATGCAGCGCCCATTCGGAGGAGACTCACATCGACCCATTGCACGGCATCTTCTGGGGCAGCCTCGGCCTTCTCTCCTGGGGCATTGCGGACTATCTCGCGCGTTCAGTCTCGGTACGCATCGGAAGTCTGAGCACGGCCATCCTCGTCCAGGTGCTGGGACTCGCGCTGCCGCTGCCATTTGTTATCGCCGAACTCGCCGCAAACGGGCTCAACGCGGACTGGGGGGCCGTGGTGGTCTGGGCTCCGCTGTGCGGAGCATGCCTCGGCGCCGGCTACCTCTGCTACTACACCGGCCTGCAACGCGGCTCTGTCTCAGTCGTCTCAAGTGCGGCGTCCGCCTGGCTCGCGGTGACGGTCACCGTCACGGTCTTCCTGTTCGGAGTGCACATCTCCCTGCCGCAGGCTCTGCTAATGGCCGTCGTGCTGGCTGGCATCCTCATGCTCTCTGCACAGCCGTCCACCCGCTCCGGCAACAGCACAGGACTGCTCTGGGGAGTAGGTGCGATGTTCGCACTCGGGCTCGCGCTCGCTCTGCTGGACCGGGTCACCGAAGCGTCCAGTCCGATGGTCGCGGTGCTCATCGTCAGGATGCTCTCCGTGATCCCTGCGTATCTCTTTACCCGGTCGCGCGGTGAGGTCATCCGCTTGCCGCAGGGATGGGACGGGAAACGCCTGCTGCTCGGAGCGGCACTGCTGGACGCTGGAGGCTACATCACCTACAACCTGGGCATCGATGCTGCACCGGTACCCGTCGTCGCGCCGATCGTGGCCGCACACCCCGTGGTGACGGTCGCTCTCGCCATCGTGTTGTTGCGCGAGCGGCCGCGATCGCTGCAGTGGGCCGGCGCGGGCGTCACTGTAGCGGCGGTGATCGCGCTGAGCGCGGTCGCGGCCTAGCCGACTCGCACCAACCTGCCCCATTGTCCGGGGCAAGGTACAATCCCCGCCTACCATCTATCCGGAGGCAGAGCGATGCTCGTTCTCGTAGTGAGTGTGAAGGTGAAGCCGGGGCGCGCGGACGATTACATAGCCGCAGTCCAGGCGGACGGAGAAGGAACCCACGCGAACGAGGAAGGCAACTTCCAGTTCAGCTGCGTTCGCGACCAAAACGACCCCGACCGCTTCTTCCTGTTCGAGGTGTACAAGGACGAGGCGGCGCTGGAGGTGCATCGCGGCATGCCGCACTTCCTGAAGTACCGCGAGGCGACGGCGGACATCTACGCCGAGGAGACCGTGCGTCACATGTGCACCAACGTCTTCCCTCCCGACTCCTGGTGGACGTCCTGAATCGCTCGTGAGGCCTGAGCGCTGGCCGTTCTTCTACGGCTGGGTCATAGTCGGGGTTGCATTCGTCTCCTCCGGAATCGGTTCCGGGGCGGCGATCTGGGGACCGAGTGTCCTGCTCCTCCCGATGACCGGAGAACTCGGATGGTCACGGGCTGAGTTCTTCTCGGCGTTCCTGGTTCGCGAGTTGATCATCGGCCTGGCCGCGCCGCTGGTCGGGCCGCTGTACGACACGAAACACGGGCCGCGTGTCCTCGCACTGGTGGGCGCGGTGCTGCTCGGTCTCTCGATGGCGCTCATCCAGAACGTCACGGAACTGTGGCAATTCATCGCCCTCTTCGGTGCGCTGGGCGGGATAGCAGAGCTGGGGGGCGGTTTCTTCATCTCCCAGGCGCTGGTGCCCAAGTGGTTCATACGGAAACGCGGGCGCGCGCTTGGCATCTCGATCATGGGCGTCGGACTGGGAGCCCTCGTCTTCCCCACTGCCATCTCCATGCTCATTGAGGCCGTGGGCTGGCGCGGTGCGTGGCTGTGGTTCGGTGTGGGCATCGGCAGCATCGCGTTCGTGCTCGCGTTCCTCCTCCGCACAACACCGGAAGATGCGGGGCTGCTGCCTGATGGGAGTACGGTCCGCAGAAGCGGACAAGGCGAAGCCTCGGTAGCCCCCGAGGAGCGTTCGTTGACGCGGAGGGAGGCGGTGCGAACACCGGCATTCTGGCTGCTGCTTGCGGCATTCAGTCTGGTCGGGCTCGGTATCACCGGTTTTCAGAGCAATTGGCATCCCTTCCTCGTGGAGACCGGGTTCGGGCCAGCAGAGGCATCGTTAGGTATCGCCATCTACGGACTCGTGTCAGGGCTGGTGCGGCCCGGCTGGGGGCTGCTCGGCGAGCGCTACCCGGCCCGCTATCTCCTGGGAGGTGTCTCCGTCGCAACCGCCGTGCTCATCATGGTTTTTCTGAACGTACGGGGGATGGCTGCGCTGATACCCGTCATGTTCATGGCCGGTTTCATCATGGGGGGCTACCTCATCCTGCGTGCCCTGCTGACCGCCAACTACTTCGGCAGAGCACACCTCGGTGCGGTGAACAGCCTCTTCAGGCCGATCGTCATGGGCACGGGCGCGGCGGGGCCGATCCTGTTCGGCGCGCTTTACGACCTGCAGGGCGGCTATACGCTCGCGTTCCTCACCGCCGCTCTGGCATGGGGGGCATCGGGCGTTATCGTGCTGCTGGCGAAGCCTCCACGCGCTCGTTAATAAACCGCACGTGTAGACCGTGAACGTGCTAAAGAACCTGTGTCATATACATGGAATGGAAGAAATCACTCCAGCACTGATCGATATCTTGTGTAATTCACATAGAACATGCTACTGTTAACCGACGTAGAATCAGGCGGTTATGCCTGCCGGCACGGAAGGTGGTCCATGCGCCCTGGACTCGTTTTCATAGGCCTCTTCGCTCTGCTCATGGTCGTGTACTTCAGCTTCCAGAGCATGCTTGGCACTGTGACGACCATCGTGCTCCAGGCAGCTATCGTACTCGCACTCCTGGGCTCCGCGCTCTGGCTGCGGAAGCGGTTCTCGCCCCCTGAGAGCTAACGCTCAGGCACGGCTGGCGATTGCTCGTTTCACTTCCATGAGTTCTTCGCATGCCTAGAAATCGACGGGCAGCGTCGAAACAGTCCCGCTGGCAACGTCGAGTACGCGCACCGCATGGTTGTTCGTGTCTGCCACGTATATCTTTCCGCCCCATATGCTCAATCCGCCGGGTTCATGGAACCGCGACGATGTAAACGCTCCGTCCGCATAACCCGGCTCCCCGGTGCCTGCCATCGTTGCGACCGCAAACGTCTCCGTTCCCACACGCTTGATCTTGTTGTTGTACGTATCAGCGACGTAGACGACTCCCCCTTCAACCGCAACGCCGAGCGGATGCTGCATCCGCGCCGATGACGTGGCCCCATCCACGTCGCCGAAGTCGAACAGACCCGCGCCGACCAGTGTAGTGACCTGGTGCGCAGTGATGAGGTCGGCCTGGCGTATCGCGCTCGTCTCGCTGTCCGCAAAGAAGAGCACGCCATCCTCATCCGCAGCGATGCCGCTGGGCTGTGCAAGCAGCGCATCTTCGGGTGGCCCATCAACGATGCCTTCACCGCCGGTGCCCGCGATTGCCTGCACCAGGCCGTTATCGAGGTCGTACATCCACAGCTGGTGGCTGCCCGCCATCGCGATGAACAGCCGTCTCCCGACGAGTGCCACGTCCCACGGCGAGCGCAACGGGACCGTTGGCCCAGGCCCGCCATCGATCCTCCCTATCCCGCGTTCGCCCGTCCCCGCCACCGTCTCGACCACCGCCATCTCGAGGTCTACCGCACGGATGGCGTGGTTGCCCGTATCGGCGACGTACAGCACTTCTCCTGACAGCGCCATGCCCTGCGGATTGCTGAAGCGCGCGCCTTCCGGCACGCCGTCCGCGAAGCCCTCGTCTCCGCTGCCGATGACCGTCTGTATCTCGCCTTCCGGGTCAGTGACCAGCACACGGTGATGGCCAGAGTCCGCGATGAACAGCCGCTCTCCGACAGGGTCGGTGAGCACCTTGCCGGGGTAGCAGAGCACGCCGGATCGAGGGGCCTCCACGCCGTACACCTGCGGCCCGGGCCTGAGCGTTCCCTCAGCGCGAAAGACCTCCAGCATCTTGCGGATCAACTCCGTACCCTGATCGAATCCCAGCTCACCTTCCACCTTCCCGATGACTCTTCCAGCCGGGTCCACGAACATCAGCGTCGGCCAGGCGCGCACGGCGTACTGCCGCCAGGTCTCCATCGAAGCGTCGTTGAGCACGGGGTGACGTATCCCGTAGCGCATCACGGCCTGGCGCACGTTCTCCGTGGCGCGCTCCTCGTCGAATTTCGCGGTGTGCACGCCCACCACGGCGAGCTCCTCCGGGAACTCGCGCTCCAGCCGGTGGAGCATAGGCAAGAGGTGGATGCAATTGATACAGCAGTACGTCCAGAAATCGAGCAGGAGTAGCTTCCCGGCGAAGTCAGCCAGCCGCAGCGGGCGGTCCGTGTTCAGCCAGTCGGCGTCCGCGGGGAAGTCGGGCGCGTTCACCCTGCCGTAGTCACTGGTCATGGGGGAATTGTACCGTGCCGTTTCGGCGCGCCGCCCGCGCTGCACGCTCTGCGCTATAATCGAAGCCCCATGACCGAGTACGAACCAGTCATCGGCCTCGAAGTGCACGCGCAGCTGCGAACCGACAGCAAGATGTACTGCGCATGCCCCGCCGACTACCAGAACGCCGAGCCCAACACCCGCGTCTGTCCGGTGTGCCTCGGGCTGCCCGGCTCCCTGCCCGTCATCAACCGCGAGGCGATCCGCTCCATCATCATGATCGGGCTGGCCCTGCACTGCAGCATCGCGCCTCACAGCAAGTTCGACCGCAAGAACTACCCATATCCCGACCTGATGAAGGGATACCAGATATCCCAGTACGACCTCCCCCTCTGCTCCAACGGCTATCTCGATGTGAGTGTGGATGGCGAGCGCCGCCGTGTGGGCATAGAGCGTGTCCACATGGAGGAGGACGTCGCCAAACTGAACCACCTGGCCGACCCTGCCACCGGCGAGGGATACTCGCTTGTGGACGTGAACCGCTCCGGGGTTCCACTGGTGGAGATGGTCAGCCGACCGGATATCCGCTCTGCGGAAGAGGCGCGGCAGTACCTCATGTCCTACCAGTCCATCCTTCGCTACCTGGGCGTCTCGACCGCCAACATGGACGAGGGCTCCTTCCGGTGTGACGCCAACGTCAGTATCCGCCCGAAGGGCAGCGAAACGTTCGGCACGAAGGTCGAGGTCAAGAACATGAACTCGTTCCGCTCGGTCTTCCGTGCCATAGAGCACGAGGTAGAGCGCCAGGCGAAGGTGCTGGAGTCCGGCGGACGCGTCGTGCAGGAGACGCGCGGTTGGCTGGAAGACAGGGGCGTTACAACGTCCCTCCGCAGCAAGGAAGAAGCGAACGACTACCGCTACTTCCCGGAGCCGGACCTGCCGCCGCTCAACGTGGACCCTGCATGGATTGCCGAGATAGAGGAACTGCTTCCGGAACTGCCAGAGGAGCGCAGGCAGCGATTCGTCGACGAGTACGGTCTCCCGATCTACGATGCCACGCTCCTTACCGCAACGCCCGGCCTGGCCGATTACTACGAGGCCACCGTCCGGCACACCAGGGCGAACGGCAGCTCGAACGCGATGGCCAAGGCCGCAGCGAACTGGACGCTCACTGAACTGGGACGCCTCGCCAACGAGACGCACACCGACATCCACGAATCGCCCGTGACACCCGAGCGGCTCGCGGAGCTGCTCGGCATGCTGGAGAGTGGAGCGCTCGCCACGCCTCAGGGAAAGCGTGCCATCGAGGAGATGTTCCGCACGGGCAGACCCGCGAAGGCGGTCGTGGCCGACCTTGGACTCGTCCAGATCTCGGACTCGAGCGCACTCGCCGATGCGGTTGCTCAGGCCATAGACGGGAACCCCCAGGCGGTTGCAGACTATCTGGCGGGGAAGGAGACCGCGGCCAAGTTCCTTGTGGGGCAGGTGATGAAGGCGACGCGCGGCAACGCCAACCCGTCGGTCGTGGCCGGGCTCATCGTCGAGCAGTTGGACACGATGAAAAGCTAGGGGGAGCACTTGGGAACCTACATCAGTTTCGCAGTCATTATCGTGGTCGTGCTGCTCGTGGCGAGCATCCTCATGCAGGTGCGCGGGGCGGGAGGCGGCCTCTTCGGCGCAGGCTCCATCCAGTCCTACCGGACGCGGCGCGGGGTTGAGCGCACGCTCTTCCAGTTCACCATCGGGCTGGGCGTCATCTTCGTCATCCTCGCAGTCCTCAACCTGACCATCAGCTAGCCCCCGGCGACGCGAAGTAGTCCTCCAGCCGCCGCTCGCCGACTACAGGCGCGACCATGTCGACCGCCGACTCCGCGATGCGGTAGACCGCCGAGTCGTACCCGTGCCGTCCCGTGAATCGCCTGAACGCGGCCCGTAGTTGCGCCCGCCACAGGTAGGAGAAGCGCACGTCCGCATCTCCGGCAGCAGCCGCAGCCATCCCGGCTATCTCCTCCCAGGTCAGCACTTCGGGCCCGCCGACATCCACCTCCTCTTCCCGGCTTTCCAGACCGTCGACGAGCGCCTTCGCCACGTCCGCCTCGTGAACGGGGTTCGTCTGCGCCTGCCCCGTGCCAACCATCGACAGCTTCCCGCGCTTCCGTGCGCGCTCCACCAGCGGGGCGAGCCGCGCGAACGTGACGGTGGGCCGCACGATGAAGTGGTCGATGGAGGACAGGCGCATCGCAGCGGCGAACGACTCGTGCGCCCGGACATACTCCATCATGCCGAGGAAGCGTCCTCCGTAGACGGAGACGTACCCGAACCGCCGCACGCCGGCTTCCTCAGCCTCACGCAGCAGGCTTCGATTGCCTCCGTCGTCCACCGCAAAGAACGCCTCGGCCTTGTAGGTGAACAACCTCGACGTGAAGCTCGCACCCGCGCACGAGACGACGGCGTCCGCGCCGGCGCACGACCCTTCCAGCGTCCGCGGGTTGAGCAGGTTGCCGACGAATACCTCCTCAGGCTCCGTGGTCAGGCGTGCGGGTTCGCGGACCAGCGCACGGACGCGGGTGCCGCGGGATTGCAGTTCGCGCACGACCTCTGCACCGATAGCGCCGGTTGCGCCCGCGACCACGACGAGCGGAAAACTCACAGCCCCAGCTTCTCCGGGTTCAGGATGCCGTTGGGATCTACCGCGCGCTTGAGCCGACGGGCGAGCAACAGCGCGTCGCCCCACTCCCGCTCGGCCCAGCCGCCGAGCTTCACACCGAGGCCGTGGCAGTACTCAACGCCTCCACCGAGGCGCAGCGCTTCCTCCAGCATCGCGTCCACTGCCTGCTTCAGGGCCAGCGCAGCGGCATCGCCTCCGGTCTCGCCCTGCGTGGACCGCACAAACACGGAGAAGAGCTCCGGGTGTGTCCATACGGCGGACTCACGCACGTCCAGACCGAAGCGATCGGCGGTCTCCTCGCAGTAGCGCTTGTAGGCGAGGACGCGCGACACCGGCATCGCGACGTGCAGATAGTCGGCGTAGCGCCACCGCTGCTCCCTCCAGCGCTCGGTCGGGCGCAGCGGGCGGGTGTGGTCGCGCCAGCGCTCTGCGACAGCGTGCCGCGTCTCCCAGTACTCGCGGGTCGGACCGGGGCCGAGGTCGCGCCCGCCCGCTGCCAGCGCCTCCGCCATAGTGCGGCTCCGCTGCGCCTCCACCTGCTGACAGTAACCCTCGAAGCCAAGGTAGAGGATGCACGGCGCAGCGTTCTCCGGGGTACCCAACTCCTCGGTAAGGTCTATCAGGGCGGGCACGAGGCCGATGTCGAACAGCCGCGCAACGACCGGGTAGCCCTGCTCGAACGTGTCGAACCCGACCGACGCGAACTCGCGTGTCTCCGGCAGGGCGCGCAGGTCGATCGTGGCCTCGGTGATGACGCCCATCGTGCCCTCGGCGCCGGCGAACAACCCTTTCAGCATCGGGCCGCTGCTCTGCCGCTCGATGGCCCGCGTTCGCACGACTTCGCCGCTGCCCAGCACCACCTCGACCGCACGCACCTGCTGTCCCATCGAGCCGTACCTGCTGGCGCGGTAGCCGACGCTGTCCGTCGATATCGCGCCGCCTACCGTCGCGATAGGCACACTCCACGGGTCGTGCCCCAGCATCATGCCGTGGTCGCGAGCAGCGGCGTCGAGGTCGGCGAGGTAGACGCCCGGCTGTACGCGGGCCGTCCTGTCCTCGCGGTTCACTTCGACGATGGTGTCCATGCGGCGCAGATCGAGCGCGATGCCGCCGCGCACCGGAACGACAGCACCCATGACGCCGGTGCCGCCGCCGTAGGGCACGACCGGTATGCCGCGCTCCGATGCGAACGACACCACCGCCGCGACCTCTGCCGTAGTTGCCGGACGCGTCACCGCGTCCACGCGCGCATCGGCCAGTTCGGAGCGTCCGCCGAGCCGGTGCGCGGTCACCGCATCGAACGACAACCGCTCCCGCGACTCGGCGTCGGTCAGCACGTGCTCCGCGCCCACGATGGCAGCGAGGGCATCGCGAAGGTCGGTAGCAGACGTGGTGCTCATGCCCACAGGCCAGCCTACCCGACGACGCGCCAGGTGGTGCCGGAGGGGGAATCCGTGAGCTCGATGCCTATGGCGGTGAGCTGGTCGCGAATTGCGTCGGCGCCCGCGAAGTCGCGGGCGGCGCGAAGAGCGGCACGCTGTTCTACGAGCCCTTCTACGCCTCCAGAGAGGTCCGGATACACCGAGGCCTCGCGCCCTTCGAGCGTCAGACCCAGCACGCCGGTCAGTTCGCGGAGCGTCTCCTGCGCCAATGTAACATCCAGCCCCGCAGTCAAGCTCCGGTTGATGTCGCGCGCCAGGTCGAAGAGGGCCGCGACGGCCTGCGGGCTGTTGAGGTCGTCGTCCATCGCCTCGATGAATCGGGAGCGCGTCTCTGACGCATCGAGCGCGGTGCCCGCGCCCGTGTTCGGCGCCGCCGACGCCGCCTGCCGGAGCCGCCCGGCTGCGCGCTCGGACCCGGCGAGCGCCTCGTCCGAATAGTAGCCGGGGCTGCGGTAGTGGGCGTTGAGCACGGAGAGACGGATGGCGTCCGCGGAGTAGCGCTCGAGCGCGTCGCCGATGGTGACGAGGTTGCCGAGCGACTTGCTCATCTTCTGCGCGTCCATGTTGAGCAGGCCGTTGTGCAACCAGAAGCGCGCGAACGGGCGTATGCCGGTGAACGCCTCGCTCTGGGCGATCTCGTTCTCGTGGTGCGGGAAGATGAGGTCCTGCCCGCCGCCGTGGATGTCGATGCTCTCACCGAGGTAGCGCAGCGCCATCGCAGAGCACTCGATGTGCCAACCGGGGCGTCCGCCGCCCCACGGGCTGTCCCACGACGGCTCGCCGGGCTTGGCGGACTTCCAGAGCGCGAAGTCCATCGGGTGCTCCTTCTGCACGCCCGGCTCGATGCGCGCACCCGCCCGCATCGCATCCAGCGAGCGATGGCTGAGCTTGCCGTACTGCTCGTCGCTGCGGACGCGGAAGTAGACGTCGCCGTTGGACTCGTAAGCATGGCCGCTGTCGATGAGGCCGGAGATGAGCTCGATGATCTTGGGCACCTCCTGCGTGGCGCGGGGGTACTCGTCGGCCTCGCGGACGTTGAGCGCGGCCATGTTCGCGAAGTAGTCGGCGATGTGGCGCTGGGCGAGCGCTTCGACGGTCGTATCCTCCTGGACGGCGCGGTCGATGAGCTTGTCGTCGATGTCGGTGAAGTTCTGGACGCGGCGCACTTTGAAGCCCCGGTACTCCAGGTAGCGGTGGAGCACGTCGAAGACGATGTAGCTCATCGCGTGGCCGACGTGCGCGGAGGAGTACGGGGTGACGCCGCAGACGTAGATGCGGACCTCGTCGCCGGCGGGTTTGAAATCGCGCTTCTCGCCGGTGAGGGTGTCGGAGAGTTTCATGGACTGCCGTCTGTGATGGATGCCACGGCCATGGCCGCTGCGCCCGTCTCGGAGCCGGTGTATCCGAGGCCGTCCTCGGTGGTGGCCTTGATGCTCACCGCGGAGAGCCCCACTCCAAGCGAGGCGGCGATGGCCCACCGCATGGCCGGGACATACTCCGAGAGATGGGGACGCTGGAGAACGATTGTAGCATCGACGTTGACCACACTCCATCCGGCCCGGCGGAGCATGGCGACGGTGCGCTCCAGGAGCGACGTGCTGGTGACGCCCTGCGGCACGGAGGGGTCGTCGGCCTTGAAGTGCGTGCCGATGTCGCCGAGGGCGGCCGCCCCCAGCAGCGCGTCGATGATGGCATGCGCTACAACGTCGCCGTCGCTGTGGCCGGCGAGCCCGCGCTCCGACGGGATGCGCACCCCGCCAAGCGTGAGCGGCACGCCTGCCTCCAGTGCATGTGCATCATAGCCTATGCCAAACCGCGTGGTCATCGCGTCATCCCTCCGTCGCGGTGTGCCCGCGAGTTTAGCAGCGGACGGGGGTTACCGCCTCACCCTGCGCCCGGATGAGCAGCGAGCGGCCAGGAATGAGCACGGCCTGCGCGCGGATGGTCGTGAATAGCCCGGAATGAGCAGGCCGCTCCACTCCTACGGACAGAGCCCGCCGGAGGCCGCCAGCAGCGCTTCCGCGAAAACTGTCTCATTTCTTCTCATTCCTTCTCATTTCACCTCTGACAACACTGCCCCACGCCAAGTGGAACATCCGCCCTTCGCGAGTGGACGCCATCATCGTAGGGCACGCAGGGGCGACCGCGTAAGGGGCACGTGTCACTGAGCTAAAGACACCATCGCCTGTGCCACTGCCAGGTCCTCGGGTGTCGTGACCTTGATGTTGCTGCGTGCGCCGTCGAACGTACGCACCTCGACGCCGATGCGCTCTGCCATTGCAGCGTCGTCCGTCACGTTGTCCGAGACCTCAGAATGGGCGCGTTCGAGCACGTCGCGCCGGAAGACCTGCGGCGTCTGCACCATCGCCAGTTCGCTGCGATCGAGCGTCTCGACGACACGCCCATCCCCGGCGACACGCTTCACGGTGTCGAACGCAGGCACGACGGCGATGGCCGCGCCGGTGTCGGCGGCAGCGGCGAGCCCTTCCTCAATCATGCGGGGCGTCACGAACGGGCGAGCGCCGTCGTGGACGAGCACCCACTCGCACTCCGGCGCGAGCGCGTCGAGCCCGGCGCGGACACTGTCCTGCCGACGAGCGCCGCCGACAAGCGGGGGTATGGTCTTCTGCCAACCCTTATCGTCACGCAGGGTGGCAATGGCGTCCAGGTTGCGCTCCGACACGACGAGCGCGACGGCGGTTATGGCAGGGCAACGTTCGAAGACATCCACGGTACGGGCGATGAGCGGCTCGCCGCCGATGCCGGCGAGCGTCTTGTCGCCCGCGTCGCCCATGCGCGTACTCGCGCCCGCGGCGACGATGATGGCGCCTGCGTTGGGGGTGGCCGGATCAGCGGTCATCTCGGGGGGATGCTACTACACGGAACGTAACGCCACGAGCAAGCATAGTATCCTGCGAAGAGGTCCGATCAGGAGGCACGGATGAGAAGACGGTTGCAGGTTGCCCTCGGGGCGATGGCGTTCGCGGCGGCGCTGGCCGCGTGCAGTTCCCCCACGCCGACCCCAACCCCGACGGCGACGCCTGAACCGACGCCCACGCCAGCCCCGACAGCCACGCCCACGCCTGGACCCGGGCCGGTGCCGAGCGACCCCAGCCTGTCAGACGGGACGGCTTCCAACCCCAACGACGGAACGGACACGTTCACGCCGCCCTCGCCCGAGGAGCGGGCCGTCTTCATCGCTGGGTTCGCCGAGGTGCGCGGGGTGGACGAGGAAGCCGCCGCCTGCGTCGCGGACGGGCTGACCGCCATCGGGGTCTCACTGAGCGTCGAGCGCTTCCTTGCTGCCGTGGTCACCGAGGGGCCGATAGCCGTCGTCCTTGCGGAGTGCGGAGTCCCGGCGGCGATGCCGCTGGGCAGCGGATAGGGCGTCCGCTCACCGCCACCAATAGGAGGAGCGGGTCGATCCCGCGGCGTCGGTCAGCGCGTGCCACTGGGCGTCGGTCAGCCGCCAGCCGGACGCGGCGCAGTTCTCGTCGACGCGCGAGAGCGTGTTCGTCCTGGGGATGGTGATGACGACAGGCGAGCGGAGCGTCCAGTTCAGCAGCACCTGCGCCGCGGTCATGCCCGTCCCGGCGCAGACGCTCTCCATCACCTCGACGAGACGCGAGTTGCTCCGTATCTCGCTCTGGAACGCGCCCTGCTCCAGGGAGCTGTACGCCAACACCATGATGCCACGCTCTTCGCACCAGGGGATCACCGTGTCGGCGAACTCGTGGTCGAACAGGCTGTACTTGATCTGGTTCTCCACGACCAGGTCCGTGCCGAGCGCCGCCTCCGCAGCCTCCATCTCGCGCACGGAGAAGTTGCTGACGCCGACATGCCGTACCTTGCCCGCGTCGACGAGGTCGGCCATCGCGCCCATCGTCTCCTCGATGGGAACGTCGGCGGAGGGCGCGTGGAGCTGGTAGAGGTCGATGGTGTCGATGGCCAGCGCCTTCAGGCTGCGGTCGCAGGCTTCGAGCACGTCCGCGTGGCGGAAGTGCCACGGCGAGACCTTCGTGGCGATGAAGACCTCGTCCCGCCGACCGGTGATCGCCCTGCCGACGAGCCCCTCCGTCCCGTAGGACTCGGCTGTGTCGATGAGGAATGCACCAAGTTCGATAGCGCGGTGGATGACCGCCGGATCGCCGTTGGACTCCCACGTGCCGAGTCCGATCTCCGGGAGGTCAACGCCGCTTTTGCCTAGTGGTTTCGTGTCCATGCCGCGCAGGTTACCACGGGCACTCACCCTCGCGCGGCTCGCTGCGCCGCGCACTGGGTTCCCGCCTTCGCGGGAATGACGAGAAGGGGCGGAACGACGGCGCCCTACGTGTCCCGCACGCGGGTGGGGCCGACCTCGCCGGTGCACCACGGGATGAAGGCTTTCATCCGGCAGGGCGCGCCGTTCTTCGCCAGTTCCGCCTCGAATATCTCGTGGACGCGGGGCGATTCGTCCTCGTACTCGATCTGGCCGCCGCCCTCGTTCACGCTCAGGTCGGAGGAGCGAGGTCCGTTGACGAGCCCGGTGCCCGGCCGGAGCGCAAGGTAGCGCGCCCGCGTCGGACCGCCGTTGAAGTGCTGGTGGAACGTGCGGTCAGCCGGAACGATGACCATACCGCGGGTCTTCCAGTCCGCCTTCCGGAGGTCGGACTGCTCGTCGTCGTTCCAGAGCAGGGAGAAGCCCTCGCCGCTGAGGATGACGAGGTGCGCGCCGGGCCCATGGCGGTGCGCCTTCTTGTAGGTGCCGACGGGAAACTCGGAGATGTGGGCCTTGGTGACGTTGCCCGCCATCTCGAGGCTGGCGTTCACGCCGCCCGCCCCGCGCGTCAGGTAGTCGTAGAGCTGCATGTCGGGCGCGTTGGGGATGAAATTGCTCGCCCACTTGCGGCGCTGGTAGAGGGTGCCGCCGCCGCTGAAGTAGTCGCCGTCCCCGCCGAAGCGGTCGGTGAAGCGGAAGTCGTTGTTGAAGACGAAGTCGCGGTTGCGCCACCAGCGGAGCACCGGCGGGGCGTTCGTCACGCCGAGGTAGCGCGCGGGCTCCGTGCCGCTTGCGTTGAAGTGGCGGTACCACGCGTTGAGCGGGATGGAGAAGAGGCTGCCGGCATGCCACTCGAACGTCTGCTCTGCGCCGTCCTCCACCCAGACGCTCGTCGCGCCGCGACCGGAGACGATGTAGACCATCTCCTCGTAGAGGTGGTGCTCCGGCTCCGAGCTGCCGCCGGGGTTGATCTCGACGAGGTGGGAATCGTTGAGGAGAAGCGGGTTGGGGATGTTGATGATGGCGCCCTTCCCGCCCTTGCGCTGCCAGTCGCCGAGTTCGATACGCGCCAAGTCCTCGAACGCGAAGTCGACGATGACCTTCACGCCCTCGTCGCGCTGCCAGTCCAGGTAGGCGTCCGGCTCCGGAAAGACCTCCAGATCGTCCGGCGTCTCCGCACGTCTGATCTCGGCGTCGGTCGTCATGGCGCCTCCTTGGGTTACGCGTACTGTTACGGGCGCGACGGCGCTGATGCGCCTGCCTGGCTCTGGCTCGCCTCGACCTGCCGCGCGTTGGACTGCTGCTCGTGTCGGACGCCGAGTCGCAGACCGAACGCCCGGGCGACCGTCGCCAGCCCCACCGTGAGGAGGATGATGAACAGGCCGACGATGCTTGCCTCCTCGCGCTGCCCGATTCCGGGCGAGGCGAACTCCAGCGCCAGCAGCGACAAGGTGATGGTGTCGCGCGAGGCGAGCAGGACGATGCTGCTGGTCGTGCCCGCGGCGATGACGAAGTTGAGCGTCGCCAGCAGGATGAGCGTCGGCATCAGCAGCGGTATCCAGATGCGGAAGTAGGTGCGTATCCATCCCGCGCCGGAGACGCGCGCGGCCTCCTCCATGTCCGCGCCGATCTGAACGAACACGCCCTTCATGATGTTCGTCCCTGTGGTGTTGCCCTGGATGATGACGACGAGCAGGAGCGCGTAGATGGTGCCGAAGAGCACGCTGAGCAGCGGCGTGCCCAGGAAGAGCCAGAGCAGGCCAAGGCCCGAGAGTATCCCCGGGATGGCGCCCGAGCCCCAGATGATGAAGTCCAACGCCCACCTGCCCACCCAGCGCGTGCGGACGAGGATGTAGGCGACGAGTGAGAAGAGAAGCGGGCTGAGTATCGCGGCGGTGATCGCGAGGATGAGCGTCGTGCGCATCGCCTTGAGGAAGAGGTTGTCCGTCAGGACGAGCTGCCAGTGCTCCAGCGTGTAGGTGGGGGTGAGGTAGAAGTAGCCCGCCCGCGTCATGAAGCTGCCGAACAGGAGCGATATCGCCGGGCCTATCGTCAGCAGGACGATGAGAAAGCCGATGACACCGAGCACCGGGAGCTTCCAGGGGCCGAGGTCTATCAGTCCCGGCTTGAAGCTGCCGGTGATCGTGGTGTAGCGGCGGCGCTGGATGATCCAGCGCTGCATCGGGATGATGAACGCGATAACGAGCAGCGTGAGGCTGGCAAGGACGGTCGCGACGCCGTAGTTCGGTACAGGCTGCCGGACGAGCTCGAATATCTTTGTGGAGTACACGAAGAAGTCGAACGGGAGCCCCAGCAGCAGTTCGGTCTCGAACGACTGGAAGATGCGGAGCAGTTGCAGGGCGAACACGAGCGCCATCGGCGAAATCATGAGCGGCAACGTCACGCGCATCATGGTGAGGACGTTGGAGGCTCCGCTCACCCGCGCAGCCTCCTCCATGCTGGCATCCATATTGCGGAACGCGGGCGTGAGCAGCATCACCTTGATGGAGATGCCGTTCGCCATCAGGTGCGCCCAGACAATGCCCGGCACACTGAAGATATTGAACGGCGAATCGTTGATGAAGGGCAGCTTCTCCAACCCGATGTTGATGAGGCCGATGTCCGGGTCCAGCAGGGTTATCCAGGCGATCGTCGTGGCGATGCCGGGCATCATGAACGATATCCAGAAGAGGAACTCGATAGAGTGGCTGAACGGGATGTTCGTCCGGGCCAGCACCCACGAGATGACCACCGCTATCGGGAAGCTGATCCCGACCACGAACGCCCAGATCATGATGCTGTTGCCGAGCGAGCCGACGAGCCCAGGCGTCGCCCAGGCGTCCCGCCAGTGCTGGAGCCCCCACTGACGCTCACCCACGAACCAGTCGGCCCGTGCGTCGAAGCTGTTGATGACGAGCAGGAGGACGGGCCAGATCAGGTAGAAGCCCAGCAGGAGGAGGACGACCGCCATGATGTAGGCGTTCGTGGGGGGCATCCTGAAACCGCGGACCCGCAGGCGCGGCCTTGCCAGTTGCATGCCCTTCCTCCTCAACCGAAGACCGGGGCGCTCCGTAGCCGGAGCGCCCCAGCCCTACTCAGTCGTCTAGCCGCCGCGCGCCGCGCGGTAGATCTCGCGGGCTCGCTCCAGGCTCTCCTCCGTTCGCTGCGTGTATACAGGGTCGCCCGTGAGGTAGATGTAGCTCTTCCCCGCTTCCCTGCACTCGCGTGGGTCTACTGTGCCCGTGCAGGGGATGTCGTCACGCAGGCTCGGGTTCGGCGTGCCCTCGCTCAACTCGTGTTTGGCGGTCTGGCCCTCGATGGAGAGGAACCAGTTGAGGAACAGCTTCGCCGCATTCGGGTGCGGGGCATTGATGGGCATCTGCACGTTGTCGCCCGCTCCTCCGCCGCTGAGCGTGTCCGCTTCCGCGAACGGCTTGATCAAGCGGTCGGACGGACCGCCCTGCTCAGCAAGCGTGTCGAGGTCGCGCCCGGCCGAGCCGATGGCGATACCCATGGCGAACTTGCCTCCCGCGATGCTGTCCGTGATGAACCGGAAGTCCGTGGAGAACGTAACGCCGAACTCGGGGTCGACGTACCGCTTCATGAAGTCCTCGCCGATGTCCGGATGGCTGATGATGGTGGAGTAGGTGCCGCCGGCGCCCTCAGCGATGGGCGGGATAGAAACGATGCTGTTCGCCCACTTCGGGTCGAGGTAGTCGAACACGGAGTTCATCGCGTCGATATCCGCCTGGGTGACCAGGTCGGTGTTGTACCGCATGCCCAGGTTCTCGGGAGACGCCGCGGCGCCGTGGTTCAGGACGTACTGCTGCGTCGCGGCATCCGAGTACCAGACCCGGCCCTGGAACCAGCCGTCGCCGCTCGTAACCTCCGGGTGGATGAGCAGGGGCGGTATCGGGACGAGTGCCTCCGCCGCGATGAGCCGCAGGGCCGAGGTGCCGCCGATCATCATGATGTCGACGTCGTAGCGGCCAGCGGATTGCTCGGCGAGGACACGGTCCGTCTGAGCGCCTCCGCTGCCGGTTGAAACGGTCGTAGTGATGCCGAATTCCTCCTCGAACGCCGCCGCCACCGGACGGTAGTTGCGGCTCGCGGAGCCGCCCATCACTATGACGACTTCGCCCTCCTGCTGGGCTGCCGCGATGAGGTCCTCCCACTCCGATTTGAACTCCATCATCGCGTCGGGGGTGGGAGTGGCCGTGGGGTCGGGCGCAGGCTCAGACGGCTGCTCCGGCACCGGCGTCGCCGTCGGGGGGACCGGGGTGGCTGTCGGTTGAGGCGTTGGCGTCGGGTCTGCCCCACACGCCACGCCGACCAATGCGACGAGCACACCCGTCAGGAGTAAGGCGGTCAACCGCCCGATCATCGTTCTGCTCAGGTCCCTCATCGCAGACCTCCCTCTGCATCAACAGGAATTCTGCGTATCGCCAGGCTCCAGCGCGCTCTGCTACGGATTCCGTCTCACCTCGTGAGCGAGACGCAGGAACCAGCGATATGCACCGGGCAAGCCATACCAGATGCGACCCTCAGAGTCAATCTCGGAGGGGCGGAACGAGGCTACGCGCTAACACCCGCTGTCGCAGGCTCGGCGGCGGGCTCCCTGGCGAAGGTCAGACCGCCGTTGGCCGCGTCGACGGTGATGGCATCGCCGTCCACGTATTCGCCGGCGAGGATACCCCGCGCGATGACGTTCTCCACGTGGCGCTCCACCGCGCGCCGCAGCGGGCGCGCGCCGTAGACCGGGTCGAACCCCTCGTCCTCCAGCCAGTCCTTCGCGGCGGCGGTGAGGTGTATCGCTATCGAGCGCTCAGCGAGACGCTCCTGCACGTGGCGCACCATCAGGTCGATGATCTCGTGCAGCTCCTCCCGGGTCAGCGGGTGGAAGACGATGTACTCGTCCACCCGGTTGAGGAACTCCGGCGTGAAGTGCTTCTTGAGCGCCTCCATCACGGCCAGGCGGTGCCGCTCCTCCTCGGTCGTGGGCTGCCCGGCGCGGAAGCCGATGCCTCCCTTGCTGAACTCCGCCGTTCCGATATTGCTGGTCATGATGATGATGGTGTGGCTGAAGTCCACCTTCCGCCCGTGGCCGTCCGTCAGCCGCCCATCCTCCAGTATCTGGAGCATGACGTTGAACACGTCCGGGTGCCCCTTCTCGATCTCGTCGAAGAGCACGACCCGGAACGGCCTGCGGCGTACCGCCTCGGTCAACTGTCCCGCCTCGTCGTAGCCGACGTAGCCGGGCGGTGCGCCGATGAGACGGGAGACGGTGTGGCGCTCCGCGTATTCGGACATGTCCACCCGCACCATGTTCTCCTCGTCGTCGAACAGGGACTCCGCGAGCGCACGGGCGAGTTCCGTCTTCCCGACGCCCGTTGGGCCGAGGAACATGAACGAGCCCACGGGACGCTTCTCGTCGCGCAGACCGGCGCGCGCCCGGCGTATGGCGTCTGCTACGGCAACGACGGCGTCGTGCTGCCCCACGACCCGCTCATGCAGACGGTCCTCCAGGTGCAGCAAGCGTTCCGCTTCTTCTTCCATCAGGCGGGTCGCAGGGATACCCGTCCAGGTCGCGATGAGCGTGGCGATGTCCTCGGCACGCACCACGAGGTCCGCGTGGTCGCGCCCCAGGAACTCACTGCGGTCGCGGTTGAACTCTTCCTCCAGCCGGACACGCTCCACTTTCAGGCTGGCCGCTCCTTCGTAGTCGCTCCGCTGCGCGGCCGACTCCTCCTGCTCCAGCAGGTCGCGTATGCGCTGGTCCTGCGCGGTGAGGTCCGGCGGCAGGCTCTCCACGTCCAGCCGCAGCCTGGCGGCAGCCTCGTCTATCAGGTCCACCGCCTTGTCCGGCATGTTCCTGCCGGAGATGTAACGCGCGCTCAGGCGCGCCGCCGCGACGAGCGCGGCGTCGTCCAACTGCACGTTGTGATGGGCCTCGAAGCGCGGGCGCAGTCCGCGGAGTATCTCGATGGTCTGATCGACCGTGGGCTCTTCCAGCCATATCGTCTGGAACCGGCGCTCGAGTGCAGCGTCCTTCTCGATGTGCTTGCGGTACTCGTCCGGCGTCGTGGCGCCGATCACCTGCAGCTCGCCGCGCGCGAGGGCAGGCTTCATGATGTTCGCGGCGTCCAGTCCTCCCTCACCCGCGCCCGCACCCACTACGGTGTGCAGTTCGTCGATGAAGAGCACCACCTCGCGGCGCGCCTCCTTCATCTCGTCGATCACTGACTTCAGCCGCTCCTCGAACTCGCCGCGGAACTTCGCCCCGGCGACCAGCCCCGCCATGTCCAGCGCGAGCACGCGCTTGTTCCGCAGCGACTCCGGAACGTCGCCCGCGACGATGCGCTGCGCGAGTCCTTCGGCGATCGCCGTCTTGCCCACGCCCGCCCCGCCGATGATGACCGGGTTGTCCTTGGTGCGGCGGATGAGCGTCTGCATCACGCGGCGTATCTCGTCCATGCGTCCTATGACCGGGTCCAGCTTCCCTTCGCGGGCGAGCTGGGTCAGATCTATCGTGTAGCGCTCGAGCGTCTGGTAGCGGTGCTCGGCGCGCGGGTCGGTGACACGGTGTCCGCCGCGAACGTTCACGAGGGCCTGGTAGACGCGCTCCTTCGTGACGCCATGGTCCGCCAGGATGCGCGCCGCCTCACCCCGTTCGTCGGAGAGGATGGCGAGGAAGAGGTGCTCGGTTGCGATGTGCTCGTCGTGCAGCCGCTCGGCTTCATCCTTCGCCGCCTGCAACATGGCCATGGCCCGGGGCGTAGGGTGCAACTGGTTGGACTCGTAGGCGAGCTGAGGTGTCTTCTTGAGCACGATCTCCAGTTCGCCGCGAGTACGGTCCACGTTGACGCCCATGCCGGTCAGTATGCGCGCGGGCACGGACTCGGCGCTTTCGAGCAGCGCGAGCATCACGTGCTCCACGTCCCACTGCGAGTGGCGGAACCTCCGAACGACCTCGTAGCTCGCCCCGATGACGGCCTGCGCCTGTTCCGTGAAATCTTCCTGCTTGAAAACCATGACGATACTCCGATCAGCCTCCGGCAAGCCGTCAGCGGCTGCCCAGGCGTTCCTCTAGACGGCGTACCTGGCGCTCCAGTTCGACCATCCGCGCCTGCATACGCATCAGCACCTCCACTCCCGCGAGGTTGATACCCAGGTCCTCCATGAGCGATTTGATCCAGCGCGCCCGAGAGACGTCCGCCGGGGAGAACATGCGGATGTTCCCCCGCGAGCGCGCCGGAGTCAGCAGCCCGATGCGCTCGTACGTGCGGAGCGTCTGCGCGTGCACGCCCACCATGCGGGACGCGACGCTGATGACGTAGCACGGCTCGTCGTCGTTCACGCCATCCGCATAGGAAGGCCTGCTCCATGCCTCCGTAATGATCGTCCGCTGCATCATGCCCTGTCTCTCCTACACCCCGGCCTGCTCCGCGGCGCGTTCGGCATCGCGCAGCCGCTCGAACAGCTCACGCTGCTCTTCGGTCAACTCCACCGGCAGCACGGCCATCACCGTCACGAGCATGTCGCCGTGGCCGCCGTCACGCTTCGGCATCCCCTTCCCGCGCAGGCGTATCACACGCCCGTTCTGCGTTCCCGGCGGGATCCGCACCGCGACGCTCTTTCCGCCAAGCGTGGGGACCTGCGTCTCGCCGCCGAGCACTGCGTCCAGCAGCGGTACGCGCGCGGTGAAGCGGACGTCGTTGCCTGTACGCTCGAACACGGCGTGCGGCGCAACGGTCACGACGAGGTAGAACTCGTCGACGCCGTCGCGCTTCGGGTCCACGTGTATGCGTGCGCCGCTCTCCACGCCCGCTGGTATGCGCACCTCCAGCCGCTTGCCGCCGGGGTGCTGCACCGTGCGGGTCGATCCCGCGTACGCCTCTTCCAGCATGACGGTCACCGGCACGTCCAGGCGGCGGGGTGCGGTCTGCCGGCGCGGACCGCCGCCCCAGCGCGCGTCCGCGAAACCGTCGAAGAGATTGCTGAAGTCGCCGAGGCCGTCCACGTCCGTGAATGCGCTGAACCCGGGAGAACCGCCCCGACGCGTGCGCGCATTCGTGAAGAACGTGAACGGCGACGCTCCCGACCCCTGCCTGCCGGCGTGCATCTGATCGGCGTGCCGCCAGTTCTCACCGAACCGGTCGTACTTCTTCCGGGAGTCGGCGTCCGAGAGCACCTGGTACGCCTCGTTGATCTCCTTGAACTTCGCCTCGGCGCTGCTGTCGCCGGGGTTCACGTCCGGGTGGTGCTTGCGTGCGAGACGGCGGTACGCGGAGCGTATCTCCTTCTCGGTGGCGTTCTTCGCCACCCCCAGCGTCTCGTAGTAGTTCTTTGCCATGACACCGCTCGATACGAGTAGTCTGCCCTACTCATAGTATAGCAAACTTGAGTGCAGTGTTATCAACCTTGGGGTATCGACGCCTCGCGAGGAGGACGCGGGGGTCACCGGCGGGTTGCCCGGCCCAGGAGCGACAGGAAGACGCCTTCCGGCAGCACACGAGCGGCCAGGGAGCCGAAGCGCGAGTCCATACCCACTGGGTAGCGCAGACGTGGACGCCGGGAGCGGACTATGCCGTGGATGGCCTTCGCGACGAGAACAGGGTCGCCGCCCCGGTTGAACGCTCCGCGGACCCTGCTCCGGTAGGCGCGGACATACCGGTCGTAGGGGGCGCCGTCATCCGATTCGATGTCCGCTGCCATAAGCTGGTTCTCCGGGAATGCGGTGCGGAACAGTCCCGGCTCTACCAGTACGACGCGCACACCGAGCGGCCACACCTCCGTCCTGAGCGACTCGGTCAGCCCCTCGAGCGCAAACTTGGAGGATGCATAGGCCCCGTGAAAGGGCGCGCCGACCCGTCCCAGGATCGAACTCACGTTCACGATCGTCCCGCCGCCCTGCTCGATCATGCCCGGCAGCACCGCTCGGATGAGGCGCGCGACGGCGAAGACGTTGGTCTCGAACAGCGAGCGCAGCTCGTCCGTGGTGAGCGTCTGCACGGGCCCGAACAGGCCGTACCCGGCGTTGTTGACGAGCGCGCTGATAGGACCGTGTTCCTCGGCGATAGCCGCGAGCGTCTCCGTGAGACCTGCCTCGCTGTTGATGTCGAGCTCGACCCCCGCGATGGGCAGGCTGCGACCGGCGGCCTCCGACTCCAATGCCGCGAGCCGCCCCTTCGCCCGGCTCGTCCCGACCACACGGTACCCACGCTCCGCCATGTAGAGCGCCGTGGCCATGCCGATGCCGCTCGACGCTCCGGTTATCAGTACAACACCACGCCCGTCTGCCATCGCCAGCCCTCCTGCGCCCAGCCTATACTGAGGCCCGTCCGGCGCGCATCACTCGAACGAAGGAGCGGTTGTCATGGCGATGGCTTTGCGATTGGTCGGCGGGCTGATGATGGTGTACGCGGCGCTCTACCTGGCGCAGTTCCTCTTCAGCACCCTCTACGACAACCCGCAGCCGGTCTGGGACGTGATGAACTACGTCTCCGGGCTGGGCATCCTCGTAGCGCTCATCGTCAACTTCGGGCACGTGCGCTCGCAGTCCGGCAGCGACGAGCCCACCCTCTCACGGCTGGGCGCACACGTGCTGTTCTACGCCAACGCGGCGCTTGCCATCTGGTTCCTCCGCAACTGGATATACCTGCTGGCATTGGACGCGGGCGAATCTGCCAGCGTACCCGTCGACGTTATCTGGGATTTCGTCGCCGTCATGATTCCGATCGTCCTTGCCGCCACGGGCCGCAGGCTCTGGCAAACGAACGCCTGACACCCGCTCCGCCGCACCGTTACGCCTTTGACGCTCGGCTCCTGCGAGTGCTACGCTGTTACGAGTGTGCAAGATGCGCTCCCACGCCTTGAACGGCAAACCAAACGGGGACAGCCCGCGCGGAGTAGGCGAACCGCCGCGCGCGTGATGCATCGCACGCAGGAGGTTGCCACATGGTGAACGTCGCCGCTCTGCGCTGTAAGGAATGTTCCCGCGAATACCCCATCGGCGCTTTCAACGTCTGTGATTTCTGCTTCGGACCGCTGGAAGTCGTCTACGACATGGACGCCATCGCGGACATCGCCAGCAGAGAGCGCATCATGTCCGGCCCCAACAGCCTCTGGCGCTACGCCGACTTCCTCCCGGCCGAGTACAACCCGCTCGTGGACATCAACGCCGGGTTCACTCCACTCATCCGCTCGCGCGGGCTCGCGGAGCACCTCGGGCTCGAGGAACTCTGGATCAAGAACGACAGCGTCAACCCCTCGTACTCATTCAAGGACCGCGTCGTAGCTGTCGCTACGGCCAAGGCTCTGGAGCTCGGTTTCGAGACGCTCGCCTGCGCCTCGACCGGCAACCTCGCCTGCGCCGTCGCCGCCCACGCGGCCCGGGCCGGCATGAAGGCATACGTCTTCATCCCGTCGGACCTGGAGGCCGGCAAGGTGCTGGGCGCGGCCATCTACGACCCGACCATGATCGCCGTGAACGGCAGCTACGACGACGTGAACCGCCTCTGCAGCGAACTGGCCGACCAGTACCAGTGGGCGTTCGTGAACATCAACGTCCGCCCCTTCTACGCCGACGGCAGCAAGACGCTCGGCTACGAGGTCGCGGAGCAGTTGGGGTGGCGCGCTCCCGCGCACGCGGTTGCGCCGTCGGCATCGGGCGCGATGTTCACGAAGATCTACCAGGGGCTCAAGGAGTTCGAGTACACCGGCATCATCGACAAGGTGGAAACGCGGATGCACTGCGCGCAGGCGCGCGGCTGCTCGCCCATCGCGACCGCCTACGAAGAGGGACGCTTCGTGATACGTCCCGTGAAGCCGGCCACCATCGCCAAGTCGCTCGGCATCGGCAACCCCGCCGACGGCTACTACGCGCTGAAGACCATCGAGGCGTCCGGAGGCTCCGCCGTCATCGCTGAGGAACACGAGGTCGCTGAGGGCATCAAGCTCCTCGCGCAGACCGAGGGCATCTTCACGGAGGGCGCGGGCGGCGTCGCGATAGCCGGGCTGAAGCGTCTCGTCGAGCACGGCGAGATCCAGCCGGACGAGCCGACCGTTGTTTATATCACCGGCAACGGACTCAAGACGACGGAGATCGTAAGCGACGTCGTGAACCCCATCCTCATCGAGGGCACCGTTTCCGCTTTCGAGCAGAGCGTAGGAGTGAAGGCCTGAACGCCATGGCCACAACGATGCAGCGGGTGCGCTTCACCTTCCTTGACCATATGATCAAGCAACCCGTCATCTACCGGATGGGGCACGACTTCGACGTGGTCACGAACATCCGCCGCGCAGACGTGCAGGAAGGCGTGGGGTGGGTGATACTTGAGGTCGAAGGTGAGTTGGAAGAGATCGAGCGCGGCCTGGACTGGGTCCGCTCGCTTGGCGTCAGGGTCGACCACGCGCTGGGCGACCTGATAGAACCGTAACCCGGAGGAACCAGGCAGGATGAGCGTAACCGTACGCATACCCGGTCCGCTGCGGCGGATCACCAATGGGACCGACAAGGCAGCAGTGACCGCCGAGACGCTCGGCGGCGTCATCGCGGAACTCGAGGCGCAGTTCCCCGGCATCCAGGAGCGCATCCTGGACGAGAACGGCGCGCTGCGCTACTTCGTCAACCTCTACCTGAACAACGAGGACGTGCGCTTCCTGGAAGGGCTGAGCACGCCCGTCAAGGCCGGAGACGAGGTCAGCATCGTCCCCGCCGTAGCGGGGGGATAGGCCTGAGCCGTTCCCATGCTTGGCCCCAGGGACAACGACGGATACACCGACAGGGAACTCGAGGAGATCGAGGAACTGAACCGCCTGCCGGAGGACCACCGCTCGCTCTTCCAGAATCCGTGGTGGCAACGCATCGCCATCGGATTCTCGGCGCTCATCGTCCTCTCGCTGCTCTTCCCGGTCGTCGCTCTCTCGTGTAACGGCGAGTCCGAACCCGGCCCGGAGCCCACGAACGGCCTCCCCGTGCCGGACTTCGAGCTCGCCGCCGCGCAGGGCGGCCTCGTTAGCCTCTCCGATACGCTCGAGGCCAACGAGGCCGTTGTGGTGGTCTTCTATCGGGGCAACTTCTGAGGGACCTGCATCAACCAGCTCGGCGAGCTGGAGCAGGCCTACGACGAGATACGCGCCCTGGATGCTGAACTCATCGCCCTGAGCACGGACGACGTGCCCCGCGCCCAGAACATGCAGCAGCGCACCGGCGCCAGGTACCCCGTCCTCGCTGACCCGGACGAGGCGGTCGCCAGGGCGTACGGCGTGTTCGACCTCCTGGGCGACGGCGTGGCAGCGCCCACGACCATCATCCTGACCTCGGAGCGCATCGTCGCCATGCAGGTGGGCCAGGCCATCGGCGACCGTCCCTCCACCGCCTCCATCCTCCACACCCTCCGCCAGCTCAAGGCCGGGGAACTGGAACCCGCCGCAGCAAGCTAGCGCCCTACGCCCCCAACTCCCGCACGACGCTGGCGACGCGCTCCGGCGAGATGCCGCGGTGCGTGCGCGACGAGCCAACGCCGTCCAGCAGCACCCACGAGATCTGACCCGCCATCGTCTTCTTGTCGCGGCTCATCGCTTCGAGGATCGCTTCCGGATCGACCCCCATGTACGCGGACGGCAGCCCGAACCGGGCGATGAGCGACGCCTGCCGCTCCACCAGCTCCGGCGGCGTCACGCCCTCCAGCATCCCGAGGCGGGCCGCGCCCGTCATGCCGATGGCGACCGCCTCACCGTGCAGGTAGGCGTCGTACCCCGCGGCCGCTTCCAGGCCGTGGCCGATAGTGTGGCCGTAGTTCAGCAGTTGACGGAGCCCGCTCATCTCGCGCTCGTCCGCGCTGACCATGCGCGCCTTCACCGCCGCGTTCCACGCGACCGCGCGCGTCGTCAGCTCCGGGTCCAGCGATTGCAGCGCGTCGGCGTGCTCCTCGTACAGGTCCACCAGCCCTGCTTCGAGCGCGAGGCCGTGCTTCACGGCTTCGGCCCACCCCTCGCGCAGCGCCCGCTCCGGCAGCGTTCGCAGCGCCGACACGTCGGTCAGCACCATCGCCGGATGGTGGAACGCGCCAACCATGTTCTTCGCGACCGGCAGGTCGACGCCCGTCTTGCCACCGATGCTCGAATCGACCATCGCCGTCAGCGACGTCGGCGCCTGCACGACCCGTATCCCGCGCAGGAACGTCGCCGCGACGTAGCCCGCGAGGTCGCCGACGACGCCCCCGCCGACCGCAACGATGGCGTCGCGGCGCTCCACTCGCCGCTCGGCGAGCCACTCGTAGAGGACGGTGGCCGTCGCCAGGTTCTTGCTCGCTTCGCCTGCCGGGAAGGTGAACATCCCCATCTCGATGCCTGCTGCATGCAGCGACCGCTGCGCCGCACGTCCGTACGGGTGGACGACGTTGCTGTCGCACACGATGAACGCCCGGCCGGACAACCCCATCTGCGCGAGGCGGCGTCCCAGCTGGTCCTCCAGCGTGTCCCACCCCACGAACACGGGGTACGCGCCCTGCTCCAGGCGCACGGTCGCCGCGAGTTCCGGATCGTCCTCCCACGCCGACGGCGCGCCGAGCCGACGCCACGCCCGTACGACCTCGAGCGCAGCCTGCTCGATCGTCAGGTCGTCCGTGTGCACCGTCCAGTGCGCATGCGCGTAGGCCCACTGGCGCTCGCGCTTCAGCGACTCGATGCGTCCCAGCGGGTCGTCGGACTGCAGCATCGGGCGCGTCATCGCCTCGGCGCCGTCCAGCTCCGCGATGTGCGAGAGCCTCCGGTAGACCGTCTCCGGGCGCGCCTCCAGCGCCACGACAAGCCCGGAACTCAGCATCCCGCCGAGCGACTGGTCGTGCATGACCGACCCCGCTCCCGTCGAAACGACGACGTGCTCCTCGCGCGCGAACTCCGCGATGATGGCGCGCTCCAGTTCGCGGAACGCGGGCTCGCCGTCCTCCGCGAAGACGCGCTCGACCGGCTTGCCCGCTCGCTCGACGATGCGCTCGTCCGCGTCTTCGAACCGCCAGCCCAGCAGGCGTGCGGTACTGCGACCGACGGCGCTCTTCCCTGCGCCGGAGAAACCGATGAGATAGATGCGGTTGCGGATGGTCATTGCTCCCACATGCCCTACAACGACTGCACGGATTCGATGACCGCGCTGATCAGGAACGCCAGCGCAACGCCTGCAAGAACGGTGCCGCCTCCTACCAGGATGATCTTCGTCGCGCCGGAGATGTTCCTGCTGTGCCTGAACATCCAACCCGCAGCGAGCAGCAACACGCCGGCGCCGAGCAGCAGCCCCAGGACTCTCATGCCCCCATTCCGATCATGCGCCTACGATCCGTCTCGCGGCCCGACCGTCGCAAGGTAGCTGTCGTAGTTGCGGTGCGTCTCGGAGACGTGGTCGCCGCCGAACTTCTCCATGAACGCGTCGGCGAGCGTTACAAGCACCATCGCCTCCGCGATCACGCCGCACGTAGGGACGAACGTGATGTCGCTCCGCTCGTAGTGCGCCTGGTCCAGCTCGCCGGTCGTCAGGTCGACGGACGGCAGCGGGGTCATCATCGTGGCGATGGGCTTGACGACTGCGCGGATGATGAGCGGTTCGCCGGTCGTCATCCCGCCTTCCAGTCCGCCCGCGTTGTTCGTGCGGCGGGGCCACGGTTTCGCCCATCCGCCGTTCCCGTTCCGCTCCCACTCCTCGACGGGCTTGATAACGTCGTGCACCCTGGAGCCGCGAAGGTCGGCCAGTTCGAACCCCTTGCCAACCTCGACACCCTTCACGGCGTTCACGCTCCCTACCGACGCCATCAGCCGCGTGCTCAGCTTCGTGTCCCACTGTATGTGCGAACCCAGCCCGATGGGCAGCCCTGTCGCGACGACCTCCACGACGCCGCCGAGGCTGTCGCCCGCTTCCTTCGCCGCGTCTATCTCGCGCACCATCAGCGCGCTTGCGTCCGGGTCGGCGCAGCGCACCGGCGAGTCCTCCGCCGCGTCCCAGTCGACCGGTTCGGGAGGATGCGCCTGCACCCCGCCGATATTCGTGACGTGGCTGTGCACCTCGACCCCGAACTCCGCGAGGAAGGCGCGGCAGATCGCCCCCACGGCGACCCGCGACGTGGACTCCCTTGCGGACGAGCGCTCGAGGATGTTCCTGGCGTCGTCCTGCAGGTACTTGCTGATGCCGGGCGTGTCCGCGTGGCCGGGGCGCAGCCGGTGGATCGGCGTCACCTCGCCCTCCACGGGCTCCTTCGCCATCGTGTGCGTCCACGGCTTGCCGTCCGGCCCGTTGCCGGTCGAGTGGTCGCGGTTCTCGATGAGCATCGCGATGGGTGCGCCGGTCGTGTAGCCGTGGCGCACGCCGGACTGCAGCACCGCGTAGTCCGTCTCTATCTGCATCCGTCCGCCCCGGCCGTAACCCATCTGGCGGCGCGCCAGGTCGGCGCGTATGGCGGCCTCGGATATGGCGATACCCGCGGGCAGCCCTTCGAGCAACGCAACAAGTCCGGGGCCGTGGGACTCGCCGGCAGTCAGGAATCGAACCAAGATGACAACCTCCCGTGCAGCGTGCCTTCATTCTACCCCACGCTCATTCTCATCGACGTAGACCCGCGCAGGCGCGCACATGTACACTCGCGCACGAGGATGCCGAGCGTAGGAGGGAACCATGCTTTCAGCGACCGACAACGAACTGCTGACGCAGGTGAGCGCGGGGACCCCGATGGGCGACCTTATGCGCCGTTACTGGATCCCCGCCGTCTTCTCATACGAGGTTGAGGCCGACGGCGTACCCCACCGCACGCGGCTCCTCGGCGAAGACCTCCTCGTCCTGCGCCTCACCAGCGGCGCGGTCGCTACGATGACGCCCCGTTGCCCGCATCGCACCGCGTCGCTCTACTTCGGGCGTAACGAGGAAGAGGGCCTGCGCTGCGGCTACCACGGCTGGAAGTTCGCCGCGGACGGCACCTGCATGGACATGCCGAGCGAGCCCCCGGAGAGCAACTTCAAGGACAAGGTGCTCCTGAAGACCTACCGCACGCTCGAGCGCAACGGCGTCATCTGGACCTACATGGGCCCGGAGCAGGACTCCCCGCCGCCGCTCCCGAACATCGAGTGGAACCTCGTGCCCGAGTCCCACTGCTACCTCACCAAGCGCATCGCCCAGAACAACTTCTTCCAGACCATCGAGGGCGAGATCGACTCCAGTCACAGCGGCTTCCTCCACTCCAACTTCGTCGACCCCTTCCGGCTCACTTCGAAGCAGGAGCAGGGGATGATCTACAAGATGCGCGACCGCCACCCCCGTTTCCAGGTCAAGGACACGGACTACGGGGTGCTCATCGGCGCGCGCCGCAACGCGGAGGAAGACTCGTACTACTGGCGCATCACCCAGTTCATGTTCCCCTTCCACACCATGATCCCTCCCTACGGCGCCGATCCGCTCTTCAGCGGCCACGCCTACATCCCCATGGACGACCACCACGTCCTTGCCCTCTGCTTCACCTACAACCCCGTCCGCCCCCTCACCGAGAAGGAGCTGGACTTCCTCAAGTTCGGCCCCGGCAACGGGCAGCAGGGGCTCCACCCCACCGTGGACGGCTTCCTGCCGCCCATCCCCAACCGTCCCGAGAATGCGTGGTGGCCGAAGCACCACATAGACAACGACTTCAACGTGGACTGGGAGCGCCAGAAGACCGTCCAGTTCTCCGGTCTCCCCGGCACCTGGCCGCAGGACTCCGGCATGCAGGAGACGATGGGCCGGGTCGTCAACCGGACGATCGAGCACCTCGGCATCAGCGACACCGGCATCATCCGCACGCGCAGAGCGCTGCTCAGGGCTGCCAAGCTCCTGCGCGACTACGGCATCGAGCCCGAGTCCGTGTGGGACCCGGATGTCTACCACCTCAGGTCAGCCGCCGTCGTCCTGCCGCGCGAGGCCGAGTGGGTCGAGGCTTCCGCCGAGTACCGCACCGCCAAGGAGAACGTGAACTTCGCCGCCGTCTGAGCACGCGCCACCGCCTTGTCATGTTGAGCGCAGCCGGAGGCGGAGTCGAAACATCTCTCGGGTGCTTGGCTCCCTCTCTTGGGGTAGAGGGCTGGGGTGGGGGCCCTTACGCAGCCATCTCCTCGGTCTCCGGCGCAGGCGCGGGCTGGACGACGTACCCCTCGCGGATGACTCCCGCTTCGAGGTCCCAGCGCGGTCCCTCGCCTTCGATGACCGCCTCGCCCACCCACAACTTGTACGCCGTCCATGCGGCCATGGCTGCGTCCAACTGGTCGTCCGTGGGCGTGTTGTCGGATGGCAATTGCACGCCCAGCCCGGTCAGCAGATCGGTGCGGGCCTGGCGCCCCTCCAACGTGCGTTTCGTAGGAAGCTTCGTCCCGTTCGATGCTACCTTCCATGCCCCGCCCGGAAACACCTCGATCAGTGTTGCGTTGGAGGCGGGTGTGCCGTCCAGCCCCAGTAGCCGGAACCGGCTCCCGCTCTCGACCAGCCGGTGGAAGAGCCGCACCGACCCCACGATCAGGCCCGAGTATGGCTTGCCGTCTGCGGGCAGCGTGTAGGGCGTGCGCCCCGGCGCGTTCACGCGCCGCTCCGACGCCCGCATCGTCGCTTCCGGCGAACCGGCCAGCCCCTGCGGGCCGTCTATGGCAAGGATGAAGGAGCGCCCGATAGCACGGTCCGGGATGATGTACGAAGCGTCCTCGCGATAGTCCCACTGCCCGAATGAGCACGTCAGATCGGTATCGAGCACCGCGTAGTCGCAGGGACGCTTCTGCGCCGCCGTCGGGTCCGAGAGGTCGAGTCCGATGAAGCAGCGTCCGCCGCCGAGTTCGCGCCCGCCGCCGCCGCGCCCCGTCGTGCGGCGCTGCCGCCACTTGGCGATGTAGCGCGCCGTAACGGCAGCCGCCAGCACCGAAGCGCCTGCTGCTCCATACACACGGGGGTTCCCTCGCATCCGCATGCCGGGCATTTTAGCAGGCCGTCCCGGAACCTCGATTGGCGTCCAACCACGCCTGCAGGATTACGACCGCCGCCGCCGCGTCCACCGCGCCCTTCTCCGATCTGCGTCGGCCCCGGCCCTGCGTACGGCCCGCCGCCAGAGCGCGCTCTGCTTCCGCCGAAGAGAGCCGCTCGTCCACCGTCTCGACCGCGAGCCCTGCTTCCTGCAGTCCGCGCACGAACTCCTGTACGGCCAGTGCCTGCGGCCCCACGCGTCCGGACATCGAGTACGGCATCCCCACGACAACTACCTCCGCATCCCGCGCGTGTGCCTCCCGTACCACGTCTTGAGTTGCTTCCGGAGTGTTCTCGATCACTCCTGCGGGGACAGCGATACCGGTATCCGTGTCACCCGACGCAACGCCGATGCGGCGTTCGCCAACGTCGAGCCCCAGCGCGCGCATCAGCCCGTCTGCCGCGTGATGATGTCCGTTACCGCCGCAAGTGCGTCGTCCAGCTTCGAAGCGTCCTTGCCGCCCGCCTGCGCCAGCCGCGGCTGGCCGCCGCCGCCGCCGCCCATCACCCGCGCCGCCTCGTTGACGATCGCTCCCGCGTCCAAGCCACGCTCCACCAGGTCGGGCGTCACCATCGCCAGCAGACCGGGGCGCCCGTTGAACACGCTGCCGAGCACCACCACGCCGGAGCCGAGCTTATCCCGGAGGCGGTCTCCCATCTCGCGGAGCGACTGCGCATCCGGCGCGTCGCTCCGCACCGCCAGCACCTGCACGCCGCCCACGTCGCGCGCCTCGTCGAGGAGCGTCTCCGCTTCCTGCCGCGACGCCTCCCGCTGGCCTGCGCGCAGCGAGCGCCGCGCCTCCTCCGCCTGCGCTAGCAGCCCCTCGATCCGTTGCGGCAGTTCGGCGGGCGCCGAGCGCAGCAGCGCTGCCGCCTCGTCCAACTGCCGCAGCCGCTGGCTGACCCACTCCTCGCCGCCGCGACCGGTCACGGCCTCGATGCGGCGCACGCCCGTTCCCACGCTGCTCTCACCCACGACGCGGAACGTGCCTATCTGGCCCGTGCGCTCCAGGTGCGTGCCGCCGCATACCTCGAAACTGACCGGCTGCGTCTCGCCGATCTGCACCGTCCGCACGCGGTCGCCGTAACGCTCGCCGAAGAACGCGAGCGCGCCGTTGGCCGTCGCCTCACGGTAGGTCCGCTCGTCCTTCACCAGCGGCAGGTCGCCGCGCACCGACTCGTTGATGCGGTGCTCGATCTCCCCCAGCTCGTCGCGGCTCACCGCCGAGACGTGCGTGAAGTCGAACCGCAGCCGGTCAGGTGCGACCAGCGAGCCCGCCTGCCGCACGTGGGAGCCGAGCACGTCCCGCAGCGCTGCGTGCAGCAGGTGCGTCGCGGTGTGGTTCCGCGCCACGTCCAGCCTGCGCTCCCCGTCGACCGACGCATGCACTGCTTCGCCAACGGCGATTGAGCCCTCGACGACTTCCGCCGCGTGGACGATGAGTTCGCCGATCGGTTTCTGCGTGTCGCTCACGCGGGCCGAGCCGCCGGACGCCGCGATGAGGCCCGTATCGCCGACCTGGCCGCCGCCCTCCGCGTAGAACGGCGTCTCGCGCAACACGATCTCGACGCGCTCTCCGGCATCGGCGCGCTGCACCGGCTCGCCGTCCTTGAGGATGGCCGCAACCACGGTGTCTGTCTCGACGCGGTCGTAGCCGAGGAACGCTGTCTCCCGGACGTCCAGCGCCTCGTACGCGCGTACCTCCTCGCGCCCGCCGCCGAAGCGGGCCGCGGCCCGCCCGCGCTCGCGCTGCTCCTCCATCGCACGCTCGAACCCTTCGACGTCCACTTCCAGCCCCTGCTCGCGCGCTATCTCCTGTGTGAGCTCCAGCGGGAAGCCATAGGTGTCGTACAGACGGAACGCATCGGCGCCGTCTATCGTCCCTCCTCGCGCGATGCACTCCTCCAGCACGGGCATCCCCAGCGCGATGGCCTCGTAGAAACGCTCCTCCTCCGACTCCAGCGTCTTGAGGACGAACCGCTCGTGCTCGCGCAGTTCGGGATAGAGCGCGCCGAACCGCTCGATCACGGTCGCGGCCACGTCCGGCAGGAACCCGGCCTCGATGCCGAGCTTTCGCGCGAAGCGGATGCCGCGCCGTATCACGCGGCGCAGCACGTAGCCGCGCCCTTCGTTCGCGGGCACGACGCCGTCAGCGATGAGGAACGCCGCGCTCCGGGCATGCTCCGTCACGACGTGGATGGCGAAGTCGTCGTTGGGGTCCTGTCGATACGTCTTGTCCGCCAGCTGCTCCACGCGCCGGCGTACCGGCGCGAGCAGGTCGGTCTCGTAGGCGGAGGACACGCCCTGCATGATGGCGGTCATACGCTCCAGCCCCATGCCGGTGTCTATGCCCGGCGCTGGCAGGTCCGTCCGCGTGCCGTCCGCCGCCTGGTAGAACTGCGGGAAGACGAGGTTCCAGTACTCGAGGAACCGGCTCGTGTCGTCGCCCGGCTTCGTGCCGGGCCCGTGCTCCTCGCCGAAGTCGTAGTAGAGCTCGCTGGACGGGCCGCACGCGCCCTCGTCGCCCGCCGGACCCCAGAAGTTGTCCTTGTCGCCCAGCGTGACGATGCGCTCGTCAGGCACACCGACCTCGTCGCGCCATATCGCCCTGGCCTCGTCGTCGGTGTAGTGCACCGTGACCCAGATGCGTTCCGGGGGCAGCAGCAGCACGCCGGTGGTGAACTCCCACGCCCAGGAGATCGCCTCGCGCTTGAAGTAGTCGCCGATACTGAAGTTGCCCAGCATCTCGAACATCGTGTGGTGGGTAAAGTCGCCCACCTCGTCTATATCGGTGGTGCGGAAGCACTTCTGCACGGACGCGAGGCGAGGGTTCGGCGGCGTCTCGTCCCCGGCGTAGTAGGGTTTGAAAGGCGCCATGCCCGCCGACGTAAGAAGCAGTGTGGGGTCGCCTGCCGGGATCAGCGACGCGCTCGGCATCACCAGATGGCCGCGCTCCTCGAAGAATCGCAGATATGCGGCGCGGATATCGTCGCTGGTCGTGGGGGGCATGTCGGCCAAGGGTGTACGGACCTCTACGGGGGACGCGCTCCGTTCGGAGAGCACACGGACTGGAAAGAGTCTACGAACGGCTCAGCGAGCGTGTCAAACGAGCCTATGCCGTATGTCCGCCCTCCGATTGACGACACGCGCATGCGGGCGTAGGTTGCGCGCGTGAACGCGCTCCCCAACCTCGCTCTCCTCGGGGCTTTCGCCCGTCATCCGCGCCGCCACCCCACCTACCTCGGGTACGTGAACGGCCTCATCTACGGGTTCGGGATGGGCGCGTCGACTATCCTCTTCCCCCTCTACGCCATCGACCAGGGTTTCTCCCTCTCCAGCCAGGGCTTCATCGTCGCCGCGCCCGGCATCGTCATGATCATGCTGCGACTCGTGGGTGGCGCGCTCTCGGACCGGTTCGGCGAGAAGTTCATCCTCTGGTTCAGCTTCAGCACCGTCACCATCGCCTCGATGGTCCCCGTGTTCGCGGCCTCCTTCATCTCGCTCACCGTCGCCCAGCTCTTCAATGGCGCGTCCCGCTCGGTCTACTGGTCGGCGGCGCAGTCGTACATCAGCCGCAGCGCCGAAGGCGAGGCCGGGAAGGTGATGGGGCGGCAGCTGGCTTTCGAGTCGAGCGGCGGCATCATCGGCGGTGTCGTCGCCGGGTTCATCGCCGAGGGCGTCGGCTACCCGCAGGCCTTCCTGATGACCGCGATAGCGACGTTCATCGGCTTCATCGTCACCTCGTCGCTGCCGAGACTGCCCCGCAAGGACCAGGTGCGCAGCTTCGCCGCCAGCCTCGCTCCGGCGAAGACGATGCTCGTGAAGCGCACGCTGCTGCACGCCCACATGGTGGCGTTCACGAGCGCGGCGTACATCGGCCTCGTCATGGGACTGTTCGTCGCATTCTTCCGCGAGGTCGACTACAGCGAGAGCGAGACCGCGCTGGTCATCCGCCTCAACAGCATCGGCGTCAGCGTGCTCGCCTACTTCTTCGGCATGATTCTCGGACGGCTCGGCAGCCGTCGTACCGCCGCGCTCGGCATCACCATCACCGGCGTCCTTGCTGCGGGCGTCGGCCTGACCGGCCACGTGCCGATCGTTCCGGTGGTCTTCATGGCCATCACGGGCATGACGTTCGGCAGCCTGCGCTCGCTCTACCCGACGCTTGCGGCGGAGAACAGCGAACCGAACCAGCGCGCGATGGCCCTCTCCGTCGTGGGCCTCTACTGGGCTATCGGCATCTTCCTCTCGCCGCTGTTGTTCGGGTTCCTCGCGGAAGAGACGAGCATCGCGACGTCCATCTACATCTTCAGCGGCTTCGCCGTCGCCGCGGGGCTGCTCTCGCCGCTGCTCTACGACTTCGGACGGCGCGGACTGCCGCCCGAGGGCGAGGAAGAAGAAGCGGTCCGAGCCAGCGCCTAGGGCTTCGCCCCCGCCATCTCCGCGAAGTAACCGAGCGAGTCCGGGTTCGCCAACGCGTCCCTGCTGACGGCCTGCTCCAGCGGAACGCCGTTCAGCATCTTCTTCACCGGCACTTCCAGCTTCTTGCCGTTGAGCGTGCGCGGCACCTCCGCGATCTGCCGCACCTCGTCCGGCACGTGGCGTGGCGAGAGAGTGGTGCGTATGGCCCCGGCGATGCGCTGCCGCATGGCGTCGTCCAGTTCATGGCCCTCGCGCATCACGAGGAAGAGGTACAGCTTCCCCTCAACCCCGAGTTGCGTCGTGTCGATGACGAGACTATCCAGCACCTCCGGGATGTCCTCCACGACGCGGTAGAACTCACTGGTCCCCATGCGAACGCCGCTCCGGTTGAGCGTCGAGTCGGAGCGGCCATAGATAACGCACGCGCCCTCCTCGGTCACCTTCAGCCAGTCGCCGTGACGCCACACGTCCGGGTAGACGTCGAAGTAGCTCTCGTGCAGCCGCGAACCGTCCGGGTCGTTCAGGAAGCGCACCGGCATCGACGGCATCGGCTCGGTGACGACCAGTTCGCCGACCTCGCCCACGACCGGCTCGCCGTTCTCGTCGAAACTCTCCACCTTGCAGCCGAGGCACCGGCACTGGATCTCCCCTGAGCGCACTGGCAGCGTCGGCCCGCCCCCGACGAACGCGGTGAAGATGTCCGTGCCGCCGCTGATCGACGCGAGCAGCAGGTCGCTCTTGACGTGCTCGTACACCCACGCGAATCCCTCCGGCGGCAGCGGGGCGCCCGTCGAGCCGATGGAGCGCAGCGCGCTCAGGTCGAGCGACGCGCCCGGCTCGATCTCCGCCTTCATGCAGCCGAGGATGTACGGCGCGCTCACGCCGAAGCAGGTGATGCGCGTCCGCTCCGCCACCCGCCACAGCGCGTACATGTCCGGGTGGCCGGGGCTGCCGTCGTACACGACGATCGACGAGCCCAGCAGCAGCCCGCTCATCAGGATGTTCCACATGATCCAGCCCGTCGTGCTGAACCAGAAGAAGCGGTCCCCTTCGCCGATGTCCATCTGCAGCGAGAGGAACTTCGCGTGCTCCAGCAGCGCGCCGCCGTGGCCGTGCACGATCGCTTTCGGCGCTCCCGTGGTGCCGGACGAATACGCCACGCAGAGCGGATGGTCGAACGGCACGGGCTCGAACGTCAGCTCGCCCCCGGGGACGACGAAGTCCGCCCAGGACGACGCCGCTCCGCCCAGCGGGCCCAGGTCGGGCTGCGGCTCCAGGTACGGCAGCACGACCGTCCGTTCGAGCGTCGGCAGCGCGGCCTTGATGCCCGCCACGGCTTCGCGCGAGTCGAACCGCCTGCCGTTGTACGTGTAGCCGTCGACGGCGAACAGCACCTTGGGGTCCATCTGCCGGAACCGCTCGATGACGCTCTGCGTGCCGAACTCCGGGGGGCAGCTCGACCACGACGCCCCTAGCGATGCCGCCGCGAGCGCCGCCGCGATGGCCTCCGGCACGTTCGGCATGTACGCGACCACCCCATCGCCGCGCCCGACGCCCAGCGCCCGCAGCCCCGCAGCCACCTCAGCCGTCCGCGCGCGGAGGTCGTCCCACGTCCACTCCGTCGTCGCGCCGGACTCGTGTACGCCGACGATGGCGACCTCGCTGCCGCTGCGGGCGAGGACGTGCTCCGCGTAGTTGAGCGTTGCTCCGGTGAACCAGCGCGCTCCCTCGACGCGCGTCCCGTTGGGGCCGGGCGCGAGCACCTCGGTGTATGGCGTGTGCGCCTTCACCCCGAAGTAGTCCCAGCACGACGCCCAGAAGCGCCCGACGTCCTCCACCGACCAGCGCCACAGCGCCTCGTAGTTCTCGAAGCGGAGGCCGTGCGTCTCCGCGAGCCACCGCTCGTAGTCGGCGAGCCGCGTCCCTGTCCGCCGCTCCTCGGATGGCGTCCAGAGCAGCGCGCCCTCGGTGGCGGGGCTCCCTGCCTGCGGTTCGTTCATCCTGCCTGTCCTGTCTGGCCCTGTTGGTCCCTGCTCCGCGCCTGCTCCGCGAGCGCGCGCAGCATCACCCCCAGTTCCGGGTCCGGCTCGCGCGACGTTTGGTCCGCGAGCGGTGTCTCGCCCGTGAGGCGGAACATGTCTGCGGCGCCGAGCAGGATGCGCGGCGTCAGGCCGAGGTGCTCGAACGTCGCCGCTATCTCCTCCATCTCCCCCATCCACCGGCGGGCGCGGCGCGGCATCTGCGTCGCCGCCTTCATGTGCCGCGCCGGGTCGGGCGCGTCGCCGAACTCGGCCAGCAGCGCGTCGGTCAGCCCCATCGCCTCCGCAGCCGTCAGCAGCTCCGTCCACACCGCCGTCGTGCCCTTGGTGGACGCGGCGTAGACCATCTTGAGGCCGGACGCCTGCCCGAAGCGCGGGCCGACGCGCCGGATGTCCAGCCCGCACTCCCGCAGCGACTCCAGCGCCGACGTGTCCGGCCCGGAGCAGTAGATGTGCGGGTCGGAACCCGGCCCCGGAGGCCCGCCGATGATGCCCGCGTCGATGAACGGCGCACCCGTGTCCAGCATGAGCGTGGCGATGCGCACCACCGTCTGCGGCGCGATGGCGTTGCACTCCGCGAACGCGGGCCGCGCGCCGGTGCGCGCCATCGCGCCCGCGACCTCCTCCGCGATGGGCACCGCCTCCGCGGGAGGGAGCACGGAGAGCAGTAGGCTGCACTCTTCGACGAGCGCGTCCGTGCTGCCTGCGTCGCGTATGCCCGCCTCTGCGGCCCGGAGCCGCGTCAACTCGCTCCGTCCGGTGAGGTCCGTGACCGCATCGACGCCGCCCGACGTGAGCATCGCCCCGATGGCCGCGCCCATGTCGCCCGCGCTGATGATGCCGACGGGGCCGGTCATGCTACGCCGGGGCGGTGCCCGCCTCCGCGAGGCGGCGCTTCGCCTCTTCGTACACGTCGCCCGGCAGGTTGCCCTTCAGCGACGCCTCCAGGTTCTGCCGCAGGTGCTCTGGATTGATGGTGCCCACGATGTTGGTGTGCATACCGGGGTGCGTCTGCGTGAAGCGGATGACGAACTCCATGCGGGACTGCCCCTCTTCCAGCAGTTCGTCCATCTTCGCCTGCTCCCACACGTCCAGCAGCTCCGGGTTGCGGCCTGCTGTGCGCTCCTCGCCGCTCGGGGCTCCTCGCGCGGCGCCGCCCCGGATGATCGTGCCCGACCCCGCCGCTGCCGCCGCGCCGACAAGGTCCTCGTGCTCGCGCTGCGAGGCCGAGTACGGGATCTGGAACGCATCGAAGACCCCCATCTCGATGTGGTCGGCGAGGTTCGGGATCGTGCCGGACATGCCGAGGAAGCGCACCTTCCCCTGCGCCTGCAGCTCCTGCATCGCTTCGACGGTGCCGCTCTCCTCCAGCACCTGGCGGGAGGGGGTCATGTGCACCTGCAGCAGGTCCATATAGTCCGTGTTCATCCGGCGTAGGCTCTGTTCGACGCCCGCGACGATGTTGTCCTTCGTGTAGACGTGCGGCCCGCCCCGGTCCCGGCTGGGATCGGGCTCCCAGCCCACCAGGCAGCCGCACTTGCTCGCGAGGAAGTACTCGCCGCGACGATGGGCGATGTGCCGCCCGATGCGCTCTTCGCTCACGCCGTAGTCGATCGACGTGTCGATGTAGTTGATGCCCAGGTCCAGCACCGTGTTCAGTATCCGGCCCGCGGCCTCCTCGGACACTTCCCTGCCGCGCGGGATGCCCCGCAACTCCATCGCGCCGTAACCCAGCACGGTAACGTCCATGCCGGTGCGTCCCAGCGTTCGCTTCTCGAGATCAGCCATCGCTCCTCCGCATCTCAATCTTGGGATGCGCGGAGTATACCAACCTCTTGAGACAGGCCTGTTCAGATCACTCCGGGGTGCCCGCGAGTATCTCCCTGGCAGCCTCGCGCGCCTCGTCGACGTTGTCGACGAAACGGTGCTCGGGAACGCGCCGCAGCACGTTGAGCGCCTGCAGGGTGATGGCAGGCCGGCCCTTCAGGCCCATGATGATGCACTCCGTGTCCTGGTCGTACGCGACGTCGATCAGCTGCTCGATCACCAGCGCCGCGCTGTCGTCCATGTGCACCGTGTCCGAGAAGTTCAGGATCACCACCTCGTGATCGCGGATGTCCGCGGTTATCACGGTCGTCAGCTTGCCGGATGACGCAACCGAGAAGCTCCCGCGCATCGACACCAGGCCGACCCGCGCGGAGAAGATGTCCGCGTCGTCGGACTCGTCCTCCGGGGTGAGGAAGACACTGTCTAGGAGCGGTATGGACATCACGCTGTCCAGCTCCAGCCGCTCCCAGTGCCGGGCGCTCGCCATCCCGGCCACGATCAGGCCGATGGCGACGGCGGTCACCAGGTCCAGGAACACCGTCAGCCCCATCGTGAGCACCATCACCAGCAGGTGCTCACGCTGGACGCGGTGCAGGCGCGTGACGAAACGCCAGTCCACGATGTCCCAGCCCACCTTTATCAGGATGCCCGCGAGCACCGCGTGGGGGATCACCTTGACGTATTCGGAGAGGCCCAACACCAGCAGCAGCACGACTCCGGCGCGTATGGCCCCCGACACCTGGGTCCGCCCGCCGGAGCGGATGTTGACCACGGACCCCGGCGTGGAACCGGCGCCGGGCAGCGCGCCGATGAAGCCCGCTATCGTGTTGCCGATGCCCTGCCCTATCAGCTCCCTGTCGGAGTCGTGGCGCGTCCGGGTCAGCGAATCGGCAACCAGCGAGGTCAGCAGGCTGTCTATCGAGCCGAGCAGCGCAAGGATCAGCGCCGGCTGTATCGCGCCGGCCAGCACGCTCGGGGAGAGGTCCAGCTGCTGCAGCCCCGGCAGGCTGGCCGACACGTCCCCGATCACGGGAACGTCGGTCAACCACAGGACGCTCAACAGCGTCCCCGCGAGCAGCGCCACCAGGGTCGCCGGGAAGAACCTCGAGAACCGGCCCGGCCAGCCCACCATCACCACCAGCGTGGTCGCCCCGACCGCCAGCGCCGCGTAGTTGACGTTGGTCAGCGCGTCCGGCCATGCATTCACCGCGCCCGAGGGACCGCCGGTGACGACGGGCGCTCCCATGAACGGCAACGTCTGGATGAGGATGATGAGGATGCCGATGCCGGACATGAACCCGGACACCACGGAGTAGGGGGTATAGGAGACGTACCGCCCCACCCGCATGAGGCCGAGCGCGATCTGTATCATGCCCGCCATGATGACGATGGTGAACGCCTCGGCGAAGGTCTCGGCGTGGGCGGTCACGATGACCGCCATCGCCACGGTCATCGAGCCCGTCGGGCCCGATATCTGCGACTTCGTCCCTCCGAACACCGCCGCGAAGAAACCGACCGCGACCGCCCCGTAGATGCCCGCGGTCGCCCCGAGGCCGGAGGCCACGCCGAACGCCAGCGCCAGCGGAAGCCCCACGACTCCCGCGGTCACGCCGCCGAGAACGTCGCCCCGGAACGTCGTGAGGCTGTAGCTTATCTTCATGCGAGAACCCGCTTCGCGACTTCGCGCGCCTCGTCGATGTCGGCGACGAAGTGGTCCCGGGGAACGCGCCGCAGCACGTTGAGCGCAAGCATCGTCACGGCGGGCCTGCCCTTCAGGCCCATGATGATGCACGCCGTGTCCTGGTCGTACGCCACGTCGATCAGCTGCTCGATCACGAGCGCGGCGCTGTCGTCCATGTGCACCGTGTCCGAGAAGTCCATGATCACGACCTCGTGGTCGCGGATGTCCGCGCTTATGGCGGTGGTTATCTTACCGGACGATGCAACCGAGAAGCTCCCGCGCATCGACACGAGGCCGGCCCGCGCGGAGAAGATGTCGGCATCGTCGGACGTGTCGTCCGGGGTGAGGAACGTGCTGTCCAGGAGCGGCACGGAGACCACGCTGTCCAGCTCCAGACGCTCCCACTGCCGAGCGCTCGCCATGCCCGCAACGATCAGGCCTATGGCGACGGCGGTCACCAGGTCCAGGAACACCGTGAGGAACAGCGTGAGCGCCATCACCAGCAGGTGCTCCCGCTGGACGCGGTGGACGCGGGTGATGAACCGCCAGTCGATGATGTCCCAGCCCACTTTCATCAGGATGCCTGCGAGCACCGCGTGCGGCACCTCCTCCACGTACTGGCCCAACTCCAGCACCATCGCCAGCAGGATCCCCGCGCACAGCACGCCGGACACCGGCGTTCGTCCGCCCGCCCGCAGGTTCACCACCGTGCCCATCGTCGTCCCGGCGCCCGGCAGTCCGCCGATGAGCCCCGTGACGGTGTTGCCGATGCCCTGCCCCAGCAACTCCCGGTTGGGGTTGTGGCGCGTGCGCGTCATCGCATCGGCCACCAGCGAAGTCAGCAGGCTGTCTATGGAGCCGAGGAGGGCGAGGATCAGCGCGGGCTGTATCGCGCCCACGAGGAAACCGGGGGATACATCCGGCACCCGCAGCTCCGGCAGACCGCTCGGCACCTCTCCGATCACAGGAGTGTTCGTTAACCACAATATGCCCAGCAACGACCCCGCGATCAGCGCCGCCAGCGTGGACGGCAGGTACCTCCGCAAGCGCGACGGCCAGAGCACGCCCACCAGCAGTGTCGTCCCAGCGATGGCGACCGCGCTCGGGTTCAGGTCGGTTACCGCATCCGGCCACGCGCGGATCGCTCCCACCGGCCCGCCCGTCGCGGTTTCGACGCCGATGAACGGCAACGTCTGGATGAGGATGATGATGACGCCGATGCCGGACATGAACCCGGATATCACCGAGTACGGCGTATACGCGACGAACCGTCCGACCCGCATCACGCCGAGCAGCACCTGCAGCAGCCCCGCCATGATGACGATGGTGAACGCCTCGGCCAGGGTGTCCGCGTGGCTCGTTACGATGACCGCCATCGCGACGGCCATCGGACCGGTGGGGCCGGATATCTGGGGCTTCGTGCCGCCGAACACCGCCGCGAAGAAGCCCACGGCCACCGCGCCGTACATTCCCGCGACCGCTCCGAGCCCCGACGCCACGCCGAAGGCCAGCGACACCGGCAGCACCACCACCGCCGCCGTGATGCCGCCGAAGAGGTCCCCACGAAACATTCGGATGTTGTAGATCAATGCGGCACCATCACCTGCGATTGGTAAGGCTAGGCGGGAAGGACTTTCTCACAGTCAAAGTGACTTTAGGGTGACTTTTTACCACGATTTTTATGACGGCACGATGACGAATCCCTTCGATCAGCCCCCGTCATTCCCGCACCCGCGGGAATCCTGGGTGGCCGTTGGCCACACATGCGCTGCCCGCTCACGAGGTGGAGGTGTGTGGGTTAGGTGGTGTCATTTCGAGCGAAGCGCAACGGAGTCGAAACATCTCTCCCGCGCAAGCGCGTCGGGTGAGGGTGAACTGGTGAGGGTTGGGGTCATGCAGCATGCTGTTAGAATGAACACGGGAGGCCGTTCATAACATGCTGGGCAAACTGCTCAACGTCTTCGGCGATTCGAACGAGAAGCAGCTCCAACGCTACGAGCGGGTGAAGCGCGACGTTGCAGACCTCGAGAACAGCCTCGCCGCGCTCGACGATGAGGCCCTCGCCGCCCGGACGGGCGACTTCCGCGAACGCATAGCCCGCGGCGAAACGCTCGACTCCCTCCTCTCCGAGGCGTTCGCCGTCGTGCGGGAGGCGGCGCGGCGCGCCATCGGCCTCCGCCACTTCGACGTGCAGATCATCGGCGGCACGGCGCTCCACGAGGGCAAGGTCGCCGAGATGAAGACCGGCGAGGGCAAGACGCTCGTCGCCACCCTTCCCGTCTACCTCAACGCGCTCGAAGGCAAGGGCGTCCACGTCGTGACCGTCAACGACTACCTGGCGCGGCGCGACGCGCTCTGGATGGGGAAGGTCTACTCGTTCCTCGGCCTCTCCACCGGCTGCCTCCAGCACGAGTCCGCCTTCGTTCTGGACCCCGGCTACCGGCCCGGCGGCGGACCGGCGGAGTTGCGCCCCGTTCCCCGCAAGGAGTCCTACGAGGCCGACGTCACCTACGGCACCAACAACGAGTTCGGCTTCGACTACCTGCGCGACAACATGGCCTCGTCTCTCGCGCAGAAGGTGCAGCGCGAGCTGCACTACGCCATCGTCGACGAGGTGGACAACATCCTCATCGACGAGGCGCGCACGCCGCTCATCATCAGCGGTCCGTCCCAGGAGTCGACGACGCTCTACAACACGGTCGCCCGCGTCATCCCCCGCCTGCGCGCGGAAGAGGACTTCACCATCGCCGAGAAGGAGCGGCAGGCGCTGCTCACCGACGCGGGCATATCGAAGATCGAATCGCTCCTGAACGTCGGCAACCTCTACGACCCGTCCAACTACGTCCTCACGCACTTCGTGGAGAACGCGCTGCGGGCGCAGTTCGTCTACCAGCGCGACCGGGACTACGTGGTGACGGACGGCGAGGTCGTCATCGTCGACGAGTTCACCGGACGTCTCATGCCCGGGCGCCGCTACGGCGAGGGGCTGCACCAGGCGATCGAGGCGAAGGAGAACGTCAAGGTCCAGCGGGAGACGATCACCTACGCCACCGTGACGCTCCAGAACTACTTCCGCATGTACGGCAAGCTCGCGGGCATGACCGGCACCGCCCTCACCGAGGCCGAGGAGTTCTTCAAGGTCTACGGCCGGGAAGTGCTCGAGGTCCCCACCAACAAACCGATGGTCCGGGAGGACCACCCGGACTTCGTGTTCAAGACGCACGCCGCGAAGTTCCGGGCCATCGCCGACCACATCGAGGATCTGAACGCAGAGGGCAGGCCCGTGCTCGTCGGCACGACCTCGATCGAACGCTCGGAGCAGCTCAGCGCCCTGCTCCGCAGACGCGGCATCAAGCACGAGGTGCTGAACGCCAAGAACCACGAGCGCGAGGCGCAGATCGTCGCAGAGGCAGGGAAGCCCGGCGCAGTCACCGTCTCCACCAACATGGCGGGGCGCGGCACGGACATCATCCTCGGCGGCGACCCGTCGTCGCAGACGGAGCCCGGCGCGTGGCAACAGGCGCACGAGGAGGTTGTCGACAAGGGAGGCCTCTACGTCATCGGCGCCGAGCGCTACGAATCGCGCCGCATCGACAATCAGCTGCGCGGGCGCTCGGGACGCCAGGGCGACCCCGGCGAAACACGCTTCTACGGCTCGCTGGAGGACGACATCCTCACCCGCTTCTCCGGCGGCATGGTGGGCCGTCTCGTGGGCAAGGCGTTCGCGGAGGACGCCCCGCTGGAGAGCGGCATGCTCACCAAGAGCCTCGAGATGACGCAGGGCAAAGCCGAGTCGTACTTCTTCGACATCCGCAAGCACCTCGTCGAGTACGACGAAGTGGTCAACCACCAGCGTGCGGTCATCTACGCGGAACGGGACAAGGTGCTGGGGGGAGCCGACCTTCGGGCCAACATCCAGGAGATGATCGGCAACGAGGTTTCGTCTCTCGTGAACACCTACCTCGCCGGAGAGCCGGAGCAGTGGGAGATCGAACCGCTGCTCGCAAGCGTCGGAGTCATCATGCCGCTGCCCGACGGGTTCGACGCCGATTTCATGCTCCGCGAGGGCGCGGCGCAGACCGAGGACGAACTCCTCACCGCCGCCCAGTCACTCTACGAGCAGCGGGAGGAGGAGTACGGCGCGGAGACGATGCGCGCCATCGAACGCGCCGTCATGCTGCAGACTATCGACCGGCTCTGGGTGCAGCACCTCACCATGATGTCCAACCTGCGCCAGGGCATAGGCCTGTACGCGTACGGCCAGCGCGACCCTCTCGTCATGTACAAGAAGCAAGGCCACGAAGCCTTCGACGGGCTGCTGGAGCGCCTGCGGCACGACATCGTCCACACCATCTTCCACGTCGCGCCGGTCGGCCAGGCAGCGCCGAAGGCAGGCGGGGCCAACGGCCGGGCCGCCGCCGTGGACACCAGCCGGACCGAGACCGTGATGGCGAAGGCCATCGGCCAGCGGCGCACGACCGCTGCCCCCGCGGCGCCCGTGGACGTTCCGCCGGACGCGCCGCGATGGATGCGGCGGCAGGCCGAACGCGCGGCGGGCGGCGGCAAGAAGGCCCGCAAGCGGAAGGGCAGGTAGCCGCCATGGAAGCGACCGTCGCGCTGCGCCCCACGCCGGTATCCGCTCCGCCAACCGACGGCTCGGCCAACGGCACGGTGGAGCATTTCCGCAGCGCGCTGGAGAGCGGCACGCCCTGGCCGGATGCCTTGCTGGCCGCCATAGGCGAGTGGTCCGCTCCCTCCGAGACCGTCGACGGCGGCCGGCTCGACTACCTCATCGAGGGTGAGGCGTTCGACTGGCTGTTGCTGGCGGAGCGCCTGCTGCGCGAGGCGCCGGCAGGCTGCATCCCCGCCGAGGAGGCGGAGGCGCTGCTATTCACCGGCATGCTTCCGGACGGGATAACCGAGGCGCGGTTCAAGAGCCTCCTGGGGCCGGAGAAGTACCGCGCACACCTCAACCACTTCTACGGGGTCGTCGTGGAGGAGGCGCTCTGGCATGCCGTGGAGCGCGAGGTGGAGAAGGAGCGCAGCGTGCGCGGACTGCAGCATCCGTTCGGCGTGCAGAACCTCATCGCTGAGCGCCTCTACCGCGACGAGCTCCTGCCTCTCCTGCGGCGGTTCCAGCGCGAGCACGGACGCGGACGCCGCGTGCGTCTGACGCTGGCCGAGTCCCGCGCGTTCACCTACTGGCTCTTCAAGCGGCGCATCGCCAACTCGGACCAGGCCCGCATCGCGAGCGACACCCGCAAGGGACTACGCATGCTCAACGAGCTGCGCGAGCGCGCCGGCACACGCTAGGGAGCGAACGCCCCGTCAGGTCTGCGCCTGCGCCCGCTCCGGTGACGTTTCCTCCGGCGCGGCGATGGGGCCGCGTTTGCGGTGCTTCCCCCCTGTCTCGACCGCCACGTAGGCGAACACGACGACGGTCACCGTCCAAAGCACGGCGTTGAACCCGAACGCTGCGTGGTACGAGTGGAAGGAGAGGAGGCTCATGGAGACCACCGGCCCGATCATCCCCGCCGCGTCGCCGAACGTCCGGTACAGCCCTATCGCCATGCCTCGCATCCCTGCCGGGGCCAGGTCGGCGACGTAGGCGACCGGCGCCTGGCCGCTCCATCCCTGGGCGACGTGCAGCAGGATGAACGCGGCGATGAACGGCCCCAGCGTGTCCGCGAACGGCAGCCAGATGATGGAGATGCCGATGACGATCCCCGCCGGAATGATGATGATCTTGCGCCCGTACTTGTCGGCCATCGCTCCCGCCGGATAGATCAGTATCCCGTGCATGAGCGACGAGAACGTGAACAGCAGTCCGATGGCCCCCGGCCCCATCTCCAGGACGTCGTGTACGAACTCCGGGATGAGCGTCGTGGACATGCCCCCGCGCAGGAAGAATGTCGAGAAGCCGAGGATGCATACCATCAGGAAGCTGGTGTCCCGCAGCAGGAACAACGCCCCACGCGGTGAGTTGCGGTGACGGATGTGTGCGCCTGCTTCTTCGCTGCCCGGTTCAGGGCGTGTCTCCGGCAGCCGAACGATGCCCCACAGCGCGAACACGAGCACCATGATGCCGGAGACGTAGAACGGCGCACGCGTTCCGAACAATTCGCCTATCAGTCCGCCGAGCGCAGGACTGCCCGTCCCCACGACGAGTTGTAGCCCGTGCATCAGCCCCAACACGCGACCCCGGTTCTCCACCGTGCTCAGGTCCGCCGCGACGACGTTCGCCATCACGATGGTCATGGAGCTCGCCACGCCGCTCAGGAAGCGTAGCGTGAGGAACGTGGGGACGTCCTGCGCGAAGCCGCCAAGCGTGGCGAACAGCGCGACGCCCAGCCCGCCGATGGTGATGATCCACTTCCGCCCGACCTTCTCTGAGATGACGCCCGCAGGGATGTTCGTTATGAAGCGTCCAACGCCGTAGACGGAGAACGTGAGTCCGAGCGCGAAGACGCCGCCGCCGATCAGCTCGATGAACTTCGGCATCACGGGCGTGATGATCATCATCGAGGCGTGGGCAGACGCGATGAGCCCGCCCGTGATGATGACCAGTTCCAGCCGGAGTCCGCCGGCGATGCCGCGTTTCGAGGGTACGAACCGCATGGCCTACGAACCGCCGTTGGCCGGTTCGTGGCGTTCTGCGTCCGGGTGCATCCTCGTGCCGATGCGGTTACCCTCCCAGGTCACGGAGCAACTCGGTGATGCGTTCCAGCCTAGCGCGCCCGTTCTCCAACCGCTCGCGTTCGCGCTCCACCACTTCCGCAGGTGCTTTATCCAGGAACTGCGCGTTGTTCAGACGGCCCTCGAGTCCTGCAACGTGCTTCTCCACGCTCGCCGCTTCCCCGCGCAGCCGCTCACGCTCAGCATCGAGGTCCACCGAACCGCCGACGTTGAGCGCCACGGTCACGTCCCGAACCACCAGGCGTACCGTGTTCTCCCCTGCGTCTGCATCGCCGAACCGCAGGGAGCCGACGCGCGCGAGGCTGCGGATGGCGTCCGTCTCGGTCTCCAGTGTGGCCGCTGCCCGGGAGGCGGCTACCGTAGCGTCCAGCAGCATCTGCGGCTCTATCTTGAGTTCGGCGCGCACGTTGCGGATAGCCCGCACGAGATCGATCAGCAGTTCCACTTCCTCGGACGCAGGAGCATCGGCATCCCGACGCGCCTGCAACTCTTCCTCAGACAACCGTGCCTTGGGGTCCGGGTACGGAGCGATCATGATGGACTCAGGCAGATTACCCTCGGGCGGCAGCACTGCGGTGAGGCGCTGCCATATCTCCTCCGTCACGAACGGCATGAAGGGATGGAGCAGCCGCAGCACGCGCTCCAGCACATGCGCGAGCACCCGGCGGGGCTGGTCGTCGCCGCTGCGCAGGCGCACCTTCGCCAGCTCGATGTACCAGTCGGCGAAGTCGCTCCAGATGAACTCGTGCAGGACGCGCTCCGCCTCGCCTATCTGGAACTCGGCGATGAGGTCGTTCACGCGGACCGCAGTCTGCTGCGCCCTGGAGAGCATCCACCTGTCCTGACGGTGCTCGCGCGGGGGCGTGGCGTGCCACCCCTCCATGCCTTCCCGTCCCTCCGTCTGGCCGATGACGAACCTGCCGACGTTCCACAGTTTGTTGGCGAAGTTGCGCGCCGCCTCCAAGCGGTCGTCGCTGAAGCGGGAGTCGTTGCCGGGCGTCGTGCCGGTCGTCAACGCGAAACGCAGCGCGTCGGTCCCGTACTGGTCGATGGCGTCCAATGGATCGCGGACGTTCCCCCGCGTCTTGCTCATCTTCTGTCCGTGCTCGTCGCGCACGAGGCCGTGGAGGTACACGGTGCGGAAGGGAACGTCCCCCATGTTCCACATCCCCATCATGATCATGCGGGCCACCCAGAAGAAGAGGATGTCGTAGCCCGTCTCCATCACCGAGGTGGGATAGAAGTAGTCCAGGTCGGCGTTGCGCTCCGGCCAGCCGAGCGTGGAGTGCGTCCAGAGGCCGGACGAGAACCAGGTATCGAGCACGTCTTCGTCCTGCGCTATGTCGGCGGAGCCGCACGCCTCGCAGACCTCCGGTTCGTCCACCGCAACGATCATGTGGCCGCACGCGCTGCAGTACCAGACGGGGATACGGTGCCCCCACCAGAGCTGGCGGGAGATGCACCAGTCCCGGATGTTCTCCATCCAATTCGCGTAGACGCGCGCGAAACGCTCGGGAACGATGCGGATGCGTCCGTCCTGCACGGCAGCGAGTGCGGGTTCGGCCATCGGAGCGATCCTGACGAACCATTGCATCGAGACTATGGGTTCGACCGGGTCGCCGCTGCGCTGGCAATGGCCCACCGAGTGCGAGTGCGGCTCCACTTTCTCCAGTAGTCCCTCTCGTTCCAACTGCGCGACGATCGCCTTGCGTGCCTCGAAGCGGTCGAATCCTGCGTAAGGCCCCGCCTCCTCGTTCAGTGTGCCGTCCGCATTCAACACGTTCACGATGGCCAGGCCATGCCGCTCGCCTGTCTCGAAGTCGTTGGGGTCGTGCCCCGGGGTGATCTTGAGCGCCCCCGTGCCGAACTCGGTTGCGACCGCGTCGTCGGCGATGACCGGGATGAGCCGTCCCAGCACCGGCAGTCGCACCCGCTTGCCCTGCGCTCCCGCGTAACGCTCGTCCGACGGATTCACCGCGACCGCCGTGTCGCCGAGCAGCGTCTCCGGACGGGTCGTTGCGACGGTCAGGTGCCCGGAGCCGTCCTCGTAGAGATAGCGGATGTAGTACAGGTTGCCCTGCACCTCCTCGTGTTCGACCTCAAGGTCGGACAGCGCGGTACGGCAACTGACGCACCAGTTGATCATCCGCTCGCCGCGGTAGATGAGTCCTTCGTCGTAGAGGTTCTTGAACGTCGTGCGGACGGCGCGGGCCGGGCCTTCGTCCAGCGTAAACGTCTTGCGCTCCCAGTCGCACGACGCGCCAAGCCTGCGGTGCTGGTTGTCTATCGTGTCGCCGGTCTTGTCCACCCACTCCCAGATACGTTTGAGGAACGCTTCACGTCCGATGTCGTGACGCGTCAGTTCCTCTGCGGCGAGCTGGCGCTCAACGACGACCTGCGTGGCGATACCCGCGTGGTCGGTGCCCGGCAGGTAGAGGGCCACATCGCCCTTCATGCGGTGATAGCGGGTGAGCGCGTCCTCGATCGCGGCCGTCATCGCGTGGCCTAGGTGCAGCTCACCCGTAACGTTGGGCGGCGGCATGATGATGGTGAACGGTTCCCGGTCCGGGTCGGGCGTGGCCCTGAAGTAACCGGAGCGCTCCCACCATTCGTACAGTCTGCCCTCAACCTGGCGCGGGTCGTAGGCCTTCGAAAGCGGCTCTTCAGCCGGATCCGTCGTCATGCGCAGGGGCTCCAGAACGTGGGATATCGCGTTTCATGTTAGCAGACGCGACGTTCGGCCCGCGCGGGAGACGCCCCGCGCCCCGCTCACACCAGGGGTGCTATCCTGACTCTCGTGTCGTCCGCAACGCTCTCACGCCCTGTCTCCTGGAAGAAGAACCTCATCGCGCTGTGGTTCGCACAGGTGGGGACGACCCTCGGCTTCTCCTTCACCTTCCCGTTCTACCCGCTGTTCTTCGAAGAGCTGGGCGGGTTCACCACGGAACGCGCCGCGTTCTGGGCCGGGCTGGCCGGGTGGGTATTCGGCCTCGGCATGGGGCTTTCCAGCCCCATCTGGGGTGTCCTCGGAGACCGCTTCGGGCGCAAGCTGAACGTCCTACGCTCATTGATCCTCGGCGGTCTCTTTCTCACCATCTCCGGGTTCTCACAGACGCCGTTCCAACTCATGGCTTCCCGGTTCGTCATCGGCGCGACAAGCGGGGTCGTACCCACCATCATGGCTCTCGTGGCTGCGCACACCCCCAGGGAGCGGCTTCCCTTCGCCGCCGGCATCGTCCAGTCGGGCCTCTTCGTAGGTGTCGCGCTCGGCCCCTTGCTGGGCGGCATCATCTATGACGCATGGGGGATGAGGGCGGCCTTCATAGCCACCGGGGCAGGGCTCTGGAGTTCCGCACTCATCGTCATATTCCTGGTACGTGAGGACTTCCACCCGGCGGAGTCTTCGCTTGGCCTCGTCCGGCCATTCGTGGTCCTCTGGCGGCTGAGCACGTCCCGAGCGATGCTGCCGCTCTACGGTGTCGTGTTCCTCGTGCTGGCCGCACACCTCATGATCCAGCCTGCGGTCCCCGGGCTCGTCAGTATCGTCGAAGGCGGCTCGGACAGCGGCACTGCGTCCGGCATCGTGTTCGCACTGGGAGGTATCGGGTCCGCGATCTCCGCAGTGGTGATGGGCTGGCTCGCCCCTAAGGTCGGGCTACAACGTGTGCTCATGGCAGGAACGGTGCTCGCAGCACTCGCGGCGCTCGTCCCCTACTTCGCGATCGACTACCTCACGCTCGCAGTCGGTTTCACGGCTATCGCCCTCTTCTCCGGAGGCCTCTCCGGACTCGTGAACGGGCTCATCGCGCTGCGTTCCCCCAGCGGGCAGCACGGAGCGGCGTTCGGATCGGCGCAACTCGCGCACGCATTCGGTGTGGCGCTGGGACCGCTGGCCGGAGGCGCCATGGTCGTCACCTGGGGACTTCGGAGCGTCTTCCTCTTCGAAGTGGCCACCTTCGTCCTGATCGTGCTGGCCGTGGCCGCACTGCTCGGCGGCCGCAGCACCCGGGACGAGTAGAGAGGGGGAACCCACTCCCAAGGGGCGTATAATCTCCCCATGCTCCTCACGCTGGACATAGGCAACACCAACATCACCATCGGCGCGTTCGACGGTGACGACCTCGTGGCAAGCTGGCGGCTCTCCACCGACTCCCGCCGCCTCACCGACGAGTATGCCCTGCAACTGCGCGAACTCCTCCCGCTGAAGGGCATCGCGCTGGCTGACGTCACCGACGCCGCGCTCTGCAGCGTCGTCCCTCCGCTCACCGGTGTGTTCGAGGATGTCGCGCGCACCCTCTTCTCCTGCGACCCTGTCGTCGTGGGGGCCGGAACACGCACCGGCATCCGCATCCTGTACCAAAGCCCGCATGACGTGGGCGCGGACCGCATCGTGGACGCCGCAGCCGCTCTCCACTACTACGGCGGGCCCGCCATCGTCGTCGACCTCGGCACTGCAACTGTCTTCGACGCCGTGACGGCCGACGGAGACTACCTCGGCGGGGCAATCTCCGTCGGCGTCGGGCTAGCGGGCGACGCGCTCGCCGCGAACACGTCCATGCTGCGCCGCGTCGACCTCACCGCGCCGGAGCATGCCATCGGCAAGAACACCACGGCCTCTATCAACTCCGGCCTCATCTTCGGCTTCACCGGGCTCGTCGAGGCGATGGTGCGCCGCTTCCGCGACGAGATGGACGCGCCGGATGCGACGGTCGTCGGCACCGGCGGTCTCGTCCCGCTCATCGCAGAGCAGACCCCGGTATTCGACGTGGTCGACCCGGAGCTGACCCTGCGCGGCCTGCGGCACATCTTCAACCTGAACCGTGAGCCCGCCCAGACCGGAGGCGCGCGATGAGCGGCCCGTTCCACGACAAGCGCGTACTCCTGGGCGTGAGCGGGAGCATCGCCGCATACAAGGCCGCCGACCTCGCCAGCAAACTCACCCAGGGTGGCGCGACGGTCGACGTGCTCATGACGTACTCCGCGACCCGGTTCGTAACGCCGCTCACCTTCCGCAGCATCACCCATCGCCCGATGCTGACCGACCTGTTCGACCCCGATTCGCCGGAGGCGATAGAGCACGTTGCGCTGGCACAGGCCGCGCACATCCTCGTCGTCGCCCCCGCGACGGCCCACATGCTCGCGAAGCTCGCGCTCGGCCTGGCCGACGACCCCATCAGCGTGATCGCGCTGGCGACCGGCGCGCCACTGCTCATCGCCCCCGCGATGGACGCGAACATGTGGGAGCACCCCGCCGTCCGGCAGAACGTGAACACGCTCATGGAGCGTGGCGCGGTCATCGTGGGGCCGGGCGAGGGACGGCTCGCCTCCGGCCTCGTGGGTTGGGGTCGGCTCGCCGAGACGCCTGAACTGCTCGGACGCATCGCACAGACGCTCGGCGCGAACGGCGACCTGCGGGGGCGGAGCATCGTCGTCAGTGCGGGGGGCACCCAGGAGCCACTCGACCCCGTACGCGTGCTCACCAACCGCTCCTCCGGGAAGATGGGCTACGCCATCGCGGAGGCCGCGCGGGACCGTGGCGCAGACGTAACGCTCGTAACCGCGCCCGCTGTGCTCGACCCTCCCGTCGGCGTACGCGTCGAACGGGCCGACACCGCGGAACAGATGCGCACCGCTATCCAGGAGGCCGCCTGCTCCGCTGACGCCCTCGTGATGGCCGCTGCCGTCGCCGACTACCGCCCCGCTGAAACCAGCGGCGAAAAGATGAAGAAGGAAGCGATGGCCGACCTCGTGCTCGCGCTGGAGCGCACCGAGGACATCATCGCCGCCGTGCCGGACGACATCGTGAAGGTAGCATTCGCTGCCGAGAGCACCGGACTGCTGAAGAACGCCCGCGCTAAGCTGCACTCCAAAGGAGCCAACCTCGTCGCGGCGAACGACATCACTCTCCCCGGCGCAGGGTTCGGCTCGGACAAGAACAAGGTCTGGCTCGTGGACGAGAACGGAGACACCGAGCTGCCCCTCATGGCAAAATATGACGTAGCGATGGCGATCCTGGACCGTGTTGCAGCACTACTGGACGTACATCGTCCCATAGAGATCTCAGAGGAGTGATAACTTTGTTCGTCATCGCCGCCATCGGAGCACTGATCGCAGGCGGCTTCCTCTACTATCGCGCGTACCGCGAGGCCCGTTTGTGGAGGGAAGTACATGTCGTGTGGGGGGCTGCCCAGAAAGAGAAGGCCGTGGCTATCCACGACGAACTGACCCGGCAGGGCATCCAGGCGCAACTCAGGACCGCATCGTCGTTCGACATCACCCGCTCCATGCCCCAGAGTCACGCCTCGATCCGGGTCCGCCGCGAGGACTTCACCCGCGCCGCGCAGATCGTCCTCTCGCTGACGAGGGGATAGGACGACCGGCCAGACGCGTCAACTCGTGCCATCCAGACTCTGCGCTATCGCATCCTCGATACCGTCGAGTACCTGCTGCATCGCATCCCGCACTGCGTCCTCGATGGCCTTTCTCAGCGCTACATCAGCCTCCGCTATACCTGTCTCTATCCTGACGTCCAGCAAAGCATCGGCATCGGTCATCGCAGTCTCAGTTCGAGCGCTCAGTACTGTATCGACATCGGCTACCGCAGTCTCTATCCGGGAGCCCAGGACGGCATCGGCATCAGCTATCGCAGTCCGGGTTCGAGCGCCCAGGATGGCATCGACGTCAGCTATCGCAGTGTCTATCCGAGCACCCAGCACCGCATCCGCATCGCCTATGGCAGTCTCTATCACGTCTCTCATGACTGTTTCGGCATCATCTACAGTTGCATCGATCTGATTGCTCGCGATGAACGGAACACCAACCACGGCAACCAGAAAGGCAATCAACAGCAGTGACTGTATGACCAATATGCCGATCAGTACTCGATGCAGATTCAGCAGCTTCCGCTGAATCTCAATCACCCCTGCTTCCAGCATACCCTCACGCTCCCTCCTGTCGTAGAGAAGCGAATCGCGGCGACGACGCATGCGCTAGAAACGCCAGGAGACGAGCTCCTTCAGCGAACGCGCGTGTCTTCCGTAACGCGCGGGAGGAGCGCAAGCAGGTCGCTCGCAAGCATCCCTCCGCTGCCATTCGCCGCGCTCCAGCGCTCAGCCGCCGCTCCGTGCAGGTACACCCCTGCAACTGCGGCCTCATAGCGCTCCATCCCCTGTGCCAGCAGGCCGCCGATGATGCCGGCGAGCACGTCGCCCGAGCCTGCCGTGGCGAGCGCGGGGTTCGCGAACGGACTGAGCGCAACGCGACCGTCCGGCGCCGCGATGACCGTATGCGCGCCCTTGAGCACTACCACCTGGCCCCACTGCTCCGCCGACGCCATCGCCGCGCCCTTCCGGTCCACCTGCACCTCGTGCGCAGGCCGTCCGAGCAGCCGACCCATCTCGCCCGGATGCGGCGTGAGCACAGTGGGTACGGCGAGCATCGAGGGCCAGCCATAGATGTTCGCAAGGATGTTCAGCGCGTCTGCGTCCAGCACGACCGGCGTAGGCACCGCAGGCTCGGTGAGCAGCAGCGCGCGCAGGAACGCAGCCGACGACTCGTCCGCTCCCATGCCTGGCCCGACCACGGCCGCGGAAGCAGCATTCAGCACCTCCCGGGCAGTCCCTGCTGCCTCGGCAGACGCTCCACCATCCGGCGTCTCCGCCAGCGGCGTGTGTACCTGTTCGATGAGTTGCACTGCCGCGACGCGGCTCACGCTCTCGGGGGCGGCAAGGTTAACGAGCCCCGCTCCCATGCGATACGCCGCCGACGCCGCCAGCACGGGCGCGCCAACATACCGCCGGTGCCCCCCCACAACGAGTACGTTCCCGAAACTCCCCTTATGGCCGTCCGCGGGGCGGGGCGGCAACAAGCCACCCGTGAGCGAAGCGTCCACGAGGTCGAGCGGCAGCCCGTAGTCGACGCTTTCCGGCAAGCCGATGGAGAGCGTTTCGAGCGCTCCCACACGTGCGGCTCCCGGGAACTGCAGCAGGCCGACTTTCGGCGCGCCGAGCGCAAGCGTCACGTCCGCGGGGAAGCAGGCGTCGTCGCACTCGCCAGTGTCCGCATCGATGCCTGTGGGGAGATCGAGCGCAGCGAACACCGGCCGCTGGGAGTGCGCTTTCATCTCGGCCACCGACTCGAAGATCGCCCGCAGGACCGGGTCGAGGCCCGGGTGCGCACCGATGCCGAGCACCGCGTCGAGTACGAGGTCGGCGAGCGAGACGTAGCTTCCCAACTGCCAGCATTCGAGGTCTTCCGACGCTTCAACCACACGGCAGCGGCGTTCGCGGCACTCCTCGAACCTGTCCTCCCGCCGCCGGGCCGTCGTCATGTAGAGCGTGACCACCGCTCCCCAGTCGGCCAGGTAGCGCGCCGCGACCATACCGTCCCCGCCGTTGTTCCCCGGCCCCACCAGCACGACGATGCGCTTGCTCCTGACGCCGTCCAGCCGATGCGCGATGCTCCGCGCAACCGCGAGGCCCGCACTCTCCATCAGCGATTCAGCCGGAACCCCCGCCTCCGCCGCACGCGACTCCAGCAGCCGCATCTCGTCCGAGGTTACGACCTTCAAGAGAGACGCCCCACTACCGACGCGACCGCGTAGGCACGCGAATGTGACAGGCTCACCGCAAGCCGGTCTATCCCGAGCTTCCGGGCCCGAGCGTCCGCCCTGCCGTGGAGCGCTATCTCCGGCTCGCCGCTGCGCTTCCGCGTCACCTCCACTTCGCGCCACCCAACACCGCGCGTGCCGGTCCCAAGTGCCTTCATCGTTGCCTCTTTCGCAGCGAAGCGCGCGGCAAGTTGCGGCGCACGCCCGCGACAGTATGCGATCTCGTTCTCCGTGTAGACGCGCTCCAGGAACCGGGCCCCGAAACGCTCCAGCGCCGCCGCGATGCGGTCGATCTCGATCATGTCCACGCCGACGGAGATATCCTGCACCTTCCCCTCCAACTACAACCGATGGCTGTGGTCAGCGCACCGCATCATATCAGCCCCTCCGTTCACCGGCTGCTATCATCTGACGTACCCCCACCGGAGGCGAGTCCGTGACTGCGACCGTGATCGATGGCAAGCAGATGGCAGAAGACATCCGCGGCGAAGTGGCCGAGGAGACGCGCGCTTTCAAGGAGCGCTCCGGGATAACTCCCGGCCTCGCCGCGGTGCTCGTGGGCAGCGACCCCGCCTCCGCCGTCTACGTCCGCAACAAACGCCGCGCCTGCGACGAGGCGGAGATGTTCAGCGAGACGTTCGAGCTGCCGGAGGAGACTTCGCAGGAAGAGCTGATCGCCTTGGTACGGGAACTCAACGCCGACTCCCGGTTCCACGGGATCCTCGTCCAGCTTCCCCTGCCCGCCCATATCGAGGAGCGGGAGGTCATCCTCTCCATCGACCCGGACAAGGACGTGGACGGCATGCACCCCATCAACGGCGGACGCTTGCTGGAGGGCAACCCACGATTCCTTCCCGCGACTCCTGCAGGTGTGCAACAGATGCTCGTCCGCACCGGCAACGACCCGGCCGGCAAGCACGTCGTCATCGTGGGACGAAGTAACATCGTCGGTAAGCCGCTCTCTGTTCTGCTCATGCAGAAGGCTCGTGGCGCGAACGCCACCGTTACCGTCTGCCACACCGGCACCCGCGACCTTGCCGCTCTCACCCTGCAAGCCGACATCGTTGTCGCCGCGATAGGCAGGCCGCGAGCGCTCACCGCCGACATAGTCGCGGACGGCGCGGTCGTGATAGACGTGGGCATCAATCGCGTCGACGACGCAACGCGGAAGTCCGGCTACCGGCTCGTGGGAGACGTGGACTACGACGCAGTCGCGGAGAAGGCGTCGGCCATCACTCCGGTGCCCGGCGGCGTCGGCCCCATGACCATCGCCATGCTGCTGACGAACACCCTCCGCGCTGCTCGCCTTTCCGCCGGGGAGACTCTGTAGCGCGGCCTACCGCACCTCGAACAGCGACTCGACCTCCACGGCAGCGCCGCCGGGCAGCGACCCTGCGCCGTAGGCCACGCGCGCGTGCCGTCCGGCCTCGCCGAAGACCGCGACCATCAGGTCTGAGAAGCCGTTGATCACCTGCGGCTGCTGCGTGTAGTCCGGAGTGGCGTTCACCAGCCCCATTACCCGCACGACGCGCACGACGTTGTCGAGGTCGCCTATCTCCCGCTTCGCCACGGCCAATGCGGAGAGCCCGCAGATGCGCGCGGCGTTGTACGCATCGTCGACGTCCATGTTCGCGCCCACCTTGCCGGTGATCATCGCCCCGTCCGCGTCGCGCGGCACCTGTCCCGCCACGTACAACAGGTTGCCCGTCCGAACAGCGGGAACGTAGTTCGCCACCGGAGTCGACACCTGCGGCAACTCCAACCCCAACTCCTGCAGACGGTCCTCGGCGACTGACACGATGCAACACCTCGATGGGAGATCGGGGGCAATGACTGCCCCACGCGATGATGATACCACCCGCCTCGCGCTTCACTCCCCGTCCGCGGTGCGTAGAATAGCGCCGCATCTCGCGATGGCGGAGGCTACGCATGGAGAACACCGTCTTCTACCAGAACCTGGAGCCATTCTCGTTCCTGGAGCGGAGCGCGTTCGTCTACCCGGACAAACCCGCCGTCATCTACAAGGAGCGCGTCTACACCTACAGCGAACTGCGCGACCGCGTGAACCGGCTCGCCGGAGCACTGAAGAACGCGGGCGTGAGCAGGGGCGACCGCGTCGCGTTCATCGTCCCCAACCTCCCGCCGCTGCTGGAGGCGCACTACGGCCCCATGAGCATCGGCGCGGCGCTCGTCGCCATCAACACCCGTCTCTCCCCGCGCGAGATCGCCTACATCCTCAACCATTCCAACGCGAAGGTGCTCGTGTTCGACTCCGAGTTCGCGCCCACGGTGCGCGCGGTGCGGGACGAGGTCCCCGGCGTGTCGCTCTACGTGCAGGTCGTCGACGAGGTCCCCCGCGCCGACGACATCCCCGGCCCGGAGTACGAGGAGTTCCTCGCGTCGGCGCTGGACGGCGAGCACCGCGACCCCATCGTCTCGGAGATGGACATCATCACCGTCAACTACACGTCCGGCACCACCGGCATGCCAAAGGGCGTGCAGTACCACGCGCGCGGCGCGTACCTCAACGCGCTCGGCGAGGTCATCGAGACCGGGTTGAACTGGCGCAGCGTCTACCTCTGGACGCTCCCCATGTTCCACTGCAACGGCTGGTGCCACACATGGGCCGTCACCGCCGTCGGCGGGACGCACGTCTGCCTGCGCCGCGTCGACCCCGTCGAGGTCTACCGGCTCATCGAGCAGCACGGCGTCACCAACATGTGCGGCGCGCCCACGGTGCTCACGGGCATGTACTCCTCGCCCGCAGCCGAGGGACAGGACCTCTCCGGCCTCACCATCGCCACCGGGGGCGCACCGCCCGCCCCGCAGGTCGTCCGCACGATGGAGGGCATGGGCGCGAACATCATCCACCTCTACGGCCTCACCGAGACCTACGGCCCCATCACGCTCTGCGTGCCCCAACTCGAATGGGACGACATGACGGCGGAGGAGCGCGCGTTCGCCAAGGCGAAGCAGGGCGTGCCCTACGTCCATGCGGGTACCGGCCTCCGCGTCGTCGACGAGCAGATGAACGACGTGCCGCGCGACGGCGAGACTATGGGCGAGGTCGTCATGCGCTCGAACGGGGTCATGTCCGGTTACCTGGACGACCCGGACGCCACGGCGAAGGCGTTCTCGGGCGGTTGGTTCCACTCCGGCGACCTCGGCGTCTGGCACCCGGACGGGCAGATCGAGCTGAAGGACAGGGCGAAGGACGTCATCATCTCCGGTGGGGAGAACATCTCCAGCCAGGAGGTGGAGAAGGTCATCATGGAGCACCCCGGCGTGCTGGAGGTCTCCGTGATCGCCGTGCCGGACGACCGCTGGGGCGAGACGCCCAAGGCGTTCGTCACGCCGCGCGAGGGCGCCACGCTCACCGCCGAGGAGGTCATCGCCTTCTGCCGCGACCGCATCGCGCACTTCAAGGCGCCGCGCCACGTCGAATTCGGCGATCTCCCCAAGACCGCGACCGGCAAGATCCAGAAGTACGTCCTCCGCGAGCGCGAGTGGGCCGGTCACGAGTCCCGCGTTCAGGGCGCGCAGCGGTGACCTCTGAAGGCATGTGCTACGATGGCCGATAGCGGTGCCTCCTGGTCCATGGGAGGCGGGAGCGTTGGTGATGAAGCAAGTGTTCACTGCGAGCGTCTGGAAAGAAGGGCAGTGGTACGTGGCGCAAGCGCTGGAGGCCGACGTAGCCAGCCAAGGCGAGTCCGTTGATGAGGCGCTTGCGAACCTGCGCGAGGCGTTGGAACTCCACTTCGAGCCACCCGTCCCCTCTTCCACGCCCGACCTGCGGCACATCGAGGTAGAGGTTGCCGCCGGTTAGACCGCTGCCCTACCGGGAGGTCGCCCGCAGACTTATCGCCGCAGGTTTCATCGAAACCACTCAGCGAGGCAGCCACGTCAAGTTCGTCAGGGAGAACGACGGCGGCCTGCGAACGGCAATCGTCCCACGCCACAGAGAAGTAGCGGTAGGTACGCTGCGCAGCGTACTGCGGCAGGCCGGGCTCACGCCGGACGAATTCGACCAGCTGTAGGCTGAGCGCGCGGCCCCTTACGCCTCAGGGAAAGCCTCGAGGTGCTCGGCGAGTTCGTCGAGGTGCATGACGTCCGCGTACTTGTGATGCATGTCGAACAGGTTGACCTTGTGCGACAGTTGGGCACGGTCGTAGACGCACTCCTCGGCGATGACGACGTGGAAGCCGTTGGAGTAGGCGTCGGCGACCGATGCCCGGACGCAGCCGCTCGTGCTCTCGCCGCAGACCAGCACCGTGTCGACGCCCATCTGCACGAGTTGCGCGACCAGCGGCGTCCCGTAGAACCCGCTCGCGCGCTGTTTGTAGATGATGAGGTCCTCCGGCTCCGGCGCGAACGCCTCGTAGATGCCGAACGGGTTCTCTCCCTGGTTCGCCCGGCGGCGGTTCGTCGAGCGCAGGCGGTTCGGGCGCGCCTCCGGCCGGTCCTCGCCCGTCGTGTAGACGACGGGGAAGCCGCGGGCCCGCGCCATCGCGAACAGCTGCTTGGTCGGCTCGATGGCGTTCCACGCGTACTCGCCGCAGGCGCTCGGGAACTCCTTCGCGACCTCGTGCACCGGGAGCGGACCGCCCTGGTACGCCGAGTTGTACAGATCGATCGCCAGTATCGCCGGACGCCGTCCGACGTACAGTTCGCGCTGGTAGTGCTTGTAGAGCTCGATGTCTTCCGCGCTCACCACGTCCTGCCAGCAGTGGTCCTCGAACCCGTAAGTTGCCATCGCCCACCTCCTGTCGCCCCGTATTGAGGCGCATTATACGTCCGCTGCGCGTTGCCGTGGTGCGCTACAATCCCGCGCAGCAGACCGCTCCAGCGCGGAAGGAGGCACAGCGATGCTGACGCGGGAGGAGAACGAACGGCTCACGCAGGTCGGGCCCGGGACGCCGATGGGCGAGCTGATGCGGCGCTACTGGCACCCGATCGCCGCTGCCGCCGAGATGGACGAGCGCCCCACCAAGCCAGTGCGGCTGCTCGGCGAGGACCTCGTCCTCTACAAGGACAAGTCCGGCACGCTCGGCCTCATCGACCGGTTCTGTCCCCACCGCCGCGTCGACCTCTCCTACGGCATCCCGGAGGAGCACGGGCTGCGCTGCATGTACCACGGCTGGATGATGGACGAGAGCGGCCAGTGCATCGAGCAGCCGTTCGAGGAGACGGTGCACCCGGACGGGCGCTTCAAGGAGAAGGTGAAGGTCGCCGCCTACCCGGTCGAGGAGCTCAGCGGGCTGCTGTTCGCCTACATGGGCCCGCTGCCCGCGCCGCTCGTGCCGCGCTGGGACCTGTTCGTGACCGACCACGCGTGGCGCGACATCGGCTTCACGATGCTCCCGTGCAACTGGCTCCAGTGCCAGGAGAACTCAGCCGACCCCGTCCACGCCGAGTGGCTGCACGGCGTCTACGGCTGGTACCTGGCGCAGAAGACCGGCGAGGAGGTCCCGCCGTGGCGCAAGGCGATGATGCGCCCCCACCAGCGCATCGGCTTCCAGCAGTTCGCCAACGGCGTCTTCAAGAAGCGCATCGTCGAGGGGAGCACCGAGGAGGACGACATCTGGAAGGTCGGCCACCCGTGGGTGTTCCCCAACATCCTCCGCTCCACCACCGGCACGACGAGCACCGAGTTCCAGATACGCGTGCCGGTCGACGACCACAACACGCTACACGTCGTGTACACGCGCTACCAGTTCCCGCCGGAGGTGGAGGTGCCGCCGCAGGAGAAGGTGCCCTACTACGAGATACCGCTGTACGACGCGAACGGCGAGCTGAACGTGGAGCTGCCGCTGGTGCAGGACTTCATGGCGTGGGTGACGCAGACGCCCATCGCCGACCGCACCCGCGAAAAGCTGGGCGAGTCAGACACGGGCGTCATCCTGCTGCGCAAGATGCTGAACGAGGCCATGGAGACGGTCGCGGACGGCGGCGACCCCATGAACGTCTTCCGCGACCCCGAAACGAACCAGTGCATCGAGATGACGCAGGAGAAGGTCTACTACACCCCGGACCGCAACCAGGCGCGGATGATCTACTACGGCCACCAGGCCTACAACCCGAAGATCGACGAGATCGTCGCGATGTTCCCGGAATAGGGGGAGCTTCGCAACGCAAGGAGCAATCAGCCATGGCAAACATTCCTCTGTGCAGAGTGAACTGTAAGGACTTTGAGGAATTCAGGTCCGCCATGCGTGAGTTGGTGGGCTGGCCAGTGCCACTCAATTGGAATGAGGAAGACCATGTATGGATAACAGGCCCGAAATTGGACGGGTGGCAGAAGGCTATCCTCAATCAGCGCTTCCCTGTGATCAACCAGATGGTGAATAGTCTGAACGAGATACGGAAGAAACCCGATGCCGTATTCCGAGGGAATGTGGGCTTCTACGTGATGGATGATTGCATTATGCAGAAGAGCCCGTTTCAGTGCATCGCGAAACTACAATGTCTTGACGACATCTAACCCCTCTCACAAGCCATCGCAACACATACGCATTCCCCACTGGCAAGGCGTACCCCAGCCGCCTAGGGCGCAACAGGCGCAGCGGTAGGCGCGACCGGTTCAATGCCAAGCTCCACGCAGCCGTCGAGGTAGGCGTCGATCGAGGCATGGAACTCCCGCTTGATGCTCTCCACGTCTGTGGCCTCGGCATTAGCTACGGGGTAAGGGCCGCTGTTGATGACGCGGGTATGCAGGACTTCAGCCTTGGCGTCGTACACGACCTCGCCGATATAACCCTTGTACTCCAGCATCAGCCCAACCTCACACGTCGTCGCAGTAGGCGAAGGCGTTGCCGACCGGCGAGGCGTAGACCTCGATGTAGTCGACGATGGTGGTCGGGTGGCCGTCGCTGACGGCGGCTGCGGCTATCCACGCGCACGTCTCGCGGGTGCCGAAGGCCGGGCCGCCCGGCGACGGCATGCCGGTGCTGACGCGCCCACGGTAGGCGGCATCCTGGCTCGTATCGTCCTCGGGGATGACGTAGGAGTCGAAGTAGTCGGCCATGCCGCGCGCGTCGCCCGCTTCGAGGCGCGCCAGTATCGCGCGGTCGAACTCCTCGTTCAGCCACGCGCCCGGCATCCCCGGCGTGTGCCAGAGACCGCCCGACGCCGCGACGGCAACGCGGAGGTCGGACGGCGCGTCGTCCAACGCCTCGCGCACGGCCTTGCCGAACTGGTAGCTGCGCAGGCCGCTCACCTGCGGCGCGAAGTAGAGGTTCATCATGATGGGCACCGAGGGCAGCGAGAAGTCGGTCAGCTCCTCGACGGAGCGGATGACGCCGCCGGCGAGGCCTCGGTCCGGCTTCGGCATGTCCATGCAGAACGCGGGATCGAAGCCGCGTTGCATGACGCCGGAGAGCAGGTGCACGGCCAGTTCCGGATGGCCGGGGAAGCGGTAGCCGGGCTCGGCGTGACGCCCGATCTCCGGGGTGCGCGGCTCGCGCGGCGACTTCGCGTAGCTGTCGCCGACGTAGACGGCGAAGGCGGGGTAGTTGTTGAAGTCGAAGCACTCCAGCTGGTCGTCGCTGAAGATGACGAGGACGTCCGGCTTGAGCTCGGCGATGCGCTCGCGGAGGACACGGAAGCCCTCGTGCGTGCGGTTGGCCTTGGAGATGTTCACCTCGAGGGACTCGTTGGGGACGTCCTCGCGGATCGGGCGCGCGTTCCGGCGCGCCACCCACTGATCGGGCGGGAGCGACGTCGTGCCTCCGTGCGAGTGGAAGAACGTTCCAACGATGGTGGCCATGCCTCCCCCTTTTCGTCGTGCTGCGCGTTGGGCGCAGTATACGCGCCCGCGCTCCGTGTCGTAGGGGATGTGTGACACGAGGGCATTGCGATGTACAGCCCTGCCTCCCCTAGAGTGGGCATGGCCCGACAGAGGGCAGGAGGTAGACGAGATGGCAGTTGCGAACCCGAACATCAACCCGCTGGCGGAGCTGGGAGCGTTCCTCCCCGGCGACGCACTCGAGAGGCTGGCCGTGCTGCTGGCGGAGCCGGACGCGCGCCACACGTGCGGACAGCTGGCGCGACTGGGCGCGGCGTTCAGCAGCGTGGGCGCACGCTTGACGGACGCAGCGAGGAACGGGATGCACGAGCGGCTCGCCGGAGGGGATGGGCGCGCCTTCGAGTCCGGCGTGCTGTTCCGGTGGCGAGGGCCGTCCGTCGTGACGGCGGTGGACACGCAGCGCGTGCGTACCGCTTTCCCGCCGACGATGCGGCCCGACCTCTACAAGAAGCGGGAAACGCAAGGAGTGGTGGCCGTCACGGTGAAAGAGGCGGCTTAGCCACGTGCGCACATGTCATGTTGAGCGGAGCCGCAGGCGAAGTCGAAACATCTCTCGGGAGGCGTTGGCGCACAACGAGGCGTCCGGTGAGAGATTCCTCGGCTCCGCTGCGCTTCGCTCGGAATGACAGCTAATCAAGCGGCCATGTTGGGGTTGACCATCACCCAGACGGCGTCGGCGCCGTCGCCCTCGCCGCCGGAGGCGAGGCAGGCCTCGCCGGTCAGCTCCAGCGGAAAGTTGTGCGTCACCATCTCCTTGAGCGGGTAGTCGCCCGACGCGATCAGTTCCAGGCCCATCGCCACGCTTGCGTAGCTGTGGCCCCGGCACGCCCGGAGCTGTCCGTACTTGCCCGTCAGCAACTCCAGCGAGAAGGACTCGAGCTCGTAGGCCTGCGTAACGACGATGCCGCCGCGCCGCACGAGGACCTCGATGGCCTGGTTGAAGATGACGGGGATGCGGCCGGTCGTGCAGTCGACCACGGCGTCAGCGCCGCGCCCGTTCGTGATGTCCATGATCGTTTCGACGAAGTCGTTGGCCTGGACGTCGACGGTGTGGTCCGCGCCGAGCCGCCTCGCCGCTTCGAGCCGCGAACCGTCCTTGGACAGGCCGGTCACGATGACCGTCGCGCCCGCCTTCTTGGCTGCGAGGGTGGCGCCGAGGCCCTTGGAGCCCGGCCCCTGTACGACGACCGTCTTGCCCGGAGCGGCCTCTCCCTCCTTGACCGCCCACTGCACGCCGTTGCCGACCGGCAGGGCCAGCGCGGCCTCGTCCGGCGTCAGCGCCTGCGAGACCTTGTGCAGCACGACGTTCGGAGGGAGGTAGAGGTACTGCCGGAAGCCGCCGTCGAGCCTGCTGGGGTTGGGGTTGTTGTGCGTGTCGGTGAGGAAGCAGTGCCGGAACTCGCCGATGCGGCACCACTCGCAGTGCCCGCACGGGAGGTACTCCTCCAGCGCGACGAGCTCGCCTTCTTCGACGCCGTGGCGGTCCAGGAACCCCTGCCCGGCTTTCACGATGACGCCGGCGTTCTCGTGGGCGTTCATGCCGGGGACCGGGCTCCTTCCGCCCCCCTCGCGCGTGAAGTAGCCGTAGGAGCCGCACATGCCGGCCGCCTCGACTCTCATCAGAGCGCTGTTGTAGTCGATATCAGGAACGTCGATCTCCTGTATCTCCGCCGTGCGGGGCGCGACCTTGACTGCTGCGAGAGTCGTCTCCATGGCTTCCTCCTGTGTTGTCGCTACGCCTTGCCTGCCTCGATCTTCTCGATGTACGGCTTCGCGCGCGGGTATGCCTTCAGCACGTTGCCGTGGAACAGCTTGTACCGGTCGTCGTCCGTCAGCCAATCGATGCCGTCGATATACGGCTTCGTGTCGTCGTACCAGCGTCCGGTGTCGGGGTCGATGGCCTGCACGCCGCCGATCATCTCGGAGGCGAAGAGCACGTTGTCGATGCCGATGGTCTTCAGCATGAACTCCGTCGCGGCCTGGTTGTAGATGGCGGTGTCGAAGTAGAGGCGGCTCAGGAACTCGTCGAACGGCTCCCGCTTCGCCATGATGCTCAGCCCCTTGAAGCGCGCGTACTGGTACGGGATCGCCCCGCCGCCGTGCGGCAGGATGAACCTGATGCCGGGGAAGTCCTGGAAGATGTTGGAGTCCATCAGCTGCACGAAACCGGTGTTGTCCACGTTCATGTAGTGGGAGCCGGTGGTGGTGAAGGCCGGGTTGCACGTGCCGGATCCGTGGATCATCGCCGGCACGTCCAATTCCACCATCTTCTCGTAGAGCGGGTACCAGTAGCGGTCGCCGAGCGGCGGGTCCGTCCAGTAGCCGCCGGACGGGTCCGGGTTGAGGTTGCAGCCGACGAACCCCAGGTCGTTGACGGCGCGCTCGAGCTCCTGCACGACGCCCTTCTCCGGCGGCACTCCGGGCGACTGCGGCAGCGAGCACGCGCCGATGAAGCGGTCCGGGTAGATGTCGCAGACGCGCTTGATGATGTCGTTGTTGATCTCCGTCCAGTAGCGGCTGATGAGCTCGCCGCCGAAGTGGTGGCCCATCCACGATGCGCGAGGCGAGAAGATGGCGACGTCCGTGCCGCGCTCGTTCTGCAATTTGAGCTGGCCGTTCTCCAGCGAGGCGCGTATCTCGTCGTCGGAGACGTTGACGGGGTGCTTCACGGGCGCGCCCATGAACGTGATCTGGGTGGCGCGGAAGATCTGCACCCCGGCGGGCGCAGTGGTGTAGTGGCCGTGGGAGTCGATGATCATCCGGTCGTTGCTCCTGTGCGATGCGGAAAGTGTCGCCGCGCGTCGTCCCGCGGGAACCTTTCGCACGGTGAGCGCATACTACTCTATGAACATGGCAAGGTGTGAGCGTCCGCAACGAGAGTGGCCGGCACCGGTGTATGCGCCTATGATGCGCCAACCGCGCAGCGGGAGAAGGTGGCAGTTGACGAAGATCATCAGGATGTTCCTGGCGGCGCTGGTCCCGATAGCGCTGCTGCTGGCCGCGGCATGCGGAGGGAGCGACCCAACCCCCACAGCCGACAGAGCATGGTTGGGTTTCTCCACAGACGATGAGGCCGCGTCCGACACCGCGATGACCGAGGAGTCCGGCGCGATGATGGAGAAGGCGCAGCCTACGCCCGCGCCCGCGATGATGGAGGAGGCTGAGGATTCAGCCGACGGCTCCGGCAGCCCCCGCTCCTCCCCGCTCACCCAGAGCCGCATCATCGTGCACACGGCACGGATGTCGCTCATCGTGGACGACGTCGCGGGCACGGTCGACCGCATCGCGGGTATCGCCGCATCGCTCGGCGGATGGCTCGTCAGCTCCGACCGGGTGTCGCGCCACACCGGCGCGGTCGCGATCCGCGTGCCCGCGGAGTCGCTCGACCGGGCCTTCGACATGATCGAGGCCACCGCGCGGGAGACGACCTCCCGGGCCGTCACGAGCGAGGACGTGACCGACCAGTACGTCGACACGCAGTCGCGCCTCTCCGGCCTGCAGGCGACCCAGGCCCGTCTCCTGGGCTTCCTCGAACAGACGCAGAACGTGGAAGAGGCGCTCAAGGTCCAGAGCGAACTCTCCTCCATCCAGTTGCAGATCGAGGAGATGCAGGGACGGCTCAACTACTTCGAGCAGGTCGCCGCCTTCTCGCTCATCGAGGTCAGCCTCACCGTCGCGCCGCTCGACATGAGCGTGGACGCCGGGCCGGACGAGGCGTTCAGGGTCGGTCAGCCGGCGCGCTTCCGCGCGACGTTCACGCCGCCGGACGGCATCGACGAGTTCACGTTCACCTGGGACTTCGGCGACGGCTCCACGGTCGCAGGTCACACCACTGCGCCAACCACGGACGGACGCCGCGTCACCGCGACCGTGAACCACGTCTACCCGGACGGCGACGATTCCCCGTACATCGTGACCGTCGAGATCACCGGCAGGGGCGAGGGCGGCATCGCCGAAGGGACGGACTCGCTGCTCGCAACCGTGACCGAGGTGCCTTCCATCGACGTTTTCGCGGGCGAGTGGCGCACGGTCGAGGAGGGAGAGGGGGTCCGCTACACCGCCTCCTTCACCGCACCGGAGGAGCTCTGGGACTACGAGTACCAGTGGGACTTCGGCGACGGCTCGCCCACTGTAAGCGGCGAGAGCGACGAGGGCACCCGGGTCGAAGCCACCCACGCCTATATCGACTACCGCCCGGACCCCTACCAGGTGCAACTGACCGTCAGCGCGATGAGCGACGCTGGACGCATATCGTCCTCCGGCTCCTTCGAGGTGTTCGTGACCGAGTCGGAAGGCTTCCTCATCGGCGGATGGGAGGTCGAGAGCACGTTCAAGGACGCCGTTCGCGCCCTCTCGGCGGTCGGCATCGCGCTCTCCTACATCCTCATCTGGGTCGTCGTCTTCATCCCGCTGATCGTGCTCGGGTGGATCGCCGTCCGGTTGAGCAAACGCATGAGCGCTCGCTACAACATCCGGCGCCCGCGCCGCTCCGGCGATGCGGCTCCTAGGTCCGGCGAAGAGCAGCCGTAGGAAGCGATAGGGTTTGTCATTCCGAGCGAAGCCGAGGAATCTCTCGGGGTCGTTCGCGTTCACGGGCGTTCTGCCCGAGAGATGTTTCGACTAGGCCTCCGGCTCCGCTCAACATGACAACGCCCGCATGACGCTCCTCCCCGCTTGCCACGACGCGCGATACGCGCCAAGATTGCCGTGAGCAATCCCTGGGCCAGCGGGAGGTGAGCGCATGACGCAGGTGAACGACGCCAAGGCATTCGTCGAGCCATCGGGCGAGAAGGAGCGTGCGGGACTCGGCACGTGGAAGGTGGCGCGGACGCCCTACGACCACTTCATGGAGGCGCAGGGCCTCCCCATCTACCGCGGCCTCGGCATGTACGACATCCGCGAGATACCGAAGTCGCCGTGGAAGCGCATGGGCGGGCTCGGCTCCTTCATCCAGCTCGACGGCACGGACGGCAAGCTCGGCATGTACGCCTGGGAGCTGCCGCCGCGCTCCGAGTCGACCGTCGAGCGCCACCTCTACGAGGAGGTCTACTACGTCTTCGAGGGCCGGGGCGCGACGGAGGTCTGGCGGGAGGGCAGCGACCGCAAGCATACGTTCGAGTGGCAGGCCGGCAGCCTCTTCGCGATACCGGTCAACACCAACCACCGCATCATCAACGCGAGCTCCGGCCCCGTCGTGCTCATCGGAGGCACGACCGCCCCGCCCATCTTCAACCTCTTCGACAACCAGCAGTTCATCTTCGACAGCGACTTCGCGTTCAACGACCGCTTCGACGATTCGGACGACTACTTCCGCCCGCAGGACAGCATCGTCGCGGACCCGCTGCACGAGCGCGCCATGCGCGTCACGAACCTCATCCCGGACATGGCTACGTGCGAGCTGCCGCTGGACAACCAGCGCTCACCCGGCTACCGGCGCGTCATCCCGCAGATGGCGAACGGGCGCTTCTACACGTTCGTGGGCGAGCACCACAGCGGACGCTACTCGATGGCGCACCACCCGCCCGGCCCCGGCTCCGTCGTGCTCATCTGCATCAACGGCTCCGGCTACACACTCGCGTGGCCGCAGTCGGCGACGATCCGTCCGTGGGAGACCGGCAACGGCGAATCGGTGATGCGGCAGGACTACCGCCCCGGCGGGATGGTGGTTAACAACCCCGGCGGCACGGGCTGGTTCCACATGCACCACAGCACAGGCCGGCAGCCGCTGCGGCTCCTCGTCTTCGGCGGCATCCCGCAGGGCGTCGGCATACAGTTGAGGCGCCAGGGCGAGACCGAGGTCTCCGGCAACCTGCCCATCGAGATGGGCGGGCGCAGCATCACCTACCAGGAAGAGGACCCCTACATCCGCGAGGAGTACAAGCGCATGCTCGCTATCGAGGGGGTCGCGTTCGACATGCCGGACTGGGCGTACACCGGCGAGATCCCTACCGGCCACACGTTGAAGATCAGCGGGCCGTAGCCTACGCCGTCAGCCCACTGGGACGCGCCGCCCTGAACGCCTGCGCGCCCAGCACCCGGATCTGCTCCTGGGCGGGCTCCGGCGCAGCGCCGGGACGGCTCAACGGCGCATCCGAGGCCAGCTCTTCCTCCGCTACCCATAGCCAGCCTTCCGGCAGGTCGGTCACGGGAGCCGCCGGGCGGCAAACGTAGAGGAAGTCGATATGCTGATGGAACCCGTCCACCGGGTCGTCGACATCGGCGATCAGGATGGTCATGGGAGGCGGCACCTGGGGCGGATAGGCGAGGCTGTCCTCGAGGTCCGCGGTCGGCACCACCTCAGCCACGATCCCCGTCTCCTCCTCGACCTCGCGCAGCACGGCCTGCACCGGGTCCTCGTTCTCCTCGACATGGCCGCCGGGAGGGAGCCACATGTCCAGCTTGGGATGCCAGTGCAGCAGTGTCGCGCCGTCCTGAACGACGAACGCCGTGGCGGTGAAGTGCCTGACGAGGGACACGCGGACTACGGCGCGACCCACGACGCGTCGTGGACGCTCGCTATCGCCTTCTCCACGATGTCGTAGATGTAGCGCGCCGCGGTCGGCGGGCCCTCCGTGCGGTCGATCGTGTCTGCGCGGTAGCCCGTCAGCGAGTAGCTCACGTAGATCCGCCCGTCCGACTCCGGCCCCGTCTGCCCGCCGATGACCGGGATGCGCATGGCCTTCGACACGTCGGCGTAGATGTCGAGCGTCACGTTCGTGAGGTCGATCATCACCGCGCCCGCGTCCTGCACAGCGTTCGCCCACTTCATGATGTGCTCGTGCGCCTCCGGGCCGCCGTGGCGGGGCTCGAACACCTGGAAACCGATCTGCGGGTACACCGGCAGCCCTGCTCCGATGACCGCCAGCACGTCGTCGAACAGCTCCTCTTCCTGGGTGCGGATGTCGACCTTCGTCATGTCCGCGCCCGTCTCCTCCTTGATGCGACGCGTGGCCTCCTCCACCGCCTTCGGCCCCGCGTTGCAGACGACCGTCGGCATGTCCACGTTGATGACGGCCCGCTCCGCGACGCGGCTCACCGCCTTGCCGAACAGCAGCATCGCCTCGAGCGAGAACTCGTCGTCACTCTCCATACCGAGGAATGTCCTGCTCACGCTGTCGCCGACCGAGAGCAGGTCGACGCCCGCGCGCTCCAGGATGCGCGTCATCTGCACGTCGTAGCAGACGCCCGCCGCGATCTTCTTCCCGTCGTTCTTCATCTGCTGCAGGTCAGCGATGGTCATCCGCGCCATGTCGTTCCTCCTTGTACTTACGTTCAACCGGTGCGTCAGGCAGGAGCACAGAGGCGCTCGCGCGCCGACGCGTCGAGCTCCTCGCCCTCCTGAACAAGCGTCTCACCGAAGCGCACGCGATACACGGAGCCGTCACGCGACGCCAGCGGAGCGTCCGCGCCGTCCGCGAGGGCGCGCGCCTGCCGGAGCAGCCTGCGCCGCATCGCTATGATCGCGGCGTCGCTCGTGCCGAGGTGCTCCTCGAACCGCGCCACGATGGAGCCCATGCTCTCCTGCACCGCCATGTCCTGCGCCTGCGTGCCGGGGATGCCGCTGAACGTCCCGCTCACCTGCAACTCCCGGTCGATCATGTAGTCGTTCTCCATGTTGCGCACGGGCAGGAACGAGCCGGGAAGCGCGGGGCCCGCGAAGTCCTCCGCCGCCTCGATGTCCTCGCCGCTCAGCGGGCGCTCGTCGTTCCACGTCACCACGATCGTCCAGCAGCTGTGATCGTCTATCGGCGTCCACGCGATGCCCTGGCTGTTGGCGCCCGGCTTCTTCGAGCCCTGCTTGAACAGGTTGTAGAACGGTATCATCCAGTGGGTGAAGCGCCAGTAGTGCGTGCCCTCCCCGATATCCCGACGCGCCCCGACGCGCAGCCCGTAGTCGGTGTCCTCCGGCAGGAAGACGGGCGAGCGGTCGAGCGCGTGATAGCGGGCGCGCAGGTCGGTCGCGGCCTGGGCGCGCTCCAGCCACGCGGGCGTCCGGCGGAACCCGTCCACCGTCGCGTGCAGGAAGTTGGAGTGCGCCGAGTCGATGCCGCCCTCGAGCCCCTGCACCCAGTTCGTGCGCTCCAGCCGCTTCGTGACGTAGACGTGCGACAGCGGCAGGTGCAGCCACGAGAAGTCGGGCATCGCGGGCGTCTGCTCCGCCGGGCCGAGGTACGCCCAGACGACGCCCCCGGCCTCGACCGTCGGATACGCGGTCTGCCGCACCTTGTCTCTGTAGTTGCTCGTCGCAGGCTCGGAGGGCATGTCCACGCACTGGCCGTCCACGTCGAACTTCCAGCCGTGGTAGATGCAGCGCAGGCCGTCCTCCTCGTTCCGCCCGAAGAAGAGGCTTGCGCGGCGGTGCGGGCAACGCTCCGCCAGCAGCCCCACGCGCCCCGACGTGTCGCGGAACGCCACGAGCGCCTCGTTCATCAGGCGCGTGCGGACCGGTGGGCAATCCGGCTTCGGCAGTTCGTCGGAGAGGAGGAACGGCACCCAGAAGCGGCGCAGCAGGTCGCCCATCGCCGTTCCGCGCGACGTTGCGGTGAGCAGAGCGTTGTCCTCTGCGCTGAGCATGACCCATGCCTCCTGCCGTCGCTCGCCGACGGCACGGCTACGATAGCACGAATCCGGCGCGGCGGGCGCTACAGCAGTGCCAGCATCCCCTCCCGCACGGCGAGTCCCAGGCCCGGCGCGCCGGCGTCCGCAATCGTCAGCACGCCGCCGTCTCCGAACATGAGGCTCTCCACCGTCAGGTCCTCGCGCAGCAGGTGCGTTCCGAACGCGCCCTCCGACGCCGCAAGCACCGGACGCGCCGCCTGCATCACCGTCAGCCCCGCCCGCGTGAGGATGCTCGTCTCCCCCACCTGCGCCCCGACGATGACGCCCATCCCCAAGCTGGCCGCGCGCTCAACCACCTCCAGCGACCTGCCGATGCCGCCCATCTTGGAGACGCGCACGTTCACGATCCACCGCTCCGGGCTGCTCAGTTCGGCGAGTTGCTCGGCGCGCAGCAGGCTCTCGTCCAGGATGATGCGGACGCCGCACTCCTCGCTCACGCGTTCGAAACCCGCGAGGTCGCCCGCTGTCAGCGGCTCCTCGACCGCGAACACGCCGCCGCCCAGCGCGTTGAGGTGCGCGATGCAGTCGTCCGCGTCATCCCAGAGGTTGTTGGCGTCGAGCCGGACCCGCAGCTGCTTCTTTCCCAACGCGCGCAGCTTCCGCGGGTCGCGACCGAGGTCGCCGGACACCTTCACCTTGAAGTCCGTGAACCCCTTCCTGCGGTAGCGGAAGAGCTGCAGGCGGTACACGAGGTACGGCGAGTCGCCGAGCACTGCAGAGTACGTGAAGCCGCCGTCGAGGCGCGGGACGCCCACGATGTCCTCGACCGGCGCGCCCCCGGTCTTGCCGAGCAGGTCGAGCACCGCGAGCTCGATGGCGCAGAACGCGGCCGGGTGCTCGTCGATCTCGCTCCGGTGCGCGTCGGCCCACGCGCGCAGGCTCGCGCTGTCGGTGACCTCGTCCACGATGCCCTGCGCGTGGCGGCGGATGAACTCGGCGCCGTCCTCGACCGTCTCGCCGGTCACGTAGTCGCGCGGGCAGCCCTCGCCGTAGCCGGTCAGCCCGTCGTCCGAGCGTGCCGCAACGATGAGGTTCTCAGCGCGGGAGCGGCTCGCCGACGCGTGACGGAAGACGGCCTTGAACGGCACCGGGAAGCTGAAGACGTCCAGACGCTCGATGCGCAACGGCTCACTCCGCCACGGCGATGGCGTCGAAGTCGAACGCGGAGTCCCGCGCGTACTGCAGGTGCAGGTACTTGAACTGCGCGTCCCGCTGTCCCGACGCCACGCAACTCTCGCGGTACTGCCCGCCCGCGCCGTCCGGCAGCAGCCGCACGCGCAGCGGCGCGAGCCGTCCGCTCTTGCGCTTGCTCTCGTACTCGATGTTCGACACGCTGAGCAGCCGGTCGATCTCGCCGGCTGCCCCGCCACCGGCGAACGCGGACGCTGGGGTCTCCACGTAGAGCGTGTAGCCGGACGCCGCCTCGTCCGCGAGCATGATGAAGAACTCCGGCGGCGCGCCGGTGGGAGCGAACGCCGACGTCACCGCGTCGAGCACCTGCGCCTCCGTCACCTTCTCGCCCGTGATGTTCGTGACGCCCTTGCCCTTCTGCACGAAGCCCAGCGTTGGTGTGTTCCCCACCCGGCCGTCCACCCGCACGATGTCGTTGATGTCGTACCGGTAGAGACCGTCGCCGGTCGTGACGAACACGTAGTACTCGCGTCCGTCTTCCAGCTCGTCGAGGCAGAGGAACTCGCCCGTGTCCGCCTCCCACGCGTCGCGCTCCGCGAACTCGAAGAAGGTGTTGAGGAACGTCGGCAGACAGGCGTTCCGCTGCACGTCGACGTTCAGCGTCCCCCGGAACTCGCTTGACGAGTACCCCCACTCGATGATCTGCACACCCTGCGGCAACAGCGGCGACAGGTTGCCGAGCGCGATGCCGCAACTGCCGCCCGTCCACGTGACGATGCCGCGCAGGCCCGGCCAGATGTCGGCGTACGTCAGCCGTCCCGCCGCGCTCAGGCGCCGCTCAAGCTCCCGCGCACGCTCCGGCCGGGGCGCCAGCGGCAGGCCGGACGCCTCGCCCGGCAGCCGTCCAGACGCGATGGCGCCCAGCACGGCGTCGGCGTTGTCGTGCACCACCGACAGCAGCCGGAGGAACGTCGACGGGTTCGCCGTCGCCGCGCCGGTCACGCCGGATTCGGCGAGGCCGTAGACCGCCATCGCGAGGTAGCGGGCGTCGTAGTCCTCGATGTCCGAGACCGCCGCGGGCAGCACGTAGCGCGACTGCACGAAGCGCGACTGGTGACGGTACAGCAGGCCCGACGCGGAGCCGAACGGCGTCCCCCCGTCCATGTGCCCCTCGACCGCCGCGCCGCTGATGGCGAACACCTTGCCCTCGAGCACGCCCGCGTCCCGCGCCCACACGTAGGCGGAGAGGCGCTGGTCGCGCTTCATCTGCGCGAGGCCGGACGCCGTCACCGGGATGTTCTTCGGCGCGCCGACTGTCCCGCTCGTGCGGTGGTAGTACACCGGCTGCTCCTGCGTCAGGCATCGCTCGCCGGTCAGCTCCTGCCGCTCGATCCCCTCGCGCAGGTCCTCGTACGTCAGCACCGGCACGGCCTGCCGGTAGTCGCTCACGCTCGCGACGCCCGCGAACCCGTGCTCCCTGCCGAACTCCGTCTCCGCGTTCGCGGACAGGATGCGATGCAGCACCGCCTCCTGGGTCGCGCGGGGCGACTCCGCGGCGCTCATCATCCCCCGGTAGCGCCGCGCCTGTGTCGCGCTCAGCGCCGTCTTGAACAGCTTGTAGGTCAGTTTGCTCATCGCTCCAGCCCCGCGACGAACGGCGTCCGCATCTGCGCGACGAATCCTAGGGGGTACTCGCGGTTGTGCAGCCCAAGGATGCCGACTTCGCGGTCTGCGGGCAGGAACCGCGTGCCGAAGAGCACGTCCCAGACGATGAGGTTGTTGCCGAAGTTGTTGTCCGATTCCACCGTCACCTCCGAGTGGTGCCAGCGGTGCAGCTCCGGCCCGCTGACCAGGTAGTTGAGCGGCCCCAGGCGCACGCGGCAGTTGGAGTGCTGGAAGAAGCCGTTGAGCGCGTAGAAGACGAAGTACGCCGCGAGCACTTCCGGCGGCACGCCGACCAGCGCGAACGGTAGCGTGTCAACCGTGTACTGGACCGCTTTCTCGATGGGGTGGAAGCGCCCCACGTTCAGCCAGTAGAGCCGGTGCGGCGAGTGGTGCACCGCATGCAGTCTCCACATCGGCGCGAACCGGTGGAACGCCCGGTGCAGCCAGTAGCGCGGGAAGTCCGCCGCCGCGATCATCAGCACGACCTGCGCCGCGATGGGGAGGCCGTGCGGCCACAGCCCCTCGACGGCCAGCTCGCGGGCATCGAACAGGTCCGCCAGCGCGACCACCAGCGTCACCGAGAACAGCAGCGGCAGCACCGCCTGCACTGCCGCGAGGAACATCGCGTCGGCCCGGACGTCGCTCCCGGTCGGATGCCACTCCCTGCGGTACGGCAGCCGCGCCTCGTGCAGCGTCACGAGCGCCGCGCCGGTGATGACCGCGACCCACGACGCTGCCGTGACCTGCCAGCCGAGCCCCACGAGCGCCGCATAGACCGCGAACCCGATCGCCAGCACACCGGGGTACGAGCCCACGACGGCGATGCGGGCGAGCGTCGTGTCCGCGTTCGCGTTGGTCACGCCGCGCCCCCGGCGTCCCTGCCCGCGCTGTAGACGTAATGGCCGAACAGCAGCACGAACGCCGCCAGCACGAGGTGGAAGAGCGCAGGAAGGCTCTCCGCGAACCAACCGACGTCCGAGAAGAAGGTCAGTCCCGCCGCGAGCCGGAACGCCATCGCCGCGAAGTACGCACCGCCGAGAACGAAGCACGCGCGGTGCTTCCATGACGCGGGCCTTATCGACTGTGACCGCACCACCACGAGCGCCCGCGCCAGCAGCGCGACGATGAGCGCCTGCGAGGCGAGCAGCGCGGGGTATGGCAGCCCCGAGCCCTGCCAGGTGTCGAACGGCGGGAGGAACGGTACCGGGACGGCCCACTGCACCGCCTGCGCCAGCACGCGCAGTACGAACAGTGCCGCGAGCGCGAGCATCCACGGGAGATAGCGCTGGTGGAGAGGGGCGGTGTCGTTCATCGTTCTCGACAGCACGGAGCGTTCCGGCTGCCAGTGTACGGGGAGAGAAGAGTGGCGCGCTAGGCGGGACTCGAACCCACGGCCTCATCCTCCGCAGGGATGCGCTCTATCCTGACTGAGCTACTAGCGCACTCTCAGGGTGCCGCCGGTTGCGGGCCGGAGGCGTCATATTCGTAGTGGTGCCGAGGGCGAGATTTGAACTCGCACGCCCGTAAGGACACTGCGCCCTGAACACAGCGCGTCTGCCGTTCCGCCACCTCGGCACGTCCACACAGTGGTGGGCGATACAGGACTTGAACCTGTGACCTCTTGCGTGTGAAGCAAGCGCTCTAACCAACTGAGCTAACCGCCCCACTGCGCGTCCCCTCATTGTCTGTCGACAGCGCCCCTCCTGTAAAGTATCGGGCGGCGTCACCCCGCCGGAGGAACCCCATGGCGAACCCGAGAGCCGACTTCGTTCCCCTGCCCGACAGGCCGGCGCTGCACCTCCCGCGCGGCGCCCGCGTCGCCGTCGTCCTCGTGATGAACATCGAGCAGAACGAGTTCGACCAGCACGTCGGACGCCCCCTCAGCCCGCAGCCGCCGGGACGCGAGCGCCTGCCGGACGTGCCCAACTTCTCGTGGTTCGAGTACGGCCTCCGCGCCGGTTTCTGGCGAGTGCTCGACGCGACGCGAAGACTCAACGTGCCGATGACGATGGCGCTCAACGGCTCCGTCTGCGACGCCTACCCGCAGGTCGCCCGCGCCGCCTTCGACACCGGGTGGGACGCCGTCGCCCACGGCTACCACCAGCGTCCGATGCCCGCCGTGGACGACGAGGCCGGCGAGATTCGCCGCGCGCTCGACACTATCGAGGCGTTCAGCGGCAGGCGTCCTCTCGGCTGGCTCGGCCCCGGCCTCGGCGAGACCGCCGACACCCCGGATCTGCTCGTCGACGCGGGCGTAGAGTTCGTTCTCGACTGGGTCAACGACGACCAGCCGTACGAGCTGAACGTCGCCAGCGGCAGGCTCTTCTCCGTGCCCTACTCCCTCGAACTGAACGACATCGGCGTCTACATCCGGCTCGGCCACCCGGGGCCGTCGATGCTGGAGCGCGTCCACGACCACCTCACGACGCTCCTGAACGACGAGCCGGAGACCGCGCGCGTGATGTCCATCGGCCTGCACCCGTTCATCGTCGGCCAGCCGCACCGCTTCCCCTACTTCGTCAAGATGCTGGAACTGATCATGAACACCCCCGGCGCCATCCCGATGACCGCCACCGATGTCTACCGCTGGTACCGCGAGCAGACGGGGTGACGCAGGGGTGACATTCGAGGCATCTTCCGTAACGGTCCGATGACGTTCAGCGGTAGTACCAAATACGGCGCCTGAATTGAGACCGCGCCGATACCTGCAACAGCCCCCTCGTCTTGTACATTGGCCTGCAGCAGGATGGCCAGGGAGGTGGCTCTCGAATGACTGAGCGATGGGTGATCGCTATCGTCCTGGTGCCCGCCGCTGTCATAGTCGCCGTAGTCGTCGGTATCTTCGTTCTGCTGACTGTGGGATCAGGTGAACCAGCCGAGCCCGAAGCAGGCTTGACGGCAGAGGCGGTACTGGCATCCCCGTCCGGCGATCCCATGGGGACCGTTACATTCCGGCAAGCAAGCTCCGGAGTCCTCATCATGGCCGACGTGAAGGGACTGGCCCCGGGCGGCCATGCGTTCATCATCCACGAGACCGGCGCGTGTTCGCCTGATTTCGGTGCCGCCGGTGACCACTTCAACCCCACCGATGCGGAACATGGTCTCGTCCACCCGGCCTGGAAGCGGGGCGAATCCGGGGGACACAGCGGCGACCTGCCCAATATCTACGCCGCCTCCGACGGTTCCGCACGCGCAGACTTCTTCACCGCTGGCATCACGCTGGACACGGCCCTGAGTCATTCCGTATTCGACGACGACGGCTCCGCCATCATCGTGCACGAACACCCGGACGCCTACGGAGAAACCGAGTCGGACACCGGCGAGCGCGTAGGCTGTGGGGTGATCGAGCCGCGATAGGGATCGTTCTCCGCTCAGCAGACAGCACGTCCTCGTTCCATCCCTACCTCCCGGACTGCGGGATTCCCGCCTGCGCGGGAATGACGGTCATGGGTGTAACCTCCCCGCGTGACGACGCAGCCGCCCTCCAGCCAGGCTCCGGCGCCCGCAGCGGATGCGGGCGCCTCTCCGCAGCGCCTCCTGCGGCTGCTCTTCCAGCTCCACCTGCCCGCGATCGCCCTCGGGTTCGGCATGGGGGCGACGGTCCCCGTCCTGCCGGAGTTCGCGCTGTCGTTCGGCGTGGGGCCGGAGCAGGCCGCCCTCGTGTTCGCGGCGACCATGCTCGGCGGGCTCACCGCCAGCATCCCCATCGGCTACCTGCTCGACAAGATCGGGCGGCGGTGGATCCTCATCCTGGGTCCTGCGCTCACTGCCCTCTCCGCCTTCTTCACCGCCTGGGCGGGCTCCTTCGAGGCGCTGCTCGTCTACCGCTTCATCGGCGGATGGGGCACGCAGATGTGGACGCTCAGCAGGCTCACGATGATCGCCGACACCAGCGCCTCGGGGTCACGCGGGCGCATGATCACCAGCCTCCTCGGCGTGCAGCACGTCGGCACGCTGGCAGGGCCGCTGGCGGGCGGGCTGCTGGCCGTGACGTACGGCCTCGAGATCGCGTTCATCATCCAGGGCGCGTTCGCGGTCGTCGCCATGGTCCCCGGCTTCTTCGCCAGGGAGACGATGCCGCAGGGCGGACGCCGCGGAGGCCGGAGCGAGGCGTCCTCCCCCACGGAGAGCTTCTCGTGGAAGGCGCTCCTCGCTCATCCGATACCGGTCATGTTCCTCGCCCAGTGGCTCGGCATGACGGCGCGCGGCGGCATCGTGGCGGGCAACACCGTGTTCCTCTACGCCGCCTACGCCTACCAGGAAGCCGACCCCGCGACGCTCGGCATCCTCAGCAGCCTGATGGCGGGCGCGGGGATACCGCTCACCTTCGCGGCCGGGTACCTGATGGACCGCTTCGGGCGGAAGATATCCATCGTGCCCGGCCTCTTCCTGCTGGGCGCCGGGATGGCCTTCCTGGGGGTAACGTCGTTCTTCGGGATGGGGTTCGGCTGGTTCATCGTCGGGTTCGTCGTCATGCAGACCATGAACAGCCTGCTCACCGGCTCATGGCAGGTCGTCGGTTCTGACCTCGCGCCTCCCGGCGGCAGGGGACGGTTCTTCGCGGTGGGGCGGACGGTCACGCAGGCGGGGTTCACGACCAATCCCGTGGTCGTCTCGGTGTGCACGGCCCTCTCCGGTTTCACCCTGGCGTTGGGAGTCGTCGGCGCCGCCGGGATGCTCTCCTCGGTCATCCTCGGGCTGTTCGTGCCGGAGACGCACCGCAGGTCGAAGTGACACCCGCCCCTTACGCGTTCGCCTCGTGCCCACGTACGCTGTACATGGACCGTCACGCACGCAGCACCCATAGACCGCGTCTATAGTTCACGGCCCCAGCTATAGACGGAGCCTATGACTGGAAGAACTTATACACGCTACGGGCGACGCCTTGACGCCTTACCCCCGGAAGCAGGCCACGGCCTTGTCGATAAAGGCGTCAAAATGTCATCTTGCACAGGCAATCACTCGTAGGGTTGACGTCAAGAACGACATCTGGAAACACCTGGATGAGATGCAGAACGCGTTGACACCCCCACACCCGTCCGCGCTTGAACGGCACGCGGAAACAGGAGTAAAGTAACCGCACGCAAACAGCACGCACGAGAGAGGTGCAACGATGCTGACGCAGCAAGAGAACGACCTGCTTACGAGAGTCGGGCCTGGCACGCCGGGGGGCGAACTGCTCCGCCGCTACTGGCACCCCATCGCGATCGCCTCTGACCTCACGGACGAGCGCCCCACCAAGGCCGTCCGTGTCCTCGGTGAGGACCTCGTCCTCTTCAAGGACAAGTCCGGGCGCATCGGCCTGCTCGCCGACCACTGCGCGCACCGCAGTGCCTCGCTGGTCTACGGGCGCGTCGAGGAGCGCGGCATCTCCTGCGCATACCATGGCTGGCTGTACGACTGCGACGGCAACATCCTGGAGACGCCGCCGGAGAAGAACGAGGCGATCATGCGCTCCGTGAAGCAGACCGCCTACAAGGTGCAGGTGCACATCGGCCTCGTCTTCGCCTACATGGGCCCCGACCCCGCGCCCCCGATGGCCCCCTACGACACGATGTTCCGCAAGGACGGGAAGCGCATGGTGCGCATCCACCCGCCGCTCAACTGCAACTGGTTCCAGGCGATGGAGAACTCCATGGACCCGGCCCACCTCCAGGTGCTGCACCAGGAGTTCACCGGAGGCGGACGCCAACCAGTCAACACCACGCGCGGTTTCACCGACGACGTCGAGCACTTCGAGTTCTACGTGACCGACTACGGCGGGATGATGAAGAAGCGCACCTACAAGAACGGGATGGTGGACGAGCACCCCGTCCTCATGCCGAACATCCTGCGCCAGGGCTCCAGCACCCAGTTCCGCACGCCCATCGACGACACGCACACCTGGCACCTTCGCATGCACTTCTACCCCAACGAGGACGGCAGCGAGGACCCTGACGCCTTTAACCCGGAGTTCAAGTTCGACCCGCCCATCAAGGAAGACCCGGACAAGGACCACCCCTTCACGCGGTACATCCTGCGCGACGTGAACGCGCAGGACCAGATGGCGTGGGAGACGCAGGGCCCCATCACGGACCGCACCATCGAGCACCTCTCGTACTCGGACCGGGGCGTTGTGCTAATCCGGCGCGTGATGAAGGAGCAGATCGAGCGGGTGCAGCGCGGCGAGGACCCCATCGGCGTCTTCCGCGACCCCAACCACCCGATGATCGACACTAACGTCGACGAGGGCATCGCCCAGATCGGGGCCAACCGCTCGCCGGACGCGCAGGTAGTCGCCCGCTAGAGTGCGGGGCTAGAGCGCCGCGAGTAACGCGCCCGCTCCCGCCGCCAGGGCGACGACCGCCCACGGCGGCACGCGCCAGAACGCCAGTAGGGCGAACGCGGCCACGGCCAGAGCAAAGTCCTCCGGCGCGCGTATGGCGCTCGTCCAGACCGGGTCGTACAGTGCCGCGAGCAGCAGCCCGACGACTGCGGCATTAACGCCCATCAGCGCCCGCCGTACGCGGACGACGCCGCGCAGTCGCTCCCAGAACGGCAGCACGCCGGCCACGAGGAAGAACGACGGCAGGAATATCGCGCTCAACGCCAGCAGGCCGCCCAGCCATCGCGGAGCGACGACTTCCATCGCCGCGCCGAGGTAGCCCCCGAACGTGAACAGCGGCCCCGGCACCGCCTGTGCCGCGCCGTACCCCGCGATGAACTCGTCCTTCGTGACCCAGCCCGGCGGAACGACCTCCGCCTCCAGCAGCGGCAGGACGACGTGACCGCCGCCGAACACGAGCGACCCCGCGCGATAGAAGCTGTCCGCCACGGCGAGTGCGCCCACGTCCACCAGCCGCGCGGCGACCGGCAACGCGATGAGGAGCACGAAGAACGCCAGCAGCGCAACCACGGCAAGCCACGGTGTCCCGCGCTGCGCGTCGGCCTGTGCCGGTGAGGGAGCGTCGGCGCGGAGCAGGGCGAGGCCCAGCAGGCCGCCACCCGCGATTACGGCGAGTTGCGCCGCGATGCCCGGCGCCGCCAGCAGCGCGATGGCCGCGAGCGCCGCTATCGTCACGCGGGGCCTGTCCGGCGCGAGCGTCCGGGCCATGCCCCAGAGCGCCAGCGCGACGACGGCCACAGCCACGACCTTCAATCCCTGCAGCCAGCCCGCGTCGGTCTGGTCGCCGAGCGACTGCACGCCGTAGGCGAACAGGATGAGCGCGGCGGCGGACGGCAGCGTGAAGGCGAGCCACGCCGCGAAGCCGCCGAGCAACCCCGCGCGCCGGATACCAATAGCTATGCCCAACTGGCTGCTCGCCGGACCGGGCAGGAATTGGCAGAGCGCGACGAGTCCGGCGAACGTCTCTTCGTCGAGCCAGCGTTTGCGGACGACATACGCCTCGCGGAAGTAGCCGATGTGCGCCACCGGGCCGCCGAACGAGGTGAGGCCGAGCCACCCGGCTGTGAGCAGCACCTCCCAGACGCGGCGCATCCCGTCGGTCCCTACATAGTCTCGGGCGCGCTCATGCCCATCAGTGCGAGCGTTCGGGCGAGCGCGACGCGCGCAGCTTCGGTCAGCTTGAGGCGCGCTTTCATCAGCGGTGCGTCCGCCGGGTCTGACGAGAGCACGCGGCAGTGGTCGTAGAACCAGTGGAAGGCGGTCGCCAAATCAACCGCGTAGTGCGGCAGCGAGTGCGGCGCGAGCGTTACGGCGATCGAGTCGACAATCTCCGGCAGCTGCAGCATCTTCCGTACGAGCGCGAGTTCGGCGGGATCGGTCAGCAGGGCGGTGTCGCCGTCGTCCCACTCCACGCCGCGCTCAGCGGCCTGCCGCAGGATGCCGGCGATGCGCGCGTGTGCGTACTGCACGTAGTGGACCGGGTTCTCGCTCGATTCCCTCTTCGCAAGTTCGAGGTCGAACTCCATCTGGCTCTCGGCGGCGCGCGCGAGGAAGAAGTAGCGGCAGGCGTCCGCGCCCACCTCGTCCACGAGGTCGCCGAGCGTGACGATGTTGCCGGAACGTTTGGACGCTCGGACGATGTCGCCGCCGCTCTTCAGCGTCACGAGCTGGCCGATGAGGATGGTGAGCCGGTCAGGGTCCAGATCGAGCGCCTGCATGACCGCTTTCATGCGCGGCACGTGCCCCTGGTGGTCGGCCCCCCAGATGTCGATCACGCGGTCGAAGCCGCGCCGTCCGAACTTGTCGCGGTGGTAGGCGATGTCGGAGGCGAAGTAGGTGGGCGCGCCCGTGCTGCGCACGATGACGTTGTCCTTCTCATCGCCGAGCGCGGTGGAGGTGAACCACTCCGCCCCGTCGCGCACGGCCGTGTAGCCGCGCTCGCGGAGGAGCGCCATCGTCTCCTCGTACTGCCCGTTGGCGTAGAGGTCGCGCTCGCGGAACCAGACGTCGAACCCGACGCCGATGCGGTCGAGGTCGGCGCGTATCACGTCAAGCATCCGGTTGAGGGCTTCTTCGCCAAGCTCTGCGATCGCCTCCGCCTCGTCCATCTCCATGTAGCGTAGGCCGTGGCGCTTTGCGAGCTCCTGGCCGAGTTCGACGAGGTACGCGCCCTGGTAGCCGTCCTCCGGCAGTGGCACGTCCGTCCTGCCGAGCGCCTCCGCGTACCGCGCGAAGACGGAGCGGTAGAACAGCTCCATCTGGTTCCCGGCGTCGTTGACGTAGTACTCGCGGGTGACGTCGAACCCGGCGGCGGAGAGCGCGCGGGCGAGCCCGCTGCCGAGCACTGCGCCGCGCGCGTGACCGACGTGCACCGGCCCGGTGGGGTTCACGCTCACGAACTCGATCTGCACCCGCTTGCCCCCGCCCGCGTCCACGTTGCCGAATGTCTCTCCCGCAGCGCGTATGTCCTCCACCTGCGCGCGGAGCCAGTCCTCGCTCAGGCGGAAGTTCACGAACCCCGGCGGGGCGGCGGAGACCTCGCCGATGGGCCCGCCATCTTCGCCTTTCGCAAGCGCGTCCGCGAGCGCCTGCGCTATCTCCAGCGGCGGGCGCTTCGCGGTTTTCGCCACGCGCAGCGGCAGACCGGAGGCGAAATCGCCGTGGTCGGTCTTCTGCGGACGCTCCACGAGGCCGGACTGCGGCAGATCGAACGGGGGAAGCGCGCCGGTGCGTTGCGCCTCGCCGACGGCGTCGCGCAGGCGTGCGGCGATGAGGTCTCGGACGAGCATAGGACGTTCATGATACCAGCGCCCCGCGGGAAACTGCCTATCCGCGACGTTGTCGCGCGCGATAGGGATGCGCTACGCTCGCGCCCAACCGGAGAGCGGAGGTTGAGTGCCGTGACCGTCCTGCGCATCCTGTCTTATCGTCGTCCCCCTCTCATCCTTGCCGTTTCCGGCGTTCTCGCGCTGGCGCTGTTCGTTGCCCAGCCCGCCGTCGCCCGAGCCGCCGACGTCGCCCCGGAAACCGCGTTCGTCCTCAACACGTTCGCGTTCCTCGTCTGGGGGGCGCTGGTGATGTGGATGGCCGCCGGGTTCACGATGCTGGAGGCCGGCTCGGTCCGCACCAAGAACGCCTCCATGATCTGCATGAAGAACATAGGTCTCTACTCCATCGCGGGGCTGGCCTACTTCTTCGTCGGCTACAACCTCATGTACGTCGACATCGTCGGAGGGTTCATCGGATCGTTCAACCTGTTCTACGGACCATCGACCGAAGAGGTTGCCCTGCTCGCGGGCGACGGCAGCGCGGCGGCGGTGGTCGAGGAGAGCAGCTATTCCGTGATGTCGGACTGGTTCTTCCAGATGGTGTTCGTGGCGACCGCCGCCTCCATCGTCTCCGGCGCGCTGGCCGAGCGGGTGAAGATGTGGTCGTTCTTCCTCTTCACGCTGCTGCTGACTGGAATCATCTACCCCATCGTGGGCGCATGGACGTGGGGCGGCGGGTGGCTGGCTGAGATGGGCTTCCAGGACTTCGCGGGCTCGACCATCGTGCACAGCACCGGCGGGTGGGCTGCGCTGGCAGGCATCCTCGTCGTGGGGCCGAGGCTCGGCAAGTTCGGGCGCGACGGCAAGGCGAGGCCCACGCCGCCCTCCAACACCATCGCGGTGACGCTGGGGGTGTTCATCCTCTGGCTCGGCTGGTTCGGTTTCAACGGCGGGTCGCAACTCGCACTGGCGAGCGCCGTGGACGCAGTGGCGATGAGCATCGTGATCGTGAACACGAACCTCGCTGCCGCCGCTGGCGTCATCACCGCCATACTGGTCTCGCGCTGGATACTCGGACGCATAGACCTCTTCGCGGCGCTCAATGGCGCCATCGCCGGCCTCGTCTCCATCACCGCCGGACCCGATATCGTCGACCACTACTGGGCGATCATCATCGGGGCGATCGGCGGACTGATCGTTGTCGCCGGACTGAAACTGCTGGAGACGGTGAAACTGGACGACGTTGTCGGCGCGGTGCCGGCTCACCTGTTCGCGGGGATCTGGGGCACGCTCGCCGCCTCCATCGCCGCCGGAGCGCAGTTCCACGTGCAGTTGATCGGCGTGCTGGCGGTCGGTGCGTTCGTCTTTCCGGTCTCCTGGCTGCTCTGGCAGGCGTTCAAGGCGACGCTGGGAGCGCGCGTGTCGTCCAACATCGAGCGGATGGGGCAGGACGTCGGCGAGTTGGGCATTGAGGCGTACCCGGAGTTCGTTCTGATGCCGGAGCCGCACGACGAGGACTGACGGGACAACGCGAGCGCGCGTGCGCTTATACTACCGGCAGAAGACTGACCTGGAGGCGCAGACCATGCTGGTAGACCTGGTGCACACCAAGACGAGTGACGACGTTACCCTGAGCGGTATCGTGCTGGAGCCGGAGCAGCCACGCACCGACCTGCTCGTGGACGCGATGGTGATGGTGCACGGCTCCGCCGGGAACTTCTACCTCTCACCCTCCAACCCACGCGCCGCGAAGCTGCGCGACATGGGCATCCCCACCGCGCTCTTTAACACGCGAGGCCACGACGTCGTGGGCGGTCGCGCCGGAAAGGTGCGCACCGGGAACGTCTACGAGTTGCTCTCCGAGACCCACCTCGACCTCAAGGCGATGGTCGCGTTCATGGTGGAGCGCGGCTACGAGCGCGTCGGCATCTGGGGCAGCAGCCTCGGCGCGGTGCGCGTCGTGCTGGCACAGGCGAAGAACCAGGACCCGCACGTTGCCGCTGTCATCTCGCTGGCGCCGCTGCGCTTCTCCCACGAGTACTACTCGGCCTGCGAGATGGGCGAGGAGCACCTGCAGAACTACGAGAACGCCAAGGCGCTGGCCGCCGAGGGACGCGGTCACGAAATCATGTTCGTGGACTTCCCCAACCCCGGCGCGTACTTCTCCGCCGACGTCTACCTGGACCGCCACTGCTCCGAGCACTACGACATCACGAAGGCGCACACGAACGAGATCGAGTGCCCGCTGCTCATCCTCACCGGCACCGAGGAGACACACCCCCGCATGCGCGACGCTGGCCGCGACATGGCCGCGCTCTGCGAGGAGCGTGACAACGTGACGTGGGTGCACCTGGAAGGCGGCGACCACGGCTGGCACAACAAGGAGGACGACCTCTTCCGCGTCGTGCCGGAGTGGCTGGGGGTCAAGGCAGCGGTAACAGCGAGTTAGGTGCTATTCCTCGTCATCTTCGTCGTAGCCGGAAGTGTCGCTGAGCGTCTCAGAAGACAGTTCTGACACCATCTCCCTGTCTACCTCATCGGCAACTTCTCGTACAATCGGGACAACCTTCTGGCTGAGCTTGACGACAGTGTCTACCATCCAGTCCTCAGTCTCTTTCAGTATTTCTTTGGAATCGCTGATAGCTTTGCCAGGCAAGTAAATCGCTATCCGACTAGCTTTCGCATGGTCAAGTCTCTCCCATTCGAATGACTCCCCGAACGCCCTCTCTATATCCCCCTGAGCTTTCAAGCGGTCAAAGAGGGTCTTGTTTCTGCTACGATTTGGACTACCTAACCACAGCTCCGTCCGTGCGCCTTTCCTGGGAAAGACGACACCATACACTACGCCCTTGACTCCCGTCTCAAAGTTCATCCAGTTGCCTCTGTTAGGTTTGCGAGCATTTGTAAGTTGATATTGGTCCCGCAGCCTATCTATAACTCCCTGCCAGAAGTCCTGATACGCTTGCCCTAATGGAGATGTCCCTGAGTTTTCTATTCTATTGAGTCTAGTCTTCCTGAATGTACTGGGACGCGCGACAACATCGAAGACATAAGCCGGGGGTGAGTCCGCAATACGAACCGCCCGCACAACTACTCCGTAGAATTCCGTGTCTATGCCCGTGCGTTGGTTAAGCCAGTCCAGCGCCTGTCGGTGTTCATCCCTGAACTCGCGCACGACCCACACCATAACGCTGGCGTCGTAGCCAGCCGCATAGGTAAGCACCTTTCCGAGGTGGTCATGGTTCGTCGCTTCCAACTGGTTCTCGATGACGACTCTACGGTTCTCGTTGACATCTCTGGCGAGGATGTCGACGGAGAACGTACCTACAGGCGCTTCTGTGCCTTCAAGTTCGAGATCGATACCCAGCGCTTCTCCAAGTCCATCCAAGTTCTCGGCAAGCCACGGGGTGAAATCCGCCGCTTCGTTGGGCCAGACCCTACGTAGGTCTACGGGTGTCAGCTTATCTACCTCTGTCATCTGCCATTCCTCCGACGAACGTATCGTGGCAGTTCCTGTGCTCTAACCCCGCGAGGTCAGGAACGTCACCGCTCCCTGCTTCGTGCGCGCATCCGCCCTAGAGTTGGCGATGATGGTCAGCGCGTCCCGGCCGCGCCCCGCCCTGATGATGCGCCGCGCGCCGCTCGTCCGGCTCCGGCAGGCCTTGGCCGAGTAACGTTCCGCCTCTTGCATCTGCGCCGCGACGTCTTCGTTCGAGAGCGACGGGTCGCAGAACTGCCTGAACCAGGTGATGAAGCACTTCATCCCTACCGAGTTCAGGGTCCGCACCAGTTGTTGCTCGTTCATCGCTCCTTGGCCTCCACCCTGCGCAAGCCGCGCCGATGCTCTATGCTACACGCCGATGACAGCCGACCCCACCCTCTACCGCCAGGCATGGCGCAGGTTCCCCACCGGCGTGAGCGTTGTCACCACGCGCTCGCCGGACGGCGCGCCCTACGCCACCACCGCGAACGCGCTCCTCTCCGTGTCGCTCGACCCGCCGCTGCTGCTGCTGAGCGTCGCGACAGGCGGGAACACGTGCGACTACCTCCGCCGCGAGGGGTGCTTCGGAGTGAACTTCCTCCGCAGCGATCAGGCCGAGGTAGCGGACTTCTACGGTCGCGCCGCTCCGGAGGAGCGGCGGATACTGCCCGAGGCGCACACGACGCATGAGAGCGGGGTCGCGCTGCTGGACGAGGCCCTCGTCGGCATGGTCTGCCACATCGAGCAGCAGGTGGAGGCGGGTGACCACACGCTGTTCGTCGCGGCGGTCGAGCACGTGGAGGTCCGGGAGGGCGGCGCGCTCCTCTTCCACGAGGGGCAGTACGGCAGCACGGGATAGCGCCTCCGGTTGGCCTCACCTTGACAGCGAATCCCCGGGGTGATTAGCTAAACTTAGTCCGACCAAGGAGAGTTCGACATGCAGGTCAACATGCACGAAGCGAAGTCCCAACTCTCGCGCCTCGGCGAACTCGCCTGCCAGGGCGAGCGCGTCATCATCGCCAAGGCCGGCAAGCCATACCTCGAACTACTGCCGTACAAGGAGCAGCGGGAGCCGCGCCAGTTAGGGGGGTACGAAGGGCAGTTCGGGGAATACGTCAAGTTCACCTACGAAGAGCTGGTCGAGATGTTCGGGGAAGACTTCATCGGACCTCCCTGGGACGATGAACCAGCAGACGAGCAGCGGACGGAATGAGGCTGCTTCTCGATTCGCATACGCTGCTCTGGGCTTTGAGCGACCTACCGCGATTGGGAATGATTGCGCGAGAAGCAATCGCCTCCCGCGAGAATGAGGTGTTCGTCAGCGCAGTCAGCGTCTGGGAACTTGCCGCTAAACGGGAAAAGGGGACGCTGCCAGCCCCGTACGGGCTGACAGAAATCGTAGAACGTACGGGGTTCATCTCGCTCCCACTATCTCTGCTCCACGCGGAGCAGGCGGCGATGCTGCCTCTGCACCACCGGGACCCGTTCGACCGGATGCTGATCGCGCAGGCGCAGGCGGAGGGGCTGGTCCTCGTGACACGAGATTCCTACATCCGGCGCTACGGCATACGCACGATGGCGCCGGACCAGTAGCGGCGCGCTACATCTCCCAGTAGGCGAAGCCCATGCCGCACGGGGACGCGAAGACCGGCACGTAGTCGATCACGACGCCCGGCTTGCCGTCCGCGACGCCGGCGGCGGCCACCCAGTTGCGCGTTTCACCCGTGCCGCTGCCGATGCCGGTGTACATGCCAGTGCCGCCGTCGACCCAGCGTGCCGTCTTCGGGCCGTAGTCCGCAGGCGGTGTTGCACCCTCTCTGTCAAACTCGTCCGCCATCCCCTTGCCGTCACCCTTGGGGATGTAGGAGAGGAGGCGCTCGTCGAACTCGGTATTGAGCCACGACGTGGGGCTGCCCGGCGTGTGCCAGAGCCCGCCCGAGCCCAGGACGGCCACGCGCAGGTCCAGCGGCGATGCCTCGATCACCTCGCGCACCGCCCTCCCGAGGCGGTAGCAGCGGTTGGCCGACGGCTGCGGGCCGAAGTAGCAGTTCAGGAAGAACGGGATCATCGGGATGTCGAAGTCGGGGATGATGCGGGTGAAGGGGCGCATGAACGCATGGCCCATGCCATGCTCCTTGTTCGGCACCTCAAAGCTGAACGAGATGTCGAAGTCGCGGTGCGTGAGCCCGACGGCAAGCTCCTGGGCCAGTTGCGGGTTGCTCTGCACCTTCACCCACGTTTCGGACGTCTTCTCGCGCCAGCCTCGCTGCTCACCGGGGATGAAGCCCGTCCGGGCGCTCGTGCGGTAGCCTTCGAACTCGTCGCCGACGTAGATGCCGAACGCGGGAAAGTTGTCGAGCCCGAAGAGCTCCTGCTGGTCGTCGCCGAAGACGAGGACCACGTCAGGTTTCGCTTCCTCCATCTTTCGGCGCAGCACCTCGAACGCGTCCATGCAGCGCTGATGCTGCACGGCGTTGTCCTCCTCCGACATGACGGGGTTGTCGGGCAGCGGTGGACGGGCGGCCCGCACCTGGTTCCACTGGTGCGGCTCCATGAAGAGGAAGGGGGAGTGGGAGCAGGCCTCGACGAGTACGATCTCTGCCATCTAGGGCCTCCTTCTACCGCCTCTGTGAAAGCGGCAATCCTGCCGTCCGGGGCAGCGTCCGGGTGTGGTGCGGTTACTTTACTCCAGTTGGCGGAGGGAGTGGGATTCGAACCCACGGTACCGTCGCCGGCACAGCGGTTTTCAAGACCGCCGCAATCGTCCACTCTGCCATCCCTCCGTGCAGGTCAATGGTAGCACCGACCCGCCGCATCACGCTCCATGCAGGCGTCGCCCCTGACACGCAGCCTGCTAAACTCCCGCGAGACCCCTCCCGAGGTTGTGCATTGCCGCCTGAACTGACCGGACGACTCGACTTCTGGAACATCGGCTATCCGCTGGGGGCGATCGTCTATCTCACCGCGCCCATCGCTCTGGCCGCCATCGCTTGGGCGCTCTGGCAGCGCTCGCGCTACTGGAGGCTCGGCAAGCCGAACCCCGACGCGGGGCCGTGGCGCGCACGGCTCGCCGGCGGGCTCCGCACACTGTTCGTCGACTCCATCGGCCACCGGCGTTTCGTGCGCAACGAGCGCTACCCCGGCGCGATGCACTTCCTCATCTTCTGGGGCATCGTCATCCTGTTCATCGCCACGTCGCTTGATGCCGTCGAGTTCAACTCGGAGCGGTACCTCGGCTGGCACTTTCCGACCCGCAACATCGGGGTGCAGCTCGAGCTGATATGGGACATCGGCGGCGTCATGCTCATCGCGGGCATCGCGCTCGCCGCATGGCGGCGGTACGTCGTGCGTCCGCCACGGCTGAACACGATGCTGGAGAACAACGTGCTGCTGGCGCTGCTGCTGGCGAGCGCGCTCTCCGGCTTCGTCCTGCAGTCGCTCCGCATGGCGGCGACGGAACTGGAGCCGACGAGCGACCTGTACAGCGTGGCGTCGGCGTACTGGTCGCCGTTCTCCTGGGTCATCGCGGTAGCCATCCGCGAGGTGGGGTTCACGGTCTACGCCATGGAGGTCTCACACTTCGCGCTCTGGTGGGCGCACGCGGGGCTGATGTCCGCGACGTTCGTCTACGCGGCGTGGCGGTTCGGGCCGCTCATGCACATCTTCGTCAGCCCGCTCAACCTCGTGATGCGCTCCTCCGTAACGCGGCCCAAGGGCGCGCTGCGGCCGATGGGCGACCTCGACACACTGGAGGTGTTCGGGGCCCGTGAGATCACGCAACTCACGTCCAAGCAATTGCTCGACTACGATGCCTGCACGAACTGCGGGCGTTGCCAGGACCAGTGCCCCGCGTGGCGCAGCGGGAAGCCGCTCTCGCCCCGCAAGCTGGTACAGGACGCGAAGGCCTACATGGAGTCGCGAGCGCCAGTGCTGCTGGCCCTGGGCCCGGAGGCCGAGCCGCTCCCGCCGGAACTCGACCTCGTGCACGGAGCGATCTCGACGGACGTGCTCTGGTCGTGCACGACGTGCCGGGCGTGCATGGAGGCGTGCCCGGCCTTCGTAGAGCACATCGACTCCATCGTGGACATGCGGCGCTTCCTCGCGATGGAGGAGGCCGACATGCCGGAGGGCGCGATGAACGCGCTCACCTCCATGGAGCAGCGCGGGCACCCATGGCGCGGCACGCAGGCCACCCGTACCGACTGGATGGAGGGCGCGGACGCCGTGGCGATGAGCGACGACCCGGAGCACGAGGTGCTGCTGTGGGTCGGCTGTACGGCGGCGCTGGACGGGCGCGGGCAGCAGGTCGCGCGAGCGATGGCGTCGGTACTGAAGCTGGCGGGGGTGCAGTACCGGGTGCTCGGCAACGAGGAGGCGTGCACCGGCGACCCCGCTCGCCGGATGGGGAACGAGTACCTCTTCCAGATGATGGTGGAGCAGAACATCGAGGTCCTGAACGGCTACGAGGTGCGGCGGATCGTGACGCTCTGCCCGCACTGCTTCAACACGCTGAAGAACGAGTACCCGCAGTTCGGCGGGCACTTCGAGGTGACGCACTACACCGAGTTCGTCGCAGGGCTGATTCGCGACGGGCGCATCCGCCCCGCGAAGGCCGTGCCGCTATCGGTCGCCTACCACGACTCGTGCTACCTGGGGCGTCACAACGACATCTACGAGGCGCCGAGGGAGATCGCGCGGGCCATCCCCGGGCTGGAGCTCGTAGAGATGGGAGAGGGGCGTTGCCGGGAGCGCGGCTTCTGCTGCGGCGCGGGCGGCGGGCGCATGTGGATGGAGGAGCAGGGCACCCGGGTCAACCACATCCGCACCGACCACTTCCTCGACACCGGCGCTGACGCCGTCGGGGTCTCCTGCCCGTTCTGCCTCCAGATGATGGAGGAGGGCATCGGTGCGAAGGGGCAGGAGGACAGCAGGTCCGCGAAGGACCTGCTGGAGCTGCTCGCGGAGAGCCTCGGCGAGGCGTAGGCCCTACCGGGCGTTCCCCGAGAGATTCCTCGACTGCGCCTCCGGCTACGCTCGGAATGACAGGCAGGGGCGCGTAGCGCCTACTCGTCGTCCTCCGGGAGGTCGGGGAGGAGGGCGTCGTCGAAGATGCCGATGCCCGCGCCAACGGCGGCGAGCTCGGGCGAGTCGTCGAGGAGCGACAGCGGCACTTCCGGCACGTTGACCGGCGTCGTGTCCGGCGCATCGAGGACGTCGAGCGCGGGGAGGAGCGACTCCTCGACGGGCCTGGGCTGCGCGGGGAACGAGACCTTGGAGCGCTGGCTCGGGTGCTGGTATGCCTCGCGCAGCACGACGCGCACCGCTCCGGACGCCGAGCCGGAGACCGCGCCCTCGTAGCGGTTGCCGCCCGACATGAGGCAGAGCAGGCGGCGCGCCATGTTCGGGGGCACGAGGCCGAGGCAGTTGCCGTCCGGGTCCATGACGCCGAGGGTGGCTCCATTCGCCTCCAGCGTCACGGGCGTCCCGGGCGAGGCGCTGCCCGCGCCGGTCGAGGCCAGCAGCGTTACGTCGGCGCTCTTGCCATGGTCCGCGATGAACATCCGGGGCTTGAGCGTGCCGCCGTTGCCGTTGCCGGAGCGGCGGGCCGATACGCTCTCGGCCTCGGCCATCAGCCGATCGACGTTCTTGATGGCGATGGGGTTGTCGGGGCTGAACACGAGCGCGCGGCGGAAGGCGTCGAGCGCCGCGCCGAATTCACCAAGCTCGGTGAGCGCCTTGCCGAGGCGGTTCATCGCCTCGACGTTATCGGGCGCAGCTTCCAGGATCTCGCGGTTGAGCCGGGCGGCATCCGCCCACTCTCCGTTCATCGCCAGACGCACTGCTGTGCGGGACTGCTCCTTCAACAACCGGACATGCTCCTCTTCACGGTAAATCATGACGACGTCTCCCGTCGCCAGCGCACGCACCCCCTCTTGTGGCGGCGTCTCTCTGTTGCTTACGAACCTCTCATCAGGCGGTGCTCGATAGCCATGCACTTGTCCATGACAACGCGCAGGCCCGCGGCTTCCGCCTTTGCTCCAGCCTCGCCGTGGGATATCCCCAGTTGCATCCACACGGCGGAGGCTCCTATGCGGATGGCCCCGTCCACGACGGGCGGTACATCCACCGCTCTCCTGAATATGTCCACCACGTCGACGTGCTCCGGCACGTCCTCCAGCCTTGCGTACGGCTGCTCGCCGAGCACCGGTCCGGTCAGCTTCGGGTTCACCGGGATGATCCGGTAACCGTGCTCCTGCATGTACCTCGCGACCCCGTGCGACGGACGGTCCGGCCTGTCAGACAGGCCGACGACGACGATGACCTTGCTGTCGCGCAGTATCTGCTCCGCCATGTCCACGGGCCGCTTCCCTCCGTACCCTGAAATGATGAGACGCTAGATTGGCGTTCCGCGCGCCCAGCGTCAAGCGTATTCGTGGGGAGATTACGCGGGTTTTGGGGGCAAGGCGTGAGCAAGGTGTGCAATGCGGGCTGAAATCTGCACATCTTGTTAGTCGGGTTACGGTAGGGAGGAATGCGTTAGGTGCGCAACGGGCGCGTGTCAGAGATTCAACACGAAAATGGGCGAAAGGCACAGGATGAACCAAGGCCCCCGTGTCAACGCGCGGGGAACCCCAAGGTGCGACTCAGCGAACCTCCCAGTCAAAAGGCAGGGGGAGTGCGCCGGGGAGGACTTCGGCGCACTCCCCCAAGAGGGGGTCAGCCGAGCGTCAGCTCTTCCGCCTGCTTGTCACTCACGATCCTGATGACCTTGCTGGACGGGTCCTCCGCCGCTACACCGCGGACTGCCTTCCGTCCGTTCTTCAGGGTTACCAGTTCCGGGTCCTGGATAGCCACCATCTTCTTCAGCTTCACCGAATAGGCCGTCAGATCTACCATTCTCGCCTCCTTATTTGGATTCCTGTGTATCTTCAGCGCCACAGTGAGGGCGATCCGAGCACGCGCCCCCTCCAGCGCCAGCATCTTCCGATGGGACATCATCCCTGTGTCGTTCTCTCGGGCCGGTTAGTTCATAGAACATCAGATCCACCAGGAAGCTGGCATCGTCCGCGTCCAGGTCGACGAGCACTGCGTTGAACTCAGCGTCCGTCTCTTCCGGGTCGAGCTGGTGCTCTGCCGCGTTGGCCGCGATAGTCGCGAAGTTGAGCAACTCATCCAGTTCGAAACCGCGTGACTCCGGGTAGAGCGGCGTCACGAGGCCGCCGTTGGCCGTCCGCTTCCAGCAGCTCGCGCACTTCTTGTCGCATACTTCGCAGTCCGGCATCTGGTCTGCGTCGATGCGCTCTGGTTCGCCATACCACTTCATCGCACACCTCCATTTCCATACGGCGGCCGCCATTCATATTGCGGCCGCCGTATGGCCGTTGCTGACCGGCTTACGAGCACTCCATCGCGGCGCGCAGGCCCTTCAGGTTGTCGCGCATCAGGCCGAAGTAGTCCCTGTGCTCGTCCAGTTCAGCCTGAGTGACGCTCTCTATCGCGTGGATCTGGTAGATGCCAGCCCCTGTCTCACTGGCGAGCGCTCGTTCGTTCTCACCGGAGAGCACAGGTTCGAGCAGCACCGCCGTGATGCCGAGGTCCTTGATGCGGTCGGCGATGCTCGCGAGGCGCTGCGGAGACGGCTCCGCTTCAGGGGAGAGGCCGGCGATCCCGACCTGTTCGAGGCCGTACGCTTCCGCGAGGTAGCCGTAAGCGGAGTGAGAGGTGACGAACTCGCGGTGGACGCACGAGCTGAGGCCCGCCTCGAACTCGCTGTGCAGCGCCCGGAGATCGGAGGAGAGCGTAGCGAGGTTGGCCCGGTAGACGTCGGCGCCCTCGGGGTCCGCCTCGATCAGCGCCTCGGCTATGCGCTCCGCCTGGGTGACGGCGCGCAGCGGGTCGAGCCAGAAGTGAGGGTCGAATTCGCCGTGGCCGTGGTCGTCACCTTCCATGTGGCCGTGCTCGTCCTCATGGCCGTGCTCGTCCTCATCCTCATGGCCGTGCTCGTCCTCATCCTCATGGCCGTGCTCGTCCTCGTCCTCATGGCCGTGCTCTTCGTGCTCCTCCCCTTCGCCAAGGATGCCAACGAAGGCGATGCCGGTGGGGGAGCCGCCGACATCCCAGACTTCCTCCACCTCGAGGTGATCGAGGTCGACCGAGATGATCTCGCCGTGGTTCGGGTTCGTGAGGAACATGGTCTCCCCGACGATGATGAGGCGCGGCCTGCCCTCGCCCGGCTCCATGACGTGGAGGTGCGCAACCTCATCGCCGTCGTGGGCGTCGAGCACGTGGAGTTCGCCATCGGAGGTGAGCAGGTAGAGGCGCTCACCGTGCGTGCCGACAGCGCCGGCGGCGATGGGTTCAGAGAAGACCTGCCGGAACTCGCCCGCCTCGGGGTCGATCAGCCAGATGCCGTCGTCGGCGAAGCCCTGACCGTCGAAGTAGGAGGCGCGACCGAAGAAGTGGTGCAGGTGGTCGTGTCCGAAGAAGGAGCCGATGCGTGACTCCTCGCGCATCTCGGGCGGGTTGTCGATGAATTCGTGGTGGTAGCTGCCGCCCTCCGGGTGCAGGAAGAGCACGCCACCGACGCAGCCGAAGATGGCGCCCTCTTCATTGTGGGTCTCGCCGTGCATGCCGGGGCAGGAGCCGTTGCTGGCGTCATAGACAACGTCGCCGGCGAGGTTGCGCACCTCAACGCCGACCGGGAGGGTGCTGTCCGTCTTCTCGGGATAGTCGGGGTTTACGGTGGTCACGATGAAGCGGTCGGGCGAGATCGCCAGGGCAGCGCCGTGCTGCGTGTCGCCGGTCTCGAATACGATCGGCTGATAGTCGCCCTGCGTGCCGGTGATCTCTTCCTCGTTGTACAGGTAGGCGTGGCCGTGAGCGTCAGCGAACACTGCCGTCCAGCCGTGGCTGTTGACGAAGTGGATCGGCCGCTCATCCGTCACCACAGAGGGGTGACGCGAGACCGGCTCACGGACGAGGTCGAAGTGGTCGCCGTGCTCAACGAGGTAGACACCGCCGTCGAAGATGTGGATGCCGTCATCGGCCTCTCCCGGACCTCGTGCGAGCACGAAGGCGTAGCGGTGGGTCGGGCTGGGGTAGATGGCAGCGGGCGGAGCACCGATATCGAAGGCGCCGGTGTCGAGCTCTTCTGTCGACAGATCGAGCACCGAGAGATGCTGCGCCTCGAGGTCTGCGATCAGCAGGCGTCCGTCAAAGGATGACTCCTCTCCATGCTCGTCCTCGCCCTCTTCCATGTGGCCGTGTTCATCCTCGTGGCCATGCTCGTCGTGGTGACCGTCCTCCACGAACGGCAGTGCCGCCTCGGCGTATGCAGCCTCGACGACGATGCCGGAGACATCGTCGCCCAGGGACTCGAGCGCGCGGTCCAGCCAGGGCAACAGACTGAGGCCGTTGGTCACTACGACATCGGCCTCAGCAATCTTGAGCAGGTCGCTCGCCGTGAGCTCGAAAGCGTGGGCCTCGACACCGGGTCGCACGATGGTCTCGACTTCCACCCGGTCGCCGCCGATGCGCTCTGCGAAGTACTGCATCGGGTAGATACTCGCCACCACGCTCAACGGCTCGGAAGCGCTGACTGGCGTGTTTGTAGGCGGAGGGCTGGTGGGCGTGTTGGTAGGCTCGGGGGCCTCCGAGCAGGCGGCAATCGCCATCGCCATGGCCCCGGCGATGAGTAGTAAGAGCGTTTTAGTGGGAACCAGTCTCGTCATATGATCTCTCCTTTCCTATCCTTCAGTTCCAAGTTACGAATGCACGCGGGGCCTCTACATACGGATACGTTATAGATATCTAGTATCAGTAATATCGAGGCCGGTACCCCGCTCCAAGCCTTGCCGGTCTAACAGGGGGGGGTGCGCCGGGGAGGACATCGGCGCACCCCCCAAGAGGGGGCCAGTTCAGTTACGAGCACTCCATCGCAATGCGGAGGCTCTTCAGGTTGTCGCGCATCAGGCCGAAGTAGTCCCTGTGCTCGTCCAGTTCAGCCTGGGTGATGCCGTCCATCGGGTGGATCTGGTAGACGCTTGCGCCGGTCTCGCTGGCGAGCACCTGCTCGTGCGAACCAGCGAGCACAGGTTCGACAAGCACGGCTCCCAGACCGAGGTCGTCGATGCGGTCAGCGATAGCAGCGAGACGCTGCGGTGTTGGTTCTGCTTCCGGAGAGAGACCAGCCACGGACACCTGCTCCAAGTCGTAGGCGAGCGCCAGGTAGCCGTATGCGGCGTGAGACGTGACGAACTCGCGGTGGACGCACGAGCTGAGGCCTGCCTCGAACTCGGCGTGCAGCGACTGGAGCTCGGATGAGAGCGCGACGAGGTTGGCCCTGTAGGTGTCCGCGCCCTCGGGGTCCGCCTCGATCAGGGCTTCGGCGATGCGCTCTGCCTGGGTGACGGCGCGCAGCGGGTCCAGCCAGAAATGAGGATCGAACTCCCCATGGTCGTGGCCGTCGTGCCCGTGCTCATCTTCGTCCTCATGGCCGTGCTCTTCGTGCTCCTCCCCTTCGCCAAGGATGCCGACGAAGGCGATGCCGGTGGGGGAGCCGCCGACGTCCCAGACCTCCTCCACTTCGAGGTGGTCGAGGTCGACGGAGATGATCTCGCCGTGGTTCGGGTTCGTGAGGAACATGGTCTCCCCGACGATGATGAGGCGCGGCCGCGCGTCCTCGCCCGGCTCCATGACGTGGACGTGCGCAACCTCATCGCCGTCGTGAGCATCGAGCACGTGGAGTTCGCCATCGGAGGTGAGCAGGTAGAGGCGCTCACCGTGCGTGCCGACAGCGCCGGCGGCGATGGGTTCAGAGAAGACCTGCCGGAACTCGCCCGCCTCGGGGTCGATCAGCCAGATGCCGTCGTCGGCGAAGCCCTGACCGTCGAAGTAGGAGGCGCGACCGAAGAAGTGGTGCAGGTGGTCGTGTCCGAAGAAGGAGCCGATGCGTGACTCCTCGCGCATCTCGGGCGGGTTGTCGATGAATTCGTGGTGGTAGCTGCCGCCCTCCGGGTGCAGGAAGAGCACGCCACCGACGCAGCCGAAGATGGCGCCCTCTTCATTGTGGGTCTCGCCGTGCATGCCGGGGCAGGAGCCGTTGCTGGCGTCATAGACAACGTCGCCGGCGAGGTTGCGCACCTCAACGCCGACCGGGAGGGTGCTGTCCGTCTTCTCGGGATAGTCGGGGTTTACGGTGGTCACGATGAAGCGGTCGGGCGAGATCGCCAGAGCAGCGCCGTGCTGCGTGTCGCCGGTCTCGAACACGATCGGCTGATAGTCGCCCTGCGTGCCGGTGATCTCTTCCTCGTTGTAGAGGTAGGCGTGGCCGTGAGCGTCAGCGAACACTGCCGTCCAGCCGTAGCTGTTGACGAAGTGGATCGGCCGTTCATCCGTCACCACAGAGGGGTGACGCGAGACCGGCTCACGGACGAGGTCGAAGTGGTCGCCGTGCTCGACGAGGTAGACGCCGCCGTCGAAGAGGTGGATGCCGTCATCGGCCTCTCCGGGACCTCGTGCGAGCACGAAGGCGTAGCGGTGGGTCGGGCTGGGGTAGATGGCGGCGGGAGGTGCGCCGATGTCGAAGGCGCCGGTGTCGAGCTCTTCTGTCGACAGATCGAGCACCGAGAGGTGCTGCGCCTCGAGGTCTGCGATCAGCAGGCGTCCGTCAAAGGATGACTCCTCTCCGTGGCCGTGCTCGTCCTCGCCCTCTTCCATGTGGCCGTGCTCATCCTCGTGGCCGCCTTCCACGAACGGCAGTGCCGCCTCGGCATCCGCGGCCTCGACCACGACCGCGGAGACGTCGTTGCCGAGGGACTCGAGCGCGCGGTCCAGCCAGGGCTCCAGTTCGAGGCCGTTCATCGCTATGACGTCTGCCTTGCCGATGGTGAGGAGATCACGCGCCGTGAGTTCGAACGTGTGGCCTTCAGCGCCGGGCGGCACGAGGCTCACGACTTCCACCCGGTCGCCGCCGATGCGCTCCGCGAAGTACTGCATCGGGTAGATGCTCGCCACCACGTTCAACGGCTCGAAGGGCGCCCCGGCAGCGGTCGGCGTGGGCGACGGGACAGGGGCTGGCGTGGGAGTGGGGTCTTCTGAACAGGCCACGATCGCCAGGACCATGACCACGGCGATGAGCAGCATGTACAGTCTAGTGAGCATAAGTCTCAACGTTAAGCCTCCGCCAACTATCCGTTGCGTTCAGTGTGAATGCACGTGGGTCCCGTGCATGTGGATATCCGCGCCGCCATGACCGCTCTCCCGGCAAGCAGCACAGCGGTGGTACAGCTCCAGCCGGTGCCCGATGAGCTCACTTCCGGCATGGGCCCTCAAACCACGGAGCATCCGTTCGACAGAAGGATGGCTGAACTCGTCTATGCGCCCGCAGGCGACACAGACCAGGTGATGATGATGGTGCGCGTCGTCCAGGGAGTAGCGCGGCGAACCGTCCGGCATGGCGGTCTTGCAGAGGATGCCGACCTCCACGAGCAGGCGGATTGTACGGTAGATGGTCGCGCGGCCGAGGCTGGGCAACCCGGCCACGATCTCCTCGGCGCTGAACGAGTCAGTCCGGCTGGCGAGCGTCGCGGCCAGTTGACGGCGCGGCCAGGTCATGCGGCTGCCGTGCTCCTCCAACGCCGCAAGGATGTTGGACTCGGCCTGCATGACCGCGCTCCTCGATTTCGTCGAGACCGTCGCCATGCCTGGACAGTAGCGCCGGCCCTGCACACTGTCAATACTTAGTATCAATAATGCCCCAGAATGATACACCCCCGCCCTACGACCTTCTGTCGTCCGTGAGGGAAGCGATCAGGCGGGTTGCGGGCGTGGATGGATGGCGTCAGGCGACGGGGGTAGTCTCAGGTTCGGGGGTGGGTTTGATGAGGTCGACGAGTTCTATGTCGAAGTTGAGCGCCTCGCCGGCGAGCGGATGGTTGGCGTCGAGGGTGATGAAGGCGTCGGTGATGTTGGTGATGACCGGCGATATCCCGTTGGAGAGCGGGATGGCCATGCCGATAGCCAACTGGCCCACCATCTCCGGCGGAAACTCCTCGATCGGCACGTTGGCGATGAGTTCGGGGTTAGGCTCGCCGTAGGCATCGGCGGGTTCCAGGCGCACGGTGACACTGGCGCCGACAGCGAGACCGCGCACGGCGTTGTCGAAGCCGTCGATGAGCTGCCCGCTGCCGATGACGAAGTCGAGCGGGAAGCCGTCGCGCGAGGAATCGAACTCGGTGCCGTCGTCGAGGGTGCCGGTGTAGTGCACCATGGCCCGGTCGCCTTCCTCGGCGACGGGGACAGGCGTGGGGGTTGGAGTTGGGGACGCGCAGGCGACAGCGAGCGCCAGCGCGACGATGAGGAGGACGGCCCCCGAGAGGCCGGGGCAGAGCACGTGGGCGGACGCGGGGGTTAATCGGGCACGCCCGATCCTGCGCCATCTTCGACGGCGGCACGCATGGCGGCGACTGCTTCGGCGACGGTCATGCGGTCATTGTACACAGCGGAGCCCGCCACGATGACGTTCGCACCCGCAGCGACGACGCGCGCCACGTTGTCCGGCTTGATGCCGCCGTCGACCTCCAGCTCGGTGGCGAGGACCGCCTTCGTCTATCGCAGCGCGGAGGCGTTCCACCTTCGGAAGCACGCCCGGAATGAACGACTGCCCGCCGAAGCCGGGGTTGACCGACATGACGAGCACGAGGTCCAACTCCGGCAGTATCTCGGCAAGCGTGGCATCGGACGTCGACGGGTTGAGCGAGACGCCGGCGGTCGCGCCGAGGTCGCGTACCTGGTGGACGGCGCGGTGCAGGTGCGTCCACGGCCTCCTGGTGCACGGTGATCTTGTCGGCGCCCGCCGCGATGAAGTCCGGGATGAGGCGCTCCGGCTCGACGATCATCAGGTGCACGTCGAGCGGCAGGCTCGTGTGGGGGCGTATCGCCTCGACGACGAGCGGGGCCGATGGTGAGGTTCGGGACGAAGCGACCGTCCATCACGTCGACGTGGATGTAGTCGGCGCCGGCCTCCTCGGTCTCGCGGACGACCTCGCCGATGCGGGCGAAGTCCGCGGAGAGGATGGAGGGGGCAAGTTTTCACGTCAGCCACGGGAAGCCTCCGTCCGCATCACAGCCGCGTGAACGCACCCCGAGAGATTCCTCGACTACGCCTCCGGCTACGCTCGGAATGACGAACGACTCAGCCACGGGAAGCCTCCAGTCGCGCCTTGGCGGCGGCGAGGGCCTCCCGCACGCGGGCGGGCGACGCGCCGCCGGGCACGTCGCGGGCCGTTGCGCTGGCGAGCGCGGTCAGGTCACGCACGCCCTCGTCGAACGCTGAGCAGCGGGCCCCGCATGTCGTCGAGCGGGAGCGCGGTCACGGCGACGCCGCGCTCGGCCGCGAGCTCGCAGAGCGCGCTGACGGCGGCGTGCGCCTCGCGGAACGGCACGCCCTTCCCCACGAGGTAGTCGGCCATGTCGGTCGCGAGCAATGCGCTGTCCTCGGCGGCCTCGCGCATCCGCTCCGCGTTCACGGTGCAGTCGCTCAGCATGCCGCGCATGGCGTCGAGCGTGGCTTCGAGCGTATCGACGGCGTCGAACAGTCCCTCCTTGTCCTCCTGCAGGTCGCGGTTGTAGGTGAGCGGCAGGCCCTTGAGCGTGGTGAGCAGGCCGACCAGGCTGGCCGTAGACGCGGCCCGTCTTGCCGCGCGCGATCTCCGCGAAGTCCGGGTTGCGCTTCTGCGGCATGATGGACGAGCCGGTGACCCACTGCCGCCCGAGCTGCAGGTAGCCGAACTCCTGCGACGTCCCAGAGCACGATCTCTTCCGCGAGGCGGGAGCAGTGCATCATGCACGTCGCGGCGGCGGCGAGGAACTCGACGGCGTAGTCCGCGGTCGGAGACGGCGTCCATCGAGTTGGCGGAGATGCCGTCGAAGCCGAGCTCGCGCGCGACCGACTCGCGGTCGAGGGGGTACGGGGCGCCCGCGAGCGCACCTGAGCCGAGCGGGAGGGACGTTGGCGCGTTTCCGCGCATCGGCGAGGCGGTCGGCGTCGCGGTCGAACATCTCGAAGTAGGCGAGCATGTGGTGGGCGAACGGCACGGGCTGCGCACGCTGCAGGTGGGTGTAGCCGGGGAGGAGGGCGTCCTGCTCGCGCTCGGCCAGCGCCAGCAGCGTGCCCTGCAGGGCACGGAGCAGGCCGGTCGCGCGGTCGATGGAATCGCGGACGTAGAGGCGGGTGGCGGTCGCGACCTGGTCGTTGCGGGAGCGCGCGGTGTGGGAGGCGCGCGGCGGGCTCGCCGATGAGCTCGTGCAGGCGCGTCTCGATGTTCATGTGGAGGTCTTCGAGCTCCTCACGCCAGTTGAACGCGCCGTCCGCGATCTCGCGGCGCACGGCGTCCAAGCCCTCGACGATGGCGACGGCGTCAGCCTCGGAGATGATGCCCTGCCTGCCGAGCATGCGGGCGTGCGCGACGGACCCCGCGATGTCGTGCTCGTAGAGGCGGCGGTCGTAGCCGACGGAGACGGTATAGTGCGAGGCGGCCTCGAAGTGGTGGGTCGTGTAGTCGGTCATGGCGTCGCGTCTATTGTACGTCCTACCCACCCAGCGTAACGCCGAGGCGCTGTTCGAGCGCGGTGAAGCCGTGCGAGGGGTCCTCCTCGCCCAGGCCGTGCTCCTCAACGACGGCGTGCCAGAAGCGGCGGCCCGTCTCGAATATCTGGAGGTCCAGCCCGAACTCGACCGCCAGTTTCGTGCGCGTGGTCGAGGTCCTTCATCGTGAGCCAGGCGGAGCCGTCCCTTGCCGAACTCGCGATTGAGGATGCGCGGGACGTTGCGCTCCCACGCGCGGCTCGCGCCCGACGCCGTGCGGATGGACGGCGAAGAGCCGCTCCAGGTCCAGCCCCCGCCTTGTCCGCGAGCAGCAGCGACTCCATCGCTACGGCGAGGTTCGTCGCCATGAGGAAGTTGCTCACCACCTTGGTGGCCGCGCCGGAGCCGGACGCGCCCATCAACTCGACGGTGCGCCCCATCGCTTCCATCGCAGGCCGCGCCGCATCGAACGCGTCCGCATCGCCGCCGCACATGATGGTCAACTCGCCGCGCTCGGCGACGGGGGCCGGAGCCGGAGACGGGAGCGTCGATGAACGACGCGCCGCGTTCGCGGGCAGCAGCAGCGAGGGTGCGCGCAGCGTCCGGGTGGATCGTGCTGTGGTCGACGACGATCAGCCCCTGCTTCGGGCGTTCGAGGACGCCGCCCGCGCCGGTGAGCACCGCCTGCACGGTCTCGGTATCCGGCAGGCAGGTGTGCACCTCGTCCAGCTCCGCGCCCATCGAGGCGAACGACTCGCCCACTGTCGCACCCATCGCGGCGAGCTCGTGCACCTTGCCCTGGCTGCGGTTCTGCACCGTGGACGTCGAACCCCTTGCGGACGAGGTTCTCCACCATGGGGCGTCCCCATCCTGCCTATGCCGATCCATCCGATACGCATCGCATCCTCCGTCGCTTAGTTTTCGTTCCGAGCGTAGCCGAGGAATCTCTCGGGAGGGCTCTCCGTCGTGCACCAACGTCCCCTGAGAGATGCTTCGACTGCGCTTCAGGCTGCGCCTTCCGCTCCGCTCAGCATGACAGACGCTGCTTTCCATGGTCAGAGTGTAATGGCGATGGCCCCCGCGGCGGCGAGCACGATGCCGAGCAGCACGAGCGGGTTGAACGCCTCCGTATCACGGTTGAGCAGGAAGGCGAAGCCAACCCCGAAGAAGGCCATCGTCTCGGTGAGCGGAGCGACGACAGCGGCGTCCGCCGATTCGAGCGCAGCGAACCGGAGCACCTGCGCAAGCGTCATGATGGCGGTCACGGCGACGAACAGCTTGAACGCGGTGCGGTCGACCTCGCGCAGGCCCCGCAGCCGCCCCGGCAGCGCGAGCGAGGCGATGAGGACGAGCGCCGCAGCGCCGTGCGCGACGAGCCCGCCGAGCATCGTGAGGCCGGAGTCGTCGAGCGCCCAGCGCAGGAGGACGGTCGAGCCGCCGTACGTCGCCGCCGCGCTGAGGCCGAACACGATGCCCCGCGCTATCTGCAGCGAGCCGAGGCGGACGGTCGGGGGACGCGCGAACGCGACGAGGGGGGCGACGATGAGCAGGGCTATGCCGGTGCCGCGCAGCAGCCCCACCTGTTCTCCCAGCAGCGTTATGCCGAAGACCGCAGCCACGAGCGCGGAGAGGACGCGTACCGGCGCGGTGAGGTTCGCGCCCACGGCCTGGATCGCGAGGAACTGGGAGAAGCGTCCGCCGAGGAAGTTGAGGATGCCGCCCACGGCGAGGACGGCGTACTGCATACCGGTGAAGCCGCCGAGTTGGACGAGCTGGCCGGAGACGAGCGCAAGGAGCCCGAACAGGGGCACCGAGAGGAGTATGGAGATGACGATGCCGTTGTAGGCGGACGCACGGAGCATGCTCCGCCGCACGACGGCCGTGTTGAGGCCGAGCATCGCAGCGGCGGCGAGCGCGAGGAGTGCGCCGCTCACGAGGGGTTACTCGGCCTCTCCCTGCACCCGCGCCTGCGTTCGCACCGGCAGCCCGAACACCGAGATGAAGCCGACCGACGCCTGATGGTCGAACGTGTCGCCCGCGTCGTAGGTGGCGAGGTCGTGGCGGTAGAGCGCCTCCGCGCTCTCGCGCCCGGTGACCGTCGCGCTGCCCTTGTGCAGGCGCACGCGCACGGTGCCGTTCACGTGGCGCTGCGTGCTGAGGACGTAGGCGTCGAGGTCGCGGCGGTGCGCGGTGAACCAGAGCCCGTTGTAGACGAGGTCGGCGTACTCCTGAGCGAGCCGCTCCTTGAACCTCGACTGCTCCTTCGTGAGGCACATCTGTTCGAGCGCGCGGTGCGCCTGGTGGAGCACCGTCGCGGCAGGGGCCTCGTAGACCTCGCGCGACTTGATGCCGACCAGCCGGTTCTCGACGTGGTCTATGCGTCCCACGCCGTGCGCGCCCGCCGCCTCGTTCAGCAGCTCGATGAGCGCGACGCCGCCCAGCTCCTCGCCGTCGATGGCGACCGGGACGCCCTCGGCGAAGCGGATCTCCACGTAGCGCGGCTCGTCCGGCGCGGCGCCGACGGAGACCGTCCACGCGTACGCCTCCTCGGGCGGCTCCACCCACGGGTCCTCGAGGTCGCCGGCCTCGATGCTGCGTCCCCAGAGGTTCTCGTCCGTCGAGTAGGAGCTGCGCTTGTTCAGGTCCAGCGGGATGTCGCGCTCCTTCGCGTACGCGATCTCATCGTCGCGGGTCATGCCCCACTCGCGGGCCGGCGCGACGACCTTGATCGCAGGGGCGAGCGCCGCGGCGCTGACGTCGAACCGCACCTGGTCGTTCCCCTTGCCGGTGCAGCCGTGCGCGATGCCGGACGCGCCTTCCTCCAGCGCGATGCGCACGAGGTGTTTGGCGATGAGCGGCCTGCCGAGCGCGGTCGCGAGCGGGTAGACGCCCTCGTAGATGGCGCCCGCCCGCAGCGCGGGCCAGACGAAGTCGCGTACGAACTCGTCGCGCGCGTCCATCACGTCGGCCCGTATCGCGCCGATGTCGAGCGCACGCTGCCGCGCGGCCTCCAGGTCCACCTGTCCGCCCAGGTCCATCGTGAGCGTGGCGATGTCAGAGCCGTACTGCTCCTGCAGCCAGCGGATGGCAACGGAGGTGTCGAGCCCTCCGCTGTAAGCGAGAACTATCTTGTCAGCCATGAAGTAACAGGTTCCTTTCCGGTGTAAGAGTCGCCGTCTACGCGGCCAGTGTTTTCGTGAGTGCGGCGTCGAGCTTCGTCAGGCACTCGTCGACGTCCGCCTCGGTGATGATGAGCGCGGGCATGAAGCGTATGGCGTTGGGGAGCACGGGGTTCAGCAGCACGCCCTCCGCATTCGCGGCAGTGACGACAGCCCGCGCGATCGGTTCGGCGAAGACGAGCGCCTGCAGCAGCCCGGCCCCGCGCGTGCCCACGGTCGCGGGTGCGTGCGCGGCGACGAACTCCTCCAGTTTCGTGTGGAGGTACGCGCCGACGCGCGCGGCGTGGCCGGGGATGTCGTTCTCGATCATGTAGCCGAGCGTCGCCCGCCCCGCAGCCGTGGCGAGGACGTTGCCGCCGAACGTGCTGCCGTGGTCGCCCGGCTCCAACACGTTGCAACGCTCCTTGCAGAGGAACGCGCCGACCGGCACGCCGTTGCCGAGCCCCTTCGCGACCGTCATCACGTCCGGCTCGACGCCGAAGTGCTCGTAGCCCCAGAGCGTGCCGAGGCGGCCCATGCCGGTCTGTATCTCGTCGAAGATGAGCAGGATGTTCTGCTCGTCGCACCACTCCCGCAGGCCCTTCAGGTAGCCCTCCGTGGGGACGTTCACGCCGCCCTCGCCCTGCAGCACCTCGACCATGATGGCGCAGGTGTCGTCATTGGTCGCAGCGCGGATGGCGTCGAGGTCGTCGTAGGGGACGTTCGTGAACCCCTCGGCGAGCGGCAACCACGCCTGCTGGTAGGCGGGCTGCCCCGTCGCGGCGATCATGGCGAGCGTCCTGCCGTGGAAGGAGTTGAGGACAGTGATGACGCTCTGCGCCCCGTTGCGGTGGAGCCTGCCGTACTTGCGGGCGAGCTTCACCGCGCCCTCGTTCGCCTCGACGCCGCTGTTGGCGAAGAAGACCTTGTCCATGCAGCTGTTCTCCACCAGCAACTGCGCCAGTTCCAGCTGCGGCACGGTGTAGTAGAGGTTGGACATCTGCATGATGGTCCCGGCCTGCTCCCGTATCGCCTCGGTGACGACGGGGTGGGAGTGCCCCAGGCAGGTCACCGCCAGCCCGGCGGTCATGTCCAGGTATTCGTTGCCTTCGACATCCCAGACGCGCGCGCCTTCGCCTCGCGCCACCACGATGGGCTGGCGATTGAACGTGTGTACGTAGTACTCGGATTCCTGCGCCATCCAGTAGGCGGAGTCGTGTGCCGTCGCGTCGGTTGCCATCAGTTGCTCTCTCCTATGAGGTCTCGCAGGGCCTGCACGGAATCGTCCAGATCCTGTGCGCCGTCCTGCATAGATTCTAACGCCTGCGCGATTCCGTCGAGGATGCGCAGCAATTCGTCGCGCGATATACCTTCCACCGGCTCGCCGGTGTCCGGGGCCACGGTCACCTGCGCGTCGCCGAGCAGCGCGGCCACGGCATCGTCCAGCGTCGGCTCCATCACGACCTTCGTGTTCGTGGCGAGGATGACGCGCTTCAGCTCAGGGAACGCGAGCGACTCCGCGCGCAGGTAGATGGGCTCCGCGTAGAGCAGCGTCTCGCCGATGGGGATGACGAGCAGGTTGCCGCGGTAGACCTGCGAGCCGGACTGGTTCCAGAGCGTGAACTGCTCCGATATGACCGGGTCGTTGTCGATGCGCGCCTCGATCTGGCTGGGGCCGTTGAAGATGCGCTCGCGCGGGAACTCGAAGACGATGCTCTCCCCGTAGTTCGGGCCGTCCGAGCGCGCCGCCATCCACGCCACGAGGTTCGGTTTGTCCTTGGGCGTAAACGGCAGGATGAGGACGAACTCCGTCACGTCCTCGCCCGGCACCTTCATGATGACGTAGTACGGCGTGATGGTGCGGTTGCGCGGGCCCAGGGGTCTTCCGTCGTCCCCGATCACGTCCGTCCCGACGACCTCCTGCGCGAACTCCCACTCGTCCTCCTTCAGGAAGAACTCCTTCACGTCCGTCATGTGGTACTGGAGGAACGTGTCGGCCTGGGCGCGAAGCAGCTCCTCCGGGTAGCGGATGTGCTCGCGCAGGCCGGGGGGCATCTTCTCGATCGGCGTGAAGAGGTCCGGGAAGATGTTGCGGTAGGTCTGGAGCACCGGGTCCGGCCCGCCCGTCTCGATGGTGTAGAAGTCCATGGAGCCGTCGAAGGCGTCGATCACCACCTTCACGCTGTTGCGGATGTAGTTGAACGGGCGCTCGAAACCGGTGAAGTCGCCGTTGAAGCCCACCCTGCTGCTGTCGATGCGGCGGGAGTAGGGGAAGCGGTCGGTCGTGGTGAACGCGTCCTGTATCCAGCACAGGCGTCCGTCGTTGATCACGAGGTAGGGGTCGTCGTCGAGTTCGAGGAACGGCGCGACCTCGCCAACGCGCTCCCTGATGTTGCGGCGGTAGAGCACCTTGCTCTCCGGCGTGAGCTGGCGGCTGAGCAGGATGTTGACGTCGAGCAACTCCCACGCGTAGACGGCGCGTCTGAAGAAGCTGCTCAGCGGCACGCCGCCCTTCCCGTCGTAGCGGTCGATGAACTCGGGGCTCCCGGTCTCCTCTCCGGCGGGGCGGTCGAACTGCGGCTCGTTGGTGTTCACGACGATGGCGTCGTTCGTGACGATGCCGGGCCGGATCTCGGCGGCCACGTCCGGGTCGAGGTTCAGGCGGTCGATGTACTCTCCCTCGTCGATACCGTACGCCTCGCCGTAGTAGACGCGCGGCTGCGTGATCTCGAACGCGCCGGTGGGGGGAACGTCGCGCACGATGAAGTCGGGCTGGCCGGACTCGCTGAACGTCGTGGCGGTGCTCATCACCGCGCCGTAGCCGTGGGTGTAGATGACGGCGCGGTTCACCCAGTTCTGCGCGGCGTCGTCCAGGCCGCTCTGGAAGAGTTCGCGCGCCCCGAGAAGCACCTGCCGGTACTCACCGTCCACCACGTAGCGGTCCACGTCCACGTCCAGGAACGAGTAGTAGAGGCGCAGGTGCTGCAACTGGTTCAGCACGGCCTCCAGCGGGCGCGGGTCCCACAGGCGTATGTTGCGGATCGTCTCCGGGCTCCGGGCGATGCCCTCCGCCAGTGTCGCCTCGTCCACGTCGTGCAGCCGCGTGTCCACACGTCCGAGGTCGAAGCCCATGCGCGTCCACTCGATGTTGCGCTCGATGTACGGACGCTCGCGCTGCAACTCCGACGGCGCGACAGCGAGCCGCTGCGTGAGCATCGGCCATCCGATCCCGGCGACTATCCCCGCGATGAGCCACAGCCCGAACGCGGCGAAGATGAGCCGGAGCGACTGCCGCAGGTTCGCCACGCGTATCGCGTACAGCATGATGCCGGCGGAGAGCAGCGCGATGACGGTGAGCACCAGCAGCGCAGGCAGGCGCGCATTCACGTCGGTGTAGGCCGTGCCGGTCACCGCGCCCGCGGGCGAGAAGAGCGTCTCGTAGCGGTCGAGGAAGTGCGCGAACGCGATGGTCACCATGAGCCACGCGCCGGTGAGCGCCAGCTGCGTGCGCGTGCCGGCGCCGATGGCCGGGTTTATCCCGCGTGCGCTGAAGATGAGCATGTACAGCCCCGTCGTCGTGACGAGGGTGACGAGGGCGAGGCCCATCAACCATCCCTGGATGGTGTGCAGCACGGGCAGGACGAACGTGTAGAAGCCCACGTCGTTGTGGAACTGCGGGTCCTCGATACCGAAGTCCGCCGCGTTCATGAACAACAGGAAGTTGCCGTACTGGTTCGACAGGCTGGACGCGAACGTGAACGCGATGAACCCCCCCATCGCGACCGAGCCCACGATGAGCGAGAGCCGTATCCACTGGATCGTCGCCAGCGAGAAGCGGAAGACGCTCTCGCCCCACGCGTACCGGAACGCGGCGTAGTAGCTCAGCCAGAGCGCGCCGCCGCTGATCAACAGGCCGACGATGAAGAGCCAGACGCGCGTGAACAGCACGGTGCTGTAGACGCTGCGCAGGCCCAGGTGAGAGAACCAGAGCCAGTTCGTGTACGCCCCGCGCAGCAGGTCCAGCAGCAGGTAGAGCGCGAACAGGCCCGCGAGCACAACGCCCGCCTGGAAGAAGAGGCTCTCCCGGGAGAAGAGCGTCCGGAGCCACTCCGGCAGTTCGCCTTCTTCGTAGTCATCCGGGGGGCGCGTGGTCATGGCATCCCGCTCTTCAGGCGACCGCCGTGCCGGAGAGCGACCCCTCCAGCCATGAGGGCAGTGCTCCGGCGCTCGTTCCGTTGATGATCCCCGCCTTCACACCGGCGCGGGCAGCCAGTATGCACGCCTCCAGCTTCGGCAGCATCCCGCCCTTCACGATGCCGGAGTGCAACAATTCCTCGCCCGTGTCGAGCGGAACACGCCTGATGAGACGTCCGTCCGCGTTCAGTATGCCGTCCACGTCCGTCAGGAAGACGAGGCGCTGCGCGCCCAACGCAACGGCGAGCGCGCCCGCCGCAGAGTCCGCATTCACGTTGAGGAGCTGGCCCGCGTCGTCCGCGCTCGCAGCGATGGGCGATACGACCGGCACGTAACCTGCGTCCGCCAGGCGTTCGATGAGCGACGCGTCGGCCTCCAACTCGCCGGCGACGAACCCCAGGTCCGGGTCCGTGATGCGTCCGCACAGCAGGCCGCCGTCCGCGCCGGAGACGCCGACGGCGTTCACGCCGAGGCCCCGCATCTCCGACACCAGTTGCTTGTTGATAAGGCCCGCGAGCACCGCCGTCGCGACTTCGAGGCTCGGGCCGTCCGTGACGCGCAGGCCGCGCACGAACTCCGCGCGGATGCCCATCGTCGCCATCCAGGACGTGATGGCAGGCCCGCCGCCATGCACGATGACCACGCGCGCGCCCTGCCGCTGCAACGCGGCCACGTCGGCGAAGGACGTGTCCTCTGAACTCAGCGTACTGCCGCCGATCTTGATGAGGATGATGGGGCTGTCTGCTTCCATGAGAGCCCTTCGGGCCGGATGCGCCGCCCTACGTGGTGTAGGCGCTGTTGAACACCACGTACTCTTCCGTGAGTTCGCAGCCCCACGCGGTCGCGGCGTGCTCGCCCATACCCAGCGTCACCGTGAGCGCGACCTCTTCCCTGCTCATGATGGCGATGACGCTCTCCCGGTGGAACGGGATCGGCGTCCCGCCCTCCATGATCGCGACGTCGTTGATGAAGAAGGAGACCTTGCTCACGTCCAGTTCCGCGCCGCTGTAGCCCGCGGCGCAGACGACGCGCCCCCAGTTGGGGTCGTTGCCGTGTATCGCCGACTTCACCAGCAGGGAGGATGCGATGGCGCGCGCCGCGAGGCGGGCGTCGGTCTTGCTCGCTGCGTCTGCCACCCGCACGGAGAAGATCTTGGAGGAGCCCTCAGCGTCGCGCACGAGCTCGCGCGAGAGGTGAGAACAGAGCGCGTAGAGCGCAGCGCCGAACGCTTCCGCGTCCGGCGACCCTTCTCCTATCTCCGCGTTCCCAGCAGCGCCGTTGGCCAGCAGCAGCACCATGTCGTTCGTGCTGGTGTCGCCGTCTATCGTCACCATGTTGAACGTGTCGTCGGAACAGTTGCGCAGCGCCGAGTCCAGGAACGCGCCGTCCACCGCAGCGTCCGTCGTGAGGAAGGCGAGCATCGTGGCCATGTTCGGGTGAATCATGCCGGAGCCCTTGACGCATCCGCCGAGTGTCACCGTCTCGCCGCCGGCGCAGGTGAACGACACCGCGGCAGACTTGGGCACGCGGTCGGTCGTCATGATGGCGCGGGCGAACGCGGCGCCGCCGCCGTCGTTGACGGTGATGCCGGACATGCCGCCCCGGATGAGCGCCATGGGCAGCTCCACCCCGATGACGCCCGTGGTGCCCGCGCCCAGTTCGTCCGCTCCGACGCCCAGGTGGTCAGCGGCGAGCTGCAGGCATTCCCTGACGTCCGTCATGCCCTGCTCGCCGACGCCTGCATTGGCGATGCCGCTGGTCACGAACACGCCGCGCACCTTTCCGGCGTCGACGTTCTGCCGGGTGAGGGTCACCGACGGCGAAACGAACCGGTTGGTGGTGTAGACGCCCGCCGTTCGGCACGGCAGCTCGGAGAGGAGCAGTCCCACGTCCATCTTGTCCGGAGCGTAGGTCTTGAGGCCAACGTAGGAGCCGCCCGCGAGGAACCGCTGGGGGCTGGTAACGAGGCCGTCCGCGAGGAACTGGTGAGCGTCGCCGGTCATCTCAACCTCTGCAGAGTTGTCAGGCGCTGGCGCGCCATTGTGAGTGAGTCTAGCAGATTCACCCCCCGTCGTTCCTGCGGAGACAGGAACCTCGCAACCCGCCTCTCCCCCTGGGAGAGGCCGCCGCGCGATAGCGCGGCGGGTGAGGGTGAAGCAGAAGGCGTACACCGGGTGGTCAAGTAGAATGCCGCAGCAGGAGACCACCGTGCCGGAGACCGGGAAGATCATCGTCGCCACAACCCTGAAGAAGGAGTACCGGGGCGAAGTGTGCGTCGCGCACATCCCGCAGTTGGGGCTCACGGGCTACGGCAAGACCATGGACGAGGCCGAGCAGAGCGTGAAAGAGCTGTTCAACAACCTCATCAGCGAGTACCGGCGGCTGGGCGTGCTCGAAGACAGGTTGACCAACCACTTCAAGGTCGCGTGGTGGCCGGCGGACCAGTACGACGGTGACCTGGAGGTGGAGGAGACAGCCCCCGGGGAGTGTTGAGCCCGCCACTACTCCTCCCGCTGCCGCTCGGCGGAGCGCATCTCCTGCGGCGCTTTCACGTTCCTGAACATGAAGTAGAGCGACAGCGTGTACGTCACCTTCACCAGCGCGGAGCCGACGAGCGGCGCGCTGAGCGCTATCGCCTGCAGGACCCCCGTGGAGAGCGTCGGCCCGATGGTGCCGGAGATCGAACGCCCTACGATGTGGATGCTGCCCATCGCCACCCGCTCGTGCGGCTGGACCACCGACATGATGTAGGAGTCCCGCGCGGGCACGTCTATCTGGTCGAACAGCGACCGGAAGAGCAGCAGCGCCACCGCCAGCCACGCCCACGGCGAGAACGCTATGCATATGAGCAGCAGCCCCGACGGCAGGTGCGCCAGCGACATGGTGTTGATGAGGCCGATCCGGTTCGCCAGCTTCCCCGCCACCCAGAGCGACGCCACGCCGACGACCTGCGCCATGAAGAAGAGCACCCCGAGCGACGCGAGGTCCAGCCCGAACCGCTCGTTGAACCAGAGCGCCAGGAGGCCGCGCACGATGATGGCCCCCGCGAGCTGGTCCATGCTGAACAGGCCCGAGAGCGTGAATATCCTGCTCGTGGACGGGAGCCGCAGCGGGTTCACCCACTCGCGCCGCCCCTGCTCGGCTTCCACCTTGTCGGAGAGCAGCATGAACAACAGCGTTATCACCAGCCGCAGTCCCACCAGTCCCCACAGCACGATGCGGAAGGACGCGGGCTCGCTCACGCCCGCGAGCGATTCGAGCAGCACCGGCAGGCCCGCGGCAAGCGCCCCCAGTGCGCCGGCGGTCGCCGCAGCCACCCGGTACAGCGCGAAAAGCTCCGTGCGGCGCGACGGTTCGACAACGCCCGCGATCGCGGCCTGCTCGAGCGACTGCGTCGGCCCGACGTTCCCCGCAGCGCCGTTGAACGAACCGATGAACGCGAACACCACCAGCGCCGCAGGGTTCGAGGTAACGGCGAGTCCGGCGCTTCCGGCCAGCGTTATCACCGAGTAGGCGACCACCAGCTTGCGCCGCCCGACGCGCTCGCTGACGAACGTGGAGAGGAACGAGAAGGCCGCCGTGCTCGCGAAGCCCAGGCTGAAGAACAGCCCCACCAGGAACACGGCCAGCCCGATCTGCTCCCTCAGGTAGACGGCCAGCATCACGGCCAGCAGTCCCTGCGAGAACGTATGCAGCGCCCGCGCCGCGATGATGAGCGCGGCGTCCCGCGTTATCCAGGCGGGAAAGAGCGCCGCCATGCGTGTTCCTCCTGCTGGACCCGCTCTACGCGAGGGCGTAGAGTCGGGCGCAGTTGTCCCAGAGGATGTTCCGCTTCACCTCGTCGGCCAGATCGTCGTGGCCCAGGAACTCCTTGACGGACTCCGGGAACTCGGAGTCGTGATGCGGGTAGTCGGACGAGAAGACGATGTTCGTCCCTCCCACGGCGTCGACCGTGTAGCGCAACTCGGCCTCGTCCGCCTCCGTGCCGACGTAGCAGTTGGTGGCGAAGTACTCGCTCGGCAGACGCGTGAGGAACGGAGCGTCCCACTCGCGGTAGAGCGAGTAGTCACGGTCCATCCGCCCCAGCCAGAAGGGCACCCAGCCCGCGTTGGCCTCCAGGTACGCGGCGCGCAGGCCGGGGAAGCTCTCGAACACGCCGCCGCAGATCATGCTGATCATCGCCTTCATCATGCCGATGGGATGGGAGCACGCGTGCAGCATCAGCCGGTTGTCGGCGAACTCGGAACCGTCCTGGTGGTAGACGGAGCCGGTGCCCTCGTGGAAGCCCACCGGAACGTTCAACTCCTCCAGCGTCGCCCACAGCTCCGCGTAGTCCGCGCTGTGGAACGTTACGCCGTTCACGAAGTTGGGGCGCATGTAGATGCCGACCGCCCCCAGCTCGTTCACCGCGCGGCGCGCCTCCCGCACCGCCTCCTTGGGGTCGTGCTGCGGCACCATCGCCGCGACCTTCATCCGCGCCGGGTCGGTCTGGCAGAAGTCGTACAGCCAGTTGTTGTAGGCGCGGCAGACCGCCGCCGACAGCGGCCCGTCCACGGCGTCCAGCCCGTTCGGCACGTAGAGGCAGACCGTGGGGTACATCACCGCCACGTCTATCCCTTCCATGTCCATCGCCTCCAACTGCGACGGGCCGTCGTAGCCGCGCTCGCGCATCGGGCGCGTGGCGGCGTCCGTGCGGCTGGTCATGCCCTGCATCCGGTGCGGGTTGTCCACGTCGCAAGTAGGCAGCCGCTCGCCGTCGAACAGGAACACCCCCACCCGCCTGCCCGGGGCGCGGGAGATGCGCGGGGCCTGGTCGGCGAACCGCGCGTCCAGATACTTGTCGAACATGTCCGACGGTTCGACGATGTGCATATCCGAATCCATGATCTTGTAGCCGTTCTGCGCCATTGCGCGCTCCTCCCTTGTTCTGATGTGTGCGCAGCAGTCCGGCTCAGACGAACCGCGTCCGCTTGCTGCGCGCCTTCTGCGACGTCGGCGCGGGCATCCGCTCCGACGATACCGTCTCGTACAGCAGCCGCGCGAAGTACTCGCGGTCTGCGCCGTTGATGACCGCCTGCTCGTGCGCCTCCTGCAGCGCCAGCGGGTAGCCGTGCCCCTTCTCCGTCTGCGCGAGCAGTCCCGCGTGCGCCAGCCGGACCCCCTCCTCGCTCGTCCACGAGGGCATCTCCATCCGCGCGATCTCCTCGCCCACGTTCACGTAGAAGAAGCACACCTGGTGGTCGCCGTAGTGCTCGGTGACGATGCTCGACGCGCTGTGGAAGAGCGCCGAGCGCTCGCCCGGCTCCAGCTCCCGCGCGAAGAGCGCCGCATCCGTCACGCCGCCGACCGCGTCGCAGTTGCGCTCGCCGCGCCGCAGCTGTCCGCAGTTGGCGTCGCAGTTCACCGTCTCATGCCGGCACACCTCGCGCGAGATGCGTATCGCGCTCATCACCTCCGCGCTGCGCGGACGGCTGATGTGGCTCGCGATGGCGAGCGTGCGCCGTTGCGACTCCGCGCGCAGCCGGTCCATCGCATGCGTCAGGCGGCGGTCCACCAGCTCCTCGCGCACGAAGTCCATGCCGCCGGTCAGCCCCCACAGCACGAGCGTGCCGTCCAGCAGACCGAGCACCGGCAGCCCCTCCGGCGCACGCTCCACCTCGTCCGCCAGCGCCTCGATCTCCATGACGGCGCGGTGCATCCCGAGCAGCGTGCCCTCGATATTCGCCTCGCGCACCCCGTGCGGGTCGCGCAGCGTCAGCGACGCATCGTCGGCGCAGAGCAGCGGTTCGCTGCGGAGTTCCGCGTTCGGCACCTCGCCGTAGCGCAGCGTCACGTAGCCGATGTTGATGAGGAAGCAGCGCGCCGCCGCGTGGCGGTCGACGTCGACGTGCGAGCCGTCCACCGCGACGACGACGTGGTCGGACGGCAGCGGCGGGGGCGCGAAGCCGCCGCGGAGCGCTCCGTCGAGCCGCGCTGCGAGCCACGTCGCCTTGCCCGCCGCGCGGCGAGCCTCCGTTTCGTGCGGGTCGGCGGTCGCGAAGTGTCCGGTGGCGCGCTCCAGCGCACGGAGGTGCGAGCCCCACTGCTCGCGCATGGAGGGCATCGCGTCATACAACTGTCCGGCGGTCCTGGTCAGGTCGAGGGCCATGGCGGCACCGATGGTCTGTCATATCCCGCTCCCGCGCAAGCGGAGCACGTCCCACTGACCGGTTGCGCCGTCAGGTAGAATCTGTAGCGCAGACCCCTTCGGGAGGAGGCGGGGCATGAGCGACATAGGCCGTCTCATCACAGCGATGGTTACGCCGTTCGACGCGGCGATGGAGATCGACTACGGGCAGGCGCGGCGGCTCGCGCAGGCGCTCGTGGCCTCCGGCAGCGACGGCCTCGTCGTCACCGGCACGACCGGCGAGAACCCCTCGCTCGCCCACGAGGAGAACCTGCGCCTCTGGACGGAGGTCAAGGAGGCGGTGGGCGACTCCGCCACGGTCGTCGCGGGCTCCGGCACGAACGGCACCGGCGAGACGATCAAGCTCGCGCAGATGGCGGAGGAGGCGGGCGCGGACGCGCAGCTCCTCGTCGTCCCCTACTACAACAAGCCCACGCAGGAGGGGCTGTACCGCCACTTCAGGGCCGTCGCGGAGAGCACCTCCCTGCCCTGCATCCTCTCTACAACGTGCCGAGCCGCACCATCGTCAACATGACCGCGGAGACGACCCTCCGGCTCGCGAACGATGTCCCGAACATCGTCGGCACGAAGGAGGCGTCGGGCGACCTCGCGCAGATCGGGACCATCATCCGCGACGCACCGGACGGCTTCCGCGTCTGGAGCGGCAACGACAGCGACACGTTCGGCGTCGTCAGCCTCGGCGGATGGGGCGTCGTCAGTGTGGCGTCGCACCTCATCGGGCGGCAGATCGAGCGGCTCATCGAGCTGACCGCGGCGGGCGACCTCGCGGCAGCCGCCGAGGAGCACAAGCGGCAGCTGCCGATGGCGTCCGGCCTCTTCGTCGTCTCGAACCCGATACCGGTCAAGTACTGCCTGAACAAGGCGGGCTTCAACGTCGGCGGGCTCCGGCTGCCGCTCGTGGAGGCGGACGACAGGACCGCCGCGTTCCTGGACGCCATGCTGGCGAAGTACGAGATAGACCTGCCCGTAGGCGCAGCCGCGTAGCCCTCAGGCCAGCGTCAGCAGCGCCAGCCCGACCGCCAGCAGTCCGAACACGATGAACGCGCCGGTGAGGCACTCCGAGCCGCCCGCGCGGCGCAGCGGCTCCCGCGCGATGCGCGTCGTCACGGCAGCCGACAGCGCGCCGATGAGCCCGAGCCAGAAGCCTGCGACCGCGCCGTTGAACCCGGCGGTCGCACGGTCGATGTTCGAGTCCTCACCCCAGGTCAACGAGACGACCGCCCCGATGCCGATACCGAGGGGGACGGCCAGCAGTGTCCATACGATGAGCCGCTTCAGGAAAGCCATGGCGCTATGGTAGCAACGACGCAGGAACGAGTGCGTACGGTCTACGCGGCTGTCTTCGCCTCCGCAGCCGTCGAGGCAGTCTCGTGCGCCTCTTCCTCGCTCTGGCCGTCGGCGCGTGCCGCTGAGTAGGCGCGCTCGTAGGCCCTCGCATACGCCGCGGCGTTCTCCTCCGATGCGCCGTCGAGCCTCTGCTCCGCGTACGCGCTGGCGTAGACGTGCGAACTCTCCTCGTTCCAGGCCCGCTCCACGGAACGGTCGTAGTAGGCCAGGTAGTACTCCCACGCGTAGTCGTAGTAGTCGCCGGCGCTGTACGGGTCGTAATCGAGCAGGAACGCCTGGTAGGAGCCGCGCATGTAGGCTTCCGCACGCAGAAAGGCCTCCTGCTCGGAGTGACCCCAGTCCATCTTCGCGTGGGCGTAGATCTCCGCGAAGTCGAACGCCACGTTGTTGGCGTCCAACCACTGCCTGTTGGTGGCCCGGAGCCATCCCAGCACGTACCCGTCCGCGTACGCGTCCGCCCACAAGTGGTCCATGTCGATATCGTCGAACTCGTGCGTCTGATGCGCGTGCTGGAAGCCCAGCAGGTAGGCCGACGCATACTTGATGCGCAGTTGCGCGTCCCGCTGGTCCGACTCGCGGTACGCCCGAGCGATGATGCTGCCCGCCTCCTGGGAGTGCTCCTCGGAGTAGCCGAAGTACCTGTTCCCCGCGTAGAACGCGGCATACTGATGGGCCGCGAGCCCGCCCCCGTCCGTCCGTTCGAACGCCTTCGCGTAGTCCTCGGCGAGCGTCCCTTCGTAGGGGACGGCCTCGAAGCCCCGCGAGCGGCCACCACCTGCCGACTATGCGGAACGCCTCGTCCGCCTTGCCGAGCGCTTCGACCGGCGTAGCTCCACCGGCCAGCGCCTCCTCGAACGGCTCGACGTATCGCTCTTGCGCGTATGCGTCGTAGTCCCGTAAGCGGCCCCGGCCCAGCAATAGGTCCTCCGAGATGATTGCGAAGTAGAGGACCCCGCTCGCGAAGGCGGCGGCATACTCGTCGGACAGCTCCAGCGACTTCCCGTGGACGAACGCCGCCGCGTACCTGGCGGCGTCTTCGCCTTCCAGCCCATCGGCGCGCGCGTGCTCCAGACCGGGAGCGTAGTCGGGCGAGGCCGACGGGTCGGGGGTCGCCGTTGGCGTGGGCGGCGCGGTCGGCGTCGCCGTGGGCCGAGGTGTCGGTGTGGCAGTGGGAACGGGCGTGCTGGTTGGAGCAGGGATAGGAGTTGCCGTCGGCGCCGGCGCAGGTGTTGCAGTTGGGGTCGGCGTGGAGGTCGGCGTCGCCGTTGCGGTGGGAGCAGGCGGGGCCGCAGTCGGGGTTGCCGTCGCTGTAGGAACGGGAGCGGGTGCATCGGTCGGGATGGACGTTGGGGGTCGGGTCGGACGTGCATCCTCCCGTGATCGCAGCTGCCACGACTGCTCCCGCAGCCAGCAGAGAGACTATGCCTTTCTTCACCGTTCGCTTCCTCATGCAGATACTGGATATACAGATGCGGACTATACACGCGGCCGCCGGGCGTTCAGGGCGATTCCGTTATCAGTATGCTCACCATCTTTGATACTGCGCCGGTGGCCGCGTATATCCGCTGCTTCATTGACGAAAACAGGCGCTGCGGTTGCAGCGCCTGTTCTCTGTCATATGTCTGCTCGTGGATTACCGGCGCCCGAACTCGCGCGGGCGGCGCGGCCCCCGGTCGCGGTCGCCCCCGCGGCGGTCACCGCGGTCGCGCGGACCCCGGTCGCCGCCGCTGCGTCCGTTGGAACGGCTTCCCACTTCCTCGGGCGACAGGCCCTCGAGCACCGCGCGGCGGGAGAGGTTCACACGCCCCATGCGGTCGATCTCGACGACCATCACTTCGAGTTCGTCGCCCACCTTCACGGCGGCCTCGACAGACTCGACCCGCTGGGTGTCGAGCTCGCTCACGTGGACCATGCCTTCCTTCCCGGGCAGTATCTCCACGAACGCGCCGAAGTTCATCAGCCGCGTCACCTGGCCGGTGTACCGCTCGCCGACCTCGATCTCCTTCGTAAGCCCCTCGATCATGCGGATGGCGTGCTCCGCGGCAGCCTGGTCCGACGCGCCGATGGTGACGACGCCGTCGTTCTCCACGTCGACCGACGCGCCGGTGGCCTCGATGATGCTGCGTATCGTCTTGCCGCCGGGGCGATGAGCGCGCCGATCTTGTCGACCGGGATGCTCACGCGGGTCATGCGCGGCGCGTTGGGGTTCAGTTCCGTCCTCGGCTCCGCGAGCGTGCCGAGCATGTGGTTCAGGATGAACGCCCGCCCGTCCTTCGCCTGCGCGAGCGCCTGGCGGAATATCTCCTGCGTGATGCCGGAGACCTTGATGTCCATCTGCAGGGCCGTGATGCCCTCCCTGGTGCCCGCGACCTTGAAGTCCATGTCGCCGAAGAAGTCCTCGACGCCCTGGATGTCCGTGAGCACCTGGAAGTTGCCCTCGTCGTCCGTCATCAGACCCATCGCGACGCCGGAGACGGGCCGCGTGATCGGCACGCCGGCGTCCATCAGCGCCATCGTGCTGCCGCAGACGCTCCCCATCGAGGTGCTGCCGTTCGAGCCGAGCGCCTCGGAGACGACGCGGAACGCGTACGGGAAGTCAGCCTCGTCCGGGATGACCGGCGCGAGCGCCCGCTCGGCGAGCGCGCCGTGACCGATCTCCCGGCGGCCGGTGCCCATGCGGCGGGCTTCGCCGGTCGAGAACGGGGGGAAGTTGTAGTGGTGGATGTAGCGCTTCGTGTCGTCAGGGCTGAGGCCGTCCAGCTTCTGCGTCATGGACATCGAGCCGAGCGTGGCCACCGTGAGTATCTGCGTCTCGCCGCGCTGGAAGAGCGCGGAGCCGTGCGTGCGCGGCAGCAGTCCGACCTCGCTGGAGAGCGGACGCACCTCGGTGAGCGCGCGCCCGTCCGGGCGCTTGCCCTCCTTGATGACCTTGGCGCGCACGGTCTTCTTCAGCACGTCGTCGAACGCCTTGGCGACGGTCTTGGCGTCGTACTGCTCGCTGAGCTGCTCGATGGCCTCGTGCTCCGCCTGCTTGATGCCTTCGTTGCGCTCGCCGCGGCCCTCGCCACGGTCGATGATGCTCTCCAGCGCCGGGCGCGCGATGCGCTCGATGCTCGACAGCAGTTCGGGGTCGGATCCTTCCGAGAACACGACCTCGGTCTTCGGTTTGCCGGCCTCGGCCACGATCTTGTCCTGCAGGTCGATGACCCTGACGTTGTTCTCCTGGCCGATGCGGAGCGCTTCGAGGACGACCTCCTCGCTCACCTCCTTCGCCCCGGCCTCGATCATGATGACGGCGTCGCGGCTGCCCGCGATGGTCAGGTCGAGCTTGCCCTCGGCAAGCTGGTCGTAAGTGGGGTTCACGACGAGTTCGCCGTCCACGTAGCCCATGCGCGTCGCGGCGACCGGGCCGTTGAACGGGATCTGGGAAACCGAGAGCGCGGCGGACGCCCCGATGATGCCGAGGATGTCCGGCTGGTTCTCGTGGTCGGCGGACAGCACGGTCGTGATGATCTGCACCTCGTTCCGCATCCCCTTGGGGAAGCGCGGGCGCAGGGGGCGGTCGGTCAGCCGCGCGGCGAGCGTCGCCTCGGTGGTCGGGCGACCCTCGCGGCGGAAGAAGCTGCCGGGGATGCGGCCGACGGCGTAGAGGCGCTCTTCGTACTCGATGGTGAGCGGGAAGAAGTCCAACCCTTCGCGGACGCCTCCCATCACGGCGGTGACGAGCACGACGGCGTCGCCGTACCGCACGACGGCTGCGCCGTGCGCCTGCTGTGCCAGCTTGCCCGTCTCTATGGAGAGGGTTCGTCCGGCTATCTCTATCTCATGGTGCGTGGGCATACGTAACAACTCCTGTTCTTTGACAGGCCATGCGCGGGGGAAGTCCTGAAACAGGTCGGGAGTGTCGGCTGGCTTATAGAGGAACAGCGCTCCTTCCGAAGCGCTGTTTCCGGGGCGCGTTATCTGCGGAGCCCAAGCCTGCTGATGACTGTCCGGTACCGTCCTACGTCCTCTCTTGCGAGATACCGCAGGAGACGGCGGCGTTGCCCGACCAACTTCAGGAGACCTCTGCGCGTGGCGTGGTCTTTGTGGTTCCGGCGGAGGTGATCGGTCAGGCCGCGTATACGCTCGGAGAGAAGCGCTACCTGCACTTCCGTGGAGCCGGTGTCTCCCGGCTTCGCCTGGTACTCTCCGATGATGCGTTGCTTGGTAGCTGTATCCAGCATGTTCCGTCCCGCGGGACCTAAATCGTCTGTCCGCTCTTTCTTTGTTCGCGCTTCAGTATACACCATCCCACTCGGCTGTGAAGTGGCGCAGGTCACGAGGAGGGGCTGGCAGGAATGAACACCTACGTCAGGGCGATAGTATGCTTGCCCCGCCACCGCGGACAGCGAGAGGAGGCCAGCCATGCCGGACCTGCCGACCCAGGATGAAGTCCTGTCCTACTTCGACTCGCTGAGCAACTGGGGGCGGTGGGGCGACGACGACGAGCTCGGCACGATGAACCACATCACGCCGGAGACGCGCCGCCGTGCGGTGTCGCTCGTGCGGGAGGGCGTCACGGTATCGTGCGCTCGGACGCTCAGCAACGCCACCGGGCCCGACGTGACGTTCCAGCCGATGCACTTCATGATCGAGTCGGGCGAGGGCTACGCCCACGAGGAGAAGGCGGGGCCGCCTCGGCCGGCGCAGACCTCCTCCGACTTCATCGGCGTCGCCTTCCACGGGCACGTCATCACCCACGTCGACAGCCTCTCGCACTTCTTCTTCAACGGGCAGATGTACAACGGCAAACCCTCCAGCCTCGTGTCCACGCGCTACGGCGCGCTCAGGGAGTCGATCGAGGTGCTGCAGGGCGGCGTTCTCGCCCGCGGCGTGCTGCTCGACATCCCACGGCTGCGCGGTGTTCCCTGGTTCAACCCCGGCGAGCCCATCCTGCGCGAGGACCTCGAAGCGGCGGAGGCCGCCGAGGGCGTCCGCGTCGAGCCGGGCGACGTCCTGCTCGTGCGGACGGGGCAGCTGCGCCGCCGCGCCGAGCTCGGCCCGTGGAACATCGCGGCGGAAGGCGGCACCGGCACGCACGCCAACTGCCTCCCCTTCTACTACGAGCGCTCCATCGCCATGCTGGGGTCGGACACCGGCAACAGCCTCATCCATCCCGGCTTCGACCGGCTCACCAACCCGGTGCACCAGGTGGGCATCGTGGCCATGGGCCTCTGGATACTGGACAACGCAGACTTGGAACGGCTCGCGGAGGCGTGCGCGGAGCGGAACCGCTGGGAGTTCATGCTCACCGTCAACCCGCTCCGCATCGAGGGCGGCACGGGCTCGCCGGTGAACCCCGTCGCGGTGTTCTAGACCACGCTACCCCGTTAGTGACATCCGTCCATTGCGTGGTCGACGCACCGACGTCTACGCTGGTCCCTGAACGATAGGTGCTCGGGCTCCGCTGTCCGGCCCGCCTGGGAGTGAAAGTCCCGGCAGGCGTGCGCATGTTTGCCATTCCCGCGCCGCGCCGGTATCGTCCCGGCCATTCCATACCGTGAGGCGCACTCGTGAAGATCACCAACGTCCAGGCCACCACCCATAACGTGCCGGTGCCCGTCCCCCTGATGGACGAGCCCGTCATGCGTCCGTTCGTCTTCTGCCAGGTCGACACCGACGCGGGCGTCACCGGCTACGGCATCTCCGGCCCCATCCAGCGGAAGGCCGTGCGCGAGCACATCAACGCCGAGCTCGGCCCGCTCGTCACCGGCATGGACCCCATGGACACGGAGCGCATCTGGCACCTCTGCTACGTCGAGCACAACCCGCGCTCACAGACCGGCGTCTGGTCGAGCGCCGTGAGCGCCATCGACATCGCGCTCTGGGACATCAAGGGCAAGGCGCTCGGCGTGCCGGTGTGGCGTCTGCTCGGCGGCGCGCAGCCGGTCGTCCCCGCCTACATCACGTTCGGGCTGCCGGAGTACACGCAGGAGCAGCTCGTGCAGGTTGCGCGCGACTTCGTGGCGCAGGGCGAGGACAAGCTGAAGATGGTGGTGGGCGTCGCGGGCGACCACCAGGCCTGGCGCGAGGACTCCGACCGCGTGCACGCGGTGCGGGACGCCATCGGCCCCGGCGTGCAGCTCTCCATGGACGCCAACTACATGTTCCAGTTCAACAACGCCCTGAACCTCGCGAAGGCCGTCGAGGAGTGCAACGTCGAGTGGTTCGAGGAGCCGGTCTGGGGAAACGACGCCCCGCTGCTCCACGAGTTGCGGATGCGCACGAGCATCCCCCTCTCCGCAGGACAGAACGAGGGGCACCGCTTCCGCGCCCGCGAGCTGCTCGTCCACCAGTCGATCGACATCCTCCAGCCGAACGTCGTCTACTGCGGCGGCTACACGGAGGGGATGAAGTTCGCGGCGCTGGCGCAGGCGTTCAATCTTCCGATAGCCAACGGCGGCGGCTGGCCGCACCACAACATGCAGTTGCAGGCCGCCGTTCCCAACGGCTGGCGCATCGAGTATCACTACGTGATGTGGAAGTGCGGCGAGATGGTGTTCGACGGCTGCGTCGGCCCGCAGCAGGGCTGGGCGACGATGCCGGAGACGCCCGGCCTCGGCCTCGAACCGAAGTGGGACGCCCTCGCCGAATGGCGCGAATAGCAGGAGGGCCCAGCCCCATCCGGAGCTGAGCCCTCCAACGGACCCGATGTTGCGGCGCCGTCGCTAGATGGCGACCTCGCCCCGCTCACCCGTGCGTACCCGCACGACTTCGCTGACCGGGGTCACGAAGATCTTGCCGTCTCCGATCTCGCCCTCGTCGGGCGTGCGGGCCGCATCGATGATGGCGGCGATGACCGTCTCCTGCATGTCGTCCGTGACGACCGTGCGGACGAGCGTCTTCGGCACCGATGCCCGGCTCGCCATCGCGCCGCCGCGTCCGACGAACACCTCGACGCCGCGCTGGCGCCCTTCGCCCGTCACGTTGACGTAGTAGAAGCCCTGGCATCCCGCGTCCTGCAACGCTTCCGTAACCCGGTGGACCCGCTCCGGCCGGACTATCGCTTCTATGCTTATCATGGCTGTTTCCTCTCTGGTTCCGCTGGGGATATGCCGCCTCAGCATACCCCCAGGCCGTTCCCCGTTGTTAGTCGGCGCCGTCGCTCACGTAGGCGCGCTCGCCGTGAGCGGCCACGTCAAGGCCGGTGCCCTCTTCGCGCTCGCTGACCCGCAGGCCGAGACCCGGGATCAGGTCGAGCACCTTCAGTATGATGAGGGATGCGATGAAGGAGTAGGCGATCGTCGCAACGACCCCGACGGCCTGTATCCCCAGCTGCTCGACGTTCCCTTCGATCAGTCCCTCTACCCCGGCGAAAGCCGACACCGTGAAGATACCGGTCGCCAGCGCGCCCCAGATGCCGCCGATACCGTGGACCGCGAACACGTCCAGCGAGTCGTCGATCCCCAGCCTCGGACGGATGAGCACTGCGAGGTAGCAGAACACGCCGGCGCCGAGACCGATTCCGAGCGCGCCCATGACGCCGACGGCGCCCGCGGCGGGGGTGATGGCGACGAGACCGCCGACCGCGCCCGTCGCGACTCCGGCCGCGCTCATGCGCTTGTTCTGGATCTGCGACAGGACGCCCCACGTGAGCGCGGCGGTTGCAGCAGCCGTGTTCGTCACGAGGAAGGCGTTGATGGCGACTCCGTCCGCTGCGAGACCGGAGCCTGCGTTGAACCCGAACCACCCGAACCAGAGGAGCGCTGCGCCGATAACGACGTACGGCACGTTGCCGGGCTCCAGACCGGGGTCACGCCGCTTGCCGACCAGCAGCGCCGCTGCCACGGCTGCCACGGCGGCGTTGATGTGGACGACGGTGCCGCCCGCAAAGTCCAGCGCGCCGAGTTCGAACAGCCAGCCGTTGCCGGCCCACACCCAGTGGGCGATGGGCGCATAGACCAGTGTTACCCAGGCGACCAGGAAGACGAGGTAGGTGGTGAACTTGAACCGCTCCACCATCGCTCCTGTGATAAGGGCCGGTGTGATGATGGCGAACATCATCTGGAAGACGGCGAACAGCATGTCGTCGCCCGGTTCGATACCGGACAGGCCGAGGTAGGAGAGGTCTCCCACGATGGCGATGCCCTCGCCGAACGCGATGCTGTAGCCCCAGAGGACCCACACGACGCTGACCACTGCCATGCTCATGAAGCTCAGCATGATGGTGCTGATGACGTTGCGGCTGCGGACTAAGCCTCCGTAGAAGAAGGCAAGCCCTGGCGTCATGAGCAACACCAGAGCCGATGCGGTCAGCAACCAGGCTATCGAACCACTGTCCATAGCGGCACTCCTCCCGAAAGGTGATGAGAGCAGTATCCGGAAGAGGTTTTGCGCCGATGTTTCTGTCGTATTACGAATCTGTAACAAAGTCGGCGAGGGGGTCCTGAGCCGCTGTTGGCCTCAGGAAGCGGGGGAGATACACTGCGCGCGTTTCCCTTTCAGGCGCCGTCTTGCTCAACATCTTCCTCACCGTCGTTCTGCCCATCTTCATCGTCGCCGGCTCCGGCGCCGCGCTGCAGCGGATGCGCCCCGGTTCGCTTGGGCTGCTGGGGCCTGCGGCGCTCTACATCTTTGGCCCGGCGCTCGTGCTGAACGGCCTGCTGGAAACGCAACTCCCACTGGACGTATCCCTGCGCATCGTCGCGGCGGCAGCCGTCACTATGTTCGCTATGGTCGCCGTCGCCTGGGTGGTGTCACGGCTGCTGCGGCTCGACAGGACGACGGAGAGCGGCTTCATGCTCGCCGGAGCGTTCGGCAACTCGGGCAACATGGGCATCCCCCTCTCGTTCCTCGCGTTCGGGGACGACGGGCTCTCCGTAGCCATCATCGTGTTCGTTGCGCACACGTCCATCAACTGGCCGGTCGGCATCTACATCGCCGCCCGTGGACGGGCGCGGGGGTGGGGCCCGCTGCTCCAATCTCTCAGAGCCCCGACGCTCTACGCCGTCCCCGTCGCGTTGGTCATACGAGGGTTCGACTGGACGCTCCCCACGACGCTCGACAGACCGATCGGCATGCTGGCGGATGCGGCTATCCCCGCCATGCTGCTCGTGCTGGGCTACCAGTTGGCGCAGGGCATCGAGTTCCGCCAGCCGGGCAGCATGACGACGGTGCTCGCTACGCGGCTGATCGCCGGGGCGGTGGTCGGCGCCGGCGTGACGACGCTCCTGGGTCTCGAAGGCGTCGTCCGCAACACCGTGGTGCTCATCGCGGCGATGCCCGCCGCTGTGTTCGTCTCCATCCTCGCGGCGGAGTACCGCACCGTGCCGCGCTTCGTCGCGAGCACCGTCATCATCGGCACGTTCGCCAGCCTCGTTACGCTGACGGTCGTGATCAACCTGCTGCAGCGCTGGGACTGACCTCGTTGCAGTACCATGCCGCCAACCAATGGAGGTGCACCTGTGAAGATCGGTATCTCCTTCCCTACCCTCGAACTGCACGACCCTGGAGAGATGAAGGAGTTCGCGCAGGGCGCGGAGCAGCTCGGTTTCCACCACATGACGGCACTCGAGCACACCCTGGGTGTCCGGACGAGCGCGAGCTACACGCCTGACGTTCACATCCACGAACCCCTGGTGCTGTTCGCGTTCCTCGCCGCGGTCACCCGGACGATCCAGTTCGCGAACTCGATACTCATCCTCCCGCAGCGGCAGACCGTCGTCGTGGCGCGCCAGGCCGCGGAGATCGACGCCCTCTCCGGAGGGCGCTTGCGCCTCGGTGTCGGCCTCGGCAGCAACGAGGAGGAGGCCATCGGCCTCGGCACTGACTTCCACACCCGTGGAGCCCGCGTCGAGGAGCAGATCGAGGTCATGCGGATGCTGTGGACCCAGGACGTCGTGAACTTCGAGGGGCGCTGGCACCACATCATCGACGGCGGCCTTACGGTGCTGCCTGTGCAGAGGCCCATCCCTATCTGGATGGGTGGAGGGCACGGCAGACGGCCACTCGAGCGCATCGGCCGGCTGGCCGACGGCTGGGTCGCCGGCAGCTCCGCTCAGGGAGACGCCGAGGGGCAACTCGAGACCATCCGCAACGCATCGGAGGCCGCCGGCCGCCCACGCGACGCCGTCCAGGTCCAAGGGCGTATGCCGCTCGTGGGAGGCGGTGCGGAAGAATGGGCTCTGGCTGCCAAGCGTTGGCGTGAACTCGACGCGACACACCTGGCAGTCAACACGAGCCGCGGCGGGTTCACGACGGCTGCCGAGCACCTCGCGCTCGCCGAGCGCTTCATGAACGAAATAGGCAGCGACCTCGCCGATTAGCCTCGCCGCTGGGGTACCCTAGACGGCTGCGGCCTGCGGGAGCGCCTCGCCGTTGAGCGTGAACACGGACGTCACTTCCATGTTCTGCACCAGCGACTGGAGCGCGTAGCAGCTCGCCTCCGCCATGTCGACGAGACGGCGTATGCGCTCTGGCGGCTCGTCCGACTCCACGTTGACGGCCGTCTCGAGCCCGGCAGGACCGCCGACGATGGTGCCCGCGAGCGCGGAGCCGTCGCGGTAGAAGCGCGTCGTCTGCTGCAACCGTACCTTGGTGTAGGCGATGTGGGTCATCTCGCTCAGCCGAGCGAGTTGGGTGAGCAGTCAGAACGCGACGCCCGCCGAGAAATAGGCGAGCGGTGAAGGCGCGGTGTCGTCACCGCCGATGCGGGTCCCCTCGTCGCAGATCATCTCGAACGTGCTGCCGGTGCCGCCCCCGGAGCGGACGCGGGCCAGCTTGCGCTGGCGCTCCAGCGTCTCCGCCTCGACCTCGATGACGATCTCCCGCCGGACGCCGTCCTGGCGTGCGGCGTTCGGGACAGATTCTCCCGTTTGGACCTTCCTGACGATCTCTTCCATGAGCCGCTCCTTCCGATGAGGTTGCGCGCCGTGATGAGTGAGATTGGAGGCGACGGGCGGAATCGAACCGCCGAATAGAGGTTTTGCAGACCTCCGCCTTAACCACTTGGCTACGTCGCCGTGACGTACCAGATTAGCCAGAAACACGCCTCTTCGTCAACGATAGCGCGGTGTCGCTGAGAGTGACGGGGCGGTTGATAGAATGTTTCTATGCCGTTACCCGCCCTGCTCCTCCCTCTTGCCATCGCCGGCGGCTCAGCCGTGGCCCAGGCAGCTGCGAAGCTGAGAAGCCACGAGCGGCTCAACGCGCTGCGCGCCGAGTTGCAGGAACTGGAGTCGCACCACCGGGAAGAGGTCCTCCCGCTGTACGAGCAACAGGTGGGGCTCTGTCACCGGCTGGGTCTGCCGGAGCCGGAGTACCCGGCTTCCCTCCGGGAAAGTGAGACGCTCCCTGATCCGCCGCCGCTGTGGCGGCGACTCCTCAGGCGTCAGAAGCGCACCGTCGCCGATGGCTCTCCTCACTCCAGGACCAGCATCATCGGACGCCAGGGAGCCGGCTTCGCCGCCGGGACCGTCTGGAAGGTGTGGTCCGCAACGATCCTCAACCTCGTGCGTCCGGTGGGAGCGAAGCTGCTGACCCTCTTCCCAGGTGCGGCTCCGGCGGTCGGAACAACCAGCTCACTGGCGTTCGGCATAAGTTTGCGGTTCGCCCTCGGCGTCGTCAGCGTGGCCGCCTTCGTCGTGGCGCCGCTTCTGCTGGCGTGGGCGGTCGTCCGGGAAGTCAGGAAGGTGCGGAAGGCCCGCCACGAATTGGAGACTATCCGGGCGCGGCGGCACGAGGAGCTGACGACTTACAGGGCACGCACACGGCTGCTGCAGAGGAACGTGCGCATGCGGGCATACACCAACTGCCGGGTCAGGCACCGGATGCGGCAAGCGAGTGGGTACACCTCGCGAAGACGACGCGGTAAACGTACCTTTGTCCGTCCGGAGCGTGCGGCCCTTAGAGCTCCAACTCCGCGCTGACGCCGTACTCCTCCGCGAGCGCCGCGAGTTTGCCCCACGTCGCGTCCTCCACAAAGATGCCCTCCTGCAGGCGGCGCTGCGTGTTCCGGTGCTCGATCTCGCCGGGGTAGAGGATCTCGTCGAACCCCGCCGCGCGCCTGGACGCCTTCAGGTAGCCCGCGAGTTCCGTAACCTGCTGCTTGAACTCCTCCAGAGGGCGGAACGCGGCGACGTCGAACACGGCCATGAAACAACCGTCGTTGTGGAACCCGCGCGGGTCGTGCCCGAAACCGAGGCCCGTCAGCAGGCCGGAGAGTATCTCCACGACGACGGAGAGGCCGTAACCCTTGTACCCCTCGGAGCCGCCCAGCGGCAGCAGCGCGCCGCCCTGCTCGCGCATGACTCTCGGGTCGGTCACGGGGTTGCCGCTGCTGTCGACGACCCACCCCTCCGGGATCGGGACGCCGCGGGCCGCGGCAAGGTCCACCTTGCCTGCCGCGACCGCGCTCGTGGCCATGTCTATGAACAGCGGCCCTTCCAGGTTGCTCGGCACCGCGACGCAGATCGGGTTCGTGCCGAGCCGGGGTTCGCTCCCGCCGAACGGGGCGACGTTCTTGGTCGTCCTGCCGGAGTCGGCGGTCATCAGGCCTATCATGCCCTCACGCATGGCCATCAGCGGGTAGTCGGCGACACGCCCCACGTGGCTCTGACGGTAGACCGTCGCGGCAGCGGAGCCCTGCTGTTTCCCCTTCTCGATGAGCAGACTCATCGCCCGTTCCGAGACGACGTACCCAAACCCCCAATGGCCGTCCGCCACGAGTGTCGAGGGCGTCTCGTTGACGATGTCGAACGGCGCGCCCGGGACGATGTGGCCGCGCTTGACGCGGTCGATGTAGGTGGGAACCTGGATGATGCCGTGGGAGTCGTGTCCCGCGAGGTTCGCGCCGATAGCGTGGCGGGCGATGACGCCGGCTTCCTCATCGCTTGCTCCGGCACACTGGAGCAGGCGGTCGGCGATGGTCTGCAGTCTGTCGTGGGAAACGGTTGGCATGGCTCCTCCATAAGTGGGCGTGCGGAGCGGATTGTACTGCCAACGTGGAAGACGCGCGGCGGATATCGGAGTCAGCGGTCATGAAGAAGCCCCGGCGGCTGCCGGGGCTTTCTCGTCAGATACCGTGGTTGGTGCGCAGGAAGAGATTTGAACTCTTACGGGACTGCTCCCACTGCCCCCTCAAGACAGCGTGTCTACCTATTCCACCACCTGCGCCCGAGTCTGTCAGTGGCAGGAGTGGAAGGATTCGAACCCTCGGCCGGCGGTTTTGGAGACCGCTGCTCTACCAGGCTGAGCTACACTCCTGCGCTACCTCAAAGCGTAGCACTCGCCGCCTCTGAGGGTCAATCGCGCACAGGCGACAGCCCGCCGCTTAAAAGTCAGAGCCCCTCCGCTCTGGAGGGGCTGTTGACGGGCGGTAGGCCTTGCTGGAACTGGATGGCCCGGCAACCCATACCGTCATCAATCACAACGTTACACGACGAATGCCGTGTGAGCACGAGACATTAACGCCTGCGCTGCGCATTGTCAATACGCGTCTGTTGCGAATCTCTGACCAGAATATCCAGAGAGTTCCCAGAGAGTCTGTCGCGAGAGGTTCCCGCTCCTGCAAAGGCCCCTGGCGCCGCTTGACACTCCCGGCGCTCGCCACTAGCCTGCCCGCCGACCCCAGCACCGGAGCAGCAGACGTGTCCATACTCACCCCCGCGATGCAGGCCGCCATCGGACGCGACGGCGAACCGCGCACCACCATCGTCGAACGCGGCGCCATCGAACGCTTCGCCGCCGCTATCGGCGACGACAACCCCGCCTACCCGGACGTCGCCCCGCCGACTTTCCTGCGCTCCGTCGGCCTCGCCATCCCCGCCCTCCCCGACAGCGAGGCCGTCCCGCGGGTGCTGGACGGCGGCAGCGAATGGACGTACGGCGAGCCGGTGCGTTCGGGTGACGCCATCACGTTCGTCACGCAGATGGAGACGCTCATCGAGCGCGAGGGACGCATGGGGTCGATGCTCATCGCCACCTACGTCACCCGCTACACGAACCAGCGCGGCGAGCTCGCCGCCACGCAACGCAACACCCTCATAAGGATGCCCGCAGCATGAGCACGCAGCCGTACCTGGACGACGCCGCAGTCGGCACGGAACTCCCCGCGCTGGTGAAGGAGCCGACGACCCGCCAGCTGGTGATGTACGCGGGCGCGTCCGGGGACTTCTACGAGATTCACTACGACAAGGACTTCGCCGCGGAGCAGGGCCTGCCCGGCGTCATCCTGCACGGCGCGCTGAAGAGCGCCTACCTCGGCCAGCTCGTCACCGGCTGGATAGGCGCCGAAGGGCGGCTGCTGTCGCTCTCTGTGCGCTACCGCGAGATGGACGTTCCCGGCGACGTGCTCACGTGCAGGGGCACGGTGGTGGAGCGGGACGAGGAGGCAGGCTCCGTGCGCTGCGACATCTGGATAGAGAACGGCGCGGGCGTCCGCACGACCACCGGCGAAGCGGTCGTCGCGCTGCCGTCGCGCTAGTCCGCTCCGCCCTGCCGCGCTTCCCACTCCTCTCGGGTCAATTCCATCAGGATGAAGTTGTACCCCGCGCGGCGCACTGGCTTCACCTCGCGGAACCCGCACATCGCGAAGGCGCGCCGGGCGCGGGCGTTCCACTCCAGCGTATGGAGGTAGAGCCGGTTCATCGCCGCGTTCTTGAAGCACTGGGCCACCAGCAACTGCACCGCCTCACGGCCGTAGCCCCTGCCCCAGTAGTCCCGGTTCCCGACCAGGATGCCGACCTCGCACTGGCCCTTGAAGTTGTCGATGTCGTAGACCATGCAGTTGCCGATGTGCAGGCCGTCGAGCGTATCGATGCCGTACCGGCGCACCCATGGAGTGGGGTACTTCAGCTCGTTCGCGTAGTCCCGAAGGAAATCTTCCAGCGGTTGCCGTAGGCGCGGGGCGGCGTCGAGTTCGGCGAGCTCCTGGTCCGATCGCCAGCGGTGGTCGTCCTCGCCGTCCTCGATGCGCTTGTCGCGGATCACGACCTTCTGCCCGCGGATGCCGGTCTCGGTCATCGGACGGGCTCCCCTGCGTCCAGCGCTGACATCGCCCGCTGCAGCACCTCGCGCTCCGACGGGTAGGTCAGCGTGTCGAGCGCCTCTGTCGTCGACGCCCAGCGCACGACGTCGAACTCCGGATCGTGGTCGTCGAACGAGCCGCCACACGGACGCATGAGATAGAAGTAGACGCGCTTGTGGATGCGCTCTCCGTCACGGGTGAACCAGTACTCGATGTGTCCCAGCGGGGCAGCTATCTCCACGTGCAGACCGGTCTCCTCCCGCACTTCGCGCAGGGCCGTCTCCTCGATCGTCTCGTCTCCGTCCGGAGTGCCCTTGGGGAGCGCCCACAGGCCGGTCTTCAGGCGGCCGCACATCGCCACCATCACTTCTCCGTTACGCTGGTCGCAGACCACACCGCCCGCAGACACAGCCTGCGCAACCCTCGTCCCGCGCACCATGCCTACGGCTCCTGCAGCGTCAGCATGGAGAAATCACCCTCGTCGGCTTCGAGTACGCGCAGCGCCTCCTGCGCTGCCTCGCTCAGTGCCGGGTCGCCCTGCTCCACGTAGTGCTTGAGCAGCTTGCGCGCTGCCGTACCGCCGATGCCGCCGACGGCCTGCACCGCCGCGAGCGCAACCTGCGGGTCGTCGTCGCTCGTCAGCTCGTGCAGGTACGGCAGCGTCTTTGGATCGGCGAGTTCACGCGACGCATTGGCCGCCTCGAAGCGCATCGCGGGCACACTGCTCCCGAACTCCGCCACGATGACGGGCAACCATGCCGGGTCGCAGGTGCGCCCCATCGCGTAAACAGCGCTCTGCCGCAGCAGCGCCTCGCCGCTCTGGTAGGCCCACCGTATCCAGCCGGGAACGTCCGGATGGCGCACCGGCGCTATCGCCTCCAGCGCGCGACGGCGGACCGCTGTCTCTTCATCTTCGTCTTCGAGCGCGCCGAGAAGCGCGCTCCGCACCGTCGTTGCATCGCGTTCGATAAGCTTCCCCGCCTCGGTCATCTCCGCGAAGTGGCCCAGCGCGCTGGCCGCGGCGGCTCGCGCCTCGTGGGACTCGTCGTTCTCCAGCATCGCCGCGAGCGGCGCGATGACGGTCCGGTCGCCGGTCTCCCACAGCCCTGCGGCGGCGCTGGCGCGCACGGGTGCATCGTCATCCTTCAACGCGGCGCACAGCAGGCCGGTGAACTCCATCTCGATGTTGTCCTCGGCCATGCCCGTCACCGCGCGGATGATCATGAGCCTGCGCGACGTAGGGATGTCTCCCCACGCCTCCAGCAACTCGCGTTGTTCGTCAGGCGTCAGGCCGCTGAGGCGTCCAAGGAGCGACGGCTTCAGTTCGGAGCCCGCGTCGAGCAGTCGGGGGATGACGTCGCCGAGCGCCATGACTAACCCTTGCTGGAGACCGAGATGCCGCCGACGGCGATGGGAGGCGCATACAGCCCGCCTCCCACCCAGCGCCCCTCGCTCCCCAGCGCCAGCACGTCGTTCAGCACCCGGTATGCGTTGCCGGATACCATCGTGTTCATCACGCGCCCGGCGATCTTCCCGTGTTCCACCTTGTACCCCAGCAGCACGTTCGCGCTGAAGTCCCCGCCGAGAACGTTGTTCTGCCCCGCGCCGAGCAGCCGCTCCACGATGAGCGCCTCGTCCATGCCCGAGATCATGTCGTCCAGCGCCGTGTCGCCTTCGTCCACGAGCAGTACGCTCGTTGACGGCCCGGGCAGCGAGCCGAGCCCGCGCTCGCCCGAGCCGGTGCTGGCTGCGCCCGCCTGCCCCGCCGTTTGCAGGTCGTAGAAGAACGCCGACGCGACGCCTGACGCGATGAGCGGCAGACGGCGGCTCGCCACGCACTCGTCGTCGGCGGGGCGCGCGCCTGGGGAACTCGCGAGCGTGGGGTCGTCGGTCAGGCTGAATCGCTCGTCCACGATCTGCTCGCCGAGCCGTCCCGCGAGGGGGGACGTGCCGTGCAACACCGATTTGCCGCTCAGCCCGGAGAGCAGCGGCGCAAGCAGGAGCCCGCGCACCGCGGTGGGCATCAGCACCACCGGCATGGACTTCGTCTCGACTGCCGCCGTCTCCTGCGCCCATTCCAGCTGGCGGATGATGGACGCCACGACACCGGAGGGGTCGCGCAGGGCGGCGATGCTGCTCTCGCCTTCCGGCGTGAAGAGCATATCCTCGCCGCGTATCACCGTGCCCTCGAACCCGATCTGGAAACGGGAACGCTCGTAGGCGACGTTCCCGCCCCGGCTGTTGACCAGCGCCAAAGTGGACGTGGACTTGCCGACGCCTCCCCCCACTTGCACCTCGGTGGAGTAAGCGCGCAGATCGGCAATGGCCCGCTCCCCCACCGCCACCATCTCTTCCAGCGTCGCCTCCTCGACCGAGGAGTCGTACGGGCGCACGTCCAGGTAGGACTGCGCGCCCGGGAACTCGAATTGCGCCTCAGCGCCGAACGGGGCCGTCTCGATGGCGGCGTCCACTAGCGCCTGCGGGTCGTCGAGGTTGGACGTGGAGCTGAACCCGACACGCCCGTCCTTGACGATGCGGAGCGCGGCGCCCATCGCGTCGTTCGCATCGACGCCCTTGAGCGCGTTCGCCTCGAAGTGGGCGGACGTGTTCTCGGACGCGGCGTAGAAGACCTCCGCCTCGCTCGCGGAACGGAGAGCTCGCTCGAGTATCCGCTCCGCCGCAGCCCTGGCCTGCTCCGGGGAAACGATGGCTACGCTCCTCCGATGAGGCACTGGCGGATGCGGATGTGGGGGCTGCCGTTGGAGACCGGCAGGGGGCTCTGCCCCGCCTTGCCGCAGCCGCCGCCCTCGTTCATCTCGAGGTCGCCCGCGATGGCGTCGATGTTGTGCAGCGTCGTGAACACGTTGCCGGAGAGTTTCACCGGCCTGCACAGCTCCGCTATCTTCCCGTTGCGGATGCGGTACGTCTCTCCTGCGGAGAACGTGAACATCTGCATCGCCGTCATCCCGCCGTACCAGTTCTTCACGTACAGGCCGTCCTCCACGTCCGCGAACAGGTCCTCCACGCTCGACTCGCCGGGGACGATGAAGGTGTTGGTCATCCGCACGATGGGCGCGAAGCGGTAGTTCAGCGCCCGCGCGTTGCCCGTCGGACGCTCGCCGAGCTTCGCCGCGGTCTCACGCGAGTGCAGCCGGCCCACGAGCACGCCGTCGCGGATGAGGTCCGTCTCCTGTCCCTGCACGCCCTCGTCGTCGTACAGGTAGGAGCCGCGAAGCGTCGGGCGCGGGATGGTCGCGCCGTCCTTCACGTTCAGATGCGCGCCGCCGAACCGCTTGCCCGGCTGCATTAACTCCTGCAGGCGCGGCTCCGCGTAGATGTGGTCGGCTTCGGAGAGGTGGCCGAACGCCTCGTGGATGAAGACCCCCGCGAGGATGGGATCGAGGATGACCGTGTACTCGCCGCTCTTCACGTCCGGCGCGTTCAGCAGCGCTACGGCCTTCTCCGCCGCCTCGCTCGCGCTCTCACGCAACCCCATGACGAACTCGAAGTCTCCCAGGCTGCCGAGGCTGACGCCGTACTGCTGCACGTCCGCGCCGTTCTGCGCCTGTGCGTTGAGCCTGAGATTAACGTCCACCCGCTCCTGGTCGATGTACGAGCCTTCCGAGTTCGCGTACACCATCCGCCGCCGTGCGTCCGTGTAGCCGACGCTGGCAGACCGCACCCCCGCCGTGCCCATCATCACGTCCGCGTACTCGTCCAGCACTTCCTTCTTCTCAGCGAGCGACATCGCACTCGGGTCTCGCCCCAGCACCGGCGGAACGTGGTCCACCACCGGGGGCGTCTCCGCGAGTTCCACCCGCTCTCCGCCGGTGACGCGCGCCTGCTCGACCGCCTGGCGCACCTTCGATTCGAGGCTGTCCAGGTCGTTGAACGACGCGAACCCCCAGCCGCCGCCCGCCAGCGCGCGGACGTTGCCGCCGATCGCGCTGCCGCGCCCGATCTCCTCCAGATCGCGGGCCCGGTAGCGGATCGTGGAAGAGGACGCCTCCTCGACGTGCACCTCCACGTACTGCCCGCCCGCGTCCTTCAGCGCTGTCTCGATGCGGTCCCGGATTCGCTCGTCCATGGCATGCCTCTCGCGCGGCGTTCCGCGCATTCGCAGTCTACCCAAGCGCGGCAGGCGCGGGCAACGCCGCACCGCATCGCCCTATACGCTCCGCACTCCCTCTGGTATCGTCGTCCCGCGCACGAAACCGATGAGCAGCAGCGACCCCGCAAGCACCCCGCCGGTGACCGCGAACGTCGCCGGAGCGCCGAACTGGTCCACCAGCGCGCCGAACGGCAGGATGGCCATCGTGATGAACGAGCGCAGCATCAGGTTGATGCTCATCACCCGCCCGTACAACGCAGGGTCCGTCCGGGTGATGATTAGCGTCTGATTGATCGTCGTGTACGCCTGGTGCGCGAACCCCGTGCAGAACAGCAGCGCGATGCTGAGCGCGTAGAACGGCGATAGCGCGAATGCGGCCAGCGCCAGCCCGAAACCAACCCCCACGATCAGCTGCGGCAGCCCGTTCGCGAGACGCGAGAACGAGGCCACGGTCAGCGACCCGCAGAACCCGCCCAGTCCGATCGACGCGAACATGAACCCCAGCAACTCCGGCCCGACGCTCAGCACGTCTTGGAACACCGGCAGCAGGTGCACGTACGGCATGCCCAGCACAAGCATGATGAGCAGCATCCCGAACAGCAGTCGCAGCAGCGGCGTCGAGTAGACGTAGCGGAACCCCAGGAGCAGTTCCCCGCGCATCCCGCGGCTGCGTGCCTGCTCGGGCCGTCCCGCCGGAAACGTGAGCGACATCGCCATCGAGACGACATGGAACGACGCCACGGTGCCGAACGCGATGAGCGGGTCGATGCCCAGGAGGACGCCGGCAACGCCCGGCGCCGCTACCTGGTTGACGTTCCGCCCCGCCGCCTGCAGCGCGACGCCGTTGGGGATGAGCCGTCTCGGCAGGAGCAGGGGCACGTACGACTGGCGTACCGGCATGTTGAATGGCATCGCCGAGCCATGCACTAGGGAAAACAGGACGAGGTGCCACACCTCCACGATCTCCAGGTACAGCACCACGACCATGATGAGGGCCATCGCCAGCAGCGCGGACTGCGACACGAGCAGCACTGTGCGCTTGGAGAGGCGGTCTGCCGCGACGCCGCCGAACGGCGACATGAAGAACATGGGGATGCCCTGCGCGAGCGCCACGACGCCCAGCCAGAACGCGGAGCCCGTCAACTCGTAGGCGAGCCACGGACGCGCAATCATCGTCATCTGTCCCGCCGCGAACGTGAAGAACGTGCCGCCCCACAACTGCCGGTACTGCGCGTAACCCAGCGCCGAGAACGTGCGTACGCGGCGTCCTCCCGCGCCCTCCTCCTCTCCCGGAGGCGCGTCGCCGCTCTCCGGTTGACGCATCACTCGCCGTGCAGCGCCCGGTACACCTTCTCCGCCGTAACGGGAAGGTCGCGTATCCGCACGCCCACGGCGTTCGCGACGGCGTTCGCTATCGCGGGCGCGGCCTGCGAGTTCGACTGCTCGCCGATGCCCTTGATCCGGTACGGCCCCCAGCCGCCACCCTGCTCCTCGTCCAGCAGCACCGTGCGCAACTCCGGCAGGTCTGCCGCCGTCGGGATCTTGTAGTCCGCGAACGACGCCGTCGTGACACGGCCGTCCTCGACCGCCAGTTCCTCCTGCAACCCGAAACCGATGCCCTGCACCACCCCGCCGTTGACCTGGCCCTGGTGGCCGATGGGGTTGAGGATCTTGCCGGTGTCGTGCGCCGTCGTGATCGTGAGCAGCTTCACCTGGCCCGTCTCGCGGTCGACGGCCACCTCGGCGACCTGCGCCGTGAAGGCGGTGTACGGATTGCGGGCCGTGTCCTGTACGTCGCCGAGCCCCACGATGGGCGCGCCGGTGCGTTCAGCGAGCGACACCCACTCGGTGCTCTCGCCGGTGTCGGTCCGCCGCAGCGCAGCCCCGTCGACCTCCAGCATGTCCTCCGGCCAGCCGAGGATGTCCGCCGCCAGCTTGAATAGCTCGCCCTTGGCCGCCTGCGCCGCGTCCCACACCGCCGCGCTCGCCATCCGCGTCACCCGCGCGCCCCCGATGCCGGAGTCGAACGACGTGCTCGCCGTGTCCCACACCGCGACGCGTACCTGCTCGATGGGCATCCGCAGTTCGTCCGCCACGATCTGCTGCATCACGGTGTAGGAGCCCGTCCCCTGCTCGAACACGGACGTGTTCACCGTAACCGACCCGTCCGGGTGCAGTGTCACGCCCGCGTGCGTCTCGCCGCCCGCCTGCACGCGCTCGCCGATGGCGACGCCCTTTCCGTAGGCGAAGCGTCCGTCCGTTGACCGGGGTTCCGCGTAACCCGCCGCGTCCAGCGCCGCGTTCAGCGTCTCGATGGAGCGCACCTGCTCGAACACCGTGCCGAGCGAGTCCTCCTCCCCTTCCGTGACGAGGTTCTTCCGCCGCAGCGCCGCCGGTTCCATCCCCAGCGCCGCGGCGAGGCAGTCGATCTGCGACTCCGCCGCGAACATCGCCTGCGGCTCTCCGGGGCCGCGCATGTACCCGCACGGCACGTTGTTCGTGTAGACCTGGTGCTCGACGATGCGGGTGTTCGCCGCCTTGTACGGCCCCGCCGCCGCGCTCGCGCCGCCGAGGTGCCCGCCCGGCTTGAAGCCCGCGTATGCGCCGCTGTCGTACTCCACCAGCGCCTCGTGCGCGACGATGACGCCGTCGCGCGTCGCGCCCGTTCGCACCGTGACACGGGAGGCGTGGCGCGGGTTCGCGGACGTGAGGTCCTCGGAGTAGTCGAACACGATCTTCACCGGCCTGCCGGTGCGCGTCGAGAGCATCCACGCGACGGGGATCGCCATCGCGGAGCCCTTCCCGCCGAAGTCGCCGCCGATCGTGACCGGATTGAACACCACCTCCGAGGCATCCAAACCTATCGCCATCGCCACCATCCGCTTCCCCGGGTGCGGCGACTTGTTCCCCGCCCACACGTCCACCTTGCCCGACGGGTGCGCCGCCACGAGGCAGGTGTGCGGCTCCAGGTACGCCTGGTGCTGGCGCGGCGTCGTGAACGTGTTCTCCACGATCACGTCGGCCTGCGCCATGCCCGCGTCCACGTCGCCCTTCGCCCACTCCCACACGGTGTAGACGTTGCTCGGCTCCGTCACCTCTTTCGGATAGCCCTTCACCTGCAGCATGTCTTCGTGCACGAGCGGCGCGCCGTCGGCCTTCGCCTCGTCCATCGTCAGCACGGCGGGCAGTTCCTCATACTCGACCTCGATGAGGTCGAGCGCACGCTGCGCGATGTCCTCGTCGTCAGCGGCCACCGCCGCCACCTGCTCGCCGATGAAGCGCACGACGCCCTGTGCGAGCACCGGGATGTCCAGCACGGCGCGCCCGTGGCGTGCGCCTTCGTAGATGTCAGCGCCGGTGACGACGGCGTGCACGCCGGGCACCTGTTCGGCGGCGAACGTGTCTATCGAAACGATGCGGGCGTGGGGGAACGGCGAGCGGAGCGTCTTGCCGAAGAGCGCTCCGTCCAACTGTACGTCGGCGGTGTAGGTGGCGCGGCCCGTCGTTTTGTCGACGCCGTCCACTCGCGGGGTAGGCACGCCGATAGCGCGCCCGGTGGGTTGAGCAACCATCGCAACTCCGGCAGGGATCAGGGATACGGCAAGGATAGCACGCCCGCCCCGCAGGGCCGGTTGGTCCCCTCTCCTACTCCCGCATCCTCGCGTAGGTCTCCAACGCGGCCATGAGCTGGGCTGCCGTTGTGTTCGCGCCGCTGACCGTGATGGAGACCTTCCTGCCCGCCAGCGACTCCCGCTGCTTGTACGCCCCCGCCGCGGCTGCGGCCCCCGCGCCCTCCGACAACGTGTGCGCCTCCTGCACGAGCATCCCCATCGCGTGGCGTATCTCGTCGTCGCTCACGAGCACGAAATCGTCCAGTGCGTCGCGGATGATCTGCTGCGGAAGTTCGTACCCGGACATGGTCGCGATGCCCTCGGCGAACGTGGCCATCGGCGCCTGCGCCAGCTCCCCACGCTTCCACGACAGGTAACCGGCGGGCGCTGCTTCCGACTGCACCGCCCGCACCCTGACGTCGGGAGCTATCGCGCCGGTGACCACACAAGCGCCGGAGACGCCGCTGCCGCCTCCGAGCGGCAGGTACAGCACTTCCACGTCCGGCAGGTCCTCGATAATCTCCAGCGCCTGAGTCGCCACGCCCGCGATGAGCAGCGGTTCGTCGCTGGGATGCACGTAGCGGTAGCCTTCCTCGGCGGCCAGCCGTTCGCAGTGGGCTCTCGCCTCGTCGAAGTTCTCCCCGTGGAACACCAGCTCCGCTCCCAGGGCCTGCATCGCCGCCACCTTCACCGGATTGGCGTTCTTCTCCGGCAGTCCGATTAGCGCCCTTGCCCCGAATATCCGGCAGGCGTTGGCTATCGACTGCCCGTGATTCCCTGTCGAGGCGGTGATGAGTCCCTGGCTCCGCTCTTCCTCGCTCATGTGCGCCAGCAGGTTGATGCCGCCGCGTCCCTTGAACGCGCCGAGCGGATGGTGCTCCTCGTGCTTCAGGTACACCTCGGCGTCGAACAGCCTGCTCAGCCCTGCTGAATACTGCAGCGGTGTCCGGGACAGATATGGGGCGATGGTCCTTCGCGCCTCGTAGACGTCCCGGATCGTCGGCGGCTGCGTCACGTCCCCAGCTCCCGCCGCAGCGACTCTGAGAACCGTTCCCGCTGCCACGCTCGCACCTCTGCCGACACGCACTCGGCGTCGAGCGACTCCGGCGCGCGCGCCAGCCGCTCAAGGCTCCGCATCGGCCACAGGATGGACGGATCGACCTCCAACTCTGCTCCGAGATTGGCGCGCCACCGCTTCAGTCGCGTGAGCCGGGCGGTCTCGGGCTTCGTCATGCGCGGGAAGAGCGGTTGTTGGGGACGGGGGCGCTGCAGCGGAGACGACGCCCTGCCCGCCTTGACCGCGGCCCGAACGCCGCGTCCGTAGCGCCGGACGAGCGTCGGGCTCATGCCCGGAACGTCCTCCATCGCTGTCTCGGGATGCCCCGCGAGGTGGACGAGCGCATGCGCGGGGAGCACATACCCCGGCGGGCGGTCCAGCCGCAGCGCCTCCGCCTCGCGGAACTCGTACAGCGGCTTCAGCACTGCCAGGCCACGTCCATCAAGTACATGCGCGCCCTTCACCGACAGCCACGCTGTCTCCGGGTCAGGCGGGACGTAGCGTATCTCCGTGAGCCGCTCGCACTCTTCCGCGACCCACGACTCCCTGCCGAGCGCGCGCAACCGCTCGTCCAGCACGTGGTGCAGAGTGGGCAGATGCACCACGTCGGACGCTGCGTAGGCAAGTGCATCGCCCTCCAGCGGACGCCGCGACCAGTCCGCACGCCGCAGGCGCTGGTCCTTCGGGATGCGGACGTCCAGCAGCTCTTCGAGCAGCGACGCCAGCCCCACCCGCTCGATGCCGGCGAACCGCGCGGCGATGGACGTGTCGTAGCAGTTGGCGAACGTGAAGCCGAAGTCCCGGTGCAGCCCGCGCAGGTCGAAGTCGGCGCCGTGCAGCACTTTCTGTACGGCGGGATCGAGGAAGAGGCCGCCCAGCCCGCTGTAGTCCAGACCGGCGAGCGTATCCACCAGGTACGTCTGCTCGCCGTCCGACAGTTGGAGCAGGCAGACCTTCTCCGGGTAATGGTGGCGGCTGTCGGCTTCGGTGTCCACTCCGACCGTCGTGGACGCCGAGAGCGCTGCGACCGCAGTGTCGAGCGCCCGTTGCTCATCGACGAACGAGTACGGTGGAGCGATGGCCGGATCGGGGCGGGATGCTAGCTGGGTTTCGATGCTTCGATGATGCGCCGTATCCGCGATGCCGGTCAATCGGGTAAAGACACGACTACGTCCCACTCCGTCGTTCCTGCGCAGGCAGGAACCTCGCAACCCACCTCTCCCTCGGGGAGAGGTCGCCGCGCGGCAGCGTGGCGGGTGAGGGGAACGTTACCACCTCACCTCTGCCCGAGCCGCGCCCGCCCGCCGGTCTCCCGCGCCATCAGCATCAGCATGGCAGCAGCCAGCACCAGCAGCACGGTTATCGTGACGAACGACACGTCCGGCGCGACGAAGTAGTACAGCGCGGCAAGCAGCAGCGGCCCTGCAGTCGCGCCCACCGAGTTCGCCATCATGGAGAGCCCCATGTACATCCCGCGCTTCTCCGGCGGCGCGAGGTCCATCGCGAACGTCTGCGACGTTCCCATGCCCATCGCCTCTCCGAGGCCGAGGAACACCGCCGCGACCAGGAGCGTCGTATACACGTCGCCCACGGTCAGCGTTACCGCCGCAGCGCCCATCATCAGCAATCCCGGCCCGAGCGACCACTTCCGTCCGAAACGGTCCGCGATCATCCCGTTCGGGAACGCGAACAGGAAACCGGCTGCCGAGGTGATGCTGATGAGGAAGCCCACCACCGCCTCGTCGTACGCCAGAGCGTCTACCGCGTGCACCGGCAGGAGCGTCTGCACGATGCCCGCGTTGCTCATCGCGAACGCCGCCGTTGCAACCGCGACGACCGCGAATGTCCGGTTCCGGAACGGCTCGAACGACAGCCGCGCCGACTGACGCCCCGGGGCGCCGGGCTCGGCCAGTTCAGGCGGTCGCGTCTCCTTGACCATCGTGAGCACGACCACCACGATGACGATCTTGCTCACTCCGTTCAGCAGGAAGACCGACTCCAGCCCGTACGTCGCCGCCAGCACGCCGCCCACCGCGGGCCCCGCGACGAAGCCCAGCCGCGTCGCCATGGTGCGCAGGGCCAGCACACGGCCGCGGCTCTCCGTCGTCGTCACGTCCGAGAGGAGCACGTTGGAACTCGTCGCCCAGATGGCAACGCCGACCTGCCCGATCATCTCCAGCACGAAGAACGTGAGGTAGTCGTCCGCGAAGTACTGGCCGACGTTGGTTATGCCGCGGACGATGGGGCCCATCAGCACCATCGGTTTGCGCCCCAGCTTGTCCGTGAGGAAGCCCGTTATGGGGCCGGTGAAGGCTCGCGGGACGGCGTTGGCCGCAAGCATCACGCCCACGAGGAAGACGTTCCCCGTGACAGCGAATGCGAACAGCGGGCGTCCCAGGTTCTGAGCGCCCGTGCCGAACCCCCACGTGAAGAACGAGAAGAAGATGGGGGCGTGGGTAAGGGCGGGGTTCGTCCGCCGGCCTGACGCGCTCATGCGCTACTCGTCACAGGCTTGCGCGGCGGCTTGGCCAGCAGCACCGCCAGCAACACGACCACCAGCGCGACGAAGAAGATAAGGAACGCCAGTTCGTAACTCTCCGTGAGGTCCTTGATCAACCCTGCCAGGATCGCGCCGGTTGCCGAGACCGGCCCGGCCAGCAGTTGCGACAGCCCCCGTATCGCGCCAAGGTGCCGGCGCCCGTAGTAGTTGGCGAAGATGACCGTCTGCGCGATCGTCCAGCCGCCCGTGCCGAGCCCGAACACCACTCCGAACACGATGGCCATCGGAATGTTGTCCGCGAACAGCAGTAGGACCATGGCGACAGCCGAGAGTACGGTCGCCAGCGCGGTGCCCCAACGCACGTGCACCTTGTCCATGAGCGCGCCCCAGCCGTAGGCCGAGAGCGCCGCCGTGCCCATGATGATGAAGACGAACGCGCCGGAGAACGCCTGGCTCACTCCCCGGTCCTCCACGCTCGGCACGGCGTGCACGTTCACCGCCGTCTGCGCGAAGAACACCGTCATCGTCGCGAGCGTCAGCAGCCAGAACGACGCCGTGCGTTTCGCCTCCGCCAGCGTGAACGACACCTCCCCGTCCGCGTCCTGCGTGGAAGCGCCCGTTGCCCGTCCGGCTGCCTCTTCACGCCGTACGCCGTCCGGGAGGAGGCCGAAATCCTCCGGCCTGCGCCGGATGAACAGCCAGGCGGGGAGCGCGATGAACACGAACGTCATCACCGCCAGCGCCAGGTACGCGTGCCGCCACGAATACGCTAGGATGATGGGAGTCGCGATGATCAGCGGCACCATCGCCTGTCCCGCGCGCAGGCCGATGCTCATGAACGATACCGCCCGCCCGCGCTTGCGGATGAACCAGTTGCCCAGCGCGACCGTCACCCCAGGTTGACTCCGGCGAGAGCGGCTGTTCTGCCGAGGCCGAACAGCCCCCAGAAGTGCCACGGCTCCGTCATCACCGCAAGCCCGAGCAGCACACCGGTGATGATCATCCCCGCAACGACGACAGCCGTTCTCGCCCCGTAGCGGTCGAGTTGCCCGCCGATGATGGACGAAAACACGGAGCCCCCAAGGCTGCCGAGCGCGAACGCCACCGAGGTCTCCCAGCGCGCCCAGCCCAACTCCTGCTCGATGGGCGTGACGAACACGGACAACACAGGCCCGTACATCGGCACTTGCGCGAATGAGACGAGCGCGGACGTGCCGACCACCGCCCAGCCGTAGAAGACGTTCTTGAACGGCCAGAGCCGGGGAAGCGCCTGGTGCTGCTGCTCGCGCATCAGGCCGTCGCTCCCGCCGTCGTCGGCGCACACAGCGGCTTCGCGAGGTAGAACGCGGCGCAGCCCACGGCGAACGTCGCGGCGGCTGCGACGAACGCAGCGTCGTAGCTGCCCGTCGTGTCGAACACGAACGCCGCCACGAGCGGCCCGCTGATGCCCAGCAGACCCTCGACCGGAGAGATGAACCCCTTGATGGACCCGGCGTGCAGACGCCCGAAGTAGTTGGGGATCATGATCATCTGGGCAACAGTCCACCCGCCCGTTCCGAGGCCGAACAGCACGGCGAACAGCACTGCCATCGGGTACGTCTCCGCCACGAGCAGCACGCCCATCGCCAGGAAGAACAGTCCCATCGCCGCCATGCTCACGTAGCGCACGTGGATGCGCTCCACCAACACCCCCCAACCCATCATCGAGACCGCCGCCACGCCGGTGAAGATGCTCGCCACCGTCACCGCCAACCCCTGTGAGATGCCCTTGTCCTCGAAGTTCGCCACCGCATGCACGTTGATGGCGATCTGCGCCGCGAGCCCGGCTGCCATCCCCACCGTCAGCAGCCAGAGCGTCCGCGTCGCACGCACCTGGCGGAGCGTCCACGAATACTCGACCGACGCTGCCGCACGCGGCATATCGGCTGCCGGAGCGCTGTCGCCGTCAGGGCGGAGTCCGAAGTCCTCCGGCCTTCGCCGGATGAACAGCATCGAGGGGATGGTGATGAAGAGCGCCGCCACGACCCCCAGCACGACGAACGACTCACGCCAGCCCAGCGAGAGCAGCACCGGCAGGATGAGCAGCGGCACGATGGCCTGTCCCGTGCGTTGTCCGGCAGCGCGCATAGCGATGGCGCGTCCGCGCTTGCGGATGAACCAGTTCGCGATGGCTACCGAGGTGCCCAGCCCCACGCCCGCGACAGACACGGTCCGCGCCACCCCGTACGCCACCCAGAAATGCCACGGCTCGGTCATCGCCGCGATCGCAAGCAGCCCCGCGGTCACCAGCAGGCCCGTCACGCTCATCACGCCCCGTGCGCCGTAGCGGTCCACTATCGGGCCGACGACCGAGGCCAGCAGCGCGCCTCCCAGGCTCCCGACCGTGAACGCAACCGTGATCGTCGTGCGCGACCAGCCGAGTTCGTCCTCGATGGGCTTCACGAATACGGAGAAGACGGGGCCGTACATCGGCACCTGGGCGATGGAGATGAAGAAGCTGGTGAAGACGATGGCCCAGCCATAGTAGGCGCGCGACGGCCATAGACGAGGCAACTGCTGTATGCGCGCAGGGCCGCTCTCCATGAGACCCCTACCATACACGCGCATATCCGGTTCCGCGCTTCCCCCGTCGTTCCGCGCCCTTGTCCTGTCATTCCCGCGAAAGCGGGAACAGCGTGCGCGACAGCAGAGCGCACATGGAGGCGTGGCGTGGTGGGGTCGCCACCCGTAGGGGCGGTTCGCGAACCGCCCTGCCCCTATGACCTCCGGACCCGGCCCAGCAACGCCAGCGCCGCGAGCGGTATCGTGACGATGCCGATGATCGCGATGCCGGCGAGCGCCACGAAGATGTCTTCCGGCACCCAGCCGTCGCTGATGAGCGAACGCATTCCGCGCAGCAGGTAGGTCACCGGGTTGTACCGGACGATGGTCTCCATCCAGCCGGTCATCGCCTCCTGCGGCACGAACACCGGGCTCAGGAACACCACGGGGAAGAAGATGATGAAACTCGAGTTCACCGCCGCCGGGTTCCCCGTTTTCAGGGCGATGGCGTACGGGAAGCCGTTGTAGACGATCGCCCAGATGACCGTGAGCACGAGCAGCGCAACGATGCCGATCAGGCCCGTCACGAAGTCCACCCCTATCGCGAACGCCAGGATGAACACCGGAACCGACATCGCCACCGCAAGCGCCATGTCCGCCACCATGAACCCCAGCAGCATCGCCAGACGGTTCACCGGCGACAGGGCCAGACGGTCGAAGTAGCCGTTCTGTATGTCCAGCACGAGTATGTTCGCGCGGCTCAGCCCCGTCACCGCAAACAGGATGGCGACGGGTATCTGGAACGCCTTGTAGTCGAACCCTTCCGCAGCGGCCCCGGTCGGTATCTCGGTCAGGTCCTGGAGCGCTCCCACGTTGATGACGAAGAAGAAGACCGGGATGATGAGCGCCGGGATGAGCGTCTCCATGTCGCGCGGGATGGAACGCAGCGCACGCCCGCCCAGACTTGCGATGTCGCGGAAGAACCCGGCGCGGCGCGCCGTCACCGGTGTGATGGAGCGGGTGGCTGTGGTCACGAAGCCACCCCTTCCCGCTCCGCGTCGTACGGTGCATCCTCCGCCTCGGCCTCCATGCGCGCGCCCGTGACGTGCAGGAACACGTCGTCCAGCGTCGGTGTGCGCAGTGTGAGCGAGTTCACCGTGACTCCCGCCTGGTTGAGTGCGAGAGCAACGTCGCTTATCAGCGCCGCGCCGTTCGCCGTGGAGATGGATATCTCGTTCTCGTACACGTCCACCTGCTGAACGGAACGCACGCGCTCCAGTGCAGCGCGGCCTTGCTCCGGCTCACGCACGTCCGCAACGATAACGTCGGAACCGACCGACCGTTTCAGCTCGGCCGGCGTGCCCTCCGCCGACACCACACCGTGATTGATGATGCCTACCCGCTCCGCGAGCGCGTCCGCCTCTTCGAGGTACTGCGTTGTCAGGAAGATGGTCACGCCCATCTCCCGGCTGATGGCGCGCACGTATTCCCACACGCGAGAGCGGCTGATGGGGTCGAGGCCTGTCGTCGGTTCGTCGAGGAAGAGCACTTCCGGCGCGTGGATGAGCGACGCCGCGAGGTCGAGGCGGCGCTTCATACCGCCGGAATATGTCCCGATGAGCCGCCTCATCGCGTCGCCGATATCGACGAGGTGCTCGAGCTCCTCGATGCGCCGGTTCGTCTCCCTCCGGGAGAGGCCGTAGAGCGAGCCCTGGAGGCGCAGCAGTTCGAGGCCGGACTGTTTCGGGTCGAGCCCCACTTCCTGCAGCGCCGTCCCGATCCTCAGACGGACCTGCACCGCCTCCGACACCACGTCGAACCCGGCAACTCTCGCGCTGCCGCTCGATGGGAGCAGCAACGTCGTGAGGATCCGGAGGGTGGTAGTCTTGCCTGCCCCGTTGGGACCGAGGAATCCGTATATCTCGCCCGGGCTCACCGCGAGGCTGACGCCCTCGACGGCGCGCACCTCGCCAAACTGCCTGTAGATGTCTGTCGCTTCTATCGCGTATGTCGTATCAGTCATCCTGCCTCTGTCCTTTCAAGAGGATAACACTGCGGGCCGATGGGCTATCATCGCCATCGACCAAACTACCGGCCTGCTCCGCGAACGCACAACGGGCCGGTGTCACAGGAGCCATGCCATGCACGTCACCGACCGCCGGCGCCGTCTGCGCGACTACTTCCAGCGCGAGGGCTGCATACGTCCCGCCTCCGTGTTCGACCCCGTCTCGTCGCGCACCGCCTACGCCCTCGGTTTCGAGGTCGGCATGCTCGGCGGCTCGATAGCGAGCGCCGTCATCCTCGGCGCGCCGGACGTCGCCGTGATGACCCTCACCGAGCTCGCCGACCAGGTGCGGCGCATCACCCGCGCCTCCGACATCAGCCAGATCGTCGACGCCGACAACGGCTACGGCAACGCGCTGAACGTCATGCGCACCGTCCGCGAACTGGAGGACGCGGGCGCGAGCGGCATGACCATCGAGGACACGTCGCTCCCCAGCCGCTATGGCTCAGGCGGCAAGGAGGAGCTCATCCCCCTCGATGAGATGACCGGCAAGCTGCGCGCCGCAGTCGCCGCCCGGCAGGACGACGCGACCGTCATCCTCGGGCGCACCCACGCCATCAACGCCACGAGCCTCGACGACGCCGTCGAGCGCGTCGCCGCCTACACGGAGACGGGCGTAGACGGCATCTTCCTCATGGGCATCCGGGAGGAGGCGCACCTGCAGGCCGTGCGCGCCGTCACAAGCCTGCCCTTCATGCTCGGCAGCACGCCGGAGTCGCTTACGACCGACGTCCTCGCCCCCTACGGTGTCAAGATCGTGCTGCGCGGCCACGGCACGTTCACCCAGACCGTCCGCACCGTCTACGAATCGCTCGAACACCAAGCGTCCGGCGCGCCGTCTGCAGAACTCGCCGACCGCGAGCCCACCCCGGAGATGATGGGCATCGCCACCGGTACAGCGGACTACCGCTCCGCCCGCGACGCCTACCTGGGCGGGTGAGTCCAGTCGTTCCCGCGGAGGCGGGGAACCTCGCAACCCAGGAGGCGTGGGCAGGGTGACATCTGCTCCTTGCGCCAGTACCGTCGCTATCCGTAGCGTGCTCCTACGAACTACTCAAGGCACGTCCAGGGAGCACGAACGGTATGCCGCCAAAGGTCAAGGAAGTCATCCGCTTGGTTGAACGGGACGGATGGAGACAGGTCAGAACGCGGGGAAGCCACCGCGTGTACAAGCATCCGACGAAGCCGGGCATCACCGTCATATCGGGGCACCCGGGTGTGGATATGCCGCAGGGAACGTGGGAGAATGTCTTGAAGCAAGCTGGACTCGATAAGAGAGCAAACCGATGAAGTACGCCGTCATCATCGAGAAGGGTCCTACCAGTTACGGCGCGTACGTGCCGGACCTGCCCGGTTGCGTGGCCGCAGCCGAAACCAGGGAAGAGGTAGACACGCTCATCCGGGAGGCCATCCAACTCTATATCGAGGCGCTTCAGGAAGACGGCCTGCCGGTGCCCGAACCTCACTCCTACGAGTTGATCGAGACCTAACCCTCCGCCAGCGACGGCCAGAGGTGCCCCCACGGGCGCGCGCGCTCCAGCGCCGCCGACGCCCGCAGTACCCCAACGTCGTCATAGAGCCGTCCCACGATCTGCACCGCGAGCGGCAGCCCGTTCGAGTGGAACCCCACCGGCACGCAGGCCGCCGGGTTGTACGCGTGGTTGAACGGCGTGGTGAAGCTCTGCGGCGGGCGCGACCGGTCCGGCATCCGCACCGCGTCTATCCGCTGCGCCGGGCCCATCGCCGGGCTCAGCAGCAGGTCGTAGTCGCGGAACCACTCCTGCACGCGCAGGCCGTAGCCTCGGTTGCGCCGCACGATGCGCCGGTACTGCCACGCCTTCGCGTGCGGCCCGGCCTCGTACACCGGGCGCGCCACGTCGCTCAGGTCGCCGAGGTGCTTCTCCAGGAAGCCGGGTACCATCGCCTCGGCGGCGGCGTAGTGATCGCCCGAGTACGCCCACACGCCCGGCTCCAATTCCTCCGGCTCGTCGATGGTTGGCGGGTCGGCTTCGGTCACGATGCAGCCTGCGTCCTCGAAGAAGCGGGCGGTATCCCGTACGAGTTCCAGCGCCTCGCCGTCCATCGAGAAGCCCCTGCCGAAGTCGTAGCTCACCGCGACGCGCAGCCCGCGCAGGTCGCCCGACGCGAACGCGAAGTAGTCGCTCACCGGCGGGAGGTTGGACTCGCCGTCGCGCGGGTCGTAGCCCGCGAGCGCCTGCAGCACGAGCGCGGCGTCGCGCACCGTGCGCGTCATCGGGCCGTTGTGCGAGCGTCCGGGCGCGGCGCGCCACGTCTGCACCGACGGGATGCGCTGGTACGTCGGCTTGATCCCGAATATGCCGTTGATCGCCGAGGGCATCCGTATCGAGCCGCCGGAGTCCGTGCCAATGGCGAGCGGCCCGAGCCCCGCGGCAACCTGCGAGCCCGCGCCGCCGCTGGAGCCGCCGCACGTGTGGTCGAGGTTCCAGGGGTTGCGCCCGGGCGGGCTGATGCGGTTGTCCACCGCGCCGTGCAGCGCGAACTCCGGCAGGTTCGTCTTGCCGATGAGCACGCCGCCCTCGCGCCGGATGCGGCGCGCCATCTCGGAGTCCGGCTGCCGGTTCCCCACGAACGCCAGCGAGCCGTACGTCGTCGGCTGGCCCCCCATCTCGATGCTGTCCTTCAGCGAGATCGGCACGCCGCACAGCAGCCCGCGCTCGCCGGAGCCGAGCCAGGCTGCCTCAGCAGCCTGCGCCGCCTGCATCGCGTCGTCCGCGTTCAGCGCGAGGAACGCGCTCAGCTTCGGGTCGAGCCGCTCGATGCGCTCGAACACCTCGCGCGTCACCTCGACGGGCGAGAAGTCGCGGCGTCGATAGCCCTCGATCAGTTCCGTGGCGGAGAGTCGCCAGTAGCCACCATCGCTCATGACGCCTCCAGTTGCTCTTTCAGCAGCGCAGTCTGTTTCGCCATGGGCACCCCCGCCCAGAGCGGCTCGCGGTCTTCCCGCTCGATGGTCAGCTCGATGAGCACCGGGCCCGTCATCGCGAAGATCCCCGGCAGACGTTCGATCAGGTCCTCCGCCGCATCGATGCGGAGCGCGTCCGCGTACCCCGCTCCCTTCGCGAGCGCCACCCAGTCGAACTGCCCGATGGCGGGCAGCGGCTGGTTGCCCGTGCTCTGGTGCAAGCCGTTGGCGAAGACGAAGTGGTACAGGTTCTCGGGCGACTGCCCCGAGATGGTGACGAGCGAGCCCAGCTGCATGAGCAGGCTGCCGTCGCCGTCGAGCACCATCACCTTCTTGTCGGGGCGCGCGACCGCGAGCCCCAGCCCGATCGACGACGCGCTGCCCATGCACTGCGACGCGTCGACGTGGAATATCTCGCCCTGCCCCGCCTGGTGCCACGGGTAGACCGACTGCATCGTCACGACGGACACGGCGTCGCCGCGCCCCTCCGCCAGGATGTTTATCGCCTCGTTGCGTTCCATGGCTACAGCGTCGGCGCTCCCACGATGAGCGCCGCGGGGCCCATCGTCTCGTGGGCGCGCTCGTAGGCCGCCCGGATGTTCCCTATCTCGTCCGGCCCCTCCAGCCGCCAGTGCGGCACCCCCCACACGTCCAGCGTCGGCTCCACCATGCGGACGGCGCGGGACCGGCTCTCCTCCATGGGCACCATCGGGTCGCGCTGGTACTGCCCCACGAAGATGAACGTGGGGATGCGCGCGTCCAGCGGTATCGCCTTGATGGTGTTGATGGACGCGAAGATGCCGTTGTTCTGGATCACCAGCATCGGGTTCTTCCCGCCCATGTACAGCCCGGCGTTGATGCCCATCGCCTCGTCCTCGGTGCATGCCGTGATGAAACGGATGGACGGGTCGTCCCGCAGCGCTGAGATGAGTGTCTTCTGGTACGAGTCCGGAATGCAGATGACGTGGTCGATGCCGAGCGCGCGCAGCTCCGACACGATGGCCGACGCCTCGACCCCGACCGCGACCGGTTTCGCCTCGGTCATGCCTACGCTCCCGCGATGCAGGAGAGTTCGACCTCAGCGTTGCCGTGCAGGTCCACGCCGACGATGTTCATCGTCGGGGGGTCGCCGCCCCAGTGCTCCGCCGCAAGCGCCACGAACTCGTCCTCGAAGTAGATGTCGTCGAGGAAGACTTCGAGCCGCAGCACGTTCTCCAGCGACGTGTCGAACCGGTTGAGCGCGGCGTCCAGGCGGCGCAGCGCCTGCCGCGCCTGTCCCGTGCGGTCGCCGTACAACTCCTGCTTCACCGCGCCGGTCTGCTCGTCTTCGAGCCCCGATGCACCGGACGCGAACACGAGCCCGTTCGCACGAACGGCCTGCGCGCGGTCCGGGTCCTCAGCGAGCCACGCCGTCTCCTTCACCCCGCCGGGGTTGATGGCGACGCCGCCGATCTCCATGACGCCGCGCCCCCCGAGCAGCGTCCCGACGGAGTACGCCGCGAAGGGCACCTTCCCGCCGAAACGCTCCTTCAACTGGTCGTAGTACGGCCCCACGTCGCCGATGCGCTTCAGCGCGCAGTCCGTCCGCACGAGGTCGTCCAGGCTGCCGCCGCCCTTCTCCAGGTGCGAGCGCAGCCACTCGTAGGTGTAGAACAGCTCCGTACTGAACTGCTCCGGCACTTCCTCGGCTGCCTCCTCGTCCGTGAACGGATTGGAGCGCCCGCGCACGCCGATGACGTACGTGAAGTCGCCGCAGCGCGTGATGCGCGACGCACGCCCCCGGTGCGGCTGGTGCACGAACACCTGCCGTTCGAGGTCCGGCGTCATCGCCATCACGACGGCGGTGAGCATATTCACGCCCGCCATCTTGCACTGCGCGCCGAAGCTCACCGCGAGCTTGTGGCCTTCCTCGCCGAAGTGGTCCGGCCACGTCGCCATGCGCTCGAGACGCCACGACTGGCCGGACGTGAAGTTCTCTATCCACACCGCAGCGTCGCCGCCGTAGCCCACCTGCTCGAGACGCCGCGCCTGCCGCCCGTAGGCGTTGTTGCACTGCGGTATCGCCTGCCCGTCCAGCTCCGTGTTGACCTGCTGCGTGTCGATGTCACGGTAGCCGTCGGAACTGGAGAGGAAGACGTAGGGGCCGTAGCGGAGCACGGCGGCCATCTGCCGGTTGCGCTCGTCGCCGAGCAGGACTTCTTTCTTGTGTCGGTTCTCGGCCAAGCTCTAACCCCCGTTCGACCCGTTCGGTCCCTGGATGCCGAAGATGCGCTGCGACCGGCCCCATACGACCTCGTGCACGAGGTCCGGGTCCACGCCGGTGAACATGCGCTCCATCGCGGGCGTCGCGTCCGGCCACGTCTGCCCCTGCTCGTGCGGGTAGTCGCAGCCCCAGATGACGCTGTCGCGAATCAGGAACTCGGGGTCGGGGATCATCTTCGCGCCGATGTAGTCCTCCTCGAACGTGAAGGACATGTTGTTCTTCAGGTAGTGCAGCGGCTCCTGCTCCAACTGGTGGATCGAGTCCGGCGCGCGGTCGCTGTAGCAGCGCTGCATCCACTGAAAGAGGAACGGCAGCCAGCCGATGCGGCACTCCGCCATCGAAACGTGCAGGTTCGGGTGGCGGTCGAACATGCCGCTGAACACGAACTGCGCGATGTGCTTGCCCGCCGGGTTGAACGGCACCTGTGAGAAGTGCGCGAGCGACTGCCCGTACTCGTTCGGCGGGTACGGCGTTCCTGCCGTGTCCCCGATGTGCGTGCAGATCACCATCCCGGTCTCCTCGGCGGCGGCCCACACCGGCTCCCACACCGGCGACCAGACGCCCTCCGCCATGTCGTTCGGGCTCAGCTCGACGGCCCGGACGCCCTCGTCGGCGAGGCGGTACACCTCGTCCGCGCAGAACTCCGGGAACGCCGCGTGCAGCCACGGGAGCACGATGAGCCGGTCCGGAGAGTAGGCGCACATCTCCAGCGCCCAGGAGTTGAACGCGCGGTACACCGCCTTCTCCAGCTCCTTGTCCTTGAACACCCACTTGCGCGTGTTCCCGTAGTACACGCCCGCGTAGAATTCGCCGATGTCCATGTGCTGGATCAGGATCTCCGGGTCGGACGGGGGCAGCCTGCCCTCCTCGACCTCGATGGGGTCGAACCGCTTGGCGTACTTCGCCCAGTCCTTGCCGTCGGCGGCGAAGGCGTGGATGTCGTCTTCCCACATCCACGCGGTGCCCTTCGGCGACTCCACAACCTGTGGGGCCTTCTCCTTGTACTTCGACTCGATGCGCGACTGGATGATGTCGCGCGGATACCACACGAGGTCTGTGTGGTTGTCCGCCGAGATGTACTTGTAGTCGACGTTCTCCCCGGTGCGCAGTTCACGCATGCTGGTGTTGCGCCGCCGCGCCGTCCCTCCAAGCCTGTCTGTCCGGACGTTCTCTTCCGGCATAACCCGCTCCTTTCGTGCCGTGCGCGCCTTCCGCACGGAGCGGTAGAATCGTAGGGTTGGCAGAGGGGGGTGTCAAGGAAGACGCGACCCTCTCGTCGTTCCTGCGCAGGCAGGAACCTCGCAGCCCTGCCTGATCCCTTCCCCCTTGATGGGGGAAGGTTAGGATGGGGGTGAACCGCCCTCCCCAGAGGGAACAGACAACATGGCGATAACCTACTCCACCAACGAGATCCCCGGCGCAGCCGAGGTCGCCGACCTCCTGCGTGCCGGAGGCTTCAACCGCCCCCTCGACGACCTCACCCGCGTCGAGCGGATGCTCCGCAACGCCGACGTCATCGTCACGGCGCGGGACGGCGACGCGCTCGTCGGCATCGTGCGTGGGCTCGCCGACTACGCGGTCTACGCCCTCGTGACCGAGCTGGCCGTGGCCGCGCCGTACAAGCGCATGGGCATCGGGCGCGAACTGCTCCGCCGCTTCCGGGAGGAGGCCGGCGACGAATGCGCCATCATCCTGCACTCCAGCGAGGAGGGCCACGCCTTCTACGGCCACCTCGGCTGGGACAACCTCGACCGCGCCTGGCGCCTCCCGCGTTCGCGCTAGCGCATCGAACGCAGGGTGCGGGAGAAGAGCGTCTCCCATGCGCCATAGGCAAGGATGACGCTGCCCGCCGACGCAAGCGCGATGCGCCCCCCGAACAGCTCCGCCAGCCCGGTGATGCCGAGGATGGCCACCGGTATGAGGCCGCCGATCATCGCGTTCACCGCCTGCACGCGGCCGCGCATCTCCGCCTCCGAGTACGTCTGCAGCGCCGCCAGGTGCACCACCGTCCGCCCGGAGTGGCCGATGCCGATGGGCAGCATGAGGAGCAGCGACAGCAGGTACCAGCTCGACCACGCGAACCCGACAACGCCCGCGCCGAACAGGGAGAAGAAGCCGATCAGCAGCAGGCCCTTCCGCTGGAAGTCGCCCAGCGACGCCGCGGTCGTCGAGCCGAACAGCGACCCCAGCCCGAAGAACGTGACGAGCAGCCCGACGCCGTCCGCCTCTATCTGCAGGAGGTCCTGCGCCAGCGGCAGCAGGTGCTGGAAGGGCTGGCCGAATACGGTGATGACGAATCCCGCCAGGATCAGGGTGCGGATAGGGGGCGCCTGCCACACGTAGCGGAAGCCCTCCAGTGGCGAACTGCTGCGGTTCCGCCGGCGCGCGGCCCCGGCGCCCTGCGCCGGCGTGAAGAACATCAGGCCCATCCCCACGACGTACATCCCGACGATGAGCACGTACGCCCACTCCGGGCCCCACCGTGCGAACAGCACCCCGGCCACCAGCGGCAGCAGCGCCCGGTTCGCGTTCTGCGACATCGTGTGCAGGCCCGTCGCGTTCAGCAGATGGCGGTCGTCCACCAGCCCGCCGATGATGGCGCGGCGCGTCGGTGTGATGAACACCATCACGGAGCCCTGGAAGACGCCGATGATCATGACGTGCCACCAGTCCAGCAGGTCCATCGCGACGCCCGCCGCAGTGATGCCCGCGAATACCGCCATCAGCCCCGCCGCGACGATGAGGATGTTCCGCATCGAGACCCTGTCCGCGAGCGCTCCGGCGAACGGCGAGAGCACGAGCGACGGCGCGTTGTTCGCCGCGATGACGATGCCCAGCACGATGGGCGCGCGGTCGGCGAGGTCGTATGCCAGGAGCGGGCGCGCCAGCATCGCCGCCTGCATACCGCCGAAGTAGAAGAGCATCGCGGTGAAGTAGTTGCGGTAGGCGGGAACCTGGAGCGCGTCGAACGTGCGCAGCCAGCGGCGGCGTCCGGAACGCGTCGTTCCCGTGCTCTCCCCCGTCGTTCCTGCGGAGGCAGGAACCTCGCTCCCTTGCTCCGCGCTTGGTCTGTTCCGCTGCGGGTCCTCGGCCATGCCGCGATGCTACCCGCGCTCCATGGGCTTTGCCACAGTCGGATGTCGTCGCCGGCGTGACACGCGCCCCTTGCGCGAACGTCTGCTCCTGCCGCACGATGGTAGGTGCGGCAGGGGATCGCTCATCCCCACGCGTAGCGGCGACCGCTTCATGTCCTGCCGCCCGCCGTCCGCAAGGTGGTAAGCTGCAGCCTGTACACAGATGAGTTGAAAGGCAGAACGCATGAGGGACGGAAACGCCCCAGGGCCCTTGCAATCACCCAGACCTACCGCGCCAACCCGCCCGAAGGATGAGATCGCCCGACTGGGCGACAAGATCTACGAGCGGGACATACGGTCTCAGATCGAAGCCGACCACCATGGGGAGATCGTCTCCATCGACGTCGAAAGTGGCAATTGGGCCATCGGAGACAGCGTTCTTGAAGCGGTGGACCGTCTGCGGGCGCAGTGCCCCGACGCTATCGACGTCTGGTCTCTGCGGGTGGGTTACCGGGCAGTTCACAAGTTCGGTGGTGAGTCGCTGAGGATCATCCAGTGATTCAGGGGGAGGTGAATGACGCCTACGAAGCCGTCATATCCCTTACCGTGCAAGGTCCATTGGGGCAGGCAACGGAAGTTGAGGCCGTGATAGACACCGGCTTCACCGGGTTTCTATCGTTGCCGACGGCACTGGTGACAGAACTGGGATTGCCCTTCCTTACCAACGAATCAGCGATGCTGGCCGACGGCAGTCTCGTGAGGTTCAACGTCCACGACGTGACGACCCTTTGGGACGGCCAGGCCAAGCGCGTCTATGCTCATATAGCCGACGCCACTCCCCTGGTAGGTATGCGGATGCTCGACGAACATGACCTGAGCATCCAGGTGCGGGACGGCGGGCGCGTCGTCATCCGGGCCGCGGAGTAGCCGAGCCTCACGGGCGTATCCCGGACCTTCTACTCCTCTCCCCGTGCATCCCTGTCTTCTATGTGAATTGTCGCCGGTGTGACACGCGCCCCTTGCGCGAACGTCCGCCCATGCCGCACGATGGTAGGGCGCGGCAGAGAACGCGCCTCACCGACCCTGCGGACGAGCCGCAGGAAGACCGCTGGCCCCCTCAGCGAAAGAGCACGAGGGGGCTTTTCATGTTAACCGGCAGTAGGGGTGGAGAAGATGACGGAAGACCTCACACGGTACGCGGACGACCCGGTCGGTTTCGTGCGGGACGTGCTCGGCGAGGCGGGGATGCCCTACTCGAAGCAGGTCGAGATGCTCGAAGCGGTCGTGGAGCACCGGCGTGTCAGCGTCGTCGGCGCGAACAGCTCCGGCAAGGACTGGACAGCCGCGCGCGCCGTCCTCTGGTGGATGGAGACACGGACGGAGGCCAAGGTCGTCGTCACGGGTCCGACGCAGCGCCAGGTCGAGGAGATCGTCTGGCAGGAGATGCGCGAGGCGTACACAGTGGCGGAGGAGCGGCTCGGCGGGAAGATGCTCGCCTCGAAGTACCGCATCGACGAGAAGCGCTTCGCCATCGGCTTCTCCACCAACAAGGCGTGCAACATCCAGGGGTTCCACTCGCCCAACCTGCTCGTCGTCGTCACCGAGGCCCACGCCGTGCCCCAGGACCAGATCGACGCCATCAAGCGCCTGCACCCCAAACGGCTGCTGCTCGTCGGCAACGCGATGTCGCTCGACGGCGAGTTCTACGAGTCCCATCACTCCCGCCGCGCGCGCTACCACCGGATCAAGATATCCGCCTACGACACCCCCAACTTCACCGGCGAGCACGGCGGACTCCCCGGCCTGGTCACGCCGGAGGACGCCGAGGAGCTCGCCCTGGATTGGTCGGAGGACCACCCCTCATACGTCGCGGGCGTTCTCGCGGAGTTCCCCAACGCGCAGGAGGACTCGCTCGTCGGACGCGACGCCGTTGAACACGCCATGCAGCCCGGGGACGACGACCCCGACGCCAACGAGCCCGTCTACCTGGGAGTGGACGTCGGGCGCTTCGGTCCTGACAAGTCCGCCATCTGCGTGCGCCGGGGCAGGCGCGTGCTCGACCTGTGCTCCTTCGCGCGCATGGACACGATGCGCCTCGTCCACGAGGTCGTCAGGACGCGGCAGGAGACCGGCGCGGAGGCCATATTCGTGGACGAAGGCGGGCTCGGCGGAGGCGTCATCGACCGCCTCCGTGAACTCGGCGAGCCCGTCTACGGCGTCCACTTCGGCGGACGCGCCCCCCACCGCACCCGCTTCTTCAACACGCGCTCCGAGATATTCTGGGAGGTGCGGATGCTCCTCAACGACGGACTCATGGTCCTCCCGCCCGACGAGGAGCTCGCCGGTCAGCTCGTCTCCCTGCGCTACGACGTGTCCAGCTCCGGCCAGGTGCGGCTGGAGGGCAAACGGGAGATGCGCAAGCGCGGCCTGCCCTCGCCCGACAAGGCCGACGCCCTCGCCCTCGCCTTCCTCAAACCCCCGTCCCTGGGCATCTGGACCGGCACGGAGCCCTTCCTGAACGACGACCGCCCCGCGTCGCGCCGCCTCCCCCCGGCCCCAGTACGGCATCGGCTACGACCTCCTACCCTCCATGCTCTCCAGCTCCTCCGCCCACGACGCTCCAGTGGACAGCGTCAGCCCACCCGCCCCCAACCTGCAGGTGTGGTGGGGGAGGCCGTAGATGCCGGAGACCAACACAGATGGACACCATGCCCGTAGGGGCGGTCCGCGAACCGCCCTGCCCCCGTCAGCGGCGGGGCGGGAGTTGATCGTCGCCGGGGATCACGTCGATGTCGAAGGCGTTGTTGAAGGCGGCTACGTAGCGGTAGAGGCCGATGGTGGCAACGATGAGGATGAGCCAGTGTTGGCCGTGCCTCGTCATCAGGGAATCGAACAGCGCCTGCTCCACGCGGTTCGTGCGGCAGAGTTGGCGGCAGAGGTCGATGACGTCGCGCTCGTCGTCGGGGAGGTTGCTGCTGTCGGCGCCGGTGCGGGCGACCTCGATGGCGTCGTCGCGCAGGCCAGCGGCGCGGGCGGTCGAGACGTGGACCGACCACTGGTAGGGAGCGTCGTCCTCGCAGGCGACGGCGAGGATGGCGAGCTCGTGCAGCGCGGGGCTGACCACGGTATCGTCGTGCGTGTTCCGGAGGGTCGACAGGAAGCCCGAGGCGAGGCCGGGGCTCTGGAGCATCACCGCGAACGGCCCCCGCACGCGTCCACGCTCGGCGAGGACGGCGTCCCACTCATGTTGCCGCTCCGGCGGCAGCTGGGCCTTGTCGGTGATGGGTGTGATGCGTGTCATGGTTTTCTCCGGAGGTGGGCGAGTTATGGCGGGGAGGATAGCGTGCGGCGGGACTGTACACAGCAGGGAGCCCGGCTTATGCTCGCGCCGAGTGGAAAGGGATAGGGATATTCGGAGTGTCGAGCCGGAGCCGGGGAAGGGAGTCTGTGTCATGGCTGTAATCGATGCCGACACGCACGTGGACGAGTGCGAAGAGACCTGGCGCTACATGCCTCCCGAGGACGCGCGCTACAGGCCGGTGACGGTCGTGCCGACCGAGGACATGGGCGACGGCGCTCCCGCGCCCGGCTACACGAGGCACTGGCTCATCGGCAGCAACCTGTCGATACGGCGCATCCGCGACGACCGGCGCACCGGCACGACCATCGACGCCCGCGAGCTGAGGAGCGTCGAGACCCGGCTGCAGCACATGGACGAGATGGGCGTGGACGTCCACGTCATGTACCCGACGATGTTCCTCACGTACCTGACAAACGACCCACACGCGCAGGCGGCCATCTGCAAGAGCTACAACCGCTGGATGGCCGACAGGTCGTCGCTCAGCGGGGGGCGGCTCCGGTGGGTGGCGGTGCTGCCGACACTGGACATCGAGGCCGCCGTCGACGAGCTTCGATGGGCGAGCGAGCACGGGGCGTGCGGGGTCTTCAAGCTGGCGACGGAGCTGGGCAGGCGCGTTACCGACCCGTACTTCTTCCCCGTCTACCAGGAGGCGAACGACCTCGATATGCCGCTCTGCATGCATACCGGCTCGGGCGACCCGCCCGCCGGCAGCAGCGCACCGCTCCTCGGCGACGGCATCACCGGCACCAACGTGATCGATGCGTTCCACTCCATCGTGTTCTCCGGCCTCGCGTTCAGGTTCCCCCGGCTGCGGTTCGGCTTCATCGAGGCGGGCTCGTCGTGGATACCGTTCGTGGTCGACAGGCTCTACGCCCGCCGGGAGCGGATGGCCTGGGCGTACCGGTCGTTCACCTACACAGACGACCTGAGCGGCCTCTTCCACGAACACCGCCTCTACGTGACCTGCCAGTCGCAGGAGGACATCCCGTACCTCCTGCGGTTCGGGACCGAGGACCACCTGATGATCGGCACCGACTACTCGCACGCAGACCTGTCGGCTGAGATCGGCGCCATCGACATCCTGCGGCGCAGGGCCGACGAGGGAGAGTTCAGCCAGACCGCGAAACGGAAGATCCTCGAGGACAACCCCAAGACGTTCTACGGTCTGTAACGGTTAGAATCCCGCGCATGACTACGACAACGCACGACATGAGCGCCCCCTACACCGGACAGAGCATCCTGCGCTTCGAGGACGACCGCCTGCTGCGCGGCGGCGGCACGTTCATCGGCGACATGGCGCTGCCGGAGATGGCGCACGCGGCCATCGTCCGCAGCCCGCACGCCCACGCCCGCATCGAACGCATCGACGCAAGCGAGGCGCTCGCCATGCCCGGCGTGCTCGCCGTCATCACGGCGGACGACGTCGAGGACGGCGCGGTGCTGGAGAGCGTCGGCAGGCCGGGTCTGACGATCAACCGGGGCGGCGCGCACCCCATCCTCGCGCTCGGGCGGGCGCTCTACGCGGGGCAGCCGGTCGCAGCCGTCGCCGCGGAGACCGCCGCGCAGGCCGCCGACGCCGCAGCGCGCGTCGAGGTCGTTTACGAGCCGCTGGAAGCGATCAACGACCTGCAACGCGCCGCGGAAGGCGGCTATCCCACGCTCCACGACGCGATCGGGTCGAACGTCGGCGCGTGGCAACGCACGGGCTCGGGCGACGTGGACGGCGCATTCGCAGCCGCCGACCGGGTCGTCTCCGGCTCGTTCGTCATCCCGCGCCTCGCGCCGATGCCGATGGAGGGCCGGGGCTGCATCGCCAGTTTCGACGGCCCGGACGGCAACCTGACGTTCTGGTCGTCCAACCAGTCGCCGCACGACACCCAGCACCACATCGAGGAGGCGATCACGCTGCCGGGCCACGTGCACGTCATGACGCCGGACGTAGGCGGCGGCTTCGGGCACAAGCACCACGTCTACCCGGAAGAGGTCTCGGCCATCCTCCTGGCGAAGCGGCTGCAGCGCCCCGTGAAGTGGGTCGAGGAGCGGAGCGAGAACATCCACTCGTCGCACGCGCGCGGGCTGGAGGCGCACGTTGACGCCGCCGTCACCAACCGGGGCATCGTCCTCGCCATCAGGGCGCGCTTCCTCTCGGACCTCGGCGCGTACTGGATCAGCGGCGCGTTCACGTCGCCGGACAACGCGGCGAAGCGTTTCGCGGGCCCGTACCACATCCCCGCCTACGACGGCGAGCAGGTCTGCCTCATGACCAACCGTCCGCCCATCACCTCCTACCGGGGCGCGGGACAGCCGGAGGCCACGTTCTGCATGGAGCGGATACTCGACCTCATCGGCGAGGAGCTGGGCATCGACCCCGTCGACCTGCGCCGCCGCAACCTCATCCCGCCGGACCAGTTCCCGTACACAACCGCGTCCGGCACGCCGTACGTGGACGGCGACTTCGAGCCGGTGCTCGACCGGGCGCTCGAGGTCGCAGGGTACGCCGACCTGGTGGCGCGGCGCGACCGCGAACGGCAGGAGGGGCGTACGGTCGGGCTCGGCATCGCGCTCTCGACCAAGGGCTCCGGCGGCACGGGCGGCGACGCCGCGCGCTCCAGCGCGGCATCGGTCGAGGTCGGCGCGGACGGCCACATCCGCCTCACGACGGACATCTCGCCGCACGGACAGGGCAACGCGACGACGTTCGCGCAGATCACGGCGGACGCGCTCGGCGTCGCGCCGGGCGACGTCACCGTGCTGCACGGCGACAGCGACGGCATCCAGCCGTTCGGCCCCGGCGCGGGTACGTACGCCAGCCGGGGGCTCGTCATAGGGGGGCACGCCGTTTACCAGACCGCGCACCAGGCGCGCGAGAAGCTGGTCAACGCCGCGTCCCACCTGCTCGAAACGCCCGCGGACGACGTGATGCTGGAAGGCGGCACAGCCGTCTCACAGTCAGACCCGTCGCGCTCCGTGCCGCTGGGCAGGCTCGCAGAGATGGCCGGCAACGCCGACGGCGGCTTCCTCCACTACTCGACGTACACGCTGCCGCCGGGGAGCTTCGCGTTCGCCACACATATCGCGTACGTCGAGATTGACCCGGACTCGGGCGACGTGCGCGTCCGCGATTTCGTCGCCGTGCACGACGTGGGCAACCTCATCAACCCGGTCATCGTCGAGGGGCAGATACACGGCGGGGTCGTGCAGGGGTTCGGCGAGGCGATGTGCGAGGCCGTCTCCTACGCCGACGACGGGCGCCCGCGCGAGTGGTCGTTCATGGACTACGCGATGCCGCTCGCTGAGGACCTCCCGCACATGGTGGTCGAGACGCACGCGACGGAGGCGAAGAACGGCGCGATGGGCGTGCGCGGCATCGGCGAGATGCCGTCGTGCGCCAGCCCCGCGGCACTCGCCAACGCCGTCCACGACGCGCTGCGCCAGATCGGCGCGCCGATGGTGGACATCCCGTTCACGGCGGAGCGCGTCTGGCGCGCCACGCAGCAGGCACAGGGGTAGGGGAACGCGCGGCTGGCCAAGGCAGGTGGAGATGCGGTTCGACGTAGGGGCGGGCAGCAGGATTCTCCGCCAGCAGGGTTGCAATCCACGCGCGAGGGGAACACTATAGGGCCATGAGAGTAGGCGAATTCGAGATACACGAGCCTCTTCCGGAGTTGCGGTCGCCGCACATCATCGCGTCGTTGACGCCGTGGATCGACGCCGGCAGTGTCGGCTCGCTCAGCATCGAGCGGCTGGAACGCTACATGCGCGCCCGCGACCTCGGCTCGCTCGCGAAGCCGGGGCACTTCTTCGATTTCACCCGCTACCGCCCGGTCGTCTACTTCGAGGACGGCAAGCGCAAGATGCGCGTCCCGAACGCCGACCTCCGCTGGGCCACCGGCCTCGGCAGCCACGACTTCATCTTCCTCCACATGCTGGAGCCGCACTCCAACGCGGAGGAGTACATCGAGGCGCTGGTGGAGGTGATCTCCTACCTGAACGTGGACCGCTTCTGCCGCATCGGCGCGATGTACGACGCCGTCCCTCACACGCGCCCGCTCCTCGTCATGGGAACGCTCAACGGTCAGCCGATCGAGGACGTGGAAGGCATCGAGGGCAACCGGCGCAGGCCGTACCAAGGCCCCACGTCCATCATGAACATGGTCGGCGACCGCATCAGCGAGGGCGGGGTCGACAACATGATGCTCATGTGCCGGCTCCCTCACTACGTTGAACTCGAGGCCGACTTCGCGGGGCGCACGAAGATGCTCCAGGTGCTCTCCACGCTCTACGGCTTCCCCGCCGAGTACGCCGCCAGCCAGCGCGACACGCAGCAGTACGCGCGCGTCACCGCCGAGATGCAGCGCAACGCCCAGGTGAAGTCGCTCGTCGAACGGCTGGAGTCGGACTACGACGCGCGTCGGGGCAGGCGCGAGCAGCAGCGGCAGTCCGAGGAGAAGAAGGAGCTTCCTCCGCTCCCGCCCTCCGTCGAGGAGTTCCTCGGCAAACTGACCGGCCCCGCAGAAGAAGAGAGCAGCTAACCCCTTGGAGCAGCCGCTCCCCGGTCAGGCGCGCAGTTCGTCGCGTCCCTACTACGGCTGGGTCATCGTCGCCGCCCTCGGCGTTGCCGGGGGCGCCAGCATGTTCATGGGGATCGGCAACTTCGGCATCTTCGTCGCGCCCATGAGCGAGGAGCTCGGCCTGGGGAACAGCGCCTTCGGCTGGGCGCTGTCCGCGCGACTCTTCGGCTTCGCGCTCTCAGGCCCGTTCATCGGACGCCTCCTCGACAGCCGCGGCTCCCGCCTCCCGCTCGCGGTCGCGGGCCTCATGCTCGGCGGGGCGGCTGCCGCGATGAGCCTCATCGACACGGGCTGGCAGATGATCGGCATCGCCCTCTTCAGCGGCATGATGGGCTTCTGGGGCAGCAGTACGCTCTTCCTCACCATCCCCATCACCAAGTGGTTCGTCGCCAAGCGCGGCCGGGCCATGTCGGTCTTCTTCCCCAGCATCCCCTTCGGCATCGGCATCTCCAGCCCGCTCACGCAGATGCTGGTCGACGCCGTGGGCTGGCGCGACGCCTGGTTCATCCTCGGCATCGCCGGCGGGCTGACCATAGCCGTCGTCTCCCTGGCGTTCGTACGCAACAAGCCGTCCGACCTCGGCCTGCTCCCCGACGGCGAGTCCATCGCGCTCGGAGCCGACGGACAGTCCCGACCGTCGCGCATCGCCGAGTACTCCTGGACCGTGCGGCAGTCCATGCGCACCGGAACGTTCTGGCGCATCAGCATCGCCTACGGGATCCTCATGGCGGTGATGGGGACCGTCGGCGTGTTCTGGGTCGCGTTCCTCCTGTCGCTGGGGATCCCGCCGCAGGTGTCCGCGATCGCGTTCTCGGTGCAGGCGTTCACCCAAGTGGCCTCTGCCATAGCGATCGCACCCTGGATAGACCGCATACAGCCTCGTTACATAGCGATGGCCGGCTTCATGACCATCGCCGCCGCCATGCTCGTTGCGGCGGTCGCCGACACAACATGGCACGGGTTCGCAGGGGCCGCGCTGGCCGGGCTCGGGCTCGGCGCGGGGATGCTCACACAGACGCACATCTGGCCCGCCTACTACGGGCGCGACCACATCGGCGCGGTCCGGGGCGCGGCGACCCCGATCACGCTGACCATGACCGGCATCGGCACACCCGTTCTCGGGATACTGTTCGACGCCACGGGTTTCACCGTGGGCTGGCTCGCGGCGGCAGGCGCTCTGTTCGCGGGGTTCATGCTGCTGGCGCTTTCGCCGAAGCCGCGGACGCCGCAGGTACCCTCACCCTAACCCTCTCCCCTTGTAGGGAGAGGGGACCAAGCGAGGTTCCTGCCTCCACAGGAACGACGGGCTGCCGTTCTGCGCTACGAGGTGAAGCGCGACGGAGCGAAGAGCGAGATGTCGTGGCGAGATTCTCCGCGCTCGGCGAGGTCGGCCATGATCTCGCCTATCACGCTGCAGAACTTGAAGCCGTGCCCCGAGAAGCCTCCGGCGAACGACACCTGCGGCCATACGGCGTGCTTCCCGATGATGAAGTTCCTGTCCGGCGAGTTAGTGAACATGCAGACCGCCATCCGCAGCAGGCGGCCCGCCGCCATCGGGAAGCAGCGGCGGAGGAACTCCCGCAGCATCTCCTCGTCGTCTGTCCGCCACGTCCGGTCGAGCGCGTCGGGGTCGGCTGCGACGCCTGTGTTGTCAAACTTGCCGAGCTTGAGCCCCGGCACGCCGAACTCCGGGAAGCCGTAGTACTCGTCGCCGTCCATCGTGACGATGAAGACGGGGAAGCGCGACGGCGCGAACGGGGCAGGGTCGTCCGGTTCGAACCAGCCCATGACCTGCCGCTCCGGCACGGCGACCTCCACCAACTCCGGCACAAGCCTTCCCGTCCACGCGCCCGCCGTGAGCACGAGCGAGCCTGCCTCGTATGTGCCTGACTCCGTCCGGACGCGCACGCCGCTGGAGAACGCCTCCCAGTCGAGCACCTGCTCCTCCTCGCGAACCTCCGCGCTCAAGCCGCGCGCGACGGTTACGTGCGACTCGACGCACCGCTCCGGCGTGAGGAAGCCTCCCTGCGGCTGGACGACCGCCGACATCTCCGGCGGCAGCCCGTAGCCGGGGAAGCGCGCCGACAGATCCGCGCTCGTCAGCACCTCGTGCGGCACGTCCTGCTCGCGGCAGGCGCGCAGCGTGCTCTCGTAGGCCACGGCTCCGGGAACGCCCGCGTGGACGGAGCCGGTGACGTGCAGCACCTGTTCGCCCGCCTGCTCCTCCAACTCACGCCACAACTCGTAGGCGCGAAGTCCCAGGGGCACGTACTTCGGCCCCTCGTGGAAGGCGAGCCGGATGATGCGCGTGATTCCGTGCGACGACCCCATCTCGTGCGGGACGCGGAAGCGCTCCAGCCCCAGCACGCGAAGGCCGCGCTTCGCCAACTGGTAGACCGCGGCGCTCCCCATGCCGCCCACGCCGATCACGATAGCGTCGTAGACCCGTGCGTTCGTCAAACCTCTCCTCCGTCGTCACATCGCTCTCTACGAGCGAAGGCTGGGTCGTTTATCGGTGGATTCTTAGGGCGGCCCTGAGGCCAGCAGGTACGCAACGATAGCAATCGTCACGATGACGACGAACAGGAGCACGGGCCAGAAGGCCGGATTCAAGCGCTTCTCTCCGGTGCCGTACCAGCCGCCCCTGCCTCCCGCACCGGTATAGGAGATGAGCATGTCCAGTAGTGTGATCAGCCACCGCATTGCTCTCCTCCGAATGGATGCGGCCTCCCGGCGCAATCTGCCCGATATTGCCCTCCAGAGAAAGGGATGCTAGCATTTCGCCCATCCGCGCGTGCGGCACCGCATAGCGCGGGCTTTCGTGATAAGGAAAGGGAGGATTGCTCATGTCCTGGGCCAGCAGAACAATCGTACTCGTGGTGCTGGGCATCGCCCTGCTTGCCGGTCTGACCGCATGCGGCGGCGACGATCCGGAGCCCACCGCTACCCCGCGACCGGCGCCAGAGCCGACCGCAACGCCGGTCCCCGACGCTCCCGCACCGGCCCCGGACCCCACCGCCACGCCGACGCCATTGCCGCCCGGCGCGACGGCGCCGCCCGCCACAGCCACGCCCACGCCGAGGCCGGCCCCCACAGCCACGCCAACCGCGATCCCCGAGGTGGAAGGCTTCGACGCCGAGGCGTACTTCTCCGGCAAGACCATCAAGATCATCGTCGGCTTCTCCCCCGGCGGCGGCTACGACGGCTATTCCCGCCTCCTCGGCGAGGCAGTCGAGCGGCTGATGCCCGGCAATCCGAAGGTCATCGTCACGAACCTTCCGGGCGGCGGCGGACTCCGCGGCCTGCAGGAGACGATGCGCGCCCGGCCCGACGGCCTGACCATCCACCCGATGGCGCCACGTCACCCCGCAGCCGAGGCAGCCGGCATCGACCGCGAAGGCTTCGACATCGAGACGGTCAACCTCATCGGCACCCCGAGCTTCAACGACGACCACCTGACGATGTGCGTGCGGCGGGACATCGCCACGAGCTGGGACGAGGTGCTTGCCCTCGGCAGGCCGATAACGACCGGCACGTCCGCCCCTGGCGGCGACATGGTCGGCGGGCAGTTCGTCGAGGCGCTCGGCGGGCCCATCAAGGTCATCTACGGCTACGAGGGCACGTCCGAGGTGCTCGCAGCGATCGACCGCGGCGAGCTCGACGCCACCACGCGGTGCGACTTCGAGTACATCTCCAACCTCTACCCGGGCTGGTACGAGGACCGCCTCCTGGTGCCGCTGTTCTGGTCCCGCTCTCCTGTCTCGCAGGAGTTCCTGGACCGCATGGGCACCGGCCTGCAGTCCGACGAGCTCCCGCACCTCTTTGACGTCGTCGACGCGACGGAGGAACAGCAGGACGTCTTCCTGCTGGCACAGAGCCTCGAGTCCCTGGCGCGCACGTTCGTCCTGCCGCCCAACGTACCCGAGGAGATCGTGCTGACGTGGCAGCGCATCTTCCGGGACATCGTGAACGACCCCGAGTTCATCGCGAAGGCGGAACTCGCCGAACGCCCCGTGAAGTACGGCGACCCGGCGATCCTGGTCGAGGCCCTCAGGAAGGCCGCGACCTTCAGCGACGATGCGCGGGAGTTGTTCGCCAGCCTCTACGGCGCCGGCTAGGCCGGGGCGAAGGCAACACGGTAGAGCAGAGAGGGCGGGCTCACGAGCCCGCCCTCTTTCGTGTGATGGGGCGGTTCGCGAACCGCCCCTACGCCCCATCCCCGTTCACCCTCACCCTAAGGAATGACGGCAGGGCAATCGCGGTATTGACGCGCTCACGCTCCCCGCGTAGCGTTTAGCGACTCAATCCAAGCGGCTCGATCAGCTGCAAGGCAACATCTTCATGGTCAACCGGCTTCCCCTGCTCATAGGCATCGTCATAGCGGCGTTGCTCATATGGGGTTACACGGTCACGGTTGACAGCGCGTTCTTCGGCGCGGCGCTCGACGGCGCGAACCGGCTGTTCCGTCCCGGCCCGATGATCGCGTTCGTCATCATGATCCCCATCGCGCTCGTCTCGGGCCTCATGCCGGGCGGCGGGCTGCCCTTCCTCGTCGTCGTGCTCTCGTTCGCGACGGAGCTGGACCCGTTCATCGCACTGCCCGTCGTCATCGGCTACATGGCCGCCAACGACCTGACCGAGCCGATCCCCTCGATCCTGCTCGGCATACCGGGCGCCCGCTCGTCGCAGGCGACGATCCTGGACGGCTATCCGCTTGCGCGGCAGGGCTACGCCGGATACGCCCTCGGCGCGTCCTATACGTCGTCGCTCATCGGGGGCATCATCGGCGGACTGGCGCTGCTCGCTGTCCTGCCGTTCGCCCGTGAACTGCTGCGACTGTTCGGCTCGCCGGAGTTCTTCCTGCTCTCGCTGCTGGGCATCGCCGCGGTCGGCATCATCAGCGCAGGCGCGTTCGTAAAGGGGCTGCTCACGGCATGCCTCGGCCTGCTCATCGGGCTCATCGGCTTCACGAACGTCGCCTCGCAGACGAGAGCGACGTTCGGCGTCGACTACCTCTACGACGGCGTCAACATCATTCCGGTCGTCGTGGGGCTCTTCGCGATCCCGGAGATAGCGGACCTCGTCATCAGCAATACGCCCATCGCGAAGGAGCGGCTGAGCGAGATGCTCAAAGAGGGGAAGAAGGACGTCTACCGGGGGATGCGGGAGGCGCTGCGCCACAAGTGGCTCATCACGCGCTCGTCGCTCATCGGCGTCTTCATCGGCGCGATGCCCGGCCTCGGCCCCACGCCGGCGCACTGGCTGGCCTACGCCCAGGCGCGGCAGACGGAGCCGGGCGCCATCGACACGTTCGGCACCGGCGACATACGAGGCGTCATCGCGCCGGAATCGTCCAACAACTCGACGGACGGCGGCGTGCTCATGCCGACCCTGCTGTTCGCCATCCCCGGCAGCGCGCCCATGGCGATCGTGCTCGCCTTCCTCTTCATCGTCGGCATCCAGCCGGGGCCGCAGATGGCAGACCCGGAGGGCAACCTGAACCTCACGATGTCGTTCGTCTACGTCATCATCCTGGCGAATATCCTCGTCGTCCCCATCGTATTGCGCTTTTCGCCGTTGCTCACGAAGGTCGCGGCGGTGCCGCCCCTCTGGCTCGCCCCGCTCGTGATCGGCATCGTAACGCTCTCGGCGTTCCAGGCGAACCTGGACATCGCGGACCTCACGGTGGTGCTCGTGTTCACGGCGCTCGGCATGTTCATGAAGGCGTACGCGTGGCCGAGACCGCCCATCCTCATCGCCATCGTGCTGGCTGAGCCGCTGGAGAAGTTCATGAGCATCTCCATCCAGGCGAGGGGCATCTCCATGGTCTGGCAGCCTGCGTTCATAGGCATCCTCGTGGTCGTGGTCGCCGCCATCTACTTCTCGCTGCGCGTCCAGCGCGGCGCGCAGCGGGTCCGGGAACGCGCGGAAGCGGAGTCTCCGCTCATGGACGGGCAGCAAGGGGAGCAACCGTGATGGCAGCAGAGCCCGGCAACCCGCAAGAGCAACCGGAGACCCACCGCACGGTCTCCTGGAAATCACCGGAGATCGTCGGCGAACTCGTGCTGCTCATGCTCATGGCCCTGCTGATGATCGCGTTCATCATCTCGCTCTACCGCCCGCCGTTCCTCCAGGACGACCTCCCGAAGATCCTGTTGCCGGGGCGGTGGCTGCCCACCGTGGTCATCGTCGTCGCGACGCCGCTCTGGTTCATCCGGCTCTACACGGTGCTCAGCAGGCGCAAGGCGATAGAGCAGGGCATGATCATGGACCTGGGCTTCCGCCTCGGGGAGGACCCGGCGGGCGAGAAGCGCCGCGCCGCGCTCTACTTCGGCTCGCTGGTGGCGCTCGTGCTGCTGCTCTGGTTCATCGGGTTCCACATCGGTCTGCCGCTGTGGGTGATGGCGTACCTCCTGTTCTGGACGCGCGCGAAGTGGTACTGGGCGCTGCTGGCCGGACTGGGCTTCGAGGCGTTCATCATCGGCATCCTGGACCTGACGCTGGACATCTTCTGGTTCGAGCCGCTCTTCTTCCGGTGGGTAGGCGTGCTCTACCCGTTCAGCGACATGTTCACGCGCATCTTCTAGGGGCCGAGGGCGGTTCGCGGATAAGGACGACCGAGGGCGGTTCGCGAACCGCCCCTACAGGCCTGAGAGACCCCTCGACTGCGCTCGGAATGACAATGCTGTCCCACGCCCCGCCCCCACCAGTACCCTCTCCCTGACCCTCTCCCCTTGTAGGGAGAGGGGACCGGGCAGCCGACTTTTGCCGCCCGGCGAGCGCAGTGCTAGACTCGCCACGCCCATAGACGATCCGAAGGAGGAAGGGCGTATGACCACACGTCAGCGCGTCCCGTACGACGACCTGCGCGGCTACCTGAAGCTGCTGGAAGAGAACGGCCTGCTGAAGCGCGTCACCGCCGAAGTCGACCTGGAAGGCGAACTCGGCGCCATCGCCTACCGCTCGCTCGTGCGCGAGGGGCCGGGCCTCTTGTTCGAGAACATCAAGGACTATCCCGGCATGCCGCTCGTGGCCAACATCATGTACACGGAGCCGCAGCTGGCGCTCGCGCTCAACGGCGACCCGGACTGGGCGAACCTCCGCGACATCATCCACGAGGGGATGCAGAACCGCACCGCCACGAACACCGTCCCCAGCGGCCCGGTGAAGGACGTGAAGATCATGGGCGAGGACGTCGACCTCGACATGCTCCCCACGCCGCGCTGGCACGAGGAGGATGGCGGGCGCTACATCGGCACGACCGCCGGGTTCGTGACGCGCGACCCGCAGACCGGCAACCTGAACATGGGGCAGTACCGCTCCATGATCATCGACAAGAACACCACGACCGTGGAGATCATGGGCGACTGGGAGGTCGGCGCGACGCCCCCCGGAGCCTCGAACTACGGCGGCGCCGGCGACCGCAACGGCGCGACACACGTGCTGGAGAACGAGGCGAACGGCCTCCCGACACCCTGCGCCATCGTGCTGGGGATGGACCCGCTGCTCACGCTCTCCTGCGGCACCGCCGTCCCGCACGACGAGAACGGCCACGGCGAGTATGAGGCCGCAGGCTCGTGGGCGGGACGCCCCGTCGACCTCGTGAAATGCGAGACGAGCGACCTGATGGTGCCGGCCAACGCCGAGATCGTGCTCGAGGGCGAGGTCGTCCCGTACGAGCGAGTGAACGACGGCCCGCACGGCGAGTCCACCGGCTTCTACAACCAGTACACCTCAACCTTCATGGTGAAGATCAAGGCGATCACGCACCGGAAGGACCCCATCAGCTTCGGCCTCATCTGCGGGCGCATCGAGGACTACCCCCGCCCGCTCATGCGCTCCAACACGCTGCTGGACGTGCTGGTCTCGAAGTCCGGCCTCACGAACATCAAGGAGGTCTTCTTCCCGGACGCGGGGCGCTCCGGCTTCCTCATCATCCGCGCGGAGATCACCAGCCCGGAGCAGCCGAAGCAGATCATCGACGCCGCCTACGAGCACATGCGCTACCGCTGGGTCATCGTCGTGGACGAGGACTGCAACGTGCGCGACTGGAACGACGTGCTCTGGCGCATCGTCTCGTCCGTCGTGCCGGACCGCGATATGTACCGTGGACGCGAGTACGTGTTCAGGGTGCCCGGCCCCGGCGCGGTCGAGTTCATCCCGCCCACCTACGGCATGGCGTTCGACGCCACCTATCCGTTCAAGGAGTACGAGCATCCGCGTCCCGGCGTGGCGCAGCCCAGCATGAAGATGATGGAGCATATCGCGGGCCGCTGGAAGGAGCTCGGCCTGAGCTAAGCCACTGCCGAAGAACGGAGGGCGGACGTGGTAAACGTGGCAGAGAAGCTGATAGACGGTGAAGATGCCAAGAAGCAAGGCGCAGGGCTGAATTTCTGTAACGGGTTCTGCTTCGGCGTGGGGCTCTGGCTGGCCGGTCTGGTGGTTATGGCCGTTGCGGTGCTACTGCTGATAATGTTCGGCCTGCCCGACCGCATCACTGTGGACGTTCAGTTCTCCCCGTAGCCTTCGGTCCCGGAACAATCAACGGCAGCGGCGCGCACCGGATCGGGTATCCAACAACAGAGGAGGAGAGAGGTGACTACGACACCCCAGAGAAACCCCGTCTCGTACAAGAGCATGCGCGAATACATGATGATCCTCGAGGAGCGCGGGCTCCTCAAGCGCATCACCGCGGAAGTCGACCTCGACTACGAGGTCGGCGCGATCAGCTACCGGGACCTCGTCCGCACCGGCCCCGGCCTGCTGTTCGAGAACATCAAGGACAACCCGGACAAGCAGCTCACCACCAACATCATGTACTCGCTGGACCAGCTGTCCATCGCCTTCAACGGCCCGCGGGACTGGGTGAAGCTGCACGACATCGTCAAGGAGGGCATGGCCGACCGCCTCCCGTGCGTGACGGTGGACGACGGCCCCGTGAAAGAGGTGAAGGTCTTCGGCGAGGACGTTGACCTCGGCGAGATCCCCACGCCGCTCTGGCACGAGCTGGACGGGGGACGCTACATCGCCACCACTGCGGGCGTTATCACGGTCGACCCGAAGACCGGTGCGCACAACATGGGGCAGTACCGCTCCATGATCATCGACCGCAACCACACCACCGTGAAGATCCAGGGCGACTTCAAGGTGGGCGCGGCCCCGCCGAGGGGCTCCTCCTACGGAGGCGCAGGCGACCGCAACGGCGCGGTCCACGTCCTAGAGAACGAGGCGGAGGGCAAGGGCACGCCGTGCGCCATCGCCATCGGCATGGACCCGCTGCTCGTCCTCGCGGCGGGCACCGCCGTTCCCGAGAACGAGAACGGACTCTCCGAGTACGAGGCCGCAGGCGCATGGGCGGGACGCCCGGTGGAGCTCGTCAAGTGCGAGACCAGCGACATCATGGTGCCGGCGCAGGCCGAGTACATCCTGGAAGGCGAGATCGTTGCGGGCGAGCGCTACTACGACGGTCCGCACGGCGAGTCGTCCGGCTTCTACAACAAGAACTACGAGGTATTCGTGTTCCGCGTGGACGCCATCACCCACCGGAAGGACCCCATCAACTTCGGGCTCATCTGCGGGCGCATCGAGGACTACCCCCGCCCGCTGATGCGCTCCGGCTCCATCCTCAACACGCTGGTCAGCAAGTCCGGCTTCACCAACATCAGAGAGGTGCACTTCCCGGACGCAGGCGCGGGCGGCGTGATCGTCATCAGGGCCGCCATCGAGCGGGAAGGCCAGGCAAAGGAGATCATCGAAGCGGCCTACTCCCACCTCCGCTACCGGTGGGTCGTCGTCGTCGACGAGGACTGCGACGTGCGCGACTGGAACGACATCTGGTGGCGCATCGTCTCGTTCGCCGAGCCCACGCAGCACGTCCACCTCGGCGCGCACCTGCCGCGTCCGCTCGGGCGCCCCGGCGAGATGGACTTCATCCCGCCGTCGCAGGGCATGGGCATCGATGCGACCCGCGAGCACAAGACGACCGAGTTCCCGGTCCCGCCGCCCTCCAAGCCGACGATGCAGATCCTCGACAAGGTCGGCGAGCGCTGGGACGAGCTCGGCCTGCCGTAAGCCTTACCGTGCGGGAGACGCCCTTGCTACCGGGGCGTCTCCCCGCACACGACACGAGGGAATATGCCAAGGATCATCGTCGGCATCAGCGGCTCGTCCGCTCCCATCTACGGCATCTACACGCTGCGCGCGCTGAGCCGGATGCCGGACGTGGAGACGCACCTCATCCTCTCAGAGGGTGCACACGTCTCGATCAGGTACGAGGCGCCGCATTGGTCGATAGACGACATCAAGGCGATGGCCGACGTCGTCCACGACCCGCGCAACATGGCCGCCAGCGTCTCCAGCGGTTCGTTCAAGACCGACGGCATGGTCGTCGTGCCGTGCTCCATGAAGACGCTCGCGGGCATCGCCAACTCCTACAACAACGACCTCATCACCCGTGCCGCGGACGTGTGCCTCAAGGAGCGCCGCCGCCTCGTCGTCGTCGCGCGCGAGACCCCGCTGCACCGCGGACACCTGCTCAACATGCTCGCCGTCACGGACATGGGCGGCGTCATCCTGCCTCCCACCCCCGGCTTCTACTCCGGCCCGCAGACGATAGACGACATCATCAACCACACCGTCGGCAAGGTGCTCGACCTGCTCGGCATCGAGAACACCCAGTTCAAGCGCTGGGAGGGCAAGGACCCTTCCTCCGAGGAGTGAGGCCGCCATGTCCGACGACATCGGCAGAGAACTCCCGCCCGACCTCTTCAACGCCCTCTGGTACGAGGACGTGACCGTCGAGCGCGGGCGCGCCGTTCTCATCGTCACCGCCGACGAGAACGGCTGGCCGCACCCCGCACTGCTCTCGTTCCGCGAGGTCGGTGCGCGAGACCCCAACACCATCCGCGTCGTCACCTACAACGGCAGCACCACCACCCGCAACATGCGGGAGAACGGCAAGCTCACGATCGTGTTCGTGGACGAGCGCTTCACCTACTACGTGAAGGGCACTGCGAAGGAGATCCCGGCTCACCTCACCGGCACGGGGGAATACTTCGCTACAATGGATGTAGGGATCACGCAGATCCTCAAGGACTTCACCGGTTCGGACGAGGAGGGGGCGTACATCATCTCCGGCATCACGTTCCACAATCCCTGGCCCACCGGAGGCCGGCCCGCCCAGACCCAGTAGCCCTGATGCGACGCCGCGCGCCGGAACACCCTCACCCGCCGCTGCGCGGCGACCTCTCCCCTCAAGGGAGAGGTGAAAGGCGAGGTCCCTGCCTCCGCAGGAACGACGGCGGCGCGTTCGTAATCGCGTGCGCGATGCTCGTCCTCGTCTTCGGCGCATGCGTCTCCACGGACACGCCCATGCCGACGCCTGCCGAGGCGCGCGTACCCACGCCCGGAGCGACCCCCACGCCCACAGCCGCCGTCTCCGCCCTCGTCCCGTCATCGTCGCCCACGCCGACCGCCGCTGTATCCGGGCTCGTCCCGTCCGCATCGCCCACGCCGACCGCTGCAGTGTCGGCGCTCATCCCGACGCCGACACTCGACCCGAGCGTGGTCCGCAACGCCTACGGCATCCCCGCCGATGACAACTACGAGGAAGGCCTCAGTATCTACACCCCGATCTGGGAGACGGACTTCCGCTTCCACACCGTCCCGTACCGCGAGATCGTCTCCGGCGGCGTCGGGCGTGACGGCATCCCGCCCATCGACGACCCGACGTTCGTCTCCGTGGCCGGCGCCGAAGAGTGGCTCTCGGACGCGGAGCCTGTCATCGCGCTGGAAGTCAACGGCGAGGCGAAGGCGTACCCGCTGCAGGTCCTCCTCTGGCACGAGATCGTCAACGACGAACTCGGAGGCGAACCGGTAACCGTCACCTACTGCCCGCTCTGCAACTCCGCCGTCGTGTTCGATCGCACGCTCGACGGCACGGTCTACGACTTCGGCGTCTCCGGCAACCTGCGCAACAGCGACCTCGTGATGTGGGACCGGCAGACGCAGAGCTGGTGGCAGCAACTCACCGGCGAGGGCATCGCGGGCGAACTCGCAGGGGCGCAGCTCCGGTTCGTGCCCGCGCAGATCGTCTCGTGGGCCGCGTTCCGCGACGAGTATGCGGACGGACTGGTGCTCGACCGGCCCGGGATCGGCCGCTACGGGAGCAACCCCTACCCCTACTACGACAACCTGGACTCGTACCCGTTCCTCTTCTACGGCGACGCCGACCCGCGCCTCCCGCCCAAGGAGCGCGTCGCTGCCATCGAGATCAACGACGACGCGGCCGCGTTCCCGTACTCGGTGCTCGCAACAGAGCGCGTGGCCCACGCCAAGGTGGGAGGCGAAGAGATCGTGGTCTTCTTCGAGTTCGGCACCACCACCGCGCTGGGCAGCCGCTCCATCGCAGACGCCGCCGACGTCGGTGCGACGGGCGTCTTCCGCCCCATGCTCGACGGCGAACGGCTGACGTTCGCTTTCGATGGCGACGGGATAACGGACGAAGGCACCGGCAGCAGGTGGAACGTGCTGGGCAGAGCGGTGAGCGGCCCGCTCGCGGGGCGGCAACTCGAACGCCTGAACGCCCAGGACCACCTCTGGTTCGCGTGGGCAGCCTTCAAACCGCACACGACGGTCTACGGCGAGGGCTGATCGGTCGTCGGGGGCGAGGTTCCTGCCGCCGCAGGAACGGCGAGGGAGAGGCTAGTTCCTGCCGCCGCCGAACAGGTTGCTGAAGAAGCGCGCGATGCGCTGCAGGAACCCCGGCATCGAACTGTTGGACTCGCTGGAGTCCAGCGCCCCCTGGAGGATCTGGTCGAGCGACTGCGATACGACGCTCTCGCCGCCGGTGAGGCCTGTCGCCACCACCGTGACGCGCACCTCGTCCTCCATGTTGTGGTCCGTAATCATGCCGAAGATGATGTTCGCGTGCGGGTCCACGAGGCCCTTGATGATGTCGGATGCCTCGTACACCTCCTGCAGCGTCACGTCCGGGCCGTAGGTGATGTTCAGCAGCACCCGGGTCGCGCCTTCAACCGGAACGTGGAGGAGCGGGCTTGCCATCGCCGCGCGGGCGGCCTCGTACGCCCTGTCCCTGCCGCGTCCATGGCCTATCGCCATCCAAGCGGAGCCCGCGCCGGCCATCACCGCACGGATGTCCGCGAAGTCGAGGTTGATGTCGCCGGCCACCATCACCAGTTCGGAGATGGACTGCACGCCTTGGCGCAGGACGTCGTCCGCGATACGGAAGGCGTTCTCGGCGGTCATGCGCTCGTCGGACACCGCGTAGAGCCGGTCGTTCGGGATCAGGATCAACGTGTCGACGTGCTCGCGCAGGCGTGCGATGCCCTCGTCCGCCTGCACGGAGCGCTGCTGCCCCTCGAAACCGAACGGCTTGGTGACCACCGCGATGGTGAGCGCGCCGACCTCCTTGGCGATCTCCGCCACGACGGGCGCGGCGCCCGTTCCCGTGCCGCCGCCCATGCCCGCGGCCACGAACACGAGGTCTGTGCCGCTGAGCAGATCGTACAGGTCCTCGCGGGACTCCTCCGCCGCCTCGCGCCCCAGTTCGGGGTTGCCGCCGACGCCGAGTCCCCGGGTGAGCCGGTCGCCGATGCGCACTTTCCTCGGAACGTCCAGCCGGATCAGGTGCTGGGCGTCCGTGTTCACCGCGATGTATTCGACGCCCGGAACGCGCTGCTGGTACATCCGCCGGACCGCGTTGGAGCCGCCGCCGCCCACGCCAACCACCTTTATGCTCGCCACGCCGAGCGTCTGGCCGAGGCCCAGCGCCGTCTTGCCGGACGGGTCGTCGTCTCCCTCGGCCCACAGCTCGTCCGGGTCCAGCTCCGCCTCGGCTTCATCCGCATATGCGCGACGGACGAGCACTTCCCGCCCCTCCAGCAGGCGCATCAGGCGCACCCAGACAGGAGACGGGACCTCCGACGGCTTGAGAAGCCCCACCTCCAGCATGAGCAGGTCCTCGTAAGGCATCTCCAACTCATCCGACAATTCCCGGATGCTGTACCCCTGGCGGTAGCGCATCTGCCGGATATACGAACCGAACTGCCGCATCTCGGTCGTTATCCGTCCGGAGAGGCTGAGCCAGCGCTCGCCGGCGCCCATGGCGAAACGCACCCAGGGCCCCTTCCCTGAGCGGAAGGTAGTGGTAGGACGTTGTGTCACGAAGACCGCTCCTCGGCGAACTGCGCCAGTATCCCCGCGGTCTCCCGCTGGCTCAATCCGGCCTGCTCGCAGTACATGCGGAAACGCTCCTTGGCGCGGTTCAGGCGTATCGTGATCGCCCGGTCGCTCGGCGCGTCCAGCATCACCGCCATCTCGTCGGGAGTCCGGTTCAACTGGTAGCGCAGGCGCAGGGCAAAGGCGTCCCGGGGGAACTCTCCCTCGAAGCGCTGCCACAGCTCCGCATTCTCTTCGAAGACCGACGACGCGCCCTCCCCGCTCTCCGCCGCCTCCTGCCTGGAACGTGCAGTTGCCTCCTCGCTCTCCCGTGCCCTGGCTTCCTTGTCCGCGGCGCTCCAGAGCTCCTTGAAGCGGACCTCCACCGCGTTCACATACCATTCCCGGATGTTCCGGGGGCTGCCCATCGTGGACACCCGGGAGAGCATCTGCAGCAGTGCGTCCGCCGCGGCGTCCGTGCGATACTCGACAGGGATCTCGTCGATGCCCCAGACGTCCGGTTCGCGGTAGATGCGCTCAGCGAGTTCGGCCGTGAGGTTCCGCACCTCCCGGATCCCGCTCTCGCGGCGTATACGATCCTGGGGCCCGTCTCCCTGCTCGTGAAGGATCACCTGGAGACGCCTGATGATCTCCTCGTCGGACTGGTAGTAGTGGCCTGTGCTCATGCGGTTCCTGTCTCTGTGCGCAGAGTCCGCCTTACATCATAACCCATAAGGCAATCCTCGGACTCCCGCCGACGCCTGCACGAATCGACAACCTTACGGCAGCGGAGCGCTTCCATCCTTCGCCGCGATGCGCGGTTTTGCCCGTATGTGCAGGCGATGGTAGGATTCCTCAAGCGCGGCGCAGCCGTGCTGCAGGGATGTGATGACCGCTGAGAAGACCACCAACAAGGCGCTGGAAGAGCTCCGGCGCCGCAAAGAGAAGATCAGTTCGTCGGAGGGGGAGGCGCGTGCGGAACAGCAACACGCACGCGGCAAACTGACCGCCCGCGAGCGCATCGAGCTGCTCGTGGACCCCGGCTCGTTCGAGGAGCTGGGCTCGTTCGTCACCCACCGCTCCAGCGAGTTCGGCGTGTCGGACAAGAAGTTCCCCGGCGACTCCGTCATCACCGGCTACGGGAAGATCACCGGCCGCACCGCGTATATCTACTCCCAGGACTTCACCGTCTTCGGCGGCTCGCTCTCGGAGGTCGCCGCCGAGAAGATATGCAAGGTGATGGACCTTGCCATGCGGAACGGCGCGCCCATCATCGGCATATCGGACTCAGGCGGCGCGCGCATCCAGGAGGGCGTCGTCAGCCTCGCGGGCTACGGCGAGATCTTCATGCGCAACACCCTCGCCTCCGGCGTCGTCCCGCAGATATCCGCCATCCTCGGCCCGTCCGCGGGCGGAGCCGTCTACTCGCCCGCCATCACCGACTTCACCCTCATGGTGCGGGGCATCTCCCAGATGTTCATCACCGGGCCGGACGTCATCAAGGCCGTCACCGGCGAAGAGATCACGCACGAAGCGCTCGGCGGCGCGGACACCCACGCCACCCTCTCCGGCGTCTCCCACTTCACCCTCGATTCCGAGGAGGAGTGCATGGAGACCATCCGCTTCCTCCTCAGCTTCATCCCGCTCAACAACCTGGACGACCCACCCACGGGCGATATGGACGACCCGGCAGACCGCGCCGACGAGGAGCTGCGCGACGTCGTGCCGCAGGAGTCCGCCCGCTCCTACGACATGCTGGAGGTCATCGGACGCGTCGTCGACCACGGCGAGTTCCTCAACATCCAGCACGACTTCGCGCCCAACATGATCATCGGGTTCGGGAGGATGAACGGGCGCAGCGTCGGCATCGTCGCGCAGCAGCCGGCCTACCTGGCAGGTGTCATCGACATCCACGCCTCGGTCAAGGCGGCGCGCTTCGTTCGCTTCTGCGACGCCTTCAACATCCCCATCATCACGTTCGCGGACGTGCCCGGATACATGCCGGGGCAGGACCAGGAGCACCGGGGCATCATCCGGCAGGGCGCGAAACTGCTCTACGCCTACGCCGAGGCCACCGTCCCCAAGATCACCGTCGTCACCCGCAAGGCCTACGGCGGCGCGTACGTCGTCATGGGCAGCAAGCACCTCCGCACGGACATCAACCTCGCGTGGCCCTCGGCGGAGATCGCGGTGATGGGGCCGGACGCCGCCGTCAACATCATCCACCGACGCCAGCTCGCCGACGCCAAGGACCCCGACGCGACCCGCGCCGAGCTCATCGAGGAGTACCGCGACAGCTTCGCGAACCCCTACCAGGCCGCCGAGCGCGGGTTCATCGACGACGTGATCGACCCGGCGCAGACCCGCCCGCGGCTCATCCACGCGCTCGACGCCCTCCAGAACAAGCGCGACACGCTGCCGCCCAAGAAGCACGGCAACATCCCGCTCTAGCCCACCACCACCACGAACCTTTCAGACGCCCTTATGAAATTTCTGGTCAGCCACGAGGTCCTCTACCGGACGACCGTCGAAGCCTCCAATGAGAAGGAAGCCGCCGACGCTGCCGAAGACCTCCCCTACGAGGAGTGGGACAGCAGCACGACCACTCGCGAGGACGTCGTCCCGCTGGAGGAGTCGCCCCTCAACCCCATGGCGGGGGGATGATCCCCTCTCCTGAGACCGGCCGTAACGTGAAGATACAGGCAACAGCGATCGGTGTGCTGCTGGTCCTCCTGGGTTGCACGGAAGCTGCTACCCCGACACCGACTCCAACGGCAACCACAACGCCAACGCCGGCCGCTACCGCTACACACACGCCGACGCCGGTCCCAACAGCAACGCCCACACCGGTTCCTACGGCCACGCACACGCCAACACCGACTCCTACGGCCACACCTGCGCCAACGCCAACTCCTACGGCCACGCATACACCGACGCCGGTTCCAACAGCGACGCCTACGCGAACGCCGAGACCCACTGCAACACCTACGGCCACACCAACTCCGACGGCCACACCTACGCCGGTTTTTCGGGTAAAGGTAACGAAAGAGCAGTTCGATCTGATAGCAAGTGAAGAGTACGGCTTGCCACTGACGATAGATAAACACGCGTCAGCTTTCACCGGTCTGTATTGCATACATGAATCGTTCACGACAGAGAACTTCTGGAACCCGATCAGGACAGAGGAGCTGATACACGAGGTGATGGATGAGCACGTCTCACAATGGTTGCACATCCGGACCAGGGAGAACTCGGAATGTGCGATAGGTAACGACAACGACTACATGGTATTTGCCGCTGCGGCTGCATACAACGACGTGTTCGACAGCGGCTATACGTGTGATTCCCAGAACGAAGAAGGCTATTCGGAGATCGGTGGTTTCGCCAGACTCTCAGGAGGATTGATGGCGATCTGTGATTATCATCGGTTCGAACAACGGGGAAGATTGATGAGACCCACGGCGGTCCTGCGGGAAGTGATCGTACACGAAGTGCTGCATGCAGTATTCGGGGCATTTCACACGAATGGGCAAAGCACGATGAATAACAGTTACACCAATGCCAGGATAACCACGAACGGGTTCATATGGAGTTTCACAAGACTGGTGCCGCAAGAGGTCGAGATATACAAGATCTACGGTAACCAGGACCTGGTTAATGGGCTGTCCTTGTTGGACGTGATGGAAATCGTACCGTAAGCCAACATGGCACGACTCACCAGCCCTCGACGCCGTACCGCCTGAAACTCACGAGCAGCCAGACCGCGATCACTCCGGTGATGACGGCCGCGACCACCAATGCGCCCTGCACCCCGATCACCTGGGCGATGCCTCCCGCAAGGAAGGCGGACAGACCCTCGAGCCCGCGGGTCACCTGCGTAAGGCTGCCCACTCGTCCGCGGTATGCAGGGTCAACGGCCAGTTGCATGTATCCGTCACTGACAGCCTTACTGGCCGGCGACGTCGCGCCCATAACGGCGAATGCCCCCACGGCTACCGCAAGCGACGGAGAGAAGGCAAAGACCGCCATCCCCAGGGCCATCGTCATCCCTCCCGCCACGAGCGCCGTCAGGGAGCTGACCCGTCCTCGCAGGGCAAGGAGCAGGATCGGGCCGATGAGTCCGCCGGCCGCCCCACCGGCCAGGATCGCGCCAACCCCGGTCGCTCCGGCGTCGAGCAACTCGCCGCTGACGACCGGGACCAGGGGATACGCGAACCCGAACAGCGCGAGTGTCGAGGTTGCGAAGAGCATGCGCAGTATCCCCGGCTGCGCCCGCACGTAACCCAGGCCCTCGCCGATGCTCCGCAGGAACGGCGGCCTCGAGGCGGGGTCCACGGCACGTCGCGGCGTCGATACCTGGAAGACGAGGAGGGTCATCGTCGAATAGAGACCACACTGGACGGTGAACGCGATCTCCGGCCCGTACGTGCTGATGATCACACCGACGATCGCGGGCATGATGAGATGGCCGAGCTCGAACGTCGTTCTGTCGACCGCGAGGGCGTCCACGACGCGCGAGCGGCTCACCGAGTCCGCATAGATCGCCCGCCGTGCCGTCGGGCCGAACGTGAACCCGACGCCCACGAGGAACATGTAGCCCAACATGTGGCCGACTCCAACGTCCCCCAGGTAGAGAAGGCTCGTGAAGCCGAACGACAGGAGCGTGTACCAGAGGGCGTAGAGCCTGAGGACCAGAGGCCGGTGGAAGCGGTCGTTGACCGCTCCCGCGATGAGGCCAACGCAGAGCATCGTCAGGGGGCGCATCCCGAGGACAGCGCCGACGGCCAGGGGCGACCCGGTCGCCTCGTAGGCCAGCCACCCGAGCGCCACGCCGTAGACGTTGTTGCCGGCGGCGTTGAACAGCGTCGCCGCTGCGAGCGGTTTGACGTTAGGCTCGCTGATGACGCCGAATCTTCGGCTCTGCCGGACGAACTTCATGCTCCCCCAGGGACACGCCAGTTTGACTCACTGTAACAGCAGGCGCCGTCCCCGATGTTCGGACCCGTAGGGGGCGATCGAGCCGAAGCCTTGTACGACGCCGGACGGCGGACTAGCATGAGCCGTTCCTATGCCACTCTTCGACCTCACCGGCCACGTCGCCATCGTCACCGGCGCCAACCACGGCATCGGCGCTGCGGCCGCGCGTGTGCTGTCGGAGTGCGGCGCCCGCGTCCTTGTGACGTACCTTCGACTGGCTGATATAGACGACCCCGGCACGCCCGAGGCATACGGTCGGAGCCGCTCCTCCGATGCCGAAGACGTCATCGCTCACATCCGGGCGAAGGGCGGGCTGGCAACGGTAGTGGAGGCCGACCTGGCTGATCCGGAAACCCCGAGACGCCTGTTCGACATTGCGGAGGCCCAGCTTGGGCCGGTGGATATCCTCGTCAACAACGCTTCCGGCTGGCTGGCCGACACCTTTACGGCGAAGACCAGCGACAGGTATGGCCGCCTTCTCCAGCAGGTCTCCGCCGAGACTTTCGAGCGGCAGTTCTCCGTGGACGCCCGCGGCGGGGCCGCCATGATCGCCGAGTTCGCGCGGCGCCACGCAGAGAGAGGCGCCTCGTGGGGACGGATCGTCAGCCTGGCGTCGGGCAGTCCGGAGGGATTCCCCGGCGAGGTCTCCTACGGGGCCGCCAAGGCCGCCCTCGAGAACTTCACCATGTCGGCGGCGTTCGAGCTTGCTCGCCAGGGCATCACTGCCAACGTGGTCCACCCGCCGGTAACGGACACGGGTTGGGTGACCGGAGAGGTGAGGCGCTTCGTACAGGAGAGCGCGGACCACTTCAACGTCGCGGAGCCGGGAGAGGTCGCCGACGTCATCGCCTGGCTGGCCTCGGACCACGCGCGCCTCGTCACCGGCAACGTGGTCCGCCTGCGCTGAAGCAAGGTCGGCCCTTCCGCCGTCCCGTCCATCCCTGTCCGTCATCCGGGCTGTGACACCCGCCCCTACCGCCGTGTTTCCCGCCACGTACGCCGCTTGCATGGGCGTCGTACTGACACGAGGGCGGCTGCGCCGCCATCGTTTGGATTCGTTCCCGGACCGTGGTCCGGGAGTCGGTCGCTGGCGCCCCGCCGACACCGGGGGCGCACTCAGACCGAAACGCCTTAGAGGCGTCTACCTCCCCCAGGAACCGCCGCCACTCCGTGAGCCACGGTCTTCCCGAGGCCTGGCTTCGTTGACGTTGAGGGCTCGGCCTTGAAGGTCCGTGCCGTTCAGGGCCCGGATGGCCTGCTCTGCCTCGCTGTCAGCGGTCATCTCGACGAAACCGAACCCACGCGACCGCATGGTGTCCCGGTCCGTGATGACCTGTGCGCTGGCGACCTCGCCGTAGGGGGCGAAGGCGTCTCGCAGGTCGTTGTCACTCGTACTAAAGCTGAGGTTTCCGACGAATATCTTCATCTGGCGCTCCTTGAGAGTCAGGTTGCCCGTTTGTCTTGGAAGCGCCAGCAAGGGCCTGGCGTGTCGGACCGAGGAACAGAACGGCAGCTCACAAAATCTACAGGTGCGAACAGCATACCACGTTCGGGATCGTTCACCTCAGGATTGGCAGCATCGCCTTGCGCTCACTCGTAAACACCGGATCAAGAAACGGATGAAGAACACCGGCAGCGTCTCCTACCGTCGGCGCGCCGCCCCGCGCTTGCCCGCCACGCCTGCTCCTCCGTATAATCGGCGCGCCCGACCGGAACGGCGCGAGACCGGCGGGCGTGTGCAGCAACGACCCCCGTGAGCCTCTGGCCCGTAACGCCTGCGTCCAGCAGGGAACGGGATTCCCGCCTTCGCGGGAATGACGGGCTCCCAGACAGGCGCGCGGGAACCGGCCTATCGCAGCAGAACAAGGAGGTGTCGGTTTGGCCGACAACAGCGTTATCGAAAGGGCGAAAGAGCATTTCGGCGGGTTGGTGGAGCAGCAGTTGGAGCGTGTCGAGCGGCTGAAGCAGGCCCCCGCGCCCACCGACTACTCGAAGATCAGCCCCATCGTCATCGGCATGCTGGGGGGCGACGGCATCGGCCCTACCATCACCTACGAGTCGCAGCGCGTCCTCGAACAGCTCCTCGCCGACGAGGTGAAGAGCGGCAAGGTGCAGTTCCGCAACATCGAGGGCCTCACCATCGAGAACCGCGCCGAGAAGCTCCAGTCCATCCCGGACGACGTGCTCGCTGAGATCAAGGAGTGCCACGTCACGCTCAAGGGCCCGACCCACACGCCTGAGAAGGGCGACGGCTGGCCGAACATCGAGAGCGCGAACGTCTCCATGCGCAAGGCGCTGGACCTCTTCGCCAACGTGCGGCCTGTCCGCATCCCCGCCGAGAACATCGACTGGACGTTCTTCCGCGAGAACACCGAGGACATGTACGCCCTCGGCTCCAACGGCATCAACATCACCGACGACCTCGCCATGGACTTCCGCGTCATCACGACGCAGGGCTCACGCCGCATCATCGACGCAGCCTTCGCCCACGCGAAGAAGACCGGCAAGGAGCGCGTCACCATCGTCACCAAGGCGAACATCGTCAAGACGACCGACGGCAAGTTCCTGGACGTGGCCCGCGAAGTCGCGGAGAACTACCCCGGCATCTCCTGGGACGCCTGGTACATCGACATCATGACCGCCAAGCTCATCGACACCGCTCGCCGCAGCGACTTCCAGGTGCTCGCCCTCCCCAACATGTACGGCGACATCCTCACGGACGAGGCGGCGCAGATTCAGGGCGGCGTCGGCACCGCGGGCTCGGCCAACATCGGCACGACCAGCGCGATGTTCGAGGCCATCCACGGCAGCGCGCCCCGCATGGTGACCGAGGGCCGCGCACAGTACGCCGACCCCAGTTCCATGATCCGCGCGGGCGCGATGCTGCTGGAGCACATCGGGTTCCCTGCGGTCGCCGAGAAGGTGAACATGGCGCTGGACGTCTGCGGCCAGTACGAGCGCAAGGCCGTCACCACGGGCCGCAACACCGGCGCGACGACCGGCGAGTTCGGCGACTATGTCGTCGACACGGTCAGCGACTCCGGCCTCAAGAGCAAGTGGGAAGGCTACGTCTACGCCTGAGACAGGGGCGCCCCGCGCGCTGGATTCCCGCCTTCGCGGGAATGACGGGATCAAGAACCAAGGAAGCGAGACAGATGGCACGCAAGAAAGTAACCGTCGTCGGCGCGGGTAACGTCGGCGCAACCACCGCGCAGCGTCTCTTCGAGCGCGGCTACATGGACGTCGTCCTCGTCGACGTCGTCGAGGACATGCCGCAGGGCAAGGCGCTGGACATCGCCCAGTCCGGCCCGGTGCTGGGCGTCGACGCCACCATCACGGGCTCCAACGGCTACGAGGAGACCGCGGACTCGGACGTGGTCGTCATCACGGCGGGCATCGCCCGCAAGCCGGGCATGAGCCGGGACGACCTGCTCTTCACGAACATGAAGATCGTGGGATCGGTGGTGTCGGAAGTGGCGCCGCGCTCCCCCAACGCGGTCATCGTCGTCGTCTCCAACCCGCTGGACGCGATGGTGCAGCACGCCTACTCCATCGCCTCCGGCATGGGCTTCCCCAAGAACCGTGTCGTCGGCATGGCCGGCGTGCTGGACACAGCCCGCTTCCGCACGTTCCTCGCGTGGGAGCTCGGCGTTTCGGTGAAGGACGTGCAGGCGTACGTGCTGGGCGGCCACGGCGACCAGATGGTGCCGCTCACGCAGTACACGACGGTCGGCGGCGTCTCCATCAGCAAGCTGCTGGACGCCGAGGCGCTGGAGCGCATCATCAAGCGTACCCAGGGCGGAGGCGGCGAGATCGTGGCGCTGCTCAAGACCGGCAGCGCCTACTACGCGCCATCCGCAGCATCCGCGGAGATGGTGGACGCCATCCTGCTGGACCAGAAGCGCCTGCTGCCGTGCGCCGCTCTCCTCGAGGGTGAGTACGGCATCGACGGCATCTACATGGGCGTGCCGGTCATCCTCGGCGCAGGCGGCGTCGAGCGCGTCGTCGAACTCGACCTCACCGCGGACGAGAAGGCGCTGCTCGACAAGTCCGCCGACGCGGTGCGCGAGCTCGTTGACGTGATGGCCAACGCGCCCGCTGGCTGACGCCGTGGCGGACCGCATCATCCCTCTGGAGCCCGTCGGCAGCGGTGGGCCGGAAGGTTCCGCCGCCTTCACCGACGTTGTCGTTGTCTTCTACCTGGAAGGTCTGCCGCAGCACGACCACGACGGGGAAGCATTCTTCGACAGCGGCCCGCTCTCCGAGGCCACGGTGGCTGCGTTCGCGCTCGGGTGCGCGGTTGGCGTGGACTTCCCCGGCCATATCGAACCGGTGCTGGAGCAGACGCACCCCAACGTCGTGGAGCACATCATCGCGGAGTGCCGCGAGCCGCTGGAGCAGCAGGCCGACGCCGCGCGCCGCTCCACCGAGCCGCTGGAGCCCGAGGACTTCATCGACGACCTGCTGCAGGCGCTGGAAGAGGCCGAGCACGCCGACCTCGAAACGGCGCAGAACGCGCTGAGCATGAGCTTCGAGTACGGCCTCATCCTCGCGCACGTCCGCCGGTCAGCCGCGCTCGTACTCCGTAACGCGTTCAACCGGTCTCAGGAAGAGGCGGTGCGGGAACTCGATGAAGAGGAGCCGGACGAGGAGGACATGCCTCCCGGTCCGGCCCCGTTCGAGTCGCTGCAGGAGTTCGCGGCGGAGATCATGGCCGCCTACGAGGCGGACATCGGCTTCGCCACGACGTAGCCTGCCGCCCTTACACCCATTGGATGCGAGATTCCTGCCTGCGCAGGAATGACGAATTCTCCTGTGCCTAGTAGTCGCGCTCGTACCAGCCGGACACGAACAGCAGCCCGTCGTGGCGCACCACCCAGGAGTGCTTGCGCTCGTCCCGGCCGCTCTCACGGTTCCGGAAGACGTACGTAACCCAGGCGCCCTCCTCCGTCGCTGCGAGGAGGTCCGGTCCGAAGTGATACCCGTTGACGTCGGTCAGCGGAGCAACCTCGTCGCCTCGGAGGCTCTCGGTCGGGTGCGTGGCGATGCGTCCGTCCTCCAGGACGGATATGTACCACTGCCCGTCCTCGCTCTCCTCGCTGTCGAAGTACGCGAACGACGCCTCGCGTCCCTCGCGGTCATAGCGGTCTATCGCCCGTTCCACGAACGCGACGGTGAAGGCAGCCGGGTCCGACTTGCCCAGGGGCGCGCCGATGTACCGCTCGTACCAGCCGGAACCGAAGAGGATACCGTCGCGCTTCACGGCCCACGTGTGCTTCATCTCCTCCTGCCCCGTGGCGGGGTTCAGAAAGACGTAGCTCACCCAGCCGCCGTCCTCGTCCACGCCCAGCAGGTCGTCGCCGTAGAAGTAGCCGGTCGCGTCGACGCGCAGGTTCGGGTCGCGACCGCGTATCTCTTCGCGCGGATGGCCTATGGTGTAGCCGTTCTCGTCGATGATGAAGCCGTACCACGGCCCGTCGACGCTCTCCTGCGAGCTGTAGTAGGCAACGGTGGCATCGAGGCCATCCTCCTCGTACCGGCGCAGCACCTCATCCACGTACGCGATCGTGTAAACAGCGGGGTCCGACTTGCTCAACGGCGCGGCGATATACCGCTCGTACCAGCCTGAGGCGAAGATGAGCCCGTCGCGCTTCACCGCCCAGGTGTGCTTCATCTGCTGGGTGCCGGTAGCCACGTTCAGGAAGACGTAGTCCACCCAGCCGCCGTCCTCATCCACGCCCAGCAGGTCATCACCGTAGAAGTAACCGGTCGCATCCACGCGCAGGTTCGGGTCGCGACCGCGTATCTCCTCGCGCGGGTGGCCTACCGTGTAGCCGTTCTCGTCGATGATGATGCCGTACCACGGCCCATCTACGCTCTCTTGCGAGTTGTAGTACGCGATCGTGGCGTCAAGGCCGTCATCTTCGTAGCGGCGCAGCAACTCGTCCACGTACGCGACGGTGTAGGCAGCGCGGTCGGCCTTCGTAGGGGCCGGCTCTTCGGAACCGCCGCTCGTCAACGCGAAGACCGCAACGGCCAACGCAACGACGGCCACAACTACGGATACGCCTGTGGTCACCTTCGACATCGTCTAACCTCTCTTGCCCTCACCCAGTCCTCTCCTCGCTCGCCCAGGGCTGCGAGGCTGCGCGCTAAAGCGCGGGGACGACGGGACTAAGCATGCACGCTGGCCTTTTCCAGCAGCGGCTTCGTGCTGATTATGTGCTGGCCCATGCCGAGTTGCTTCGGCGAGAGGCCCATCGCAAGGCCGATCATCTGCGGCAGGTGCAGGATGGGCATGTTGATCTTCGTTCCACTCTGGGCGGACGCCTTGGGTTGCTGACCGTCCAGGTTCAGGTGGCAGAGCGGGCACGGCGTCACCATCGTGTCGGCGCCGTGCTCGCGGGCGCTCGTCGTGTGGTTCGCAACCATGCGCATGGAGTTGCGCTCGTTGATGAGCATGATGGGGAAGCCACAGCACTTCGTGCGTCCGGGGAAGTTCACCGGCTCCGCGCCGCAGGCCTCGATGATCTGCTCCAGGTAGTGCTCACGTCCGGGGTTCTCGTCGAGCCCCAGCGCCCACGACGGGCGGAGGATGTAGCAGCCGTAGAAAGGAGCGACCTTCAGCTCCCGCAGCGGGTTGCGCACGAGGTTCTTGAACGCATCCAGCCCCACCTCTTCGACGAGCACCCAGGCGAGGTGCTTGATGACCACCCGTCCGGTGTACTCCAGTCCTTCGTAGCGCAGTTCCCGGTTCACGTCGGCGAGGTAGTCAGGGTCCGCCAGGAGCCGGTGGTTCGCCTGAGCCATGACGCCCTGGCAGGTCGAGCAGATGTTGAGGATGGTCGTCAGTCCCATACGCTCGGCCATAGCGAACGTGCGAGCGTTGAGTGTGTCGCCGAGCTTCTGACCCTTCTCCTGCAACACGCCGGCGCCGGTGCAGGACGCGCCGTGGATCTCCTCCAGCTCCAGACCGAGTTCCCCGGCGATGGCCATAGTGGACGTGTACAGCTCGGGGGTTCCCCCGCGCGATACGCATCCGGGATAGAAAGCGTACTTCATCGTCACTCCTTGCCCGCAGCGGCGGCTGCTTCGGCGCGCTCGAAGATGCGGCGCACGTTCTCATGTCCGGGGAGCTTGTGGTGGAACGGGGCGGGCAACGGGAACTTGCGCCGGCGCAGCGCACGGATGCCCAACGGCGCCTCGCTCAACAGTTTCGGCACGTTGAACTTGCCCCACGAGTCGACAGCGAGCATCGCCTCGTCCAGCCAGCCCGTCCGCGCGACCGACTTCGTGAACGACTCGACGTGCCGCGCTCCCGGGGTGCTCGGCGCTCCCGACTGCATCACCGACTCCCGCAACTCCATGATGCGGTCCATCGGCGCGACGCCCTTCGGGCAGACCTCGACACACATGTAACAGCGTGTGCAGTCCCATACGCCGCCGTACTCGTTGAGCGTGCTCAGGCGCTGCTTGCCCTGGTCGTCCCGCGGGTCGGCGACGAACCGGTAAGACTTTGCCAGCGCCGCGGGGCCGAGGAAGTTCTGGTCCACCTCCAGCGCCGTACAGTCGGACACGCATGCGCCGCACATGATGCAGCCCATGGGCGTCAGCAGGTTCAGCATGGACTCGTTGGAGGCGATGAACTCCTCTTCCGGCTCCTGGTCCGGCTGGAGGTACGGCTCAACCGCACGCACCTTACCCCAGAACAGTTGCAGGTCGATCACCAGGTCCTTCACGACCCGCTGGTTGCCCATCGGCTCGACCTTTACCTCGCCGCCTTCATCTATAACGGAAGTGATGCGCGTGTTGCAGGCAAGGCGCGCCCTGTCGTTCACACGCATCGCGCACGAGCCGCAGATGGCCGCGCGGCAGGAGCAGCGCAGCGCAAGGCTGGGGTCTATCTCCTCGCGTACCTTGACGAGCGCATCCAGCACCGAGAAGTGCTCCGGCACCTCAACGTCGTAGTCCTGCAGATGGGGCTGATCGGAACTCTCAGGGTCGTACCGCTGGACCCGTATCTTCGCTTGCATGTGGTCTCGTCTTCTCCTCTAGTACACCCTCGCCTGGGGTTCCCACCGCGTTACGGTAACGGGCAGCGTGTCCACTTCCACGCCGCTGTCGGTGAGGCGTGCAGTGGTGTGCTTCAGCCAGTCCGTGTCGTTGCGCTCCGGGATGTCCCGGCGGAAGTGCGCCCCCCGGCTCTCCTTGCGGAGCAGGCCGGAAGCCGCGATCGTCTCCGACACGTCCAGCATGTAGCCGAGCTCCATGTGGAAGATGAGGTCCGTGTTGTACACGCTGCCCTTGTGCTTCACCGGCAGCGACGTGTAGCGCTCCTTGAGCAGGTGGATGTTGCTGAGCGCGGTCTGCATCCCCTCTTCCGTGCGGAAGACGGCAAGATGCTCGTTCATCACCTGGCCCATCCGGAGCCGCAGCGCCGCCGTCATCTCGCCGTTGTCCGGACGGTCCATCAGCGCCTTGATGCGGCCCTCGGCTTCCCGCAGGTGCGATTCGGAGACAGTGAAGTCAGGCGTCTCCTGAGCGTAAGCCGACGCAACTTCGCCTGAGCGCTTCCCGAAAACGACGGTCTCCAGCAGCGAGTTCGCGCCGAGGCGGTTCCCGCCGTGCACGCTGACGCATGCCGTTTCGCCTGCCGCGAACAGCCCACGCGGACCGTCCCAACCGGCGCTGCCGGTGATGTCCCACGCCCGGGTGTCCACGTCCGTCTTGATGCCGCCCATGATGTAGTGCTGTCCGGGCCGGATGGGCACCGGCTCCTCCACCATGTCGACGCCCGCGTAGTCCCGCGCGGCTTCGTGGATGTACTTCAGTTTCGCGAGGATCAGCTCCCGTCCAAGGTGGCGCAGGTCCAGCAAGACGCAGCCGTCCACGCCGCGTCCTTCCTCGATCTCCGTCTGCTCGGAGCGAGAGACGACGTCGCGGGATGCCAGTTCCTTCATCTTGGGAGCGTAGTGCTCCATGAAGCGCTCGCCCTTGGAGTTGAGCAGGTACGCGCCCTCGCCTCGCGCAGCTTCCGAGAGGAGCACGCCGTTGCCCGCGAGCGTCGTCGGGTGGTACTGCACCATCTCCATGTCCAGCAGCGTCGCGCCCGCGCGGTACGCAAGCGCCATGCCGTCGCCGGTGCAGATAAGTGCGTTGGTGCTCGGCTCGAACGCCCGGCCAACGCCGCCCGCAGCAAGGATGATCGCTTTCGCGGTGATCGCTCGCAGCTTGCCCGTGAGCATCTCCATGGCGATGACGCCGCGGCACTGACCGTCCTCCACGATGAGGTCGGTGACGAACCACTCCTCGTAGGAGCGAACGCCCGCTTTGATGATCTGCTCGTACATGACGTGCAGGATCGCCTGGCCCGTGATGTCAGCCACGAAGAACGTGCGCGCGTAGCTTGCGCCGCCGAACGCCCGTGTTCCCAGCCGTCCCTCGTCGTCGCGGTTGAAGATAACGCCCATGTGCTCCAGCGCGATGATCTCGCCCGGCGCTTCGATGCACATGTATTCGATGGCGTCCTGGTCTCCGAGGTAGTCGGAGCCCTTCACCGTATCGAAGATATGGGAATCGACGGAGTCGTCTTCACCGCGGAGCGCTGCGTTGATGCCGCCCTGGGCCGCATTCGAGTGGCTCCGCACCGGGTGCACCTTGCTCATCATCGCCACGTTCGCACCCACCCGGTGCGCTGCGATCGCAGCCCTCATACCTGCCAGCCCCGCCCCCACAACCAGAACGTCATGGTCAACCATGGATGTTGTTTTCACCTGCCTTGGGAATCTCGGAACGTCCTAACCACTATAGCAAAGCGGCCCTTCCACGAACAACGAACCCCGACAGCATCAGGCGCGCGACGCGAGCCAGGCCCCCGCTGTGTCCGCGTTCAACTCCAGCCACTTCGTGTTGAGCCGGATGCTCTCCAGCGACTGCTGGATCGAGCGCGCGGCAGAGGGGGCGGGGTGCGTCTCGAAGAACTCGCGTGTCTCCGCCTCGCGTTCCGCACTCGCGAACCCGGCCGCGATGCCGACGAGGCGCATGATGGCAAACCCGCCCTTGCCGTAGCGCCGGTCAAGCTCGGCCCAGTTGTCCTGCACGAACTTCCACGTCTGCTCGCGCCCGTCAGGGCTTGCCCCCGCCTGGATCAGGACGATGGGCGTGTCCTGCGAGCGCACACGGTCGCTCAGCGCACTGTCCAGCAGGTCGGCGAGGAGCGCGCTGTCCCGCGTACGCGTCAGCGCGCCGAGAACGCGCACCTTCTCCTCGTGCAGGTCGGCGGCGTCGTAGAGGCGCCAGAGCGCATCGGCGACGTCCCGTCCTGACTGCTGCGACGACAGCCCGAAGGCAGCGGCGCGCATGTCGGGCACGAGCGTCTGTTCGCCGCTCGCGTGCTTGCGGAACCGTGTCAGCGCCTCGGCGAGTGTTGCCTCGTCCCCGTATCCCCCGAACTGGTTGATGACGATGCTGCGCCGCAGCGATTCGAGATGGCCGTCGCTGGGCTGGGCGTCCCAGCCCACCTGCGCCGCGATACGCGCGAACAGGGAACGCGCGTATGTGCGGAACGCGTCGAGGTGCGGCGTGGACGCCAGCAGGCCCTCCAACCCGCGCAGGTTCGCCGCGAGGTCTCCCCAGACGATGGCGTCCGTCTCGCCGACGAACGACTCGGCCAGCTCCAGGAACACAGTCGCCGGCAGATGGCCGGACTTCACCAGCGCATAGGCGTCGTTCTGCAGGCCGAGACGGTCGACCGGGGGCAGGGCGCCTTCGGCTATCGCTTCGCCGAGCCTGCGCCATTCCTCCTCGGCGTAGGCGACGCGGAAGAACCCGGTCTGTCCCGCGTTGAGCTTCACCCAGTCCGTGCCTGCGCCGGTCGCGAATCGCGCGCCCTCGTCAGAGAGAACGTGCTTGGAAGGCGCTCCGTTCCCGCCGTGCACTATCGAGACGGGCACCGGCCAGAGCGCCGCGTCGGCAGTCTCGCCAAGCAGGTGGTCGTAGAGGAATCGGGACTGCGCGACATCAGCTTCCGCCCTCCCTGTGCCCCGCGCTATCTCCGCAGTGAGCACCGGGTAGCCGGTCTGCTTGATCCAGGCCTCCATCAGCGGAACGACCGGCACGCCGAGCCCGAGTCCCTCCGCCTCCGCCGCCGTGTTGATCGCGTCCCACAGGTGCGCCCCGCGCGCGTTGCCGTACGCGTGGTTGCTCAGGTAGGCGTGCAGTCCCTTGCGAAAGGTTTCGGCCCCGACGTAGTCCTCCAGCATGCGGAGGACGGAGCCGCCCTTGCTGTAGCTGATGGCATCGAACAACTCGCGTATCTCGGCGGGGTCATCCACGTTGGCTTCGATGGGGTGGGAATTGCGCAGACCGTCCAGCCCGAGCGCGGCGTTCGTGTCGTGGGAGACGAACTGCGTCCACATCTCCCACTCCGGATAGAGGTGGTCGACCGTCTTGTCGCCCATCCAGGATGCGAACGACTCGTTGAGCCAGAGGTCGTCCCACCACTCCATCGTCACGAGGTCGCCGAACCACATGTGCGCCATCTCGTGCGCGACGACTTCCAGTATCCGTTGCTTCGCCTGCGGCGCGGAATTCTCCGGGTCGTACAGCAGCGCGGTCTCGCGGTAGGTGATCGCGCCCCAGTTCTCCATCGCGCCCGCTGCGAAGTCCGGCACGGCGATATGGTCCATCTTCGCCAGGGGATACGGGATGCCGAAGTAGTCGTTCATGTAGCGGAGCGCGGCGATGCTGTTCTCCAGCGCGAAGCGGCCCAGCTCCTCCTTACCCCGCGTTGCCCAGACCCGCACGAGCGTGCCGTCCTCCGCGTTGCCTTCGACGCACGCCATGTCGCCCACGATGAACGCGAGCAGGTAGGTGGACATCGCGGGCGTGCGCTCGAACGTGACAGCCTTGCGTCCTCCCGAGGCAGGCTCGGTGGAAGCGATAGGCATGTTGGAGATGGCCTCCAACTCCTCCGGCACGACGAGCGTGACGTCGAACGTTGCCTTCACCTGGGGTTCGTCCCAGCAGGGGAACGCACGACGGGCGTCTGTTGCCTCGAACTGCGTCGTCGCGAGACGACGCTCGACGCCGTCGCTGTCCACGTAGGTGCTGCGGTAGAAGCCGCGCAACTGGTCGTTCAACTCGCCGGTGAAGTCGAGGCGCAACACCACACGCCCCGCCGGAAGCGGCGACGCGAAGCGCAGGGTCACGCGCTCCTGTTCCTCGTCGTGCTCGATCGCGCTCGCCTCTGATTCGCCACCCGCCACTTCTGCGACGGCGCGGGAGACGTTCATCTCGGACGCATTCAGCGTCACTTCGGAGGTGGGCGACGCCACCGTCACCTCGATCTCTTCGCGTCCCGCGAACGTGAACGAATCAAGGTCGGGCTCCAGCGTCAGGCGGTAGTGCACCGGACGGACGTTCTCCGGCAGGCGTGTGGATGACGTTGTGGTCATGGAAGAACCTCTTGAGGCTCCGGCACAGATCGGAGCGGTACGGTGGCACCCCCGGGGAGACTCGAACTCCCGCCACCGGCTCCGGAGGCCGGTGCTCTATCCACTGAGCTACGGGGGCATGCGCCAAGTATAGCCTACAGTCGCGTCACCGGCGTATCGCCAAACAGAGCATCGCCGTGTATGCTTGTCCCGTGCGCTCCCCGCTGACGCCGCACCCGGCGGTTGCGCGGAAGCGGCTTACAAGCGCGTCGAAAAGTATTGACCTGAGAGTATCGCCTTACTATGATTCATGACGGTTGTTCGTAAAGGACTTGATGGTGGTGGGCTTCAGACACAAGAAGCTGACCCCCGGATGGCCACCTCGTACGATTCGGAAAGGGGGTTCGATGAACCGCTTCAGCCTCAAGAGCATGTCCCTGGTAATCCTCGTGGCAATCTTCGGCCTGCTGCTGGCCGCTTGCACGGGCCCTGAAGGCCCTGCCGGCTCGCAAGGCCCCGCTGGCCCCGCTGGTCCCGCTGGCGCTGCTGGCGCTCAAGGCCCCGCTGGCGCTGCTGGCGCAGACGGCGCGGATGGTAGTGACGGCGCAGACGGCGCTCCCGGTACACCCGGCGTCCCCGGCGTCCCCGGCGTTCCAGGCGTCGACGGTGACTCGTCGACCGCAGGCGTCACGCTGGTCCGCAACAACTTCGCGGCTGACCTGCCCGTCAGCACGACCGCTGCACTCACTGGCTTCGAAGACGGCGAGAGCATCGAAGTAACCCTTATGGCCGAAGACGGCAGCTCGACGGCCCTCGGTTCGGCAACCGCCAATGCCGGTGGAATGGCATCCGTCGATGTCAGGCACGACGGTCTGGGTGCAGGCATGTACTCGGTTGAGGCTGTCGGCGACGGCGGCGGCAAGGCGAGCACTGCGCTCTTCGTCAAGTAACCCCCAGACGTAGAGCGAACAAGGCACAACAGAGAAGAGGCCCGGATGCGTCCGAGGCCTCTTCTTGTTGCGCTCTGCACAGACGCTCCGCATGTGGAATGCTGCAGTGGCGCCTGGCGCAGCACGGTTCTTCAACCCGCACGCAACGAACGACTCCGGAGGGCAGCACCCGACCTGTAGGCACAGGAGCGCAAGCGAGTGGTCCTGCAGGTTCACCGCGAACCATCCCCCTCAGGCCGATAGCAGTCGCTGATGAGAAGCGATGAGAGACAGTTCACGGTGGCCGGAGCCGACGAGGCCTACACGAACGGTTCTGGAGCGTTCGAAGCCCTTAGTCCGAATCCCCCGCCGACACCTCTACCGGAGCGGGTGCGACCTTAACTCGCTTCACACGGCGGCCGATCGTCGTCATCACGCGCAGTTCCAGTCCGCTCTCCACCACCAGGTCACCCACTGCTGGAACCTTGCCCAGACGGCTGAACAGCAGGCCGCCGACGGTGTCGAACCCGTCAGCCTCGACCGCGACGCCGAACGTCTCGCTGAAATCGTCGACCGGCATCTTTGCCTCGACGAGCGCAGCATCGTCGGACAGCCACTGGATGTCCGGCTGGCCTTTGTCGAACTCGTCCTCTATCTCCCCGACGATCTCCTCGATGAGGTCCTCGACCGTCACGATGCCGACCGTGCTCCCGTATTCGTCGACGACGATAGCCATGTGGATGCGGCGCGCCTGGAACTCGGTGAGCATCTCGTCCACCCGCTTGCTTTCCGGAACGAAGAAGGCAGGCCGCATGAGGTCGCGTAGCTGCTGGTCCTGAACGCCGGCCAGGGCGGCAGCGAGCAGGTCCCGGCTGTAGAGGATGCCGATGATGTTGTCCGGAACGTCCTCGTAAACGGGCAGGCGGCTGTGGCCGCTGTCCAGCATCCGCGTCGCAGCGCGCTCGATGGACGTGCCCGCCTCCACACTGACGATGTCGACGCGCGGGGCCATGATCTCCCGCACCAGCGTTTCGTCCAGTTGGAGGATCGCGTGGATCATCTCCTGCTCGTGATGCTCCAGTTGCTCGTCTGCTATCTCCTCGTGCACGTCCCGGACGGGGCTGCCATTCTCGGCGCCGTTGCTCCCGCCCTGCTCGGCCTCCTGCTCGCCGCCGGCGAAACGCAGGCCCGAGCGGAAGAACCGCCGGATGGGCAGTAGCGGCCACAACAACGTCTGTCCTATCGCCCAGAAGATGAGCAACTGCGTCACTGGCAGGCGTTCCACCATGTACTTCACCAGGGGAACCAGTAACAGCAGCAGGAGCCACAGGCCGATGAGCACTCCGGCCATAGCCGTCCAATGCAGCGAGAGAACCCGCATGACCAGCGCCAGTGCAGACGCCGAGATGGCCGCGGCGCTCATGAGCAACAGCAGCGAGACCAGCTCCTCATACGCCTGACGCCTGGTACGAAGATGGCGCACCGCCGACGCGCTGGGGCCCCACCGGGGCAGGGCATCGCGCACTGCTGCGCGCCTCAGCAAGGGCAGCCCCGCGACTCCCGCGTGCAGCCCCATGAAACTCATTACCGAAAGAACCAACAGGATCGCTAATGCCGTATCGCCACTATCCAAGGGATATCCCCTCCTCCTTCTGTACAAGCGCCCTTCCGCTCCTCATGCCCAGCGGTCTCGCGGGTACCCCCACGACCCGTTCTCCGGGAGGTACGTCTCTGTTCACGACCGCGCCTGCTCCGGTAACGGCTCCCGCCCCCACTTTCACCGGCGCGATCAGAAGACTGTCGCTGCCGATGAAGGCGCCCTCTCCTATCTCTGTTTCGTGCTTGAGCACTCCGTCGAAGTTACACGTAACCGTACCCGCTCCGATGTTTGCGTGCGCACCGACCACCGCATCGCCGATGTAGCTGAAGTGCCCCACGTGCGCTCCCGAGCAGATGCGGCTCGCCTTGATCTCCACGTGCGATCCCACGTACGCATCCTCCTCCAGCACACACCCCGGACGGATGTGGGAGAAAGGCCCTACGTTGACCCGTGGTCCCAGTATCGATCCCTCTACAACAGCGGGTCCCACGTGCACATCCGGTCCGACCTCAGCATCCCGTAGCTGCGCATTCGGCCCCAACGACGCTCCGCGCGCTACTCTCGATGCGCCACGGATGGAGGTGTTCGGGTACACCGTAACGTCCTGTCCCAGTTGCACGGTCGCATCGAGATACACCGTCGCCGGATCGACGAGCGTGGCGCCCCCGGCCATCGCGGCGTCCCGCAGGCGGCGTTGGGCCGCCGCTTCCACACGTGCGAGGTCCTGGCGGCCATTCACGCTCAACGCTTCGTCCTTGTCCTGCGTAACGTACGCCTCCACGCGCTTGCCGTCCGCAACAGCACGGGAGATCAGGTCTGTAAGGTAGTACTCGCCACCGGGACGCGGCTTCAACTGACCCAGGGCCCGGCGAAGCCACCGCGCTTCGAAGGCGTACACTCCGACGTTCACCTCCACCTCGCCCTTCCGAGGCATCGGAGTGTCATCGGCCTCCAGCACCCCTATGGGCTTGCCGCGCGCGCCCCGCTGCAGGCGTCCGATCTGCTGAGCGGAGGCTGCTTCCATCGAACAGCAGAGCAGCGTAGCAGTCGCCCTCCGGCGCTCGTGCAAAGCAGCCAGCGCCTGCACCGTCTCCTTGCGAACGAGCGGCACGTCGCCATTGACCACGAGTACATGCTGGGACTCAGGAGGGACGGCGATAACCGCCGTGGCCAGCGCATGGCCCGTACCGAGGGGGTCCGGTTGCTCGACACACTCCACGTCCCCGCCAACCGCCGATGAGACCTCTGCGCGGTCTGCAGGACGCGCCACGACGATGACGTCATTCGCATCCGTGAAGCGCGCCGCGTCGGTAGCGTGAGAGACCATCGGGACGCCCGCTACGGTATGCAGGACTTTAGGCCGGGACGACCTCATTCGAGTGCCCCTGCCCGCTGCCAGCACGATGGCTGTCCAAACACCCATCTTTGTGTGCATCGGCGACCGACTCCGGTCGCGAGCCCTCTTTCTCCTCTACGGACGGACTCTCGCCGCCGTCCTGCCACGCGGCCCCCATGACGCGCCCGGGATGCCGCTGGAATAGCTTCGCCAAACACTGCGATGGTACGGATGGGATTAATGGAGTGTCAAGGAAACGGTGACCGGCCTGCCGCAGCCAGTGCCGGCGGGCATGATAGAATCTCTGGATACGGAGAGATGGCTGAGCGGTTTAAGGCGGCGGTCTCGAAAACCGTTGTGGGGGCTTCCTCCACCGTGGGTTCGAATCCCACTCTCTCCGCCAGACACTGCACAGCTACGAACCGGATGGGTTTCCGCGTCCGGCTCGGCTCACGCAGCGCGGAGAGGTGCCGGAGTGGCCGAACGGGCACGACTGGAAATCGTGTAGGGGCCGAAAGTCTCTCGCGGGTTCGAATCCCGCCCTCTCCGCCAGCTTGTGACATCAGCCCCTGTACCTGCGCTCCGGCATCCGCAAGAATAGCCTCACTATCCACGGACGGACGGTTCATGCAACTCATCTCGGTAAACGTCGCCAGGCCCCAACTCCTGACGGGAACCGCCAGGGGCGACGTGATGTCGTCCATCCACAAGCGGCCTGTCGAGGGCCCCGTGATGGTGCGCCGCCTCAACGTAGACGGCGACGCACAGGGCGACCCCACCGTCCATGGCGGTCCGGATGCAGCGGTCTACGTCTACGCGTTCGAGGACTACGCCTTCTGGACGGTGCAATTGAAGCGTGAACCCGCCTCCTTCGGGTGGTTCGGCGAGAACCTCACCGTTCAGGGTGCATCATCCGACGTGATGTGCTTCGGCGACATCTGGCGCGTCGGCGGTGCATTGCTGCAGGTAACGGAACCGCGATCACCCTGCTACAAGCTGGACCACAAGATGGGGATACGTTACTTCGCGGCGCGTTTCCGGCGCAGCGGCCGCGTCGGCTTCTACAACCGCGTCCTGGAGGAAGGGCCCGTACAGGCAGGTGACGAGGCGACGCTCGTCGAGCCCCACCCGGCCCGCGTCTCCATACGCCTGCTGAGCGACGTGCGCCATGCCGAAGGCGTAACCATGGAAGATGTCGAGCGCGTGCTCGCGGTTGGCAATCTGCCCGATGCCCAGCGGCAGTACGCGGAGCGCCGTATGCGGCGGATCAGGCGGACGCAGGGCATCCGATGACAGAGGACGCAGTGACCACCGTCGAGCACGACCTTCCGTATTGGATAGCCTTTTCGCGCGTACCTACCGTCGGACGCGTCCGCATCGGCCTCCTCGAAGAACGGTTCGGGTCGCTCAAGGCCGCGTGGGAAGCCTCCACGAGTGAACTCGGTGCATCAGGCCTCACCCCCGCCGTCGTCAGCGCCATCGAGCAGGTGCGCAGAGTCGTCGAGCCGGAGAGCGAGCTCGAACAGGTACGCAACGCCAGCGTCAGGGTGCTCACCTGGCACGACTCCGACTACCCACGCCTCTTCCGCAACATGGACGACCCGCCTCCCATCCTGTACGTCAAAGGGACCCTGCAACCGGACGACGAGGTGCGCGTCACGGTCGTCGGTACGCGCAATCCCACTGTGTACGGCAGGGAGGTAGCCCGGCAGCTCGCAAGCGATCTGGCCGAGTCCGGCGTCGCCGTTGTGAGCGGGCTTGCACGGGGTATCGACGGCATCGCACACGACGCTGCCCTCAGGGCGGGAGGCAGGACGATCGCGATCATCGGCTCCGGCCTGGACGTCGTCTACCCGCCCGAGCACCGGTCCCTGTTCGAACGCATCGTGGACAATGGGGCCGTGCTCTCGGAGTACCCGCTCGGTTCCAAGCCGGAGGCGCGCCATTTCCCCCGGCGCAACCGGCTGCTGAGCGGGCTGGGTCTGGGTGTGCTGGTCGTGGAAGCATCGAAAGACAGCGGTGCACGGTCGACCGTCGAGTTCGCGCTGGAACAGAACAGAGAGGTGCTCTGCGTGCCCGGGAGCATCCACTCGCCTGCCAGCGAGCTCACCAACTGGCTCATCCAGCAGGGCGCGAAGCTCGTGATGCGGGTTGAGGATGTGCTGGAGGAGTTGCACATCGGCAGTGCGCCTCGACAGCAGCCGCTTCCCGGCATCTCTGCTGACACGGAAGAAGAGGCGCGGCTGCTCGATGCACTCACCCAGGAACCGCAACACATAGACGAGTTGAGCCGCAGCACCGGCATGTCCATCACGCAGGCCAGCGGAACGCTCGCCGTCATGGAGATCAAGGGTTCCGTTCTGCAGGTGGGACGCATGAACTACATCCGTGCCAGAGCCGCATCCGTCCGCTAACTCACTTGACAAGGGCATCGCCTCTGCCCGTATGTTGGAAGCATGGCAAAGACACCCACCACTCGAAAAACGTCTTCAGGGAACAGACGCGCCCGCAACGGCGCGACGCAAGCCTCGAGCGCAGGCAACGGCAGATCGACGTCACGCCACCTCGTCATCGTAGAGTCGCCTGCCAAGGCGGCCACCATAGGCAGGTTCCTCGGACGTGACTACACCGTGAAAGCGTCCATGGGGCACGTCAGAGACCTGCCGAAACGCAAACTCGGCGTGAATCCTGATAAGGATTTCATCCCGTGGTACGAAGTCCCGGAGGACAAGCGGAAGGTCGTCGACGAGATACGCGCGGCCGGAGAGCGTGCAGAGGACGTTTACCTCGCAACCGACCCTGACCGCGAAGGCGAGGCTATCGCCTGGCACGTGGCGGAAGCTGCCGGCTGGCGAGGCAAGCCCGTGCGGCGCGTCGTCTTCCACTCGATCACGGAGGATGCGATCAAGGAAGCGTTCGCACACGAACGTGACATCGACATGGAGCTCGTCAACGCGCAGCAGGCGCGGAGGATCGAGGACAGGCTGGTCGGCTTCAAGCTCAGCCCGCTGCTGAAACCGCTGGTGGGGCAGGAGCTGAACCGCAATCGCAACATCCTGACAGCCGAGGACCTCGACACGACCAGCTCTCTCTCCGCGGGCCGCGTGCAGTCCGTGGCGCTGCGCCTCGTGGCGGAGCGGGACAAGGAGATAGACGCCTTCGTCCCGATCGAATACTGGTCCATCGACGCCGCTCTCCTTACCGGAGAGAACGCCTCGTTCACCGCCTCTCTGCGCAGTCTCGTTGGCGAGAAGGATGAACTCTCCCTCCCCGACGAAGCCGCCACAAACGCCGTTCTCGCGAACCTGGACGGGGCCGCGTACCGCGTCGACTCCGTCACCACGCGGCAGGTGAACCGGCGGCCTGCTCCGCCGTTCATCACGAGCACGCTGCAGCAGGAAGCTTCGCGCCGGCTCGGGTTCTCCGCCACGAGGACGATGACCATCGCCCAGCAGTTGTACGAGGGCATCGCCATCGGCTCCGAGGGGAGGCAGGGACTCATCACCTACATGCGGACGGACTCGCCGCAGGTCACGCCGGGCGCCATCCAGGAGACCCGCCGCTACATCGAGGAGCGGTGGGGGAAGGACTATCTGCCGCGTACCCCGAGGCGCTACACCTCCCGCTCCAAGGTCGCCCAGGAGGCGCACGAAGCGATCAGGCCGACGGCGATACGGCGCACGCCGCAGGACGTCCGTCAGCATCTCACCTCCGAGCAGGCCCGCCTCTACGAATTGATCTGGAACCGGATGGTGGCCAGTCAGATGGCCGACGCGGTGCTGGACGCAACCCGGGTGGACGTACATGCGGCCGCATCCGGCAAGCCCGCCTATCTCTTCCGGGCAACCGGCTCCGTTGTGCGATTCGCCGGTTTCCGTGCTCTCTATATCGAGCAGCGCGATGAAGGCGGCGCACGCGATGGAGAAGACGATGACTCCCGCGTGTTGCCCCCCCTGCAGCAAGCCCAACCGCTCAACTGCACGGGACTGACTCCGGAGCAACACTTCACGCAGCCGCCGCCCCGCTTCACAGAGGCGAGCCTGGTGCGCGCACTGGAGGAGCAGGGCATCGGTCGGCCGAGCACCTACGCGGCGATCATCAACACCCTCGTCAATCGTAAATACGTAACCCGGGACAGGAGGGTGCTGAGGTCAACCAACCTCGGCAAGCTCGTCTGCGAGCAGCTGATCTCTCACTTCCCCGACATCATGGACGTCAGTTTCACCGGACGGATGGAAGACCAACTGGACGAGGTCGCCAACGGCAAGCAGGAGTGGATAGCCTTCCTCCACGGCTTCTACGGGCCGTTCAGCGAAGACCTCAACAAGGCGAGGAGGGCGATCAAGGAAGCAACGCAGGAGGCAGCGAGCGAGTCGACCAACGAGCCATGCGACGTCTGCGGCAAGCCGATGATTGTCAAACTCGGGCGCTTCGGCGCTTTCCTCTCCTGCACCGGATACCCCGATTGTAAGAACAGCAGGGACATCCCGAATGTCGCGGGTGACTCCGGCGAACAGGCCGACGACGAGAGCGAGGAGACCTGCGACATCTGCGGGAAACCGATGGCCCTGAGGCGCGGACGCTTCGGCCCCTTCTACGCCTGCACCGGATACCCTGACTGCAAGAACACCAAACGGCTCCCGAAGGCAGCGCCCAGGGACACCGGTGTGGCCTGCCCCCGCTGCGGCGGCAGTCTCGTGGAACGCCGAGGCAGGCGCGGTCCCTTCTACGGCTGCTCCAACTACCCCACCTGCAACTTCCTCGTGAACCGGCAACCGCTTCCCCAGCCGTGCCCGGAATGCGATGGCCTGATGGTGCTGGGAGCACGCGAGCAGGCGAACTGCACCAACTGCGCCTGGAAGGGGCCACTCCCTGCAGAGGAACCGGCAGGCGTCGCCTAGCGCATAGCGTCATGGAAAGCCCGCACGCAATTCACCCCGGTTCGGAAACCAGACAGCCACTCGTCGATGAGTACGAGCGCACCCTGCGCACCACCCGGGCGCTCTCGGACGCCACCGTCCGGAACTACGTGGCCGATCTCGCCCCCTTCCTGCAATACCTGGATGGACAGAACTGCCCGCTGGGGCCCGACGCGAAGGAACTCCGCGACTTCGTATGCCGCAACGGCGATGCGAACCTCTCACGCGAGTACCGCAGCCTCATCCGCGACTACGTCGCATGGCTGCTGGAACGCCGCACCGTGGAGAGCGGGCGCGCTGCCGGAAACCGGGGCCACTCACGCGCAAGCGTGCACCGCATGCTCGCGTCGCTCCGCTCGTTCATGCGCTACCTCATCGAACGCGGCCTTCTGCCGGACGCGCCGCTCTGGCGTCCCAGGTCCACTCTCATGGGCAGGCTCACCCCGAAACTGGAACGCCGCCTCCCTGACCTCGTCTCCGTGTCCGAGGCGGCTCGTCTCGTCGAAGCCCCCTCTCGCTCGGTTGACGGGGAGAACGGACTGCGGGACGCTGCGCTCCTGGAGTTGCTCTACGGGTGCGGTCTGCGCGTCAGCGAAGCAGCCAACCTCGACCGGGAGAACCTCTCGCTGGAAGAGAGCACTGTCCGCGTGTGGGGCAAGGGAGCGAAGGAGCGCCAAGCGCCGCTCGGTGCCAAAGCGCGGAACGCCCTCCGTGCATACCTTAGCGCTGAGAGCACACGAGTCGACCAGAGCGGCCCGCTGTTCCGCAACGCGCGCGGCGGGAGGCTCGGCGCACGCTCCATCCAACGCATCGTCCGCAACTACGCGAAGCGCAGCGGACTGCGGGAGGACGTGCATCCCCACACACTGCGCCACAGCTACGCGACCCACCTCCTGAACGGCGGCGCTGACCTGCGCATAGTCCAGGAACTGCTCGGTCATTCCACGCCCAGCGCCACGCAGGTGTACACTCACGTCAGCCAACAGGAAGCGCGACGCGTGTACCTTGCAGCCCACCCGCTGGCGCACGCGCCCGCCCTGGAGCACCAGGACTCCGAATGACCATCCTCGTAGTGAACGGCCCGAACCTCAACCTTCTCGGCCAGCGCGAACCCTCGATCTACGGCAGCGCAACCCTCGCCGACATCGAGCAGGCCGTGCGCGAGCGGGCTGCGGAGTTGGGCGCGTCAGTGGACTTCTTCCAATCCAACTCGGAAGGCGGACTGATCGACTACCTGCAGTCCAACGCCGCATCCGCGTCCGGCGTCATCCTCAACGGCGGCGGGTTCACGCACACGAGCGTCGCGCTGAGGGACTGCATCGCCTCCATCAGGCTTCCGGTCGTCGAGGTGCACCTGTCCAACATCCACGCGCGGGAGGAGTTCCGGCGCACGTCGCTCACCGCTCCTGTTGCACGCGGCATCATCAGCGGGCTCGGCCCGCGCGGCTATATCCTGGCGCTGGAATATCTCGTTGCGGAGGAGAACGCAGCATGAGCACCGCAGACCGCATCTCACGGCTCCGCGCCCGCATGGCAGAGGATGGGCTCGACGCGATGCTCGTCTTCAACACGGAGCGCTCTCTCAGTAAGAACGTCGCCTACTACTCCGGGTTCCGCGGCACGCACGGCTGGCTCTGGATAACACCGGACGACGCGGCGCTGGCCACGGACTTCCGTTACACCGAGCAGGCGGAGCTGCAGGCGCCGGACTACCGCGTCATCCGCATGGCGGCCGGCTACGACTGGTTCTCGGAGGTCGTCTCGGCCTCTGGCGCGAAGAGCATCGGCATCGAGGACGAGTCGGTGACCGTCGCCGCCCATAGGGCGCTGACCGAGAAACTGCAGGCGCTCGACCCCGCTCCGGAGCTCGTACCGACCAGAGACATGGCCGACCAGCTCCGCGCCGTGAAGGACGCGGCGGAGCTCGAAACGCTCATCAGGGCTATCGAGATTGCGGACGAGGCCGTCGAGACCGTCGCCGCAGGAATCCGGCCCGGCATGACGGAGCGGCAGATCGCCTGGGATATCGAACGCGCCATGCGCAGCCTGGGAGCGGACGGCCTTTCGTTCCCCACTATCGTTGCCTCAGGACCTAACGGGGCAAAGGCCCACCACAGCCCCACCGACCGACCGCTGGAGTATGGCGACGGCGTCTACATCGATACCGGCGCGCTCTGCGAGGGCTACTGCAGCGACATCACCCGCGCCTTCGTCCTGGGCGAGGCGAGCCCGAAGTTCCGCGAGATATACGACCTCGTCCTGGCCGCGCAGGAGGCCGCCGAGGCGAACGCCACCGCAGGCATGACCGGAGGGGAGATCGACGGCATCGCACGGGCGGTCATCGCGGACGCGGGCTACGGCGACGACTTCGGCCACAGCCTCGGGCACGGCATCGGCATCGCAGTCCACGAACTGCCGCGCGTCGGCCCCACGTCGGACGACCCGATAGAGGACGGCATGGTCTTCAGCGTCGAGCCAGGCATCTACCTCACCGGCTGGGGCGGCGTTCGCATAGAAGACCTCGTGGTGATGGAGAACGGCAAGCCCCGCATCCTCACCAAGGCCCACAAGCGCGACGTCATCCCCGTATAGAAGGAGTTCTACACATGGTCATGGAGTTCGGAGACCTCCGCCGAGGCACGACTATCGAGATGGATGGCGTGCCCTTCAAGGTTGAGGACTACTACCAGCAGAAGATGCAGCAGCGCGCGCCGGTCTACCACATCAAGATGCGCAACCTGCTCACCGGCCAGTTGCTCGACAAGTCGTTCTCCGGCTACGGCATCAAGCTGACCAAGGCGCCCGTCGAGAACCGCGAGTGCACCTTCCTCTACGAGGCGGACGGGGTTTACAACTTCATGGACACCACGTCCTACGACCAGTACGAAGTCGGCAAGGATGTTGTCGGCGACACCTCGGACTACCTCGTTGACCAGACGGACTGTGAACTCGTCTTCTACCGCGATAAGCCCATCATGGTGGAGATGCCGACCACCGTGGACCTCATCGTCAGCGAGACCCCTCCGGGCTACAAGGGCGACACCGCATCCGGCGGCGGCAAGCCCGCCACGCTGGAGACCGGCATCCGCGTCACCGTGCCCATGTTCATCGCCATCGGCGACAAGGTGCGCGTGGACACCCGTTCCGGCGATTATGTCACCCGCGTGAACGATTAGCGCCGCCGGCATACGGCCCGCGAGCATCCTCATGCAGGTCTACAGCGTCAGCCAGATAACCGAGTACATCAGAGCGGTACTCGACCGCGACGTATACCTCAGCAACGTCTGGATAACCGGAGAGGTCTCCAACCTGTTCGCGTCCGGCGCAGGTCACCGCTACTTCACGCTCAAGAATGCCGAGCACCAGCTCAAGGCCGTGCACTTCAGCGGCTACTTCGGCAGCGAATACCTTGTGAACGGCGCACAGGTCATCGCCCACGGTCGCGTCTCGTTCTATTCGAACCGGGGCGAAACCCAGCTCTACGCAGATTCCGTCGTCCCCGCTGGTGAAGGGGCACTCGCCGCCGAGTTCGAGCGTCTGCGCGCCCAGCTCGAGGCCGAAGGCCTGTTCGATCCCGCGCGGAAGCGAACACTGCCGCCCTTCCCGCGCCGGATCGGCGTCGTCACGTCCGCGCAGGGCGCAGTCATCCACGACATCCAGACCGTCCTCAGCGCCCGCTATCCGCTCGGCGAGCTCGTTCTCTGCGACGCCGGCGTGCAGGGCGACGAGGCCCCCGCCGAACTGACGAGCGCCATCCGCGCGCTGAACAGCCTGCCGGACGTGGACGTCATCATCGTCGCCCGCGGCGGCGGCTCGCTGGAAGACCTGCGCGCCTTCAACTCGGAAGATGTCGCCCGCGCCATCTACGGCAGCCGCATCCCCGTCGTCAGCGCCGTAGGCCACGAGTCCGACTACACCATCGCCGACTTCGTGGCCGACCTCCGCGCTCCCACGCCGTCAGCGGCTGCGGCAGCCGTCGCGCCGGACGTGCGCGTGCTCAGCGAGGAGATAGCGGGGCTCACGGCTCGGTCCGGGAATGCCATCGCGTACTACTCCGCACAGCGGGCCAATGAGGTTGGATCGCTGATCGGTCGCATGCAGCGCCATCTCCCTGACACCGCCACGCACCGCCAGCGCGTGGACGAGTTGCTGGAGCGCGCCTACACCGGCTTCGACACGTTCGTCCGCCTGCGTGCGGAGCAGACCGACAGCCTTCGCACGACGCTGGCCGCGCTCGACCCGTCCGCCATCCTCCGGCGGGGCTACGCGATGGTAACCTCGGTGCGTGACGGCAGAGCGGTGACCTCCGCCGGCAGCGTCTCGCCGGGAGACCTCATCCGTGCCACGCTGCACGAGGGGGAGCTCGAAGCCATGGTAACCGCGAAGAAGTGAGCCGGATGAACCAGCAAGCCAGGAATGCCGAACGCGAACCCTCTTTCGAGGAAGCGCTCGCCCAACTGCGTGAGACCGTGCAGACGCTGGAAGAGGGCAACGTCTCGCTGGAAGATGCCACGCGCCTGCTGGCGCGCGGCGCTGAACTCGCCAGGACGTGCAACGACCTGCTCGCGAAAGCTGAACTGCAGGTGAGCCGCATCCGCCGCAACTTCCAGGGACAGGCTGATATAGCCGAGGAGCCAGAACCGCCCATGGCCTCCCCCCAGCAAGACTTCGGGATGTTCGATGACGCTCCGCGGTGACTTCCATATGCACACCCACTTCTCCCACGACTGCCTCACGGCCCCCGAGGCGCTCGTGGAGCGGTGCCTGCGGGTCGGTCTCAACTGCATCGCCGTGACCGACCACAACTCGCTGGAAGGCGGACGAGCCGCGCAGCAGATCGCGCCGTTCACCGTCATCGTCGGCGCAGAGATCAAGTCGACCGCCGGGGAGATAACCGGCCTCTTCCTGCAGGAGGACGTCCCTGCGGGGCTCGGTCCGGTCGAGACCGCACGCCGCATCAAGGAGCAGGGCGCGCTCGTCTCCGTGCCTCACCCCTTCACCGGCATGGGACGCTCGGCGCTCGACAGGGCAACCGCAACCGACCTGCTGCCCTACATCGACATCGTGGAGGGATTCAACGCCCGCACCATGCGCGCGAGCGACAACGCGGACGCCCGCCGATTCGCCGCCGAGCACGGCCTTCCCGTCACCGCCGTGAGCGACGCGCACACGGCGCGGGAACTGGGCCACACGTATACCGAGTTCCCGGAGTTCGACGGCACCCCTGAGGGGTTCAGGCAGGCGCTCGCAGAAGCAACGCTCACCGAGTCGCCCGCGGGCTCGTTCGTCCACGTCTATACGACGCTGAACAAGCTGATCCGGCGCGTCCGCAAGCCACGCGCGTAGTACAAGAGAGAAGAACCGGAGTTCGGGCTAGGCCGTCTTGAGCGACTCGATGCTCTGGATGGTGATGACCTGGTCCGCCTTGGAGTACAGGACAGGGCGGCCAAGGCCGCCCTCACCGTCTGCATCTATGACGCACCGCGCTGCGAAGTCGAGCGACGGTAGCTCGTACATCACGTCCAGCAGCGCGTCCTCGATGATGGAGCGCAGGCCTCGTGCACCGGTCTGCCGTCCCAGCGCCTGCTCCGCCGCGGCCTCCAACGCCGCCTGCGTGAAGCTCAGTTCCACACCGTCCAGCGCGAACAGGTGCTGGAACTGCTTCACCACCGCGTTCTTCGGCTCGGTGAGCACGCGCACCAGGGAGTCCCTGTCCAGGCCCTGCAGGCCCACCACCACCGGCAGCCTGCCGATCAGTTCGGGGATGAACCCGTACTCCAGCAGGTCTTCCGACTCCACTGCCTCGCGTATCTCGTCGTCGGTGCCGGTGCCCGTTCCTGATGCGTGGAAACCGATGCGATGGTTCGACATCACCCGGCGGGCGATGACCTTCTCCAGTCCGTCGAATGCCCCGCCGCAGATGAACAGGATGTTCGCCGTGTTCAGTTGCAGGAACTCCTGCTGGGGGTGCTTTCTGCCTCCTTGCGGGGGAACGTTGGCCGTGGAGCCCTCGATGAGTTTCAGCAGCGCCTGCTGGACGCCCTCGCCCGAAACGTCCCGTGTGATGGAGGGATTCGCGCTCTTCCGCGCTATCTTGTCGATCTCGTCGATGTAGATGATGCCGCGCTCCGCCTTGGCGACGTCGTAGTCTGCCGCCTGGATGAGCCGCAGCAGGATATTCTCCACGTCCTCCCCGACGTAGCCCGCCTCGGTCAGCGACGTCGCGTCGACTATGGCGAACGGCACGTCCAGGATGCGCGCCAGGGTCTGCGCCAGCAGTGTCTTGCCCGAGCCTGTCGGCCCCACCAGCAGGATGTTGCTCTTCTCTATCTCGACATCGTTGGCGGTGGAGTTGGAGCGGATGCGCTTGTAGTGGTTGTACACCGCGACGCTGAGCACCCGCTTGGCACGGTCCTGCCCGATGACGTACTCGTCCAGACGGCGCGCCATCTCCTTCGGTGAGGGGCTGCCCGGCAGGTTCGCCTGCTCGTCCCTGCCGGACGTGCTCTCCTCGGTGATGATCTGCTGACACAGGCGGACGCACTCGTCGCAGATGAAGACCCGGCCGGGGCCGGCGATGAGACGTTTGACTCCGTTCTGTGCCTTCCCGCAGAAGCTGCACACATGCTCGCCATGGGGCGGTAACGTTCCGGAGTTGCTCGGCATCGGTTGACCGTCCTAGTTGAGAATCGCGCCGTTCGTTGATCCCAGCGGCACCCCCAGCACCTCGTCCACCAGACCGTACTCCTTCGCTTCCTCCGCGGGAAGGTAGAAGTCGCGGTCGCTGTCGCGGGCTACCTTCTCGTAGGGCTGGCCCGTGTGCGTCGAGAGTATCGTCCGTATCTTGTCCTGCATCCGCAGGATCTCCCGCGCCGCGATCTCGATGTCCGCGGCCTGACCCTGGGCCCCGCCCAGCGCCTGGTGCATGTGGATCGTCGAGTTGGGCAGCGCGAACCGCTTGCCCTTCGCTCCGGCGCACAGCAGCACCGTCCCCATGCTCGCGGCCATCCCCACGCAGATGGTGGAGACGTCCGGCTTGATGAGCTGCATCGTGTCGTAGATCGCCAGGCCGGACGTGATGACCCCGCCGGGGCTGTTGACGTACAGGTTGATGTCCTTGTCCGGGTCCTCGCGCTCCAGGTAGAGCAGCTGCGCAACGATGAGGTTGGACACCTGGTCGTTGATGGGGGTTCCGAGATAGACGATGCGCTCCTTCAGCAGCATCGAGTAGATGTCGTAGGCGCGCTCGCCGCGGGCGCCGGTCTCGATGACCATCGGGATGATGTTCTCCGGCTGCTGCATCGCGCCCGCGCTCAGCGGACCGTGGATTGGCCAATCACGCATCGTTCGCTCCTCCCTGCTGTCTCCTGGCCCGCGTCTGCCTGGCGGGGGTCTTCGTTTGTCTGGGTTTGGCGCTGCCGCTCTTGCTTGCGGCTGCTCTTGCCTTCGGCTTTGCTGCCGCGGGCGCATCCCTGAGCGCAAGGTTGCTCAGATATTCCAACGTCCGCCTCTGGACCAGCATACGCCGGATGGACTCGCGGCTGTCCGGGTCGTCCAACTGCTTCCGGTGTTCGTCGATCATCTCCCCGGAGCCTTCGAGCAGCCTCTCGATCTCCTCGGAAACGTCCTCGTCGGTGGCCTCGATGTTCTCTCGCTGGGCGACCGCGCGTATGACGTGTGCGCGCTTCAGCCGCTCCTCGACCTTCGGACGCGCCTGCTCGTGCACCTCTTCGTCGGACATGCCCTGCCACGTCAGGTACTCCCGGTACTCCTCGAAACCGACGCGGCCAGCCTTGATGTCGTCCTCGCGGCCGTGTACGTAGTGCTCGACCTCGTGCTCGATGATGAGCGGAGATATGGCGATGGACGCCTCTTCGGTCACCTTGGCCAGCGTCTCATCCTGGTGCTTTATGTCCGCCAGGCGCTTCTCGCGCTCCAGAAGGTTCTCCCGTATCTTCTCGCGCAGCGCCTCCAGCGACTCGTAGTCGTCGCCGACGCTCTTGGCGAACTCGTCGTCCAGTTCGGGCAGACTCCTGCGCTTGATGGAATGGATCGTCGCCTCGAAGTGTGCCGTCTTCCCCGCAACCTCGGTGTTCGGCGCATCCTCCGGAGCCTCGACGTCGAACGTACGCTGCTCACCGACCGGCAGTCCCACGAGCCCTTCGTCGAGCCCCGGGACGGGGAACGTGGAACCGGGTCGCGGGATGTAGTCCGTCTCCTCCGAGCGCACGATCTCGCGACGCTCGCCATCCTCTTCGATCCAGCCGACGATGGTCAGGTTGATGAGGTCGTCCATCTGCACCGTGTCTTCGACCGGCTCCCAGACCGCCAACTCCATCCGCATCTGTTCCAGCGTCGCGTCGACAGTCTCGTCCGCCAGGGAAGCCTCTTCCTTCGGATGGCGCACACTGTCCATGTTCCCGAGGTCTACGGTCGGCTGCAGGGGAACGGTTGCCGTGAACTGCGGGGGGTCGAACTCATCGAGCGATACGGAGGGGACTCCGCCGATGTCCAGCCCCTCCTCCAGCACGGCCTTGGAGGTGAACTCCTGGATGACCGTGTCCAATGCCTCGTTAAGCAGATAGCCCCGCCCGAACATCTGCTCGACGATACGGCGGGGCGCCTTGCCCTTGCGGAACCCGGGGATGGAGAGACGGCGAACCGCCCGGCGGTACGCCTGGTCGAGATAGGGCTCGATGTCGGCGTTGTCCAGCTCTACGGTGAGAACCGCTTCGCGGGGTTCGCGTTGCTCAGTGGATATCTTCACACTTGGCTCGTATCCCCGCCGGAATGTTCCATTGGGGGACTGCGCCCGGACGCGCACCTGATATTTTAGCACGGATGCCCTCTAAGTGCGGAGAGAGCCATGACCGGCAGATGGACGATACCCCTGCGCTCCCTTAGCTCCCGCCCTTCGCTGAGAGCGCCCGGAGCACTCGTTCGGCGGTCAGGGGCAACTCGACGACCGGCGCGCCGATGGCGTCGGCGACCGCATTGGCGATAGCCCCGGCTGTCGGGATGGTGGGTATCTCCCCGATGGACTTCGCGTGGAACGGCCCAAGCGCGTCGCCGTAGTCCGGCACGTTGACCGTGATGAGTTCCGGGATGTCCTGCACCGTGGGTATCTTGTAGTCGGCGAAGTTGGGAGTCGTTACGCGCCCGTCCTCGACGAGCAGCTCCTCCATCAGCGCATAGCCGACGCCCTGGACGATCGCGCCGTTGATCTGGCCCTGGTGCCCCAACTCGTTGATGATCGTCCCCACGTCCTGCGCGGTGACGAGGCGCTGGAGCGTCACCTGCCCGGTCTCGCTGTCGACCTCCACCTCTGCCATCTGCACGCAGACTCCCGGGTCGGGCGTACGCGGAGCTTGCAGCGTTACCGTGGCAGTTGCGAGCGCCTCATCTTCGCGGATCAGTTCGGTGGCAAGGCTCTCCAGCGATATGGATCGCCCATCCGCTGACTGCCAGCCTCCGGGAGACAGCTCCCCATCGTCGGTCCACTGCGCCGCACGCCATTCCACCTGGTCGCTGCCCAGCGCCCGCGCGGCGAGCGGCGCAAGCTGCTCCTTCACCTGGTCGCACGCTGTCAGCGCCGCGGTGCCGGAGCTGTTGGTGGTCTTGCTCCCGCCCGCCTCGACGTCTATGGGGAACTCGTCGGTGTCCGAGTGGACGATGCGCACGCGGTCGAGCGGCACGCCGAAGCTCTCGGCGACGATGGCGGCAACGACCGTCAGTCCTCCCGTCCCGTTCTCCGGCAGCGAGGTCGTTGCCGTGATGGAGCCGTCCGGGTTCACCCTGATCGACGACGAGGCCCGGCCCGCGCCGTGGCCGCGGTCCGCCATGCCGACCCCTTGACCCACCAGTTTGTTGCGTCCCCGGTCGCGGGGACCGGCGCTCCGGCGATCGCTCCAGCCGAAGGCCCGACCTGCCTCATCGAGAACGCGTCCAGCAAGGTGCGGGGTACCGGTCGGGGTTGTCGCGGGGACGTTGCGCTTCCTGAGCTCGATGGGGTCGATGCCCAGTTCCGCGGCTATCACGTCCATGTGCGCCTCGATGGCGAAGAGCGCTTGCGGCGAGCCGGGCGCGCGCATGTACCCGCACGGCACGCGGTTGGTGTAGACGGCGAACGCCTCTATGCGCACGTTCGGGATGTCGTAGAAGTTGCCGACACGCCCCGCGCCGCCGAGGAGGCCGTTCGCAGACGAGTTCTGACCGGTGTACGCGCCCCGGTTCATGACGACGCGTGCGTCGTGCGCGACGATCCTGCCGTCGCGCTTCAGCCCCGTGCGGAGCTCGACGATGAACGCGTGCTTCGGCGACACGGTCGTCAGGTCTTCGATGGCGCTGTTGATGAACTTGACGGGCCTGCCGAACATGCGTGACAGGTGATAGGCAACAGGAGCGTCGCCCGTTGCGCTCTTGCTGCCGAAGTCTGCCCCGATGACCACCGTGTTCAAGCGGATGTCTTCCTCCGGACGCTGGAGCAGTCTGCCGAGTTCTGTCCTCGTGGTGTAGGGCACCTTGTTGGACGCCCACACCTCCACGCGTTCAGGCTGCTCATCCACCACCCAGGCGGTCGGCTCCAGGTACGCCTGGTGCGACAGTTGGGTGACATACCGGCGCTCAACGATGACGTCGGCGTCTTCGAACCCCTGCTCGACGTCGCCGGTCTCTGTGAGGGAATAGCCGCAGAGGTTCGGCACGTCTGATGGCACCTCCGGGAACCCGAGATAGCTCCCGGTGTCCTCGTGGAGCACGGGCGCTCCCTGCTGCATCGCCTCCTCCGCGTCGAAGACCGCGGGCAGCTCCTCGTATTCGACCTCAACGAGTTGGGCCGCCGCCGCTGCGGTCTCCCGGTTCTCCGCGGCAACCGCTGCCACTTTGTCTCCGATGAACCTGACCTTGTCGTCGCACAGCAGCGGCACGTCCTTGATGTTCCGGCCCGTGCGATCGTTCGCGATGTCGGCCGCGGTGACGACCGCGAGCACCCCCGGCATGGCGAGCGCCTGCGAAGCGTCTATGGACAGTATGCGAGCGTGGGGGTAGGGGCTGCGGACGTTCTTCGCCCAGACCGTTCCCGGCGGAGTGACGTCGGCGGTATACGCTGCCGAGCCATTGACCTTGTCGACTCCTTCTATACGGGGGATCGGCCTCCCGATGATAGTGAACGCTGGCGCCGGTGAAGTGGTCATGGCTACACCCCTGGCTCATGGACTGCTGGCAACATGGAGTCTACCGGCGCCCGTTCCCTCGCGCTACGAGCGGAGTCCGCCCTTGCGGGCTCAGGCTGACGACTTCAGGAAAGCCGCGACGACCTCGTCGTGCTGTTCGGGCTGCTCCCACTGCGGCCAGTGGGCCGCATTCTCGATAAGCCGGAACCGCGCTCCGGGGATCACGCTCGCGAGGTACTCGCCCACCTCCGGCCCTGCGCCGCGGTTCCGGTCGGTCCAGAGCACCAGCACGGGAGGTTTGAGCGTGGCGACGACCTCCTCCTCGTAGTGCATCAGCCGGGGCCTCGGCGCGGAGATGCCGTACACCCTCGCCATCGATTCGCGTATCTCCGGCGCCGCGTACATCCGGTACTGCACGTCCACCAGCTCCTCGGTGAGATGGTCGGGGCTCGCCACGAGATACTCCATCCGCCGTCGTACGGTCTCCCGGCTGAAATTCGTCACCGAGTCCCGGCAGAGCGGTACGAGCAGGTTGCCCTCTGGCGTATCGGGGAACTCGCGCTTGAAGTTGACGTAGTACGAGCCTGAGTTCAGCACGAGTTTGCCGCATCGCTCGGGGTGATGGAGGCCGATGTGGAACGCCATGCCCGCGCCCATCGACTCCCCCTCGATGTGCGCCCAGGCGATGCCGAGCGCGTCCATGAAGTCGAGCACGGCCTCCGCCTGCCGCTCGACCCGGTGCTCGGAGTCGTAGGGCTCCAGCGATGAGTAGCCGTGGTAGAGGGCATCGATCGCGTAGACGTGGAAGTCGTTGGCCAGCCGCACGACGTTGCGGGCGAACAACTCAGCGCTGCTGCCCACCCCGTGGATGAGGATCAGGGGGTCGCCCGAACCGGCCTCGATCACCCGCGTCTTGTACCGGGCGCCGGCGACGATACGCACCGTGGCGCCCAGCAGGTCGACCCACAGAGACGATGGCGCACGTGCTCCGGACTCCGTCATATCGAGACTCAGCGTGCGCCTGCCCCCATCAGGAGGTCCATGTACCGTTCGACGGGGTTGTTGGGGCCCCTCCCGAAGCGCGCCGTCCCCACCCGGTAGGCGTTCAGCGCCGGGTAGTGCTCCATCGGCAGCTCTATGCACACGTTGGCGGCGGGGTCCCTGAAGGTGTTGATGGGGTCGCCGCCGTCCTCGACGACCTGTATCTGCTCCTCCAGCATCTTCCGGAACATGATGAGGCCGCGGTCTGTCTCTGCGAGTTTCTCGACGGTGCGGTCGGTGATGGGCCCCTGCGCTGGCCAGGCCAGCACGTCCTGTCCCAGCACGTACTCCGGGTAGTCCTCCATGGGAACGTCGAACGTCTCTATCTCGCCTTGCGGGGGCAGGGAGACGCCGTCCGCCGGGTGGTAGATCTGGTACGCAAGGTGCCAGGTGGTCGTATCGTCTATCGGCACGCGCATCTGCAGCTCCTCGCGTCCGGGGCCGCCGATGAGCACGTAGTTCGGGAACACCAGCGGGTGCCCTTCCAGCCAGGAAGCCGCCGTTGCCTCGTCCTCGCCGTCGCGCAGGCGGTACTTCTGGATACCGAACGCGTTCCGCTCGAACCCGATCTTGACGTGGTGGCGGAGGAAGTTCCGCGTCTGGTTGAAGGCGGCCTCGTCGGTGATGCCCTTGCGCTCCAGCGCGTACTGTCCGAACGCCCCGTGCATCCACTCGACGTGCACCGTGTCCACGGCGTTCTCCTGGCACTGGAGCCAGTTGCACGGGACGCTCGTAGTACCCACCTGCCGGAACACGTTGTCGGCAACGAAGATATCCCACCGTGGAAGCAGCGGGGCGGGCTGCGGCCCGATGTACGCCCAGATGAGGCCCCCGAGCTCCTGGACGTAGTACGCGGCTATCTGTACGCGCGCGGCGAAGTTGTGCGCCGGGTCCTCGGCGGGCTGTTCGAGGCACTGGCCGTTCGCGTCGTACATCCAGCCGTGATACGGGCACCGCAGTCCGTCTGCGGTCGGGATGCCGTGCTTCAGGTCGACGCTCCGGTGGGCGCATCGCTGTTGAACGAGCCCCAGCCGACCCTGGCGGTCCCTGAACAGGGTAAGGTTCTCACCGAGCAGGCGAACGCTCTTCACCGGGTTCTCGCCGAGCTGCTGGTCGGTGGCCACCGGGTACCAGTACCGCCGGAGCAGATCGCCCATGGGTGTGCCGGGGCCGACCCGGGTCAGGCGCTCGTTCTGTTCCTGGGTAAGCATCGCTCGCTCCCTCCCACGTGCTCCTTCCTGTTGCCGTCCTGTCCGTTAGAACCCGTAGAAGCGGGCGGGATTGTGCGACAGCACCTTCTCCAGCGTCTGCGGCGAGATGTCCTCCCTGCCGCGCAGCAGGTGCACCAGTTCCGGTTCGGCGGACTGGTCGCCGTGGCCGTAGTCGGAGCCGGTAATCATGTTCTCTTCGCCCAGGTACTGCAGGATGTAGGGCAGGTCCTCGTCCGCCTCACACGCGACGAAGAGCCGGTTCTCCTGGAAGTACGACGGCCCGAATTCCGAACTCGGGACCCTGAGCCGCCGGTGCAGGAAGTGGACGAGGTACGGGATCCAGGAGGAATTCGCCTCGATGAACCCCCACCGCAGGTCCGGGAAACGCTCCGGTATCTTGCTGCAGGCCAGGTCGTAGAAGGCCATGACGGGCAGCAGCCGCACATCCGGGAACACGAAACTGAGGCGGCTGTCGAAGAACTCCGTCAGCACCGGAGAGCCGGGGCCGGTGTGGATGCAGATGGGCAGGTCCAATCGCTGGGCTTCCTCGTAGATCGGGAAGAAGTACGGCTCCGCCAGCGAGCGGTCCTTCTCGACGCCCTTGAAGAGCACCCCGCACGCCCCGTTCTCTTTGCCGAAGTGCATCTCCTCGATGCTTTTGTCGAGGTCGCGCAATGGCGGAACCACGATCCATCGCATGCGTCCGCCGGAGCGGGAGCAGGCGTCGGCCATGAACCGGTTGTAACACCGCGCCAGCGCCACCTCCAGCTCCACGTCGTGGGTCAGGAAACCGATGAACAGCGTGGGGTAGACGATCTGCACGTCGACGCCCATGTTCGTCGCGTCGTCCAGCCGGGCATCGATGTCGGTCATCGCGCGCTTGTGCCACGCCGTCGAGTTGCGTATCTCGTCCTCGATGGGCGGCGTCGCCAGCGCTTGCCCGCCCTTGCCCGGCGGGTGCGGCACGAAATGGCTGTCGATGATCCAGAAGTTGCGGACTGCCCCGTTGTTCGGATCGGCCCCGGGGACCAGCTGCGGCTTCCGGTGCGCCAACTCCTCGTCGAAGAAGTCCCAGACGCGCTCCGACTCGATCACGTGCGTATCGGCATCGATCACTGCTGCCATCAGACACCTCCTGCGTAACGTGTCTGTAAAGCGCCGGTCCTCGCAGGCCGGATGCACGCAATGTTAGTCCCTTGCCTCCGGAGCGCAAGGGCGCATGGTGACTCCACCACCCGGCAGGGCTAGTCGTTCAGCGGGACGATCCTGCCGTCCTCTACCGTGATCTGCTTGCCGGTGAGTTCCATCGGCGTGTCGCAGGCGAGGAGGTAGCGATCCTGGACGATGTCGCCGACCCAGTGCATCTTCGCGCGGTTCTCGACCGGCGTCTCGTCGGTGGCGATGGCGCGCAGGCCGCTGCCGGGCGGTGCGCCGCCCGGCCCCATGCTCACGATGCAGACGTTGTTCTCGCGCTCTTCCATGGCAACGTCCGCGGTGAACGCCCGTATCGCCACCTTCGATGTGCGGTAGACGGCCGCTCCGATGGAGTCCGGCATGCGGTCGTTCCGCACGTTGCCCTGCCCGAAGTTGATGATGTGGCCGCCGCCCTGCTCCCGCATGTAAGGGATGGCGTGCTTGGTGCAGTGGAACGTGCCGATGAGGTTCGTGCGGATGACGTTCTCGAAGAACGACGACTCCATGTCCGCGATGCGGGGCCAGCGCGGCGAACCCGCCTGGAAGTGGGTGACGATAGCCGCGTCGTTGATGAGCACGTCGATACGCCCGTAGTGCTCGTGCACCCGCTCCAGCATCCGGCGCACCTGCTCCTCGTCGCGGATGTCCACCTGGACGGGGAAGACTGCCGCGCCCCGCTCTGCCACCTCCGCGGCGACCGTTTCCATCGGCGCGATGTCCGCGATGGCGAGGCGCGCGCCTGCCTCGGCGAAAACGCGCGCGTTGTACCGGCCTATCCCCATCGAGCCGCCGGTGATGATGACGACCTTGTCCTTGACGGGCATGTCTCCTCCTAGACCCACTCGGCGAAGCCCATGGCGCAACCGTTGCCCGCTTCCGTGCGGTAGCAGGGAACGTAGTCCACCATGTTCAGGGCGAGGCCGGTGCCGGACATCGCGCCCGCGAGCGCGATCCAGTTCTTGATCTCGGAGGTGCCGGCGCGGAAGCGCACGTCCGGGTAGTCGGTGAGCTTCTCGACGTCGTCGTGCTTCAGACCGTCGATGATACGGTGGTCCAACTCCTCCTCGATGACCGTGTGGCTCAGGCCGCCCGAGGCGAAGACCGCAACCCGCTTGTCGGAGTCCCAGTCCTCGATCGCCTTCCGGATCGTCTGCCCGAACCGGTAGCAGCGGGACGCCGTCGGAGTGTTCGGCGGGTAGTAGGTGTTGACCAGTATCGGCACGGTGGGGGTGACGACGTTGTTCATCAACCGCCGGTAGACGTAGTAGAAGGCGTGGCCGATGGAGCCGTCGCCGTCGCGCCCCGGCGGGAGCTTGCTGGAGCGCGCCACGTCGAACTCGTTCTCGATGAACGACTCGATGAGGTACTCACCGAGCGCGGCGTCGGCGGGGTGGGTCAGCTGGCCTGCTGGTCGCCGTGCGACTTCCGGGTCGCTGAGGGTGCCGCGCGCGCCGCTCAGGTTGGGGATGTCGTCGACCGTGTCCCCGTAGTAGACGGAGAGCGCGGGCATGTTCTCGTCGTCGAACGACTCCTTCTGGTCGTCGCCCAGGATGATGCAGACGTCGGGCTTCACGGCTGCAAGCGTCTTCTCGAGGTGGCCGATGGCGCTCTGGCACGCGTCCCAGCGCGCTTGGAACTTCTCGTCCGTGCACTCCTTCTCGAAGTGCTCCCCGGCGCGCAGTTCCGCGAGCTCACCGAATGAATACGTGTTGCCCGCGAACCAGTGCACCGCCTGCGTGCGTCCGCGGTCTCCGTAGGTCCGCCAGTTATCTGGCGGCATCTCCAACTGCGGAGCATGGGAGGAGGCCATACCGAGAACGATCTCTGCCATCACAAACCTCCTGCATACATCTGAGCGGAGTGTACACCTTGTCTATCGCAGGGGTGCATACACGCTCCACTCACCCGCGCCGATAGCGCCGCCCCGCACGCTTGCGATAAGGTAATCGGACGGCGGCCGCCACTGCAGCGGGAGCAACGCTCCGCTGGGCCGCCCCATCAACCGACTGGGACCCGTGAGTGCTTTGCTGAAATCCATCGGCTGCGGCAGCCTACGCCTCGAACACGCAGGACAAACTATCTCTCTGGCCGGATGGGTGCACCGGCGCCGCGACCACGGCGGCCTCGTCTTCATCGACCTGCGCGACAGCACCGGCCTCGTGCAGGTGGTCTTCCACCCGGAGGAAGCGCCGGAAGCGTTCAACGTCGCGGAGCGGTTCCGTGCGGAATGGGTCGTGCAGATAACGGGCACGGTGCGACCGCGCCCCGAGGGGACCGCCAACCCCAACCTCGACACCGGCGACGTCGAAGTGCTGGCGAGCGACGCCGTCGTCCTCAACGCTGCGAAGACGCCGCCGTTCGACGTGAGCCAGGACGCCCCCGTCGACGAACTGCTACGCATGCGCTACCGCTACCTGGACCTGCGGCGCCCCTTCATGCGCGAGAACCTCCGCATGCGCCACCGCGCCGTCAAGTTCATACGCGACTACCTCGACGAGCGCGGCTTCGTGGAGATCGAGACGCCCATCCTCATCAAGAGCACGCCGGAGGGAGCGCGCGACTTCCTCGTCCCCAGCCGCATCCACCAGGGCAGTTTCTACGCCCTGCCCCAGTCTCCTCAGCAACTGAAGCAACTCCTGATGGTCGCGGGCACCGACCGCTACTTCCAGATCGCCCGCTGCTTCCGCGACGAAGACCCCCGCGCCGACCGCCTGCCCGAGTTCACCCAGCTCGACCTCGAGATGGCGTTCGTCGACCACAACGACATCATCGCCCTCATGTCCGACCTCTACACCGCCCTCATCCAGGCCATCCGCCCGGACAAGCGCGTTCCCCTGCCCGTCCCGCATTTCACCTACGAAGAATCCATGGCCCGCTTCGGCAGCGACAAGCCCGACATCCGCTTCGGACTGGAGTTAGCCGACTTCTCCTCCATCGTCGCCGGCAGCGAGTTCAAGGTCTTCTCCGGCGTCGTCGCGAGCGGGGGCGTGGTCAAGGGCTTCGCCGCTCCCGGCCTCGCCTCGATCCCTCGACGCCAGGCTGACGAACTGGTCGAACTCGCCAAACGCTACGGCGCGCGAGGCCTCGTCACCATCGCCCTCGACGAGTCCGCGGGCTCGCTCGACGCGCTCACGCTCGACCACGTCCGTACGCCCGCCCGTGCACTGGGCCTCGACGAGATCAAGGCGATGGCAGCCGCCTGCGGCGCAACGCCCGGGGACTTCATCCTCATCGTGGCAGGCGAAGAACCGCAGTCCTCCTCCACCCTCGGCCAGCTGCGCCTCCACATGGGCGAGCGGCTCGGCCTCACCGACCCCGACACCATCGCCCTCTGCGTCATTTCCGACTTCCCCCTGTTCGAGTGGAGCGAGAACGAACAGCGCTGGGACTCCGTGCATCATCCCTTCACCGCGCCTTTCGACGAGCACTGGGAGCGGCTGGACGCCGACCCCGGGAACATGGTTGCCAAGGCCTACGACCTCGCCGCGAACGGCTACGAACTCGCCGGGGGCAGCATCCGCATCCACGAACGCGAGAAGCAGGAGGCTGTCTTCCGCACGCTCGGCCATTCGCCGGAGAACGTGGAGGCGCAGTTCGGGCACCTGCTCGAGGCGTTCGAGTACGGCGCGCCCCCGCACGGCGGCTTCGCGGGCGGCATAGACCGGCTCATCATGCTGCTCTCCGACGGTGCCGAGTCCATCCGCGACACCATCGCCTTCCCCAAGACCCAGATCGGTGTCGACCCCCTCTTCGGCGCACCGTCGCCCGTCGACCAGCCCCAATTGGACCAGCTCGGCCTCGCGCTCGCCCCCCGGAGCCCCGACTCCGAAACGCGGTAGGACGAGCATCCCATGCTCCCGGAGCTGACCGTCGCCCAGGCCGCCGTCCTCGCGCTGCTGGGGCTGTCCGTCGGCGCGGTGGGAGCGCTCGCGGGCGTGGGTGGAGGGTTCCTCCTCGTTCCGGTGCTCCTGTTCATCTTCCCCGACGCCGACCCTGCCTCCGTAACCGCCATCTCCCTGACAGCCGTATTCTTCAACGCCACATCCGCGAGCGTCGGCTACCGCCTCTGGCGCCTGCAGGACTTCCGCACCGCCCTTATCCTTATCGCCCTGGCGGTCCCCGCCGCCGCAACGGGAGCGCTCATCAACCGCGTGACCGACCGCGGCGCGTTCGAGATCGTCTTCGGGGTGGCGCTCCTGCTGGGAGCGGTCTACCTCATCGGCCGTAGCGCGCTCGAGTCGCGGCCGCAGGAGCCCTCCACGCAAGGGCGGTCGCGCACTATCGTCGAGAAGACCGGCCGCGTCTACGGGTATCGCGTCAACGAGCCGCTCATCGCGGCCATCGCACCCTTCGCAGGCTTCTTCGCGGGTTTCTTCGGCATCGGCGGCGGCATCATCAACGTACCCGTCATGATGCTCCTCATCCGCATCCCGAAGGCCGTCGCCGTTGCGACCTCCCAGCTCGAACTGACTGCCGCTGCGGCTGCCGCGCTGGCGATCCACCTCGCGTACAGCAGTGACGAGGCGAGTCTCTGGCTGCGGGCGGGCATCGCCGGTCTGGGCGCGACCGTCGGCGCGCAGATCGGCGTACGTCTGGCTCCCAGGGTGGGCGGACGGCTCGTGCTCGGCGTCATCGGAGCCGGGCTGCTCATCGCTGGGACGAGGCTGCTCCTCTGAGCCCTACTGGTGCGCCGCTACTCCTTCCAGTCCCCACGCCCCTCTGAACCGCACAGGCAGCGCAAGGCAACCCGCTCGAACCGCAAGACGTTCCGCCAGGCCGGAGGCTTTCCCCTCGTCCGCGAGTGCGAACATGGACGGCCCCGCGCCGCACAGCGCCGGTCGCAGCCCCACGGCCTCGAACGCCTCACGCAGCGCCGCGTAGGACGGGTACGCCTGCGCAGCGACCGCATCGAACGCATTGGCGACTCCCTCGCCGAATGACTCGCCGCTACGCAAGCGGTGTCCGGCTTCCGCCGTGGCGCTCCCGTCCGTGTAATGCTCCGGTTTCAGCAGCCCGTACATCTGTCCTGTCTTGTCCCGGGGCCGCGACGCATCCGGCACGGCAACGACCGCCTCGCCTTGCGGGGCAGGCAACGGCGTCAACCGCTCACCTCTCCCTTCGCCCAGCGACGTACCTCCGGAGATGAAGAACGGCACGTCGCTGCCCAACTGCGCCGCGAGTTCGCGCAACGCACCGGCGTCGAGGCCGAGCCCCCACAGGCGCTGCAGGCCGAGGAGCGCGGTTGCGGCGTCGCTGCTGCCTCCGCCGAGCCCGCCCGCCATCGGTATGCGCTTCGTCAGGTGGATTCCCGCGCCCGCCGGAACTCCTGCCTCGCGCTGCAGCAGGCGCGCCGCCGACAGCACGAGGTTCTCCTCTACCGGCGCGGCGCCCTCCGGTTCGACCGTCAGGCTGAGGTCGTCGGACGCCTCAAACGTCAACTCGTCCGCGAGGCTCAGCGCCTGCAGGATCGTCCGCACTTCGTGGTAGCCGTCGTCACGGCGTCCGAGCACCTCGAACGTCAGGTTGACCTTCGCGGGAGCAAGCAGACGGAGCACGGACGCTACCAGCGGCGCTTGTACTTGGAGATGCTCCGCATCTCGCGCGGCGGGTCCAACTGGCGGCCCATGATCGTGTACGAGACTTCCGCAACGTACAGGCTGCCCTCCGAGTCCACCGCGATCCCGTGCGGAGCGACGAACTCGCCCGGCCCCTCGCCTTCGACCGCGGCCCCGAACCGGCTGACCAGCTTGCCGGTCAGATCGAACACTTCCACCCGGTGCCCCATGTTCGGCGAGTCGAACCCGCCTATCCCGTTCAACTCGCCCACGTAGATGTGGTCCTGCCAGAGCACCATCGCGTCGGGACGGTGGATGTTGTTCCACATCGTGATGAAACGCCCCTCCGCGTCGAACACCTGGATGCGGTGCGCCTCCCGGTCCACCACGTAGACCCTGTCCTCGCTGTCGATAGCAACGTTATGCGGGCGCATGAACTCGCCGGCGTCGATGCCGGGGCTGCCCCACGAGAACTTGTAGTCGCCGGCGCTGCTGTAGACGTGTATCCGGGCGTTCCCGTAGCCGTCCGACACGTACCAGTCGCCGTTCGACGGACGGATCGCCGCGGATGTCGGGCGGTTGAACGGTTCGCCGCCCCACTTCGGTGACGGGTTGTTGCGGTTCCCCAGCTCGAACAGCTGCTCGCCCGCCGCGTTGAACTGCTGCACGGTGTGGATGCCGTCGTCGGCGACGAGCAGCGTGTCGTCGTGCGCGATATACAACCCGTGCGTGCGATTGCTGAAGTAGCCCTCGCCGAACGACTTGATGAAGTTGCCGTCCCTGTCGAACTGCATCAGTGGATGCTCGCCCCGCGTCAGCAGGTACACGTTGTCCTGCGAGTCCACGGCAACGCCCGGACATTCGACCAGCGTGTATCCATCCGGGATGGTGGGCCACCCTGGCACATACTCGTACTGGAACCCCTCGTAGCCGAAAACGTCCGCCATCGCACTCCTCCGGAGGCATAACGCCGCCCCGATTCTACGCCAACCCGCTCGCGTCCACGCCAGTTGGCCACACCCTTCCCCCGCTCTCGCACACGACTCTCGGAAATCAGGTACCATCCGTACAGCAACCACTAACCACCAAGCGGAGGAAGGCGCAATGACCCAGAACGGCACACCGAAGGACGCCATCGCGCGCGGAGGCGGCGACGGCAGGTTCGCTTACGACAGGTGGATGGAGGCGCAGGGTCTCCCCATCCATCGCGGCTACTTCATCGAAGACCTGCGCACTGTGGAGGTCGCCCCGTGGCACGAGCGCGAGTGCAACGGCGCCTTCATCCAGGTATCCGGCATGGAGGGCGTCGCCGAAGCTCGCATCACCGAGCTCCCGCCCGGTGCGAGCGCTCCCCCGTTCAAGTTCGCCCTCGACGAGGTCGTCTACACCCTCGCGGGGCAAGGCATCGCCACCGTCTGGACGGACGGTGTGCCCAAGCACAGCTTCGAGTTCGGCCCGCGCAGCCTCTTCCTCATCCCGCGCGGGGCGCACCGCCAGTTCGCCAACGCCCGCGGCGATCAGCCGCTGCGCATGGTGCACAACAACTACCTCCCCGTCGCCATGTCGCTCGAACCGGACCCGGACTTCTACTTCAACAACTCCTACCCGCACCCCGAACTGCTGCAGCCCCGCGAGGAGGAGCTGTACGCGGTCGCCAAGCGCGCGCCAGACATGGGACGCGGCGCCACCTGGTACGGCAACTACTTCACCGACATGGCCGCGTGGAACGACCTCGTTCCGCACCGCCAGCGCGGCGGCGGCGGGCACGTCGTGGACGTCTCCTTCCCCAACTCCCAGATGGGTGGACACATGTCCGTCTTCCCCCCCGGCACCTACAAGAAGGGACACCGGCACGGCCCTGGACGGGTCATCGTCATCCCTGCGGGCGAGGGCTACTCCATTCTCTGGCCGGAGGGCGGCGAGAAGATCATCGCTCCTTGGCACGAGGGCAGCATGTTCACCCCGCCCGACCGCTGGTTCCACCAGCACTTCAACGTCAGCGTCGAGCCCGCCCGCTACCTCGCGCTCGCGCCGCTGCCCCAGTTCAGCGGCCACAGCGAGAAGGTGGAAGACCGCAGGCGCGACCAGATCGAGTACCCGTACGAGGAACCCTGGATCCGCGAGAAGTTCGAGGAGGAACTCGACAAACGCGGACTGGAGAGCCTCATGCCACACGAGGCCTACACGAACCCCGACTTCAAGTGGGGCTACCGCGCCGACGAGGAACAGGGCGCAGTGCTCGGCCTCCAGCACAACCGCTAGTCCCAGCCATCTTGGCCGGATACTTGAAAGGGGCGGCTCCAGGAGCCGCCCCTTCTCATATCTCCGTCTATCCGGAGCGCTTGCCTGTGGCGCTGTGAGGTCTACACCAGCACCATCGACCGCACCGTGGGCATCCCGGACTTCGCGAGGCTCCAGTGCTCCCCGTGGTCCTCGCTCACGTAGAGGTCGTTCGCCGCGGCCGCGACCAGCGCGCCGTCGGGACCCGCGACCATCGTCCTGACCATCGCTTCGAAGGAATCGGGCAGGCCGTTCGCGAGCCGGAGCCAGTGGACCCCACCGTCCTCGCTGCGGTAGAGCGCGGCGTTTGCCGTGCCGTTCGCGCGCCATCCCGGTGGAGGTGTAGCGGCGGCGGCCGTGTACAGCAGCCTTGGGTCTTCCGGTGCTGCAACTAGGGGCATCGTGTACGGTCGCTCAAGGCCCTCCTGCACCAGTGTCCAGGTCTGACCGCCGTCCTCGCTGCGGTGGAACCCGCACCCCGTGGTCGCGTACATGTGCTGCGCATCGGGGTCTGCCACCACCTCGTGGACGTCGAAGAAGAGCCCCTCGTTCAGGCTCTCCCACGTCACGCCGTCGTCGACGCTGCGGAACACGCCGCCCTCCTCGACGCCGACGTAGACGCCGCCCGCCTTTGCGGGGTCGGGGAAGATCGAGCGCACGTGCGGGATGTGCGGCGGCGGGGGGAACGTCCACGTCTCGCGGCCGGGGATGTCGTTGAACGAATCGCAGCCGACCCAGGTCGCTCCGCCGTCCGCGCTCCGGTACACCATCGCGGGCGATACGCCCAGCCATACGAGCCCCGGCACCCGGGCATCGGCCCCCAGCGTCCAGGGCAGGTCCTCGACCGCGCGAGGGTTCATCAGCTCCCAGTGGTTGTGCCCGCTCCGGCGCCAGACCGCCGCGTCGTCCGTGACGGCATACACCGTGTCGCCGGCGCCCGCGAGCAGTGGCCGTGCTCCCGGACCGTCCTCCGCGTGGAACTTGCCGCTGTCCAGGTGGAACGCGAACACACCTTCGTCTGTTCCCAGCACCAACTCACTCATGGCTGCCTCCTCGCTTGCTCATGGGTCTGTTGCTCTTGAGGCAAAGTGTACTCGTCCGCCACGGACGCCTCTACTCCGGGCGTTTGCCGATGCGCAACCGCACGACGCCGCAATCGCACAGGTAGTCCGTCCACGCCAGCTCGTCGAGCTCGTTCGGCAGCAGGGGTTGGCCGCGCTCCGAGTACGGCACCTCCCGAACGCGCGACGCCCCGCAGTGCTCGCACGGCGGCTCCATCCGCAGCCCGCCCTCGCCGCTGCTCACCACGACGCTCATGCCGCGCTCCGCCACGTGCGGTACAACGACGCCCACTCTGCCATCGACAGCGTCTGCGCCCTGCGCGACGCCTCGATCCCTGCACCCGCAAGCAACCGCTCAGCCTCATCCGGCGGAACGCCCAACCCGCCCGACAGCGCATTCCGCAACTGCTTCCGTGGCGCGCTGAACCCCGCACGCGCCAGCACGAAGAACCGCTCCGCGTCGTCCACACCCTCCGCCGGTCCGTCGTGCAGCACGATGCCAACCACTGCCGACGTCACCTTCGGGGGCGGCGTGAACGACCCTGGACGTACGATGCGGGCGATGCGCGGCGTCCCGAACAGCTGCACCGCCAGCGACACCAGCGACATCGCTCCCGGCTGGGCGCACATCTGCTCTGCGACCTCACGCTGCACCAGCACCGCCGCGCGCTCCGGACGGCAATCCGACTCCAGGAAACGCCTGAGGATGGGCATCGCGGCGTAGTACGGCAGGTTGCCGAGCATCTTGTACGGCGCGCAGCCGCCGAGCAGCGCGGCAGGGTCGGCCGTGCGGGCGTCCGCCTCCACGACTTCCACGTTGGACGGCATGGCAGACGCCAGTGAGCGCGCCAGTGCGTTGTCCAGTTCGACCGCGATGACGCGCTCTGCCCGCTCCGCCAGCACCGCCGTGAGCGCGCCGCGCCCCGGCCCGACCTCGATGACCGTATCGCCGGAGCCGACCTCCGCCGCGTCTGCTATAGCACCGAGGATGTTGCGGTCGGTCAGGAAATGCTGCCCCAGGCTCTTTCTGGGAGCGCCGTACGCCATGGCTGGCCTCGGAAACGCACGCGCCGGAGACGATCGATGCCTCCGGCGCGCCGGGTTTGCAGAGGAGAGGCCGTGCACCTCTCGTCGAACCGGGAGCCCGCGCGCTTGGCCATGGACCCGGACTCGAACCAGACTGGTCTGCGGCACTCGGAGCACTCCGCTTAGCGCTGCTTCCTTCCGGACCTGACGCGGTTCACAGGGCTCCGTCGCGCAGGGTCTGGCTCTCAACGTCCGTTTCCCAGCCAGAGACGGCGAGACCGGCCCTCTAGAGAGGAGTTCAACCCCGCTGAAGCGGATTTCGGGTGCAGGGCACCGCTAGCTCCCCGTCTAGCACGGCCACAGTCATGCTATGCGCCGAGGCGCGGCAGGTCAACGCGGCGGCTCTCCCCCAACTCCTCGACCGGCTGCTATCCTTTCTCCGTCATGCCAGTCCGCACCGCCGTCATCACCGCCGCCGGAGTCGGCACCCGCTTCCTCCCCATCTCCAAGTCTGTCCCAAAGGAGATGCTGCCCCTCGTCGACCGTCCCGTCCTGCAGTACGCCGTCGAGCAGGCCGCCGAAGCCGGCATCGAGCGCGTCGTCCTCGTCACCTCGCGCGGCAAGACCGCGATGGAGGACTACTTCGACGTCGCTCCCGAACTCGAACGCACGCTCCGCGAGCGCGGAAACGCCAAACTCGAGCCCGTCGAGCGCGTCGGGCGCATGACCCGCGTCATCGCCGTGCGCCAGCCGGAGCCGCTCGGCCTCGGCCACGCCGTCCTCATGGCGAAAGAGGCGGTCGGCAACGAGCCGTTCATCGTCTACTTGCCGGACGAGATACTCCTCGGCGAACCCTCCGTGACCCGCCAGATGCTCGACGCCTACGAACGGCGCGGCAACGCCATCGGCGTCGTCGAGGTGCCGTGGGACGACGTCTCGCGTTACGGCGTCGTGGAGGGCGACCCGCTCTCCGACCGCGAGACGCGGCTCACGCGAAGCGTCGAGAAACCCCCACGCGACGAGGCCCCATCGAACCTCGCCATCGTCGGCCCCTACGTCTTCTCTCCTGCAATCTTCGACTGCCTCGAAGAGATAACCACCGGTGCGATAGGCGAACTGCAGCTCACCGACGCCATCGCCCTCCTCGCACAGCGCGAACCCGTTCACGCCTACCGCTTCGAGGGAGAACGCTTCGACGCCGGCACGCCGCTCGGCCTGATGCAGACCGCCGTGGAGATCGCCCTGCGCCGCCCCGACTACGCCGACGCGATGCGGGCGTGGCTAAAGGAACTGGCGGCGCGGCTGTAACGGGACTTCTAGCGGTCCATCTTGATGACCGCGAGGAACGCCTCCTGCGGCACTTCGACCCGCCCGATGCGCTTCATGCGCTTCTTGCCCTCGGCCTGCTTCTCCAGCAGCTTCCGCTTGCGCGTCACGTCCCCGCCGTAGCACTTCGCCAGCACGTTCTTCCGCATCGCCGTGACCGTCTCCCTGGCGATGACCTTGCTCCCGATGGCCGCCTGGATCGGCACGTCGAACAGCTGCCGCGGGATGAGCTTCCGCAGACGCTCGACCAGCATCCGCCCCTGGTGGTAGGCGCGGTCGCGGTGCGTGATGAGCGACAGCGCGTCGACCGGCGACTGGTTCACGAGGATGTCCAGCCGAACGAGCGGCGCGGCCCGGTAGCCGTTGAACGAGTAGTCCAGCGATGCATAGCCGCGGCTGCGCGTCTTCACCTGGTCGTAGAAGTCCACCAGCACCTCGGCCATCGGCGCCGACGCTTCGAGCAGCACGCGCGGATCGGACGACGGCGAGGCGTCCGCGCCTCCTGCGCCGCCGGTGGCGGAGTCCAGGTACTCCGTGCGCTTGAACTCGCCTCGGCGCGAGTTGATCAGCTCCATCATCGGCCCCACGAAACGCGACGGCGTGAGGATGGACAGGTCCAGCCACGGCTCCTCCACCTGCTGCGACTCGCCGCCTGTCGGCAGATCCGTGGGACGGGACACCTCCCGTATCGAGTCGTCGTTCATCGTCACGCGGTAGACGACGCTCGGCGCGGTGACGACGAGGTCCATGCCGTATTCGCGCTCCAGCCGCTCCTGCACGATCTCCATGTGCAGCAGGCCCAGGAATCCGCACCGGAAGCCGGGCCCGAGTGCGGGCGAACTCTCCGGTTCGTACACGAGCGCGGCGTCGTTCATCTGTAGACGCTCCAGCGACTCGCGCAGGTTGTGGAACTCGTTGCCGTCGGTCGGATACAGGCCCGCGAACACCATCGGCTTCTGCTCGCCGTAGCCGGGCAGCGGTTCGACTGCGCCCGCGCGGGCATGCGTGATGGTGTCGCCGACGCGGCAGTCGCCCACGCTCTTCAGCCCCGTCGCCAGATAGCCCACCTCGCCCGCCGACAGGTTCGCCGCCTTCGCCATCGCCGGGCGGAACGCTCCGACTTCCAGCAGGTCAGCCTCCGTGCCCGTCGCCATCATCCGAACGCGGTCCGTGCCCTTCACCGCGCCGTCCACGACGCGAACGTACGCCATCACACCCTTGTACGAGTCGTACTTCGAGTCGAACACCAGCGCACGCAGCGGCTTCTCCTCGTGCGCCTCGGGCGGCGGCACCCGTTCCACGACCGCCTCCAGCAGCGCGCGCACGCCCGTGCCGTCCTTCGCGGAGACTCGCAACACTTCGTCCGCGTCGAAGCCGAACGCCGTCACCAGCTCCTCGATGACCCGGTCGGGCTCCGCGGAAGGCAGGTCGATCTTGTTCACGACGGGGACGATGGTGAGATCGTGCTCCAGCGCGAGGTAGACGTTGGCAAGCGTCTGCGCCTGGATGCCCTGCGCTGCGTCGACGATCAACAGCGCGCCCTCGCACGCCGCGAGCGAGCGTGAGACCTCGTACGAGAAGTCGACGTGCCCGGGCGTGTCGATCAGGTTCAGCTCGTAGTCGCGGCCCTGGTAGGCGAGCCCCATGCGGACGGCCTGCGCCTTGATGGTGATGCCGCGCTCGCGCTCGAGGTCCATCGAGTCGAGCAGCTGGTCATGCATCTCGCGCGCGGAGACCGCGCCCGTGATCTCCAGGATGCGGTCGGCGAGTGTCGACTTGCCGTGATCGATATGGGCGATGATGCAGAAGTTGCGGATGAGAGCGGGGTCCACGCCCCTCATTCTAGCAGGGTGGCTCTACGAGCCATCGGTGTCGCCGGATGGCTCGCTGCCCTCCGACATCATGCCGCTCTCCGCCAGGGCGCCGACGAGGCCGAAGAAGTCGCCCAGGAAGTCCTCGCCGTTCGAGTCGCCCTCACCGCTGGCCGACTGGAGGTAGCGGAAGAGATCGGAGTCCGCGGAGAGGACGAGCGTCGTCTGGCCGCCCAGAACCGTCCGGTAGGCTGCGAGGCTGCGCCGGAACGCGAAGAACTCGGGGTCCTGTTCAAGCGCCTCGGCGAGGATGCGGATCGCCTCACCTTCACCTTCACCACGCAGCCGGTTGGCGGTCTCGTCCGCCTGGGCGGAGATGATCTCCACCTGCCGGTCGACGTCGGCGATGCGCTGGCGGTACAGCTCCTCACCTTCGGCGCGGAGTCGCTGCGCCTGTACGGAGCGCTCCGTCCGCATGCGGGTGAAGATGTTGTCCTCCGTCGCGCCCGGGAAATCGGCGCGCTTGATGCGGATGTCGACGATGTCGACGCCAAAATCGTTCTCGGCGGACTTGGCCTGTTGGTTGGCTGTCGAGAGGGCTCGGGCGACGATGGCCGCGCGGGTGGGGGTGCCCTGGTCGTTGAGCAGCGGTTCAACGGTGGTGCGGTCCTCCTCGATGCCGATGAGCCGTCCGCCGATGATCTCCGGCTGCGTGCTGCGCCCGATCTCGTCCCGCAGCGCCGCGATGACGATCTGCTGGATCCTCGAGTTGGCGGTGCTTTCGGTGCGCAGGCGCGTGATGAACTTGCGCGGGTCCTCTATGCGGTAGCGGACGTAGGCGTCCACCTCCAGGAACTGGTTGTCTTGGTCCGGCATGGACGTGGGCGTCACGTCTATCCGCAGGATGCGCTTGTCCAGCACGTTTGCCGTGTCAACGAACGGCGCCTTCACCTTCAGGCCCGGCGTGCGTACGACGTTCTGTATCTCACCGAACCGCGTGACCACGACGTACTGCGTCTCGTCGACCGTGTACAGCGCCTGCGGAACGACGATGACCGCCGCGACGATGAGGATGAGGAGGGGAACGAGGAGTTTCACATCAGCCCCCGTTCCCCGCGCCGGCAGCGGGACCCGCGACCGACGGAAGAACGCCTTCCGTCAGCGGCAGGAGCGGCAGCGCGCCGCCGGTGGAATCGTTCAGGATGAAGAGCGTCACGCCGGGCAGGATGTCCTCTATCGCCTCGAGGAACAGCCGTGTCCGCGTCACCTCCTGGGACTGCGCATACTCGGTGAAGACCGCAGTGAACTCGGCTGCTTCACCCTGCGCCCTGGCGATACGGGCGTCCTTGAACGCCTGCGCCGCCTGCGTCACCTGCTCCGCCGCGCCGCGCGCCCGCGGAAGCCTGTCCTGCTCGTACGCGAGCGACTCATTGATCCGGCTCTCCCGGTCGACGCGCGCCCTGTTGACGTCGTCGAAGGCGTCGCGCACTTCGTCAGGCGGCTGGACCCCCTGCAACTGCACGCTCAGGATCTCGATGCCTGCGTTGTAGTCGTCGACGATCTGCTGCAGCAGCGCCTGCGTGTCGGCCTGCACCGCCTCCCTGCCGACGCGCAGCGGGTCGTCTATCGACCGCTGCCCGACGACCTGCCGGAGCGCGGCCTCCGCGGCGTCTTTGAGCGTGCGACCGTCCGGGCGGCCCTCCACGGCCTCCGGCCGGGCCGGGTCGCCGGGGTCGGCAACGTTGAAGAGGAACGCCCCCAGGTCCTTGATGCGGTACTGCACGACGAGGTCGATAGTGACGATGTTCAGGTCGCCCGTGATCATCTTGGACTCGACCACTTCGTCCGTGACGACGCCGGCGGCGGTGGTACTGAAGCCGAGCTCCATGCCCCGGGTCTCCTCGACGGAAACGACGTCCACCGTGCCGATGGGCGCGGGGGGGTACCAGTGGAGCCCTTCATCCGTGGTGCCCCTGAACGCCCCGAAGAGGCGCAGCGCCGCCTGCTCGGACGGCTGCACAGTGTAGAAGCCCGTCCCGAGCCAAAGCGCGAGCGCAACGACGATGAGACCAAGGATGAACAGGCGGGAGCCGCCGCCCGGAAGGCGTGAGCGTATACCGTCCCAGCTCTGTCGGAGGTTCTGGACCACCTGGTCCGGATCGAATTCGGGTCGGCGTTCGCCGTACATCTAGCGCAACTTCTTTCTCATGAGGCCCCAGAGGGCGCAGGTGAGTCTATCCCCCGCCCCCAAGCGTGTCAAACAAGCGGCGTCCGCCGCGCCCGCTTGACGCACTTTGCACGGACGTGCGCGCGGGTATAGTATGCCGCAGCGAATCGTAGCACCTGCGGCCTGTTGCAACGGAACTGCAGCACGTACCGGCCGTTCGCCTACGAGACCGGGCAACGCATATCCGGGGGAGTGGAAGGCAGGAGGGAAAGATGAAGATGCACCGATTCCTGGCCCTTGGCGCGCTGGCAGTGGTTCTGGCGCTCTTCGCGGCGTGCGGCGGCGACGAAGATCCAACCCCAACGCCGCGTCCCGCGGCCCAGCCGACTCCGACCCCCACCGCTGAGGCGATGATGGAAGAGAAGCCGACTCCCACCGCTGAGGCGATGATGGAGGAGAAGCCGACTCCCACCCCTGAGGCCATGACGGAGCAGCCGACCCCCACTGCCGCCCCGCGCCCAACCCCCACGCCGGTCCCCCCGCCTCCCGGCTTTGACGCGGAGGAGTACTTCGGCGGCAAGACCATCCGCATCATCACCGGCACCAGCCCCGGCGGCGGCTACGACACATTCAGCAGGCTCGTCGCTCAAGCTGCTGAGCGACAATTCCCGGACAGCACGCGCTTCATCGTGCAGAACCTCCCCGGCGCAGGGCAATTGCGCGGCCTGCGCGCCGTACTGAACTCGAAGCCGGACGGCTACACCATCGGCCCCGTCCACTCGCGCTGGTTCGCACGGCAGATGCTCGTCGGCGACGTCGATGGGTTTGACCTCGACAAGATCTACATCCTCGGCTCGCCCACATTCACCATCGCCGAGAGTGGCTTCTGTCTCGACAAGAGCTTCGCCTCGTCCTGGCAGGAGGTGCTGGACAGGGACCTCACCATCAGGGTCGGCTCCGTGGGTCCGGGCAACGAGCCTCAGATTGAGTTCATGATCGAGAACGGTGGTCCGTTCAAGCTCATCTACGGCTACGGTGGCTCTTCTGAGATCATGGCAGCGTTCGATCGTGGTGAGGTCGACGGCACGGGCCGCTGCGGCCCGGGTACCGCAGGTCGCCTCTACCCCGAGTGGATCGATCAGGGGCGCCTCATTCCCATCTTCTACAACAAGAAGCCGTACAACGACGAATGGCTGGCGAGGCTCGGACGCACAGAGCCGCTGCCCTCCTTCCGCGAACTGCCGGGGCTCACGTTCAACCCGGCGCAGGCAGAGGCGCTCGAACTCAACCTGCTCATTGTCGAGATTTCACGCGTATTCGTGATGCCTGAGGACGTGCCGGCAGACGTGACGCAGTACTGGCAATCGGCGTTCGACCGCCTCGTGGCTGATCCTGCCTTTATCGAGGCGATCAAGATAGCCGGATACGAGGACTCTTACGGCTACGGCACCTCAGAAGACATCTGGGACATCATCAACCGCGTACGAAGCGCCAGCCAGGAGACGCGCGATATTGCGCTTGGGCTGAGTGGCGTCGGCACTCTGGTAGTGAACTAGCGATTGCAGCGCCGGTGCGGATGGCGTATCCGCACCGGCGCACCCGTCGTTCCCGCCCTTTCCCCGTCATTCCCGCACCGGCGGGAATCCAGAGTGACCGGGCAGGTCACACCGGTGGGGTGGCGCCGTAGGGACGCATGTCATGTTGAGCGGAGCCGGAGGCGGAGTCGAAACATCTCTCGGGGGCTTGATCCCCTCTCCCTTGAGGGGAGAGGGTCAGGGAGAGGGTGAACCGGCATGGAGCGGGGCGGGCCTGCTGTAGGGGCGGGCCTGCTGTAGGGGCACCCCTTGTGGGTGCCCTTCCCGCTCATGGTGAGCCTGTCGAACGGGTCGCCGCGTAGCGGCCGGTGAGCGTGACCCGAACGCGGGGCGAAGCCCTCTCTTGTCCATCCTCCGTTGATTTCATATTTGTGACATCTGCCCGTTGTGCGAACGATGCACCCCTGCTTACCCTGTCTCCGACGGCCCGAAACGGCTGGCGGCCATCGCCCTCTGCTCAAGGCGCATTCCGCCGCGCCGGAGACGCAACGGGGCGCGATGGAGTCGCGGAACAGCGTAGACAGGTCGCAGACGGCTGGCCGGAATCACGAGCGAAAGGAACGATATGGAACTACATGCGACACCCGAAGAAGTTAACGACGGCCTGACGCACAGGCAAGCGATGGCCATGCCGTACCTCGCCTCCGCCGCATCCCTGGCTGAGGCCGCGCAGGCCGCAAACGTCCACCGCTCCACCCTCCACCGGTGGATGAAGGACCCCGTCTTCCGCGATGAGCTGGAACGTATGCGCGGGGATGCGATCAACCTTGCCTACGCCGAACTCCAGGGCATCGCCTTGAAGAGCGTCTCCGTGCTCGCCGACCTCCTCGACGATCCCAGCCCCAGGGTCCGCAACATGGCTGCCCGCACCGCACTCCACAATGCCGTAAAGGTCAAGGAGGCCCGGGAGAACCATCACCGCCTCGACCTCTTGGACAGGGCTATCACCCTCCTCAAGAAAGAGATGTAGGTCACTCAAAGGAACAGTAGGAGGAGAATCATGCGCGCTTCCGTCCGCCGTCTGGAACACTTTCTCATCTGCCAGCTGCTGCGCGTCTCGCTCGAGCCCATCGTCGACGACTACCTGCAGCAGTGGCAACGCGCCATGGACGAGAGGGAGACATTGCCTGACCCCCTCGAACTCGCGCAGACTGCCGCTGACAACGGCATACCCATCCTCGCTTTCGCCCCGCTCGACGCTTACCTCAATAGGTGCGCTGACGACTGGCGTCTGCCCGACGCTGAGCGCATCGTCACCGCCATCGTTCACGGCCACGCCGAGGTGCGCTTCATGATCGACAAGACCTGTCGCTGCCCCGCCCGCCGGAACCTCTGCGCCGTCCCCAGGCCCGCAGGCCGGGATGACTTCTTCGACTGGGCAACCCTTGCCACGCCCGTTGACGCTCCGGAAAGCACGGTGTAGGTTCCCTCCCTGTCTGATCCCCTCTCCCGTTACGCAAACCCCTGGCGCGACACGAGAACGAACGAGGTACGACCGATACGATGACTTACGACTACGACGTCTACGGCGTCGGCAACGCGATAGTGGATACCGAGGTGGAGGTGGAGGACTCGTTCCTCGCGGGCCACGGCCTGGACAAGGGCATCATGACGCTCGTCTCCGCCGAGTCCCAGGCCGAGCTGCTGGAAAGCCTCGCCGGGCATGCCCGGCACGGCTCCGCCGGAGGGTCGGCGGCGAACACGGTGACCGCCGTGACCCACTTCGGAGGCAGCGCGTTCTTCACCGGCAAGATCGGCAACGACATGCACGGCGCGCTCTACCGCGAGAGCCTCGCCGAGGCTGGAGTCGAGTTCGACATGACCCCCGCGGACGCCGGTCCCACCGGCGCGTGCGTCATCCTCGTCACGCCGGACGGCGAGCGAACGATGCGGACGAGCCTCGGCGCGGCCTCCACGTTGGGGCCGGGCGACATCGCCTCGCGCGCGCTCCGCTCCAGCCGCATCGTCTACGTGGAGGGCTACCTGCTCAGCACCCCTTCGTGCGCGGAGGCTGCCGAGCGCGCCATGGCCGTTGCATCGGACACCGGCGTGCAGGTCGCGCTCAGCCTCTCCGACCCCGCCATAGCGACGCTCTTCATCGACGAGTTCCGGCGCGTCACCCGGCAGTACGTCGACGTCCTCTTCTGCAACGAACATGAGGCGGAGATATACGGGGGCGGCGGCTCGCGGGAGCAGCGGCTGCGGGCGGTTGGCGCTGACGCCCCGCTGGTGTTCATGACCTGCGGAGCGGACGGCGCGCTGGTCTTCGACGATGGCGCCGTCACGCATGTGCCGGGGTACGTTGTGCCCGTCGTCGACACGACCGGCGCGGGCGACGTCTTCGCCGCGGGCGCGCTCTACGGGCTGACGCATGGCCTCAACCCCACCGATGCTGGTAAGCTCGGCGCGTTCGCATCCGCGAAGGTCGTAACCGGTTTCGGTGCGCGGCTGCGCGAGCCGTTGCACGAGACGCTGGAAGCCATACTCAACGGGGCCCATCCGCTCGGTTGACCGTCCGGTGAGGGTGCTCAGATAAGGAGAACAGGACCATGACCACCGACCGCCACCAGAAGGCTGCATGGGCGCAGACGCACGACGTGCCGGAGCAGTGGGAGGAGCAGCAGTTCGTCGACAATTGGGTCACGCGCGATGACGGCAGGCAGGACCAGCGCGGGCCCATGATTCAGGCGACCGTGGATGCCGCGCCCTTCCCCACGGATCAGGCCATCCGCGCCCTGGACGTCGGCTCCGGCTACGGCCTGCTCTCCGGCCACCTGCTGGCGAAGTTCCCTAACGCCCACGTCACGCTGCAGGACATCTCCGAGCCGATGTTCGGCCACGCGAAGGAGCGCCTCGCGGCCTACGCGGACCGCACGGCCTACGTCAAGAGCGACTTCTCACAGCGCGACTGGGCGTCCGGGCTCGGTGGGCCGTTCGACTTCGTGATGTCCGCCATCGCCATCCACAACATGTACGACGACGGCCTCATCGCCGGCATCTACAAGGACATCCACGACCTCATCACCGACGGCGGCATGTTCGCCAACCTGGACTACGCGGCGCAGGCGGGCGGCGTGGACATGCACGTCCAGTGGCTGAAGGAAGCCGGCTTCCCCACCGTCGAGGCGGTCGAGATCAACGACCGCACCGTCCTGCTGAAGGCGTCGCGCTAGCACTCAACCCGTCATTCTCGCGAAGGCGGGAATCTCGCTCTCCACCTCTCCTGAGGGAGAGGTCGACGCGCTTGCGCGGCAGGTGAGGGCCTTCCGGCTCCGCAGGCGCTGCCCTTGTCATGTTGAGCGTAGCCGCAGGCGGAGTCGAAACATCTCTCGGGTGGCCTACCCCCACAGCCGCTCGGAGGCGATGGCGGCGCCTTCCGCCAGCGACTCCAGCTTGCGGAAGATGATCTCCGGGTCCATCTTCCCGTAGCCCGCGAACGTGCCGAAGCCGCAGTCCGACCCCGCGAGCACCCGCTCGCGCCCCACGATGGCGGCGAACGTCTCGATGCGCTGCGCCACCAGTTCCGGGTGCTCCACGAAGTTGCTGGTGGAGTCGAGCACCCCGGGGACCAGCACCTTGTCGTCGGGGATGTCGGCGTCGCGCCACTCCTTCCACTCGTGAGCGTGGCGCGGGTTCGACGCCTCGAACAGGATGGCGGAAGGCTTCGCCCGCAGGACGATGGGCATGATCTTGGATACGGCGATATCGTAGTCGTGAGGCCCCTCGTAGTTGCCCCAGCAGACGTGCATCCGCACCGACTCTGCGGGCACGTTCTCCAGCGCCCCGTTCAGCACGTCGATGTGGTGCTCGGCACGGCGGAGGAACTCCTCCTCGGTCAGTCCCTGGAAGCCGGTGTGGAACGCCATCGCGAGGTCGGGGCAGTCCACCTGCAGCACGAACCCCGCCCCGACGATGGCTTCGTACTCCTCCTGCATCGCCGCCCCCAGCGCATCTATGTACGCCTCGTGCGTCGGGTAGTAAGCGTTAGGCATGAAGACGGAGGCCACGCCCGGCGAGGACGAGGTCATGAACGCATCGGTGACGCCCGCGCCTTCGAGCCCTGCCTTGAAGTTCTCGAGGTCTTTCCGCAGCGGCTCCCGGTCCTTCACCTCCACCGGCCCGACGCACTGCGGGCGGCGCATCGGCTGGTCGCCGGTCATGCGCGCCATCTTGGCGCGGAAGTCCGGGTACGGCGCCACGTCCAGGTTGGGGCGGCGCGCGCTGTCTCCCTCGAAGCCGGTGAGCCGGTCCTTGGCGTAGGTGGAGTAGGCGACCTTGCTCATCTCGCCGTCGCTCACGATGTCGACGCCCGCGGCGTGCTGCCGCGCGACGATATCGGCGACCCCCTGCCGCACGAGCCCGTCCAGCTCACCGGCGTCGTACTCTTCCTCGCGCTCCTTCTTGAGGAGCAGCGCGGCGACGTCGTCCGGACGCGGCAGGCTGCCGACGTGGGTCGTGAGGATGCGGTCTGTAGAGAGTTTCATGGAAGCGCTCCGGGGAAGGGTGAACCGGATTATAGCCGTGCTCCTATAATCGCGGCATGGCCGGACAGCAGAGCATCGAGGTTCGGGTGGCGTCGAGCGACGACGATATGCATGGCGCGTTCGCGGTGCGGCACGAGGTCTTCATCCTCGAGCAGGGCGTACCGCCGGAACTCGAGCGCGACGACGCGGACGACGGTGCCGTGCACGTCGTCGCGAGAGATGGGACGGCAGTCATCGGCACGGCGCGGCTGACGCGGGACGGCGAAGCGCGCATAGGGCGCGTCGCAGTGCTGCCCGCGTGGCGTCGTCGCGGTATCGCGGGGCTGCTGCTAGCCGCGCTGGAATACGAGGCTCGCAGGCTTGGCATCGCCGAGGTGGGCCTGCACTCGCAGACCTACGTGCAGGCGCTCTACGAGCGGCACGGGTACGCGGTTACGGGGCCCGGGTTCGTGGAGGCAGGCATAGACCACGTGCCGATGGCGAAACGGCTCGACCGGTAAGCGACGGGGCTGCGTCCTGACCTATGAGGAAACGTGGACTCGTTTAGGACGAGGGGGCTGCTTGAGCACGAACGACCCGCGCACGTCCCGCAGGCTCAGTGCGCCGCTCTCCAGCAGTGCTCCGCGTATGCCGGGGCGATGGCGCGCTCGAACGTCAACGGCGATGAGCGCATACCCTGCGGCGAGGAGCGCCTCGTATTCGGCAGCGTGCTCGTCGTCGAGCCCCTCTTCGCCGGCGGACATGGCCCCGATCCAGGAACCGAACGCCGCGCCGAACTTCCAGACCGTCGCGGCCAGCAGGATCTTCACGTTGATGTCCATCGGATAGACCAGCAGTGCGATGAGCGACGGCACTTCGATGATGAGCGAGCCCCAGATGCCCCACTTTATCGCCGCTCGCAGCATGCTCTCACCCCGCCGCTTCAGGCGCGGAGGCGTAGAGCTGTCGTCCGGCAGCACGTAGGTGACCCCCGTGCGGTCGCCGAAACCGGCCTCCTCCAGCAGCTGCTCGGCGGCAACGGCAGCCGTACGGTGCTCGAATATGCCGACGACGGCGGTCATGCGACGGGCTCCCTCGCTTTCAGTGCGCTGTCGAAGAAGCCGATGAGCTTCGGCCACGAGTCGGCGGATACCTCAGGGTTGTACCGCACCGGGTTGTATGGGTCGTTGAAGGCATGCTGACCATCGGGGTAGCGGTGGAAGGTAAAAGGCTTGCCCTCAGCCCGGAGCACGCCTTCCAGCTTGTCCACGGCGGGTGGCGCAGGGTTCTCGTCCAGATCGCCGAAGAAGCCGATGAGCGGGCAATCGAGGTTCACCGTGAGGCTCAGCGGGTCGGGCCCGTCTCCCCATGGAAGGTCCACGTCCACGCCGTAGAAGTTGGCGCATGCGGCGAACTCATCCGTCCGCACCGCGAGCATGTAGGCGATGCGCCCGCCGATGCAGAAGCCGGTAACGCCGAACGGCCCGGACACGTCCGGCAGTCCCCGCAGGCGTTCCAACCCCGCGAGCATGTCCTGCAGCAGTTCGTCGTCGCGCAGGCTGTCCTTCAGCGGCATCGCGACCGCGCGGCGAGTTGGATCCTCAAAGGCGTATCCCGTCAGCTGTTCATTCGTCACGTCGGAGCGATGGAAGAGGTACGGCGCGATAACGGCATAGCCCGCCTCAGCGAGCCCGTCGCACTTCTCCCGCACGAACCGGTCGATGCCGAATACGTGCATGGCCACGACAACGCCGGGGTGCGGGCCGGGAGCATCCGGCAGAGCGAGGTATGCGTCCACCCGCTTGCCGTCAACGTCTATGCTCACCCACTCGGATGCCATTGCCTTCCTCCTTCGTGCGGGTCAGTTGTCCTCGCTGATGACCAGCGCGCTCTTACCCTTGATCTGGCGGGATTCCTGGTAGCGGTGGGCCTCGACAGCCTCGGCGAGCGGCCACGTGCGGTCCATCGTCGGCCTGAGCTTGCCCTCGGCGAACCAACCGAGGATCGTCTCGAAGTCCTCCCGCGGCGTGAGTGCCGCGCCAGCGCCGGTTATCGAGACCGGACCGCGGTACAGGCTGGCGATCGGCAACGTCGTTTCCCGGCCACCCGCAGCCCCGAACACGGTGAGCCGTCCGCCGCGTGCAAGGGCTCCGAGGCCTCTGGCCAGAACGTCACCGCCGATGCCGTCGACTATGACGTCCACGCCGCGCCCGTCCGTGAGCCGTTTCGCCTCCTCGACGAAGTCCTGCTCAACGTAGTTGATGCCGTGGTCCAGCCCGTACTGGGCCGCCCATTCGAGCTTCTCGGCGCTGCTTGCGGTACCAAGCACGGTCATCCCCAACTGCTTCGCCAGCTGGATGGCGGCGATGCCGCAGCCACTCGCGGCGGCCTGCACGAGGACGGTGTCGCCCTCTTTTGCACCGCCGCGGACACAGAGCGCTGCCCATGCGGTCGTATAGATGATGGCGAGCGTCGAGGCTTCAACGAGGCTGAGGTTGCCCGGCACTGGAAACACGGCGTGCTCGGGAACGGCGATCAGTTCCGCATACGTGTGCAAGTGCTGACGTACGATGACCCGGTCGCCCTCGCTCACCGACGTCACGTCCCCGCTGACCCGCGTAACGACGCCCGCCCCTTCTACGCCGAGCATGGCGGGGAAGCCGATGTCCTGACCCATGCGTCCGGCGCGCCGCGAAGCATCCGTAGGGTTGACGCCGGCGGCCGCAAGCCGCACGAGCACATCGCCATCGCCGGGTTCAGGGTCGGGGACGTCTTCGAGGCGGAGCACTTCCGGACCGCCGAACTCGTGGAACCGAACCGCTTTCATCGACCCTCCTCCTGCAGATCGATTATCCGCCCGGGGAGCGCATGAGGCAAACCTGCCTGTCGCCAGTCACGAGATGGCGTTGATGCCGGTCAGGTGACGCCCCAGGATGAGCTGGTGCATGTGCTGCGTGCCCTCGTAGGTGTGCACCGTCTCCAGGTTCATCGCGTGGCGCATCGGGGAGAGGTCGTCGGTGATGCCGGCCGCGCCGAGCAAGTCCCGGCTGGTGCGCGCGATCTCCAGCGCCGCGAGGGTGTTGCTGTACTTCGCCATGCTGACGTGCGACCAGTGCAGCGTCCCCGCGGCCTTCAGTCGCCCCAACTGCAACGCCAGCAACTGCGCCTTCGAGAGTGACGTGGCCATGTCCGCAAGCTTCTGCTGCACGAGCTGGAAGGACGCAAGCGGACGTCCGAACTGCTCCCGCTCCTTCGTGTATTCGATAGCGGTGTGCAGGCAGTCAGCAGCCGCCCCGCAGACGCCCCAGACGATGCTGTAGCGCGCCGCGTTGAGGCAAGCCAGCGCGGAGCCCAGACCGCGCGTGCCGGGGAGCAACGCATCTTCTCCCACGCGCACGTCTTCCAGGAAGAGTGCGCTGGTTACGCTCATCCGCATCGAGAGTTTGTTGTGGATGTCCTCCCGCCGGACGCCCGGCAGGGTCGTGTCCACGAGGAAGCCTCGTATCGCGTCGCCCAGCTTCGCCCAGACCACCACGACATCGGCGATGCCGGCATTCGTGATCCACATCTTCCCGCCGTTGAGCGTGAAGCCATCCGCAGTTTCGACAGCGTGCGTCTCCATCCCGGCCGGATCGGAGCCGTGGTCGGCCTCGGTGAGCCCGAATGCGCCGAGAACGCGGCCTGCAGCCATGTCGGGCAGGTAGCGCTCGCGATGTTCCTCGGTGCCGAACTCATGGATGGCGGTCATCGCCAGAGAGGACTGGACAGACGCGAAGGAGCGGTAACCGGAGTCGGCGCGCTCCAGCTCCTGCATGACGAGGCCGTAGGCCACCGGGCCGAGTCCGGCGCAGCCGTAACCCTCCAGGTGGGCGCCGAAGAGGCCCAGGTCGCCCATGCGCGGGACGAGTTCCAGTGGGAATGTGCCTTCGCGGAAGTGGGGAACGACGGCAGGCATCGCCTCTGTCTCGACGAAGTCGCGAACGGTGTCACGCACCTGGCGCTCGTCATCGGTGAGTTGCGATTCGATATCCAGCAGGTCTATGCCGCGGTAGGGTTGCATGAGGGCCTCGCAGTACGAGTAGTGAAAGGGCCATTCTAGCAATGGCGGTGCAAAGCAGAAGCCCTCCGGAGAACCGGAGGGCTTCTGGGTATCGCCTTACGTCCCGGGGCCTACTAGGCAGGACAGTGGTCGGGAACGCCCTGACCTTCCTTGGCGGACGCTATGGCCGCCGTCAGTTCGGCAATCTCTGCATCGAGTTGTGCCTCGTAGGTGGGGTAGAACGCGGTCGCGAGGGCCCAGGCAGCATCGGAGACGTTGACCGGCTTCTCACCCAGTCCCTCGTCCCTGTCAGCCTGAACGAGCGCCAGATCGGACTCCATCCCGGCGATCCGCTCCGCGAGGGCGACGCGGTCGCTCAAGCGACAGAAGGCCAACGGTGTGCTGGTGATGACGTCGAACGTACCGGGATCGATGACACTGAGGGTACGCACGCGCTCCACGTCGCCGTCGCCGGGGCCGATGCCGGAGCGCTGGCGGGTGAAGCGGCCGAGCGTCCACACCGTTGTCCATGCGCCCTGGTCGTTGGCAACGAGCGTATTGTTGGCGCTCTTGTTGCTCACGTAGTTCGTGATGTCTGAAGGAGTGCCGGGGCCGTCATTGATAAGGAGGATGACCTCCTGTCCGGCAGCGAAGCCCGCGCCCCAGATGCGGACCTGCACACGAGACGAGCGCGCGCCTAATTGGTGGTTGACGACCACGTCTCCTGTGACGACGCTCTCGACGCCGGAGACGTGCCCGTCGGCCGATGCCTTCGGGGAGAGGATGGCATTGCCCGCCATGAGGCCGAGCAGCAGCCCCGCGGCGATAAGCGTGAGAACCACGGCCCGGGGGTGAGTTGCGATTACCTTAGTCACGATTACCTCCTGTGGACCTTACGCTTACGCCGAGCAGAAGTTGGGGACTTCTACGGGTTCCGCTTCAGGATCGTCGTTCCGTGTCAGGTTGCAGAGAGCGATCGGTGCGCTGGCCAGGAAAGCGCCGCTGGCCTTTTCCACGGCCCACATGGTCGCCAGACGCTCTGCACCTACGTTCGCGCGGGTGAAGCGTCCGAGGCGCCACTTGGTCGCGAACGCACCATCGTCGTTCACGATGAGCGGCCACACACTGCCCGCGCCGTCGCGGTAGCGACCGGGGTCGCACTCACCTTCGTCGTTCCAGCGGCAGGCGCTGATGATGTAGAGCGCGCCCTGGTAGTCCGCCACCATGAGCTCGATCTCATTGCCCGGCGTGAATCCGGAACCGCGGATCCAGACTTCCTCGCCTGAGCGGCTCGTGCCCGGTACGAAAGTGACCTCGGTCTTGTCGAGCACGATGGCTTCGGTCCCCGTCACATGCCCGTCCGCGCGCACGCCCTGATACGCAGAGAGCGCGATAGCGAGCGCCAGACCGGCTATGAGACCGGCAACGATCCAGATGGTCGCTGACCGTTTCGTTACTGTGGTAGCAGCTGTCACTGAGTCCTCCTGCTCAACGAATCTTCAAAGGGTAGGGGTTACGCCGAGCAGTGGCTCGGGACTTCCGCATCCTCGGCACGGCCGCTGAGGTTGCAGAGGGCAAGCGGAGCGGTAGCCAGTTCGTCGAACGAGCCGGCGTCCACAGCCCGGACCGACTGCATGCCCTCGCCGCCAACGCCAGTCCGGGTGAAGCGGCCGAATGTCCACTCGAACCCGAAGGCCCCGTCGTCGTTGGCGACCACGTCGACGCCCGAGAGAGCACCGACGTCCGTGGCAACGCCACGCTGGTCGGCGATCAGGACGAGGACGCTCTGACCGGGGTTGAAGCCGGACCCGTAGATCCACACCGCAGTGCGAGAGCTGCGCGTCCCCGGAACGAAGTCGGCTTCGTTCGGCGTGACGACAAGCGTCTCCCCGCCGGTGATGTGACCGTCGGCGCGCGCGCCTTCATTCGTGGAAAGCGCCGCCGCGAGGGCGAGCCCCACCAGAGCGGCAGCGGCCAATGTAACCAATGCGAACCGCGGCGACAGTAGTGAATGCGTTCGAGTCACGGCTTTCCTCCTTCAACCCGATGCTCACGGCCAGACAACTCGTGCGTGCCGCGAGTGCGGCGCAGAGGCTATAAGGGTTTGCCGCTGCGTGTCAAGCGTTAGGGAATCATACCCGATTCTTGCTTTACAGGGAATGCGCAACCCAGCTACATCGTAAGGGAAACCTTCAGCGCGCCGCCGCTGGGTTCGTGCGCCAGTTCGAAGGCGTCGCCTACCCGTTCCAGAGGCATGGTGTGTGTTACGTAGGGAGACATATCGATCTCCCCTTCGGCTATGAGCCGGAGGGCCTGCCGGAACGACACGAGCCCCGGCTCGTCCTGAGCGCCGAATATGGTGCGCATGTCGAGCCGTTTGAGGAAGTACGTGCCCAGGTCGAACGGCACGGGGTCGAACCCCGTCGGCAATCCGAAGACGTGCACGTGCCCCTCTGCTTTCGCCATCCGCACCGCCTGGTCCAGGGTCTCGTGGCCGCCCACGGCGTCGACGACCACCTCGGCCCCCTGCCCGTCCGTCAATTGCAGTACGGCTTCCACCGCTGCATCGCCGGTCACGTCGAGCGCGTCGTCCGCACCGAGCGCGACGCCTGCCGCACGCCGGTCGTCGTTCGGTTCGATGGTGATGATGCGCTCGGCGCCGAGGCGGCGCAGATAGAAGTCGTGGAAGAGGCCTGCGCTCCCCTGCCCGATGACGACGGCGGTTTTCCCCGTCATCCCAGGCAGTTTGCGGGCCGCGAAGATGACGGTGCCCAACTGCTGGGCCATCATCAGTTCGGCAAGGGGACGCCCCTCCGGCAGCTCGATGATGAAGTGCGGCGAGACTGCCTGGTACTCGGCGAAGTTGCGCGCTTCCCAGATGTTCGGAACGGTGAGGACGAGAGCGCCTTCAGGTAGTCCCGTGGCTCCTGGCTCCACGATCGTGCCCACGCCCTCATGCCCCGGTTCGCCAGGCTCCATCGGATACCGGTTGCGCGGCCAGCCATGGTAGACGTAGTGCAGGTCCGTGCCGCAGATGGAGGCCATATGCATCCGCACGAGTGCTTTCTGACCGTCCGATTCCGGCATGGATACTTCGTCGCAGACGATGTCCCGCAGGCCTCTGAGGATGGCGGCTCGCATCATGGGCATGTTCCGGCTCCGCACGGGTGAGTGAATGGCTCCCTAGCCTATCAGGCCATGCGCTGGTATGATGCGGAGGCAATGGTCAGCCAGGCTGAGCTCATCGTCTATACACGTCCCGACTGCACGTATTCGGATGCGCTGCTCCACGACCTCAAGAAGGATGGAGTGGAGTACCGGGAGATCGACCTCGAAGAGCATCCCGAACTTGTTGAGGAGTTGGAACAGCTGACCGGCGGTGAGCGTGTGACTCCCGTGATGGTCGAGGGAGAACTCGTCATCGTGGGGTATCATGGGATCGGCTGAGCGTTCTGACCGCCCCGGTGTAGCCGGGGCAAGCTACCGCGGCCCGGTGGTGTAGCCTGGTTTAACACACCGCCCTGTCAAGGCGGAGATCGCCGGTTCAAATCCGGTCCGGGTCGCCAGCAGCGGCAGCGAAAGTAAAGCCCCCGCGCACGTTGCGCGGGGGCTTTACGTATGGGGCATACCGACGTAGCTTACGCGCTGGGGTCCTTCACCTTGCGAAGGTAGGGCTTCACCGTCTCCCAGCCGTCCGGGAAGAGTTCCTTGGCAGCCTCGTTGTCGACTGCAGGCAGGATGATGACATCCTCGCCCTTGTTCCAGTTGGCAGGCGTAGCCACCTTGTGGCCGGCGGTGAGCTGGCAGGAGTCCAGCACACGCAGCAACTCGTCGAAGTTGCGCCCCGTGCTCATGGGGTAGGTGAGGTTCATCTTAATCTTCTTGTCCGGGCCGACGAGGAAGACGGTGCGCACGGTCTGGTTCGTTGCCGCAGTGCGGCCCTCTCCGGGCTCCTCCTCGGCGGGGAGCATGTCGTACAGCTTGGCGACGTTCAGTTGGTCGTCTGCGATGATGGGGAAGTTGAGGGCGGTGCCGCCGATCTCTTCGATGTCGTCGGCCCAGCGCTGGTGGTCCTCGACCTTGTCGACGCTGAGCCCGATGACCTTGCAGTTGCGCTTGGCGAACTCGTCGTTGAGCTTGGCGACGTAGCCGAGTTCGGTGGCGCAGACGGGAGTGAAGTCCTTGGGGTGGGAGAAGAGGACGGCCCAACCGTCGCCGATCCAGTCGTGGAAATTGACGGTGCCGCTGCTGGTGTCGGCGGTGAAGTCGGGGGCCGTGTCGTTGATGCGTAGCGCCATGATGTGCGTCTCCTTTGTGTTCACCCGCGGTGGTCCGCCACCACGGGGGCCATTCTCTCGTGGTTGCGTTCTCGGTTCTGTCCGCTGGGCTTCAACACAAGCACATTCTGTTTCACTCTCCTCAGCGCAGGATTCTCCCATGGAGTTGGCTCCCGCGGTAGGACTCGAACCTACGACCAATCGGTTAACAGCCGACCGCTCTACCAACTGAGCTACGCGGGAACGCGCGCGCCATTCCGGCGCGAGGTCTATTGTAGCAAACGACAGGCAGTCGCAAGGCCGGAGCGTCCCTGTGCCCCGGGACGGGCACCACCCTGTGCTATAGTAGAGGCTGCCGCACCGCAGCCGTTTGGCGGCGGAGTGCGCGTCGTGGGGATATAGCTCAACTGGGAGAGCGCCGCGTTCGCAATGCGGAGGTTGGGGGTTCGAGTCCCCCTATCTCCACCACCCCACACCACCTACTTCCTCGCCTGACAACCGTTCGTTGCAACACCTGCTCGCATAGCGTTGAGATTGAATCTCAACAGGTTCAAGGCCCCCCGGAATGCCTTGCGGCTTGAGATTCGCGTAGGGGATACTGCCCGCACGGCAGATCGGAGGGAACCACTCACGCCGTGAGAGGTTGTAGACAACTACCGGCTCCGGAGGGAGGGGTGATGTCCATTCGGCAGATAGCGTTGGTGTGCCTCCTGGCAGTCTTGGCGCTTCTCGCCGTCGCCTGCGGGGACGACGCGAGCGATGAGTCGTTCAAGATAGGAGTGATGGAATCGCTCACAGGCCCCGGCGAGACTTACGGAACGGTCTCCAGTCAGGCCAAGCAGCTGGCGGTCGACGAGATCAACGCTGCCGGCGGCATTGACGGGCGCATGATCGAGCTCATCGTGCAGGACTCGAAGTGCAGCGCCCAGGACGCGATCACCGCGTACAACAAGCTCACCGACGTGGACGGGGTCAAGATCATCCTGGGCACGTCGTGCAGCGGCGCGATGCTCGGGGCGGCGCCTCTGGCGGAAGCCGACGGAGTTGTACTCTTCTCTGGACTGGCTACGAACCCGGACATCGCCGAAGCCGGCGACTACATCTTCAGGACCGCCATGAGCGATGCTCAGCTCGGCATCGACACGGGCAACGTGCTCTGGACCGACGGCATCCGCACACTGGCCACCATCACGGAAGCGACCGACTACGCCGAGGGCGTGCGGCGCTCGTCCGTCGCCCAGTTCGAGAGTCTAGGCGGTCAGGTTGTGGCGGAGGAGCGCTACCCGTCAGACATCACCGACTTCAGGAGCCAGCTGACGAAGCTGTTCAGCGCGAACCCCGACGCGCTTCATATCGCTGCCCAGGCGGAGTTCAGCGGCGGCACCATCGTCAAACAGGCCCGTGAGCTCGGCTACGACGGGCCCATCTACGGCGAGGTCGTCGTCATCGGAGCTACAGCCCTCGAGGTTGCGGGTGAAGCCGCGACCGGGGTGAAGGCGATCACGGCAGACCTCGACCCCGCCAACCAGAAGGCGCAGGAGGTGCTCCGCAACTTCCGGGAGACCTACGACTATGTCACGCTCCCCTGGTACCTGGGGTCGGCATATGACGACGTGTACATCACTGCAGAGTGCCTTAAGCAGACCGGCGACGACCAGGACGCAGACGGGTTCCGAGACTGCCTGTACGGGATCACGTGGAGCGGGGCTATCGGCGATAACTTCAGCTTCGACGAGAAGGGTGAAGTCGTTGGCCTCTCCAACGTAGTTGTTGAGGTGCTGCCGGTAGGCGAGAGGACGGACGATAACCAGGGCTACAAGGTCCTGGGTGGAGCTCCTACACAGTAGGAGGCATCGTCTGAGCCCCCGCCGGCCACGGTCGCGGGGGCTGAGATTCCTCAGTGCTACGCTCCGCCGCATATCGTGAACGCCGAGGCAGGATCCTCGCGGCCTCTCTGACCACGGCGGCGGCTGCCTACGTCGTCTGGAAGATAACCGAGTCCCCCGATCAAGCCGTGCAATTCGCTTTCAACGGCTTGTCCGTGGGTGCCGTGTACGCCCTCCTCGCGCTGGGGTTCACTCTCGTCTACAGCACCGTATGGTTCTTCGATCTGTACTACGGCGCCGCGGCGGCGATGGGGGCGTACGGCGTCTTCTACCTGCGGACCTCCGAGACAATAGGCGGGAGCCACGTCAACAATCCATACGTGAGCGCCCTGTTCGCCCTCGTCGTAGCCGGAGTGATCGCCTGGGTGCTTTACGAAGCCTTCTTTATCCGGCTGCAGAGCCGCTTCACCCGCAAGTCGCTGTATATCGCCGGTGGGACGCTCACAGGCGCCACGGGCATCTACACAGGGTTCGTCCTGGCCGGTCCGGACCACCTTCATCTGCTGCTGGCCCCTGCCGTTGGAGCCGTGGCAGCCGTGGTAGCGGGTTGGGTCGTGAGCCGGGTCATACAGCGCCTCTTCTCAAAGGCCGGCCGTACGACGCTCCTCGCGGCCTCCATCATCGTGGGGTCTCTGTTCGGAGCGTGTTGCGGCCTGCTCCTTGCAGGTGCTCCCGGGTCGAGGCTCTACCTGAGTTGGGCAGTGTCCTGCCTGGTCGCAGGGGCCGTGGGCGTAGCCCTGTATCGCGGGCTGTACGTGTACATGCGCAAGCGGGCGCGGTCGCCCCTCATCATGCTCGTCGCCTCGCTCGGGGTGTTGCTCGCCCTCACGGCAGCCACCGCCATTGTGTTCGAGAGTGCGCCTCGTCCTCTGCCTCGAGCGTTCGGGAGCGAGCCGTGGACGATCTGGGGCAGCAACATCAAGGGGTTCAACATCTTCACCATCGGCGTGGCCATCGCCGGGTTCCTCGGGTTGCTGTTCCTCCTCAAGAAGACATCGCTGGGAAGAACGATACGGGCCATCGGCGACGATGAAGAAGTCGCAAAGGTGGTGGGCATCAACACCACCGTCGTCATCGCGATAGTGTTCTTCATCGGAGCGGTCTTCGCGGCGGCGGCCGGTCTGTTGAGCGGTCACGACACGGCCATCCAGCCACGGATGGGCCTGCTGCTCATGCTGAAAGGCTGGATAGCCTCCGTGGTAGGCGGGATGGGGAACCTGTACGGGGCGGTGGTCGGCGGATTCGCGCTCGGCATGGTTGAACAGTTCGGCATCTGGGACCTCGCAGGAGAGTGGAAGGACGTCATCTCATTCGTCATCCTCATCCTCTTCCTGTCTTTCTGGCCCCGGGGACTGCTGCCGAGGGGATAGGGCTATGTCCACGGACTCCGGCGGAGTTGGCAACCTCGTGAAAGCGGCGCGCGGGCCGGGTGCGTTCACGCGGCTGGCGAGGGGCAACCTGGAACTGTGGGCCAACCTCGTCGTCATCACGTGGGCTGTCGTGTTCGCGATATGGCAGGGGTCCGGGTTCGCCATCACGCTGGGGACCGTCTTCGCCATCTGGGCGATCCTGGCGGTCAGTCTCAACCTCGTGGTGGGGTTCACGGGGCTGTTGTCGGTCGGTCACATCGGCTTCTTTGGCATCGGCGCCTACGCCGTGGCCATCCTCACCTCGAACGCACAGTACGAACAATTGCGCACAGAGGCCATCCCCACGTTCGGATGGCCGTTCTTTGCCGCGTTGCCTGTCGGCATCGTCCTCGCGGGGCTGACTGCCATAGCGGTAGGCATCGTGTTCAACAGGTTCAGGGACGACATCTTCGTGCTGGTCTCTTTCGGTTTCGCGGTCATCTGCTTCAACGTTTTCCTGAACTCACGGGCGCTGACGAGAGGAGCGTTCGGCATCCACGAGATTGCCAAGCCTGAGATAGGCGGCGTGGCCTTCGTCAGCGAAGTGGCGTTCCTCATCCTCGCCCTCCTGTTCCTGGCGGTCGTCGTCCTCATCTCCTGGTTCATCGTGAGTTCCTCATTCGGACGAGTGCTTACCGCGATACGAGAGGACGAGCGGGCGACCGAGGTCTTCGGTTATCAGGTAACGCACTTCAAGCTGACCGTCTGGGTGATCTCAGCCATGATGGCCGGGGCCGCGGGCGGGCTGTTCGCCAGTTGGACGACGTTCATCGACCCCAACTCGTTCATCCTGCTGGAGTCGATCCTGCTCGTGTCCATCGTGATCCTAGGCGGCCTGGCCACGATATGGGGCTCGATCCTCGGAGCGATGGCGTTCGTGCTGCTCGAAGAAGGTATGCGGTTCCTGCCGTTCCTGCCTGACGAGTACGTCGGTCAGGCGCGCCAGGTCATCCTGGGAGTGCTGCTGGTCCTGCTGATGCTGTTCAGACCTCAGGGGCTCCTCGGGAGGTACAGGCTGTGAGCACCCGCACAGAGAGAGACGGCGAGCGCTTCGCCCTGGAGACGATCGAGGTTGCGAAACACTTCGGCGGCGTGCATGCGGTTGACGGGCTCTCCATAGCGATACCCCGCGGCAAGATTACCTGCGTCGTCGGCCCCAACGGTTCCGGCAAGTCCACGCTCATCAACCTCCTGAGCGGGATGCTGCCGCTGGATGAAGGAGTGGTCGTCGTCGACGGGGTGCGTCTCAGGGCGGTGAAGCCTCACGAGACGCCCGGCCTGGGCATCACCCGCACGTTCCAGGACGTTCGTCTGTTCGACCAGATCAGCGTCTGGGACAACATCATGGTGGTGCTGACGGAGCGGCGCCTCCTGCCTGCGCTCCTCGAACGTGGGAAGTCCGGCCAGCGAGAGCGGACGGAGGAGATACTGCGGAGCGTGGGCATGTGGGAGAAACGGCGCTCCCTGGCGATGGACCTTTCCTACGGTCAGCGGAAGCTGCTGGAGATAGGCCGGGCGATGGCCCTCAACGTTGATACGTACCTCTTCGACGAGCCGTTCGCCGGACTCTTCCCGCAGATGCTCGAGCGCGTGAAAGGGATCGTGCGGCAGCTGCGGAACGAAGGGCGCACCATCCTGTTCATCTCGCACAACATGGATATCGTGCGGGAGTTGTCCGACCACCTGATCGTGATGGACAGCGGGAAGCTCCTCACCGAGGGAGACGCGGAGGAGGTCCTGGCTCAGCCTGAAGTGATCGAAGCGTATCTGGGGGTCTAGCGGGGCATGGCAAGTCTGAACGAATCGTTCATCCTCGAGATGGTCAACGTCTCCGTGCGCTACGGGGCGGTCAGCGCTCTCGAGGACGCGTGCCTCGGCGTTCGCAAGGGCGAGGTGGTGGCGGTGATGGGGCCCAACGGCGCCGGGAAGTCCACCGTCTTGAAGGGGCTGATGGGCCTCGCGCCCGTGGTCGCCGGGCAGGTGTACTGGCGAGGAGAACGCTTGACGTCCGCCACGCACGAGATCGTGAAGCACGGCATCGCGTTCGTGCCGCAGGGCAGGCGGCTCTTCACGCACCTCACCATAGAGGAGAACCTGGAGATGGGGTGCCCGTACCTCCGGGACCGGCCCGAGGTGCGGCGCCGCATGGACTCGGTCATGGAACTCTTCCCCGTTCTGCACCAGAAGCGGCGCGCCCTCGCGAGCCAGATGTCCGGCGGCCAGCAGCAGATGCTGGCGCTTGGGCGGGGCCTGATGGCCAACCCTGAGTTGCTGCTGCTGGATGAGCCTACCCTGGGGCTGGCCCCCAACATCGTGAAAGAGGTCTTCCAGACGGTGGCGCTCATCAGCGAGCGGTTGGGCACAACGATCATGGTCGTGGAGCACAACATCAAGGGCGTCCTGGACATCGTCGACCGCGCCTACATCCTGGACACGGGGCGCATCGTCTTCGAGGGGACCCCGGCATCTGTCCGCGAGACGAACATCCTGACGGAAGTGTTCCTGGGCAAGGTGCAGCGAGCCGACCCCGACGAGCCGTAGATGCCCCTACAGGGCCATCGCGTCGATGACTCCCGCCGCCGAGGGCTCCTCTTCGAACCTCCACAACCGCGATAGTAGGGAATCGGCCTGCTCCCGCGGCATGACGCCCTCTGCGAGCGCTCGGAACTTGGCCTCGACCTCCCCATCCGAGAGTGGGTTCGCGGCGTTCCCCTTCGAGTTCTCGATCTCGACCACGTACGTCTCGCCGCCCGCGACAGCCTCGATGCGCGCCGCCTGCGCGCGCGGAAAGAGGGCGGTCATCTCCGGATCCTCAGCCACTTCGACGCGTACCATCAGCTCGTGCACGGCAGGGTCGGCGATGCGCTCGTCCGTGAACTGCCGCACGGTGACCTCGCCGTCGAGAAGCGCCGCCGCGACCACGTAGGGCATCGAGTGATCGGCAGTCTCACGGTCGTGCACGCGCCACTTGTCAGGATCAGCGGAGCTCGTGACCGCCTGGCGGTAGCTGGATACCACGATCCTGTCCGGCAGCGCACCTCCGAGCCGCTCGCGCAGCCCGAGCGCCGCCCATATCGCGGCCTGAGCGTTGAACTGCGCGGGGAACGCCTTGATGCTGCTGAGGCTCGTGTGGAACCGGTTCGACGCTCCGCCGAGCGCGGGCAGCGGCGTCCGCGCGCCGAGCATCCCCGCGAGCCCGCTGTCGGCGTAGAAGGGCTCGTCCGGGCCCGTCATCCCCCGCTCGGCGAGCCTTGCCGAGAATACCCCTGCCCGTGCGGAGTTGGCGGCCGACCCCGCCTTCCACATCGACAGCCGCCCGTCACGGGAGATACGGAGCCCCAGGTTCGACGTGAGCGCGATGGAGATGGCGTGTGCTGTGCGGTGCACATCCAGCCCAAGCGCCTTCGACGCTCCCGCCGCCGAGCCGATCGCAACGTGCAGCGAATGGTCGATGAACTTCGTCGAAGGCTTCTGCACTTCCCCCAGCCCGCAGAACACCTCGTATCCCGCGACCATCGCAACGAGCGCGTCGCGCCCGCTCAGCCCGAGTGCATCCGACAACGTCAGCGTTGCTGCGATCGTGTCGCTCGGGTGCCCCCCGTCCATTGCGAAGTACGTGTCGTTGAAATCGAGGTAGCGGACCATCAGTTCGTTGGCGAACGCGGCGAGTTCCGGCGTAGTGCGCTCGCCGGTGAACCACACCCGCGCCGGAGTCGCGGCCTGGGTTTCCCGCGCCAACGCCCGAGCAACTGCCACCGGCTCTCCGTCCTGCCCGCCGATGGCGCACCCGATGGAGTCGACCAGCCGCACCTTCATCCCGTGCACAGCGTCCGCCGGAATGTCGTCGTAGGCCAGCCCTGCAACGTAGGAGCTGAGATGCTCGGTCAGCGCGTCCATGACGCCGGGCTCAGCCGCGTTCCCCGATGACGCCTTCCCGCCTGAGCGCCGCAACCTCGTCCCCGGTGAAACCGAGACGCGAGAGCACCTCCTCGTTGTGCTCGCCGAGGCCGGGCGGCGGCACGTCGTACGTGAGCGGCGTGCCGAGCAGGTTGAGCGGGTTCTTCGCCGTGACGGAGTCGCCCTCCGGGTGGGAGTGCTCGATGCGGATGCCCTGGTGCGCGAACTGCGGGTCTTCGAGGAGTTCGTTGACCCGGTACGCCGGAGCGCCCGGCACGTCGTGCTGCTCGAAGAGGGCGAGCCACTCGTCGCGCGTGCGCTGCTTGAAGAGCGGCACGAGCTCCTCGTACAGCTCGTTGTAGTGCTCGGCGCGCGCGTTGCGGTCGACGAAACGCGGGTCGTTCCGCAGGTCGGGACGCCCCACGGCGTCGGTGAGCCCCTCCCAGAACTTGGGCGGCGACGACAGGTGGATGGCCAGTTGCTTGCCGTCGGCGGTATCGAACCCGTACACCTGCGCGAGTCTCGGCCTCGTCCACGCGTTGGACACCATGCCCTGCGCCTCGTAGAACGTCAGCGTCTCGCCGACGAACGCAGCGACGGACTCCATCTGCGACGTCTCGACCTTCTGGCCGACGCCGGTGCGTTCGCGCGCCATCAGCGCCGACAGGACGCCGAACGCGCCGAAGAGGCCGGTGAGCGAGTCCGCGAGCGCGGGGCCCCTGGGGCGCGGGTCGTCCGAGTCGGTGAGCAGCGCGAGCAGCCCGCCCATCGCCTGCCCAACCGTGTCGTAGCTCGGCCTGTCGCGGTACGGCCCGCTCTGTCCGAACCCAGACAGCGAGCAGTAGACGATGCGCGGATTGCGTGCGGAGACGGTCTCGTAGTTCGCGCCGAGCCGCGCCATGACGCCGGGCCGGAAGTTCTCGATGAGCGCGTCGGCCTCGTCGGCGAGGCGGAGCAACACTTCCCTGCCCCGCTCCTGGCGGACGTCGAGCGTGAGGCTCTTCTTACCCCGGTTGAACGCGCAGAACGCTGGGCTGTACAGGCCCTTGCCCCAGGCGCGGAACGGGTCGCCGGACGTCACCTCTTCCACCTTGATGACCTCCGCCCCGAGGTCTGCCAGCAGCATCCCGGCATACGGGCCCGCGATGAAGTTGCCCATCTCGACGATGGTGAAGCCTTCCAGTGGCCGCTGTCCGGTGTTGCTGGTCATGGCCGCGCGTCCGTCATCTCGAGGAACCCGTAGCCGTCGACGGCGAGCCGCCAGCCAGCAGGGACGACGTAACCGGTATCCGCTGCGTCTATCACCGCGGGGCCTTCCACGACCGCTCCGGGAAAGAGACTCGTGAGTTCGTGCGTGGGAGTAGCGACCGGCCCTTGCTCCGCCGACCACGTGACCTCCCGCGAGCCCGATGCGGCGGCCTCGTGCACGCCGAAACCGTTCACGCGTTCCGGCGACCAGTGCGGCACCCCTGCTGACACGACCGTCCACGCGGCTTCGAGTGCGACGCCGTGAACGGCCTCGACGCCGTTCGTCACTCGCTGCACCGCGTCCGCCAGCCCGTCGCCGTTCGTCGCGGAGACCAGGGCGGGGCGGCCTCCCATCCACAGCTCCAGCACGGTCTGGAAGTCCAGTTCATCGGAGCGGAAGCCCTCGCCGCGCATGTCCTTGACCGCGACGTTCCGCATGCGCTCCGTCCCCGATTCGATGGCGTCGGCGAGGCCGGGACTTGCGGCAGGCGTGCCATGCGTGTCGCGGTAGAGGTGCATCACGTCCGTCGTGCTCGACCCGTAGGCGCTGAACACCGAGCCGAACGGGAACGCCAGCACACGCCGGATGCCCGCGCGTTCCGCTATGGAAGCCGCGTGCAGCGGCCCCGCGCCGCCGAACGCCAGCAGGGTGACGCCCGCAGGGTCGAGGCCGCGCTCCTGCATGCCGTGCTGTATGGCCTCCGCCATCTCCCCGTCGATCGTCTCACGCACCGTTGCCGCGGCGGCGTCCAGCGATGCGCCGGATGGCGTCGCGACCCGCTCCGTGACCGCGCTTTGCGCCGCCGCGAGGTCGAGCGGCATCCGTCCCGCGAGGAGATGGCCGAGGTCTATGTAGCCAAGAATGAGGTCCGCGTCGGTCACGGTCGCTTCGACACCGCCCTGGCCGTAACAGGCGGGGCCGGGGTATGCCCCCGCCGAGTCAGGGCCCACGGAGAGCGTGCCGTCTCCGTCCACGCGGGCGATGCTGCCCCCGCCCGCACCGATGGACTCGACGCTCAGCATCGGGATGGCGAGCGGCACCCCTTCCACGGTAGGACGCGGGTCCCACGGCGGCTGCTCGGCGGACGCGAACGCCACGTCCAGGCTGGTGCCGCCCATGTCCGCGGCGACGACGTGCTCCGCGCCGGTGAGCTGCGCGATGCGCCATGCCCCGAGCACGGCCGCCGCGGGCCCGGACTGCAACGTCTCCGCAGCGACGGTCTTCGCGACGCGCGCGCACCCTCCGCTCGCGTGAGTGACGAGGAGCGGCCAGCGGTAGCCCGCGTCGCGCAGCCGGTCCTCCAGGTCGTACAGGCTGCGCGTCATCTCGCGGTGGAGCATCTCGTTGACGATGAGCGAGTTGGCCCGCGCGTGGTCGTCGGAAACGGGTGAGACCTCTGTGCTCAGCTGCAGCGGGACGGAGCGCAGGTAGTGCACCGGGTACCGCTCGTGGATGATCTCCCGCACGCGGACCTCGTGGGCGTCATTCCGCCACGCGTTGCGCAGGCAGACGCCGATGATCCGCGCCCCCCGATGGACCAGTTCCCTGACGGCGGCGAGCACTTCCTCCGGGTCCACCGGCGCGGTCTCGGTGCCGGTCTCGTCCATGGCCCCGCCGATGCCGGTGATCATTTCCGGCTTGATGAAACCCTGCCCGATGACGCCGGCGGGACCGTCCCCGTAGAGGTCTTCCTCGGCGCCTGCGCTCACGAGCAGCCCCGCCTTCGCGCCGCGCCCCTGCACGATGATGTTCGTGCCGATCGTCGTCGCCACCCGGAACACGGACGCCTCGCGCAGCAGTTCCGCGGTGTCCGTGCCGAACGCCGCCGCGCCCGCCGCGACGCACTCCAGCACGCACGCGGGGACGTCGTGCGCGGTCGTGGGCACTTTCGCGGTGCGGTAGGTCTGTCCGTCCGAGAAGAAGCCGTCGGTGAACGTGCCACCGACGTCGAGGTCGATGGTGTACATCAGTCGTGCTCTCCCCAGAACGGTTTGTCGTAGCCGGGGACGCGCGGGTCCGGCCAGTCGCCGTAGTAGGTGAGGAGGTGCTCCTTCGGTTTCTGCGCTAGCCAGCCCCCGATGAAGTCGTCGAACCGCTTGCCGCGTGCGATGCGCGCCTGCCGCTCCTCGTTCCGCAACGCTTCCGTGGCTGCGTGGTCGACCCGCAGCGTCTCCTCGTCGTAGACGACCTTGTACACGCGCCCCGCAACGTCCGCGGAGATCATGCCTTCCCGCACGTCCGTCATCACCGCTTCCGGGTCGCGCTCCAGCACGTCCCCGTAGCCGCCGCCCGACCCGGTATCGCACAGGAACACGTCGCCGATCTCGAACTCCTTCGGGTTGACGCTGGACGATTCGAACGCGTAGTCGCCGCCGATCCGGCGCTCGGCCGCGAGCGAATGGTGCGTGAGTTCCGGAAGTGCGCCCTCCGCCATGAGTTTCAGCGCGTCGTTCTTCGTGATGGTCAGGCGCGGGTTCGGCGGGCCCCAGTAGCCCCCGAACAGGCCGGGGTTGTGGGAGATGACGTCCGACGTCCCCCAGGAGGTCATCACGACTGGGTTCGGGTACGCCATGCTCACCTCGATCAGCGCCGAGCCGCCGCGGTACATGCCGAAGCCGTGGTAGTCCGTGCCGAGCAGACCCCGGGCGATGATGGTGAACGGGTAGCGCGCGTCGAACTCCTCCACCTCGCCCGCGTCGGTCATCGACGCCCAGTAGAAGCCGGTGGAGTGCTCGCCGTCGCCGTCGAAACGCGCGCCCTGTCCCGCCCCGTTGCCGGTGGACGTGATGCCCGTGGCGCGGTAGCCGAACAGGTTGGAGCCGTAGAACACGAGCGCCACCATGTTCCGCGAGAAGGGTGCTGAAACGTTCTCCCGGAACGGGCTGTCGAACAGCATCTTGGAGCCGATGATGTGGAAGCTCTGCACCACCGCCGCGGAGATGATCGTGCCCTCCGTGTGGGCGACGTCCTCCGGCGAGTTCGCCACCGACGGCCCCTCGATGAGGAAGGTGAGCGGCTCGAACAGCCCCACGTTCGGCATCAGCCCCCGGAAGAAGTACGCGAACAGGTAGACCGCTTGCGAGGCGCGCACGAGGTGCCACGTCGCGTGCACCGGCCCCTTGCCGTTCGGCGGCGAGACGCCCTGCACGAGGATGGTCATCTCGCCGCCTTCCTTGATGACCGTGACCGGTATCCGCACCAGCCCCTTCTCGGCCCCGATGGTGTCGTTGAAGAGGATGGAGCGGTAGACGCCGTCGTTGATCTGCCGCAGCCGCTCCGACGCCAGTTCACTGGAACGGTCGATCAGCCGGCGCAGACCGCCCGACACGGCGGCCGGGCCCCTGCGCTCGACCTCGCGGAGGATGCGGTCGCGCATCCGCAGGCAGGTCGCGACGCGCGAGCGCAACTCGACCGCGAACACGAACGGGTTGCGCACGGAGCCGCACAGGTAGTCCAGCATGTCCTTCCGTATGCGGAAGTTCTCGCCGATCTTCACTCCCGCCATGTGGAAGCCCTCTTCGAACCGGCTCGTGGCGTACGGGTTGAACCCGCCCGGTGAGACGGAGCCGCAGTCGCCCTGGTGTCCTCCCACCTCGGCCCACGCCACGAGTTCGCCCTCGTGGAAGACCGGCATCGCCGTGAACATGTCCGGCGCGTGTGTGGAACCCGCGAGCGGGTTGTTGAAGAAGAAGATGTCGCCGTCCCGCAGGCCCACGGTGGGGTCGTCCCTGTAGTACTTCAGGATGAACTTGGACTGGGCGTAGTTGAGGAGCGCGTGGAAGTGGATGCCCGTGGACGCCACGGCGAGATCGCCGCTGGGGGTGAAGACGGCGGTGGACATGTCGCCCGCCAGGATGATGTCGGAGATCGAGAGGTTCTGCCAGACCTCGCGCGCCTCCTCCACGATAGTGAGCATCTTGTGGTAGAAGATTTCGAGTTCCACGTCCGACAGGAGGTCGTAGCCCTCCCGCTCGATCGGGCTCAGGGGAGCGGCCTTCTCCACGATGAGCTCCGGGTCCCACCCCGGCCCCTTGCCGTAGGCGTGGCGGTCGTACACGAGCCCCTCGTGCAGCTTGATCTGGTCCTTGAGGGATGTCACGTCTGCTTCTCCAGCCACCCCATGCGGTGTTCGTCCAGCCGGAAACTCCACCCGCGCGGCGCGGCGCCCACCGAGTCCTCCGCCTCGATGAGCGCAGGCCCATCGATGGCGGCGCCCGGCCCGAGTTCGTCCAGGCGATAGACCGGCGTCTCCTCCCATCCCCGCTCCAGGTCCCAGAGCACGCGCCGCGAGCCGGTGGGACTCGCGGGGGATGAGGCAGCCTCGAACGACGGCAGCGAGAGCTTCTCCGACGCGCCGATGACGTTGAGCCGCACGAGCCGCACCTCAGCGCCGGACTCCGGCGAGGTCGAGCCTTCGCCGAAGCTGTCGGCGTATGCGCTCTGGAAGCGGTCGAAAAGGTCCGAGAGGTCAGCCGCGCCGTCGACGTGCAGGCCGGAGTGCGGGACGTCGAGCGTCTGGCGCTGCATCCCGTAGCTCATCTGCAACTCCAGCATGAACGAGACCGCGTCCGGGTCGAGACCCTCCTCCGCGATGTCCCTGCGCGCGCTGACCAGCAGCTCCTCGATCTCGCCGTTGAGCACGTCGGCGGCAGCCGGTTCGAACTCGGTGCTGCCCGGCATGCGGATGACGACTTTCCGTCCCTTCTCGTAGGTCTGCACGAGGTCCATGGAGAGCGTGCCGAACGCGCCGAACGCGCCCGCGAACGGCGGCAGCGCGATACGCCGGACATCGGCGAACTCGGCGTAGCCCGCCGCGTGCACCGGCCCCGCGCCGCCCACGGCGAACGCGGTGAACTCCCTCGGATCGGAGCCGGAGTTGAGCGCCGTGCGCATGTACAGCTCCTGCCCCATGATGCCGTCTATCTGGTGGCGGATATGCCACGCTGCCTCATCGACCGTCATGCCGAGCGGCTCCGCGACGCATATCCGCACCGCCTCGGCGGCGAGCGCGGCGTCGAGCTTGATCCGGCCGCCCAGGAAGTAGTCCGGGTCTATGTAGCCGAGCACCACGTCGGCGTCGGTGACGGTGGGCTCCGTGCCGCCCCTGCCGTAGCAGGCCGGGCCGGGGCGCGAGCGCGCGCTGCGCGGCCCCACGTGCAATCTCTGGTCTTCGATATAGGCGATGCTCCCGCCGCCTGCGCCGATCGACCAGTGCGCGATCACCGGCACTTGCACCCGCCACCGGTCGAACACGGGGTCGGACTCGTACAGCCGGTCCCGCGCCTCAACGATCAGCCCCGCGTCGAAACTCGTGCCGCCCATGTCGGTCAGCAGCACGTTGCGCAGGCCGTACGCCTCGGCGAGCGCGCGGGCGCCGAACACGCCGGCGACGGGCCCGCTGCCGAGCAGGTGGACCGGGCGCGTGCGCGAGACCGACGAGATGCCGCCGGTGCACTTCGCGAGGAACAGCGGCCTGTGATAGCCCATATCCAGCAGGTCGTTGCCGATGTCGAGGATGTGCTCCTCGGTATTCACGCGCAGGTACGCGTCGATGATGGTCGTCAGGCTGCGGCGGTACTCGCCCATCTGCGGCGAGACCTCATGCGACAGGAAGACAGGCATCCGCCCCAGGTAGACCTCCGGGTACTCTTCGTGGATCAGGTCCCGGACGCGGTTCTCGTGCTCCGGGTTGATGAACGAGTTGAGCAGGACGATGACGAACCCGCGCACGCCGAGGTCGACGAGCCGCTGCACCTGTCCCCGCACCTCGTCCTCGTCGAGCGGGATGAGCACCTGCCCCCGGCTGTCGATGCGTTCGCGCAGGCTTACGGTGAACTCGTCGCGCGGGATGAGCGGCTCCGGTTTCCGGGCGCGTCCCTTGGCGAACCGCACCTCCAGCGGCATCCCGTCCGCCCAGCTGCGCGACCGCCCCACCTTGAGTGTGTCCTCGAACCCCATCGTCGTCAGCAGGCCGAGTTTCGGCCCCGTCCGCTCGATCAGGGTATTCGTTCCCACGGTCGTCGAGTAGATGAGCGCCTCGGCGTCGCTGGCGACGTCGGCGAGGTCGGCTCCCAGCCGTTCGGCGGCGCGGGCGGCGGCCTCCATGAAACAGTCCTTCAGGTCGTGGTGGGTCGTCTCCGCCTTCGCCCAGACGAGGTTGCCGTTCAGAACGCCGACGGCGTCCGTGAACGTTCCTCCGATGTCGAGTCCCAGCCGGGCGCTCACGACGCGCCTCCGCCGGCATGCTTGCGTTTGAGCGCGTCGATGTCGGGCTGGATGTCGTTGGTCAGCGGATGTCCCGGCGGCAGGTACTCGTTCTCCACCATCACCCCGCAGTGCGGACAGTAGAACTCGACGATGCGGACCCAGTCCGGGTCGAACGAGTAGTTGAACACCGGGTGATCGCTGATGGGCCGGTGTATCTCGCGCGGGTCGCGCTCATGCAGCAGGCAGCCGCGCTTGTACGGCTCGCGGGCGGAGATCAGGTCGCCGCCGCACCGGTTGCAGCACCAGAGCTCCCGCTCCAGGTCGATGTCCAGGTATTCGGTGATCCGAACGCGCAACATCAGCCCCCCGCCGGAGTGAAATAGGGAAGCCGCAGCCCTTCGGGTCCGTCCCGGAATACAACGCGGACCGGCTCCCCGACGCGCAGCGACTCGGGCTCAGCGTCCACGATATTCGTGAACATGCGCGGCCCCTCCTCCAGCTCCACGATGGCGGTCACGTACGGGACGATGGCCTGGAACGCCGGGCTGGGGCCCCGGTATACGACGCTGTACGAATACAGCACGGCGTTGCCCGACGCCTCGCGCCATTCCGGTTCGGCGGCATGGCACTTCGCGCAGAGTGGACGGGCGTAGTGCTGGTACGCGTTGCAGGCGGAGCAGTACTGGAGCATGAGCTTCCCTTGCTCCACGCCGTCCCAGTACGGCTGAGTAACCGTGTTCACCCGCTCCGTGGTCATGTCCCCAGCACCAGCGTGATGGACGATGACGCGAGCGCCGCCGTCCCCTGCGATACCGCGATCTTCGCGTTCGCCACCTGCCGCTCGCCGCACTCGCCGCGCAGCTGCCGCGTCGCCTCCACGATGAAGTGCCCATGCCCGCCGTTGTACGAGAGCAGTCCCCCGTGCGTGTTCGTCGGCAGGCTCCCACCGAGGTCGATGTTCCCGTCCTCGACGAACGCGCCTCCCTCGCCTGCGCCGCAGAACCCCATGTTCTCCAGCGTCACCATCGCTGTGCTCGTGAACGAGTCGTACAGCTCCAGCACGTCTACCTCGTCGCGCCTGATTCCCGCGGCGCCGAACGCCTCATCCGCGGACTCGCTGATGGGGAACGACGTGATCGAGGGGGCTTGGTACGGGTTGTACCCCTGGTGCGCCTGCCCGAGGCCGAGCAGGTAAGCGGGGTCGCGCCGGAGCGTGTTCGCGTACTCCGGCGTCGTCACGAGGATGGCGCTGCCCCAGTCGGAGATGAGCGCGCACTCGTCGCGGTGCAGGGGCCATGCGATAACGGGGCTGGCAAGCACGTCGTCCACCGTGACGGGTTTGCGGAGCTGCGCCCGCTCGTTGAGCGCGCCGTGCGCCCTGAACGCGACCGCGATGCGCGCGAACTGCTCCGGTGTCGAGCCGTACTCGTACATGTGCCGCGTGGCCATCATCCCGTACAGCGCAGGGGCGGTCGGCCCGTACGGCCCGTCGAACTCGTGGGGCGGTTCGAGGCTGCTCAGGTGCCCGACCTGCGAGCTCATCGCCTGCACCTTGTCCTGGCGCGAGAACTTGGACGCCCTGTTATCGCCGTCGGCCACCATCACCGCCCTGCAGCGCCCCGACTCGACCAGCGCTGCGGCGAGCGCCATGTTGGAGTGCGGCGTCGCTCCGCCCATCTGCACAGCCGACGTGAACCTGGGCCGAAGCCCGAGGTACTCGACCAGCCAGGTGGAGAACATGTGGTGCGGCTCCGCGTCGGGGCTGGACGTGAGCACGCCGTCGATGGAGGCCGGGTCTATGGGACAGTCGGCAAACAGGTCCAGGAACGCTTCCGCGTATAACTGCACCGTCGTCTTGCCGGTGGCGCGTCCGCCGCGTGCCTCGCCGACTCCTGCAATCGCAACCTTGGGGTTCGTGGCCATCGCCTCGCTCGCATCGTGGCGCTCAGACAGGCTACGCGCGCAACCTTACATGGGCGGGTGTGAACAGTGTCAAGGCGAAGGGTGTTGGCCCCCTTGGTCGCCCGCCTGTCCCCCGCTCCGCTATGCTTGCGCCACCACCGGGAGGAGGCGACACCATGAGCAACAGCCAGGCTGCTGTCTTCACAGGCCAGAACAAGCCGCTGGAGATATGGGAGTTCCCCCAGTCCGACCCCGAGGAGGGCGCGGTGGTCGTCCACATGGAGATGGCCGCCATCTGCGGCACCGACGCCCACGCCATCCACCACCCGGACACGCCAACGCCCACCATCTTCGGACACGAGAACATCGGCACCATCGCGGCGAGCCGCCTCGAACGTGACACCGACGCGCTCGGCCAGCCGTTGAAGGAGGGCGACCGCGTCACCTTCCGCGCTTCCCCGTGCGGCCACTGCTACAACTGCACGATCGGCGAGTTCTGCATGAACGTCCGCCAGCCCGGCTTCACGCCGTCGAACGAGGCGCCGTACCTGTACGGCGGGTTCGGCCAGCAGGTGCACCTCCCGCCTGACCCGTGGCTCCTCCGCATACCGGACGACCTCTCCAACGAGCGCGCGCTCCTCAGCGTCGTCGGCACCCACACGCTGCTGAACGGCTACGAGCGCATCGGCGGGCTGAACCTCGGCGACACCGTGGTGATCCAGGGGTCGGGGCCGATGGGCATAGGCGGCCTGCTCCAGGCGAAGCTGCTGGGAGCTGGACGCGTCATCGTCATCGGAGCGCCCACGGGACGGCTCGAGCTTGCCACGCGCCTCGGCGCTGACGAGACGATCGACATCAAGCAACTGACCAGCGCCGACGAGCGGGTCGAGGCCGTCATGGGCCTGACCGGAGGCCGGGGCGCGGACGTTGTCGTCGAGTGTTCCGGCGCGGTCGGCGCGACGCAGGAGGGACTGCGCATGGTGCGCTTTGGCGGGAAGCACCTGCTCGTCGGCCCGTGGACCGACTACGGCACACAGGACATCAACCCCACGCTCATCACCAAGAAGGCGCTGCGCGTCAGCGGGGTCGTCGCATCGGAGCCGCGCCACATCGTCCGCTCGATGGAGGCCCTGCGCTCGATGATCGACGTGCCGGTCGAGGACCTCGTCACCCACCGGTTCCCTCTCGCGCAGGTGAACGAGGCGTTCGAGGTGCACGAGTCGCTGGAGGCGATGGTCGCCGTCATCCTGCCGAATGCGTAGGACGGGTTAGCGAAGGTCTCTGGGAGGGAGGAGCGCTCATGGCCTCGACGTGGACCACCATAGACGTGGATGGCAGCCCGATGGAGTCGTACCTGGCCCTGCCCGCGGGCGATGGGCCCTTCCCGGGCGTCGTCGTTGCGATGCACGCCTACGGCGTCGACGCCGGCGTCCGTAAGTTCTGCGACGACCTGGCCCTCGAAGGTTTCGCCGCCATAGCCCCCTACTTCTACCATCGCAACACTGACATGAGCGTCCACGAGTTCAGTTCCATTCCCTTCGGTGATCCGCGTCGGCAGGAGGAGGCGGCCGTCAGGAGAAGCATCACCACCCTCGAAACCCTCCACAGCGACTGCCTCGCTGCATTGGCCTGCCTGCGGGTGCTGCCGCAGGTCGGGAGTTCCCCGGTGGGTATCACCGGGTTCTGCCTCGGCGGACGCGTCTCCCTCTACATGGCCGGGGCCTCCGATGAGTTCGCCGCCTCCGCCATCTTCTACGGCACCGACATGAACCGTGGACGCGGCGGCGATCCGGCCCCCCTCTCGTTCGCCTTCGACATCCGCTGCCCGCTCGTCGGCTTCTTTGGCAGCGAGGACCAGAACCCCAGCCCGGCCGACGTCGACGAGGTGGACCGCGAACTCGACAGCCTGGGGGTCCCGCATACCTTCCACCGCTTCGAGGGAGCTCCCCACGCCTTCAACGACCCGTTCAACCCCGTGCGCTGGACCCCTGCTCCCGCCGCGGAATCATGGCAACTGCTCCTGCAGTTCTTCCGTGGCGCGCTCGCCGCTGCGCCTCAGCCGACCCGATAGCCGTCCAGCGCGCACAGACCACCAGAGCGAGGAAGCCCATGCGCCTGCAGAACAGGACGATCATCGTAACCGGGTCCGGACGCAACATCGGCGAGGGCATCGCCCATACCCTCGCCGGCGAGGGCGCGCGCGTTGCCGTCGTGGACGTCATCCGTGAGCGCGCCGAGGCCGTCGCCGGCGACATCAACGCCGCCCATCCCGATGCGGCGCTCCCCATCGCCTGCGACGTCACCGACAGCGCCGACGTTCAGGCGATGGTAGCCAGGGTCGTCGACGCCTGGGGCGACATCTACGGCCTCGTGAACAACGTCGGCGTCGTCGACCGGAAGGACATCCTCGAGACCGACGAGTCCGAGTGGGACCGGGTCATCAACGTCTCCCTCAAGAGCGTCTTCCTCGTCTCCAAGTACGTCGCCCACCGCATGGTCGACCAGGGCCATGGCGGGCGCATCATCAACATCGGCTCGACTTCCGGGCTCGCGGGACGCACGGGCGCCGTCGCGTACCCCTCGGCGAAAGCCGGGGTCTATAACCTCAGCCGGTCGCTCGCCATCCAGCTTGCCCCGCACGGCATCAGGGTCAACACGGTTACTCCCAACCGCATACTTACCGAGGCCGAGCCGGGTGCTCCCCCGCGAAACTGGCAGGTCACGAACCTCGTAGGCAGGCAGGGCACTCCGCAGGACGTTGCGGCCGCGGTCGCCTTCCTCGCCTCCGACGAGGCCGATTTCATCACCGGCTCCGATATCACCGTGGACGGCGGCGTCCGCGCCGGATAGAGGAGGACCGGGTGCGGCGGTGCCTCCGCAGTGGATAGGTGAGCGGTGGATAGGTAAGCATGGTGGGGAAGGGGAGACTCGAACTCCCACGCCCGAGGGCACATGATCCTAAATCATGCGCGTCTGCCGTTCCGCCACTTCCCCGCCGAGGCTCCTATCGTACCGCACCTGCCTAGAAGCGGGGACGCCTGCGGCGGCGCGGCGGGCGGCGACGCACAGGCGGAGCGGCCCCCTGGTCGGGCAGCGCGTCCGCTGGCTCAGCCTTCTGGACTTCGGATGAGCGCACGTCCGGCGCCGGAGCAGGCGCCGCCGGGGGCCGAGGTCGGAGGTACACGAGCGCTAGCAGCACCATGAGCGGGTGCACGAAGATCATCTGCGTAACCAGTTGCAGGAACCCGACGCCGACGCCCGCGATAGACCATCGCATGGTGTTCATGCGCTTGCGGCGAGCCATCATGGGGATCAGCCCGACAGGCACTATGAGCAGGCCGAGGTAGACGGCCTGCTCGACCGAACTGACTTCCCGGGTCACCTCGGTAACCTCGTCGGTATCCTGTGTCGTGGTCTCACTCTGCTGAGCGGATCCCCCGAACATCAAAGCGGCCGCAAGGAGCAGCGCGATGCTGCTCATAACCGCGAGCGGCCACGCGAAGAGCGGAGGCATGGAGAAGAGGAACGGCGTTTTCGACTGCATGCCGGAAGCGTACACGACTGCGCCCGCACTTGACACCGCTACCGCGCACTCGCACGATACGCAGGCGCGCCCGGAAGGGGCGCATTTTCATGACGGAGGATGATATGAGCGTGAACCTGGGCAGCGTGGTTATCGAGAACGCCGAAGAGAAATTCGTGGAGATGAGCCACGGCACCACCCGCTATATCGAGGCGGGCGACGGCTATCCCACCATCCTCCTGCACGGTGTCGGCTTCACGAGCGGCGCTCACGACTGGATGCTGAACATCGGGCCACTCTCCAGCAAGCTGCGTGTCATCGCGGTGGACGCGCTCGCCTGGGGCAAGGGCGAGGGCTGGCTCGATCAGGAGTACTCGTTCGCCTACCTCGTGGACTTCCTGCGCGAGTTCCAGGACGTGCTGGGCCTGGAGAAGACCAACCTCGTGGGCCATTCGATGGGCGGTTGGATCGCGTCGCTGTTCGGCTACGAGAGCCCACACCGGCTCAACAAGCTCGTCCTCGTTGCCAGCGGCGGGGCGATGCCGCGCCAGTTGCCGAGCATGGTGCAGTTCCAGCCCCCGTCACGCGACCAGATCCTCTCCAGCCTCCAGATCAGGGTAAATGCCGACGTAGACCTAGAGGAGATGGCCGACTACCACTACGCGCTCACTCAGAGCCCGGAGCGGCTCGCGGCCTACCAGCGCGTGCTGAACCACATGAACAATATGGAGACGCGGCGCCGCTACAACACCGTCCGCCGCTTCCCGCACATCCCCGTTCCCACGCTCGTGGTCTGGGGCAGGAACGACTCGACGAACGCCCTTGAGATGGGTGAGATGACCCACGCCGGCATCCCCGGCTCCAGGATGGTGGTCTTCGATTGCGACCACTGGATCCCGACCGGGGCGCCGAACGAACTGAACGCCGCGCTGCTCGACTTCCTGCCGGACTAGGAGTTCCGCTCGTCAGTCGAGCACCTCGACCCGGAAGAGGTGGCTGCCGGCGACGCGCGCCTCGACAGTGTCCAGCGCGTCCTCTTTCGCCAGGATGCGCGTGAGAAGCGCGCGCTTCTCGTCGACGTCGCGCACCAGCGTGGCGCGTGCTCGCAGGTCGCGCTGCACGCTCTCCTTCAGGTGGTACGTGAACTCCGGGTTCGCGAACAGGTTCGCCGCCCAGTCCCGTGTGCCGGGGTTATTGGAGAGGTACGGCTGGCCGTCCAGTTGGCGAAGCCGCACCTCCTTACGGTGCGGGTTGCCGCTCTTCCGTCCGATGGTCGTGATGTCGACGAGTCTGTCGGTCTCCAGCGCCTTGCGTGCTGCGTCGTCCAAGGGTGTGGCTCCTTCGAGGTGAGATGGATCAGTTGGTCAGCGAGCTGGCGATGTAGGTGTGGGTGATGACTTCCCACACGTGGCCGTTCTCGCATTCGAAGTAGAAGCCGCGGCCCTGGTGCTTGTAGTTGATTTTGCCGTCCGTACGTGTGCCGGGCCCGCTGCCGTACACGACGCCCTCGTCCTTGATCCGCCCCAGTATCTCGTCGAACTCCTGGTCGGAGGCGAGGAACGCATAGTGGTTGGAGCGCGGCTTCGTCTCGCCCTGCTTCAGGTCGTCGAAGTCCAGCGTGAGCTTGTCGTTGATCTTCACCGGCGCGAAGTGGCCGTAGGGGCCGTCGTACGTGAGCCCGAACATCCGCGCGATGAACTCGGCGGACTTCACCTTGTCGTAGGCGGGAACGATCGTGTGGTCCAACTGAAGCGCCATGACCGACCTCCTTGTTCTTCCCTGGGATTCTGCCCACAGCATACTCCGCCGGCAAGCCTCTGCGAAGGCACTGCGCGCGATGGTAGGCTACGGCGCGCACACCACTGCGAAGGGCGACATTCCATGATTATCGACATGCACACGCACATCGTGCCGAAGGACTTCCCTTTCCTCGCCGACCGTCCGTCCGGCGATGCATTCCCCTCGATGGCTCCGAAGGACGACGAGCGCTCCACTATCATGATCAGCGGGGAGGAGTACCGCACGGTGCGCGACGTCTGCTGGGATGCTCCGAAGCGTGCCGCCGAGATGGGCAGCCAGGGGACGGATAAGCAGGTGCTCTCTCCCCTGCCCGAACTGCTGATGTACCACCTCGACCCGAAGGACGGGGCGGACCTCGCCCGGCACCTGAACGAGACCATCGCCGGGATGGTCGCCGCCGAACCCGAGCGCTTCTATGGCCTCGGCTCCGTGCCGATGCAGGACGTCGAGCTCGCCGTGGCGGAGCTGGGGGTCATCAAGGAACTCGGCCTGCACGGGGTTGAGATACGCTCCAACATCGAGGGCCGCAGCCTTGGCGAGGAGCGGTTCCGCCCCTTCTTCAACGAGGCCGCCGCCCTGGGCCTCGCGGTGTTCCCGCACGCGAACCGTCCCACGTTTGCGGACAGGCTGGCGCACATCCCGCCCATCGTGGCCGATGCGCCGCTTGGTTTCCCCATCGAGTCTGGGCTGGCAGGCGCGTCGATCATCTGGAGCGGGCTGCTCGAGGAACTACCCGACCTGCGCATCTGCATCAGCCACGGCGGCGGTGTGCTCATGCAACTGCTCGCCCGAAGCGATGAGAACTGGCACTCGCGCGAGCCTGTCCGCAAGCTCCTTCCCAAAGCGCCGATGGAGTACGCCTCGATGCTCTACTACGACGACATCACGTTCGGTACGGCCCCGCTGCGCTATCTGATAGACCATGTGGGCGCAAGCCAGGTGATGATCGGGTCGGACTGGCAGGGCACAGGCCCGAAGACGCCGTCGCCGGAGGAAGAGTTCGACGCGCTCGGCCTCGGCTCCGAGGAGCGCGAGCTCATCGGCTGGAAGAACGCGCTCCGCTACCTAGGGGCCGAGTAAGGCTGGCCTATGCCTCCCGCGTCCGCTGGATGAACGCGAAGTCCTCCGCCTGCGGCGCGCGGTCCATGCCCTCGAACGAACCCGCCTCGTAGTTGCGGCCTATCGCCTCCACGAGCCCGGGCTTGCTCGCGAAGTGCGCCATCGTCCGCTCCTGCAGCGCGTCCCACCTTGCTACGAGCGCCTTCGCCTCCGGGCTGGCAGGTTCGAGCCCGCGCGAGGCTCGCACGTCCGCCAACAGCGCCGTCCACTCGCGTTCGACGGCCTCGATCTCCTCAGGCGCCGTCTCGGCGCGCAGCTCCGCGAACTGCGCCATCTGTTCCGGCGTGTAGTACCTCTCCATCACGTTACCTCCGCTGCTGTTCCCAGCCGCCTCCGCAGCCGTCAGTACCAGGTTCCAGTCCCATGTTCCGCCGCGCTCATGCGCAGTAAGCGCGTCCCCTATCGCCGACTCGATACGCCGCAACTCCTCGATGCGTTCCCGTAGGGCGTGGCGCTGGATGCGCAGCGACGCGGATACGTCGAAGTCCTCGCCATCCAGCACGTCTCGGATGCGGCGCAGGGGGAATCCCAGGCAACGCAGAGTGAGCACCTGTTGCAGGCGGAGAAAGTCGGCCTCTCCATAGAGGCGATAGCCGGACTCCGAGCGAGCCGACGGTTGCACGAGGCCGAGGCGGTCGTAATGATGCAGCGTCCGAACAGACACGCCGACCCGCGCAGCCAGCTCCCCGATCCGGTAAAGGTGTGGACCCGTGTTCATAACAGCATCAGCGTAAAGCCTGACGCTGCGTGAGGGTCAACACCCTCCTCGATGATGCCGGCGACAGCCTATGCGCGGCTGTCACCGGTATAGGAAGCCGTGCGGCCAGGCCCCACGAAACGGTTGCCGTCGACCGTAGCGATGTCCTCGGCCGGGAGCGATGCCTCGTCGCCCTCGGCGACGTCCGCTCCGCCCAGAACGTCGACGAACCGGACGCTCGCGGTAGCGCCGTCCGCGCTCACGCTCAGCAATTCGACAACGTCCCCGCTCACAGTTACCAGGCGCGCGCCTGCTTCGATGCCTTCCAGGTTCATGCCTCGACTCCGAATCTCATGCTATCCGGGAGAAACCTCGACTGCCGTTTTGGCCGACTTCGGGAACGGTGGCGGCAGCGTAGCGCCGATACGCTTGGCGTATTCCAGGTTCAACGTGTTGAACTTGCCGGACGAGCCGGTCGACATTCCCTCAGCCTGACGGTGTGGGTTCTTCGGAGTAGCGGTCTTCCCCTCGATAATCTCATCGTCCATGCGGTCGAACGGGATCCAGATGATGTCGTTCTTCGCGGGGTCACGGAACACGTTCATCGGCTCGCCGCCGTCCTCCATGATCTGCATCTGCTCCAGGAGCATGCGGCGGAAGAGGATGATGCCGATGTCAGACTGCCCCAGCTTCTCCAGGTAGCGGCGCGTACGGGGCCCCTGCGACGTCCACGCGAAGTGGTCCTGCCCGCTGTTGTTATCCAACTGCTCCCAGATGGGCTGCCCCCACTCGTCCACTCCCGCGATGGGCACGTGGTAGACGGGGATCTCGTCCTCCCGCTGGTTCGGGTTCTCTCCTTCGCGCGGCCAGTGAGACTGGTAGTAGACGTAGTAGGTGTGCGTGTCATCCATCGGTACGCGTATCTGAAAGTCGTGCCCGCCGGTGCCGGACTCGAGGTTAGGGAAGAGTATCGGGTGCCCGTAGCGCCAGCCGATAGACTCTTCCTTTTCTTCTCCTTCCAACCAGCGATGCTTGAGGATGCCGTGCTCGAACCTGCTGGTAGACGCGGAGATGTGCCGCATCGTACGGCCTGCCTTCCGCCAGTACGGACCGAAGTTCTCGTTCTCTTCCGGCGGACGCTTCCCGTAGATGTCGCCGCGGTGCTTCAACAGCCCAACCCGCTGGAGAGCGTACTTGGAGAAGTAGCCGTGGAGGTACTCGGCGTGGATGGGGTCCAGCGAGTTCTCCATGATCTGCAGCCAGTTGCAGGTGACGACCGTCCAGCCGATGCTTCGCACTCTCCCCTCTTCCACGAACGGGTAGTAGTGTGGGAGCAACGGAGCAGGCTGCGGACCAAGGTATGCGAACACGAGGCCGCCAAGCGTCTCTACCGGGTACGCCTTCAACTGCACGCGACTGGGGAATGTCGAGTCCGCAGGCTCGGCCGGCATCTCCAGGCACTGGCCAGTCTCGTCGTACAGCCAACCGTGGTAAGAGCAGCGGAGGCCCTTAGGTTCGGGGATCCCCCAAAGCATGTTGACCCTGCGATGGGCACACGAGGCGTCGATCAGACCGAAGGTGCCGCCTTCGTCCTTGTACAGCACGAGGTCTTCGCCCAGAAGTCGGATCGCTTTCGTGGGGTTCTCATTGAACTCGGAAACCCCGGCGATAGGCTGCCAGTAACGCCGCATCAGTTCGCCCATGGGAGTGCCAGGGCCCACCAGTGTCAACCGATCGTTCTGCTCTACGGTCAGCATCGTTCACCTCCCTGAGTACCCAGACCGTTCTTCCTGCCAACGGGTGAAGATTGCATCATCCGCGCCCTGCCGTCAATCGCGTCTGGCGCCTAGGCGCCGAGGACAGGCGAGCCGTGGTGGTGCACCATCAGCCACCGCCCATGCCGGCTGCGAAAGACGTTCGTCGCCTCGACGTGAGCGTCCATCACTCGCCCTCCGGCCACAGATGTCAGGTTTTCGGTGCACGTGACCCATGCAACCCCGCCCTCGACCGTTGCCTGCGCGCCGGTGATCGTGAATGTCATCATCGCCGCACCATCGAATATCCGCTCCCAGCTCTCCATGACCTCGGCCCAGCCATCGAGCGCGGTCCATCCGGGGTGGACGCACGTTACTACGTCGTCGCGCGACCAGACCTCCTCCATCTGGCGGATGTCCAGCGTACCGAAAGCATCGTAGAACGCCTTGTTGGCGGCGAGAACCGCCGCTTCGTCCGCGTCGCTCATCGCGTAAACTCTACCACGACCACCCCACACCCGATGCGGATGTATCATCCACTCGCGCTGAGAGAAGGAGACGCCATGCCCAGTTTCGATCTGACAGACCGTGTAGCCATCGTCACGGGAGGCTCACAGGGATTCGGCAAGGCCATCTCGCTTGCGCTTGCACGCCAGGGCGCGAACGTCGTCGTAGCGGCGCGCGAGCCGGAGCAGGTGACCGTCGGCAGGGAGCGGCCTCACGCCCCCGTGCATCCCGTCGTGGACGAGATACGCGCTATCGGCAGCCGCACGCTTGGTGTCACGGCAGATGTCCGCAACCAGGACGAGGTGGACAACCTCGTCTCGCAGACGATGGCCGAGTTCGGACGCATCGACGCGCTCGTCAACGTCGTCGGTGGCAGTTGGGGCGAGACGTTCCGCTCCGGGCCGCTCATGGAACTGGAGCCACACGATTTCATCGAGTGCTACCGCGTGAACGTGCTCACCGCGTTCATGTGCTCCAAGGCGGTGCAGCCCATCATGAAGGCGCAGGGCAGGGGCGCGATCGTCAACATCGCGTCCGGCGCAGGCGTCAACCCCGGCACCGGCCAGGCCGCGTATGGCGCTGCCAAGGCGGGCGTCATCAACATGTCCAAGTCTATGGCCTACGAGTGGGCGCCCGAGATCCGCGTTAACGCCATCGCCCTCGGAGGCATCGAGACTCCCCACCGCCCGATGTGGCACGAGAGCGTCCGCTCCACGACGACGAACCGCAGTGCCATGGGCAGGCTCGGCACGCCGGACGAGCACGCGGGCACGGTCCTCTGGCTCGTCTCCGATGCTGCGGGCTACATCACCGGCACAGCCATCGAAGCAGACGGCGGCAGGCGCTAGGCCGGCACACGTAAAGGAGCAAGCCATGCCATATGAAGACCGGTTCGTGGACAACAATGGCGTCCGCATCCACTACGAGGTAGAGGAGGGTTCTGCCGAGTCGCCTGTCATCATCTTCGTGCACGGCATGGGCGGCAGCACGAAGGGCTGGCGGATGCATGGCTACCCGGAGAAGCTGCGCGACGAGTACAGGGTCGTGCTCATGGACTCACGCGGCTTCGGGCAGAGCGACAAACTGAAAGACCCCGCCGACTATGGACGCCCGCAGAAGGTATCCGACGTGGTCGCCGTCCTGGACGACCTCGGCGTCGAGAAAGCGTACTACTGGGGCTACTCCATGGGCGCGAGCATCGGCTGGGCGGTCGGCATGCTGGCGCCCGAACATTTCCACGGCCTCATCCTTGGCGCGTATCCCGTGCTCTCACCGGAAGTGCCGGAGATCGACCGCGTGCGCTGGGAGGCCCGCGCCAAACTGATGCGGCTCGGCATGGACGTCTACATCGCCGCGATGGAGATGGACCAGGGCCCCCTTGCAGAGGAGAACAAGGCCCGGCTGCTGGCGAACGACAAGGACGCCTACGCCGCTCAACAGATAGCGAACCTCTACTGGGGCGCGCCGGACGAGGACATCCGCAACATGACCCTGCCCGCGCTCGTCTACTCCGGCACCGAGGACGAGTACCCGATGCCCCGCAACCATGCGCTCACCAAGCACTCGGCGTCGCTCGCCCCCAACGCGAAGTTCCTGCCACTCGAGGGACACACACACGCGTCCGCGATGGCCTCGGCGGACGTGGTGATCCCGCATGTACGGGAGTTCATTGCGATGGTCGAAGACTCCCGCTAGCACACTGGAGACAAGGAGCAACAGATGCCATACCAGGACTGTTTCGTCGACAACAACGGCGTCCGCATCCACTACGAGGTAGAGGACGGCCCCGTAGAGTCGCCCGTCATCGTCTTCGTGCACGGCATGGGCATGAGCACGAAGGACTGGCGGAACGCCGGCTACCCGGAGAAGCTCTGCAACGAGTTCAAGGTCGTGCTCATCGACTCGCGTGGGTTCGGACAGAGTGACAAACTGAAGGACCCGGCGGACTACGGTCGCGCTCAGAAGGTCTCGGATGTGACCGCAGTGCTGGACGACATCGGCGCGCACAAGGCCTACTACTGGGGCTTCTCCATGGGCGCCAGCATCGGCTGGGCGGTAGGGATGCTCGCGCCTGAACGCTTCCACGGCCTCGTCCTCGGTGCGTACCCCGTGCTCTCGCCGGACGTACCGGAGATCGACCGCGTGCGCTGGGAGGCCCGTGCGAAGCTCATGCGCCTCGGAATGGACGTCTACGTCGCCGCGATGGAGATGGACCAGGGCCCCTTGCCGGAGGAGAGCCGGGCCAGGCTCTTGTCGAACGACAAGGACGCTTACGCCGCCCAGCAGATAGCCAATCTGGAATGGGGCGCGCCAGACGAGGACATCGTCAACATGACGCTGCCCGCCCTGGTCTACTCCGGCACCGACGACGACTACCCCATGCCCCGCAACCACGCGCTTACCAAGCGCTCAGCCTCGCTTGCGCCCAATGCCCGGTTCCTGCCGCTGGACGGGCACACGCACATGTCCGCGTTCCTGGCGGCGGACCTGATGATCCCGCACGTGCGGGAGTTCGTCGCTATGGTGGAGGACACACGCTAGGAGACCGGGGACAGGGAGCGTAGACCATGGCATTCGAAGACCGGTTCATCGACAACAACGGCGTCCGCATCCACTACGAGGTGAACGGCGACGCGCCGGCTGACGCGCCCCCGCTCGTGCTCATGCACGGCATGGGCATGAGCACGAAGGACTGGCACAGCGCAGGCTACACGTCTGCCCTCTCCGCCGATTTCCGGCTCATCCTCATCGACTCCCGCGGCTTCGGCCAGAGCGACAAGCTCACCGACCCCACCGACTATGGGCGCGCACAGAAGGTGTCCGACGTTGCCACCGTGCTGGACGACCTCGGCATCGAGAAGACGTTCTACTGGGGTTACTCGATGGGTGCGAGCATCGGCTGGGCGCTCGGCATGCTCGCGCCGCACCGCTTCCACGCCCTCGTGCTCGGCTCCTACCCCGTCATCCCCCTGCCCGTCCCTGAGTTCGACCGCGCCAGGTGGGAGGCCCGCGCGAAGATCATGAGGCTCGGCATGGACGTCTACGTCGCCGCGATGGAGATGGACGCCGGACCGCTCCCCGACTATGACCGCGAACGCCTGCTGGCGAACGACAAGGACGCCTACGCCGCGCAGCAACTCGCGAACCTCGACTGGGGCGTGCCGGACGAGGACATCGTGAAGATGACACTCCCCACGTTCGTCTACGCAGGCACGAAGGACAGGCGCAACCACGAACCGGCCAAACGGTGCGCGTCGCTCGCCCCCAACGCGTCGTTCCTCTCGTTGCCTGACCACACGCACATGGAAGCGTTCCTGGCGGCGGACACTATGATTCCGCATGTGCGCGAGTTCATCGCGAGCGTCTAGAACGCACCGTAGGGACAACCCGGAACCAGGGAGCAGCAGCATGTCGTTCGAAGACCGCTTCATCGACAACGACGGCGTCCGCATTCACTACGAGGTGAACGACGATGCGCCGGCTGACGCGCCCCCGCTTGTGCTCATGCACGGCATGGGCGGCAGCACGAAGAACTGGCACAACGCAGGCTATACCGCAGCGCTCTCCGGTGAGTTCCGGCTCATCCTCATCGACTCCCGCGGCTTCGGCCAGAGCGACAAGCTCACCGACCCCACCGACTATGGGCGCGCACAGAAGGTCTCCGACGTTACCGCCGTGCTGGACGACCTCGGCATCGAGAAGACTTTCTACTGGGGCTACTCCATGGGCGCGAGCATCGGCTGGGCGCTTGGCATGCTTGCACCCGAACGCTTCCATGCCCTCGTACTCGGTTCCTATCCGGTCATCCCCTTGCCCGTCCCTGAGTTCGACCGCGCCCGCTGGCAGGCCCGCGCGAAGATCATGCGCCTGCGCATGGACGTGTACGTCACCGCGATGGAGATGGACGCAGGGCCGCTCTCCGAGCAGCAGCGCGAACGCCTGCTGGCAAACGACAAAGATGCTTACGCTGCACAGCAACTCGCGAATCTGGACTGGGGTGCGCCGGACGAGGACATCATCAACATGACGCTGCCCACGTTCGTGTACGCGGGTACGAAGGACATACGCAACCATGAACCGGCCAAGCGGTGCGCGTCGCTCGCCCCCAAGGCGTCGTTCCTCTCGCTGCCTGACCATACGCACGCACAAGCGTTCCAGGTAGCAGACACGATGATTCCGCACGTGCGCGAGTTCATCGCGAAGGTGCGGGCGGCACTGTAGGCCACTACCCGCCCTCTCTTGCAGCAGACGCTATACTTGGGACTCGAGGTCACGAAGTACGGAGGGTAGAACACCATGAAGGACGGCATGCGGTTCGTTGACTGCGACATGCACGTGATGGAACCGGCGGACATCTTCGACCGGTACCTGGACCCGAAGTTCAAGGACCGCGTCATCAGCGCTCCCGGGCGCGCGGGCGGTGCCTCGGTGGTGATAGACGGCTTCTCCCGCTCCGGGGACGACGACCTGCAGCAGTACCGGAAGCGCAGCAAGAACGTCTCTTCCAATCAACGTCAGCCACTGTCCGGTTCGCGCTCCGCTCCGTATCTGGGCTTCGCCATCGAGCGCAACTACGACCCGGTCGCCCAGGTGATGGGGATGGAGATGGAGGGCGTTGACATCGCCGTCCTCTTCCCCACCATGGGACTGGGCCTCATCGCGCGGAACGGCATGGACCCGCTCCTCTCCAACGCACTCTGCCAGGCATACAACAACTGGATCTACGACTTCTGCCAGTACAGCCCTGACCGGCTGAAGTTCGCGGCGATGCTGCCATTCCACGACGTAACGCTCGCCTGCCGGGAGCTGCGCCGCTGCGTGACCGAGCTCGGCGCGGTCGGCTCCTTCATGCGGCCCAACCTCGTCAACGGGCGCTTCTGGCACTCCAACTACTGGGAGCCGCTCTACAGCCTGCACGAGGAGCTCGACGTGACGTGGGGCTTCCACGAGGGCACTGGCGCGTGGTACTCCAACATGAACACGCTCTACGGTGAGAACCGCTTCTACCGGCATGTCGCGAGCCACTGGATAGAGATGCAGCAGGCCCTGGTAGCGATGATTATCGGCGGTGTCTTTGAGTTCCACCCCAACCTGCGCGTCGGCTTCCTGGAGGCGCAGAACTCGTGGGCGCCGGGGCTTCTGAGCCGCATCGAGTGGGACTACCCGCAGTACCTGGATACTCACGCGCCTTACCTCTCGCTGACGCCGAAGGAGTACTTCCGCCGCAACTGCTGGGCGGCCGTCGAGGGCAGCGAGCCTGAGATCGAGGCCACCGCCTCGCTCATCGGCGCAGACCGCATGTGCATCTCGACCGATTACCCGCACTTCGACTCCAACTTCCCGAACGTGTCGAACAACCTCGTTCAGGGTGTGTCGCGCGAGACGGCAGCGGCCATCCTCTACGGCGGCGCAACGCTCTACAACTTCAGCGAGGCGGATTTCGCGAAGGCGGACGAAGCCCGGCAGGTTCAGGAAGCCGCGGTAGCCCGCTAGGCACGGGCTCTCCGCGCCTAAGGCAGCCCCAACTCGTCGGCGAAGCCGAGGATGGCGGCGACCGTCGCCTCCGGCTGTTGCTCCTGCACGTAGTGCGCGCTGCCTTCGATCGGCCAGCCGCGAACGTCGTCGGCAACCTCGCGCCACGCGCCGAGCACGTCAGCGTTCGCCGACGGCCCGGACCCGCCCCAGATAGACAACACCGGTACGGTGATCTTCCGCCCGGCGGCCACTTCGGCCCGCCAGTAGTCCGGGTCCTCTTCCAGCGCAAGGCGGTAGTCCCAGATAACGGCGTCCGCGGTGCCGGGTCGGGAGAACATCTCCACGTAGAAGGCGCGCTCCTCCGCTGAAAGGTGCGGGTTACGATCGAGGAAGAGGCCGAAGAACAGCTCCGGTATCGCGTTCACGATCGGTTCCGCCACGTTGCGCTGGCGGAAGAAATCGAAGTACCACTGCCGCCCGCTCGGATCGCGGCGCTCCGCGCCGACGCCCTGCGGCCCCGAGTCGATCTGCACCATGCCGGCGACACGCTCCGGCAGGTCGGCAGCGACGCGCCTTGCGGTGGGCGCGCCCTTGTCATGCCCCACGACGACGAAACGTTCGTGCCCGAGGTGGTCCATCACCGCCACCGCGTCCTCCGCCATCGCCGCGAGTCCGTAGGCGGCAGGGTCGGCGATGCGTTCGGAATCGCCGTAGCCCCGGCGGTCCGGCGCAACGACGGTGAACCGCTCCGACAGCGCAGGCGTTATCTGCTCCCAGGTGCGGCGCGTGCGCGGGAAGCCGTGGAGAAGCAGTAGTGGAAAGCCGCTCCCGGACGTTTCGTACGCCGTGCGTACGCCGTTGACCGTGGCGAACTGCGCCTCGCCCATGGAGCGCCTACGGCCAGACGAAGCTGAGGATGATGAGCAGCGCGCCGAAGCCGATGACGCCCCCGGCGGCTACGGGCCAGAGGATGTAACCGATGTCTTCAGCGTTGCTGAACGGCCAGATCAGGTCTTTCACGAATCAACTCCTCCGTGGGACTAGCGCCATCATAGTCGGGCCGACGGCGCCGCTGTCAACGCGACGCGTCACAGCCCGAACGTCACTCTTCACCGGCCTCCGCCTCACGCATCGCATCCACGGTCCGACGGATGCCCTCGCCGAGCGGCACAGTGGCGCGCCAGCCGAGCCCTCGCTCGGCGCGGCGGACGTCCAGATAGATGCGATGCACGTCGCCCGACCGCTCCGCTACGTGTTCCGGGCTGCCACCGTAGTCGGTGGCCCCGGCGAGAGCGTCGAACACCTGCGCGACCGTCGTCCCCTCTCCCGTTCCGATGTTGTATACGCCATCCTCGGTCTGCACGAGCGCGAGCACGTTTGCGTGCACCACGTCGTCCACGTACACGTAGTCCCGCTCATGCGAGCCGTCGCCGAAGATGACGGGGGGCTGCCCGCGCATCATGGCGTTGGCGAAGATGGCGACGACCCCCGCCTCGCCGAACGGGTCCTGTCGAGGGCCGTAGACGTTGCCGTAGCGCAGGATCGTGTAACGGATACCGGAGAGCGAGCAGAGCGTCCGCACGTACGCCTCGGCCGCATCCTTGGACGCGCCGTACGGCGAGAGCGGACGCACGGGATGCTCCTCATCGGCGGGCAGCCGCTCCGGTTCGCCGTAGAGCGCGCCGCCCGTCGAACTGAACACGAAGCGCCCCACCCCATAAGCGGTGCACTGCTGGAGGACATTCAACGTGCCGAGCACATTCACTTCGGCGTCGTGCATCGGATCGCGAACGGACTCACTGACGCTGGCGTGGGCCGCGACGTGGAAGACGACCTCCGGCCGCGTGGCCTCGAACGCAGCCGCGAGCGCCGGACTGCGGATGTCGATCTCGTAGAGCGCTGCCTGAGGGTTGACGTTCGCGCGTTTGCCGGTGGCCAGGATGTCCACGGCGACGACGCTATGCCCGTCCGCGATGAGCCTGTCCACGATGTGAGACCCGATGAAGCCGGCCCCGCCTGTTACCAGTACGTTCAACGTCTCACAGGCGGTAGTAGCGCAGCGCGTTCCGGCTCAGGATCGCTTCCTTGTCAGTGTCCGCCAGCTCCTCGCTCTCGCGTACTTCCTGGATCTCCCGCTTGCACATCTCCGTCGTGACCTCGTGCGGGAAGTCACTGGAATAGAGGAAGGCGTCAGGGCTGTAGCGCGTCGCCGCGAAACCAAGCGCGGGTTCTTCACCCTCGCACCCGACGTACAGCCGTCCCTCGCGGATGTGCCGCAGGATGTACTCACTGGGTATCTCGTCGCCGTGCGGGCCGTACTCGCCCTCGGGGTCGTCCTCGATATGCGTGACGTGCGAGCGGTCGAACCGTTCCATCACCATGAGGAACCAGCCGATGCCGCCCTCCAGGAAGCTCATCCGCATGTTGGGGAACCGGTCGAGCACGCCGTTGAAGACGATGCTGGCCATCCCGATCATCACGCCCATCGGGTGGCCCATCGCGTGGACGGGTGCGTACCGGTTCAGGTCGTCGAACCCCATGCCGTCGTGGCACCCGCCATGGACCGCGACCGCACAGCCCAGCCGGTCGGCCTCCTCGTACACGGGCCAGTACATCTTGGCCCCCAGGTGCCCGATCAGCCCGCGTGAGGGGAGCATCGCACCCACCATCCCCAGCTCGGTCACCGCTCGGCGGAGTTCCTCGACCGCGGCGACGGGGTCCTGCATCGGTATCAGCGCCATACCCTTGAAGCGCGAGTCCCGGGCGCAGTAGGTCGCGTGGAGCCAGTCGTTGTACGCCCGCGTCGCGGCGACCGCCCAGTCGATGGCGGTGATCTTGCCGTAGGCGAGCCCCTGCGTCGGGTAGAGCACAGTGGTGTCGATGCCCACGTCGTCCAGGAACGCCACCCACCCGTCCGGCCCGACCACGCCGCGCTTGACGCGCTCAGGGTCCGGGTGGATCAGGTGATAGCGGTGGAAGTGGTCGAAGGGCGGAAAGATGGTACGCATCCTGTCCCTGAGGAAGGGGGTAGGCAGGAACTCCCTGATCGCGTCGTTGTCCTCCTGCACATGCCCGTCAGCGTCGATGACCAGCTCGATGTTCGCGTTCATGGTCTTCCTCCCTCGCGCATGGACTTCTTCCTGCACGGAGTATAGACCCCGCCCTGGCCAAGTCCAAACCGCGAACGGAACAGTGCGGGCTACAGGGCGTATAGTGGGGCAGCCCCATGCAAACGCCCAACCAGCAGCCAGTCCCGCCCGCAGCGCAGAGCGCTGTTTCCAGGCGGGCGATGCACTACCCGGACTTTCGCATCCTCTGGTTCACGACCGCGCTCGTGGCCGGTGGCATCTGGTTCCAGCAGGTAACGCTCGGCTGGCTCGCATACGACCTCACTCAGGACCCGCTGCAGGTCGCGGGCGTCGTTGGGGTGCGAACGCTCCCACTGCTGCTCTCGCCGGTCACGGGAGTGATAGCCGACCGTGTGGACCGGCGGAAGCTGCTGCTCGTGGACCAGGTGCTTGTCACCGTGCTCGTATTCGGTTTCGCGCTCGTGCTGCTGAACGACCTGCAACAGCTCTGGCACCTGTACGTCTTCGCGCTGGTCTTCGGCACCCTGTGGGCCGCGAACAACCCGGTCCGCCAGGTGCTCATCGCGAACACGGTGCCGCGCGAGGCGCTGATGAACGCAACGGCGATGCTCGCGATGTCGTTCAACCTCATGCGCGCCGTCGGCCCTGCCGTCGGTGGATTCGTCATCGCTTTCTTCGGCCCGGGCATCAACTTCCTCATCCAGGGCGTCCTTTTCTTTCTGGCGCTGCTGGTGCTCACCCGCATGCGAACGCCCTACTACACCGCTGACCGGGCGCACGCGAGGGAGAGTTCACCGCTCCAGAACCTCAAGGAAGGCTTTGCCCGCGTCATCAGCGAGCCGACGACACGCATCACGGTCGCGATGACGTTCGGGCTGTCGGTCACGATGCTCGCCATGGTGTTCAACCAGCTGCCGGTCTACACCGCGGAGATACTCGGCAACGACGATGGAAGCCAGCTGGGGTTGCTGCTCATGGCGATGGGCCTCGGCGGCTTCCTGGGAACGGCGCTGCTCACAGCGTTCTCGTCGACGCACCGGAAGGGGACGCTCGCCTCCGCTGCATTCGCCCTCTCCGCGCTCAGCGTCGTCGTCCTGTCGCAGGTGACGACGCTCTGGATGGCGATGCTCGCGCTGCTGGTCCAGCAGATGTTCGTGCAAGTGGTGATGACGACGAACATGACCATCGTGCACTCCATGACACCGGACGATCTGCGCGGTCGCGTGATCGGCGTCTACCAGATGGAGATAGGGCTGATGCCGTTCTGGGGACTGGTCGGAGGGGCGCTCTCCAGGGGGTACGGCGTTGACAACGCCTTCCTCATCGCCGGTATCACAGGGCTGGCGATCATCGCCATCGGCAGCGTCGCGTTCCCGCGCTACCGGCGGCTGCAGTTCTAGCGCATATCCAGCCTGCGAAACGTGAGAGGCAGAGCGGCGGGTATAATCGCGAGAGTGCGGTGAAGGGAGCAGGTGTGGCATCAGACGGCTCGACAGGCGGGGCTCCGGGTACGACGGGACAGCGCGGCGTCTTCTACGGCTGGTACATCGTGGCCGCCGTCTTCTTCATGGTGTTCGTCTCCATCGGCTTCCGGCAGAGCTTCGGGCTTTTCCTCCCGTCGTGGACGGAAGAGTACGAGGTGTCGGTCTCGTTCCTCTCCACCGTTGCCTTCGTTGGTTGGATGGTGAACGGCGTGGCGCAGCCGGTGGTGGGCGGACTGGCCGACCGGTACGGTGCGCGGGTGGTGGCCGCCGTAAGCATCGCCGTGCTCGGCCTGAGCACCGTGGGGATGGCGTTCTCCTTCAACATCTGGGCGCTGGCGTTCTTCTACGCAACACTCGCCTCGTTCTCCAACGCGGGAGCGATGTTCACGCCGCTCACGCCGCTCATCGCGCGCTGGTTCGTTCGCAGGCGGGGCGCGGCGCTGAGCGTCATCACCGCCGGCGGCTCCGGCGGTGCGATGCTGCTGATCCCGTTCGCGGCCTACCTGCTGGAACTCGCCAACTGGCGGGTCGCACTCGGAGTCATCGCGGGGATAATGCTGGTGCTGGTGTTGCCGCTGGTATTACTGGTGGTCCGCGACCGTCCGTCGGTGATGGGGCTGAGGCCGGACGGCGACGCGCCGACGAATGCGGACGGCTCGCAGCGACCGCCGATATACGATGGGCCGCTCACCGTATCTCACTGGCGGCAGGCGTACCGCTCCGCCCCCATGTGGCAGCTTACGCTCACCTACGTCGTCTGCGGCGTCACGACAGCGGTCATCGCCGTGCACTTCGTCTCGTTCGCGAAGACGGAGGGCATCAACGAGACGACCGCGGCGCTCGCGTTCGGGCTGCTCAGCTTTGCCAACATGGCGAGCGTGCTCGTCATGGGGTTCTTCATCTCTGACCGTGTTCAGCGGAAGAACGCGCTCACCGTCATCTACGCAGTGCGGGGGGTAGGTTTCCTGTCGCTGCTGGTGATGCCGACCTCCGTGGGGCTCTGGGTGTTCGCGGTCGTCGCGGGCAGTTCATGGCTGGCGACGGTGCCCCAGACGAGCGCGCTGACGGCGGAGGTGTACGGCGTCCGCAACGTTGGCGCCATCACCGGCATGCTCACGATGGTGCACATGTGCGCGGGAGCGGTCGCCGTGCTCGCGGCGGGTTTCTCCTTCGACTACTTCGGCTCCTACGACCCGTTCTGGCTGGTGTCGGTGCTGATGTTGGGAGGAGCATCGCTCATGGCGTGGACGCTGCGGGAGCGGGAGGTCTCGGCGCGCTACCGGCCCATGCAACTCGCGGAGGCGTAGGTCGTGGGCATACGCGCGCATCACTCGGAGCCGACGGACTCGGAACTGCTGGAGTGGCTCGTCCACACGCTGGACTCAATCCTCGGGCAGGGGCCGGTGGTGATCGTCACTGCCATCGCACTAGTGGTCATCGCCATTCCGCTGGCGATAGCGGTGCTGGCGCTCCGGCGTCGCGGCGGGCGGCAGGCATAGTTGATCCCCTCTCCCTTGAGGGGAGAGGGCTAGGGTGAGGGTGAACCGGCGCGCGGGTGGACGGGTTACGGCCTCCTCGGAGGGAGGGGATTAACCCTTGCGTCTGGGGCGGCGGGCGGCGAGGAAGAAGAACCCCGCGAAGAAGGCGCCCACGACGTAGATGGTGTGGATGGGCTCGTAGCTTCCGGTGCGTTCGAAAGCGAACGCGGTGACGACCGGGCCCAACGCCATCGCGGGCGTGACGAGCAGGACGGTGAGGCCCGTGATGGCGCCGACGTGCCTGCGTCCGAAGTAGTCCGGCCACGCCTGCGACTGCAACTGCTGCGAGCCGCCGATGACGAGGCCTATCGGCCACGCTGCGGCGAAGAGCGTCGCGGGCGTGTCCGCCAAGACGTAGAGCGCGATGGAGAGTGAATAGGCGAAACCCCAGAGCGTAAGGCCGGCATGAATGCCGAAGCGCGCAGCGATATAACCCCAGAACGGACGCCCCAGCATCGCGCCGAAGCCGAAGAACGCGAACGCACTCGACGCGAACTGCAAATCGAGGCCCTCGTCTACGAAGTACGGAACCATGTTCGCGATGACGCCGGTGGCGGGGAACCCGGTGAGCATGATCGAGGCAACGATGAGCCAGAGCGTTCGTGTGCGGACGGCCTCCCGCAGCGTCCAGCTGTCCTCGTCCGATACGGTGCGCGAGCGGTCGCGCGCCGAGGTCCGCGCCGCGCCGGGCAGGTCGCCGTCGGGCAACTGCCCGTGGTCCTCGGGCCTGCGCCGCACGATGAGCCAGACGAGCGGGGCGAGGATGAATATCTCGACGACGCCGAGAACGGCCCACCCTGCACGCCACGAGGTCTGTTCGATGAGGATGGCGAAGACCGGGACCATCAGGAAGCCGAATGCGGCGCGCCCTCCGCTGGACCAGGCGAACGCGGCAGCGCGGCGTCGCACGAACCAGTTGGCGATCGCCGTGCGCGGGCCCACGATCTCCAGTCCCGTCCGCGCCGCGCCGACCCCGACGCCGAGCAGCACGTAGTACGCCCAGGGCACGTCCGTGAACGCCAACAGCAGGAGGCACGCGCCGCCGAACAACGCGCTGAGCGTCATGCCGAGCCGCGCGCCGCTCCTGTCGAACAGCGGGCCGAGCACCATCCCGAGCCCGGCGGAGACGAACGTGGCGACGGTGAGCGCGCCGGTGAGCGTCGTCCGGCTCCACCCGAGGTCGTTCTCCATCGGGACGACGAGCAGGCCGAACAGGTAGCTGGTCGCCGCGCCGTGCGTGAAGAGCGCAAGGAAGGAGACGCCGACGATCCACCATCCCCGGAAGGAGGGGTAGAGGGTGATGCGTCGTGCGGGTGCGGTGCTGCTCATGGGACGGGGTCTGCCCATTCTTGCACAGGTTGGGGAGGTTGCTGCGGATGTGTCACCCGCTGCCGAGCGCGATGACGACGGCGCCGCCCACGATGAGGGCGGTGGAGACGAGCTTGACCGTGACGGTGCCGCGCGTCGTGACCTCGCCGAGCGCGCCGCGCCACACGAGCGAGAGGCCGATGGTGAAGACGACGAGGAAGAACGTCCGCAGGCTGGAGAGTGCGGTCACGAGCGTCGCGGGGCCGAGCGAGAGTCCCCACAGGAGCAGGAAGAGGCTGGCGTTGGCGACGAAGAACTGGTTGACGGCCATGTACCCGAGCGCGGGGCTGCGTGTGCGGAAGAACGAGATGAGGTCGTCCAGCGGAGGCCGCCGCAGGTTGAATACGAGCAGGACGCTGCTCAGGGCGAACATCCGCAGCGCGTGCGCGAACAGCACGGGCAGTTCGTTCACCGCCGACTTGCCAAGAACGAAGGAGCTGCCCTCTATGAGACTCCCGAGCATGAGCAGCATGAACGTCCTGTCAGGCAGGAAGCCGCGGGACGCGCCGGGGCCGGACGAGATGAGCACCGCGCCGCCCACCACCGCGAGCACGGCGAGCCATTCGACAGCGCCCAGCCGCTCGCCGAGGAAGAAGAACGCGATGAGCGCCGTGAAGATGGGGTACGTCTGGTAGACGGGTATGGCGCGGGAGACCTCCCGCGTATACAGCGAGTGGATGAGGATATGCGCTCCGAGGCCATAGAACGCGCCGGACGCGAGCGCCAGGAGCACGGCTTCCAACGTGGCCGACTCCGGGATGCCGAAGACGAGGAGCAGCGTGGTCCCGACGAGCGGCATGGTGAGGCCGATGGCAAGCGGCTCCGTGCTCGGCGTGCGCGCGTAGTTGTGGATGATGGTCTTGTCGAGGATGCCGATGCAGGCGGCAAGCGCCGCGCCCGCCAGCACGATGATCACCCAGGACATCGTCACGCACTCCCTACGGCTATAACGGCGACGCCGCCAACGATCAGGATGGAAGATACGAGCTTAACCGTGATCGTGGCGGGCGTCGTCACCTCGCCCAACGCGCCGCGCCACACCTTGGCAAGGACGATGGCATAGACGACCACGAAGAATGCCCGGAGACCGGAGAGGGCCGTCACGAGGATGGTAGGACCGAGTGAGAGCGCCCAGAGAAAGAGGAACTGGGTCGCGTTGGAGATGACGAGCTGATTAATGGCGACGTACTTGAGCGCAGGGCTGCGCGTACGCACGAACCAGAGCACCTGTTCCAGCGAACGCCGGCGCAGGTTCAGGGCAAGCAGCACACTGCCGAGCGAGAGCAGCCGCAGCGCGTGCGTGAACAGCACCGGGAGGTCATTCACCGCCGACTTGCCGAACACGAAGGAACTGCCTTCTATGGCACTGCCGAGCATCAGCAGCAGGAAGGCCCTGTCCAGCAGGAAGCCGCAACCGGACTCGTCCCGGCGGAAGGAGAGCAGCACAGCGCCTCCCACGACAGCGAGCATCGCCAGCCACTCCACGGCGTCCAGTCGTTCGCCAAGGAAGAAGAATGCGATGAGCGCGGTGAAGATGGGGTACGTCTGGTAGACGGGTATGACGCGGGAGACTTCCTGCCTGTAGAGCGTGTACACGAGGATGTGCGTGCCGAGGCCGTAGCAGACGCCGGATGCAAGGGCCGAGAGGACGGCCTCATTCGTCGCCGAGGAGGGGATGCCGGTCACCGCAAGCAGCGGAAGCCCGATGAGCATCATGGTGATGCCGATCACGAGCGGCTGCAGGTATGGCATGCGGGCGTAGCGGTGTATGACTGTCTTGTCGAGAACGCTGAGGAGCGCGGCGAGCGCCACGCCCGCCAGCACCACTGCTACCCATGACATCCGCTATGCACTCCCCATCGCGATCGCCGCGACGCCGGCCACGATGAGCGAGGTCGAGACCAGCTTGATCGCGATGACGCCCGGCGTCGTGACCTCACCGAGCGCGCCCTTCCAGACGAGGGCAAGCGCCGTGCTGTAGACGACGAGGAAGAAGGCGCGCGCGCCGGACAGCGCGGTAACGAGCGCGGCGGGGCCGAGCGCCAGCGCCCAGAGGAGCAGGAGCAGCCCTACCGTCGCGATGATCAGCTCGTTCATGGCGACGAACCGCAGCGCAGGGCTGCGGGTGCGGATAAACGTTCGAACGTCGTCCACCGAGCCGCTCCGGAGGTTGAAGGCGAAGAAGACGGCTCCGAGCCCGAGGGAGCGCAGCGCGTGTGTGAAGAGGACCGGCAGTTCGTCCACCGCGACCTTGCCGAATACGTGCGCGCTGCCGTGGATAGCGCTGCCGATCATGAGCAGCACGAACGCCTTGTCCAGCAGGATCCCGCGGATGGAGGCGGAGCCGGGGCGGAACGAGATCAGCACCGCCCCTGCGACAACGACCGCCACCGCGAACCAGTCGACCACGCCCAACTCCTCGCCCAGGAAGAAGAAGGCGTAGACGGCGGTGAAGATGGGATAGCTCTGGAAGACCGGGATGGTGCGGGACACTTCATTCCAGTACAGGACGCGTATCAGGAACTGCGCGCTGAGACCGAAGACCACACCGGAGACGAGCGCCCAGAGCACAGGTTCCCACGTCGCTTCCGGCGGCACGCGGACGGCAGCGAGCACGACGACCCCGACGAACGTCTGCGCGATGCCGATGAGCAGCGGCAGCGTGTGAGGCGTGGTGGCGTAGCGGTAGATGACGGTCTTGTCGAAGATGCTGACGATCCCGGAGACCGCCGCACCCGCAAGCGCGATGACTACCCAGGACAAGATCTAGCCCGCCGCTCCGTTCCCGTTCTTCCCCTTCTCGTAACGGGAGTTGCGGACGACCTCGCCGGGAAGCGCGCCGGTATGCACGCCGTCCTCCAGCAGCACCTGCCCGTTGACGATGGTGTACGGGATGCCGTGCGCCACCTGCTTGAGCCGCATCGAGCCGCCGGGGAGGTCGTAGGCTTCCTCCGACGGGTCGAGACCGAGGTTCTCGTAGTCCATCACGAGCACGTCGGCCTTGCTGCCGGGGGTGAGCCTGCCGCGCCCCGGTGTGCCGAAGATGTCCGCGGGGAACGAGGTGAGACGTCGCACGCCCTCCTCTACCGGCATGATGCCCTTGTCGCGCACCCAGTGGCTCAGGAAGTGCACGCCGTAGCCGTAACCGCCCTCCCGCACGACGTGCGCGCCGGAGTCTGAGAGGCCGATGAGGGTGTGCTCGTCGTTGAGGATGGCGGCCATCGCCGCGTCGTCGTTGTTCTGCTGGTTGCGGGCGCACCACGTCTTCATCTCCTCCTCGACAGCGAGGTCGAGGAAGGCGTCCATGGCGCTGATGCCGCGCTGCGCGCCGAGTTCGGCGGCGGTCATGCCTGCGAGGCCCTTGTTCTTCTCCAGCGCAGGCTTGACGATGACGACGTGGTCCCACCGCCCCGAGAATCCGAGCGCGGTGGTGTCGCTGCGCTCTGCGACCTCCATCGCGAGTTGCGGGCGCAGCGAGGCGTCGGCGAACGCTGCGACGCGCTCCTTCGTGCTGCTGTTCATGATGCGTTTCCAGGTGGGCATGAAGTTGAAGAACTCCGCGCTGTCCATCTGGAAGAAGCGCAGGCCCGGGCGCGGGTTGATCTGCGGGTAGATGCGGGCTGTGCCAAGCGCAGCGACGTCCGCGAGGTGAGCGAGGTGCTCCCGCCACTTGTCCGGCCGGAGCACGCTCTGCGTGATGGAGAGGTAGGTCACCGGGCGCCCGCTGATCTCCGACATCCTCGTGCAGATGCCCTCGGTCAGTTCGAGGTCCGTCGGGTCGCCGACCTGGATGACGCCGGTGTCGAGATCGCGCAGCGCGCCGGCCACGGCGTACAGCTCGTCGATGGAGGCGACGTTCGCAGGGAGGAGCTTGCCGTCCATGCCGGCGTGGCGGGGGTTGCGGTCGAACGATATGCCGAGCGCTCCCGCCTCGATGCTATCGCGCACCGCGGCCTGTATCGCCTCGATCTCGTCGCCGGTGGCCTCGCGCTCCTGGGAGTCGGCGCCCATCACCCAGCGGCGGACCGCGGAGTGGCCGACCATCACGCCGTAGTTGATGCCGAGGTTGTCGTCGAGCGAGCCGAGGTAGTCGCCGAACGTGCGCCAGCCCCACGGCACGCCGTTCATCAGCACGTCGTAGGGGATGGCCTCGACCTTCGCGAGCATCCCGGCGAGCGCGGGCTCGTCGCCCTCGCGCACGGGCGCGAGCGTCAGCGAGCAGTTGCCGCTCACCACGGTCGTGACGCCGTTGTAGCAGGAGAAGGTGCAGAGCGGGTCGAACGTCACCTGCCCGTCGTAGTGGGTGTGGTGGTCGATGAAGCCAGGGGTGACGACGTGGCCGCTCGCATCGATCTCGCGCGCCGCTGGGCCGTCCAGCCGTCCGACGGCAGCGACGCGCCCGTTCACGATGCCGACGTCGGCAACCTGCGGGGCATCGCCCGTCCCGTCCACCACGAGGCCGCCCTTGATGAGCAGATCGAACGCCATCGCACACCTCCACCGGAGCGTTGGGCGTATGTTACACCCTGAGGGAGGTGCAGGACGGCAGGTGCTCGGCTACCCGGGGCCTAGTCCGCGAGCGCCTCGGCGACCTCCGCCTCGGTGAGGCCGTAGACCTCCATCGCCTTCTGGGGAGTGATGAGGCCGTCCTGGATGTCGCCCTTGACGAGTTCGCGGTCGCGCTCGGCGGGTGGCAGGACACCGCCGCCCCCGCCCGTCTCGATGCTGAACACCTCGCCGGGCTGCATGCCGAGGTTGGAGGCGATGCCGGGGTAGCGCTCCTCGCGGTCGGTTCCGGGATGCACGACGACGTAGGCGTTCGAGCCGTTGCCGCCGCCCTCCATGCCCGCTGCCTCGCGCTTGGCCGCGCCGCCTGAGAGACGGCCGCCGGAGCGCACCTTGTATTCGCGCACGTAGCCCGGGCCGCCGCGCGACTTGCCGTCGCCGCCGGTGTCGGGCAGCACCTCGAAGCGTGTCATGTCGACCGGAAACTCGGACTCGATGATCTCGACGCTCGTGAAGCGTCCGCCGCTGGCGCGCGCCCCGACGCCGGAGAAGCCGTCGCCGCCGTCGAACGCTCGTGCGCCCGCGTACATCAGCTCGTACTGCACGTACTGCCGGTCGCCGTCGCCCTGGTAGCCGATGACGATGGAGCTCTGGGTGGAGCCGTGGGCGAGCGTGGGCTGCCCGGCGGCCTTCGCGACGGCGGTCATGATGACACTCTCCGCGATGGCCATGGTCTTGGAGTAGAAGCCGACGGGGCCGGGAAACTCCGGCGAGATGATGCTGCCCGGGCGGAAGCGGCATTCGATCGCATTCGCGAGGCCGTGGTTGATGGGCAGGTAGGGATCGGTCATGCAGATGACGCCGTTGTAGACGAGGCCGCGGATGAACGGCTCGCGCACGTTGATGGGGGCGGAGGCCTGGTCGCCGGTTGCGGTGAAGTCGACGATGAGCCGGTCGCCCTCCTTGATGGCGGCGGCGTGGAGACGGATGGGCTTGCCCGGGTTGGAGGGGTCGTCCACCCAGGTCTCGGACTCGCTGACGCCGTCCTTCCAGTGTGAGATGTACTCGCGCGCCTGCTGCTCCGTCCGCTCGCCGAGGTCGTCGAACATCTGGAGGAGGGTCTCCTTGCCGTAGGTGCGCAAGGCGTCCTTCACGCGCTCCTCGCCGATGGTGAAGCAGACGCCGGCCTTGGCGGAGAGATCGCCGATCATCATCTCCGGCACACGGCTGTTGGCGCGCACGAACGAGGCGGTGTCCTGCACGAGTTCGTAGTTGCGCATGTAGCGCACCGGCATGATCTGCAGGCCCTCGCCGAAGATGTCCCGGGAGGTGGCGTTGCGGCTGCCCGCGGACACGCCGCCGATGTCCGGCGTGTGCCCCATGCTGGCGGCGAAGCCGATGACCTCGTTCTCGTGGAAGATGGGGGTCATGATGACCATGTCATTCGCGTGGGGGCACCCGCTGTAGTAGGGGTGGTTCGCGAGGAAGGCGTCACCCTCGGCCATGTCGTCGAGGCTGTAGAACTGCAGCAGCCCCTTTATCGACTCCGGGTAAGCGGCCATGTGTCCGGGGTGGAACGACTGGCCGACGAGCCGTCCCTGCCTGTCGAGCACGCCGCAACTGAAGTCGTGCGACTCGCGGACGATGGTCGAGTAGCCGGTGCGGAAGACGGCTTTCTCCATCTCGCGGACGATGCCGTCCAGCCGTGCCCTGAGGACTTCGTAGGTGATGGGGTCTACGCGTGCCACGGCGGTACCTCCCTTACGTCACGTCGATGATGATATTGAGGTAGTCGTCCACGAGGGCGCGCTGGCCGGGGTAGACGACGGTTGTTGAGTCGAGTTGGTCAACGATGGCCGGACCGTCGAAGCGGTGGCTGGGTGCGAGGAGGGCACGGTCGTAGACGGGACAGGGGACCATCCCCTGGGCGCTGTCGAAGCAGACGTCCCGCTCGCCCACGCGCGCGACGCGGGAGTCGGTGTCGGCGTGCGCCTGCCGCTTGAGCGTCGCCTTGGGGACGACGGCGGAGGCGCGCAGCCGGTAGTTGACGGCTTCAGCCTCCTCGTCAGCCGCGGCATGGCCGAACATCTGCTCGTGGGTGGCGTCGAACCGCGACCGCGCGGCGGTCACGTCCTGCTGCGAGATCTGGCTGTCGGAGCCCAGCGGGATGGTGAGTTCGTAGCCTTGGCCGAGGTAGCGGATGTCTATGCCGAACTCGAGCCGCAGCTGGTCCAGCGCATAGCCTTCCGACGTAAACTCGGCCTCGGCCTGCGCACGGAGGTCCTGCATGATGCCGGTCAGCTCGGCCGCGTCCAGCTCGGACATGAGGCGGAGGCGGGAGCGGACGTAGTCGTGGCGGGGGTCGGCCATGAGCAGGCCGAGCGCAGAGGTAACGCCGGGCGCGGGCGGGACGATGACCTTTGACATTTTGAGGTCGGCGGCGAGCCTGCCCGACGGCACCGGCCCTGCTCCGCCGAAGGCCACGAGGACGAAGTCGCGGAGGTCGTAGCCCTGCTCGGTGGAGACGGCGCGGATGCCCTCCTCCATCTTTGCATTGATGATGCGGATGACGCCTTCCGCCGTCTCCAGCGTGCCGAGCCCCAGCCGACCGGCCATCTCCGCGATGGCGCGCTCCGCGCCGTCCCGATCGAGGCTCACGCGTCCGGCAAGTTTCGACTCCGGGTTGAGGAAGCCGAGCACGAGGTTCGCGTCGGTGACGGTCGGTTGCACGCCGCCCTTGCCGTAGGCCACGGGGCCGGGGTCGGCGCCGGCGCTCTCCGGTCCGACGCGCAGTCCGCCGCCGGACTCGACGGTCGCGATGGTTCCGCCGCCCGCGCCGATGGTGTTGATCATGAGCATGGGAACGGCCAGTTCCCAGTCGCCGATGCGTCCGCTCGTCGTTTCGAGCACGCGCCCCTGCTGGCCGAGCGCGATGTCCGTGCTGGTGCCTCCCATGTCCAGCGAGACGACGTTGTCGAACCCCGCAGTGGACGCGACGGCCATCGCCGCCATCGCTCCGGCGCAGGGGCCGGAGAGGACGGTCGTCACCGGCGTGACGCTGCCGATGCGGGCGACGCCGCCGTTGCTCTGCATCACGTAGAGTGCGTCGCTCGTCACCTGCTCGGCGCGGACACGCTCCTCCAGCGTAGCGAGATAGGTGCCCATCTTCGGAGATATGTAGGCGTTCGCGACCGTCGTGCTGAGACGGGGGAACTCGCGCATCTGGGGAAGCACCTTCGAGGAGAGCGAGACCGTCGTGCCGGGCAGTTCGCGCTCGATGATCTCGGCGATGCGCTCCTCGTGGTCCGGGTTCAGGAAAGAGAAGAGGAGGACGACGGCGATGGACTCGACTCCCCGCTGTCCGAGCGAGCGCACGGCTTCCACGGCGGCGTCCTCGTCCAAGGGGACGACGGCCTCGCCCTTGTAGTTCACGCGCTCCTTCGCCTCGCGGCGGTAGCGCGGAAGCACGGGCGGTTTCTTCTCCACGTAGACGCTCGTCGCGCGCGAGGAGTCTTCGCTGGGCGCGAGGTGCCAGACGTCGTTGATCGCGCCGAAGCCTTCGGTGACGAACAGGCCCACGTGGGCGCCGGCGCCGGTGAGCAGCGCGTTCGTGCCGACCGTGGTGCCGTGAGAGAGGGAGAGCACGTCGGACGGAGCAACGCCGTTGGCGAACGTCTCACGGATACCGTCGATGATGGCCCTGCCGGGCTCGTCGGGCGTGGATGGGAGTTTCAGCACGGCGAGCGCCCCGGTGTCCTGGTCGAGGACGACCATGTCCGTGAACGTGCCGCCGGTGTCTACTGCGATCGCCTTCATATCGGTCCTGTATCAGTGGGGATTAACGCCGGGAGACTATCACAGCCCGCAGGTGACGGGCAGTACGCCTCTCCAGGCGCCGCGAAGAGATGCCCGAGCGTGCGCTAGACTACGCGCATGCCGGTCTATGCTGCGGTTGCGGTCTCCATCGTCGCCGGTTATCTGCTCGGTTCGCTCCCGTGGGCGTACCTGGCCGCGCGGCGGAAGGGCATCGCCATCGGCGAGGTGGATACGCGGATAGCGGGGACGGCCAACGTATTCCGACAGGTCGGGCGTCGGTGGGGAGTGCTGGTATTCGTGGGGGACGCCGGCAAGGGCGCGGCGGCAGTCGCCCTGGCGAACGCTGTCGGCGCGGAGGACGCACTCGCCCTGCCCGCGCTCGCTGCGGCTGTGGCAGGGCACAACTGGCCGTTGCTGGGATTGTCACGGCTGCCGGGCGGTGTGGGACTCGCGACGCTTGCAGGCGGATGTTTCGGCGCTGCATGGCTGATCGCCCTGCCGTCGATGGCACTGGGAGTTGCGATGATCTTCGTGCTGCGGAACACGGGCGTTGGAGCGGGGTTCGGATTGGCGCTCTACGCTGTGCTGGGATTCGTCACCGGTCTGGACCTGGTGCTGATGGGCGGACTCGCGGCCCTGGGCGTGCTGGTAGTGGCGTGGGCGAAGGTGCGCCGGTAGGACGGGAAGGACCCCTACCAGAAGGACGACTCCTCCGCGTGAGCCTTGTCAGGCGTTGCGTAGCTGATGCCAACGTCGTCGTACGCGGACGCCCCCAGCAGTCCGGTGAAATCGCTGGACCGCATGCTGGCCGCGCGCTTCGAGAAGAGCTTCCCCATCAGCCGCTTGTACCGGACGTCCATGCGGAACAGCGGAAGCACGCCGAAGGTCTGGTGCCGGGGGTACCGCAGATCGCGTGACATCTCCTTGCCGATCAGGGCGCTCGACACGTGGTATACGTACTTCGCGAGTCCACGCCGTTGTTCCGGGTCCGACTGCCCGATGACCAGAGGCGCCGCATTGACGAGCGCGTTCGCCATGACGACCGATTCGAGACCCGGCGGCGGTTCACACATGAGCCCAACGTCGAACAGCTTCAGCGCGTCCTGTTCATCCTCCAGGAGGATGGATGCCGGTATACCCATCAGATAACCGGAATACCGCCATACGTGCATGAAACTCGCGCGCTCTTCATCGCTGAACCGGGCGCCCAACCTTGTGGCGTGGTACAGCAGCCGCGCTGAGAAGGCGCTGAGCGCCCAGCCACAGTGCGCGGCGCTTACCGGCACGCCCCAGGCTTCGTGGTCCCAGTCCCGGGACACGCCGAGCAGGCGGCGGACCTGGGCATGCACCAACCGGATGCGGACCGACAGTTTGAAACCGTCCCCCTGCCTGTCCAGACCGCCGGGCAGGAATATCTCCAGCATGTGCCGGTTATTCTGCTTGAGCCGCCTGACGCCCTGGTCCCGGATCCGGCCCGTCAGGAAGAACGACTTGCTGATGTTTGTGGCGAATCCTTCCACGAGCACGCCGCCAACCATGCCGCCGAGAATGAGCGGCGAATTCCGGTGGAAGCTCCTGATGCCCGAGCGCGTGGCTTCGCGATCGAACCAGTCCGGGGGCGTTTCCAGGCTCTCGAAGAACTCACGTATCACAGCAGGAGCGTCGGACAGAACGCTCTCGTCCTGCTCCATACCTGCGTGGATGAACCGTTGCATATCTGCGCGCTCCAGAGAGGCGCATTCTTCCAACATCTCGTCGACTTCCGGGTCACCTATCAGCGTATGCTTGAGATAGTTCACTGTTCGTTCATAGTCATATTTAAGTGTCTTTTCTGCGTTGGCGATATAGTCTGTCGGTAGAATGAAACCATCGAGCATAAGCTGCCCGTCATCTGTGAAATTCAAGCCATTAACTGCCACTTATGGCCTCATCTGCTCTTCAGTTACGGACACTATACGAGTGCTTTTTTCGAAAGCCTCGTCCGCATCACAACCGTACTGAGTATAGGTTCGTTCAGTGTACTCGTCAATATGACTGGTATACAGGCACCTCAGATTTCACGAGCGCCCCTGTTCATCTGTACCGATGGATAACCTGACGAGCAAGTCTCTATGCGTCACACGCCCTTACCATCGGCTCGATCGTTCCGCGTAGACGTTGTCGGGCCATCCATAGGTGAGCCCTGCCTCGTCATACGCCGACGCCCCGAGCATACCGGTGAAGTCATTCTGCTTCATCCGGGCGGCATAATTCGGGAAGAGCCTGGCCATCAGGCGCTTGTACCGGACATCCAGGCGGAACAGCGGCAGCACGCCGAACGTGTTGCGCTTGGGGTACCGCAGAGCGGCAGCCATCTCCTTGCCGATGAGCGCACCGGATACGTTGTAGACGTACTTCGCCAGGCTGCGCCGCTGGGAAGGGTCCGCGATCCCGACAACCACCGGCGCCGAGTTCTCCAGCGCGTTCGCCATCGCGATGGATTCGAGCTCGATAGGAGGCTCGCACATACGGCCGACCTCGAACGTCCTCAGCGCGTCGGCCTCGTCGTGGTAGAGGATGGCCTCGGGGATGCCCATGACATACCCTGTCCGCCGCCATGTCTGCATGAAACTCGCCCTCTCTTCATCGCTGAACCGGGCGCCCAGCCTCCTGGCATGGTGGAGCAACCGCGCCGAGAAAGCGGAGATGGCGAAGCCCAGGTGCGCGGCGCTGACGGGCACTCCCCATGCACTCCCATCCCAGTCTCCTGATTCCTCGAGCAGACGCCGGATGTGCGCATGCACCAGCCGGATGCGGAGGGATAGTTTGAAGCCGTCACCCTGCCTGTCCATACCGCCCGGCATGAATATCTCCAGCATGTGCCGGTTGTTCTGCTTGAGCCGCCTGACGCCCTGGTCCCGCAGCCGCCCGCTCAAGAAGAACGACTTGCTGATGTTCGTCGTGAACCCCTCGACCAGGACACCGCCGACCATCGCCCCCAGGATCAGAGAGGAGTTCCGGTGGAAGCTCCGGATGCCCGGCATAGGGTCTGTCTCGTGGAACCAGTCCGGAGTGGAATCCACCCGCTCGAAGAACTCCCGCAATGCAGTGGGAGCGTCGGCCAGAGAGGCCTTATCGCCGTCCATCCCCGCTTGGACGAAGAGGTACAGTTCGGCCCGCTCCAGCGAGGAGCACTCTTCCAGCGTCTCGTCGGCTTCGGGGTCGCCTATGAGGGTGTGTTTGAGATAGGTGGAGGCCCGCTCGCGATCGTGCGCCAGCGCCTGTGCAACCTGGGGCAGATAGTCGGCGGGTAGAGCGATGCCTTCCAGGCCATCCTCACTTCCCGGGTCGGGGGCGGGCGTTGCGTCAGTGTTCTGCATAACGTGGTATGGCTTCATCCCGCTCCCGGCCATCATGCGAATGACCTGGAAGCACGCTCCGATAAGGCAGGAGGCATCGGGGACAAGTGTAGGGTGGGGTGGGCACCAGGGTCAACGCGGACAGTCTGCGGGCTTGAAGGTAGTGGTGCCGAGGGTGGGACTCGAACCCACACGCCCTTATGGACAGCAGATTTTAAGTCCGCGGCGTCTGCCATTCCGCCACCTCGGCACGCTCCATACGATTATACGGGTATAACATGAGCGCATGGCCGAGAACGCATTGCGAAACCTGCCGGCCGTGAGCGACGTGCTCGCGCAGCCTGCCGTCGCCACGCTGCTTGCCGAAGGCTATCGCCAGGACATCATCACCGCTGCCGTGCGCGAGCGCATCGCCGAGGCGCGCTCCGCCGTGGCGAGTGGCGCGGCTCCGCCGACCGTGGAAGAAGTGGCACATGACGTGGCGAAGGCGACTCAGCAGAGCGAGGCTGACTGGCCCGTGCACGTGCTCAACGCCACGGGCGTCATCCTGCACACGAACCTGGGACGCGCTCCGCTCTCTCGTGAGAGCATCCGCGCTGCCGCCGCCGCTTCGGAGGGCTACTCGACCCTCGAACTGGACCTGGAGGACGGCAAGCGCGGCAGCAGGTACGGGGCGGTCGCGCGTCTACTGCGCCGGCTGACCGGCGCGGAGGACGCGATCGCCGTCAACAACAACGCAGGAGCGATGTTGCTCGGTCTGGCGGCGGTCGCTGCAGGTCGTGAGGTCATCGTCTCCCGTGGAGAGGCAAGCGAGATAGGCGGCGGCTTCCGGATACCGGACGTGCTCGTGCAGAGCGGCGCAAGGCTCGTTGAAGTAGGAACGGTCAATCGCACCTACGCAACAGACTACGAGCGCGCCATAACAGAGCAGACCGCTGCGCTGCTGGTGGTGCACCGCTCCAACTTCCGCGTGACCGGCTTCACCCATGAGCCGTCGCTGGCGGACATCGCAGCCGTAGGCGCGGCGCACGGGGTGCCCGTCCTGCACGACCTCGGCTCGGGCGCGCTGCTGGATACGGCGCAGTTCGGCATCGGGCACGAGACGATGCCGCAGGAGAGCCTCGCAGCGGGCGCAGACCTGGTCTTCTTCTCCGGCGACAAGCTGCTCGGCGGACCGCAGGCGGGGCTGGCCACCGGACGCGCAGACCTCGTGGCGGCGTTGCGCGCGCACCCGCTCGCACGCGCATTGCGCGCCGACAAGCTCACGCTCGCGGCACTGCACCGCACGCTGCTCCACTACGTACGCGGCGACGCGATGCAGCAGATACCGGTCTGGCGCATGATCTCGGCATCACAGGAAGACTTGGGCGAACGAGCGAAGGTCGTCGCGGAGTGGATCGGGGGCCGGGCTTCCGTGGTGGATGGCTCGTCGAGGCTCGGCGGAGGCAGCCTGCCGACGGACGAGTTGCCGTCGCGGCTCGTCAGCATGGACGCATCGTCTGTGGGCGGCCCCGACGAACTCGCGCGGCGCCTCCGCGCAGGGTCGCCTCCTGTGGTGGCGCGCATCGAGGATGAGCGATTGTTGCTCGACCTGCGCACCATCCCTCCCGAGCGCGACGCGGAGCTGGCAGAGGCTGTCTCGGCGGCGCTCGCTACAAGCGCAGACGCCTGAACGACGGCGCAACAGCGGTGACGAGGACGACCAGCACCAGCCCCACCGAGCCTCCCATCAGCCACGCCATGGACACGCCGTAGTCCTCCGCGATTATCCCTGCGATGACGCCCCCCAGGGGCTGCATCCCCACGTCCAGCATGTAGATGCCCATCACACGCCCGCGCATGTAGTCCGGCGTCACGGACTGCAGGATCGTGTTGTTGGTGGTCATCACCATGATGAAGAAGAGCTGCTGCACGACCAGGATGGCCCACGCCTGCCACCAGACGTCCACCTGCGAAAGCGCCAGCACGGCCACCGCCGCTCCCGCGACTCCGAAGAGCGAGAGCCGTCCCTTGTGCTCGACAGTATGGAAGCGCGCAACGAGCACCGCGCCGACGAAGCCCCCCACGCCCATGCCAACGTACATGAAACCGAGCAGCGCGCCTTCCGAGTCGCCCAGGTCTTCCGCGACGAACACGGGCATCTGGGTCTGGATGAACGCCATCAGCGTGAGCGTCGGTATCAGACTGAGGATGATGGCGTAACGGGGCACGGGTTCCCGCGCAACGTAGGCCAACCCCTCTCTCAGGTCGGCGAGCGGCGACTGCTGCTTGCGCCCTTCCCGTCCCTCGGCGAACTCGGCGCGGAACGGGAGCACGAGCAGGACGACGATGCCGTACATCACCGCCTGCAACAGGAAGTTCACCTCCGGCCCCAGCAGCGCGATCATGCCGCCCGCGATGCCCGGCCCGATCATCCGCATCGAGTTGAACGCCATCGAGTTCAGCGCTATCGCGTTCATCAGCCGCTCGCGCGGCACCGAGTTGCCGACGAGCGTTTGGCGAAGAGGGTTGTTCAGCGCCCAGCCGGCGCCGGTCAGGAACGAGAAGGCATGCAGGTGCCACAGCTCCACGAACCCCAACTGGAGGATGACGGCGAATATGACCGCGAGGAGGGCCAGGTAGAACTGGTCCAGCAGGAGAACGACGCGGCGGTCGAACTTGTCGGCGACGACTCCCGCGATGGGCGCCCCGAGCATCGGCAGAGCGCGCAGGCCCAGCACGATGGACACCTGCACCGGCGACCCGGTCATCTCGTACGCCAGCCAACCCAGCGTCACCTGCTGGATCCAGGTCCCGCTGCTCATGAAGAGCGTACCGAACCAGAGGAGCCGGAAGTTGCGGTAGCGGAGCGCGGAGAATGTCCCGCCCCGAACCCTGGTCTGCCTCGGACGGTCGGACGGCTCGGTGCGCTGGCGAGGTGGTTGCATGGGGTGCGTTAAGGTTACCAGTCTCACGCCTGCTGCGCCCCAGGCCTGAGGGGATGGTCCCCTCTCCCTTGAGGGGAGAGGGCTAGGGTGAGGGTGAACCAGCGGGTGGGGTGTGAGGGTTGGAGGCGCGCGTGGCAGAATCAGGGCGATGGTCTACGTATGGGTCGGAGTGGGGGTGGTGAGTGTTTCGCTCGCCTCCATCTTCATCAGGCTGGCGGACGCGCCCCCGCTCACGGTGGCGGCGTACCGCATGTGCATCGCCACCGTCATCGTCGGCGTAACCGCCGGGATCGCGGGACGTGGAGGGTTCGCCGCCGTACGCCGCTCCGACCTTCCGCTTCTCGCGGGGTCCGGCATCTTCCTCGCGGCGCACTTCGCGCTCTGGATAACGTCGCTCTCCCACACGTCGGTGGCGAGCTCGGTGCTGCTCGTCACCACGACGCCCGTGTTCGTGGCGGTCGGGGCGCACTTCGCCTCGCCGGACAAGGTCGGGCGCCTTACCGCGCTCGCCGTAGTCGTGAGCGTGGCGGGAGGCGTCGTCATCGCCGCGGGCGACTGGGCGGAGGGCGAGCGCCATCTGTTGGGCGATGCGCTGGCGCTCGGAGGAGCGGTGGCGGTCGCGGGCTACCTGCTCGTGGGACGCCGCGTCCGCAGGCACATCCCCACCCTGCCCTACATCACCATCGTCTACGCCGTCGCGGCGGTGGTCCTGCTCGCAGCCGCGGTGGGGAGCGGAGCGCCGATGCTCGGCCTCCCGGCGGAGTCGTACTTCTGGATGGCGATGGCGGCGCTGTTGCCGCAGGCGGTGGGGCACTCCCTGCTGAACTGGGCGCTGGGCTACATGCCCGCGGTGAACGTCACGCTCGTGGTGCGCGCCGAGCCGGTGCTGGCGACGCTGATGGCGATCCCCGTGCTGGGGGAGGTCCCGCCGTGGACGGTGCTGCCCGGCGGAGCGCTGCTGCTGCTGGGCGTCTACATCGCCGTCCGGAGCGGAGAGGGACGGCGGGCCAACGTATAATCGGCGCGCGATGCTGGCAGAACTCACCGTCCGCAACCTCGCCGTCATAGAGGAGACGCGCCTCGTATTCGGGCCGGGGTTGAACGTCATCACCGGAGAGACGGGGGCGGGCAAGTCGCTGCTGGTGGACGCGCTGGCGTTCGTGCTCGGTGGAGCGGCGGACCGGGGGATGATGCGGCGCGGCGCGGACTCCACGAGCGTCGAGGCGGTCTTCGCGGTGAACGGAGAACCGCACGCGCAGGAGGCGCTCGCGGAGCTCGGGGTGGAGGTGGACGAGGACGATGGGGTCGCCGTCCTCTACCGCGAGGTGCACAAGGAAGGACGCACGGTCTCCCGCCTGAACGGTCGCGCCGTGCCCGTGAGCACGCTGCGTGCGGTCGGCGGAGCGCTGGTGGACGTCCACGGACAAGGGTCGCACCTTTCGCTGCTCGATCCGCGCTTCCAGATGCGCGTGCTGGACGACTTCGGCGTCCTCGGCGAGCAACGCGACGCTGTCGAGCGTGCGGTCGCGGAGACGCGCCGCGTGCAGGGCGAACTCGACGACGCAGACGCCGCGATACGGGATGCGGAGCAGCGGCGCGACCTGCTGGCGTTCCAGGTGGACGAGATTGAGGCGGCTGCTCCGGCAGACGGCGAGGAAGAAGCGCTGCTCCGGGAGCGGAACGTCCTGGAGCACGCCGAGAGCGTGCGCGACGCCTGCGCCGCCGCGTATCAGGCCCTCAGCGAGGACGACCGCAACGCCGCGGACCTCGCGGCGGAGGCGCTCGACCGCCTGCGGCGCGCTCCGGGCGCCGCTGAGGCGCTGGGGGCGCAGGTCGAGGCGCTCGAGTCCGCCGTCGCGCAGCTTGGCGACGTTGCGCGCGAGGTGCGGCGCCTCGCGGAGAGCGTCGAATCGGACCCGGCGCGGCTGGCGGAGATAGAGGAGCGCGTCGAGCTCCTGCGGCGCCTCAAGCGCAGGTACGGCGGCTCCGAGTCCGCGGTGCTCGCGTTCGCTGAGGACGCACGCACGCAGTTGGAGCGCATCGAGACAGCCGGCGAGCGCCGGGAGAAATTGAAGCGCGCGCTGGTCGAGGCATCGAGTGGTGCGGGCGCGCTTGCAGCCGGGTTGTCGGAGGCGCGCCGGAGCGCGGCGGGGAGGTTGAGCGATGCGGTCGCCGCCGAGCTGCGAGAGGTGGGGCTGGAGCGCGCGTCGTTCGACGTCGCCGTCGAGCAGGATGAGGCGGACGACGGCCTGCCCGCGCCGGATGGCCGACGCTACGCCTTCTCGCCGAACGGGATAGACCGCGTGACGTTCACGGCGCGGACGAACCCGGGCGAGGAGTCGCGTCCGCTGGCGAAGGTGGCGTCGGGCGGTGAGACGTCGCGGATGATGCTGGCGCTCAACAGCGCGCTGCAGACGGCGTCGGGCGCCCCGTCGCTCGTATTCGACGAGATAGACGCGGGCATCGGCAGCCGCGCCGGGGAAGTGGTGGGGAAGAAGCTGTGGACGGTCGGCAGGCGCGCGCAGGTGCTCTGCGTGACCCACCTGCCGCAGATCGCCGTGTGGGCGGACACGCACTTCCGCGTGGGCAAGGCGGTGCAGGACGGGCGCACGTACTCGGGCGCGGAGTCGCTGAGCGGCGATGAGCGCGCCGGGGAGATCGCGGGGATGCTGGGCAGCGGGGCAAGCGTCGCGCAGGCAGCGCGGGAGATGCTGGAGCGCGCCACGGCAACGAAACAGGCAGGGTAGTTGCCCCTTGTCATGTTGAGCGGAGCCGCAGGCGCAGTCGAAACATCTCTCGGGCACCCTCTCCTGGGGGAGAGGGCACGCGCTTTAGCGCGAGGGTGAGGGCCCTTCGGGGCTGGGGTGAGGGCTCAGCAGCCGCACCCGCGGTGGACGATGGGGGGTGGGGAACCTGCCCCGGCCCCTGCGGCCTCGGCCTGAGCGTCGCCCTCGACGGCCGCGTTCATGGCGGCGATAGCCACCTCGATCTGGCCGTCGTCAGGGGGGCGGGTCGTCATCGACTGCAGGGCGAGGCTGGGAAGGGTGCTCGCACGCACGAGCGCGTTGCCGGCGTGCGCGGCGTTCATCCGTATCACCTCGTAGGAGACGCCCGCTATCAGGGGGATGAGGACGATGCGGGAGGCGATGCGGATGGGCAGATCAGGCGTGCCGAGGAACGCGAACACGATGATGGAAACGATCATGACGGTGAGCAGGAAAGCGGTGCCGCAGCGCGGGTGCGCCGCCGGGAAGAGCCGCACGTTGGCGTTCTCCAGCGGCAGCCGCGCCTCCTGCGTGTGGACGGCCATATGCTCCGCGGCGTGGTAGCCGAAGACGCGCTTGATGCTCGGCATGAGGCCGATGACCGTCAGGTAGGCGAAGAAGACGGCGAGGCGCAGGATGCCCTCCGCCGTGTTGCTCAGGATCGAGTTGTCGGTGAAGCGGTCGACGTAGCCGTGGGTGATGAGCAGCGGCAGGATGAAGAAGAGGCCGATGCCGAGCACGAGGGAGGTCGCGAGCGTGAGTGCCATCGCAAGGGGCGGGATGGGCTCTTCGTCATCCTCGGTCTCGCCGGAGGAGACCTGCGCGGACCAGGTCAGCGCGCGCATGCCGACGACGAGCGATTCGGAGAGGACGAGCGTGCCGCGGATGAACGGGATGCGGCGGAAGCGGTTGACGCTCCAGGTCGGGACGGGGCGGGTGATCGTCTTGATGATGCCGGTGGGGTGGCGCGCGGCCACGGAGTAGACGTGCCGCCCGCGGATCATCACCCCCTCGATGACCGCCTGGCCTCCGTAGACCGAATACTGTTGCGCCTGCGCCATGCAGGGTCCTACTGGAGGTTGAAGCGCCTCTTCAGGCGCTCCACGCGGCCTTCCGTGTCGACGATGCGCTGCTCACCGGTGAAGAACGGGTGGCAGGAGCTGCATATCTCGACCTTGATCTGCGGCTTCGTCGCGCCGATGGTGAAGGTGTTCCCGCAGGAGCAGTTCACGACGGCCTCGGGGTAGTAGTCCGGGTGTATCTCTGTCTTCATCGCTCGTGTGCTCCCGCTACGCCGGCGACACGTTGGCGCGCTTCCGCAGCTTGTTGGCGTGGTCGAACATCACCTGCCCGTCCACGAGAGCGTAGAGGGTGAAGTCCCGTCCCATGCCGACGTTGACGCCGGGGTGGATCTTCGTGCCGCGCTGGCGCGCGATGATGGTCCCCGCACGGACGCTCTCGCCCGCGAACCGCTTGACGCCGAGCCGCTGGCCGTGGCTGTCCCGACCGTTCCGGCTGCTTCCGCCCGCTTTCTTGTGCGCCACGAGTGAGCCTCCTATCCGGCGACGATCTGCTTGATGGAGAGTTGGGTAACCGGCTGGCGGTGGCCGCTCTTGACGTGGTAGCGGACCTTGGGCTTGTACTTGAGGATGGTGATCTTGTCCGCCTTGCCCTGCCGCGCAACCTCCGCGACGACCTTCGCGCCGTCCACCCGGGGCTGGCCCACGGTTACCTTCGCGTCCTTCGAGACGAGCAGCACGTTGTCGAGTTCGACGGAGTCGCCCTCTTCGCCGGGGAGTTTCTCCACGGTGATGGAGTCGCCCTCCTGGACGCGGTACTGCTTCCCACCTGTTTCGATGATGGCGTAGTTCATAGCAACCCTGAGATTCTAAGCGATGCAGGCGTCGCCGAGCAAGTAGGCCGTGGCGCGGCGACCAAGATTCCCTCATGGCGCTTCGGAGGGAATCTTGGTCGGTCTGTTACGAGTGAGGTGAAGGTCTTTTCTGGCATCCTTGGTCTCCTTGGTCGGGGTGTTTCCAAGGCCACGGCCTGCTTCCCGCGACCAAGAAAGCAAGATTCCCCTGATCTTTCAAAGTTGCTCCGCGGGGGTGGGTGTTTCATTCCGTTGCAAAACGTCCTGCGTGGGGAGCGACCAGTACCATGCTCCCGCGCCGTTGGAGCCACCCGGAACACTGACGCGCGTGGAGCGGATACCGCAGGCAGCCCGCGCACGGTGCAGCACTCTCCTCGTGATGCCAAGGATGACGGATTCGCGCTCGACCTCGGCGGCGGGGCGTGGGCCATCACCGAGGGCGCGCATGAGGAAGGCTTGCGCGGCGCGGGTCTTCGCGCCGTCGTTGGGGCGGTGCTCAGCAAGGGCCTTGATGTGGGCGGGAAAGACGGGTTTGCGCCAGGCAACGGCGACGTCTTCGGGAGCGGGAAGGACGAAGGGGATGGCGGGGGCGTCGTCGCTCATGGCGGGGCGGAGGGGTACGAGGAATCGGCGCTCGCCGGGTCCGACGACGGCGGTGGTGAAGACGACGGAGGCCTGCGCGAGGCGGTGCTGCATGGCGATGACGGCGCGCGGGAAGTTGGGCGCACGGTTGTGGGTGAGCGCGATAACGGCTGCACCGGAGCGGGCGGCGAGCGCTTTCAGCATGCCGAGAACGGTCGTCACATGGGCGCGGTGCATGGAGGCGAGGTCTTCCACCTGGTCGACGATAAGCAAGGCTGCGCTTCCGGCGTCGATGAGGTTGGCGAGCCGCTTCATGACGTGGTTCAGGCCCGGCCAAGGGGCGGTGGTATCCGAGGCGGCGTTCGGTTTCGGATCCGGCCATCGCGGCTCGGGGAGCCTGATGCCGAATGGCCTGCGACGAGGGGCGTCCTCGTCGTCGAAGTCATCGTCATCATCGAGGTCGTCGTCATCCTCGTAGTCCGGCCCGTCCTCTGGGGGCGGGTCGTCCGGGTGGTAGTCGATGGGGTGCGTGGGGGAGAGGAGGTCTGCGAGGTAGATGCGGCCCAGGTCCGCACCGAAAAGCCTGAGGGTGGGGAGGACGTCGGCTTTCGGGTTGCCGTTGAGGACCGCCAGGACGACGGGAGCAGCAGGGAACGGGGCATCCGGCTGATCGGGCGCGAGCGCGCCTCGTGAGACGCGCGCGGCGATGTCGAGGGCGATGGAGGTCTTGCCGGAGGAGGGGTATCCGGCGATGAGGGTGAGCTTGCCGAGGGGGATGCGGTTGGGCCAGAGCCAGTCCTGCGGCTGCTGGATGAGGAAGTCGAGGGGTTGGAGCCCGGCCTCGGCGGCGCCGACGGCGGTGTAGAGGTGGGACTGCGGCATGAGTCCGCGTTTGGCAAGGGCGTCCAGCACTTTCCCGTAGGGGCAGCGGGTGCACCTGGAAGTCGAAGCCGCGGTCAGAGTCGTAGGAGACGGTGAGCGTGGGGACGGCGGCGTTGTCGTGGGAGGGGCAATGCACCTTGAGTCCCTCGGCGCAGGAGCAGCCGGGGACACCGCAGCGGAGGGCTCGCTTGATGCGCAGGGCGTATGCGCGGTCCTCCGGCGGGAGGGTGTCCAGGGTATGCGATTGTTCGGGCGCGGGCGTGGGTTGGGTAGTCACGCACCCATCGTAGGGAGGGGCGTGGCGTCTGCGCAACGGGCGCGTGTCACAGAATCAACATCGATGGGCAGGATGGGGGGACAGCAAGGGGGGCGTCGTTTCTGCGGAGGCGGGAGTCTCGCAGCCGGAGAGCCGAACATTGATGGGCAGGATGCTACAATGGGTTGTGGCTACCCTAGCCGACAGTACAACAGAGGGGGTATCTCATGGCAAAACGGGATACGTTCAACTACACCTTCCGGGTGGCCGCAGCGTCTCTCGCCGAGGAATCACCAACAACCCTGCGCGGAGGGAGGCTGAGCATCGGCGCGTTCGACCCGGCGGGAAACTCACGGTGGACGGCAGGGCCAAGACGCGCCAAGGCGCACTGCGTGTCGAGCGCACTCAGTCCAAGACACGGGGCTATCACGCCTAACCAGCGTTCTGTCCTTACACGACGTCTCACACCATCTTTCCCCACAGGATAGAGAGCGCGATGCGAGTTATAAGCCTTGTTATGTTCATTGTAGGTTGGGCAGCGATCGGATGCGGTAGCCCAACACCCACGCCCACGCCCGTCGTGTGTGAGGCCGACAATGTGACATTCGAGAAGCAGGGTAGCGTCCATGACGACTATCAGGACCTCTGCGTTGAGAACGGCGGCTACTACCTGTACCTGACGTTGAACAACGACACGGATGAAGTTTTCCGCCTGAACCTGTTGCCCGGAGACGACCAACCCGAAGAACTCTACTCGGTGGGCAGGAAGTCCCTTCTCGACGCGGCGGTCGCTCTGTTCAAGGTGTGTCCGTCCGATTGCGATGCGGAGCAAGGAATAGTGCGGATAGAGGTCGACGCTCCAGATGCCCCGGCGAACGTTGAGTGGACAATCCGCGTGGAAAAGAAGACCGACTCAACGTAGCGCCAACTGGCGTGGTCAGGGAGCCAATGACCATAGTTTTGTGGAAGGGTCGTGCAAGAGCACGCCACTTTGCACGAGATGCTGTTGCGCGTTCCGCAACCGGTGTTTCCACCTCTTCCCGAACCGCTGGCCATTGATGACCAACTCTTCAGTGTCGTCGCAGAGGTCGGGCAGCAGGCGTTGCACCTCCCGTCCGATTGCCTGCGTTTTCTGAGGCTCACCGGCAAGCGGCCCGCTGGACAACACGTAGCGAATCGCCTCGCCAAACACCGCGTTTGCGCTTCGTGATCCGACCTGAGTCGCGACCAGCATGGGATGGGCCTCGTCCAGGATCGCTTTGAACTTCTGCTGTGCGGCAGGGGTCGCGCTTTTGGTGAGTTCAGCCTCGGCATCCCGAAGTTCGGCCTCGACGGGAATCAGGCTTTCTATGACTCCCAGGTCAACCGGACTCCCGATGCGGCTGAGCGCGAGCATGTGCGTTCGTATCTCCTGGACGGACTCCTGATCATGGAACAAGACTCCGTACTCACGGTTCCGGTCGAGCGCGGCGGGAGTGAGGTTGCCGGAGGTCACGATAGCAGCGTGGTCGTCGGCGATGTAGACCTTCGCGTGGAGACTTGGCACGGAGAACAGGCGGGACGCGGACGATACCGAGGCGAGGCGGCGCAAAGCCGCAACGTCGAGCACGGACGTTCTGACCGCGCGCACGTTGAGGTGGGCCAGCGTCACGAGACGGACGTCCGATTGCAGCAGACCACACAGCCACTCAGCCGCGTCGTCCTTGATGAACGGCGCAACCACGATGAACGACTGCCGCGCAGACGAGGCAATGGCTTTCAGTTCCTCGCGCCACGGGAGGTTCAGGAACTTCTTATCCGTCGTCGTCACCCTCACCCACGTCCGTTTGCGAGGAAATGACTATGAACCGCTCGTTCAAAGCGCCAGAGCCACTATCCCAAGCAACGACCAAGCCGACGGACAAGTCCTCGTCGTCTTCGCCGTAGGCTTCCCAAGGCAAGGAGTCAAGCCATTCTATGAGCGGCTCGCGCGCCACGCCTTTTTCGTCCACATACTCATCCAGTACTTCAAGGCAGGACGCCTTATTGAGTTCCAGTCGTCCTAGAACTTCTTCATAGTTGAACTCGTTCGCAAACCTGTTCATGAGCCCTGCCGTGTCTCCCTCCGGCTGGGGCAACCAGTGGATTTCAGCCGTCCCTATCTGCCAACCCTTCATCGACCGCCTCCTGGCACTGTGAGTGTAGATTACCAACGATTCACACAGTAGCAAGGGCAAGGGGCCATCGCGCTACCCCCGGATGTCACACCGCCGCGTCCGGCGTCAGGGCTGCGGGGTTCCTGCCTTCGCAGGGTGGTTCGACAGGCTCACCATGAGCGGGGCAAGGGCACCCACAAGGGATGCCCCTACACCAGGCACCCTACCCCGCACCGCCGGTTCACCCTCTCCCCAGCCCTCTCCCCTCAAGGGAGAGGGGGCCAAGCACTCCCGAGAGGATGTTGCGCGCTAAAGCGCGGACTACGCCTCCGGCTTCGCTCAACATGACATACTCCGCCCTGCCCCGCTGGTATACTCGGCGGCGATCCGTGAGGGAGAGGCTGGAGCCAGGATGAGCGTGGTGCAGATTGCAGGGGCGCGGCCGGGAGCGGGCGCGACGACGGTCGCCTGCGGGCTCGCGGCGGTGCTGCGGTCGCAGGGGAAGCGGGTGACGCTCATGAAGCCGCTGTCGGCGCCGGGTGACGCAGACCCGGCGTTCCTGGCGTCGCTGGGCGGTTCGGCGGGGACGGTCGAGGTCGAGGGCACCCCGTCGACAGCGCAGGTGGCGGAGGCGGTGAAGATCGTGCAGGGCGCGGCAACGAGCGCCGACGTGGTCGTGGTGGAGGGGCCGAGTCTCGGAGAAGGTGGAGGGGCTGAGCTGGCGCGGAGCACGGGCGCGGCGGTGGTCGCGGTGCTTGAGTACGAGCGCACGCTGGGCGCGGCGGCAGCCGGACCGTGGCGCGACGCGTTCGGCGAGTCGCTCGCGGGGTGCGTCGTGAACAAGCGCACGCGGTATGCGGAGCACGACGCCTCGGCTCGGCTGGCGGTCGAGCTGGAAGACGCAGGGATGCCGGTGCTCGGCGTGCTGCCGGAGGAGCGGCTGCTGCTCGCGCCGACGGTGCAGCAGGCGGCCGAGCACCTGGGCGGCACGTACTTCGCAGGCGAGGACGGCGGCGGCGAACTCATCGAGCACTTCCTCATCGGCGGGCTCATCACGGAGTGGGGCGGCAACTACTTCGGACGGCTGCCGAACCAGGCGGTCGTCGTGCGCGGGGGGCGGATCGACATCCAGATGAGCGCGCTGAACTTCCCGCTGAACGCGCTGTTCCTGACGGGGTGCGAGACGCCGTCGCAGTACGTGTATCAGCGCGCGGACGACCTGGACGTGCCGCTCATCGCCGTGGGCTCGAACACGCACGACACGGCGGCGGCGCTGGAGTCGCTGAGCGATGCGGTGAGCGTTCATCACGCGGCGAAGGCGGAGCGTGCCGGAGCGATGGCGCGGGAGTGCGTCGACGCGTCCGCGCTGAGCGCGGCGCTCGGAGGCTGACGCGTGGCGCTCATCGGCGTAACGACGTCCAACGGCGGCAGCGCGGGCAGATACGTTGCGTCGCTCGAGTCGCGCGGGGCGCAGGCCCGGGTGCTGACGCCGGAGCGCTTCACTTCGATCGAGGAGGCGATGGACGGCGTCTCCGGCCTGCTGCTGACCGGCGGCGGCGACGTCGACCCGGCCCTCTACGGCGAAGCGCCCGACGGGTCGATGGGCATCGAGCCCGAGCGCGACGAGATGGAGATGGCGTTGTTCCGCTACGCGATAGAGGAGGACATGCCGACGCTGGGGATATGCCGGGGCATGCAGCTCATCAACGTGGCGATGGGCGGCAGGCTCATCCAGGACCTGCCGGGGCACACGTTGCCGGAGTTCCAGTCGGCGGTGCACCAGGTGTACGTGTCGCCGGGGAGCCGGTTCGGGGCCATCATCGGCGCGGGGGCGATCTACCGCACGAACAGCCGTCATCACCAGGGGCTGAAGGAGGCGCAGCGCGCGCCGTCGCTGATGGCGTCGGCCTATCACCCGGAGGACGGCATCGTGGAGGCGCTGGAGAGTCCGGAGCATCCATGGCTCGTCGGGGTACAGTGCCACCCTGAGCGCGAGGACGAGGTGCCGAAGAGCTTCGGCAAGCTGTTCGAGTGGCTCGCCGGATGGGCGGAGCGGTACGAAGCAGGAGACATGCCGAGATGAGACGGCGAAACGTTCAACCGCAGCAGCAGGTAGACGCGTCCGGCGAGTGCCGGCACCTCTACCTGACCGGCGAGGCCAGGTGCGTGCACTGCGGGATGCAGTTCCGGCTCGCGTGGGCGTCGGAGCGGCGCGACCTCGTGAAACCGACGACGCGGAACTTCATCTTCGCGATCATCGCGGTGATCCTGCTCGTGCCGGCGCAGGCGTTCCCGATAGGCGGGTCGTCGATACTGGCGTCGGTGTTCCTCGTGATCGCGGTGCTCTTCTTCACGCGGACGCTGCTGGGCGGGTTCGAGCTGTACGCGCGGCACGGGTTCGTTCCGGGCAGGCTGGGGCCTATCGCGAGGCGGCATCCGCTCAACCCCCTGCCACCGAAGCCGTACGTGACGGCGCTGGGGCGCGTTCGCTTTCCGATCGACCTGTCGACGTACCGGATGTTCGAGCAGGGCGACACGCTGCTGATCGAGCACCTGCGGTGGTCGCGGCTGCCGGTGGCGATCTACAAGGGCTACGCGGGAGCGTGACCGCGCCAAAACGGATGTCACGGGGTTGTTGGGGGTTGCGGATACGTTTGCTATAATGCTTGGGACTATTCCGGTATATCTGGGAGACGGCAGTCCCCCCGCCCACCACATGTTGTGGTAGTTCGGCGGCCACTCCCCCATAGCGCGAAAGGAGCCGCATGGTAACGGGGAACCGCGACAACGTCAGACCCGTACGCATAGAAGAGGAGATGCGCAGCGCGTACCTGGACTACGCGATGAGCGTCATCGTTGCGCGCGCGCTGCCGGACGTTCGCGACGGGCTGAAGCCCGTCCACCGGCGCATCCTCTACGCGATGCAGGGCATGGGGCTGCGTCCCGGCTCCTCCTACAAGAAGAGCGCCGCCGTCGTCGGGGAAGTGCTCGGCAAGTACCACCCGCACGGCGACTCGCCCGTGTACGACGCCCTCGTCCGCATGGCGCAGAACTTCTCGATGCGACACACGCTCGTCGACGGTCAGGGCAACTTCGGCTCCGTGGACGACGACCCGCCCGCGGCGATGCGGTACACGGAAGCGCGGCTCGCGCCCATCTCCGAGCAGTTGCTGCAGGACATCGACCGCGACACCATCGACTTCGTGGACAACTACGACGGCTCCCAGCGCGAGCCGACCGTGCTCCCCGCCCGCGTGCCGAACCTGCTGGTCAACGGCGCGTCCGGCATCGCGGTAGGCATGGCGACGAACATCCCGCCGCACAACCTGCGCGAGGTGTGCGACGCGCTCGACCACCTCGTGGACAACCCCGAGGCGACGCCCGAAGAGTTGATGCAGTTCGTGCAGGGGCCGGACTTCCCGACCGCGGCGACGATCATGGGGCGCGAGGGCATCCAGCAGGCCTACCAGACCGGGCACGGGCGCATCATGGTCCGCGCCAAGGCCACCGTGGAAGACATGGAGAAGGGCGCGCGCCAGCGCATCGTGGTCACGGAGCTGCCGTACCAGGTCAACAAGGCGGCGCTCGTCGAGAAGATCGCCACCCTCACCAAAGAGAAGAAGATCGACGGCATCTCCGAGGTCCGGGACGAGTCCGACCGCGAAGGGATGCGCATGGTGGTCGAGCTGCAGCGCAACGCCTCGGCAAGCGTCGTGCTGAACAACCTCTACCAGCACACGCCCATGCAGAACGCGTTCCACGTGAACATGGTCGCGCTGGTGGACGGCCAGCCGCGCGTGTTGAACCTCCGCTCCGCGCTGAACCGCTTCCTGGACTTCCGGAAGGAGGTGATCCGGCGCAGGGCCGAGTACGACCTGAACCGCGCCCGCGAACGCGCGCACATCCTGGAAGGCCTACGGGTCGCGCTGGAGAACCTCGACGAGGTGATAGCGCTCATCCGCGCGTCCGCCGACACGGAAGAGGCGCGCAACGGGCTCATGCAGCAGTTCGGCCTGACGGAGGCGCAGGCGCAGGCGATCCTGGAGATGCAGTTGCGGCGCCTGGCGGCGCTGGAACGCGAGCGCATCGAGAACGAGTACCAGGAGCTGATGAAGCGCATCGACGAGCTGCAGGCCCTGCTCTCCGACCCGGCCAAGGTGCTGGCGGTCGTGAAGACAGAGACAGCCGAGTTGCGCAAGACGTTCGGCAACGCCCGACGCACCGAGATATCGGACGAGGAGGCGCGCGACCAGTCGCAGGAAGAGCTGACGCCCCACGCGGACGTGGTCTTCACGCTCAGCGACCGCGGCTACATCAAGCGCCTGCCCATCGGCCTCTACCGCCTGCAGAAGCGCGGCGGCAAGGGCGTGCGGGGCCAGGAGCGCCGCGAGGGCGACGCCGTGCAGCAGCTGGTGGTCGCGGACACGCACGACTACCTGCTTTTCTTCACGGACAAGGGGCGCGTCTACCGCAAGCGCGTGTTCGAGGTGGGCGAGGACTCGTCGCGCCAGACGCGCGGCACGCCCATCCAGAACCTGATCGAGGCCATCAACCCGAACGAGGAGACCGTCACCGCCGTCGTGGCCATCCCCGACCCGCTGGCCGACCAATTCATCTTCATGGCCACCCGCAAGGGGAAGGTGAAGAAGATGCACCTGGACAAGTTCCAGCACATCCGCCGCGTGGGGCTGGCGGCGTTCGACCTGGAGAAGGACGACAGCCTGTTGACGGCCCGCCTCGCGGAGGAGGGCATGAACGCGGTGCTCATATCCCGCAAGGGCAAGGGCGTGCAGTTCAGCCTGGAAGCGGTGACCGAGCGGCAGGGACGGAGCACGGGCGGCGTCGGCGGCATGCGCCTGCTGGACGATGACGAGGTGGTGTCGATGGAAGTCGTCACCCCGGACGCCCGCCTCCTCATCGTGAGCGAACTCGGTTACGGCAAACGCACGGCGGTGGAGACGTTCCGCACCACGGGACGGAACACGCAGGGCGTCATCGCCATGAAGATCACCGACAAGACAGGCCCCATCGCCGGGGCGGTAGTCACCGGCTCCGACGACGAGGAGATCATGGTGGGCTCCCGCAACGCGATGATCTACCGCACCTCGCTCGCGGAGATACGCACGCTCGGCCGCAACACGCAGGGCGTGAAGATCATGACCAAGCTCGCGGACGACGACGTGGTCATCTCGATGAGCGCGTTCCGAGAGCGCACGTGGGAGGACTTCGAGAACCTGCCCAAGGTGCAGCCGAAGAAGGCGCGCGCAGCGTCCACGAACGGGCACGCGGCGGCTGCCGCGGCGGCGGACGCTCCCGACAGCGACGAAGCCGCAGAACCCGAGGATGCGGTCGACGACAGCGCTCCCGAGGCCGAGGACACACTTGAAGCCGACGGCGCGCTCGAAGCCGACGACACCCCCAGCGGCGCTGCGCCGGTTGCCGAAGCCGCCGAAGATGATTCCGACCCGGCGGCAAACGTGACCGAAGGCACGACCCTGTCCATGTGGCACATCATGGATGCGCCGCTCTTCCCGGAGGCGGACGAAGAGGAGGAGAACGGGGCGTAACCCCACGTCCCCCTCCCCTCCGTGTGCGGTCCGGGATAGCCTGTATAATCGCGGGGCAGCCGGAGACGGCGCGCCCCGCTTCCATGTCAGACGTACTCACCATCCGCGTTCCCGCGACCACAGCGAACCTCGGGCCAGGCTTCGACTGCCTCGGCATGGCGCTGTCGCTCTGGAACACGATGCGCGTGGGCTGGGCCGACGAGCCGACGCTCAGCCTGCACGGGCTGGGCGCGGAGCACCTGCGGCGCGACCCCGGCAACCTCATGTACCGCTCCGCGGAGCGCGTGCTGATAGAGACCGGCAACGCCGGGCGCAGCCTCTCGATAGAGGCATGGCAGGAGATCCCGCTCAGCCGGGGACTCGGCAGCAGTTCTGCGGCCATCGTGGGCGGCATCTACGCCGCGAACGCGCTGCTCGGCTACCCGCTCTCGCCGCACCGGCTGCTGGAGCTCGCCACGGAGATCGAGGGGCACCCGGACAACGTCGCGCCGGCGCTCATGGGCGGCATGAGCATCGTCGTCGCGGACGGCACGACGGTGCACGCGGCGCCCGTCCCGGTGCCGAAGGACCTGCAGTGCGTCGTCTACATCCCCGACACGCCGATGGCGACGCACGAGGCCCGGAACATCCTCGGCTCCGAGGTCCCGCGCGCGGACGCCGTCTTCAACGCGGGGCGCACCGCCCTGCTCGTGGCGAGCCTCACGCTGGACCGTCCGGAGTACCTCCGGCTCGCGACGCAGGACCGGCTGCACCAGCCGCAGCGTCAGCAGGTGTACCGCCAGATGAAGGTCATCTTCGATCATGCGCTGGCTGCGGGCGCGCGAGGCGTTTTCCTCTCCGGCGCGGGTTCATCCGTCGTCGCGTTCACGAAACAGGGTGAGAACCGGGCGTTCACCATCGGCTACGAGATGGCGGACGCGGGCGACAAGTCCGGTCTCACCGGCACCTTCCAGGTGCTGAAGCCCGCGCGGGGCGGCGCGGAAGTGATACCGCACCCGAAGGGACTCGAGTAGATGGCCGTCCTCGTGCAGAAGTACGGCGGGACGTCCGTCGGCGACGCGGAGAAGATCCGCCACGTTGCGGAGCGCATCGCGGCGGCGCGGCGCGCGGGCAACAGCATCGCGGTCGTGGTCTCCGCGATGGGGGACACGACCGACCGGCTCATCGAACTCGCGGAGTCGATCAGCGCCGCGCCGGACCCGCGCGAGCTGGACGTGCTGCTCTCGACCGGAGAGCTGGTCTCCTGCACGCTCGTGACGATGGCGCTCCGGGAGATCGGGGAAGAGGCCGTCAGCATGAGCGGGGCGCAGGCGGGCATCCGCACGGACACCGCGCACGGAAGCGCCTCCATCGTCGAGTTCGACGCGGAGCGCGTGCAGCAGGCGCTGGACGCAGGGCGCATCGTCATCGTCGCGGGGTTCCAAGGAGTCACGCACGAGATGGACGTGACCACGCTGGGGCGCGGAGGGTCGGATACGACGGCGGTCGCGCTGGCGGCGGCGCTCGGAGCCGAGCGGTGCGAGGTATACACGGACGTGGACGGCATCTACACCGCCGACCCGCGCATCGTGCCGGACGCCCGCAAGCTGTCGGAGATCGGCTACGAAGAGATGCTGGAACTGGCGAGCTACGGCGCGAAGATGCACCCGCGCTCGATCGAGTTGGCGGCTTGGTACAACACGCCCGTGCTAGTGGCGTCGAGCGCGCGGGACGTGCCGGGCACGCTGATCCATGAGGTTGCGCCGGAAGGAGAAGGGATGGAAGTCGCGAACAAAGTGCGGGGAGTCACCTACGAGCGCGGAGTGGCGCGCATCACGCTGCGCGCCGTGCCGGACCGCCCCGGCATCGCCGCCGCGGTGTTCGAACCGCTGGCCGAGTCCAACATCAGCGTGGACACCATCGTCCAGAACGCGAGCGCCGAGCGGCTGACCGACCTGTCGTTCACCGTGGACCGTACCGACCTGCGCGCGGCGCTCGAGGTGACGGAGGGCGTCGCCGGGACCATCGGCGCGGGCGAGTGCGTCTCGCACGACAACCTGGGACAGGTGAGCATCGTCGGCACCGGCATGCAGAACGCGCCGGGCGTCGCCGCAGTCATGTTCTCCGCGCTCGCGGAGGCGGGCGTGAACATCGAGATGATCACGACGTCGCAGATACGCATCACGTGCGTCGTGGACGAGGCACAGGTGAATGACGCCGTGCGCACACTGCACGACGCGTTCGAACTGGGGGAAGAGGGGTAGGAGCGGGGCGGGAGGTCTAGGCCGAGAGCATCCGCTTGTTCTGCATGGTGCGGAGGCAGCGGGTGCAGACGTTCATCCGCTTCGCCTTGCCACCGATGGTGAGCATGGCGCGCTGGATGTTCGGGAAGAACCAGCGGTTCGTGTGCCGGTTCGAGTGGCTGACGTTCTTGCCCGCCCGGCGGCGGGCTCCGCATAGTTCACAGCTGGCCATGACGCTCTCTGTCGCCGGACTGCCCGGCGGGGTTAGAATGCGCGCACCCTCAACGAGGCGCAGACGCATAGTGTAGCACGCTCTCGCGCCGCTGGCGAACCCATGAACGAACACGCCTCTTCCGCGTTCGACGCGCAGGACTTCCGTCAACTCATCCTTGCCGGCGCAGGTTGCCTCGAAGCCAACGCCGACGCTATCAACGCGCTCAACGTCTTCCCGGTGCCGGACGGCGACACCGGCATCAACATGCTGTTGACGCTGCGCGCGGCGACCTCCGCCGAAGTGCCGGACGCGGCGTCGGCCACCGTAGGCTCGATGAGCAGCGCGATCGCACGCGGTGCGCTGCTCGGCGCTCGCGGCAACAGCGGCGTCATCTTCTCCCAGTTCATGAAGGGACTCGCCGGCGGGCTGGCAGAGTGCGAACGCGCGGACGGCGCAGCGTTCGCGACGGCGCTGCAGGCCGCAGCCGACGCGGGCTACCAGGCGGTCGGCAACCCGGTCGAGGGCACGATGCTGAGCGTCATGCGGGCAGCGGCGGAGGCCGTTCACCCGCCGGATGGCACGGCGGACGCGCCGGACGTGCTGCGCGCCGCCTACGAGGCCGCCGAGCGCGCGCTGGCATACACGCCGGAACAACTGCCCATCCTCAAGCAGGCGGGGGTTGTGGACGCGGGCGGCCAGGGCGTCGTGGCGTTCCTCGCGGGGATGGTCAACTTCGTGAGCGAGGAGCAGATAGTCCTGCGCATCACCGCGCCGGAGGGCGGACTGGAAAGCGCCGCCGCGAACGTGAGCCACGAGTTCCTCGAACACACGGAAGAGGAGATGTACGGCTACTGCACGCAGTTCGTCGTGCAGGGCGAAGGGCTCGACCCGGACACGGTGCGCGAGCGGGTGATGGCGATGGCGGCGTCGACCGTCGTAGTGGGCGACGACCGTGTCGTGCGCGTCCACGCACACGCGGAGGATCCGGGGCCGCTGCTGAGCATGGGCGCAGCGCTGGGGGCGCTCGACCAGATCAACATCCAGAACATGGACCTGCAGCACCAGGAGTTCATGTCGCTCCACGGCTACGGCGAGGATGCGCCGGAGCAGGCCGAAGCCACGGAACTCGCGGTCATACCGGTCGCGCCGGGCGACGGCATCGCGCGCGTCTTCCGCAGCCTCGGGGCGGCTGCCACGGTGTCCGGCGGCCAGACGATGAACCCGAGCGCGGCTGACATCATCGCCGCGGTGCAGAAGACGAACGCCGCGTTCACCATCGTGCTGCCGAACAACAAGAACATCGTGCTCGCGGCGGAGCAGGCCGCGGAGCTCTCCGACACGCCGATCGCTGTCGTGCCGTCCCGCAACGTCGCGCAGGGCATGGCGGCGATGCTGGCGTTCAATCCCGATCTGACGGGCGAGGAGAACGCCGAAGCTATGCGGGGCGCGCTGGACAGCGTGCGGTCGGGCGAAATCACGACGGCGGTGCGCTCCACGACGATAGACGGCATGGACGTCGAGGAGGGACAAACGATAGCGATACTCGACGGCGGACTCGCCGCGGCTGCGGCGAGCCCGAACGATGCGCTCGCCGCGATGCTGGACGCCGCCGAACTCGACGACGGGGCGCTGGTGACGCTCTTCTACGGCGCGGGATTGGCCGAGGAGACGGCTGAAGAAGCGGCAGCAGCCATTGATGCGCGTCCCGGCGGCATCGAGGTGGAAGTACACGAAGGCGGGCAGCCGCACTATCATTACCTCGTCTCCATCGAATAAGCCGGGAGACAGCGTCTCCCCATCGAACGCGGGGACGGCGAAGGAGGACAGCATGGCAGTCAAAGTTGTAACCGACAGCGCTTCGGACATCCCGGCAGAACTCGCCGAGCAGCTCGGTATCTCTGTCGTCCCCTGCACGGTGTTCTTCGGGGCCGAGGCCTTCAAGGACGGCGTGGATATCACCAAGGACGAGTTTTTCCACCGGTTGACCACGGGCGGCGTCATGCCCACGACGACACAGCCCTCCGTAGGGGACTTCCTGGACGTCTACAAGCCCCTGGCGGAAGAAGGTCACGACATCGTGTCGGTGCACGTTTCGGGCAAGCTGAGCGGGACGGTCAACTCGGCGCGCCTCGCAGCCGAGGAGTTGCGGAACACCACGGTGGAGATAGTGGACACCGAGCTTGCGTCGATGGGAGCAGCGCTCGCGGCGAAGGCCGCAGCGGATGCGATCTCAGGAGGCGCGGACGCGGCGGGAGCGGCGGAGGCCGCGCGCAACGCGGCGGCCAATACAGAGGTGTACTTCGTGCCCGAAACCCTGGAATACCTGAAGCGCGGGGGCCGCATCGGCGGGGCGCAGGCGCTGCTGGGGTCGCTGCTGTCCATGAAGCCGATACTGACGCTGGTGGACGGCGAAGTACACCCGAAGGAGAAGGTGCGTACCACGGCCAAGGCGGTGCAGCGCATGCGCAACATCGGGGCGGAGAACGCTCCGTACCGCGAGGCGGCCGTGATACACCGGGTCTCGGACGAGGAAGCGGGGGCGATGGCTGAGCACCTCGCCCAGTTCACGGCCAATCCCGTGATCAGCGCTCCGGTAGGCGCATCGGTCGGCGCGCACACCGGCCCGGGCGTCATCGGCTTCGCGCTCTGGAAGGGCGAGTAGCCAGCCTCCCCTAGCCGCTCGGGTCCTCCACCGCAGACTCGATGTGCGATATCTGCGCCGGGCCGTCGGGCTGCAGGGTGATGGCGACGAAGTCAACCCGCCACGAGGCGGTGGCAAGCCCGTGCGCGGCCAGGTATTCCTTCGCGGCGTGGACGAGCCGCGCCTGCTTGCGACGCGTCAACGATTCCTCCGGCGTGCCGAAGGCGGCGCTGCGCTTCGTACGCACCTCGACGAATACGACTTCCACGCCGTCACGGGCGACGAGGTCTATCTCGCCGTACCGCGTGCGATAGTTCCGCGTCTCGATGACGAGTCCGAGCGATTCGAGGTGCGCCGATGCGATCCGCTCGCCCTGCGCGCCGAGTCTGGAGCGTGGGCTAGGCATCGGTGAACAGCGTCGGTTTGAACGGCGAGAACGTGAGCCGGTGCACCGGCGACGGCCCCTTCTCTGCGACGGCTGCGAGGTGCCGGGCCGAGGCGTAGCCCTTGTGCGCGCTCAGGCCGTACCCCGGGTAGCGTCTGTCCAGCCTCCGCATCAGTCTGTCCCGATAGACCTTCGCGACGATAGAGGCGGCGGCGATGGCGGTGCAGAGCGCGTCGCCCTTCACGATGGCGGTGCACGGCTTACGCTTCCAGTCGAGCGGGAACGCGTCCACGAGCACGTGGTCGGGAGGCTCCGCGAGGCATTCGAGCGCCCGGCGCATCGCGATGCGGGAAGCGGGAGCGATGCCCTCGCTGTCGATCTCCTCGTTGCTGGCCTCGCCGATGCCGATGGCGACGGCGACCTCGCGCACGAGGACGTCGGCACGGCGCAGCTCGGTGGGTTTGAGGGTCTTGCTGTCGCGCAGGAGGAGCAGGTCTTCGTGCTCGAAGCCGGTGAGGTCGGGGAGGACGACAGCTCCGGCGACCACTGGGCCGGCGATGGGACCGCGACCGACCTCGTCCACGCCCGCGACGCGCGCGTAGCCCTCAAGCAGGAGGCGGCGCTCCTCGTTCTGCGTGGGGATGGGGTGCCCGTTCGTGGTCCGGCCTCAGACGGCAGCCGGTACTCCGGCCGGGCCGTCGATGTAGCCGCCGCCGAGCACGCGGTCGCCGTCGTAGAAGACGGCGGCCTGGCCAGGCGTGATGGCCCGCTGCGGCTCGTCGAACCATAGCACCGCCCCGTCGTCGTCGTGCCGGAGGACGGCCGGGGCGGAGCGTCCGTTGTAGCGAATCTTCGCCGCCACGCGCAGTTCGTCTGCGGGGCGCGTGTCCGCGACGTAGCGGACGTTGCCGACGCGCACGCCATGCTGAAGCAGGTCGGCGCTGCCGCCAACGGTGATGCGGCGCGTCTCAGGATCGACCGCCGTCACGAAAAGCTTCTCGCCCTCGGGCAGACCGAGTGCCGAAGGGTGAACGCCGATGCCGCGCCGCTGGCCAACGGTGTAGAACTCGATGCCGGCGTGCTCGCCGACGACCCGCCCGGACGCGTCCACGACCTCACCCGGTTCGGGCACCGACTCCCTCCGCATGAACCGACGGTAGTCGCCGCTGGGGATGAAGCAGATCTCCTGGCTATCGGCCTTGTCCGCAAGGTGGAACCCCGCTTCTCTGGCCAGTTCGCGGATCTCGTCCTTGGTGTAGCCGCCCACTGGCAGCAGCACGCGCGCCAGTTGCTCCTGGCCGAGTCCGAACAGCACGTAGGACTGGTCCTTCGTCGTGTCCACGCCCTGCCGGAGCATCCACTCGCCGTTGGAGGCATCGCGTTCGATGCGGGCGTAGTGGCCGGTGGCGACGTAGTCGGCGTCCATCATCGCGGCACGCTGCATGAGGAAGTCGAACTTGATACGGTCGTTGCAGGCGATGCAGGGGTGCGGCGTGCGCCCGCGCTCGTACTCGCTCACGAAGTAGGCTACGACGTGCTCGCGGAACTCGCGGCGGGCGTCGACGACGTAGTGCGGGACGCCGAACACCTGGCAGACGCGGCGCGCGTCCTCGATGTCCTGGATGGAGCAGCAGCCCTGGTGGTCCGGCGATACGTCGTCCTCGTCCGCGGACCAGAGGCGCATCGTGACGCCGATAACGTCGTAGCCCTGCCGGTGCAGCAAGTACGCCGCGACCGACGAGTCGACGCCGCCCGACATCGCGGCGATGACCCGCTTTCCACGCTCCGTTGCGCCGTCGTTCGTTCCCATATGCTGCTGCGGCCTCCCGCCGCCAGTGTCCATGATAGCAGCGCCCCGCCTATAATCTCCCCTGCATGGCGACACAGCAGAGCACACCCCCGGACGCGGGCGCAGCGGCGCGCACAGCCGTCGACGCAGCATCGGACAAGCAAGGTTCCAACATCGTGTTGCTGGACGTACGGGGCGTGTCGGCGTTCGCCGATTACATGGTCGTGCTCACCGCAGGGAGCGTTCGGCAGATGAATGCGCTCGCGGAGGACCTCATCGAGTCCGTGGAGAAAGCGGGGCCGCCGCTCCATCACCGGGAAGGGTCTGCGGAGTCCGGCTGGGTGCTGCTCGACTTCGGCGACGTGGTGGTACACGTCTTCAGCGAGGAGCAGCGGGACTTCTACCGGCTGGAGCAGGTGTGGCGGGCGGGCAGGGAACTCGTCAGGATTCAGTGATCCAGGGATCGACCTCGCGGGAGTAGTCCAGCAGCTCGCCGTCCTCGAAGAAGATGGCGAGTTCGCGCTCGGCGGACTCCGGCGAGTCGGAGCCGTGGATGAGGTTCCGCCCGATGTCCACCGCCAGGTCGCCGCGTATGGTGCCGGGCTCTGCGTTCTGCGGGTTGGTGGCGCCCATCGTCTTACGCACGACTTCGACCACGTTCTTCCCCTCCACGGCCATCGCGACGAGCGGGCGGGACATCATGAACGAGGCGAGCCCGGCAAAGAACGGCTTCTCGACGTGCTCCGCGTAGTGCCGCTGCGCGATCGGCATATCCATCTGCATCAGCTTCAGGCCAACGATCTTCAGTCCGCGGTCTTCCAACCGCGAGATGATCCTGCCCGCGAGGCCGCGCTGCAGCGCGTCCGGCTTGAGCAGTACGAGAGTGCGCTCGGACAAGACTGGTTCTCCTTCGCGCCGCCATACCCGGCGACGGATTCCGTAGCCTATCACACCCGCGCGCCTGCCGTTCCCTGCGGGTCTCATTACGCCAGATGACGCTGAGGCTGGGACTAGGCGTTGCTGTACTTCTCCAGCGCCTCGTCGGTGAAGTTGGCGTTGGTGAAGACCTGCTGGATGTCCTCCAGCTCCTCGATGTTGTCCAGCAGGCGCAGGGTCTGTCCCGCGTGCCCGCTGTCGAGCTCGACGGTGTTGGAGGGGACCATCGTCACGGTGGCCTGCGCCGGCTCGACGCCGGCCTCCTTCACCACGGCGGCTATCGGCTCCAGCCCGTTGGGCGCGCCGGTGATCTCCAGGACGCCGTCCTCCACCTTGAAGTCCTCGGCACCGGCGTCGATGGCGGCGAGCGCGATCTCCTCTGCCTGCTCCTCGGATACTTCCTCGACGGTGACGACGGACTTGCTCTCGAACATCCAGGCGACGGACCCGGCCTCGCCGAGGTTGCCGCCGCCTCGCGAGAAGACGGCGCGCACGTTGGAGGCGGTGCGGTTCCGGTTGTCCGTGAGCGCCTTCACCATGATGGCCGCTCCACCGGGGGCGTAGCCCTCGTAGACGATCTCCTCGAACGAGACGCCGTCGCCCCCGATGCCGAGGCCCTTCTTGACGGCGCGGTCGACGTTGTCGGCGGGCATGTTGGCGGCGCGGGCCTTGTCCATCATCAGGCGCAGCCGGAAGTTCATGTTGGGGTCGCCGCTGCCGCCTTCACGAGCGGCGACGGCGATGTCGCGCGCGAGCTTGGTGAAGAGCGCGCCCTTCTTCGCGTCCAGCGCGGCTTTCTTGTGCTTGATGGTGGACCACTTGGAGTGACCGGACATGTAGAGGCTCCTCTCACGTGGATTGGACGGAAGCAGGATAGGACATAACCGCGCCTGCGTTCTACCCGCCGGGCGTGGGTTTCGGCCTGCGCGGCGCGCGCCGGCGGGGCTTCTTCTTCTCGCGCGGCGGGTTCAGTGCGCGCCAGGCCAGCCCATCCGGCACGGCGGCGGTCATACTGTTGGCCTGCACGTCCACCCTGACGATCACATCCGCCACCGCTGGGAGGAGCAGTTCCGCGCTCTCCCCGGTTACGACGTACACGTCGTTCGCTCCCGTGGCGACGATCTCGGTGAGCGTGCCCAGGTGGTCGCCGGCCTCGTCCTCGACGCTTATGCCAACGAGCTGGTAGTGGTAGTACGTGCCGGGCGGGGCTTCCGGCGCCTCCTCCGCCTGCACGGAGAGCGTCTCTCCCTGCAGGGCCGCAGCATCGCCGCGCGCGGCGATGCCTGAGAAGCGCAGGAGCAGGGAGCCGTCGGGCATCCGCTGGACGCGCTCAACGTAGAGTTCCCGGTCGCCGGCCAGGAGGCGGGCTCCCTTGCGGAAGCGCTCGGGGTTGTCGGTCTCCGGCTGAACGCGGACGCGGCCGTCGCTGCCGTGCGCGCGAAAGACGACGCCGACGGTGACGAGGTTGTCAGGCTGTTGCTGGGGCGTGTTGCCGGAGGTGGTCGGCACGAGGCGGGATCAGACGATCTCCAGGCTGGTGCGGGTGCCTTCCTTGATGGCGGCGACGCGGAGCAGCACGCGCATCGCTTGCGCCACGCGGCCCTGTCTCCCGATCACCTTCCCTTTGTCATCAGGGTGGACTTCCAGCTTGATGATGATCTGGCCGTCCTCTTCCTCCTCGGTGACTTTCACGTCGTCGGGATGAGTGGCGATGGCCCTGGCGATGTATTCCACCAGTTCCTTCATAGGCTACCCCGCTTTCTCGACGACTCCTTGCGTCTGGAGGATGCGCTGAACGGTGTCCGTGGGCTTCGCGCCGACCCCGAGCCAGTGCCGGGCCTTCTCCTCGTTGACTACGACCGTGGGCGGGTCGGTCAGCGGGTTGTAATGTCCAACCTGGTCGACGAATCTGCCGTCGCGGGGCGACCGCACGTCAGCCACCACGATGCGGTAGCTCGGCTGCTTCTTCTTGCCTACTCGGCGCAGACGGATTCGGAGCATAAGAAGTTGTGGCCTCCAGTGATTGGACGGTATAAGCCTACAGATTCTATCACCGAGTCAAGGGCTACGAAAGGGGGTGCCGGTCAGCGCCCCGCGCTCAGGCGTGAGATGAGTGGCTCCGGCAGACCGACCTGCTCCATCGCACGCTGCGTCTCAGCGACGTCGTACGCGGCCCGTCGCAGCGACAGCGTGTCCGCCTCGCTGTCGTAGACGGCGAAGGCGGCGCGTGGGTCGTGGTCGCGGGGCTGCCCCACGCTCCCCGGATTCACGACGAGACGCCCGCCGTCCCGCGTCACGGTCAGCCCACCGGGCCCCGGCATCGCCGCGCCGCGGTCGGCCTCGAATGCGAACTGGTAGTGCGTGTGTCCGACGAGCACGTCGCGGGTGCCGACGCTTTCGAGTGCCTGGACGGCGTCGGCATGGCCGGTGAGGTACTCCCAGAGCGGGTCCCTCGGCGTGCCGTGAACGAGCGTGAAGTCGGCAACAGCCACGGTGTCGGGAAGACCCTCCAGGAAGGAACGCGCCTCATCGTCCAGCTGCTCCCCGTTCCACCGGCATGCCTCGCGCGCCGCGTAGTTGAACGTGTCCAGGCTGATGCGTCCGATCGCTCCGGCGTCGTGGTTGCCCTGGATGCAGACCGCGTCGAGCGAGCGGATACGCCGGACGGTCTCGAGCGGCCACGGCCCGTACCCCACGATGTCGCCCAGGCACCACACACCGTCCAGCGTTCCGTCCGCCCCGCCTGCCGCGAGAACGGCATCGAGCGCGGTGAGGTTGCTGTGTACGTCGCTGACGATGAGCGTTCGCATGAGCGCATGCTACTACCTGGGCGTGTTAACGGACGCTGCTTCCTGCTCTTCCTCGGCTTCGCGACGCTGGTGATCGAACGGCTGCGTAGGGATTCGCGCTCGCGCGTCACTGCGATGTGCCGTAGTAGCGGCGGTTGATGATCCCTTCTGCGATGGCGGCCTTATCCGGCGGCAGGCCCTCGACGAAGGCTGCTTTCACGTAGCACACCCCACGGCCCGGGCTTGTGCATATGCCCGCGAGTGCATCATCGCGCATCGATATGTAGAGCTCCCCGAACTTCTGCCGGAAGGTCTCATCTCCCAGGTTGTTGTAGAGGTCGAGGAATAGCCCTTGTCCCAGTATGTAGTTGCATGCGGACAGGTATATCTCTTCTCGCCTTTCGCGGGGGAGGCTCACCAGTTCAAGGATATTGTTTGCCAGAGAGCACGAGTCACTGGGTTGCGGGAGCGGCGCACCCGTACGAGCACGCTCGGAGATCTTGTCCATGAAGCTTGCTCCTCCCTCTGCGACCCAGGTGGGAGGAGACGCCCAATACGTGTGTGCGACCTCGTGCGCGATGATCCAGCCGCTATCGTGATACGGGGGGTCGACAGTGACGATAGAGCTAGGGCCTCCACCCCCGCCATGCTCTGTAACGTCGGCAACCAGCAGGATCACGTGAGCCTTAGGGTACGGCACGCCCGTGAACTCCTCGTTCGTACGCACCGCGTGCTCCAGCAGGTCCATGGAGCCGGATGCCTGTGCATCGGATCCCCCTGAACCTGGCCAGATGACCGAGAGCGACAGATCACCTCCAAGTGGCAGGTTGATTGACCGTTCGCTCACGATGGTCTGTTCCGGATCGAACAGCGTGGCCAGCAGGTCAGGGCGCTGTTCAACGACCATGGCCAGAACAGCGACGACGTTCGTCTGCTCATCCGTGATGCCGTTGCGCAGCGAAGGCTGCGACAGGACCTGTTGCAGGTAGCCTCTGTCCGCCTCCCATACCCAGACCAACTGGCGCAGAGACTCCAGGGCGGCGACATCCAGACTGTCGATCTCTTCCATGAACGGCATGCCCGCGATCCGCAGTGCGGCTGCTTCGTCCGAATAGCGATAGGATTGCCCACCGATGGCTTCGAGCCTGCCGACCGCCTGTGTCTCATCCGGCGTAAGGCTGTCCTGCACCCACGGTTTCGACAGCAGAGCCTGAAAGAGCGCGGCCGATTCATGGGCGACGTTTCTCATGGCGAGAACGGCTCGCTGCTCGGTCGTGTCCATCCCGTCCGCCACCCAGCCCAGCGCCTTGATCGCTGAGGCCGCTTCAGGGTCCCGCATTTCGAGGTCGAGCAGTGCGACGGTGCCTCCGTGGTCCTTCGTGATGCCGTCGCTGAGCGCAGGACTGGACAGGAGCTGTTGCAGACCGTTGGGGCTCGCGCTCTGGAGTTCCTCGAGTACCTGTATGGTAGCCAGCCCCGTCTCGGTCATGCTGTCGAGGAACTGCATCTTGACGATCAGCGCGATGGCGTGTTCGTCCCTGCCCGCCATATTGGATAGTGAGATAACCGCCGTTTGTTCAACTGACGTCGTGATGCCGTCCCGTACCCAGGGTTTGTCGATCAGTGCCAGTAGTGACTCAGCCGAGTAATGCGCCATCTGCACCAGTTCGAAGACCAGCTCATGCTCGTACTGTGACAGGTCTCTATGGATCGAGGTCACGTCGCTGGGCGCTGTGTACGTGATGCCGTCATTCACCCAGGGGAGCGCTCGTATCGCAGCCCCCGCAGCAGGGTCCTCTTGCTCCAGGACCAGCAAAGCGGCGAGTGCAGCATTCTCGTGAGTGATTCCCCCACGGAGCTCTGCGTGGTCAACCACTCGCCGAAGACCATCGAGGTCGGTTTCGGCCAGTCTGGCCAGTCCCAGCACGGCGATGAGAGCGGGAAGTTCGAGGTAATCACCGCTCAGGAACGGCATCTGCAGGATGCGTATGGCCGTCTCCTCGTCGCAGGTGGCCATGGTCGGGTAGAAATCGAGTAGCGTCTGGTGAAGCCTCCCGTCGCCGAAGTGCTGAATATACGCCTGGAATGCATCCGGAGCCCCGTTCGCCAGGCGGCGCAAGGCGTCCATTGCGTGAGAGTTGCCTTCGACCCAGGGCAACCCCGCGATCGCCTGCTCCTGCTCCGCGGTGAGTGGCTGCTCCGGGGGCTGATCACACGCCTGTGTGGGGACCGGTGTCGGTGTGGCAGTTGGGGTTGGGGTCGAAGTGGCAGTGGCAGTAGGTGTCGGGGTAGGACTGAGCGTAGGAGTGGGTGTGAGCGTGGGTGATGCTGTCGGTGTAGGGGTAACAACGCCTGACGGTACTGCTGTGTTCGTTGGGCTAGCCGTTGGCGTGGGCCTCTCAGTCTGAACGACCGGCACAGTGGTAGGAGCGCTATCGCAGGCTGCCAACAGGACGATGAGCAGCCCCGCCAGCACAGCCCACACTGTCCGACCTGCTGCCGACTGGGGTGCCAGTTTCACTCGCGTTCTTCCCTCCACGCTCCGGTAGGCTGTCTCATCCTACCGGAGTCGACGCTCGGCAGTCATAATGTCCCGCGCCGATAGAGCGAGAAGGAGCGTGGAATGACGACACGAGATGCAAGCGTGGAAGAGCTGACCTCGCTATGGGCGCGGTTCGGCGCGGAGCTGACGTACGACGATCTGCCGGAGAGCGTGCGCCGCACGGTCCGCTCGATCACGCTGGACACGCTCGCCACCTCCATCGCGGCCAACACGCTCGGCATCGGCATCCCGGAACTGCTCGCCTGGGCACGGCGCGCCGGTGGCGTGCAGGAAGCGTCGCTCATCGGCCTGCCGGACAGGCTGCCCGCCGCCGTAGCCGCGATGCTGAACGGCGGCATGGCGCACGCGCTGAACTTCGACGACACCACCGCCGTGGGCTCCGGCCACCTGGGACCGGTGACGCTGCCGACGGCGCTCGTGGCCGCGGAGTTGCAGGGCGGGGCGTCAGGCAGGGAGTTCATGACCGCGCTGGCGGCGGGCATGGAACTCATGTCACGCATCGGCATCGCCATCACCGCGACGCAGGGCGCGTTCACGGAATCGAGGCCGCAGCCGACGCAGATGCCGGGCTGCTTCGCCGCGGCGATGAGCGCGTCGCGCATGCTCGGCTTCTCCCCGCAGGAGACGCACAGCGCGCTCGGACTCGCGTTCATGCAGGCATCCGGCGGACGGCAGCCGGTGCTGGAGGGGCGCCCCGCGAAGGCCATCTACGCCGCGTTCTCCTGCCAGGCCGGGATGCAGAGCGTGCTGCTGGCGCGCGAGGGGCTGCTCGGCGACTGCGACGCGTTCGAGGGCGCGGCGGGCTTCTTCCCCACCTACTACGGCGGCGTGTTCGACCGTTCCGCCATGGGCGACAGCCTGGGTGAGGAGTGGCGCCTGCTGAACGTGGGCATCAAGCCGTGGCCCACCACCGGCGTCGCGCACGTGTTCATCGAGGCCGCCGCGAACCTGCGCGCATCCCGCCTGCCCGACCCGTCGGCAGTGACCCACGTGCTGCTGCGGGGCGAGCCGCACATCCGAACATTCTGCGAACCGCTGCAGACCCGGCGCAACCCGCAGGCGCCCGTCGAGGCCGAGGACTCGATCATCTTCGCCACCGCCCGCGCGCTCACCACGGGCAACGTGACGCTGGCCGACCTCCAGCCCACCCCGCAGGGGCTGTTCGAGGAAATGTGCCTGCGCATCGCCAACGTCACCGAGTACGAGGTGGACGAGTCGCTCGGCAAGTCCGGGGTGGTAGAAGTGACGCTCGCCGGCGGCGAAACCCTCTCTGAGCGCGTGGACGCCGCCCCGGGCCATCGCGACAACCCGCTCACCGACGAGCAGCGCCACCAGAAGTTCCGCGCCTGCGCCGTCCACGCCGGAACGCCGCTGAGCGACGCAACGATCGACGAGGTCATCGACATGACGGAAGGGCTCGACGACGTAGCAGACGTCACGGACTTCCTCCGTTTGCTGCGGGGTGGGTGAACCGACTCGTTGACAGGCCTCCCCTGTGGGGCGTACAAACCATCGAAACCTCAGGATCATAAGAGGAAGCCGATATGCTTTCGACCAGGGACAACGAACGACTGACCCGCGTGGGGCCCGGTACGCCGATGGGCGAGCTGATGCGCCGCTACTGGCAGCCGGTCCTCATATCTCACGAACTGCCGCACCCCGACTGTGACCCCCTGCGCTTGCGCATCCTCGGTGAGGACCTCATCGCGTTCCGCGACACGGCCGGACGCGTGGGCCTCATGAGCGAGTGGTGCCCCCACCGCCTTACGTCGCTCTGGCTGGGCCGGAACGAGGAGAACGGCATCCGCTGCGTCTACCACGGCTGGAAGTTCGACGTGGACGGCGCGTGCGTCGACATGCCCAACGAACCGGCGCAGTACGACTTCAGCCGCAAGGTGCGCATCACGGCGTACCCGACCGTGGAACTGGGCGGCGTCATCTGGACGTACATGGGCCCGAAGGAGCAGACGCCGCCCGAGCCCTCATTCGAGTTCACGCGGCAACCCCAGACCCACCGCCACGCCTCCAAGGTCATCGAGGAGTGCAACTGGCTGCAGGCGCTGGAAGGCGGCATCGACTCCGTGCACTCCTCCTTCCTCCACCGCAAGTTCGGCACCGGCGGCGCGGGGGGCCTGGACGGTCTGCGCGCCAAGGCGACGGCCTCGAAGCTGGAGGTCGAGCCCACGGACTACGGCTACCGCTACGGCTCGGTCCGCCCCCTGCCCGGCGAGGAGGCCAACTACGTCCGCACCTACCACTACGTGATGCCCCACGTCCAGATCCGTGCGGCGCAGCTGAACAACGACGGCTCTTGGTTCAAGTTCAAGATCGCCGGACACCACTGGGTGCCCATGGACGACGAGACCACCATGGTCTGGAACTGGTTCTACACGCTTGACGAGCCCCTCACCCAGGCTGAGCGCGACGAACTCGCCACCGGCAACGGCCCCGACGACGTCGACCAGACGACGTGGCGCAGCCTGCGCAACCCGCGCAACGACTGGCTGATCGACCGCGGTATCCAGCGCACCGACACCTTCACCGGCATCAAGGGCATCAACGCGCAGGACCGGGCGGTGCAGGAAGCGATGAAGCCCATCGTCGACCGCAGCCAGGAGCACCTCGGCCAGACCGACCGTGCCGTCATCACCGCCCGCAAGATGCTCATGCAGGCGATACGCACGATGGAGGACGGCGGGACGCCCCTGGGCGCGAACGACTCCTACTACCACATCCGCGCCATTGAAGAGGTGCTGCCGGACAGCGTCCGCTGGCAGGACGCGCTCATGCAGAAGATGTACGTCGGCGCAGCCTGAAGCCGTAACACTCCCTTAACGTTCGTGTAACGGGGACGCAACACTCTGCCGGTAGTATGAGTGTTGAAGCGAACACCGGCACGGACATGGGTGGCTCCGCCCTAGATAACGCGAAGGAGCGACGGATAAGAGGTGTGCCGGGAACGCTGACAGAGGAATGAACGGCGGGGAGACCCGCCTTCTTCCTTTTAACCGGACTGGCTGCTTAACCGGACTGGCTGCTCCCGTAGCGGGCGGTATCCGGGTGGAACGAGAACCACCCGTGCCAGAACGACGTTATCGTCGGTATGCGCGCCAGCGTCTCGGCGCCGTCCGCCCGGGTCAGCGCATCCTCGCCGATGGTCCACAGCGCTCCGTCCGAGTCCCGCAGGTCGTCGCCTTCCTCGGCGAACGTCAGGCCGTTGCGCTCGTAGACCCTGCCCGTGCCCCAAGTGCTCGATCCGGCGATGATGATCTCCTGCCCGCCAACCACGTCGTTGATGACGGGCTCGTCGGCGAACGCGGAGACGGGGTAAGCCTTGTAGTCGCCGTTGATGCCCACGCCGATGACCGTCTCCTTGGGGAGCAGCGCCTCGTCCCGGTTGAAGACCGGGAACATCGTCCTGGGCGATGAGAAGTAGTCGAAGTAGATGGCGTTCGGCTCCCACTCGTGGGCATAGACGGCCGGCGAGTAGACGCCGGTATCGATGTTCAGGACCGTCGTGCCCGGGTGTTCGGCCAGCCACTCCTCCCACGTCGTCAGCACGGACGGGAAGAAATCGAGCTTGATGCCGCTGTCCGCCAGTGGGCCGACGACGGGCTCGCCGGTGAACTGGTTCCAGATCGAGTTCGTCGTGCGGTCGTACATCAGCTTGTTGCTCTGGTAGAGCATGCCGGACGTGCCGAACGTGGTGGGCTCCCCGTTTATCTTTGCGGAATACACGATCCCGCTGAAGCAGAGCGTTCAGTAGGCGAGCGCTATCGGCTCGCCTCCTAACCGGTCGTTCGCCATCTCGTGCGGGTTCATGATGCGCAGCGGGTAGGCGCGGTGCTCGCCGTTGATGGAGACGCCGAAGACGCGGTCTCGCGGGTCCAGGTAGTCCGCCTCGTCAGGAGTAAGTGTGGGCGCGAACTGCAGGTCGGGGATGCCGTCGGTGCGTACCCCGCCCCAGACGGCCTCCGTGAGATCGATGCGCTCCGAGCCGGGCACGGCGCTGAAGAATGCCGCCATGCGCGGGTCGATGAGCCCGAGGATGTTCACCTTCCAGTCCAGGTACTCGTCCGGCGGAGGGAACTCGTCCCGGCGGGGCCCGAGCCACTCCATCGCCGCGTTCCACGCAGGCGGATCGAGCCAGAAGTCCTGGCCGGTGAGCTCCTTGAGCGCCTCCCGGTACGCTTCCATCACCGCCGGCGCGCCGCTGAAACGCATGATCTCCACGATGATGGGCACCTGGGAGACGTCGTTCGCCGCAACGGCGTCGTCGAGGGCAAGCTGCAGGGACTCGAACGTCTGCTCGGTGGTGCTGAAGATGCGCCACATCGTGTTGTTCGGGTCGTAGGGGTGGTCCGGCGGTGATGCGGGTGCGCTCGTGGGGGCGGGAGTGGCCGTCGGCGCAGGCGTCGGCGTGTGCGTCGGGGTCGGTGTGGGCGGCTCGGGCGTGTAGGCCGTGGAGGTGCACCCTGCGACAAGGAAGGCGGCGGCGAGCAGAGTGGTGAGGGATAGTCGTGACATGTTGCCCTGAGACCAGTATACGCCCCACCTATGCCGGACGTTTTGCGATAATGCCCCCATGACCACGGTCGGAGAACTGGGGGAAACGGCGCTCATCGAGCGCATCGTCGAGCGCGTGCGACGCGCCAGCCCGCTGCAGGCCATGGGCGGGCGCGTCATCACCGCCATCGGGGACGACGCTGCCGCGTGGCGCGTAGCCGGCGTGCAGGCCGCCACGACCGATACGATGGTTGAGGGCGTCCATTTCCGCACGTCCACCGCGTCATGGGCGGACGTGGGCTGGAAGGCGTGGGTCTCCAACGTGAGCGACATCGCCGCCATGGGCGGTTCGCCCTTCGCAGGTCTCGTATCGCTCGGCCTGCCCGCCGACCTCGACGTGAGCGACGTTGACGCACTGTACGACGGCATGCTGGAAGCGTGCGCCGTCTACGGCACGGAACTGATGGGCGGAGACATCGTCGGCTCGCCCGTGCCGTTCGTTACCGTCGCCATGACCGGCGTGTGCAGCGCCACGCCGCTGTCCCGATCGGCGGCCCAACCCGGCGATGCGCTCGCCGTCACCGGCCCGCTCGGCGGCTCGCGCGGCGGATTGCTGCTGTTGGAGAGCGGCGCCGGGCTGGACACCCCCGCGCGGCAGGCGCTTGCGCTGGCGCACCGCAGGCCCGCGGCGCGGACGGACGCAAGCGCCGTGCTCCGCCGCCTTGGCGTGCGCTGTGCGATGGACCTGTCGGACGGGCTCGCCGCCGACCTGCCCAAGCTCGCGAAAGCGTCCGGCGTCGCGGCGCGGGTCGAGGTCGACCACGTGCCTGCGGCGGATGCGCTCCGGAGCGAGTTCCGCCCGGACGCGATGCGGCTGGCATTGGGCGGCGGCGAGGACTACGAACTGCTGTTCACCGGCCCGTCGGACCTCGTGCAGGACGCCGTTTCCGAGATTCCCGGCAGCGTCGTCATCGGCGAGATCACGGAGGGCCCGGCGGGAGGTATCTCGTTCGTTGCGGGGCGCGGCGAACCGGTCTCTATCGATATCGAAGGATGGGAGCACTTGCGGTGACGGATAACCGGATCGAAACGTACAGCGCCGAGGAGACACAGGCGCTCGGGCGCAGGCTCGGCGCGCTTGCGGAACCCGGCGACCTCTATCTGCTGCGCGGAACGCTCGGCGCGGGCAAGACGACGCTGACGCAGGGCGTCGCCTGGGGAGCCGGCGTGACCGGCTACGCGCACAGCCCCACGTTCGTGCTCGTGCACGAGTACCGGGGCCGCATCCCCGTCTACCATGTGGACCTCTTCCGGATGGATGGCGGCGACCTCGAGATAGACGATCTGGCGTTCGGCGAGATGCTGGAGGAAGGAGCGTGCGTGGTCGAATGGCCGGAGCAGGCGCAGGCCGTCTTTCCCGACGAGCACCTCGCGGTCGGCATCGCCTTCGGCGAGGCGCCGGATGCCCGGGTGTTGACGCTGGAGCCGCATGGTGAACGCTACGTCCGGCTGCTCGCCGCGTTGCAGGCGGAGGCGGGATGACGGCGTACCTCGTCATAGACACCTCCACGCGCTACGGGGCGGCGGCGGTCTGGCGGGACGGGCTGTCGCGCTCCGTCTCGTGGCGCTCCCGCAACAACCACACCGCGGAGCTCATGCCCGCGGTCCGGTGGCTCACGGAAGCGGAAGGCATCGCGCCGGATGCGCTGGACGGCGTCGTCGTGAGCGTCGGCCCCGGCGGGTTCAGCGCCCTGCGCACCGGCATCGGCGTCGCGAAGGGACTGGCGGTGGCGTGGTCGCTTCCGGTGGCCGGAGTGAGCACGCTGGAAGCCTCGGCGTATCCCTGCCGTTCGACAGCGGAGCGCGTCTGCGCGGTCCTGCCTGCGGGTCGCGGCACGGTGGCCTGGGCCGTCTACGGGACGAACGGCGGCTCGTGGAGCGCGCTGACCGGGGAGCAGGTCTCCCCCATCGCTGAGTTTGCTGCCGCCCAGTCCGGCGCCACGCTCTTCTGCGGCGAGTCGGTGGCTGACGTGGAAGACGCGCTGCGTGAGCGCATGGGCGCGGATGCGCGGTTCGTGACCGAGTCGGCGCCACTGATCCGCCTGTCGGGCGCGGCGGAGCTCGGCGCCGCGATGCTGGCCTCGGGCGAGGCGGGCAGCGCGACGGCCATCGCTCCGCGCTACCTCCGTTCCCCCCGCATCACCCCTCCGAGCGCGCCGAAGCCCGTCTCGGGCGGCTAGGCGTACCCGCTCATCTCTGCTCGTTGAGGCACAGATCCCGGGTGTGCTTCCCTGGCAGCGTCCTGCCTCGGCCAAGGCTCAGTAGATTGATAACAGTACTATAGAACCTATATCCTCGCGGCATCTTCCACCTGGTGGGTGGCCAATCTGTGGCATCCAACCATTGCTGCGCATCATTTGGTACCACGCTGCTTACCGTCGCTTCTTGTCAGCATCAGTTTGATAGTACTGATATGCGCGTGTGATGATGCCTCAGCATCGTCCTTCGTCCCGATCCCCGAGGCTCCTCCAACACCTACGCCGCTTCCGACGTCAACTCCCACGCCTACGCCAACTCCAACAAGTACACCTGTACCGACCATCACTCCTACCCCTACGCCACCGCCAACCGTCACGCCGACTCCATCTCCGACGCCGACAGTATTCCCTACCCCCACACGCACTCCTGTCCCAACTCTAACCCCAACTCTCTTCCCCACGCCCACACCGACCGTTACTCCTACCCCTACACCACCGCCGACGCCCGTCAAGGCACGTAACGTTGATCCAACCTCTACGCCCACTCCCACACCCACCCCTACGCCGACACCTTCTCCTACTCCGACCAATACTCCCGTGCCGCCCCGTCCACCAACACCTACACCTACATCCATTCCCACCCCTTCGCCTACTCCGACACCTACGCCAACGCCCACACCGACGCCTACTCCTACGCCAGTGCCCATGATGGAAGCAGCTCAGCAGACCATAGGAGCGGGCGGTGCGCATTCATGTGCACTCGAGTCAGACGGTACACCAGTCTGCTGGGGTAATGACGAGAAAGACCAATCGTCTCCGGCTGCAGCCACCAAGTTGGCCGGTATCACCGCTGGTGGGTCATACACGTGCGGGCTCAAAGCCGACGGTTCGCCCATCTGCTGGGGAGAGAACGACAGTGGACAAGCCTCCCCTCCCTCCGGCAAGACGTTCGTCAGCATCAGCGCCGGATACATTCATACCTGTGCGTTGGAGAGCGATGGTACGCCGATCTGTTGGGGTGATGATGAGAAGAGCCAATCGTCACCGCCGGCAGACTCGACCTTCACGGCGATAACTGCCGGAGAGACTCACACCTGCGCCCTCACCACCACCGGCACTGCGGTGTGTTGGGGCGGCGTGGGCAACGACCGCGGCCAGGTAACGCCTCCAGCGGATACCACGTTCACCAGGATCAGCGCGGGCCATCTCCACACCTGCGGGGTCAAGTCGGACGGCTCCGTGGTCTGCTGGGGGCTGGACAACGAGAACCAGGTATCCGGTGTGCCTACCGATCAGACGTTCACTTCGATCTCGTGCGGATGGCGCCATAGCTGCGCCCTGACTTCCGGCGGGACCGCCGTCTGCTGGGGAAAGGACGACGAAGGCCAGTCCACGCCTCCCACCGGTTCGACGTTCGTGCAGATAAGCGCTGGGGAACAGCACACCTGCGCGCTGACACCTGACGACATACTCGTCTGTTGGGGCAACAACGACTCGGGGCAATCATCCCCATCCACTTTGGACCCAACCCCGACTCCAACTCCTACACCCACGCCTACGCCCACACCCACTGCGACACCAACGGCTACTCCTACGCCCACGCCTACACCGACTCCCACGGCAACACCCACACCGACTCCCACACCTACTCCCACGCCAACGCCGACTCCGACACCCACGCCTACTCCTACCCAGCACAACTATGTCGACTCCATAGGAGCGGGAGGTCTCCATTCATGCGCGCTCGAGTCCGACGGCACGCCCGTCTGCTGGGGCGACAACTCCCAGAACCAATCGTCGGTGCCTGCGGACACGACGTTGACCGCCATCGGCGCCGGCAGCACCAACACGTGCGGGATTAAGAGCGACGGCTCACTTGCCTGTTGGGGCGATGACGACACCAACTATCGCCAGTCCACTCCTCCATCCGGCAACACGTACACCACCATCAGTGTCGGGAGCATTCACGCGTGCGCACTGAAGAGCGACGGCACGCCCGAGTGCTGGGGCAGCGACGGGAATAAGCAATCATCGCCGCCGGAGGGTAAGACGTTCACGGCGATCAGCGCGGGAGAAACGCACACGTGCGGGCTCCAAGCGAACGGCATCCCGTTGTGCTGGGGAGGCGTTAGCAACGACTACAGCCAGATGACACCACCGGAAGGCGCCACGTTCACGGCAATCAGTGCGGGCGACCTGCATACGTGCGGGATCAAGACGGACGGCTCCATCGCCTGCTGGGGATTCAGTGACAGATGGGACCTATTGTCTGCTCCCACGGGCAATGACTTCGCTTCAATCTCGTGTGCACGACGGCACAGCTGCGCGCTCAGGGATGACGGCACGCCCCAATGCTGGGGTAAAGATGACCACGAGAAGTCATCACCGCCGACAGGCAAGACGTTCGTGGCGATCAGCGCCGGAACAGACCACACCTGTGCGCTGGAGGCGGATGGCACGCCGGTCTGTTGGGGCATGGACGAACATGGCCAATCTACGCCGCCGTCAGAAGAATGACAGGAGTGGCGTGGCGGCAAGCACCAACCTTGACGCTCCCAGGAGCGGCTCCTAGCATCCCACCAGAGACGGCCCCGGAGATGCCGCCCAACGGGAGGGACCCCGATGTCCGCCACGAACAAGGAGATCGTTCGACGCTTCTACGAGGAGGTGGAGAACCAGGGCAGGCTGGAACTTATCGACGAGCTCATCGCCCCCGACTTCAGGGACGTCTTCAACTCCAGCGCTTTCGGCCCGGCGATAGGCAGGGAGGGCATCCGCAACCTCGTCATCAACCTCCGCAAGCGCCCGGATTTCCACATAGAGATCGAGGACCTCATCGCCGAGGACGACAAGGTGGTGATGCGCATGCCCCGGGGCGTGGAGGTCCTCCGCATCGTCGACGGCCGGATCGCGGAGCGCTGGGTCATCATCGACCGCTCGCCCCATCCGGCCTGACAGGGCCGGCGGCCGCAGCGCCGCGGAGACGAGAGGACAGCGGAATGAACATCTTGATCACGGGTGCGGGTCTGGTTGGATGCCACGTTGCGCGAACGTTGTCGGAGCGCGGGCATCGGGCCGCCCTCTACGACCTCTCCCCCCGCGAGGACTACATCCGCAGAGTGGCAGGCGATCTGCCGGTGGTCCGGGGCGACGTGCGGGACCTCCCGGCGCTGGTCGAGACCATGCAGCAGGAGCGGACGGACGTCGTCGTCCACACCGCCTATGTGATCGGCGATCGCCTCGCCCAACGGCCCTACGCCGGTCTCGGCGTCAACGTCGGAGGCACGATCGCCGTGGCCGAAGCCGCCCGGCTGACCGGCGCGAGACGGTTGATATTCGCCAGCACGTTCGGGGTATACCAGTGGGGGCTGCGGCCAACGTCCCCGGTCACCGAGGACTACCCGGTCGTCAGCAACGCGTTCTACAGGGCCAGCAAGCTGGCCTGCGAGGTAATCCTCCAGGGCTACGCCGGCCAGTACGGCCTGGAGGTCGCGACTGCACGGTTCGCCCAGGTGTATGGATCCGGCCATTACACGGGAGGAGACCTGATCGGCGAGGTCCTGCACCGGCTGATGGAGACCGGCCTTCGGGGTGGCCCCGTGGAAGTGGACTCCCAGCTCTTCGGGTCCAATGACTACGTCTACGCGAGGGACGTGGCCCAGGGCGTAGCCCTGCTCTGCGAGAAGCCGCTCGAGAGCCGGGTCTTCAACCTCGGTAGCGGGGTGCTGTCCAGGGTGGAGCATGTGGTAGAGGCTTTCCAGGCCGCGCTCCCCGGCGTGGAGGTGCGGCCTGTGGAGGGTGGGAGCATGAACTACACACCCGATCGGGCGCAGCCCCTGAGCATCCTCCGTCTGCAGGAAGAGACGGGTTACCGGAGTGCTTACGACCTGACGGCGGGGCTTACGGACTTGGCCAGGGAGTTGACCCGGAACAGGTAGAGAGGGGGCGCTATGGAGACCGTAGGGTTTATCGGGCTGGGGAACATGGGCGGGGCTATCGCCGCGAACATCGGGGCAGCCGGCTACCCGCTGATCGTCAACGACATACAGGAAGAGGCAACGCGCTCCCTCCTGGAATCGGGCGCGCGTTTCGGCGCCACACCTGCGGAGGTAGCCGAAGGATCGGACGTCATAGTGACGTCGCTTCCCAGTCCGAAGGAAGTGGAGCAGGTTGCGCTGGGCTCCGGCGGACTCCTGACGGGCATCGGAAAAGGGAAGGTCTACGTTGACCTGTCGAGCAGCCACCCCAACACGATCCGCAAGATTGGGGAGGCGTTCCGCGCGAAGGGAACCGAGGTGCTCGACGCACCCCTGATCGTGGGCAAGGAAGGTATCAAACAGCGAAGCGTGCAGGTGCTGGCCAGCGGAGACCGGGCCGCGTATGACCGCGTGAAGCCGGTGCTGGACGCCTTCTCGGACACGGTCGTGTACACCGGAGAGTTGGGAACGGGTACGTACATCAAGCTGGCCCACAACCTGGTCCGTCGGGGCATCGGCCTGGCCATCGGCGAGGGGTTGGTGCTGGGGGCGAAGGCCGGCGTCGACCCGTCGACTCTCTGGGGGTGCATGTACTGGGGACTGGACACGCAGATGCACCAGCTCAGGGAATCCTTCGCCAAGGCCGTATCTGAGCCGCCCTCCGACGCTCCAGCGACGTTCACGCTGGCGCTCTCCCGGAAGGACGTGGGCTTGGCGATGGACGTCGCCCGTGAGCTCGACGTGCCGATGCCGATAGCCGCCCTGGTTGAGCAGTACATGGTCGAAGGGGTGGTGCGCGGCTGGGGTCGGCAGAGCACCGCGTCGCTGTTGAGGCTCCAGGAAGAGGCGGCAGGCATCGACTTCTCCGAGCGGAGCGAGGGAGCGCAGAGCACCGGCTAGCTGCGCTACGAGAGGATGCGCGGCAGCTTCCGGGGCGTGTACTCGGCGGGCGCCTCGGTGACGAACAGCTGCTGTTCGATGCCGTACAGCCGGCAGGCATTGCCCCCGAGGAACTTCAACTGGGCAGCCTGCGGCACGCCGCACCGGTTCATGCGGTCGATGGCTTCCCAGGCATCCATGGCATCGTGGTGCGGCATGTCCGATGCCCATATCCCCACGTTCTCGTACATATCCCACAGGCGGAGCACGGGGTCCTCATCGGCCTCGAACCCGATGAAGCACTGCCGGTTGAAGACTTCCTCCGGGTCGCCGATCTTCAGGTTCGCCCGCTCAAGGATATGCCGGTGGAGGTCCAGGAAACCCTCGGCCTTCTCCAGCACCAGCGGCAGCCAGGACGCGTTGGATTCCAGCACGGCCACCCGAAGCCCCGGGAACTTCTCCAACCAGCCCGACATGAGCACGATGGTCAGCCAGTTCATGGCCTCGGCCACGAAGCTCAGCGGCTCCAGTGAAGGCACCACCGATCCCATCGCCTCCATGATGTTGGGGACGAACTGACCGGGCGAATACGCACTGACCTCGGGCTCGAAGGTCTGTGGGTCTCTTATACCGGCCGCCTCGTGCACCGCTGCTATCCGCTCGGCTAACTCCAGACTCATGGTGCCGGGCGCGATGAAAGTGTGCATACAGAGCGCCAGACCCAGCGATTCGAACTCATGCCAGAGCCGGTCGTACTCAGGGAAGGTCGGATATCTCCCATTGGACAAGATGGGCCGCACGGCCGCGGCCTTGAACCCAATCCCGGCGATCCGGCGCAACTCCTCTATGGCGAAGTCCACGTCCTGAGGGGCGATGATGCCGCAAGGAAACAGCCGCTGCCTGTTGGCTGAGCAATAGTCGTCAACCCAGTCGTTGTAGGCGCGGGCGCAGATGCGCGCGGCCTCCGCGTTCTTCACCAGCGGCATCTGGATCATGGGCGCCGAAGGGAAGACCATCACCTGGTCGATGCCGCAGGCGTCCATCTCCCGCAGCCTGGCGTAGGGGTCCCTCGTGATGGCGTTTCTCCCTACACGCTCGTCCCAATCAGGGTCTTCAGGGCTGACCGCACCGATGTCGCTCTTCGTTATCGTGGGGTTCCAGACCTCGGCCGCATAAGAGAACGTGCGCGGGTCCATGAACGACTTCCTGCCGTTCAGCACACGGATGCCCCGGTCGTTGTCGACATAGAGGTGCGACTTGGCGAACTCCCTTTGGTGGGCCGGGATGTACTTCTCCCACACGTCAGGGGGCTCGAAGATGTGACTGTCGCAGTCGAACACCGGGAAGTCCTTGGTCCGTCCCTGCCTGTTGTAGGGCATGTCTCCCTCCTGTACCGGGAGTGCTGGCCGCAGATCGTCAGCTGGCTACCGGCTCCTTGATTCCGTACAGCTCGGCGCAGTTGTCCCAGAGGATCCTCCGCTTGTCTTCGTCGCTGATGCCCAGCTTCTCTCCTTCGTCCCCGGCCCCCAGACGGAGAAAGCGGTCGACCGCGTAGGGATACTTGGAGTCGCCGTGGGGGTAGTCCGTCGAGAAGACCAGGTTCCGGTTCGGCATCCAGTCGATGGCGTACTTCACCGGTTCCTCGTCAGCTTCGACCGATGCATAGCCCTGTCGCTTGAAGTACTCGCTCGGGGCCATCGTGAGCTCCGGCGCCCAAACATCCCCCATCTGCTCCCAGTGCTCATCGAGCCGCCAGAGGAAGAAGGGCAGCCAACTGCAGTTCCCTTCCAGGAACGCCACCTTGAGATTCGGGTGGCGCTCGAAGATGCCTGCACCGGCGAAGCTGGCCACACACAGCATCTGCTCTACCGGGTGGCAAAGGGTGTGGCGCAGCATGAAGTTCTGGCCGAACTGCCAGCCCACCTCCGGCAGACCCGTGAAGATGGCTTCGTGGAAGCCGAGCGGCACGCCGAGCTCCTCCAGCGTGTCCCACAGCGGTTCGTAGTACGGGTCGTGCCAGGGACGGTTGTTGACCATGTTCGGCCTCAGGAAAACGGAGCGGAACCCCAACTCCTTGACGGCCCGTCGCGACTCGGCGACGGCATCGTCCACGTTGAAGACCGAGATCATGCCCGCGCCCAGAAGCCGCTGAGGGTCCGCCTTGCAGAAGTCGAAGAGCCAGTCGTTGTAGGCCCGGGCGACGGCTGCCGCGAGGGTAGGGTCCATGTCGGGCTCCCCCAGGGCGTGCAAGCCGCGGCTGGGGTAGATGACCGCCACGTCGATGCCCTCGATGTCCATCGCCTCCAACTGGACCTCATTGCTGTAGCCACGGTCAGCGTGGGGGCGGTAGCGTTCCTCCACCTCTTCGGAGTTCCGCCCGGCGGGGCGGCCGGTGGGCATCGCGCGCAAGGGGTCTCGTCCCCAGAGGCGTCCGTCCGGGTGGATGAGGTTGAGATCGGAGGCGCTGTTCGCAGTGCCGATAGGGGCCACACCCCTGAAACCCGGGTCGATGTACCGCTGCCAGAGGTCCACCGGCTCGATGATGTGCATGTCGCTGTCGATAACCTTGAAACCGTTCTTCGCCATAGGTGCCTCCACATCTACCGGCAATGGAACTCATGGCTCTGGCGCCATCGATAGCACACTAGGAATCTTCCAACCGGGTGTCAAGGAATCGTCCGGGGGCGGGGTATGGGCCGATGGGCTGCGGTGGCCGCCCTACACCGCCGCTGCCACCGCGCCGACGCGGGGCATCGTCAGCAGACGCCCCAAGCCTTCGATGGGGTCGTCGATCCCCGAGAGGGAGAGGGTCCGCCACAGTGTCACGGTGTGCGAGGTGACCACAGGCTTGCCGATGGCCTCCTCGAGGTCCTGGGCCACGGCGATGGCGTCGAGGTTCATGCAACTCACGAACAGGCCGTCGGCGGAGGGGTCCCAGTGGGCCATGCTGAAGTCGTAGATCTCCTGGGGTTGCGTGGTGCTGAACTCTTTGCTGGTGGACTTGCCCATGCCCTTCATCTTGAAGGCGTCGATACCTGCCTCCGCGAGGTACTTCCGCTCCGAGTCGTGGTGATCTTCCTGGTAGGGGCTGGTGACCACTATGCGCTTCAGGCCGAGCGTCTTGAGCGCTTCGACGGCAGCCAGCATGGTGGAGGTTGTAGGGATGCCGTACCGCTGCTCGACCTCGTGACAGAAGTCGATGTCTCCCTGCAGGCCGCGCAGCGCTCCGCTGACCGTGCAGCAGTACCCCAGCGAGGTAACACGAGCGGTGGACAGTTCTTCCACGGCGCGCCAGGACTGCTTCTCCATCTCGATGAGTGCAGTCATGCCTCCACCCGCGTTCATCATGCGCGTCACGTGGAAGGTGATGCCCCTCGGAGCCAGGTACGGGAACCGGGACTCGGTGATGAGCTGTCCACTGGTAGTGATGAGGCCGATACGCGCGCGCCAGTTGATGGGTTCAAGCATGGTTATGCTCCTCTCCGGATCCCAACACGTCTCTGCCCGCCGTAGACTGTCTGCTGATTGGAATATAGCGTCCAGCGTTCAGGAACGATAGCGTACTCTTCCACCTCCACGGAGTAAGTGTTGCGCGTATGCATACGGTCATAGTGGATACCGATCCCGGCGCCGACGACGCCCTCGCGCTCATGATGGCGATGAACTCTCCCGACCTGCAGATTGAGGGCATCACCACGGTCGGCGGGAACGCCTCTCTGTCGGATACGACTAACAACGCGCTCAGGCTGGTTGAATACCTCGACGGGAAGCAGAGCGCCGTGCCCGTAGCGGTCGGCGCCGGCGAGCCGTTGCGCGGCTCGTTCACCCACGCGTACCACGTCCACGGCGCAGGGGGGCTTGGCGTTCACCTGCCTGCCCCGACGCTGAAGCCGCATGGGACGAGCGCGGTCGAGTTCATACGCGATCGTGCCGCGAAGTCTGCCGGGCTGCTTACCGTGATCGCGCTCGGCCCGCTCACGAACGTTGCCGCCGCGCTGGAGAGTCGCCCGGACCTCGTGGATGCGCTCGCAGAGATAGTCGTCATGGGCGGAGCGTTCGAGGCGCCGGGCAACATCACACCCTGCGCCGAGTTCAACATCCACGAAGACCCCTGGGCCGCCAACGCCGTCTTCGCTTCGGGAGTGCCTGTGACGATCGTCGGCCTCGACGTGACCCGCCGGACGTCCATGCATCGCCAAAGCGGCCCGCAATGGTTCACGGGAATATCGAAGTCGGCTCAGCTGGGCAACCGCATCCTGGCAGACCGGTTCCAGGAACGGAGCGACCTCCAGGAGTTCTACCTGCACGACCCGCTGGCTGTAGCAGCGGCGATCGACCCGGACATCCTGACGTGCCGCCGGGCGCGGGTATCTGTTGTGACGAACGGGGATGAACGAGGGCGGACCATCGCAAGATACGGAGACGGGACAGTAAAGGTGGCGATCGGAGTAGACGTTCCACGAGCCGTGGAGATGGTGCGGAGCCTCGTTTCCGGGGGCCGGGCATAGCGCAGGCTCGAGGACCGTCGCGGCTGCGCGGGCTACAATGGCGCCAGTCCGGCTCAGGCGAGAGGAGGAGCAATGGCAACCATCGTAGGAAGGTTCGGTATGTCGCATGGCCCTCAGCTCTACGTGCCTCCCGAGCTGTGGCCCAACATCCTCCGTCGTGACGACATGGGCCCCGAGAAACCGGGTATGCGCGAGCAGACCTCGGAGGCCATGATGCAGCGCCGCTACGACGCGTGCCTCAAGGCGATGGACACCGTCCGGACGAGGATCGACGAGACTGCGCCGGACACTATCGTCCTCATCGGGGACGACCAACGCGAGAACCTCCTCGCGGACAACACGCCACCGTTCCTCGTGTACATCGGCGACGAGGCTGACGCGAGCACACGGGTCTCGCACTACCACCTCGGCGACGAGTTCACCGACACCATCACGAGGTACCGGGTCGACGTCCCGCTCGCCAGGTGGACCATCGACTCGCTGCTCGACTCCGGGTTCGACCCCGCATGGTCGACCGCCACCCGGCACGAGCAGGGACTCGGTCACGCATTTGGCCGTCCGCTCCACACCACGAACGACGACGCCCGCTACCGGATCGTTCCGGTGATGGTGAACACGTACTATCCGCCCACCAGTTCGCCCCGGCGGTGCGTGGACTTCGGGCGCGCTCTCGCCAAGGCCATCGAGTCTTTCGACGAGTCCCGGCGCGTCGTGGTCGTCGCGTCCGGCGGGCTCTCTCACATGATGATCGACGAGCAGATCGACCGGGACTACCTCGAAGCGGTCGAAGCGCACGACCTCGACTACATGGCGGCGATGGACCCCGAGGTGCTGGTCGGCGGAACGTCCGAGATCAGGAACTGGATCATCGCCGCCGCCACGAGCGACAGCGCGGGACGGGTCATCGACTACCAGCCCTGCTACCGGAACCTCGCCGGCATCGGGTGCGCGATGGCCTTCGCTGAGTGGGAGTGACCGTTGGACCGGCCATCCAAACGCTCATTGACAGCCGGTACGCCCGGTGGTTAAGTGCCACTACTGGCACATCTGCGGCTACTCCTCCGGGCACCCCTCCCACGCCACGTATCAGTAGAGAGGAAGAAGCGCCATGGCGAATCTCATCACGGCACGTGGGGATCGGTCTCTCCGATCGCTCATCGACACCGAAGGCGGCACGGTGAGCCGGGAGCTGTACGTCAACGAGGACATCTTCGAGCAGGAGCAGGAGCAGATATTCGGCCGGTGCTGGCTGTTCCTCGGCCACGAGAGCCAGGTGCCGAACCCGGGCGACTTCATCGTGACGCGGATGGGCACGGAAGAGGTACTGGTGGTGCGCGGGCGGAAGGACAACCAGATACGCGCCTTCCTCAACTCGTGCGCTCACCGAGGCATGAAGGTCTGCCGCTACGATCAGGGGAACGCTCTCGTGTTCACCTGCCCGTTCCACGCCTGGACCTATGACTGCAACGGCGCTCTGGTGGGTGCAGCCTACCAGTACGCCCCCTACGCTTACGCCGGCGGGATCGACCGGGAGCAGTGGGGGCTGACGCCGGTCGCGCAGTTCAAGAACTATTACGGGTCGCTGTGGGCCACCTGGGACCCGAAGGCCCCCTCGTTCGAGGACTATGTCGGTCCCTTCGCCGATGGCATCCGGTACGACTGCGAGGCGAGCGACGGAGCAGAGGCCGGTATCGAGGTCTTCACGCCGTTCCAGAAGTGGCGCCTCCCAACGAACTGGAAGGTGCCCGCGTTCTCATCCTCTACCGACCTGACGCACGCCGCGATGACCCACCGCTCCGTGAACGCAGCCTCCATAGGCCCCGACCGCGGCACGATGTCCGGGGGAGAACGGCACAGGCGGCGCGCTCCCTTCCCTGCTGACCGGTACGCCGTCGGCGACCACAACCTCGGCCACGGCGGCAACTGGACCGTGTACCAGCAGCCCGGCGTGCCGGAGTACGTGGACACCTGGTTCGAATCCGGCGTCGACGAGTACTTCCGCGAGGCCCGTGACCGCAAGGCGATGAAGTACGCCGACCAGATACTGCCGCCGCACGGCCACGAGGGAGGACACTTCTGCGTGTTCCCCAACTTCATCATGGACAGCTGGCGGTGGCGCTGGTGGCACCCCCACACCGTCGGAGTCGTCGAACGGTGGAGCCTGTTCGGAGTCGACAAGGACGCGCCCAAGCACGTGAAGGACGCGGTACGCCACTACGTGATGCGGTACAACGGTCCGACCGGCGCAACCGAGTCCGATGACATGGAGAACTGGAACTACGTCTACTCCGCAAGCCAGGGGGCCAGGGCTCGCAAGCGCAACTACTTCTTCGCGAACGGTCTGGGGCGCGGGATAGAGAGCGACCAGTACCCGGGTATCGTGTTCAACGGTTCGCATACCGAGGAGGCGCACCGCGCACGCTTCAGCAGGTGGCTCGCCTTCATGGAGGCATCGAGCTGGGACGACCTCTACCCGGTGAACAGGGCGAAGTCGCACCGCATCTGGTAGGAGTCGCGCACCCACTCGTCGAGGGGCAGAGCACACGAAGGGAGTCCGGGCATGACGGAACGCGCCAACGCGAGTCTGGAGGCAATGGACCGGGTCGTCCTGCTGAAAGACATCGAGCAGTTCCTCTACTGGGAGGCACTGCTGCTCGACGAGCGGAGGCTCACCGAGTGGCTGGACCTGCTCGCGGAGGACATCCACTACTGGATGCCGATCCGCAGGAACATCAAGTTCGGCGACTGGGACCTGGAGTACAGCAACCCCGAATCGGAGATCTCCTACTTCGACGAGGGCAAGGACATCCTGATCGGTCGTGTCCGGCAGATCAACTCGGGCGTGCACTGGGCGGAAGAGCCGGTGTCCAGGTTCGAGCACATCATCTCCAACATCCTCCTGCTCGAAGTGAGCGGAGACGAGGCGAGAGTGAGCAGCAAGTTCTTCTGCTACCAGAACCGCCTCCAGGACGAGGTGAACCTGTTCGTCGGCAGGCGGTACGACACCCTCCGGCGCGACCCCGACACCGTGTTCAAGATCGCCAAACGCGACATCATCCTGGACCAGAACGTGCTCCTCCCGAAGGTGGTCAACACCTTCTTCTAGGAAGAGCGTGCCGATGCGTATCGAGTGGCGATGCCGGAGCGACGAAGACGCCCTCCTCACCGTTGATGCGGAAGGCGCTACGGTGCTGGAGGTCTGGGAACTCAACAGGGCGTTGCTGTCCGATTTCCTCAACCTGATGGCCAGCCTCGACGCACACGGCAGGCGGAGCATCGCGGACGACGCCCAACGCGACCCCGAGGAGTGGGGCCAGCTCGTGATCGCCCGGTCGGATGACGGCGACGTGCTCAGGGTAGACCCCGAACTCTACTGGGACCGCGTCACTCACTGGTTCCGTACACAGGGCAGCGACCCCAATCCGTGGCGGTAGAGAAGGTAGACCTGCCGTTCGTTGACAGGCGGTTGGTGCGGTGATTAAGTCCCGATAGATACCGCTGCCCGGCCGTAGAGCACGAGGGGAGGAACAGCGATGACCACCACGATCGCGAGCGCAGGTACGGAAGGGGCCATTGACGAGTTGCTGATCTCCTCCGACTCCCACGTCATGGAGCCGGGTGATCTGTGGGCGACGCGCCTGCCCAAGGGGCTGCGCGACCAGGCGCCAACCTTCCCGGATACGGTCTCCGAACAGGCCAAGCCCGGCGGCTGGGACCCGAACGAGCGGCTGAAGGAGATGGCCGTCGACGGCGTCAGTCTCGAGGTGCTCTACGCGACGCGCGGCATGACGCTCTTCCGCATCGAGGACGTGCCGCTGCAGGAAGCGTGCGTCCGCGCCTTCAACGACTGGCTGATCGAGTACTGCGCGGCGAGTCCCGACCGCCTGTTCGGGATCGGGCTCATCTCGCTGTATGACGTCGACCACGCTGTCGCTGAACTGGAGCGCTGCCGGAACGCGGGGCTGCGCGGGGCCATGATCTGGCAGAACCCGCCCGAGGACCTGCCGTTCTCGTCGGACCGGTACGACCCATTCTGGGCCGCAGCGCAGGACCTGCAGATGCCCGTGAGCCTCCACATCCTCACGGGACACGGCTACATGCAGCGACGGCGCGGGGGCACCGAACACTACCGCGCCAGCGTGAACCTCAAGATCGCAGAGGTGATGAACAGCCTCTTCGACATCATCTTCTACCAGGCGTTGGACCGGTTCCCCAACCTCAAGATCGTGCTCGTGGAGAACGAGATAGGCTGGATCCCGTTCGCTCTCCAGCAGTGGGGCTACTACCTGGGCAGGCACCGTCACCACGAGCCGGGCCCCGCGCCGGACAAGATGCCGAGCGAGTACCTGGCCGACCAGATATACGCGACGTTCTTCAACGACGCCATCGGCACACGCTACCTGTCGAGCTGGGGTGCAGACGCCTGCATGTGGTCCAACGACTACCCGCACGCGAACTCCACCTGGCCGAACTCTCGCAAGGTGATTGCCGAGCACCTGGGGCATCTGGATGCGGAAACACGCACGAAGGTACTCAGCACCAACGTCTGCCGCCTGTACGACATACCGGTCCCGGAAGCTCTCTAGGGAGGACGACGATGAGTTACGACCTGCTGCTCAAGAACGGCCGGGTGGTGGACGGCTCCGGCGGGCCATCCTATGAGGGAGACGTGGCTGTCGTAGACGGACGCATCGTGGAGACCGGCAGGCTCGGCTCGTCCGCGAAGCGGGTTATCGACGTGCAGGGGCAGGTCATCGCCCCCGGCTTCATCGACAACCACTGCCACTACGACGCGCAGGTGCTGTGGGACCCGCTCTGCACGTTCGCCTGCTATCACGGGGCCACGACTGTCATCAACGGCAACTGCTCGCTGGGGCTCGCTCCGGCACGACCTGAGGAGCGCGCCGACCTCGTCTCGATGCTCTCGCGTGTCGAGGCCATACCGGTCGAGTCGCTGCAGGCCGGAGTCGAGTGGTCGTGGGAGTCGGTGCCGCAGTACCTGGAGACCATCGACCGCGACCTCGGGGTGAACGTCGGTTCGCTCATCGGCTTCTCGGCAGTGCGGCGGCACGTGATGGGCGAAGCGGCCTACTCGGCCGTCGCGACTCCCGAACAGATCGAGCAGATGAAGGAGATCGTCCGTGAAGGCATCCGCGCGGGGGCGCTCGGCCTATCCTCGGAGCGCAACCTGCGCCACATGGACCTCGAGAACCGACTGCTGCCCGCGAACGCCGCGCCGCCTGACGAGTTCCTCGCCGTGGCCGGAGCGCTCGCGGAAGTGGGGGCCGGTTCCATCCAGTTCGGGGACTCTGAACGCATCGAACTGTCAGAGGGTTTGCTCTCGCGGACTGCCCGGGCAACGGGACGACCGGTGATCTCCAGCCTCGCGGGACGCGCAGGGACCACCCGGAACGACGCACGGATGTACGCGATGGTGTCGCCCTTCATGGAGAACACGGCACGCTGGACGCTGCTCACCGTGGGAAGTTTCGACGGCTTCCCCCACTGGCTGCCCGTGATGAGCAGTTCACCCGAGGAGAAGCGCGCGGCCTTCCAGGACCCCGCCGTGCGCGCCGGACTCAGGGCCGACGCCGATGCGCCGGACAAGCGGAACCCCGGCTCCCCCCAGGTGCGCTGGGACCTGCTGCACGTGGCCAGGGTCGCCCTGGACGAGCACCGTGCCTACGTGGAGCGGAGCGTGGCCGACATCGCGCTGGAACTCGGCAAGGACCCGTTGGACACCTTCCTCGACCTTGCGCTCGAGGAGGACCTCAAGACGCTCTTCTACTTCCGCTCCGACGTAAGCACGTCGGCTATGGCGGAGGTGCTCGCGGACCCGTTCGTGCTGCCCGGACTCTCTGACGGCGGCGCGCACGTCACCCGCCGTTGCGACAGCCACTTCTCGACCTTCCTGCTGTCGTTCTGGGTGCGAGGGCAGCAGGCGCTCTCCCTGGAAGAGGCCGTGCGGAAGCTCACCTTCATGGGAGCGAGTGCGTTCGGCCTGCACGACAGGGGTCTCATCAGGCCGGGGTTGGCCGGGGACCTGACGGTGTTCGACCCGGACACCATCGGCGCCGGGGAACTCGAAGAGGTCGCGGACTACCCTGGAGACGCAGTGCGGATGCGCCGCCCCAGCGAAGGCGTCGCATGCACCATCGTCAACGGCGAGGTGCTGATCGAAGCGGGCGAGCACAGCGGGGCCCTCCCCGGACGCCTGCTGCGCAGCAGCGCCTACGGGCGCTAGGCGTATCAGCTGTCGACCGCCGTCTTATCCGGTTTCCTGAGGGTCTCCTCCAGGAAGAACACCACGACCATGGCGGCGGCGAACGCGGTCGACGCGAGCAGCACGAACGCTGCGCCGAACCCGAACGCGCCGGACAACAGGCCGAAACTCATCGGACTGGCTGTCGAGCCGCCCTGTGCGACGAGTCGCGACATCCCAAAGAAGAGTCCGCGCGCCTGTGGCGGCGCGACGTCCGTGCCCAGCGTCTGCATATTGCCGGAGATGATGCTGATGGCGAGGTGCACGAACACGAAGCTCGCGATGAACCAGGCCAGCGACAACCCCGCGAACGCAGTGACCGACACGGAGGCCATCGAAAGGCTCGTCAATATCAGTCCGGGCACGATGGTGTACTTCCTGCCGAACCGGTCCATCACGAATCCGGTCGAGAACAGGATGGGGACGGTCCCCACGGCCATCGCGCTGCGCAGCACGCCCAGCTCCGCCGGGTCTAGGCCGTAAGCGTAAGACGGGTACAGCAGGATCACGCCGCCCTCGAACACAGCGCCGCGAGTGACGTTCGTCAGGAACTGGATCGAGAAGACGGTGGGAATGGGGTTCTTGAGCAGCAGCGCCCAACGCGATCCTTGCACGGCTGCCTCGGCCGCGCGCTTCGCCGCCGGAGCTGTCTCCTTGATCACGAAATAGGTCGGGATGATGGAGAGGAGCGTAAGCACGGCGTGGATCAGGAAGGGCGACCACAGCCCCCAGGTAACCGCTGCGAATCCTCCGATAAGCGGGCCGGCGAGCGCGCCGACCTGCTGCACGCCGAACATCTGCGTGACCTGCTTGCCACGCTGCTGTACGGCCCCGGTGTCGGCGATCACCGTGATGCGGCTCTGCATCCACATCTGTGTGCCGACCCCGGCAATGAACCGGTACACGAGCAACTCATTGAACGAGCCCGAGAACGCGGCCTTGGCAATGAGCAGAGAGGACACCGCAACGACCAGCGGCCCCGCGAGCAGGATCCAGCGCCGGCCGATCCGGTCGATGAGCATGCCGGTCGGAAGCGAGGCGACGAGGGTACCGAGGAGGTAGGCGACGAACACCCACGACGCCTGGACGATGCTGACCCCGTACAGCTTGGTCAGCTCCGGCAGCACGGGCAGCCCGATGCCGTTCCCCAGTCCCAGCGCGATCGCCGGAACATGCAGACCCAGGATCAGGCGGAGTTGCGGATGAAGCCCACGGCGAGCGGGCGCTTCACTCTGACTCCCATCGTCGTTCTGCCGCATAAGGGCGATTGTACGCTCGCGGTCGACCTCTCCGTTTATCCGCCGTCGACGAACGCCCGGGACTCGTCTAATCTCTGTCTGGCGCTATCCCAAGCGGAGGAAAAGCATGAACACCAGGGTGCGGTTGAGCATCGAGCGGCAGGTCAGTTTCGCCGAGGGGGCTCCCTTCGGAGATACGGGGTCCTATGAACGCCTGACCGGGTCGGCGTTGTTCGAACTGGACCCGAACGACCGCGCCAACGCGAACGTTGTCGACCTTGCTCTGGCGCCCCGCAATGCGAACGGCGCCGTCGAGTTCAGGGCAGACCTCGACATCCTCAAGCCGGTCGACCTTGCACGAGGCAACGGATGCCTGCTGTACGACGTGAACAACCGCGGGAACAAGACCGCCCTCCGAGCGTTCAACGACTCGCCTCCCGACAACGACCCCTTGACGATGGTGGCGGCAGGCAACGGCTTCCTGATGCGGCAGGGCTTCACCATCATCTGGTCCGGGTGGCAGGGCGACCTCGTAGCCGGAGACGGGCTCCTCACCACCGATCTGCCGGAGGCGCTGGAGGACGGGAAGCCGGTCCGCGGGAAGGTGCGCCAGGAGTTCATCGCCGAGCAGGAGGGGGTGCTTTGGATGCCGCTGAGCGGCGCACCGAGCATCCGGTCCTACCCCGCGCTCGACCTCGATACGTCCCACGCAACGATGACGCTGCGCGAGCACGAGCGCGACCCGCGGGTGCCGCTCTCACCCGACGCATGGGCCTTCGCAGAGGCGGAGATGATCGGCGGCGCGTTGCAGGTGCGCCCGTCGCCGACGGCCTGTCACGTGCAGGGCGGGTTCAAGCCCGGCTGGATCTATGAGTTGGTCTACGACACAGCGGGCTCCAGGGTGATGGGGCTCGGCATCGTCAGCATACGCGACCTTATGTCAGCGCTCCTCCACGATGCCGTCGACGCCGCTGGCGCGCCGAACCCCGTTGCGGGTCTGGAACGGGCGTACATGTACGGGCAGTCCCTGAGCGCCCGCGTGATACGCCAGTTCGTCTACGACGGCTACAACGTAGACCCGGAGGGCCGGCAGGTGTTCGCCGCGGTCTACCCGCACGTTTCGGGGGCGGGCCGCCTGTTCACCAATGCCCGCTTCGCCCAGGTCGGACGCTACCCGCGCCAGCACGAGGAGCACCAGTGGCCGTCCGAGCGTTACCCGTTCGCCTACTCCGTCGCGCCGGACGCCTTCTCGGACTCGCTGGACTGTGTCATGAAACGCCCCAAGTCAGATCCGTTGGTCGTGCACACGCACACGAACACCGAGTACTGGAACCGTCACGCGTCGCTCGGGCATACGAACCCGAGGACAGGCGACGACATCGAATTCCCTAGAACGGTGCGGGTCTACTTCCTGGCGAGCGCGCAACACATGGGTGCGAACCCTCCGCCGGAGGATGTGTCGCAGCAGCGCCCTAACGTGATGAACAACGGGCCCCTGATGCGGGCAATCCTCACGATGATGCACCGCTGGGTGACCGAAGGCACGCCGCCACCTCCCAGCATCGTGCCCCGGCGGGCAGACGGCACGCTGGTCAGTCCTGAAGAAGCGCTTGCAGTATTCCCGGAGGTGCCCGGCTTCCCCACGCCGGCAAGCCCCAGCCGCCTGCCGCTCTACGACTACGGGCCCGGGTTCGACCGGGGGTTGGTCACCGAACATCCGCCGCAGCCCGTGCCGGGCAAGGAGTACACGGTGCAGATGCCGCAGGTGGACGAGGACGGCAACGACCTCGGCGGCCTGCGTTCGCCGGAAGTCATGGTCCCCGTCGGCACGCATACGGGATGGAACCTGCGCAGAGCGGGCTTCGCCGAAGGAGACCTCGCTTCGCTGGCAGGCAGCTTCGTGCCCTTCGCTCGAACGCGCGCTGAGCGGGAGACGAACGGCGACCCACGGCGCTCCATCGAAGAGCGGTACGATTCGCACGAGGACTACGTGCGAGAGATGGCCGAAGCTGTCCGGCAGTTGCAGGCAGCAGGGTTCCTGCTCGAAGAGGACGCAGAGCGCTACGTCGAGGCGGCGAAGAGCCGGGACCCGCTGAGCGAGGCCGTTACGCTCGCTCCACTGGCGCTCAGCAAGGCGATGCCGTCGCCGTCGGCGATCGTGCGCTGAACGTGCATCGCGGCTCGCGGCGGTTGTCGCCGTAGGTGCCCCGCCCTATGATGCACGGTGGCAGGAGGTGTGGCATGGCGCATCGCATCGTCTCACTGCACGCGGGATACGACGGCCCCAATGGCTTCGTAGACGGATACGTCGGCCGGCCGGCGGACAGTGGACCGCACCCGGGACTCGTCGTTATCTCCGGGATGGGCGGGCTCAACTGGTTCCAGCGCGAGATGACACGCACGTTCGCCCGCGCGGGGTTCGTCGCCCTCTCTCCTGACCTGTTCGACGGCGCATTGCCGGAGGGCCGCGCCACGCAACTGCGCTACAAGAACTCGCTGGACGTGCAGCGGACGGTGGAGAACCTGAGCGCCGGAGCGGACTTCCTGCGCTCTCTGCCGTGGACGGCGGACGACGCGCCTGTGGGCATCGTAGGCTTCTGCCTTGGCGGCGGACTCGTGCTGCTGTCGCTGGCGCGCACGAACACGTTCGGCGCGGGCGTCGTCTACTACCACAGCCTCTTCCCGGACTCCGAGGAACTCGAGAATATCCGCGTGCCGATGATGTGCCACTACGGCACGCACGACCACACAACGCCCATCTCGGAGATCGAGGCGTTCCGGGAAGCACTCGACCGCTACGAGAAGCAGTACGAGCTGTTCATGTACGAGGGCGTGGGGCACTCGTTCCTGAACCCGAGCCAGGACTCCTCGGAGCGGCGCGCGAAGGCCGCTGAGGACTCGCTGGAGCGGACGTTCGCGTTCTTCAGGAACCACCTCGGGGTTCCAGCACCTGCGGCCGAGGATGACGAGACACCGGAGACGCCGTGAGGCTGTTCGGCGGCTTCGTCGAGTTCTTCGCCGCGCTGCGCTACCGGGACTTCCGGCTCTTCTGGATAGGGCTGGTCGCACAGGTCACCGGCCAGCAGATGACCATCGTCACCCTCGGGTGGCTGGCGTATGACCTGACGCAGTCGGCGCTGGCCCTGGGACTCATCAACCTCGTCAGCGCCGCCCCGCGCATCGTTGTGAACCTTGCCGGCGGCGTGCTCGCCGACCGCTTCGACCCCCGGACACTTGTTGTTGCTGCGCAGACGACCGCCGTTGCCGTGCTGGTGGCCCTCGCCGTGCTCGCGGTGACCGACCAGGCGGTGGTGTGGCACCTGGCAGCGGCGGCAGTGATGATCGGGTTGGTGCAGTCGTTCGACGAACCGGCGCGGGCGTCGTTCTTCCCGCGCCTGCTGCCGGACCGGTCGCTCATCCCGATAGCGGTGCCGCTCACGTCGGTGGCATGGTCGTCGACACGCATCGTCGCGCCATCCATCGCCGGGTTCGTCATCGCAGCGGCGGGAGCGGGGCCGAGCTTCTTCGTTGCCGCGGCGGGCGCAGCCGCGATGGCGGCGGTGATGCGGATGGTGCACCCTCAGCAGGCTGCTGTCGGACGGCATGGAACGATGCTGGGCGACCTGAAAGCAGGGGCTGCCTACGTGTGGGCACACCCGGTGTTCCGCCCGCTGCTGCTACTGGCACTGGCGTGCTCGGCATTCGGGCAGGGATACATGATGACCTTCCCTGTGTTCCAGGTTGAGGTGTACGACGTCAGCCCGCGCGAACTGGGGTTCATGTACTCCTCGGCGGGGGTCGGGGCGATGGTAGGGCTGTTCGTGTACTCGCGCTACTTCAAACAGCGGGGCGCGGGGCTCGTCCTGCTGGGCTCGGCCGGTTCGTTCGGAGCGATGCTGGTTGCGTTCGCACTCACGCCATGGTTCGAGGCTGCGCTCGTCCTGCTGTTCCTCTCGGGAGCAGTCGGCGTGATGCAGATCACGACCGGGCAGGTGATCCTGCAGACGCTGGTGGAGGACAGCTTGCGGGGACGCGTGATGGCGCTCTACGGCGTCCACTGGGCGCTACTGCCGGTGGGCGGCGCAATGATGAACAGTCTCGCCGAACGTACGGGAGCGCCCACCGCCGTAGCGGCGGGAGGAGTGGTCCTGGTCGCCGTTACCCTGGCGATCGCAGTGCGCGGAGGAGCGCTGCGCGGCGTAGCACTGCCCCAGACCGCGCCTGTGCGGGCTTAGGCAACGACAGAACCACGAACCCACCGTCAGATCCGCTCAAGATCAACAACCGTGCGGTGGTTCACCACGTCGCCCGTGTTCAAAGTGGACTTGGGTTCCACTATCAAGACGTGAGCCTCCGACTCAGCGATGGGTTGATGCTCCACGCCCCTTTCCACGATAACCATCTGGCCTTCATCCAGGTGGACATCCCTGTCCCGAAATCGAATGGTCAGGCGTCCCTTCACCACGAGGAAGAGTTCATCCTCCTGCTCGTGGCTGTGCCAGACGAATTCCCCGCTGAGCTTCGCCAGTTTCACGTAGGAATCGTTGACCTCTCCCACGATCCGGGGGCTCCAGTACTCATCGAACTGCGACAGCTTGTCCGCGAGGTCTATGGTGTTCATCTCTCCTACAGCCCGCGGCCTGCCGTGGCGTCGAGGACTGCGCCCTGCTCTTCGGAGGCGTCGTACTCCCACTTGTAGTGGGGGTCCTGGTACGCCCCCTCCGGCATGAGGCTCTCCAAGCCGCGCTTGCCGAGCTCTTCCTCGAACATCTCGCGGATCCAGGACTCCTCGTTCGGGTACTCCACCTGGTCCAGCAGCGGGTTCATGCGGTTGCTGAGGCCGCGCATCTGGCGGATCGGAGAGAGTGCGAGGTAGCGCGCAGGCTCCACGCTCACGTTGAAGTGCTGATGGAACCAGCGGTTCGGCGGCACGAACATGCTGGCCTCGTGCCACGGAACGATGACCTTCTCCTGGCCCTCCGGCCACATGATGGAGTAGCCCTCCCCGGCAGGGATGATGATGACGACGCCCGGCCCGTGGCGGTGCGCCTTCTTGTAGGTGCCCGGCGGGAAGACGGACATGTGGCCGCCCATCTCCGAGTGGGGGAACTGGATGTCCACGACGTGGCCGCCGCCCCCGCGCTGGCGGTGCGGAACGAGGCCGCTCCACGCCGCGAGGTCGGTGAAGAAGTTGCCGAACCAGCTCGCGCCGCGTCCGCCCGGCGCGCGCTTAGCGACCGAGTACAGCTCATCCTCCGAGTGCTCCAGCAAGGTGGGGTCCTCGTAGGTGCTGTTGAAGAAGTAGGTGGGGTCCGGGATAAGCGACATGGCGACCGGCAGGTACGTGTTGGAGATGAGCCGCGCAGGACGGTCGCCGCGGGCGTTCGCGAACTGGCGCACCGCGCCGCGCGGGATGACGAAGAGGCTGCGCGGGCTGAACTCGAACGTCCTGCGCTCGACGCCCTCCGCCCAGACCGTGGCGAGACCCTGCCCGTCCGCGACGTAGACGACCTCGTCGAGAGCGAAGCGCAGGGGCGTGGTCGATCCGCCCGGCGGGATCTCGGTGATGCGTGCGTCGGCGACGCCCTCCATGCCCTCGAGCTGGATGAAAGCGCCGTTGCAGCCCAACTCCGGCCACGGGGCGACTTCCAGGTTGCGGACGTCCTCCACGAAGTAGCCCTTGTGGACGGGCAGGTCGAGCGATTCGACCCACTGGTCGTACGGAAGCTGCTTCGCCCGCGCGTCTGTGTCTATGTCCACCTTTCCGATCGTTGCGACGTCTGTCTGCTGCGCCATGGTTCTCCTCCAGCCTGTCAGGCTTGTCTGGGTGGACTCTCGCTCGCTGCGCGCGATTCGTCAAGCGCGGGAATCACACACACATATGGACTCTCAGCGCTCGTCCGGCTGGACCTGCTGCTGCAACACCACGACGTCGTAGCCGAGATTCGCGAGCGAACTCCCGTCCGTGTCGAAGAGCTCGGCCTCGAAGCGGGGAGCTGGGCGCACGTTGCCGCCGAGCACGGGCAGCGTGCCGGAGAAGACGACGGTTCCCGCGCCGGGGTCCGGGCCGATGAGCTCGAGCAGCCGCTCGGGGCGGATGAGCTGGGAGAGCGTTCCGTCCTGGTAGTCCTCGAGCTCGGCGAGCTCGCCGCCGTCGCCAACGCGGCTGCGCAGGCGCAGATCGTCCCAGCGCGGCAGGAGGTCGTCGAGGCGCCATATCTGCCTGCTGAGTTTCTTGGGATAGACCTGCTTGGACTTCTCGATGGAGAGCGACTCCAGGCCACGATCGGTGTGGTCGCTGCCGATGCAGACGAAGACGTCGTCCCGGTCGATGAGCAGAACGTACTCGGCCTCGCCGGACGACGTGCCGTCGTACGCCCAGACGACACCGTCGACCTGGAGCACCTGGGGGTTCGCCACGAATATCCACGGCACGTGCGCCGGGCGCGGCACGCCGAGGAGCGCAAGCTCGGCGATGTGCTCCTCCACCGCCGCAGGATCGCGGCCGGTGTAGCCTCCGGCGAGCAGCCTGCGCGCAAGGAACCGCATGGGCGTCCCCGCGTGGTCGAACGTGAGCATCCGGGCGGGCCTCTTCAACGGTGCAGCCACCTCATCAGCGCTCATAGTGCCTCACCTCGAACGTCCGGCACCCGTCCGGCGAGGTCCACGGGCCGTGGGGCATCCCAGGCGGGCGGCAGGCATACATGCCGGCAGTGAACGTCTTGTTCAGCGGGATGTCGTGGATGCTGCCCTCGATGATCCAGACCTCTTCCCAGAAGTCATGCACCTGGGGGCCCATGGCCGAGGTGTCGGTGCCCGGCTCGAACCGCAGCAGGCGTGTGTAGTCGCCGCTCACCTCGTCGCGTGAGAGTATCTGCTGGCTGAGGCCGTCCACCGGCGGGATCGGCTCGCTGGGGATGTCCGAGGGGTCGAAGAACTCCAATTCAGGTTTCGCCACGTCTACTCCTCTCTTACAGCCCTTAAGACGTCCAGTACCGAGCGAATCGGGCCGCCACGACCTGCTCGTAGGGCACGGGGCCGTCGAGCAGCCCTATCTGCTGCGCGAACCGGTCCATCTGCTCCACTGTCTCCTCCGATATAGACGGGTCGTAGTACGGCAGGTCGCGCCCGATCAGTTCCGCGATGAGCGATGCTTCCTCGGCGGGAAACCGTTTCGCGCCGACCTCCGCCGCCCGCGAGGGGTCGGCCTTCAGGATACGCTGCGCGGCCACGACAGCGCGCACCGCGGCTGCAACCTCCTCCGGCTGCTCTGTGATTCGAGTATCAGTCGTCACGAACGCGGGGAAGGTGTAGCCACGGGCTGCGGGGGGCCCGTCGCCGCGCCGCACGTCCAGCACGACGCGGCCCGCGCCGGAGCGAACGGCAACCTCTGTGCCCATGCCGTTCGCCCAGAAGCCGTCTATGACGCCGTCGGCCAGCGATCTCGCCGCCTGCACCCCGAACGAGACGCCGGAGCCCGTCGCGCCCGGCACGGGGCCAATGCTCACGCCGTCGCGCTTGGGGTCGATGCCCGCTTCCTTGAGCATCTGCTCCAGCCCGTCGCGCGGGCCGGGCGCAGCACCGATGCGGAGGCCTTTTACTGCCTCAATGGCGCCGCGCTCCGCTCCGAGGTCGCTCCTGAGCACGAGGAACCAGTACATGTGCTGCGCGAGCGCGGAGAGCAGCGACGCGCCCTCCCAGCGGGGGAACGCCGTCAGCACCGCGTGCGCCGAGCCCGCCACGTAGTCGAGTTCGCCGTCGCGGAGCATCTCCATCGCTCGTGTGACCGGAAATACGAGTTCGATGCCGGCGTCGAGGCCCTCGGACTCGAACGCGCCGAGGTCGACCGCGGCGATGGCGGGGAAGTACGAGTTCGAGACGAGGTCGGGCACGCCGATACGCAAGGATCCCTCCATGGCCGTGTTGCCGGGCAGCCGCGAGTGTGCCAAGCGCCGGGCGGCAGGTCAACCGACCGCGCGACCACGCCGCGTCGTCCGGCGTTCCGGAGGCACTTCGGTGCACGCGTTAATGAGCCGTCAACACTACCCCACGGCGCACGGTTATACTCCCCTGCATGCAGGCTCCCGTCGAGGACACGACCCCGGCATCCTGGCACAGTTCGTCCGTCGAAGATGCCCTCGAAGACCTTTCATCGTCGGTCTCCGGGCTGTCCTCCGCCGAGGCAGCCACACGCCTCGTCACGTACGGGCCGAACCAGCTGATCGGCGCTCCCCCCGTCTCCGCGCTCAAGCTGCTGCTGGATGAGTTCCGCAGTCCGCTCGTGCTGGTGCTGATCGGCGCGGCGGCAGTGCTGGTAGGCGTCGCGCTCATCGCGGAGGAGTCCGACCACTACATAGACGCCGGGCTCATCGCGCTCATCGTGGTGCTGAATGCCTGCCTCGGCTTCACGCAGAACTACCGCGCGAGCCGGGGTATCGAGGCACTGAACCGCCTGGCCGCTCCTTCCGCGACGGTGCTCCGCGACGGCGTCGCGGAGCAGATGGACGCCAAGGTGCTCGTTCCGGGAGACATCGTGCTGCTGGAAGAAGGTTCGCGCATCCCCGCAGACGGACGGGTCATCAGCAGCATCGACCTGAGCGTCGACGAAGCGGCGCTCACCGGCGAGAGTCTGCCCGTTCGCAAGAGCACGCAGCCGGTCTCCGCCGACGCGTCGCTGGCCGAGCGGTTCTGCATGGCGTACAGCGGCACGGTCGTGATGCGCGGACGGGGGCGGATGCTGATAACCCGTACCGGCATGCAGACGGAGGTCGGCGGCATCGCGGCGGAGGTGCAGACGACGGAGAGCGAGCCGACCGTCTTCCAGCGCGAGATCAGCCGCCTCGCGGCGCGGATCGGCTGGGCCGTCGCGGTGCTCATCGGCATCGTCGTGGTGCTGCAACTGGTGACCGGGGACCTGAGCCTGCTCGAAACGTTCATCACCGCAGTCGCCCTTGCGGTCGCGGCTGTGCCGGAGGGACTGCCGGTCGTCCTCACGCTCGCGCTCGCGTTCGGCACGCGGCGGATGCTGGAGCGCAAGGCGCTCGTGCGCTCGCTGCCGGTCGTGGAGATCGTCGGCGCGGCGGAGGTCATCTGCACCGACAAGACGGGCACCGTCACGGAAGGCCGCATGACGATGCGGCGCGTGGCGACGCTTACCGAGGAGGTGGACGCGTACGACGTCACCCCCGGTACGCACCGAGAACCACTGGCGGTGTCGCTGCTGATCGCGGGCCTGTGCAACAACGCGCACCGGCACCCCGAGTACGGCTACGTGGGAGACCCTACGGAGACGGCGCTGCTGGAGTTCGCTGAGCGCGCGGGAGCGCCGCTGGAGGAGTACGAGCGGACAGGCGAGGTCCCGTTCACGTCTGAACGGCGGATGATGTCGGTGGCCGTCCAGCACCCCATAGCAGCCGACGGTCTGCTGCTGACGAAGGGCGCGCTGGAGGCGGTGCTCCCGCTCTGCACGAGCATCCGGACGCCGGACGGCGTGTCGCCGCTGAGCGAGGAGGAGCGCAACGCGCTGCTGGAGCAGAACGTCGGGCTGGCGGGACAGGCGCTGCGGGTGCTGGCGCTCGCGTACAAGGAGCAGCCCGCCAACGCCCCGATGGCCGAGGAGGGGCTGACGTTCGCGGCGCTGGGAGCGATGAGCGACCCGCCGAGGCCGGAGGCCACGCACGCCATCGAGGCGGCGCACCGGGCCGGTATCCGCGTCGTGATGATCACGGGCGACAACAGCCTCACCGCGGCGGCGATAGGCCGGGAAGTGGGGCTGGACGGAGAGGCCATCGAAGCGAAGGAGCTCGACGGGCTGGACGACGCGGAGCTCAAGCGCGTCATCGGCGAGACGAGCATCTTCGCAAGAGCGGAGCCTCGCCACAAGGTGCTGATCCTGCGGACCCTCAAGGAAGACCACGACGTCGTGCTGATGACGGGCGACGGCGTGAACGACGCCCCTGCCCTGCACAACGCGGACGTAGGGGTCGCGATGGGCATCAAGGGCACGGACGTCGCCCGCGACACGTCGGACATGGTCCTCCTCGACGACAACCTCGCGACCATCGTCGCCGCCGTCGAGGAAGGACGCCGGATATTCCGGAACATCAAGAAGTTCGTGAACTACATGCTCACGGGCAACCTCGCCGAGGTGCTTGTCATCCTGGTGGCCACCGTGTTCGGCTACCTGCCGGTGACCGCCGTGCAGATCCTGTGGATCAACCTCGTGACGGACTCCGGGCCTGCGGTAGCGCTGGCGTCCGACCCGGCGCCGCAGGGAGCGATGCGCGAGCCGCCGCGTCACGGCGCGGTGCTGGGGCGCTCGATGGCCGCGCTCGTGGGCAGTGTCGGCGTGGTCATGACGATCATCCTCATCGCCACGTTCTTCGTCGGGCTGCGCCTGTGGGACCTGGAGACAGCCCGGACGATGACCTTCACCGGCTTCGTCGTGCAGGAGTACCTGCGGTTGTTGGTCATCCGCGTCCAGGAGGGGATGCCCATCTGCACGAACAAGTGGCTGTGGGCGGCGGTAAGCGTGAGCCTGCTCATGCAGGCCGTCATCCTCTACACGCCCATAGGCAGCGCGGCGTTCGACACGGTGCCGTTGGGTCTGGAACAGTGGGGTATCCTGCTGGCGGGGCTGCTGGTGGGCTTCGCCGTGACGACCATCACCGGGAAGCTGGTCGTGCGGCGGTTCGGCCCGCTGTAGCGGTATGTTTCACCCGAGGTAGCTGAAGGTGTTGCGCCTGTTCGAGACGCAGTTGGCCAGGAGCCTGCTCGCGCTGGCAGTCCTCGTGGGGATCGCCATCGCGGGGTACATGGTGCTCGAGGGATGGTCGCTCCTCGACGCTGCCTACATGACCGTCATCACCTTCACGACCGTCGGTTACGAGGAAGTGCACCCGCTCTCGACTACCGGGCGTGTCTTCACCATGTTCCTCATGGTTGCCGGCGTCGGCGTCATGCTCTACATCCTGACGAGCGCCGTACACCTGATCGTGTCGCAGGAACTGCTGCGAAGCCTGGTGTGGAGGCGCAGAATGAGAAGGCGTATGGAGAAACTCAACGGCCATTACATCGTGTGCGGCTTCGGACGCGTCGGCAGGGCGGTAGCCGCCACGCTCCAGGAGCAGTCGGCGGGGCTTATCGTGGTCGACAGGAATGCGGAGGCGCTGACCGTAGCCGAGGAACTCGGCATGCTGTGGGTGCACGGCGATTCGGCAGAGGACGAGAACCTGCTGGCCGCTCACGTCAGGGACGCGCGCGGCCTTGTCGCGGCCACGGGCGACGACGGCCAGAACGTCTACGTGGTGCTGACGGCGCGAGGGCTCAACCCTGACCTGTACATCGTGGCGCGGGCCTCCCGTCCCGACGCGGCGGAGAAGCTGCGCCGCGCGGGTGCCGACGAGGTTGTCCTGCCGCACGTCATCGGTGGGAAAGAGATGGCGCTCTCAGCGATGGCCAGAGCGCAGTAGGAACAGCGGACACAGGCTAGCCGCGCACGACCCGGGCGAAGCGCCGGCTGCCGACCCGGATAAGCGCGCCGTAGGGAACCCGGACGCGCTCCCCGCCGGGGCGTTCGCCGTCTATCTGCACCGCGTTCTGTTGCAGCAGTCGCCGGGCCTCGCTGCGGCTCGCGGCCATGTTGAGCGCGGGCAGCAGGTGCGAAAGGTCGGCCTCGAACCCGTCGGCGTCGTGGGAGGCGACGGCAGGCCCGGTCAGGTCGACGGCGACCTCCGGGATGTCCTCGGGCGTCTCGCGGCGCTGGAAGACGCGCTCGAACTCCTCGCGCGCGGCGGTGGCTTCCCCGGGCGAATGGAAGACCGCAGTGAGCTCCTCCCCGAGGCGCTTCTTGACGTCCATGGGGCTTGCGCTGCCCTGCCCGTTCATCGCGGCGCGGATAGCGTCGAGTTCCTCGTTGGGAACGTCGGTCAGCAGTTCGAAGTAGAGCGCGATGACGTCGTCGGGCAGCGACATGATCTTGCCGAACATGTCGCGTGGGGTGTCCTCGAGAGCGATGTAGTTGCCGAGCGATTTGCCCATGCGCCGGACGCCGTCCGTGCCGGGAAGGATGGGCATCGTGAAGACGAGCTGGGGCCGCTGCCCCACTTTCTCCTGCAGTTCGCGCCCGACGAGCAGGTTGAACAGCTGGTCGGTGCCGCCGAACTCCACGTCGGACTCGATGGCGACGGAGTCGTACGCCTGCAACAACGGGTAGAGCATCTCGGTGACCGCGATGGGCCTCTGCCCGGCGTACCGTGTGGCAAAGTCGTCGCGGTGCAGGAACTGGTTGACGGTGAAGTGCGCGGTGAGCCGTATGACGTCGGTCAGGGTGAACTTCCCGAACCATTCGCTCTGGTAGACGGCACGCGTCCTGTCCGGGTCCACGACCTTGAAGAACTGGCGCATGTACGTCTCGGCGTTCTCGCGCACGTCCTCGGCGCTGAGCATCGTGCGCGTGTCGGACTGGCCGGACGGGTCGCCGATCTGCGCCGTCCAGTCGCCAACGATGAGGACGAGCTCGTGGCCGAGGTCCTGCAGTTGCCGCAGTTTCCGGAGGCCGACGTAGTGGCCGAGGTGCAGGTCCGGTCTGCTGGGGTCGAACCCCATCTTGAGACGGAGCGGCTTCCCCTCCTGCAGACGGCGGATGAACTCGTCCTCCGGGATGATCTGTGCGACACCGCGCTTCGTGATGCGGTCGATGGTCTGCTGATCGAGTGCGGGCATATCAGGACGCCTCCTGCGGGAGTGCAAGGATATGCCTCGTGCGGGCTACGTCATCGCGCATGGCGGCGATGAGCGCATCGGCGCCGTCGAACTTCTCCTGCCCGCGCAGGTGTTCGACGAACTCCAGCTTCACCTGCTCGCCGTAGAGGTTACCGTCGAAATCGAGGACGAACGCCTCGACGACGCTCGGCCCACCCTCGTGGAAGGTTGGCTTGTGGCCGATGCTCACGGCCGCGGGCAACCGGTCCGTGCCATACAGCAGCCATCCCGCGTAGATGCCGTCCGCAGGAACCGCCTGCTGCGGCCCCACGCCGACGTTGGCCGTCGGGTAGCCGAGCATCCCGCCGCCTCTGTGCTCGCCCTCGACGACCGGGCCTTCCAGCGCGAACGGACGCCCCAGCATCCGCGCGGCGTCGGCGACGTTGCCCGTTTCCAGCGCCTGCCGTACTGCGGTGCTGCGAGCGGGCTCCCCATCGAGCGTGAACTGCTCGACGCACTCCATCGTGTAGCCGAGTTCGTCCCCCAGCACGGTGAGCACGGGGAGCGTCCCCTCCCGGTTGTGGCCAAGCGTCACGTCCGGCCCGGCGGCGAAGTGAGTCATGCCGAGGCAGTCCCGCAGCGTCGTCATGAACTCGCGCGGCGTGAGCAGCGACACTTCCTTGGTGAACGTGACAGGAACGACTGCCTCGACGCCCGAGTCTGCGAGGAGCCTTATCCGCTCGTCCAGCGGCGTGAGCATCCGCAGTTGAACGTCCGGGCGCAACACGGAGAGCGGATGGTTCGAGAGCGTGACGGCCACGGGCGCAAGCCCTCGTTCCTCCGCCGCTCTGACCAGCGTGGCGAGCACATGCTGATGCCCCAGGTGCACGCCGTCGAACACGCCGAACGCGACAGCCGCCGGCCGGTCAGGCCGGTATGCAGTCAGCTCCTCACAGAGGTCGGGCACGAAGGCGCTCCATGCCGAGGGTCAGGCGACGGGCTCGACAGCGAGTGCCTCGTGCGCCTCGATAAGCATCGCAGCGGTCTCCTCCCAGTCCATGCAGGCGTCCGTGATCGAGACGCCGTACTGGAGGTGCGACGGGTCGTCGCCGAGGTCCTGCCTTCCGCCGAAGAGATGGCTCTCCGCCATGAGGCCGACGATGAGGTCGTTGCCGGCGCGGCGCTGCCGGACCACGTCCCGGAAGGCGATGGACTGCCGGTTATGGTCTTTTTCCGAGTTGGCGTGAGAGCAGTCGACCATGATGCGCGGGGGCAACCCTGCGGTCTCCAGTTTCGCCTGCACGTCCCGCACGCTGGCTTCGGCGTAGTTGGGGCCGCCGGAGCCGCCTCGCAGGATCAGGTGACCGTAGGGGTTGCCGTTCGTGTTGACGATGCAAGTGCGTCCCTGCCGGTCTATCCCGAGAAAAGAATGCGGAGCGCGGGACGTCTTCATCGCGTCGATGGCGATCTGGGAATTGCCGTCCGTGCCGTTCTTGAAGCCGACGGGCATGCTGAGTCCGCTGGCCATCTCCCGGTGCGTCTGGCTCTCGGTCGTGCGCGCACCGATGGCGGCCCACGACACCAGGTCGGCGAGGTACTGGGGTGTGATGGGGTCCAGGAACTCGGTCCCGGCCAGTACGCCCATCTCGGCCAGCTGCATGAGCAGCCTTCGGGCGCGGTAGAGGCCGCTGGAGATGTCGAATGAGCCGTCGAGGTTCGGGTCGTTGATGAGGCCCTTCCAGCCAAGGCTGGTGCGCGGCTTCTCGAAATAGACGCGCATGATGATGAAGAGCGAGTCGTTCATCCGCGCAGCGAGCTCGCCCAGTCTGCCGGCGTACTCGAGCGCGGCCTTCTCGTCGTGGATGGAGCACGGGCCCGCGATGACGAGCAGGCGGGAGTCCTCGCCGGTCAGGATGCGCTCCACCTGGTCCCGCCCTTCGGCGACGGTCTGGGCCATCGCGGGCGTGAGTGGCAGTCTGCGCTGGAGCTCCTCCGGCGGAGCGAGCGGTTCTATCGATTTGATATGCAGGTCGCTAACGGAACGCGCCATGACGCAATCCCCTTTCTTTACTCTGACGATGCGGAAGGCGGAAGAACGAACGCGGAGCCTAGCGATAGCTGTAGCTGGCGCTGCCCCGCCGCGTAAACAGGAAGAACCGCCGGGTCCAGTCGAGGGCCCGGACGCCACGGATGCGAGGCTCGGTTGCGAGCGTTGTGCGCATCTCCCTCCGCCGGTTCATCCGCTGCTGGGCGACCGCAGGTCACGGGCGCCCTTCAGGTAGACGTACCGCAGGTCCTCTTTCCGCTTCTCGGTATTCAGGAGCAGAAGCACCCGGATAACGGACTCCGGCGCACCCGGCACCGGAATCTCGCAGCTATCCATCAGCGCCGTCTGCTCCCATCCCAGCCGCAAGCGCGCCGCTTTGGCCGGAAACTCCGCGGTGAGGTCTGCGGTTACGGTAAAGAATACCGCGCCTACGTCCTCCTCGACAAGGTCATTGGCTGTCGCGAGTTCGCGCAACAGCTCCTCGGTGGCGTCGAGGATCGCCTCGGGCGTGTTGGCGTCGGCTGTCGTTGCGCCGCGCAGTCCAAGGGTCGGCATGGTGTTCTCTCCACTCACTCCACGGACGGGAACGACACGGCTGCACGCATCTGCGCCAGCGTCACTGCGCCGCAGCAAGCTCCCGTACGAACGCGCCAGCCCGGGAGGCCGCCTCGCCGGGCGGGGCGGAATCTATCACGTTGATGAGCGCGCTTCCAACGACCGCAACGTCCGCGACCTTCCCCACGCGCTCCACGTGCCGCCGCTCGGAGATGCCGAAGCCGACCCCTACGGGCAGCTCCGTATGCCGCCGCACCCGCGTCACGAACTCCGGGAAGTCGTCCGGCAGGTCGCTCCGAGCGCCCGTCACACCGGTGACGCTGACGCAGTAGACGAACCCTCGCGCATGCTCACAGCCGAGCACGATGCGTTCCTCGGTGCTGGTGGGCGCGAGCATACTCACGATGCCCAGGCCGTGCTGCTCCAACGCCTCACGCAGTTCGCCCGCCTCGTCCGGCGGCAGGTCGGGGATGATGAGCGCGTCCACCCCCGCATCCGCACAGTCCGCGGCGTATGCGGCGATGCCGTAGCGCAGGATGGGGTTGTAGTAGCCCATGAAGATGAACGGCAGGCTCACTCCGGCGTCCCGGAGACGGCGCGCAGTTTCCAGGCAGACGTGGGTGTCCACGCCGCCGGTCAGCGCACGGTAGCTCGCGGCCTGTACCGTGGGGCCGTCCGCAAGCGGGTCGCTGTACGGCACCCCGAGTTCGAGAGCGTCCGCTCCCGCCTGTTCGATAGCCGGAACGATGGCGAACGTATCGTCCAACGAGGGGAAGCCTATCGTGACGTACGGTACCAGGGCGGTGCGTCCTTGGTCCCGTGCACGCGCCAGGGCGCTTTCCAGGCGGTCTAACATGGCGGACAGTCTAGCGTGTTCAGAGCCGCGATGCGCCCTTGTGCACCGCTCACGCCTGAAAGTTGACTCGACGTGAGACGTTGTACTAGAATGTACGCGCTTATTACATCCGTTCCGCTGAGAAGGGAAGTAGTACGGGGCAAGCGCATCTCAGAGAGCCGGTCGTTCTGGTGCGAGACTGGCGATGGACAAGCCCCCCTGAACTCGTCCCCGAGCGGCTGGCCTGAACAGCAACAGTAGGGCCAGCGGAGCGCGCCGTTACCGCGCAGGCAAAGCTGCCTCGGCCCTTCGTGAGCCGGGGAAGTAGGGTGGTACCGCGGGTTAACGGCCCGTCCCTTCATGGGGCGGGTCTTTTTTTACCTTCGGAAGGGCGCTCCGGTTACGGAATGACGGACAACGAGAGGGAAAGGTGAGTCGACCTTGCGTTTGACAGGCGCGCAGATGGTTTGTGAGAGCTTGGTGCGGGAGGGGACGGACATCATGTTCGGCCTCCCCGGCGGCGCGATACTGCCGCTCTACCAGACGTTGCCCGAGTACCCGCAGCTGCGGCACATCCTCGTTCGGCACGAACAGAACGCCGGCCATGCAGCGGACGGCTATGCACGCGCGTCCGGCAAGGTGGGCGTCGCCGTCGCGACCTCGGGGCCCGGGGCGACGAACCTCGTCACGCCGCTCGCGACCGCGATGATGGACTCCGTGCCTGTCGTGGCGATCACGGGGCAGGTGCCGCGCGCCGCTATCGGACGGGACGCGTTCCAGGAGACCGACACCACCGGCATCACGCTGCCTATCACCAAGCACAACTACCTGGTCATGGACACGGCGGACATCCCGCGCATCATGAGCGAGGCGTTCCACATCGCACGCACGGGACGCCCCGGCCCCGTGCTCATCGACCTGCCGCGCGACATCCTCACCGAGAGCGACGACTTCGACTACCCGGAGCACGTCGACCTCCCCTCCTACAAACCGACGATGGAGGGGCACGGGCAGATGATCAAGCGTGCCGCGCAACTCATCGCGGACTCGCAGCGCCCCCTGCTGATGGTGGGGCACGGCGCGATCATCTCCGGCGCGTTCGCAGAGGTGCGGGAGATTGCGGAGAAGGCGCAGATACCCGTCATCACGACGCTGCTCGGCATCGGCAGCTTCTCCGGCGAGCACGTCCTGAGCATGGGCATGCCCGGGATGCACGGGCAGGCGTACAACAACTGGGCCATAGACCGCGCAGACCTCATCATCGGGGTCGGGATGCGGTTCGACGACCGGGTCACGGGCAGGCTGAGTGCGTTCGCGCCGAACGCCAAGGTCATCCACATCGATATCGACCCCGCCGAGGTCGGCAAGAACGTGCGCGTCACGGTACCCATCGTCGGCGACGCGAAGCGTGTGCTGCACGCGCTCGCCAAGCAGGTGGATCAGGTCTCGCGTCCCGAATGGATGTCGGAGGTAGACGCGCTGCGTGCCGAGCATCCCCTGAGTTCCGGCGAGGGCAGCGGGCTCCGTCCGCAGCAGGTCGTGCGCGAACTGTGCGAGGTCACGGACGGGCGCGCGATCGTGGTGACGGGCGTGGGGCAGCACCAGATGTGGGCTGCCCAGCACTACGTGTTCAAGGAGCCCGGCTCCTGGATAACGTCCGGCGGGCTGGGGACGATGGGATTCGAGGTACCCGCGGCGATGGGCGCGGCTTTCGCGCAGCCCAACCGGCAGGTGTGGAGCATCGCCGGAGACGGCGGCTTCCAGATGACGATGTCCGAACTGGCGACCATCGTGGAGCACAACGTGCCGGTGAAGTTCGCCGTCCTGAACAACAACAACCTCGGCCTCGTGCGGCAGCTGCAGGACCTGTTCTACGGAGGCTCGCGCGTGGCGTCCGGCTACACCGGCAACCCGGACTTCGTAAAGATCGCCGAGGCCTATGGCATCTGGGCGAAGCACGTGACGGACGAGCCGCAGGTGCGGTCAGCCCTCGAAGAGGCTGCCGCTGTGGACGGGCCGGCCATCATCGATTTTCACGTGGAACCGGAGGAGAACGTGTACCCGCACGTTCCCGCAGGAGAGAGCGTGTTCGAGATGATCGAATCGCCCGCGGGGCAGGAAGTGTTGCCATGGCTGACGTAAGCCTGAACGGGCACGTCCACACCATTACGGCGCTGGTCCACGACAAGCCGGGGGTGCTGGCGCGCGTCGCGGGACTGTTCTCGCGGCGCGGGTTCAACATCTCCAGCCTGGCGGTCGGTCACAGCGAGACGGCGGGGCTCTCCCGCATGACGTTCGTCGTGGAGGGCGGGGACTGGGTGGTGGAGCAGGTGACGAAGCAGCTCTACAAGCTCATAGACGTCGTGCGGGTCACGAACATCTCGTCGGAGAGCAGCGTCGTGCGCGAGATGGCCCTGCTCAAGGTGAAGTCCAACAAGGACAACCGCGCGGAGATCATGCAGATAGTGGACATCTTCCGCGCAGGCATCGTGGATGTGGGCAACGACACGGTCATCGTCGAGGTGACAGGCGACGAGGGGAAGATAGACGCGCTCATCAAGCTCCTTCAGCCCTTCGGCGTCCGCGAGACGATGCGTACAGGACGGGTAGCGATGACCCGTGGCGGCGTGGCTGCGGGTACGAAGCAGACGGCTGTCCCCGCCGCGCGGAGCGCGCCGGATACGGAAGTCGTCCCCTGAGAACGCGTCCACGGAAGGACGCACAACGAACCGGAACACGAGGAGGAGACTGCGATATGGCGAAGGTGTACTACAAGGAAGATGCCGACATCGGCCGGCTGAACGGCAAGCGCGTCGGTGTCATCGGCTACGGCAGTCAGGGGCATGCGCACGCGCTCAACCTGCGCGACAACGGTGTCGACGTGACGGTGGGCTTGCTGCCGACCAGCGCCAGCCGCGCGAAGGCTGAGGCCGAGGGCCTGCGGGTCGCCACTCCGGCGGAGGCCACGAAGGAGAGCGACTTCATCATGGTGCTGGCGCCGGACACCGCGCAGCGCAGTATCTACACGGAGTCCATCGAGCCGAACCTGGACAACTCCAAGACGCTGATGTTCGCGCACGGCTTCAACATCCACTTCGGGGAGATAAACCCTCCCGCCGACGTGGACGTTTCGATGATTGCTCCGAAGGCGCCCGGCCACCGGGTACGTGAGGTGTTCGTCGATGGCCAGGGGGTACCGTCGCTCGTGGCGATCCACCAGGACGCCTCGGGCGACGCGCTTGCGAACGCGCTGGCCTACGGCGCAGGCATCGGCTCGGACCGCGCAGGCATCGTGGAGACAACGTTCAAGGAAGAGACGGAGACCGACCTCTTCGGCGAGCAGACCGTGCTCTGCGGCGGCGTCACCAGCCTCATCACGAACGCCTTCGAGGTGCTCGTGGAGGCAGGGTACCAGCCGGAGATCGCCTACTTCGAGGTGATGCACGAGTTGAAGCTCATCGTTGACCTGCTCTACGAGGGCGGCATGAAGTACATGCGCTACTCAGTGAGCGACACCGCGGAGTACGGCGACTACAGCCGCGGCTCCCGGGTGGTGGACCAGCACGCCCGCGCCGAGATGAAGCGTGTGCTCCAGGAGATACAGGACGGCTCGTTCGCCCGCGAGTGGATAGCCGAGAACCACGAAGGACAGCCGCGCTTCAAGGCGATGCGGGAGGCGGCTGCCGGTCACGAGATCGAGACCGTCGGAGCGGAGCTCCGGGGGATGATGACGTTCCTGGGGAAGAAGTAACCGCCGGCACAGCGGAGGCCGTGAGCGGCCTGTTTGCGGAGGAATGACATGGAAGACCGAGTGCTCATCTTCGACACCACGCTCCGGGACGGAGAGCAGTCCGCCGGGGCGGGGATGACAGTGGACGAGAAGGTGGAGATCGCCAGGCAGCTCGAGCGGCTGAACGTCGACATCATCGAGGCGGGCTTCCCCGTCAGTTCGCCCGGCGACTTCGAGGCGGTGCAGACAATCGCGCGCGAGGTGCGGAAGCCGATCATCGCGGCGCTCGCGCATGCGAACGAGGCTGCGGTGGACAGAGCCGGCGAGGCGCTGAAGGACGCGGCGCACCCGCGCATCCACATCTTCATCTCTTCCTCGGACCAGCACATCCAGCATCAGCTGCGCAAGAACAGGGAAGAGGTGGTGGAGATCGCGGTGAAAGCCGTCTCGCGGGCGCGCGAGTACACCGACGACGTGGAGTTCTCCCCCATGGACTCCAGCCGCACGGAGCGCGAGTTCCTCGCGCACATGGTGCGGGCGGCCGTCGACGCGGGCGCAACGACCATCAACATCCCGGACACGGTCGGCTACGCGGTGCCGGAGGAGTTCGGCGGCCTCATCACCTACCTGCGTGCCGAGGTGCCGGAGCTGGGCGACAGCGTCCGCATCTCCGTGCACTGCCACGACGACCTGGGCATGTCGGTCGCCAACAGCCTCTCGGCGGTGAAGGCGGGGGCCCGCCAGGTTGAGGGCTGCATCAACGGCATCGGCGAGCGCGCGGGCAACACCGCCGTCGAGGAAGTCATCATGGCGCTCCGCACGCGCGGCGACTACTTCGGCGTCGACACCGAGATCGACACGAAGCAGCTGTACAACACCAGCCGCCTCGTGAGCCAGGTGAGCGGCTTCCCGGTGCAGCCCAACAAGGCCGTCATCGGGCGCAACGCGTTCCGGCACGCCTCCGGCATCCACCAGGACGGCGTGCTGAAGGAGCGCACCACCTACGAGATCCTGAACCCGCTGGACGTGGGGGTGCCCCGGAGCGAACTCGTGCTCGGCAAACTGAGCGGACGCCACGGCCTGCGCTCACGGCTCGAAGAGCTGGGCTACGCGCTCACCAACGAGGAGCTCGACAAGGTGCACGAGTCCTTCAAGGAGCTCGCGGACAAGAAGCGCGAGGTGACCGACCGCGACCTCATCGCGCTCATGGGCAACGAGCGCACGGCCATCGAGGAGACGTACTCGCTGGAGCACGTGCAGGTGACCTGCGGCACCGGCGAGATTCCGACCGCAACCGTCCAACTGTCCCTCGAAGACGGGACGGTCCGCACTGATGCGGCGACAGGCACCGGGCCGGTGGACGCCGTCTACCAGGCCATCAACCGCATCGTCGGCGTGCCGAACGAGCTGACGGAGTTCAGCGTCAACTCGGTCACGGAGGGCATCGACGCCATCGGCGAGGTGAGCATCCGCATCGAACAGGACGGCAAGCCGTACATCGGACGCGGCGCGGATACGGACATCATCGTCGCGTGCGCCCAGGCCTACATGAACGCGCTCAACCGCCTGCTCGCGATGGGCGACACCACCCGCTCACCGGAGGCGGCAGGCGCCGTCTAACGGTAGCAGCCTCACCGGGAGCATGGCGAAGAGGCAGAGGGGCTATCTCCTCTGCCTCTTTGTATGAGGAGTTGACCAGTTTGCTTGGTATACTTTACTTATCTGGTAAGTAAGAAATACCAAGTATCCGAGGTTCGCCATGCGCACGATAACCGTCAGCAGCAAGAACCAGGTCACCATACCCGTCGCCATCCTTCGGGAGGTGGGCATCAACCATGGGGACAGATTGGCGGCAGCCGTCGTGGACGGAGACATCGTGCTGATGAAGGAGCCGGAGGACTGGATGCAGTATCTCCGGCGTGGCAGGCCGGAAGCTGACACCGAAGAGAGCCTTCTCCGGCGCCAGAGTAGGACAGAGCCTGCGTCCGGACTCCCCGGCGAAACTGACCCGCGCGAGTGGCGCAAGCGGTTCGAAGACCTGTACGCCACGGACAGCGGCGTGCGGGCAGTCGCCGACACGCTTATGGACTGCCCGTACTACGTGGCCACCTTCCCGGACCTGGCGTGGCTCATCCCCGAGAACGGCCACCCGACCGACCTGACCCAAACGCTGGAGAGGCTCACTGCCAGCCGCTGGGTGCGGCGCATCCCGGCGCAGGACGAGGAGCCGGAGCGCTACCGCCTGGACGGCGAGATCGCGGCTTCGCTCAAGGCCGCCTCGTAAGGCTCCTCCACCAACTTGAAGGCGTCGAGTGCTATCATCGCAGCGACCGCCGCGGCTGACCGCTGCGACGTCATCACCGGCAACGACCGCGCATTCGCCAGGAACTGCAACCTCCCCTGCCTGGTCCTGGACGATTTCGCCGTCTGAAGAGAAGCGGAGGATCAGATGGCCCCCAAGACGATGTTCGAGAAGATATGGGACGCGCACGTCGTGCAGGAGGAGGAGGGCAAGCCCTCCCTGCTCTACGTCGACCTGCACCTCGTCCACGAGGTCACGTCGCCCCAGGCGTTCGACGGCCTGCGCCTCAACAACCGCCGCATCCGCAGGCTCGACAAGACCGTCGCCGTCGCCGACCACAACGTCCCCACCAACGACCGCGACAAGCCCCTCACGGACGAGGTCTCGAAGGCGCAACTCGAAGCCATGCAGCGCAACGCGGATGAGTTCGGCCTCGAGTACCACGACATGTTCAGCGAGAAGCAGGGCATCGTCCACGTCATCGGGCCGGAGCAGGGGCGCACGCAGCCCGGCATGATCATCGTCTGCGGCGACAGCCACACCGCGACGCACGGCGCGGTCGGCGCGATGGCGTTCGGCATCGGCACGTCGGAGGTCGAGCACGTCCTGGCGACGCAGTGCATCTGGCAGGCGAAGCCGAAGACGATGGAGGTCCGCGTGGACGGCACGCTCGGCTTCGGCGTGACGCCCAAGGACGTCATACTCGCCATCATCGGCAAGATCGGTACGTCCGGCGGCATCGGCCACGCCATCGAGTACACCGGCTCCGTCTTCCGCGAGATGTCCATGGAAGGCCGCATGACGGTCTGCAACATGTCCATCGAGGCGGGCGCGCGCACCGGCATGGTCGCGCCCGACGAGACGACGTTCGCCTACCTGAAGGGGCGCGAGTACGCCCCGAAGGGCGAGGACTGGGACGCGGCCGTCGAGCACTGGACGGCCCTCCGCACCGACCCCGGCGCGACGTTCGACACCGTCGTCACGCTGAACGCCGCCGACATCCAACCCCAGGTAACGTGGGGCACGAACCCCGCGCAGGTGCTTCCCGTTGGAGGGCGCGTCCCGAAGCCGGACGAGTTCGAGTCGTCGCAGGAGCAGGGCGCCGTGGAGAAGGCGCTCGCGTACATGGGCCTGAACGGCGGCGAGCGCATCCAGGACATCGCAGTTGACACGGTCTTCATCGGCTCCTGCACCAACTCCCGCATCGAGGACCTCCGCGCCGCCGCCGCGGTCGCGAAGGGTAAGCAGAAGGCTGACAGGGTCCGGGCGCTCGTCGTCCCCGGCTCATGGGCTGTGAAGCAGCAGGCGGAGGAGGAGGGACTCGATCAGGTCTTCACCGAAGCCGGGTTCGAGTGGCGTGACGCTGGATGCTCCATGTGCCTCGCCATGAACCCCGACCGGCTCGCCCCCGGCGAGCGCAGCGCCTCGACCTCCAACCGCAACTTCGAGGGGCGGCAGGGCCCGGGCGGGCGCACGCACCTCGTCAGCCCGCCGATGGCAGCCGCAGCCGCTATCGCTGGGCACTTCGTGGACGTGCGGGAACTGAACTAACGAGACCGGACGCGGTTCCGGCCCAGGAGTAGACGGATGGACGCTTTCACGAAACACACCGGCAAGGTCGTTCCCTACGACATGCCGAACGTCGACACCGACCAGATCATCCCGGCGCGCTTCCTCAAGAAGATCGACCGCGTCGGATTCGGCGAACTGCTCTTCTACGAGCTGCGCTACGAGGAGGACGGCTCCCCCAAGCCCGGCTTCATCCTGAACCAGCCGCAGTACGCCGGCGGCACCGTCCTCGTGAGCGGGCCGCAGTTCGGCATCGGCTCCTCGCGTGAGCACGCGCCGTGGGCGATACAGCAGTACGGCTTCCGCGTCGTCATCGCGCCGAGTTTCGGCGACATCTTCCGGAACAACTGCTACCAGAACGGCCTGCTCCCCGTCATGCTCGACGCCGCCGAGGTCGACACCATCATCGCCCGCGCCCAGGAGATCCAGGGCTACGAACTGACCGTCGACCTGGAGGCGCAGCAGGTCACCGACGGCCACGGTCTGGCCGCGTCGTTCGACATCGACCCCTTCCGCAAGGAGAACCTCGTGCAGGGGCTGGACGACATCGGCCTGACGCTCCAGAACGAGGCTGCGATAGACGCCTTCGAGAGCACCCACTCCTGACCCGTCCCCATTCCGCCGCGGATACGCCGGCACCCCTGAGGTACGCACATGGCCACTTTCGACATCATGGTTCTGCCGGGCGACGGCATCGGCCCGGAGGTCACCGGAGCGTCGCAGCAGGTGCTGGACGCCGTCGCGGCGCGATGGAAGCACAACTTCCGCTACCAGACCGACACGGTGGGCGGGGGCGCGATCGACGCCTACGGCACGCCCCTGCGCGACGAGACCGTTCGGGCCGCCAGACGCTCGAATGCCGTCCTCTTCGGCGCGGTCGGCGGTCCCAAGTGGGACAACGAACCGGTCCGCCCGGAGGCCGCCATCCTCGGCCTCCGCAAGGCGCTCGGCCTCTACGCCAACATCCGCCCCGTGAAGGTCTTCCCTGGCATGGAGGGCGCGAGCCCGCTCAAGGACGACCGCGTGCGCGGCGCGGACATGGTCATCCTGCGCGAGCTCACCGGGGGCCTCTATTATGCCCCGCCCAAGAAGCGCTGGGAGACGAAGGCCGGGCGCAAGGGCGTCGACACGCTCCTCTACACCGAGAAGGAGATCGAGCGCATCCTGCGCGTCGGCTTCGAGCTCGCACGCTCCCGCCGCAAGAAGCTCACCTCGGTCGACAAGGCGAACGTCCTCCAGTCATCCCGCCTCTGGCGCGAGATAGCCATCGAGGTCTCGAAGGACTACCCGGACGTCGAGCTGGAGCACCAGCTGGTCGACTCCTGCGCGATGGTCCTCATCACCCGCCCCACGAGCTTCGACGTCATGGTCATGGAGAACATGTTCGGCGACATCATCTCGGACGAGGCCGCCGTCCTCTCAGCCTCGCTCGGCATGCTGCCGTCCGCCAGCCTCGCCGGACTCCCCGGCAAGGACGCGAAAGGCAGGACGCGAAAGGTGAAGGGCCTCTACGAGCCCAGCCACGGCAGCGCGCCTGACATCGCGGGCCAGGGCAAGGCCAATCCCGTTGGCTCCATCCTCAGCGCCGCCTTCATGCTGCAGTACTCGTTCGGGCTCGCCGAGGAAGCCGCCGCCGTCAACGCCGCGGTCGAGAGCGCCCTGAACGACGGCCACCGCACGGCTGACCTCGCCCCTCCCGGCGCGGAGTTCTCCACCACCCAGCACATGACCGACATGATCCTCGAGCGGCTGTAGGCCGCGCGGATGCTGGATGTGGATATCAGCGCGCCGGTCGCCGCGGCGGTCGTCGCGACATCGCTGATAGCCGCGCTCATCGGCGGCGTCACCGGCATGAGCACCGGCATCATCGCCATCCCCATCCTCATCTTCGCGTTCGGCATCCGCCTCGCCGTCCCCATCGTCACCGTAGCGATGCTGCTCAACACGCTCTCGCGCTCCGTCGCGAACCGCGACTACGTGGACTGGCGCGTCGCCCGTTGGTACAGCCTCGGCGCGGTGCCCGCCGCCGCGCTCGGGGGCGTCGTCTTCGCGAACATCCCCACCGACTGGCTTGCGCGAGGGCTCGGCGTCTTCCTGCTCGCGCTCGTCGTCTACCGCCACATACCCCTCGTTGCGGGGCGCGCGATGCCCCTCCGCGCCTTTCTGCCCGTCGGCATCGGCCAGGGCTTCTTCTCCGCTCTCTTCGGCGGCGCAGGGCCATTCGGCGCGCACTTCTTCATGGCCTACGGCCTCACGAAGAACGCCTTCGTCGGCACCGTCGCTGTCGGCACGTTCCTCGTCAGCATCGTCAAGACGGTGGTCTACGGCGGTTTCTCGCTCTTCACGATGGAGACGTTCCTCATCGCCGTCGGCATCGGCCTCATAATGGCCGTGGGCGCGTACGCCGGCGCCCACATCGTCAAGCACGTGCCGGAACGCCTCTTCATCTACGCCGTGGAGTTCTTCATGGTCGTCTCCGGCCTCCTGCTCTTGGCGACGGGATAGCGATGGACCCGGTCGTCCTCGTAGGGCTCGGCGTCGTCGCGTTCTTCTCCGCGGTCATCGGCGGGCTCGCGGGACTCGGCTCCGCCATCATCATGATCCCCGTGCTCACGTTCGCCGTCGGCATCCGCGAGGCCGTCCCCATCGCCACCATCGCCGTCATGATGCAGACCTGGTCGCGCATATGGGTGAACCGCCACCTCATCGACCGCAGCGTGGTCAAGTGGTTCTTCATCGGCGCCCTTCCGACCTCCATCGTCGGCGCGACGGCGTTCGCCAACCTCCCCGCAGACATCCTGCAGAAGGCGTTCGCCGTCTTCCTGCTGCTCATCGTCGTGTTCCGGCACACCCCGCTGGCGTCCAGAGGAGCGGGGATGAGCCCCCGGGCGTTCGTCGGCGTTGGCGCGGGACAGGGTTTCCTCTCCTCGCTCTTCGGCGGCGCGGGGCCGTTCGGCGCATCGTTCTTCCTCGCCTACGGCCTCCGGCGCGGCGCGTTCGTCGGCACCATGGCCTCAGGCATGACCATCATCAACGTCGTCAAGATAGGCATCTACGGCTCGTTCGCCCTGGTCGACACGAGCGCCCTGCTCCTCGCCCTCTCGCTTGGCCTCGTCATGGTCGCGGGCGCGTACGTCGGCGGCGCCATCACCAACCGCGTCTCCGACAAGGCATTCGTCTACATCGTCGAGATCGTCATCGTCGCCGCGGCCATCTCGCTGCTGGTGCGGTAGGGAATTTCGTCATTCCCGCGCAGGCGGGAATCCAGACGCGGGCGCAGAGAGCCGGGCGAGGGGCTGTGGTGGCGGACTGTCATGCCGAGCGTAGCCGAGGCATCTCTCGGGTAACCTTACCCCCATCCGCTACCATTGCCCCATGACCCCCGCCCTCTACCACCGCCTCCTCGGCGACGCCTGGCACGGCTTGCCGGACGTGCTCAAGCAGGTGCACGGAACGGACACGCAGTTCGCCGCCAGCGGTTGGATGGACGTGACGCTCGGACGCTTCGTCGGGGCCGGACTCGTGCGGTGGGCGCTCCGGATGCCTCGAACTGAGGGGCGCGTGGCGGTGGAATTGCACGTGCGCCGTGAGAGCAGGCAGGAGCACTGGGACCGGCGCATCGGCGACTGGCGCTTCCCCACCGAGCAGTGGGCCGAGGACGGCCTGCTGATTGAACGTTACGGCTCGCTGGACTTCCCCATGACCGTCACCTCGGACAGCGAGTCGCTCACCCACTGGTCGGACCGCATGCTGCTGCGCGCCCTCGGACGCCGCTGGCCCATCCCGCGCTGGCTCTCGATCCACACGTGGGGCACGGAACGCCGCTCAGCGAGCGTCCCCGGTGCGATGGACGTCTCCGTGCGCATTGAAACCCCCTTCGGGCAACTCCTCGTCGGCTATGACGGCACGCTGCAGGTGCCAGCAGATTGAGGATGTGACACGCGCCCCTTTCGCGAACGCCCCGCCTCCGCGTACGCTGGTGACATGACCGTCGCGCTGGCAGCACCCATAGACTGCGTTTATAGCCCATGGCTTCAGCCATCAACGGAGTCTATGGCCGTAACGCAGAACTTTGAAATCGATGAACGCCTTGGTCTCTTGGTCGCGGGAAGCAGGCCACGGCCTGGCGGAAGCCTCCGACCAAGGCGACCAAGGGGATCAGATTAGGCCTTGGCTTTACTCGTAATCTCAGACCAAGGGGATCAGAATTCGATGCCGGTTGAGCGCCTTGGTCGAGTCCGGCAACCACTTCGCCTCTGGCCAAACGAGGCCCCGGTGAGCGATAATAGGCCGTCAGCGACAAGAACAGGTCCCACGGAGCATCAATGCCAGCGAAGAAAGCAGCACGAGTCCAGGAGCGCCGCCGCATCGTCAACCGGCGCGTCCGCTCCAGCACCCGCACGGCGGTCAAGAAGGCCGTCCGAGCGCTCAACACCAACAGCGAAGCGGCAGGCGCCAGCGTCCTCACGGCGGTCAGCAGGCTCGACCGCGCCGTCTCCAAGGGCATCGTCCACCGCAACGCCGCCGCGCGGAGCAAGTCCCGCCTCACCAAGCGGCTCAACGCCGCCTCCGCCGAGTAACGCGCCTCTTCCGGCACATCCGCGCAAACTGCGACACGACCCCGTTGACAGGTGTACGCGCGGCCTTCTAGCCTAGAACGCACGTTCTGATTACGCACGGAGGCCGCCTTATGCCAGCCATCTCGACGCGCCAGCAGGAGATCCTCGACTTCCTGCGCGAGTACCACACCGACCGCAGCTACATGCCGTCCATCCGCGAGATACAGCTCGCGTGCGGCATCAGCTCCACGTCCGTCGTTGACTACAACCTCCGCCTGCTCGAGCGCGACGGCTACATCCGCCGCTCCCCCGACATCTCCCGCGCCATCGAACTCGTCGGCGAGTCGGAGGCGGACCTTGTCGAGGTGTCGCGCATCCCGGTGCTCGGCGCGATCGCCGCGGGCGAACCGATCCCCGTTCCCGAGGCCGGCGCCTATGCGGACGGCGACCACGACTCGTTCGCCCTCCCGCCCGAGTTGACGCCCCGCGACCCGGACAACCTCTACGCCCTGCGCGTGAAGGGCTACTCGATGATCGACGCGTTCGTGACCGACGGCGACATCGTGGTGCTACGCCATACGCGCGACGCCCGCAACGGCGACATGGTCGCGGCATGGCTCCCGATGCAGGAGGAGGCGACGCTCAAGCACTTCTACCTAGAGGGCGAGAACGTGCGCCTCATGCCCGCGAACCCGGCGATGGAGCCCATCATCGTTCCCGCCGACAGCGTCCAGGTGCACGGCAAGGTCGTCGCCGTCATGCGCAAGGTCGCAGCGTAGCAGCGCCATGATCGTCGTCCGCCGCGCCAACCGCGACGACCTGCGGTTCATCGTCGACGCGCAGATGGCGATGGCCGTCGAGAGCGAGGGGGCCGAGCTCGACCTCGCAACGCTCACGGACGGCGTGCGCGCCGTGCTGGAGGACCGCGTCCACGCGGAGTACTGGCTCGCCGAGGAGGACGAGGCTCCCGTCGGTATGCTGATGACCGTCACCGAGTGGAGCGACTGGCGGAACGGCGTCGTGCTCTGGATCCACTCGGTTTACGTCATGCCGGAGGCGCGCCGCCGTGGCGTCTACTCGACGCTCTACACCCACCTCCGCGAGCAGGTCGAGCGCTCCGATGAACTCGTCGGGCTCCGCCTCTACGTCGACAAACGGAACGAGCCCGCCCAGCGCGTCTACGAGGCCCTCGGAATGACCCGCGAGCACTACCACCTCTACGAGTGGCTGAAGGACTAGTCGGACGACGGCAGCTTGCGCGCCTCCAGCATCGCCATCGGACGCCCGTCGCAGTGGATGCGGGACGAGCCCGCCTTCGTGCACAGCACCATGATGCCCGTCGCCTCGTCCTGGTAGCGTTTGCCCAGCTGGTCCGCCTCGCCGTCGGCGGCGGACACGCAGGACAACTCCCCGCCCCCCCCCTTCGTGATCATGTACTGCGCGCCCAGGTCGGCGCACTCCAGACGCTTGCCGGTCTCCGCAGCCATCCGTCCCTCCGGTATCGTAGGGTTAACGAGGCAATGTTAGCAGAGGCGGGCAGGCGCGCCGCATCCGGCCGTAGCCCGCGAACGCGAGGAGATGAGCGTGGCCATAGCGTCGAACGTCAGGCAGCACATGGAGAACAGCTCGTGGATACGGCGCATGTTCGAGCTCGGCATCGCCCTCAAGCGCGAGCGCGGTGAGGAGAACGTCTTCGACCTCTCGCTCGGCAACCCCGTCGTCGAGCCGCCGTCCGAGTTCTTCGAAGCGCTGCGCAGCCTGGCCGACACCCCGGCGCCCGGCGCGCACCGCTACATGCCCAACGCCGGCTACCCGGAGACGCGCCAGGCCGTCGCCGACACGCTCGCCGGGGAGTCCGGCCTTCCCTACGGAGCCCAGCACGTGCTGATGACGTGCGGCGCGGCAGCCGCCCTCAACATCGCCATCCGCTCCCTCTGCGACCCCGGAGACGAGGTTGTCATCCTGGCGCCCTACTTCGCCGAATACCTCTTCTACGCGTACAACCACGGCGCGACGCCTGTCGTCGTCGGCTGCGACGAGAACTTCACGCCGGATCTCGACGAACTGGAACGCAAGCTCACTCCGCGCTCGAAGGTCGTCATCCTCAACTCGCCGAACAACCCGTCCGGCGTCATCTACCCGCAGTCGTTCATCGCCGACCTTGCCAGCCTGCTGCGGCGCAAGAGCGACGAGCACGGCACGGCTATCTACCTCGTGAGCGACGAGCCGTACCGCCGCATCATCTACGACGGCCTCACCTACCCGTTCCCGCAGCTCGGGTACGAGCGCACCATCACCGCAACATCGCATGCCAAGGACCTCGCGCTCCCGGGCGACCGCATCGGTTACCTGGCCGTACACCCCGGCTGCGAGGAGGCGGGCGAACTGATGGACGCGTTCACCTTCTGCAATCGCGTGCTGGGGTTCGTGAACGCCCCGGCCATCATGCAGCACCTGGTGCGCGGACTGCAGCGCGTGACGGTAGACGTCAGCGACTACCAGGCCAAGCGCGACTACCTCTGTGACGTGCTCACGTCGGCGGGCTACAACGTTCGCAAGCCCGAGGGTGCGTTCTACCTCTTCCCGCAGTCGCCGGTGGAAGATGAGATGCTGCTCATCCAGGCGCTGCAGGAGGAGGGCGTGCTCGTCGTGCCCGGGCGCGGGTTCGGCATGCCGGGCTACTTCCGCATCTCCTACTGCGTCCACCAGTCCGCGCTGGAAGGCGCGGCACCCGGCTTCCGCGCAGCCATCAACAAGCTGGGTACAGCGTAGCGAGACTGCCGCCTGAGAGAGGCAACCCGCAGACGGACGCGCTATCATGGGACCGACGTCCCTGGAATGAAGAGGGGGATGGAAGGATGACGATGTTCCAACCGCGCCGCGTAGGCCGGGACAACCAGCTCCGAGCGCGCATGCTCTTCACGATGCTGCTGCTCGGCCTCGTGTACGGTCTCTTCCTCTGGTTCCTCATATCCGTTGCGGGCGCGACCGTCATGCTCGGCTTCGCCGTCGTGCTCGTGCTCGTGCAGTTCTTCCTCTCCGACAAGCTCGTGCTCACTTCGATGCGCGCGAAGGTCGTGACGCCGGAGGAAGCGCCGGAGTTGCATGCGATGATTGACCGCCTCGCGATGTCGGCGGGGATACCCAAGCCGAAGGTCGCCGTCGCGGACATGAGTGTCCCGAACGCGTTCGCTACAGGACGCAGCCAGAAGCACGCAGCAGTGGCCGTCACCACTGGTTTGCTGCGCATCCTCAATGAGCGGGAACTTGAGGGCGTGCTCGCCCACGAGATAAGCCACATCGCATCGCGCGACGTGCAGGTGATGACCTACGCCAGCTTCCTCTCCGTCGTGGCTTCCACGCTCATGTCACTCTTCTTCTGGTCGGCGCTCTTCGGCGGAGGCTTCGGGCGCAGCAGGAGCGGGAGTGCGGGCAGCTACATCCTGATTGCCTACCTCGTCACCATCCTCGTCTGGGTCATCAGCCAGGTGCTCATCGCCGCGCTCTCGCGCTACCGGGAGTACGCGGCTGACCGGGGCGCCGCCATCCTCACCAACCGCCCCCGCGACCTCGCGAACGCACTCCAGCGCATCGGCGGCTCCATCACCGGCCTTCCCCAGAACGACCTGCGCCGCGCCGAGACGCTCAACGCGTTCTTCATCATGCCTGCGATCGGCGACGGCTTCGCCAGCCTCTTCTCCACACACCCTCCCATGGCCCGCCGGATCGAGCGCCTGCTCGAGCTGGAGCGGACAGGGATGCTGACCGGGTAGTCCCCATGTGCAAGTTCCTCTCCCGACCGCGTAGCGCAGAATGGAGCGAGGCGAACGAGGCGATGGCCAGCGCCGCGCAGGTGTTCGAGGAGGTGCTCGACACCTTCACCACCGGCAAGGCCGGCGTGCTCGTCCGTCCCTCTGAGGACCAGGATGCGGTCCAGGCCAAGGCAGAGTTGGAGCGTGCCCTGGCGCACCTGAAGTCCTCGGAGGCTCGGTGGGATGTGGTGCTGGACGATTCCGAGCACCCCCATCCATGGATCATCGTGCGGGATTCCGGGCTGCCCGCGCTGGCAAACTCGACCCGTATCATCGGGGAAACGCTCGTGTCGATGGGCATCGGTCCGCGGGTGCTCGCGGCGGTCTATGCGTTCAGATGGAAGGAGCAGGAGATCTACTGGATCTACCAGCCGCGCATCAGGGCGTTCACGCCGTTCGCCCCGGCGACGGGCGGCGAGCCGGAGACCCGCGACCATCCGCTGGAACTGCGGATGGAGCAGGCATCGAGGAAGGACATCCCCACCTCGCGCGCCATCAAGGAGTGGTACCCCATCTGGGGGATGCCCCTCTAGGCCCCGGCGTCACCGGCTGTGCTCGCCGGGCGCTTCAGCCTGCGGCGCGCCCAGAGGATGAGCGCCGCATCGAGCACCGGGAGCAGGATCAGCGCCCCCCACCACGGCAGCGGTGTGAGCAGCGCGAGCAGCACCACGAGCGCCGCCAGCGCCCCCAGCCCGATTATGAGAATGACCCCTGTCGCCATCATGCCATTCATCCGCGCAAGTATAGGGCTGGCGCACCGATGGTACTATCTCCGTATCCGCCATTAACCTTCCCCTAACGTCCGTCAAGCCATGTCCACAGCAACCGGGCAGCACCAGCAGCATCACCAACGAAACATCGTCCTGCCCATCGAGGGCATGACATGCGCCGCGTGCGTGAGCACGGTGACGAATGCCATCGCCCGCGTCGACGGCGTGTCCGGGGTGGTTGTGAACCTCGCGTCAGAGACGGCAGCGGTGACGTTCGCGCCAGCCGGGCAGCGCATCGCAGCGATGCGGGACGCTGTGCGGTCGGTGGGCTATGGCATGGCGGAGGAGAGCGCCGTGCTCACCGTTCCCGGTCTGGCTGACGCAGACTCAGCCAAGACGCTCGAAGCACGGCTCAAGAGCATTGACGGCGTACTCCGCACGGCCGCGAATCCCGCCGCCGAACAGATCACGCTCACTATCGTCCCCGGGACGGTCTCTCCCGCTGTGCTGCGGGATACCACCGCGGCCGCAGGCTTCAGCGGCGCCTATGTGACCGGCGCAGACGCTATGGGCGCTGAGTTGGAGCGGCTGTCACGACGGGTAGAGATACGCGACCTCAGGAACCGCGCAGTGTTCAGTATGGCGAGCGCGGCCGCGATCATGCTGCTCATGCTCATTCCTACCATCGAGCGTGGGGTGGGCATGCCGTGGGTCAATGCCATCGCTCTCGTGGTCGCGACACCGGTGCAGTTCCGGGCCGCACGGCAGATATACGCGAGCGCGTGGAGCGCCCTGCAGCACCGCACCTCCAACATGAACACGCTCATCGCGCTGGGCTCCTCTACTGCCTACTTCTACAGCGCGGCCGTGACTCTTTCAGGGAGCACCATCGGGAACGGCGAGACATACTTCGACACCTCTACCGTCATCATCGCTCTCGTCCTCTTCGGCAGGCTGCTGGAGGCCAGAGCGAAGGGCAGCGCGTCGGACGCCATCCGAACGCTCATCGGCATGCAGCCGCAGACCGCCCGCGTCACGCGGAACGGCGAGGAGCGGGACGTATCCGCAAGTGACGTCATCCCCGGCGACGCCGTCACGATACGTCCTGGCGAGCGCATCCCCGTGGATGGCGTCGTGACCGAAGGAACGACCGCCGTCGACGAGTCCATGCTCACCGGCGAGAGCATCCCCGTCGAAAAGCAGGCGGGCGACGTGGTGTTCGGAGGTTCCGTGAACACGTCGGGGGGCATCTCCATCGAAGCGACCAAAGTCGGAAGCGCAACGGCCATCGCGCAGATCATCAGGATGGTGCAAGAGGCGCAAGGTTCCCGCGCACCCGTGCAGCGGCTCGCCGACACCGTGGCGGCTTACTTCGTTCCGGGTGTGCTCACTATCGCCGCACTTACCTTCCTCGCATGGTGGCAACTCGGTCCGCAGCCCGCGCTGGATACGGCGATGCTCAACGCCATCGCCGTGCTCATCATCGCGTGCCCCTGCGCACTCGGACTTGCCACGCCGACCGCCATCATGGTCGGTGCAGGCTCGGGCGCCCGGCACGGCGTGCTCATACGCGGAGCCGAGGCGTTGGAACAAGCCCACAAGCTGGAGGTTGTCGTCTTTGACAAGACAGGAACCCTGACGAAGGGAGAACCCCAGGTCACAGACGTACTCCCGCGCGGCATCTCCGAAAACGAACTGCTCTCTTTCGCTGCTGCAGTGGAGCAGCAGAGCGAGCATCCCATCGCAGCCGCCGTCGTACGGGCAGCGAAGGACAGGGGACTCAATCTCCCTCGTGCCTCGGACTTCCAGTCGGCGCCTGGACTCGGTGTGCGCGCAACCGTGGACGTGGATGCCATCACCGTCGGCGGGCTTGGGCTGGTGCGGAGCGCAGACATCGCTCTCGGTGGAACGGCGGAATCGGCGGTCCGTGTACTGGCAGAGCGCGGCAGGACACCTCTCGTCGTGCTGCGGAACGACCTTGTCATCGGCATCCTGGGCGTCGCAGACATCGTGCGAGAAGAATCGGCGGAAGCCGTTGCAGCGCTCAAGGCGATGGGACTGGAAGTGGCGATACTCTCCGGCGACGTGCGGCCCGTCGCTGAGAGCATCGCGGCCCAACTCGGCATTCAGCGGGTTATGGCAGAGGTGCTCCCGAGCGCCAAGGCTGCCGAGATCGAGCGCCTCCAGAGGGAAGGAAAGCGTGTGGGGATGGTGGGGGACGGCGTGAATGATGCTCCCGCGCTGACCCAGGCAGACGTGGGTATCGCTATCGGTTCCGGTACGGACGCGGCACTGGAAGCAGCCGACGTTGCGCTCATGACAGCGGACGTTCGGCTCACGGGCGCCGCCGTGCACCTCTCCCGTTCCACGATGCGCACCATCCGGCAGAACCTCGGCTGGGCGTTCGGCTACAACCTCCTGCTGATTCCGGTCGCAGCGGGCGTTCTCCACATCGTATTCGGGAACGGTGGCGTGCCGGAGGCGTGGCGCTGGGCACTCGGCGAGCACGGCTTCCTGAATCCCATGCTCGCCGCTCTTGCGATGGCGTTCAGCTCCGTGTCTGTCGTGACGAACAGCCTGCGCCTCAAGAGGTGGATGCCTTAGAATGTCAGTGCCCGTTGACCTCCGACACACAGGGGAAGTAGTGCATGAACCGGCTTGACGTGATCTTTGGGAAACCAGGTGATACTGCCATAGACCCCGTCTGCAAGATGGTGGTGCCGAAAGCCGACCCTCCGGGTGGGACTGCCGACCACGAAGGGGAAACGTACTACTTCTGCGCTCCCGGATGCCGCACTGCGTTCGCGGACGACCCCGCGCAGTTCCTGTCAGCCTAGATACCGATCAGTGCACACCGGACACGCCTGCATGCCTTGCCAGCGCGGGTATGCAGGTCGTACCATAACCCTATTGTGCGAATTTTCACGAGGAGGTAGCCATGGCTCCCCTTGACGAGCTCGACACGAAGCTCATAGAGCTGCTGCAGCGCGATGGACGCGCCTCCAACATCGAACTGGCGCGCAAGACCGGCGTGAGCGAAGGAACGATCCGGCGGCGTTTCCGCAACCTCGTCCAGGAAGAAGTCATCCGCGTGGTCGCCATCCCGGACACCTCCAAGCTGGGACGACGCATGTCCGCGCTCGTCGGCCTGAAGGTAGACCCTGCCCATGTGCAGTCGGCAGCGGAGGAGTTGGCGAAGATGGAAGAGGTGCACTACGCGGCGGTTACGACCGGTGCGTTCGACGTCTTCTGCCGCGTAAGTCTCGGCTCTCCGCTTGAACTCTCCGATTTCCTCAGGAACCGGGTTGGCGAGATCACGGGCGTCAGGCAGACGGAGACGTTCATCAACCTATCGATCAAGAAGAACGTAGGAGATTTCATCCCCCAGGACGAGAGTTGATAACGTGTTCACACCCCCTGAATACGTCTGCTAGAATGCACTCACCTTCCTGGGAGGGAGGGGGCCCGGACGGGCCTAGATCAAAGGGAGGGGCACTTCCAAGATGGCCTACATAATCACCGAACCCTGCGTGGACGTGAAAGATGCCTCGTGCGTGGACGTCTGCCCCGTGGACTGCATCTACGAGGGCGACCGCATGTTCTACATCGAGCCCGATGAGTGCATCGACTGCGCAGCGTGCGAGCCGGTCTGTCCCGTCGCCGCAATCTTCGCTGAAGACGCGCTTCCTGCCGACCAGACCCGTTTCATCGAGATCAACAAGGATCGCAGCGAACCCTAACCCCCGGGTGCTATCGAGGAAACAGGCATAGGCGGGTCAAGTCTGACCCGCCTATCGTTGTCTCCCGCGCTTTCCTCCACGAAGGGACCCTCCTCAGCCTCCTCCGGCGAACTCTCGCCTCACCAGCGACAGCACTTCTTCCACCCAGGCCGCATCGAATGTGAGGAGCAGCGGCGAGTCCGGCGTTGCCGCGTAGTAACCATCGCCCTCCGACCTCCGACCTCCGACCGCAAACACCGCGCTCACGGCGCTCTTGTCCTCCAACGGAACCGCTAACTCGTAGGTAACCCGAATGACGGCGCGGGGCGATTGCAGGCCCGCGCTTTCCAGTGTCAGGTCCTCCGGCCAGACTGCCATGTCAAAGCCGGGAGGCCCGCCTGCAACGCTCAGTACCGCGCCGCGCTGAGCATCCGTCAGATCTGACGCCGCGTCACCCCGCACCACCCTGTCCGGCAATCCACCATCGGCCCCGGGCAGACCAAGCAGGAACGTCGCAATGCTGCCTATGCTCTCGATCTCGAAGAGCCGCACAAGCGCCGGATCGACGCGGTAGTACCAGTACGGCAGCGGCGGTTCGGCGGCGAGGCGGCGCAGTACCCGCGCCCACGGTTCGTTGACGAGCGCCACCTCGGATTTACCTTCCCGTTGCGTGTAGACGTTGCGTCCATCCGGTGTCTGAGCGCCGAGTCGAACCTCAACGCGACTTCCCTCTGTAAGGCCGACGCTGACGATATCCGGTTCGTCCAATCCGAACTCCGACAGCACACTCGGTGCAGCCAGTTGGCGCTCTACTTCAGGGCCCGAGAGCAGCAACACGACACCGCCCCAACGGTCCAGGTTCACAGGCACCGGAGATTCGGCAAAATACCAGCCATCTTCTCGCCGTTCGAACATGACGGTGCCCGTCTCCGTCTGCACGGTGACGTTCGCAATGTCGTCCTGAGCTACAGTGTAGAGACGCGCGCGGAGCAGCGCTGCTTCCGGTTCGTCGTCGCCACCCGACACCAACACCCACCCAGCAACAGCCGCAGACGCAACGATCAGCAGCAATACAAACCTGACAACTGCGCTCTTCATCCCGGTGCGCCCTCTTCTAACGCCGCCGCCACCACACGATGACGCCTGCGGCGGCGATCAACGCAGGCAACAGGAACCAGCTGATGTAACGCACGAGGTTGTACTCCGGCACCGTAAGCACGAGAGGGCGGAAGACCTCTTGCTTCGGACGCACAGCGATGAGCGACCTGTCCTCCAGCAGCCAGTTCACCGTGTTCAGGAAGAAATCCGCATTGCTCACGTCGCCGAAGTGGCGATTGCTGGCAAAGTCGGCATCGCCAAGAACGGTAAGTGTGGTACTGACGGATGCGGCATCGAACGCTTCCGAGGGAGCATCCGTAGCGAGAGCGGACGCCTGGACAATGAGATGTGGCGTATGGGGGCCGGGGACATCCCGGCCAGCAACAGGGGCTTCCCCCGTTCCCTCCACGGCCCAGGAGTCGCCGGACGTGGTCACCAGCGGCTCGAACCGCACGGGCACGGAATCGCCCCGTTCGATACGTGCCGCGACGGCACCCCCCGGACGGAACGCAATGGCGCCCGGGAAGAGCGTTTCGTCAAGCGGTTCAACGATAGCACCCCCCTCGGTGACCGAGGTCTGTCCCAGGTATTGGTCACGCTGCACCGCGAGTGTGCGCGCATCTCCGGCAGCGGAGCGCTCGCGGTCAAACAGCGTGCCCGGCACTGTCTCGAGGCCCCACGCCAAGAGCAGGTCTGCCATGGCGTCCCGTGTCTCGGAGGATGTATCGAGCATGAACAGCGCTCGCCCTCCGTCTGCCAGCCAGCGGATAACCGCCTGCTCCTCGACATCCGGGATCGGCTGGCGTGGCGCGGCAATCACGAGCAGTGAAGCGTCGTCCGGCACGTTTCCGGTGTCCGTCAGCATGAGTGACTCGACGCGGTAGCCGTCGGCTCGGAGTCCAGCGGCGGCCAGCCCCAACCCGGAGCCGCCTGAGCGAAGGTCGGTGATGCTTCGCTCGCCGTGGCCGGTGAGGAAGTAGATAACGTGCTGTTGAGCCCCGGTAACCGTGAGGATGGCAGTGAGCAACTGCTGCTCTGAGAGCTCGCCAGCGTCTACAGAGGCACGGAGACCTGTAGCAGGTGCAGTGAAGAGCAGCAGTGGAGCGTTGACTACGCCAAACTCACGCGCGGTGGCAGGTTCCAGTTCAGGATCGACGAATCTGTAGGAGAGTCTGTCGCCAGCATGCTTGGCGAACTGCCGCAGGTAACCTTCCGCCGTCCCCTGGTAGTGCAGGCCGTCCTCATCCGTCACGACGAATCCGGTCACGTCCACATCCGCGGGGAGCTCAGCCAGCGCTTGCACGGTCTGCGGAGCTATCTCGAATTGGCGCGTCGCAGTGAGGTCCCAGGATGCGTCAGTTGCCGAGGCGATGACGTTCAGTACGACCACGATCGCCAGCGCAGCGGCAGCACTGCCAAGGCTTATCCAGGAGAGACGGCCTCTGCGACCGGTGACTGCACCGACGAGGTAGCCCATCGAACCGACGGTAGCGAGCGCCAGCAACACGCCTGCAGCGATGAGTGTCGGTAGGGCGAACGGGCGGAGTTCGGGGGCCCACACGACGAGTAGCAGCCCTCCGAGTGCGCCAATGCCTCCAAGTGCCGCAAGGAGCAGGCTCCAGCCTCTCAGCCGTTCCGCGATCCCGCTCCCGGACGATGGTCGTCCGTTCACCGCCATCGCCGGGACTCCAGGCTCAGCGTTGTCAGGAAGAGGAAGAGCGCGATGAAAGTGATGAAGTAGACGGCGTTCCGCAGTTCGATGACACCCGCGACGAATGCGGTGTAGTGGGCTGGCAAGGAAACGCCGGCAAGCAGTGCAGACGGCAAGCCGGATACGAGGCCAGAGGCCTCGCTCGCGAGCGTGAGAAAGAGCAACGCGACGGCTGCCGTGACTCCGGCCACGATCTGGTTGCCAGTGAGCGAGGATGTGAACAATCCCAGCGCTGCGGCGGCAGAGCCGTACAGGAGCAGGCCAAGATATCCGGTAAGCAGCGGTCCACCGTCCGGCGAGGCGTACCAGCAGAGCAGCACCACGTAGGCGAGCGTCGGGGCGACGATGCCAAGGAGCATCGCGACGAGCGCGCAGAACTTTCCTATCACGATCTCCCAATCGCGCAGCGGAGCGGTGAGCAGCAGCTCCAGCGTGCCGAGTTTCTGTTCCTCCGCCAAGAGCCGCATGCTCGCGATGGGAGCCCAGAGGATGAGCGCGAACGTCATGGGCGTGAAGACAGCACGGAGCGAGGCTTCCGGCAGCAGTTCCGAGACACCGGACACGAAGAACTGGCCCGTGAGCGCAAGGAATGCAGCGCTTACGACGTAGGCCATCGGTGAACCGTAGTAGGAGCGAGTCTCCTTCCACGCGAGGAGTAAGACGTTACGCATCGGGGTCCCCCCGTTCGCCTCGTGTGATCTCCAGGAAAACCTCCTCCAGGTCCACAGAGGAGCGGGCAAGACCGCGCAGCCCGACCCCCGCAGCGCTCATCGCCTGGGCAATAGCTTCCCGCAAGTCCGAGCGCAACGGAGCAGTGACTTCGAACGCATAGACGCCCTCTTCAATGCGTGTGGCCGTTCCAACGGAACGGACGCCCGGCACGGCGGCGAGAGCGGCACCCGTCTGTTCGGCAGGACCACGCGCCTCTACCCTGATGCGCCGCGCCCCCTGGAGACGCTCCGCTATCTCATCCGGATGACCTTCCGCGACGAGAACCCCGTCATGCAGAATAATGACGCGCTCACAGAGGGTGGAGGCTTCAGCGAGTTGATGCGTACTCAGGAGCACCGTATGTTCCTTGCCGAGGCGCCGTATGATGTCGCGAGCTCCCACGACCTGTACCGGGTCTATGCTCACGGTCGGTTCGTCAAGTACGAGGACCTCCGGCTCATGGAGCACCGCAAGGGCGAGCCCCAGTCGCTGGCGATACCCCTTGGATAGTTTGCCTACGATCGTGTCGCGGTAGTCGACCAAGTCGAACGCATGGAGGACGCGGTCGATCGAGGAAACAAGGCTTGCGGTGTCCATCGAGTGGACACGTCCGAAGAACCGCAGCGAGGCAGCGACGGTCATATCACTGTACAGCGGCACCGATTCAGGCAGATAGCCGATGTGCCGCCGCGCTTCTAGTGAGTCGGCGGCGAGGTCGTGACCTGCGATGCGGACCGTCCCTGACGTAGGCGGCATGTAGCCGGTGAGCACGCGCATGGTCGTGGTCTTTCCGGAGCCGTTTGTGCCGAGCAGGCCAACCGTCTCGCCCCTGTCCACGGCAAAGGAGACGCCGCTCACGGCGAGGAAATCGCCGTAGAACTTTGTGAGTCCTTCAACCTCAATCATCCGGTCAGCCAATCTGCCTGTTCTCCATAGAGGTCTGCTGTCGCGGTTCAACCCTTGAGGATAGTGAATCGCGTCCGTAGAGCCTACCGGATTTGATTCCGGTTACGCTGCGCCGTAGACTCGCTCCAGCGTGTCCGGAGGCATGCTGGAGCCCGAACCGCCGTGTACCGCTTCGTCATACGCCGTCTGATGCTCGCCGCGCTCACGATGCTCGTCGTGAGCGTGCTCACGTTCTTCATGCTGCGCCTGATCCCCGGCGACATCGTTGACCTGATGCTTTCCGATTTCGGCTATGCAGCAGACCGGGACGCGATCCTGCGAGAGCTGGGGTTGCACAGGCCGTTCTACGTCCAGTTCGGCGAGTGGTTCGGCGGATTGTTCGTAGGTGACTTGGGGCAGTCACTCTGGACAGGGAACACCGTCACGCACGAGCTTGGGCGGCGCTACCCCGTGACACTGGAACTCTCGCTCATCGCGCTGGTCGTCAGCACGGTGCTCTCCATCCCCATCGGCATCATCACCGCCGTCCGGCAGGACACGTGGATAGACTACGCACTGCGCTCCGTCTCCATCGGGCTGGTGGCAGTGCCCATCCTCTGGATAGGCACCATCGTCGTAACGCTTCCAGCGCTGTTCTTCGGTTGGGCTCCGCCACTGAGCTACGTGCCGTTCACGGAGGACCCCATCAAGAACCTCAGCGTGATGGTGCTGCCGGGAGTCATCGTGGGCATACCACTGATGGGCGGCACGATCCGGATGACCCGCGCCATGCTGCTGGAAGTAGTGCGCCAAGACTACATCCGCACCGCATGGGCGAAGGGCCTGCAGCCACAAACCATCTGGTACCGACACGCGGTGCGGAACGCGCTCATCCCCGTGCTGTCGCTGATCGGCCTGCAGATCCCGTTCCTGCTCGGCGGCACGGTAATCATCGAACAGATATTCAACCTGCCCGGTATGGGCATCTACATGCTGCAATCACTCCAGAACCGGGACTATGTCCCCGCACAGACCATCATCCTCACCTTTGCAGCGGCCACCGTCCTCATCAACCTCATCGTGGACCTCCTCTACGGCGTCCTCGACCCACGGATAAAGTACACGTAAGTCATGGCTGTCGAGAGCACAAGACCACAAGGAGCACCTGCTGCGGCGAGGCTGCCACGCCGCGCGAGCGGAGGCTTCATCGGGCTGGTGACGAGGCTGTTCACCGAGAAGCCGCTGGGGGCAGTCGGCGCAGTCATCGTCATGATCATGTTGCTCATGGCCGTATTCGCCAACTGGATAGCGCCCTACCCTTACGACGAGCCACACTTCTCCGACTCATTGCAGGGGTCGAGTTTCAGCTACTTCCTGGGGACAGACTTCATCGGGCGAGACCTGTTCAGCAGGCTCGTGCACGGCGCCCGGGTCTCTATCGTCGTGGCGCTCGGTTCGGTCGCGCTCGGCAGCGTACTCGCGGCCCTGATCGGCATCACGAGCGGCTACATGGGTGGGAAGTTCGACACGCTGGTGCAGCGCCTCGTCGATGCGTGGATGAGCGTGCCGCCCCTGCTCCTGCTGTTGTTCGTGATGTCCATCCTGGGACCGAGCACGCTGAACGTGACCCTCGTGCTGGGGCTCGTCGCCATACGCGAGAGCCGTGTACTGCGTGGCGCGGTGCTGGCGCTCAAAGAGCAGCCGTTCGTGGAGGCGGCGCGCGTCAATGGCGCGACCACTCTGCGCATCCTGATACGGCACGTCCTGCCAAACGTGATGGTGCCCATCATCATCCTGGCGAGCCTGCGCCTGGGGCAGGTGATCCTCATCGAGGCATCGCTCAGCTTCCTCGGCTACGGCGTCCCGCCGCCGTTCCCGTCCTGGGGGCGGATGCTCAGTTCAGAGTCGCGGACGTACATGGAGATAGCGCCGTGGCTTGCCATCTGGCCAGGTGTCTTCCTGAGCCTCACCGTCTTTGGCTGGAACGTGCTCGGCGACGCACTCCGCGACCTGCTCGACCCCCGCATGCGCGGCACCGGCGGCGGCTACCGCTCCGGGTCGTAGGCCACCAGCGCACCTCATGCCGGACATCGCCATCATCGGCCTCAGCCCTCTGGGCATCGCGCTCGGACGTGCAGTCAGGTCCGGTGTGCAAGGCATCTCCATAGCAGGCTTCGACCCCAACTCTGGGACAGGAAGACGTGCGATCGAGACCGGCGCGGTGGACGATGCGCCGAGGAGCGCAGCAGCAGCGCTGGCAGGCGCGAAACTCGTCGTCCTCTCCTCGCCAATGACGTCCGCAGGCGACGCGTTGCGCATCATCGGCGAGTTCGCGCCATCCGGGTGTGTCGTCACGGACACGTGCCCTTTGAAGGCCCCGCTGCTGCGCTGGGCGGAAGAGCGCCTGCCGGACGGGATGCACTTCGTCGGCGGACGTCCCGTGCCTCGTACGCTCAGCGAAGGCGCGGAAGCATCGTTCGAGGGCACGGACTACGCCATCATCCCATCGACGACCGCATCGGGGGATGCTGTCGAGGCTGTGACCGGGCTCGCCAAGGCCGTCGGCGCGAGCCCATTCTTCCTCGACGCGGCGGAGCACGACAGCTTCGTCATCGCCACGGAGTACCTACCACGCATCGCCGCCGGCGCGGCAGTGGACGCCGTCTCCGCAAGCCCTGTCTGGCGCGACGTGCGCCGTCTGCAGGGCGACGCGTTCTCCCAAGCCATGCGCACGGCTGCCGAGCTCGACCCCGAGGAGCTTGCCATCGTGCTGGAGTGTGCGCCGGAGACGTTCGGCTCCTGGCTCGACCGGCTCACAGGAGCCACGAGGGGCCTGTGGGAGGCCGCACTCGCGAAGCCGGACGCCGCTGAGGCAGCGAAACGACTTGCTGAACTGATCGAGGCGCGAGTGGACCGACTGCGCGAGGCTCCCCCAGCGCATACTCCAGTCATAGAGCGCCAGAGCTTCTCGTCGCTCCTACTGGGCGACTGGTTGGGGCGACGCGCTAACCGCCAGCGATAAGCGCCTGCGATAAGCGCCTGCGCCCTGCGTCAGCCCTGCGGAGCAACACTCCTCGTCTGTTCGAGCTGATCGGCCACCCACTCCAACGTCTCCGAGTCCAGCCGGAGTTCGATGTCCTGTGCCGCTCGCGTCTGCCCGAGCCATGACTCGAACTCCGCTTCCTCCAGCAACTGCCTCGCGACCGAGTCGAGCGTGAGAGAGGGATCGCGTCCACTGATGACGTAGACGACGATCGCGCCGTCGCCGCGCTGGAACGGCGGTGAGAGCTCCGACGCGGGGAGGTTCCACAGGAGGTCCGCGGCGGCAGGCGGAAGCGCCGCGTAGGGCAGCCAGCCGAGGTCGCCGGAGGCGGGGTCGAGCGAATAGCGGCGCGCCAGCTCCTCGAACGGCACTCCCTGCACGGCCTCACCCTGGATGCGCGTTGCGGTCTCCACATCGGCGACCACGATCGAGTGCAGGCGTACCTGCGGCTGCGGGTCGACGATAGAGTGTCCGAGCGACTCCGTGACCTTCCGGCGGAGCAGCTCCCCCTCAGCCAGCTTCTCCAGTTCGGCGACATCGAGACGCCGCAGGTCGGCGTACTGCCGCTTCACCTCGGCGAGCTCGGCCTGGGCCGAAGCGTCGAGGTCCGCGGCGTCCAACCGCGGGGTGAGCTGCGCCGCGAGTTCGCGCTCAATCTCCGACTCGCTCACGGCGACGCCGAGCGTGGCCGCTGTCTGGCGCAGCACCTCGTTGTCGATGAGCAGCCCGGCGGTATCGAACGCCTGTGTGCCGGGGTCGAACCGCTGCCGCTGGAGCAGCGCGTCTATCTGGTTGGCACGGAGCACGTCCACCAGCGTGGCACGCGGGATCTCGACGCCGTTGACGCGGGCGAACCACTGCTGGCTCGGTGCAGTGTAGACGAGGAAGAAGCCGATGAGCGGCCCGGCCACGAGCGCCAGCGCCGCAAGCGCTATGACGAGCACCAGCAGACGGCGCGAACGCCTGCCCGGCCCCGATGGCCGTCTCATCCGACGCCGCATGAGTCCGGAACTGCTCTCGGTTACACGCCGTACAGCGCCGTGGCGTTGTCCGTCAGGATCTTCTCCGCGGTTGCCGAGGAGATGTCGTCCCGTGAGCGCATCTGGTTGACGCAGTGCACCTGCGCCGACGGGTCGGCGGCGAGGCGATCGGTCGTCCCGGGAGTGTGATGCCCATAGTCGGTGCCGACGACGAGGTGGTCCTCGCCGACGTACTGCATCAGGTAGGGCAGGTCTTCCTCGACCTCGTAGGAGACCCACATGTTGTACTCATCGAAGAGGCGGGGGCCCCAGAAATCCCGGTCGGCGCGGAGCGTGCCGCGCAGCTGGTACATGGCGAACGGGACCCAGGTAGCGCCGGTCTCGATGAAGCCCCACCGCAGGTCAGGGAAGAGCTCCGGCACCTTGTTCGAGACGAGGTTGCGGAAGGCGACGACAGGGGGGATGCGTCCGTGGGTGAAGGTGTGGCTGCGGCTGACGTCGATCAGGTAGTTGAGCGCAGGCGCGCCCTGTCCCTGGTGGATGCAGATGGGCAGGCCGAGCGACTGGGCCTCCTCGTAGACCGGGAAGAAGTAGGGGTCGTCCAAGGTCTTGTCGCCCTCGATGCCCCGGAAGAAGACGCCGCACGCACCGTGCTCCTTGCCGAAGCGAAGCTCACTGATGGAAGCGTCGATGTTGCGCAGCGGGGGAATGACGACGTAGCGGATGCGGTCTTCCGCCTTCGCCCAGACATCGGCGAGGAAGCGGTTGTACGCCTTGCACAACTCGACCTCGTAGGCGGCGTCGTGGGTGAGGTAGGCGAGGAAGAGTGTGGGGTAGACGACCTGCGTGTCCACGTTCGTGGCCTGCATGTCCTCGAAGCGCATCGGGAGGTCGAGCAACTCGCGCGCCTTCCTGTCAACGCGGTCACGCACGTTGGCCTGCGCGGTTGGAGTGACGAGGAAGTTGCCCCCTCGACCTGCCGGACGAGGATAGATCTGGCCGTCGATGAGCCACATGTGGTCCACACGGCCATAGAGGGTGTCGTCGGGCACCTGCACGACGACGGGCCGACGCTTGTGCCAGTCCGGGTCCAGGAAATCCCACATCTCCGGCGGTTCGGCGATGTGCGTGTCTACGTCTACTACGCGTCCCATGCTGGCCCTCCTCAGTCTCCCTCGAATGTATGGCTAACGGGCAGAGTATGTTCCCCTACGGCACGACGGTCAAGCGCGGGGAGCGTCACGCCCGGCCTCCTCCAACCCGCACCTCTGGCCCTTCTCCCGCTCATCGGGAGAGGGAGTGCCAGAGCGCGGGAGCGAACAAGATTCCAACGGGCCGCGATTCCTGGAATCTTGTTCAACGTCTCAGGAGTAAACGGGGCCTGCAATATGAGTGCCTTGATCTCCTTGTCCAGGGGTGTTTCCAAGGCCACGGCCTGCTTCCTGTGAACAAGGCAACAAGATTTCATCGATTCACACTTTCTGCGGGCGGGGAGGGTGTTTCATCGTGTTGCATCCTGACTCATCACGGTCCGCTGCGGGAGCGACGAGGCATGGGGCCGTTCGGGCGCGGCAGTGGGTTAGGTGGGTCATGCAGCCATCGTAGGAAAAAGCGCGTTGTCCGCGCAACGGGCGTGTGTCAGAGAAACAGCATGGCAACCCTCACCTCCAGCCCTCTCCCGGAGGGAAAGGGGAGCAGGCGCCCAGACGAGGTTCCTGCCTGCGCAGGAACGACGGGGGCAAGGTGCTAGAGGGCGCGGGCGGCGGCGTAGCCTACAGCGACGGCGGCGAGGCCGAGGGCCACGGTGAGGAGGACGTTCGCGGCAGCGGAGAGGTATGCGGCGCTGCGCAGGAGCGCAAGGGTGTCGTTGGTTATGGCGGAGAAGGTGGTGAACCCGCCGAGCACGCCGACGAAGAGGAAGAGACGGGCGCCCGGCCCGAAGAGGTTGCGCGTCTCGGCGAGGCCCGCGAGCACGCCGATGAGCAGGGAGCCGAGGACGTTGACGGCGAGCACTCCCCACGGGAAGGTCGGCTGGCCGAGCAGGCGGGATACGCCGAGGATGACGCCGTAACGCGACGCCGCGCCGATGAAGCCGCCCATACCGACGAGGAGGAGGTCAGTCATGGGTTATGCCAGACCCCGAGAGATTTCTCGACTCCGCTGCGCTCCGCTCGAAATGACAAGGCGCTCACGGATGGCGCTTCCGGAAGGTGAGGGGGTCGTGCTGTTCGCTGCCGTAGAAGCGGAGCCAGAAGTCACTCTTGCCGGGGAAGTCCATGTAGAGGCCGAGGTGCGCTCCGCCGAGTACGTGCAGGTGACCGTGTGGCTGGGACTGCATCGCGTCGGCGCCGAAGTTGGAGACGATGCGGAAGCCGCCGGGCGCGTCGGACCCGCCGAGCTCGACGGCGAGTTGCGCAGCGCGGGAGAAGAGCGGCGACTGCCAGAACTCCTGCTGGCTCATGTGGACGACCGGCGCAACGAGGTACATGAGCGGCGCCCAATCGAGTGCATTGTCGAAGGCGACGAGTTCGTCGTCCTGGTAGCGGATGCGGCGTGGGAGCGCGCCGGATGCGATGCCGCAGAACGCGCACTCACCCGAGCCGCCCGAAGGGACGCTACGAGACATCGCGGCGGGGCTCCTGCCGAACGCGCCCCGTCTGACGGTAGTCCGGCGCAGTGATAGGGACCTCTGTCACCATACGGGCATCGTTGAGGCGCGAGGCGACGGGATCGGCCGGGCCGGATGGAAGGGTGCGCATGGTGATGACGGTGGGGAGGCGGGCGTTATGCCGGTGGACGATGATCTGGTAGAGCTTCTCGTCCGCCCAGGACGTGGAACTCTCGGAGCCCAGGTCGTCCATGATGAGCAGCGGCGCCTGCTTGATGCGGTCGAACAGTTCGTCGTAGGTGACGCGGCTGTCCGGACTGAAAGTGTAGCGGAGGTGATCAAGCAGGTCGGGCACGAAGGCGAAGAAGACGTCGCCACCTTGCGCGAGTTGCCGGTTGGCAACGGCGACGGCGAGGTGGGTCTTGCCGCAGCCGGGGCCGCCCACCAGGACGAGCCAGCCGTCCGGCTCTCCAGCGAAGGCTCGCGAGGCATACAGAGCAGCAGCGAGCGTCTCCCTGTCCTCTCTCGTGCGGGACCGGCCCTGGGGTTCAAAGGAGTCGAAGGTCATGCCGCTGAGCATGGCATGAGGGATGCCCCCGAGGCTCATGGTCCTCGCACCGGTAGCCCCGCCCATGTCGATGACGAGCGCGTTGCGAGGGTCTGTAAGCTTGCTCTGGAGGCGTCCGTCCAGCCGCTCGAGGGGAATGGCCGAGGTAAGGATGGTGGGCAGGCCGTTGAGGTAGCGGTGGTTGACGACCTGGAAGAGCTTCTCCTCAGCCCACGGAGTGCCGTTATGCGCGCCGATGTCGTCCAGGACGAGCACGGGGACGTTCTTGACCTGCTCGAACACCTCGTCGTGGGAGAGTTCCGCGTCGTCCGCATAGCCGCCCCGGAGCTGGTCGAGCAGGTCAGGGACGAAGGTGAAGAGGACGGGGTGTCCCTGCTGGATGAGACGGTTGGCAGCGGCGGCGGCGAGACAGGTCTTGCCCGTGCCGTAGCCGCCGGTGAGCAACAGGGAGCCGACGGGCGTCTCGGCGAATGCTCGTGTAGCACGGAGAGCGGCATCGTACCGAGCGTTCGCCTCAGGCCCAACGCCAGGACCGCTCGGAGGCAAATTCCCGAAAGTGACGTGATACAGAACGCCAAGTCTACTGTAGCGCTGTAGTCGCGCGAGGCGGTCCGACTCGATTCGCTGCACCTGGCAGAGGCACGGGAAGGCGCGGCCGAAGTCCGGGTCGTCGACGGGCACGTCGCGGCGCACCCAGCCCTGGCCGCCGCAGGTGGGGCAGGAGTCAATACTGGCGGTCTCGGCGTCGAGTCGCTGTACCCAGTCAGGAACGGCGGCGACGTTCGAGAAGTTCCGCTGCTGTAAGCGCCTCAGAATGTCTCCCAGGCTTTCCACTCGGCCTTGCTCCTCTCCCTTCGCGTTTCCAGCGTTCCAGTATGGCTTCGATGTAGCGCCAACTGCGGACGCTACCCGCAGTCGCCTCGCGTATGGCCGCCTCCACCCACCCGGAGGGGTATTCCTCCTCAGCGGCACGCAACTCGTCGGCGACCATCGGCGTCAGCATACCAATGTTCTCTTCGTACAACTGAAAGACGTTGGGGCGTTCTGACGGTTGACCGACCGCCGTCTGCGCCGGAGCGGGGCCGAACCGTCCAGCGGCGCGCTCGTTCTGAGGCGTGCGGAGCAGGAGCCAGTCTCCCGCTTCAATGAGGGCACCGCGCTCGACCGCCAGCGCGATGCCGCGCTCGATCTCATCCTCGGAGCCGAGGGCTTCCAGCAGAACGCCGTCAGTCCGCAGGGCCGAGGCCGGAACGCGCTTCGGCGCGCCGCTCTGCTGGGCCTCGTACCAGAGGAAGCGCAGCGTGCACTTCAACTCGGCGCAGTCGGCGATGTCGGCCAGGAGGGATGCGAGCAGTGGCGCAGGGACAGGCAACCGCTTCACAGCAGCCCCGAACCCGGGGAACGTCGACTCGGTCATAGGGTCGCCGGTTCGGTCGCCAAGTTCAGGAAGCGCGAGTACTTGCCGTCGAAGAAGAGGTGGATGGAGCGCGTGGGGCCGTGGCGGTTCTTGGCGATGACCAGTTGCGCGAGGTTCTCCGGATAGGGGTCAGTCGGGTGGCGCTGCTCCCATTGTTCCGGGCTCATGTACTTGTCATCGCGATGGATGAAGGCAACGACGTCAGCGTCCTGCTCGATGCTGCCGGACTCGCGGAGGTCGGAGAGCTGCGGATGGTGGTCGGGGCGCTGCTCAATGGCGCGGGAGAGCTGGGAGATGGCGATGACCGGCACGTTGAGGTCGCGTGCGATGGCCTTCAACTGGCGGGTGATGTCGCTCAACTCCTGCACGCGGTTCTCGCCCCGATTCTCCCTTCCCGAGATGAGCTGAAGGTAGTCGACGATGACGAGGTCGATGCTCCTTCCAGTGTGCAGCCGACGGAGCTTGGAGCGCATCTCCAGGACGGTCTGGGCGGGCGAGTCGTCCATGTAGATGGCGAGGTCAGAGAGAGCGCCGATGCCGTGTATGACGCGCGCCTGTGCGGTATCGCCGAGGAGGCCGATACGCAGGAGGTGGCTGTCGACCTCCGCCTCGGCGGAGAGGAGGCGGAGCGCGAGCTGCTCGCGGCTCATCTCCAGGCTGACGACGGCGGCGACGGCGCCCTGCCCCGCCGCGTTGCGGGCGATGTTCATGGCGAGGGTCGACTTGCCGAGCGCGGGACGGGCCGCGAGGATGAAGAGGTCGCCGCGCTGCAGGCGGCCGAGGGCGTTGTCGAGGTCGATGAAACCGGTGGGGATGGGCGCGACGCCGTGATCGAGCGGCGCGGTATCGGACGCCTCCTCGAGGTACTGGTCCAGCACTTCCCGTATCGTGACGAAGTCGCGCGTGACGTGGGTGTTGCGGACGCGGAAGAGGATGTCCTCCGCACGTTCGAGGGCCTGCTCCGTATCGGGGGAGTCCTCGTAGCCGATAGTTGCGATGTCGCCCGCGGCCTGTATGAGCCTGCGCATGGTTGCGGTGCGGTTGACGATGCGGGCGAAGTGCTCCGCGTGGACAGACGTGGGCACCGCCGCGATGACGTGGCTGAGGTAGCCGGGGCCGCCGACCTCTTCAAGCCGCTCCCTGAGCGAAAGCTCACGGGCAACGCTGATCTGGTCTATGGGCTCGCCGCGCTGGTAGAGGGACTGACAGGCCTGGTAGCACCACCGGTTACGCTCGCGGTAGAAGTCGTCTACCGCTACGAGCGGCGCGATGCGGTTGATCACCTCCCCATCTATGAGGAGGGAGCCAATGACCGCTTCTTCCGCATCCGCGTCATGTGGTGGGAGCTTCTCCGCATACATCCTGCCTCGTTCCTACGGCTCCTCTTCTTCTCCGGTTATGCCGTCCCCGGGCTCATCTTCGTCTTCGTCGTAGTCGTCGTCGGGGGACTGGTCTTCGTCTTCGTACTCTTCCCAGGTGCTCTCTTCGGACCCGGCCGCGTCGTCCTCGGATCCGGCATCCGCAGCCTGGGCAGCCTCGTAACCTTCAGGAACGACCGAGACCGTTATCTCAGCAGTCACTTCGCGGTAGAGGCGGATGTTGACTGGGTAGTCACCGGGTTCATGGATGGCGGCGCCGAGGAGCACCTGCCGGTGGTCAATCGTGCGGCCGGTTGCAGCGGAGAGCCGGTCGGCGATATGGCGTCCGGTGACGGAGCCGAAGAGGCGCCCGTTCGGGCCCACGCGCACCTCTACGGGCACCTCCATGCCCTGAATCAGCGCGGCGACCTGCCCCCACTCCTCGGAGTACTGGAGGCGCTTCTGCTTCGCCGCGGCTTCGATAGCGCGTATGCGCTGGAGCTGTCCGGGGGTCGCCGGGGCGGCAAGCCCGCGGGGCAGCAGGAAGTTGCGGGCGAACCCGTTCTTGACGTCTTTGACCTCGCCGGCATCAGCGGCGCCGGCCACATCTTCGAGAAAGATGACCTTCATCTCGTAATCCCTCGCACTGTGGGGTATGAAAGGACATCATACCACCGACAGGCTGCTCCTCCGCGTGCTCATCGCACAAGGGGCTGGTGTCACTATCCGCGCCGCGGGGGATTGTGGCACAGCGGGGCGGGCGGCCCCACGCGCGGAGTCCGGCGAATTCCGGTGAACGCACCGCTTGCGTTTTGCGGGGATGCTGTTGTGGGGGACACCCCCGCGCCCCCGGAGTACCCTCTCCCTCTCCCTCTCCCCTTGTAGGGAGAGGGGATCAGGCGTTCAGGGCGCGCTCCAAGCCGCCGAAGAAGGCGTCGGCAAGGTCCGTGAGCAGCTCGTCGACCAGCAGAATGGGCAGGCTGGAGGAGGTGCGGGGGATGGTGAATCGTTCACCGCCTGCGACGCCCAAGCGCACGCAGGGGACGCCTGCCGCTTGAGCGGCGGCTTCGACGCGGTCAGCGTTCGCTTCCGCACAACTGACGACAGCCCGCGAGGGGGTCTCGCCGAACAGTGCGGCGTCCCAGCGCCCTTGTAACCAGTCCCCTGTGCCGATGAAACCGACGTTGCCGAGGAGGGCGCTCTCGGCCAAGGCGACGGCGAGTCCGCCGTCGGAGCAGTCGTGGGCGGAGGAGAGCAGACGCTCCTGCGCGAGAGTGACGAGGAGCCGCTGCAGGCGGACCTCGGCGTCGAGGTCGATGGCAGGTCTGCCCGCGACCGTGCCATGTTCGAGCGCGAGGTACTCGCTGCCGGCGAGCACGCCGTCGTCAGCGGACGATGCACCCAACAGGAGGACGGCGTCGCCGTCGCTGGCGAACGCGGCGCCGAGCGCGTTGCGGGCGTCGTCGAGCAGGCCGACGGCCCCAACGACGGGCGTGGGGTAGACAGCCTCGCCCTGGGTCTCGTTGTAGAGCGAGACGTTCCCGCTCACGACGGGGACGCCGAGGGCGCGGCAGGCGTCTGCCATGCCGCGGACGCACTCCTCCAACTGGTAGTAGACCTCCGGCTTCTGTGGGTTGCCGAAGTTGAGGCAGTCGGTGACGGCGAGCGGCGTCGCACCGGATGCGGCGACGTTGCGGCACGCCTCGGCGACGGCCATCGCCCCGCCCGTGTACGGGTCGAGCCAGGCGAGGCGTCCATTGCCGTCGACGGCCAGGGCGAGCGCCTTCGGGAACTCGCGCAGGCGGAGCACGGCGGCATCGCCTGCACCGGGCTTGACCATCGTGCGCGTCTGCACCTCGTGGTCGTAGCGGCGGTAGACGGCGCGCTTGCTCGCGACGTTGGGAGAGGCGAGTAGCGCACGGAGGATGCGCCCCGCCTGCGCGGGGTCGGGTGGCGGGGGCATCGGAGCGGCGTGCAGGGCGTCGAGGTACGCGGGGCGCGTCCCGCCCGGGCGGTACTGCGGCGCCTCGACGAGCGTCGCGACGTTGACCTCGGCGGCGAGCTCGGGGCCGTCGTACACCCGCGCCACGCCGTCGCCGGTGACGACGCCGATGGCGGTGAGCGGCACGTCCCACCGGTCGAAGATGCCACGGACGGCGTCCTCGTTCTCCGGTTTGACGATGAGGAGCATGCGCTCCTGGGACTCGGAGAGCATGACCTCGTAGGGGGTCATGCCGTCCTCGCGGCGGGGGACGAGCGCAACGTCTATCTCGACGCCGGTGCCGCCCCGCGCGGCGCACTCCATCACGGAGCTCGTGAGTCCCGCCGCGCCGAGGTCCTGCATGCCGTCCAACAGCCCGCTCGCGGCGGCTTCGAGACAGGCCTCGATGAGCACCTTCTCCAGGAACGGGTCGCCGACCTGCACGGTCGGGCGCATCTCGCGCTCCTCTTCGAATGTCCGGGAGGCGAGTCCAGACGCGCCATGGATACCGTCCCTGCCTGTAGCGGAGCCCGCAAGGAGGAAGAGGGAGCCGGGGTTCGCAGCGGCGGCCCGCATGAGTCCTCCGTGCGGCAGCAGGCCAACGCACATCGCGTTGACGAGGGGGTTGCCGCTGTAGGTAGGGGCGAACATCGTCTCGCCGCCCACGTCCGGCACGCCGATGCAGTTGCCGTAGCCGGAGATGCCGGCGACAACACCCTGAAAGAGGTAGCGGTTGCGCGCGGTGTCAAGCGGGCCGAAGCGCAGCGAGTTCAGGAGCGCTATAGGGCGCGCGCCCATCGCAAGGATGTCACGGACGATGCCGCCGACGCCCGTCGCGGCGCCCTGGTAGGGCTCGACGGCGGAGGGATGGTTGTGCGACTCGATCTTGAAGACGACGGCGAGCCCGCCGCCGATGTCGACGACACCCGCGTTCTCCTCGCCTGCCTGCACGCGCACCGCCTCGCCGGTGGTGGGAAAGCCGCGCAGCAGGGGCTTGGAGTGCTTGTAGCCGCAGTGCTCACTCCAGAGCGCGCCGAACAGCCCCAGTTCGACGCCGTTGGGTTCGCGCTCGATCCTGCTGACGATGAGGTCGTACTCCTCACGGGTGAGGGCGATCTCGTCCAGCGTTTCCTGTGAGACGGGCATCAGTTAGCGACTCCTATGAGACCTACTCCAGCGACCACGAGCGCCGCGCCGAACACCACACGCGGCGTCAGGCGCTCGTAGCCTCGCAACACGATGAGCACGAAGAGATACGAGGCGAGCGGCACGGCCCCGACGATGGGGGCGGCAACGCTGTAGTCCAGCCGAGCGAGCGCCGTGTAGAAGCTGCCGGTTGCCAGCGCGAAGAGGACGCCGGCCGCCAGCATCCATCCTACCCCGGATGCAACCAGGGAAGGGCCCGAACGCAGCCCTCGCAGCCTGATCGCCAGGGTAAACGCGAGGCCGAACAGCGCCTCGTAGAAGGCGACAACCCGAGGAGAGGCACCTCCGTCCACGAGGTGGTTCGCCAGCAGGCCACCCGTAACGAACGAGAGCATCGCGAGCACCGCAAGCACGAGGCCGATGGTGATGCGGCGCGTGTCGGCGCTCCCGGCCATGGCGCTCACCGCAGCACCCGGTTGCGGTCCGTCAGGATGACGCCGATCCCGATCACCACTGCGAACGCTCCCACCAGCGTAGCGAGATTCGGGCGCTCTCCAGCGAAGAGAACGGCGAGCGCGATGGCAAACAGCGGCCCCGCTCCCAGGATGGGCGCGGCGAGAGTGACACCCACGCGCCGCATCCCGTGGAAGTAGAAGAGGTTGCCCGTCACCCAGACCAGCGCCCCCATCACCGCCACGATCCCCACAAACGCCAACTCGATGCCTCCGAACGCGGCGAACCCCTCGGTCAAGACGATCACGACGCCCAGCACTGCCGCCACCATCCCCACCACGACGACCACCACGAGTTCAGCCGGTATCGTGAACATCGCCCGGCGCACGAACACGTCGCCCGCACCCCAGGCGAGCGTGGCCACGATGGCGAGCAGGATACCGAGTCCCATCTACGCGCTGACGCTCCGGGAGCGCTCGTGGAGCGCCTCGTCGATCGACCGCAGGATGCGCAGTCCGTCCGTGCCGCCCAGCGCCTCCTCGACCACCCGCTCCGGGTGCGGCATGAGCCCCAGCACGTTACCAGCCTCGTTCGTGACGCCAGCGATGTTGTCGAGCGAGCCGTTGGGGTTGGCCTCGGGCGTCACCGCGCCGGTCTCGTCGCAGTAGCGGAACGCGATCTGACCGTTCGCTTCCATCCGGGCGAGGGTATCGGGGTCTGCGTAGTAATTGCCGTCGCCGTGGGAGACGGGGATGGCGAGGACGTCGCCCTCGCGCACGAGCGAGGTGAACGGGGCGGCCACGCGCTCGACGCGCAGGTGCTGCGGTTGACAGCGGAATTCCAGGCTGGCGTTACGCATCAGCGCGCCGGGGAGCAGGCCGGACTCGCAGAGCACCTGGAAGCCGTTGCAGCTGCCGATGACAGGGCCACCCGCCGCGGCGAAGTCGGAGAGGGCCCGCATCACGGGCGAGAAGCGGGCGATGGCGCCGGGGCGGAGGTAGTCGCCGTAGGAGAAGCCGCCGGGCACGACGAGACAGTCGAAGCGCGAAACGTCGGTCTCCTTGTGGAAGACGTACTCCGCCTGCGCGCCGAGGACGCCCTCGATGGCGTCGCGCCAGTCGGTGTCGGACCAGGTGCCGGGAAAGACGATGACGCCGTAGGAAGCAGTCATCACGCCCCCTGCCCGAGCAGTTCGCCGACGATGCGGTTGACCGCATTGCCATCGGCGCGGCCCTTGAGCTGGGGCATCAGTTTGCCCATCACCTTGCCCCTGTCGCCGGGGCCGGACGCGCCCAACTCTGTGACGACCTGCTGCGCGAGCGCGCGTATCTCGTCCTCGCCCATCTGCTCCGGCAGGTAGCGGGAGACGACGGCCAGTTCCGCCTCCTCCTGCGCGGCGAGGTCCTCGCGCCCGTGCTGGCGGTAGGCAGCGATGCTGTCGCGGTGCTGCTTTGCCATGCGCGCGAGCACGTCCAGTGCTGCCTCGTCGTCGAGCTCGCGGCCCTTCTCGATCTCGGCGTTCTTGACAGCGGCGCGGATCAGGCGTATCGCGCCTTTCGTGACCTCGTCCTGCGCCTTCATGGCGGCCTTCAGGTCTTCGACGAGTTGCTCTGTGATGGACATACACCCTCACCCTAACTGAACCTATGGTGCTTCACTTCCCCCGCAGTACCGAACGTATTCCCGAGAGATGTTTCGACTCCGCCTCCGGCTTCGCTCAACATGACAATCCCACACCTCACACCGCCCCGCAGTACCCTCACCCTATCTTCTGCAGCTGGCGGTGGACGCTCGCCATCTTGATGGCGGCCTCGACCGCGTCGAAGCCCCGGTTGCCCTGCGCGCCGCCGGAGCGGGCCAAGGCCTGGTCGGTGTTGTTGGTCGTGAGCACGCCGAAGGCAACGGGGACGCCGGTCTCGCGCGCGACCTTCGCGATGCCTCGCGCGGCCTCGGCGGCGACGAAATCGAAGTGGGCGGTCTCGCCGCGTATGACGCAGCCGAGGGCGACGAGGGCGTCCCATGCGCCGCTCCGCGCCATCCGCTCCGCGGCCTGAGGGAGCTCGAACGAGCCGGGGACGTGGACGATGGCGAGCGCGTCTTCCTTCACGCCGTGGCGGGCGGCAGCCTCACGAGCGCCGCGCAGCAGCCGGGAGGTCAGCGCCTCGTTGAACTGCGCAACAATGATGCCGAGCCGCAGCCCCTGCGCATCGAGACTTCCACTGATCTCCAAGGCCATGCAGGTATTCTAGCCTGCCGCGCGTCCGTCGTGGGGGGTTGGTTCACTCCGCCGATTCGGCGTTGTGCGGGTCGAGGAGGTGGCCGAGGAGCTGCTGCTTGGTCTGCAGATAGAACGCGTTCTCCTCGTTGGCCTCCACGACGATGGGCACGCGCTCCTCGATGGAGAGGCCGTAGCTCTCCAGACCAACGACCTTCTTGGGGTTGTTGGTCATAAGCCGCATGTTCCGGACGCCGAGGTCCACGAGGATCTGCGCGCCGACGCCGTAGTGGCGGAGGTCCGGCGGAAAGCCGAGCTGGCGGTTCGCTTCCACGGTGTCGGCCCCGTTGTCCTGCAGCGCATAGGCCTTGATCTTGTTGTGCAGGCCGATGCCGCGCCCTTCCTGGCGCATGTAGAGGAAGACGCCCCGGCCCGCTTCGGCGATGGCCTTTATCGCCATCTCGCGCTGCACACCGCAGTCGCACCGCAGGCTGCCGAACACGTCGCCGGTGAGGCACTCGCTGTGCACGCGAACGAGGACGGGCTCCTTGGTGCGGACGTTGCCGAACACGAGCGCGACGTGCTCCGCGGAGTCGACAGAGGAGCGGTAGGCGAAGGCGCGGGCCGTGCCGTACTGGGTCGGGAGCCTGGCCTCGGCAACGCGCTCGACGAGGCGCTCATGCTCGAGGCGATAGGCGATGATGTCGGCGATGGTGACGATGTCGATGCCGAGCTCCCTGGAGACTTCCTCCAACTGCGGCATGCGGGCCATCGTCCCGTCAGCGTTCATGATCTCGCAGACGACCGCGCCCGCAGGCAGTCCGGCCATCCGGGCGAGGTCGACGCTCGCCTCGGTCTGGCCCGCCCGGACGAGGACGCCGCCCGGCTGTGCGCGAAGCGGGAAGATATGGCCGGGGCGGGCGAGGTCGGACGGCTTCGTGCCGGGTTCGATGAGCGCCTTCACGGTGGCAGCGCGGTCGTGCACGGAGATACCCGTACCGCCGTTGTCGATGTCCACGGAGACGGTGAAGGCGGTGGTGTGCTTGGAGGTGTTGTTCGCGACCATCATGTCGAGGTCGAGCTCGCGGAGGCGGTCGCCGGTCATCGGTGCGCAGATGAGCCCGCGTCCGTGGGTCGCCATGAGGTTGATGGCCTCGGGGCGTGACCCACGTGGCGGCGATGGCGAAGTCCCCCTCGTTCTCCCGGTCCTCGTCGTCCACGATGATGACGAGTTTGCCGGTGCGGAAGTCCTCTATCGCCTGTTCAACACTGATGACCGGCATGCAATCATCTCCCGCCGAGCGCCTGGGAGGCCGTGAGACGCTCTACATACTTCGCGAGGATATCAACCTCAATGTTAACGCGGTCGCCGGGGTTTCTCACCCTCAACACGGTGTGCTGCATCGTATACGGTATCACGGCGACCGAGAACCCGGCCCCTTCCTGCGAGGCCACGGTGAGGCTTATGCCGTCCAAGGCGATGAAGCCCTTCTCGACCACGTAGCGCCCCAACTCCGGCGAGAGGTCGACGCGCAGCACGCGCGCTTCCGGCGTCCCGCCGAACGACACCACCTCCCCCGTACCGTCCACGTGCCCCTGCACGACATGGCCGCCCATCCGCGACGAGGGAGTGAGCGCTCGCTCCAGATTGACGATGCCACCGGGCGCGAGGTCGCCGAGGTTGGTGCGCGAGAGCGTCTCCTCGACGACGTCGACGGCGAACTCGCTGTCCGTGCGCTCCGTCACGGTGAGGCAGACGCCGTTGACGGCGATGGAGTCGCTCACGGCGAGCGCGTCCATGACCGAGCCGCCCGCGATACGCAGCCGGTGCGGCGCGACCTCCACGACCTCCCCAACCTCTTCGACGATGCCCGTGAACATCCGCTCTCTCACTCCCGAACGGGGTAGCCGACGACCATCATATCGCCGTCCAACTCCGTGTACGTTACATCGCGGAGGCGCAGCGCGTCGGCCATGCGCTCGGCGCCTGCCCCGCCGACCGGGCCGGGCACGCCGTCGCCGCCGATGACGACGGGCGCGACGAACGCGACGACCTTGTCGACGAGTCCGCTTGCGAAGAACGCACCATGGAGCGCCGCGCCGCCTTCCACGAGGAGCGACGTCACGTCGCGCGCGCCGAGTCCGGCGAGCAGTTGCGACAGGTCGACACGGCCGTCCGCGCCGGGAGCCACCATGGTCTCGGCTCCAATCGCCTCAATGGTTCGCGCCGCTTCCGACGAAGTGACCGCAACGAGCGTCGTGCCTTCTGCAGTGAGCATGGCGGCGCTCGCGGGGAGACGTCCTGTACTGTCCACGACGACGCGGAGCGGCTGTCCACGAGCAGGCAGCGGAGCGTCGCGTACGGTGAGGAGGGGGTCGTCCGCCAGCGCCGTGCCGATGCCGACCATGACGGCGTCGGCTTCGGCGCGCAGGCGATGCGCCTCCCGCCGCGAGGTCTCGTTCGATATCCAGCGGGAGTCGCCGGAGCGGGCGGCTATCCTGCCGTCCAGACTCATGGCGAACTTGGCGACGACGAACGGCAACCCGGTGGTGACGTGCTTCGCGAAGGCTTCCACGAGCCGCCGTGCCTCCGGCGGGCCGTCGTCGACGGTGACGGGGATGCCCGCCTCGCGCAGGCGTTCAACGCCCCGGCCAGCGGTGTGCGGGGCGGGGTCCATCACGGCGATACGCACCGATGCAACGCCCGCCTCGGCGAGAGCGTCGGCGCAGGGGGGCGTCCGGCCATAGTGGGCGCACGGCTCGAGCGTGACGTAGAGGTCGGCGCCGCGAGCGGCATCTCCTGCCATGCGGAGCGCCTCCGCCTCGGCATGGGGACCACCGGGCGGTTGGGTGCGTCCCTCACCGACGACGCGCCCGTCGCGCACGAGCACCGCGCCAACGGGCGGGTTGGGGCTGGTGCTTCCAACCGCCTCGCGGGCGAGTTCGATAGCCCGCTGCATGTGGTCCGTGGTGGTCACGCGCGATGCTCCGCAGAAGGCTGCCGTACGTTCGGGCCTCAGAGGTAAGTATAGCGGGGCGTCTCAGGAGGACGGCGGGGCGTCGGCAGGAGGGTCGAAGTCCATCTGGATGCGGCTGGGTGTGGGCTCCTGCTGGCCCTGGTACTTGGAGCCGAGTTCCGCCGAGCCATAGAGGTGCTCTGCAGGCGTCGAGAGGCGCAGGAACGATATCTGGCCAATCTTCATGCGGTAGTAGAGCGTGATGGGGAGGTTGGAGACGTTGCTCAGCTCCAGCGTGAGACGCCCCTTCCACCCGGGGTCGACGTAGCCCGCGGTGGAGTGGATCAGCAGCCCGACGCGCCCGAGTGAGCTCTTGCCCTCCAGCCGCGCGACGAGGTCGGCTGGCACCTCTACGTGTTCGAGGGTGCTGCCGAGCACGAACTCGCCCGGGTGGAGCATGAAGGGCACGTCATCGCCCACGGTGACCTGCTCCGTCAGCGTCTCGTTCATCGCGCGGACGTCTATGAACGGTACGTGGTTGTTGCGAAACACGAGGAAGCTGCGTCCGAGGTGGAGGTCGACGCTGGCGGGCTGGATGCAGCCCTCCATGAGCGGGTCTATCACGATGTTCCCGCTCTTCAACTCCTCACGTATCGTCCGGTCGCTCAGAACCGTCATCTGTCTCTCCTCCGTGGCGCGTCATTCTAGCAGCGGCGGGCGTACCATAGTCACAGGAGCAGGCGAGCGCGCGATGAAGCACCCGTGGGCAAACATGTTCATCCTGCTGATCGCCACGGGCTCGGTCGTGACGGGCTACTACGCATTCGTCGCGGCTGAGCCGGAGCAGGCGTGGCAGACGAGCGCACACCGCGCAGCCGGGCTGGCGGTGGTGGCGGTGCTGGTGTGGAAGGTGCCGAACCTGATCCGGCCGCTCAAGCGGCGCTGGGGCAGGTGGACGGGGCAGGACTGGGTGGCGGTTGGGGCGCTCTCGCTGCTGCTGACGGACATCATGCTGGGCGTGGCGTGGTCACACATCGGGCGGTTCTCCTACCTCGGCTCGTCCGGCATGACGTGGCACGCGCTGCTGGTGTTTCTCATCGTGCCGATGATCGTGTGGCACCTGGCGCGCTACCGGAAACTGCTGCGTCCGCGCTACTGGGCGGAGCGGCGCTCGGTCCTGCGGCTGGGAGGGCTGGCGCTCGCGGGGACGGTGCTGTGGCAGATCGGGGCGCGGATAGACGGTGTGACCGGCATCGCGCAGGCGAAGCGTTTCACCGGCTCCTACGCGGCGGGCGACTTCACGGGCAACGCCTTCCCGACCACGTCGTGGCTCAACGACAGGCTCGAACCGATCGACCGCGAGACGTGGACGCTCACGATCAAAGGCGCTGTCGACGCTCCGCAGTCCCTGGGCTACGACGACGTGACGGGGACGGAAGAGGAGACCGTGGTACTCGACTGCACGGGCGGATGGCACTCGACGCAGACGTGGCGAGGCGTGCGGCTCGAGGAGTTGCTGTCGCGGGCGCGTCCACAGACCTCGGCGGCCAGCATCACCGTGACCTCAGCGACGGGGTACTACCGGCGTTTCGGGCTCCAGCACGCGGAGGGGCTGCTGCTCGCGACTCACGTCGGCGGCGAGCGGCTGTCGCACGGTCACGGCGCGCCGGTGCGGCTGGTGGTCCCGGGGAAGCGCGGTTTCGAGTGGGTGAAGTGGGTAACGCGGATAGAGGTCAACACGACAGGCGCATGGCTGCAGCCGCCGCTGCCGTTGCAGTGAGCATTACTCCATGAGGGCGTCGGCCTCGATCTCGACGAGCATCGCGGGGTCGATGAGGCGGCTCACCTCGACGAGCGTGGAGGCGGGGCGTACGTCGCGGAAGAACTCGCCGTGGGCGCGAGCTACCGCCTCCCAGTTGGCGATGTCCGTGACGTACATCCGCGTACGCACCACGTCGGCGAGCGAGGCTCCCGCCTTCTGCAGCGCGGCCTCGATGTTGCGGAGCGTCTGCACGGCCTGCACGTAGGCGTCGCCGACGCCCGCCACGGAGCCGTCGGCTGCGGTCGCGACGGTGCCGGAGACGTAGACGGCGTTCCCTACCCGCACAGCGCGGGAGAAGCCTATTGAGCCTTCGTAGGGGCTGTTGCCGCTGACGTTCGTGCGGGGCATGGCGCTAACCCTCGTGCCGTTCTTGGCTATGCCCGCTCATCAGGGTCTTTCCTACTCGCTTTGAGCCACTCATTGAACTCTGCCCATTCTCTATCTTGCTGTTCTCTACTGTTCATGTCGACGTGCTTCTTCCGCTCGGCGCGCCTGTTCGTACTCAAGGGCTGCTGTACGCTGGGATGCCTCTCGGCGTTGGAAGTAGCAACCTTGCTCCTGGCAAGTGTCCGGATAGAAGCACTCTCGATCTTGGCGATGATGGCACATCACCGACTCCGCCAAATAGCGACATACGGGGCAGCCTCGGTCTTCGTGGTCTATGTACTCCCCGTGGTCAGGAATCTGACAGTATCTCTTAGCGCACTCATCGCAAGGCCCGTACTCCTTGCGCTCAACCACCCCGTACCTATACGCGTCGTGGTATGGATCCATGAAGAGGTAGAACTGCCCTTGTATCTGGTCGCATTCCCCGCACACGTTGGCCAGATAGCGCTGTCGTGCCGTAGCACTGAACCTCGTCTGAAGGATTACTCCATTCTGCTGTGCAAACTCTCGTTCGTCAGGAGTGAAATCGTCTGGGTACAAATGCTCCTCGTCCTTGATCCCCACGGCTACCTTCAAGGCCTTATCACACTTCCAGCAATCCTTTACCTGAACATGCACTGTCCGAAGTGGCAGGGGATGGTTGGAATCACACCGAGGACGCTGACACAGCAAGTTGTGGTCGTCCACCAGCAGCGGGCCTGACCGAAAGTTCTCCAAGGCGCGCTTGATTAGAACCGCCTCGTCCGAAGTTTTGCGGGTCTTTCGGCCCCAGTAGTCCGTCTCCTGAGGCGGCGGCAGGTGGAACTCAACAATCTGTAGTCCATGCTCAATCGCATAGCGGTGGACATTTCGCTCCGGAGCGTGCGAGACAACAACCTCAACGAGGGACAGTACCTCTCCCTCTTCGTTGAGGAGTACCAAGTCCGGTCGACACCCCGGCAGGGTGAGGTTCCGCCTCACGCTCGCCACATCGCGCACCAGGTCGAAAGAGTGCGTCTCGTGGTACTCCTTACAGTTGACCTGGGCAATCAGTTCCTTCCCCAACGCACCTTCAATGCGCTTTTGGAGAGTGTCTAACGCTTGTTCGTGGAGAGTTCCCGGCATCACCGCACTTGCCAAGGAGCCAGCTAGTAGAACACGGCGCGGGAGTTGCCACCCGCGGGTGCGACGGCCTCGCCGGTGATGCAGCCCGCCTGCTCAGAGCAGAGGAAGACGACGACCGCCGCTATCTCTTCCACGGTGACGAGGCGGCGGATGGCGTTGTTCCTGGCGATGCGCTGCTCCGCCTCCGCGAGCGTGATGCCCTCGCGTTCGGCGGTGCCTTCGAGGCGCTCGACCAAGGCCTCGGTCCTGCTCAAGGCGGGGTGAACGGCGTTGACGGTGATGCCCTTGGGGCCAAGCTCCTCGGACATGACCTTCGTGAAGTTCATGACGGCGGCGTTGCGCAGGCCGCCACTGATGCCCGCGGCGTTGCGCGCGGCCATGCCGTCCATGTTGACGATGCGCCCCCACTCAGCGCGTTCCATGTAGGGGGCAGCCTGCTGAGCGCAGCGCAGGTAGCCCATGATCTTCACGTCGAAGTCGTCACGCAGCATCTCCTCGTTCAGCTGCGTGAGGGTGTCCGGGCCGCCGGCGAAACCGACGCGCGCGGCATTGTTCACGAGGATGTCCAGCCCGCCAAGCGTGTCCGCCGTGTCCGCCACGAGCCGCATCACGTCTTCCGCGATGCCGGTGTCGGCTCGGAAGCCGACGACGCGCACGCCGGTCCCGGCTGCGATCTCAGCGGCGACGTCGCGGGCTGCGGACTCGTCGCGGGCGCAGAGGGCCACGTCCGCGCCCTCGCGCGCCAGTTCCCAGGCGATAGCGTAGCCGATGCCGCGCGTCCCGCCGGTTACGAGCGCTCGCTTGCCGGTTATGCCGAGGTCCATATCTCTCCTCCGTGGTCAGAAACGAACGGGGCGGCTGCACGCGCAACCGCCCCGTTGATCCTCGCAGACTCTCCGCTCCTATCCAGAGAATACCGTGCCGAAGACGACGGCCACGATGGACATGAGCTTGATGAGGATGTTGAGCGACGGGCCGGACGTGTCCTTGAACGGGTCGCCGACCGTGTCGCCAACAACGGCTGCGGCGTGCTCGTCCGTGCCCTTGCCGCCGTGCGCGCCCGCCTCGATGTACTTCTTGGCGTTGTCCCAAGCGCCGCCGGAGTTCGCCATGGTGATGGCGAGCAGCGCTCCCGCCGCGATCGCGCCGATGAGCAGGCCGCCCACCGCCTCCTTGCCGAGGAAGGGGATGACGCCGACGGCAATAGGCACGATGACGGCGAGCAGACCGGGAATGATCATCTCGCGGAGCGCGCCCTTCGTGCTGATGTCCACGCAGCGGGCGTACTCGGCGCGCACGCCTTCCTTACCCTCGCGCAGACCGGGGATCTCATTGAACTGCCGCCGCACCTCCTCGACCATGTCCTGTGCGGCGCGGCCCACGGCCTCCATCGTGAGCGCACTGAAGATGAATGGCATCAGCGCGCCGATGAGGAGACCGACGAGCGTCGAGACATTCAGCAGGTCGATGGTGTCGAGGTCGACAATCTTTGCGTAGGCGGCCATGAGGGCGAGCGAGGTGAGCACCGCCGAGCCGATGGCGAAGCCCTTGCCGGTGGCGGCGGTGGTGTTGCCGAGCGAGTCGAGGGCGTCGGTGCGCTCCCGCACCTCAGGGTCGAGATGGGCCTGCTCGGCGATGGCGCCCGCGTTGTCGGCCACCGGGCCGTAGGCGTCGGTGGCAAGCGTGATGCCGAGGGTCGAGAGCATGCCGACCGCAGCGATGGCGATGCCGTAGAGCCCGGCGAGCTCATGCGCGCCGATGACCGCCACAGCGATGACGAGCAGCGGGATGGCGGTGCTCAGCATGCCGGTGGCGAAGCCGCTGATGATGATCGTGGCGGGGCCGGTGACGGACCGGGAGGCGATGCCCTTCGTCGGTTTGTATTCGTAGCTGGTGTAGTACTCGGTGCTGACGCCGATGATGACGCCCGCGCCGAGTCCGACGGCGACCGCGCCCCAGAACCGCCAGACCATCTCCATGCCGAACCTGTCGTTCACCTCGAACAGCCAGTAGATGGCGGCGAAGGAGCCGATCAGCGCCAGGAAGCCCGCGGCGAAGATGCCGCGCCGCAGCGACCAGAGGAGGCTGCCGATGCTGGTCGTCTCGCCCGTTCGCACGAGGAAGGTGCCGATGATGGACGCCGCGATGCCGACCGTAGCGATCAGGAAGGGGAGGACCGCGAGGCTGTCCTCTACCTCGATGCTAACCCGGGATTCGTCGTTGATGCCGACGAGGAACGCAGTGCCCGTCGCAGCGAGGGCCAGGCTGGCGATGATGGAGCCGACGTAGGACTCGAAGAGGTCCGCGCCCATCCCGGCGACGTCGCCAACGTTGTCGCCAACGTTGTCGGCGATGACGGCGGCGTTGCGGGGGTCGTCCTCGGGGATGCCGGCCTCGACCTTGCCCGCGAGGTCGCCGCCCACGTCAGCAGCCTTCGTGTAGATGCCGCCGCCGACACGGGCGAAGAGGGCGATGCTGGACGCGCCGAAGCTGAACCCGGCGACGATGTCCTTGTCGCCGAACACCATCCAGAGGATGACCGCGCCGAGCAGTCCGATGCCGACGACGGTGATGCCCATGACGCCGCCGCTGGAGAAGGCGACGCGGAGCGCCCGGTTCAGGCCGGTGCGCGCGGCAGAGGCCGTGCGCATGTTGGACTTGACCGCGATGCGCATGCCGATGAAGCCCGCGAGCGCCGAGGAGATCGCGCCCACGAGGTAGGAGATCGCCGTCGCCGGTTCCTGCTCATCGCGAGCGAGTCCGAGCGCGAGCAGAACGATAAACACGATGACGACGAAGCCCGCGAGCACGGTGTATTCGCGCTTGAGGAAGGCGTTCGCGCCCTCCTGGATAGCCGCACCAATCTCCTGCATGCGCTCGGTGCCTTCGTCGGCCTTGAGCACGCGCACAGCGAGATACGCAGCAAAAGCGAGCGCTACCGCGCCCGCAACGATGGCCAGTATGAGGCCTTCCATCAGCATCTACCTCCCGGGGGCATGGGCACGGCCCACCACTGCCCCGCACATGTGATTCTCGCCGGATACCGGCAGTGGGCTATTGTCTCCGCCAGAGCGCCTTCAGGTCAAACCGGCGACACGGCGCGCGCCGTGCTCTCACGCGTCTGAGCGGTTGTTGAGCAGGCGCTCCAGGCGGCGCTGGCGCATGGTCATGGTGAGGTCGCCGCGGGTGCGCTCGAGGACGCCGCGGAGCTGGTCGGTGGTGCGTCGAAGGCCGGAGGTGAGCGCGTCCGGGAAGTCCATGACGACGAGGATGTTGTAGACGTCGTCCATGTAGCGCATCAACTCCTCGGCGCGCGAGTCGTCGTCGCGGCGGAGGGAGTCGAGGATGTAGCGCCGGAGTTCGCTCGCGGCCTCGGCGAGCCCGTTGAGAAACGAGGGCGTCTCGACGCCGATGTCCCCGGGGAGCGGCAGTTCCGTACGGGCGATGAACGCGAATACGGCGCACGCCTCCGCGTACTCCTTTTGCGCGTCCTGGGTGTAGCCGGTGAAGTAGAGGTCCGCGTGGCCCTCAAGGGTCTGCTGGGTCTCGCGCACCAGAGCGCCAGCCGCCGCGATGAGTTCACGCGCCTCGTCAAGCTCATTGCGGTGGATGGCACGTATGGCGTTGGCCGACGTCCGCACGACCTCGCGAGAGACCTTGATCGCCTGCTCACGCCGTTCGTGTTTGGCACGAAACTCGTCGAGTGAACGGGCGGCTATCTCGTCGATGCGGGACTGCATGCTGCCGGTTGCGTCATCCATGCGGCATAGCCTAGCAGAAGAGGGATCGGGATCGAGGTTCCTGCCTCCGCAGGAACGACGAGACTGATTGTGCAGCGTTTCACTTACGCACCTGCTGTGCTATGCTCGCGCTCGTGGTCACCCCTGAATCCGCGGGGTCCAAACCCCGCCGGGGAGGAATCAGCCGAGCAGGCCATGGTCAACCCGCACGAGCACGCCCCTCTGCCCATGCCTTCTCTCCTGACCGGAGCGGAGGAGCCCAGCGCGGTCTACGGGCAGACGATGCCCGGCTGGGACATCGACCGCATCGAGGGCGAAGCGGTCGAGCAGTTGAAGTGGAACGCGCAGGAAGCGTTCCCCGACCCCGCCATCCAGATACCGGAAGATATCGCGCGCAACGTGGCCGTCACGTCCGTTGACGCGCTGCTCAACTGGGGCCGCCGCTCAGCAGTGTGGCCGGTGGCATTCGGGCTCGCGTGCTGCGTGTTCGAGATGATCGCCTCGGCGATGTCGCGCTTCGACCTCGCGCGGTTCGGGATGGAGGCGATGCGCGCGACGCCTCGCCAGGCCGACCTGCTCATCGTGTCCGGAACGCTCACGTGGAAGATGGCGCCCGCGGTGCGCCGCATCTACGACCAGATGGCGGAGCCGAAGTGGGTCATCGCGATGGGCGTCTGCGCGACCAGCGGCGGCCCGTACTACCAGGGTTACAGCGTCGTGCCGGGCGTGAACCACATCGTGCCGGTGGACGTGTACGTGCCGGGCTGCCCACCCCGTCCCGACGCCCTGCTCTACGGCATCATGCAGTTGCACGAGAAGATCAAGCGGTACAGCGTCGGACAAGACGCCGCGGGAGTGGACCGCGCATGACGACCGCCACGGCAGGCAACGCTCTCGCCGAGTCGCTGCGCTCCCGGTTCCCGGACGCCGTCGTCGACTCGGACGAGAGCGCGGTGTGGGTGGAGCCAAGCGCGATAGCGGACGTGTGCGCGTTCCTCCGTGACGACTCCGAGCACGATTACAAGATGCTGGGTTCGCTCACGGCTGTGGACTACGTCGAGTACTTCGAGGTGGTCTACCACCTCACGTCCATCAGCAGGAACGCGACCGCCATCCTGAAGGCGCGGGTATACGGGCGCGACGACGTCTCGCTGCCAAGCGTCACGGGCGTGTGGCGCGGCGCGACGCTCCAGGAGCGGGAAGCATGGGACCTGATGGGCGTGGGTTTCGACGGCCACCCCAATCTGAGAAGGATCCTCACCTGGGAAGGGTTCCAGGGCCACCCGCTGCGCCGGGACTACCTGGAGCCGCCGCTCCCGTACTCGTGGCCGCAGGGGGGCTAGCGATGACGATGCGCACCGAGCCGGTCGTCGTCAACGTGGGGCCGCATCACCCCAGCACTCACGGCGTGTTCCGCATGAAACTGACGTTCGACGGGGAGAACATCCTCGACGCCGAGCCGGTCATCGGCTACCTGCACCGGGGCACGGAGAAGCTGGCGGAGGAGCGGCAGTACACACAGGTCATCACGCTCACCGACCGGCTGGACTACGTCGCGTCGATGACGAACAACCAGGCGTACGTGCTCTCGTGCGAGCGTCTGGTGGGCATCGATCCTCCCGAGCGCGGGATGTACCTGCGCGTCATCGCCGCGGAGCTGCAGCGCATCGCGAGCCACCTCATCGGCGTGGGGTTCTTCCTGCAGGAACTCGGCGTGTTCGGGGGAACGGCGCTGATGTACGCGTTCCGTGAGCGCGAGCGCATCCTGGACATGTTCGAGATGCTGTGCGGTGCGCGCATCACGCTCTCCTACATGCGCATCGGGGGCGTGCTGCAGGACGCGCCGGACGAGTTCTGGCCCGCGCTGCGCTCCTTCCTGAACGACATGCCGGGCTATGCCGACGAGCTGCAGGCGCTGGTCTTCGACAGCGAGATCGTGCGGAGCCGCGCGATAGGGGTCGCGCCGGTCTCAGCGGAGGACGCCGTTGCGGCGTCGTTCACGGGCCCCATCCTGCGGGCGTCCGGCGTCGAGTGGGACTGGCGCAAGGCGGCGCCCTACGACGTCTACGACCGCGTCGAGTTCGACGTGCCGACGTGCGAGGGCGGCGACAACTACGACCGGTTCTGGGTGCGGATGCTGGAGGTGCGGCAGTCGCTCCGCATCATCGAGCAGTGCTGCGAGCAGATCGAGCCGGGGCCGGTGCGGACGACGATGGCGATGCTGTTCCGTCCACCGCCGGGCGAGTCGTACGTGCCCATCGAGGCTCCCAAGGGCGAACTGGGGTTCTACCTGGTGAGCGACGGCACGATAGCGCCGTACCGCTGCCACGTGCGCTCCCCGTCCTTCATGAGCCTCACGCTGTTCCGGGAGATGCTCGTGGGATGGAAGCTGGCGGACGCCATCGTGACGCTCGGCAGCCTCGACTTCAACATGGGCGAGGTTGACCGCTGATGGGCGAGACGCTCGCAGGGAACGTCATCTACCGGAACGTCTACGAGTTCGTGCAGGAGCTGCTGGGCGAAGAGTGGTCATGGGTCGCATACGCGGCTGCGGGGATGGCCATCATCCTGCTGGTCACGAACGCCGTCATGCTTATCGGGACGCTGTACACGTGGTTCGAGCGCAGGCTGCTCGGGCGCTTCCAGGGAAGACTCGGACCGAACCGAGCGGGGCCGTTCGGCGTGCTCCAGCCGATAGCCGACGCGATCAAGCTCATCACGAAAGAAGACATCATCGCGCTGGGCGCCGACCGCATCGTGTTCACGCTCGCGCCCGTGGTCATGCTCGCTCCGACGCTGCTCGTGCTGGCGGTCATCCCGTTCGGCGCGGGCTCGTGGGTGGCCGACCTGAACATCGCGGTGCTGTACATCGCAGCGGTGAGCGGCATCTCGACAATCGCGGTGATGATGGCGGGGTACGCGTCGCCCAACAGCTTCTCGCTGTTCGGGAGCATGCGCGCAGTGGCGATGCTGGTGAGCTACGAGGTGCCGCTAGTGATGGCGCTGCTCGGCGTCACGGTGCTGGCGCAGTCCATGTCGCTGGTCTCAATCGTCGAAGCGCAGGCGCTCCCGTTCCTGCTCGTGACGCCGCTGGGAGCGCTGATCTTCCTCGCAGCCGTATCGGCGGAGCTGAACCGCGCGCCGTTCGACGTGACAGAGGCGGAGTCGGAGCTGGTCGCCGGCTACATGACCGAGTACAGCGGCATGAAGTACGGCGTGTTCATGCTGGCGGAGTTCACGAACACCGTCGTGGCAGGAGCGATCTTCGCCGTTCTGTTCCTGCAGGGCTGGAAGTGGCCGATCCTGCCGTCCCACGTCTGGTTCCTCGTGAAGGTGGCATTGTTCGTGTTCGTCGCGATATGGGTGCGGGCAACATTGCCGCGATACCGGCTCGACCAGATACTCGCGGTCGCGTGGAAGTACCTCTTCCCGCTGAGCCTGATCAACGTGTTGCTGCTTGCGGCGGAGGTCATCGTGTGGCCGGAGCCCGGCGCGGCGGAGCTGGGCATCATGGCGGCGATCAACTGGGCGGTCACGATACCGGCGGCAGTGCTCTGGTCGAAGGTCGTGTCGCTGCGCACCGCGCCGCCGGTAGCAGCGGCGTTCTCGACGGAGGGCCGCTGATGTACGGCGAAGGCATCCTGCGCGGGCTGGGCGTGACGCTCCGTAACCTCGTGCGGCGTCCGTTCACCGTCCAGTACCCGGAGGCGCGCATCCCCCAGCACCCCCGCTTCCGGGGACAGGAGTTCACCTGGTACGAGCAGCGGTGCACGGGCTGCGCGAGCTGCGCGAAGTACTGTCCGCTCGGCATCATCCGCATCGTCACCGACCCGGACGGGGGCAACGAGCAGGACGGCGGAAGCTACAAGGTGGACGTGTTCGACATCGACCAGGCGCGCTGCATGTACTGCGGGTTGTGCGTGGAGGCGTGCCCCTACGACGCGCTGCACATGGGCTCCGGTTTCGAAGCGGCGCGCTACCGCCGGGCAGACCTCGTCATCGACATCGATACGCTCAAGGAGCGGGAGAAGCACCCGAGCACCTGGTTCCGGCCGCAGCTGGAACGCGAGAAAGCAGACCCGCACCACGACGGGCCACAGGAGTGGCAGGACGTCGGGCGCGAGCCGTTCCTCTGGCATCCCAAGCGTCCCGGACAGATGCCGGAAGAGATGGACCACCGGTCCAGCGCCGCGGGCGACTACGGAGGCGAGCGTTAGCCGTGGCGTTCGACAACCTCTTCTCCGAGATCGTGTTCTGGGCTCTGGCGGTGGTCACCATCGGGTCGGCTGCACTGGTGGTGCACCTGCGCAGCATCTTCCGGGCGGCGCTCATGCTGGTGGTGAGTTTCCTGGGCATCGCGGGCATCTTCGCAATGGTGAACGCAGAGTTCCTCGCGGTCGTGCAGGTGCTGGTGTACGGCGGCGGCATCGCAGTGCTGGTGATATTCGCGGTGATGATGACGCGCGACGTGGACACCGGGAACCGCTCGACCGCCGTGCAGCCCGTGGCGCTGATGATGGGCATCGCACTGCTCGGAGCGCTCGCGTACAGCATCGTGCAGGCGGAGTGGGCGCTGCTGCCGGACTCGCTGCCGGGGCCGATAGCGACCGTCTTCGTGGAGACGCCGACGCAGCTGGGACGGCTGCTGCTGAGCGACTACGTGCTGGCGTTCGAGGTCGCGGGCGTACTGCTGCTCGCGGCGGTCATCGGAGCGCTTTCGCTCGTACGGGAGCGGCACGATGCTTGAGCGGTTGCTCATCATCTCGGCGGTCCTGTTCTGCATCGGGCTGTACGGGGTGCTGTCGCGCAGGCACATCATCGCCGTGATCATGTCCGTGGAGATCATGTTCAACGCGGTGAACGTGGCGCTGGTCGCATTCTCGCGTTACACCGTTCCGGCGGCGTTGCGGTTCCCCGGAGCGGGCACGGACGTGGAGCGTTTCGTGCTGGAGGGGCAGACGCTGGCGGTGTTCGTCATCGTGGTGGCGGCGGCGGAGGTCGCGCTGGGGCTCGCGCTCATCATCGCGCTGGCCCGGCGGCGCGACACGATCCATATCTCAGACCTGAGCACGCTGCGGCGTTAGCGGGGCTCGTATGTGGGTTGACTACAAGAAGGCACCGAACCTGATGCTCGCCGAGATGTGGAAGGAGATCCTCGAGGGCGAGGGTCTACCCGTGCGCCTGCTGCCGGAAGGCGGCCTGCTGGAGTACGGCGAGACGTCGGCGTTCCGCGTCATGGTGCCGCGAGGCCGCGAGCACGTGGCGGACGAGATACTGAGGAAGTTGTAGCCGATGCTTCCCGAAGCAGCAGCCTGGCTCATCATCGGCCTGCCGCTCCTCGCGGGGGTGTTCAACATCGCGGTGCTCAGGCCGTGGAGTCGCTCGCTCTGGCAGTACGCCGGGTACGTGGGCATCGCCGGCACGGGCGCGGCTTTCGTGCTGAGCCTCATCGCCGTCAACAGCGCGATGGGGAACGGCGACGCAAGCTACGAGCCGCACGCGTGGTTCGCCGTCGGCGCCATCGGAGCCCAGGACGGCTTCCAGATGACCGTTGGCATCTTCCTCGACCCGCTCTCGGCCATCATGGCGGCGGTCGTCTCCGGCGTCAGCATGGTCGTGCAGGTGTTCTCCCTCGGCTATATGCGGAAGGACGAGCACGATGCGAACGGCGAGTGGGGCGACTATCCCCGCTATTTCACGTACATGTCGTTGTTCACCGCCTCCATGCTGGGGCTGGTGCTGGCGTACAACCTCATCCAACTGTTCGTGTTCTGGGAACTGGTGGGCCTTTTTTCCTACCTGCTCATCGGCTTCTGGTACCACCGTCCGGCGGCAGCGGCAGCGGCGAAGAAGGCGTTCATCGTCACGCGGATCGGCGACTTCGGGTTCATGCTCGGCATCCTCTACCTGTTCCTGAACCGCGGCGAGTTCACGGCGCTGGGACTCAACCCGTTCGAGATACCGGCCATCCTCGAAGCCGCGCCGATGCTCTCCGCGGGCATCGCGACGTGGGTGGCGCTTGGGCTCTTCGCAGGCGCGGCGGGCAAGTCGGCGCAGTTCCCGCTGCACACGTGGCTGCCGGATGCGATGGAGGGCCCGACGCCGGTCAGCTCGCTCATCCATGCGGCCACGATGGTCGCCGCGGGCGTGTTCCTCGTTGCGCGGTTGTTCGGGCTGTTCGAGGAGAGCGCGGCGGCGATGAACACGGTCGCCATCATCGGAGGCTTCACCGCCGTGTTCGCGGCGGCGATGGGCCTCGCAGCGAACGACATCAAGCGCGTGCTGGCGTTCTCGACCGTGAGCCAGCTGGGCTACATGTTCCTCGCGCTGGGGGTGGGCGCGCCGGGCGTGGCGATGTTCCACCTGTTCAACCACGCCTTCTTCAAGTGCCTGCTCTTCCTCGGTGCGGGCTCGGTGCACCACTCGGTGCACACGTTCGACATGCGGTACATGGGCGGCATCCGGCGGTGGATGCCCATCACGTACCTGACCACGCTCGTCGGCGGGTTGAGCCTCGCGGGGATATTCCCGCTCGCGGGCTTCTGGAGCAAGGACGAGATACTGACCACGGCGTGGAGCGGAGCGCACGCAGCGAACACCGGCGTGTCGCAACTCGTGTTCTGGCTGGCGTTGGCAGCGGCGTTCATGACCGCGTTCTACGTCTTCCGGCTCATCATCATGTCGTTCCACGGCGAGTTCCGAGGCGGCATCGACTCGGTCCCGCACGAGGAGCGCATACCGGACGAGGCGCACCATCACGTGCATCAGCACGAGTCCGGGCTGGTGATGACGCTGCCGCTCATCGTGCTGGCGGTGTTCGCGGTCGGCTCCGGGTTCGTTGCGAACTCACTCGTCGATCTCGGGCCGGTGCCCGCGCACTGGTTCTCACACCTGCTGCACGAGGACGCGCCGAAGTTCAACATCGGTATCGCGCTCGCGTCGACCGTGGTCGCGGTCGCGGGGATAGGGCTGGCGGTGCTCGTCTACGGAACGCGGACCGTGTCGTTCGACGGGCTCGGACGCCTGTGGCGGTGGGGGCACCGCCTACTGACAGAACGGTTCTACATGGACCAGCTCTACGAAGACCTCATCGTCCGCCGCGCGCTCTACCGCGGGTTGTTCCTCGTCTCCGACTGGTTCGACCGCCGGATCGTGGACGGCGTAGCCGACCTGGCGGGCTGGCTGGGGCGCAACAGCGGACGCGCCATCGCCCAACTGCAGACGGGCCACATACAGGTGTACGGCGTGGGGGTCTCGATGGGCGCGGCGGTGATACTCATCTTCTACCTGATGCAACGCTGAGCAGATGCTGACCGCAATCACATTCGTACCGATGATCGGCGCCGCGCTGGCGCTGGCGGTCCGCGGCTCCACCCGGACGACGCGCCTCATCGCGCTGACGACGGTGCTTGCGGAGCTGGGGCTGACCATCTCCATGTACGTCATCTTCAACGCGCAGGGGGACACGTACCAGTTCGTGCAGCGAGCGCCATGGGTGTCCGCGTTCGGCATCGAGTTCCTGATGGGCGTGGACGGGCTGAGCGCGCCGCTGGTGCTGCTGAACGGCATCCTCGGCCTGGCGGCGGTGCTGGTGTCGTGGCGGGTGGAGATGCGCGTCCGCGAGTACTTCATGTGGCTGCTGCTGCTGCAAGGCGCGGTCATGGGCGTCTTCGCGTCGCTGGACATGATCCTGTTCTTCATCTTCTGGGAGCTGGAACTCGTGCCGATGTTCTTCCTCATCTCCATCTGGGGGACAGGGCGCAAGGACTACTCGGCGATGAAGTTCCTGCTGTTCACTTTCCTCGGCTCGGCGTTCATGTTCGCGGCGATCCTCGCGCTCTACTTCTCGTTCCCCGCGGGCGAGCGCACGTTCGACATGACGGCGCTCATCCACAAGGACCTGACCAACCTCATCGTGCCGTCGTCGCTGGTGTTCAGCGGTTTCCTCGTGGCGTTCGCGGTGAAGCTGCCCATCGTGCCGCTGCACACGTGGCTGCCGGACGCGCATACGGACGCGCCGACGGCGGTAAGCGTGATGCTCGCGGGCGTGCTGCTGAAGATGGGCGGTTACGGACTGCTTCGCGTCAATGCCGGGATGTTCCCCGACGAACTGGCCATGGCCGCGCCGCTGCTGGCGATGCTCGCCGTGGTGAACGTGCTGTACGGGGCGTTCATCGTGATGCGGCAGACCGACCTGAAACGCCTCGTCGCATACAGCAGCGTCAGCCATATGGGTTTCGTGGTGCTCGGCCTTGCGTCGGTGGGCGCAGGCGCGTCGCAGTTGGACGGCACGGGGCTGAACGGCGCCGCGATGCAGTTGTTCACGCACGGGACGATCACGGGACTACTGTTCGTAGTCGTCGGGCTGGTCTATGACCGGGCGCACACGCGGCACATCGCGGACATGGGCGGGCTCTCGGGCCGGATGCCACTCATCGCCATCGGGTTCATGGTGGCTGGGCTGGCCTCGCTCGGCCTGCCAACGACGAGCGGTTTCGTCGCCGAGATTATGGTGTTCCTCGGCACCTTCCCAGCGTATGGGCTGGCGACCGCACTGTGCGCGTTCGGCGTCGTGCTCGCGGCGGGCTACATCCTGTGGACGGCGCAACGCACGATGTTCGGACCGCCCCTCGAGCGGTGGGCGCACCTCCAGGACGCAACACGCGTAGACGTTGCCGCGATGGGCGTGCTCATCGTGCCCATCTTCGTGTTCGGGGTCTACCCGGCGCTGCTGACGGACGTGTTCGACGCCGGCATCGCGCCCATCGTCGCGTCCTTCGCCGAAGGCGCGTCCCTCGTTGCAGGATGGGGAGGCTAGCGCGTGGGCATCACGGGCAGAGACCTCTTCCTCATCGCACCGGAGCTTGCGCTCACCGTGGCGGCGACCGTCGTGGTGCTGTCCGGCCTCGTCTCCCGGCAGCGTCATCTGACGCTCGGACTCGCGCTGCTCGGGCTCGCCGCGACGTTCGCATTCGGCATCGCGCTGTGGGACGACGTACACGCGAACGGAGCGCAGTCGGCATTCAACCACTCGCTGGTGGTGGACAAGTTCGCGCTCTACATCAAGTTCCTCGTGGCCGGAACGGCAGCGCTCGTCCTCATCGCAGGGTCGGAGTACGCGGAGCGCTTCCGCCCCTATGAGTCGGAGTTCTCCGGGCTGGTGCTCTTCTCGGCCAGCGGTCTCATGCTGCTGGCAGCGGCAGCCGACCTCATCACCATCTACGTCTCGCTGGAGCTCGCGACGCTGCCGGTGGTGGCGCTTGCCGCGTTCGTGAGGATGCGCGTGGCGCCCATCGAGGCAGGCGTGAAGTACCTGCTGCTCTCCGCCGTGTCGTCGGCGTTCCTGCTGTACGGATTCGCGTTCCTGTACGGCGCATCGGGCACGATGCAGGTTGTGGCCGGGGACAGCGGCGCGCCGACCATCGCACAGTCGCTCGCCGCAGGTACGACAGCAGTGCCCTTCGGAGGGCTCGCGGTGATGGCGGGCGCCGTGCTCGCGACCGCGGGATTCGGCTTCAAACTGTCCATGGTGCCTTTCCAGATGTGGACGCCGGACGTGTACGAGGGCGCGCCCACGCCCGTCGGGGCATTCCTGGCGACGGCGAGCAAGGCCGCCGCGTTCGCCGTCGTGCTGCGCCTGTTCTACGAGGCGCTCGGGGGGTCGTCGGCAGACTGGTCGACGCTCTTCGCGGCGCTCGCAGCGATCACGATGACGATAGGGAATCTGGTCGCGATAGTGCAGAGCAACGTGAAGCGGTTGCTGGGCTACAGCGCCATCGCACATGCGGGCTACATGCTCATCGGCGTGGCAGCCGTAACAGCGCACGGACAGGACACGCCCGACGCGTCCGGCATCTCGAGCGTTCTCTTCTACCTGGGCGGCTACGCGGCGATGACGCTGGCGGCGTTCTTCGCCGTCCTCGTACTCACGCAGCGCAGCGGAGACGAGCGCATCGAGGCGATGGCGGGCATGGGGCGCCGCGCTCCGCTCGCGGCGCTCGCGCTGGCCGTTGCGTTGCTCGGCCTCACAGGCATCCCACCGACGGTGGGATTCATGGGCAAACTGTTCCTGTTCAATGCCGCGGTGAACTCCGGGCTTGTCTGGCTGGCGGTCGTTGGAGCGGTCAACTCGGTCGTCTCCGCGTACTACTACGTGGGCATCATCCGGACGATGTACCTGCGCCAGCCCACGGGAGACGGCACGCCCGTCGCCACGGCGTTCTCCGGAAGGCTCGCGCTGGTGGTAACGCTGGCAGCGATCCTCGTGCTTGGTCTCTGGCCTGCCGGACTGCTCGAGGTCGCGCGCACTGCCGCGAGCGGGCTGGTCTCCTGACCACACGCGCACCCCTTCCGGGCGTTCCGAACGTAAGATGAGCCAGCGATGACGTCCGAATCCAACCGCCTCTACACCGACCTCGCGCACCTGTGGCCGCTGATGAGCCCGCCGGAGGACTACGCCGAGGAGGGCGCTCAGCTGCGAAGCGAACTCCGCAATCGCCTCGGCCCCGGCAGGGCGCGCATCCTCGAACTCGGCACGGGCGGCGGACACCTCCTGCACCACATCGCCGACGGCTTCGAGGCGACAGCGGTCGATCTGTCAGATGCGATGCTCGAGCACTCGCGCCGCCTGAACCCGGACGTGACGCACCACGTGGGCGACATGCGGACGGTGCGCCTCGGCGAGACGTTCGACGCCGTGCTCATCCACGACGCCATCGACTACATGACGACGGAAGACGACCTCAGGGCAGCGTTAGCAACGGCACGGACGCACCTGCGTCCCGGCGGATTGTTGCTTGCCATCCCGGACGACTACGTGGAGACGTTCACGGCGCCGCGCGTTTGGCATGAGACCCGGCGCACGAAGGACGCCGAGGTGACGTTCGTGGAGTATTCGTGGGACCCCGATCCCCGCGACACTCAGGTGGAGACGGTGTACGTCTTCTTCTTCGAGGAGAATGGGGAGTTACGAGTGGAGGTCGACCGGCACGCAGTCGGCCTGTTCTCGATCGGTACGTGGGAGCGGCTGCTGACCGACTCCGGGTTCGCACCGGAGCGCGTGGACTACCCCCATACCGACGACGGCAGGCCGATGTACCTGTGGATATGCACTGCGACCACGTGACCGCTCGCGTAGAATGACGCGCACGACAGACGCATCGAGAGGGAGAACGGAGCATGGTGGAAGGCATAGCAGGCCGCGTGGCCATCGTTACCGGCGCGGGGCGCGGCATCGGGCAGGGCGTCGCCCTGCGGCTGGCGAAAGAGGGCGCAAGCGTCGTGGCGAACGACCTCGACCAAGGGCCGCTCGACGAGACGCTGGGGCAGATCGAGGAGGCGGGCGGCACCGCTGTCGGGCTCGCCGCATCCGTTACGGACGCGGACGTCGGCGAGCGGTTGGCGTCGCTGGCGGTGGAGCGTTTCGGCGGTCTGCACATCGTCGTAACGGCGGCCGGCTTCCTCTGGGACGGGATGATCCACCGGATGACGGACGAACAGTTCAATGCCATCGTCGACGTGCACCTCGGCGGAACGTTCCGCGTCGTGCGCGACTCGTTCAAGGTGATGCGGGAACACGCACGCCAGGAGAAAGAGCGCGGCGAGGCCGTGCCCGCTCGGCATATCGTGACCATCTCGTCGCTCTCCGGATTCGGAAACCTGGGCCAGGCGAACTACTCCGCGGCGAAGGCTGGCATCGCGGGGCTCACGCGAACGGTGGCTATAGAGGGCGCGATGTTCAACGTGCTGGCGAACTCGATGGCATTCGGGTTCATCGACACGCGGATGACGCGCGCGATGGAGTCGCTGACCGAGTTCGTGCGCGGAGCGCCACAAGGCATACCGGAGGCGGCACGTAACAGGGCGCTCGAAGTGATACCGCTGAAGCGCGCCGCGGCGGTCGAGGAAGCGGTCGGGCCGATCATCTTCCTCTGCTCAGACCTCTCAACCTACGTGACAGGGGCGCTGCTGGAAGTGAATGGCGGCGTGCACATATCGTAGCGAGGGAGAACGGCGCTGGTTGAGTCGTTCGAAGAGTACGAGATCAAGCCGCGTATCCACGTGGTGGAGTACGTGCGGCTCAGACGTTGCAGCCAGACGCTGGCGTTCATGCGGCTCTCTATGCGCGTCTACCATGAGGCGTGCGAAGCTCCGGGGTACTACGCCGGGGGCATCCGCGCGAAGTGGTGGCGGGGCGAGTTCTACAGCTACACGATATGGGAAGACCGCGAGGCGATGACCGCTTTCGTGCACTCTGCGCCACACGCAGAGGCTGCTGCCGTCGTTGCGGAGTTCGCCGCACCGGGCTCCTGCTACGCGGAGTTCATCAGCGATGCGCCGCCGGACTGGGACGACGCGCGTCGACGCCTCTCCACTCCAACAGCCTATTTCACGCCGCCACTCCGGGGGGACCTCCGCAACCGCTAGAAGAAATCGTGCAGGCGGTCCTTGAGCAGGGCATGAACGCCTGCAAGCAGCAGTACCATCGTCATCAGGAACACCGCCAACTCCCAGTCCAAGCCGTGCGCGACGATGGCCAGGGCAGTACCCGCGGCAGGTGCGTGCTCCGTATCGGTCAACGCCATCAGCAGCATCGCCAAGCCAACAGCGAGGGCGGCGTAGAAGCCGAACAGGAGGGAGAAGTCGCCGGTGAACTGCGTCCCGGTGACATACTCGGCGAAGAAGTCGACCATCGAGGCAGCGACGACAGCCACCGCGTGCCCGCCGATGCTGTGGCGCGGGTGCGCCGTTACGCTGCGTGGGCCGATAAAGAGGATGAACGCGGTTGAGGCAATGGCGGCGACGAGAACAGCGCGGGCAACACTATCTCCGGTGATGAGATCTGCCGCCCAGAGGGCCAGCATGAGCGATACCGCAGCGAGCCCCACTTGGAAGAAGTAGACGCGCAGCAGGATACGGCCACGCGCGCCCCGGGTGAGCCTTGGATTGATGAGGCGGGACCTCCAACGCGCGGGGCGAAAGCGGCGCTCCGGGAGGCGCGTTGTACGGGTCTGAGCCTTCTGGCGGAGGGGAACCCGGACCCTTGCTATCGGGTTGAATCGTCGCCTCATCATTCACCGGAAGAGAGCGAAGAAGCGGTCCTGGTATTCATCGAACAGGCCCCAGCGTTCAATCTCCCGGTGAACGTCGCGCGGCTCTCGCTGGCCGCGCCGTGCCTCTTCGAGCATCCGTTCGATACCCAGACGGGCATCCATCGGGACGCCACCCTCAGTCCGCAGCAACCCATTCGCGCGCATCTCGGAGACGTTCGCCTGCGCCGAGCGGGTCGTGAACTCGTAGATGAACTTCATCAGCGAGAGGTCCCACAGGTCGTCGGAGCCGGTTATCACGGCCTCCAGCGGTTTGCGCTCCTTGTCCAGCCGGTCGACGATCCTGCGCGTCACTTCTTCGACCGTGCCGGAGACGACAGCGGTCTCTGCGCCCTCGTTCTTGTAGTGGTACATCAGGCCGGGATGGTCCGGCCCGACTTCCTCGGCAAGGCGCTGCAGGTAGCGGTCGGCGTTGTCGCCGAAGCCTTCATGGCGCAGCAGGTAATACGGGGTGACCACCCGCGGACGCTCCGCACGCACGACACCCTCGCGCACCACCGATTCCTCATGCCCATCCTGAGGAGCGTCGAGGTCTCGATACGAAGGCTCGGTCACCAAGTAGTAGCGGACGGACGTCGACCCGAACGTGGCGAGGCCCTGCTGGGGAGGCCTGACAACACGGGTACTGGCGATGGCCTCCATGAGTCGTACGTCCTGCTCGTCCATACCTCCATTATAGTCCGGGGGCCGTGGCGCCGGGTCGCATCAGGCGTGCCATTCCGCACGTATCGCCCATCCTTAACGATCGCCGCCTTGACCATCTCCGCCACGGCTGGTAACCATGCTGTCATCACCCATGGAGGAGTAAGTATGGGAAAGTACCTGTTCCAAGCGAGCTACACGCAGGCGGGCATCAACGGTCTGCTCAAAGAGGGGGGCACCAAGCGCAGGGCAGCCCTCACTGAGACCATCGAAGGGGCCGGCGGCAGTGTGGAATCGTTCTACTACGCGTTCGGGAAGAGCGACCTCTACATCACGGCCGATCTCCCCGACGACGCCACAGCCGCAGCCGTTTCGCTGAACATCGGCGCTGCGGGCGCACTCAGCGTGAGCATCACTGTGCTGGTCTCACCAGAGACGGTAGACGAGGCGCTCGGCAAGACGGTGCCCTACCGGGCTCCAGGAGCCTAGTGCACGTGCCGTCCGCATGACGCGGGACAGGTTAGAATCCGCGTCATGCGGACGCGAGCACAACCCGCTGCCGAGCGATTCTGGGCTGCGATAGGAGAAGGAAGATTCAAACTCCCCCGCTGCGGGATCTGCAGCGCATGGCAGGAGCCGGACGCCGAGGTATGTGAGCGGTGTGGATCGCCCACGCTCGGCTGGGAGACTGCGGCAGCAGGCGGCACCGTGTTCAGCTCCATGGAGCCGCTCAGCGGCGCTGACCAGCATCCCCTCACGATCGTTGTGGTGGACATGGACGCCGGGCTGCGGATGATGGGAGTCGTCGAAGTCGTGCCCGGGAACGTGCCTGTTGGAATGCGCGTCGCTGCCGTCGTCCCTGCCGTACCTGGAACAGCACGCCTTCCGTTGTTTGCGGAATCCGCCAACTAAAGAGCAAACGTATAACTGAAGCCGCAAGCTATAAAAATTATCTATATCTTGGCGCGTTTGGAGCCGATCCGTCCACCGAAACCTGCCTTTCCATTTGCCCGCAGTACGTCGAGACCGATATACTGCGGAGACTCCCGCCCGACCCCCTTCCCTCCCATCACGACGCCCATGCAAAGGGAAACGATTCCGGCGCGAGCAAAAGATTTCGTCTATGACAGACTACGACGTTGCGGTCATCGGTTCAGGCCCGGGTGGATATCCCGCTGCGATTCGAGCCGCCCAATTGGGATTGAGCACCGTCTGCATCGAACGCGAGTTCCTCGGGGGCATATGCCTGAACCTGGGCTGTATCCCTTCCAAGGCGCTCCTCCGCAACGCAGAAGTGTTGAGCACCGTCCGCAACGCCTCCGAGTACGGCATCGAGGTGAGCGGCGTCACTGCGAACTACGCGGTCGGCGTCGCCCGCAGCCGGAAGGTCGTAGAGCGTCTCACCAAGGGCGTCGCTTCGCTCTTCCGCCGCGACGGGGTTGCGTACGTGGAAGGCAACGCGACCATCACGGGGCCCCGCGAGGTCTCCGTGGACGGTGAACGGATCGGCTGCCGGAACATGATCATCGCAACGGGAGCCCGGCCTGCTCTTCCCCCGCCCCTGACCGCAGACGGCGAAGTGGTGGTGACGTACCGAGAGATCATCGTGGACGAACAAGTCCCTGGCCGAGTGGTAATCGTCGGCGGCGGGGCCACCGGCATCGAGTTCGCCTACCTCTACAACGTCTACGGCGCTCAAGTGACGCTGGTCGAGTTCCTGCCGCGCATACTGCCGAAAGAGGACGAGGAGATATCGCAGGCGCTGTCCCGCGCGCTGGGAAGCCAGGGGATACGCCTCCTCACCGGTGCTTCAGTCACCGCCGTTGCCGTAGAGGACGGCACAGCGCGGGTAACCATCGCTGCAGTGGACGAGACGCTCGAGCTCGAAGCGGACCGCGTTCTCGTTGCGGCGGGCATAACCCCGAACACGGACGGGCTCGGCGTTGAGAATGTCGGAGGGACCCTGGAGCGCGGGTTCATCCGGGTGGACGATCGCCTGCGGGTGAACGGAGCGAACGTCTACGCGGTGGGGGACGTGAACGGACGCCTGCCCCTCGCTCACGTAGCGCACGCCGAGGGCGTCTATGCGGCGGAGGACATCGGCGGATTGAACCCTCCTGCGTTAGACTACCCGGGCATGCCTCGCGCCACCTACTGCAACCCGCAGGTGGCGAGCATAGGGCTGACAGAGTCAGAGGCGCGTGAGCAGGGCTACCCGATAAAGGTGGGCAAGTTCCCATTCCTCGCGAACGGGAAGGCGCTGGCCGTCGGACACAGGGAGGGATTCGCTAAAATCGTGGCCAACTCCTCCACGGGCGAGTTGCTCGGCGCGCATCTGATAGGACATGAAGTAACGGAGTTGCTGGGCGAACTGAGCATGGCCCGACTGCTCGACGGGACGGACGTGGAGATCGGGAGGCTGGTGAACGTTCATCCCAGCATGTCCGAGGCAGTGAAAGAAGCAGCGCTGGCCGCCGTGTAGCGGAGCGGCGGGCGGCAGACCGACATAGAAGTACGGCCCAGGCCGAGTGGAGGGATCTATGAGCGACGGGAACTACGACTTCGCCCTGGCGATAGGAGGCGAGGCCGGTCAGGGTATCGCTACGCCAGGCGACACGCTCGCCCGCATCGTCGTGCGGCGCGGGTTGAACCTGTCCACCTACAACGCGTACCAGTCCATCATTCGAGGAGGGCATATCTTCCTCACCGTGCGCGTCTCGGACAGGGAAGTGCGCAGCCACGGCGACAAGCTGGACATGCTGCTGGCCCTGAACCAGGACACGATGAACCGGCACCTGCGGTTGCTCGGCTCCGGCGCAGCAGCGGTCTACAACAGCGACACGATCTCTCCGGGCGACTACGCAGACGGCGTGCAGCTCTGTCCGCTGCCGGTGAACGACCTCACCGGGTCGCAGCGGTCCGGACTGAACCAGAACACCGTAGCCCTCGGCGCGATGATGCACCTGCTCGGCCTCGACTTCGGGCTGCTCGAAGCGAGCATCACCCAGCAGTTCGCCCGCAAGGGCGAGGACGTGGTGAACGAGAACGTGCGGGTCGCTCTTGCGGGATACACGCACGCGCAGGAGAACTTCACCCCGTTCCCGATGCCGATGCCCGAAGGCGGCGAGCCGCTGGGTGTCTGGTCCGGCAACGAGGCGCTCGCGATGGGCGGCGCCGCGGCGGGTGTGAAGTTCTACGCGGCCTACCCGATGAGCCCGTCCACAGGCGTGCTCCACTGGATGGCGCAGAACGCCCGGAACCTGGGCATCATGGTGCGCCAGGTGGAAGATGAGATCGGCGTCGCGAACATGGTGGTCGGCGCTGCCCACACCGGGGCCCGCGCGATGTGCGCAACCTCCGGCGGGGGCTTCGCCCTGATGACCGAGGCGATAGGCGCTGCCGCGATGATGGAGATACCCTGCGTGTTCATCAACGTGCAGCGGGCAGGGCCGTCCACGGGAGTTCCCACCAAGACCGAGCAGGGCGACCTCTGGCAGGCGCTCGGCGCAAGCCAAGGTGACTTCGAGCGGTTCGTCGTCAGCCCGAAGGATGCCCTCGACGCCTACAACACCGTGCCGGAGTTGTTCAACCTGGCGGACAAGCTGCAATGCCCCGGCATCATCCTGTCCGACCTGCTCATCTCCGAGGGCAGGTACAGCATCAATCCCAGGGACATCGACTTCCATCCCAACATCGACAGGGGCGAACTCATCACGGAAGGCACCTCCAATGGAGACGCCTACATGCGCTACAAGGACACGGCAAGCGGCGTCTCCCCACGAGCGGTGCCGGGGACCGAGGGGCACGTACACACCGTAGCAACGGACGAGCACGACGAAGACTCGATGCTGCTCTCCGACGAGTTCACGAACCCGCACCGCCGCCGGGCGTCCGTTGAGAAGCGCGCGCGGAAGTTCGAGGCCGCGGCCAGCCTCATCGCGCCCCCAGAGATCGAGGGCCCCGCGAACGCAGAGGTAACGCTCGTTGGCTGGGGCTCCACCGCGGGCGTCATCCAGGAGGCTATCGAGCAGCTCGCAGACCGCGGCATCACCGCAAACCAGTTGGCGGTCAAATGGCTCATCCCCCTGCACGCGGACGAGATTACGGCAGCCCTCACGAGCGCCAACAAGTTCATCATCGTGGAGAACAACTACTCCGGCCAGTTCGCCCGCTACATGCGAAGCGAGACGGGGCTGAGCGCCTACGGCCACATCCGCAAGTACGACGGCGAGCCGTTCGCGCCTCACCACATAGCAGACGGCGTCGCAGACCTGCTCGGCAGGGAAGGCGGCGTCTTCGTCCCCTACCAAGAAGTCGTCGTCTAACCGAAGGAGAAGACACCATGACCACCATTCAACTGACAGCACGTGACTTCAAGGGCAAGATCGACCCCGACTGGTGCCCGGGTTGCGGCGACTTCGGCGTGTTGAACAGCCTGCAGCGGGCAGCTGCCGAGCTTGGCCTGCGCCCGCACGAGATCGTGACGGTCAGCGGCATCGGCTGTTCGTCCAACCTGCCGGGCTACATCAACACCTACGGGGCGCATACGCTCCACGGGCGTTCACTCGCGTTCGCCACGGGGGTGAAGATGGCGAACCACGAACTCACCGTCATCGCCACCGGCGGCGACGGCGACGGCTACGGCATCGGCGGCAACCACTTCACCCACACCGCCCGCCGCAACGTGGACCTCACCTACGTGGTGATGAACAACCAGATCTACGGCCTCACGACCGGTCAGGTTTCCCCAACCAGCAGGGTGGGGCAGAAGACCAAGAGCACCCCGTTCGGCAGCGTGGAATACCCCATCAACCCCATCACTTCCGCCATCATGAACGGCGCGACCTACGTTGCGCGAGGCTACTCCGGCGACGTGAGGCACCTGACCGAGCTCATCAAGGGAGGCATCGAGCACCAGGGGTTCGCGCTTATCGACATATTCAGCCCGTGCGTTACCTTCAACCTGGACAACACCCACAACTTCTTCAAGGAACGCATCAAGAAGCTGGAGGACGAGGGCCACGATGCCACTGACTGGGCCGCTGCCTGCGAGAAGGCGATGGTCTGGGGTGACGAGATCTACATCGGCAAGTTCTACCACCTGGAGAGCGAGAAGGAATCGCTCACTGAGCTGGAACCCGTGCTGCGCGACGGCCCCGTCGCCAAGCGCACCGGAGGGCTGACCGAGGAGCAGGCCGACCGCATCATGCAGCGCATGCTGTAGCCGCACAACGCAACACCCAGCGACGACGGCCCGCGAATCGCAGACTCGCGGGCCGTTCGCTTATCCCTGAGCCCCACACCAGCTGCGCTGCGTGTAACATTCCGATAGCGCGCGACGCGCACCGCCAGACGAGATGTCCATCACCCCCGAGCAACAGGCCGAGATAGACGCACTCCGCGAGGAGCAGCACGAGACGCGCCGCGCCACCGTGCCCGCCATCGAGGAGGTCCTCTATCAACCCCTGCCCGTGCTCGACCACGGTTTCGTGCGCGTGGTGGACTACATGGGCGACGATGCCGCCATCGTGCAGGCGGCGCGCGTCTCCTACGGGCGCGGGACGAAGCGGACACGCGACGACCAGGGGCTCATCAACTACCTGATGCGCAACGCCCACACCTCGCCGTTCGAGATGTGCGAGATCAAGCTGCACGTGAAGCTCCCCATCTTCGTGGCGCGCCAGTGGATACGCCACCGCATGGCGAACGTGAACGAGTACTCGGCGCGCTACTCCGTGCTCGACAGAGAGTTCTACATCCCTGAAGGCGAACAGCTGGCAATCCAGTCCGCCACCAACAACCAGGGGCGGGGCCAGACCAGCGCCGGAGAACAACTCGCCCTCGGTTCCGTCCCGGTTCCGCAGGCTGCGCCGCCCCGCTCAACAAGGAAATCCACGAAAGCCGAGGCGCAGCGAGCCGAGGCCACGCGGGTTGAGGCGCAGCGATTCCAAAAGCCCATGACGGAGGATGCCCAGCGGTCGTTCGACCAATACGACAGATTGCTCAACGACGGGTTGACACGCGAGCTGGCACGCATCGGTCTGCCGTTGAGCACATATACGCAGTGGTATTGGAAGACGGACCTGCACAACCTGCTGCACTTCCTCGCCCTCCGCGGCGACGCCCACGCGCAGTGGGAGATACAGGAGTACGCCCGCGTGATCCTGGACATCGTGGAGCGCTGGGTGCCGCTCACGGCGAACGCGTTCCATCGCTACCGGGTTGGCGGGGCGCGCCTGAGCGCGGAGGGCCTGTCAGCCGTCAAGCGCATGCTTGCCGGCGAGGAGATAGACCCGGCGGAGCTGGAGATGTCTCCTCGCGAGTGGCGGGAACTGAAGGAGACGTTGGGACTCAGCTAACCGGCGCTGCGGACCATTGGTATAGGAGAAGGCCCCGCTCACTTGAGCGGGGCCTTTCTATCGTATCGCTAGCGCGGTGCCGACGGATCAGGCGAACGCGCGTCGACGGGAGCGGAAGACCACCAGCCCGCCACTGAGGGCGAACGCAGCGCCCAGTACGAGGGCCGCCAGCGCAACCATCGGTACGAGCGAGTCGCCGGTGGCAGGCGGAGCGCCTACGTTGGGGCGGAACGCGCCGAGGTCCTGAGACAACTCGTAGACGTGTACCGCACCGTGGGGCGACTCTGCCTTCCTAGTAGATTGGTCCAGCGCCTGGCCGTCCTGCTCGGTGCCGGAGTACAGCCGGGTCGCCCACGCGAGGAGGTTCTTGGTCTCCTGCTGGGCTTCGATGCCGGACGCGCTGGACGCGCGCGACGCGGCGTCCCGCACCTCGCCCGCAAGCCTGATCACGTTGTTCGACGCGTCGATGATCTCGTTCGCGACGTCTTCGACGTTCTCGTCACCGCCGCTCGCGGAAGAGAAGAGGAGGTCGGCGGCCACTGACGACGCTTCACGTGCCTGAGCAACGACGCCGTCCAGCATGCCCACGACCATGTCGGCGTTCTCCGCTTCAGCGTAGGCCAGCACCTGCGCAGCCTGATCGCGCAGCGCTGTCGCCGCTCCGCCATCACCCACGAGAGCGCTTACGTGCGAGAGAACGGCCCCACGGGTCGCCGCGCCGTAAGCGATAACGCCGGAAGGAGCGGAATCAGGATCATTCCGATCTTCCACCGTGATTACGAAGGTGCTGTAGACCGCGAGGAGGTCGGTGCCGTCTGGGTCGACGTACTCACTCTGGAGGAACGGCCCACGACCAAGCTCGCCGGTGCTGACCTTGTTGTCGTCGGCGTCTATGAGCCAGCCTTCGTAGTATGAGCCGTGGGAGAGCACGGCCGCACGGGTGAAATCGACAATCAGGCTGTCGCTCGCCGCGTTGGCGTCGCGGAAGTGGGCGGTGCCGCCAAGGGCAGGCGCCTGCGCGCTCGCGCTGAGGGTCATGAGCATGGTCAGCGCCAGCATCAAGGCTACGCTGATGGAGAGCTTTCGGCGTGTGAACATCCCGCCTCCTGTTAGTCCGGTGACTCTTTACGCATCAAGGCATGGCCGGAAGACGCTCTCCGGACACACCTAATGCATATCATATCCTTCGCCTGGCCGGAACCCGGTCTGGGCTTTGCACGGCATTATAGTACATCATCGCCGCTCCGCCATAGTTTTTACAGCGTCCTCTCATCCAAGTTTCCGCGAATGCGCGCCTAGCCCGTACTCGTTTGACCAGCCGACCAAGCGGTTATACCATGCCGCACAATCGAATAGCGAACGTTCAGGGGAGCCGGGCGCCACGTCCGGCTGAGAGGCCCGTACTGGGCGACCCTCCGAACCTGACCTGGGTCATGCCAGCGTAGGAAGAGCGATGCAACCGGCGAAAGCCGCGAAGGGGCCGCTCCTCCAGTGAGCGGCCCTTCGCTATGCAGGAGGAGACGCGATGTCTACCGAGGCCTGGGCTCTCATCGCAGCGATCATCACCATGGCCATCATGTCCGCCGCGGGCATCACCTACACGAGGGCGAGGCGGCAGACCATCGAGGACTTCGTCTCTGCGCGCGGCTCCATCGGCGGCATGACCGCGATGGCCACCATGGCCGCATCCCTGCTCGGGGCGTGGATCCTGTTCAGCCCTGCCGAAGCGGCGACCTGGGCAGGGGTTGCCGCTCTCATCGGGTACGGCATCGGGCAGGCCGCGCCCATCGTGGCCTTCACCGTTGTCGGGCCACGCATGCGCAGGCTGGCGCCGAACGGCCACTCCCTGAGCGAGTTCGTCTGGCAGCGGTACGGCCGCGCGATGTATCTCCTTACACTCCTCATCATCGTCCTCTATATGTTCACCTTCCTTGCCGCCGAGATGGGGGCTATCGCCCGGGCGGTCGGGCAGGTTGCCGACGCGCCGCTGGTGCTGACACTCGTGCTCGTCGGCGTCGCAACGCTGGCCTACACCGTCTACGGTGGCCTCCGGGCCTCCATTTTCACGGACAACATCCAGTTCGCCATCATCATCCCCTTGCTCATCGCCGTCCTCATCGCCACGCTCGCCCACTTCGGCGGTTGGACGGCAGCCTTCGATACGGTACGGGAAGAGAACGCGGCGCTGCTGGACGTCACCCAGCTGCACGGCATCGAGTTCGGCCTCACGCTCGTGATCGCCATCCTCGCGGCGAACCTCTTCCACCAGGGGCTCTGGCAACGCGTATACGCGGCAAGGACAGACGGCGACATCTGGCGCGGCTTCCTTGGCGCAGGCGCCATCGTCGTCCCGCTGATCATCGCCGCCGGGTTCTTCGGACTGTGGGCCGTCAGCAGCGGGCTGGTGAACGACGACCAACCCGCTTCCATCGCGCTCTTCTCGCTGGCCCTGGAGGTGCTGCCCGGTTGGGCGCTCGTTGTCCTGGTCGCGCTTGCGCTCGTGCTCGTGATGAGCAGCATGGACACGCTCCTCAACGGCATGGCGAGCGTGTTCACGACCGACCTTTCACGCATCCGTGGCGGGCGGGGGCTGCTCCGTTCCACCCGGCTCATCACCGCATTCCTCATCATCCCAGCCGCTATCGTCGGTTATGCGTTCGACAGCGTGCTCTACCTCTTTCTCATAGCGGACCTGGTCTGCGCCGGCGCGATGGTGCCGGTATTCGCCGGCATGTGGAGCCGACATCTGAGTGGAACGGGGGCTGTCACCGGTGCGGTACTCGGCATAATCGTGGGAGCTCTCTTCTTCCCCAAACCGGACCTTTCCGGCTGGTGGACGTGGGAGGGACTCACGAGCGTATGGCACATCCTCGCGTCCGGGAACCTGCTGGCCAGCTTCCTCCTCGCCGTCGTCACCTCGTCGGTAGTTACGGTGTTGTTCGTATCCGCAGCCAGGCAGCGCGGTGGTGCGGGGTTCGAGCTGGAAACGCTTGCCGACGAGATACGCCCGCTGGAGAGCGAAGCGTGAGCCATGCCTGAACCATTCAGTTCCTGTTTGAAGGCAGCAGCCGCGGACGTGTGGGAGGCGCAGCACGAGCACCCGTTCATCCGGGGCATCGGCGACGGCAGCCTGGACATCGCCCGTTTCCGGCACTGGGTGCGGCAGGACTACCGCTTCCTGATCGAGTACGCCCGGATGCTCGCGACAGCGTCGGCGCGCGCCCCCAACCTCGAGGTGATGACGAAGCTGGCACAGCTCACGAACGAGACGCTGAACGTGGAGATGTCCATGCACCGCTCTTACGCGGCGGAGTTCGGCATCAGCGAGGAAGACCTGGAGACCGAGGAGATGTCACCCACCTGCCGCGCGTACACGGACTTCCTCGTTCGGACGGCTGCGACGGGCAGTTTCCCCGAGGTCGTCGGCGCGCTGCTGCCGTGCATGTGGGGGTTCTCGGAGGTCGGCCAGCGGCTCGCTGCACGAGGACGGCCGGAAGACCCGCGCTACGCCGCATGGATCGACATGTACGCGTCCGCCGAGTTCGCCGAACTGGCCGAGTGGTGCCGCGGTCTGCTCGACCGCATCGCTGAAGGGCTGCCCGAGGACGAGTTGGCCCGCATCGAAGAGACGTTCGTCACCAGCTCCCGCTACGAGTACCTCTTCTGGGAGATGGCATGGAACCAGGAGGCGTGGCCAGTATGAACGAAGGGCGTACTCCCATCGCACTGACGATCGCAGGTTCTGACTCGGGAGGCGGCGCTGGCATACAAGCCGACCTCAAGACGTTCGCCGCATTCGAGGTGTACGGGGCAAGCGCACTGACCGCCGTCACCGCGCAGAACACATTGGGCGTCACGGCTATCCACGAACTGCCGGTGGACGTGATCAGCGCCCAGGTAGACGCCGTGGCGACTGACATCGGTATGGACGCTGTGAAGACGGGGATGCTCTCCAGCGCAGCGATCATCGAGACAGTTGCCGAACGGCTCCGGCATCACGGCGTGGAGCAACTCGTCGTGGACCCGGTGATGGTGGCAAAAGGCGGCGACCGCCTGCTGCGTGAGGATGCCGTAACCGCACTGGTTTCCCGACTGCTCCCCCTGGCGCTGGTCTCCACGCCGAATGCAGGAGAAGCAGCCGCCCTCTGTGGGCATCCGGTTGAAACGATGGAGCAGGCACGGGACGCTGGACGCGCCATCCACGCCATGGGCTGCCGCTACGTCGTCGTGAAGGGAGGCCATTTCGGCGAGGACGCAGTGGACGTGCTGTACGACGGTTCAGCGTTCACTGAGTTCCCTGCGAAGCGCATCGCCACGACCAGCACGCACGGCACAGGTTGCACGTTCGCATCGGCAGTCGCTGCCGGGCTCGCACGCGGCAACACCGTGGAGGGCGCGGTGTCCGACGCGAAAGCGTACGTCACCGCAGCCATCGCGGGCGCTCCTCCCATCGGAGGGGGGCATGGGCCATTGCATCACTTCCACGCGTGGTGGGGCCGAGAGCCGACTACCTGAGTGAGCCTCTGTATCCGTCCGGCACGCTGCGCCCGTGCTATACTGCCCCGAACCACAGAAGCATTGAGGCCTCGCCCCAGCCTTAGTGCGAGGAGGTGTGAAAGGGTGGCAACAATTCGTAAGGGAGACCTGGCGCTGAGAGTCTCGCTCAAGCTTAACGGAACCCGTGCCGCGGGAGACGCCGCACTCAATGCAGTGCTCGAAAGCATCACAGAAGCGGTGGCAGCCGGAGATCGTGTCGTCCTTACCGGGTTCGGCTCTTTCGAGTCCCGGCAGGTGAAGGAACGGCAGGTAACAGCCATCCGCGGTCCGCAGGCAGGACAACGCATCAACGTCCCCGCTCACAAGCGTGTCGGTTTCACGGCAGGCGCAGATCTCGCAGGGGCGGTACGCAAGTAGCCTGACAGCACACACCCCAGTCCTACAGTCGATTGAAGGCCACCTCCCTGCACGCGTGCGGGAGGTGGCCTTCAATTTCGCACGCCCCGTATCCAGCGTGCCTACGACAATCGACCGTTTCCACGCACGCGACACCAGGGCTACCATGAGCGCCGTGGATGACCAGCGGTACATCGCCCTCGTAGACCTGGACGCCTTCTACGCCTCGGTGGAGGTGCTCGAAGAGCCGTCCCTTGCCGGAAAGCCGTTGCTCATCGGAGGCAGCCCCACGTCGCGAGGGGTGGTGGCGGCAGCCTCGTACGAAGCGCGGAAGTACGGCTGCCACTCTGCCATGCCCATGTCCCGCGCCGTACGGCTCTGTCCGGAGGCGGTTGTCCTTCGGCCACGCTTCCACCTCTACCGCGAACACTCCGGGCGAGTGATGGACATCCTTCAGCAGGAGTCCGGCGTCATCCAGCAGATGTCCATAGACGAGGCCTACGTCGACCTTACGCCCGTATCGAAGGACATGCAGGAGGCTGCCGGCCGCGCCCACCGGATGCAGGGCCGGGTACGTGTTGACCTCGGCCTCCCATGTTCCGTGGGTATCGCGAGCAACAAGATGGTCGCGAAGGTCGCCTGTGAAACGGGCAAACCGGGAGGATTCGTCGTCGTAGAGCCGGGAACGGAATCGACGTTCCTCGCGGACCTGGACGTGCGCTCCCTGCCCGGCATCGGCCCGCGCTCCACGGAGCGTCTGAAGGCGCACGGGTTCCACACACTCGGTCAGATCGCCGCCGCGTCGCCAGAGGCGCTGGTAACCGTACTGGGGCCATGGGGCGCGGCACTCAAGCGTCGAGCACAAGGGGAAGACCCATCCCCCGTGGAAACGGACAGGGAGACGAAGTCCGTGAGTGCGGAGGAGACCTTCGCGGAAGACGTGAACGCTCGTGGATCACTCGCGGAGGAACTGCGGCGCATGGCGGAGCGGGTAGCACATTCGCTGGAGCGTCACGGCCTGGTGGGCCGCACCGTTACGCTCAAACTCCGCCTTTCCGATTTCACCACGCTCACCCGCTCCACGAGCCGGGATAACGCAACAGCCCACGCCGATGCGATACTTGCGGATGCACTGCATCTGTTGGACGCCAACTGGGAACCCAGGACGAACGTTCGCCTCATCGGCGTCGGCGTCAGCAATCTACGGCCCGTTCAGGCTCCGGGACAGCTTGCTCTGGATATGGACGACGGCAAAGAGGAGAACTAACGCTTGCTGCTGCTGAACGAACAGGAAGTACGGGACCTGCTCCCCATGAACGAGTGCGTGGACGTGCTGGACGCCGCATTCGCCGAATGGGCGAGGGGGTCGGTGTCCAATATGCCACGGTACCGGCTGCCGCTCATGCGGGGCGCGCAACAGGTGATGGCCGGGATGTCCAACGACGCCGGAGCAACCGGACTGAAGACCTACGTTACCGGTACACAGGGGCCGAGCAGTATGGTCGTGCTCCTCTTCAGCGCCGAGGATGGCTCTCCTCTTGCCATGCTCGCGGCCAACGCGCTCGGACAGATACGCACCGGCGCCGCGAGCGGTGTGGCTACCCGTTACATGGCGCGCTCGGACGCCGGCACGGTTGCCGTCATCGGGAGCGGCTACCAGGCGCGGACGCAACTTGCAGCCGTCGCTGCGGTCCGCCCGATCGAACGAGCCCTCGTCTATAGCCGCAACCCGGAGCGTCGAGAAGCGTTCGCACACCGGATGTCAGCCGAACTCGGCATAGACGTGCGTTCCGCCGAGTCTGCGCACGACGCCGTTGCCGGGTCCGCTATCGTCTGCGCCATCACCAACTCGCGCGAGCCGGTGTTCGACGGCGAATCGCTCGCCCTGGGCACCCACGTCAACGCGGCGGGGAGCAACCACTGGATGCGCCGCGAGGTAGACGAGACGACGATACGCCGCAGCGACATCGTCGTCGTGGACGACCTCGAGGACGCGAAGATAGAGTGCGGCGAGTTGATCTGGGCCGCCGAGCGCCGGGCGTTCCGCTGGGAGAACGCCGTGGAACTGCGCGACGTGGTTTCGGGGCGCGTGGTCGGCAGGCCGTCGCCGGAGGCCATCACCCTCTTCGAGTCCCAGGGACTGGCGATGGAGGACGTTACCGTCGGCATGCACGTCTACCGCAAGGCGCTGGAGAGCGGCATCGGCAGGGAAGCGGAACTCTAGTTCCCGACCCTGCGAAGGGAGAACGAGACAGGATCATGGCGGAAGAGCAGTACGAGCCCCGGCAGATAGATATCGCGCCGGACGGACTCCACATCATCTGGAGAGACGGAGTCGAAACCCTTCTCCCCCACCGCTACCTGCGGGGACACTGCGGCTGCGCCCAGTGCGTGGACGAGATCACGCACACGCGGCGCGTAGGCGTGGACGACGTGCCGTCGGACGTGACGATAGAGGAGTACATGGAGATAGGCCGCTACGCCATCGGCCTGCTCTTCAGCGACCTGCACGACACAGGGATATTCCCCTACAGGCTGCTCCGCGACCTCGCAAACCAGTCGGCCGGCTCTTGAGGGCCCCGGCAGGTCCGCCTAGTTAGTGGCGATACCCATACGCTCTTTGAGCGCGTCTACCGCCTCGTGAGCGCCATAGACCGTCGTCAGCCTGCCATCCACCCGGACCCGTAATTTGCCGATGTGCCCCGTCTTCGCCAGTAACCACAGCGACCAGTTGAGCGCGGAGCGCTTCATACGGGGGAAAGTCCTGATCAGTTCGTCGCCCTGGTACTCGAACACCTCGTCCGGGCGGCGCATCAACTCTTCGTACACCATCGCCTGAAGAGGGGGGAGGCCACCCTCGGCGAGCAAGCTGTAATTGGCGATCTGGGATATCTTCATCGGCGCGTCCCTCTCGGCAGGCGAACCTCCACTGACTGAGCAATCAGTTTAATCCTGCCCCAGAGGCACCGGAAGCAGATTGGCTTGCGCGTAAGCGCACGTTAGGAGCCCCCCTGCCCGCCCGGACCGGATGTGTCTGATAGACTTATCCACTGTCCCCAGCCTGCCGCGCATCCGCGTGCGTCACCGACCATGACCAACCAACCGGAACCTGAACTCTCCGTCGAGCAAGTGCGGCAGGTCGCCGCGCTGTGCCACATCGGGCTCACCGATGAAGAAGCCGAGCAGCTGCGCGCCGAGATGGCCAAGCTCCTCGACGAAGTGAGCGTCCTGCAACGCATAGATACCTCCGGCATCGAGCCGACAGGTCATGCGGTGGAGGAGGTCCACACGGTTATGCGCGACGACGTCTCCCGCCCGCCGCTGGAGCGCGAGGACGTCCTCGCCAACGCCCCACGGCGTGAAGGCTCCTTCTTCCGAGTACAAGCCGTGATGGATGAATCCTGATCGATGAGCGAACTGCACTATCAGACCGTAACCCGGATGTCCCGCGCCCTGGCCGAGAGAGAAGTCTCCTCTGTGGAGCTCACGGAGGCCCACCTGGAGCGCATCGCCGAGCTGGATCCGGGCATCGGCGCTTACCTGGCAGTGACGCCTGATACCGCGCGGGCGCAAGCCGCCGAGGCTGACCGCCGTATCGCACAGGGCGATGCAGGACTGCTGACCGGCATCCCTCTGCAACTCAAGGACAACCTGTCCACGCGCGGCATAGCCACGACCTGCGCATCACTCATGCTGGAGGGATACACTCCTCCCTACGACGCCACCGTGACCACCCGCCTCGCCAGGGCCGGGGGCGCACTCCTCGGCAAGGGCAACATGGACGAGTTCGCCATGGGCTCCTCCAACGAGACCTCGGCGTTCAAGACCGTCCACAACCCCTGGGACCCCTCCCGTGTGCCCGGCGGATCGAGCGGCGGGCCCGCGGCGGCAGTCGCTGCGGGGTTGGCGCCATACTCGCTCGGCTCGGACACCGGCGGCTCCATCCGACAGCCTGCCGCCCTCTGCGGCATCGTCGGCCTCAAGCCAACCTACGGCCTCGTTTCGCGCTATGGCCTCGTCGCGTTCGCATCCTCACTCGACCAGATCGGCCCCCTGACGCGTTCCGTGGAGGACGCTGCGGTCGTGCTCAACGCCATCGCCGGGCCCGACCCGCTGGATTCCACCAGCATTCCCGCAGAGCCGCCGGACTACACGGATGGACTCGAAGACGGCGTGCAGGGGCTGCGCATCGGCGTCGTGCCGGAGTACCTCGGCGACGGCATCGACCCGACGGTCGCAGAGTCAGTGAAAGCCGCGCTCGCCGTACTCGAATCGCAGGGCGCAGTCGTCGAGGAGGTCGCCCTGCCCACGTCGCGAGCAGCACTTGCGGTCTACTACATCCTCGCGCCGTCCGAGTGTTCGGCGAACCTCGCCCGGTACGACGGCGTGAAGTACGGCTACTCCGACCAGGAAGCGGACGGCATGTGGGCCGCTTTGGACGCGACGCGGCGCAACGGCTTCGGCGCGGAGGTGCGCCGACGCATCCTGATGGGAGCGTACGCGCTCTCAGCCGGGTACTACGATGCCTACTACAAGAAGGCCCAGCAGGTGCGGACGCTCATCCGCCGGGAGTTCCATGACGCCTTCCAGCGCGTTGACGTCCTGGCGCTCCCCACCTCTCCGACCACTGCATTCGAGATCGGCGGCATCGTCGATCCCATCGTCATGCACGCAAACGACATCTGCACCATACCCGCGAACATCGCGGGTATCCCCGGCATCTCGGTGCCGTGCGGGTTTGCGAACGGCCTCCCCATCGGACTGCAACTGCTCGGCCCGCACCTGAGCGAGCCCACGCTCCTCCGCGCCGCCTACGCCTACGAACAGGCGTCGGAGTGGCACGACCGGCATCCGGAACTGTAGTTGCGCCGCTAGCGCGTGATGTCACGCCGCTGGAACAGCACGAGCGCGGCAACGAACCCCGCGAGTCCGACGCCGAACAGCACCACTACGTCGCGCAGCAGCGTCGTGCCGTTCGTTGCTATAGCCAGGGGATCGAAGTAGTAGAAGATCGACAGGGGCGCCAATGGCTCCGCCGGGCCCCATATCGCCCCCACGAAGTCGAGGAAGTACATCACCGTCAGTATCCCGGCGGCTACAGATACCGTACGACCACCGTCCGAGCTCACGGCGGAGAGCAGCACCGCGATGCCGCCCGCCGCCAGGAGCACGCCCAGTTCGTTCAGCTGGGCCAGCATCAGCGTCCCGCCTTCCACGTCGCCGGCAACGCCCGTAAGCGCCGTGCCTGCCATCGAACCCAGCCAGGACATCGTTACGATGACCACGGCCCCCATCACCAGCACGCCTATCTTCGCTGCCAGGTAGCGCCAGCGCGCCATTGGCGATGCGAGCAGCATCAACGCCGTGCCGCGCTCGATCTCGCGTGCCGCCGCGCCGCTCGATACCGACAACACGAACGCGAGTCCCGCGATGATGTAGACCGGATGCCGGTAGTCGAGTGCGATGTAGCTCGTTATCGTCGTCCCGAACCCCGCCTGCGCGCGGAACATCGCGGCCATCGGCGCAGGCAACGATTCGAACATATCGGCAAGCGCATCCAGTCCACCGAACGCATCGAACGTATAGACGATGATCAGGCTCATCAGGAACAAGCCCGCCGACACGGCGAGCAACCCGATGCGGTGCGACCGGAGCGTGTATGTAAATACGCTAAGCATCCGCCAGCTCCCTGCCGCCGCCTTCGCCATAGAAGCCCATGAACAGGTCCTCCAGGCTCAACCGCTCATAGGTCATGTCGGCTACGTCGTGCTTCGCCAGCTCGCGCAGCACCTCGTTGATGTCGCCGGAGATGTCCAGCTCCCACCTCGTGCCTTCCTGTGACAACACTTCCACGCCGGGAATGGCGAGCACACCTGACGGCGGCTCCCGGAACTCCACTTCCATCGTGCGTGCCTTGCCTTCGCGCAGCGCTTCCACCGACCCCGTCCCGACGATGCGGCCGTCGCGGATGAGCGCCACCCGCTCACACACCTCTTCCACGTCAGACAAGACGTGGGACGACATGAACACTGTCGCACCTCTGTCCCGCGCCTCCCTGATGATTGAGAACAGCTCCTGCCGCATGAGGGGATCGAGCGCCTCGGTCGGCTCGTCCATGATCAGCACGTCGGGATCGTGCTGCATCGCCTGCACGAGCGCCAGCTTCTTCGCCATACCCGAGGAGTACCCTTTCACCTTCCGCCGGAGCGCAGAGTCCGGGAGTTCCAGGCGCTCCAGCAGCTCCGTCTGGCGGGGGAGTTTGCCTCTGACGCCCCTCAGGCTTGCAACGTAGTTCAGGAAGTCCTGCCCCGTGAAGCCGCTGGCGAACGCCACCACGTCCGGCAGGAAGCCAAGCTTCGCCTTGATGGCAACCGTCTCGCCCCAGGACTCCATCCCCAGCACCCTGGCGGCGCCCTGGTCCGCACGGATGAACCCGGTCAGGACACGGATGGTCGTGGTCTTGCCCGCGCCGTTCGGGCCGAGGAAGCCGAATATCTCACCCTGCTCGACCGAGAGGTCGACGCCGCGCAGGGCCTCCACATTGCCGAAACGCTTGTGGACACCCGAAACGCTGAGCGCCTGCACCCCGGCCCCGCTCATGCAACTTCACCAGTCATCATCTGCCCGTCCTGAACACGCAGATGGCGGGCAGAGCGCAGGAACACGTCGGGCAGCGCATGCGGGTCAGCGGTCGTCACGATGGTCTGAGGATAGCAACACGCCTCTTCCAGCACGAGTTTCCTGCGGCGCTCGTCCAACTCGGACAGCGCGTCGTCCAGCAGCAGCAGCGGCTGGTCGCCCCTGCGCTCAGCCAGCAGACGCGCCTCGCCCAGCCGCATCGCCAGCGCGGCCAGCCGGGCCTGCCCTCGCGAGGCATGTCGCGTCGCTTCCACGCCGTTCAACATCAGCCGCAGATCGTCACGATGCGGGCCGACGACCGTCATGCCGCGCGCGCGTTCCTGGTCGCGCGATGCACGCAGTGCTTCCCTCAGCGCACGCTCCCCATCCTCGTCTTCGGGTTCCGCAGCCGTCCCCACGTACGCTATCGACAGCACGTCCTGCGACGACAAGCGCTCAAACGCGGACGCGGTGAACGTAGCCAGCGTTGCCATGGACGACCAGCGTTCACTCAGCACGCCGGCGCCTTCCTTCACCAGCGCATCGTCCCAGAATGTGAGCTCTTCGTCCCTGGCCCGCCCTTCGCGCATCGCGCGCAACAACGTGTTGCGCTGCGCCAGCACCCGTTGGTACCGTGAAAGCGTCTGCACGTACCGGCGCGACACCTGCGCGAGCAACACGTCGAGGTAGCGCCTGCGCCCGCTCGGAGGGCCGGACACCAGTTCGATGTCCTCGGCGGCGAAGAGCACGGCGCCCATCAGCCCCACGAGGTCGGATGTCCGCTTCGGCGTGCCGTTCACTCGGACCTGCTTGGCGGTGCTGTTGCCCTCTCTGCAGTCGAGGCCGACGCGCAATTCGAGTGCGCCCCGCGGCCCGTCAAGCACTGCCGCCACGATCGTATACCCCCCGGCTTCCGCCGCCTGCCACGAGACGAGGTCGCGCTCCGTCACCGCGCGGTACGACTTGCCGATGGCAAGCAGGTATACCGCTTCCAGCAGGTTGCTCTTGCCCTGCCCATTCTCGCCGCTGATAACGGTGAGCCCCGGCCCCAGCGCAAGGTCAAGCTGCCGGTAGGAGCGGAAGTTCGTGAGTGTCAGGTTCGTGAGTTGCACTGCGCACACCCTGATGCCAACGCCTGGAATGATAGTCCAAGGAGCCTGGCCCCTCATGGAGCGGTTCGATCCACGCGGGCAAGCTGTCCTCATCCCTTCATACATCGAGGTCAAAGGCGCGGATTCCTTGTATTGAATGAATGCTTCTCAGCCATCTACAATTGTAGGGCGGTGCGGAGGCGATACCCCCGGCAACCGAAATCGACACAGCGAGGGTGTTCCCAATGCTCACGAACCTGTCCACTTCTCTCCGCACCGGCTTCCGCAGCGCCGCGGCCGTCACGCTCATCCTTCTCATGCTCGCAGCGTTCGCCGCCGCTTGCAGCGACCCGACCCCAACGCCAACCGCGACCCCCCGGCCAACGCCGACACCGACGGCGACGGCAACTCCAACGCCGGTCCCGCCAACGCCGACTCCTACGCCCGCGCCGGAACCAACCCCGGACGCCATGATGCCCAAGCCGGATGCAGGTTCCATTGAAGACCTCGTCATCACCGAGAGCACCACCGTGGGCGACCTCATGGCTGTGCTCTCCGAGAGCGAGGTCTCCTGCCTGCGTGACGCCGTCGGCGAAGCCACGTTGGATGCTGTTATGGGCCTCCCTCTGTCGAGTGCTCCCCCGGGAGCCATGGATGCTCTTCCGTTCGAATGTCTCGCACCGGAGAACGCCATAGGCATCAGCATCGCCATGATGTCTGCGGCGGCCGGAGGGCTGAGCGCGGAGACGCGCAGCTGCATCAGCGACCTCGCCATGGAGAACCCCGGCGTGCTCGGCATCGGTGACCCGCCTGAAGACCCTACGGAACTCTTCAGCACAGCCATCCAGATACAGCTCTGCATGAGCGATGAGGAGGCCGCTCGCTTCGCGGGAGAGGTCGGCGAACAGATGCCTCCTCCTTCCGTCATGCGGTGCATGGAGGAGCAGTTGGGGAGCCTCGAGGACCTGCTCGCCCTGTTCTTCGGGGGAGAGCCGGACCTGGCAGCGCTGGGTGAACTGATGGCAGCCGCCGAGACATGCGGGCTCGAGATGACGCCGCCCGCAGGCGGGAGCGGGTTCGGTCAGTAGTCCCTGACCCGGCCAGACGATTCATCGCTGCGGGCCGTCCTGAGGGCGGCTCGCAGCATGTCCGGGCCCAAGCGGTCGGCCGGCGCAGAGGGCTGGCACGCTCCGCGCCTTTGACACTCCGCCTCTGCGCCCATAGCATTGTTCAGTGCGCCCGTGGACAGATCCTGTGAGCGACCTACCCACCATCACCGAGGAACTTCAACCCATCGTCTGGCAGGACGGACAACTCCTCCTGCTCGACCAGACGATGCTCCCCACGAGCGAAGAATGGGTGACCGTCCGCGACATGACCGGCGCCGTCGAGGCCATACGCAGCATGCGTGTGCGGGGGGCGCCCGCCATCGGCATCGCTGCGGCCTACGCCATGGCCATTGCCGCGCGCAGCATCGAAGCCCCCACCATGCCTGCGTTTCTCGGTGAGTTGGACGCTCAAGCCGCGCGGATAACCGCCGCGCGCCCCACCGCCGTCAACCTTGGCTGGGCCGTGCAGCGATGCCAGGACGCCGCGCATACGTGCAGTACGCCTGAAGAGGCTGCCGCACGCATCCTCGCTCTCGCACACGCCATGCGAGAGCAGGACGTCGAGTCCAACAGGTCGATCGGACGTAATGGCGCGACGCTCATGCCGGACTCCGGCGGCGTACTCACCCACTGCAACACCGGCGCGCTCGCAACAGCCGGGTACGGCACCGCGCTCGGTGTCATCCGCGCGGCATGGGAGTCCGGCAAGCGGGTACGCGTCTTTCACACCGAGACCCGTCCCTGGCTGCAAGGCGCACGTCTCACCGCATGGGAATTCGCCCGGCTCGGCATACCGGCGACGCTTCTCGTGGACTCCGCCGCCGGCGCGCTCATGGCGTCCGGTCGCGTCTCGGCTGTCGTGACCGGCGCTGACTGTATCGCCGCGAACGGCGATACAGCGAACAAGATCGGAACGTACAGCCTGGCTGCTCTGGCGGCTGCGAACGGTATCCCCTTCTACGTCGCCGCGCCCTTCTCTACGGTAGACCTGAACGTGAAGAGCGGAGCAGACATCCCGGTAGAGGAGCGCCCTGCCGTGGAGATCACATCGCTGGCGGGGCAGCGCATCGCGGCAGAAGGTGTGGAGGTGTGGAACCCTGTTTTCGACGTCACCTCCGCCGGGCTCATCGCCGCGATCATCACGGAACACGGAGTGTTGCGTCCGCCGTACGAAGCGGGGCTGAATGCACTCGTCGCTCAACCGGAGGTCACGGGGGTGGCATGACTGACCTGCCACGCGCAACCATCGGCATCATTGGTGGCACCGGCCTGTACGACATCAGCATGGACAGCGTGCAGGAAGTAACGCTCTCCACGCCTTACGGAGACCCCAGCGGCGCTATCACCATAGGTGAGATGGGAGGTGTTGCGGCTGCGTTCCTTCCACGGCACGGCGCAGGCCATCGCATATCTCCCACGGAACTGAACTCCCATGCCAACATCCACGCATTCAAGCAGTTGGGTGTCGAGCGTGTGGTCTCCGTGAGCGCCGTGGGCAGTCTGCAGGAGCAGATAGCGCCGCTGCACATGGTCGTGCCAGACCAGCTGATCGACCGCACGAGGTTGCGCGAGAACACCTTCTTCGGCGATGGTCTTATAGCGCACATCTCCTTCGCTGACCCGTTCTGCCCCGACCTGAGCGCTCAGCTGGCGGACGCCGTCGAGGAAGACGCCTCGGCGACCGTGCACCGGGGTGGAACGCTGGTGGTGATGGAAGGCCCCGCCTTCTCCACCCGGGCAGAGTCCGCTCTCTACCGCTCCTGGGGCGCGAGCATCATCGGCATGACGGCGTTGCCTGAGGCAAAGCTGGCTCGCGAGGCTGAGATGTGTTACGCAACGCTCGCATGTGCGACCGACTACGATGTGTGGCACGACGAGTACGCAAGCGTAACTGTTGAGGTGGTGATACAGAACCTGCAGAGGAACGTTACGGCGTCACGGGAGACGTTGAGCCGCCTCATCCCCCGGCTTGGGGGCGAGCGTAGATGCGGGTGTGGGGATGCCTTGCGCACCGCGATAGTCACGCCCATCGGACATGCCCCGCAGGAGACCCTGGAGCGACTCGGCCCCATCGTCTCCCGGTACACTAACCAGTGAGGAGCTGACGACATGGCACGAGGACGACAGGAACCGGGCGAGCCTTACCGGCGGATATCCGTCGAGGAGGCCCACGAGATGCAACAGGAAGGCGCGCTCGTCGTAGACGTGCGCCGCCCCGACGAATGGGTCACGGGACACGTCTCCGGCGCATTGCACATCCCCGTGGACGACTTCCTCGGAGAGGCGGAGGCGAAGCTCCCCAGGGACGCCGACCTCCTCTTCATCTGCGCCGCGGGCGTACGCAGCGGGCTGGCGGCGGAGATGGCCGCAGCGCTCGGCTTCGAGTCCGAGCGCCTCTACAACATCGAGGCTGGCACGCCGAACTGGATCGCGGCAGACCTGCCTACCGACTACGGCGACTAGGAAGGGAGAGATTCTTGCAACCGGAAGGAAAACTCGGAGACGTCAAAGACCCGTCGCTGGCGGACGAGGGAGTCCGCCTCGTTGAATGGGCGGCGCGGGAGATGCCCGTGATACGCCTGATAAGGGAGCGCTTCGCCAGGGAGAAGCCTCTGGAGGGGCTCACTCTCGCAGCCTGCCTGCACGTAACCTCTGAAACCGCCAACCTCGCCCTCGCCCTGCAGGCCGGAGGCGCGGACGTGCGCCTCTGCGCGAGCAACCCCCTCTCCACGCAGGACCCCATCGCAGCCGCGCTCGCCGTCGCCTACGACATACCCACCTACTCCATCAAGGGTGAGGACAACGACACTTACTACCAGCACATAGCCTCCGTCGTGGACGCGAAGCCGCACATGACGATGGACGACGGCGCTGACCTCGTGGCCATGCTCCACACTCAACGGCAGGCGCTCCTCGACGGCGTCATCGGGGGGATGGAGGAGACCACTACCGGCGTTATCCGCCTGCGCAGCATGGCGAAGGCCGGAAAACTCCGCTACCCCATCATCGCTGTCAATCAGGCCGACACCAAGCACATGTTCGACAACCGCTACGGCACCGGCCAGAGCACGTTGGACGGCATAACGCGCGCCACGAACCTGCTCTTCGCGGGGAAGAACGTGGTCGTCGCGGGCTACGGCTGGTGCGGGCGAGGCATCGCCATGCGCGCCAGGGGCATGGGCGCACAGGTCATCGTTACCGAGATCGACCCCGTCCGGGCACTCGAAGCGACGATGGACGGCCACCAACTGATGCGCATGGACGACGCCGCCCGTGCAGGAGACGTCTTCGTCACGGTAACCGGCGGCAAGCACGCCATCGACGCGCAGCACTTCCAGGTGATGAAGGACGAGGCCGTTATCGCCAACAGCGGCCACTTCAACGTGGAGATCAACATCGACGCACTGGAGGATGCCGCCGTCGAGAAGAAGGAAGTGCGCCCCATGGTGCACCAGTACGTGATGGCCGACGGACGCAAGATCAATCTGCTCGCAGAGGGCAGGCTGGTCAACCTCTCCGCCGCAGAAGGACACCCCTCCGCGGTCATGGACATGAGCTTCGCCAACCAGGCGCTCAGCGCCGAATACATGGCGAAGAACGCCCCCAACCTCCCCATAGACGTCTACGACGTCCCCTTGGAGCTCGACCAACAGGTCGCGTCGCTCAAACTGGAGGCGATGGGCCTCAACATGGACACGCTTTCGGATGAGCAGGCGGCCTATCTCGCAGGATGGGAAGCGGGCACATAGCTCGCAAGCAAGTAACTCTGGAGTTCGGAGGACCCACGGAATGACACAGACCGGAACGACGTTCGAGACCTCGCCCTCTTACCTGCTGACCTCGGAATCGGTTACTGAGGGACATCCCGACAAGCTGTGCGATCAGGTATCCGACGCCATCCTCGACGCTATCTATGCGCAGGACCCGATGGCCCGCGTCGCCTGTGAAACGGCCACCGGCACGAACATCGTCATGGTGGTCGGCGAGATCACCACGACTGCCAAGGTCGACTACGAAGCCATCGTCCGCGACACCGTCAGGCGCATCGGCTACGACGACCAGGAGATCGGCATCGACTACAAGACCTGCGAGGTCATCGTCCGGCTGCACGAGCAGTCGCCTGACATCAAGGCCGGAGTGGACACGGCGCTCGAAGAGCGCGGCAAGGACGGCGCGACCGACGAACTGAACCTCGGCGCGGGTGACCAGGGCATGATGGTCGGCTTTGCCTGCAGCGAGACCGCCGAATTCATGCCGCTCACCATCTCACTCGCCCACAAGCTCACCCGACGCCTCTCCATCGCCCGGCGGGAGGGCGTCATCCCCTACCTGAAGCCGGATGGCAAGTCACAGGTCACCGTGGAGTACGCCCACGGCAAACCGAAGCGCATCGCCGCCATCGTCGTCAGCACACAGCACAGCGCCGATGTGACCAATGAAGAGATAGAGCGGGACGTACGCGAGCACGTGATCGGTGCGGAAGTCCCCGCAGACCTCATGGACGACGACACCCGCATCTACGTGAACCCGTCGGGGCGTTTCGTCGTCGGCGGCCCGCACGGCGACTCCGGCCTCACCGGACGCAAGATCATCGTCGACACCTACGGAGGCGTCGCGCGCCACGGCGGCGGGGCGTTCTCCGGCAAGGACCCCACAAAGGTGGACCGCTCGGCAACGTATGCCGCCCGATGGGTCGCGAAGAACGTCGTCGCGGCCGGTCTCGCAGACCGCTGCGAAGTGCAGGTCTCCTACGCCATCGGCGTCGCGGAGCCCACCAGCCTCGCAGTCGAGACGTTCGGCACGAACAAGGTTGACACCGCGCTCATCACCGAACTGGTGAAGAAGCACTTCGACCTGCGCCCACGCGCCATCATCCGGGACCTCGAGCTCAGGAGGCCCATCTACGCTCAGACCGCCTCCTATGGCCACTTCGGGCGCATGGACGTCGACCTGCCATGGGAGCGTACGGACAAGGCGGAGGCCCTGCGGGCTGACGCGAAGCCGGGAGCCGCCCGGTGAGCAACGACCCGCTCATCCGGTTCGGTACCGACGGCTGGCGGGCCCTCATTGCCCGGGACTACACGTTCGAGAACGTGCGCATCTGCGCCGCTGCCGTTGCCGCGTACCTCAAGGACGAGGGGCTGGGCGAGCGCGGCGCCGTCGTCGGTTACGACACCCGCTTCGGTTCGCCGGAATTCGCGGCAGAGGCTGCTGCCGTCATCGCCGCGAGCGGCGTTCCTGCCTACCTCTCTGATAACGTTTCCCCTACACCGGTCGTCAGCTACAACATCCTCCACCGGCAGGCGGGCGGCGGTGTCATCATCACAGCCAGCCATAACTCCGGCCTGTGGAACGGCTTCAAGTACAAGCCAGACTACGCGGGCAGTGCGCCGCCTGAGATCGTCGGGAAGATCGAGCGCCACATAGACGCGCTCCAAGCTTCCGGAGGCGTGGACGCGCCCGGACGGGACGCCCCGAAGGCCCAGACCGTCGAGATGGCGGCTCCCTACCTTGCGAACCTGGCGACCGTCATAGACATGCAAGCGATCGGAGCGGCAGGTCTGCGTATCGGCGTGGACGCCATGCACGGCGCAGGAGCGGGCTACATCAGCGCCGCGCTCGACGGCGTTGGCGCGAACGTGGAGGAGATGCGCGCTGAGCGGAACCCTGCGTTCCCCGGGATGCGCCAGCCCGAACCGATCGAGCCCAACCTCGGCCCGAGCATCGAGGCCGCGCGTGCAGGCCGTTTCGACGTCGTTCTCGCGAACGACGGCGACGCCGACCGCCTGGGTGTGCTCGATGAGAACGGCGCCTTCATTGACACGCTGTCCACCTTCTCGGTGCTCTGCCTTCACCAGCTGGACGGCAAGGGCCTGCGCGGGCCCATCATCCGCTCCCTTACGCAGAGCGCGATGATCGACAAACTCGCCACGCTGTACGATGTGCCCGTCCATGTGACACCCGTCGGTTTCAAGTTCGTCGGGCCTGCGATGATTACGGAGGAGGCGGTCGCGGCCGGCGAGGAAAGCGGCGGCTACGCCTTCCAGGGCAACATCCCCGAGCGGGACGGCATCTTCAGCGGCCTCCTCTTCGTGGAGTTGATGGCCAGGACCGGGAGGCGGGCTTCCGAACTCGTGAAACTGCTCTTCGAGAAGGTCGGCGAACACGCCTACGACCGTCTCGACGTTGGCCTCGCTCCCGACGACCCGAAACCAGACACGCAAGCGCTTGCTGCAAGCCCACCGGCGTCAATCGCGGGGCTGCGGGTCACGGGAACTGACACCATGGACGGCGTGCGGTACGTGTTGGAGGATGGCTTCTGGGGGCTGATACGCCCCTCCGGCACCGAGCCGCTCCTCCGGATCTATGCGGAGGGCGACAGCCCCCAACGCGTCGCCGAGATGCTCCGGGAACTACGCGGTCTCGCGGGAGCGTAAAGAGAGCCCGCTCGATGAGCGGGCTCTCTGCTTGTAACCGTTGTCAGAGTAGAGCGTCTAGCGCTTGGTGTACTGAGGCGCACGGCGGGCGCGCTTGAGGCCGTACTTCTTGCTCTCCTTGATGCGCGCGTCGCGCGTCAGGTAGCCGTGGCTGCGCAGCTCCTTCTTGAGGTTGGGGTCCGCGAGGAGCAGCGCGCGGGCGATGCCGTGGCGCAGCGCGTCCGCCCATGCGGAGACGCCGCCACCCTCGATCTTCGCAACGACGTTGAACCGGTCAGCTGCCGCAGAGATCGTCGAGAACGGTTGCATCGCACGCTTCTGCCAGTCTATCCACGGCAGCGCTTCTTCGAGCGGCTTGCCGTTCACGATCACTGTGCCCGTGCCGCCCGGGTAGAGACGCACGCGAGCGATGGCAGATTTCCGCTTCCCCGTCCCGTAGTAGTAGCTCTCCTGCGTCGTCATTTGGTCTCGCTTTCGTCGTCCTGTTCGCCTTCAGCGGCTTCTTCTGTCTCGGGTTCGCCTTCCGGCGACTCGTCTGCAGCAGTCTCCTCAGCCTCGACGACTGCTGTTTCGGGTTCTTCCGCCGGGGCGGCCTCCTCGACCGCTTCTGCCTCGACAACGGCCTGAGGAGCCTCTTCCTCTGCCGCGGTCTCCTCGCGTACGGCACGGCGCCTGCGGCGCGCCGGTGCCGGCGCAGGGGCGGCAGGGGCCTGCTTCGCCTTGCCCATGCCTATACGGATCTGTGCCTCGTGCGGGTGCGTGGCGGCTGTGTAGACCTTCAGCCGCCGGAGCATCCGGCGGCCAAGCCGGTTCCGAGGCAGCATCCCCTTCACCGCGAGTTCGATCACCCGCTCGGGGAAGCGCGTCAGCATCTCTTCCAGCGTGCGCGTGCGCATGCCGCCCAGGTAGCCGGAGTGGCGGTAGTAGAGCTTCTGGGACATCTTGTTGCCGGAGACCCCGACCTTCGCGGCATTGACCACGATAACGAAGTCGTCCGACAGCTGATGGCGGCTGTAGTCCGGGCGGTGTTTGCCCTGCAGCAGACCGGCGACCTTCGTGGCGAGGCGGCCCAGCCGCTCGCCTTCCGCGTCCACCACGTGCCACTTCTCCTTACGGGCTGCCGGTTTCGTATGTTTCGTCGTGCGTTGTAGTTGCATCGTTCTCAGGCGGGAATCCCGCGTATCTCACTTCCTGTAGTGTCAGGCCGCGTGCGGGGAGAACCGTCTCCGCCGCGCCCTGCGCTCCGCTCTCGATCATCTGCTCGAACTCGCTCACTGCCAGCCTGCCAAGCCCCACGTCCACCAGTGCTCCTGCTGTCCGCCGCACCTGCTGCGGGAGAAAGGCATTCGCCTCCAATTCCACGACCACCTCATCGCCATACCGGAACACCGTTGCCCGCGTCATCCGCCTGACGAACGACTTGCCTGCGGGTTGCGGCCCACTGAAGGCCCGGAAATCGTGCTCCCCGACGAGGCTTGCCACTGCCAGGCACATCGCCTCAGTATCCAACTGGCGCGCCACCCGGTGTGTGACACCACGGCGCAACGGAGACGGTCTGCCGCCTTCCAGCATCCGGTATCGGTACACCCTCGCCCTGGCATGCCTTCTGGGGTCGAATGACAGGGGGACGTCGTACGCCGCGCGTACCGCTATCTGCTCCCCCAGGTAATGGTTCAGCCCGGCCACCACACGTTCGGTGGGCAACGTACTCTGTGTATCGAACACCCCCACCTGCGCCAAGGCGTGAACCCCGGCGTCGGTGCGACCTGCGCCTCGAACCGTGGCCCTGACCGTCGTGAGCGACTCTATTGCGTTTTCGAGTTCCTCCTGTATCGAAGGGGCATTCGCCTGGCGTTGAAAACCGGCGTACCCCGTCCCATCGTATTCGATGACGAGCGCGATCCGTCTCGTCACGGTCCTCCTCTACACCAACTCCAGCAACGCCATCGGGGCGGCGTCGCCCTTGCGCGGCATGAGCTTTACCATCCGTGTGTACCCGCCGGGCCGGTCCGCGTACCGCGGGCCTATCTCATTGAACAACCGCTCGACGGCGTACTTGTCCGGCACCACCGAAAGCGCCTGGCGCCGGTTGTGCAGCGTAGCGTCTCTCCCTTTGCTGATCACCTTTTCGGCCAGGGCGCGCACTTCGCGAGCCTTGGCCTCGGTCGTGGTCACGCGCTCGTGGCGCAGCAACTGCGAGACGAGGTTGTTCATCAACGCCTCGCGGTGTTCGCTGCGACGGCCCAGTTTGCGGCCTGCTACCCGATGTCGCATCGCCTTACTCCTCCTCTCCCTCTGTCGCCTGCTCTGAGGCGGCGGCTACGGGGAGCGGGTCTGGCGCGCTCTCCTGTGTCCACAAGCCGGGGTGGGTGATGCCAATCTCACGCAGCCGCTCGTCCAGTTCATCGAGCGACTTCTCGCCGAAGTTCCGGATGCGCAGCAACTCGTCTCGGTCCCTCTCCAGCACCTCGCCCACCTTGTGGATCGCGGCGCGCTTCAGGCAGTTGAGTGTCCGCATGGTGAGGTTCAGGTTCTCAACCGGCATGTTGTACTGCGAGGAGGGGATCGCCGCCGCCCACATCATCCGGTCGCCGTCTTGCGACTGCGACTCTGAGACGGTTGAGAAGCGGAAGAAGTGCTCGACCAACTCTTGCCCTGCCTGGCGCATCGCCTCGGCGGGAGAGACTGCTCCGTTCGTCCAGACTTCGACGTTCAGTCGCTCGTAGTCCGTGTGCTGCCCGACGCGGGTGCGCTCCACCGTGTAGTTCACCTTGCGCACCGGGGTGTAGATGGCGTCGACGGGCAACTCTCCGATGGGGCGTCCGTCGCCTGATGCCGCCGGTTCGTAGCCCTTGCCGGTTTCCACGTTCAGGTCCATCTCGAGCTTCGAGTTCGGCCCGTCCAGCGTGGCGATGTGGAACTCAGGGTTCACGATCTCGAAATCCGGAGACATGATGATGTCTCCCGCTTTCACTTCACCCGGCCCTTCAACGCGCAGGCGAAGCTTTCCGGGTCTGCTGGTGTGTGCGCGCAGGTTGATGGACTTGACGTTGAGCAGGATGTCTACCACGTCCTCCTTCACATAGGGGACCGTAGAGTATTCGTGCTCAACACCCTCGATCTTGACGGAGCTGATAGCCGAGCCGTTGATCGAGCTCAGCAGCACGCGCCGCAGGGGGTTCCCCAAAGTGACGCCGAACCCGCGCGGCAGCGGCTCGATGACGAACGTCCCGTAGTTCTCACCGGATTCCGTCATCCTCACCGTAGGTTTGGGCACAGGCGCGAGGTCGAAACTGGAGTCGCGAGGCTCGTCGTAGCCGTAGTCCAACATCTCTTGTTCCATCCTTCATGCACCCCGGTCCTCCTCGGAGGAACCGGGCGAACCAAGCCAGCCCGTTAGCGCGAGTAGAACTCCACGACCATTCGGGTTTCGATCTTGCTGTCTATGTCTGAGGGCTCCGGGTTCCGCGTGATCATCGCGGTCATCTCGCTCCGGTCGAACTCGATCCACTCCGGGAGCGGCCGCTGACCGACCGAGCGGACTGCGTCCTGCCCGAACTGCGCGTCCTTACTGGACTGCTTCCAGGCGATCATCTCGCCCGGTCGGACGCGGTAGGAGGGGATGTTCACCTTCCGACCGTTCACGGTGAAGTGTCCGTGCAGCACGCGCTGCCGGGCTTGGGCCCGGGAGTCCGCAAAGCCGATGCGGTAGATCACGTTATCCAGCCGGCGCTCCAGCAGTTGCATCAGGTTCTCACCTGTTGCGCCCTGCATCCGGAGCGCGTCGCTGAAGTAGCGGCGGAACTGGCGCTCCAACACGCCGTAAGACTGGCGTGCCTTCTGCTTTTCGCGCAGTTGTATCGCCCAGTCCGACGCACGGCGGCGGCGCGGCTGCTGGTCGCCGGGCGTCTTGCGGCGCTTCTCCACCCCGCACTTGGGAGTGAAGCAGCGCTCGCCCTTCAGGAACAGTTTCTCTCCTGCGCGCCGGCACTGCCGGCACACGGGGCCCGTGTATCTTGCCATCTTTGCCTCTTAGACCCGCCGCCGTTTCGGAGGACGGCAGCCGTTATGCGGAACCGGCGTAACGTCGCGGATGCTCGTGACGGTCAGACCTGCACCCTGCAGTGCACGGATCGCTGATTCGCGCCCTGCACCGGGACCTCGTACGTACACTTCGACCTGGCGCAGACCGAACTCCATGGCCTTGCGCGCAGCAGTCTCGGAAACGCGCTGTGCGGCGAAGGCCGTACTCTTCCGCGCTCCCTTGAATCCAACGCCACCGCCGGATCCCCAGGCCACAACGTTGCCTTCCGGATCGGTGAGCGAAACTATCGTGTTGTTGAACGTCGCCGTGATGAACACCTTGCCCCGTGGAACGAACTTCCGCTCCCGGCGCCGTGTCCTTGTTCTGTTGGCCCTGGCCAAGATGATCCTCCGCCCGTCCTACTTCTTCATCACACGCCGCTTGCCGGCGACCGTCCTGCGGCCGCTCCGCTTCGTGCGTGCGTTCGTCTTCGTCCGCTGACCGTGCACCGGCAGCCCGCGGCGGTGCCGCAGCCCCCGGTAGGCGCCGATGTCCTGCAACCGGCGTATGTTGTCGCTCACCTCCCGCTTGAGGTCACCTTCCACGGTGTACTCGTGGTCGATGATCTCCCTGACGCGGGCCATCTGGTCGTCCGGCACCTCACGGACCTTCGGGTTGCCGGCGATACCAGCCTGCAACGCGATGCGCGTTGCAGCCGTCGGTCCGATGCCATGGATGCGCCTGAGCGCTATCTCCACGCGCTTGTTGTCCGGTATGTCTACCCCTGCTACGCGTGCCATAGCCTCACCCCTGCTTCTGGTTGTGCCGCGGGTTGGAGCAGATGATCCGCAGCGTGCGGCCACGCCGTATCTGACGGCACTTGTCACACCGCGGCTTGACCGATGCTGATACCTTCACGTCGTCCCTGCTCCTTCTACTTGAACCGATAGGTGATCCGTCCACGGGTCAGGTCGTACGGTGACAGTTCCACCAGCACGCGGTCTCCGGGAAGAACGCGGATGAAGTGCATCCGCATCTTGCCTGACACGTGTGCCAGCACCTCGTGGCCGTTCGCAAGCTCCGCGCGGAAGGTTGCGTTCGGCAGAGCCTCCATCACCGTGGCCTCGACCTCTATGGACTCTTTCTTTGCCATGTGGCTTACGTCTTCTCCCTACTGGTCCACCTTCGTTGTAATGAGGGGAGCACCCTCGGTGATGATCACCGTGTGCTCGTAATGGACGGACACCGACCCGTCCACGGTAACCACTGTCCAGTCGTCGTCCAGCACAGTCGTGCCGTCACCTCCGAAGTTCACCATCGGCTCGATGGCGATGGCCATCCCCGGACGCAGCAGTGGCCCATGCCCGCCGGGGCCGAAGTTGGGAACGGACGGCTCTTCGTGCAACTGGGTGCCGATGCCATGCCCAACGTACTCCCTGACGATGCCATACTGACCGTGCCGCAGTATCTCCTGCTCCACGGCGTGGGAAACGTCGCCAACGCGGTTGCCCGCACGCGCCTGTGCGATGCCTGCGAACAATGCTGCGTTTCCCGTCTCCATCTGTGCGCGGATGCCTTCGCTCACGTCGCCGACCGCTACGGTTACCGCAGAGTCACCGTACAGCCCGTCGACGATCGCCCCGAGGTCCATCCCCACGACGTCGCCGACCTGGATGCGGCGCTCGCCGGGTATGCCATGGACGATCTCCTCGTTGAGCGAGATGCACAGCGTAGCGGGAAAGCCGCGGTAGCCCTTGAACGCGGGAATCGCCCCGCGGGCCCGTATCTCGCGCTCCGCGATAGCGTCCATCTCCCGCGTCGTCATTCCGGGGGCTATCGACTCGCGCAGCACACGCAGAACCTCGCCGGTAACGCGCCCAGCCTCCAGCATCCGGTCCAACTCCTTCGAGCTCTTGACCGTGATGCCGCCGCGCCCGCTCCTGACGCCCAGGTCCCGCAGCACCGATTTCGTCTGTGTCATCATCCGCAAACGCCTATTGTACGTGCCGCACGCAGACAACGCAAAGCGCTGCCTCATGCGCCAAAGGCTGCCTCCAGGTCTGTCGTTACCTGTTCCACACTCTGCTGGCCGTTCACCCGCGCCAGCTTCCCTTGTGACTCGTAGTAACCCACCAGCGGCGCAGTTTGCCGCTCGTACGTCTCCAGCCGCGCCCGCACCACCTCCGGTTTGTCATCGTCACGCTGGTACAACTCGCCATCGCAGGAGTCGCAACTCCCCACAGTCTGCGGCGGGGAGAACGCCTCGTGGTACGGCGCCTGGCAGCTCCGGCATATCCACCGTCCGGCCAGCCGGCGCACGAGCTCTTCCGTTTCTACCTCTATCAGCAGCGCTGCCGCTATCTCACGTCCCTGGCCATCCAGGGCCTCGTCCAGCGCCTTTGCCTGCTCCAACGTCCGGGGGAAGCCGTCCAGCACGTAGCCGTCCCGTGCGTCCGGCTCTTCCATGCGCTCGAGCACCATCCGGATCGTGACGTCGTCAGGCACCAGTTCGCCCTTGTCCATGTACGTCTTCGCGAGCGCTCCGAGTTCGGTTCCTTCGCCCAGGTGCTTGCGGAACAGGTCGCCGGACGCGATGTGCGCGCCAGCCCCGCCTTCGGCGATGAGCGCCGCCTGCGTGCCTTTCCCGGCGCCGGGCGGACCCAACAGCACAACGCGCGCGCTCATCGGAGGAACCCCTCGTAGTTGCGCATGAGCAGTTGAGCTTCCAACTGGCGCATGAAGTCGAGCGCGACGGACACCATGATGAGCAGGCTCGTGCTGCTGAGCGTCAGCGCCTCGACCCCTGTAACCCGCGTGAAGAAGAACGGCAGCACCGCCACCGTACCGAGGAAGAGCGCGCCGCCCCACGTGATGCGCACGATGACGCGGTTCAGGTACTGCTGCGTCGGTACGCCGGGTCGGATGCCCGGCACGAACCCACCGTTCTTCTGCAGGTTTTCCGCCAGTTGTTGTTGCTGGAAGACCACGAGCGTATAGAAGAACGTGAAGATCACTACCAGTATGAAGATCGCCACCCAGTACCAGAGCGACGTGTAGGCGAACGTGCGCACGATGAACCCCGCGACGCTCGACAGGAAACCGGAGCTGGACGGGTTGTAGATGAAGCCCGCAACCGTGCCCGGCAGCACCATGATGGCGAACGCGAAGATCAGCGGGATCATGCCCGCCGAGTTCACGCGTAACGGCAGATGTGTCGCGCCTGTTTGTCGATACATCCGGCCGCCCCGGAATACGCTCCGGCCATACTGCACGGGGATGCGCCGCTGCGCCTCGTTGAACACAACGATGAAGAAGACGAGCACCAGCCCTGCGGCGGCGAGCGAGAGCAACCCTACGGTGTTGTCGCGCGCGAGGAATCCCTGGGATAACAACCCGGGCAAGCCTGACACGATGCCCGCGAAGATGATGAGCGAGATGCCGTTGCCGACGCCGCGTTCGGTGATCAGTTCGCCCATCCAGACCAGCAACATCGTCCCACCCACGAAGCTGATGACGATAGTCAGCGTTTCGAAGGAGCCGGGGCCGACAAAGCCGATGGGGTGCGTGAATACGCCCGCACGGGAGAACAGCAACAGTTGTCCGTAGCCGGAGAAGAAGGCGATCGGTACCGTGATCCAGTGCGTGATCTGGTTTATCCGCTGTCGCCCGCTGTCGCCCTCCCTCGCCAGCGCCTGCAGTTGTGGCAGGACCGGCGTCAGCACCTGGATCACGATGGACGATGTGATATACGGGAACACGCCCAGCGCCGCTATGCTCATGTTCCGCAGTCCGCCGCCACTGAACAGGTCGAACAGGGGTACGAGCGGGTTGCTCTGGAAGAGGTTGCCCAGGGCCGAACGCTCGACACCCGGCACCGGCACGTGGGCCAGCAGGCGGAAGATCACGAGCATTGCGAGCACGAACAGGATCCGGCTCCGCAGGTCCGGCGTCCTGAACGCATCGATCATCGCCTGGATGAGCGCCGGTCGGCCCGGCTGCTCACGGGCGGTCTGCCCGGCTCGCACCGCTTACGCCTCCACTGAGCCGCCAGCCGCCTCGATCCTGGCCCTGGCGGACGCCGTAACCTTCACTCCCGAAACCGTGAAAGCACGCTCTATCTCGCCGCCGCCCAGCAACTTCACCGGTCTGTCCGCGTGCCTGACCATCCCGTTCGCCTTCAGCACCGATGGCGTGATACCGCTCACCTCATCAGGCAGCGAGGCCAGCCTGCCAACGTTCACCACCTGGTACTCCACGCGGAACGGGTTCTTGAAGCCGCGCAGCATCGGCAGACCCTTGATCTGCGGGTTCTGACCGCCCTCGAAGCCGGGGCGGACGCCGCCGCCGGAGCGGGCCTTCTGTCCCTTCATCCCACGCCCTGAGTACGTGCCCTTGCCGGAGCCGTCGCCCCGGCCGACACGTTTGCGCTTCGGGCGGGCATGAGCAGACCGGATCGTGTGCGCCTGCATCGCTTAGCCTTCCTCTCCTGCACTCACCGACACCAGATGACGCACCTTGTGCACCATCCCCCGGATCGTGGGACTGTCCTCCCGCACGACCTCGTGCTGGAGGCGCCGTAGCCCCAGCGCCTTGATCGTGCGGCGCTGGCTCTGTTCGTAACCTATGCCGCTCCGCACCCACTTGATACGCAGTTTCGCCATCGGTAACGCTCCTAAACCTGGGCCGGGCGCGGTGCAGAGTCACGGCGCTCACGGTCGCCCCTGTCTCGATCGCGGCGGGAACTCGCCTCCCGGCGCAACGGAGTGCGCCGGTCAGGCGCAGCAGGAAGGACTGCCTTCCGTGCATGCTCGTCCTCGCTTGGGGAGAGCGCTTCCATGTGGCGAAGCCCCTGGATGGTAGCCTGCACGACGTTGATGGGGTTCCGGCTGCCAAGCGCCTTCGCGACGACGTCCTTCACACCCAGCGCCTCCATGACCGCACGGACAGCGCCTCCGGCCTTGATCCCGGCGCCTGGCTGTGCAGGCCGCAGCAGCACCTTGGACGCGCGGAACTTCGTCGTTACGGAGTATGGGATCGTCGAACCGTTCAGCGTGATCGGCGTCATGTCTTTCCGCGCAATCGTCGCTCCCTTGCGGATGGCATCCGGGACGGCCTTGCCCTTACCGAAGCCGACCCCGACCTGGCCCTGGCCGTCGCCTACAACGACGACGGCGTTGAACGTGAGGTTGCGTCCGCCCTTCACAACCTTGGCTACCCTGCGGATGTGGACGACCTTCTCTTGCAGGTCGCTCTGCTCTTCGCTTGAACGCTCGGTCATTACCATGGGTTAGAACTCCAGCCCTTCTTCCCGTGCGCCGTCCGCCAGCGCCTTCACGCGTCCGTGGTATTGGTAGCCACCGCGGTCGAACACGACTGTCTGAACGCCCTTCGCCTTCGCACGGCCGGCGACCAGGCGACCGACCTCTTTGGCCGCATCCGTCTTGCCGAACGCGTCCTTCGGAAGTTCGCGCGAACTCGCCGCCGCTATGGTGTGCCCCGCTGTGTCGTCTATCACCTGTGCGTACGTGAATCGCGCGCTCCGATACACGTTCAACCTCGGGCGTACAGTCGTACCCGACAGGTGCCGCCGCAACCTGAGGTGCCTCACTACCCGCGCAGCGCGGTTCGTCTTGATCTTCGCCATCTCGCTAAGACCTCTTCGCGGCGGACTTACCGGGCTTCAGGCGGACCTGCTCGCCCATGTACCGCACTCCCTTGCCCTTGTATGCGTCCGGGGGCCTCAAACGCCGAAGGCGCGCCGCCTGTTCCCCCACGATCTGCTTGTCTATCCCTCGCACGTGGATACGGTTGACCCCCTCCACCTCAAACACCACACCGTCCATGGGCTCGATAACCACGGGATGACTGAATCCCAGTTGCATGTTGACCGCATCGCCCTGGGCCTGCACCCGGTAGCCCACCAGCTCCATCGTCCGCGTGAAACCCTCGCTCACGCCGGTGACCATATTGGCCAGCAGAGCACGCGTCAGTCCGTGCAATGCCCGCTGCTCACGGTCGTCCGACGCACGGCGCACCACGAGAGTGCCGTCCTCTTCCTGCACCGAGATGCCCGGGTTCACGGCGTGCCGCAACTCTCCGCGCTGTCCCTTGACGACGATCTCTCCATCGGCAACCTCCACGGAGACGCCGCTGGGTATCGGTATGGGCTTCTTCCCGACTCGTGACACTTCCGTGCTCCTACCAGACGTACGCCATGAGCTCCCCGCCGATACCCCGGCGGTACGCATCGCGTCCGGTCATGATCCCCTGGGACGTAGAGACGATGGAGATGCCGACGCCACCGAAGGCGCGCGGCACGTCCTTCTTCTGCACGTGGATACGCAGGCCAGGCTTGCTGACCCGCTTCAGTCCGGTTATCCCCGGCTCCTGGTTCGCTCTGTAGTGCAACTGCAACCGCAGCCAATTCTGCGTTTTCTGCCTGGAGATGCTGAAGTCGGAGATGTAGCCCTCGCTCTTCAGTATCTCCGCGATGGAGACCTTCACCTTGGAGGACGGCACGTCGACGTCGGGATGGCGGACCAGCAGCGCGTTCCTGATGCGCGTGAGCATGTCTGCTATGGGATCGGTCATTGTCATAGCGCGCCTCTTACCAACTGGCCTTCCGCACTCCGGGCAGCTGACCCGTCAGCGCCATCTGCCGGAAGCAGACGCGGCACAGGCCGGCGAACCGGATGTACGCACGCGGCCTGCCGCACCGGTTACAGCGGTTCATCGCCCGCACTTTGTAAGGGGCTGCCCGCCTCCACTTCGCCAGTTTGCTCTTCTTCGCCAAGGCCCTCCGCCTCCTAGTTCGTCTGCACTCGTGCGAACGGCATTCCCATCAACTCCAGTAGACGGAAACCCTCCGCGTCCGTGCGCGCACTCGTCGTGATGACCACCTGGAATCCCCGGACGCGGTCCACGCTCCCGTAATCGATCTCAGGGAACACGATCTGCTCCCGGAAACCCAGTGCGTAGTTGCCCCGGCCATCGAAGGAGTCCCGCGGTACACCGCGGAAGTCCCTGATACGCGGCAGCGCCGTCGAGATCATCCGGTCCAGGAACTCGTACATCCGCCTGCCACGCAACGTGACCATCACGCCGATGGCCTGCCCTTCCCGCACCTTGAAGCCCGCGACCGATCTGCGGGCCTTCGTGATCACGGGCTTCTGGCCGGTGATCGCCGCCACGTGTCCGGGCGTCGTCTCCAGGGCGCGGGTGTTCGTCAAGCCTTCGCCGAGCCCCACGTTGAGCACTACCTTCTTCACTTCCGGCGCCTGCATCGCGCTGGAGTAGCCGAACTCGTTGATCAGCTGCGCACGGATCTCTTCGCGATAGCGGCCCATGAGCCTGGGCAGCGGGCGCTGTTCGACAACCGGCTTCGTCCGCTTCGGAGCAGAACGCCTCCGCGTGGTCCTGCCCGTCGCGGGCGCTTCCGTCTCCGGCTCAGCGACAGCAACCTCAGCAGCAGGCGCTGCTTCTTCGGCAGCCGCGGCGGCGGTCCGTCGACGCGTGCGCGGCTGCGGTGCAGACTCTCCGCTTGCGCTCCGGCGCGTCCGTGTGGCCCGCTTCGGCTTCTCTTCCGCTGCGGCTGGGTCCTGCTCCGCTGCGCTGTTTTCAGCGTCTGTCGTCAACTGAACATCCCCTCGCATTTCTTACACATGCGCGACTTCCTGCCGTCCTCGAGCACCTTGATAGCGATGCGCGTGGGCTGGTTGCACGCAGGACAGACCGGCATGAGCTTCGACGCATGGATGGGCATCTCCTTGTCGATGATGCCTGCCTGCCGGGCGCCACCCACGCCGGCGCGCTGATGCCGCTTGACGATGTTCACGCCGTCTACAAGCACCTTCCCGTTGTCCGGCAGGACGCGCTGTATCTTGCCGCGCTTGCCCTTGTCACGGCCTGCTATCACCATCACCTCGTCGTCCCGCTGCAACCGCGCCGTCATCACAGCACCTCCGGAGCGAGCGAAACGATGCGCATGAAGTTGCGTTCCCGCAGCTCCCGGGCCACAGGCCCGAAGATACGCGTACCGCGCGGCATCTCCGACTGCGCCAGGATGACTGCCGCGTTGTCGTCGAATCGTATGGTGGAGCCGTCCGGACGCTTGGTCACGGCGCTCGTTCGGACCACAACGGCGCGCACCACCTCGCCCTTCTTCACGGCGCTGTTCGGCTGCGCGTGCTTGACCGATGCCACGATGATGTCGCCGACCCTGGCGTAACGCCTGCGCGTCCCGCCGGGGATGTTGAAGCACATGATCTCTTTCGCGCCGGAGTTGTCGGCGACGTTCAAGCGCGTCTGCGGTTGAATCACGACGTCTTCTCCTCGCTCGTCCCTTCAGCATCCGCTTCTTCGGCGGCCTCCGGCTCTGCTGCATCCGACGCCGACTCATCGGCCGGTTCTTCAACCTCAGCCACGACCGCGTCTTCAGCGTCCGTCTCTTCCGCCGTTTCCTCAGCAGGTTCTTCTTGCGATTCCTCTACCTCTGCAACGGCAGCCTCTTCTTCAGCGTCCGTCTCTTCCGCCGTTTCCTCGGCAGGTTCCTCTTGCGGTTCCTCTACCTCTCCAACGGCGGCCTCTTCTTCAACGTCCGTCTCTTCTACCGTTTCCTCGGCAGGCTCCTCCTGCGATTCCTCTACCTCTGCAACGGCAGCTTCTTCTTCAGCGTCCGCCTCTTCCGCTTCCTCGGTCTCTGCAACGGCAGCTTCGTCCTCTACTTCCGCGACAACGGCCTCATCGCTGGCGTCGGCTTCCTCTACTTCCGCAGCCGCGTCGTCAACCGCTGTCGCCTCCAGCTCCTCCTCGACCTCCGCAGCTACCTCCACCGAGCGTGCCTCTGCGACCTCTTCCCGGTGGAGCAGTTCCGCAACGCGCCAGCGCTTGGTGCGGGAGAGAGGCCTCGTCTCCATCAGGCGGACCACGTCCCCGACCTTGAACTCGTTGCGCTCGTCGTGCGCCTTGAACTTCTTCACGTGCCGCACGGACTTGTGGTAGATGGGATGGTGCACGCGGCGCTCCACGACAACTACCACCGTCTTGTCCATCACGTCGCTGACCACACGGCCAACGCGGCTCTTACGGAGGGCAGCTCTCTCGTTCATAGCGCGCCTCCCATGAGTTCGCGTTCCCGGGCCACGGTCAGGATGTGCGCAAGGCGGCGCTTCGCGTCCCGCAACTCCGACGGGTCCGAGAGTTGACGCGTCGCCACCTTGAAGCGCAGGTTCATCAGTTCCAGGCGCGTGCTGAACTCCTCTTCCTTGAGGCGTTCGTCGGACAGCGCCCGTACCGTTTCTATCTTGGCTCTCATGCTCTATCTCACCGCTAACTGGTAACCAGCGGTTCCTCCCTGCTTACCATCCTGGTTTGCACCGGCATCTTCTGCGCTGCGCGCGCAAGCGCTTCCTTCGCGAGCTCTGCGGGCACCCCGCCGACCTCGTACATCACCCGCCCCGGCTTCACCAGAGCGACCCAGGCGTCCACCGGGCCCTTGCCGCCGCCCTGCCGGGTCTCGGCCGGCTTGCGCGTGATGGGTTTGGCCGGGAACACCCTGATCCACACCTTTCCGCCACGGCGGAGGTGACGCGTGATGGCGCGGCGACCTGCCTCGATCTGGCGCGCGGTTATCCAGCCCGCGTCCAGCGTCTTCAGGCCGAAATCGCCGAAGCGCACGGAACTGCCCCGCACCGCCATGCCGCGCATGCGGCCGCGATGCTGCTTCCGGAACTTAGTTCTCTTCGGTTGAAGCATCTGCTTCTCCCTCGTTCTCTGCGTCCTCGACGGCGCTTTCCGGGGCCGCCTCAGGAGTCTCCTCTACTACCTGCTCCTCCACCGCCTCAGGCTCGCTCTCTTCCACGGCAACCGGAGCTGCCTCAGGTTCAGCGACGGCCGTCGCGGTGCCCGAGGCCTGCGCAGCGAGCGCCTCCTGGGCCGCGGCGACGATCTCCGCCGGGACCTCGGGCGCAGCAGGCTGGGCGCGTTCAGGCTCCTTGAGCACGTCGCCCCGGTATATCCATACCTTCACGCCGATGCGGCCCATCGTCGTATTCGCTTCAGCCAGCCCGTAATCGATGTCGGCGCGCAGCGTGTGCAGCGGTACGCGGCCATCCATCACCTTCTCGCGCCGGGCGATCTCTGCGCCGCCCAGGCGTCCGGATACCATCACCTTGATCCCGCGGGCCCCGGCCTGCATGGAGCGCATCACCGCCTGACGCGTCGCGCGGCGGTACATCACACGGCGTTCCAGTTGGTCCGCCACGTTCCTCGCGACGAGATACGCGTCCAGCTCCGGCTGGCGTATCTCCAGCACGTTGAGCCGGACCCGCTTCCCGCCTGCGGCGCCTTCCACGAGCTTCCGCAGCTCGTCCACGCGCTGACCGCCCCGGCCGATAACGATGCCGGGACGCGCAGTGTGCACGTTGATCGTGATGTCCTGCGTGCTCCGCTCGATCTCCACCCGTGAGATGCCGGCCTCGGCATACTGCTTGCGGATCACTTCGCGGATGCGCCAGTCCTCCACGACCTGCTCGGAGTACTGCTTGCCCGTACCCGCGAACCAGCGCGACTGCCAGCCCTTGATCACGCCAAGGCGGAAACCGATGGGATGTGTCTTGTGTCCCACGCGCTCAGTCTCCCTGTTCGTCCACGACGATCGTGATGTGGCTCGCCTGCCGGGCGATGCGGCTCACGCGGCCTCGCGACCGTGCGCGGAACCGGCGTATCTTTACCGCCTGGTTAGCGTAGGCAGACACCACTACCAGCCTCGTCGGGTCCATCTGTTCGTTGTTCTCGGCATTCGCTGCCGCCGACTTCAACAGCGACAGCACTTCCTCCGCGGTAGGCCCCGGCTGGAACCGCAGCTCGTTGAGCGCGGCCTGCACGGGCCGCCCCTGCAGCGCGCGCAGCAGTGGACGCACCCGCTTGGGTGATATCCCGACCTGCCTGCCTGTTGCTCGGACCGGCATCGCCTACCGCCTCACCGAAGACTGACGCTCTGACTTGGAGATATGGCCGCGGAACGTCCGGGTTGGAGCGAACTCGCCCAGCTTGTGCCCCACCATGTTCTCCGTGATGAACACCGGGATGTGCCGACGCCCGTCATGCACCGCGATCGTCATGCCAAGCATGTCCGGCATGATGGTCGAAGCGCGCGACCACGTCGTGATGACCACCTTCGTGCCCGAGTTCTGGGCGCGGGTGACCTTCTTCGCGAGTTTCGGGTGCACGTACGGCCCCTTCTTCACTGAGCGCGACATGGCTTACCGCTTCCTCCTGTCACGAACGATGAACACGTCCGTGTGCATACGACGGCGCGTCTTCGGACCCAGCGCGGGCTTGCCCCACGGGGTCTTCGGGTGCGTCATCCCGATGCCTGCGCGGCCCTCGCCGCCGCCGTGGGGGTGATCGCTCGGGTTCATCGCGGTACCGCGCGTGTGCGGGCGCTTGCCGAGGTGCCGGTTCCGCCCGGCCTTCCCCAGCGACGCGTTCTTGTGTTCCGCATTGCCCACCTGGCCTATCGTGGCCTGACACGTGCTCGGGACACGCCGAATCTGGCCGGAGGGCAGCCGCAACAGGGCCGTCTCATCGTCACGGGCAAGCAGTTGCGCGCCGGTGCCGGCGCCCCGGCACATCTGGCCGCCCTTGCCTGGCTGCAACTCGATGTTGTGCACCATCGTGCCCGTCGGGATGTTCCGCAGGGGCATCGCGTTTCCCACGCGTATCTCTGCGTCCGGGCCGGACACCAGGGAATCGCCCACCTTCACACCGCCGGGGGCGAGGATGTAGCGCCGCGCTCCGTCCGCGTACAGCAACAGCGCGATACGCGCGGAGCGGTTCGGGTCGTACTCGATGGACTCCACCTTGCAGGGGACGCCGGGCTTGTTGCGCTTGAAGTCGATGTCGCGCCATGCCCGTTTCGCGCCGCCTCCGCGGTGCCGGACGGTCATCTTGCCGCGGACGTTCCTGCCTCCGCTCTTGTGGAGACCCTTCGTCAGTGGCTTGTGTGGCGACCGTCGCGTCACCTCCGAGAAGTCGGGGCGTACCGCGGCGCGGACGCCGGGGCTGGTGGGGTTCAATCGCTTCAACGGCATCGTTACGCTCCCTCGAACAACTGGATCGTGTCGCCTGGAGCGACGGTAACGATCGCCTTCTTCGTCGCCGGAGTCCGAAGCCACCGCCCATTGCGCAGGCGTCGGTTCTCTCCCGCGGTGTGCACCATGTTCACGTTCGTAACCTTGACCTCGAAGGCCCGCTGCACCGCCTCGCGCACCTGCACCTTGTTCGCAGATGGCATCACTTCGAAGACGTACTTGTTCTGCTCTTGCAGCAGGGTTGACTTCTCCGTGATCAACGGACGCTTGAGCACCTGGAAGATATGCATCAGGCCACCGCCTCCTGCGTCCGCACCCGACGGGTGTCCGACCATATCTCGTCCGTGCGACGGGCCGCGTCGGGGCTCATGAGCACTGCGTCGTAGCGAAGCAGGTCCAACACGTTCACCAGGTCGGCGCGGATGGCCTTCACGCGGGGGATGTTCCGCACCGCGACTCCGGTCTGCGATTCCGCTCCCAGCACCACCAGCGCTGAGCCCTTCACCTCGAAGGCAGAGAGCACTCCTGCCATCGCCTTCGTCTTCTGCTCTATCGAGTCCAGCCCGTCGACAACGAACAGCCGCTCTGCGGCCACCTTGCCCGACAGCGCCGTCCGGATCGCCTGCCGGCGCATCTGTTTCGGCATCCGTTGCCGGTACGAACGGGGCGTCGGCCCGAAGGCCACACCGCCTCCGCGGTGGTGCGGCGACTTCCAGGAGCCCTGCCGTGCCCGGCCGGTGCCCTTCTGCGAGAAAGGTTTGCGGCCGGTGCCGTTCACCTGTCCGCGCGTCAGGGTGTTGCTGGAGCCCTGCCGCTGGTTCGCGCGGTGGTACACCAGCGCCTGGTGCAGCAGCTCGGAGTTCTCCGGAGCGCCGAAGACCACGTCGCTGACTTCCAGCGTGTCCGTGCCGTTCGCGCTCAGGTCATACAGAGGAAGTTGCATCAGGAACGCTCCTCCTCTTTGTCGGATTGCTCGGCGTCCTCGCCCTCGGCCTCATCGACCGACGCATCGTCGGCAGGCGCATTCTCAACCGGCGCCTCCTCCACCGCAGGCTCATCGGAAGATGCTTCCTCCGCCGACGCTTCGTCACTCGGCGTCTCGTCGGCTTCGGCTGCGGGCTCTTCAACTTCTGCGACAGGCTCTTCCTGCGACGTCTCCGCCGCTGGCTCCTCCGCAGTAGCCTCTTCGGCTTCCGCTGCCGGTTCCTCTGCAGCAGTCTCCTCGACTTCCGCTACCGGCTCCTCCGCTTCGGCTGCCGCCTCCTCCTGCACCGGTTCCTCCGCCTCTGAGGCAGGTTCGTCCTGTGCCACTTCAGCCGCCGATTCCTCAGGGGCAGCCGACTCTGCGACCGCCTCGACTACCGGCTCGGCGACCTCCGCAACCGTCTCCTCGACCACTTCTTCCTCGATCTCGGCAACCGGCTCCTCAGGAATGATGCGCTCCGCTACTGGGACCCCGTGTGCGTAGCGCACCATCACCGTGGTGTTGCGCGAGCCGGGAACGGCGCCCCGCACGAACAGCAGGTTGCGCTCGACGTCCACCTCGACAACCTTGAGCTTGCGGACGGTCTTGCGCTTGTTGCCCATGTGGCCGGGCATCTTCTTGCCCTTCAACACGCGGCCCGGGTACGTCCCCGCGCCGATGGAGCCGACCGCTCGGCCACGGTCGCCCTGACCGTGCGTTTTCTGTCCGCCGCCGAACCCGTGACGCCGCATCGCGCCCTGGAAACCGCGGCCCTTGGTTGTCGAGACCACGTCGACGAAGTCGTCGGCCTGGAACTGGTTGACTCGCAACTCCTGGCCTACCTTGTAGGAGGAGACGTCGTCTGAGCCGAACTCGCGCAGGTGCCGTACCCGCGCGCCCGACGATGCCAGATGACCCGCTGCGGGTCTGCTCAACTGCTTCACCGAGCCGTAACCGAGTTGAACGGCTTCGTACCCGTCGCGCTCCTCGGTGCGGACCTGCGTGACGACACAAGGCCCGACTTCGAGCACAGTGACGGGGATGACTCGCGCTTCTGATGCAAAGAGGTGCGTCATCCCTATCTTCTTGCCTATCAGTCCTTCGATCATCGTTCCGCTACAACTTGATGGAGATGTCCACGCCCGCAGGCATCTGCAGGCGGGTCAGTGCGTCTATCGTCTTGGAGTTGGGGTCCAGGATGTCCACGAGCCGCTTGTGCGTCCGCAGTTCGAAATGCTCGCGCGAGTCCTTGTCGATGTGCGGCGAGCGGATCACGCAGAACCGCTTGATGCGCGTCGGCAGGGGGACCGGGCCGGATACCGCTGCGCCTGTCCGTTCCGCCGCCTCCACGATCTGGCCCGACGACTGATCGACGAGCTTGTGATCGAACGCCCGCAGAACGATGCGGACCTTCTGTCCCGGCCCGGGCGGCTGGTTGCTCCGCACTCGTGTTGTCTGTTCAACCACGTTCCGTTCTCCTATGCGCTGCGGGCCACGGCCTGCACGGTGGACTCCGGCGCCTTCTCGTAGCGTCCGAACTCCATCGAGTAGTTCGCCCTGCCCTGCGTCACCGACCGCAGGTCTGTCGCATAGCCGAACATCTCCACCAGCGGAGCGTCCGCCTCGAGCACCTGCGTGTCGCCCTGGCCTTCCATCGACTTGATCCTGCCCCTGCGGCTGTTCAGGTCTGCCAGCACCTCGCCCAGGTATTCACCAGGCGTGATGACCTGCAGCTCCATCATCGGCTCCAGCAGCACGGGCCCCGCCTTGGACAGCGCGTCCTTTATCGCCATGGACGCCGCGATCTTGAACGCCATCTCGGACGAGTCCACCGCGTGGAAGGAACCGTCCACGACGGCAACCTTGACGTCCATCACCGGGTAGCCCGCGATGACGCCCGTGAGCAGTGCCTCCTCGGCGCCCTTGCTGACCGCCGGGATGTACTCCCGCGGGATCGCGCCGCCGACGATCCGGTTCTCGAACTGGAAGCCGGAGCCCTGCTGGCCCGGCTCGATCTCCAGCACGCAGTCGCCGAACTGGCCCCGCCCGCCGGTCTGACGCACGAAACGCCCCTGCGCCTTCGACGCATGGGTGATCGCCTCCCGGTACGCCACCTGCGGGCGGCCTATCGCCGCGTTCACGTTGAACTCGCGCTTCAGCCGGTCGACCAGGATCTCCAGGTGCAGTTCGCCCATGCCGGACATCACCGTCTGGCCGGTCTCCTTGTCGTACCGCACACGGAACGTCGGGTCTTCCTCCGCCAGCTTGATGAGCGAGTCGGTCAGCTTGTCCTGCTCGGCTCGCGTCGCCGGCTCGATAGCCACCGAGATCACCGGCTCCGCGAAGCGGATCGACTCCAGCATGATGGGCTGTTTCTCGTCGCAGATCGTCTCGCCCGTGAACGTGTTCTTCAGTCCCACCGCCGCGCCGATCTCACCGACGGAGATGCTTTCCGCCTCTTCCCGGTGATTCGCATGCATGAACATGATGCGCCCCATCCGCTCCCGCACTCCTTTGATGGAGTTGTACACGCTCGCTCCCGCTTTCATGGAGCCGGAGTACACCCGGAAGTAGACGAGCCGCCCCACGTAGGGGTCGGACACGACCTTGAACGCCAGCGCCGCGAACGGTTCGGAGATGTCCGCCTTGCGCTCGACCTCGTTCTCGTTGTTGGGCGCCTTCCCGACCACCGCGGGAACGTCCAGCGGCGACGGCAGGTAGTCCAGCACTGCGTCCAGCACCAGTTGCACGCCCAGGCTCTGGAGCGCTGAGCCGCACACGACCGGCACCGCGTGGTTCGCTATCGTCGCCCGCCGGAGAGCGGCCTTGATCTCTTCCGGTGAGGGAGTCTCGCCGGAGAGGAACTGTTCGAGCACGTGCTCGTCGTTCTCCGCGACCCGCTCGATCATCTCCTCGCGTATCTGGGCCGCTTCCTCGCGCAGTTCGGACGGTATCTCGCCCTCGCGTAACTCGCCGGACGCGCCGCCGCGCTCGAAGAACCACGCCTTCTCTTCCACAAGGTCGATGACCCCGTGGAACTGGTCTTCGGCCCCGATCGGGTACTGCACAGGAACCGGCACCGCTTTGAGCCGGTGCCGGATAGAGTCCATCGTCTTTTCGAAGTCCGCGCCGATGCGGTCCATCTTGTTCACGAAGCAGATGCGCGGCACTCCGTATCGGTCGGCTTGGCGCCATACCGTCTCGGACTGCGGCTGCACTCCCGCGACCGCGTCGAACACAACAACGCCTCCGTCGAGTACACGGAGGCTTCGCTCCACTTCCGCCGTAAAGTCCACGTGACCCGGCGTGTCGATGATATTGATCTGATGGCCCTTCCAGGCGGCACGCGTTGCGGCGGACGTTATCGTGATGCCGCGCTCGCGCTCCTGGGCCATCCAGTCCATCACCGCCGTGCCCTCGTGCACCTCGCCCAACTTGTAGGTTCGGCCTGTGAAGAACAGCACCCGCTCGGTCACCGTCGTCTTGCCGGCGTCGATGTGGGCGATGAATCCGATGTTTCGGACTTTCTGCAGGTCAACAGTCATGTATGAGTTCCTACCAGCGGTAATGGACGAACGCCCGGTTCGCCTCGGCCATTCTGTGCATCTCTTCGCGGCGGCGTGCTGCCGCGCCCTGTCCCCGCGACGCGTCGATGATCTCGGCCGCCAGCCGGGAGCGCATCGGCTGCCCGCCGCGCGCACGCGCGAAGCGTATGAGCCAGCGCATCGCCAGCGCGTTCCGGCGCCGCTCCGGCACCTCTACGGGCACTTGGTAGGTCGCGCCGCCCACGCGTCGTGGCTTCACTTCGACCGTCGGCGTGACGTTCCGCAGCGCGGTCTGGAACACCTCCATCGCGTCGCGGTTCGTCTCCTGCGCCACTTGGTCGAGCGCCTGGTACACGCTGCGCTGCGCAACCGTCTTCTTGCCGTTCAGCATGACGCGGTTGATGAAGCTGGCCAGCGTCACACTCCCGTAGCGGGGGTCCGCTACAGGCACGCGGCGCTCAGCACGTCGTCGACGAGACATCTATTCGCTTTCCTCCCTTGCGCCGGAGCGCAACAACCTATGACGCCAAGCCCGCAGATCGCGCCAGCGAACCGCGTCTCTGCCAATTACGAATTGGAGAACGGGACCCTCCAGTGAACTTACTGGCGCTTGGTCCCGTACTTGCTCCGCCCCTGCTTCCGGCCGTTGACCCCCGTTGCGTCGAGCGCCCCACGGATGATGTGGTAGCGAACGCCCGGCAGGTCCTTCACGCGGCCTCCGCGGATCAGGACGACAGAGTGCTCCTGCAGCGTGTGGCCCTCTCCCGGTATGTAGGCCGTGACCTCCATCCCGTTCGTCATGCGCACGCGGGCCACCTTCCGCAGAGCGGAGTTCGGCTTCTTCGGCGTAACCGTTCGCACCTGGACGCAAACCCCCAGCTTCTGCGGGCTGCCGTCCCCCCGGTACACTCGGTTACGCAGGCTGTTCCGCACGAAACGGAGCGCAGGCGCCTTGGTCTTCTTCACCACGCGCTTGCGTCCATGACGCACCAACTGGTTGACGGTAGGCACTTGTGCGGTACTCCCTGCGCTTTTCGTAAACCGTTCTGCCGAATCCGTACCCGTTCGGGCACGAACATGGGGATGCTACCGCAAGCTTACTCCTGTGTCAACCGCGCTCCACTCCCATAAGAGACCTTCGCCCGACCCCGCAGCGGGCGGGCGCGTGGATGGGAAGAACTACGTCCCCCGGCGCACGTATAATCCCCGCGAAATGACCAGCGAGCCCCTCAAGATCTACACGAAGTACGGCGACGAAGGCGAGACCGGCCTCCTCTACGGCGGACGCATCTCCAAGAGCGATCTCCGCACCGAGGCCTACGGCACTACCGACGAAGCCGTCTCCGCCCTCGGCCTCGCCCGCGCCACTACCGACGACCCCGACGTGCAGCGCATCGTCAAACGCCTCCAGCGCGAGCTCTTCACCGTCGGAGCGGAGCTCGCCACCGGCCGCGCTGAGTACGCCAACCTCCAACGCCACTTCAGCGTCGTCACCCCCGATATGACCGCCGCGCTCGAACACGACATCGACACGCTCGGCGCCCAGGTGCAGCTCCCCCGGAGCTTCATCATCCCCGGCGCGACGCAGGCCTCCTCCGCGCTCGACCTTGCGCGCTCCATCCTGCGCAGGGCAGAGCGCCGCGCAGTGCAGATGCAGACCGAGGGCATGCTCGAGAATCCGGAGGTCATCCGCTACCTCAACCGCGCCTCGGACCTCGTATTCATGCTCGCCCGCTACCAGGACCGCGCCCTGCCGTTCGAACGGCTCACCGGCGACGACTCCTGCTGACACTCAACGAGGAGGGACAGCCATGTCAGGAGAACCCATCAACCTCTACGAACTCGAAGCCATCTGCGAGCAGACGCTCCCGCTCAACGAGTGGGACTACGTCGCCGGGGGCGCGACCGACGAGATCACGCTCGAACGCACGCGCTCCGTGTTCGACCACATCGCGCTCCGCCCCCGTATGCTCGCGGGCATACCGGACGCCGACCTCTCCGTCTCCGTGCTCGGCAACCGCATCGGGCTCCCGTTCATGCTCTCCCCGTGCGGCAGCCACAAGCGCGCCCACGAGGACGGCGAACTCGCCTCCGCTCGGGCAGCCGCAGCCGCCGGCACCATCCTCGCTGTCAGCGCCAACTGCTCGTACGCCCCGGAGGAGATAGCCCGCGCAGCCGACGGCCCAAAGTGGTACCAGACCTACTTCTACCGCGACCGCGAACAGACCGTGGACCGCGTCCACATGGCCGAGGAGAACGGCTACGACGCCATCTGCGTGACGCTCGACGCCGTCTGGCCGCCGAAGCGCGAGCGCAACATCCGCAACTCCTACCAGCGCCAGCCTACCGCCGGGGACGCGCCCGGACTCGAGCCCCCCAAGGACCTCACCAAGTTCAACTCCGGCATCAGCTCCCGCAGCCGCGTCGACCCGGGCGCATCCTGGGACGACGTGGCCTGGCTCCGCTCCATCACCAACCTGCCCATCGTCTTCAAGGGCATCATCACCCGCGAGGACGCTGCCCTCTGCGCCGAGCACGGCGTCGACGCCCTCATCGTCTCCAACCACGGCGGACGGAACCTCGACACCACCATCCCCACCATCGAGGCCCTGCCGGAGGTCGCCGAAGCTGCGGGTGACGTGGAGGTCTATCTGGACGGCGGCATCCGGCGCGGCACCGACGTGGTCAAGGCCATCGCCCTCGGCGCGAAGGCGGTGATGCTCGGCAGGCCCATGTTCTGGGGACTCTCCTACGCCGGCGACTACGGCGTGGTGCACATGCTGGACATCCTGCGCGACGAGGTGGAGACCACGATGATGATGTGCGGCAAGGCCCGCATCGAGGACATCGGCCGCGACCTCATCACCCGCCTCCCCGAGCTCCGCTGACCCCTAAACCAGCAGCGCCTCGAACCGCGCCGGCAGTTCCACCTGCCCCTCCGCGATCTCCAGCAGCCGCTCGTCCGACAGCGGGAAGCCGAACTCCTCGTTACGCATCCGCAGACGCTGCATCGAGATCTCCGTCACCATCTCCTTCGCCAGCGCCCAGTCCTCTTCCGACCGCGCGATCGCGTTCAGGTTGTCCGCGCCATGCGCAGCATGGTCGACTTCGTCGCCGTACACGTTCGCGCAGGCTGCGGCGATGCGGTCGCTGAGTTCGTCGCCGCTTATCTGCATTCCCTCGTAGAAGATCGATGCCCCGCCGCCCTCGCAGAACGACGACGCGAACCGCCCCAGCTCCCCATGACGCTCGAAGCAGCGCTTGCGCACCGCGCGCAGCTCCCGCTCGTGCTCGATGTCGTACGTCGCGAGTTCTTCGGTCGTCAACTGCCCGCCGGTGATGTAGTCGATCACGTCCGCGAAGACGACGTAGTGCCGGAACTCCTCTTCGAGGAACTGGATGTTGTAGAGGAAGTCCGCCCGGCCGACGCCCTTCTCCAGCGATGGGTAGTTCCGCGCAAGCTGCTCGATGTTCCGCAGGATGATGCCGTCGTCGCGCGGCTGCAGCTCCTTGTACGCCTGTACGCGCAGCCAGCGCAGGTGCTCCTCCGGCGACCGCGACTCCGCGAAGAACGTCCGCGCTATCTCGGCCTCGCCCGCCCAGAACCGCGACGCGTACCGGGTCAACTCGTTACGACGCTCTCGTGCCTGCTGCTCGTCCATCATGCGCCTCCTGTTTCTGACGGCGCGATTATAGGTCAGCGGCACGGCGGCAACCCGCTCCGCTACAATGCTCCGCGCCCCATACCGGAACGCAGGAGGAACGCACGTGCTGTCCGAGGTGAAAGCGAACTACGGCAGACTGAGGAATCTCATCAACGGCGAGTGGGTCGAACCCGACGCGAGCGGCTGGTTGGACGTGGAGAACCCAGCGACCACCGGCGTCATCGCCCAGGTCCCGCTCTCCACCCCCAGCGAGGTGAACGACGCGGTCGCCGCGGCGAAGCAGGCCTTTCTTACATGGCGTGAGACTCCGCCCGTGCTCCGCGCCCGCAGCCTCTTCACGCTCAAAGGACTGATGGAGCAGCACTTTGAGGAGTTCGCCCGCACCATCGTCCAGGAGCACGGCAAGACGATTGAGGACGCGCGCGGCGAGACGCGGCGCGCCATCGAGAACGTGGAGGTCGCCGCCGGCATCCCCACGCTCATGCAGGGCTACGGACTGGAGAACATCGCGCCCAGCATCGACGCTGAGGCCATCCGCCAGCCCATCGGCGTCTTCGGGGTCATCGGCCCGTTCAACTTCCCGCTCATGGTCCCCAACTGGTTCATCCCCTACGCCATCGCCACCGGCAACACCGTCGTGGTCAAGCCGTCGGAGCAGACCCCGCTCTCGCAAACGCGCATGGCCGAGCTCGCCCTGGAAGCCGGCATCCCCGCCGGTGTGCTGAACGTCGTGCATGGCGCGAAGGACGCCGTCGACGCCCTGCTGGAACACCCGGACGTGCGCGGCATCTCGTTCGTCGGCTCCTCCCCCGTGGCCCGCTACGTCTACACGAAGGCGTCGGCACAGGGGAAGCGCGTCCAGTGCGGCGGCGGCGCGAAGAACTTCCTCGTCGCCATGCCGGACGCCCACCTCGACTCCACCATCGACAACATGATGGGCTCCATCTTCGGCGCGGCGGGACAGCGATGCCTCGCGGGCTCGGTCGTCGTCACCGTCGGTGGCGCCTACGAGAGCGTGCGCGACCGCCTCGCAGAGGGTGCGCGCAACCTCAAGCTCGGCTACGGGCTGGACGAGACCGTCGGCATGGGACCGGTCATCTCCCAGCGCTCGCTGGATCGGGTGCTCGGCTATGTCGACAAGGGCGTCGAGGAGGGCGCGGACCTCATCGTGGACCGGCGCTCCGCCCGCCAGGACGAGGAGCTCCCGGGTTACTTCGCCGGGCCGTGCGTCTTCGACGGCGTCGAGCCGCAGATGGCCATCGCGAAAGAGGAGATATTCGGCCCCGTCGCCGGCATCATGCGCGCCGACTCGCTCGACGAAGCCATAGGGCACATCGAGGCCCTGCCGTTCGGCAACGCGGCCAGCATCTTCACCGCCAGTGGCGCGGCTGCGCGGGAGTTCAGGCACCGCGTCACCGCCGGCAACATCGGCGTCAACGTCGGCGTCGCCGCGCCCATGGCCTTCTTCCCGTTCGGCGGCATGAAGGACTCCTTCTTCGGCACGCTCCACGCCCAGGGACGCGAGGTCGTTGACTTCTTCACCGACCGCAAGGTCGTCATCAGCAGGTGGTTCTAGTCGTGCGCGCCGCCGTCTTCTCCCAGCCCAACCAACCCATGACCGTCGAGGAATTGGTCATGCCGGAGCCGCATGAGCACGAGGTCCGGGTGAAGGTCGCCGCGTGCGGCGTCTGCCACACCGACCTACACGTCCTCAAGGGCGAGGTCGCCTTCCCCACGCCCGGCGTGCTCGGCCACGAGGTCTCGGGCGTCGTCGACGCCATTGGCCCGGGAGTGACGAACGTCACTCCCGGCGACCGTGTCGTCTGCTCGTTCATCATGCCGTGCGGTAACTGCGGCTACTGCGTCCGGGGACGCGAGGACCTCTGCGAGACGTTCTTCGCCTACAACCGCCTCAAGGGACAGCTCTACGACGGCTCCACACGCCTGCACCGGCCCAACGGCGACCCCATCGCCATGTACAGCATGGGCGGCCTCGCCGAGTACGCCGTGACCCCCGACACGTCTGTCTTCCCGCTGCCGGAGAGCGTGCCCCTCACGGACGCCGCCATCGTCGGCTGCTCCATCTTCACCGCCTACGGCGCGGTGCGGAACCAGGCCGACGTCCGCCCCGGCCAGAGCGTCGCCGTCTTCGCCGTCGGCGGCGTCGGGACGCAGGTGCTCCAGATGGCGCGGGCGTTCGGAGCGTCGCAGGTCATCGCCGTCGACATACGCGGCGACAAGCTGGAGAAGGCGCTGGAGATGGGCGCAACGCACGCCGTCAACGGCACGTCCGAGGACGCCCCTGCCCGCGTCCGCGAACTCGCGAACGGGCGCGGCGTCGACGTCGCCATCGAGGCGCTCGGCTCGCCCGTCACGGTGAGGCAGGCATTCGAGTCCGTACGCGACGGCGGCAAGGTCGTGCTGATCGGCATCGCGGCTGTGGGTGTCGAGGTGCCGTTGGAGATTACGCGGTTCGTCCGGCGCGGCATCACGGTCGCCGGCTCCTACGGCGCGAAGGCCCGCAGCGACATGCCGGAGATCGTCGAACTCGTCCGCCGCGGTGCGGTCGACACCAGCGCCCCGATCACCCGCCGCTACACCCTCGACGAGGTGAACGACGCCTACAGCGCCCTCGCCAGCGGCGACATCGTCGGCCGCGCCATCATCGAGATGGTGTAGCAGCCGTCGTTCCTGCGCAGGCAGGAACCTCGCCTCGTGTAGGGGCGGTTCGCGAACCGCCCTCCCCTGGATTCCCGCCTTCGCGGGAATCCAGCGTGACCGTCAGGTCACACGGGGTGGCAGGGACTGGGGCTGGGTGCCTGTCATTTCGAGCGGAGCGCAGCGGAGTCGAGAAATCTCTCGGGGCAGGCTCGGACGGGAATGCCCCCCTCACCACCTCGACGGCGCAAGCGCTTCCAGCGTGTCGCCGATCAGCGCGGCGTCAGCGCCGTGCGGAAACATCAGCACCGGCAGCGTGACGCCTGCGGCATCCGCCGCTTCCAATCGGTCCCGAGCGTGCGCCGGAGTCCCGACCGCGCTCGTCGAGTCCAGCATCTCGTTCGTGACGGCGGCGGCAGCCGCCGGACGTCCCTCGCGGTTCGGACGTGCCCACTCCCGGTTGATGCGCTCCGCCTCCTCCGCCCACCCGAAACGCTGCAGCATCCGGTTGTAGAACGTCCCCATGCCGCCCGCGTAGAACGCGATGTGCGCCCGCGCTAGGTCCCGCACAGCCTCAGGCGCGCGCTCAGACGCCGCGGCCAGCATCGCGGGCGCTATCTCGATGGCCGACGCATCGCGCCCGGACCGCGCCGCCCCCGCCGCCAGTAACGCCCGCATCTCCGGTAGCGCGTCCATGCGCAGAAAGATGGGCAGCCAGCCCTCCGCCAGTTCGCCCGTCAGCTCCACGTTCCGAGGCCCTATCGACGCCAGCATGACCGGCACCTCGGAGCGTGGGGGCTCGTCCCGCAGGCGGAAGCCGCGCAGCCGGAAGATGCGCCCGTCGTAGTCCACGCGCTCGCCGGACAGCGCCAGCCGCACGATGTCGATGAACTCGCGCGTGCGCTGCAGCGGCTGCTCCCACCGCTGCCCGTGCCAGTTCTCGACCACGATCGGCCCGCTCGTGCCGAGCCCCAGCGTGAGTCGTCCGTCTGATATCGAGTCGAGCGACGCCGCGCTCTGCGCCGTCATCGCCGGCGTCCGGCTGAACATCGTCGCGATGTGCGTCCCGATGCCGATGCGCGTCGTCTGGCCCGCGAGCCACCCCAGCGTCGTGAACGCGTCGAACCCCCACGACTCCCCGGCCCAGATCGACTCGTACCCCAGCTCCTCCGCCCGCCGCACAAGGTCGAGCGTCTCCTGTCGCGACAACCCGTCCGCAGGCACGTGCACCCCGATGCGCCGTATCGGTTTCCCGTTCGCCATGCCGCGCATCCTACACCCTCACCCTGTCGTTCCTGCTCTCCTCCGTCGTTCCTGCGAAGGCAGGAACCTCGCCTGGCGTAGGGGCGGTTCGCGAACCGCCCTTCACCGTCATTCCAGCGAACGCTGGAATCCAGCATTGGGGTGTGGCGCGGCGTGCTCGATGTAGGGGCATCCCTTGTGGGTGCCCGTCCGGTCCCCTCTCCCTTGAGGGGAGAGGGTTAGGGTGAGGGTGAACCGGGGAGGGGTGCTGGGGTGAGATGCATGACACGCGCCCCTTACGCGGTCGCACCCCCACCGCGTACGCTGGTTCCATGGCTGGCGTCCTGACAGCACCCATAGATTCCGTCTATAGCTCGAGGCCCAGATATAGACAGGGCCTATGGGTGCAACGCGAAACTTTGAAAGCGATGAGCTCCTTGGCCTCTTGGTCGCGGGAAGCAGGCCACGGCCTTGGAAACACCCCCGACCAAGAAGACCAAGGAGCTCAGAACCGCCTGCCGGATTACTCGTAGGATCCGACCAAGAAGCTCAGGATTTAAGCCCCGTTGAGCTTCTTGGTTCTACGCACAGAAGTGAGGATGAACAAGGTAGGCGTATACTCCCCACATCCCCTCACAGTGAGGCACAGCCATGCGCAACGGCTATCGGATATTCGACGCGGATACGCACTTCCACGCCTCCGCCGAGACGCTCGAGCCCTTCCTCGACCCCATGCTCCGCGACATGAAGGACGAGTTGCAGACCCGCGAGTTCCGCACCGGCTGGGCAGGCGAGGAGATGCCTGAGCCTTACACCCACCTTTACCGCCTCGGCAGTGAGGGCGGTTGGGGCGCAGCGCCCCCGCGCATCCTTGGGGAGGCGGGCCCTCGCCCCAATGCTCAGCGCCACTTCCAGAACTTCCAGGGCTTCACCATCCCCACGCCCGGCGGCTCCGACTGGGATGCCGATGCTCGCGTGCGCGACATGGACGAGGAGGGCGTGGACGTGCACCTCATGGTGCCCGGCGCGGCGTCCGGCCATCCCGACCCCGCCGTCGACATGGCGATGCTCCGCAGCGTCCACCGCCAGATCGATGACATGTGCTCCCGCCACCCCGGGCGCCTGAACTCGCTCATCCTCGCCACCGCGCGCGACGTCGAGGGCTCCGTGCTGGAGATCAAGCGCTACGCCGGTTCCGACTGGGCGAAGGGCGTCTGGGTGAGCCTGCCGGTCGACTACCCCGTCGACCACCCGGACCTCCACCCCATCTGGGCCGCTGCCGACGACGCCGGGCTCACCATCACGCACCACAGCTTCGCGACCGGCTACCCCGGCTACCGCGACCTCTGGGACAACCCGTTTGTCGGGCGCACTGCCTCCCATCCGTGGGCCGCGATGCGCATGATCTCCGCCTTCATCGGCGCAGGCCTCCTCGACAGGTATCCCAACGTCAACCTCGCCATCCTCGAGTCCGGCTTCGGCTGGCTCCCCTTCTGGATGAAGCGAATGGAGGACCAGGTCCACTACATGGGTTACGTCGCCGACGGTCTCCGCACCATCGAGGAGTACATGACCGGCGGTCGCTTCTTCGCTGGCATCGTCATCCACGAGGGCGAGCAGATGACGCGCATGGTCTCCGAATTCATGGGCGACCACGTCCTCATGTTCGGCTCTGACTACCCCCACGCCGAGTCCCGCTTCCCGAAGTCAGCGGACATCGTCCTCGGCTGGGACAGCCTCGGCGAGGAGCGGATGCGCAAGCTCATGTGGGAGAACGCGGCTCGCTGCTTCCGCTTGGAGTAGGGCCTCTCGGGGGTGCCCTCCGAGCCCCCGCGAGCGCCGCGTGCTAGTATCGGCACACTGGAAGACGTAGAGGTAAACGCGAACGGTTATGACCACCGCAGCCCCTACAGCCGACGTAGTCGTCGTCAGCAAACCGAAGCGCGTGGCCGGAGTCATCGTCACCGGCCACGGCTTCCAGCACATGTACGCCGACGGCTTCCTCGTCCTGCTCCCCATCATCCAGGACGTGTTCATGATGGGACCGGTCGCGCTCGGCATCCTGTCCGCCTCGCGGCAGGCGGCCGGCGGCATCCTGAGCATGGGCGGCGGCTTCATGGTCGACCTCTTCGCGGGGAACCGGGGCATCTTCCTTGCCGGAAGCCTGTTCTCCATGGGTTTCGCCTACCTTCTGGCCGGTATCTCTCCCAACGCCGCCACGCTCATCATCGCTGTCTCGCTCGGCTCGGCTGCGGGGTCGTTCTGGCACCCGGTAGGGCTGGGCATCCTGTCGTTCACGTTCCCGAAGGACCGCGCCCTGCTCATGTCGCTGCACCGCTCCGCCGGAAGCCTCGGCGAGGTGATTACGCCGTTCATCGTCGCAGCAGCGCTCCTAGTCACCACTTGGAGCGGCGTGCTGGTGGGCGGTTTCTTCGTCATCGCCATCGTCTCGGCCATGATCCTGTTCATACTGGCGCGGCTGGGACTCCCGCGCCGGGAGACCGTGTCCCGGACCGCTGGCGCGCAGTTCAGGAGCATCGGCGGGCTGTTCACTACTCGCGCACTGCCGGTACTGCTCATCGTCTCCGGCCTGCGTGGCATGGCCGACCGCGCCATCGTCTTCTTCCTTCCCGTCCTCATCGCCCAACTCCTGCGAGAGGTCGAGGACGACCCGAGCGAGGCGCGTATCGCCGCGGTAGTCGCGCCCTACCTAGCGCTGATGGTCGGCACGTCCATAATCGTCTCGCCGCTCATCGGGGCCTTCTCGGACAGGGCCGGGCGCAAGCCGGTGCTCGTCGGCGTGCTCCTCTTCTCGACCATCATTACAGGAATCATGATCTTCACTGCGGAACTGGGTCCGCTCTTCCTCGTGCTGGTTGGCCTGCTGGGCATATTCCGGTTCGCCGGCGCCAACCTCGCGCAGGCGGCGTCGCTGGACGTCGCGGAGGGGCGCCACATCGAGGGCAGCATGATCGGCCTGCTCTGGGGCAACAACGCCTTCTTCGGAGCGTTCTCCCCGCTGCTGCTTGGCATCATCATCGCCTGGTTCTCGCCGCCCGGCATCGACGACTACCGCCTCATCTTCCCGTACGCCACCGTCGTCTCCCTACTCGCAACCGTGGCCGCGCTCTTCCTGCCGCCCATCGGCAACCCCCGCCGCGCCTCTGCCTGAGGCGCTCCGTCGCGCCACTCTCTCGTTGACGGAGGTAGCTGGGCGTCCGTATCATCGAAAGGCTGCGCACCGGGTCGAGCGGCTGGCTCCCCGGCGTGCCCGGTGGCAACGTAGCTCAGCGGCAGAGCGGGCGCTTCATAAGCGCTAGGTCACAGGTTCGAATCCTGTCGTTGCCACCAATGACCTCCCCTCACTCTCCCTCTGAACGTACCGACGATGCTCCCTCGTCGATCTCCTGCGAGGACGGCGCGCCCGCTGCTCGCTTGCCCTGCAGGCTCTCCCGCGCCATCCCGAAGATGAGCAGCGCCGAGACCACGTGCAGCGGGGCGAAGAACCAGAACGCCATGGCCGGTGTGTACGCGCTCGCGATCACCGCAGCCGAGGGCGGCGTCGTGAGCGCTCCAAGTTCGCCGACTCCCCGCCGCAGCGCCTGCAACTGCCCCCGGACATGTGTCGGCACGACGTCGTAGGTGTAGATCGTCATCGCGCCCATCGCCAACCCGTTCGCCAGCCCGACGAGGCACATCACGGCGAAGAGCAGAGGGATGTTCGTCGCCAGCGGGAAGGCGATGAACGCGATGGTGGAGAACACGGCGGCAGGCCCGGCGGCCCACTTCCGCCCCAGCTTGTCCGAGATGATCCCCGTCGGCGCAATCATCAGGAACGTCGTCACTCCTGCAGCAGTGAACAGAAGTCCCGTGATCGAGGCGGAGTATTCCAACTGGCTCTGCACGTAGAGCGGCAGCATCGTGTTCGTAACCTGCCCCCGTATCATCTGCGCGAACGTCGAATAGAAGAGGACCAGGTACGTAGCGCGGTAGAAGGGGTGTATCTGCGCAACGGCGCGCAGGTCGAACAGTGGAGCGGAGGCGCGGCGGGAAGGCCGCGATATCTCCCGGTGCAGCAGAGATATCGCCAGCACGACCGCCGACATACCTGCGTACACGAAAAAGAGGCCCCGGACGCCCATCAGGTCGGTCAGCACACCTCCTATTGCCGGGCCGAACGCCATGCCCGTGCTGCCGATGCCCATGAGTGCGCTCATCTGCCGCCCGCGCTGGTGCCGCTGCACCATGTCGACCGCAGCAACCTCGCGGCCGAACATCCACGTGCTCATGCCGATGCCCCAGAAGAACTGCGTGACGATGATGACGGTGAAACTAGGCGCAAGCGCGGCAGTGAGCGTGCTGACGGTCGCGAGAGAAGCGCCGCCGATCATGAGCGGCTTCACTCCGAAGCGGTCGACGATCGCACCCGTGGGGAGCATCGAGAGTGTGCGTCCGATGAGCTGGCTCGTTATCACCTGCACTGCGAGCGCTTCAGATACGTTGAACGTCCGGGCTATCGCGGGCAGTGCGGGGATGATCATGCCCTGCCCCATGCTCATCAGCATGGACGGCAGATAGATGAAGAGCGCAGCCCTCAGGAGTGGTGGCCTACCGGAGCGCACGAAAGAGGCCTCCCTTACGGCGGGGAATGCCGGCGAACGCCGCTTCCGCATGGTAGCAGCCTACCGGGCAGGAACGCTCTCCACGGCTGGGGGCGGGGCACCCGGTGCGCGCTTGGATGGCAGGCCCTCCCGCGCGAAGAAGACGAGCGCCAGCCCTGCTCCCATGAGCAACGGAGCGAACACCCAGAAGGTCGTCGATGGGCTGGATACGCTTGCGACTGCTCCAGCGATGAGAGGCCCGGATATCGCTCCCGTCTCCCCGAACGAACGGCGCAACGCCTGCAGTTGTCCACGCAGGTGCACCGGCACTATGTCGAACGTATACGTCGTCATGGAGCCCATCGCCATGCCGCTGGCGAACCCCATGAATACGAGCACGGCTCCCAGCGTCAGCATGTTGTCTGCGAATGGAACGAAGATAAACGTGGCGCCCGCGATGAGCGCCGAGGGCGCAGCAACCCACTTCCGTCCCATCTTGTCCGAGACGAACCCCGCGGGCAGGATGATTGCAAACGTCGCGATGGCGTGCACGGTGAACAGCAGCCCGGTCACCGTGGGGCTGTAAGCCAGCTGGTTCTCCACGTAGAGAGGCAGCATCGTGTGTGTAACCTGCGTACGCGTGAGTACGCCGAAGGTGGTGATGAACAGGATGAAGTAGGTGAGCCGGAAGTAGGGGTGTATCTCCTTGAAGGCGGTGAAGTTGAACATGGAGCCGCTGCGCTTCGGTCTCTCGATCCGAGCGCTCTTGTGGATGGCTGCCAGGACGAATATCACCGCGCTGATCCCCGCGAAGATCAGGAAGAGCCCCTGTACGCCGACCGGCTCAACGAGGAACCCGCCTATCGCCGGGCCAAGCGCCATCCCTGCGCCGCTGATGCCCATCAGCGTGCTCAGCGCCCGTCCCCGCTGCTCGGCACGCACCATCTCCGCAGCCGCGATCTCCCGACCGAACATCCACATGTTCTGCCCGAATCCCCACACGATCTGGGTACCCAAGAGCAGCACGAAGTTCTGCGTGGCAGCCGCGCCCAGGAGACAGACCGCAGAGACGAATGCTCCGATCATCATAGGCGGCTTCGCGCCCCACCGGTCGACGATCGCGCCCGTCGGTATGAACGCGATGAACTTGCCCACCTGTTGGATGGTGACCACCTGCACGGCGAGTGCGGGGGCTACTGCGTACGTCTCCGCTAGGGTAGGCAACGCAGGGATGAGCATCCCCTGGCCGATCATCATCAGCAGGGATGGGATGTAGATGTGGAGCGCGCCGCTCCAGAACCTCCGGGACGTCAGCAAGGGAACCACCGAGAGACGTGATGGGGTTTCTCAGGCTATCACGCCTGCGGCAACACACGCTGTACACTATCGCCTCGGGGCGAATAGCTCAGCGGTTAGAGCGCCTGTCTTACACACAGGAGGTCGCAGGTTCGATTCCTGCTTCGCCCACCACGCGTTAGCGAACTCATATCCCCACGGTTGGCCCCCATGGGAATCGCCGTCGACTCAGGAGCGTCCGCCAGTGCGGAAGAGCGCTACCAGCGCAGCGAGTGAAGCGACCCCGCCGAAGACGAGGAACACGGTTCGCGCGGCGGCTGTCACCGTCTCCGCATTCGCTCCACCCAGCCCCGGCTCGCCAAGGCCCGAGGTGAAGATCGCCTCTGAGGCCGCGACCCCCGTGATTATCCCGATGTAACGGAGGGTCGGGATCAGCGCGGAGACTGTACCGACGCGGTCCCGCGGGGCTGCACTCATGATGACGCTCTGGTTCGGCGCTTGAAAGAACGAGCCGCCGACGCCGCTCAGGACCAAGGTCCCCACGATGACCGGGATCGACGTACCCAGGTTCAGGTTCGCGAGCAAGAAGAGCGCCGCTGCCGACAGGCTCAGCCCGATAGTCGTGGGAACCCGGGGGCCGATCCGGTCGGAAAGACGTCCCGTGAACGGAGGAAACACGATGAACATGGCAGGGGCCGCCAGCATGATCAGGCCAACCGGCGACGGTGACAGCCCCCGAGCGATGAGAAGGTAGAACGGCATCGCAAAGGTTACGGCCATCATCGAAACGCCGGCCATCAGCATCAGCGCACTGGAAACGGAAAGGGCCGGGTTGAGGAACATCCGTATGTCTACGACGGGGCTCTCTGTGCGGACCGAGTGGAGTGCGAAGGCCGTCATGGCCACCGCGCTCAGTGGGAACGCGAAGAGAGCCAGCGGCGACGTCCAGCCCTCAGCGGAGCCACGGTTCAGCCCCACAGCCATCAGCACCAGCGCTGCGAACAGCAGGGCCGCACCAGAGAGATCGGTTCGCCGATCGGCGGTCGCCCGTATATCTCGGAGATAGACCATGGCGAGAACGAATCCCGCGAACCCGAATGGCGCTCGCACCCAGAAGATGGAGCGCCAGCCCAGCGTCTCGAGGAGGATGCCGCCGAGCGCCGGACCCGACATGAGTCCGAAGCCGGCGACGGAAGCCATCAAGCCCAACGCCTTGCCGCGCTCGTTAGGTGGAAAGGCGCTCGACACCAGCCCCAGCGAGAGAGAGACCATCATCGCAGCCCCTGCGCCCTGCACCGCCCGAAGAGCGATCAGCGTCAGGATGTTTGGCGCAGCAGCAGCGCCCAGCAGGCCGACTGCATAGATCAGAGCTCCGGTGGCGAAGACGGTCTTGTTGCCAAACTGGTCCCCCAGCCGGCCCATCGGCAGCGCCAGGCCGAGCACGATGAGCTGATAGGACAGAGCGATCCAGACGACGGTCGAAGTGGACGCGTCGAACACCTCGGTGAAAGAGGGAAGCGCAATCGCAACTATCGAGAAATCGGAGGTGCCGAGGAGCGTGCTCGCCCCGGCTGCAGCAAGCACCGCCCACTTCGAGCCGGCGTTTACATGTTCAGTATTGGCTGCTATCGGTTACTTCCTTGGCACAGGAACGCCTTCCGCACCCTTGCCTCTTGGACTACGGGGAATTCCTGAAGCCCTGATGATAGGGGAGTCTGCTTACATAGGCCACGTAGGCGTGCGGCCTCACCTGCAAGCATGTCACACGCATCATTGACAGCCCACGGCCCACGCCATAGTCTGCCTTCTCGTTACACACATACGATCACTGCTCGTTCAGGTGCCCGTCCCGGGAGAATAGGGAAGGCGGTGTGAGTCCGCCGCGGTAGCGCCACTGTAAGCGGGGTCTCGGAGCCGGAGCCCACTGTCGAAGATGTCGATGGGAAGGGCCCGACGGATGAATCCCCCCGCGAAGCCAGGAGACCTGCCTGAACGAGAGGTGACCACTCTCCGCCTCAGAGAGGGTCCCTCGGTCGCCGGACTCGTAATTCCGGCAGCGTGAAACCTGACCTCCAGCGGAGAGCCGCCGGAGGTTTTTTGGTGTGAGGGCCGTTGGACTCACAACGTTACGCGGCTACCGCCGGGTGGCCGTTACCAGCCGGTTGGCCATCGGCGCATCCGCACTGCTCCTGCTGATCCTGGCGAGCGCCGCCGTCTCGCTCAGCCTCGGGCCTGTCAGCATACCCGCCAGTCACGTCGCATCCATCGTGCTGTCATCCCTGGGATTCGACGCTGAGGGGTTCGGCAACACCGAGCGGCTCGTTATCGAGCAGATCAGATTGCCACGCATACTGGTCGGCGCCGTGGTCGGCGTCGCCCTGGGAGTGGCCGGAGCAACGATGCAGGGGTTGTTCCGCAATCCCATGGCCGACCCCGGCATCATCGGGGTGTCGGCAGGAGGCGCGCTGGGTGCAGTGGTTGCCATCGCTACTGGCATGGCAGGGCTCTTCTTCCTTGCACTGCCAGCCTTCGCGTTCATCGGCGCCATGGCGGCCTCGTTCCTCGTGTACGGGATAGCCGCCGTTGGCGGACGCTTCTCCATGGCAACGCTTCTGCTTGCCGGAGTCGCGGTCAACGCGTTCCTCGGCGCCATCGTCTCAGCAATCATCATCCTCCTGCCCGACAACGAAGCACTCCGCGAGATCCTCTTCTGGCTCGCAGGGGGGCTGGACTCGCGCTCCTGGGAACACGTGCGCATCTCGGCGCCGCTGATCATCGGCGGCGCTGCGGTCATCCTTCTGATGGCGCGCGACCTCAACCTTCTGATGCTGGGTGACGATGAGGCCCGTTCCATGGGCGTTCGCGTCGGCATGGCACGCATCCTCCTCCTTGCTGCGGCGGCACTGGTGACCGGCGCTGCCGTCGCCGTCAGCGGCACCATCGCCTTCGTCGGCCTCGTCACCCCGCACATCCTCCGGCTCCTGATCGGCCCGGACCATCGCGTGCTCATCCCCATGAGCGCACTGGGTGGCGCGGTCTTCGTCACCGTGGCCGACACAGTAGCCAGGACCATCATCCAGCCAGCCGAGTTCCGCGTCGGCATCCTCACCGCGTTCGTCGGTGCGCCGTTCTTCATCCTCCTGCTCATCAGGAACAAACGTCAGGTCTACTCGCTATGAGACGCGACCTCACGAAAGGAGTCACCTTGCTGGTCCGACACTTCGCCGCCCTCATCGTCACCTTGTTCGTATCCATTGCCGTCATAGCGCTGGCAGCCTGTTCGCAACCAACCCCGACTCCAACCCCGGCACCGACGGCAACACCAACAGCCACACCTACCGTGGCGCCAGACCCAACACCAACTCCAACCCCTGAGCCCACGCCGATTCCCGAGCCCGTCGTCAGGCTGCCCGACAACGTACCGGGCATCGTCGACCCCACGAACCTCGGTTGGCCACGCGAGGTCGAGGGGCTGAACGGTGTCGTGAGCATCCCCACCAAGCCGGAGCGCATCATCACCGCCTCCGTCGGGCACGACGAGGTGGTCCTCGCCCTTGCCCCCGGCGACCGGCTCGTTGCAGTCGGAAACCCCACAAAGAGCGAGACGTTCTCCAACGTCGCCTCGCTGGTGCAGGACAAGCCTGAGGTCACACGTGACCCTGAGACGATCATCGCCCAGTCGCCGGACGTTATCATCACCAGCCCGTTCTTCCCTGCCGAGGGCATCGAGGCCTTGTCGAGAGTCGGCATCCCGGTGGTGCAGACGGAACTGCAGCACGACCCTGAGGCGCGCATCGACAACATCCTGCTTATCGGCTATGTCCTCGGTGAAGAGGAACGCGCCATCGAGTTCGCAGCCGAGGTACGCGAACGGTACGATTCTCTCGTCGCCATCACCACAGTGGCACAGCCTCGTCCCCGGGTGCTCGCGCTTACGCAGTACTCGGATCAGCTCTGGGTAGCGGGCGGCAACTCGACGGAGGGCGGCGTCATCACGGCTGCCGGAGGCGTCAACGCAGCCGAAGAGGCCGGGGTCGAGAGCAACCAACTGACCAGCCTGGAAGGGGTCATCGCCATGAACCCGGAGGTCATCATCATCCCTCAGCCGGTAGAGTTCGGCGGGGAGGACTTCCGCGAAAGCCTGCTTGCCAACGCAGCACTCGCCGAAGTCTCGGCAGTGAAGAACGGTGCTGTGCACGTGGTGGAGAGTAAGCACGCGACCACTCTCTCCTACTGGAACATCCTTGGGGCTGAAGAGCTCGCCCGGCTCCTGTGGCCGAACGACTTCCCTGCGTCGGAGAGCGCTCCGTTCAGCCTTCCGGACAGCAGATGAACAGTGACAAGCCACAAGCGCTCAGCGCGGAAGGCCTCTCCTACAGCGTCGGCGCGCAGACGCTGCTGGACAACGTGCGTCTGCACGCCGAGCAGGGACAGTTCGTCGGCCTCATCGGCCCGAACGGCGCAGGGAAGTCCACCTTGTTGAGGGCGCTGTCAGGCATGCTCGTGCACCAACACGGCGCTGTCCTGTTGGAGGGAACGGACCTGCGCTCCATGTCCTCCAGGGACGTCGCCGCCGGCATGGCACTCGTCTCCCAGATCGCGCCGTACACGCACGGATTCACATCGTTCGAGCTCGTGCTCATGGGCAGGTATCCCCACCTGGGGCGTTTCCAGATCGAAGGAAGAGAGGACAACCGCGTCGCCCGCGACGCGATGCGCCAGACCGACACCGAGCGGTTCGCCGACAGGACGCTCGATACGATGTCCGGAGGAGAACGCCAGCGCGTGTTCGTGTCGCGTGCACTCGCACAGCAACCGCGCATCCTCCTGCTAGACGAGCCAACCTCCAACCTGGACGTCTTCCATCAGCTCAAAGTGCTCGACCTCGTGCGGCAGCTCGTCAGCGAAGGTCTGACGGCCATTGCTGCGATCCACGATCTGCACATGGTGGCGCGTTACTGCGACCGCCTCGTACTGCTGAGCGCGGGGCGAGTGCTTGCCGAGGGCACTCCTGAGGAGGTCTTGACGCCCGGGGCCATCCAGTCCGCCTTCGGCGTCCGGTGCGCTGTCTATTCCGACCCCGTAACCGGCTCACTTGCGATAAGCCTGATCGGCCCGGCAGAGTCAACCATGTCGTCTTCCGAGAAGGTTGCGACAGGAATGCCGCGGTAGCGCAGGGAGGAGAGCGTGAGTGAAGAGGCGCCAGAAGGAGCGGGGCGTCCGACCAGACGTCGGCGCGAACGGCACGGCCTCGTCATCGTCAACACAGGCGAGGGCAAGGGCAAGACGACTGCCGCGCTCGGCGTGCTCTTCCGCGCCTGGGGACGGAACTTCCGCGTCAGGATGTTCCAGTTCATCAAGCACACGGGGGCGCGGTTCGGTGAACAGCGCGCGGCCGAGCGGCTCGGTATACACATCGAGGCGCTTGGGGACGGCTTCACCTGGCTGTCGAAGGACATGGACCGCACGACGGCTCTCGCGGTGGAGCAATGGGGCCGATGCAGGGAAGCCATCCTGAAGGGCGATGAAGACATCATCATCCTGGACGAGTTCACCTATGCCATGCACTACGGCTGGGTCTCCGTCACTGAGGTCATCGAAGCGCTGAAGCAGCGTCCGAGCACACTGCACGTCATCATCACGGGCCGCTACGCCCCGCAGGAGCTGGTCGACTTCGCCGACCTCGTCACCGAGATGCGGATGGTCAAGCATCCGTACGAGACGCAGGGCATCAAGGCCCAGCAGGGCATCGAGTTCTAGCGATGGACCTCGACGGTGTGCTTGCGCGCATCGAACCGGTCGATAGCCGCGCTCAACGATCAGCCGAACTCCGGCAGGGACGCCTCACCAAGCCGCCCGGTAGTCTGGGTCGATTGGAAGAACTCTCTGTCCAACTCGCGGGCATATTCCGGACCGAACGGCCCACGATACGCGGCAAAGCGGTTGTCGTGGCCGCCGCCGACCACGGGGTGGTTGCCCAGGGCGTCACGGGTTATCCGCAGGAAGTCACCGCGCAGATGGTGCTGAACTTCCTCGCGGGCGGCGCGGCAATCAACGTAATGGCCCGGACGGCGAACGTCGGTCTCGTCATCGTCGATGCCGGAGTAGCCACCCCGCTGCCTGAACACCCTGACCTCCGGGGCGTCGGCGCAGGACACGGCACCGCCGACATGACGGAGGGTCCGGCCATGTCGCGAGCACAGGCAGAGCAGTGCGTCAATGCCGGAGTCGCCCTCGCACTGGAGGCTGCCGAGAGCGGCGCCGACATCATCGGCGCAGGCGAGATGGGGATCGGCAACACCACGGCATCGAGCGCCATCACCGCGGTCCTGACCGGAAGACCGCCCAACGAGACGACCGGCAGGGGAACGGGGCGCAACGACAAGGAACTGGCGCACAAGGCATCCGTCATTGAGCGCGCCCTAGCGGTGAACCAGCCTGACCCCACCGATGGGCTGGACGTACTCGCGAAGGTCGGTGGATTCGAGATAGGCGTACTGGCCGGAGTCGTGCTGGGAGGAGCGCTCGCCCGCCAAGTCGTCGTGCTCGATGGGTTCGTTTCGACCGCCGCAGGGCTGATAGCGCACAGCCTCTGCCCCCACGCCAGCGGCTACATCGTCGCATCGCACCTATCGGTCGAGCCGGGGCATGGCATCGCCCTGTCGCACATGGGACTGCGTCCCCTGCTCAATCTCGAGATGAGGCTGGGAGAAGGCACAGGCGCGGTGCTGGCGATGGGTCTGATCGAAGCAGCCGCTGCCTGCCTGACGGAGATGGCGACCTTCTCCGAGGCCAGCGTCTCCGGCAGCGCAGGCGAGGACGGACCTTGAACGGCTTGCGGCAGGCCATCGGATTCCTCACGGTGCTGCCGGTCGCACCCGGTGGTGATGCACGGATGGGGCCTGCCCGCGCGTACTTCCCGCTCGTAGGGCTGGCGCTCGGCGGCATACTTGCGTGCATCGACCTCGTGCTGGGGCAAGCATTGCCACCGCCGGTGATAAGCGCGCTGCTGGTCGTCGCGATGCTGGTGCTGACGCGGGCCATCCATACTGAGGGGTTCCTCGATGTGTGCGACGGGCTGTTCGGCGGCTACGACCGCGCCAAGCGGCTGGAGATACTCCGCGACCCACACGTCGGCGCGTTCGCGGTGCTGGGCGGCGCGAGCCTGCTGTTGCTGAAGTGGAGCCTCATCGCGGGCATTCCAGACGAGGAACGCACCGCCCTGCTCATGCTGTTCCCATGCCTGTCGCGGTTCGGGATGCTGGCGGCGATGGGCGCCTTCTCGTACGCCCGGGAGCAGGGACTCGGCACGTCGTTCCAGGAGGGACGCCGCAGGTGGCAGATGGCATTCGGCTTTGCCACCGCAGCCACCGCAGGTGCGCTGCTGAGCGGGCTCGCGGGGCTGGTGCTGCTGGGTGCGGTCATCGCCATAGCCTTGGCGATGGGGCGGTGGGTCACCGGGTTGTTGGGAGGCATGACCGGCGACACCTACGGGGCGGTGAACGAAGTGGGAGAGGTGGTCGTGCTCCTGACAGGCATAGCACTGTTCCACCTGGCTGCAGGGTTGTTCCAAGCGCTGCTGTGGGGGATGCAGTGACACAGAACGATGGGGCGGGCCGCTGGTACCTGGTACGCCACGGTGAGACGGAGTGGAGCAGAGAAGGACGCATCCACGGTCACACTGACGTGGGGCTGAACGACCACGGCAGGCGACAGATGCATGCACTGGCGGAGAGGCTCGCCGGATGCAGATTCGCCGCGGTCTATGCCAGCGACCTGTCGCGCACCGTGGAGAGCGCGCGGGTAATCATGCAGGATAGCGGGATCCCTATCGAAGCTGACCCCGACCTCCGCGAGTTCTCGTACGGGGAGTGGGAAGGGCTGACGGCGGAGGAAGCCGAGGCACGGGATGCGGAGTCCTACGCCCGCCGGATGGCGCTGGACGCCGATGCGTTCGCGGCTCCCGGAGGCGAGGACACCCGACAGTTGCTGCGCCGGGTGCGGCGGTTCTACGAGCACGCGGTGGGGCGCCATCAGCCCACCGACAACGTGCTGATCGTGGCGCATGGAGGGTCGATACGCGCGCTACTCGTCTGCCTGCTGGGGCTGGCGGACGACCGGTTCTGGCGGTTCAGGATCGATCGCGGCAGTCTCTCCGTCGTCAGCAACCATGCCGACGGACGCGTCCTGGAACTCTGGAACGAGGTCCCTTGCGCCTCCGGCGATATGGGAGTGGGGGCATGAGCAAACGGCTGACGCTCATCCTGGGCGGAGTGCGTGCTGGGAAGAGCAGCTACGCCCAGCGGCTGGCTGAGAGCGGCAAGCGGGTGCTCTTCGTGGCAACCGCCGAGGCGGGCGACGCCGAGATGGAGGGGCGCATCCTGGCGCACCAGGCGAGCCGTCCCGCAGAGTGGGACACCCTCGAAGAACCGCTCGACCTGGTGGGCGTGCTTGCGCCGATGCAGCACCGCTACGACACGGTGTTGCTCGACTGCCTGACGCTGTGGGTAAGCAACCTGCTGCTGAGTAGCCGGAGCTACGACATCTCTGCGGAGGCCCGACGGTTGCTGGAGGTGTACCGGCAGGGCGACGCCTCCTGGATTGTCGTCAGCAACGAGGTTGGGCTCGGCGTGGTGCCCCCGACCGAGTTAGGGCGCATCTTTGCCGATGAACTGGGCCGTGTGAACCAGCTCGTGGCCGAGGAGGCGGACGCGGTGTACTTCATGGCCGCGGGGCTGCCGATGGCCATGAAACGTCCCACCGAACAGTAAGCGCGCCGTCGGCTACAGGTATCCCTGCTCCCGGTAGTAGCGCCTCGCGCCGTCGTGGAGCGGGGCGCCGGTGATGGCCTCGTCCCACTGGCGGCCGATAGGCCCCGTGAGGGACGACCAGTACGTCGGCCTGATCATCGGGAGGCCTCCGGCCTCGCCGTTGTCGTAGTCGATCTGGATCGAGGTGAGTTCGATGTCGCGCTTGTTGTCGTCTATCGCCTTCGCCAGCAGGTAGGCGAGCTCGTCATCGAGGTCGGCGCGGCACGTCAGCACGATGTGCGAGTCGTCCAGCGCGGTGAGCGTCCGGTCGATACCGGGCACGAAACCCGCGGGCGTCACCTGGCGGCGCAGGCCCTTCGCCTCCAGCCGCTGCATGACCTCCTCGCTGATGTCAAGGAAGCGATAGCCGCGCGACCCCACCCAGGGCCAGGCCGAGAAGTCGTAGGCGCTGCCGTCGCCCCAGAACGCGTCGAGCTGCCCGGCGTCGTAACGCGCCCTGGCAGCGCGCGCCGTGTGGTCCATGTGACTCACCGAGCCTCCCCACTTCCCGATGTCGGCATAGCTGAAGCCGTGCTCCCGGAGCACCACCTCGGCGCCGCTGCCGGCCATGTGCAGCACCGGCTTCTCCTCAACGAGTTGCTCGAACGACTCGATGCCCGTCCACGGCGCCATCGCGAAGAGGAAGCGGTCCTCCTGTGGGAGCCACGCGATGGTCCGCAGCCAGTCGTCAGGCTTCTCCCCGGCAAAGATGCCCTTGCCCGAGTAGCGGTGCTCGTTGACCACCCACTTGGAGAAGACCACGTCGATCGTGCCGTCGGCCAGCGCGCCCACGCCTCCGGGCCTCAGGACGTGCACCGTGGCATCGATGTGCTTCAACTCGCTGAGCCCGCGGCCTATGGCCTGCGTGAACCGGAACTGCGTCGACCACGACGTTCCGAACCGGATAGCGGGTACAGACTGCTGGGTCATGGTGTCCTCCTCGGGGAGCCGGTGGTCAGACCAAGATTCCATCGGGGCCTGAATTCTGGAATCTTGGTCGGTTCCTTACGAGTAATCGGGCGGGCGAATCTGGCATCCTTGGTCGCCTTGGTCGGGGCATTTTCAAGGCCGTGGCCTGCTTCCCGCGACCAAGAAACCAAGATTCCCCTCTTTTTCACAAGTTGCCTCCGTTGGCATAGACCCTTTCTATACCCTGGCCAGTCAGCCATAGATCCTGTCTATGAGTCGGGGCAGCGGCGCAGGTCATACGCCCAGCGTAGCGGATGGGAGCGGCATCGCGTAAGAGGCGGATGTCACACGCGCAGCGGCTTGCGCTACGCCCAACGCTGCATGCCTTAACATAGGGACGCTCCCCGACCGCCGGCCGGTTCGATGCGGCGGATGCGGGAGATGCACCGCACAGGCCGCCTTTCGTACAGGAGCGTGCGTGACCGACCCTCCAGACCGACGGACAGAAACTGCTGAGCCCGCCCCTGCCGCCAGGATCAGGCCGTGGGGCTCGCTTGCATTCGCCGACTTCCGGTGGGTGCTCATCAGTTTCGTCGTCGGGTTCATGGGCTTCCAGATACGGCAGGTCACGAACCTGTGGGTGATCTGGGAGCTCACGGGGAACCCGCTCAGCCTCGGCCTGCTGGGCATCTTCCAGTTCGCGCCGATGCTCATCCTCGTGTTCATCGGCGGGTCGATAGCGGACATCGTCGACCGACGGACGCTGCTCATCCTGACGCAGACGGGCAACTTCGCGCTCGCAGGCGTCCTCGCGGCGCTGATGCTCACGGACAACATCGCGGTGTGGCACATCTACATGACCACGCTCGTCACGTCCGCAGTGAATACGTTCGAGGGCCCTGCACGGATGGCGATGCTGCCCCGCCTCGTGCCGCGGCACTACATGATGAACGCCATCACGATGAACCAGGCGGCACGCCACGCCTCCATGCTCATCGGCCCGGCCATCGGCGGGCTGCTCATCGGGTTCGTCGGGCCGGGCTGGACCTACGCGGCAGTTTTCGTGGTGTTCATCCCCACCATCGGCGCGCTGTTCCTCGTGAGCCCGATGCCGCCCGACGCTTCGGGCGGACGGCGGCGCATGAGCGTGGACTCCATGCTCGCGGGGTTCCGCTTCGTGTTCAGCACCCACACGATACTCGTGATGCTGCTACTGGACGTCGTCGCGATGTTGTTCACGCATCACCGGGGCATCATGCCCATATTCAAGGACATCCTCGACGCCGGTCCGTTCGGCTACGGCCTGCTCTTCTCCGCTCCGGCGGCGGGTTTCCTGGTCGGCTCCGGCGTCCTGCTGCTCCTCGGCGACTTCAAGTACAAGGGCGCGATGGTGGTGGGCTCCTACGCCGCCTATCTCGTGTCCATGGCGCTGTTCGCCCTGTCGACCAACTTCCTGCTTTCCCTCGCGGCGCTTGCGCTGGTGGGGGCCACGGACGGCATCGGGGCGATCATGCGCTCGACGATCGTGCAGATGGCGGTGCCGGACGACATACGAGGCCGCACGACCGCAGTGCTACAGCTCTCCAACCGGGGCGGGCCGTCGCTGGGGCAGGTGATCGTCGGCGCGATGGCGGCTGCATTCCTCGCGCCGAACGCGCTCCTTATCGGCGCAGCCATCGGCACGGCAACGCTGGTCATTGCGCTGCTCGCGGTGCGCGACCTCGTGCGGTACCAGAGCTGAGCCGTCAACCGTCCCAATCCTCACCCCCGCCCCCTCTCCCAAAAGACGAGGGGGGCAAGGCAGCCCACGCCCCACACTCCGCTCCCCACCGGTTCACCCTCACCCTAACCCTCTCCCCTCACGGGAGAGGGGATCCGAGAGGATGCTGCGCGCTAAAGCGCGGGACTCCGCTGCGCTCCGCTCAGCATGACACCCCCTGTCCGCAGCAAGTTGTTGGTGGTAGTACAATCGCCGAGTTGTAGAGTGCAGTTCCCAGAGCGATGGCAGCGGAGGAACGATGGCCACAGCAACCGCAGTCTCCACCGAGCCCGAGCTACGCGACCACGTGGCGGCAGGCGCCGTCATCACCAGCCATACGCTGCAGCACCTGTACGGACACGCGTTCTGGGTGATACTGCCGACCATCTACGCAGCGTTGGGGCTCAACCCGATAACGGCGGGCCTCGTCGGAACCGTGCGACAGGTCGGCAGCGGAGTCTCTTCGACGGTGGGCGGCTTCCTGGTGGACCGCCTGCAGCACAGGCGCCTCTTGATCCTCTACCTGAGCCTCACCGCCATGGGTCTGGGATACTTCCTGGTGGGCGCCGCACCGACCTACGTGCTGATACTGGGGGCCCTGATGGTAGCCTCCATCGCCGGGTCGATATGGCATCCCACTGCACGCGGGCTGCTCTCCCAGATATACCCGAAGCGCAGGGGGTTCATGATCTCGGTCGACCGCTCGGCCGGGTCGATAGGAGACACAGCCGGCCCGCTCCTGGCTGGATTCCTCCTGGCGTACCTGCTCTGGCAACAGATATTCCTCGCAGCGTTCCCGCTGGCGCTCCTGTTCATGTTCTTCCTCTGGACCCTCCTCCGGCGGTCGGAGGCGTTCCAGAACGTCGGCGCGCGTTCGAGAGGGGAATCCCGCCCGATCGGCGCGCAACTGGGTGAACTCAAGGGACTGTTCAAGGACAACGGCAGGATCCTCACGCTGCTCATCCTCATCAAGGCGGTAGCGGGGTTCGGGCAGGGCGGTCTCTTCCTGTGGCTGCCGCTGTACCTGTCGGAACACCTGGGCATGAGCGAGATCGGGATCGGGTTCCATCTCGCCCTGCTAACGGCCATGGGCACCATTACCAACCCCGCTTTCGGGTACCTGTCCGACCGCATCGGCCGCATGCCCGTCATCGTCATCGCGCTGACCGCCAAGGTGGCGATCGCCGTGCTCCTCGCGCTCTCCGGCGCCGGCGTCATGTTTACGTTGCTCGTCGGGGTGATGGGGGCGTTCAATTTCGTGGTCAATCCGCTGGTGCAGACGTGGGCGCTGGACATCGCTCACGGGCGCAAACTGGAAGGGTCGACGCTGGGTGTGCTGGACGGAGCGAACTTCATCTTCACGGGCATCGGCCCGCTGCTGGTCGGCTTCGTCGTGCACACCTGGGGATTCGAGTCGCTGTTCTGGTACATCGCGGGGATAAGCGCGGCGGCGCTGGGAGTAGTCATGTTCACGCTGCCGTTCGCCCGCGCGGGCTGGCAGAACCGCATGTAGAATCGAGAAGGAGGCGCTGATGGCAACGATCGCGAAGACCAGGGTCATCGACAGCGACGCCCACGTCATTGAGTCCGAGCACACGTGGGACTACCTCCTCCCGCACGAGGAGAAGTTCCGGCCAACGCTGTTCGTCAATCCCGACAACCCGAACCAGGGGCACTGGGTCATCGGCGGGAAGGTGCGGGGACACCGCAACGCCACGCCGACGCAGGAGCAGCTGCAGCGGCTCTCCGCCCAGGTGGGGCGCGACCTCATCTCCACCCAGGACTCCCGCGAGCTCTCCGACGTCTCCCAGCGGCTGCAACACATGGACGAGCTTGGCATCGACGTGCAGGTGCTCCACAACACGATGTGGATAGAGCCGGTGACGGACGTGCCGGAGGCAGACGTCGCCCTCTGCGGCAGCTGGAACCGCTGGATGGCCGACGTGTGGCAGCAGGCGGGCGGACGCCTGCGGTGGTGCGCCGTGATGCCGACGCTCGACATCGAGGCGGCGGTCGAGCAGATCGGCTACGCGAAGGAGCACGGGGCGGCCGCCATCGCACTGCGTCCCCTAGAGCTCGGGCGGACGCTCGTCGACCCGTACTTCTACCCTCTCTACGCCGAGGCGGAGCGGCTCGACCTTGCCGTGGCCATCCACATCTCCAACGGCAGCAACGCGATGATCCAGACGCTGCGGTCGCCGTACGACCGGAGCGGCGGCTTCACGCCGTTCCGCATCCCGACGGTGATGGAGTGCGGCGTCATCATGGTGAGCGAGGTGCCGGAGCGCTTCCCGACGCTGCGGTGGGGGTTCGTCGAGGCGTCGTCGAACTGGGTGCCGTGGGTGGTGCGCGAGGTGCGCCAGCGGTTCATCGCGCGGAACCTCGGCCCGCCCCCCGAGAACGTGCTCAAGCACTTCAACGTGTACGTGACCTGCGAGATATCGGACGACATCCCCTTCGTGCTGAAGCACGGCGGCGAGGACAACATCCTGATAGGAACGGACTACGGCCACACCGACGTCTCCAGCGCGATGGACGCGATCCGCGTGTTCCAGGAGATGGACGACGTAAGCGATGAGGCGAAGACCAAGATCCTGTACGACAACCCGCGAGCGCTGTACGGCCTGTAGGGGCCCAAGGAGGAGAGCGATGCTGGAAGCAGCAGAGAAGTTCGTGAGCGAGGTCAGGGCGCTCTGCGCGCAGGAGATGAGCGACGAGGAGCGCTGGACCCGGACGGGTGAACTGTTGCGCGACTTCGCCTCAGACCCGGTCGTGCAGGAGCACGCGAAGAACTGGCCCGCGACCGACCGGACGAGCACGGGGCGCGAGAGGACCGGCAACCTGATCTTCTACGAAGACCCGGACTACGGGTTCCTCGTCACCGCAATGGCGAAGGAGGCCGGGCACCACACGACCGTTCACGACCACGGGGAGATCTGGACGATGTACGGGCTGGTGCAGGGGGCGGAGGATATCAACCGCTTCCACCGCGACGGCGACGAGGTCGTCCACGACAGCACCTTCCGCATCGAGCCGGGCGACGTGGACGTGGTGCCGCCGCACCTGGCGCACCAAGAGATCACGATCGGGGAGCGGAGCGCCGCCATCATCATCCGCAGCGAGAAGCGGGCCCGCGGGGCGGAGCTGATCCCCTACGCGCTCGAAGCAACCGCAGGCTAGTTGCCCTTGGCCGCATTCGGCGTCCAGTACAACGGGGCTTCGATGGCGAGCGTCATCGGCCCGCTCGATTTCGCCGAGCGGATGGAGACGCTGGGGTACCGCTCCTACTTCGTCCCGGAACTGGAGACTCTGCCGACGCTCGACGCGTTCACCCTGCTGGCGTCCGTCGCGCAGCGCACGCAGCACATGCGGCTGGGGACCGGCGTCGCCGTGCTGCCCTTCCACACCCCGTACCAGATCGCGAAGGTCGCGACCTCGATAGACGTGCTCTCGGGCGGGCGGATGGTGCTGGGGCTGGGCTCCGGCGGCGTCTACAACGACGACTTCGGGGTCGAGGGCGTGCGCGTGGAAGACCGGCGCGGCATCACGGACGAGCGGCTCGCACTCGTGCGCAGGCTGCTCTCCGAGACGGACGTGACGCATCACGGGACATTCCACAGCATCGAGCGCGTCACGCTGGAGCCGCGTTCCGTACAGCAGCCGCACCTGCCCATCTGGACGGGCGCGATGTGGGACGGCAGGTTCATCCGGCATACGCTGGAGCGGACGGCGCGATGGGCCGACGGGTTCCACCCGAACGGCATGACGCCGCGAGGCTACGCCGAGGGCAAGGCCGCGATCGAGGAGATGGCCGCGGCGTTCGGGCGCGACCCGGCGGCCTTCGAGTGGTCGTGCAACATGTACCTCTGCATGGGGCGGACGAAGGACGACGCGTACCGCGAAGTACAGGCCGCGATGCGGCACCGCTTCGGCGACGACGCGTGGGCGATAGACCCGGCGACGCTCCCGCTCGGCACGCCTGCGGACTGCATCGAGACGCTCGAAGCGTTCGTCGACGCGGGCGTGACGCATTTCATCATGAACGCACTCTGCACGCCCGAGGCGCTGCTGCCGACGTACGACCGGTTCGCGGCGGAGGTCATGCCGCACTTCGGCGGGTGATCTAGTAGGTGGCGGCGATGGCCTCCTTGAGGTTCTCGTGCGTCGCCCAGTCCGCGTCGGTCGGGATCATCGTCTGGCCGGGGCGGACACGGTAGGCGTCGGGGCTGCGCGCCGAGGTCGGTTCGGCCCCTTCCCGGATAGCCGCGGCTGAATGCAGGAGCATGCGTCGCATGGCGATGATGCCGATGTCCGTGACTCCCAGATGCTCGCGGGTGCGGTCGGATATCTGCCCCATGCCCTCCTGCACGGAGAAGTCCTGCTCGCCGGTGCCCTTGATGCCCGTGAAGGTGAGGTGCTTCTGCTCCTCGCGGTCGATCAGGTAGTCGTTGCGCATGTTGCGGACCGGCCAGTGCGAACCGGGGATGGTCTGCGCGTGGACGCCCTGCCCCTTGCGGAGGTCGGCGATGTGCCTCGAAGAGAGCGGCTTGCCAGTGGTGCTCCACGTGAAGCACCAGCGCGCCGTGGTGACGTCGTCGACGGGGACGAACGCGTGCATCATCTTCCCCTCGCCGCCACCGGGAGGCGCGGTGTAGAACGGCATCCAGAAGAGGTTGAAGCGCCAGTAGTCCTGGGTCTCGTCGCCGGGGTACCTGCCGCCGATGATGAGGCCGAAGTCGGTCTCGAGCGCCTTGAGCTTGGGCGGGTTCTCGCGGGTGCGGTACATCTTCGTCACGTCGCCGCTCTCCTTGCCCGCGTCCTGCCAGTCGCTCAGACGGCGATGGGAGTCCATCGCGCTGTGCAGGTAGACCGAGTGCACGGTGTCGATGCCGCCCTCGATGGCCTGCGCGTAGTTGTTCTCCTGGAAGTTCCAGGAGACGTAACGGTGGCCGTCCGGCACGCGCGTCCACTCGAACTCGGGCATCGGCTGCATGTGCTCCTTCGGGCCCATGTACGTCCAGAGGACGCCGCCGCGCTCCCTGACGGGGTACGCCCTCAACTGGATCTTGTCCCTGAAGTTGCTATCCGACGCCTCGGACGGCATGTCGACGCACTTGCCGTCGACGTCGTACTTCCAGCCGTGGTAGGTGCAGCGGAGGCCCATCTCCTCGTTGCGCCCGAAGAAGAGGTCCGCGTTGCGGTGCGCACAGAGACGGTCGACCAGTCCGACCTGCCCGACGCTGTTCCTGAATGCGACGAGCCGCTCACCCAGCAGGGTGACGCGGACGGGCACACCGTCGGCTTCGGGGATGTCTTCCGTCAGCAGGAAGGGTATCCAGTAGCGGCGCATCAGTGCGCCCATCTCCGTTCCGGGACCGATGCGGGCCAACCGTTCGTTATCCAGTGCACTCAGCATGGCAACCTCCCTCTGAACGTTCAGCGCTTCACTCGATGCCGCGAGATTAGGCCGATATGCCGCGCCGGTCAACCGCGCGGCGTTTCTAACGGCGGGCGGTCGAATCCGGGCCCATGTAGATGCCGCGTTCCCACGTCCGCTTGAGCGGGTCCGACACGTGCAACGTCATGCTGCCGATGCCCGCCAACTCGAACTCCACCGTCTCCCCGTCCTGCAGGGGGCCGAGCCCCTCGTGGTTCGTGCCGCAGCTGAGCACGTCGCCCGTGTTGAGCGTCATGATGCTCGTTGCGAACTCGATCAGCTCCGGCACCCGGTGCTCCATGTCGTCAGTGTTGTAGTCGTGGCGCAACTGGCCGTCGTTCCAGAATCGAACGTGCACGTCGTTCGGGTCGGCGATCTCGTCGGCCGTGACGATCACCGGGCCGAGCGGGCCGAAGGTGTCGAACGACTTGCCCATCCAGCTGCCCGCGCGCCAGGTGCGGCGTCCCTCACCGCGCGCCGACACGTCGATCAGGCCGGTGTATCCGAACACCGCGCTTGCGAAGTCTTCCCTGCTCACGTCCTTCGCCGGGCCTCTCATGACGATGGCCAGTTCCGCCTCGTGCTGGAATACCCACGGGTCGGTCGTCGACGGCAGCACGATCGTATCGCCGGGGCCTATGACCGCGTCCGGCGACTTGAGGAACATGTTGAGCGGGCGCGGCTCCCGCTCGGCGTGCTCCCAGTAGTTGCCGATGCAGCAGAGTATCTTGCTCGGCCTCGGCAGCGGCGCGCGCAGGCGGAACGAACCGTCGGCGTGCGACGCCCCGCCTGCAATGATGCGCTCGAAGGCGCCGCGCAGGCCTCCGAAGCCGTCGATGACCGCCTCCATGCGCGCCTGCGGCGGCAACGCAGCGACGTCGCCGAGAGCCGAGGTCAGTTCCGCAACGCCGCCATCGACCACCGCGCCGAGGCGCTGATCGCCGGGGGCGTCGCCCGTTTCGAACAGACAGAGTTTCATGGGTGTCCCTCCTCCCCGCGTGCGGCGGGGCGGCCAGCGTATCACTCCTCGTGGGCGAAGGTGAGGCCGTAGACCCGCGCGGCGCCCGCGGAGAGCAGCGCCTGCGCTGCCGCCGAGAGCGTTGCGCCGGTGGTGGTGACGTCGTCCACGAGAACGATGGTCGCTCCGTCCACTCCGTCCGTGGCGGCGAACGCGTCCCGCACGTTCCCCAAGCGCTCGGCCCGGGTTGACGTGTTGACCTGCGACGACGTGTCCTTCGTGCGGCGCAGCACACCGGTCGAGAGCGGAGCGTCCAACAAACGTGCAAGCTCCCGCGCCAGCAGCTCCGCCTGGTTGAAGCCGCGCTCGCGCTGACGTGCAGGGTGCAAGGGCACAGGCACGAGCGTGAACGGCGGCGGGACGGTGACCGCCAGCTCCCACGCCATCGGGCGCGCCATCTCCGGCACGAGGGAGCGCAGACCGCGATACTTGAGGTGCTGCACCGCGGTCCGCACAACGCCCTCGTAGGCGAACGGCGTCAGCACGTCGGCGAGCGGACCGCTCTGAGGCGGAGGGCTCGGCGGCGGACGCCTGGCCTTCGCAAGGCAGGCTACGCAGATGTATGCGCCGCTCCTGCCGCAGCCGACGCAGCGGACGGGGAACAGCACGTCGAGACCAGAGCGGAGCAGGTTGGAGACGATGCCCATGGAGCGGAACCGGATGGTAGGCTGGCCGCATGATACGGGCAGTCTTCTTCGATTTCTACGGGACGCTGGCCGACTGGCCGACGGCGGAAGGCCTGCAGCAGGCGGCTGCGGCTGCGGAGGGCATCGCTATCGAGCAAGCCGCGATCGCCGCGGGCTATCGCACGGCGAACGCCTACATGGACGAGGAGAACGCCAAACGCCCTGTGCAGCAGCGGACGCAACCGGAGCGCGACGCCTTCTTCGCCGAGTACGAGCGCCGGCTGCTGACGGACGCGGGCGCGCCGGACGTGAGCCTCGACGTCGCAGCGCGCGTCTGGCAGCGCGTGCGCAGTGCGCCGGACGAGCTGACGCTCCTCCCCGACGCGGAGTCCGCGCTCGCTGGCCTGCGTTCGCTGGGGCTGACGCTGGGCGTCATCTCCAACATGGGGCTGGAACTCAACGGTCTGCTCGAACGGCTCGGTATCGCCGGACATCTTCCTGTGCGCTCCTGCACTGCCACCGCAGGGGTGAGCAAGCCGCACCCGCGCATCTTCCAACTGGCGCTTGCGCAGGCGAGGGCACAGCCCGATGAAGCCGTGCACATCGGCGACAGCATCCCGGCGGACGTGGAAGGTGCGCGGAGCGCGGGGATCGAGGCCGTGCTCGTGCAGCGCGAGCCGGGGCCGCCCGCGCCCGACGGTGTATGCGTGGTGGCGTCGCTGGCGGAAGCAGCCGCGCACGTGCGGTCGCTGCTGGAAGCCGAGGGTTGACGTGAACCGCATCGTGCTCGGCGACAACATGGACGTGCTTCCGACCATCGAGGACGGGGCGGCGGCGCTCATCTACATAGACCCCCCCTTCAACACGGGCAAAGAGCAACGCCGCGAGCGTCTGCGGACGGTGCGCGACGACGACCACGGCGACCGCACGGGATTCCAGGGCAAGCGCTACCGGACGGTGCGGCTCGGCGCGCAATCGTTCGACGACATCTTCGACGACTTCCTCGCGTTCCTGGAGCCACGGCTGGCGGAGGCTTACCGCATCCTCTCGCCCACGGGTTCGTTCTTCCTGCACATCGACTACCGGGAGGCGCACTACTGCAAGGTGCTGCTCGACGCGCTGTTCGGGCGCGACTGCTTCATGAACGAGATCATCTGGGCGTACGACTACGGCGGCAGGCCGAAGTCCCGCTGGCCCGCGAAGCACGACACGCTGCTCTGGTACGTGAAGGACCCCACGCGGTACACGTTCCACTACGACGAGATCGACCGCGTGCCGTACATGGCCCCCGGACTCGCGGGAGCCGAGAAGGCCGCGCGCGGGAAGACGCCCACCGACGTGTGGTGGCAGACCATCGTTCCAACGGTCGGGCGCGAGCGCACCGGCTATCCGACGCAGAAGCCCATCGCCATCCTCAACCGCATCGTGCGGGTGCACTCGGACCCCGGCGACCTCGTGCTGGACTTCTTCGCGGGGTCGGGGACGACGGGTGAGGCGGCGGCGCGCAACGGCAGGCGCTACCTCCTCATCGACAGCAACCCGGAGGCGGTGCGGGTGATGAAGGAGCGGCTCGCGTTCAGCGGGCCGGAGGTGTCTACCTGCGCGGCAACGTAGAACGAACAGGGGCGGGCGCTATGCGCCCGCCCCCTTTCCTCACCGCAGGAACGACGTGGGCTACGAGTGCTTCACGTTGTACTGCAGCGCGGTGTGCGTCGCGTTGGCACGGTCGCCGGAGCGTTCCGCGAACGCCACACGCATGCTGACGACCATGACGTTCTGGCGCTTCTGGATGTCGCGCTCCGTCTCGATGAGCAGCTCGCGCTTGAAGCCCTTGCGCCACTGCGTACGGTTCACCAGCAGCAGGCGACCCGTGTCCGCGACGTTGCCGTCCGACGTGACCTTGCCGTCCGAGTCGGCGAGGCGGAGCTGCTCCGACACGATGACGGGGACGCCCTCGACCGCGCCCAACTGGCCGGTGAGCAGCGTCGCGCGCGGGCCGAGCTTGTCCAGCGTCTGGAAGCTGTCCACCGCCTGCATGGCGATGTACGTGCCCACGTCCGTGATGAACGCCAGTTCGGACGGGCGCACGCCGTACTTGCCCAGCATCCGCCGGAGCTGGTTGCACATGTCGACGGTCGGCTCCGCGTTGAAGTCGTTCCCCATCGCCGAGTTGTCCACCAGCGGCAGGTGGAGCAAGCCATCGAACCCCAGCAGGTAGTGCGCCTTGCCCGCCGCGGAGGCGGCGAGATTCTGGCCGTCGTGGTTGATGTTGTTCCCGGCGGATGCGTCCGCGTTCAGGAGCACGTCGTCCAGCACCTGCGCCGCATTGCGGAGCAGCGTGGAGCGCACCTCCGCCATCATCGCGACGACGGCGTCCTCGTCCAGTTCGTAGGCCCACGGCACCATGCCGACGAGTTCGTACGCCGTCAGCGTCTGCTTGGCGGTCTTCAGGTCCGTCGCCGTCGTGGCCGTGTTCGCCGTGCCCGGGTACCAGTTGACGTCGCCCAGTTGCAGAGGCACGTCGAACGGGTTGGACGGCATCGTGACCGTCTCGAAGAGCGACGCGACCGCCGTCTCCACGTTCACGTCCGCCCACAACTGGCGCGCCTCCTCCTGGGGCACCAGCTCGTCGCCCGCGCCCACGGTGGTGGAGTCCATCGCCCTGGCGACGCTCTCCTGCCAGGCGCGGAGCGCTCGCGGGTCGTAGTCCTGCGGGCGCGCCTGCTGGGCTGCGAGCAGGCTCCGCATCACGGCGAGGTCCACGAGGTCGAAGCCGTCGAGTTTCCCGCCGCGCACGCGGACGCGGTCGTTCGAGCCCCGGCCCAGCAGCGCGTCGCGCCGAGCCGAGCGGTCGTGCTCCAGCACGCGGCGCACCTCGCCCGCGAGCCGCTCCTGCTCCTCGCGCATGAGCGTCAGCTCCTTCGTGACCGGGCCAAGCCGCTCGCGCACGAACTCCTGCGTCTCCACTATCTCCTTCTGCATCTCGTCTATCGCAGACATCTCTCCTCCTTCTGTGGGATCAGTTCTCCTGTTCGATGACCGGCGCCGCCTCTATGGCCCCAGCCAGCGCTTCGCCGAACCTGCGCGCCGACGACGCCAGCGTGTCCCGCTCCGTGCGGGTCAGTCCGTCCGGCGCGGCGCGGGCCGACTCACGCATCAACCGCGCTCCGCTCTCCAGCGCCTCGGCGGCATCCGGCGCAACCCGGCAGAGGACATCCACCAGCCGCGCCGCCTGCAACGCCGCGCGCACCACCTGTGCTATACGCATCGCTCTCCTCCTTTCCCGGCCGCGATGGGCCGTTTGTTGTTCATCCAGACACCAGGCTCCGCAGCCGGCGCAGCTCGCTCAAGACACGCTGGGCGTCTTCCGGCGCGATGCACGACGCGGGAAGGTCGAACGTGAACAGCGGACGCAGCCGCGGCGCGTCGAGTCCGCCTTCGAGCGCCTTCGCCAGCGCGTGCGGGTTCGCGGGCACGGGCACCGCGCTCAGCTCCAGCAGCTCCTGCCTCGTGTACTCGACGCCGTCCACCGAACCGTCGCGACCCTTGCGGAACGAAAACTCCCTGGGCCGAAAGCCGACGCTCACGGCGCGCAGGAACCGCTGCCGATAGAGCAACTCCACCTCCTGCGCGAACGCCGTCGGCGCGAATTCCACCGTGGCAACGAGCTTCGCGCCGTCCACGCCCACCCAGGAACTGCGCCCGATGGGCGTGCGGGTGTAGTCGTGCGCCCACAGGAAGACGGGGTTGTGCTTGTACGCGTCCAGATCCCAGCCGTCGGCGCGCACCACGTCGCCCAGTCGGTCGGCCGACTCGTCCGACGCGACGACCGTGAGCGGGCGTTCCTCGTTCGGCGCGACGGCGTGGCAGACCGAGAACCTCTGCACCACCGGCGCGTCGGCCAATCCCCGCCGGTACGCCTCCAGCGATTCCAGCAGCCGCTCCCGCTCCCAACGCTCGCGTTCGCTCACCCCTGCACTCACCTCGTACGACACCATGTCTGCGCCTCCTCATGCGCCCGCCGATGCGGCGCCCGGACACGAAAAAAGCCCCGGCCCTTTCTCAAGGCCGGGGCTCGTCCCCGTGCGTGCGTTTCCTTTTCCGGCGGACCGGTTGTTGAGATCAGGTTAGCACGGTGCAGTCATCCGCGAAACCGGCAGATGTCACAATTCAGAAATCAATCGACTGGATTCCCGCCTTCGCGGGAATGACGAGAGGCGGGCAGACGCAAGGCGCGTGTAGACCGCGCCGGTGGGGAGCAGGTCGCTGTGATACAGCCCGACCTCTTCTACCGTGAACGCGATGCGCCGGACGTCGAGTGCCGCGACCGACGCTCGCAGCGCCTGCGATTCGTCCCGCGACAGCCTCGTGTTGACCCGCGCGAGCGTGACGTGCGGTGCGAAGGTGCGCTCGTCGTTCGGGATGCCTGTCGTCTCAAGCGCGTCCTCGACGCTGTCGCGCAGGCCGGTCAGCGCATCGAGGGCGCCGCCGACACCCGCCCACAGCACACGCGGCGCGCCACGCGGCGGGAAGACTCCCGGACCTCCCAGCGACAACTCGAATGGCGCGATGCCCTCGGCAGCGCGGACGATCGCTTCGCCCAGCGGGGGAGCCGCGTCCGGAGGCGTGCTGCCGATGAACCGCAGCGTCAGGTGCGCACCGTCCACGTTCGCCCATCGCGTGCCGTGCGGCACGAACGCCCGCATCGCACCGGCGGCACGCCGCAGTTCAGCGCGGACCTCGTCCGGGAAAGCGAGCGCCACGAACAGGCGCAGGTTGCGTTCCCGCTGCGCCGGGGCATCCTCAGTCATCGCGTTCGGCCCCGGCGCGGGCGATCAGCTCGCCGAGGCGGCGGTACCAGCCCGCGATGTCGTCCAGCGAGTATGAGGCGTTCGCCGGGCTGGGGTTCGGCGCGACGAACACGCGGCTATCGCCGAGCCGCTCCGGCTGTTCGCCGAGCGCAACGTCGTCCTGCTTGCGCCCCTCCGCGTACTGCAGGAACCACTTGTAGCCAGTGATGCCGTTGAAGCAGACCACGAGCGGCGACGCTTCCAACAGTCTCTCCCGCGTTAGCGGCGCCCACGCGCGGAAGTCGGCGGCGCGCAGGCTCGATGCGCTATTGCTCGCGCGCTTCACCACGTCCGTGAAGCCGGTGGCGCGATGCTCGAACAGCCACGCCTCGTCGCCGGGGCCGAGTTCGCGTCCGTCCGTGAGACCGGAGCGGTTGAGCGCGCCCCAGAACCGGTTCTGCGGCGTCGCGAAGTACTTGCCCACCGAGGCAGAGTACGCACCGGGATTGATACCTACGAAGACGAGGTCGAGACCGGGGCGGAGGTAGTCGGGCAGCGTCGGCGCGTCAGTCATCGGTGAGTCCCAGCAACCGTACGGCGTTGCCGCCGAGCACGGCCTGCGCCGTAGCAGCGTCGAGCGTGCTGCGCGCCTGGTCCGTCACACGGGAGGCGGGCAGCAGCGGGTAGTCCGAGCCGAACAGGACGTGCTCCGCGCCCACGGCGCGTGTCGCAACGTCGAATACCTCCGCGTCGTAGAGGAACGGCGACACCGCGCTGTCGAACCAGGTGTTGACAAGCGCGGCGCGCACCTCGGGCATGAGCGCGTAGAACGGCAACCCGCCGCCCCAATGCGGGAACACCCAGCGCGCATCGGGGAAGCGTTCCGCGATCGCGAGCAGGCGCTCGGGGGTCGTCGGGCCTTTGCCGGGGTAGACGTGGCCGACCGGCTCCGAGCCGTGGACGTTGATGAGCAGTCCACGCTCCGCCGCGAACCGCACCAGTGGCTCGACGAAGTCGTCTGTCGCCAGATCGGTCCCTTGCAGCGCGGGGTGCAGCTCGCCGATACCGACGGCGCCCGCGTCAACGCAGCGCTCCACCTCGCGCAGGGCGTCGTCTCCCCAGCCGGGGTGCACGGAGCAGAATGCGGCGATGCGCCCCGGGTAGCGCGCGGCGGCGTCCAGCAGGCAATCGTTCGCCTCACGCGCGACGTCGCGGTCGCACCAGCCGAAGCCGAGCACGACGGACAGGTCGACTCCGCTCTCGTCCATCGCGGCGATGAGGTCTTCCACAGTGGCCATCGACCCGCCCGAGCCGAAGAGCGCAGCGAACGTGGCGTCGCGCGCGGCTATCTCGGAGCGCCACTCGTTGAAAGAGGCGGGCAGCAGGTGTGTATGGAAGTCAACGATCACGTCCCGTCGCTCCTAGTTCTCGGAGCCGGGCTCCTCGCCTTCCTCGAACGCGCTGCCGGAGAACACGCCAACCTCCCGCCCCTGGTGGACGTGTACGACGAAATCGTCCCGTTCGAGGCCGATGGCGTCGAGCAGCTCGTCGTCGAGATCGGCGATGATGTCCTGTATCTCGTCGGTGGTGTAGCGCTCGGAGACGCACAGCGTGGCGTGGATGATGCGCCCGTAGAAGTGCACGTCGAAACGCCCCTGCGGCTGGGGCTGGTCGTCCTCGTAGAGCGTGTACACCTCAGAGAACGGCGTACGACACTCGCGTTCGAAGCGGATCATGGGTTCTCCTTTAACTCGACCTGCGCCTTACGTGGGAAGAAGCGCTGCTCAGGGGCGTACCTGTCCGTCGCCCAGCGCTATCCACTTGTAACTCGTCAGCTCGCGCAGACCCATCGGCCCGCGCGCGTGCAGCTTGTTCGTGCTGATCGCGACCTCCGACCCCAGCCCGAGCTGGGCGCCGTCGTTGAAGCGCGTGCTCGCGTTCACGAGCACGACCGACGCCTCCACGGCATCGGTAAAGCGCATCGCGGCGCTGTAGTCCTCCGTCACGATCGCCTCGGTGTGCCCGGAGCCGAACTCGTCGATGTGCTCAAGCGCGGCGTCGAGCGAGTCCACTACTTTCACCGACATCGTGAGCGAGAGGAACTCCTGCCCGAAGTCGTCCGGCCCGGCGGCCCGCACCTGCGACTCCTGCACCGGCCCGATGAGCGACAGCGCCCGCTGGTCGCACCGCAACTCGACCCCCGCCTCCGTGAGCCGGGACGCCGCGCCGGGCAGCAACGCCGGAGCAGCCGAGGCGTGCACGAGCAGCGTGTCCAGCGCGTTGCACACGTCGGGCCGCTGCGTTTTGGCGTTGTAGATGATGCCGGACGCCTTCTCCAGGTCTGCGCCGGCGTCCACGTACACATGCACGACGCCGATGCCGCCGGTGATGGCGGGGACCGTCGCGTTGTCGCGCACGTACTTGATGAGCGTTTCGCCGCCACGCGGGATGAACAGGTCAAGGTAGTCGTTGAGCCGGATCATCTGGTCGACGATGGCCCGGTCCGTGTCGGTGACGAACTGCACGGCCTCCGGCACGGCGTCCTCGGCCGCCAGCGCGTCCTTCACCAGCGCGGCAACCGCAGTGTTGGTATGGACGGCTTCCTTGCCGCCGCGCAGCACGACCGCGTTGCCGGACTTCAGGCAGAGCGACACGATGTCCGTCGTTACGTTCGGACGGGCTTCGTACACGCAGCCGATGACGCCCAGCGGCACCCTGCGCCGCTCCACGCGTATCCCGTTCGGCAGCGTGCGGGAGTCGAAACACTCCCCGACCGGGTCGGGCAGCAGCGCGACCCCGCGCACGTCGTTCGCCATCCCGCTTATGCGCTGCTCATTCAGCAGCAGCCGCCCCATCAGCGCCTCGCTCAGCCCGGACTCGCGCCCGGCTTCGAGGTCGCGGGCGTTCGCCTCCAGGATGGTGGGGCAGTTGGCTTCGAGGGCGTCGGCGATGGCGCGCAGCGCGCTGTTCTTCTGTTCGGTGGAGAGCATGCGAACGCGCTTGGACGCCTCACGCGCTGCTTGCGCCTTCGTAATGAGTTCGGATGTGGCTGTTCCCGTTGCCATGTATCTCTCCTTCGTCCTCAGACGACGACCATGTTGTTGCGGTGCACCGCTTCGTCGCCGTTGTGGTGCCCGAGCAACTCCATGATCCGGTCGGAGCGTTCCCCCGCGATCTTCCGCATCTCCGACGAGTCGTAGTTCGCTATACCGTAGGCGAGGCGCGAGCCGCTCACCGAGAGGACCTCCACCACGTCGCCCCGCACGAACCGTCCGTTCACTTCGCGGATGCCCGCCGGCAGCAGGCTGCGCGACTGCTCACAGAGAGCGCGCACCGCCCCATCGTCCACCACGAGGCCAGCGTCCTTCTTCGTCATGCCGCTCAACAGCCAGCGCTTCCTGCTCTCCACGACGGACCCTCTGGCAGGGAAGAACGTACCGTTGGTCAACTGACCGCATGCCGCCTCTCGCACGACCGACGGGTCTCCGCCGAGACCGAACACCACCGCCACTCCTATGCCCGTGGCATGCTGCGCAGCCAGGAGCTTGGAAGCCATCCCCCCGCGGGTCGCGGTGCTCGTGTGCACCTCCGCCAAGGACATGATGGCGTCGTCTATCCGGTCGACCCGGGGTATCAGTTCCGCTGCGGGGTCGCGGTTCGGGTCGGCGGTGAACAGTCCGCCGGTGTCCGTCAGCATCAACAGCAGGTCGGCGTCGATCACGTTCGCCACGATGGCGGAGAGCGTATCGTTGTCGCCGAAGCGCTGGCCGTTGATCTCTTTCGTGTCGACCACGTCGTTCTCATTGACGATGGGCACGACGCCGCGCTCCAGCAGCCCGTTCAGGGTGTTACGCACGTTCAGATAGCCCACGCGGTCGTCCACGTCCCGCGCGATGAGGAGCGTCTGCGCGACGACGATCCCGCGCCGCGAGAAGAGCTCCTGGTAGGCGTGCATGAGGCGGCTCTGCCCGATGGCCGCAAGCATCTGGCTCGCAGCGACGCTCTTACCCTGCACGACGCCGGGCGCAGCCTCGTGCCCCGCCGCGATGGCGCCCGAGGTGACGAGCACCACCTGAGCGCCCATCTCCACCACGTCCGCGATCTGGTGGACCAGCGACTCCATGACGGAGCGGTCCAGGTGCGCGGTCTTGCGGGTGAGCACGTTCGTGCCGGCCTTGACCACGATCCGCCGGTAGCGCAACTGAACACCGCCCTGTCCGGCGTCTGCGTTTGCCGTCTGGAGTGCCATGCTGCGTTCTCGATACCGTGCTGAAGGCTATGGGGACGTGGGAGTCACTCGTACGGGCATTGTACAGTATGCCCCCGCCGGAACAGGCGCAGCGGTGCGCGTTACCTGACCCCCAGCGTCAACTCCAGCAGGAGACACGGCTCGCCCCACTGCTCCTTGTCGTCGAGCGACCACTCCGCGGACGAGCCGGACGGACGCAAGCGCAACCCCTCGTCTCCGCCGTACACCAGCACCACGACACCATCCCCGGAGTCCGACACTTTCGCCGCCATCGCCGGGACCGGTCCGCCGCCCGACCAGCCGACCACGTCGCACGGGCCCTCCCAACCGTCAGGGCGAAACGCGGACTCGACCCACGTCACCTCGCGGGACGGCTCCAGCGCCTCGAACATGCGCGTCACGGAGAGGTCGCAGTTCTCTCCGGCTTCAACGTCTACCTCGACGTACTCCATGCGCGCAGTCTACCGGTAACTACTCGTAGAGCGCATACGCGGCGGACGACGGCCCGCTTCCCAATCCCTGTCCCGCTGCCCTGCGCCACAGGGATGCCGACGCCTCATGCAGCGGCATGCGCAACCCGTCGCGCCTCACCTCCGCGAGCAGCGGCTCGCAGCAGGCGACGTAGTCGTCCACCGACGGCTCCGGGTCCCCGGACGCTCCGCCAAGGATGACCTGACCGATGCGCTCCAACCGCGCCGAAGCCCCGGACGCGGTGCGCATCACCTCGTACATCGCTCGAGCGTCCATTCCCAGTCTCGTGGTCAGCGCGAACGCCTCGAATACGCCCACCTCGTACATCGCGGCCGTTGCCGTGTCCAGCGCGTCGTACCCGACGCCGTGCGCCGGCACGTCCGCATCGGAAGGCAGCAACTCTCCCGCAACCTCGACGCCAGCGATGGGCTCCAGGGCCTTGATTGCCTCGGGCGGGTCGGCATTGGCCAACCCGTGTTCGGCGGCGTACAGCCACGAATCGCGCGCGGCGTTCCGCAACGGCAGGTCCAGCCCCGCCTGCTCGATCATCCACTCCATCAGGTCCTGGTCCTTGATGTTCGTGGAGACGTACGACGTCTGCTCGAACGAGCGGTCGAGTATCTTCGGCAGGATGCGCTCCAACTGGCGGCTCACGGACGCTCCCTTGCGCATGACATGGAACAGCAGCCCGCAGTCCAACCCCTGCTTCGCACCGAGCACGAACGTCTCCAGCACGCCCAGCTGGTTGATGTCCTTCACCATGTTGTTGAGCAGCTTGGCCATGTTGCCGCTGCCGACCGGCCCCATGAACCGCGCATTCGCCGACACCGCATCGAGCGCGGGACGGGTGTGCTCGAACGCGGCAGCGTCGCCGCCCACCATCACCGTCAGCCTGCCGCCCCACGCCACGTCGCCCGTCCCCGACACCGGCGCATCGAGGTACGTCACGCCCCACGCCGCGCACTCCTGCTCCATGCGCCGCGCGAACTCCGGATGGACGGTCGAGTGGTCGAGCACGATCGTACCCGGCGCAGCCCCTTCCAGCACGCCGTTCTCACCGCACAGCACCGACTCCACGACCGCATCTCCCACGAGGCAGAGCCCGACTACCTCCGCGCCGCGCGCCGCATCCGCGGGCGATGCGCCGGACGTCGCGCCCATCCCGGCGAGCTCCTGCACCTTTCCCTGGCTGCGGTTGACGACCGTGACGTTGTGCCCCGCCTTGAGCAGGTTCACCGCCATCGGCTTGCCCATCATGCCGATCCCCACGAACCCGATATCCATCCTGCCTCCTATGGGCTGCTTCCAGAGTCGAAGGGCACGGTGTAGAGGTCTTCAGCCATCCCGTCGTCCGTGAACCGCCAGATGCCGATGTGCCCGCGCCGCAGGTCGCCGTTGTCGTCCCAGTCCATCGACGTTGCGGCTCCTTCGTAGTCCACCGCGCCGCCGTCGCCGAGGATGCGCAACGCCTCCGCTACTCCCGCGGCTGAGGGCGTTATCACTGTCCCCGGGCCGCTGCCGATGCTGCGCAGCTGGTCACGGATGGCGGTCCCGTCGACGCTTCCCGCAGCCTGCGCCGCAAGCGCGAGGGCGATCGTGGCGTCGTACGTCTCCTGCACGTATGCATATGCAGGGGCGTTGCCGTATTCCGCGATGAATGCGGCTTCCCAGTCGCGCGAGGCGCGGCTTTCCAGTGCGGCCGAGCCTGTGCCGTAGGCGCCCGCGAGAGCGCCGTCGACTGCAGCGGCCAGGGCGGGGCTCTTCAGAGCGCTGCCCATTACGAATTTGCCGTAGAGGCCGGTTTCGACCGCCTCCCTGGTGACGATCGCCGCCTCCGCCTCGAACGTGAGGACGATGAGCGCCTCGGCGCCCCCGCTCGCCGTCTGCCGCAACTCGGAGAGGAACGTCGTCTGCCCCTTCGGGAGCAGAACGGCCTTCAGCTCCCCCGTCCACGCTCGTTCGAAAGACTCGAAGAGGCTGCGCCCCCAGGCGTCGTCGCGGTAGACGAGGCCGAGGTTCGTGAAGCCGAGGTCGCGCGTCACATCCGCCAGTACAGGCCCGTGTACGTCGGCGGACAGCGTGGCGCGGAAGAAGAAATCGCTGTCCGCCGCGCCGGTGAGGAGTGCGGATGAGGCCGACGGGCTGATGACCGGTATGCCTGCGGGACCGGCTACCTGCTCCGCCACGGGCAGCGAGTTCGCGCTGGAGTTGGGGCCGACCAGGACATGAACGCCGTCTTCCTCGATCATGCGGCGGGCTTCCTCCACCGCCACCTGGGGGTCGCGCGTGGAGTCCCTGACCACTGTCTCGACGGGATGCCCGAGCACTCCTCCGGCAGCGTTGACGTGCTGCACCGCCAGGTGGAACGCCCGCTCCCTGTCACGCGCCTTTTCCTCCGAATCGGGGCTGTAGTCGAACAGCAGCCCGATCTTCAATGGAGTGGCTGCGCTCTCCGAGCCGCCGCCACAGGCCACAACCGCCCCCAGCACCAGACAGACCAGAACCGCCCGAGCGGCGCTTGATACGAACGCAAACATGTCTCCTCCAAAAGCCGCTCTCGACGACAGCCCAGCGAGTATAGCAACCCTCCTCGCCACCCCAGCCAGCGCATCCATCCGCTATCATGCGTGGGAGCGTCAGGCGCGATACCCCACCGGCGCAACTCGGAGGAGCAGCAGATGCAGTACCGCAGACTCGGCGAAACGGACCTCAACGTCTCCGTCATCGGACTCGGAACCAACAACTTCGGCAACCCCTCCCGCATCAGCGACCACGCGGACAGCAAGCGCGTGCTCGACAAGTGCCGGGATGTGGGGATCAACCTCATCGACACCGCCAACATCTACGGCGGCGGCCAGAGCGAGGTACACATCGGCGAAGCGCTGCGCGGTCAGCGGAACGACTTCCTCATCGCAACCAAGTTCAACCTCAACAGCCTCGATGGCGAATCGCCCCGTGACCGCATCATGAAGAACGTCGAGGAGAGCCTCACCAAGCTCCAGACCGACGTCATCGACCTCTACCAGATCCACTTCATCCCGCACGGCGTTCCGCACGAGGAGTACCTGGAACCGCTGAACGACCTCGTCAAGGAGGGCAAGGTGCGGTACGTCGGCGAGTGCAACTACTCCGGCTGGCGCCACGCCGACGCCAACCGCGCCGCCGACGAGCGCGGCCTCGCACCGTTCGTCTCCTCCCAGAACAACTACAGCCTCATGCACCGGCAGGTCGAACTCGAACTGCTCCCCTACTGCACGGAGCACAACATCGGCTTCCTGCCTTACTTCCCGCTCGCGGGCGGATGGCTCACCGGCAAGTACGCGGCGGGCGCGGAGGTGCCCGGCAGCGCGAGGCGTATGGTCGGCCAGTTGCAGGGCGACGAACGCGCCCGGGCCGTGCTCTCGCGTCTCGACGCCTACGCGAACGAGCACGGGCACACGGTCCTCGACCTCGCGTTCGCATGGCTGCTCGCGCACCCGGCAGTGAGCTCCGTTATAGCGGGGGCGATGACCGAGGAGCAGGTTGCAGGGAACGCAGGCGCGTCGGACTGGATGCTCTCACCCGAGGAGCGCGACGCCGTGGACGCCATCGCAGCGTGGGACGGCACGGACGAAGAGGTTGAGCGCTTCGGTATGGGGGCGGACGTCCCGCAGGCCCCCATCAGGTAGGGAACGAACCGCCCTCAGGACAGCCTGCGCAGGCGCAGCGCGGTCGTCATCACCCACGTCATGGTCGTGACGAAGAGGCTGCGCTGGAACAGCCCTCGCTTGCGGAGCCACGTGCGCGAGTAGTACGGCAGCGTGAGGATGCAGGTCGCGGCGAACATGCCGTAGGAGAACCACCTCCACCACCCGCACCACGCGGGACGCTCCTTCAGCGCGCGGGGCGACAACGCCATGAGCAGGCCGATGCTCGCCAGCGTCATCCCGCCTGCGATGTTGTGGGCGCTGTTCTCCGTGATGCCCGGCACTACCTGCCGCTCGCTGCGCGTAGGGTACTTCGCCGCAAGGACCGCGCCGAGCCCATATATCGCCACTAGCCCCCAGAGGGCGCGTCCCCGCTTCCCTCCTCTCGCCTCATGGTGCAGCAGCGGCCCGAGCCCCTGCACGAGCACGCCGTAACCCGCGAACGCGGCGTTCATCAGTCTGGCGCTCGACGTACCCCGCGCGGCGAGCCGGCTCATCGTGTGCTGCGTCGAGCTGTAGCCGGGCGGGGCGTTGCGCATCGCACGCGCCGTGACCGACGTGTAGTAGAGCGGCGCTAATGCCGCCATCGAGGCCAGTCGATACCGTATCGAGCGGGACAGCCTCATCCCGTTACTCCTGACGTGATCGCGATTACCGCAGCGATCAGTACGATCCCCAGCGCTATGCGCCGGAACACCAGGGCCGGAATACGGCTGGAGAGCCATATACCGCCGAAAACGCCCGCAGCCCCCGCAGGCAGGAGCACCGCCGCCAACTGTACCGATTCAAGCGTCAGGACGCCCGCCACGGCATAACTCGGGAACGCCGAGAGCGACACCCCTGCCAGATAATAGATGATATCTGCGCGGAACTGTCGCTGCTCAACACCCTGATTCGCGAAGAAGAGGATGACGGGAGCGCCGGCGAGGCCGGTCGCCCCCGTGAGCAGTCCGCTCGCCGCGCCGACCGGTATAGAGGCGAGACGCTGATTGCGCGCCGTGCGCTGCAACCCGAGCAGCAATGCCACCGCTACCGTGCCTGTCACCACCCCCAGGATTATCTTGATCTGCGGCGCGTCGAGCCGCGTCAGGATGAACGTTCCGATAGGGGTGCAAACGACACCGGCAAGCATCATCGGCCATATACGCGCGATGCTGAACTCTCGTCGCGTGTGCACCATCAACGGGAAGTTCAGGATCGTGCCCAGGATCAACAGCACGGGTATCACGAGTTTCGGGTCGAGGTACGAGGCCATGATGGGCGCCGACGTGACGACGAACCCGAACCCGGTCGCTCCCTGGATGGTCGAGGCGAACAGCACCGTGACAGCGGAACCGATGACGAACGGCAGGTCTGGCATAAGCGGGCGCGGGCGCCCTAGTCCGCCGGGATGAAGGGTGCGATCGAGCCGTCGAACAGCAGGCTGCTCGGCAGTATCCTGCTCACTTCCTCTATCGTCCACTTTCCCTTGGTGCGCCAGTCCTTGTTGACCGTCCGCACTTCGGTGGGGTGAGCGTAGAACCCGTATTTGCCGCTCCCGGCGCGGAACACGCAGCCGTTCACGTGCGCCGCCGCGTCGGTCGCCAGCCACACCACGATGGGCGACACGTGTTCGCCACCCGGACGGTTCGCCGCGAGTTCGTCGCCGGCCTTCTTCGCGGGGATGCCGGCTTCGGCCAGCACCTGCGGATGGTTGTAGTTGATGAACCCGCGCGTCTGCGCCATCGGCGCAATAGCGTTCACCGTGATGTTGTGATACCGCAGCTCGAAAGCGAGGTTCCAGGTGAGGCTCACGATGCCGCCCTTGGCCGCCCCGTATGCCGCACGCCCCTCGGGGTTACGCCACTGGCTCGACGCCGTGTTGATGATGCGGCCGGAGCGCTGCTCCATCAGCAGCGGCACTGCGTGGTGACAGGTGTTGAACGTCCCTTTCAGGTGCGTTCCTACCACCGCCGCGAAGTCCTCCGGCGTGATCTGGTGGAAGAGGCCCTCGCGCGCGATGCCTGCGTTGTTCACGAGGATGTCCAGTTGCCCGTACGCGTCGAGAGCCGTCTTGATGATCTGCCCTGCTTCCTCGTAGTCCGCGACCGAGTTGTAGTTCGCAACGGCCTCGCCGCCGTTCTCCCTGATGAACGCCACCGTGTCGTCGGCAGGGGCGCTGCTTCCGCCCGCGCCCGTCCGCTCGACACCCGGGTCGTTGACCACCACCTTCGCGCCCTCGGCGGCCAGCGCGATGGCATGCGCCCTGCCGATGCCCCGGCCGGAACCGGTCACGATGGCCACCTTGCCAGCGAGCCTCGTCCCTCTCGGCGGAATGTACTCGTCTGCCATAGCGCTTCTCCTCCGCCTTACGGGATGAACGGGGCCTTCGTCTCGCCCAGCAACACCGTCGATGGCAGCACTTCGTCCAGCTCATCGAGCGTCCACGGGTCGCCGTTGCCCGCCTCGCGGTACAGCGTCCTGATCTCCGTCGGGTGGCTGTAACGCCCGATCTTGCCCGACCCCGCTCTGAACACGATCCCGTTGATCCCTGCCGCCTCGTCCGAAGCGAGCCAGACGATCAGCGGTGAGACGAACTCCGGCCCTGCACGGTTGTCGCCCTGCTCCGCCGGGTTCTTCTTCCGGTCCAGCCCGGCGTCCGCCAGCATGTTCCGGTAGGTGTCGTCGCCGAAACTCCGCGTCGCCGCCATCGGCGCGAGCGCGTTCACGGTGATGTTGTGGTTCCGCAACTCGAACGCCAGCCCCCACGTGAGCGACACGATGGCGCCCTTCGCCGCGCCGTAGTTCCCGCGCCCCTCCGGGTTGCGCCACTGGCTGGACGCGGTGTTGATGATGCGCCCGTAGCGCTGCTCCATCATCACCTTCACGGCGTGATGACAGGTGTTGAACGTCCCGAACAGGTGCACGTTCATCAGCCCGTCCCACTCCTGTTCGGTCAACTGGTGGAAGAGCCGGTACTGGAACGTCCCTGCGTTGTTCACCAGGATGTCCAGCCGACCGAAGTTGTCCACCGCCGTCCTGATGAGGTTACCCGCCGCCTCGTAGTCCGAGATGTCGTCGTAGCTCACGACGGCCTCGCCGCCGTTCTCGCGTATCTGCGCGACCGCCTCGTCCGCCGGAGCGCGCGTGCCGCCGGAGCCGTCGCGTTCGACCCCGATGTCGTTCACTACAACGCTCGCCCCCTCCTCCGCGAGGGCCATCGCATGGGCGCGTCCGATGCCCCGGCCCGAGCCGGTGACGACCGCCACTCTCCCTTTGAGCAGATTGCCCATTGCCACGCCTCCGTCCAGCCCTTGCGAGTTGGTGGAGAGTATAACGCGGGTTTGGCTCCAGCGGACCCGCATCCCCGCCGGGGCCCGGACTGCTGGCGGGGCGTGTCAATCGAGTTGAGCGGGGCTATCATCCCGCTATGGGATGCTGCATCGAAACCCTGATGGTCGCCTGGGACGAAAAAGCCCACCGGCTTGTTACGACGGGGAACGATACGCTCGGCTTCCGCGAGTTCGCGGCCCTCGCCGGTATCGAAAGCGACCGCGACCTGTGGCGCGTGATAGACGCCTTCTGCGAGGCGCGGGGGCTGATGTTCCCGTGGCGGTTCCTCGAAGTTGTGCCGGACGAGGACGTGCTGGCGCAAGCAGCGTCGGAGCCGTAGCGCTCGACCCCTGTGCCATTCACGACAACGCTCGCCCCTCCCATGCCGTTCCTCTCGGGCGCGTCAGCCGGACTCGTTGCCGCTGCTCTTGATGAGCTGCGCACCGAGATAGACACTCCAGGCAACCCAGATGAAGTAGCACGCCCTCGATACGGTGATCCCCTCCAGGCGTAGATCGACCGAGAAGAGCCCAACGACCAGGCCGGCGAGCGAGACAACGGAGACGACCACGATCCCGTTCGCCGCAAGTACGTTGGAGCGGGCGCGCATCCATGGACTCAGGCCCAGGACGAGGAACCCGGCGGCGACCAACAGCCCGCCCAGCACACGGGCCGCGGACTGCACTTCGTAGAGCGCCAGCCCTGTCGCCATCGATTCCGCCGACGAAACATCGATCTCGGAGATCGGGTGGTTCAACCCCTGGGTTATCCCCCAGACGATCATGCCTGTCCCCAGGAACACGACGGCGAGGAGCGCCGCCCCGATGCCGCCGCCTTCCCGGATCGCTCCGGCCTGCAGGACGATGTACCCGAACAGCAGGAGCGCAAGACCGAACGGCACGACCAGCGCGGTCAGGTGAGCAAGCGCCGTGTTCGCCGACTTCGCCGTGATGCTGGCAACCGCGTCGGTCGAGTCGGCGCTGTCTATCAGCAGGCCGCCCGGCTCGATCAGGAAGAACCCCAACGCGAGCAGCGGACCTATCACGAGAGCCCATCCACCGGACCTGTTCATCGCAGCACTCATCGCGCTCCTCCTTCCCAACGGATGCTGGCACGCTAGCAAGCCGGAACGGATGCGGTCAAGCGCGATTATCGCCTGTTCACCCCCATCCTCGCCTTCCTCCATCGAGGGGGAAGAGATCAGGCGGCTTCCCCTAACGCCGGGGGCGATGGCGGTCTGGCGAGTCCAGGATGAGCGTTACCGGGCCGTCGTTCACCAGCGCAACGTCCATCATCGCCTGGAACTGCCCCGTCTCGACAGGGACGCCGGTTGCCCTGAAACGCTCTACCAGCGCCGCGAAGCGCTCCTCCGCCTCCGCCGGCGGCGCCGCTTCCGTGAACGACGGACGCCGACCGCGCCGCACGTCGCCATACAGCGTGAACTGGCTCACGACCAGCAGGCTGCCGCCCACGTCGAGCACCGAGCGGTCGAAACGCCCCTCGGCGTCGGGGAACACGCGCAGGTGCACGGTCTTCTCGACGATGTAGTCCGCGTCGGCGTCCGTATCGTCCCGGCCCACCGCCGCCAGCACCACCAGACCCGCGCCGATGCGTGACACCTCCTCGCCGTCGATCGACACCGAGGCGCTGCTCACGCGCTGGACAACCGCGCGCATCCGTTACTCAGAGGAGGTGGAAGGCGTGCTGGACGCCTTGCTCTTCGAGTCCGCCGTCTTGGTGCTGCTCTTCTCCGAGGAAGCAGCAGCGGACGAGGAAGACGAGGAAGACGAAGAAGAGGAGGACGACGAGTCGGTCATGCCCTTGCGGGCGTAGTCCGTCGTGTAGAAGCCGGAGCCCTTGTAGATCACCGTCGGAACCGAGAGCATGCGGCGGCTGAGGCCGGAGCAGGCCGGGCACGGCTGCTCGGTGCTCGCGCTGAAACTCTGCCGCAGATCGAACTCGTTACCGCAGGAACCGCACTGGTAGGCGTACGTGGGCATTCGGTACTGCCTCTCTCATAGTTAGCAGTCGCGGCTGGCGACTGCTAACGCCAACATACTGCTGTGCCGAAGCATTGTCAATCGCGCCGCCTTGCCGGTGAGCGTGGCGCTGTGCTAGCATCACTCCCGCGCGGCGCATGCGCACGGAGCATTCATGGCATACGTTGAGATGAGAGACGGGGAGCCGCCCGAGGCGATCGTGTCGCGGTTCCGCGCGGCAGTCACCCGCAACGGCATCCTCAAGGCCCACAAGGACCGGCGCTTCTTCCGTTCCAAGGGAGAGAAGGCCCGCATCGCGGCCCGCCGTTCCGCCAGGCGCCGCCGCCGCTCTGGTATGTAGCTCTTCCGCCGAGCCTGCACGCGCTGGCTGGCCAGGACAACCAGCGCACAGCCCCCGTTACCTGAATCTGCACTGGGGCGACTCGTGAGGCCCATCCGCATAGCCCTCGGCCAGATGAACGCAACCGTCGGCGACCTCCACGGCAACGCCGAACGCATGCTTGCGCTCGTCCAACAGGCCCGGGAACGACAGGCCGACCTCGTCGCCTTCCCTGAACTGGCCCTCACCGGCTACCCCCCTGAAGACCTTCTTTTCAAGCGCCAGTTCCTGCTCGACGCCCGCGCCCAGCTGGAGCGTATCGCCGAAGCCGCACACGGCATCACCATCGTCGCCGGCGTCCCTGAGCTCGTAGACGGCGAGCCATTCCACCTCGGCGCGGCCCTCTACCCGGACCAGATGGAGGGCCGTATCTACAACGGCGCCGCCGTACTCCACGACGGCAGCGTTGCCGCCATCTACCGCAAGATCCTCCTCCCTAATCACGGTGTATTCGACGAGGAGCGCTATTTCGCCCGCGGCAACGAGTGCCCCGTTTTCGAGATCAACGGAGTGCAGACAGGTGTCAACGTCTGCGAGGACATCTGGTACGACACCGGCCCCGCCACCGTGCAGCGGCTCGCGGGCGCGGAGGTCGTCGTCACCATCAACGGCTCACCCTACCACCAGGGACGCTACGCCCAGCGCAGCGCGATGCTCTCGCGCCGCGCGGTCGAACACGGCTGCTTCATCGCCTACGTCAACCTCATCGGCGGGCAGGACGAACTCGTCTTCGACGGCCAGAGCCTCGTCTTCGACCCGCGCGGCGAACTCATCGCACGCGCACCGCAGTTCGAGGAGTCGCTGCTGCTCGTGGACATGGACGCCGACGAGGTCGGTTCTCCCGACCCGGAAGGCCCACTCGCCCGGCCCGGACTCGAAACCATCGGCGAGTCCCGCCGCTACTTCCTCTCCGGCCCGAGCGATACGACGCCGCGCGAGCCGCTTCCCCCTGCAATCACAGAGGAGTTGCACCCGCTCACGGAGGTCTACCAGGCCCTCGTCACCGGCACGAGAGATTACGTGCTCAAGAGCGGCTTCGGGGGCGCGGTCATCGGTCTCTCCGGCGGCATAGACTCCGCGCTCACCACCGCCATCGCCGCCGACGCGCTCGGACCGGAGCGCGTCACCACGTTCTTCATGCCGTCGCAGTACACGTCCGGCCAGTCCTGGGACGATTCGAAAGCGCTCACCGACAACCTCGGCGTCCGGCTCGTATCGCTGCCCATACGCCCCATCTTCGACGAGTTCCTCGAAACGCTCGCTGACGAGTTCGCCGGAAAGGAGCCGGACACAACGGAGGAGAACCTGCAGGCGCGCATCCGGGGCAACCTGCTCATGGCCGCGTCCAACAAGTTCGGCTGGATCGTCCTCACCACCGGCAACAAGAGCGAGATGGCCACCGGCTACGCCACCCTCTACGGCGACATGGCAGGCGGGTTCGCCGTCATCAAGGACGTCCCCAAGACGCTCGTGCAGCAACTCGCGCGCCACCGCAACGTGATGGCCGGACGGGAGGTCATCCCGGAGTCCATCATCGTCCGGCCACCGACCGCCGAGCTCCGCCCCGACCAGAAGGACGAGGACTCCCTGCCCCCGTACGACGTGCTCGACCCCATCATCCAGGCCTACGTGGAGGACGACCGCAGCTTCGACGAGATGCTCGCCGCAGGCATGCCCCGCGACGCCGTCGAACTCACCGTGCGCCTCGTCGACCGCAGCGAGTACAAGCGTCGCCAGGCGCCCCCCGGTGTCAAGATTACGCGCCGTAACTTCGGGCGGGACCGCCGCCTCCCCATCGTCAACCGCTACCGCCCCTCCTGAGCCTCAACCCTCACGAACGCCCTGCAGGCATCCGGATTTTGTGGAATTCCGGATTTGTGACACGCACCCATTGCGCGGTTGCACCATATGCATGGCAAACTCGTCAACAACCGCCACACAGCCCGCGATAGTGGGTGTGATACGATGAAAACACTGGCATGTGGCAGCCAGGAGACGAGGCCAAAAGGACATGTCTGACAAGGAACAAGCGCTGGCACTGGCTCTCGGGCAGATAGAACGGCAGTTTGGGCACGGGGCGATTATGCGGCTGGGCGAAGCCACCCAGAGCCTGCATGTAGAAGCCATCCCCACGGGCTCCATCTCGCTGGATTTGGCCCTGGGTATAGGAGGGATCCCAAAGGGGCGGGTCACCGAGATATTCGGAACGGAGTCCGCAGGGAAGTCCACGCTCTGCAGCCACATCGTCGCCGAAGCCCAGCGTCGCGGCGGCACTGCCGCCTACATAGACGCTGAGCACGCACTGGACCCCACCTACGCCGCACAGTGCGGCGTGCAGGTGGACTCGCTCCTCATCTCGCAGCCTGACTCTGGCGAGCAGGCGTTGGAGATCGTCGAGTACCTCGTGCGCAGCGGCGCCGTGGACGTTGTCGTCGTGGACAGCGTCGCCGCTCTCGTGCCCCGGGCAGAACTCGAAGGCGACATGGGCGACACCCACGTCGGGCTGCAGGCGCGACTGATGTCTCAGGCGCTCCGCAAGCTCACTGCCGCCACCAACACTTCCCACACCGCGGTCGTGTTCGTGAACCAGCTGCGGGAGAAGGTGGGAGTCTTCTTCGGGAGCCCGGAAGTCACTCCGGGAGGCAGGGCGCTCAAGTTCTACAGCTCCGTCCGCATAGACCTGCGGCGTATCGAAACGATCAAGCAGGGGACGGACCCTGTCGGTTCACGCGTCAGGGCGAAAGTCGTCAAGAACAAGGTCGCCCCGCCCTTCAGGCAGGCCGAGTTCGACATCATGTTCAAGATAGGCATCAGCAAGGAAGGAGACCTCCTCGACCTCGGTGTGGAGATGGGGATCGTCCGCAAGTCCGGCGCGAACTACTCGTACGACGAGACGCGCCTGGGACAGGGCCGCGAGAACGCCAAGACGTTCCTCCGCGCCAACCCGGATATCGCCGCTCAGATCGAGGCGAAGGTTCGCGGCATCGACGCTGCGAACGGACACAGCGAGGCTCCCGTTCCCGAGGCCGAGCTCCAACCGGCGGCCCCGGCAACCGGGTAACCGGCATCGTCTTACTGGCTGCCACGCGCCGGGAATAAAGGACGGCGGTGGCAGATAACGTGCGCTCCACCAACGCGCAAACAGGCGGGACCACACCCGCCTCCTCGCGCCAGCGGCCTTCGCGCTGCTGGGCGGTCTTGGCGTACCCGCTTCGCTGCCGCTCCCGGAACTGGGTAACCGTCGTCTGGCTATAGCCATGGCCGGTCTGTCCGGTCCCCCTCGACGGGGACACGCGCGCAGGTCGAGCCCGAAAGGAGACGCTCATGGAAGCGTTGATTGTCGGTATCGCAGGAGCAGTAGCAGGATCTATCGTCGGCGTCGTAGTGGTCTTGTTCGCCCGTAGCATGGGCCGGAACAGGCGGATGGGAGCAGCCCAGGACGAGGCTGCCCGCATCCTCGCAAGCGCTGAAGAAGAGAAGAAACGCGCCCTGCTGGAGGCCCAGGAAGAGGCGCTCAAGGCGAAACAGGAGGCTGAGGCCGAACTGCGCGACAGGCGGCGCGAGGTGCAGCGGGCGGAGAATCGTCTCGCCAGTCGCAGTGAGACCCTCGACAGCCGCCAGGAAGGCTTGGAACTACGCGAACACCGCGTGGCCGACCGGGAGCAGGACGTCGAGCAGCAGTACGAGGAAGCCGAAGCCATCAAGGCTGAGCAGGCCGTCAAGCTCGAACAGGTTGCGAACCTCAGTGTGCAGGAAGCGAAAGCCCAGATCATGCAGACCGCGGAGGACGAGGCCGAGCACGAACTCGCCAAGCGCTACTACGCCCTCGAACAGAAGATGCTGAACGAGGTGGACGAGAAAGCGAAGAAGACCATCGCCCTCTCCATCCAGCGTCTGGCTTCAGACGTCGTCAATGAGTCCACCACCTCGCAGGTGGCGCTGCCGAACGACGAGATGAAGGGCCGTCTCATCGGACGCGAGGGACGCAACATCCGCGCCATCGAAGCCGCCACAGGCGTCGACCTCATCATCGACGACACGCCGGAGGCCGTGACGGTCTCCTGCTTCGACCCCATCCGCCGCGAGGTGGCAAAGGTGGCGCTCACCAACCTCATCGCCGACGGGCGCATCCACCCCGCGCGTATCGAGGAAGCGGTTAACAAAGCCCAGAAGGAAGTGGACGACTCCATCGCCCGCTCTGGCGAACAGGCCGTGCTGGACGCAGGGGTCCGCGGCCTGAACCCCGAGCTCATCAGGCTCCTCGGCAGGCTCCAGTACCGCTACAGCTACGGCGAAAACGTTCTGCAGCACTCCGTCGAGGTCTCCCGCATCGCGGGGCTGATCGCCGGTGAGATAGAAGCGGACGTCCAGACCTCCAAGGCCGGTGGACTACTCCACGACATCGGCAAGGCCCTCACCCACGAGTTCGAGGGTACGCACATCGAGCTCGGCGAGGAGGTTGCCCGGCGTTACTCCCTCACACCCGCCGTAACCGCCGCTATCAACGAGCACCACGACGACGACAGAGGGTCTGTCGAGGCTTTCGTCGTCGCGGCGGCTGACGCCATCAGCGCCGCTCGTCCCGGCTCCCGCCGCGACACCGTCGAGCTCTACCTCAAGCGGCTGGAAGCCCTGGAAGACGTCGCCAACAGCTTCGACGGCGTGCAGAAGTCGTACGCCATACAGGCGGGGCGCGAGGTGCGGATCCTCGTCGAGCCGGACTCGATAGACGACGTCGCCGCATCGAACCTCGCACGCAAGGTCGTCCGCAAGATCGAGGAGAACCTCGTCTACCCGGGCGAGATCGTCGTCACCGTCGTGCGCGAGACAAGGGCTACCGAGGTCGCCCACTAGAACGGACGGATGCAGCTGCCCGCACTCTGATTCGAGTGCGGGCAGCCCGCCCGGCAAGCCATGAAAATAGACCTCCACATGCACTCCACGCGCTCGGACGGACGCCTGACGCCCACCGAACTCGTAGGAGTCCTCGCTCATCGGGGGGTCAACGTCGCTGCGCTCACCGACCACGACTCCACCGAAGGGCTGGACGAGGCCATCGCTGCCGCCGCCGCTCATCCCGCGCTGCGTATCGTCCCCGGTATCGAGATCAGCGCCTCGCACCCCACGATGGACAACTCGGACGTGCATCTGCTCGGCTACTTCGTGGACCGCGCCGACGCCGCGTTGCAACAGCAGCTCGCCGCGCTCCGTCAGGAGCGGGAAGAGCGGGGGCTGCGGATGCTCGATAACCTCGCCAGACTCGGCTATCCGCTCGATTGGGAGCGCGTCCGGGAGCTCGCGGAGGGCGCAAGCATAGGGCGTCCCCACATCGCGCACGCGATGGTGGAGCGAGGCTACCTGGCAACGTACAAGGACGCGTTCGACGGACTGCTGAACAACGGGGGCGCTGCGTTCGTCGGTCGCATGGGCGTAACGCTGGAAGACGCCGCACGCACGATAAGGAGCGCAGGCGGCGCGGCAGTCCTCGCGCACCCGCTCTACGTCGAGGAGTACGGAAGGCTCGTTCCCCGGCTGCCTGATATGGGCATCGTGGGGCTCGAAGCGCACTACGCAAACTTCAACGCGGACGAGCAACGCGCCCTGTTCGGCCTCGCCGAACGCTACGGCCTCCTGCCGTGCGGCGGGAGCGATTATCATGCGATGGGCAATGAGAACGAGGCGCTTCCCGGATCGGACGGCCCGCCTCAGGAAGTGTTCGAAGCCTTGGAGCGTCTTGCTGGAGCAGGATAAGAGCCTCTTGCGATGGACGATTCCTTACAGATAGCGCTGGTACTCCTCTACGCGTACCTGCTGGGCTCCGTGCCTGCCGCCTGGATCGTCGCCCGCCTCGTCAAAGGCATCGACCTCCGCAAGGTCGGCAGCGGCACCATCGGCGCATCGAACGTCTACTACAACGTCGGACGCTTCTGGATCCTACCCGTCGGTATCTTCGACCTCTTCGTGAAAGGGCTCACCCCCGTCTACTTCGCCCGTGCGCTCGGCCTGGAGATAGAGGTGCAGGCAGCGGCAGGACTGCTCGCCGTGATAGGCCACAACTGGCCGGTCTCCCTCGGTTTCAAGGGCGGCAGGGGAGTGGCGCCCTCGGTCGGGGCGCTCCTGGCCCTCGGCCGGCTGGAACTCGCCTTCTTCATCGTCATCACCAGCGCCGGATGGCAGTTCACCAAGGCCTCCGGCGTCTGGGTGCTGCTGGGGTTCGTATCCCTCCCGCTCGTTGCGCTTTACTTCCAGCGTCCAGCCGCCGTCGTCTTGCTCATGGTCGGCCTTCTGCTCATCACTGTCGTCAAGCGCCTCGCGTCGAACTCGCTGCGCGGTTCCGACGTCCCGCTGCCGCAGCTCCTCTTCAACCGGCTCATGTACGACCGCGACATCGCAGACCACGACGCCTGGGTCCAGCGCAACACGCCGCAACCGGAGGCGGAATGACGCAACTGCCCACGTGCCACTGGCACCCCAGCCGTGAAACGGGCTTGCGGTGCGGCAACTGCGAGAAGCCCATCTGCACCGAGTGCATGCGCCAGCACCCGGTCGGCATACGCTGCAAGGAGTGCGGCGCGCCGGTGGGGCTGCCGACCCACGCCGTCTCTGTGAGCTACGTGACCAGAGGCGTCCTGTCAGCTCTCGGAGCGGGAGTCGCCGGGTTCATCGCCTTGCAGGTCCTGTTCCGGCTCATCCCCTTCGGGGGGTTCTTCACCTTCTTCATCATGCTGGGGCTCGGGTACGTCCTGGGCGAGGCCATCAGCGTCGCGGTCAACCGCCGCAGAGGCCGCACCTACCAGTGGATGGGGCTGGCCAGTGTGGCGCTGGCTACGCTTCCCTTCCTGGTCGGAGCGCTTGGCGACCTCTCTATCGGCGGACTGTTCCGCCTCGCAGCGATCGGCGTCGCGATGGCGGTCGCCTGGTCGCGCCTCGCGCGGTAGCGCGTGCCAACTCGCCGGAACCGCGCTACAATCTCACACAGCGCGGGCGTAGCTCAGGGGTAGAGCATCTGCTTCCCAAGCAGAGGGCCGTGGGTTCGAATCCCATCGCCCGCTCCAACCATTCTCCCATCACTTCCCATACTCCAGCCAGCCTCGTCCCCACAGGAGGAGCCCCCATGACAACATCCACGCCAGAGATACGCCCGGACCAGGAACGCATCGTCAAGTACAACGCCTATCGCGCCTTCCAGGAGAAGGAGGGCATACCCGTCATCACCGGCTTCGCGGTGGACGACCTGCGCACCGTCGAGGTCAAGCCGTGGGCACGCCTGAACTGCCTCGGCACGTACATCAACCTCGACGGCGCGGGCGACACCAACGGCGCCTACGTCGCTGAAATACCGCCGGGCGGCAGGATGGCCCCGGAGAAGCACATCTTCGAGAAGAACATCTACGTCCTCGAAGGGCGCGGCGCGACCCTCGTCGGCGACGACCCCAACAGCCGAGTCAGCTTCGAGTGGAAGCGCGGCAGCGTCTTCTCCATCCCCATCAACGTCTGGCACCAGCACATGAACGGCAGCGGCTCGGAGCCTGCCCGCTTCGTCGCGGTCACCACTGCCCCCATCACCATGAACCTCTTCCACAACGAGGGCTTCGTCTTCAACAACCCCTACGTCTTCGAAGACCGCATCGGCAACCCGAAGCAGTTCCAGGGCGAGGGCAGGATGTGGACGGCCACGACCGGGCGCACCAACGCCTGGGAGACCAACTTCGTGCCCGACATCGAGACATTCACGACGTTCTCCTGGAAGGAGCGGGGAGCAGGGGGAGCGCACATCAAGTTCGAGCTCGCCGACCAGACTCAGACCGCCCACGTCTCGCAGTTCCCCGTCGGCACCTACAAGAAGGCGCACCGGCACGGTCCGGGCGCACATGTCATCATCATCAAGGGCGAGGGCTACTCGCTGCTCTGGCCGTCCCACGGCAGCCCCCACGACGGCATGGAACGCGTCGACTGGAAGCCCGGCTCGCTCGTCGTGCCTCCGAACGGCTGGTTCCACCAGCACTTCAACGGCGGCGCGACTCCCGCGCGCTACCTCGCCTTCCGCTGGGGAAGCCAGAAGTACTACTTCTCACTCGGCGTGGCGATGGAGGGCGAGACCGACGTGGACGTGAAGCAGGGCGGCGGGCAGATCGAGTACGAGGATGAAGACCCCATCATCCACGACATCTTCCTCGAAACGCTCGCGAAGTCCGGCGCGGAATCACAGATGGCGGAGTTCATCCCCCGCCTACGAGGCGAGTAGAGGGAAACGCGGACTAGGAGGTGGGTTGCGGTACGCCCGGTATCGGGGGCGGCAGCGGTATCACCTCCCCGTCCACCACCAATCCCTCGGTAGGCTCCACCGTGGCTTCCGCATCCGTCCCGTCCCCGGACTGCCCCGAACCCGTGAGGCTCGCGGGCGGGGTGGACTGTCCAGCGCTGTTATCTCCCCAGCAGACGGCGGTGCCCTCGAAGGTCACTCCGCACGTGTGCACTTCACCGGCGCACTCCTGGACTCCATTCACCGTACCGCAGGAGTAATTGCGCCCGCAGCTGATCTGGAAGAACGCATCGGTCGGGACCTCGGCGCCGCCCCAGTCGCCCCAGCATTGCGCAGTCCCATCCCCGCGCAGGCCGCACGAATGCGAGCCTCCACTGCTGATGGACAGGAACGCGGCGTCGACCGGTGCGTTCGTCCGCTGGCCGGAACTGTCGCTGCCCCAGCAGACCGGAGTGCCCTGCGCGGTGAGCGCGCACGTGTGGTCTCCGCCGCTCGCGATGGCGAAGTACGCTCCAGCCGGAGGACTCAACTTGCCGTCCGCATCGTCTCCCCAACAGACCGCACTGCCATCCAGGCGGAGTCCGCACGCATGGCGTCCTCCACTGCTGATCTGGGTGAACTTCTCCCCATCGGGAGGCGTGATCCCCTGACCGCCCCAGCAGACCGGGGTGCCGTCGAAAGTGAGCGCGCATGTGAAATCGTCGCCGCTGCTGAGCGCCAGGAACATCTGATTGGTGGGAGCGTTGATCTGGCCAAAGGCATCGCCGCCCCAGCAGATGGCCGCTCCCTCCAGGGTAAGTCCACATGAGTGGTTGTTCCCGCTGCTTATCGTCCTGAGCGGGAGGAAGGCGATCGGCATCGCCTGCCCCAGGCTGTCGCTGCCCCAGCAGACGGGCGTCCCACCGGGCGGGAGCGCACACGTATGGCGGTCACCGGCGCTGATGACGGTCTCCGGCTGCATGACGATGGAGACGTCCGGCTGTGGCGTCAGTATCCCCGGCTCTTCCGGCATCGGGGTATGCGTCGGTGTCGGGGTAGGCGTGTCGGTCGGTTCCGGCGCGGGGGTTGCCGTTGGCTCCGGCGTTGGCGTGGGCGTCGGAGAAGGCGCAGGCGTGGGGGTCGGTGTCGGAGTGGTCGGCCCTTCAGGAGTCGCACGCGCTTCGAACTGTACGACTCCGGGCGACGGCTCGCCACACGCAGCCAGCATGAACAGCAGCAGGACTGCGATGACAAAGGGGCTTGGGAAACGAGTGTGGAAGATACGCATCGTCGCCCGCGAATAAACCGCGGCACAGTCACTATACACAGCGGGAGACCCCAGAGTCACCGACTTCTCCGAGCGAGTATGCTTGAAGTGTGAGCAGCCGAATTACCAACTTTCGCAGCGGGCTCGTGGCCATCGTCGGGAGGGCGAACGTGGGCAAGTCCACGCTGCTGAACGCCCTGCTCGGGCAGAAACTGTCCATCGTGAGCGCGAAGCCCCACACGACCCGTCACAGGCTGCTCGGCATCCTGAACGGCGAGGACTTCCAGGCCGCCCTCATCGATACGCCGGGGTTCCTTCGGAAAGGCCGCGACCAGCTCGACGCTGCGATGGCCCGCCAGCTCTCCGGCGCGCTCGGCGACGCCCATGCCATCGTTCTCGCCGCCGAACCACGCTATCCCGGCGATGTCGAGCAGGCGCTCATCGATCAGATCGCCTCCGTGGATGTGCCCGCGCTGCTCGTGCTCACGAAGACCGACACCATCGCCAAGCAGAAGCTGCTCCCGGTCATGGCGCGCTACTCCGAAACCCACCCATTCGCCGAGATCGTGCCCGTGAGCGCTCTCGGACGCGACGGGCTGGCCCCTCTCGCAGAAGCGATAGGTGCGCATCTGCCGGAGCAGGACGCCCTCTTCCCGCCGGAGATGCTCACCGACCGCACGACACGTTTCCTCGTGGGTGAACTCGTCCGCGAGAAGATCTTCGAACACTACGCCCACGAGGTCCCGTACGACACAGCCGTGGAAGTCGTTACATTCGAGGAGCGCGAGCGAGAATCGCCTGACTACATCCGGGCAGTGGTCTACGTTGACACGCCCTCCCAGAAGCGGCTCCTCATCGGCAAGGGAGGAGGGGCGCTCAAGGAGGTCGGTGTCCTTGCGCGTCCTGAGATCGAAGCGCTCACGGGGCGTCCCGCCTTTCTCGAACTATGGGTGAAGGTGAACACGCGATGGCGCCGGAAGGCCGGCTTTATCCAACGCACCCTGTAACGAAACATAACCCCATGCTGCCCGCTGGAATGTCCATGCGAGTATCATGCCCCCGACACGAAGGAGGTTCATGCCGTGCCCCTGATCCCGCGAGTGATGAGCACCCAGCACCCGGACAACGCGGAGGCCCCCGCCTACGCCATCGACGGCGTTATCAAGGGCGACGGCGAGATCATCGAAGCCGCCGATGTACTGGCGCTCGGATGCGACGAGCAGATGTGGGACTCCGAGGGCAAGGACACCGACACGCACGTCATCCAGAAACTGCTCAGTCACTATCCCGGCTACTTCTCTGAAGAGATGAAACTGGGGCGCGACGCCCTCATCACCCTCCGCGTCCCGAATCCCTCCATCGAACTGGAGATGCGCAAGCTCCTCGTCGAAGCGCTCCAGGGCATCCCCATCGCCTACGACGTCGCGAACGAGTTCTACGAGGGCGACCTCGAACCCCCCATCCAGGAAGTCATCCTTCCCTTCACCACCAACGCCGCGCAGATAGTGAAGGTGCGGGACTACTACGCCCAGTTCATCGCTGGGCAGGAGAGCAGGCATCTGCCGGACGGAAGCACCGTCAGCGACTGGATAGGCGACTTCTACCCCAAGCACATCCGCGTCATCCCGCTCTTCGAAGAGCGAGAGCAGATGATGACGGTGGACGACATCGTCCGGGAATATCTGCAGGGGTGGGAGGTCGAGTACCAGCGTGTCTTCCTCGCCCGGAGCGACCCTGCGCTGAACAACGGCATCGTCGGCGCCGAACTGATGCTCAAGGCCGCCCTCGCCCGGCTGGACCGCCTTGAGGGCGAACTGGGCATCCCTCTCTATCCCATCATCGGTGCAGGCTCGGCGCCCTTCCGGGGGCACCTCTCCCCCGTGAACGTGGACCGCATCTTCCGTGAATACCCCAGCGTACAGACGCTCACGGTGCAGTCTGCGTTCAAGTTCGACTACCCCCGCGAGCAGGTGGTCGACGCCATCGCGCAGCTCCACGCGTACGAGCGCCAACCCGCTCCGCCGGTTGACGAGGCACGCGTCAACGACATCATCGACAGGGCAGCAGCGGCCTACCAGGAACAGGTGCGTAAGCTCGCCCCCACCATCGCCTCCGTATCCGCTCACATACCGCGCAGGCGGGAGCGCAAACTGCACGTCGGTCTCTTCGGCTACGGGCGCACGCTTCCGGGCGCGGAGGACGTGGCCCTTCCGCGCGCCATCGCATTCGCGGCCACGCTCTACTCCATCGGCGTGCCCCCGGACTTGCTCGGGCTCGCCGCGCTCAACGAGGACGACTTCGCCTACCTGCGCGAGGTCTACCCCAGCCTCCAGGAAGACCTCAGCGCCGCCCTCCGCTTCTCGAACGAGACGCGCATCACGCAACTCCTCGGCGACGACTACCGGCGGCTGTTCGTACGCTTCACCCAGGAGATCGACCGCGTCCACGAAGGGCTGACCACGGCGGTCTGGGCAGGGCTCGTGCGGAACCGCACCTCCCGGACGCGGCACTTCATCGAAGAGGCCGCCCTTATCCGTCGCTTTCTCGGATAGGAGCGCGCCGGTTCCTCGGCTAGTCTTCCTCGGCCTCCACCTGTATCTGGGGCAGCCAGTTGAGGAATCCCGGCAGGTACCAGTTCCGCGCGCCGAGCAGCTGCATGCTCGCCGGAACGAGGATGCTCCTCACCAGGGTCGCGTCCAGCAGGACGGCTACCGCAAGCCCGAACCCCGCCTGCTGGTTCACGACCATGTCACCCGAGGCGAAGCCGCTGAACACGGCCACCATGATGAGCGCAGCGCCCGTGATGAGGCTTGCGGTCGAGCGCAGGCCGTACGCCACTGATTCGGCGTTGTCGTGCGTCTGGTCGTAGCGCTCGCGGATACGGCTCAGCATGAAGACGTGGTAGTCCATGGACAGCCCGAAGAGGATGGCGAACAGGATGAGCGGGAGCCACGCCTCTATCGTCTCGACCTGCTGGAACCCGAGCAGGTCTGCCCCCACGCCCTTCTGGAACACGAGCACCATCAACCCGTAGGCGGCGCCGACCGAGAGCAGGTTCATGATGATCGCCTTGATGGGGATGACGATGGAGCGGAAGACCACCAGGAGCAGGATGAAGCTCACGCCGAGGATGAACGCGAATATGATGGGGAGGTAGGCCCTGAGCTGCGTATCGAAGTCAAGGTACTCGGCCGAGATGCCGCCCACGTGCGCCTCTGCCGGGACACCCGCAAACGCCGCAGGGATGTACTCGTCCCGCAGCCGCTCTATCAGGTCGAACGCATCCACACTGCTGGGAGCGCCGGGCACCGGTATAGCGATCACGGTGAGATTGCCGTGCGTGTTCGTCGGAAGCGCAGCAGCTGACGGGTCGTTGAGTATCTCCGGGTTGCTTTGCAATAGTGCTGCGATGAGAGCCGGATCGCTCTCCACGGCCTGCTGGATCTTCTGCAGCGCTTCGGTAACCGCAGGATCGCCGACTACGGACCGCTTGAACGTCTGCACCGCAGCCGCAACCGCCGGGTCATTGATATCGCCCTCGATAACCACCCTGGCTGGGTTCGCCGAGCCGTACCCCAGCGGGAAGTCTTCTTCCAGCGCCGTGAACGCCTCGCGTGTGTGCGAGTCCTCCGGGAACGTCTCGACGCTGTTGAAGCCGGTGTTGATGCCGAAGTAGTTCACCGACGCCCAGACCATCAGCCCGCCGACCACGAGGATGCTGATAACGGGGTAGCGCATCGTCTTCCGCGTGATGAACTCCCAGAAACCCTCACGTTGCTCTCTTGAAGACGTGGCAGCCGTGCTCCGGCGGAACGGAAGCCGCAACAGATCGACGCGCGGCCCCAGCACAGTGAGCACCGCTGGCAGGAAGGTAAGCGTCGCCATGACCGAAACGATGACCACCAGGATCGCGCCCAGGCCGGTCGCGAAGAACAGGGTGTGCGGAACGATGAACACGCCGAGCAGTGCGATGACTACCGTCATGCCGCTGAATAACACCGTGCGGCTTGCCGTCGCCCCGGCCTTGATGACCGCGTCCCGCGCGCTCACGCCGCGAGCCAGCTCCTCCCTGAAGCGGGACACCACGATGAGGCTGTAATCGATCCCTACCGCAAGGCCGATCATCGTGATCCACAGCAGCACGAAGAAGACCAGCTCGCCGAAGATGTTGCCGATAACCGCCACGATTGACAGCGTGACGAGGATCGAAATGATGGCCAGTCCGACGGGTATCAGCGCCGCCACGACAGCGCCGAACAGTACCAGGAGGATGAGGAGTGCTACCGGGAGACCGAATCGCTCACCCTGCTCCAGGTCCATAGCCGACAGTTCCGCCTGCTCGAAACGGCTGCTCACGTCGCCCACGATGAGCACGTCGAAGCCGTCCTTGCCATCCGCCTCCTCCACGACGTGGATGACCTCTTCGATGTTCTCCAGCGCCTCACCGAGCGTGCCGGTCATCTGGACCGCCACGATGGCGCTTCTGCGGTCCGTTGAGACCAGGGCAAGGGAGTCCAGCGGAGTGGTGTCCAGGACCTCGTAGTAGTTCGTGCTGGCCTGTATGACTTCAGGCTCCAACTCCCGGAGCTTGCCCGTGACCTCCTGGACCTTCGCTTTGAATGCGTTATCGTCCACCGTCAACGTTCCCGAATGAACGATGACGATCTCAGCGGGCGGAGGCTCGATCGGGCTGCCTTCCAGCAGTTCACTGGCTGTCACCGAACCAACTTCGCCGAACCTCGGGATGATGCGGAGTTCAGTGGTAGTGGCGGTCGGGAGTAGTTGACCAACGATTCCGAGGGCAACCAGCACGAGCAGCAACCACACGCCTATCGTGATCCACGGCCTGCCGGAACTGATACGGGCGAGTGCTTCGGTCATCGTTGCGCTCCTGGCGGGATTCTCAGGGACAGGCTTGAACTCCGCGCACCCTACTCGGCACGAACGGTGAGCGGATAGTCGAAGTAGGCCTCGTTGATCATGAAGTGCAGGTTCGTTGCCTCGCTCAGGACCCGGCGCAGCAAACCCTCACGGTCCCTGCTGTCCGGCCACTCGTTCTGCATGAGTGAGAGCAGCCGTCCTATGAGCCGCTGGGCCGCATACCCGGAGTCCGCTCCGGGGCCCGCTCCGAGCGTTGCAAACTCTCCTGAGATCTGTTTGAGCGACCTGTAGACTGAACCGGGCAACAGAGGGTCCGTTGCCAGCAGGTCGAGCGCAGCGGCCGGGTGCACTGCAGCCCCGTAGCGCCGGTTGTACACCTCCAGCGCATGGGAGGCCTCCAGCAGGCTCGCCCAGTCTTCCTCCGCATAGCCGTCGCTCTCCGCATCTATGGCCAACTGCTGCAAGAGCAGGGCAGGCGCGAACTGCGCCCGCTCGATGAACCCGCCCAGGCGTAGGAAGCTCCAGCCCTCGTCACGGTACATGGTCGCCTGGGCAGCGCCGTCGAACGCGTCGGTCTCGGCAGCCAACCCTGCGTAGAAGCCTTCCGGCAGCGCTATCCATATATCCTCTATCTCCATATCGCGAAGGCGCAGGTAGGCGAGGTTGAGACGCTGCCACATCTCCCCGCTGATGCAATGGCGCATCTGCCGTGCATTCTCCCTGCCCTGGGCGAAGCAGTTCCACACCGAGTCCGGGTTCGAACGCTCGAAGGTCAGGTCCCCGGCGAGCGTGTATGAGTCCGCAAGCGTGAAATCGTCGCCCTCGGGGAGAGCCAGCGCGCCTCCCGGCGGTATCCGGCGCAGCACGCCGTAGAGCCTGCGCCATCCGACGTATATGTCGCGCGCAGGACGGTCTACCAGTGCCTCCGTCTGGAGTTGCAGCAGGCGGCACATGCACTCGGTCCGCTCGAGATAACGGCCCATCCAATAGATCCCTTGAGCGCTTCGAGAGAGCATCCGCCTCACTCTTCCAGTACCCAGACATCCTTGCCGCCCCCGCCCTGGCTGGAGTTCACCACCAGGCTCCCGCGGCGCAGCGCCACGCGACAGAAGGCCCCCGGCACGATCCGCGTCTCGCGACCCTGGAGGATGAAGGGTCGGAGGTCAACGTGGCGCGGCTCCAGCTCGCCATCCACAAGGCAGGGCGCACGGGAGAACGTCAACACCGGCTGCGCGATGAAATCTGCCGGGTTCGCCCGCACCTGCTCCGCGTACTCTTCACGCTCCTGGGGTGTGGCATGCGGCCCGACGAGCATTCCATACCCGCCGGACTCGCCCACCCGCTTCACCACCAGCTCGTCCAGGTTGTCCAGCGTGTACTCCAGATCGGCGGGGCGCCGGCACAGGTACGTCTCCACGTTGCCGAGTATCGGCTCTTCGCCGAGGTAATAGCGGATCATGTCCGGCACGTAGGGGTAGACGCTCTTGTCGTCGGCAACGCCGACCCCCGGAGCGTTGACCAGCGTGACGTTGCCGCGTTTGCACGCGTCCAGCAGGCCCGGCACGCCCAGCATCGAGTCCGGACGGAAGGCGAACGGGTCCAAGAACAGGTCGTCCACCCGGCGGTAGATGACGTCTACCCGGCGAAGCCCCACGGTCGTTCGCATGTACACGAAACCGTCGCGCGTCAGCAGATCGCGTCCTTCAACCAGTTCCGCCCCAATCTCATGGGCAAGGAACATATGCTCGTAGAAGGCCGCGTTGTACACCCCCGGCGACAGCAGCACGATAGTAGGGTCGGGATTGCCCCTCGGCCCCAGTTCACTCAGCGTCTGCTGCAGCAGGTTCCCGTAGTGCTCGACCTCCCGCACACGCGATGCACGGTACAGCCGCCGCAAGCCCGCCTTCACCGCGTTGCGGGTCGCAATCATGTACGACACGCCGGAAGGCGACCGGAGGTTGTCCTCCAGCACGAAGAAGCCGTCGTGCGTCCGAAGGAGGTCCGACCCGCAGATACCCACCCAGACCCCTTCCGGAGGAGAGTAGCCCAGCATCTCCGGACGGTAGTTCGGGCATCCGATGACGAGGTCTTCGGGGATCACCCCGTCGGCGATGGCGTGTGCGCCGTTATAGACGTCATCGATGAAACGGTTGAGCGCACGCAGGCGCTGGGCGAGTCCTGAATCGAGCAACGTCCATTCTGATGCGGAAAGCACTCGCGGCACGCAGTCCACAGGGATGATCCGTTCCTGGGCCTCCTCGTCTCCGTAGACCGTGAAGAAGATCCCTTCGTGCAGGAAAGAGCGGGCTACTCCTTCCTGGACGCTGCCCAAGCGTTCGGGGGAGAGGCTCAGCAACGTCTCGTAAAGCTGCTGGGAGTGCTCCCGCGGCGACCCGTCCGCCAGCAGCATCTCGTCGTAGATGGCAGCGTCGAGGTTATAGGAGTCGAAGTTCATGCTCCCTGCTCCCGTTCGCTAGCCTGCCTCGCCGTCGTCTTCAGCCTCCTCGTCCGGCCCCTCTCCTGTGTCATCCTCCTCATCGTCGACGCTCTCAGAAACGCCCTCGGCTTCGTCGTCATCATTGGCGTCATCGTCACCGCTGGCATCGTCCTCGTGTTCAGCAGTTACCACCGGGTACCTGAATGGCAGCGTCACCAGCATCTCGGTGAACTCGCCCGCCTCTGACGTAACCGCTATCGTTCCGCCATGCTGGCGGACGATGTCGTTCGAGATCGCAAGCCCCAGCCCTGTTCCCTTGTCGGTGGGCTTGGTGGTGAAGAACGGATTGAATATCTTGTCGATGGCCTCCTGGGGTATTCCGCTCCCGTTGTCCCTGATACGCACTTCCACCGATTCGTCTGTGCGTTTCGTTTTCAGCGTAACCTCGGGCATGTAGTCCCTGTCCCCTGCCGCTTCCCTCTGCTTCCGCTTCTCGTCCACGGCGTAGCAGGCGTTGCTCACCATGTTCAGGAAGACGCGGCCAAGGTCGCCGGGGATAGCTTCCACCTCGCCGGCATCCGGATCGAACTCCTGCCGGATGGTGAGCTGGAAGTCCGGGTCCAGCGCCCGGGCGCTGTGGTAGGCCAGCGAGGCATGTTCGTTGACGAGGTCGTTGATGTCGATAGGACGCGCTTCGCCCCCGCCTCTGCCCATCATCAGCATGTCCTGGACGATGCGGTTCGCTCGCTCGCCGTGCGACTGGATACGCTGAAGGTTGCCGATCAGATCGGCGGATATCTCCTCGATGTACTGCTTCTGGTCCTCCGTCAACGCATCGCCGGTGTCATCGACCGCTTCCTTCAACTCCACCAGTAATTCTGCCGACGCTTCTGAGAAGTTCTTGACGAAGTTCAGCGGGTTCCTGATCTCGTGGGCAACTCCAGCGGTCAGCTCACCGAGCGCGGCCAGCTTCTCCCGCATGACGATCTGGTCCTGCGCTTTGTCCAGATCTGAAAGCGCAGACTCCAACTCGTCGTTCTTTTCCCGCAACTCCTCTGCCAGGTGCTCAACCAGGTTCAGCCGTTGTACCTCCAGGGCGTTCCGGCGGAATACTTCCAGCGCCGCAGCCATGTCCGCTACCTCGTCCCGGCCCTTCACGACCACTTCCTCCTCCAGTTCGCCCCCGGCCATCCGGCGCATCCGGTTAGAGAGGAACGCCAGCCGCCGAAGCAGTACCCGCCACACGAAGAGCCAGTCGATGAGCAGCGCTCCTGTCACACTCACGATGCCGATCGCGATAAGGAGCTGGCGCCCGGTGCGGATGGACTGGTCGGACGAGAGTGTCGCCGCCTCCGCATGCTGGTTCGCCACGCTGACCAGACTGTCCACCTCTTCCACGAGTTCGATCGCGATGGTGCGGTTGAGGGCGAGCAACTCACGCTGCCGCTCAGTGAGCTCCAACCCGCTCTGAACCAGAGCGAAACCTCCCTCCTCTTCACCCAGACCGAGGTCGTAGAGTCGGTCAGCCAGGGGGGTAAGCGACGCCAACAGGTCTTCACTCACCTGCCCCAGGAACGTGCTCTCAGCGCCCCTGAATGCGGCGAACTCTGCCTCGAACCGCTCCCGTAGCGGCTCTACCAGCGCCGGCTCGGAGACGGTGAAGGCGCTTGCCAGCACCTGCGCCGCGATGCTGAGGGCTCCCTGCAACTCTGCGAGACGCCGGTATTCGATGATCTGATCACCGGAGAAGGACTCCTCAGACGAAACAGGAGGCGCGTCGAGGCTGGTGTAGCCCGTCATCAGGTAGAAGAGCTGGTCATCCAGCGCCGGGATCAGGACTCCGTCAAGTTCGTCCTGGACCGCCGTCAGGTCCTGCCGGAGAATATCGCTGCGAGCTTCCAGCGCGAAGACATCCGGCATCTCCGATTTGATCGTATCGATATTGGCGACCAGCCTGTCTGCCTGTTCACGGATGCTATTGAGGCGCTCCTCCTCGCTCCCCTGAGCCTCCAGCGCAGCCAGTTCTTCTTCGAATGCCCCGTGCGCCTGGTTGATCTCAGCCACCACCTCCGCGAAGTCTTCCACCTCGGCGGACGTCAACCGCGGGGCCGCCGCCACCAACACGTTGGCGGACTCCGCCACGTGAAACGCCGTCGTGATCTCCGGCAGGCTGGCGTCATTCACAAGGCTCTGCGCCTCGCTCACCCGGGTGAACGAGAACCAGCCCACGACACTGGCAGCCAGCGTGAGGGCAACCGCTCCCGCGATCACCAACTGCAGCTGTGTGGATATGCGCGATGGCAATCTGAAGAACCTGAGTGGTTGAATCATGGCTCGACGTCCTGCAACGCCCAGGTTTCCTGCAGCAACTGGAAGTCCCCCAGTGCCTGGATCGGATAATACGCTCCGTCAGGCCCGAGCACGGTCAGGAACACCGTATCTGAGCCTTGGTTATCGTCTTCCCCGTAACCCAGCCGGAACCCATCCAGGTCGATCATGTCGGGAGTGGTCAGGCTATCCAGGAAACACTGGCGGGTGAGGTCACGGCCACAACCTTCCAGCCCTGCTATCGCAAGACGCCCTGCCAGGTATCCTTCGAGCGATACGAAGCCCGGCACCGCACTCGAGTCATACGACGAGAGCGCACTCCGGTAAGCCCGCACGACGGGCTGCGACAGATCGTTCGGGAAAGGCACCACCTGTGTTACGAACACTCCGGCGCCATCGGGACCGAGCTCCCGCGCCAGCGCGTTGCTGCCGACGAAGGAGATGTTGATGAACTGCACGTCCATCCCGATATGCCGCGCCCATCTGATGAAGGTTGCCACCGGTTCGTAGGCGCCTACCATGATTACTGCCTCGGGAAGCGAACGCTCTATATCCAACAGCGCGGTCTTCACCGCCGTCGTGTTGCGCGTATACAGCCCGATGCCCACCGGAGACATGTTTCTGCGCCGGAGTGCGTCTACCGCCCCTTGGTAGCCTGCGCGGCCGAAGGAGTCGTCCTGGTACATCACCGCTATCCGCGTGATGCCCAGGTCCTTGGTCAGACGCTCGACCATCTCCTCCGTCTCCTGGTTGTACGAGGCGCGGACGTTGATCACGTTCTCCGGCCCCAGGGTTCGCAGGAACTCCGCTCCTGTGAACGGCGCGAGATAGGGTACACCCGCCGATACGGACACGGGGGTAGCGGAGCGTGACGTAGGCGTCCCCACTGCTCCCATCAGCATGAACACACGCTCATCCTCTATCAACTGAAGCGTGTTCGTAACCGCTTTCTCTGGTTCATAGGAGTCATCCAGCGAGATCAACTCCAGTGAGCGCCCGTGTACGCCCCCCGCCCGGTTCGCTTCGTGGAACGCCGCCCGGATGCCCAGCCGCATGTTGGTACCGAGTTCCTCGGCCGGGCCGCTGAATGCAGCGGACTGTCCGAACAGTACCTGATCATCGGTCACGCCGGGCGTCCCCGTGTCTACCGGGGTCGGCGTCGCGGTAGCCTTCTCGTGATGCGGAGTAGGGGTAGGCAACGCTGTTGCATCGCCGTTACAGCCAATCAGCCCCGCGACGATGAAGAGTGCTGCGATGTACCCGGGCGTACGCCCGGAACGCGGCACGCGTTTCATCCATCCCTCGACATGGCAACGGTCATGCGGTTCTTGCCATCCTCCCGCCGGTATTGCATGTCGGAGGTCATCGTCCGCACCAGGTAAACGCCCAATCCACCTATGCGGCGTTCCTCCATCGGCGATTCCATGTCCGGTTCAGGGGCATCGTGCAGCGGATCGAAGGGCTTCCCTTCGTCCGTGATCTCAATGACCAGGTCTTCTTCGTTGCACGTAAGCTCAACGTCCAGATGGTGCCCGTCCTCGTCATAGGCATAGTTGATGACGTTGAGCACCAGCTCTTCCAGGACGAGGTTCACCCTGAACGTCAGCGCGGCAGGCCAGTTGTCCTGCTCGGCTAGCGTTTCGATCGCAGCGGTCAGCCGTTCCAGCTCCTCGGGACGCGTCTCGAGTGTCAGGGCCAGCCCGTTGCTCATGCCTACGCTCCCCGACGCCTCAGAGTCAGACATGTGATGTCGTCCGACTGTGGCGCTCCACTTACGAACTCTCGAACAGCCGCGAACACCGCCTCGTTCGCAGCCTCCGCGCTCTGTGGCGCACCCCCTGCGAAAACCGCCTGCAGACGCTCCATCCCGAACTCTTCATTCACCGCGTCCATAGCCTCCGTCACACCGTCCGTGTACAGGACCAGCGTATCGCCCGGTGCCAGGGTAAGTTCCCCTTCCACGAATTCGACGCCCGCCAGGACGGCCAATGCGAGCCCTTCTGTGTAAGGGAGCACCGTGCAACTACCGTCGCTATGGAAGATCACAGGCAGGTTGTGGCCTCCATTAGCGTAGGAGAGGTGTCCGGTCGCAGGGTCGTAAACCGCGTACAGCACCGTGACGAACATGGCGGACTCGTTGTCCTCAGCGAGGAGATTGTTCACCTCCCGGAGCACCTTCCCCGGTTCAGTCAGGCCGATGGCAGAGCCCTTCAACAGCGTACGGCTGGACATCATGAACAGCGCTGCCGGCACGCCCTTGCCCGACACGTCCGCGATGGCCAGGCCGATCTGGCCGTCATCCAGGAGCACAACGTCGAAGAAGTCCCCACCAACGTTGCGCGCCGGTTCCATGCTCCCGAATACCTCGAAATCGTCCCCGCGCGGGAACTGCGTCGGGAGGATCGACTGCTGCATCTGGCTCGCCACGTCCAACTCCCGCTGCAGCGACACCAGCTTGTCACGGGAGGAGAGCGCCTCCTTCCACGCCTTCATGTTCTCCAGCGTGCGCTCTATCGTCACCTGCAGATCATCGAAGTCGAGCGGCTTGGTAACGAAGTCGAACGCACCGCGGTTCATCGCGGTGCGGATGTTCTTCATGTCTCCGTAGGCAGAGACGATGACCGCACGGAGATCAGGGTTCAACTCCGATATCTGGGACAGCAGCGTCAGCCCATCCATCTTGGGCATGTTGATGTCCGAGACCACCATATCGATCTCCGGATCGCTGTTGAGCACATCGAGCGCCTCGATCCCGTTCTGGGCGAAGACGAACGAGTAGCGCCCGGACCGTATGTGACGCCGCATCCGCTGTAGCATCAACGGCTCTACGTCGGGTTCGTCGTCAACCACCAGTATCCTGTACGCTTCCCCTTCTGATTCAGACATCGTCTCCTCGCGTCTGTTCTTCGCGGGCAGCCTGAATAACCACCCGGCGCCGGCTGACGATTCAGTGCCGACCCCAGGTTGGTCCCGACCCTGAGGTTTAGTCTTCGAGCGCCTTCAGCGCATCTGTCCGGGAGTCGTGCACCGGTACGATCTTGTCGAACCCGCTGATGGCGAATATCTCTCGGACAGATTCAGAGAGAGAGCACCCCAGCAGTTTGGCGTTCTGCTTCTGGAGCGACTTGGCAACCAGGAGGATGACACGAAGGCCCGCGCTGCTGATGTACTGCAACTGCCCCATGTCCATGATGACGCCCTGGTCACTCGGTTGGATTGCTCCCTCGAGCGCGGTCTGGAAGTCCATCGCGTTCGTCCCGTCCACGCGCCCTTCCACGTCCACGATCAGATTCGAGCCTTCCCGTGTACTCTTGAGATCCATGTAGCTTCTCCCCTACTCAGGATTGGCGAGCCTCCGACGACTCATCCGCAACTCTACCAAATGTTGCGTGCCCGTGTGAAATCCTGCACACCACGGCTTCGTGTCTGTCGAACACTCGCCCCATACTTTACAATTGCCGCACGCTGAGCGAGGAGGCACGGCCGGATGGAACTGTACTACGACGTATTTGAGACCGGTTGGGGGTGGGTGGCAGTCGCCGGATCGGAAAAGGGCATCCGCTACGCCACTCTCCCGGAGCCGTCTCCCGATCGCGCCCTGGACGACCTGGAACGCAGTATGCGGGCCCCGCTCCCCGAGCACGTGCCGGACGCGTTCAACGCCTACCGCACCCAACTCGAGGCGTACCTGAAGGGCGACGCCCCCACATGGGACGTGCCCCTGGACCTGGACGGCGTAGCCCCCTTCTTCCGCCGCGCATGGGATGCGTGCCGCTCCATCCCTCCCGGAGAGACGCGCACCTACGAGTGGCTCGCAGCCTCCGCTGGAAACATCAAAGCCGTGCGCGCCGCAGGTCAGGCCATGGCGCGGAACCGCATCCCCCTCGTTATCCCGTGCCATCGCGTGATCGGCAAGGACGGCGGGCTGCACGGGTTCGGCGGCCCCGGTCTGCAGATGAAAGCGCGTCTGCTGAATCTGGAAGCGGCGCTCGCCTGATCAGGCTGCCGTACTCTCCAGCTCTACCTTCAAGCCTGCGTCCGACATCCCGTTGACGTGCGCTGCGAGCTCATCGCTGTACTGCGTACGGATGATCGGCATGCTGATACGCCAGAACTGACCCCCGCTCTCGATGACGAGGTCAACCTCATCTGTGCCGGGGTAGTCCATCAACGTCTGCAGCACCAGTTTGAGCAGGCGATTGTCCTCGGAAGGCTGGTCCGTCTCTTTCATCTTCACGAGGACCTTGCGCTGCCCCTCATCGAGGCTGCCAACTGATGGACCCTCCTCGTGGTGCGCAGTTCCATTCGTCGAGTCCGGCTCCACGCCGTTGGCAGGGGGATGCGACAGCGCGCTCCCATGTTCCTCTACAGGCGGTTTCCACTCCTCTACCTTTGGAGTGGCAGGGGCGGCCACGGAAGCAGGCTGCGGGTCGGCCGGCGTCTCCGCGAGTTCGAACTCGAGCGCCTCGTCGCAATGTATCGAGGTCTCGTCCCCCCGGTGACGCACCACTCCCTTCAGTTGCACCAGATTGCCCTCTACCCACAGCTCGGCGGTCTTCTCAAACACGCGGCTCCAGACGGCCACGTCCAGAACAGAGCCGTCGAATATCTCCAAGCCCACGAAGCAGATCTGCCTGCCCTGCTTGTCCGGCCTGATACGCACCGACGCTACCTCGCCCGCCAGCACCACCTTGTCTCCGTCCGCGCACGCCTCCACCTCCTCGCGAGAGAGGGCCGCGCCTGCAGGCGCGTTCACCGGATCCAGCACGCGATGCCCCAGCGCGACGCCTATCAGTTCACGTTCCCAAGCGACCAGTTCCCGTACCGACGGTTCGGGCGCGGGCAGCAGCTCGATCTCCGCCAGGGGCGTTGGCGCAGATGCGCCGAACATGTCGAACATCGTGGACTGGCCGCTGTCGCGCAGGCGTGCCTCCCGTTGCATCAGGTGGACGATGTTGTCTGCGCCCGCAGTGAGTTGCCCCCGGGACCCGAAAGCGCCGAGCGCTCCCACCTTCGCCAGACTTTCCACCACGCGCCGGTTCGCGGCTTCCGACCCGGCGCGCCTGCAGAAGTCCTCCAGCGACTGGAACGGGCCGTTCTCATCGCGCTCCGCCACCAGCTCCGCCACCGCGGATGCCCCGATGTTCTTGATCGAGGCAAGACCGAACCGCACGGCCTCCCGGCCGCCGTCCGCCCAGTCCACGCTGAAGTCCACGCCGCTCCGGTTCACGTCCGGCGGCAGTACCGGTATCCCCAGCCGCAAGCACTCCGCAACCGCGGGGCCCATCCGGTCGTTCCCCTGGTACGCGTTCAGGACGCACGTCATAAACTCCACAGGGTGGTTCGCCTTGAAGTACGCCGTCCAGTACGCGACAACGGCGTAGCTCACGCTGTGCGCCTTGTTGAACGCGTACCCCGCGAACGGCTCGATCAGGTCGAAGACCGCGGCGGCGGTTGGTTCGTCGTAGCCCTTCTCCCGTGCCCCCGCAACGAAGCTCTCGCGTTCCTGCTGCATCAGCGAGGCGATCTTCTTCCCCATCGCCTTCCGCACCACGTCCGCTTCGCCGAGCGAATAGCCCGCGAACTGCCGCATGATGTGGAGCACCTGGTCCTGGTAGACGATCACCCCGTACGTCTCGTTCAGGATCTCCTGCAGGTCGGGGTGAGGGTAACTGGCGGGCGCCCGCCCGTGCTTCGAATCGATGTAGCGTCCGATGTGCTCCATCGGGCCCGGACGGTACAGCGCGATCATCGCCGCGAGTTCGCCTAGCGTGCCCGGACGCAACTCCTTGATGTAGCGCCGCATCCCCGGGCTCTCCAGCTGGAAGAGGGCCGTCGTCTCGCCGCTGCTCAGTAACTCGTAGGTCTTGGCATCGTCGAACGGGACCTCCTGCAGCCGCACTTCGATCCCTTTGCGCTGCCGCACCATCTCGATCGTGTTGCTCAGGATCGAGTAGTTGATCAGTCCCAGGAAGTCCATCTTCAGCAGGCCGAGTTTGGCAACCGGCTCCATGGCGTACTGCGTCATCGCCACGCTGTTCTCGTTGCCCTTCGTCGGACGCTGCAGCGGCACGTGGTCGGTGAGCGGGTCCTCAGAGATGACGACCCCCGCAGCGTGTGTGCTTACGTTGCGCGTCACGCCCTCGAGGCTCCGCGCGGTGTCGATGAGCTTCCGCAGCTCTTCGTCCTGCTCGTACGCCTCCTTCATCTCGGGCGACTGCTCGAACGCGAGGTCTATCGTCATCCCCAGCCGCTGCGGGACGAGCCGCGCCACGCGGTCCACGTCCGCGTACGTCATCCCCAGCACGCGCCCTGAGTCCCGGATGGCGGCCTTCGCGCCGAGCGTGCCGAACGTGATGATCTGCGCGACGTGGTCACGCCCGTACTTGTCCGTCACGTACTGGATCGCCTCTTCGCGCCGGTCATCCTGGAAGTCCATGTCGATGTCCGGCATCTCTTTTCGCTCGATGTTGAGGAAGCGCTCGAACACCAGTCCGTAGTCCAGCGGATCGAGGTCGGTGACGCCGAGGCAGTAGAGCGCCAGTGAAGACGCTGCGCTGCCCCGCACACCGAAGACGATGCCTTCCCGCCGCGCGAAGTCCGCGATGTCCCACACCACGAGGAAGTAGTTGGGGTACTGCGTCTCCGTGATGACGTTGAGTTCGTACTCCAGCCGTTGCTTCGTCGCGTCCGTCGCCCCGGTCGGGTAGCGCTCGCCGAATCCCTGCCAGCACAGCTTGCGCAGGTAGGTGTCCGCGTCTTCGTTATCGGGGGTCCGGTAACGCGGCAGGCGCAGCGTCGAGAAGTCGAGCTCCACGTCCGTCATATCCGCTATCGCCTGCGTGTTCGCCACCGCCTCCGGCAGGTCGGCGAACAGCTCCGCCATCTCCTCGTGCGTCTTCAGGTAGTACGACGAGTCCGAGAATTGGAAGCGGTTCTCGTCCCTGATGTTTGAACTCGTGCCGATGCAGAGCAGCACGTCGTGGATGCCGGCGTCGCCTTTGTCAACGTAGTGCAGGTCGTTCGTTGCAACGATGGGGATGTCCAGCTCCTCCCCCAGCCGCAGCAGCCCATCGTTCAGCGGGGTGAGGAAGTCGAGGTTCTCGTGCCGTTGCATCTCCAAGTAGAAGGCGGGGAACATCGCCTTGTGCCACCTGGCCAGCTCCTTCGCGGCCTCGTAGTTGCCGTCTATCAGGGCAACCGATATCTCGGAGCTTGGACAGCCGGAGAAGACGATCAGACCGTCAGCGTGCTCTTCCAGCAGCTCGTGGTCCACGCGAGGCTTGTAGTAGAAGCCCTCCAGGTGTGCTTTGGAGGACAGTTTCATCAGGTTCCGGTAGCCCTCGTTGTTCTGCGCGAGGACCGTGAGGTGGTGGTAGTTCTGGCCCTTGCCGCCCGAAGTGCGGTCCGTCCGCTTCCCGTTCGCAACGTACAGCTCGCACCCGATGACCGGCTTGATGCCGGCTTCCTTGCACGCCGAGTAGAAGTCCACCGCCCCGTACATCGACCCGTGGTCAGTGAGGCCGAGCGCCGTCATGCCCAGCTCCTTGGCACGGGTCACCATCGCCGGTATCCGGCTCAGGCCGTCGAGCAGGCTGTATTCCGAGTGGACGTGAAGATGAGTGAACGACACCGCTGCAACACTCCGGGACAAGTCCGGCCATTATAAGGACATCGCCATGCCATGCCCAAGATTGAAATATGCAGGATTTTCCGTTGTCCTGCCGCTTGCATACAGCATCCTGTGTACTACAGGCCTCTACTGCGCCTTCTTCCCCCAGGCTCTTCGTTGACGATGCCGACGCCCCACTGCTACGCTCGCAGCAGGATTTCCATGCCTGCGCACGACCCCCAACACGCCTCGGACGCCGTCTACGAAGAAGCCCTGCACCGCCTCCTCTCGCTCGCCGACCTTGAGCGGATGACGGGGCATGCCGCCCCGACGTACAAGTACGACCTGGAGCGTATGCGGGAACTGGCAGCCCGGCTGGGCCTGCTCGACGGTGGGCCGCCGCTCATCCACGTCGCCGGGACCAAGGGCAAGGGCAGCGTCGCAGCCATGACCGCCAGCGCCCTCCGGGCGCACGGCCTGCGCACCGGCCTGTACACCTCTCCCCACCTGCACTCGTTCCGCGAACGCATCCGCCTGAACGGCGACCCGCTCACCGAGCGGACCTTCGCCGCAGCGGTCGCCCGCATCTGGCCTGTCGTCGAGGAGATGGCCGGTGAACCCGTCGGCGCACCTTCCACGTTCGAGGCACTCACCGCGATGGCGCTGGACGTCTTCCGTGAAGAAGCGGCAGACGCCATCGTGCTGGAGGTCGGACTCGGCGGACGGTTGGACGCGACAAACGTGGTCTCGTCGAGCGTAGCGGCCATCACTTCCGTCAGCCTCGACCATACCGCCATCCTCGGCTCGACCGTCGAGGAGATCGCAGGGGAGAAGGCAGGCATCATCAAGGGCACTCAGCCCGTCGTCTCCGCGCCACAGGATCCCGGAGCGATGAACGTCATCCGGGCGCGTGCAGAGGCGATGGGCGCCCCTCTCACCGAGGTTGGCCGAGACGTGACCTACGTGCAGGAAACGCACGACCTCTTCGGGCAGACGGTGCTGGTGACAACCGCCCGCGACAGCTACCGCATCCGCCTGCCGCTGCTCGGCGCGCATCAGGCCGAGAACGCGGCGGTTGCCGTCGCCGCACTGGAGCAAGCGCCACTCCCTCTGTCGCGCGACTCCATCGAGGCGGGCCTGGCAGCGGTGCGTTGGGACGGCCGCTTCCAGCTGCTTTCCACCGACCCCTACCTCGTCGTGGACGGTGCGCACAACCCCTACTCCATGGCACGGCTGCGCGAGACTGTGCAGGAGTACCTCCCTGGCGCGCGAGTCCACCTCGTGTTCGGCACATCCGGCGACAAGCAGATAGACCTGCTCACCGAGGAGGCGGCAGCCTTCGCGGACGAGGTCTGGACCGTCGCCTCACGCCACCCCCGCGCCGCGCACCCGGATATGCTCGCCTCGCTCTTCGAGCGTCTGGGAACGAGCGCGCGCAGCGCCACCAGCGTCGCTGACGGGATCGAGCAAGCGCTGAATGCGGCCGGAGACGGCGACCTCGTCCTCGTGACCGGCTCGCTCTTCGCCGTCGCCGAAGCGCTGCAGCACTCCCTCGGCATCGCTGGAGAGCACTATCCTGAGTTCGACCCACAGGCATCCGCCCTCGGGAGGGTCTGAAGCGCATGACCGGCCTCAACGCGAACGGACGCAAGCGAGTGGTCGTTACCGGCCTCGGCGCCGTGACGCCGCTCGGTGAAAGCGTGGCCGAGTTCTGGGAGGGGCTCACCGCGGGACGTTCCGGCATCGGCCCGATGACGCTCGCCGACCCCAGCGAGTACCCCTGCCGGATATCGGGAGAGGTCTCCGACTTCGACCCTGAGCGGTACGTCGAGAAGCGGGAGGCCCGCAGGCTCGCGCGCTTCTCCCAGCTCGCCATCGCCGCGACCGATGGGGCGATGCGGAACGCGGGACTCTCCGCCGCGAACGTGGACGTTGACCGGATGGGCGTCTACCTCGGCAACGGCAACGGCGGCTTCCCGACCATAGACGAGAGCATGCGCATCCTCATAGAGCGCGGCGGCATGCGCATGTCACCGTTCTTCTTCCCCATGATCCTCCCGAACATGGCCGCCGCGAACGTCAGCCGCCATGTCGAGGCGCGTGGCCCCTGCAGCACCATCGTCACCGCGTGCGCCGCCTCCACGCAGTCCATCGGCGACGCTGCCGAGGTCATACGCAGGGGCGCAGCCGACGTGATGATTACCGGCGGGACAGAGGCCGGCATCAGCCAGCTCGGTCTCGCGGGGTTCTGCGTCATGCGTGCCCTCAGCACTCGCAACGACGACCCGCCTGCGGCGAGCCGCCCCTTCGATGCCGACCGCGACGGCTTCGTACCTGCCGAAGGCGCGGGCATCCTCGTCGTCGAATCGCTGGAGCACGCGCTCAGGCGTGACGCGCCCATCGTTGCTGAGATCCTGGGCTACGGAGCGTCAGCAGACGCGGGACACCAGTTCCAGCCCGACGACGACGGCGCCGGCGCGGCGCGCGCCATCCGGTGGGCGCTTGAAGACGCGGGGGTCGGGCCGCACGAGGTGGACTACATCAACGCCCACGGCACATCCACCCCACTCAACGATGCCTCGGAGACACTTGCCATCAAGCGGGCGTTCGGCGACGCCGCTTACAAGATACCCATTAGCTCCACCAAATCGATGATTGGGCACGCACTCGGAGGCGCCGGAGGCATGGAGGCCGTCGCCTGCATACAGACCATCCTCAACGGCCTCATCCACCCCACCATCAACTACACGACGCCCGACCCTGCGTGCGACCTTGATTACGTGCCGAACGAGGCACGTCCCGCCAACGTACGCACCGTCCTCTCCAACAGCTTCGGGTTCGGCGGCCAGAACGCCTGCCTGGTGTTCCGCCGCTACGAGGAGTAGGGCTACCGCTTTACCGTCTCACCCTTCCGTCATTCCCGCGAAGGCGGGAATCCAGCAGCACGCTAGGGGAGGCCTACCGCTTCACCGTCTCCGCGTAGTTGATGCGGTCGTTGATGATGCGCCCGGTGCCGTGCTCCACCTTCACCGTATTGGCTGTCGCGCCGGACCGTGTGCCGATCATGATGAGCGGCGCGCCGCCGGTGTTGTGCAACTGGTAGAACGAGCCGCCGGTGATGGTCGCCATCATGCCCGGCGTCAGCACCGCCTTGCCGCCGTCCGGGAAGTTCATCGTCAACTCCCCTTCGATGATCTGGAACGTCTGGTCCTGGTTGTGGCAGTGCATCTCGTCCATCTGGTCGGGCGTGTAGTAGTGGATCCACACGTGGAAACGGTTCGTGTCCAGCACCACGGTGCGCTTCTTCGTCTCGTGGCCGAACGCTTTCGTGTCGAAGACCTCTATGGGCATCGCGCTCCTCCTCTCATCTGCTGCCCGCACTCTAGGCACGCGCAGGCGGTGTGTCAAACAGCGTCTATGGCCGTGATGCTATCGCTCGGAGGTGGTACCCCTGCAGGGACTCGAACCCTGGCACGCGGTTTAGGAAACCGCTGCTCTATCCTCCTGAGCTACAGGGGCACAGGCGTATTGTACTCCTACACGCCCGGGGTCTCTGCTCGGATCTCCGCAGCGATCTGGTCAACGAGAGACATAGCTTCGCGGAAGATGCTTGTAGCGTATGTCACCCGCCGCGCGCCCGCCTCAGCCGCGGCGGCAACCGAGATGGGCCCACCGCGGCGGACCGTAACGTTGACCACCTGGGCTACGTCAACCAGGGCGCGGATCGCGGTAGGGTCGCTCAGGCTGATGGGGTATATGCAGTCTGCTCCCGCTTCGCGATAGAGCTGGGCGCGTTGCAGCCCCTCTGCCAATTGCGCGTCCACGTCCCCTTCGCGCCGGATGAACACATCAACCCGTGCGTTGAGGAACAGGTCGACGCCAAGGGCCCGCGCCTCGGCCTTCACAGCCGCCAGACGCTCCGCCTGTGCTTCGGCCGGCATAAGCCCCGCCGTCCCGTAATGGTCCGTGTCTTCGAGGTTCAGCCCCACCGCTCCGATGTCGACCAGCCGTCGAGCGATCTCAGCCGGAGGCAGTCGGTAGCCGGCCTCGAAGTCAACAGTGACAGGCGATTGAACTGAACGGGTGATACGCTCCGCCGCAGCGAGCATCTCCTCGACCGGGGCTGCCTCGTGGTCCGCATGGCCGATCGCTGCCGCTACGCCTCCGCTGGTCGTTGCGATCGCAGGGAAGCCTGCCGCCTCGAAGCGTTGGGCACTCGCCGCGTCCCAGGCATTCGCCATCACCAGCATCCCTGGTCCGGTATGCAGGTCGCGGAACGATCGCGCCTTCGATGAAAGCTGTTCGAGGTCCACCATGGTGTTACATTCCACTACACTGGAAGGCGCGTTCAGGGAAACGCTGCTCTATCCTCCTGAGCTACAGGAGCACTGCCCTCTCATGGTACCACCTCACTCACCGTCACCCGCGTTCGGTGCGCTGGCATAGGAGACCCGCATGAAGGTATTCGCACTCGGAGGTTCATCGAGCATCGGCCAGGCCGCGATACGCGTCCTCCTCGACGCCGGCCACGAGGTCTGCGCAACGTACAACTCCCGCGTGCCGGACGACCTCGACCGCGCAACCTGGGTGCGCGCCGACGTGCGCTCCACCGCCGACCTCGACGCGCTCGCCGGGCCTGCCGAGGGCGCCGACGTCCTGCTCCTCCTGCCCGGCCTCTCCCCCGGCCAGACGCTGGCAGCCTACGACGATGACCAGATCACTGACGTCGTGGACGTCAACTTCTCCGGCCAGTTCCGCGCCATCCAGCGCATCGCCCCCGTCCTCTCGGACGACTCCCACATCATCATCCTGGGTTCGCAGGCGGGGCAGCGCGGCTCGGGCGACCCTCTCTACGGCGCAACGAAGGGCGCGATGCACGCTCTCGCGAAGTCCCTGGCGAAGTCGCTCACTCCCCGGACGCGTGTCAACGTCGTCGCCCCCGGCATGGTGACCGGGACCGCCATGCACGACGGCACGTCCGAAGCAGTGCTGGACATGCACCGCAGGACCACGCCCACAGGCCACTTCATCAGCGCCGCCGACCTCGCGCGCGTCCTGCTCGACATCATGCAGCCGCACTGGTCCCAGCTGAACGGCGCGTGCATCGACATCAACGGCGGCATGTACATCCGCTGATAGCCTGTTCCCATGCCCTACGAACCCTCTCCTTTCCTCCGCAGCCTGCCGCTCTTCGCGGAGGACGAACACCAGCCGTTCCGGAAATCCGCACGAGGCGCGATGCGCGGCGCAGCGCTCCTCGTCCATGGCTTCCCCGGTACCCCCGCCGACATGCGGCCGATCGCCGCGTCGCTCGCTGCCGCGGGCTGGGACGTCGACGCGCCGCTGCTGCCCGGCTTCGGCCCGCAGATCATCACGCTCCCCAACCGTCACCACGCTGAGTGGACAGACGTCGTCGCGGAGCGCGTGCGCTCGCTGCGCACGGAGCACGACCGGGTCATTGTCGTGGGGCACTCGCTCGGCGCTTCGGTGTCCATCGTGGCCGCGCACCGGGAGATGGCCGACGGCTACGCGCTGCTCGCGCCGTACTGGCGCTTCGGCGGGCCGGCAGTGCATATCCTCTGGCCGTTCCTCCGGCTCTTCTTCGGACGCTGGCGTCCGCTCAAACGTGCGGACTTCTCCGACGAACGCATCCGGCGGGGCCTGTTGAGCGTCATCCCCGGCCTGCAGATAGACGACCCCGCCGTGCAGGCCGAACTGCGGGCGTTCGTCGTCCCCACCCAGCTCCTGAACGAGCTGCGCAGGATCGGCCTTGCCGCCGGAGGCGCGGCGCGACGGCTGCACGCCCCAACGCTCGTCGTGCAGGGCATACGTGACACGCTCGTGAAGCCGGCCGACACCGAGCGCCTCGTCGGACTGCTGCCGTCCGTGCAACGCTTCGAGACAGTGGATGGTTCGCACAGCCTGCCGCTGCCGGAGGGTGGCGCGTCGGAACGCGTCACACAGGCGCTGCTGCGTTTCGCCGACGAGATCGCGAGTGCGTAATGGCGCTTACCGCTCAGCGAGCCAGCGCCCCAGCCGGTTGAGCGCCTCGCGGATGTTCTCCTGCGAGTTCGCGAATGAGATGCGGACGTACCCCTCGCCGTACTCCCCGAACGCCGTCCCCGAGAGCAGCGACACGCCCGCCTCCTGCAGCGCGCCCCGTTCGAACTCGCCGCTCGTCATCCCCGTACCCGTGATGTTCGGGAACGTGTAGAACGCCCCCTTCGGCATCGGGCAGGTCACGCCTGGCAGGGCGTTCAACTCCCCTACGAGCAGGCTCCGGCGCTCCGTGAACTCACTCACCATCTCTCTGACGGGCTCCTGCGACGACTGCAGCGCCGTCACCGCCGCAATCTGCCCGAACGCCGCCGTGCACGAGACGCTGTTCGTCACCAGCCGCGTCACCGGCTCCACCAGCGGCTCCGGAAAGACGCCGTAGCCCAGCCGCCATCCCGTCATCGCGTAGCTCTTGGAGAGCCCGTCCAGCACCACTGTCCGCTCCCACATCGACGGGAAACTCGTGATGGAGGTGTGCGAGCCCTCGTAGTAGAAATCCTTGTATATCTCGTCGGAGAGCACGACCGCGTCCGCTTCCACCGCGAGTTCCGCGATGCGCTGGAGCGTCGAGTCCGGTATGACGCTTCCGCACGGGTTGTTCGGCGAGTTGACGATGATGAGACGTGTGCGGGGACTGATGAGCCCGGCGAGTTCGTCCGGGTCCGGGTTGTAGTCCAGCTCCTCGCGCAGCCGCATCGGCACCGGCGTCGCCCCCGCGAACCGGATCATCGACTCGTAGATGGGGAATCCGGGGTTCGGATAGATGACCTCGTCGCCCTCTTCAGCGAGCGCAAGGATCGTGAAGAACATGATCGGCTTGCCGCCCGGCGTCACGATGATACGGGACGCGGGCAACTCGCAGTCGAGACGCTGCCCCACGTCTGCCGCTATCGCCTCGCGCACCTCCGTGATGCCCGGCGACGGCACGTAGTGCGTGTATCCCGCGTCGAGCGCGCCCTTCGCAGCCTCGACGATGTGCGAGGGCGTGTCGTAGTCCGGTTCGCCGATGCCGAGAAAGATGATGCTGTGGCCCTGTGCTTCGAGCGCTTTGGCCCGCGCCAGCGCCTCGAACGCCGTCTCCGTCCCCAGCCGTGACATCCGCGAAGCTAGGCGCATCTCCCGCCTCCTCCCGGTTCACTGTTCGAAACGGCTGCCCCGCCTGAGATGGCCGGGATGAAGTGCACCTCGGAATCCTCCTCGAGGGGCGTCAGCAGGCCCATGTTCGTCGGCTCTCCGTCCACGATCGCCGCGAGTCCGGGCATCAGCCGGTCGGCGTCCTCGGGGTTGACGAGGCTCTCGGCGATGCCCGGGTAGCGCTCGTTGAGGTTCCGCACCAGCGCGCGCAGCGTCGCCCCCGGCACTTCCGCGCTCGACTCACCGCTGGTGTAGCGTCTGAGCGGGATGGACAGGAAGACCGTCGCCACGGTCTAGTGTCCGTTCTGGCCGTTCCGCTTGTTCGCCAGCGCTTCCATGATCCGGCTGGGGTTCATGGGCGTCTGGTACAGCCGCGTGCCGATGGCGTCCGCTATCGCGTTCCCGACCGCGGGCGCGGGCGGGACGATGCTCGTCTCGCCGATGCCGCGCACCCCGAACGGGTGGTTCGTGTTCGGCACCTCGACCACGATGGCGTCGATCATCGGCAGGTCGAGCGCGGTCGGCATCCGGTAGTCAAGGAAGCTGGAGTTCTGCATCACGCCGTCGGGGCTCGTGTAGTACTCCTCGTTGAGCGCCCAGCCGATGCCCTGCGCCGCGCCGCCCTGGAACTGGCCTTCCACGTAGGACGGGTGCACCGCCTTGCCGGCGTCCTGCGCCGCCGTGTAGCGGAGTATCTGCACCTTCCCCGTCTCCTGGTCGACCTCCACGTCGACCAGGTGCGCCGCGAAGCTGCCGCCGCCGGAGCCGCGAACGTTCACCGTACCCGTCTTGGACACCGGGCCGCCGGTCTGGCCGAGCTTGCCCGCCGCCTCCTTGAACGTGAGACGCTGGTCGGGCGCAACCTTGTTCTGGAAGACGCTGTCCTCGAACTCGACGTTCTCCGGCTCCGTCTCCCAGATCATCGCCATCCGCTTCTTGATCTCCTCGACCACCTGCTTCGCGGCCTCTATCGCCGCCTGTCCGCTGGCGTAGGTCGTGCGGCTGCCTGCCGTCAGGTCGTTGTAGCCGACGGAGTCCGTGTCCACGACGGTCGGGTGTACGTCGTGCGCCGGGAGGCCGAACACCTCCGCAGCCTGCATCGCGATCGTCGTGCGCGTCCCGCCGATGTCGGGGTTGCCCTCCACCAGCGATACCACACCGTCGTCGTTGACGCTGATCGTGACGGACGATCGGTTGCCGCCGCCGTTCCAGTAGCCCGTCGCCAGTCCGCGCCCGCGCAGCTTCCCGTCCGAACTCTCGCCCAGGTCGCTCTTGAAGTGGTCGGAGCCCTTGATCGCCTCCATGCACGCCACGTTCCCGATGCGCGGGAACACCGGGCCGTCCGGCCTGCGGGTGCCCTCTTCCGCCGCGTTGAGCAAGTGGAACTCCATCGGGTCCATCCCGATCGTCTCGCACAGCTCGGAGATGAGCGACTCGCTGGCGAACGTCGCCTGCGGCGTGCCCGGCGCGCGGTACGCAGCCGTCTTGGACATGTTGATGACCACGTCGTAGGCGTCGATCCGAACGTTCGGCACCTTGTAGCAGGCAAAGATGCCCGCCGTCGCCGCGCTGATGGACGAGCCGGGATAGGCGCCCGCCATGTAGCGGATGTCGGCCGTCGCCGCGACAATCTTCCCGTCCTTGTCGACGCCTATCTTGGCGGTGACCTGCCCGCCGGGGCCGGGGCCCGTCGCGTCGAACACCGACTTGCGGTCCATTGTCATCTTGACCGGCCTGCCGGACTTGCGGGAGAGCATCGCGGCGAGCGGCTCCATGTAGAGCCCTATCTTCCCGCCGAACCCGCCTCCGATCTCCATCGGCACGACGCGCACGTCCGAGAGCGGGAGCTTCAGCACCGTCGCCACGTTGCTCCGCACGCCGAACGGGGCCTGCGTGGTCGTCCAGACCGTGAGCTTGTCGTCCGGGCTCCAGAAGGCCGTGGAGCTGTGCGGCTCGATGTAGCCCTGGTGCGCCCGCGCGATGGTGTACGTCCGCTCGAGTACGTGCGCCGCCTCCGCGAACGCCGCCTCCGGGTCGCCGAACTCCGTGCGGGTGTGCTCGGCGACGTTGGTCGGCGATACCTTCTCGCCCAAGTGGTCGCCCACGAGATCGTCGTGGATGATGACCGCGTCCGGCTTCATCGCGTCTTCCAGGCTGATGACTGCCTGGAGCGGCTCGTACTCGACCTCGATGAGCTTCAGCGCTTCCAGCGCCGTGTTCTGGTCGACGGCCGCGACCGCCGCGACCGGGTGCCCCCGGTAGACGGCCTTGCCGTGCGCCATGACGCGCTGGCTGGACCACTTGAGGTTCGTCACTTCCTCGACCATGTCTACCATCTTGGGGGCGGTAACCGGCATGTCGTCGCCCGAGATGGCGGCGAAGACGCCCGGCGCGGCCTCCGCGCGGGAGACGTCCACCTTCTTGATGACGGCGTGCGCGTACGGGCTGCGGAGCACCGCGCCGTGGATGAGGCCCGGCAGCTTCAGGTCCGCGCCGTACTGAGCGCGGCCCAGCACCTTGTCGACGCCGTCGTGCCTGATGGGGCGGCTGCCCACCACCTTGAACTCCTGTGCGGGTCGGTCAGCGGTCGTAGTCATGTCGCTCGACTCCTCGACGTGCCCTCCGGCACGCTACGTCTTGTCCGCGGCGCTCTGCACGGCGCGCACGATCTTGTCGTATCCGGTGCACCGGCACAGGTTGCCGGCCAGCCAGAGACGGATGCGGTGTTCGTCCGGATGGGGTTCGCGCTCCAGCAGCGCCCGCGCCGCCACGAGGAAGCCCGGCGTGCAGATGCCGCACTGGAGCGCGGCCTCCTCCAGGAACGCCTGCTGCAGCGGGTGCAGCCCGTGCGGCGGCGCCATTCCCTCGATGGTGTCGACGCTCTTCCCGTCAACCTCGGCGGCGAGCACGAGGCACGAGTCGACGATGCGCCCGTCGAGCGAGACGGTGCACGCGCCGCAGTTGCCGTCGTTGCAGCCTTCCTTCGTCCCCGTGAGGCCGACCACCTCGCGGAGCGCCTCCAGCAGCGATTGGTACGGGGCCGCGAGAAACTCCGTCTGCTGCCCGTTCAGCGTGCAGGCGACCGGAACCTTGCGGACTGGTGTCTCTTGTTGCGTCATTCCTACCTGCCTGCTCAGCGATTTGATTGGGCGCGCCCCAGCGCGATGGCGAGCGTGCGGCGCGTCAGCACCTTCACCAGTTCGATGCGGTGCTCCGCCGTTCCGCGCATGTCGCCGATGGGCGTCGCTTCGGTGGAGGCTATCTCTCCCGCCTCCGCGAACGTCTCCGGCGTCGCGGGCTTGCCCGCGAGGAACGCCGACGCCTTCGCCGCGAACAGCGGCGTCGGCCCGACCGCGGCGAGCGCGATGCGCCCGGATGCGATGGTCGCGCCGTCTTCACCCAGCGTGAGCGCGCTCGCGACTCCCGCCACGGCGATATCCATCTCGTTGCGCGGGATGAAGCGCTGGTACGCCGCGCCGAATCCCTTCCCGGGGGCCGGGACCTCCAACGCCACGAGCAGTTCCCCGCGCCCCAGCACGTTCGCCCCGGGCGCGGTGCAGAACTCCTCAACCGGCACGCGGCGCTCGCCCTGCGGGCCCTGCACCACCGCGACCGTCGAGTGAACGATCAGGGGGCAGATGCCGTCCGCGCTCGGCGAGGCGTTGCACAGATTGCCGCCGAGGCTCGCCCGCGACTGTATCTGGATGCCGCCGATGAGCGACGCCGCGTCGATGAGGCCGGGGAACGCGGCGGCGACGGCGCTGTCCTCATAGATCCGGTAGCACGGGACCGCCGCGCCGATACGGAGGCTGCCATTGAGGTCGAGCGAGGTTGCCTCGGGCACGCCTTTCAGGTCCACGATGGCGTCGAGGTCGAACCTCCCGCCGCGCAGTTGAACGAGAACGTCGGTGCCGCCCGCGAACGGCCTCGCACGTTCGCCGTGCTGTTCGAGCACGGCGACTGCTTCATCCAATGTGCTAGGGGCAACGTAGATGAATGGATGCAATGGAACGCTCCCTCCTGCCGTGATGCGCCAGTGCGCCCACATTATTCACGAAAGGCCAACGCCATCGCAATCTCCGGCCTCGTGATTGACTGGCGCAGCGCCATACCCCGGTTTGCTTGCAATCCGACAGCGCAGGTGGCCGTCGGTGCGATTTTCGACGGCGAAACATTGCGACTTGCGTGTAGCCCGTCATGCGGCTACAATGCCCGCCGTCGCCGGGCTTGCACTCGGTTATCTCAGCCTCGGCTTTGACAAGCGTGCGCGTGGCGGCAATACTCGGCGTCACGCCGTTGCGTAGTTTGGAGGATACCGACAGTGGCAGAGGACAGCAATCGCTTGTTTGTAGGAAACATACCGTTCAGGATGACCCAGGACGAACTCCATGACCTCTTCTCTCAGGCAGGGGCCGTGGTTTCCGTGCACATTCCAACGGACAGAGAGACAGGACGCCCGCGCGGCTTCGGGTTCGTTCAGATGGAGGACGACACCTCGAAGGAGCAGGCGGTCCAGATGTTTAACGGCTACTCGGTGAGTGGCCGGGCCCTCGTGGTCAACGAGGCTCGCCCCCGCGAACCCCGCTTCTAGGCATCGCTTGGCATTTGAAGAGCGCCGCGACGATCGCGGCGCTCTTTCAGCCTATCCCTCATTCACTCACGCTCGTACTGACACGCCCGCTTGAGCGCCTTCACGCGCCCATCGCAACGTCCGTGTACTTGCTCCCTGCGCCCGTGACGAGGAGCACCGTCTCCGTCTCCGGCGCCAGGAAGCCGGACTCCCGGAGCTTGCGGTAGGCCACGAGCGTGGCCGCGCCCTCCGGCGCGGACCAGACGCCCTCGGCCGACGCCATCTCGCGCATCCCGGCGAGTATCTCCTCGTCCGTCACCGCGATGGCCGTGCCGCCGCTCTCCCGCACCGTGTCCAGGATGAGATAGTCCCCCACCGCGACCGGCACGCGGATGCCCGCGGCTACCGTCTGCGCGTTCTCCCACGGCTCGGCGTGACGCTCGCCCTGCTCGAACGCCCGCACGATCGGCGCGCAGCCCGTGGACTGCACCACGATCATCTTCGGGCGCTCGGGGCCGATCCAGCCGAGGCACTCCATCTCGCTGAACGCCTTCCACATCCCCACGAGGCCCGTGCCGCCGCCCGTCGGGTAGATGATCGCCTCCGGCACACGCCACCCCAGTGACTGCACGATCTCGTAGCCCATCGTCTTCTTGCCCTCGACGCGGTACGGCTCGCGCAGCGTCGACACGTCGAACAGGCCGAGCTCCGCCGCCTTCTCGCGGGAGAGCCTGCCCGCGTCGTTGATGAGCCCCTTCACCAGCGTCAGGTGCGACCCGGCGAGCGCAGCCTCTGTCTTCGCCGCGGGGGGCGCGTCCTCCGGCATGAACACGTGGCACTCCATGTCGCCGCGCGCGCAGTACGACGCCAGCGCCCCGCCCGCGTTGCCTGCGGACGGAACCGTGAGCCGCGTCAGCCCCAGCTCCTTCGCCCGCGACACCGCCGACGACAGCCCGCGCGCCTTGAACGTTCCCGTGGGGTTCTGGCCCTCGTCCTTGATGTAGAGCGTGCGCGCGCCGAGCGCGCGTTCGAGGTTCGGGGCCCGCATCATCGGCGTGCCGCCCTCGCCGAGCGTAACGATGTTCGACTCGTCGCGGACGGGCATCAGCTCGAAGTAGCGCCACATCGTGGGAGGACGCGTCGCGAACACCGACGGGTCGACCTCGCGGCGCACCGCGTCGAGATCGTAGCGGGGATAGAGGACCTTCTGTGCTGCGGGTGAAAGGGTGTGCGGCTCGTCGGCGTTATACGTCTCTCCCGTCTCGGTGCATTCGAGATGGGACAGATAGCTGCGCATGACCTAGCCTCCGGTGATCCACCGCCACAGACGGGAGAAGGGGCCGGCAGGTTGGGGGTCATCCATCGGCTGCCCGCGCCAGCGCCGCTCTACCGTCCGGCGCGGCCTGGTGAAGTAGGCGACGTAGGCAAAGACGAACAGCACCACGCTCGCCCAGAGAAACGGGGTAACACCTGGGGCGTCGAGGGCCCTGAGAAGGATAGAGAGAACGAAGAGAACGATGCCAGCGAGCAGGAGCCTGCCGGACGTAGGCCGGATGAACCTGCCCAGCCTCGGCCCGCGCGGCGCGCGGGCGACACGGCGGGGAGAGCGGGGTGGCTTGGAGCCGTCTGAACCGGCGCCCTCGCCCTGCTCCCCGGCCTGGCCGAGTATCTCTTCTATCTCGCGTTGATAACGCTGCGCCATGCTGCCTTGCTCCTCCTCCGCATACTGGCGAAGCAGGCAACTTAATCATACCACCGCCGCGTCAAGGTGTATCCGTCAACCCCTCACAGCCCCAGGAACCGTATCGTGCTGTGCGCCTTGTGGATGCGGTTCAGGTTCACCAGCAGCGCCGTCAGCTCCTCGACGTACCGCGAGTTCGACAGCGGCCCCGCGTCGACCGCCCGCAGCGACGGCATCGCCTCCGCGAGCGCCATCGTCTCGCGCCGCGCCTCCGCGGCGTCGGCGGTCACCGCGACGTCACCCTCGAGCGCATGGTCGGACCGCAGCAGGTCGCGTGCGCTCATGTTCTGGAACGCGGCGGCGACGCGGCTCTCCGGCAGCAGGTCCCGCGTCAGCTCGCCCGCCGACCCCTCCGGAACGCTCACCGCGCGCATCTGCCCGTCGGCGAACTCCACCGGCGCGACGATGCTCACGACCAGCCGCCCCGCGAGCGCATCCCGCAGCGACTCCGCCGTCGGGCGCAGCCCCTCGAACGGCACCGCGAGCAGCACCACGTCCGCCTCGCTCACCGCGTCCGCGTTCGCCGCGCCGGAGATGGGGAGCACGTCGCGCCCCTCCAGCAGCCCCGACGCCGCCTCGGCCGCGCGACCCGCGTCCCGCGAGCCGATGACGACCTCGTGACCGGCCATCGCCAGCCGCAGCGCGAGCCCGCGCCCCTCCGGCCCCGTTCCTCCCACGATCGCGATACGTGTCATGCTTATCCCAGCCCCGTGATGTCCGCGAGCCGCTCCAGGTGCTCGTCCATGTCGAACACCGGGTTGAGCAGCACCTCGTCGACGCCCATCTCGGCCCACTCCTCCAACAGCTCGCCGATCTTCGACGCGCTGCCCCAGATGGCGGCCTGCTCCGCGTTGCCCGGGTTGCCGTAGTAGTAGCCGAACCACTCCCGCAGACGCCGCAGCGCCCGCGACTCGTCGTCGTCCACCGCCAGGTAGAGCCGCTTCGAGATGGGGAACGACGCCGGATCGCGCCCGGCCTCCGCGAGGTGCGACTGCACGAGCGCCACCTTGCGCGGGAAGTCGGCGAGCGGCCCGCTGCCCGCGCCCATCCACCCGTCGGCGTGGCGCACGCTGCGCGCGAGGGCGGCGTCGGCGTTCGCGCCGAAGATGATCGGCGGATGCCCCGGCCTCGGCGAGATGCTCGCGTCCGCGACGTCGTAGAACGTGCCGGAGTGGCCGGACGGCGACTGCCCCCACAGCGCCCGGATCGCCTGCACCTGCTCGACGAACCGCGTGACGCGGCGCTCCGCCGTGATGCCGTACATCGGCAGCTCGTCGCCGTTGTTGCCGAGCCCGACCCCGAGCACGAGCCGCCCCCCGCTCATCACGTCGATGTCGGCGGCCAGCTTCGCGAGCATCACCGGGTTGTGGCGCGGCAGCACGAGCACCGACACCCCGATGCGCGCCGTCGACGTCTGCCCCGCGAGCCATGCGAGGAACGAGAGCGGGTGGAGCACGGTGGGCGAGCCGGTGACGCGCTCCTGCGTCCAGAGGCTCGCGTAGCCGATCTCCTCGGCGCGGCGGACGTACGAGGCCGCGAACGACATGTCCACGTTCCCGTCCGTGAAGATATGGGGCGACGCGATGCCGACTTTCATGCGGTCTGCGATGGCCATTGCACTCCTGACCGGGCCCCGTTCACTCCTGGGGCGCTTTGTTTAAGGTGCCATTTGGTGCCATTCGGTGCCACTGCCCTCCCGACCGGCGGGTGGTCCGCCGCATCGAGCCGGAGACTGCGCACCGGCCTTCCATGGTAGGTGGCGGGCGTCAGGAGGGGCAAGGGGCGGGTGTCAGCAGGGGAGGCTAACTCACCATAGAAGGTGGTAAGGCATGTCTCAAAGATCCTTCTCCAGTCAGCCCTGTCGCAGTTTCCATCTGCAGTAATTGTTGTATCAGGTAGGCGGCGTTCTCCACCGCTCTCCCCATCCAGTCGTTACGTCGCACGATGCTACGTGGACCAGTTCCTCGGGTAAAAGATTCACTAACGAGTTGATTGGCCAATTGGTCAAAAGCCTGGTCAATAAACCTTGGTAGCCAGACGTCTTTATTCTGAATAAGCAACTCCGCATCATCTACTGAACAATAATCCTGAGGTTTTCCCGCCAATGTCGTCAGCATATGCCCGATGGCATGGACGATTGCAAACCGCAAGTGCTCTGTTTTGATTTCGAAATCTTCTTCAGTCGGATGACTATAAGTGCTCACCAGTTTAGTCTTTTTATTGGCCTCTTGAAAAACCAAATACGGCAATAACAACTGAATAGGTTGTAAGTCCGAACGAAACACTAATTCGTACTGAGTAGATCGTTCAAAAATATCACGAGCTTTGTCCAATGCTTCCGCGGGGTAGCCAAGAAACGCGTAGCACGCCTGGCCCAAGTCTTTCATTGTCATTTTGCGGTGTTGATTGGTCTGGCCTACCCTAAAGGGCGCCTTCTTATCACTTGACCTAGAGTATTCCGTGGCCCACACACCACGCTTAATCTCGTAGAACCACGGGTCAGGAAGTCTTTGAAATGCCGCTTGCCACTTCTCTTGTCGAGCGTCGTTCGATTTCCAGTCTTCTGCCTTCAGGGGATTCTGAGAGTTAGAGCGCAAGGCAATCCTCTCTGAGATCAAGTCTGCTTCTGCCCCAGCTCGCGGGTTCTCGATAATCTTGGCAAGCACGCGTACTTTGCTAATGTCTGCGTCTCTATCGGTTGAGGCCGACCAGACGGAGGCCACTGTCTGACATCCATTGACAATCTGGAAGTCATTGACTCTTATTACGGGTTGTTGTGCACTGTCATAGTCGACGCTGACAGATTGAGCAATGCAAGTCAACCCATTATTGTATACGAAAAAGTCTTCGTTTTGCGGCTCATATAATGATGCCTTTATCTCTTTATTTTTTGCAGACATAAACAAATAGTATCTTGGGTTCTTTCTGAATAGGTTTTCGCGCTTGTCTTGAAAGAGTGCTGCGAGTTCAGAGGCTTTCAGCGCAGCGCATATCGTTCTTGTATGTCCACCTACATTGAATTCGAAGAATGAATTGCTGTCGACATTGAATCTGTATTCAATAGGGTTAGAGTCAATGACTTGAATATTCTGTGCTAGGTATTGGATATCGCGGACATAGAACGATGCATCCGCCCGGCTCTCTCCGATTTCCATTGATTCTGCGTACAGAGCCGCACCGTCTGCGCTGGGTTGTAAGTTTTGTTGAGCAAGAACAGAGCTTGTCAAGTAGATGTCTAACTTAAATGAGGCTGGCATGTTCTGACGAAATTCTGAGGCAATCTCGCGTAGTGATTGATTTGGTTGGCCAGGTCTATCCGGCAATACGACATCCAAGAATCCGTCTTTTGCTTTGGAAAAATCCTCACGCTTTATTTGCGTGTCTTTGGCTTGGATCAAGATGAGTCGGGGTGTGGCATCCTCATCTTCAGGTTCGTAATACCAAGCATCAATCCCTTTGTCGCGAGGGCCATCGATGTTCGTGGCTTCTTCAATATCGGCGGTCGAAAGACCGTACTGCCACAACACTTGTTGTACAGACCAGTTTCGAAACTGTTGCCAGCCATTCAATCCGAGTTCTTCCCACTCTTCAAGGAAAGGAGCAATCTCTTGCCTGAATCTCTCCGACTGACTGATTCGTGTTGTCATGGGCTGGCCTTCCTGTCGACGAAACTGCCGGCCAAGTCTAGGTCCATCCCTTGACTAGGTCCATACCCCCTTGACACTCCCACCACGGGTCCGATATGGACCACCGACCTTACGCGGGAGGCGTTCGTCATGGGATTGGACATCAGCATCATCAGTCAGGAGTTCTTGTCCCCGCCGCCGGGGCGCGCCTACGAGTTCGCATGGCGTTTGGCTGAGGAAGGCGTGGACGACGCATACGCAACCGGCATGGGCAGGGTCTGGGCGCCCTTCACGCAGCGCCAGGTGCTACGCCTGTTGGATGAGTTCACACGGGAACAAGGGCTCTCGCCGGAGGAACGTCAGGAGATTCGTTCCTGGATCGAGTCGCTGCCGTGGCACGGATGGCGGGACGCGCTCGCCCCGCATCCGCCGACCGACCCTGAGGAAGAAGACGAGCGGCAGCACGGCGGGCTCATCGAACTGCACTTCGACTGGTGAGGCGTTCGCGGTTCAGTGACACGCGCTTCTTTCGCGGTCGGCGCTCCCCCGCATAGGCTGGTGCTATACTGCACCCAGGAGTTGTCGTCCCATGACCACTCAGGCCGTCCCCGACATCACGGAACGCGTCAGCAAGCTCGAGGGCGCTTACGAGCAGGTCAACGAACGCCTGCGCGACTTGGCGGAATCCGTCAAGGACATCCGCTCGGAACTCGGCAGCCTTAAGACCACCATCATCGTCATCGGGGCCGGTGTCTGGGCGTCCACGGTGGGCGGCTTCATCGCGCTCCTCGTCACCGACTGACGCCCCGCCGCGTCCCTGGTTCACCCTTCCGCACATATCGTTGCTGCGGCCGGGAACGCACACACACCCCTCCTTGCCCGGATCTTGAAATGAAGAACGCTGGAGCAGGCCACGGCCTTGTCGATATAGATCTGCAAGATACGGAAACACCCTGCTTTCACTCGTGAGTACCTGAAGAAGAACCGGATCAAGAACGCGGCCTTCTGCCACGCCGGGGCTGCTGGTTTCCCGCCTTCGCGGGAATGACGGATGAGGCGGGAATGACGGAAGGAGGGCGGGCGTGTACAGACGCCATCCGCGGCTGTACCATCCGCCCATGACGAGAATCGTGACCTAGAGGAGGCAGACATGGCGAAGCGCGCTTTCCCCGTCGTCGACTGCGACGGGCACATCATCGAGGCCAGCACGGAGATGCTCGATTTCATGCCGGAGCCGTTCAAGTCGGTCATCAGCGGCAGCAGGAACGCCGGCGGCAGGCTCTTCCCCGGCCTGGACGGCATGCACATGCCGCAGGCGCGCCCGTCGGGCGCAGCGGGGCGCGAGCGCGTCAACGCCAGCGAGCACCGCATGGGCTCCGGCGAGGACTGGGTCGCCTTCCTCGAGGGCGCCGAGATCGACAAGGCGGTCATGTTCACCACCCAGGGGCTCGCCGTCGGCATCATCCAGAACCCGGACTACGCCGTCGCCGTCTGCCAGGGCTTCAACGACTACGTCCACGCCTGCTACCGCAAGGTCAGCGACCGCCTGCACCCGATGGGGCTCATCCCCATGCAGAACGTGCCGGAGGCCGTGAAGGAGCTCCGCCGCGCCGTCGAGGACCTCGGCCTGCCGGGTGCGATGCTCCCCACGCGCGGGCTCCCCGTGAACCTCGGCCACGAGATGTACTGGCCCGTCTACGAGGAGGCGGAGCGGCTCGGATGCGTGCTCGCGCTCCATGGCGGCTCCAACCTCAACCTCGGCATGGAGGGCTTCATCGACAACGGCGCGTCCCACATCCTCCACCACCCGCTGCCGCTCATCATCAACTTCGTCTCGTTCTTCCGGCAGGGCGCGATAGACCGCTTCCCGAACCTCAAGATCGGCTTCATGGAGGGCGGCGCGGGCTGGCTCGCGTTCGTGCTCGACCGCCTCGCACGCGAGGACGAGTACCGCCCCCGGGCGTCGGACCTCGACCCCGTGGAGTGGGTCAAGAGCGGCAACGTGCTCATCGGCTGCGAGGGCAGCGAAGGCACGCTCGGCCACCTCGTCGACCGCGTCGGCCCGACCCCGTTCGCCTACGCCTCCGACTACCCCCACGAGGTCGACGCGCTCAAGGCCGAGGAGGGGATCGACGAGCTCGCCCACTACCCCGGCCTCACCGACGACGACAAAGCCGCCGTCCTCGGCGGCAACGCCAAGCGCTTCTTCAACGTCTAGCACCCGTCATTCCCGCGAAGGCGGGAATCCAGAAATGCGCGTCAGCGCACACGGAGGACCACGATGGCCAGGAACGGGTTCAGCATCATCGACAGCGACATGCACATCATGGAGCCGCCCGACCTCTGGGAGCGATACATCGACCCCGAGTTCAAGTCGATGGCCCCCATCGGCATGACCTCCGAGAACGTGCGCGACCTCGGCGTCTACTTCCCCGACCGCGAGCGCTCGATGCGCGGGGCCCGCACGCCCCACAAGGGCCACAACTACGAGCGCAACCAGGCACTCTACCGCGACCACGCCGCGCGCGGATGGTCGCCGGAGGTCCAGTTGGAGGCGATGGACGCGGAAGGGCTCGACGTCGCGGTGCTCTTCCCCAGCCGGGGCCTCAGCGTGCTCACCATCCCCGACCTCGACCCCCGGTTCGCCGCCGCCATCGCCCGCGCCTACAACGACTGGCTGTACGACTTCTGCCAGGGCGACACCGCGCGGCTGCTCGGCGCCGGCATGATCTCCGTCTACGACGTCAACGACGCCGTCGAGGAGGCGCACCGCGTCGTCGAGGACCTGAAGTTCAGGGCCGTGTTCGTGCGCTCCAACATCGTGAACGGCAAGAGCTGGCACGACCCGTCCTACGAGCCGCTCTGGGACGCGCTGGAAGAGCTCGGCATCCCGCTCGGCTTCCACGAGGCGTCGGGGTCGCGGTCGCGCCAGAGCGCGGAGAGCTACGACCCGAACTTCGGCCTGCGCCGCATCTACGCGCAGCCGTTCGAGCAGATGCTGGCCATCGGCAGCTTCGCGGCTGGCGGCGTCCTGGAGCACCACCCGAAGCTGAACGTCGCCTTCCTCGAGGCGAACTGCGCCTGGCTCCCGTGGATGCTCTGGCGCATGGACGAGGGCTACGAGCGCGAGGCTGACATCTTCATGGAAGACCTCACGATGCCGCCCAGCGAGTACTTCCGGCGCCAGTGCTACGTGTCGGTCGAGCCCGACGAGCTGCCGGCGAAGTACACCATCGACGCCTTCGGCAATGACAACATCGTCTTCTCGACGGACTACCCGCACGGCGACTCGAAGTACCCCGCGGCGGTCGACAACTTCTTCGAACTCCCCTTCACCGACGAGGACCGCCGCAAGATCCTCTGGGACAACTGCGCCCGCTTCTACTCCATCGCAGGCGTCCCCAGCCCCGCATGACGGGTGCAGAGCACCCGCGTTCGGCGTATAGTGCACACGACAGAACAAGGGAGGGACGCCATGGTGATTGAGACGAGGACCCAGAACGCGTTGGACCGGTTCGTTTCGAAGACCCGCGAACTCTTCGCATCGGAGCCCGACCTCGAGAAGCGCTGGGCGGCGCTCGCGCCGGTCCTCGCCGAGTTGCTCGCCGACCCCACCGTCGTCGAGGCGTCGAAGTCCTGGCCTGACTGCGTCCCCGCCGACGGCCGCGCCGAGAACCTCATCTTCTACGAGGACCCGGACTACGGCTTCGCGGTGAACGGCCTGACCAAGGGCGAGGCCCGGCAGGGCGGACGCGCCCGCATCCACGACCACGCCCACATCTACACCCTCTACGGCGTGCTCGACGGCCACGAGCGCATCGAGCGCTACGACCGCCTCGACGACCGCTCGAAGCCGGACTACGCCGAGATCGCGCTGAACTCGAACGTGCTGGTCGGCCCCGGCGAGATCGACCTCGTCAAGCCGTACGAGATCCACACGGAGATCACGGTCGGCGAGCGCACGGTCGCCATCATCATCCGCAGCGAGAAGTCCGGCGGCTTCAACCAGGGACGCTACGACCCGGAGACCAACTACTACTACGAGAGCCTCGGCCCGCGCCAGACGCCGGTCGACATGTTCCCCCAGTCGTAGTTCCGTCATTCCCGCGCAGGCGGGAATCCAGACTTGGTGTAGGGGCGTCCTTCGTGGGCGCCCTTGACTCCGTCGTTCCTGCGGAGGCAGGAACCTCGCAGCCTTGCCTGGCCCCCTCTCCCTTGAGGGGAGAGGGTGAGGGTGAGGGTGAACCGGCTTGGTGTAGGGGCGTCCCTTGTGGGCGCCCTTTCGCCGCGCAGCGGCGGGTGAGGGCTGCTACCCCCGCAGCCACGGCACCGGCAGAACGCGCCCCCAGATGCGCCGCACGCGCGTCCGGAAATACGCGCCCTTCCCGAACACCGTGCCGGTCACGAGGAGCAGCGCCGAGTACGACGGCGTGATGAGCGCGACGTAGAGGACGCGGTAGCCCCACGGCCCGCCCCACAGCGAGCCCTCGACGCCGATGACCTCGTTCAGCAGGACGTGGCCCAGCGACGCCGCCAGCGCGCCGTTGACCGCGAACACCAGCATCACGACCGGGTAGTGCAGCGCGTCCCACGCTCGCCGGACTCGAGCGCTCATCGAGCGCCCGTGAGAGGAGACGTCATCCCGCGTCCTGCCGGGCCTCGACGCCTGCCAGCGCCTCCACCGCCTTCACGACGGCCTGCGTGCCCTCGTCGCCGCCGCCCATCGCCTCGACCGCGGTCAGGTACTGCCGCGCGAGGCCCGTCACCGCGAGCGGCACGTGCTGCTCCTGCGCCGCCTCCAGGATGAGCCGCAGGTCCTTCTGCTGCAGCTTCACCATGAAGCCGGGCGCGAAGTCCCGCTGCGCCATCCGCGGCCCCAGGTTGGACAGCTGCCACGAGCCCGCCGCGCCGCCCGAGACTGCTTCAACCGTCTTGAGCAGGTCCGCGCCCTGCGACGCCGCGAACACCAGCGCCTCCGCCACCGCCGCGCACGTCCCCGCGACGAGGATCTGGTTCACCAGCTTCGTCGTCTGACCCATGCCGGACGGCCCCATCAGCGTGATGCTCTTGCCCATCGCCTCGAACACGGGCAGGCACCGTTCGAACGTCTCCGGCTCGCCGCCCGCCATGATGGTGAGCGTGCCCTGCTGCGCGCCCCACGAGCCGCCGCTGACCGGCGCGTCGAGCATCGCGATGCCGCGCTCCGCCAGCCGTCCCGCAAGCGCCCGCGTCTCCGCCGGCGAGATCGTGCTCATGTCGATGAGCACCGAACCCTCGCGCATCGCGCCGGCGAGTCCGCCCTCGCCTTCCACGACCGCGAGCACGTCCGGCGTGTCCGGCACCATCGTGATGACCACGGACGCCGTCCGTCCGACCTCCGCGAGCGAGGCCGCGACCGCGCAGCCGTCCTCGCGCAGCGCCTCAGCCCGCGATGGGGTGCGGTTGTAGACGATGACCTCGAACCCCGCCTTCGCGAGGTTGCGGGCCATCGGCGCGCCCATGATGCCCGTACCGACGACGCCGACGGTCTCAGCCATCACCGGCCCTCCTCGGCGGAGCGGGCGCCGTCCACGTACGCCTTCGCGGCGCCCAGCAACAGCGCGTTCGCGCCCGTCAGAAAGAGCTGCACGCCCCGGTCGCGCCAGTAGGCGTAGTCCTCCGGCGTGCGCGCGATAGTGCCTGCCGTCCTGCCTGCCGCCACGATCTTCTCCGTGAGCTGCTCGATCGTCTCCAGCACGAGCGGGTGCTTCGTCTCGCCCGGAACGCCGAGCGCAACCGAGAGGTCGGACGGCCCGAGGAAGACCGAGTCCACGCCGTTCGTGTTGATGATCTCGTCCGCGTTGTCGATGCCGTCGCGCGTCTCGATCTGGACCATCACGACGGTCGCCTCGTTCGCCATGTCCGTGTAGCCGGGGGTGGTGGCGAAGTCGTTGGCGCGCACGCCTGCGAGCCCGCGCTTCCCGACCGGCGGGTACTTCACCGAGTCCACGACGTACCTGGCGTCAGCGGCGTTGTTCACCATGGGGATCATCACGCCCAGCACGCCCGCATCCAGGTACTTCGCCATCACCTGCTGCGTGTTCTCTCCCACGCGCGCCATCGCCGGGACGCCCTTCGCCTCCGCCGCCCGTACCATGTCCACCGCTTCGCCTGCCGCGATCGGGTTGTGCTCGCCGTCGATCATCACGTAGTCCACGCCCGCAACCGCGAGCAACTCCACCGTCGTCGGGGACTCGATGCTGATGAACACGCCCACGAGGGGGTCGCCCGACCGCAGTTTCGCCCTGAATGCGCCATCGATCATGCTGTCTCTCCTTTTTCAGGCGCGTACGTGTCGTGTGCGTACGCCTGTTTCGCTGCCCTGATCTGGCGCGCCACGAATACCGCGCCTCCCGTTGCCACGATGCTCACGTAGCTGATGCTCCTGTCCACCAGCGCCACCGCCAGCGCCGCCTCGACCGCGAGTTCGAGGCCCAGCAGGCCCGTCACACCCGTCTCCACGAGCCCCAGCCCGCCGGGCGTGAGCGGAACGGCGGTGAGCAGGCCGTTCGCCATCGGCACGAAGAGCACCAACCCCAGCGCCACCGGTGTCCCGACCGCCATCACGACGCAGAACAGCCGTCCCGCCTCGGAGAGCCATCCCAGAACGCCGAGCGCGAACACGACGTGCATGCGCCCGAAACTGTCCATCGTCCCGCTGTGGAAGCGGTGGTACATCTCCCGCAGTCTCTCCGGCAGGCGGGGGGCCACCCATCGCCGGGCGAGGACCATCGCCACGAGCCCTGCGCCGACAACGAGGAGCGCTCCCACCGCAACCCCCACGAGGAAGACCGGCGGGACGATCTGCCCGCCGATGAACAGCGCGCCGACGCCGATCGTGATGAGGACCGCAACGACGACGAGGTCGATGAAGCGGTCCGCCATCACCGTGCCCATGCTGCGCGAGAAGCTCGTGTTCGTGTCGCTCGCGTACGCGTACGCCCGGTAGGCGTCGCCCATCCTGAACCAGGTCACCGAGTTCACGAACCACCCCATAAGGATGACCCGGCCGGCGTAGGCCACGGAGGGCGGCGGGCCGCCGCCGTGACGATGAGCATTGGCTATCAGGGCACGCCACCGCGCGCCCCGGAATACGAACGTGGTGTAGTGCGACACGAACGCCAGAACGTACCACCACGGGTTCAGCGTGGTGATGTGCTCCCACGTATCGCTGAAGCCGATGTCGGTCTTGTTCGTGAGCAGCGCAATCACCAGGATGAGCGCGATCAGCGGGATGCCGGTCTTCGGCGAGAGGAGCCTGCGCTTCAGCGACTGGTTGTCTTTGAGCGATGCCAGGACGTTTGCCACGTGCTTAAGCCTAAATCAGCGGACGCTTGGCCGGTATCCCTGCCTTCCTCGGGTACCGCACCGGCGTGGATTCTACTTTCTCGACCGTGATGACGTGGCGGTTCTCCAGTCCGGTTTCGACGCCTACCTGCTCGACCCCCACGACGCGACCTCCGAGCAGCGCGACGGTCCCGGCGTGCGCGACAGCCTCCGACGGAGCGTCAGACCCTCGCTGGCCGAACAGTGCGCCGCCTGCCCTGCAGAACGGCAGCGTGAGTTCGAGCACGACCGGCCACGGGCCGAGCGCACGGCAGACCGCGACGTCGAACGACTCGCGCAGCGCAGGATCGTGCGCAGCGTCTTCCGCACGGGCGTGCAGCACGTCCACCTCCAGCCCCAGCTCCTCGCAGGCCCGCTCCAGGTACGCCGTCTTCTTACGTGTGGCGTCCATCAGCGTCACGCGCAGCGCAGGCTCGGCTATCGCCAGGACGAGACCGGGGAAACCGCCGCCCGTCCCCACGTCCACCAGCCGCCCCTCGTGCAGGCGCGCCCGTCGGATGAGCGGCAACAGCGTGAGCGAATCGAGCACGTGGCCCCGCAGCACGTCGGCCAGCGCCGCATCGGACATCAGCGATGCCGACGCATTGTAAGAGCGCAGCATCTCGACCATCAGGCGGATGCTCTCAAGTTGCGTAAGAGAGAGCGGCGTTCCGGGCGATACGGTCGCCGCCGCGCCGGCGAAATCGTCCCACTCCAACGGCGCGTAGGACACTAGCTCTTACGCCGCCTTGACAGGATGAAGACCGCGGCGATGGCTGCCGCAGCCCCGGCGATGAGCAGCGGTCCCTTACGGGACGTGGGAGGGTGGTACATGCGGTATGAGACAGGAAGCGGTTGCGGGTCCGCCGGTTTGTCGGCCGGCGGCGAGGCAACGCGCGCCGCATCGGCGAGGTGGCTCGCCGCGTCGTCGCCGAACGCCTCGACGTAGCCACGCACCAGCCCGTCGGCCGCGACGCGCAGGAACTCGTTCCTGCCGTGCGTCGGGCGATAGCGATAGGCGCGTCCGTCCAGCTCGCGGGCCAGCATCTCTTTGTCGACGAGGCGGTTCAGCACCGTCATGACGGTCTTGTAGTTCCCGCCGCCGAGCCTGTCCACGGCGTCCTGCACCGAGAGCGAACGTCCCGCCGACCACGCGACGTCCATCAGCCGCGTCTCCAGCGGCCCCAGCGACGTCACCGGCGTCTTTCGCTCCGTCTCTTCCTGCATGGCCTTTGTCTTGCCTCTGTAAGAATGGAATCGCCTACTCAACGTAAGAGCACGCTCGGGGAGTGTCAACCGGGAGCGGTCGCAGGCTTCGGTGATTCCACACAGCCTCACGAGGCCCACGCGACGCCCCGCGCTGGCGTAAGATTAGGGGACGCTCGTGAAAGTTCCGCGGGAGACAGGACCCGCGCGCAGGGGGGAACGACCCGATGCCACTGCTGTACGAAACCGCCCGCAAGGGCGCGTCCATCGCCGCCTCCGAGGTCAACGCCATCGCAGACAGGCTGCGTGGCCAGATCGCGGGCGAAGTGCGGATGGACCACTACAACCGCCTCATGTACTCCACCGACGCCTCAATCTTCCAGATGACGCCCGTGGGCGTCGTCGTGCCGCGCACGGCTGACGACGTCGAGGCCACGATCCGCATCGCGCGCGAGCACGGCGTCCCCGTCACGCCGCGCGGCGGAGGTACGGCGCTGGCAGGGCAGACGACGAACCACACCATCGTCATGGACTTCTCCAAGTACATGCGCAACGTGCTGGAGGTGTCGCCGGAGGAGCGGTGGGCGCGCGTACAGCCCGGCATCGTCAACAACCACCTCTCCGCCGCGGTGCGCCAGTACGGCCTCATGTATGGGCCGGACCCGGTCACCAGCGCCCGCGCCACTGTGGGCGGCGGCATCGGCAACAACTCCTGCGGCCCGCACTCCGTCATCTACGGCAAGACGCTCGACCACATCCTGGAGGTCGACGCCATCCTCTCGGACGGCAGCCGGGCACACTTCGCGCCCGTCGTGGGTGAGACGTTGGAGGACAAGCTCTCGCGCAACGACCTCGAGGGCACGATCTACCGCGAGACGCGCCGCCTCGCCTGGGAGCACTCGGACGAGATAGCGCAGCGCTTTCCGCGCATCCTCCGTCGCGTCATGGGCTACAACCTCGACGACTTCACCGGCGACGGCCCCATGAACCTCACCCGCGCCGTTGTCGGCTCGGAGGGCACGCTCGTCGCCGTCACGGAGGCGCGCGTCAACCTCGTGCCCCTCCCGCGCTACAAGGGCCTCGGCGTCGTCCACTTCACCGACCTCATCGAGTGCATGGAGGCGTCCGTCCCCCTCCTCGAGCACAGCCCGTCGGCGGTCGAGCTCGTCGGCCACATGATCATCGACAACTGCAAGGTGAACCCCGGCTACCGCAGCCTGCTCGACTACTTCATCGGCGAGCCGCGCGAGCTGCTGTTCGTCGAGTTCTACGGCGACTCCCCGCGCGAGGTGCAGTCGAGGCTCGAGGCGATGAAGGCCGACATGGAGCACCGCCGCCTCGGCTACGCAACGATGATCACGAACGACCCCGTCGAGCAGCAGCGCTGGTACGCGCTCCGCGAGGCCGGACTGGGGCTCGCGATGGCGCTCAAGGGCGACGCCAAGCCGCTGCCGTACGTCGAGGACACCGCCGTCTCGCCGGAGCAGTTGCCGCAGTACGTGCGCCGCTTCGAGGAGATCATCGCGAAGCACGACACCGAGGCTGCCTACTACGGCCACGCGTCCACCGGCTGCCTCCACATACGCCCCGTCGTCAACCTCAAGCAGCACGAGGGCGTCGAGAAGATGGCCTCCATCGCCGAGGAGATCGCCGACCTCGTGCTGGAGTTCGGCGGCAGCCTCACCGGCGAGCACGGCGACGGCATCGTGCGGGGCGTCTTCACCGAGAAGATGTTCGGCTCCGAGCTCTACGAGGCGTTCAAGGAGCTCAAGCAGGCGTTCGACCCCGAGGGCATCATGAACCCCGGCAAGATCATCGAGACGCCCGGCCTGCGGGAGAACCTGCGCATCGGCCCGGACTACACGGCCATCGACGTGCCGACGTACCTCGACTTCAGCGAGGACGGCGGCTTCGGCGCGCACGTGGAGATGTGCAACAGCCAGGGCGCCTGCCGGAAACTGGACGGCGGCATGTGCCCCTCGTTCATGGCGACGCGCGAGGAGGAGCACTCGACCCGCGCCCGCGCCACGATGCTCCGCATGATCATCAGCGGCAAACTCCCCGCCGACGAACTCACCGGCAAGCGCCTCTACGACACGATGGACCTCTGCGTCGAGTGCAAGGCGTGCAAGGCCGAGTGCCCCTCCAACGTGGACATGGCCAAACTGAAGTCCGAGGTGCTCAGCAAGTACTACGAGAAGCACGGCCTGCCGCTGCGCGCCCGCGCGTTCGGCGAGGTCGCACGCCTCAGCCGCATCGGCCAGGCGCTCGCGCCCGTCACGAACCTGCTCGGCAGCCTGCCTCCCTCGAAGCTGTTCGCCGAGCGTGTGTTCGGCATCGCCCGTGAGCGCCCGCTGCCGAAGTTCGCACTGCGCCGCTTCTCATCGTGGTTCGCGCGCCGGGACACGCAGGCGCAGAAAGGGACCCGCGGCGACGTCATCTACTTCCACGACACGTTCACCGAGTACATGACCCCGGAGGTGGGGCGAGCCGCCGTCCGCGTACTGGAGGCGCTCGGCTTCAACGTGCGCCTGGAGACGCAGCGCGGCTGCTGCGGCAGGCCGCTCATCTCCAAGGGGCAGCTCAAGAAGGCGAAGGGCTGGGCGCAGAACAACGTGGAGGTGCTCGCGCCCCACGCGCAGCGCGGCACGCTCATCGTCGGCACGGAGCCGTCGTGCCTGCTCACGCTCCGCGACGAGTACCCCGAACTACTGCGCGACGACGCGTCGCGGTCCGTGGCGAGCCAGGCGTTCATGCTGGACGAACTGCTCGTGAAGCTCGCAGCCGAGGAGCCGGACGCCGTGCGCGCCGCGTTCACGGAGGACGGCAAGGCGCAGGTACAGGTGCACGGCCACTGCCACCAGAAGGCGCTCGTTGGGGCGCGCCCGACGCTCGAGGCGCTCCGCATCGCGGGCTACGAGCCGGAGCTGATCGACTCAGCGTGCTGCGGCATGGCGGGGACGTTCGGTTTCGAGAAGGAGCACTACGAGACGTCGAAGGCGATGGGCTCGCTCAAGCTCTTCCCCGCGATCGAGAACGAGGAGAAGCGCGGTTGGCCGGTCGCCGTCTCCGGCATCTCCTGCCGCCAGCAGATCGGGCACTTCACGTCCAAGAAGCCCCGCCACTGGGCCGAGTACCTCTCGGACGCGCTGCGCTAGCGACGCCTCCTGCGGGGTGTAGGACGGCCGCCCCGCCGCCGTGGTGGCGCCTGCGATTCCGGTTCCCCCGCGGGCGCGTGTCCGGTGCTGGGTTCCTGGCCGGACTCCGCCTCGTCACGTGTCGCTTCTCGTCTCTGATGTGCGACAGAGACGGCGCGCAGGAGCGCGTCCGCGACGACCTCAACGTAGCGCTGGTCCCTCGACGCCAGCACGTACACCGGCCCGCGCTGCGTCGTGATACGGATGCCGTACCGCGGACGCTTCCGGGCCAGGTTCAGCGAGCCCGACATCACGGCCACCGCGCCCACCATCACGGTAATGGTGTGCTGCATGATGAACCCGGCGATGATGATGGCGAACCCGAGGGCGAGTGTGGCTTGCCCGGGCCAGCGGATGCCTTTGTCCTCGACGCGGTCCACGCTCTGGATGTTGCGGGGGGCGTAGGCATGCTCGGCGAACACGGCGCGCTGCGCGGAGATGCGGACGCCGTTCGCATCCATGTGGAAGACCTCGGTGGCCATCGCTCTACCGCTGTAGCAGCGCGTATTCGAGGCTGTCAGACAGCGCCTGCCACGACGCCTCGATGATGTTCGTCGACGCCCCGACAGTCGCCCAGGTCTGCTCGCCGTCCGTAGACTCGACGAGCACCCGCACGACCGCGCCGGTGCCTCCCGGCCCCTGCGAGACGACGCGCACTTTGTAGTCGGTCAGCTCCACGTTCTTCAGGTGCGGGTAGAAGTCGAGCAGCGCCTTCCGTATCGCCTGGTCGAGCGCGTTCACCGGGCCGTTCCCCTCCGCGACCGTGTGCCGCACCTCGCCGTTCACGGAGAGTTTCACCATCGCCTCGCAGAGCGAGTCTTCGCCGGTCCAGTTCCCCGGCCTCCGGCGCTTCTCCATCACCACCATGAAGTCCACGAGATCGAACGGCGGCTGGTAACCGGCCTCCGTGCGCTCCACGAGCAGCCGGAACGACCCCTCCGCGCCCTCGTACTGGAAGCCCTCGTTCTCGCGCTCCTTCACGAGTTGCAGCAGCGCGCTCAGTCGCTTGCCGGAGACGTCGGCGCTCAGCCCCGCCTCCTGCAGCTTGACCGCGATGTTGCTCCGCCCCGCAAGCTCCGAGACGACGACGTGCTTCGCGTTGCCGACGAGCTCCGGCTTGATGTGCTGGTAGCTGTCCTCCACCTTAGTGACGGCGGAGACGTGCAACCCGCCCTTGTGCGTGAACGCGCTCTCTCCCACGTACGGCTGGTAGCGGCTGCGCGGCATGTTGGCGAGTTCCGCCGTGAACCGGTGCATCTCCGTGAGGTGGCTCATCTGATCGTCGCTGATGACGTCCATTCCCAGTTTCAGTTGGAGGTTCGGGATCACGGAGAGGAGGTTCGCGTTGCCGCACCGCTCGCCGTAGCCGTTGATGGTGCCCTGCACCTGCGTCGCGCCGGCCTGCACCGCGGCGATGGTGTTGGCGACCGCCACGTCTGCGTCGTTGTGGCAGTGGATGCCGACGCCGCAGTCCACGGCCTTCGCGACCGCGCTCACGGTCGCGAACACGTCCACGGGCAGCGTGCCGCCGTTCGTGTCGCACAGCACGACGTACTCTGCCCCGGCCTCGGCAGCCGCGCGGATGCACTGCAACGAGTACTCCGGGTTCGCCACGTAACCGTCGAAGAAGTGCTCCGCGTCGAAGAAGACGCGCTTTCCCTGCTCCCGCAGGTAGGAGACCGAGTCGCGGATCATCGCAAGGTTCTCCTCGAGCGGCACTTCGAGCACGTCGGCGACCTGCATCTCCGACGATTTGCCGACGAGCGTGACCACTTCCGCACCGCAGTCGAGCAGCGCCTGGATGTTCGCGTCGTCCTCCACCACGGCATTCGCGCGGCGGGTGCTGCCGAACGCGGTGAGCTTGGCGTGGGTGAGATTGAGGCTCTTCGCCTCCTGGAAGAACTCCTCGTCCTTCGGGTTGGAGCCGGGCCAGCCGCCCTCGATGAAGTGGACGCCGAGCTGGTCCAGCCGCTCGGCGATACGCAGCTTGTCGTGCACGGAGAGGCTCACCCCCTCCATCTGCGAACCGTCGCGCAGTGTCGTGTCGTACAGCGTTACGCTCGCCATGACATCCACTCCTTCGCTTACTCTGTCATTCCTGCGAAGGCAGGAACCTCGCGCGCCAACGTCCAACAAAAAACCCGCCCCCTGACAGGGACGGGCATCACCCGCGGTACCACCCTGGTTCCCCCGCCTGTTCCCCGTCATTCCCGCGAAAGCGGGAATCCAGTCCGGAGGGCGAGGGCCCTCAGCGGAGCGCCATCACGCTCCCGCCTTCGGTAACGGGCGGCGAACCCGGTCAGGTCTACTCACTCGCTCTGCGAGCCTTCGGCTGACGGCTCGGGAGGGATCTTCGACTGGGGCGGCGCACCGGTCTCACACCGTCACCGGCTCGCTCAACCGCCGTGGGCCCGTCTACTCGTCTCCGTCGACGCCGTTATTCGTAAGGATAACACGCTGCACAAGGTGCGGCCAGCGCGTTCGGGTGCGGACAACGCCTCGGTCCGACAGGAGAGGTCACCACCGCGGCCAGTGGCGGGACAGCAGACGGCCCACCGTCGGCATGAAGCCCGTCACGAGGCCGAAGAAGAACACGACGTTCATCACGTTCTGCACCACGAGAGGAGCGTTCGGCCACAACAACGTCTGGGCTATCGCGACGCCTAGGGCCACGAGTCCGACCTTCACGAGAACGTTCCCGCATCGCCTGAGGTTTACCTCCACGGGCCGCTCCCGTTCGGCGTCGCGAAGGTCGCTCATTCCAGTGGAGGACGTGCGTCGTGCCAGGTGGTGCGCTGCTGGTACGCGTGACCGATGCGGAAGAGCGAATTCTCCTGGAACGGACGCCCCGCGATCTGGATGCTGAGCGGCAGGCCCCCTTCCGTGAACCCGCAGGGCACGGCCATCGCCGGGACGCCGGAGAGATTGAACGGGCTGCGGTGCGAGCGGATGCCGAAGAACTGCGCGATGACCGCCTCCTTCGACGTGAGCCCCGTCTCCGTCGGGATGGGCGGCGCGCCCCCCGCCTGCGCGGGCGTCACGATGACGTCGTACCTGCCGAGTTCGCGCATGACGTGGCGGCGCATGAGCGTGCGGAAACGCAGCAGCTTCGTGTACACCGCGCCCGGCACGAGACTCGCGGCCATCAACCTGCGCCGCGTCGCGAAGTCGTACTTCTCCGCCTGCGTACGCAGCCACTTCCGGTGCGTGTGCGCAGCCTCCACGTCCGACAGCGTGTTCGCGATGAGCCCGCCCCGCTCGAAGAGTGGGAGCGACGCATCGCCCACCTTCGCACCCGCGTCCTCCAGCACGCGCATCGCGGCGTCGAGGGCGGATGCAGCCTCGGCGCTCGCCATGCCGTTGTCGATACTCTCCCGCACGACGCCTATGCGCAGCCCGCTCAGATCGTCGTCCGGCTCGAACGGCGTCACGGGGCGCGTCGAGGAGTACCGGTCCTTCGGGTCGTGGCCCGCGATCGACTGGTGGAGCATCGCCGCGTCGGCGACCGTCTTGGTCATGGGGCCTATCGTGTCCATGAACCACGCCATCGGGAACGCGCCGTGACGGCTCACCGCGCCCCACGTCGGACGCAGCCCCACGATGCCGCACCACCCCGCCGGGCCGCGTATCGAGCCCGCGGTATCGCCGCCGAGCGCAGCCGCACAGAGCGATGCGGCGACCGCGACGCCCGAGCCGCTGCTCGACTGGCCCGCCTGCCGCGTCTCGTCCCACGGGTTGTGCGGGACGCCGAACGGGTGCTGCACGTTGCCGCCGAGCGCGTACTCGCTCAGGTTCAGCTTGCCCAGCAGCACCGCGCCGTCCTCGCGCAGCCGACCGACCGCCGTGGCGTCCTCGTCCGCGACGTAGTCTACGATGTTGCCGCCGAGCGTCGTCCGCATCCCCTTGGCGTCGAACTGGTCCTTCACCGCGACGGGAAGCCCGTGCAGCGGACCGCGTACCATGCCGCGCCCGAGTTCCGCCTCCGCCGCGCGAGCGGCACGGAGCGCGCCCTCCTCATCGAGCGTGATGTAGGCGTTCAGCCGCTCGAAGCGCTTTGCTCTAGAGATGAACGCCTCGGTCAGTTCGACGGGCGACACCTCGCCGCGAGTGATGAGCGCGGAGAGCTCCGTCGCGGAGCGGAGCGTGAGGTCATCGGCCATCGCCGACCTCCTCCGCCTCGCCGACCTCCTCCGCCTCGGCGCCCTCGGCGGTGAGCCAGAAGACGGGGATGGGCTCTATCGCGTCGGCCTCCGGGGCTTCGAGCGCGGCCGCTGCCTCGTTGATGGCGTTCACGCGGTTCGTGATCTCGTCGAGGTCGACATCGTCGAGCGGCGTCATGTCGAGCGCCTGCAGCAGCGAGCGCACCTCGTCGGTCGTCAGGTCAGGCATGGGGGTACCTCCGCGCCGCATTCTAGCGTGTGTGAACGCGATTCGGCGCATGACCGCCTCTCCCGTCATTCCCGCGCAGGCGGGAATCCCGCACCTGAGAGCACAGCATGTCGCGCATGACCGGAGGGGGCGGATTTGGTATCCTGACGAGTGGCGTGGAGGGATCGCATAGTGGCCTAGTGCGCCCGCCTGCTAAGCGGGTTGGGGGTGATGAGCTCCCTCGCGGGTTCGAATCCCGCTCCCTCCGCCACTACCACCATCGTTAGGCCAAGGGATACGCATGCCGAGTTACTACATCTGGACCGTTGGCTGTCAGATGAACAAAGCCGACTCCGAGCGGATGGGGGCGGGCCTGGAGCAGCTCGGCCTCGAGTCCGCGGACACCCCGAAGCAGGCCGACGTCATCGTCCTCAACAGCTGCGTCGTCCGCCAGCAGGCCGAAGACCGCGTCACCGGCATGCTCACGTCGCTCAAGCCGTGGAAGCAGCGCTTCCCGGACAAGACGCTCGCGCTCATGGGCTGCATGGTCGGCCCGAAGCAGGACGACCTCCGCAAGCGTTACCCCTACGTCGACGTCTTCATGCAGCCCCAGCAATTCGAGCCGCTCATCGAGCTCGTCGGCGACAAGATGGGCGTCGACCCCGACGGCTGCGCGGGGCCGTTCGTGCCGGGCCATCCGTCGGTCACGACGCACGTGCCGATCATCCACGGCTGCGACAAGTTCTGTACGTTCTGCATCATCCCCTACCGGCGCGGACGTGAGATCTCACGCCCCGTCCCCGAGCTCGTCGAGGAGTGCCGCATGCTCGTCGCGCGCGGCGTCCGCGAGGTCACGCTGCTCGGCCAGAACGTCGACTCCTACGGCCACGACCTCCCCGGCGCGCCCGACCTCGCCGACCTGCTGGAAGCGGTCCACGAACAGGTGCCGGAACTGGCCCGCATCCGCTTCCTCACCTCGCACCCCAACGACATGAGCGAGCGCATCATCGACGCCGTCGCCGGTCTGCCGCGCGTGATGGAGAACATCAACCTGCCGTTCCAGGCCGGGAATGACGAGGTGCTCGCGAACATGCGCCGCGGCTACACGAACACCCAGTACCGCGAGCTCGTCGTCCGCATCCGCGAGACCGTCCCCGGCGTCGCGATGGTCACCGACCTCATCGTCGGCTTTCCCGGCGAGACGGAGGCGCAGTTCCAGGACACGCTCGACATGGTGCGCGACCTCCGCTTCGACAAGGTCCACTCCGCGATGTACTCCACCCGCCCCAACACGTTCGCCGAGCGGAAGATGACCGACGACGTGCCGCCGGAGGAGAAGCACCGCCGTCTGAAGGCGATCGAGGCCGTGCAGGAGACCATCCTCTCCGGGATCAACACCGCCTACTTCGGCACGACGCAGGAGGTGCTGGTCGATGGCCACAACAAGGGCCGCTGGCAGGGCCGCACCCGCACCGACAAGCTCGTCTTCTTTGACGATCCTTCCGTCATTCCCGCGGAGGCGGGAATCTCGCCCCCTGCTTCTGCTGGTGAGGGCATCGCCCTCGGAGACGTGCTGAACGTCCGCATCACGCGGACCACGCCCTGGTCGCTGCAGGGCAAGGCGCGCATCGCGGCTCCTGCGTAGGCGGGGCATCCCCGTTGGCATTGCACAGCGTCTGCTCGTGGGACGAATCTCCTGACCGCCGCTATCGGTACTGGCTCGAAGCCACGCTGGAAGCAGGCACTGGCGTCTGCTTGTTCCTCATGCTGAACCCGAACAAGGCCGACCGCGACCGCTCAGACGCGACTATCGACCGCTGTAAGTGCCTCGCCCGGGAGTGGGGCTACGGAACGCTCTGGGTATGCAACCTGTTTCCGGTACGCGGCGGCAACTGGAATAGGCTCCCACAAGGCCGGATGGGGCCGTACTGTCCCGAAGGCGGGTTCAACGGCTGCGCACTCTGTCGGAACGATGCTCGCGACGGCCTGCACGTCAACGACCGCCACATCATGGAAGCAGCCTCTCGCGCGAACCGCATCGTCTGCGCGTGGGGAGGCAAGGGTGGTTTCGATCAGCGTGGTCGGGAAGTCGTGAGGATGCTCGTCGCCGCAGGCCATGAGGAGAGGCTGTACACGTTCGGACTGACGCAGACCGAGCGACAGCCTCGGCACGCGAAGCCGCAGTTGCGAGACCAATGGCCTCGAGCAAGAGACCTGAAGCGATGGACGGAAGTCAGGGCATGGCTTGACCCGTAGCGTTCCACTTGTTTGTGCATTCCGTCACAAAGTACCCCTTGCGCCGCCGTAGAATTCCCTCTTACAAGCGAAACCCACCTGGCGCGAGGTGAAACCATGCTCCACCACTGGCACGGAACACGAGACCTGATACGCATGGCGCTGGCCGAGGACGAGGTCGCCTACGACCCCACGTCCTCGCTCCTGCCCGACGACCTCACGAGCGAGGCGCTCATGATGCCGAAGGCCAACGGCGTCCTCGCAGGCGTCGACGTTGCGCTCGAGGTCTTCCGCGAGACCGACCCCACGCTCGAGACGACCCGCCTCGTCGACGACGGCTCGCCCGTCGAGCGCGGCATGTACGTCGCCGCGATACGCGGGCGCATGTCGAGCATCCTCCGCGCGGAGCGCACCGCCCTAAACTTCGTCCAGCGCATGAGCGGCATCGCCACCGCCGTCAACGGCTACGTCCGCGCCATCGATGGTCTGCCCACGCAGATGATCGACACGCGCAAGACGCTCCCCGGCTGGCGGCTGCTGGACAAGTACGCCGTCCGCATGGGCGGCGGCCACAACCACCGCATGAGCACCGGCGACGGCATCCTCATCAAGGACAACCACATCGCGGCGATGGCCACCCGCGGCGAGAGCATGACCGAGCTCATCCAACGCGCCAAGCACGACGCCGCACACACCATCCGCATCGAGGTCGAGTGCGACACGCTCGACCAGGTGCGCGAGGCCGTCGAGGCCGGCGCGGACATCATCCTCTTCGACAACATGACGCCCGACCAGATGCGCGAAGGCGTCGCTATCTGCAAGGGCCGAGCGCTCACCGAAGCGTCCGGCGGCATCACTATCGACACCGTCCGCGATGTAGCCGAAACCGGCGTCGACCTGCTCTCCACCGGCGCGGTGACGCACTCGGTCACGGCGCTCGACATCAGCCTCGAGGTCCGCGTGGACGGGTGAACCCGCTCCGCATCGCCTGCGCCTCTCCCTCAGAGGAGGAAAGGGGCGCAGGGTAAGGGCCCTCGAGGGGCAGGGCGGGACGCCGGCTGTCATGCTGAGCAAAGCCGAAAGGCGTAGCCTTGAGGCGCAGTCGAGCATCTCTCGGGAGACGGCCAGGTTGAGGCTACTGCTCCGTGCCGCATTCATAGCCACGGTGCTCCTTGCTCTCGCGGCATGCGGCAGCGACGAGCCAGCGCCCGGTACGCCGGAACCCTCCGGCAGCCAGCGCATCGTCTTCGTCGACCCGCGCTTCGACGTCTGGAGCGTGCAGGGCGACGGCGGCAACCCCGAACGCCTCACCAGCGGCGGATCCGGCGAGTCGCGCGAGTCCGGCACCAGCGTCTCGTTACGTCCTCAGCAGGCGCAGAACGTCCGCTACACCTGGCCCACCTGGTCTCCCGACGGCAGGTTCGTTGCGCTCTCGCGCACGCCGGGAAGCGGCAACGCACTCGCCAGCCTCGTGCTCTTCGACACGAAGGAGGGAACGGAGCGCCGGCTCCATGAGACACGTCCCGGCTCTGTTCCCCTCGTCGCAGGGGGCGCGCCGCACTACGCCCTCTGGTCTCCAACCTCGGAGTTCCTCTCGTTCGTCGCTCCGAGAGGCCCCGGCCAGGGGCTCGGCCTCTTCGCCGCCCGGCCCGAGGGCGGCGAACCCTACGAAGTCTCGGCCGACGCCCCGCTCTACCACGTCTGGTCGCCGGACGGCAGGTACATCCTCGTGCACCGGCGGGGACAGCTGCTGCTCCACGACACCCAAGACCGCTCCACACGGGACCTCGACGCGGACTCGCTCCGCTATCGCGTCCCGGCGTTCAGCCCGGACGGTGAGCGCATCGCCTACGTCGTCGAGGAGAGCGGCACCGGCAGGCTCGTCACCTCGGACCTCGACGGCACGGACCGCATGACACTGATGGACGTCCCCGGCGAGGCAGCCTTCGCTTGGTCACCCGCTGGTGGACACGTCGCCGTCGCGAGGAAGCCGTTCGGGAGACTGTTCTACGGCGAACTCCACGTCGTGGACGACGACGGCTCAGGCAACGCCAGGCTGATTGCGCCCGGTCGCATGACCGCCTTCTACTGGTCACCGGACGGCGAGCGCATCGCGCGAGCAGCCTTTGACGGTACGCTGCGCTGGCAGGTCGTAGACCCTGCCACGGGTGTGATAGCGCGCCTGAACGAGTTCATCGCCACCCCGGACTTCCTCACTCACCTGCAGTTCTTCGACCAGTTCGCGCCGTCCCACCTCGTCTGGTCAGCCGACTCCACGAGACTGGTGTTCGCAGGCGCTCTCGATCGCACCGAAAACCCCCAGGTCTGGCTCGTCGACGCGACTGGGAACGAAGCCCCGCGCCCTGTCGCCGAAGGCCGCCTCGCCTTCTGGGCGCCCTCGCCTGAGAAGTAGGCTTACAAGCCTTAAGACGCCAGCCCCGCCACCACGTCCGCGAGCGAAACGCCCGCCAGCGACGGCAGCACGCAGTCCGCGTGGCGCAGGTCCATGTTCGCGGTGAGCGGGTTCGGCGCCGCGACGCACCGCAGCCCCGCCGCCTTCGCCGCCGTCACCCCGTGCGGCGAGTCCTCGATCGCGAACGCCTCACGCGGGCCCATCCCCAGCCGTTCCAGCGCGAGACAGTAGACCGCCGGGTTCGGCTTCGGCTCCCCAACCTCGTCGCGGGTGCAGACGGCGTCGAACGACGGCAGCAGCCCCAGCCGGTCGAGGTGGCCGGTGACCCATCCGGACGTCGAACTCGACGCCACGGCAAGCGTCAGTCCCGCCTCTTTCGCCTGTACGATGAGCTCCGCCGCGCCGTCGCGCGGCGGAAGCGTCAGCGTCACGTCGCGTCGCCTCGCACGCGCCTCTGCGCGGATCGCCTCGCGGTCCACCTCCCGCCCGATAGTGCTCTCCAGGTGAACGAACGCGGCATCGTTACCCACGCCCTGGCCGATCACGTTCTGCCACACGCTCAACGGCAGCGACGCGCCGAGCTCCTCGAAGATCGACGAATACGCCTCGTAGATGGGCTGCTCGGTGTCGACGATGAGGCCGTCGAAGTCGAAGACGATGGCGCGGAAGGGGATACTCACCCGCCCATTATATTCCCGCACCGGCGAGAACCGCCCTGGTGTAGGGGCGTCCCTTGTGGGCGCCCATGACCCCTCTCCCTTGAGGGGAGAGGTCGCCGCGCAGCGGCGGGAGAGGGTGAACCAGCGCGCGGGTGAGGGCCTCGGCGGGGCGGAAGCGCCCCCGCGCCGCTATACTTGCGCGCAGCCTGTCCAGCGGAGATTACGATGTCCCCTGAACTGACCCCGGACGCGTTCGCCTCCATGGCGCGCGCCGCCGGCATCACCGCCGGCCCCGAACACCTCGAGAAGCTGCGCCCCGAGGTCGAGGCCATGCTCGGACGCATCGCACCGCTCGACGACCTGCCGGTCGACCACATCCCTGTCGAGCGCGCCGTTGGAGGCATGGAATGACGGACGTCACCGCCCTCTCCGCGGCCGACCTCGCGCGCCGCATCGCCGCGAAGGAGCTCTCCGCAACCGAGGCCGTGGACGCATTCGTCGCCCGCGCCGACGCGCTCGAACCGCAGGTCGGCGCGTTCATCACGCGCACCTCCGAGGATGCGATGGCCGACGCCCGCGCCGCCGATGCCGAACTGGCCGCCGGTCAGTCGCGCGGCCCGCTGCACGGCGTCCCGTTCGGCATCAAGGACATCTACTGGAGCGCAGGCATCGTGACGACCTCCGGCTCGGCGCTCGACGCCGAGTTCGTGCCGGACGAGGACGCCACCGCCGTCCGCCTGCTCCGCGAAGCAGGCGCGATATCCATGGGGAAGGTCAACACCGTCGAGTACGCGTTCGGCCCCACCGGACAGAACGCCACCTACGGCATGCCGCGCAACCCGTGGGGCGAGGGCCGTATGCCCGGCGGCTCGTCCAGCGGCACCGGCGCGGGCGTTGCGTCGGGCTTCTTCCCCTTCGGCCTCGGCTCGGACACCGGCGGCTCCATCCGCATCCCGTCATCGCTCTGCGGCATCTCCGGCATCAAGCCCACGTTCGGGCTCGTGAGCCGCTTCGGCGTGACGCCGCTCTCGCACTCGCTTGACACTGCGGGCCCGATGGCGCGCACCGTCGAGGACCTCGCCCTGCTCCTGAACGTCCTCGCGGGCCACGACGAGCGCGACCCCGTCTCGATCACCGCCCCGAAGGTCGACTACGTCGCGTCGCTGGAGGGCGGCGTGAGCGGGCTCCGCATCGGCGTGCCCCTGCAGTACGTCTGGGACGCGATCGACACGGACGTCGCACTCGCGTTCGAGACCGCGATGCGCACGCTGGAAGGGCTCGGCGCGCAGGTGATGGAGATATCGCTGCCCGAGCTGGACTGGACGACCCCTATCGCCGCCGGCATCACGACAGCCGAGGCCGCCATGGCACACGGCGCGCGGGTGCTGCGAGAGGGCGACCGCATGGACCAGGCGATACGCCGCCGCTTCGAGTCCGGATTCTTCGTTCCCGCGACGGCGTACGCGCGGGCGCAGCAGGCCCGCGTCGCGTATGCGCGGGCGGTCGCGCAGGCGCTTACGCGCGTCGACCTCATCGCCATGCCCAGCGTCGCCACGCCCGCCCCGCTCGCCGAGCAGGACACGCTCAACTTCAACGGGGTCGAGATAACGTCGCGGGAGGCGCTGCTGAAGCTCACGCGCGTCTTCAACCTCGCGCGCATGCCGAGCGCGTCCGTGCCGTGCGGCTTCTCGCCCGACGGCCTGCCGCTCGGCCTCATGCTGGGCGGCGCGCGCCTCAACGACGCACTCGTGCTCCGCGCCGTCCACGCCTACCAGACCGCGACGGACTGGCACACGCGCCAGCCCCCGCTGGGCTGATGCGACAACCAAGGAGGCCGACATGCCAGACCTACGAGAGCTCATGGAAGAGGTCGCGCTCGCGAACCGGATGCTGTACGAGATGGGGCTTGCCGACTCCTCCACCATCGAGCGCGGGCACGTGAGCCTGCGCCTGCCCGACGACCCGGACAGGTTCGTCATCAAGGCGCTCGGCCCCGCGCTCTCCCAGACCTACGCCGAGCACATGGTCGTGGTCGACGTGAACGGATACAAGGCGGGCGGCCCGAAGGAGCTGAACCTCCCGAACGAGGTGAAGATGCACTCCTGCCTGCTCCGTGAGCGCCCGGACGTCAACTCCGTCGTACACGTCCACCCGCGCTACACCGTCCTGATGAGCGTGCTGCAGGAGCAGATGGGCCCGATGTGCATCGAGGGCATGCCCCTCTTCTCAAAGCCCCTGCCGATGTTCCCCAGCCCGCGCCTCATCATCCACGAGAAGGACGGCGCGGAGGTCGCGCGGCTCATGGGCAGCCACAGCGCCATCCTCCTGCAGGGACACGGCGCGGCGACCGTCGGCGGCGACATGGAAGACGCCATCGTGAACATGCTGCACCTGGAGGAGCAGGCCCGGATGAACTACCTCGCCTTCTGCGCCGTCGGCAGCGGGCACGCCGTCCTCACGCCGGAGCAGGCCGCCGAGTTCGTTGCCAACATGCGCTCCATGCCCGACGCCGACCACCTCACGCCCGAGGTCGCGCCCACCCCGCGCAAGCCCAGCGGCATCTGGCACCACTACGCCGCCCGCGCCCGGCGTTAGCTGCCGTCGTTCCTGCGCAGGCAGGAACCTCGCGTCGTGCCTTGCTCACCTCTCCCTCTGGGAGAGGTCGCCGCGTAGCAGCGGGTGAGGGTTGCCCTCTATTCCATCACTTTCAGGCTCGGCACGAGCGACCGGAAATACTCGTACGCGTGCGACGCCCGCCGCGACCAGTCCGGCCCGAACCGCGCGACGTACTCGTCCGTCAGCGGCGTCGGCGTCCCCACGATGGTTGCGATGACCTGCGTGATGGCCGCGCGCTCCAGGTAGATCGTGTTCGACACCGAGTGGTCCATCGACTCGCCCACCACCACGACGCCGTGATTGCGCAGCAGCGCCGCAGTGCGGTCGCCGAGCGTCTCCGCGACCTCCTCGCCCAGCGCGGTCGTCGTGATGAGGTCGGGCCTCGGGTATATGGGCGTCTCGGGCGCGAACGGAAGGCCCTGGTTCTGGAGCGCCTTGATGGTGACGTTCCCCGCGCCTATCGCCGTCGCGACCATCTGGTGCGTGTGCACCACGGAGTTCACGTCCGGCCTCGCCCGCATGATGGCGGCGTGCAGCGCCGTCTCGCGCGGCGGCACGGGCTCGGTTATCGTCCGCCCGCGCTGGTCGCTGGGGTTCCATTGCGAGTCGCCGCCCTCGAGATAGGCGTCGATGTCGACTGCGATGATGTCCTCCGCGCGTATCTGGTTATGCGGACGCAGCACCGGCTTGATGTAGAGCACGTTCGTACCCGGCACGCGTGCGCTCACGTGGCCGTGGTAGTCCACGAGCCCCTGGTGGTCGAGCACGTGCGAGCTGTCTGCTACCTGGCGCTTCAGCGCCTCGATCTCCGTGGATGTCGTCATGGCTGCGGGTTTCCTCCTGTTGTGGCTGCGGCGTTGGTCGTCGGCAGCGGGCGCTTCGGCTTCACGGCGAGCGCCAGCAGCACGGCTGCGATGGTGAAGGTTACGGCAGCGGAGTAGAAGACCGCGAGATACGAGCCCGTGGACTCGCGTATAACCGACATGATGAATGGGCCGAGCGCTAGCCCGACCAGCAACGCGGTCTGCACGAGGCCGGAGATGGCCCCGTAGGAGCGCCTGCCGTAGTAGTTCGCTATGAGGATCATCAGGATGGAGCCTTCGCCGCGCGCCGCGATGCCGAGCAGGATGCCGTACCCGACCGCCACGGCGGGATGCGCGACGAACTGGAACCCCAGCGCGAGCGCCGTGCCCATGAGCATCGTGAAGACGCCCAGGAGCCGCTCCGAGATGCGCTCGGCCAGGAAGCCCCAGAGGGTGTTGGCGAACGCGCCGGAGATGGCGAACATGCTCACTGCCGCGACGCCTATCTCCACCGCGAACCCTTCCTCTCCGTAGTACTGCGGCATGTGGAACGGCAGCCCGCCTCCGCCGTAGTTCGTGAGCACGATCGAGACGATGATGAGCGTGAACGACGGCGTCCGTATCGCCTCGCGGAACGTCCACGACTGCGCGGCCTCCCGCGCGCTCGCCTCGAGTGCAGCCTGCCCCCCGGCCTCGGTAACGTCGTCTCCGTCGGGCAGCAGCCCCATCTCCTCCGGTGTACGGCGGATGACCAGCGCATTCGGCAGCACGAGTAAGACGATGACAGCGATGCCGAAGATGACCCACACGCCCCGCCAGCCGAGTCCTGTGCCGATGATGAGCAGTGCGACGGGGCCCAGCACGAACGTTCCCACCGGGTGAGCGGTGCCGACGAGCCCGATGGCGCGCCCCCGCATCCTGCGGAACCAGTTGACGACGACTACGCGCGGGACGACGCCCGCGATCATGTTCTGCGCGATGCCCCGGGCGATGGCGTAACCGGCCACGAGCACCCACACGCTCGGCGCGGAGGCGATGAGGAAGAAGGAGGCGCCCATGAGCACGACGCCGAACGTCATCAGCACGCGCGGGTTGTACCGGTCGGCGAGCAGCCCCACGAACGGTGCGCCCACGCCCGCAAGCACGCCCCCGACGGTTACTGCACCCGCGATGGAGGTGGGGCTCCACCCCGTGTCCTGGCTGATGGGGTCGACGAGTATGCCGATGAAGACCTGGCTCGTGGGGCCTGCGAACAGTCCCGTCAGCAGGATGACGCCGAGGATGTACCAGCCATAGAAGATGCGGCGCTGGGGTTTCGGGTTGGGGGTGGTCAAGTGAACGCTCACGGGCAGGTTACGCTACTGGTTCCGGCGCGCATAGTCGCCCGAAAACGTGCAACCACACGGGCCTCCGCGACGTAGAATCTGGTAGGGGAGTATGAGCACTGTGGACGACATCCGGGCGCGCCTCGACATCGTCGATGTCGTCAACGGCTACGTCCCGGACCTGAAGCGCACCGGCAAGAACTATCACGCGCGCTGCCCCTTCCACCAGGAGCGAACGCCCTCGTTCGTCGTCTTCCCCGACACGCAGAACTGGCGCTGTTTCGGCGGATGTGCGACCGGCGGCGACATGTTCTCGTTCGTCATGCGGACGGAGAACACCGACTTCACCGGAGCGATGCGCCTCCTCGCCGCGCAGGCGGGCGTGCGCATCGAGGAGCGGCGGGAGCGCAACGACGACGACCCGCTCTACGGCCTCAACGACGCGGCTCAGCAGTTCTTCAAGCAGTCGTTCATCGCTGAACGCGGAGCGCAGGCGCGCGCCTACGCGGAAGGACGCCACATCGGCGAGGACGCCGCCGCCCGCTTCGGCATCGGCTACGCGCCCTCCACCGGGGGCGAACTGCTGCGCAGCCTCGGCGCGCTCGGCTTCAACGACGACCTGCTCCTCCGCTCCGGGCTCGTTCTGCGCGGCGACGACGGCACACCCTCGCGGGACATGTTCCGCGGACGGCTCATGTTCCCGCTGCGCGACGTGGACGGGCGCATCGCCGGGTTCGCGGGCCGTTCGCTGGACGGCTCCGACCCCAAGTACATCAACACCCCGCAGACCTCGGTCTTCGACAAGGGCCGCATGCTCTACGCGCTCGACCGCGCACGCGAGGCCATCGGCGCGGAGGGCGAGGCGGTCGTCGTCGAGGGCTACATGGACGTCATCGCCGCGCACGAACACGGCTACCGCAACGTCGTCGCGTCCATGGGCACCGCCCTGACCGAGACGCAGGTCGCGCTCCTCAAGGCGCGCGCCCAGCGCATCGTGCTGGCGCTCGACGCTGACGCCGCGGGACAGGAGGCGATGCTGCAGTCGCTGCGCACCACGTGGGAACTCGTCGGCAGCGTCGCGGCGGGCCGCAGGCGCACCGAGGTGCTGAACCGTCCGGACGACATCTCCTCGCTCCGCATCGCGCTCATCACCGAGGGGAAAGACCCGGACGAGCTGATCCGTAACGACCCTGCACAGTGGCAGCGCCTGCTGGCGGACGCGGTCCCGGCGGTCGAGTTCCTCATCCAGGCCGAGGCGTCGCGCCTGGACATGGGCTCCGCGCAGGGGAAGTCCGCGCTGGTGGAGCGCCTCCTGCCGGTCGTCTTCGCCGTGCCGAACTGGGCGGACCAGGAGCGCTACTTCAGCAGGCTCGCGGAGATCGTCGGCGTCCCTGTCGCGACGCTGGAAGCTGCGGTGGGGCGTATGCAGGGCCCGCTGCACAGCCGGCAACGCGCCCGGCGTCCCGCGCCGGAAGCCGGGAACCGGGAGTTGGAGTCCGTCTTCACCGTCGCGGAGCACGACCCGCTGGAGGAGCGTGTGCTTGCGCTGCTCGCGCAGGACTCTGAGTTCCTGGCGCAGGTCGATGAGGTCGACCCCGATACATTCGTCCGACCTGAGAACCGGGCCGTATTGTTCGCGCTCCGGGATGCTGGTACGATGGAAGGTGCGATAGCGCAGCTCGACGGCCAACTTGCCGACCGACTTGTCAGGCACTCGCTGGAGGCGCTTCCTCCCGCCGATCGAAAGCAGCGCACCGAGGAATGGACCGGCTGTTTGCGGAGGCTCGAGGAGAGGCGCCTTCGTAACTTGAAAGCACAAGAGGCGGCAGCGTTCTCCTCGGACGCCGTCGGCGATGCCCCTGCAGATCCTGAGTACGTGCACGCTGTTCAACGGCAAGCCCTGGAGGTCAACGAACGGCTGCGGGATCTCTTCACGAAGGGGGTCGACTGACCCGCCTGCGGCAGAACAACCTCTCCCCTATCTGAGGAGGAAGCATTGGCGACCAGGCAGAAACCCGTCACTACTGATAACGAGGACGCCGCGGAGACGAACGGCGTCGCCGGCAAGAGCCGGGCGAAGGCGCCCGTGGCGAAGGCTGCGGCGAAGAACGCGGTGAAGCCCGCCGCGAAGACGGCAGCGAGGCCCCGCCTCCGCGCGAAGGCCGCCGTCTCGGAGCAGGCCCCGGGATCCAACGGCGCCGCCCCCTTGAACGGGACCGGGAACGGCGTGGAGACCGTGGACGTCACCGCTCCCTACGCATCCGCCCTCGCGGTCGCCGCTATCGCGGCTGACCCCGCTACCGACGAGCCGAACCCGGACGACATCAAGGCCACCGAGGAAGAGGCGAAGGAAGCCGTCACCGACGCGCAGCAGGACGACATGGAAGGGGACGTCATCGACGACCCCGTCCGCATGTACCTGCGCGAGATCGGACGCGTGACGCTGCTGACGGCCGCGGACGAACGCCGCCTCGCTCTCCAGCGCGCCTCCTACAAGCACGTGGAGAAGGCCGTCAACGACCTGCGCGCGGAGACCGGCCGCACCCCGAGGGACACCGACGTCGCGAAACTGCTGCTGCGCCGCCTCCACGACCAGCGGGAACTGCTCGAGAACATCACCGAGTTCCTCGCCATCGAGGAGGAGATAACGCTCGGCGAGCTGCTCCATAACGAGAAGCTCCGCGCGAACGTGGACGGCGAGTTGAACCTGGAGATGCTCGAGACCCTGGCCCCGCGCTACGAGATGGAGCCCCCCGAGCTCGGCCAGCAGATCGTGCAACTGGCGCTCAACAGCCACGTGCTCCCGGACGACATCCTCGGCATCGTTGGCGCCGATGTCGCCGTCGCCGACCTTCCGGAGATCATCGAGGACGCCGACATCGGGCAGAACCTGGAGAGCCACGAGTTCGTCCTCCACCGGCACTTCCGGGACGTCGAGGAGCTGGGCATCAAGGCGCAGCGCCACCTCGCGGAAGCGAACCTCCGCCTCGTGGTGAGCGTCGCCAAGAAGTACATCGGCCGGGGCATGTCCCTGCTCGACCTCATCCAGGAGGGCAACATCGGCCTCATCCGCGCGGTCGAGAAGTTCGACTACCGGAAGGGCTACAAGTTCTCCACCTACGCCACCTGGTGGATACGGCAGGCCATCACCCGCGCCATCGCCGACCAGGCGCGGACGATCCGCGTCCCCGTCCACATGGTCGAGACCATCAACAAGCTCATGCGCGTCAGCCGCCGCCTCGTACAGGAGTACGGGCGCGAGCCGACGACGCAGGAGATCGCGGAAGGGATGGAGGTCCCGCCGGAGCGCGTCCGCGAGATCCTCAAGGTCGCGCAGGAACCCGTCTCGCTCGAAACGCCCATCGGCGAAGAGGAGGACTCCCACCTCGGCGACTTCATCGAGGACCGCAACGCTCCTGCCCCGCCGGAAGCCGCGACGGCCCAGCTGCGCCGCGAGGAGGTCGCCCGCGCGCTAGGAACGCTCAGTGAGCGCGAGCGCCGCGTGCTGCAGCTCCGGTTCGGCATCGACGACGGACGCAGCCGCACGCTGGAGGAGGTCGGGCGCGACTTCGGCGTCACCCGCGAGCGCATCCGCCAGATCGAGGCGAAGGCCCTCCGCAAGCTCCGCCACCCCAGCCGCTCCCGCCAGCTCCGCGACTTCCTGGAGTAGGACCTCGCCATCCCCGCCCTTCCTCGTCATTCCCGCGCAGGCGGGAATCCAGAGTGGCCGTCAGGCCACGCGGGGCGGTGGGGATGGGTGGCGCCTGGTGTAGGGGCATCCCTCGTGGGTGCCCTGTTCCCCCCTCGCCCCCTGGGAGAGGGCAACGCGCGACAGCGTGTGGGTGAGGGTTCCCCCTCTCCCTTGAGGGGAGAGGAACGCGCTTTAGCGCGCGGAGAGGGTGAACCGGACGCGGGGCGCAGCCCCCGTCGTTCCTGCGCAGGCAGGAACCTCGCCCGGAGTAGGGCCGCCCCCTTACTCCGCCCCCTCCTCTACCGCACGCGGCTGCCCTCCGCTGTACTCCTCGAACAGCGCCGTCTCCACCAGCGCCACGAGCGGTGCACTCACACCCAGCGCGATAGCACCCACGACCGCCGACAGCAGCGCGCTCTCCACCGGCGACGACGCTGCGCCGCTCGCCGCCACCAGGATGATCGCGAACAGCAGCACGGGCAGTTGGATGAGGAAGGTGCGCCACCAGTTGCCCTCCACGACCTTCCAGCTGCGTACGAGCGCCTGCAGTGGAGTGCGGCGCTCCAGCACGATGGCCGGCCCTGAGAGCGAGAAGCGCACCGCGAAGTAGATCAGGATAGGGAGCGCGGGAAGCGCGAATACCGGGAGGTAGTACGAGATGAGCAGGAGGATTCCGCCCCCGACGCCGAGCACCAACCCGACGCTGAAGAACCTCGGCAGGAGCGTGACGACCCCGTACAGCGCCGCGGCGGTGGTGAGCGGGTCCCCTCTGCGGGCGAGTACCGCGAACAGCCACACCGGCGCCTGGAACCCGGTGATCAGCGCGGCGATGATCTGGCTCCAGACGAGCGCCGCCACGAACCCTGAAGGCGATATCAGCAGACCGGCGAGGTTCCCCACCAGCGCTCCGGCAACCCCAACCGTGATGAACATGGACGCGTTGCGCCCGTACAGTGCGACCGCTTCGCCGAGAACTTCGGCGGCGGGCACTTGGGGTACTCGTTCCGGACGGGGTGCATTCATCGGAGCCCGTCAATCCTAGAGTGCATCCAGCCCAACCGTCCACCCGCACGTTGCTATACTCGCACGCATGCCCGAGATACCCGACCTCGAAGTCATACGCGAGTTCCTGAACGAACGCATCGCGGGCCGCGAGATCGTCCGAGCCGAGGCGCCCAAGCCGTGGATCGTCCGCTCGCTCGCCGCGGACGACTTCCTCTCCGACGTCGTCGGACGCACGTTCGGCAGCATCCTCCGCAAGGGCAAGGACTTGCTTTTCCCGCTGAGCGGTGACCGCGTGCTCGTCACCAACCTCATGCTCACCGGGCGCTTCCAGTACACCGAACCCTCCACGAAGCCGTCGAAGCGCATGTTCTTCATGCTCGGCACCGAGGACATGGACCTCCGCTACCTCGACGACAAGTCGATGGGGCGCATCAACTACGTGACGACGGCCCAGCTAGGTGAGATACGACGCCTGCAGGAGCAGGGGCCGGACGCCCTCGATCCCGATGCCACGTTCGACGACTTCGTCGAGCGCTTGCGCCCCTACACCGGCGAGATCAAGGGCGTCATCGCGCGGGGCAAGGTTGTCGCCGGCATCGGGAACGCCTACGTGGACGAGATACTGTGGGAAGCGGGCGTCTCTCCCTTCCGCAAGCGCCGCTCCCTCTCCGACGATGAACTGCGGAGCCTGTACGACGCCATTCCGAAGGTGCTGAACGAGGCGACCGGGGTGGTGCGGGAGCGCATGCCCCCGAAGATCCACGTGAAGGTGCGCGACTTCCTGAAGGTGCACCGCAAGGGCGGCGAGCCATGTCCGCGCTGCGGCGCGCCTATCTCCGAGATCGGCCCCAACCAGAAGATCACCAGTTGGTGCCGCGCCTGCCAGCCGGGCGGGCTCGTGAAGAACTGACGATGCCGCCCCTCGCCAGAGTCATCCCCGCTCCGCAGCCGTTCGATTTCGCGCTCACCGCCGCGCACCAGACCAACTACCGGGGCAAGGCCGGCTCCGACCTCTTCGTCGACGGGGTGTACTATCGCGCGCTCTGGCTGGACGGCGGACCGCTCGGCGTGGCCGCGCGCCCCGTCGACGACGGCATCGAGGTCTCGCTCCCGAACGGCGGCCCGCCGCAGGCGCTCGATGCCGCGGCGGAGTGGGTCGCGTGGCTGCTGGGGCTCGACGTGCCGATGGACGGCTTCTACGAGATGCTCGCGAAAGACCCTGTCCTCTCCGACGCCGTCGGCGAACTGCGCGGCCTGCGCCACACACGCACGGAGACCGTGTGGGAGGCGCTCGTGCACGCCGTCGTCGGGCAGCAGGTCTCCGGCATCGTGGCGCGTGTGATACGCGACGGACTCGTGACGGAGTACGGCTCTGAGGTGCGCGTGAACAGGCACGTCATCCACGCCTTCCCGCGCCCGCAGACGCTGCTGGAGGCGGGCCACGACGCCCTGCGCGAGCGCAAACTCAGCGCCCGGAAGGCGGAGTACGTGCTCGGCATCGCGGAGATGGCGCTCCGGGGCGACCTCGACCACGAGACGCTGGCGCCCATGAGCGACGAGGAAGCCGTCGCAGTGCTGAGCGGCATCCGCGGCGTCGGACGCTGGACGGCGCAGTGGACGCTCATGCGCGCGCTCGGACGCGTCGACGCGCTTCCTGCGGGCGACCTCGCCCTGCAGCGCATCGTCGGCGACCACTACTTCGAGGGCAAGCGCCTCACCGAGCAGGAACTGGAAGACTTCGCTGAACAGCGCTGGAAGCCCTGGCGCGGCCTCGCCGTCACCTACCTCTTCTCCCGCATCCGCCAGGAACGCGTCGCCCGCGAAGCCGCGAAACGAGGCTAGAACCCCGGCAACCCCAGACCGCGCAGGTTCCGCTTCTTGCCGGACGCAAGCTGCTTCATCATCTTGCGCATCTGCTGGAACTGGGCGAGCACCTGGTTCACGTCGGCGGGCATCGTCCCGCTGCCGTTCGCGATGCGCTTCCGGCGGCTGCCGTTGATGCGCTCCGGGTGACGCCGCTCCCACATCGTCATCGATGAGATCACCGCCTCGGTGCGCCGCAGCCGCTGCTCGCCCTCGGGCCCGCTGGGGAGTTTCGTCCCCAGCCCGCGAGCGCCGGGGATCATCTCGAGGATCGACGACAGCGGCCCCATCCGCTGCAACTGCCGCAGCTGGTCGAGGAAGTCGTTCAGGTCGAGTTCGGCCCGGCGCATCTTGCGCTCGAGCTCGGCCGCCTGCTCCTCCGTCGTCTGCTCCTGAACGCGCTCGACGAGGCTGACGATGTCGCCCATCCCGAGGATGCGCGACGCCATCCGCTCCGGGTGGAACGGTTCGAGGGCGTCCGCCTTCTCGCCTGTCCCCGCGAACTTCACCGGCACGCCCGTGACGTGCGTGGCCGACAGCGCAGCGCCGCCTCGTGCGTCGCCGTCGAGCTTGGAGAGGATGAGCCCGGTGAGTGCGATGCGCTCATTGAACTGGGCGGCTGCGTTCACCGCGTCCTGGCCGGTCATGGCGTCGAGCACCATGAGCACCTCGGCCGGTTCGAGGATGCGACGCATCTCCTCCAGCTCCGCCATCAGCTCGTCGTCGGCGTGGATGCGCCCGCCCGTGTCCACAATCGCCCATTTCACGCCCATCTCGCGGGCGCGCTTGACGCCGTTCTGCACGACGCGCGGGGCGGCGTCGGGGTCCGCGTTCTCGCGGTAGACGGGGATGTCGAGCTGCCTGCCGAGCGCCTCCAGCTGGTCCATCGCCGCCGGACGCCGCAGGTCGCCCGCGATGAGCAGCGAGCGCTCTTCACGCTTGCGCAGCAGCAGCGCGAGTTTCGCGGCGGTCGTCGTCTTGCCGGAGCCCTGCAGCCCCACCAGCATGAGCGTGGCGGGCAGCGACGGGCCGGGCGTGAGCGTGTGGTTGCCCTCGCCGAGCAGTTCGACGAGCTGGTCGTGCACCAGTTTGACGACCTGCTGACCCGGCGAGATGCCACGGAGGATGTCGCTGCCGGTCGCCCGCTCCTTCACCTTCGCCGTGAAGTCGCGCGCGACTCGGAAGTTGACGTCCGCCTCGAGCAGCGCGAGGCGTACCTCGCGCAACGCCTCGTCGATGTCCTCGTCGGTGAGCCGTCCCTTGCTGCCGACGCGGTTGAATACCGCCGTCAGCTTGTCCGTCAGCGTGTCGAACATACCGCTCTACAGGCTATCAGAGACCGCGTTCACGCCGCGTCGCCGGACGCACCGCCAGCAGCAGCGCGCCCGCAACAGCCAGCGCCGCTATCGAAACGAACCACGCGGGCGTGTACTCGCCTGCGACGTCCCGCAGGTACCCCGTCACCGGGAACGCCAGCGCGCCCACCCCCACCGTCACCGGGATCGTGAACCCCCGCAGGTCGCCCTGGTGCCGCCTGCCGAACTGGTTCGCCCACATGACGCTCTGCGCGACGTGCGTGCTCTGGAACCCGAGCGCGTAGAAGATGTTCGCAGCGAACAGCCAGAAGACGCTCCCCGCGAGCAGCAGGCCCACCGCGCACAGGGAACCGACCGCGATGCCGCCCAGCAACACGATGCGCAGCGGAGCGCGGTCCAGCACCCTGCCGAGCAGCACGCTCGCAACGACGGCGATGACCGCGTCGACGGAGATGGCCGCGGCCACGAGCGTGGGGTCGAGGCCGCGTTCGACGAAGTGCGGTACGCGGTAGATGGTGAGCGTCGAGAGGCCGTACGTCATCGCCGTGAAGCCGGCCAGCATCAGCCAGAAGCGTCGGGTGCGCATCGCCTCGCGCCGCGTGAGCGACCGCTCCGCGTCGGATGCCGCCCGCGCAGCCGTCCTGGCCTCGCCGGACGAGGGCGTGTCGCCGTCCGGGAGCAGACCCGCGTCCTCCGGCTGACGCCGCAGCAGCAGACTGAGCGGCACGGCTATCGCCATGCCGGAGACGGCGAGCGCCGTCAGCGCCCCCCGCCAGCCGATGCCGTCGATGAGCGCCTGCGTGACCGGGTAGTAGATGGCGACGCCCAGCGGCGTGCCCGCGAGCGCGATCCCCATCGCCAGCCCGCGCCGCCGCACGAACCACTTGGCTATCGGCGCGCCCGCCTGCAGATCGTTCGCGCGCCCCATGCCCACGATGCCGATGAGCATGAACGCCAGCGCCAGCTCCCACACGGCCGCGATGCGCGACAGCCACAGCACCGCCGCTCCCGCAACGAGCACGGCCCCGGCGACCGGCAGCCGCGGCCCGCGCAGGTCGATGAGCCGTCCGATGAGCGGCCCCGCTGCGAGGATCATCAGGAACCGGAGGAAGAACGCCCAGCCGAACGTGGACGAACTCCATCCCAGCTCCTCGGTCATCGGCACGATGAACAGCGCGAAGTTCGCGCCCGCAAGACCGACCCCCACGGCCCCGAACACGCAGAGAACGCCCGCGATCGTCCATCCGTAGAACGGCTTCCCGCGTGGAGTGAGGACGCCCATGCGGCAAGGCTAAGGCCGCGTCGCACGAGACACAACCTACGCAGCCCACCTCTCCCCCTGGGAGAGGTCGACGCGCTTGCGCGGCGGGTGAGGGTGGTCCGGACGCGGGGCGGAGGAGTTGTCATGCTGAGCGGAGCGCCAGCGGAGTCGAAGCATCTCTCGGGTGTTAGCGCGGCGGGTGAGGGTTACGAGGCCGCGTCGAGGCGGGCGATGTCGGACTGCATCTCGGTGAGCAGCGCGATGGTCTCGCGGATGCGGGCCTGGTTCTCCTGGATCTGCGCCCAGTGCTCCTGCAGCACCCGGTCGCGCTCCGCCTGGTTAGCGTCCATGAGGCGCATGGCCTCGACCAGCCGCGCGACCGCCGCTGCCAGCATCTCGATTCTGTCGGGCGAACTCATCGTGCCTGCTCCGGGAAGGGGTTCGTGGACAGTATAACTCTGAACGGTTACGGATACGGTGTAGCGCGCAGCCCTAACTACGAGGAATCGACCGCCGTATGCGATACGATATTCCGACGAGTGTGTATGCGTCTGCTCAGAGCGAACTTCACCGCCCTATGCGCCCTGGTTATCATCGCGGCGCTGGCGCTGGTCGGCGCGTGCGCCGGTCCTGAGCAGACGGTCGCGCCCGTCGTCGTCGCACGGGATACCCCGACGCCGACCGCCACCGCCACGCCTACCGCCACCCCCACCGCAGCGCCCACGCCGACGTCGACTCCCACCGCGACGGCAACCCCCACCTTCACCCCCACGCCAACGGCTACGGCTACGGCAACCGCGACGCCGCCCCCTACGGCAACGCTCACCCCGACTCCTACCCCCACACCCACCCCGACGCCAACGCCTACTCCGACGCCGACCCCCACGCCCACCCCGACGCCGGGCCCCAGCGGCGCGCCGATCCCTCCCGACTTCACCCCCTTCCCGGAGAGGCCGACGAACACCCCCACGCCCGGGCCCTCACCGACCCCCACCCCCATACCCTTCGACAACTTCGTGAGCATGCACGGAGGCAGCACGCACACCTGCGGGCTCCGCCCGAACGGCGCCGTGCTCTGCTGGGGCGGCAACGACCACCGCCAGGCGTCGCCCCCGCCGAACATCCGGCTCGCCTCGCTCAGCACCTCCTACAACCACAACTGTGGCCTGCAGGAGAACGGCATCGCGGTCTGCTGGGGCGCCGCGGGGCTCGGCGAACAGACCTACACCATCACCTCCAGGCGAGCGCTGGCCACGACTGCGGGCACGTCCACCGGGGAGATCCGGAGCAGGGAACAGCCACTCACGTTCGCCGTTCCCGCCAACCTGACCGGCAACGGGGCGAACAGCCTCACGTTTACCCTCTCCGTGCGCCCCCGTCTACAACAACAATGAGCTGGGAGCGCATCCGTTCACCCTCGACGTTCCTGACCTGGATGAGAGCAACACAGCAGCGGCAACCTGGATGGTCGACACCGGTACCCTCGGCAGCCACGACTTCAACGTGGACTACATCGTGGGCGACACCACTCGCGAACGCACGATCAGCATCACGCTTCAGAGTGACCCGCCGTCGCTGAACCGGATGTACTGGTCGTTCTCCGCGTCGTACCCCGAATCGGAGTCGCGCACCTCGAACCTCACCGAGGAGATACTCTCGCCGCCGCGCGCGGTCTTCACCACCATCAGCGCGGGGTTCGACCACAACTGCGCGCTCCTGCCCGACGGCTCGCCCGAGTGCTGGGGCGACAACTCGGAGGGGCAGTCGTTCCCGCCGAGCGGGCTGACGCTCAAGGCCATCAGCGCGGGCTTCCGGTTCTCGTGCGGCCTCCGGACCGACGGCTCGCCCGTCTGCTGGGGCGACACCAACCGCTGGACGATGCCTGCGCCGCAGGACGAGCAGCTCGTCTCGCTCACCACGGGCGGCGCGCACGCCTGCGGGCTGCGGGAGGACGGCACGCCCGTCTGCTGGGGGCGCAACAACTACCGCCAGTCGACGCCCCCGGAGGGCGAGGCCTTCAGCATGATGTCCGCGGGCGAGCGCTACACCTGCGCGCTCCGCCTGGACGGCACGCCGATGTGCTGGGGCAACAACAGCAAAGGACAGACGGCTGCGCCCCGCGACGAAGTGCTCTCGAACATCTACTCAGGGGTCGAGCACACCTGCGGCATCCGGCCCGACAGCACTCCCGTCTGCTGGGGCGACAACTCGCACGACCAGAACTGGCCGCCCTTCTCAGCCCCTAGGCCGACCCCGACCCCCAGGCCCTACGAGCTGTACAGGCACACCGACCCGGACTGCGCCGATGCTGACGGCTGCTCCTTCTCCAACATCAGCCTGGACGAGGGCGTCTGGCAGCTCTCCGTCCGCCTCCGCGAAAACTTCGAGTGTGGCGACAGCACGCCGCCGCCGGCGGGCCAGAAGTGTGTCAGTCCCAACACTGGCCAAGCTGCTGACTTCAAGGTCACGCTCGGAGCGTGGGTCGCCATGGACTACACCGACGACGACGGCACCGACGACCGCGTCAGCAGCCTCGGAGGCCCTGCCGACACCACCTCCAACACCCGCACGTTCAGGGTCGGCCCGCTGGAGGACGGCAACAACGTCGAACGCGGCAGGCAGACCGTCACCGTCCACGCCACCGGCATCTGGACGCTCACCTTCTCGTTCGTGAGGGACCTGCCGGCCCCCAGCTCCTAGCCCCCGTGCGGAGCGATCGCGGAATCTGGGGCTGGACTGTCATTCCGAGCGGAGCGCAGCGGAGTCGAGGAATCTCTCGGCGTCTCTGTCGTTCCTGCGAAGGCAGGAACCTCGCCTGATGTCGGGGCGTCCCTTGCGGACGCCCTTCCCCCCACCTCGCCCCCTGGGAGAGGAAGCTGCCGCATGGCAGCCGGTGAGGGTTGCCCCTAGCCCCGCGTCGCCCGGCGTACGTGCCACGCGCGCTGCAGCACCGTGAGCGCGCCAACGACGGCGATGATCCCCAGCCCGTACGCCGGGTACCCCGCGAGCAGCGCCACGCCGAGCACGACCACCCGCTCCGGCCTGCCGAGGAACCCCACGTCGCCCGGAACGTTCAGTCCCTCCGCGCGCGCCCGCAGGTAGCTCACCATGAGCGACGCCGTCAGCGCCCCGAACGCCAGGTACACGCCCGGCGCGTCCGCGTCGCGCATGTAGTAGACCGCGAGCCCGAACAGCACCGCCGCTTCGCCGAGCCGGTCCATCACCGAGTCGAAGAACGCCCCGAACGTCGACGCCTTCCCGGACAGCCGCGCGACCGAGCCGTCCAGCATGTCCATTGCGGCCCCCGCGAGCATCACGATGCCCCCGATCAGCAGCTCTCCTTCCGCGAGCAGCCACGCCGCAACCACCGCGACGCCGAACCCGGCGAGCGTCAGCAGGTCCGGCGACACCTTGAGCGCGATGAGCACGCGCGCGATGGGGTGCGCGAAGTAGCGCTCGGCCATCTCCCGCGCGCGCAGTCTGGGGGCGAGCGATTTCATCCGGCCTTCTCTCGCTGCGCCCTGCGCCACAGCAGCGAGCGGTAGTGCGCGAGCACCCGGTCCGCGACACGCTCCCACCGGTACTGCTCGACCGTGATGCGGCCCCGTGCGCCCATCTCCTTGCGCAGCTGCTCGTTCACGATGAGCCGTTCGAGCGCATCCGCGAGCTCGCCGTCGTTCTTCGGTTTGACCAGCAGCCCCTCGACACCGTTCGAGAGCACCCGGCTGAACCCGTCGATGCGCGACGCCGCGATCGGCTTGCCCGCGGCCATCGCCTCCAGCAGCACGATGCCGAAGCTCTCGCGCCCGGTGTTCGGCGCGCAGTAGATGTCGGCGGTCTGGTAGTAGCGCGGCACGTCTTGGTAGGGGACGAGGCCGAGGAACTCCACGTCCTCCAGGTTCCGCTCCCCGATGAGCGAGAGCACCTCCTCGCCCGGATTGCCGCCTCCCGCGATGAGGAGCCGGATGTTCGGGTAGCGCCACTTCAGCCTGCTGTACGCCATCACGAGGTACTTCAGCCCCTTGCGCCGCTCCAGCCTGCCGAGGAAGAGGACGTTGAGCTTGCCGTCCTTGAAACGCTCTATCGGCCTGGCGCTCTCGAACCGTTCGATGTCCACGCCGTTCGGGATGATCTCGTACTCGCCGGGGTAGAACTTGCTCACGAAGTCCATCGCCGGCTTGGAGACCGCGATGCGCCCGTCCAGCTTGCGGAACCACCGGCGGCTCAGGTACCGCCACGCGCGATAGAAGCGCGAGCCGTTGAACGTGTGGAACGTCCCGACGTTCACCGAGGTCGAGTTGTGGAGGAACGCGAACGGCAGCGCCGGGGTCATCGGCTCGTGCAGGTGCACGATGTCGAACCGCTCGCGGCGCAGCAGCCTGCGGACGTTCGGCTCCAGCCACACGGAGAACGTGATGCGCGCCACCGCCCCGCCGCTCGGCACCGGAACGGGCCTCCCCATCGGGATGAACCCCGGCTCCAGCTTGCGCTCCCTGGAGTTCGCGAGCGGCCCGATGACGGTGACGGCGTGCCCCTTCGCCCGCAGCTCGCGGGCGAGGTTGTTCACGTGGTCGTTCACGCCCCCCGGCGTGCCGAAGTCGTACGGCGAGACGAGCGCTATCTTCAGCGCCGCATGATTGCTCGGGCGCTGCGCGGGGTCGGCGGGCGTGGCTGTCTCGATCAAGGTGCTCGTACGTCCTTCGTCTTCCGCTCGGACAGACGCCCAGTATATGCCGTTCCACCGCCGGGGGTACTTTCGCATCCCCGTCCCCGTCGTTCCTGCGAAGGCAGGAACCTCGCATCCCACCTCGCCCTCTGGGAGAGGTCGACGCGCTTGCGCGACGGGTGAGGGTCACCCCACTGAACGCTTCATGAACCCCGTGAGCACCCTGCCCCCGGGAGCATCCGCCTCCTCCAGCCACTCCACCGCGACCAGTTCCCACCCGTCCGCGCCGAGCGCGTTCAGCAGACCTGTCACGTCGCCCGTGTCGTTCATGGCGTCAGCGTCATTCCCCAGCCGGGGCCACAGCGGAACGGCGCGGTACTCCCAGCGCATCGCCTACGGTTCCGGCGCGTAGCGCGAGAGCACCGGCTTCGCCATGATCTTCTCCGGCTTCCACGAGCTCTCCGCCCGGTTGAACCGCACGAGGCCGAGGAAGCGCCCGTCCTCCGAGTACGCCCGCCGGGGTTCGAGGTGCTTCGCGTACGGGGCGGAGCCCGGCAGATTGACCGGCTGGCCGTTCCGCAGGTGACGCTCGCCCGCGGCGGGCACCAGGAGCGCGGGGACCTCCTTGAGCGCGGCGTCCGGCGGCTCCAGCAGCCCCTCCCAGTCCTCCTCCGCTTCCAGCTGCTCTATCGTCAGCGCGTCGTCCAGCGAGAACGGGCCCACGCGTGTGCGCGTCAGCGCGCTCAGGTGCGCGGGGCAGCCGACGGCCTCGCCGAGGTCGTGCGCGAGGCTCCGCATGTAGAACCCCTTGCCGCAGTCGACCTCCACAACGGCGCGCGGCGGCTCCCACTCCCGCAACGTCAGCCGGTGAACGACCACTTCGCGCTCCGGGCGCTCCACCTCAACGCCCGCGCGGGCGAGGTCGTAGAGACGTTGGCCCTCGTGCTTCACGGCGGAATACATCGGCGGCCGCTGCAGCACGATGCCGGTGAAACGCTGGAGGTGCTCCTCGATCTGCTCCCGTGAGAGCGATGCGTAGTCGCCCGTCGCCGTCGTTTCGCCTTCCGCGTCGTACGTGTCGGTCGCCGCGCCGAACGTGATCTCGCCGACGTACGTCTTGCCGCTGTCCACGAGATAGTCCATGAACCGCGTCGCCTGCCCGAGGCAGACGGGCAGCACTCCCTCCGCTATCGGGTCGAGCGTACCCGCGTGTCCCACGCGCTTCACGCGGGTGATGCGCCGCACGGCCCGCACCACGTCCATCGAAGTGATGGCCTTCGGCTTGTTGATGACGAACGCGCCGTCAGCCTCGACCCTTGTTGTCGTTCCACTCATCCCTGTTCCTTGATGTCGTCCAGCAGACCGAGCACGCGGTCGCCCTCTTCGATGGCGGTATCGCGTACGAAGTGCAGCTCAGGCGTGCGTTTCAGGTTCAGCCGCTGGTGCAGTTCTCTCTTGATGTAGCCCGACGCCGACCGCAGACCGGCGAGCGCCTCGCGGGCGTCGTCCTGCGTCCCCGCGACCGTGACCGCCACGGTGGCGTGGCCGAGGTCGGCGCTCACCTTCACGTGTGCGAGGGTCACGAGGCGCGACAGCCTCGGGTCCTTCAACCGGCCGGTGGTCAGCCTGCCGATCTCGCTCTGCAGCAGCCCTGCGATACGGTCCGTCCTGCGGGTCATGGGTCGCTCGATTCCGCGCGCGGCCTGGACTCAGGCGCGCTGCTGGCGGTGCGACTCGATGATGTCGCCTTCCTGGAAGTCGTTGAACCCTTCGAGCGAGACGCCGCACTCGTAGCCGGTCGCGACTTCGCGCACGTCGTCCTTGAACCGGCGCAGCCCGGCGATGGCGCCATCGAAGACCATCTCGCCGTCGCGGATGACCCGTCCTCGCGCGCCTCGCGTCAGCTTCCCATCCGTCACGTAGCAGCCCGCGCTCTTCCGGTTGCGTCCGAGCGAGAAGACGGCGCGCACTTCCGCCGTGCCTTCGGTCACGTCCTGGATCGTCGGTTCCAGCAGGCCGTGCAGCGCCTTCTCCACGTCCTCCGTGAGGCGGTAGATGATGTCGTAGCGCCGTATCTGCACGTTGTCTTGGTCGGCGAGGCGTTGCGCGCCCTGGTCCGGGCGGACGTTGAAGCCGATGACGATGGCGTCCGACGCAACCGCAAGCATCACGTCGCTCTCGGTGACGGCGCCCGTGCCGCTGTGGATGAGGCGTATCTGCGTCTCCGGGGTGCTCAACCGTTCCAGCGCCTGCCGGACGGCTGCGATGCTGCCCTGCACGTCCGTCTTGAGGATGAGCCGCAGCTCCTTCGTCTGGCCTGAAGATATGCGCGCGCCCATCTCTTCCAGCGTCGCGCCCCGCACACGGTTGAGGTCCTCGCGCCGCAGCCGCTCCGCGACCGTCGCGCGCGCGGTCTTCTCGTCCGGCACCACGACCAGTCGGTCCCCCGCGCCGGGCAGTTCGCTGAGCCCCAGCACCTCGACCGGCATGGACGGCCCCGCGTTGTGGGTGCGCTTCCCCTCCGCGTTCACGAGCGCCTTGACGCGCCCGCGCGTCGAGCCGACGACGATGTGATCGCCGACGCGCAGCGTGCCGGTCTGCACGAGTATCCGCGCCAGCACGCCCCGGTTGCGGTCCAGCTCCGCCTCCACGACCACCCCGACGCCGGGACGCTTCGGGTTCGCCTTCAGCTCCGCGACCTCGGCAACGAGCTCGATGCTCTCCAGCAGGTCCGGGATGCCGTCGCCCGCCTTGGCCGAGACCTCGACGTCGATCACGTCGCCGCCCCATTTCTCCACCACGAACTCGTGCTCGGAGAGCTGGCGGCGTACCCGCTCGGGGTCGGCGTTGGCGCTGTCCATCTTGTTGATGGCCACGATGATCGGCACTTCCGCCGCCTTGATGTGGTCGATCGCCTCCACGGTCTGCGGCATCACGCCGTCGTCTGCCGCGACGACGAGCACCGCGATGTCCGTCACCTGCGCGCCGCGTGCGCGCATAGCCGTGAACGCCTCGTGACCGGGCGTGTCGATGAACGTGACCGGCGTGCCGTTGTGCACCACCTGGTACGCCCCGATGTGCTGCGTGATGCCGCCCGCTTCCCTGGCGACGACGTTCGTCCGGCGGATGGCGTCGAGGAGAGTCGTCTTGCCGTGGTCGACGTGACCCAGCACCGTTACGACGGCGGGCCGGGTTTCGAGGTCGGCGGACTCGTCCTCCGCCACGCCGCCGCCCGCCGCGCTGACGGAGTCCTCCACCTTCCGCGCGGCGTACCCGAACACGCGGGCCACTCCTGCTGCGGTATCGAAGTCGATGATCTGGTTGATGCTCGCGAACACCCCGCCGCGCATCAGCTGCTTGATGACCTGCACGGGTTCCACGCGCATCCGCTCCGCAAGCACCCCGACGGCGATGGCCTCGCCTATGGGCAGCGCGCGAAGTGTGACTCGACGGGTGGCGGTTGCCGACCTCTGTGGTTCTTCGACCATCGGCTCTCCTATGCCGTGGTTCCTGCGGTCTCTGCAGCCGTCCGTATGCCCTCGGCGAACGCCGCGAGCCGTTCGCGGTCGCCCTGTTCGATCCTGCCCCGCAGAGCGGCGGCGAGGCGCCCGCCCTTGAGCGCAGAGTCCCAACATCCGGGCCGGCGGCAGAGGTACGCGCCGCGTCCTGAGCGTTTGCCCGTGTCATCCACGGCGCACTCACGCTCCGGTGTCATCACTATCCTGACCAGCTCGCGCTTGGAGGTCTTCACGCCGCAGATAACGCAGGAGCGCTGCGGTATGTGGCGGTTACGCATACAAGTCCTCCGTGCGGGTCTACCCCGGGAAGTCGCCACCCCCGGCCGAAGCTCCCGGAGCTCCTGGCCCTCCCGCGCCTCCCGGACGCCGCGGGCCGCGGTTGGCATTGCCGCGGCGAGGACCGCCGCCGCGTCGACGGCCGCCTCCACGCCGCGCCTGGGGCGCGCCCAGTATGTCCTCGGCGAACCGGATCGTCGGGCCGCCGCCTATGGGCTCCGGCACCTTCCAGATGTCGTCGTCTATCACGTCTTCCTCGACCTCTTCGACGATGATCTCTTCGATCTCCTCGTCGATCTGGTCGAGCGATTCGAGCGCCAGCAGCTCCTCCGCGCTCAGGCCGCCCGCAGCTTCCTCCACCTCCTCGGTCTGGACGGCGGCCTCGGCCTCGAGCTCCGCCATGATGGCGGCCTCTTCCGCCGCGATCGCGGCGGCGCGCTCCGCCGCTTCCTCCGTGCCTGCATCCTCCGGAGCAACGGCGACCGCCTCCGTCGGTTCCGCTTCCACCGTCTCGCGCTCGGCGACCGTGCCCTCTATCTGGATACGCATCCGCTCGATCTCGATCTCGGTCGAGCTCTTGATGTCTATCTTCCAGTTCGTCAGCTTGGCCGCGAGGCGGGCGTTCTGCCCCTCGCGTCCGATGGCGAGCGACAACTGCCTGTCCGGCACCACGATGACCGCCGCCTGCTCGGCCTCGTTCAGGTCGACGCGCAGCGGCTGGGCGGGGCTGAGCGCGTGCGAGATGTACACCGACAGGTCGCGCGACCACTGGATGACGTCAATCTTCTCGCCCTGCAGCTCGTTGACGATGTTCTGGATGCGGATGCCGCGCAGACCGACGCATGCGCCGACCGGGTCGACCCCGTCCTGCCGCGCGTAGACCGCGACCTTGGAACGCGAGCCCGGCTCGCGCGCGATGCCGCGTATCTCCACGATGCCGTTGTAGATCTCCGGCACTTCCATCTCGAACAGCCGCTTCAGAAGGTCCGGGTGCGTCCGGGAGACGATGATCTCCGGCCCGCGCTGCGTGCGCGTGACCTCCGTGATGATGACCTTCATCTTCATGCCGGGGGCGGTAGCGTTCGAGCGGCGACTGCTCGCTCGGGGGCAGCACAGCCGACGCCCGGCCGTTGAGGTCCATCGTTATCGCGCCGCCGAAGCCGCGCTGCACCGTGGCCGTGTAGACCTCGCCGCTCTTCTCCGCGAACTCGGCGTAGACCAGTTCGCGCTCGGCCTCGCGCAATCGCTGGAACACCACCTGCTTCGCCGTCTGCGCCGCGATGCGTCCCGCCGCGTGGGCGGAGAGCTGCTCCTCGATCATGTCGCCGATGGCGAAGGTCTGGCCCTTCCTGATCTTCTTCGCTTCGGCGAGCGTTACCTCCGCCAGATCGTTCGTGACTTCCTCGACGACCGTCCGTATCTGGAAGACCTCCACCTCGCCCGTGTTGGGATCGAGATGGACCCGGATGTTGCTCTGTGCGCCGGAGGCGCCGTCTTTGCGGTATGCGGAGGCAAGCGCCGCCTCTACCGCGGAGACGACCATGTCCTGCGGCAGGTTGCGCTCAGCCGCGAGCTGCGTAACGGCGATGAGAAAGTCGCTCTTCATGCGTCCCTTCTACCTCCAGCATCGGCAGTTCCGAGAAAGCGCGAGAGTGGGCTGCGCCCACTCTCAACAGGTCAATACTACTCTTTTTGCCGCCTCCCGTCCACTCGTAACCGGAGGCATTCTGCCAACTGAGACCCCATGTCTGCGCGCAAGAACCAACACGTGCAGCAAACCTCCGTCATTCCAGCACGGGCTGGAATCCAGGGTGCGCGGGCAGCGCACGTGGGGCGAGGCGGAGTGTGGGGGAACGTTGTCATGCTGAGCGGAGCGCAGCGGAGTCGAAGCATCTCTCGGCGCTTGCGCGGCGGGTGAGGGCGGCCCTACTCCGTAGACAACTTGACCGCGGATGATTACGATTCGCACTGTGAACAACTAGGCACGATTGGATTCGCAAGGAGGGCAGCCATGGTGGCCATCATTCGAGCACGCGGGGACCGCTCGATCCGCGACTACATCGACCCCGAGCGCGGCACGGTGAGCCGGGAGCTCTACGTCAACCCGGACATCTTCGAGCAGGAGATGGAGCAGATATTCCAGCGATGCTGGCTGTTCCTCGGGCACGAGAGCCAGATCCCCAACCCGGGGGACTTCATCATCAGCCGCATGGGCACCGAAGAGGTGATCGTCGTGCGCGACAGGAAGGACAACCAGATCCGTGCCTTCCTCAACTCCTGCCGCCATCGCGGCATGAAGGTCGTCCGCTACGATCAGGGCAACGCCCTCATCTTCACCTGCCCCTTCCACGCCTGGACCTACGACACCACCGGGCGCCTCGTGGGCGCCGGCTTCCAGCACTCCCCCGAGGCCTACTGCGGAACGCTCCCCAAGGAGCAGTGGGGCCTCGCCGAGGTCGCCCAGTTCAAGAACTTCTACGGCTCCCTCTGGGCGACCTGGGACCCCAAGGCGCCGTCGTTCGAGGAGTACCTGGGCCCCTTCACCGAGAGCCTTCGCCACTGCCTGCAGGCCAGCGACGGCACGGACGCGGGCCTGGACATGTTTACGCCGTTCCAGCGTCACCGCCTCCCCACCAACTGGAAGGTGCCCGGCTTCACGTCCGTCACCGACCTCACCCACACGGCGATGACCCACCGCTCCGCCGCCGCCGCCAGGCTCCACCAGGACCGCGGCTCGAAGGGCGGGCGCGACCGTGCACGGCAGGCCACCCCGTTCCCCATGAGCAAGTACGCCATCGGCGACCACAACCTCGGCCACGGCGGCATGTGCACGCTCTACCACCAGAACGGCGTCCCGGAGTACGAGGAGGAGTGGTACGAGGCCGGCGTGGACGACTACTTCCGCGAGGCTACCGCTCGCAAGGCTGAACTGCTGGCGGACAGGATCATGGCCCCGCACGGCTGGGGCGGCGGCCACTTCGCCATCTTCCCCTCCGTCATGGTCGACAGTTGGCGGCTCCGCTGGTGGCAGCCCCACTCCGTCGGCGTCGTCGAGCGCTGGACCCTCTCCGGCGTGGACAAGACCGCGCCCAAGCACGTGCGCGACGCCGTCCGTCACTACTCGGAGCGCTTCAACGGCCCCGTCGGCTTCTTCGAGTCCGACGATATGGAGAACTGGAACTACGTCTTCCCCGCCAGCCAGGGCGCCAGGGCGCGGAAGCTCGACTACTACTTCGCCAACGGCAAGGGCCTCGGCAAGTACAACGACCGCCTGCCGGGCGTCGTCTTCAACGGCTCCTACACGGAGGAGGCCCAGCGCGCGCGCTTCAGCCGCTGGCTCGCCTTCATGGAGGCCGCCAGCTGGGACGACCTCTACCCCGTCAACAAGGCCGCAGACCACCGCATCTGGTAGAGGGAGAATCGTGACCGAACCGAAGAAGTACGTGCTGAGCGGCCCGAGCGGGGCTGACACGTTCCGCAACCTGCCGGAGGGCACGAAGATCACCACCATCTACGAGGGCGCCGGAGTGATAACGGCGAACCCGGGCGACGGCGCCTACGTCCTCGTACGGTTCACGGAGCACCAAGACCCGGCAGTGGTGGGCACGGAGGAGTTCGTCTTCTTCAACGAGGTCCGCGAGGCGACGGAGTAGAGTCCGATCCCCTCTCCCTTGAGGGGAGAGGGCTAGGGTGAGGGTGAACCAGCTGAGTGGGGTGCAGCCCACCTCTCCCCTTGGGAGAGGTCGCCGTGCGACAGTGCGGCGGGTGAGGGTAACCGTCTGAGGAGGGATGGCGATGGTTGAGACTCAGAACGCGCTGGAGATGGTCGTCCTCAGGCACGAGGTCGAGCAGTACCTCTTCAAGGAGGCGCGCCTGCTCGACGAGCGCAGGCTCGAAGAGTGGCTCGACCTCCTGGCCGAAGACCTCCACTACTGGATGCCCATGCGCCGCAACGTCAAGTTCGGCGACTGGGACCTCGAGTTCACCAGCATGGACGAGGAGATCAACTGGTTCGACGAGGGCAAGGACATCCTCGCCGGACGCATCCGCCAGTTGAACACCGGCGTCCACTGGCCGGAGGAGCCCGTCTCCCGCTTCGAGCACATCATCTCCAACGTGGAACTCGTGAGCGTCGAGGGTGACGAGATCAGGGTCAACAGCAAGTTCTTCTGTTACCAGAACCGCCTCCAGGACGAGGTGAACCAATTCGTGGGCAGGCGCGAGGACCTTCTCCGCCGCGACCCAGACACCGGTTTCAAGCTCGTCTTCCGTAAGCTCATCCTTGCCCAGAACGTCATGCTCCCCAAGGTGCTCAACACCTTCCTGTAACACCCGTCATTCCCGCGAAGGCGGGAATCCAGAAGCATCTGTCAGGGCGCACGGGAAGGGTGGGAGGAGAGAATCAACGAATGGCCGCACGCATCGAGTGGAGGACCAGAGGCAGGGGCGACGACGCGCTCATCTACGTCGGCGAGTTCGGCGAGGACGACAACACCGTCCTGCGCACCTGGAACGCCGACTCCGACGTCCTCACCGACTTCCTGAACGACATGACCGGCCTCGACACCACCGTCAAGGGCCTCGAGGTCGACGCCGACCAGCGCGACCCCGAGCAGTGGGGCAAGCTCGTCCTGACCCGCCTGCCCACCGGCGAGGTCGTACACGTCGACCCCGAACCGTACTGGGACGGCATCTACTACTGGTTCCGCTCCCGCGGCGTCGACCCCCACAAGTGGCGTGGCCAGCGCCGCTAGTCCCATGTTCCTGACTGACGAACAACAAGCTCTCGCGAACGACATCGCCGAGCGCCTCATCGCACGCGGCGAGACCGTCGCTGTCTCCGAGTCGACGACGGGCGGGCTCGTCTCGGCGGCGCTGCTGGCGGTCGCGGGCGCGTCGCGCTACTACGCCGGAGGCGGCGTCCTCTACACGCTCAGCTCCCGCACGGCGCTCGCCGGAGTGCCTGCCGAGACCTACGAGAACTACCGCGGCACGACGCCCCAGATGCTCGCCGACCTCACCGAGGCGATGCGCGAGCGCCTGGGGGCCACGTGGTGCATCGCCGAGTCCGGAGTCGCCGGGCCGGGCCGCAGCCGCTTCGGTTTCCCTGCCGGACGCACGACGCTGAGCGTCGCGGGCCCTGTCACCCGCACCGAGGTCATCGAGACCGGCATCGACGACCGCGTCGCCAACATGGCCGAGTTCGCCACCCGCACCCTCCGCTACCTCCGCGACGCCCTCAACGACGCCCCCTGACCCCCCACGCTCCCCACGCCTTGCTCTATACTGAGCGCCTTGCCGCCACCGGCGAAAGGAGAGCGTCATGCAATGGGGGTCCGGCCTCTCGCGCCACGCCGACCTGAACGTCGCGCTCGACGAGTGCATAACGTCCATCAGCGCACAGGTCGACGACACCAACGCCGTCAGCTTCGTCGCGATGTTCACGTCGCACCACTTCGGCACGGAGACGGAGACGCTTCCCACGACCGTGAGCGAGCGCTTCCCCAACGCCGTCGTCATCGGCTGCTCCGGCTCGGGCGTCATCGGCTCCGGACGTGAAGAGGAGGAAGCGCCCGCGCTCTCCGTCACCGCCGGTGTCATGCCCGGAGTCACGCTCAGCGCCTTCCATGTGACGCGCGACCAGATGCCGTCCCCCAACGACCCGCCCGACGCCTGGCACGCCCTTCTCGGCGTCTCGCCGGACCTGCGACCGGACTTCATCGTCCTCGCCGAGCCGTACACCACGGACGGCGACGCGCTCCTCGCGGGGCTGGACTACGCCTACCCCGGCGCGGTCAAGGTCGGCGGGCTCGCCAGCGGCGGCGGACGCTTCTCGCCGCACAGCCTCGTCCTCAACGGCGCGATGCTCCGCGAAGGCGCGGTCGGCGTCGCCCTCTCCGGCAACGTCGTCATCGACAGCGTCGTCGCGCAGGGCTGCCGCCCCATCGGCGACCCGATGCATATCACCGACGCGGAGCAGAACATGATCGAGGCGCTGGACGGCCTGCCCCCCATGGAATGCCTCCAGAGCATCTACGCGGCGGCCTCCCCGCGCGACCAGGACCTCATGCGCCACAACCTCTTCATGGGCATAGCGATGGACCCGCTCGAGTTGACCGATGCGGCGGGCGGCTACCTCATACGCAACCTGTTGGGCGTCAACCAGGAGAGCGGTGCGCTCGCCGTGGGCGCGCTCGTGCGCGAGGGCCAACTCGTCCAGTTCCACGTCCGCGACGCTCAGACCTCGGGCGAGGACCTGCAGCAGTCGCTCGCCACCTACCTCGACGCCGCGGGCGAGCGCATCGCCGCCGGAGCGCTGATGTTCTCCTGCACCGGGCGCGGGCGCTACCTCTACGGCAAGCCCGACCACGACACGGACATCTTCCGCGACGTGGTCGGCGGCATGCCGCTCGGCGGTTTCTTCTGCAACGGCGAGATCGGGCCCGTAGCCGGCACCACCTACCTCCACGGCTACACCAGCTCCTTCGCCCTCTTCAGACCGAGGACCGCCCCGGATTAGAAGACAACGGAGGAGACTTACGATGCGAGGACTCGAAGGGCGAACGGCAGTCGTCACCGGTGGAGCGCGCGGCCTGGGCAAGGCCGCAGCCGAGCGGCTGGCGGAAGAAGGAGTGAAGGTCGGCATCCTCGACCTGCGCGGCGACGAAGCGAACGAGGTCGCGCAGGCCATCAGCGGCGCGGCGTTCCAGTGCGACACGACGGACGAGGCACAGCTCGCCGCCGCGTGCGAGGGCGTCAACGCCGCCTTCGGCGGCATCGACGTCCTCGTCAACAACGCAGGGCTCATCGCGCAACGCAAAGACTGGGCGACGTGGACGAAGGAGGAGGTGGAGCGGTTCGCCCAGGTGAACTACATCGGCTACTTCCTCACCATCAAGGCTGCCCACCCCTACCTCAAGGCGAGCGGGCGCGGCCGCATCATCAACGTCGCCTCCCGCACCTTCTTCATGGGCAACCCCGGCCAGACGCCCTACGTCTCCGCGAAGGGCGCCGTCATCGGCCTCAGCTGGAACATGGCCAAGGAGCTCGGCGGCGACAACATCACCGTCAACGCCGTGATGCCGGGACAGGTCGCGACCCCCGGCACGCTGGAGTACAACGACGAGGAGATGTTCAACCGCACGATGCAGAACCAGGCGATCAAGGCGCGCGTCTACCCGGAGCACCTCGCCGCCCTCATCGCCTTCCTCGCCAGCGACGACGCCTCCATGATCTCCGGCCAGTCCATCGTCGTCGACGGCGGCGGCCTCCTGCACTAAGCCTGATCCCTTCCCCCTCGATGGGGGAAGGTTAGGATGGGGGTGATCTCCGGTGTCCGGGTGTAGGGGCGTCCTTCGGGGGCCATCCATGCTTCATGCATACTTCATGCTATACTCATGACATGGCGAACCTGCAGGTGAGGAACATACCGAGCGGCCTCCACGAACGCCTCCGCCGCCGTGCGCGTGAGAACAACTGCTCCATGAGCGCAGTGGTGCTCACCGCCGTGGAACGCGAATTGGACAGAGCGGAATGGGAAGCGCACCTATCCCTGCGCCCAACGACCGAGCTCGGCGTGGAAGCGGCTGCGTTGCTCGCTGAAGAACGTTCAGAACGCGACTCGGAGGCCGGGTGAGCCAGTACGCCGTCGACGCCTCCGTCGCGGTCGAGTACCTGCTGAAGACACCCCTCGGCCTCGCTGTGGCCGACATCTTCACGGATGCCGCACTGGTTGCGCCCGAACTGGTGGACGCAGAGGTGCTGTCGGTGCTGCGCCGCGCTGTATTGCAGGGGCGTATCGACGAAGCCCGCGCGCAGATGGTCATAGAAGACCTGCTCCGCTGGCCCTTGGAGCGTATCTCGCATCGCTCCCTGGCCCCGTTGGCTTGGCAGTACTACAGGAACGTCAGCGCGTACGACGCATTCTACGTCGCTACTGCCCGGGTTCTGGGTATCCCGCTCATCACTGCTGACGGGCGGCTTTCGCGAGCCTCGGGGTTGGGTGTCGTGGTGCAGCAGGTCCGCATGAGTTAGCCTGCCTTCCGCCCCACCGCCTCGCACCAGATGACCGCCGAGAACGCGTCCGGGCTCTCCCCCCACGACGCACACGCAGCGGCGAGCCGGTCCATCTCCTCCTGCGTACTCCATCCCTGCTCGATGGCGACCGGCCCGACGAACTCCCGCGCCGCGCGCACGGCCAGCGACGCCCGCCTCCGCGTCGCGGCGATGTCTGCGTCGTATTCGCACGAGGCCGTTATCGCGACCTCCTCGAACCCCGACGCCCGCAGCAACTCGCGGTACCGCCGACCGATACGCGGGTCGCCCCCGTTCAGCTCCTCCACCATGGTCAGCAACTCGATGAGCCTCACGACCTCCGGCGCTTGGGGCGCAATCACCACAGAGCCTCGATCGTCGTCCCGCAGACCGACGACCCCGCCCGGCTTCAGCACACGGCGCATCTCCGTGAGCGCCCGTACCGGCTCCCTGACGTGCTGCAGCACCGCATGAGCGAATACCGCGTCGAAGGAAGCGTCAGCGAACGGCAGGTCGCGCACATCCGCCGTCTGAAATCGGACGTTGGCGACCCCTCGCTCCGCAGCGGCCTGCTCCGCGATCTCGACGCGCGACGTATCACGGTCTACGCCAACCACCTCTCCGGGAGCGAGTGACTCGGCCAGCCCGAGCGTGATGGAGCCGGGCCCGCACCCGCAGTCGAGGAGCGTCATCCCTGGCCTGACGTGCGGCAGGAAGAACCCCGCCTCGCGCGCTATCCCTCGGCTCTGGAGATACCTGATGGTCTCGGCGTCATCGATCGGCATTGATGGCTGTCCTGGGCATCCCTTGTGGGCGCCATTCCCCCGTCGTTCCTGCGGAGGCAGGAACCTCGCAGCCCACCTCTCCCTCTGGGAGAGGTCGACGCGCTTGCGCGGCGGGTGAGGGTGATCGGCTGGGCCGCCCCCCTACGCGTGCGCGTGCACGTGCGGCGCCGACCCCTCGCGCTCTGCGAGGAACCCCGCGTACGGCGCTTCCGACAGATGCAGCGCGTGCGTCTCCGGGTCGCATGCCGCCCCCACCCACACCTCGCCGTCCGCGAAGTGCTCCTTCTTCCACACCGGCACCACGTGCTTGATGCGGTCGACCACGTACAGCCCCGCGAGGAACGCTTCGAGCCGGTGCGGCGCGCCCGCAGCCACCACGAGGCTCACGTCGCCGATCTCCAGCCGCCCGATGCGGTGCCGCGCCGACATCGCCGGGACGTCGAACCGCGCCATCGTCTCTTCGAGGATCTGGCCGATGACCTTCTGCGCCATCCGCTCGTCGGCCTCGTACTCCAGCCGCACCACCGGACGCCCGCCCGTGTTGTCGCGCGTCGTTCCCTCGAACGTTACCACCGCCCCGTTGTACGCGCGCTTCACGGCGTCCGCCGTCTCCCCGGCGTCGATCTCCTCCACGCCGACCCACACGTCCACGCCGCCGCTCACCGGCGGGTAGAACGCCACGTCGTCGCCGTCGCTGAGCGGGTACGCCAGGCTGCCGAACTCCTCGTTCACCGCGATGAGGTGCGGCTTGAAGTCGCGCGGCAGCGCGGGAGCCGCAGCGAGCAGCGCCTCGACCGCATCCGCAACGACCGCGCCGTCGTTCAGCGGCAGCGTCACCCGGTCGAGCCCGGCGGTCTCGCGGTACGAGGCGTACAGGCGTATCAGCACGTCCATGGCCGGATTATACCCCCTGCCTCCCCGCCTCTCCTGAGGGAGAGGTCGACGCGCTTGCGCGTATAATTCAACGAAAGGAGATCATCACCCATGCCCCGACTCGCACTCGCCGCCGCACTCCTGATCACCGTCCTCTGGACCGCCGCTTGCGGCGCCGACCCCACCCCTACTCCCACGTCCACCCCGACGCCTACGGCGACTCCCGAGCCGCCCGCAGCGACGGCCACGCCGACACCCGTTCCCACCGCCACGCCGCGTCTCGCGACAGCGACGCCCGTGCCGCCGACGCCAACGTCGGCGCCCACCGCCACGCCACAGCCGACGGCCACCCCGACGCCGACGCCCCTGCCGGAGCCGCCGAGTGACCCCGAGGCGCTCTGCATCACGACTGAGGCGTACGCGAACGAGTACCTCATGGCCGTCATCGGCCAGGACCCCATCCCCACCGCGTACGACGCCATCAACGGCGGCGGGTGCGACTTCCCCATCGCCGTCCACTCCATGCGGATCGAGCTGACCAGCGGAGACACCTCCTGGACCGCCGACACCAAACTCCCGGAGCCCGCACGTAACATCGGCATCCCGTTCAACGACCTCGACGTGCCGGTCATCAACGCCGACCTGCCGGACGGCCGCTACTCACGCACGGTCACCGCGCTCGCCTGGGTCAGGGGCGGCGAGGCGGAAATCGAGGTTCCCGGCTTCGAGGACGTCTACCTCGTCCGCGACATCGACTCGCAGCAGGCGCACCTCTTCCGCAACCACGGCATATGGGAGCGCAGGAACCTCCTCAACTACGACTACACCGGCGCGGAGGTCTGCTTCAACTGCGACGAGTTCCAACTCGCCACCGCAGCGGTGAGCGTGCGCAACGGCGCAGTAACCTCCGTCTCCTCGGCCGATCCCAACATCGCCGTCATCCCCGTCCCCGAGCGTTTCGTCCCCATCGCGGCCCTGTTCGATGCCCTGCAGACAGCCATCGACCAGGGTGCGCACAACATCGACGTCAACTACGACGATGAGTACTCCTACCCCACCTTCTTCTTTATCAACTACGACGACGAGGTCGAGGACGAGGAGCGCGGCTTCACCGTGCGCAGCTTCACACCCCGGTAACCGCCTCCGCGGCCGTAGGTGTAACCTGAAGGTATGACACAGCGCGGCATGCGGAAGGAACAGACGCTCTTCGAGCACGTGCGGCGACAGCACGAGGACGAGAACGCCCCGCTCGCGGCCCGCATGCGCCCCCGCACGCTCCAGGAGTACGTCGGACAGCGCCACCTCCTCGGCGAGGGCCACGTACTGGAGCGCGCCATCCGCACCGGCCAGGTGCCCTCCATGGTGCTCTGGGGGCCGCCCGGCACCGGCAAGACGACGCTCGCAAGGCTCGTCGCCGGACTCACGAAGTCGCACTTCATCGGCGTCTCCGCCGTCACCTCCGGCGTCGCCGACCTCCGGCAGGCGGTCGAGGAGGCCCGCGAGATACGCGCCACCGAGGACCTCGGCACCATCCTCTTCGTCGACGAGGTGCACCGCTTCAACAAGGCGCAGCAGGACGCCATCCTCCCCCACGTCGAGAACGGCACCGTCACGTTCATCGGCGCGACGACCGAGAATCCGTCGTTCGAGGTCATCTCCGCGCTCCTCTCCCGCACCCGCGTCCTCACGCTCCACCCGCTCTCCGACGACGAGGTCGCGCACGTCGTCCGCCACGCGATCGCCGACACCGAGCGCGGGCTCGGCAACGAGAACGTCACGCTCGACCCCGACGCGCTCGCGTTCCTGCAGGAGGTCGCCTCAGGCGACGCCCGCGTCGCGCTGAACGGCATCGAGCTCGCCACCGAGATCGCGCTCCGCCACCCGGACGGGACGAAGCACATCGACCGCCCGCTGATGGAGGAGGCGCTCCAGCGCCGCGCCCTTCACTACGACAAGGCCGGCGACAGCCACTACGACACCATCTCCGCGTTCATCAAGTCGGTGCGCGCGTCGGACCCGGACGCCGCGGTCTACTGGCTCGCGCGGATGCTGGAGGCAGGCGAGGACCCCCTCTTCATCGCCAGGCGCATCGTCATCCTCGCCGCGGAAGACGTCGGCATGGCGGACCCGCACGCGCTGCCGGTCGCCGTCGCCGCGCAGCAGGCCGTCCACTTCGTCGGCCTGCCGGAGGGCGCGATACCGCTGGCCGAGGCGACGGTCTACCTCGCGACCGCCCCCAAGAGCAACGCGTCCTACATGGCGCTGAACCGCGCGATGGACGAGGTCCGCACCGGACGACAGCACCCGGTGCCGCTGCACCTGCGCAACGCGGTGACCAGCCTGATGCGCAACCTCGGCTACGGCGCGGAGTACAAGTACGCCCACGACTACAAGGGGCACTTCGCGGGTCAGCAGAACCTGCCAGACGAGCTCGCGGGCAAGCGCTTCTACGAGCCCGGCGACCAGGGCTACGAGCAGACCGTCCGCCAGCGGCTCGAGGCGTGGTGGGGAAAGGCGAAGCAAGCCCCGCCCGCGTCATGACCGTCCTCTGCCGTCATTCCCTTCTCTCCCGTCATTCCAGCGAAGGCTGGAATCCAGAGCCCGACAGCCGCTGACGCAGGGGAATCGTTACCGATTTCACAATTTCTGCGCGAAATCCGCCGTTAAATCCGCCCGGACAGGGGTTGCATGTTCCGTGCAACCGGGCTTACAGTGGAAGCAAGGAGCCTTGCCGGAGGCGGGCGGTCGAGTTCTGCGGAGGCAGACGCGGTCCAGGTGCCGCTCCGGAAGGGTCCGCTGAACGAAAGGAGGTGCACCATGGGTATACGCGCGGTCTACGTGCTGCATCACCGGTGGCACTTCCCTTGTACGGCCCTCCCGGCGGCGTAACGCGCTGACGGAGGAGGGCAACCGGAAGCCGGAAGCTCCGTTACACAGAGCAGGCAGAAGCGCCCGGAACGGCTCGACGAAGCCCGAGGCGGCCTGAGTCCGGCAGTGATCGCCGGGAACGGCAACGGAGCGGAAGGTGAGCCCCGCGCGACGCGGGGCACAAACCAGTGCCGGAGCGGCTGGCAAGCCTCTCCGGCACTTCTGTTTGGCGGGGCCCGCCCTTACACCCCGTAGAACGCCGCCGGGTTGTCCTCCAGGATCTTCCGTGCCACCGTGTCGCTGATACGGCCCTCGGACGCCCAGCGGCGCACCGCGTCGATCGCGTCCGGCTCAGCCGACGTATCGAAGTGCGAGTAGTCGGTCCCCATCATCAGGCTGTCCTCGGTGCCGTACTCCAGGACGTACGAGATGTCCTCCACCGCGTCCACCGCCACGAAGAACTTGTTCCGCTTGAAGAGGTTCTCCCCCATCTCGAACTTCCGTATCCACGACCGCCGCTTCTTCTCGGCCTTCAGCCGGTCGACCACGTACGGGATCCACGTCGAGCCCGCCTCGATGAAACCCCAGCGGATGTTCGGGAACTTGTCCGGCACCTCGTAGAGCACCAGCGCGTGGAACGCGTCCATGATGGGGATGCCGCCCAGGCTGTCGCCGTGGCCCAGCCGCGCCTCGGTCGGGTTGCCGCTGCCCGTGTGGATGCAGATCGGCATGTCCAGCGCGCTCGCCTCCTCGTACAGCGGGAAGAAGTACGGGTCGCTCACGCGCCTGCCGTGCTCCAGACCGCGCTTGAACACGCCCACCGCGCCGTTCTCCTTCGCCCAGCGCAGGTAGCTCACCGCAGCGTCCATGTCCAGCAGCGGCGGGACCGCGACCCACCGCAGCCGGCCCTCGGTCGGGGCGCACTTGCTGGAGACGTAGCGGCTCCAGCTGTCGACCAGCGCGCGCTCCGCCTCCGGATTGCCGGTGATGTAGGAGAGGAAGAACGTGGGGTAGATGACGTGCATGTCGACCCCGCGCTCGTCCATGTGCTGCAGCCGCTCGTTCACGTCCAGCAGCTCGCGCGAGTTGAGCGTCGTGCCGGTCAGCTCGTCGTTGCGGATCATCCGCTGGCGGAGCCTGCCGTCCACGAGCCACCACCTGCTCGCCGAGGCGTCCATCCCGCCGGGGACCACGCCCTCGGGCGGAGAGATGGTCACGGGGCGGAACCGCGCCGCCGCGCCCTCCATGTACTGCCACGCCTCTTCCGGTTCGTCGATGTGGGTGTCTGCGTCTATAACGGGCATGTCGCGCCTCCCCCGTTCGTACTCATGCGACGGCTGCCGCCGCGCGCGCAGTCTACTACGCCCCGCCGCCGATGCAACGGCGGGTCTCCGTCCGTCGCTCCTGCGAAAGCAGGTGCCTCGCTTCCCCGTCATTCCCGCGAAGGCGGGAATCTAGAAGCGGTTGGGCATTGATTCACCGTAGCCAATTGGCTACAATGGTGCTGTGCCAAGAGTAGTCCAGTACGTCACGCACGCAGGGCAGAGTCCTTTCGATAGGTGGTTCCGACGGCAAAGCGCCCAGGTGCGGGCCCGGGTTCAAGCACGTATCGACCGCATCGAGCTTGGCAACTTCGGCGATCACAGGCGAGTCGGGGAAGGCGTTTCCGAACTCCGCCTCGACTTCGGCCCCGGCTACCGTGTCTACTATGGGCGCGACGGGGACGTACTGGTGATCCTGTTGGGTGGAGGAACGAAGGCGCGGCAGTCCGCCGATGTCCGCAATGCCCAGATCTTCTGGAATCAGTACAACCGGGAGAAACGAGATGCCAGTGAGAGAACATAGAGCCAGCGACTACCTCAAGACCCCTGAAGACATCGCTGCCTATCTGAACGCGGTGATCGAAGAGATGGGCGACGACCCTCGCCTGCTGATGAAGGCGTTCCGCAACGTCGCCGAGGCGCAAGGGGGTGTGTCCAGATTGGCAGCAAAGGCCAATTTGGACCGCGTGGCCCTCTCACGCGCCTTGTCAGGCCGTCGAAACCCCCGGCTTGATACGCTTGCGAAGATGTCTGCCGCCTCCGGCGTCAAGCTCAAGTTCGTACCGTAACCAGACTCGGCAATCCGGCCTACTCCCGTCATCACTGTGACACGCGCCCCTTGCGCGAACGTCCGGCCATGCCGCACGATGGTAGGGCGCGGTAACAGAGCGCGCACTTGACCCTGGCGGACGAGCCGCAGGAAGACCGCTGCCCCCTCAGCGAGAGAGCGAGGGGGCTTTCTGTGTTAACCGGCACCCCTGCGATCCCGCGAAAGCGGGACGGGCGTTATCCGGGTGGAGAAGGTGGACCCGTGGCAGAAGACTTCACGCGGTACAGGAACGACCCCGTCGGGTTCGTGACGGACGTCCTCGGCGAGGCGGGGATGCCATACTCGAAGCAGGTCGAGATGTTCGAGGCGGTCGTGGAGCACCGGCGTGTCAGCGTCGTCGGTGCGAACGGCTCCGGCAAGGACTGGGCCGCGGCACGCGCCGTGCTCTGGTGGCTGGAGACACGCCCTGAGGCCACCGTCCTCGTGACGGGCCCGACGCAGCGGCAGGTCGAGGAGATCGTCTGGCAGCAGATGCGTCTGGCGCACGCAGCCGGGGATGACCGCCTCAGCGGGAAGATGTTCACGTCGAAGTACCGCATCGACGACAAGCGTTTCGCCATCGGCTTCTCCACCAACAAGGCCTGCAACATCCAAGGGTTCCACTCCCCGGAACTGCTCGTCATCGTCACAGAGGCGCACGCCATGCCTCAGGACCAGATGGACGCCATCAAGCGCCTGCACCCCAACCGGTTGCTGCTCGTGGGCAACGCCATGTCGCTCGACGGCGAGTTCTACGAGTCCCACCACTCGAAGCGCGCCCGTTATCACCGCATCCGCATCTCCGCCTATGACACACCGAACTTCACCGGCGAGAACGGCGGCGTCCCCGGGATGATCACGCCCGACGACGTCGAGGAGCTCGCCCTCGACTGGTCGGAGGACCACCCCGCGTACATCTCCGCCGTCCTTGCACAGTTCCCGGACGCCCAGGAGGACTCGCTCGTGGGCCGCGACGCCGTCGAAGCCGCCATGGATCGGTGGGAGGCTCTGCTCGATTGTCATTCCGAGCGGAGCGCAGCGGAGCCCCGCGCTTTAGCGCGCAGAATCCTCTCGGGTGCAGACCCCGCTGAGGACGAACGTTCCCCGAGAGATGTTTCGACTTCGCTCAACATGACAGCCCTGCCAGACGACGACCCCGACGCGGGCATGCCCGTCTACATCGGCGTCGACGTGGCGCGGTTCGGCTTCGACAAGTCTGCCATCTGCGTGCGGCGGGGGCAGCGCGTGCTGAGCCTGCGCTCGTTCCAGGGGATGGACACGATGCGGCTGGTCCACGAGATCCTGCAGACGGTGGAGCAGACGGGCGCGGAGGCCATCTTCGTGGACGAGGGCGGCGTCGGCGGAGGCGTCGTGGACCGGCTGCGGGAGCTCGGGGCGCCCGTCTACGGCAAGCACTTCGGCGGGAAAGCGCCGCACCGCACGAGGTTCTACAACATGCGCTCCGAGTTCTTCTGGGAGCTGCGGCTGCTGCTCAACGACGGCCTGGTGGCGCTGCCGCGCGACGAGGAGCTCGCCGGACAGCTGGTCTCGCTGCGCTACGACGTATCGAGTTCCGGCCAGGTGCGGCTGCAGGGGAAGAAGGAGATGCGGAAGCGGGGCCTGCCGTCGCCCGACAAGGCGGACGCGCTCGCGCTCGCCTTCCTCGTGCCGCCGTCGCTCGGCATCTGGACGGGCACCGAGCCTTTCCTCGACGACGACCGCCGTTTGCCGCACTTCGGCCTCGGCTACCGGCCCCCGCCGGACGAGGACTCGCAGCCCCGCAGCAGCCTCGGGATATGGTTCGGACCACCTTGACCGGAGGTCTAGACGCCCGCCTTCACCGTGCTCTCGATGGCGTCCAGCGCCTCGTCGATGTCCTCGGCGGTGATGCCGTAGTGCGGAACGAAGCGCACCCAGTTGAAGCGCCCGTTGCCGAGGACGCCGCGCTCCTTCAGCCGCGCGGACGTGCCGGGGCCGTCGCCGTCGTCCAGCTCCGCGTAGACGATGTTCGTCTCGATGGTGTCGGGGTCGACCTGGAAGCCGGGGATGCGCGCAAGCCCCTCCGCGAGGCGCTTCGCGTTCGCGTGGTCGTCGGCGAGCCGGTCAACCATCGTGTCGAGTGCGACCAGCCCCGCGGCGGCCAGCACGCCCGCCTGCCGCAGCCCGCCGCCCGCCATCTTGCGGATGCGGCGTGCTCGCGCGACGAACTCCCTGCTGCCCGTAACGACCGACCCCACCGGTGCAGAGAGCCCCTTGGAGAGGCAGAACGTCACCGAATCGGCGACCGACGCGAGCTCCGACGGCGGCACGCCGAGCGCGACCGACGCGTTCCATATCCGCGCCCCGTCCATGTGCACGGCCATGCCATTCGCACGCGCCACGTCGACCAGCGGCTGCATCTGCTCGACCGTGTACGCCGCGCCGTTGCCCCGGTTGTTCGTGTTCTCCAGCGTGAGCAGCGCCATGCGCGGGAAGTACCCCCCCGGTGGCACGATCAGTTCGACGTCGTTGGGGTCCATCAGGCCGCGCTTGTCGTTGGGGAGCGCGCGCATCTGCACGCCGCCGAACGTCGCGATGGCGCCCATCTCGTTCACGAGCAGGTGCGCGTCCACGCCGCAGACCAGTTCGTCGCCCCGGTTGCACCACGAGAGCGCGGAGACGAGGTTGCCCATCGTGCCGCTCGTGACGTAGAGGCCGGCCTCCTTGCCCATGAGGCGCGCGGCGGTCTCCTCCAGCCGGTTGACGGTCGGGTCCTCGCCGTAAACGTCGTCGCCGACCTCTGCCTCGGCCATCGCGCGACGCATCGCGTCGGTGGGCTTCGTGAGCGTGTCGCTGCGCAGGTCTATCACTCGGGGCGCTGTGCCGTTGTTCGCCATCGTCGTACGTCCTTCACCGGGGATACGGGGATTCTACCAGCGCCTGCTGATAAACTGGGGAGCGATGGTCTCATTCCTCTACAAGCACGGGCTGGTCATCCTGATCGCGCTGCTGGCGTTCACGGCGGACCAGTTCTCGAAATTAGGCATCGAGCTCTACCTCCCGATGTATTCGTCCTGGCCGGAGGAGGGTTTCTTCCGCTTCACGCACGTCGCGAACACGGGGAGCGCGTTCGGGCTCTTCGGCGGGAACAACATGCCGCTGACCATCGCCTCCATCCTCGGCATCGTCGTGCTGGTCCTGTTCTACCGCTCGCAGGGCACGCCGGGCGTCTGGGTGCAGACGAGCCTGGGCCTGATGTTCGCGGGCGCGTTCGGGAACCTGGCCGACCGCATCAGGCTGGGGCACGTCACCGACTTCATCGACGTCGGCCCCTGGTACATCTTCAACCTCGCGGACGCGTCCATCGTCACCGGCATCATCATCTTCGGCGCCGTGCTGCTCCTGACCCGGCCGGCGCCCCGCCCCACGCTCGTCACAACGAGCACCCCCGGCGACGAGGAGTACGCCGACTAGCCTCCATGCAGACCAGGGAAGCGCGCTTCATCGCAAGCGAGACCGACACCGGCTCGCGGGTGGACACGTTCGTGCAGGCGCGGGACCCGTCGTTCAGCCGATCGCGGGCGGCTGCGCTGGCACGGGAGGGCCATGTCACCGTCAACGGACGCCCCGCCAAGCCGTCGGCGGCCGTACGCGGCGGCGACGTGGTTGTGGTCGTTGTGCCGCCGCCGTCGCCGCTCGACCTCGCACCGCAGGATATCCCCGTCGGCATCGTCTACGAGGACGACCAGCTCATCGTGGTGGACAAGCCTGCGGGGCTCACGGTGCACCCCGCGCCGGGACACCCGGACGGCACGCTCGTGAACGCGCTGCTGGCGCTCGTGCCGGACCTGCCGGGTATCGGCGGGGTGGAGCGCCCCGGCATCGTGCACCGGCTGGACAAGGACACGTCCGGTCTCATCGTCGTGGCGAAGACGGACGTGGCGCACCGCAGCCTCTCGCGCCAGATGAAGGAGCGCAGCGTCGACAAGTCTTACGTCGCGTTGACGACAGGCGCGGTACGCGATGCTACGGGCGAGATCGACGCGCCCATCAGCAGGCATCCGAAGCAGCGCAAGAAGATGGCGGTCGTCGAGGGAGGGCGGGCTGCTCTTACGCAGTATCAGGTCGTCGAACGCTTCGACGGACCGTACGGCAGGTTCACGCTGGTGGAGGCGCATCCGATCACCGGCCGCACGCACCAGATACGAGTACATCTCGCCTCGATCGGCCACCCGCTCGTGGGCGACCCGGTGTACGGCAGGCGCTCGCCGCTCGTGCCCCGTCACTTCCTGCACGCCGCGCGGCTGGAGATAGCGATGCCTCCGGCGGAAACGGAGCGTAAGACGTTCGAATCGCCGCTGCCGGACGACCTCTCCGACGCGCTGTCGGAGTTGCGGAGCGTCTAGCCTCCCGTGAACCAGTTGCGGATGAACGGCTCCGGGTAGATGACGAAGAGGATGTTGTCCAGGAACACCTTGATGAATATGCCGACGACCGCGGCGGCGATGAGCGCCATGAGGAACCGCCCGTACCCGCGCAGCAGCACGATCGGCCCGGCGAGCGCGAACGCGAGCGCCCCCCACCTGAGCCCGACGGTCGTGCCGATCAGCAGGAAGAGGGCGAACAGACCCAGCATCCGGTACGCCGCTTCCCGCGCGCCCTCGGCGTTTCCGCTGACGAGACCGAGGTCCATGATGGTGGAGGCGTGCGGCCGCCCACGGAGCCCCCGGTACAGTTCGAACGCGAGCAGCCCCAGCGCGATGACCGGCAGCCAGAACGGGTAGGTGGTGAACCGCCAGCGGTCCTGCACGGGGTTCTGCAGCTGGTCCGACAGCAGCAGGGCCATCCCCGCCATGACCACGACCGGGATGATGACGTCCGGGTGGAGGAGGCGCTCCTTCCACCCACGGGCTGGAGTACTTTCGCCGCCGGTCTCCTCAACGGCAATCTCCGTTTCGCGCTCCATGCGTCTGACGGAGCGTAGGAGCACCGCAGCGACGCTGATCGCGATGAGCAGGATGACGATGGTGATGGGGCGGGTGAGCGAGCCGGGGTAGCCGTGGATGCTGACCGCGTTGAAGTGGTTGCGCTCGATGACGTCGACGAGGATGAAGCCGAGGATCATGGGCGGCCTTGGCCAGTTGTAGCGCTTCATCACGAGCCCCATCGCGCCGACGCCGAGGGCGATCTGGATGCCGCGCCAGCTCGTCGTGTCCACGAAGGTGGAGAGCAGCGCGATGGGGATGACGACCGCGCCGATGATGGGATAAGGGACGGCGGTGAGGCGCGCGAGGAAGCCGGTGACACCCACGCCGATGCCGGAGATGATGAGGTTCGCGAGCGCCAGCGTGATGACGAGGAGAATGGTGATGTGCGCGTGCGTCCCGAGCATCTCGGGGCCCGGCGCGACGCCATAGGGGATCATGGCCACCACGACGAGCGCCCACGTCGGCGCGCCGGGGACGCCGAGCGCCAGCGTGGGGAGCGCCGCGCCCGCCTCCTTCGCGTTCTGCGCTGACTCGGCGAAGAGCACGCCGTCCAGCGAGCCCTTGCCGAACTCCGAGCGGTCCTTCGTGAGGATGATGCCGAACGCGTACGCGAGCCAGTCCACCACGGCGGAGCCGACGCCCGGGATCGCTCCCAGGAAGACGCCGAAGGCGGACTGCCGCACCGTCATCTTCCACCGGGAGATGCCGTAGCCCACGCCGCGCAGGACCTCGCTTCTGCCGAAGGTCGCGCCCTCCGCCGCTACCGGACGGCGGCTCATCATCAGGTCGACGAGCTCCGGCAGCGCGAACAGGCCGATGATGAACGGCACGAGCGGCATGCTCACGAACGGGTCCACCGTGAGCCTGCCCATCGTGCCGATCATGCCGAGCAGCATCCCCACGAGGGCGGAGATGAGGCCGCGCACCATCGCGCCCCGGCTCAGCACGATGGACCATGGCGATGCCGACCATGCCGGTCGCCGCTATCTCCGGGAAGCCGAACCGCAGCACGAACGGGCGTGCGACGGGGATGGCGATGGTGAGCAGCGCCGCTCCGACGATGCCGCCCAGCGCGGAGACGGCGTAGACCGCGCCAAGCGTGTGCGCGGCCCGCCCCCGCCGGGCGAGCTGGTGCCCCTCCAGGAACGTCACCTGCGTCGCGGCGCTCGGCTGCCCGATGAGGATGGCGGGCACGGAGTCGAGCGTGTTGCTGACGCCGCTGATGGTCGCGAGGGCGACGAGTCCGATGGCGGGTTCCCTGACCTCGAAGAGGATGAAGGGGAAGGCGAGCGCCATCACGAGGAAGGCGTTCATGCCGGGGATGGCGCTCGCAAGGGCGGCGAGCGCGACGACGCTGAGGAGCACGGCCCAGTAGACGGGGTCGAGCAGGTAGCCGAGCGCCGTCGTGATGGCTTCCATAGGCTAGCGCGCTCCGCTCAGCATGACAGGTTCATGCTAGAGGACGGCAATCGGGTTCAGGGGCGAGCCGGTCGCCAGCGGGAAGTTCATCGGCGCGACGGTGAACATGAACTCGTAGCGCCCCGTCTGCGCGCACGCCTCGGCGAGCGCGTCGAAGTCGGCGTTGTCCACGAGCCAGAGGCCCATCGCGACCTGCCCGACCGAGTGGATGGGGCCGAAGAAGCGGTCGTAGCCGGTGGGGCGCACCTCCTGCGCGCTGTCGCACGCGAGGACGGAGATACCGCGCTCGTGGAGCCAGGGCAGGCAGGAGGCGTGCAGGCCGGCGCGTCCGCCCTCGCGCGGCACGGGGCCGAGCATGTAGCGGCGCCTCGACCAGCCGAACCGGAGCAGGAGCGCATCGCCCTCCTCGACGCGCACGCCCTGCGCCTTCTCCGCCGCCTCGAGGTCGTCCACGTAGGCGGCCTCGCCGGGCTCGTACCAGAGGACGTCGCGCATCTTCGCGAGGTCGAGGAGCACGCCCTTGGTCACGAGTCCGTCCTTCATGCCGTCGACCGCGCCGAACGCCGCTTTCCCGCTCGACGAGATGAGGCTGGAGGGGCGCCCGTTGTACATCTTCCCCTGCCAGAACTGGTGGCAGAGCGCGTCCAGGTGAGTCTGGCCGGGACCGTGGATGGCCATGCCGAAGTAGTCGGCGGAGGTCTGGGTCGTCCATTCTTTCTCGTCGTCGAGGCAATACTCCTCGCCGGTGTCGACCATGAAGTGGACGGGCGTTATCGGCTGATCGAGCGCGTACTGGGTGCTGACGGGGCGCGCGCAGCCGATGCTCAGGCCGTCCTTCACGAGCGCCGCGGCCTGCCTGCGCTTCTCCGGCGTGACGAGGTTGAGCGTGCCGAGCTGGTCGTCGTCGCCCCAGCGTCCCCAATTGCTGAGCGATTCGAAGTAGCCGAGCACTTCCTCTTCGGTGGGCAGTTGGCGCGTGGTCATGGCGAACCTCCCCTCGTGGCGGTCGCGGCGAGCATACCAAAGATACTCAACAGGGATGGACAGTCATTGACCGCCTTCCACGCCCGTCCCCATAATGGCCGCGTCAGTAGGGAAGGGGGTGTCCCATGGTCGAATGGCTCGGCATCGAACATCTCTTCGAGCTTTCCGGGACTGAGGCGGTCTGGGGATTCTTCACCCCGCTCATCGTCTTCGCCGTATTCGCCGTGTTGCAGATCATCCTGCCGGCGAGGCGGGTGCCCGGCTACGTCATCGACGAGGCGACCGGCCAACCCCGCAACTACCGGCTGAACGGTCTCCTGGTGTTCGTCATCGTGCTCATCGTGTGGGCCACGGAGGTCACCGGGATGCCGCGCGAGTGGTTCTACCGGGCGTCGGTCTACTCCGTGGCCGGCGGGACGGTCTTCACGCTCATCTTCGCGCTCGTGGCCGTGTTCAGCCAGCCGAAGGGCGACAGTACGAAAGGCCCTCTCGCGGAGCTGTGGACCGGGCGGGTGCGGGAGATCTCGCTGTTCAAGGACCGCTTCGACATCAAGATGTGGTTCTACGTCGTCGGCGGGGCGATGCTGTCGCTCAACGCGCTGTCCGGGGCCGCGTACCACTACGACCGGTTCGGCGACAACGCCAACCCCGGAGTGTTCCTGTACGCGGCGTTCTTCACGTTCTACATCCTCGACTACTTCGTGTTCGAGCGCGTCCAGCTGTACACCTACGACCTGATCCACGAGCGGCTCGGCTTCATGCTGTTCTGGGGCGGCCTCGTGATCTACGGATGGCTGTTCATCCTCCCGCTGTGGGGCATGGCCGCACACCCGGACCCCGGGTTCTCGGCGCCGTGGACGTACGTCTGGCTCATCGGGACGCCCATGCTGTTCCTGTTCGGGTGGAGCATCTCGCGCGGCGCGAACATGCAGAAGTACATGTTCAAGCGGTTCCCCGACCGCAAGTTCCTCGGCATCATCGAGCCGAAGTACATCGAGGTCGGCGAGCGCAAGATCCTGTACAGCGGTTACTGGGGTGTGGCCCGCCACTTCAACTACATGGGAGAGGGGTTCGCCTCGCTCTCGATCGCCCTCGTGTTCGGACACTTCGGCAATCCCTGGGCGTGGGTCTACTTCATCTTCATCGTCTCGCTGTTCACCTCGCGCCAACGCGACGACGACAAGCACTGCGCCCCGAGGAGTACCGCGAGCCCGGCGACGAGGAGCGGCTGGCGCTGGAGCGCGCGCGCTACGAGGCGCGCATGCGCGACCGGCAGGCGGAGCCCGAGGGCGAGTACCGCACGCCCGAGCAGATCGCGGAGCTGGTCTGCGAGGCGATCCGCGAGGAGCGCTTCTACGTCCTCACCCAGGCGGAGCGAGCGATCGAGCAGATCCGACGCCGCACCGAGGCGATCGCCTCGGGCGGGAATCCGGTGCTGTTCAGCGGCTGATCGGCCCTCGCGGAGATCGCCCGGCGCCCTCCGGCCCCCTCTCCCCGGGAATAGGGCGGGGGTGAGGGGGAGGACTCTCGCGCTCCCCCAAAAAGCCCGATGGCGCAACGAGACTCCAGAGGGCGCCTCCGGGCCACGTTGCGTCAGCGGGGCCTGTTGCGCCGTCGGCACTGTCGGGGGCTCGGCGCTGGGTGGGCGCGCCTGGATTCCGGCGTTCGCCGGAATGACGGGAGGGGGCCGGGGTGACGGGGAGCGAGGAGCTGGAATGACGGGAAGGGGGAGCCTCCCTCCGGCCCCCTCTCCTGGGGGAGAGGGTGGGGGTGAGGGGGCTCGCCACGCCCGACTGCTGCCTCGGAAGGTTCGTGCGCCGTCGGGGCCACTTGCCCTCGTGTGCGCCGGACGAGCGGGCGCTGCGCGCCGCTCGCCTGGATTCCGGCTTTCGCCGGAATGACGGGGACGCGAGCCGGGAGTGACGGGAGGGGCGAGCCCGCCTTCGCAAGGGTCGCCAAACAGCGCGGCTACGACGTGTGCTGCGCGACGATCGCTCGCGCTTCGTCGCCGACTCCCGGCAACGCCGCCTGGAATGCGTCGTCATCCAGCGACGCCGCGACGTTCGGATAGCCGGCGCGCTCGATCATCGGTCGCAGGCGGCCGCGCTCGAAGCGCTCCAGCACCCAGTCGAGGGGATCGCCGGCCGCCGTCGCGTCCAGCATCAGGCGCTCGTTCCCCAGCTCCGGCCCGTAGTGGTAGTGCGGCGCCTCGCGGAAGCAGTCGAAGCGCAGCAGCTCGGTGTCCCGGCCATCGACATCCGCGTAGATCTGAATGCACAGCCCGCCGTCGCCCGGGATCTCTCCCCGATAGCTCATGGCGACCTCGACCGCCCCGGCGGCGATCACCTTCGTTCCCTTGTCCACGCCGACCCGTCCCTCCGCCTCGACCCGAACCCCCGCTCGGGACGCTCGATCGAGGGCAGCAGTCTACCCGACCCACGAGGCGGGACAGCCGGCGACGCGTTAGCCGAAGACGCCGCGCTCCGCGAGCCGCGCCCGCTCGTCCGCCTCGATGCCGAACTCGCTCAGCACTCGTGCGTGTGTTGCCCCGCGGCCGGGGCCGGTCCGCGCGGTCCGAGCTCGGCGGAGCGGATCTGGAACGGGGTGGCGAGCGTCTCGTACGCGCCGGCCTCGGGATGCTCCACCTCGCGGATCCAGCCGTACTCCCGCACCTGCGGGTCGGCGATCACCTCGGGCAGCTCTGCGGCCGGCGCCCAGATCACCCCGTGCTCGTCGAGGCGGCCCGACCAGTAGGCGAGGTCGTGCTCGGCGAAGGCCTCCGCGATCGCCGCGGCCAGCTCGCGGCCCTCCGCGGCGAAGCGCTCCGCGGCCGTGCGCTCGTCCAGCGCCAGTCCGGGCCGGTCGATCGCGGCGCAGAACCGGTCCCAGTAGCGGTCCGGTTGCAGCATCACCAGCACGATCCAGCGCCCGTCCTTCGTCTGGTACGAGTTCCAGATCGGGTTCGCCGGCGCCTCGCGCTCGTGCCGCGGGGCAGCCTTGCCGGACACGAGCGCTGCGGAGAAGTCCGTACCGACAGTCCACATGCCGGAGCCGTGGAGGGTGACCTCCACGTACTGCCCCTCGCCGCTCTGGTCGCGAAGCCTGAGGGCGGCGAGCACGGCGGCGAGCAGGTTGACGCTCGTCATGTGGTCGCCCTGGCCCGGTCGGTTGAGCGGCGGCGGAGAGCCGGGAGGCTGCTGCAGCGCCGCCATCACCCCGGAGCGCGCCCAGAACGCCGAGTAGTCGAAGCCCGCACGCTCCGCGTCCGGACCCCGCGTCCCGTACCCGGTGAGCGAGGCGTAGATAATCGAGGGGCGCACGGCTCGTAACGCCTCCTCGGTGAGTCCGTAGCGTTCGCGCCGGGGCTGCGTGAGGTTGGTGAGGAAGACGTCCGCGCGCTCGCAGAGCCGGCGCACGAGGCCGGGGCCGTCCTCCCTCGTAAGGTCGACGGTGATCGATCGTTTGCCGCGGTTGTCGAGCTCGAAGGCGTAGTTGAGCGCGAAGTCGTGGTCGTAGCCGCTCGCGCGCAGGTCGTAGGCGCGGAAGGGGTCTCCGCCCGGCGGCTCCACCTTCACAACGTCCGCGCCGAGGTCGGCCATCAGCGCGCCGGCGCTCGGCGCGGCCAGCCAGTTGGCGGCCTCGATCACGGTGATGCCGCTCAGCGGTCCGGACACGGCCGACCCTCCTCCGCTACTCGCGGGTGCAGACGAAGCTTGCCCCCATCGCGAACGGCCCGACCTCGCAGAGCGCGACCTCGGCACCGTCGATCTGGCGAGGACCGGCGGTGCCCATCATCTGGCGAGCCGTCTCCGCGACGTGGGCCATGCCGTGCAGGCGTCCCTCGCCGAGGTTGCCGCCCGACGTGTTGAAGGGCTGTTCTCCGTCCAGCGCCAGGCGCTCGGCTGTCGCCCAGGCAGGGGCCTCGCCCTCGCCGCAGAAGCGGAAGGTCTCCATCCGCGTCCACATCATCGGGCTGAAACCGTCGTAGAGGTGCAGGACATCGACGTCCTCGGGGCCGAGGCCGGCGCTGCGATAGAGGTTCTCCGCGTGCAGCCCGTCCATTTCGTAGAGATCCTCAAGCGACTCGATGATCCCGCCCCGCTCGAGGTTGTGCGGGGTCATCGCGTAGCCGGCGATGTAGCCGCCGGGGTGGGGCGTCCCGCGTGCACGGTCCTCGGTGGTCATGATCACGGCGCCGGCGCCGTCGACGGGCATGTCGTAGTCGAAGAGGCTCATCGGCCAGGAGATGATGCGGGCGTTGAGGTAGTCGTCGCGCGTGATCTCGCGCCCGTACCAGGCCGCGTTCTCGTTGAGTTGGGCGTTCTTATGGGCGTTGAGCACGGCGTCGGCAAGCGCCTCGCGAGGCGCGCCGTACTTCTCGAGGTAGCGCTGGAAGTGCAGCGCCTGGCGCGGCCCGCCGCCGCCGTGGCCGTAGGGGACGGTGAACTGGTTCTCGCCTCCGGCGGTCGTCGCCGGATTGTCGTGATAGCGGACGCCGGCGGGGTGGTGGAGTGCGCGGTAGACAAGGGCGTAGTCGCAGGCGCCGGTGGCGAGCGCGTTCGCCGCCTCGATCACGCTGACGGCGATCATCGACCAATTCGTCTGGTTGAACCAACGCACGTTCGGGAGGCCGAGCATCCGCATCATGTAGGTCGCGGGGATGACGTCGTGGCCGACGATCCCGCGGTTGACCCCCAGCGGGTTCGGGTAGACCGAGACGCCGTCGATCTGTGACAGCTCGATGCCGGCGTCCGCCACCGCGTTCGTCACCGCCTCGTAGGCGATGCTGCCGAGCGAACGAGGGGCGTAGCGGTGGCAGGGGCTATAGCCGACGCCGATGAAGCAGGGACGCTTGCCGGGTGCGAACTCGATCGCCATGGCGCTACCCCGCCGAGCCTTCACGCGCGGGACGGAACTGCGGGAACACGATCTCCTCGCTCGCCCGCTCGAAGACGACCTCGACCGGCATCCCGGCCGCGATCTGGCCGTAGTCGCAGTCGAGCAGGTTCGCCAGCACGAACAGCCCCGCCTGCTCCTCGAGCTCGACCATCACCACGGGGTAGGGCGTCTTCTCGCCGAAGGCGCGGATGTCGGAGTCCTCGTGGATGTAGTAGCTGTAGACGGTGCCGCGTCCGCTCACATCGGCGAAGGCGAGCTCCGCGTCCTCGTCGTAGCACTTCGTGCAGAAGTAGACGGGAGGATGGTGGAAGCGCAGGCCCTCGTCGCGCTCGATCTGCTCGAGGGTGCACTCGGCCGGGTCCTTGTCGGGGCGGAAGCGCTCGAAGCGGGTGGCGTGGCGGAACCGCCCGCCGCTGATCTGGTCGTAGCTGACCTGCACGACCACCTCCGGCCGCACGGGCGTCCACGAGGTGTCACGGCCGCCGCTCCAGCGGCTCTCCGCGCCGGGGCGGCGCGCCTCCTCGCCGAAGCTGTCCTCGGCGGCCAGCGCCGAGAGCTCCCCCAGCAGCGCGATCCGCTGCTCGTCTGGGAACCCCGAGGTGTGACCGACGAAGTGCATCGCGCCGGCCTCGTCGTAGAGGCCGAGCAGCAAGGAGCCGAGGCGGTCGCCCTGCTTGTGCAGCCGGTAGCCGCCGACCACGGCGTCGACGCTGCGGCGGCGCTTGATCTTCAGCAGCTCGCGCTTGCCCTCGACGTAGCGCCCGTCGAGGCGCTTCGCGACGATGCCGTCGCAGCCCGCTGCCTCGAACTCCTCGAACCAGCGGTGCGCCGTCCCGAGATCCTCGGTCGAGGGCGTGAGCCGCCACGGCTCGCCGAGGCCGCCGAGCAGCACGGCGAGCCGCTCCCGCCGCTCGGCGAAGGGTCGGTCGCGCAGGTCCTCGCCCTCCTGGGCCAGCAGGTCGAAGGCGACGAGGCTGGCGGGCGTCTCTCCGGAGAGCCGCTCGATGCGCGAGGCGGCGGGGTGGATGCGTTGCTGCAGCGCGTCGAAGTCGCTCGCGTCGCCGATCACCACCAGCACCTCGGCATCGACGACGGTGCCGGAGGGCAGCGCCTCGAGGGCTGGCGTCAGCTCCGGGAAGTAGCGCAGCAGCGGTTTCCGGTTGCGGCTGTCGAGGCGCGCCTCGTACGACGCGCCGCCGGACCAGGCGAGGGCGCGGAAGCCGTCCCACTTGGGCTCGTAGGCCCAGCCGGGCGGTTCCGGCATGCGCTCGCGGACGCGCGCCTCCATCGGGCTGAGCGGCGGCTCGAAGGGCCATTCGGGCATGGCGGGACGGTAGCACGACATTCACCACTCGCCGAACCTCCGCGATCGCTCATACTGCCCGGAACGGAGGCGCGAAGTGGACGTTGACGCGGGCTTCCGGCAGCGGTGCGCAGCCGCCCTCACGCATCCGGTGACGCTCGCCTCGCTCGCCCTCTTCCTGCTGAACGACCTCGCCCTCAAGCCGCTGTGGCCCGAGGCGTGGGCCACGGGGAAGCTCAGCGACCTCGCCTTCGTCGTGGTCGCATCGCCGTTGTTCGCGTTCCTCCTTTCGCTGTTGGTGCGGGACAGCCCCCGAGGAGGGCGGCTCGCGTTCGCAGTGGCGTACGGCGGCCTACCCGTGCTGTACGCAGCCTTCAACACATTCGCCGGCGTGCACGAGCCGATCGTCGACGCGCTCTCCGTGCTGAACGGGGGGTCCACGCAGTCCCCGCTCGACGCCACCGACTCAATCGTGATTCCGCCTGGCCTGGCGCTCGCCCTCTGGGTGTGGCGGCGACCGCCCGGGGCCGACCTGCGGCGTCGGCTCGTGGTGGTCGTCGCGGGCCTGATCGCCCTGACCAGCATCGCTTCCCAGCCGCCGCCGACCGAGGAGGGGGTGCGTTTCGAGGGGCAAGCGGTGGAGACGCCGCGTGGCACATTCGCGATCGAGGGAACGGACATCGTGCATGAGGGGAACGTGGTCTACTCGACTGCCTTCCTCAGCGAGCAAGCGAATCTCTGGCTGCAGGAACGGGATACCCGGCATCTCGGAGACCGCCACCTCACTACGAGGCCCCACGGCATCAGCTTCGATGCCGCGACGGGGAACGTGATCGTCGGGATGGGAATCCAGGGTGTGGTGATTGGAACGCCGGACGGGAAGTGGACGCCTGAGGAGTGGCCGGCTCAGGAGGAATGGAGCCGCCGGCCGACGGACTTCTCGCGGCCCGGTCGAGCGCGGGCGCTCACGGAGAGCCTCGGCTTCTGGACGCTCGCTCTGGCCATGGCGGCGTCCGCCGTCGTAGTCGGGCTCCTGATCGCGGATGCCCGGATGAGCCGGCTCTGGGCGCTTCCAGCCGGGATCGTGGCCACCGTACCGGTAGCGGTGCTGTGGGTGTTGCCCGTTGCGGTGGGAGTGGGGTGGATCTGGCTGGCCGAGCTCACGTCTGTCGACGCACTCATCGTGCTCGGCGTGGTCTGGCTCGCGTTCGTCTCCCCAGTGTGGTTCATCGCCTTCCCGTTCCTCCTGCTTGGGATGACGGGCGGCCACGACAGGACGAGGGAGCTGCTGCGCTACGCGCTAGCCATCCTCAGTCTGCTCCTCACGGGAGCGGCGCTCGCCGGTTTCGGGGTGGTCAGTTGGACCCCGCATCCGGACGGACCCTTTGTCTCCTCCGGCGGCATCCTGAATCTCGATCCGACCCCGGTCGTGGCGGCGGTCGCCCTGCTGCTGGCCGCCGGGGTGATCGTGGGAGCCTCGCGGCAGCCGTCTCGATACTGGCGTCCGGCGGGCCTGGCCGCCATCGTGGCCTTCGCGCTGGTCTGGCTCGCATGGATGTGGTGGGTCCAACTCGGCAGCGGACTGCTCTTCACTCAGGCTGCCTCCGCCCTGCTCGTGGCGCTCGTCGCGGTCACCCTCGGGCTCTATGTCAGATGGCGTGTTCGCGCCGCGGAAGCGGTCGAACCGCCGCCTGGCGGGTAGGTAACGAGGCTGCTCGCCTGAGCGGGTCTTCGAAGCATGCGGATTCGCGGAAGAGCGCACTTCCGGATCCCACATCGTGATGACGCGGGAGGGCGTCGTCAGGCCGATCGTCATCCCGAAGCATCGATCGGTCGCCGTTTCGATCATCCGGAACAACATCCGAACAGCGGGATTGAGCCGCGAGCGGTACTTCGAGCTCGTCGACTCGTAAGGCGCCGCCTCCTGTGGAGCGCGCCCAAGCCGTGGGAGCAGCGGGCGACAGAAGGTTCTGGAAACCCGTTACTTCCGGGTCGAGACACCTTCCGGCCATGAGCGCTTGACGGGCGGGCGGCGGCCCTGTTGTATTGGAGTTGCAGGGACCCGGCGGGTTCCCGCGACGCAGCCGAACCTCGTTCGCGGATGGACGGGGGCGGGGGAACCACCGCAATGGGGTGAATCCGGCGGCGGCGAGGCCCGGAGCGGCCTCGGACGCCCTCGGTAGGCGACCCGAGCGCCGAACCCGTCAGCTAACCCCGCAGGCGTACTTGGGGCGGCCCCCACCGGCCTGCCGGCGCAGAACGCGCCGCAGGCGCCCCGGTCGTTCCGGCATCGCCAAGGCAGCACGCCGTGCGGCGTCCCCGCCGCACGTGCAGCGACAGAGGAGGCCGCAGTGGCTATCGAATCCCCAACCCAGCTTTCGAGCATCCTGCCCGGCAACGGCTCGGCCGCGGAAATCCTCGAGGAGCCGTACGAGGCGATCAACATCCGCAACTTCGAGAAGGTGCCCCAGATCCAGGGCATCTCCGAGGAGCTGCGGCAGGACATCCGCGTCGTCGCCCAGGTGCTGCCGTTCAAGTCCAACCGCTACGTGATGGACCACCTGATCGACTGGGACCGCGTGCCCGAGGACCCGATGTTCCGGCTGACCTTCCCGCAGCGCGACATGCTCGACCCGGAGCACTACGAGCAGATGGCCGCGCTGCTCGCGAGCGGCGCCGACAACGCCGAGATCCGCGCCGCGGCGAACGAGATCCGGCTGACCCTCAACCCGCACCCCGCAGGGCAGATGGAGCACAACGTGCCGATGCTCAACGGGAAGCCGTTGCAGGGCATGCAGCACAAGTACCGCGAGACGGTGCTGTTCTTCCCCAGCCAGGGGCAGACCTGCCACGCCTACTGCACGTTCTGCTTCCGCTGGCCGCAGTTCGTCGGCATGGAGGGCCTCAAGTTCGCGATGCGCGAGGGCGAGTTGCTGCGCGACTACGTCGAGGAGCATCCCGAGATCAGCGACATCCTCTTCACCGGCGGCGACCCGCTGATCATGAAGACGCGCATCCTGCGCGGCTACATCGAGCCGCTGCTCGAGCCCGGCCGCGCCCCCAACATCTCGACGATTCGCATCGGCTCAAAGGCGCTCGCCTACTGGCCGCACCGCCTGATCTCCGATGACGACGCCGAGGAGCTGCTGGAGCTGTTCCGCAAGGTGGTCGCCTCCGGCCGCCAGCTGGCGATGATGTCGCACTTCAACCACCCGGTGGAGGTCGAGGCGCCGCCCGCCCTCGAGGCGATCCGCGTGCTGCGCGAGACCGGGACCCAGATCCGCACGCAGACGCCGCTGCTGCGGCACATCAACGACGACCCGGACGCGCTCGCCCGGATGTGGCGGCTGCAGGCCCAGACAGGCTGCATCCCCTACTACCTGTTCGTCGCGCGCGACACCGGGGCGAAGCGCTACTTCGAGCTGCCGCTCTGGCGCTGCTGGGAGATCTTCCGCGAGGCCTACTCGAAGGTCAGCGGCGTCGCCCGCACCGTGCGCGGGCCGAGCATGTCGGCCACGCCGGGCAAGGTGCAGGTGCTCGGCGTCACCGAGGCCGCGGGCGAGCGCGTGATGGTGCTGCGCATGCTGCAGGGCCGCAACCCGGACTGGGTCGGCCGCCCCTTCTTCGCCCGCTACAGCGAGACCGCGAGCTGGCTCGACGAGCTCGAGCCGGCCTTCGGCGAGAGCGAGTTCTTCTACGACCGTGAGCTGAACGAGCTGCTCGTCGGCGGCGGCAGCCCCTGGTCCAAGGACGAGCTGTCGCTGCCCCTTGTCGGCGGCTAGCGGCGAGGCAGGCGACCGCGCCGGACGAGGCTAGACGGGCGCGGCCCCTCCGGAGCCGCTGCCCTCGCCGAACTGCGTGACGGCCTCGGGCAGCTCCAGCTCGATGCCGGTCGAGCCGGAGCCGGGGCCGCGCGGCTCGTGCCGCTCGAAGCGTCCGATCGGGATCGCCGGCATTGTCGTGATGTGCGCGCCGGCGCGCACGCCCAACTCGAGCGAGAAGTTCGCGACCGCCTCGTTGTCGGTGGCCTCGACGACGCTTACGAAGTCGTACTCCCCGAGCACGCCGTAGAGGCCGAGCGTGGCGACGCCTTCCGCCTGGATCTCCGCCTCGATGCGCAGCAGCCGCTCGGGATCCTCCAGCGAGGCCGCTCGCCCCTCGGGCGTCATCGTCAGCAGCAGGAAGTACGTCGCCATCGCCGTCTCCTCTTCGCCGGGCGCATTCTGACAGGTCGCGCGCCGCGCCGTGCAATGCCACTCCGCCCCGACCGAGGGCTCGGAGTATCATCGCGGGCGGCAAGACACGACGGGGAGGCGCGGATGCGGTTCGGCGGCTTCAGCTTCGGCTCCTGGCACGAGAGCGAGAGCCACGGCGAGGTGCTCGAGCAGCTGGTCGAGCTCGCCGTGCAGTCCGACCGCCTCGGCCTCGACAGCTTCTGGCTCGGCGAGCATCACTTCTCGCGCCACGGCATCCTCGCCGACACGATGGTGATGGCAGCCCACATCGCCGCGAGGACGGAGCGTATCCGCATCGGCACGGCGGTGATCGTGCTGCCGCTGCACAACCCCGTGCGTGTCGCCGAGCAGGTCGCGATCGTCGACCACCTCAGCGGCGGGCGCCTCGATGTGGGCGTCGGCATCGGCTACCAGCAACGGGAGTTCGCGGGCCTCGGTGTCGACATCGACGAGGCGCGCGCCCGTTTCGTCGAGAGCCTCGACGTGATGGTGCGCGCCTGGACCGAGGAGCCGCTGGTCTACGAGGGCGAGCACGTGCGGATCGCCGCCGAGGACGCGATCACGGTCTACCCGAAACCATTGCAGCAGCCGCACCCGCCGCTCTACCAGGCCGTCAGCACCACCCCGGCGAGCATCGACCTCGCGGCGAGCCGAGGGCTGCCCGTGATCGTCGGCGGCCCGACCGACGTGCTCGGCCGCGCGCCCGAGGTGATCGCGCACTGGCGCGAGCGGATGCGCGCGCACGGCCGCGACCCCGCGGGCCACGACCTGCCCTGCCTGCAGAACGTCTTCGTCGCCGAGAGCGACGAGGCCGCGCACGCCGAACTCGAGCGTGTCGATGCCTCGTGGAGCCTGCGGGTGCTGCGCCAGGTCGGATCGCCGATCGGGCGCGACGGCAAAGTGCCCGAGGGCTACGAGCACTGGGTGCAGCGCTGGCAGCAGCGCGAGCTGGCCAGCGGCGAGGCCGCGCGCACCGACGTGCCGCAGCTCTTCGGCTCGCCGGACACGGTCGCCCGGCAGGTGCAGGCGCTGCGCGATCAGGGCGTCGAGCACATCTTCGGCCGCTTCACCATCCCCGGCGTGCCCTTCGACCAGGTCCAGCGCTCGCTCGAGCTGTTTGCGACGGAGGTCGCGCCGCGCTTCCGCGAGGGCCGGCCGGCCCCGCCGCCCGCAGCCGTCGAGGCTGCCGCCGCGCCCAGCTAACAGGACGGGAGGCCTCGATGCGTTACGTGGTCACCGGAGGCACGGGCTTCGTCGGCGCGTACGTCGTGCGCGACCTGCTGAAGGCGGGGCACGACGTCGCCGTCTATGACCTCCAGCCCAACCTCGACTTCCTCGAGGACGTGCTCGGCGAGCCGCCGCACGACGTGCGCGTCGTCTCCGGGGACGTGCGCGACCTGCCGCTGCTGCTGCGCACCTTCCGCGAGGCCCAGCCGGAGCGCGTCGTGCACCTCGCCTCGACGCTCGGCGCGGGCAGCGAGTTCAACCCGCTGCGCACGGTGCAGGTCAACATCGAGGGCACGATCCACGCCTTCGAGGCCGCGCTCGAGGTGGGCGCGGAGAAGGTGGTGTGGGCCAGCTCGATCGCCGTCTTCGGGCCGACCAGCCTGCGCTCCGGCGAGGGCATCGCCAACGACGACTACCACGCTCCGGTGCGCCTCTACGGCGCGTGCAAGACCTTCCTCGAGCAGCTCACGCTCAACTACCGGCGCGAGCGGCAGCTCGACGCGGTCGGCCTGCGCTTCGCGGTCGTTTACGGCTACGGCAAGGCGCTGACCGTCGAGCGCGGCAGCCGCGCCGTGCACCTGACCGAGCTGATCGAGAAGCCAGCGCTGGACGAGCCCGCCGTCGTCCCCTACGGCGACGACGTGCAGAACCTCGTCTACGTCGAGGATGTCGCGCGCGCCGTGGTGCTGGCGAGCCAGACGCTCGGGACGGAGCCGGCCGGGCTCAACGTCGGCGGCGAGGACGTGCTGCTCCGCGACGCGGCAGCGGTCGTGCAGGATCTGTTGCCGGACGCGGACATCCAGGTGCAGCCCGGCATTCGCGACGGCTCGGCAGGCTACGACCTCTCGACGACGCGTGAGCAGATCGGCTACGAGCCGGCGTTCTCGTTGCGAGAGGGCCTGCGCCGCACGATCAACGCGATGCGCCTCAAAGCTGGCCTCGCGCAGATCGAGGCATAGGCAGCTTCGATTGGACAGGCGAACCCTGCTTCGAAGAGGCTTGCTCGGAGGGGCGGCGCTGGCGTTCGCGGCGCTGATCGGCTGCGACGATGAAGACGACGGCGAGGGCGCCGAACCAGCAACGAGATCGGAGGGCGGAACGATGTCCGCTGGCGCCATCGAGTGGGGATACGAAGGACCGATCGGACCGGAGCACTGGGCGTCTCTGTCCGAGGCCTACGCAGACTGCGGCGGCGAGCAGCAGTCGCCGGTGGACATCACCGGCTACGAGGCAGGCGACCTCGGGCCGCTCTCCTTTTTGTACGACGGTGAGGCGACGGCCGTGCGCAACGACGGCAAGGCCGTGCACGTCGACTACGCGCCCGGCAACACGCTGACGTCGGGCGACCGGACCTTCGGGCTGGCCTCGCTGCACATGCACGCGCCCTCGGAGCACCGCGTCGAGGGCGCCGAGTTCGCGGCCGAGTTGCACCTGGTGCACGCGGACGCCGCGGGCGACTTCGCGGTCGTGGGGCTGCTCTTCGAGCCGGGCGCGGCCAGCCCGATCGTGCAGGCGATCCTCGATGCCGCCCCCGGCACGGGCGAGGAGGTCGACGGGGGCATCGCCCTCAACGCGAGCGCCCTCGTCCCCGACGGGTCCGCCTACTACGCCTACGACGGATCGAAGACGACGCCGCCCTGCGACGAGGGCGTCGCCTGGCACGTCATGCGCGATCCGCTGACGATCTCGCGGGAGCAGGTCGACGGCCTGCTGGCGATCGGCGGCGGCCCCACGAACCGCCCGATCCAGCCGCTCGGCAGCCGCCGGATCGTGCTCGCCGGCGGCTAGGCCGCCGTCGCCGCCTTCTCCTCCTCGACCATGCGCTCGAGGTCATCGAGGGTGAGCGCACCGGGCTGCTTGTGCTCGCGCGCCATCCACGCCGAGGCGCGCTGGATCACGCGGTTGTAGGGCGTCGGCACGCCAGCCTCGATGCCGATCATCACGATCTCGCCGTTCAGGTAGTCCGTCTCGATCGTCCCGGTCGCGCGGATCAGGCTCTGCCAGCTCGAGTTGCCGAGCCGCGGGCTGTCGCCGATCGCCTCGGTCACGTAGCCGTCCACCTCGCGGTGCTCGGCCTCCTCGGCCGGGCTGGCGTAGTCGAGGCCGGCCGCGTCGTAGGCCGTGAGCGCCTCCTTCACCAGCGCTCGCCGGAAGTCGTCCACGTCGACATCGATGCCGACGCAGCCGACGAGGCCGTTCGCGAGGTTGCGAATCAGCTTCGCGTACTTCCAGCGCGTGATCCGCGTCTCCACGCGCGAGGCGAAGTTGCAGGAGCGCAGGTCCGCGGAGACCTGCTCGATCAGCTCGTCGCTGCCCTCCGGGTAGCGCCCCACGTCGAGCAGCCCGCCCACCGGCCGCGCGTGGTTCTCGATCACGCCTGCTTCGAGGTAGGTGCCGGGCAGGCGGGCGACCATGCCGTAAACGCGCGGGAAGCGCCGCAGCGCGCGGCGCTCGTTCTCGACGCCGTTCTGCGCGCAGATGATCGGCGGCTCGATCCCGCCCGTCGACGCCTCGAGGTCGAGGAGGGCGCCCTCGGTGTCCTGCGTCTTCATCCCGAGGATCACGACGTCGTCCTCGGTCCACTCGATCTCGTTCGGGTGGCCGACGGCGGGGACGGGCAGGTTGATCGTCCCGAGGTCGTGGGTGACGAACTCCAGGCCGCGCTCCTGGATCGCCGTCAGGTGGTCGCCGCGGCAGATCAGCACGGTGTCGTGCCCGCCGTGAAAGAGCCGGGCGCCGATGGTGGCGCCGACGCCGCCGGCGCCGTAGATGATGTAGCGCACGCTTCCGCTCCCTTCCGCCGCCGCTAGCTGGCGACGACGCCGTCGATGGCGATCACGCCCCCGGCCAGCAGCCGTTCATAGTCCTCGCTGAGGCCGCGGGCCTCCAGCACCTCGCGCGCGTCGGCGCCCGGCTTGGAGGCCGGGTCGCCCGGCTCCGGAGGCGTCCGCGAGAGCCGCGGCGAGGGGCCGTTGGTGGTGACGAGGCCGATCTCCGCGTGCTCGCGCGTGAGGCTCAGCCCGTGGTCCTGCACCCACTCGTCGGTCATCAGCTCGCGCACGGTGCGCGTCGGCGCCACGCCCGCGCCGACCGCCGTCAGCCGCTCCGTCCACTCCGCAGCCGTCGCCTGCGCGATGCGCTCGGCGAGGAAGTCGCGGAGCGCGTCGCCCTCCAGCCCCGCGGCGCCCTCGAGGCCCTCGACCCCGCCGATGGCGGGCAGTTGATCGGCCGTGGCGCCGAGGAAGAGCCAGCCGTCGCTGGCGCGGTAGAGGTGCTGGAGCGGGTTCCAGCCGAGCGCGTCCTGGCCGCGCAGCTCGTCCCAGACCTTGCCGTCGTAGTCCTGGAAGAACGGCGACTGCAGCGTGCAGGCGGTGTAGGCGAGCGCGGCCTTGACGTGCTGGCCTTCGCCGGTGCGCTGGCGGTGGAACAGCGCCAGCGCGACGCCGTAGGCCCCCATCAGCCCCGTGCCGTAGTCGTTGATCGGGAAAGCCTGGCGGTAGGGCCGGTCGCCGGCGAAGCGCGCCTGCATCCCCGCCGCCGCCTGGGCGAGCTGCTCCCAGCCGGGACGCTCCTCCCACGGCCCCTCGTGCCCGTAGGCGTTCATCGAGGCGTAGACGACGTTGGGGTTGCGCCTGCGCAGCTCCTCGTAGTCGAGGCCGAGCAACTCGATGCGCCCGGCGCGCAGGTTCTGAGCCACCACGTCCGCTTCCTCGGCGAGCTTCCAGAACAGCCCGCGGCCCTCCTCGGTCTTGAGGTCGAGCAGCATGCTCTGCTTGCCGCGGTTGACGTCGTTGTGCATGCGCACGCCGCCGGCGCGGTTCGGGTCGTCGATCTTCACGACCTCGGCCCCGAACTCGGCGAGCGTCCGCCCGCAGGTGGGCCCGGCGAGAATGATGCAGAGGTCGAGCACCTTGAGGCCCTCGAGGGCCTTGCGCAGCAGCCGCGTCTGCGGGGGCGAACCCGCCTCCGGCGCGGCATCGAGCCACGGCCCGAGCACCGCGTCGCGGTCCGCGTCCGGGGCCGGGGCGGGGCCCCGCACCTCGCCCGGCGATCCGTAGAGCCGAGGGTTCACGCCGGGCTGGAGCATCGTGCCGTACCCCGGATCCTCGACCTCGATCACCTGCTTCGAGGCGCGCGCGTGCTCCTCGCGCATCCACTCGCTGGACTCGTAGATCACCGAGCAGCAGACGAGCGCGTCGTTGACGAGCTGCTCCCACTCCTTCGCCGTGCGCGTCTTGAACAGCGCGGTCATGCGCCGCAGCAGCTCCGCGGTCTTCTCCGGGTCCTCCGCGACCTCCTCGCTGAGGTGCAGGCCATCCTCGCGCCAGTCGTCGAGGCCGACCTTGTCGATGAAGCGGTCGATGAAGCGCTGGTTGGCGGCGTGGAACATGACCCAGCGGCCGTCGCTGCACTCGTACTGGCGCACCCAGCCGGCGGAGCGGTCGGGCGAGCGCTTCGCGGGGTCGTGCACCACCAGGCCGGCCGATCCGATCGCCGCGAAGGTGGCGTCGAAGAGCGGAACCTCGATGCGCTGTCCCGCGCCATCGCGCTCGCGCGCGTTGAGCGCCATCGCAATTGAGACCACGCCGAGGAAGGCGCCGTACGAGGAGGAGATCGGTACAGCCGTGACCACCGGGTTGTCGGCGCGTGCGAGGCCGTCGCCGGCGTTGGTGTAGCTGGCGGTCGCGGCGCCGAGCACGCCCTCCCAGGCGGCCATGCCGGCGCGCGGGTCGTCGGCGGCGAAGCCGGGAATCGAGCAATAGATCAGCCGCGGGTTGGCCTCGATCATCGCGTCCGCGCCGAGGCCGAGGCGCTCCATCACGCCCGGCCGGAAGTTCTCGACGACCACGTCGGCGCCGGCGACGAGTCGTCGCGCCGTCTCGAGGTCCTCGGGGCTCTTGAGGTCGAGCGTGATGCTGCGCTTGGCGCGGTTCCAGGTGGCGTTGGCCGGGGTGTCCCAGCGCGGGCCGCCGGGCGGATCGATCTTGACCACGTCGGCGCCCTGGTCGGCGAGCAGCATGCCCGCGAGCGGTCCCGCGATGTAGTGCCCGAAGTCGACAACGCGAATGCCGTCCAGTGCCCCTGCCATCGTGCTCTCCTCTCGCCGGCGCGAGTCCGCCGTGCCTCGCCCGCGCACTATAGCCCCCCTCGACAGGCACTCAGCCTGAGGCCGCGAGCCAAGGGCTAACGAGGCGTCAGCGCGGCTCCTGCGCGTGGACCCAGGGCAGCACCTCGGCGGCGAACAGCTCGAGGGCGGAGAGGCCGTCCTCGAGGGACATGCCCTCCGGGCGAATGCCCAGCGTCCAGCCCGTGAACGGGATCGGCCCGGACAGCGCCTCGATGTCCGCCTGCATCGCCTCGATCCACATCGCCGGCGTGCCGATCAGCTCGCCCTCGGTCGCGAACGAGGCGCCCGAGTCCGCCGCCACCTGCGTGACCTCGCGGGGGTACTCGTCGCGTCCGGCGAACTCGCCGGCGGCCATGTACTCGGTCCGGCCCTCGATGAACGGGGCGCTAACGCGCACCGCCTCGGCGGCGTCCGCCGCGATGTAGCCGTTGCGCACGATCGTGAAGTCGAGCGTCGCCGGGTTCACGCCGTGCTCCTCGGCGAGTTCGCAGTAGTCGGCGTAGACGCCGCGCCCGATCGCCTCGCGGTGCAGCGTGTTCACGCCGAGGCCGAAGCGGACCGCGCGCGCCAGCGCGGGACGGCTGCGCGCGGTCACGTAGACCTTCGGGTGCGGCTGCTGCACCGGCGGCGGGAGCAGGTCGACGCCGCTCGCGCTGTGGTAGCGGCCCTCGTGGCTGAAGCCGCGCTCGCGCAGCGCGCCGAGCAGGATCGTTAGCGCCTCGTCCGTGCGGTCCCCGCGCTCGCGGCGCGGCACGCCGAACGCCTCGAAGTCGCCCTCGCGGTAGCCGACGCCGATGCCGAGCATCGCCCGCCCGTTGGAGAGCAGGTCGAGGACGGCGAGCTGCTCGGCGACGTGCACGGGGTGATAGAGCGGGAGGAGCAGCGGCTGCGTGGCGAGGCGGATCTGCTTGGTCGCGCGCGCGAGCGCGGTCAGCGTCAGGAACGGCGTCGGGTTGTAGCCGATCGCCACCGAGTGGTGCTCCGGCACGACGATGAAGTCGTAGCCGAGCCGGTCGGCGGCGCGTGCGTACTCGATCCACTCCTCGTAGACCTCGGACCAGCTTTGCGCGGCGTCCGGGGCGCGCTTGAACTTGACGCCGATGCCGATCTCCATGCGCCGCCCCTCCCCTGCTGTTACGTCGTCTCGATCGGCCGCGTGACGGCGCGGCTGAGGCCCCACGGGGGCGCGATCATGAACTGCGCGCCGATGCCGCCCGCGACGACGATGTGGAACTCCTCGGGCGTGCGCGCC
>CBDCQO010000011.1:0-290645 GCA_965220655.1 Dehalococcoidia bacterium | reverse complement strand
AAGTCGTTGTTGAAGATGAAGTCGTCGTCCTTGAACAGGCGCATCGTTGGCGGGGCGGTGGTGACGGAGAGGTAGCGCGCGGGCTCCGTGCCGCTGCCGTTGAAGACCTGGTACCAGGCGTTCAGCGGGATGGCGAAGAGGCTTCCCTGCTTCCACTCGAACGTCCGCTTCGGGCCGTCGCCGACCCAGACGCTCGTCGCGCCGCGCCCGCTGACGATGTAGACGATCTCCTCGTAGAGGTGATGCTCCGGCTCCGACGACCCGCCGGGTCTGATCTCGACGAGTTGGGCGTCGTTGATGAGTACGGGGTACGGGATGTTGAGCGCCGCGCCCATGCCGCCTTTCCGCTCCCACGGCCCGAGCTCGACTTTCGCGAGGTCCTCGAACGCATACTCGTCGATGACCTTCACTCCCTCCCGCGCAAGCCAGGCGCGGTACGGATCGTCCAGCACCAGCTGTTCGAGCGTATCCGGGTCGGGTTCGACTGCTCGCAGGATATCGGCGTCAGGGTCTACCGTCGTCATGGCGATGCCTCCTCGTAGAGATAGACGCAGGTATGCCTACGCCCGGCGGAGAAAGCGTGTTCGCGCCACTCTCGGATCCCCGCCGCGCGGGCATGATAAGCAAATGGGACCACTCCCGCCATCTTTGACACTCGGAGGGCGCTGCCGCTATACTTGCTCTTCGGGCGTTACGCCCAAACCTGAGAGAGCGCAGAGACGTGCCCAAGCGTACATGGCAACCGAAGAAGCGGCGCCGGCAGCGGCGTCACGGGTTCATGGCGCGCATGCACACGCCGGGCGGCCGCAGGGTGCTGAGCGCACGACGCCTGAAGGGTCGCCACCGTCTCGCAGTCTAAGGACCACCTTGCGGGATTCGTCTCCCCATGACGGGGCAGGGTATCAACCGCGCGCAGCGGCTTCGCCGCCAGCGCGACTTTCAGGCTTTGCGCGAGAACGGTGCTTCGCGCGCGCATCCACTGCTGGTCATGCGGGCGATCCCGAACTCTCTCCCCCACACCCGCTTCGGCTTCGTTGTCAGCAAACGCTCCGCACCGCTGTCCGTTACCCGCAACCGGGTACGCCGCAGGCTGCGGGAGGCCGTCCGGGCGCTGCGTTTCCAGGATGGCTGGGACGTGTTGCTCATCGCTCGGAAGAGCACGGCGGAAGCGCCGTTCGATGCGTTGCAGGGAGCGACGGCATCGCTCGCGCGCAGGCTGCACGTGCTCGCGCCAGAGCAGGACGCGGAAGCGGGTTCTGATGCGTAGAGTGGCGATAGGGTTGATCTCCGCGTACCAGCGTGTGCTGTCGCCCTACTGGCCATCGTCGTGCCGGTACGAGCCCACGTGTTCCCACTACGCCCAGGAAGCGATCGGCGTGCATGGCACGCTGAAGGGCTCGTGGCTCTCGCTCAGGCGGCTCGCCCGCTGCGCTCCGTGGGGCGGCAGCGGCTACGACCCCGTGCCTCCGCAGCACACCAGGGTGAACGAGAACGCCGGGACCGGCCTCGCGTAGGCCGTCTCCGGCTACACCGGAGCGTTCGCCGCTGGCGGACGCTCCCAGAAGGATGCATAGGTTGAACCAGACCGGCGCCTACCCCGGACGCACGGGGCTCTCTCCCGCGCTCGTACTGCTCGTGGCCATCGTTCTGGCCGTCCTGCTGGCTGGGTGCGCGCAGAGCAGGAACGCGGCGACGCAGAGCTGGTCAGGCGTCGCGGTTGAGGGCGATTCGACGTACGTCGGCACGCGCGAAGGACGCCTCATCAAGCTCTCGCTGGACGCCGGCCTCGCCCGGATCGCGCCCTACCAGGTCCCGCAGCCGGACCGCGAACAGGGCTTCCCGGCACTGTACGGCACGCCTGTTGTCGACAACGGACGGGTCTACGCTGGGACGTACAACGGCATCGTGCTCTCGCTCGACGCAGACAGCTTCGGCGACGCGCGCACGTTCGAGATCGATGGCAACGACCTCGCGAAGGGCATCGCCGGATCGGTCGTGCCGCATAACGGCTGGCTGGTCGTGGCGGCGGCGGAGGACGCCGGAGAGGGCAGGCTCTACGTTCTGGAAGCCTCCAGCCTCATTGAGCATTGCCGGTACCCCGCTCGGAACGAGGAACCCGTCGGCCAGCTATGGACGACACCGGTTATCGAGAACGGCATCGCCTACTTCGGCGACCTCAGCAAACAGGTGCACGCCGTCTCCATAGGAGACTGTCGCCCTGTGTGGGATCAGCCTGCGCAGTTGGACGGAGCGGTCGTCGCGCCGCCTGTGCTGACCGGGGGGTACCTCTACCTCGGTGCATTCGACCGCGCCTTCTATCGGGTGAACCTCGCTACAGGTGCACCGGAGAAGCTGTTCGAGGCGAACAGCTGGTTCTGGGGTGCTGCAGTGACAGACGGGACGATGCTGTACATCCCCAACATGGACGGCAACGTCTACGCGTACAACATCGAGTCGGGGCGAGTGGTCTGGGCGTACCCGGGGAACGACGAAGGCGAGCCGGTGCTCGCATCCCCGGTGCTGTCGGGCGATGAACTCGTGTACGCGTCGGACTCCGGCATTATGGTAGTGCTGGACGCCCAGAGCGGGAGCCGCAGATGGGACCGCCGCGTGGGGAATGACGTACGCGCGCCGCTCACCGCTGAGGGACGGATCGTATTCCTGCACTCGCTGGACGAGACGATCACCGCGATAGACCTGGATACGAAGCAACTGGCATGGGAACGCAACCTAGGCGACGTGAAATAGGCGGCTGAGCACATGGAACTGCTGTCACTGCTCTGGAACGAGGTCATCACCAAGCCGATGACCAACAGCCTGCTCGTGCTCTACGTCTGGCTGGGGTCCAACCTCGGGCTCTCCATCATCGCGTTCACCATCATCGTGCGGGCGCTGACGTACCCGCTCGTAGTGCGGCAGCTGCGGCAGACACGGAAGCTCCAGGGGCTGCAGCCGCGCGTCAAGGAGATCAACGAGAAGTACAAGAACAATCCCCAACTGCGCGGCCAGGAGGTGATGAAGCTCTACAAGGAGATGGGGGTCAACCCCGTGGGCTGCCTCGGCCCGCTGGTGATTCAGATGCCCATCTTCATCGGCCTCTTCTGGGCCATCAACGGCGTGCTCCCGTTCACACCGGAGAACCTGGCCGGGCTCTCCGAGAAGCTGTACAGCTGGCTGCCGTTCCTGGACACCGCAGTGCCCGTGGACCGCAACTTCCTGGGGATGGACCTTGCGCTGGAGCCGATGCGCGTTGGCAGCATCCTCGGCTACACCCTCGTAGCGCTCTCCGGCCTCAGCATGTTCGTTCAACAGAAGATGAGCCAGGTCGCATCGGCGGACCCGACCCAGCAGAGCACCCAGCGGATGATGCTGTTCATGTTCCCGGTGATGTTCGGGATGTTCAGCCTCTTCTTTCCTATCGGACTCGTCATCTACTGGGTGGCCTCAACGCTCATCGGCATCGTGATGCAGTATTTCGTTACCGGTTGGGGTGGCCTCTTCCCGCAGGCTGAGAAGGCCGGGAGTGGAACGCCGAAACTCGGCCCCACGCTGAGCGCCGCCATACCGGACAAGGAGGAAGGCGATGGAGGACCAGAGCCTCGTCCGGTCAGCGAAGACAGTAGAGGAGGCAATCGAGCTCGCAACGCTGGAGCTCGGCGTCGGTCGCGACGAAATCGAAATCGACGTCATTAGCCAGGGGCGCAGCGGGATCCTCGGCATCGGCGCAGAGGATGCCAGGGTTCGCGTCCGGCGCATCACCGGCGGAGATGGTTCCGCCGCTGTCGCCCTCGGCATCGTGGAGCGCTTCCTCGACTGGATGGACGTAGATGCTGTGGCGACCATACGCAGCTCCGGCGGCGGCGAAGAGATGCCCATCATCGACATCCAGGGCAGCGACGCCGGTCTGCTCATCGGCCACCGCGGCGAGACCCTGCGGGCATTCCAATTCCTCGTCAACCTCTCGCTCGGCAGAGGCGAAGGGCGCTCCACGGGTATCGTGCTCGACGTCGAGCAGTACCGCGAGCGGCGCTCGCGGCAACTCGCCACCCTGGCGCGGCGTATGGCTCAGCGGGCCATCTCCAGCGGCAGGTCGGTCGAGCTCGACCCCATGTCGCCTGCCGACCGCAGGGTGATCCACTTCGCGCTCGCGGACTATCAGGGCGTTGAGACCCAGAGCGAGGGCGAGGGAGCGGACCGCCGCGTCGTCATCATCACCACCGGCGAGGCGCCACGGCCGTCCCGCGGAGGACGCAGCGACGGGCGCCGCCGTTCCCGCTCCTAGCGCGCCATGACGGCTCAGCCTGCGCCGGAGATGCGCCTGGCGGACAGGCGCAAACTGCTGCTCACGCTCGGCTTCCCGTACGCGCTGCTGCTCCTGTCGTCTCTCGTGGCATGGCCGTGGCGCGCGCTCGACCTGCCGGGTGTGTTGGGCACGCTCACGCCGCTGAGCTTCATCCTGCTGGTGAGCACGGTTGGCGCCTCCACCTACGCACTCCTGAAGAGGCTGCCGCTCTCCATGATTACGTGGCTCCCTGCCGGACAGGGCGCCATCGTCCTGCTGGCCACGGGACTGATGGCGGGCGGAGCGCCGGAACAGCTCACCCAACTCGCGCTCATCATCGCCTACGGTCTCATCTTCCTCATCGTGCTTGGCATCACGACGGCGATAGCCGCCCACGGCGGCGCCATCGCCATCGCATTCATCTCGTTCTTCGTCTTCACGAGGGCAGCTCGCTTCCCCATCTTTGAGGTCGAGGACGCGGTCGCTTCGAACGCCAGCCTGCTCACATTCGCCGCTGCCCTCCTCGCCGTCGCCGAACTGGTGCTGATGGTGTGGCTCGCGCGCAGGCTGGTGGAGGCGGCGGACGAATCGGCGATGGGGACGGCGCTCTGGATCGTGGGGTTGACGCTCGCGCACGGCCTGCTCGCCAGTTGGCAGTATCCGATCCAGGAGGGCTCGTTCAGCATCATCGTCTACGGGAATGGGATCCTCTCCTGGCTCATGTTCGCAACCATCCAGTTGGGCATGGCGGGCGTGCTCATCCGCTTCCGGCGGGCGCAGTTCCGCGAGCAACAAGCGCAGCAGGATGCACCATCGACGGTCGCCGAGGAGGCGCAGCCCGTGGTGGAGATTACTCCTCCCGTGCGCCAACCCCGGCGCGGCGGACGCCCTACCCCACGACGGCGGCACAGGTAACGCGTCACCCGGCGCTTACGCGATGCAGCGCCGAGCGGGTACGCTGCGTACAGCCACCGGACTCGTGCCGAGGTATCGAACGTGACCACAACGGCGGACGCCGCACCGAACGCTCCTCCGCATGAGGAGGCCACCGAGCCCCGCTACGCGGAAGTGGCGGTAGACGCGCGCACCGGCAAGACCGGCGACACGTTCACCTACTCCGTCCCTCCGCAGATGCGTTTACGGATCGGGCACCTCGTCCGTGTGCCGTTCGGCCCTCGCACCCTTAACGGCGTCGTCACCGGCCTGCGCGTAACGCCGAACGTGGACTACACGCGTCCCATCGCCTCACTGGTGGAGGAGCAGCCGCTGCTGACGCCGGAGCGCATCGAACTGGGGCGTTGGCTCGCCGACTACTACCGCGCGCCTGCATTCGACGCGTTCGCTCCCATGCTGCCTCCGGGCATGCGCGGCAGCGCCCAGACCTACGTGCAAGCGGTCGTCGACCCGCCTCCCGGCATCGGGGAGCGACTGCCGAAAGGGGCGCAGCGCCTCCTCGCGTATCTCCGCGCGAGCCCGGGGGCGCATCGGACCGCAACGCTGACGGCGACTCTCGGACCGTGGGTGCGGAACGCTATCCGCGCACTGGTCGAGGCGGGTGCAGCCTTCGAGAAACTGGCAGAACCCCACCACAGGCCGTCCTCTCCCCGAAAGACGTGGCTCGTCCCTGAAGCCTCCGCTGCTGCGCTCCGCGAACTGGCTGACGAGCAGTCGCGCGCGCCGCGCCGTGCCGGACTGTTGCGGGAACTCGCGGGCTCTCCGTCCGGGCTGGCCGCAGCGGACGCCCGGAATCGTCATGGCAGGACAGCCGTTGCCAGGGTCATCGAGATGGGGTTGGCAACGCTCCGGACAGCGCCTTCCACGCCGGAGATGGCTCCCCATGCTCCGCTCCTGCCGACTCCCGACCAGCAGCGAGCGCTCGCCGCGCTCAAGCGCACGATGGACGACCCCTCGGCGGCGCCGCGCACCTGGCTCCTGCACGGGGCAACCGGCAGCGGCAAGACGGAGGTGTACCTGCAGGCCATCGCTCACTGCCTGGCCAAGGGTCAGCGGGCTATCGCGCTCGTGCCTGAAGTCGCACTGACCCCACAGATGACGCATCGGTTCGAAGCGCGCTTTCCCGGCGAAGTGGGGTTGCTGCACAGCAGACTGACGCCCGCACAGCAACGGGATGAGTGGTGGCGCATCTTCCGGGGCGAGCGCAGCGTCGTCGTCGGGCCGCGCAGCGCGCTGTTCGCGCCGGTCGAAGACCTTGGGCTCATCGTGCTCGACGAGGAGCACGAGTGGACGTACAAGCAGTCCGACGCCCAGCCCCACTACCATGCCCGCGAAACCGCGGAACAACTCGCTTCGCTCACGGGTGCCGTTGTCGTGCTCGGCAGCGCAACGCCGGACGTAGTGACCGCATGGCGCGCAGGCCAGGGTCTCATCGGCAAACTCTCGATGCCCGCTCGGATCGAACGCTCCGGCGCACCCACGTCCTTCGCAGAGGTCGACGTGGTGGACATGCGGACGGAGTTGCGGGAGGGCAACCGGAGCATCTTCAGTCGGCTGCTGCAGGAGCGGTTGCAGGATACCCTCGCAGCGGGACGGCAGGCGGTGCTCTTCCTGAACCGCCGCGGCGCCGCGAGCGTCGTCGCGTGCCGCAGTTGCGGGTTCGTCGTGCGCTGCCGCAGGTGCTCGACGCCCCTCACTTACCATCGTCCGTTCGACGGCGCAGGTGCGGGACAGTTGCGCTGCCACCACTGCGGCAGGGGGCGGACGGAACCGGGCCGCTGCCCCCGGTGCCGGAGCATCCACATCCGCTATCTCGGGTTGGGCACCCAGCGGGTGGTCGACGAGGTGAGCCGCATCGCCCCGGACGCCCGCGTACTGCGCTGGGATAGCGACACCGCGTCTGCCACAGGCGCGCACGAGCGCCTGCTCCGTTCGTTCGCCGGGGGAGAAGCGGATGTCCTTGTCGGTACGCAGATGGTTGCGAAAGGGCTGGACGTTCCATCGGTCGATCTCGTGGGCGTGGTGCTCGCTGACATCGGCATCCACATGCCGGACTTCCGGGCTCCGGAGCGCACCTTTCAGCTGCTCACGCAGGTGACGGGGCGCGCGGGGAGAGGACCGCAGGCGGGGTACGCGGTCGTCCAGACCTACCTGCCGGACCATTACGCGATACAGGCCGCCGCCGAACAGGACTATGCGGCGTTCTACTCCACGGAGATGGAGCACCGCCGTGCGCAGGGGAACCCGCCCTTCAGTAGACTCGTTCGACTGCTGTACGACGGCCACTCGGACAGGCGCACGGCACAGAACGAAGCCCAGCAGTTCGCCGGCCGCCTGCGGCGAACGGTGCATGAGTGGGACATGCCCGGCGTGGACGTCATCGGCCCCGCGCCCACCTACCCGCCGCGCATCCGGAACTCGTGGCGCTGGCAACTGCTCATCCGCGCGCCGGAGCCGCGTCTGTTGCTGGGCAAGCTCAGCATCCCGTCCGCATGGCGCGTGGACGTCGACCCCGTGAACATCGTGTGAGGCGCTCGTATAATCGTTGTATGGCCGTCCTGCAGATGCACTACATCCCGGATCCTGTCCTGCGCGAACGCGCCCGCAAGGTGCGCGATCTCGCCGATCCTGCGCTGCGCAAACTCGCGGACGACATGATCGAGTCGATGTACCACTACAACGGCGTAGGGCTCGCCGCGAACCAGATCGGGTCGCTCAAGCGCATCTGCGTCATCCAGCTGCCGGAGGACGAGGAGCCGACGGTGCTCCTGAACCTGGAGATCACGCGCAAAGAAGGCGAGCGCGAGGTGACGGAGGGTTGCCTCAGCCTGCCCGGCTGGCAGGGCCGCATCCTCCGGGCCGAGAAAGTGTGGGCGCGCGGCGTGGGGCTGGACGGTAAGCCCATACGCTACAAGGGCGCGACGGAACTGCTCGCCCAGGCGCTCGAACACGAATGCGACCACCTGGACGGCGTGCTCTACACGGACCACCTGCGTGCGCCGGACGACCTCTACGAGGTTGAACAGGGAGCGGAAGAAGAGGGGGAAGGAGCGGTTGAGGCCGCAGCGGGCTAGCGCTTGCCGCCGCCCTGGGTGCGCTCTTTGATGCGCGCCGCTTTCCCGGACAGTCCCCGCAGGTAGTACAGCTTGGCGCGGCGCACCTTGCCCCGGCGCACCAGTTCCACGCTGTCCACATTCGGAGAATGGAAGAAGAACGAGCGTTCGACCCCGACGCCGGATGCGACGCGGCGCACCGTGAAGGAGCTGGCCGGGCCGCCGCCGCGCTTCCGGATGACAACGCCCTGGAAGCTCTGCTGACGCCGGCGCTCGCCCTCGCGGATCCAGACGTTCACCTTCACGGTGTCGCCCGGCTGAAACTCCGCGATCTTCTCGTTGGGAGTCAGTGCTACTGCGTCGCGCGCTTCCATGGGAGTACCTCTTGCCGTTGCATAGGCCCGTCCGCAACGGGCAACCGCTAGAGTATACGGGAACAGGAGAAGCGCGGCAACGGGCGTCAGGTGGGACTTAGTCCGGTGACTACAACGTGCGTTCTCACCCAGAGCGTGGCGCCACGTCTGAGGTCTGGAACAGATCGCTATCGTCCGGTGCCGAGGGAGGAAAGCGGTACCACCAGCCATTCATCATGGCTGTAACTATCTCCTGCATCCTAGGGTCGCCCATCCAGTCCAACCATCGGCCCTCAAACCACCGCAACCCGCGCAGACCGAATACACCGCAGCGGCGACACCGCCACAGCAGAACGCGTCTCCAGCTCGTCGGGACTATATGGCCACCACATGCAGGGCAGAACTCGGGACTCGTCAGATTCACCTGCAGCTCTAGACCATTGGGCGCGCGCGGGATGCCAGCGAATGGACCTGACCACAAGTCAGGCGGCGGGGGCTGGTTCGGGTCCGGTGGTGGCGGAGTCCCTGCTGGCCCTACATAGAATTCTATCGGCATTTCTGCCTCCCTTGCTTCGACCGCGGTCCCTCTCACCGGCTGGTTTCCAGTATAACCGCGCGCTTGTCCGGGGGGAGGCTGGGGTAGTCGGCGCACGTGCCCTGAAGCCTTTCTATCGCCCGTGGCAGACCTGCTGTGTTGAACTCGATCTCCCACCCGTACGGTTCCGGCACGCGGAGGCTCATCGTGGACGCCAGGTAGAGGTCCGCCAGCACCACGTAACCGAAGAAGAAATGCTTGTTGTCCGTAGAGCGTATGGCCCTCTGTTGCTCCCAGCTCGGGTAGGCATCGGTCCTGAAGCTGTAGGTACGCGCACTGGTCACCGAGGCAGGGAAGCCGATGTAGGCGTTCCAGTCCCCACGTCGGCATTCCACGTACAGGACGGCGGCGCCGCTCCCTGACACGCCGCTGAGGGACTTCGTATGCCACCGCTCATGGAACTGCGCAGGGTCGCCCCGGTAGTAGTCGGGCGTGACATCGGTGTACGTCCAAGCGACCGGCGCCCTCGTTGGTATGGGCTTTGGGGTCGGTGTGGGTGTGTGCGTGGGGGTAGGCGTGGACGTTGGTGTCGCGGTGGGGATCGGCGTCAGAGTGGCCGTGGGAGTTGGTGTTGGGGGAACCGGCGTCGCGGTCGGAGTGGGAGTTGGTACTGCCGTAGGGGTGGGCGTCGGCTCGGGAGTGGGGCTGGGTGTGACCGTAGGCGTAGGTGTCGGCGCAGAACACGCGAGCACGACGAGAATGACGAGTAACAGTAGAGAACGGAGCATGTGGTGCCCTCCTGCGGCGCGGTAGTGAGACCGTTGCCACAGTTCCCCGTTCCACGTCAGTCCGTCAGGAGGGCGCGATGGCCTCTCCTACCGTGCAAGGTAAGACTGACGCGGAAACCGTACTGGGTGTGCGGAATCCGAGAACTGTGGCAGGGCTAGAGTACGTGGCGGAGGTGGTAGGCGCAAGGCTCAGCACCGGGACGGCGCACAGCAGGGCGCGGCAGGCCGTTGACGCGCATCGGGGGCACGGCTATGGTACCCTCGCTTTAGAGGAGATGGAGGGAGAGAGGAGAATGGAAGGAGCCATGGCCATGACGACCGAGCGGGTTCCCGGTCCAGACCTGACGGAACACCTGCAGTTCTGTGCAGACGTTGATTTCCTTGAGTCTGATTGGGATCAGATGGTGGAGGACTACCCCGACTGCTTCATCGCCGTCTACCACGGGGACGTAGTGGCTACAGGGTCAATCCTTGCTGATGTGCTGGCTGAGCTCGACCAGCTGAATGTCCCTAGGCGCTTGGCTGCTATAGAGTACGCCGCAAGCAATCCCAAGCGGATGATTCTGTGAAGTGACGATCTCAGGGCATTATCGGCGAGACCCCAAGAGGAATCGCCCAGCTCTACCGTTCATCAAGGCCCGCATAACCGCCACCGACATACTACCGTCGCCCGTTGAGGTGAGTCTCCTTATCGATACAGGGGCGGATGGCACTGCTCTGCTGTGGGGAGATGTTGAACGTCTGGGGATTGACTTTGACGCGATCAACGCTCCGATTGAATACGGGCATGGTGCTGGTGGGGCAACACGCTGCAAGTCCGTGGAGGCAGTCGTAGAGCTCTACGACGACTCTATTGGAGACTTCAGACCGTTCAAGGTCCGCTTAGGGGTTCTGCCGGACAAGACCAGCGATGAACCGCTACCCTCGTTGCTCGGGCGGGATGTCTTGAACGACTGCCTATGCACCTTCAATGCCGTTGAAGGCCGCGTCACCCTCAAACCGTTGGTGACACCTGCTATGAGCGTGAACCGGGGTATGCAGGGCTTACTCAAGGCAAAGGGCACACGCAGCCCAAGCGAGGCAACACGCGCGAAAAATAGGAAGAGGCGGAATAGGCGCAAGTAGAGGGGAGAGGCTCTGGATGGGTTCCAAGAGCTTCTCCCCTTATTCCTACGCCACCAGCCGCTTGTACGACAGATGCCTCCTGTGCATCCCTCTGACGACTCTCTTCATCTGCTCCTCAGTGTCCTCCGACCGTGAGTTGTGCCGTCCGCAGAACTCAGCCACATAGCGGTGCAGGTGCTTCTCGCTCATCTTGAAGTACGTCCCCTTGTACCCTCTCTTCAGGGTCGCCCAGAAACTCTCTATCCCGTTCGTGTGCGCCTGATCCTTCACGTACTGGCCTGCGCTGTGCCTGACGGCGGTGTGCTTCCTGGGCAACCCGTAGTAGGAGACGTGGTCGTCCGTGTAGACCTCGGCCCTACGGTCGGTCCTCGATACGACAAAATCATGCAGAGTCAGACGGTCAGTTCCCTGCACGACTGCCGCTGAGACTCGGTTCGTCCGTCTGTCCTTCACTCCGGCGACTGTGGCCTTTCCTATGGAGCCGCCTGCTATATGGAGGCGTTTGTTCCAGTGCTTGTTCCTCTCCGTGCCGCCGATGAAGGTTTCGTCCACCTCGACCGGGCCCTTGAACTGCGCCTTACCGCCCGCAGCACCTACGGCATACGCGCGCCTGATTCTGTGAGCCAAGTGCCAAGCCGTCCTCTGCCGTATCCCGAGATCGCGGGCCAGCTTCATCGACGACACACCCCTTAGATGCGTCGTCATCAGGTAGATTGCCATGCCCCATGTGCTCAACGGCAGCTTGGACCGGTGCATGACCGAGTGCGACCGTACCGAGAAGTACAGGTGACAGCTCCCGCACCAGTAGGGCTGCGGTTTTCGATTCTCTCTGACCTTGATGTTTCGGGACTCGCAGACCGGACACTGCACTCCGTCCGGCCATCTGACTTTAGTGAACCACTCTTCTGCTTTGCTCTCGTCGGCGAACATCTGTGTCGCCTGCAATAGTGAGACTCCCCGTCTCCAATGTTTCCCCGGGGCTGTTCGGTTAGGGACCGTCACCTCCTTGTGCCGCAAGTGCGCGGCGTTTACTCCTACAGTATAGCATTTCAGGAGTGGCGTGTCGAATTTCGACGGGGCGGCTTGTAGTCAGCGGACTAACTCCCCGTCAGGTGGCGGAGATGGCCTGCACCCTGCTCAGCATCTCGTCCCACGGGTCGCCGCGCGGCGGCAACTCGTCTATCGGCAGCACTTCGCTGCGGTTGTTACGCCAACAGACGAGGCTTCCGGATACGCCGTCCAGGAGAGCGTCGGCAGCTTTGACGCCCATGCGCGTTCCGAGGATGCGGTCGAACCGGGACGGCACGCCTCCTCGCTGTATGTAGCCGAGCACCGTGTAGCGGGCGTCGTAAGGCTTGTCCGACTCGTTGATGAGCTGAGCGAGCTCCGCCGCTCCCCAGCGCGCCCCTTCCGCCAGAACGATGATGAAGTGGCGCTTGCCCCGCAGCCAGACCTGCCGCATCTCCTCGAACACCTCTTCCAGCTCCATCGGGCGTTCAGGGGTGAGTACCATCTCCGCGCCCGTGGCAAGGCCGGCCATGATGGCGATGTATCCGCACTGCCTGCCCATCACCTCAACGATCATGGCTCGCCGGTGCGCGGCGGCCGTGTCCTGGATCCGGTCGATGGCCTCCATCGCCGTGTTGATCGCCGTGTCCGCCCCGATGGTGATCTCCGTGCCGGGCATGTCGTTGTCTATGGTCGCGGGGATGCAGATGACGGGCATGCCGAGCTTGTGTAGCTCCCATGCACCCTGCATGGAGCCTTCGCCGCCGATGACGACCAGCCCTTCGAATCCTCCCGCGCGCAGGTCCTCCACGGCCTTGCTGCGGACGTTCGGGTCAAGGAAAGGCTCACAGCGGCCCGCTCCGATGATGCTGCCGCCGTGCCGCAGGGACCCGGCGACATGCCGGGTAGTCAGCTCTTCCACCCGGTGGTCGAGGAGGCCGTTGAAGCCGTCCCAGAAACCCCAGACTTCAGCGGAGCGGAACAAGGCGGTGCGCGTGGCAGCGCGGATAGCCGCGTTCATGCCCGGAGCGTCTCCTCCGCTGGCCAGCACGCCGATCTTCTTCATAGTGCAGCGATTGTAGCACCGCCCTGTTCGTGGATGGTTTCGAGAACGTTAAACCCGTTTGACTCCCGTACAGGGGCGCCCGTATACTCAGGAGGCTTGGTGGTTTGAGCGGGGCGGACCCACCCGTACCCATCCCGAACACGGAAGTGAAACGCTCCAGCGCCGACGATACTGGCAGGGCAACTTGCTGGGAAAATAGGTCACCGCCAGGCTATTGGACAGATCAGCGCCCGGGCTGCTGCCCGGGCTTGCTTGTCCCCCTCCCCAACGACTCACGGGCGCCCTCTTGGGCGCCATGTGGAAGTCGCTTCGCGCTGAGCGTCTAATGCACCGCCTTCTAGGGTATGCAACCTGGACGTCAGGCCGTAGAATCGCACCTCTGGCGAAATGCCGATTCGGAGTGGCCGTGTCTGAGCAGATGAGCACGGGTGACCCCGGCGAACCAACGATGGCGGAGCTCCTTCAGGAGGAAACTCTGCCGCAGGAGTTGCGCCGGGGGGACATCGTACCCGGACAGATCATGGAGATAGACCAGGACGGCATCCTCGTCTCCATCGGCTACAAATCGGAAGGCATGGTCCCTGCCCGTGAGATGCGGACACTGACCCCGCACCCGGGCGCCCACCACAGCATCGGCGACACCATCAACGTCTACGTCATGGACGTCACCGGCCCTGAGGGGCAGGCGCAGCTGTCCATCGACCGCGTGCGCGCGCTAAGCGCCTGGCTGACGCTCGAAGAGGCGGAACGCAACGATACCTTCGTAACCGGGAAAGTCACCGGCCACAACCGCGGGGGGATGGTGGTGGATCTGAGCGGACTGCAAGGCTTCATCCCTCTCTCGCAGGTCGCGATCACAGCAGGCGCCGATCCGGAAGCCGCTCTTGCGGCGCGTGTGGGAGAAGAAGTTTCGCTCAAGATCGTCGAGGTGAACCGGAAGCGCAACCGCGTGGTCCTCACGGAGCGGGGAGCGCTTCGCGAGCAGCGGGAAGGGCTGAAAGACCAGCTGCTGGGTATGTTGCAGGAAGGCGACGTTCGCCACGGGCGCGTGTCCGGCATCTCCAACTTCGGTGCGTTCGTGGATATCGGCGGCGCCGACGGGCTCGTTCACATCTCTGAGATATCGTGGTCTCCGGTGAGCAACGTTGCGGACGTGCTGGAGGTAGGGCAGGAAGTCGATGTGCAGGTGCTGCGTATCGACCGCGATAACCGCCGTATCGCACTCAGCCTCCGCCGTCTCACCCCCACCCCCTGGCAAGCGGCCATGGAACGTATGCACGTGGGGCAATTGGTGACCGGAACGATTACGAACTTCGCCGATTTCGGCGCATTCGCGCGCGTTGAGGACGGGATTGAAGGGCTTATACATATCTCGGAACTGACTGAAGCACACATCCGTCACCCGCGTGAAGTCGTAAATATCGGTGATACAATGACGCTCCAGATAGTAAGCCTCGATCCGGAACGTCATCGGCTCGGACTCAGTCTGCGCCGCGTAGAGGAGACGAAGACGCCTACTGAACATCACGACCCGGTCGAATATCACTCGTTCCTCGACTTCGGCAGGGACAGTGGGCTCGCGCAATAGACCGCGATGTGATTAGATAGAACCGGAGGCGGTCATGGCCAGCAGATTCGAAAAATTCTCGGAACGTGCTCGCAGGGTGCTTTCGCTCGCCCAGGAAGAGGCGCAGCGGTTCAACCATAACTACATCGGCACCGAGCACATCCTGCTTGGCCTCGTCCGGGAAACGGACGGCGTCGCCGCCCGCGTCCTCAGCAGCCTGAACGTCGAACTCTCCAAGGTCCGCTCTGCGGTCGAGTTCATCATCGGCAGGGGCGAGCGCCCCTCCCCCGGCGACATCGGCCTCACGCCGCGCGCCAAGAAAGTGATCGAGTTGGCCGTGGACGAGGCGCGCCGCCTCACCCACCACTACATCGGCACCGAACACCTGCTCATCGGCATCATGCGCGAGGGCGAGGGCGTCGCCGCAGGCGTGCTCGAAAGCCTCGGCGTCTCACTGGACAAGGTCCGTGCCGAGACGACCCGCATCCTCAACCAGAGCGTTTCCCAGAGCCAGGGGCACAGTCGCTCCAGCAACCGCACGCCCACGCTGGACCAGCTCGGCATCGACCTCACCAAGTACGCGCAGGAAGGGAAGCTGGACCGGGTCGTCGGGCGCACCCAGGAGATCGAGCGCGTCGTGCAGATTCTCAGCCGCCGCAGGAAGAACAATCCTGTGCTCGTCGGGCCTCCGGGCGTCGGCAAGACCGCCATCGTGGAAGCCCTCGCCCAGAAGGTAACCACTGGCGACGTGCCTGAGCACCTGAGCAACCGCCGCGTGGTCACGCTGGACATGGGTGCGCTCGTTGCAGGCACCAAGTACCGGGGCGAGTTCGAAGAACGCCTGAAAAAGGTCGTCGAGGAGATCAAGTCCTCCGGCAACTGCATCCTCTTCATAGACGAGATGCACACGATGGTGGGCGCGGGCGCAGCCGAAGGCGCTGTGGACGCCGCGAACATCCTCAAACCGTCACTGGCGCGCGGCGAGTTGCAGTGCATCGGCGCGACGACGCTCGACGACTATCGCAAGTACGTGGAGCGCGACCCCGCCTTGGAGCGCAGGTTCCAGCCGGTGAATGTCGAAGAGCCTTCCGTTGAGGAAACCATAGAGATACTCGATGGCATCCGGCCTAAGTTCGAGGAGTTCCACAACGTCGAGATCGACCACGAGGCGCTTCGGGCCGCCGCCAGCCTCTCCTCGCGCTTCATCGCTGACCGCTACCTCCCCGATAAGGCCATCGACCTGATGGACGAGGCCGGCTCCCGCGTGCGCATCCGCACCAGCAACATGCCGCTCTCGGTCAAAGAGTCGCAGAAGATGCTGGAGACCGTCCGCCGCGACAAGGACGAGGCCATCTCGCAGCAGCAGTACGAGTACGCCGCCGAGCTCCGTGACCGGGAGGTCAAGCTCGCCGACAGCCTCCAGCAGTTGCAGAGCGAGTGGCGCGAGACCTCCGGAGACGAGAAGGCCAGGGTCACCGAGGAAGAGATCGCGGAAGTCGTCAGCATGTGGACGGGCATCCCCGTGACCCACATGGCGGTCGAGGAGATCGAACGCCTCCTCCACATGGAGGAGAACATCCACCACCGCATCGTCGGCCAGGACGAGGCCATCGTTGCTATCGCCAAGGCAGTCCGGCGCGCACGCGCCGGTCTGAAGGACCCCAAGCGCCCCATCGGCAGCTTCCTCTTCCTCGGCCCGACCGGTGTCGGGAAGACGGAACTGGTGAAGGCGCTCGCGGAGTTCATGTTCGGCTCCGAAGAGGCGATGGTGCGTCTCGACATGTCAGAGTTCATGGAGCGTCACACCGTGGCGCGTCTCGTCGGTTCGCCTCCCGGCTACGTCGGGTACGAGGACGGAGGCCAGTTGACCGATGCCGTCCGGCGCCGCAGCTACACCTGCATCCTGCTGGACGAGATCGAGAAGGCGCACCCTGAGGTCTTCAACCTGCTGCTGCAGATATTCGACGACGGCCACCTCGCGGACGCCAAGGGGCGCAAGGTGGACTTCCGCAATACCATCATCGTGATGACGTCCAACATCGGTTCGGACCTCATCAAGCGCGACACCTCGTTCGGCTTCGCCATGGTCAATCAGGCCAAGATGGAAGAGAACGCCTACGAGAAGATGAAGACCAAGGTGGAGGACGAGGTCAAGCGCTTCTTCCGCCCCGAGTTCCTGAACCGCATTGACGGTCAGATCGTCTTCCATGCGCTCACCAGGGAGCACATCGTCAGCATCGTCGACCTGATGCTCAACGAGGTGCGCAAGCCGATGCTGGAGAAGGGCTTGAGCCTGGAAGTAACCCAGGCAGCCAAGGAATGGCTCGGCGAGAAAGGGTTCGACCCGACGTTCGGCGCACGCCCGCTCCGCAGGCTCATTGAGCGGGAGATGGAAGACACCCTCTCTGAGGGCGTCATCCGCGGCGACTACCGGCCCGGGCAGACCGTCGTCGTTGACGTCGACAACGAAGACCCCGAGAACCCGAAACTCGCCATCAGCGTGCAGAGCGACGAAACGCCCGAACTCGCAGAGGCCGCAGCGGCTCCGGCAGCCGAGTAGCAGTCGCAGTAGAGAACGCTCAGAGCAAGGGGCGGGTGTGACACCCGCCCCTTGCGCATCTATCGCGGGTTGTTGGACGATGCGCCCGTGATGCGAAACTCCGGCACCAGGACCACCTTTCTCTGCCGGGACTGCGGGCATTCGTCCCCCAAGTGGAACGGCCGTTGCCCCGCATGCGGCGCGTGGGGCACGATCACCGAGTTCACGGAGCCGAAGCGCTCCGCAGGACAACGAACGTCCACCGTCCTCGCCGCGCCGCGCGCCGCCGTTGCGCCAACGCCGCTCATCGAGCAGCCTTGCTCGGACGGCGAGCGCATCTCGACCGGCCTCACCGAGGTGGACCGTCTCCTCGGAGGCGGCATCGTTGCGGGCTCCGTCGTGCTGCTGGCAGGCGACCCTGGCATCGGTAAGTCCACGCTCTTGTTGCAGGCTGCCGGTTCTATCGCAGAGACGGCAGGGGCGGTCCTCTACGTCTCCGGCGAGGAGTCCGGCGCCCAGGTGCGCATGCGGGCAGAGCGACTCGGCGTACGGAGCCCGGATGTACGCTTCTCCCCCGAGACCGATGCTCCGACCATCGGCTCGCTGCTCACGAGCGAGCATCCCGCGCTGCTCGTCGTGGACTCGATACAGACGCTCACCTCGCCGGACGCACAGTCGGCGGCGGGCAGCGTCGCTCAGGTGCGCGAGTGCGCCCAGCTCCTCATCGGCTGGGCCAAGCAAGCGAACATCCCCGTCGTGATGACCGGCCACGTCACCAAGGACGGCAACATCGCGGGCCCGCGCGTGCTGGAGCACATGGTGGACGTCGTGCTCGCGATGGAGGGTGAACCCGTCAGTTCGCTCCGTCTCCTGCGCTGCTCCAAGAACCGTTTCGGAGCGGCCAACGGCATCGCGCTGCTGGAGATGCGGAACGAGGGCCTCGCCGAGGTGCGCGACCCCTCGGCGCTCCTCGTCGGGGAACGCGATCCCTACGCGCCCGGCTCTGCCATCGCCGTGACGATGCAGGGGAACCGCCCGCTGCTCTGCGAGGTGCAGGCGCTCACCAACGCATCGGTGTTCAGCCCGCCCCGGCGCACCGCGACGGGCGTAGACTTCAACCGTATGGCGATGCTCGCCGCCGTCCTCTCCCGCCGCACGGGCATCAGTATCGGCAATCAGGATGTGATGGTAAACATCCCCAGCGGGCTGCAGGTGGCCGAACCCGCGCTCGACCTCGCCATCGCTACCGCCATCGCATCGAGCTTCCTGGACGCCCCGATACACCCGGCCACGGTCCTCGTAGGCGAGGTCGGGCTGAACAGCGAGGTGCGGAGCACAGCGCACTTGGAGCGCCGCCTTGAGGAGGCCGCTCGGCACGGGTTCGAGCGCGCACTCGTGCCGCAGGCAGCGCTGCGCTCGCTCGCGGCGCCGTCCGGCATCGAGGTCGTGGGCGTTGCCGGCGTCCGCGAAGCCATCGCCAAGGCCATCCCGGCACGATAGCAGGGCCACTCACTCGCGCCCGTGCCGCTTCCGCCGACGATGTGACACCTGCCCCTTACGCGGTTGCCCTTGTCCGCCCTACCATGGTTCCGGCAGCTCAACTCGCTTCCACGCGGAAGAGCCTTGCGATGCGTCAGGAGTGAAATGTCCCGGAATGTCCCTTAATGTCCCACTTGGCACGGTATGCGGGTGCGACTCCTCCAACGCAAGGACGGGCGTTTCCAGAGGAGCAGTGAGACTGAATGAGACCAAATGAGACCGTGATTCCATCGGACCCACCTCTGGTGACCCCACCGCCGGACGTGACACCGCATGCCAACCGCGGATCATTCGCGCTTGGCGCTGCACTGTGGGGGGATGAAGCGTTACGGATGGTCCCATCGAAGGCCCTGCCGTACCCCGCTCTGCTAGCATAGGCATATGAGCACTGCCACACGTCCGAAGCGCCTTCCGGAGTGGCTGAAGGTCCCCTGGCCCGGCGGCGAGAACTACCTCCACGTCCGCCGGATGCTCCGCGACGCGGAACTCCACACCGTCTGCGAGGAGGCCCACTGCCCGAACATCGGCGACTGCTGGGAGCGCAGGTCTGCGACGTTCATGCTGCTCGGCGATGTCTGCACCCGCGCCTGCCGTTACTGCGCCGTCACGAGCGGCAAGCCCCTGCCCCCCGATCCCACGGAGCCAGCGCGGCTCGCACGCACGGTCGAGCGGCTCGGCCTCGAGTACTGCGTGCTCACCTCTGTCGACCGCGACGACCTCCCCGACGGCGGGGCATGGACGTTCGCGGAGAGCATCCGCCTCATCACCCGGCGCGTCCCCGGCTGCGAGGTGGAGGTGCTGACGCCCGACTTCGGCGGCAACCTCGACGCGCTGCGCAGTGTTCTCGACGCAGGCCCAGCCGTGTTCAACCACAACATCGAGACCGTGCGCCGCATATTCAAGAGCGTCCGCGCGAAGGGCGACTACGACCTCTCGCTTGCCTTCCTGGCGAAGGCGCGCGAGTTCGCCCCGGAGATACCCACCAAGAGCGGCATGATGGTCGGACTCGGCGAGACCACCGACGAGGTCCTCGCGACGATGCGCGACCTTCGAGAAGCGGGCGTGCAGTTGCTCACCATCGGTCAGTACCTCCGGCCGTCCCTTGGGCACATCCCGATGGACCGCTTCTACCACCCGCGTGAGTTCGCCGAACTCGAGCGCGCAGGCTACGAGATGGGCTTTGCGCACGTGGCCTCCGGCCCGCTCGTTCGCTCCTCCTACCACGCTGGCGAGCAGCTCGCCGCCGCCCGGTAGCCCCGTGCGCATCGTCGGCATCCGCGAGACGACCGCCAGCATGCGCTCCGACATACGGAACGCGGTCATCGACTTTTCGCAGATGACCGCATCCGTCGTGGCCGTCGTCACAGACGTGGTGCGCGACGGCAAGCCTGTCGTCGGCTACGGCTTCAGCTCCAACGGACGTTACGCGGCGGGCGGGATCCTCCGCGACCGGTTCATCCCGCGCATCCTCGACGCCGACCCCGCGGCGCTCCTCGATGAGCACGATCTGCTCGACCCGCACCGTGTGTGGGATGTGATGATGACCGGAGAGAAGCCCGGTGGTCACGGCGAGCGCTCGGTCGCTGCGGGCGTGATCGACATGGCGCTCTGGGATGCCGTTGCCAAGGTGGAAGAGCAACCCCTGTACCGGCTCCTCGCGCAACGCTGCGGCGGCGGCGCCCCGCCGGACGACGCGTGGGTCTACGCTGCGGGCGGCTACTACCAGCCCGGCAAGGGCGTCGAAGCCTTGCAGGACGAGATGCGCGCTTACCTCGACATGGGCTACGACACTGTGAAGATGAAGATCGGCGGCGCTCCGCTTGACGAGGACCTGCGCCGCATCGAGGCCGTGATCGCGGTGACCGGCAGCGGCGCGCGCCTCGCCGTCGATGCCAACGGACGCTTCGACCTCAATGAGGCCCTCACCTATGGTGAGGCGATGGCCCCCTACGGCCTGCGCTGGTACGAGGAGGCGGGCGACCCGCTCGACTACGCGCTGCAGGCCGAGTTGGCCGGGCGCTACGCACCGCCGCTCGCGACGGGCGAGAACCTCTTCTCGGTGCACGACGCCCGCAACCTCGTCCGCTACGCCGGGATGCGTCCTGACCGCGACGTGCTCCAGTTCGACCCAGCGCTCAGCTATGGGCTCGTGGAGTACCTGCGCACCATCGAGATGCTGGAGTCGTCCGGCTGGTCGCGCAGCCGGTGCGTGCCGCATGGAGGTCACCTCTTCGCGCTGCACATCGCAGCCGGACTCGGGCTCGGCGGCAACGAGTCGTACCCCGGTGTCTTCCAGCCGTTCGGCGGATTCCCGGACGGCGTGCAGCCGGAAGGAGGCCGGGTACGCCTGCCGGACATCCCCGGCATCGGCTACGAACTGAAATCGGACCTCTACGCGCTGCTCAGAGACCTCGCGAAGTAGGAGAACGCCATGCGCATCGCTGTGCTGGATGACTATCAGGGGATCGCCCACGAACTCGCGGACTGGGGCTCCATCACGGGCGCGGAAGTGACCTTCTTCCACGAGGCCATCGCCCCGGACGAGATGCCGGAGCGCCTCGCTCAGTTTGACGTCATCCAGATGATGCGGGAGCGCACACCCATCCCTGCCTCCGTGCTCCAGCAACTACCGAACCTCAAACTGCTCTCAGGCACGGGACGCCGCCAGCCCCATGTCGACGGGGAAGAGGCAGGCAGGCTCGGCATACCGGTCACCGGAACGGATGGCGCAGGCGATTCGACGCCGGAGCTCGTCTGGGGGCTCATCATCGGCGTAACGCGGCACATCGGTTGGGAGAACCAGCGCATGCGCGAGGGGAAGTGGCAGACGCGGCTGGGCGTGGGCCTCGCAGGCAGGACGCTCGGCATCCTGGGTATGGGGCGCATCGGCACGAAGATCGCCGTCAGCGCGCAGCAGACCTTCGGCATGAACGTCATCGCGTGGGGCCCGACGCTCACGGCGGAGCGGGCCGCCGCGAGCGGGGCAACCTACGTCTCCTGGGACGACCTCTTCTCGAAGGCCGACATCCTCACTGTCCACGTGCCCTTGACCGACCTCAGCCGTGGATGGGTCACGGAGCGAGAGTTCGGCCTGATGCAACCCTCGGCCTTCCTCATCAACACCTCACGCGGCCCCATCGTACGGGAAGAAGCGTTGCTGGCAGCGCTCCGTGAGCGCCGCATCGCGGGCGCTGCCCTAGACGTGTACGACGTGGAACCGCTGCCTGCCGACCACCCACTGCTCGCGCTCGACAACGTGCTGCTGACGCCGCATCTGGGCTACGCAACGCTGGACAGCCTCGCGGCCTTCTACCGGAACTCGGTGGACAATATCAAGGCGTGGGCAGCAGGCGAGCCGGTGAACGTGCTGAACGCCGACGCGCTCACCGACCCCCGTCGCTAGTTACGGCGCTGCGCGAGATAGTCGACCAGAGCATCGAGCGACTGGCGGGCGCGGGCGTCGGGCAACGTAGCGACCGCTGCCCGCGCGGCGTTCCGGTAGCCTTCCAGTTGCGCCATCGTCTCGTCTATGGCGGACGAGTTGCGGACGAACTCCACCATGGTCGTGAGGTCCCGCTCGTCCCGGCTGCCGTCGCGGAGGCGGCGCACGACGACCTCGTTTGGATGACTCGCAGCGAACAGCAGTGCGGGCAGCGTGAGCGTCCCCTGAAGCAGGTCGTTCCCAACGGGCTTGCCCAACTCCTCCTCGCTGCTGGTGAAATCGAGCACGTCGTCCACTATCTGGAACGCCATGCCGACGTTGTATCCGAACGAGTGCAGCGCCTGCGTCTCCTCCTCCGGTGCGCCGCTCAACACTCCGCCGGACTCGGCCGCCGTGCAGATGAGCGACGCCGTTTTGTCGTAGATGCGCCGCTCGTAGTCCGCGGACGTCTGCGACCAGTCGTGCTTGCTGATACGCTCCGTGAGCTCGCCGCGCGCGAGTTCCATGATCGTCTCGGCGAAGCGGCGCACGACGCGGATGTTGCCCGTGTCGCAGACGAACGTCGCCGATGCCGCGAATACGTAGTCGCCCAGGAGCACGGCCATGTCATCGCCCCAGAGCCTGCTCACTGTGGCGCGGCCCCGTCGCTTCTCGGAATGATCGACGGTGTCGTCATGGATGAGCGAGGCGATGTGCAGCAACTCAACGGCGGTGGCCATCTTCACGATGCGTTCTTCTTCACCGGAACGCAGTGCACCGGCCAGGAGCGTTATCGTCGGGCGCACCAGCTTCCCGCCGCCCTCAACCACGTGAGAGACCATGTCGCGCGGCACGCCGGAGGTCTCGGCCAGGTCGCCCAGGTTTCCTATCACCCGGTCGAGACCGTCCAGCACCGGTTCGTAGATGAACCGCGCTGAGCCGTCCAGCCGGTCGCGTACTGTGATCGTTTCCGTCATGTACTCCGTCCGCTACCCGAGTTTGGCGAGCATCTCGTCGGCCACGGAATCGTCCAGTTTCGTGAAGAGCGGCTTGGGTTCCGGCAACGGGGCGCCCGGCTCACTGGTTTCGAAGCGCCAGCCTACGTCCTCTACATTCCCGTCCCGCCCCAACAGCTCGTGGAGACGCTGGGTGCTGAACGGCAGGAACGGGTTCAACGTCACCCGCAGCGCCATCAGTGCCTGCATCGCCGTGTAGAGGGTGCGTCCGGCGGCGCCCTTGTCCGTCTTCACCTGCTGCCACGGCGCTTGCGCGTCGAGATAGCGGTTCGCGTCCCGCGCCAGCCCCATCGAAACGTTCAGCGCTTCGCGGAGACGCACCGCTTCGAGCGACTCTGCAACCGCATCCATGGCTGCTTCCGCCTTACCGATGAGTTCTCTGTCGGCCTCGCCGAGGTCGCCGGGGTCGGGCACACACTTGTCGAAGTTGCGATAGACCTGCGTAAGCACCCGATGCACGAGGTTCCCGAACGTGGCGACTAGTTCGTCGTTGTTGCGGCGTACGTACTCGCTCCAGGTGAAGTCGGCGTCGCCGGTCTCAGGGAGGTTGGCGGCCAGGTGGTAGCGCAGGGGATCGGGCGGGAACCGGTCGAGGTAGTCCGGCACCCACACCGCCCAGTTGCGGCTCGTGGAGAGCTGCCGCCCCTCCAGGTTCAGGAACTCATTGGCGGGCACGTCGTACGGGAGGATGTACGCAGCCTGTCCCAATAGCATCGCCGGCCAGATGATGGTGTGGAACGGGATGTTGTCCTTGCCAACGAAGTAGTAGGAGCGCGTTGACGGGTCCTCCCAGAAGGGACGCCACGCGTCCGGGTCGCCCTTGCGTGCCGCCCATTCCACGCTCGCGGAAAGGTAGCCGATGACTGCCTCGAACCAGACGTAGATGCGGCGGTCCTCGTATCCCTCCGCGGGTACCGGCAGCCCCCAGTCCAGGTTGCGTGTGATAGCACGGTCCTTCAGCCCCTCGCGCAGGAACCCGAGCGTGAAGTTCCGCACGTTGGGACGCCAGTGCCGTTGCTCCTCCACCCACGCAGCCAGCTGGTCGCGGAAGGCGCTCAGTCGCAGGAACTGGTGCTCGGTGTCGCGTATCTCGACCGGATAGCGCTCCCCGTCCACGTTGTACGCGGGATTGCCGAGGTCCACGGGATCGAGGATGGAGCCGCAGTTATCGCACTGGTCGCCCCGGGCGTCCTCGAACTGGCAGTTCGGACAGACTCCCCGTACGTAACGGTCCGGCAGGAAGCGATCATGGTCAGGCGAGTACGCTACCTTCATGCTCGCTTCGTAGATGTAGTCCTTTGCCTGCAGCGTGCGCCAGAGGTCATGCGTGACCTCCCGGTGGTTGTCGGTCATCGTCGTCGTGAAGAGGTCGAAGGAGATGCCAAGCCGCTCCCACGATTCGAGGAACGAGGCGTGGAACCGCTCGACGACTTCCCTCGGGGGCACCCCCTCCGCATCGGCGCGCATCGTTATCGGCGCTCCGTGGGAGTCGCTGCCGGACACCATGAGCACCTCGTTGCCGCGCATACGGTGGTAGCGGGCAAAGACATCCGCGGGGAGATACGCTCCAGCGATGTGACCGAGGTGCAGCGGGCCGTTGGCGTAGGGCCAGGCGACCCCTATGAGGATACGTTCAGGCATGGATTACTCTCGCGTATTCTAGCAGTCTCAAGACGGTAACGCGGGAGACTGCTACGAGCGCGCTCCTCTACGCCTGCTCCCATGCCCCATACGCCGCACGGCGCGGTACGCCCAGCTCGCTCGACACCCGCACTGCGGCATCGCGACGTCTGAGACCGGACGCCCGTGCGGCGGCCATCGCCTCTGCGATCCGCTCGGCCGAGACAGGAGCATCCGTCGGAGGTTCACCCGCGCCTTCGATAACAAGCGTGAACTCGCCCCGTGGCACGTCGAAATAGGCGATGGCCTCCCTGACCGTTCCTCGGAAGACCTCCTCATGGACCTTCGTCATCTCACGACACGCTGCCAGACGCCGGTCGCCGAGTACTTCGGCGATGTCGGCGAGCGTCGCGATCAGGCGGTGCGGCGCTTCGAACAGGACGAGCGTTGCACGCAGGGACGACACCCCGCTTAGAGCAGCGCGGCGCGCTTTCGGCGTCCGGGGCAGAAAGCCGAGGAACTGGAACGTATCCGCTGGAAATCCTGAAACCGCAAGTGCGGCAGTAACGGCGGATGGCCCTGGCACGCTCACGACGCCGAATCCGGCCCGCGCAACCTCAGCAACGAGTCCAGCGCCCGGGTCGCTCACGCCCGGTGCGCCCGCATCCGTCACGAGCGCCACATCGTCCTCGCGCAGCGCGTCGAGCAACGCGGGTGTCCGCTGCCGCGCGTTGTGCTCGTTGTAGCTGACGATGCGGGTGGACAGTTTCAGGTGGCTCAGCAGTTTCCGCGTCTGACGTGTGTCCTCTGCAGCGATCAGCGCTACCTCGGCCAGCACACGCGCCGCGCGCGGCGTCAGGTCTTCCAGGTTCCCGATAGGCGTCGCTACGACGTAGAGCGTTCCGGTCATGGCTGTCCAGCGCCGCTATAATGCGGCCCGAGGCATTATAGGAGACGCCTCGTGAGGAGAGGGACGATGGACGCGCTGTACACGGAAGAGGAGCGATTGTTGCGGAATACGATGCGCGAGTTCGCCGACGCTGAACTCGCCCCGAACGCAGCACGCTGGGACGAGACCGAGGAGTTCCCCTGGGAGAGCGTCGCGGCCATGAAGCGCATGGGCCTCATGGGCATGACTGCAAAGACGGCTCATGGAGGCGAGGGAGCATCCTACGCAGAACTCGCCATCGCCGCCGAGGAGGTTGCACGGGCCTGCATGACTTCGAGCACCACGCTCCTCGCCCACCTCTCGCTCGGCGTCTCCACGCTCGACCGTTTCTGCAACGGCGAGCAGGCGGAGCGCTTCCTGCCTCCAGCGTGCGCAGGCGACAAGATCGTGGCTTGGGCGCTCTCCGAGCCGAGCTCCGGCAGCGACGCCGCGGACATGCAGACGACCGCCGTCCACAACGGCAACGGCTCCTATGTGCTCAACGGCTCCAAGATATTCATCACCAACGCGGAGCAGTCCGGTCTCATGGTCGTCTTCACCGCCACCGACCGCTCGAAGGGTTATCGCGGAACGACGGCATTCGTACTCAAGACCGACACTCCAGGCATCGAGATGCGAGGCATGCACGGCAAGCTCGGCATCCGCGGTTCCGGTACCGCAGAGGTCTACTTCAATGACGTTCATGTCCCCGTGGACAACCGCCTCGGAGAGGAAGGCGAGGGCTTCCGCATCGCCATGACCATCCTCGACTCCAGCCGCATCTCGCTCGCAACGCAGTCGGTGGGGCTGGCGCAGGGCGCGTTCGAGGCCGCCATCCGCTACACCCAGCAGCGCGAGACGTTCGGCGAACTGCTCAAGGAGCGTCAGGCCATCCAGTTCATGCTGGCGGACATGGCAACCCAGATCGAGGCCGCGCGGCTGTTCACGAGGCGAGCGGCCCAGTTGAAGGACGCGGGGCTCCCCCACACCCGGGAATCCGCGATGGCGAAGTTGTACGCTTCGGAGGCCGCGCACTTCTGTGTCGACCGGGCAGTCCAGATATTCGGCGGCTACGGCTTCTTCAAGGAGAACCCGGTCGAGCGCATGTACCGTGATCAGCGCATCACGGAGATCTACGAGGGCACGTCCGAAGTGCAGCGCATCGTCATCGCGCGCAGCCTGCTCAAGGAGTACGCGATCGAGTAACGCTGCCGCGTTGCGCCCGCGTTAGCCCCAGAGTGCCTCGCTCGCGAGCCTCGCCCCTTCGGCCATGGCCCTGAACTTCGCCCAGCATATGTCGGGCGAGCCTACGCGCATTCCGAGGCCGCAGTCCGTGCCCGCCATCAGGTTCTCTTTGCCAACGATGGGCGCGAACCGCAGCAGCCGCTCGGCGACCAGTTTCGGGTGCTCAACGAAATCGCTGAAGTGGCCGACGACGCCGGGGATGAAGATCGCGCCGTCCGGCAGGGTAACGTCCTTCCAGATCTCCCACTCATGCTGGTGACGCGGGTTCGACGCCTCGATGGAGTACGCCTGCGCCTTGACGCTGAGGAAGATGTCCGCCATGTGCTCCAGCCCGATATCGGACACGTGCGGTCCGTGGTAGCTGCCCCAGCAGGCATGCAGGCGTATCTGCTCGCGTGGGATGTCGCGCAGCGCGTAATTCAGAACTTCCACGCGCTGCTCGGCGAACCTGCGGTACGCCGGGATATCCATCTCGGTCTGTATCTGCCAGGCGTCGAAGAGATCGGGGTCGTCTATCTGGAGGATGAGCCCTGCATCCGCGATGGCCTTGTACTCTTCGTGCATCGCATCGGCGATGGCGTAGAGGAACTCTTCTTCCGAAGCGTAGTACTCGTTCCACAGCCAGTGGTCGATGCTGCCCGGCGCGACAGCCGGCAGGAACGGCTCCGCATCGCCAACATCGCCCAGGGCAGCCTTGAATCGCGCGATGTCGCTTTGCACGAGCTCTGAGCCCACGTATGTGATAGGCCCGATGCAGAAGAGCTGCCTGTCCCGCGGACGCCTCACGACGAACCCGCGCGGAGAGTCGAAGTACCCGGGGAAAGCGATCCTGTCCCGCGCGGATATCTGCTCCGGTTCCGGTCCTTCGCCGGGCCCGAACGTGCGCAACTCGATGCCCCCGAGCCGTTCGTTGGCATAGTTCGTGAAGTTCGTCTTGCTCAGTTCGCCGTCGTTGATGCTGTCCATGCCACACTCGATCTGCAGACGCACGGTCTCGGCCACTGCCTCCGTCAGCCGCCCGTCGAGTTGCTCTTCGTCTACGGGGTCTCCCGCAGCCTTGGCCGCAACCGTCTCCCGAACGTCATCCGGCCTCGGCAGGCTCCCTGCGTGCATGGTGCGTATTCGGTCAGTACTGCGTTTCATGGCCCCTCCTTGCCGCCTCAGATTCTCCGCAGGAGATACGCCGGACGCAAGCAGGCCGAGCTGGGGTGGCCATATCCGTGAGCACTCGATGCGCAAATGAAGCCCCGCACGGATCGGTGCGGGGCTTCCGATGGCGGGGGAGGACTCCGCCACGGGACAGACATGTATGGGCACGAGCGGAAGCGCCCTGCTCCTTCGCTAACGCGTTGAGAAGAACGGGATGAGCGGCTCCGCCCAGATGACGGCCATCACGTAGTCCATAACGATCAGGTTGAACAACACCACGAACGGCACCGCGACTGCCAGGCCTATCCAGCGCGTGCGGCCCTGCAGGAAGAGCAACGTGGGACCGATCGGGAAGACCATGGTCGCCCACTTCAGGCCGATCACGAAGATGAGCAAGACGAAGAAGGCAACCCAGCCGATGATGAGCAGCGCCGTCTTCACAACGCCTTCCATCCCCGCGCTCCTCATGCCGATGTCCATGATGGCGCCGGTCTTCCCCCGCCGTAGATCGTGGACGAGTTGGACGCTGCTCAGGATGATGACCGCGAGACTCAGCGACACCGGGAAGACCTTGCCGCGTGTGGGAAACCCGAACCACGCTTCCTGCAACGCCCAGGCCGCCATCCCGATCATTGCCATGGTGAAGATGGCTGCCGGCGTTAGCGCCCACGTCCGTCGTCTGGTCTCCACGGCTGCCGCAGCGCCGGCGATAGCCGCCGGGTCATCCCCGCTTCCGCCACGCACTACCGGCATGGTTTCCTCATCAGAAAGCGTACCGGCGGTACCGATATTGCCCATCTTGGAGAACGTGACGGCGATCGCCACCGCCAGGATCAGCAATACGATAGTCAGCGGCCTTGCCAACAGCCCACCCATGCCGTGGATGGAGATAGCCGACTGGAAGTTGAATTCGATGATGCGGCCCAGGATGAACCCCAGCAGCAGGGGCGGCCTCGGCCATTTGTACTGCTTCATCAGCAGGCCAAGCAACGCTGCGGACACGATGATGAAGATCGCGATGAGGTCCGTCGAGGAGAGGTAGGCCGACAGGAAAGATATCGGAATGATGATTGCGCCGATGAGTGGATAGGGGATCAACGTGAGTTTCGCCAGCTGCCCCGTGAGGAACATACCGATGACGGTAACCGCAAGATTCCCCAGCGCAAGGCTGAACACCATCATGATGGTGATGTCGGCGAACCGGTCCAGCATCGGCGGGCCGGGTGTTATGCCGTAGGCCAGCATGGCGACGATGACGAACGCCCATGCCCTGCCGCCCGGCACGCCGAACGCCAGGGTAGGGATCGCCTGCCCTGCTTCCTTCGAGTTCTGCGCGGCTTCGGCAAAGAGCACCCCATCCAGTGAACCCTTACCGAACTCGCTCTTGTCCTTGCTGAAGAAGATGCCCATGGCATAGGAGAGCCAGTCCACAACTGCCCCGCCTATGCCAGGCACTGCTCCAAGGAACACACCGAAGAGTCCGTTCCGGATGGCGATGTTCCACTTGGTTAGTCCATAACGCACGCCGCGGAAGACCTCGCGGTTGTTGACCACCGCCCCGTGCATGGCGACCGGCCGCCTCGTCATAGTCAGGTCGATCATCTCCGGGAGTGCGAAGAGCCCGATGGTCGTTGCGATCAGCGGGAGTCCTTCCCACAGGTGCAAGGAGCCGAACGTGTACCGGTGCGCAGCAGAGATGGGATCGATGCCGATGGTGCCGAGCAGCAGGCCGAATGCCGCGGCCGCCAGCCCCTTCACCATCGCGCCGGAACTGAGCGCTGCGACCATCGCGACGCCGAACAGTGCCATGGCCGCTATCTCGGGGAACCCGAACGCGAGGATGAACGGCTTGATTACCGGAATGACGATGGCGAGCGCCAGAGCTCCGACGAGGCCACCCATCGCAGAGACCGCGTAGACCGCTCCAAGCGTGTGCGCGGCCAGTCCCCTCCGGGCCAGTTGGTTACCCTCCAGGAACGTTACCTGGGTCGCTCCACCCGGCTGACCGAGTAGCACAGCGGGGATCGAATCCAGCGTGTTGTCCACACCTGTCAGCGTCGCCAGCATGACGATGCCGATGAGCGGGTCTTCTATGTTCAGCACGATGAAGGAGATGGAGAGCGCCATCACCAGAGTCGCAGAGACGCCTGGCAGCAGCCCAACGAAGACCGCCATGAAGACGGCGACGCCGAACGCCGCCCAATAGGCTCCGTTGCCCAGGTACGACAGACCCTCTAGTACTTCGCTCACGTGCCGCCTCCATCATCCGCGCGGCGGAGGCATCAGCACTCCGCCGCGCGCTGTCAGACCAGCGTGACGAACGCTACCTCGTGAACTTGTCGTACACGGACTCCTGCACATCCCGCAGCTGCCCGATGTTGCGCAGGAATGCGTCCTCCACCTGCGCAAAGATCTCCTGCAGCTCGGCCCCGCTCTGCTCAATCTCGATCGGCTGGCCGAGTATCTGCTCGAAGTCAGCGCGGAACTCAGGGTCGGCCAAAGCTTCGTCCCATGCCCTGCGGAGCGTATTGACGATGTCCAGAGGAGTATCAGGTGGCGCCAGCAGGTTCTTACCCACGAACGTCTCCGGGGCCATCAGCCCGTCCCAGATGTCTCGCTGGTCGTCAGTGATGAGGTCGCGCGCGTAAGGAGCATTGAACTCGTCAACCTCGGCATTGCCCACGATGACGCCGCCGGGTCCGGCGAGGCCTGCGAAGGGCCTGATGAAGCCGCTGGTTATCCATCCGGGTCTGCGCTGAGGCAACTGGTACCACACGCTCCCCGCAGTGAAGCTGTTCACATCGCCTCGCTCCAGCATCAGCAGTGTCTGTTCGGTGCCGGTCGAGGCAACCAGCTTGTACTGGAACGGCAGGTTGAGCCAGTCCGCCAGCAGGAAGTTGCCCAGAGCGGTCACTCCAGTCAATTCTTGTGGTGTGGGCGCGGAACCGGCACCGACAAGTGTCGGGCCGGAGGCCCCCATGGCCTCTGTGATGTCGTTGTACGGCAACTCGTGGCCGTTAATCATCCACACCGCGTTGCGGGCCACCGGAGCACCGATCACCTCGAACCCGGACGCTTTGAAGATGGCATTCGGGTCTGTAGACGACTGGATGGGCGCCGTCGCGTTGTAGATGATGATGAGGCCGTTTGGCTCGGATTCCCAAACGAAATTGCTGGCAGCCAGGGAGGGCGTCAGGTTGCTGACGACGATGCGGGGGTTACCCGGTATGTACTGGCCCCATTTGGCCGCGAGAAAGCGGGCCTGTGTGTCTGTACCGCCGCCCGGGTTGAATCCAACGACCATGCGGATAGTCTTGCCTTTGAAGTGCGCCTCCGCATCGAAAGACGGCAACGGCGTTGCGGTGGGAGGCGGCGGAGCCGATGTAGGCGTCGCGGTCGGCGCCGGAGCAGGCGCGCCGGGTTCAGGTGTGGGAGTTGGCTGGCTCGGGGCGCTTGGCGCTGATGTCGGGGTGGGCTGCGGCGCCGACGTATCGGGAACCGGTGTGGCCGTCGGGCGAGGTGTAGCTGTGGGATCGTCGGAGCCGCCGCACGCGGCCAGCGCGAACGCCGTCAGCACGGCTATCGCCGTAAGCACCAGGTATGAGCGGTACGCTTTCTTCATGATCAGCCTCCAGCGGATAAACCGCTCAATATCGGCTACTGTCTAACACAGACACGCCGATAGCAGCAACCCGAATCGACTCTGGCGACGAATAGCGCACAAATCGGCAATGACGAACCCTTGGGGGCATGCTCTCAGGAAATGCGGTACCATCCACGCATGACACTCGCAAGCAGCAACACCCGCGTTGGCGCGCTCAACCACATCGGCCTCGCTGTCGTCAGCATCGAGGAGTCTCTCCAGCAGTTCTACGACCTGCTGGATTCGCCACCCGCGGCACACATCCTCGTGAATGAAGAGCACGGAGTGCGGGGCGCGTTCATCGAACAGGGAGAGACGCACGTCGAGCTGCTCCAGCCGCTCCGTGCCGACTCTGTCATCGGCAGGTTCCTCGAACGTCACGGCGAAGGCATCCATCACATGGCGTTCACCGTGGACGACGTCGAGGTGAAGGCCCGCGAGCTCGAGGCGCTCGGCATCCCCATCATCACCGGCCCGCGCGAGGGCTTCACCGGGCGGATCGCCTTCGCCGACCCTTCAAAGACGCACGGGGCGCTCATCGAATTCGTAACGCCTTACCTGCGCTGACGCCCCGATGCCGGACGCATTGCGAGTCCTCATCGCGAAACCGGGCCTCGACGGCCACGACCGCGGAGCGCGCGTCATCGTGCGCCTGCTGCGCGAGGCCGGGTTCGAGGTGCGGTACACGGGAATCCGCAGGACGCCGGACGAGATCGCCGAGCAGGCCCGCGAGTTCAGGGCTGAGGCTGTCGGTCTGAGCATCCTCTCCGGTGCGCACATGGAACTCGTGCCCGCAGTGATGGATGCACTGCAACGCGCCGGGCTCGAGCACGTCCCTCTCATCGCGGGCGGCATCATCCCGCCACAGGACCGCACGGCCCTGCTGGAGATGGGTGTCGCCGCTATATTCACTCCCGGCGCTCGCTCCGCCGACTTGGTGCCTGCCCTCCGCGCAGCAGCGGAAGCGGGACGCCGCGCACAGGAGCGCTGACGCCCGACAGATAGGGCCACGTTCCTGCTGGCAGACGGCCTGCTATACTGACACGGTTGCGTACGGATTTGGCGATGAGCCTGCAGCTACAAGTGAACGTCGCCCAACTCCTCAAGGACGTTGTCGGGACTACCCGGACGTTCGAGGTCGACGGCTTGGCGCTCGAATCAGACGACGGTGTTTCCGCCTACGTCAGAGGAGCGTTCCGGCTCACTCGCACGGATCGCGGGGTCTGGGCGTCCGGTCCCGTCGCCTTGTCCGTGGACTACGTCTGCAGCCGCTGCCTGACGCCTTTCGCGTCGTGGATAGAGGCGAACGTGGACGATGTCTTCCTGCCGAGTGTAGACATCGCTACCGGAGCGAAACTCCGCTACGACGAGGAGGACGCCGGCGCGGACGTGAACAGCATCGACGAGCAGCACGTGCTCGACCTGAGCGACGCGCTGCGCCAGTACAGGCTGGCGGGCATCTCGATGGCGCCTGTCTGCCGGGAGGACTGCAAGGGAATCTGTCCCGAGTGCGGCAACGACCGGAACGAGAGTGCCTGCTCCTGTGAGCACTACCAGGACCAGCGTTGGACCGTGCTGCGGAAGTTGTTGGAGTGAAAGAACCATGCCCCCACTGCCGAAGAGAAAGCGTTCCAAGTCCCGGGTTGGCACGAACCGCGCCCACCAGCACAGGACGCTCGTCAGCCTCGTCGAGTGCCCGCGCTGCCGCGAATCGATGAAGCCGCACCACGCGTGTCCTTCCTGCGGATACTACCGCGGACGCGACGTGCTCCGCGTAGAGAGCGAGCTCGAATAACGCTCGCCTGCGCTCCATGAGCACCGCCTTCATCTTCCCTGGACAAGGCGCTCAGGCCGTGGGCATGGGCTCCGACGCCTGGCACGGCTCGCCCGCGGCCCGCGCTGTCTTCGACGAAGCCGACCGGGTTCTCGGCGTACCGCTCTCCCGCCTCATCCTGGAAGGCCCGGCGGACGAACTGGTTCGTTCACACAACGCTCAACCCGCCATCCTCTGCGTGAGCATCGCCATGCTTCGTGCTACAGAGGAGTACATCGGCACAGCGATGCCCCACCCTGCCTTCACCGCCGGCCACAGTGTCGGCGAATACGCCGCGCTCGTGGCAGCGGGTTCGCTCTCCCTGTCGGAGGGATTACGCCTTGTAAGAGCGCGTGGCGAACTGATGCAGGCGGCCTGTGAGGCCACCCCAAGCGGCATGGCCGCACTGATCGGCCTCACTCTGGAACCGGCCCGCCAGGCTTGCGAAGGAACAGGCGCACAGGTGGCGAACGTGAACTCTGCCGAGCAGATCGTGCTCGGCGGCCCGAACGACTCCCTCGAACGAGCGATAGAGAACGCGAAGAACGCAGGCGCGCGCCGGGCCATCCCGCTGGAAGTCGCCGGGGCCTTCCACACAGAGGTCATGCGCCCCGCGCAGGAGGCGATGGCAAACATCCTTTCGGGATCGGGGCTGAACACGGCTACCGTGCCCGTCGTGGCTAACACGACAGCCTTACCGATCGAGTCGGCGGAAGAGGTCCGGGCGGAGCTTGGCTCACAGCTCTGCGGCTGCGTCTACTGGCAACAGTCCGTGGAACTGATGGCCGCCCGAGGGGTGGACAGGTTCATCGAGTTCGGCCCCGGCAAGGTGCTCGCCGGACTCGTCAGACGCATCGCGCCGGACGCGGCTGCGCTCGCGGTGGCAGACCTAGACGCTGTCTCTGCGCTGGCGTAAGATTACGTGGAATCCCGCCTCGACCAGCACTCGGGGCGTCTCTTTAACAAGCCCGATGATCGAGTCTCCCGGCGGTACGAGAAAGGCCAGCCGAGGCCGCAGGAACAGGCCGGAGCGCCAGGGGCGCGTGCTCGCACTCCAGGTGCTGTACGAGCACGACCTCACGGGGCACGAGTGGCGCTCGGCGCTGGAAGCACGGGCAGACGAGTTGCACGCCTCACCCGACGCTGTTGCCTTCGCCGAGGGCTGTGTCGAAGGCGTGGTCAGCGAGCAGAGTCGGCTGGACGCCCTCATCCGGCGGCACGAACCTCTCTGGCCCATCGAACAACTCGCCGCCGTTGACCGGGCTGTTCTCCGGCTGGGGCTCTTCGAACTGGCGGACGGTTCACCGACACCGCCGCTGGTGGCCATCAACGAAGCCGTGGAACTGGCCAAGACCTTTGGGAGCGAAGGTTCCGCCAGGTTCGTGAATGGCGTGCTTGGGGCATCGTTCAACGAGCGGGAACAACAGAACACATAACTGCTGAGGAAGGCAAATGGCGACCGTTTACGACCGTGTGAAGAACGTAGTAGTGGACAGGCTCGGAGTGGAGGAGAGCGCCATCGCGATGGAGGCCTCCTTCGTCGACGACCTCAACGCCGACTCTCTCGACCTCGTGGAACTCATCATGGCATTCGAGGAAGAATTCTCCGACGAGGACACCACCCTCAAGATATCCGACGAAGACGCGGAACAGATCCGGACCATCCAGAACGCCGTCGATTTCATCAAGAGCAAGGGCGTTTCCGACTGACAGGACGCCTGTGGCTGACCTCCAAGCACTCCACCAGCAGATACACGCCTGCCAGGAATGTGCTCTCCATCGCGCACGGACGAACGCTGTGCCCGGAGAAGGTGCCCCCAACGCCTCCCTCATGTTCATCGGCGAGGGCCCTGGCTTCAATGAAGACCGCCAGGGGAGGCCGTTCATCGGTCCTGCAGGTCAATTCCTCGACGAACTGCTGCTATCCATCGGGTTGAAGCGTGAGGACGTGTTCATCACCAACATGGTGAAGTGCCGCCCTCCCAACAACCGCGACCCTTTCCCGGGCGAGATCAGCTCCTGCTCCCGCTACCTGGACGCCCAGATAGACTCGATCAAACCCGCTGTAATCGTTCCACTGGGGCGTCACGCTCTTGCTCGGTGGTTCCCGAGGGACTCCATCAGCAAGGTGCGCGCAAGGCCGCGCGTGTTCGACGGCATCACCATCTTCCCGCTCTACCACCCGGCCGCAGCGCTACACAACGGCGCGCTCCGCGCCACTATCGAAGCCGACTTCGCGAAGCTCGGTGCACTCCTCAGAGAGCGTGAGGCACACGGGACGCCGAATGAGGATGATGCGCAAGACGAGGCCGGCGGCTCCCAGCAGTTGAGCATGTTCTAACGATGCCTCACCCCATCCGCATCGTCCCCATCGGTGGCCTGGGCGAAGTGGGTAAGAACATGCTGTGCGTCGAGTACGGCAATGACATCGTCGTCATCGACGCAGGCCTCATGTTCCCCAAGCAGGAGATGCTGGGGATAGACCTCGTGCTCCCGGACATCTCCTATCTGACGGCCAACGCCGAGCGCGTACGAGCGATCTTGATCACTCACGGACACGAGGACCACACCGGGGCTCTCCCATACCTCCTGCGTGAACTGGACGTCCCCATCTATGCTCCTCCTCTCGCCCACGACCTGATCGAGGTGAAGCTCCGCCAACACCGGATCAGTGATTACGAACTCCACGAGGTCGATGCGGGTAGCACGCTCGATCTCGGAACGGTTCACGCCGAGTACTTCCGCGTCTGCCACAGCATCCCGGACGCGTGCGGCATCGCCCTGCGCACTCCGGCCGGCCTCATCGTCCACACCGGCGACTTCAAGATAGACCACACCCCGGCGGATGGACGCCCCACTGACCTGCAACGCCTCGCCGAACTCGGCAGCGAGGGTGTCCTGCTGCTCCTGTCCGACTCGACATACGCCGAGGTGCCCGGCTACACGCCGTCAGAGAGTGTCGTGGCGTCCGCGCTTGACCACGTCATAGCCGACGCTCCGGGTCGAGTGCTCATCGCCACTTTCGCATCCCTGATCGCGCGAGTCCAGCAGGTGCTGGACGCCGCGGCGAAACACGGAAGGAAGGTCGCCCCTGCAGGGCGTTCCATGGTGGACAACGTCAACATGGCCGTGGCGAACGGCTACATCAAGGCGCCGCCCGGTATGCTGCTCGACCTCCAAGCCCTGAGCGCTCTCCCCCACGAGCAGCAGGTAATCGTCCTGACCGGTGCGCAGGGCGAGCCGCTCTCCGTTCTCTCCCGGGTCGCCAATAACGCCAATCGCGACATCGAGGTCCACGAGAACGACACGGTTGTTATCTCCGCAACCGCGATACCGGGTAACGAAACAGTCATAGCCACCGTTGTGGACAACCTCACGCGACGCGGCGCCAGGGTGCTCACACGCCGAACGTCTCCCGGCGTCCATGTCCCAGGCCACGGCAGTCAGGAAGAGCTCAAACTGATGCTCCGCCTCATCAAGCCGCGCTACTTCGTGCCCGTGCACGGTGAGTACCGGATGCTTGCCGCGCACGCAGACCTTGCCATACAGACTGACATCGTTCCCGAGAACGTCTTCATCCTCGAAGACGGCGACGTGCTGGAACTGGACGAAGCCGGCGCAGAACTCGTCGAACCCATCCAGGCTGGCCACGTCTATGTCGACGGGCTGCGCACGTGGGACGTCGGAGAGGCCGTGCTGCGCGACCGGCGGATGCTCTCACGCGACGGGTTCGTCGTCGTGGTCGTTCCCGTAGACCACGCGACAGGCAAGGTCTACGGCGAGCCGGAGATCGTATCGAGCGGTTTCACTGCGCCCGGAGAGGCGGAGGAGCTGATGGAACGCGCCGCCTCGGTGGTTGTGGAGGCGCTCCGTGCGCCGAACCTCGACCCGCTGAACGAGGACCATGTCAACGACCGCGTGCGTGAGGCGCTGAGTCGCTTTCTGTACAGAGAGACGCGCAGCCGTCCCATGATAATCACCGTACCGCTGGAAGTTTGAGCCTTCCCTGGCCTCCTCTCCGCCCCTCGTTCTGAAGGCCGCATCGCCGGGGACTCCGGCCATCTCTTCATAATCTACAAGCCAACCTGGCTCACAACGGCAACGCATCTGATTAAAGTCGGGCGGGTGAGAAATCGCATCGCTTCACTGCTGTTCAACCAGGTCGGCGTCCTTCTCGGCCTCATCGTCGTAGCCTTCGTGGCGTACGTCATCATCGGACAGCCTGCCTGGGCCATAGACCCACTGCGCAATGCGACATCCGATGTTCTCGGCGGCATGGGCGCAGGACTGGTCCTGTTGCTGGTCTGGGCCGGTTGGATGGGTTGGGTATTCTCGCGCGGGTTCAGGTATCTCATACGGAAGTGGCGCTACGTGCTCGGCCTGGGCCTCCTTCTTGCTGGAGCATTCGCTACCCTCTCCTACTTCCACTGGTCGTTTCCCCTCATCGGCGAGGCTCCGTTGGGAGGCGACCTCGGCAGTCAGTTGCGCGGCTCCTACGGATCACTCGGCCTCTTCCGCACGGTCGTCCTCATCACACTCGGGGCGTGGCTCGTGGCGCCTGTCCTGTTCAACCATGCAGCAGTGTGGCTGGGACGCGGCGCTCTCGCGACGAGCAGGGGCATCGGCAGCGGCGTGAACCACATCCGCCACCGTGATCAGGGGGCGGTCATGCAGGAGGTCGACGATTACCTCGCCTCTAACGCAGTAGCATCGCGGGCAGCGCAGATGGACACGTTGCGCGCTGCGGACGAATACCGCCGAAGCACTGCCGCCCGGAGTCCTATCGGGCAAACCGATGCCCCTCATCGCGGTCTTGCATATATGGAACCAACCTCCCCCAAGCCGGTGACTCTCCGTCCCGCAGAGCCGCGGCTTGGATCGGAACGGAAGCCCGACCTCTGGCCGGGCATGAAGACCGCCGAACCGGCCTCACCGGAGGCCCAGCCCGCCACTACAGCAATGGCAACGATGGCGCCTCCTGCCATCGAGAACGAAACGAGCGCTGAGTCCGGTGCTGCGGAACCGCTCTACGGAATCGAAGCACCCCCGGTAACCAGCGAGACCCACACGGCGGACGACCTCCACGTCAACGGCACTCTCCAGGCGGACGTGGAAGAAACACTGGCCCTCGCCGTCCCGATAGAGACACCCTGGGGCGAGATCTCCGTCGCAGCGGAGCCATCAGCTCCCGAGCCTGAGGCTCCTCGGGCTGTCCCCACTGTCGCACCCAGCCCTCTCCCGCCTCTCGAACTCCTTGCTGCACCGGTAGCTGCCGGGAGCATCACCGAGGAGCATCTCGTCACCGCTGCCCTCATCGAGGAGACGCTCGCACAGCACGGCGTCGAGGTGAGCGTATCGGAGATACGGCCCGGCCCCAGCGTGACGATGTTCGGCATCGTGCCCGGATGGAACCGCAAGGCGATGTCCGCGCGGGCCAGAGCGCTCGCAGAGCAGGAAGACAACCAGGTGCAGATGGAGGTGCGGAACCGCGTCAAGGTCGACAGCATCCTTGCACGGGAGAAAGACCTTGCACTCGCGCTCGCCGCGCCCACCCTCCGCATACAGGCGCCCGTCCCCGGCGAATCGCTCGTCGGCGTGGAGATGCCCAATAGGTCCTCCTCCATGGTGACCATCCGTACCGTGATGGAATCCCCCGAATATGAACGGATGCTCACCGGCGGAGGTCTGCCCGTGGCGCTTGGCCTGGCCTCCGCCGGCGAGCCCGTTGCCCTCGATCTGCTCAAGATGCCGCACCTGCTCATCGCAGGCGCAACGGGCAGCGGAAAGAGCGTCTGCATCAACACCATCATCTCGTCCATCATCTGCCATCAGGACCCGGCCAAGGTCCGTATGCTCCTCGTGGACCCGAAGCGCGTGGAGCTCACGCCCTACAACGGCATCCCCCACCTCGTGACGCCAGTCGTCGTCGACCCGGATAAAGTCGTCCGCCTGCTCAAGGGCGCTATCCAGGAGATGATGCGCCGCTACAAGCTGCTGGAAGAAGCAGGAGCGCGAAACATCGCCTCCTACAACAGCAACCCGCGCGCCACCGAGGAGATGCCGTACTTCGTCATCTGCATCGACGAACTGGCAGACCTGATGATGACCGCCTCGTTCGACGTCGAGCAATCGCTCTGCCGCCTGGCGCAGTTGGGCCGGGCGACGGGCATCCACCTCATCGTTGCGACGCAGCGCCCCTCCGTGGACGTACTCACCGGACTCATCAAGGCCAACTTCCCGAGCCGCATCGCCTTTGCAGTCGCCTCGCAGGTCGACTCCCGCACGATCCTCGACTCTGCGGGCGCCGAGCGCCTCCTTGGCCGCGGCGATATGCTGTTCATCTCCTCGGACTCCCCGAAACCGAAGCGCGTGCAGGGCGTCTTCATATCCGAGGACGAGAGCGCAGCCCTCAGCGAACACTGGCGGCAGCTGCCCCTCAACGCCAGCCTGCCGGAGATCCCGCTGGAGAACATGGCGCGGGAAGCCGAGACCGCAGCAGCCGAGAGCGCGGGCGACGGGGGTGACTTCGATGAGGGCGACTCCCTCTACGAACGAGCACTGCAGGTCGCGGCCGCCAACCGGCAGCTCTCCACGTCGCTGCTCCAGCGCCGATTGCGCATCGGCTACCCTCGCGCCGCCCGGCTGATGGACCAACTGGAGGATGAGGGCATCGTTGCCGCCTCCGGCGAACCGGGCAAGCCACGGGAAGTCATCTACCTCCCCGACGAAGAAGTAGCCTGACCGCCCCTTCTCATCGCAGCCCCGTGCGGCGCGCCATGAGTCACGCTTGCCGCTTCTGCTAGAATCTCCTCATACAGGCGGGAGGAGAGTGACGCCATGGCCGCTGACGTAACGGTGGAAGAAGTAACCGAAGCGCTGAAAGACGTGTACGACCCCGAGATTCCGGTGAACGTCGTCGACCTCGGCCTCATCTACGGCATCGAAGTGGACGACGACAGCAACGTCCACGTCGACATGACCCTCACCGCCGCCGGATGCAGCATGGGGCCGTTCATCGCGCAGCAGGCCGAATGGGCCATCGCCGACATCGACGGGGTCAGAGACGTGAACGTCGAGATCTCGTTCGATCCGCCCTGGTCGCCCGACCGCATCACCGAAGACGGGCGCAAACTGCTCGGCCTCGACGACTAACCGCGACCGGCCGCGTAACGCTGGGCATACGGGGCCGCGCCCCGGGAAGGCAGCACGCCCCGATGACGATGAGCGAAGAACAGCGGCAGGCGCGCCTGGCGCAGATCAAGCGCCAGTGGGAGCAGCGCCGCGCCATCAGCCGGTCGCTCGGGAAGATCAAGACCAAGATAGGCGTCTACAGTGCCAAGGGCGGCGTCGGCAAGACTACCGTCGCCGTCAACCTTGCGGCCTACCTCGCAGAGAAGGGCTACACGGTCGGCCTGCTCGACGCCGACATCGACACGCCCAATGCACCCGAAGTGCTCGGGAGCGACGCCCATCCAGAGGCCGCGGACGGGCGCATCAAGCCCGCGGAGGCCTTCGGCGTGAAGGCCGTCTCCATGTCCTACTTCCAGCAGGACCCGGAAGAAGCCATCATCTGGCGCGGCCCCATGATCCACAACGCCATCAACCAGTTCCTCCAGATGACGGACTGGGGCGAGATCGACTTCCTCGTCGTCGACATGCCCCCCGGTACCTCGGACGCGCCTCTCACTGTCATGCAGGTGCTGACGATGGACGGCTTTGTCGTCGTGACCACGCCGCAGAGCCTCGCCGCGCTGGACGCCAAGCGCTCCATCAACATGATTCGCAAGCTGAACGTCGAGGTGCTGGGCGTTGTCGAGAACTACGTGGGCGAGGTGTTCGGCTCCGGCGCTGGCCGCGAACTCGCGAACGATCTCTCCCTGCCCTTCCTCGGCGAGGTAGCGCTGCGCGCCGACTACCGGGACGACTCGCAGCCCACCGTGCTCGCCAGCGCCGACGTCCACGCAGAGTACGACGCGATCTGGGCCACGCTCGAAGGGCGGCTCACCGAGCTCGAAGCGATGCCGGGGCAGCAGGCCGTCGCGGAAGGAGCGGGCGATGAGCCTCGCTGACCGTCGCTACGCCCAGAAGCACAAACCGGGCAAGCACAACCGCAAGAAGTTCACCGCGCCTCCGAAGCCCAACGCGCAACTGCGCAAGGAGCTGCGGGAGATACTCGAGCAGCCGAAACCTCCCCAGGACTGAGGCTGGCTCACTCGCCCCGTCTGTTGCGCTGGCTTTCAACCACCGCCAGCACCAGCTCCTCCGCCTTGCTCCGTGACGGCGCGACGGCGAAGTAGATCGTCCGCCCGTAGCGCTTCGCCGTCATATGCCACTCGTCTTCCAGCGAGCGGTAGTGTGCCTCCTCGCCGTCCAGCGTTATCGCTTCGAGCCGCGCCGCTGAGACGACGCGCCCCCACAGCGCCCCCACGAGGAACGCGGGGTAGCTCGATTCCGCGACCACGATGATGCCGGCGCCTGTACCGCGAAGCACGTCCGCGTTGATTTCGGGCGGCACATCGCCGAACTCCCCGTACAGCCCGAACGACGCCAGGTTCATCCGGGCGAGCCGCAGGGCCGAGCCGAGCCCCTCTGCCTCCACCCCCAACTCTCCGAGCGTCCTGTCCAGCAGGTCTTCCCTGTTCCGGATGAAGCCGAGCCCCAACAACGGCGACGGCGGGTCGTCCGGCAGCAGCAGCCATCCTCTCCACGGGATAGGCTCATGCTCCGCCCACGGCACACGGTCCTCCTCTCCCCATGCCGCGCGCACCGTGTCCGCCCAGTCGTTGTCCGGCTTCCCGAACCACAGGGCGCTCCCTTGCGTTCGCGCCCAGATGTCCGCTTCGAGCGCGTCCGCCGCCTCGGAAACGTCCTCAGTGTCAGCGAACCCAGCGCGTGCCGCGTACTCGCGCAACGGGTCGACCGCCACACCCTCGAAACGGACGACACGCACCTCCGACTCGCGCCCGTCCGGGGCGCGGATCGCGACTGCCGAGGGACGCCGAGGTGCGATATAGATCGCTGCGTTCATGGGAACGTCCGGCGCGCTCCACTCGTCGAACGGGGGAGGCAGGGATTTGCCCGGTACCGCGGCATCGCTCCAGTTCAACACGACTAAGGCAAGCACCGCGAAGAGCATGATGCCGAACAGGAAACAGAGCCTTCGACGCATCCCTACCGCTTGCGCCTCCGCCTGCCGCCGGTCTTCTCGTAGGATCGGGGCTCCGGTTCGGCCCTCCGCACGGACACCGTCTCACCACCGGCGCCCCGGTCGGCGACCTCCTGCGCCACGAGCAGGCGTCTGAGGTCCACCATCTCATCTCGGAGCAGCGCCGCCCTTTCGAACTCAAGCTGGCGCGCGGCTTCCTTCATCTCCGATTCCAACTGCTTCACCACGCGGGCGAGGTCGTCCTTCGGCATGTCCTGCCGGACGCCGTAGGCGGCGCGGGGTTCGGCCAGCTCACGGATGGACTCGGTGATGTCTCGTATCGCCTTGCGGATGCCTTCCGGCTGGATGCCCTCGCGTTCGTTGAACGCCGTCTGCAAAGCACGGCGGCGTTCCGTTTCGTCTATCGCCTGCCGCATGGAGTCGGTGATGCGGTCCGCGTACATGATGACGTGGCCGTCCAGGTGACGCGCCGCGCGGCCTATCGTCTGGACAAGCGACGACGTGGAGCGCAGGTAGCCCTCCTTGTCCGCATCGAGCACAGCGACGAGGCTCACTTCCGGCAGGTCCAATCCCTCGCGGAGCAGGTTGATGCCGACGACCACGTCGTGCACGCCCAGCCGGAGGTCGCGCAGGATCTCCGTGCGCTTGAGCGTGTCCACCTCGGAGTGGAGGTAGTGCACCTTCACGTTCATCTCCCGCAGGTAATCAGTCAGCTCCTCCGCCATGCGCTTGGTGAGCGTCGTGACCAGAGCGCGCTCGCCCTTCGCGGTGCGGCGGCCTATCTGCTCTAGCAAATCATCTATCTGGCCCCTGGTCGGCTTCACTTCGAGGGTCGGGTCGAGCAGGCCAGTGGGCCTGATCACCTGCTCCACGACCTGCGAGCTGTGCTGCAACTCGTAGGCCGCCGGGGTCGCGGAGACGTAGACCACCTGGTTCACGCAGCGCTCGAACTCCTCGAAGTTGAGCGGGCGGTTGTCGCGTGCCGACGGCAGGCGGAAGCCGAAGTCGATGAGCGCGTCCTTGCGGGATATCTCGCCGTGGAACATGCCGCGCAGTTGCGGGACGGCCATGTGGGACTCGTCGATGATGAGCAGGTGGTCGTCCGGCAGGTAGTCCATGAGCGTCCACGGCGTGCTGCCGCGCGGGCGCCTACCGAGCGGTTGCGAGTAGTTCTCGACCCCTGCGCAGTAGCCGGTCTCCCGCAGCATCTCGAGGTCGTAGCGCGTCCGGTGCTCCAGCCGTTGCGCCTCCAGCACCCGCCCCTCTTCGCGCAGTCCGATGAGGCGTTCGTCCAGTTCCTGCTCTATCTCGACGACCGCATCCTCCAATTTCTCGCGGGAGGTGACGAAGTGCTTGGCCGGGTAGATGTCTATCTGCGCGCGCTCGGAGAGGATCTCACCGGTGAGCGGGTCGAGCTCCACGATGCGCTCGACGTCGTCGCCGAAGAACTCGACGCGCACGGCCACGTCCTCGTATGCCGGCATGATCTCCAGCGTGTCGCCGCGCACGCGGAAGCGCGCCCGGGCGAGGTCGTAGTCGTTGCGTTCGTACTGCATCTCGATGAGGCGGCGCGCCAGCTTCTGCCGGTTCAACCGCTCGCCCCTCGTGATGCGCTCCACGAACGCGAAATACTCGGCGGGCGAGCCCAGGCCGTAGATGCACGAGACGGAGGCGACGATGAGCACATCCCGCCGCGTCATCAGCGAGCGTGTCGCCGCATGGCGGAGCTTGTCGATCTCGTCGTTGATGTCCGCTTCCTTCTCGATATACGTGTCGGTCGAGGGGACGTACGCCTCCGGCTGGTAGTAGTCGTAGTAGGAGACGAAGTACTCGACGGCGTTCTCGGGGAAGAAATCGCGGAACTCCTGCGCCAGCTGTGCCGCGAGCGTCTTGTTGGGCGCGATGACGAGCGTCGGTTTCTGGACGGCCTCGACGGTCTTGGCCATGGTGTACGTCTTGCCGGAGCCGGTGACGCCGAGGAGCGTCTGGTGGCGCATGCCCTTGCGGATGCCGTCCGCGAGCCGATCGATCGCCTGCGGCTGGTCGCCGCGCGGTTCGAAGTCGGCGACGACGCGGAACGGCGTTCCGGTCTCGGTTGGGTGGAGCGTGGTCATGCTGCCAGGTTCCTCACTTCCCTAATTTCGCTGACCGAGGCGCGCGGGGCAAGCGGTGGGGCCCTTCACTCCCGCAGTACCCTCTCCCCCGCACCACCACCACACCGTGTGACCTGCCCGGTCACTCTGGATTCCCGCTGGTGCGGGAATGACGGAGGCTGCGCCTCCCGTCCGTCATGGCTTACTCCTTACTTGAGGTTTTTGAGGAGGGTGAGGGCCTTCTGGAGCTGGTTGAGGCGGCGGCTGTTCCTGGCAGTCTCTCCGGCCCGGACGCTGGCATTGACGGCGATGCGCACGGCCTGTGTCCTGACGCGGGGGCTGGGGTCGTCGAGGAGTCCGCTGAGCGTGGCCATGCCCTTGAGGGCGAGTCCGTTGAGCTCAGCGAAGGCGAGATTGGCCGCGTCCTCGCGCAGCCGCCGGAGTTCGTCGCGGAAGGCAGGGTCCTGCCGCCAGCGCGAAAGCGTGGAGATGTTAATCTCCGCTATCCTCGCGCCTTCTTCGTTGGTGGCAGCGGCGGCGAGATACGGGAGCGCCATGATCTGCCTGTCGGAAAGTTTCCGGGGGAACGACTGCTCATTTCTACTCACCGGGTGTGTTTCCACTCGTAAATCCGGGGACTGCGGCGCGCAGTCCGGCTGCTCAAAACTGCTCATTCGCTGCTCTTTCCGCATCTGTTTATGCTTTTTCCCACTCATTCCATGCCACTCCTTCCGTTCCGTGTGCGAGGGCCAACCACAAAGGGCGCCTCACAGAGACGCCCCTACAAGGGCGCACGTACAGGGTAGGAAAGGTGGTATCGCTGGCGCAATGGGCGGATGTCACAGATGTGACAGGCAGACTCTCACCTGCCGCTGCGCACCCCGCGCCACGCCCGCAGTACCCTCACCCTAGCCCTCTCCCCTTGTAGGGAGAGGGGATCAGGCGTCCCGAGAGATTTCTCGGCTACGCTCGAAATGACAGCCTCCGCGCCACGCCACGCCGCGTGGCTGAAGGGCGGTTCGCGAACCGCCCCTACGCCCGGCAGCACCCGCGCCACGCCCCACCGCGTGACCTGCCCGGTCACCCTGGATTCCCGCCGGTGCAGGAATGACGGGGGTCAGGCGTAGATGTCGCGGAGGGCGGCGTCTAGGTCCGTATGTCGGAAGGCGTAGCCGGAGGCGAGGGCGGCGGCGGGGAGGGCACGGCGACTGTTCAGCAGCTCGGTCGCAAACTCGCCCAGCACCCGCCGCAGGACGAACGCAGGGGCAGGCGCGAACGCGGGACGGCGCAGGATGCGCCCCAACGCGCTCGCGACCTCACGCTGGCGTGCTGGAGCAGGAGCGCAGACGTTCAGCGGCCCCTGCACGGCCTCGTTGCCCAGCGCGTGGAGGATGAGGCCGATCACGTCGTCCAGGTGCACCCACGGCCACCACTGACGTCCCGACCCGGCGGGGCCGCCGAGGCCGAAGCGCGTGAGCCGCGAGAGCGGCGTGAGGAACCCTCCGCCGCGTCCAGCCACCAGCCCGGTGCGGAGCAGGACGACGCGCGTTCCGGACGATGACGCCTTCGACGCTGCCGCTTCCCATCGCACGCAGACGCTGGAGAGGAAGCCGTCGCCGGGCGGTGCGTCTTCGGTCAGCTCCTCCTCGCCCCGGTGGCCGTAGAAGCCGACGGCGCTCGCGCTCACGAGGACAGGCACACCTGCATCCCGCATCCCCAGCACGAGGTTGCGGGTGGCAGCCTCACGAGACTCGATGATGGCGCTCTTCTTCCGCTGCGTCCAGCGACCCACGACACTCTCGCCCATGAGGTTCACGACCGCGTCCACGCCCTCGAACGCCTCCGTGGGCGGAGGCCCTGCCAGCGGGTCCCAGGCGTGCGCATGCACCAACCCCGGCAGCGCCATGCGTGCACGCTCGGGGTCACGCGTGAGCGCTACCCGCCGGTCGCCGCGTTCCATCAGCGCATGGACCAGGGGACGGCCTACGAACCCTGTCGCGCCGGTGATCAGCACTCGCATCGCTACACGCTCCCCGGCATCAGCTCATCCGGGTACGGGTGAAGGTACGTCTGCCCAGCGAGCCACTCGGGGCCGCCGGACCTGCGGACATGGTGGCGCAGCAACGTCAGTGGCGCGGTGAACGGGGCTTTCCCGATACAGTAGCGCTCGATGGCATCGGCCAGCTCTTCCCTGTCACCGGCATCGAGGATGTCCTTCAGGAAGCCAGCAGCGTGTTGCAGCGCGTTCGCGTGCTTGCGAGCAGTGGTCAAGCGCTCCATAGCACGCATGAGCACATGCCCGTACTCGTCAGCGATCGCGTCCCAACCGGCGGCGCCCGCCCGAGCAACGACACGTCCCGCCTCGCGGTAGAGCGTCGGCGCGTGCGCCATGAGCGTGAGCTTGTGCGCCGTGTGGAAGGCGACCAGCGCCGACGGAGCGCGAGGGCCGTCCCGCAGCGCCGCCCAGCGCTGGTAGACGAACACGCGCTCGATGAAGTTGTCGCGCAGGCGCGGATCATGAAGGCGTCCCTGCTCCTCGACCGGCAACAGCGGAAAGCGTTGCGTCAGCGCCTCAGCGAAGAGGCCGCGTCCGTTGCGGGCGGCGGGGCCGCCGCCGGAGGGGTAGACCTTCACGCGGAAGAGGCCGCAGCTGGGGGAGTTCTTCGTGAACACGTAGCCGTGCAGTTCCAGACCCGCGAGTTCTTCGATGCGACGCGCCGCCCACGAGCGCATCGCTTCGGTGTGGTCCGTGTCGGAACGCACACCCCGCAGACGGAGCGCGCCGTCACCGGTGTCGACAAGGCGTACCGACTCGCGCGGTGTGCCCATCCCCGCCTCGGACTCCGGGCAGACAGGCGTCCACTCGACGTGCGGGGCGAGCGTCTGCGTCAGGAACTCGTTGCGGAGATGCCCGCCGTCGTAGCGCAGCGGCTCACCGAGCAGGCAGGAGCTGACGCCGATGCGGGGCCTGGAGGGTGGGCTGTTCACCATTCCATGGTACTCCGTCCGCGGGAGGGGAAGCAGAAGAGGAACGGGGCGCTCCGCGTGGAGCGCCCCGTCTACAAAAGATAGTCTAACCCAGACCTGCCTCTACTGTTGCGGCTTGAGCAGGTCCTCCACCGAGCGCAGTCCGGGGTTGGCGTCCGCCACGTACTGCGGGATCAGGAAGGCGCTCTGCCAGGCCACGCTCGCCAGGCTGTCGCCGATCTCGACAACCGTGCCCGCCTCAGTGGCTTCAGTCCATGCACCCTGCTGGTTCGGCAACCAGATCTCCATCGTGACGTTGGTGTCACCAGCGGCCAGCGCCTGCATGAGCGGGATAGTACCGCCCGCGACCGCGTCGGTCGGGTAACCGTACCCGGCCTCGACGATGAGTCTGGCGACTGCGTTCTGCAGCAGTGCGGTGCTCCAGTTCAGGTCGGAGAAGATGATGGTCGGCTTGCTGTCGTCGATGTCAACGGGAGCGCCGCCGGCGACCGCCGCCATCTTGCCCAGCGCTTCGGGTGTAACCCAGGCAGCCCACTCCTGGGACTGCGCCATCCACCAGGCAGCCACGTCCTGGTAGTCGTCGCCGGTCTCGTCCAGGCGGCCGAGCAGCGCGTTGACAGCGTCATCGCTCAGCGTCCACTTGCTGAGGAACTCGACCACGTCGGGCGCAGTCTCCTGCAGTTCGGTGCGTACTGCGATGAGCACCTGCGCGTCCGAGTATTCGCACGCCTGCGTCACGTCCTCAGCCTCTGCCGCAGCAGTCATGTGGTCCCAGCACTCAGCCGAGTAGGCCGGCTCTTCCAGGCGGACGAAGCCACCGTACTCATTCGTCAGCTTCGCGGGAAGCGTCTCGGGGCCCCAGTAGTAGAAGAGGATGTTCTCGCCCTTCTCGAACGCTCCGAGGATCTCAGCGTTCAACCCTTCGTAGGAGCCGGGGTTGATGAGCGTGATCACCTCATCGAGTCCGTAGCCGTGCACCTGCTTCTCGTTGACGACTTCGCACTCCCAGCCGGGGATGCACGTCACCAGACCGGCCTTGCCCTCGCTGTCCGGCCGGACGAAGAGCTCCCAGTAGGCCGGCTTGTCCTCCATCATCATGGAGTCGTCCATGGCGATCGGACCGCCGAGGGCATTCAGCACTGTGTCGGCCACGTCCGAGGAGACCCAGTCCTGCCACTCATCCGAGGTGCGGAGCCAGTACTTGGCGACGTCGACGGCGTCTTCGCCGGTGTCTGCGTATCTGCCAAGCAGGGAGAATATCCCGTCGTCGCTCAGCTCGTAGGACTTGAAGAAATCAACCACGTCAGGGGCCTTCTCCATCAGGTCCGTCCTCATCGCGATGACGACTTGGGCGTCCGCGTACTCACACGCGAACTCCGTGTCCTCAGGGTTGTCATGCGTTGCCCCGATGTGCTCCTCACACTCCGGGGTCGAGGCCGGCTCCTCCAGGCGGACGTAGCCACCGTACTCGCTCACCAGCGTGCCGATCAGCGCGGTCGGGCCCCAGTAGTAGAAGAGGATGTCCTCCCCGCGCTCGAATGCGCTGAGGATCTCCGAATTGAGTCCCTCGAACGACCCGGGGTTGACGAGCTCCACGTGGTCCGCGAGTCCGTACCCGATGACCTGCTGGTTGTTCCGTATCTCACACTCCCACCCGGGGATGCAGGTGATGAGCGCAGCCTTGCCTCCCGTGCCGGATCGTGCGAAGAGCGCCTGGTACTCAGGGTTCTTCAGGTCGTCCACGGAAGTCAGTCCGGGGTTGGCATCCGCCGTGTACTGCGGGATCAGGAACGCCGACTGCCACGCAACCGAGCTGAGGCTGTCGCCGATGCCCTCAACCGTCCCATCCGCAACGGCCTTGTCCCAGGCCTCCTGCTGGTTCGGAAGCCAGATCTCCATGTTGACGTTCAGGTCGCCGCCAACAAGGGCCTGCATCAACGGAAGGGTACCGCCGGCGACCGCGTCGGTCTCGTAGCCGTAGCCTTCTTCCAGGATGACGCGGGCCACCCAGTTCTGCAGGACAGCGGAACTCCAGTTCAGGTCGGCGAAGACCAGCGTCGGCTTCTCCTCCATCATCATGGAGTCATCAGGCGTGGCGGTGGGTTCCGCCGCCGCGCGTGGTGTCGGCGTGGCGGTCGGGTCGTCCTCGCCGCAAGCCGCCAGCACCATCGTCATCAGGGCAATGAGCCCCAACACCAACACATATCTCATCGTCTTCATGCAGTTACCTCCTCCGTTTGTTGTCGGGCCGCTCGTGCGCCATTGCGCCGTCGGCTCCTGCATGACCGTTGCCTAGTGACCGCCGGTGAGCGCCTGCTGCCGCTCCCTGGCGGCGGCCTGCGTGAGACGGTCGATGATGATGGCGAGCACCACGATGCCGATGCCGCCGAAGAGCGCCTTGCCGGGTTCCAGCCGGCCGAGCGCGCGGTTGACGTCCTCACCGAGTCCGCCTGCGCCTACGAGCGACGCGATGACCACCATCGCCAGCGCCATCATGGTCGTCTGGTTGATGCCCGCCATGATGGTCGGTACCGCCATGGGTATCTGCACCTTCCAGAGCAGCTGGCGCGGCGTCGTTCCGAACGAGCGCGCCGCCTCCACGACTCCCGGCGACACCTGGCGGATGCCGAGGCTGGTCAGGCGTATCGCGGGGGGAACGGCGTAGATGACAGTGGCGAAGACCGCAGGGACGTTGCCGATGCCGAAGAACATCACCGCCGGCACGAGGTAGACGAAACTCGGCATCGTCTGCATCGCGTCGAGCAGTGGACGCAGCAGGGCGTCGAGGGTGTCGCTCCGAGCGATGACGATGCCCATCGGTATCGCTATGCCGATGGAGATGGTCACCGCCACCACGATCAGCGCGAGAGTCTCCATGGCGCTGCCCCAGAGTCCGAGGAATCCGAGACCCACCAGCGTCGCTCCGGAGAATATGGCGATCCTCCGCCCGGCCAGTTTGAGGCCGAGGAGCATGACGCCAACGATGAGGACAGGCCAGGGGATCCAGAGGAAGACCTTCTCCACCGCCAGCAGGAACTGCAGCACTGCGTTCGAGATCGTATCGAACACGAATGCGCCTTCCCGTGTCGTCCAGAAGATAGCGGTATCCACGCACTCGGAGGTCGCCCGTCCGAGGTTGTCCGGGGTAGCTCCGTCGGAGCAGACGCTGCCGAGGCGCTCGCTGATCCCGAAAGCATTCTCCGGCGGTTCGAGGCCGGTGCCCCAGAGCGACACGAAGATGAGCGCCACGACCAGGAGTACGGCCAACCCTCCGCCGTAGATGTAACGGTCCGGAAGGCTGGCGATACGTTGCCACAGGCTTCCGCCGCCGCCATTCCCTGTTGGTGCTACTGCTGCCATAGCCGGTCTCCTAGTTCGCGTCGGCCCCGATGCCGATGGCACTGGAAGCGTTGCTCTCCTCCGCCTCCGCCACGCTCTCGCGCTCCATCATCTCGATAACCGCACGGGGCGAGAGCTGGCCACACAGCCTGCCGTCCGCGTCTATGAGCGGCTGGGCTCCGGACATGTGGCGCACCAGCGGCAGCGCCGCCGACACCGACATGTCCTCCGATAGCGGCGTCACGTCGTCCAGGAGCGCCTCGGTGCACTCGGTGGAGCCGTTCCGGTTCGCTTCCGCGAGCGCCGCGAAGCTCACGGCGCCTACGTAAGTCTCGTGCTTGTCCGCGACGAAACCGGCCACCTCCCCCATCTCCCCAAGGGCGTCCATCGCCTCTTTGGGCGACATGTCCGCGCGCAGTTTCACCTGCACGGGTTCCATGATCGTTCGCAGGGTGACCACCGAGGACTTGCGCACGTCCCGCACGAACTCGGCCACGTAGTCGTCGGCGGGATGGGCGAGTATCTCCTCGCCCGTACCCATCTGTATCACCGCGCCGTCGCGCATGATGACGATGTGGTCGCCGAGTTTCAGCGCTTCGCTCAAGTCGTGTGTGATGAAGATGATGGTCTTGTGCATCTGCTGCTGCAGACGGAGCAGCTCGTTCTGCATGTCGCGTCGGATGAGCGGGTCGAGACCGCTGAAGGGCTCGTCCATGAGCATGACGTCCGGGTCTGCGGCGAGAGCGCGGGCGAGCCCCACACGCTGCTGCATGCCGCCGCTCAGGGCATTCGGGCGGTAGTGCTCCCAGCCGTTGAGCCCGACGAGGTCCAGCACCTCATGGGCGCGCTCCATGCGCTCTTCTCTCTCGATGCCGCGCACCTCCAGCCCCCAGGCGGCGTTCTCCTCGACCGTACGGTGGGGGAGCAGGCCGAAGTGCTGGAAGACCATCGCGGTCTTGGTGCGCCGGTATTCGGTCAATTCGTCTTCGTTGTACCTGAGGATGTCTTCGCCATCGACCTCGATAGCCCCGAACGTCGGTTCGATCAGGCGCAGCAACGTGCGGACGAGGGTGGACTTGCCGCTGCCGGACAAGCCCATCACCACGAACGTCTCACCGATCTGCACGTCGAAACTCACGTCGCGCAGACCCACGACCCAGCCGGACTCTTCACGGAGTTCCGATTTGCTCTTATTGAGCACCTCGTCCGTGAGTTCCGTGGGAACGCCGGAGCCGAATATCTTCCACAGGCCCCTGACGCTGACTTTCGGTTGTGCGCTGTCGGCTGTGCCGTTCCTGTTTCGCGCCATACGGCAACCTCAACTACCCCTGTCCCTGCAAGGCACGCAACTCGGTTGGATTCGCTCGATGGGGGAAGAACAAGTGAATCGCGAGGGGGCGCGCGTCCTGCGCGTGCGTGCTCGGGATACTCCGAGGGCTGGGCGGCTATATACCCGCACGCCGCCGGTGCGAGCGCCCTCTTGCCGCTGTTCCAGCCAACCCTAGCCACTGGAGCGGAGGGTGTCAACGCTCGGATTCCGCTGGCCTCATTCCGCATTCCGCCGGATTCCGCCTGTCCCCGTTCAGTCCGGGCTGGGAGCGCAGGGCGGCGCATCGCAGGAACGAGCGCCAGCCGAGAGGGGAGATCGTGAGCAAGGCGGGCGCATCGGCCTGGGCGCTGCCCATACGAACGGCGACTGTTTTCGTCGCTATCGCGCCGTATTACAGCCCGTTCCGTGCAATCCAGCGCCTGTCATCAGGATTCGGACGGCTCTTCTGCATCCGGCAACGCCGGTTTTGTCGTCTCCCGCTCACGGTTGGGGAGGAAGCGTGCAGCGTCGGGCACGAGCGCACCCAGGATCGCCAGTGCACTCTGCGTCCAGCCGTTCACCGGGCGCAGGGTGATGTACTCCGAAGTCACTTCCAGGTCGGCGATCCGTTCGAATTCGCCGCCCGCTGGATGGTGTCCCAACGGAACGATGGTTACCTCGCCTTCCTTGCGGGTCTCGCCGTACGTGAAGCCTTCCCTGTTGGCGACGCGCTCCAGGGCCGGCTTGGATGCTTGTCCGAGCAGGAACGGCAACTTGAGCAGAAACACAACGGGACGCAGCAGTACTCCCAGCATCACAACCTCCAACGGCGCAGTGAGAGCGCCGGGTGCGGGCCTGTCTCAGCATTATAGACCTTTGCACCGGCGCGCCCGTCCCGCCTCCGCGCGGCGCTACAATGACAGCCGTATGACCACCGCAGCGGCAACCACTCCCACCGTGCACGCGGACGGACTGTGGAAGCGGTTCGGCAGCACCGTCGCCGTGCGGAACGTGAGCCTCTCGGTCAACCCCGGCGAGGTGGTCGGGCTCGTCGGCCCGAACGGCTCGGGGAAGACCACCACCATCCGAATGCTGCTGGACATCCTCCGTCCCGACGAGGGCTCGGTTTCCGTATTCGGTGCGCCGATCAGCCCGCAGGCCCAGTCGCGCATCGGCTACCTGCCGGAGGAGCGCGGCCTCTACCGCAGCCTCCGCGTCATCCCCAACATGCTCTACCTCGCCGGGTTGAAAGGGATGGAGCGCGAGCACGCGCTGCGGCGCGCCGACGAACTGTTCGCGCTCCTCGGCCTGGAGCCGCACAAGGGAAAGAAGATCAGCGAACTGAGCCGCGGCCTCGGGCAACTCGCGCAGTTCACCGCAACCATCCTGCACGAACCGGACTTCATCGTCCTCGACGAGCCGTTCTCCGGCCTCGATCCGGTGAACGTCCGCGTGATGAAGGACGCCGTCTCCCGGCTGCGGAGCGAGGGCGCGGCCATCATGTTCTCCACCCACCAGATGACGGACGTCGAGGAGCTGTGCGACCGCGTCGTCATGATCGACGGTGGGACCGTCGTGCTGGACGGCCCGCTGGCGGACATAAAGCGGCGGTTCGCGGGGAACGATCTCTTCGTCGCGACCGACGTGGACCCGGAGGGAGCGGACGGCGTGCTCACATCGCGGCGCGACGGCTCGGGCTACGCGCTGCGGCTCGCCGAAGGCAGCGCACCGGAGGACGTGCTGCGGTCACTGCTGAAGCGCGGGGCGAAGATTGACCGCTTCGAGCTGGCGACGCCCAGCCTGGAGGAGATATTCCTGCGGGTGGTGGCCCGCGACCGGATGGAAGAGGCGCGCGATGCGGAGTAAGACGTGGCTGGTTGCGCGGCACGAGTTCGCCGTGACTGTCGGGCGTCTCGGCTTCCGCATCTTCGCCGCCGCGGTGCCGGTGCTCGCACTACTGGCGCTCATCGGCATCGGCGTCTTCGATGCGGTGCGCGGAGGAGACGAGCACGGCCGCGCAGGGGAGCAAGCCGCCGAGGTCACGCGCGTGGGCTACGTCGACTTAAGCGTCGGCGAGGACGGTCAGCCGCTGTTCACGGCGTTCCGCGAGCAGGACGGCGTCTCGTTCGCGCCCTACGCTGACGAGGACACAGGCAGGGCTGCGTTGCACGCGGAAGAGATCGACGCTCTCTACCTGTTCCCCCGCGATTTCCTGGACACCGGTTCGGTCGTACGGGTACGCATGGAAGACAGCGGCGGTGGCGCGGGCGCCGACGCGCTGCGCCGGTTCGTGCTGAGCAACATCGTCGCTCAAGAGGTGAGCGAGCAGCAGTTGGAGCGCATCATCAGGCCGTACTCGGTCGCCACCGTCGAGCTGTCCGAGTCCGGCGCGCCCGTGGAGGAAGAAGGGTTCGACGGCGGAGAGTTCCTGTTCTCGTTCGGCGCGGGGATGCTGCTGATCGTCTCAGTGCTGACCGCGGCCGGCTACCTGTTGCAGGGGCTGAGCGAGGAGAAGGAGAACCGCATCATGGAGGTGCTGCTCTCCTCGCTGAAACCGGAGCAGTTGATGTTCGGCAAGCTTCTGGGGCTCGGCGGCGCTGGGCTGTTGCAGATGGCCGTCTGGACGGCGGCGCTCGTCGCCTTCCTGCTGGCGGTGGGCCGTATCGTGGACCTGCCCGTGGAGTTGAGCACGCCATCCGTTGAGACGCTCGGCGTGGCGCTGGCGTACTTCCTGCTGGGGTACGCGTTCCTCGGCACCATCCAAGCCGCGCTCGGCGTCGTCACCACGAACCTGAAGGAGGCGAACAACATCGCGGTATTCGTCGTCCTGCCCGCGGTCTCGCCGATGTGGTTCCTCACGGTGCTGATCGAGCACCCGGACGGCGTGCTCGCGCGTGTGCTGGGCCTCGTGCCGTTCACCGCCCCGCTCACCGGGCTGGTCAGGTTCGGCGTGGGTGGAACGGGTCTTGCGGAGGTCGCGCTGAACCTGGGTGCGCTCGCGGCGTTCACGGCGCTGGCCGTCCTGCTCACGGCGCGCCTCTTCCGCGCCTACCTGTTGGTGTACGGACAGCGCCCGGGTGTGCGGCACGTCCTCCGAACGCTGTGGAGCGGATGACGCCTAGCGAGCGGCGGCTTCCTCGAACGTGAACCGGTTATTTCCCGATCCCACGCGCTCCGACAGGAAACGCTTGCCGTCCTCCGGCGCCATCAGGTCCACGTAGATCTCCAGCCGGTTGCCGTCCGGGTCGTTGAAGTAGACGCTCTTCGTCATGCCGTGGTCGGTCAGACTCGCGATCTCGACGTTGTTGTCCAGCAGCCGTTGGTGCAGCTCCTGCAACTCGTGCATGCCGCCGTTCACGACCAGCGCGACGTGCCCCAGTCCTACGTTCCCGCGCGTATGCTCCCCGTTCACGCTGAACAGCCCGATGTCGTGATGCTGGGTGCCGAACGACATGAACGCCGCTCCCTCCGTACGTCGGACCGTCTCCATGCCGAGCGCGTCGCGGTAGAACGCCTCCGCCGCTTCGACATCAGTAACGCGCAGAACCACGTGGCCGACTCTTCCGATCCTTGCCATATCGCCCTCCTCTACGACCTCTTCACGTTGCCACCAGTGTAAACCCGTCTGTCCAGTGGCGCGCCCCTTGACCGGAAGGCGGGGCGCTCGTACCTTTCCCGCGTCCCCCTGATGCGGGGGAAGGAGAAGGCGCCATGACCACCGCTGAGAAGATGAAACTGGAGATATCCGTCGGCTACGCCTCGATGACCTACGAGATCGTGCGGCCCCTGATGGAAGGGCGCGTGCAGATAGAGGGCGTCGATCTGGTGCCGGTGGAGGAGCTCGGCCCCACGCCGACGGGCGACTCCCGGATGAAGACCGGCGACTTCGGCCTGTGCGACCTCAACATGGGCTACTGGCTCGCCGCCATCGACCAGGGCTGGGACATCACCGGCCTGCCCATCTTCGTGAAGCGCAAGAGCGCGCACTGGTACATGGTCGTCCGCAACGACCGCGGCATCGGCGGCCCGAAGGACCTGGAGGGCAAGCGCATCGCTACGCGCTCCTTCCGCTCCGCCATCGTCACCTGGTGCCGGGGGCTGCTCAAGAACCGCCACGGCGTCGACACCTCCACCTTCCGCTGGCTCGTCACGGACGCCGAGGACTACTTCCCCATCTACGACAAGTCCGCGGTCGTGGAGACGGTGCAGGACGGCAAGGTGAGCGTGAAGGACCACCTGCAGCGCCTGCTCGACGGCGAGGTCGACGCCTTCCTCGGCGACATCTCCGACCCCGAGCTGTTCGGGTGGGTCGCCAGCGACTCCCGCATCCGCCGCCTTTTCCCCGATTACATGGAGGAGGACCTGCGGCTCTGGCGGGACGAGAGCATCTTCACGCCCGTACACATGATGGTGCTGAGCGGCAAGCTCGACCGCGAGGACCCCACGCTCGCCCCACGCATCTACGACGCCTTCGAGCGCTCCAAGGCCGTCGCGTACTTCGACCTGCTGCGCGACCGGGGCAGCTTCTCCGTCATCTACCTGCGCGAGTACGTGGAGGAGCAGTTCAAGAAGTGGGGCGACCCGTTCGTGTATGGCATCGAGGCGAACCGCCGTATGCTGGACTGGTACATAGACATCAGCCACGAGCAGGGCATCATGGCGAAGCGCTACGGCTTCGACGAGGTCTTCTCGAAGAACATCCTCGACACCTAGGCCGCCCCTGCTCTGCCATCCGCTCATTGCCCCGTGCGGCTCGCACGCTCTACCATGGTCCTGTACACCGGTGAGCGTGCGGGCCGTCCCTTGCGGGCGAGGCGTCGCCGCTCCTGCGTGGCACCAAATGGCACCAAATGGCACCTTTTTTAGATAGCGCCTCTCCTGTCAGCCCGCAGCCACGCCTGCCCCAGAGCGCCAGATCGCTTACTAGGCCGCATCCGGCGCGCTCGATTCGACTCGCGGGCGTGCCGTTCCTTGCTCTGCTGGCCGCGGTCGCGCTCGTCCTGCTCACCCCATCGCCGGCTCCGGCGAACTACACCGAGGGCAGGCTCAGCATCGGCTCCGGCAGCAGCGCGCTCACCGTCGCCGTCTTCGCCGATGTGGTGGACGCGCAGGACGGCGTGCCTTCGGGCGTAGCGACTAGCGGTTCGATAACCACGGGCGACGCCGCCTACATCGCCAACGGCGCCGACCCCCGCAACACCTTCTCCAACAACGACCTGTACGTCTCCAACCAGGTCGGCGCCTACAACACCGTGCTCATCACCGCCACGGTCGCCGGCCTGGCGGACGGCGCCTGTGCGGAGGCGACCGTCCTCAACAGGGATTCCCGTGAGTCCGTCACCGTCCTGCTCGCGCCCACGAGCGAGGCGCCGGTCGACGGGGCGCGCACCTACCAGGGCGTCGTAGAGCTGGCTGAAAGGGACACGGAGAATGCCGACGGCCCCGCCTGCGACGCCTACACCGCTGGCACGGACGCCCTCGCCGTGCTGCGGTCGGTGGACGGCGACAGGCTCACCACCAACGTACGTGGCGTATCCTCGTCCATCCAGCTGGTCGTGGATGGCGAAGGGCCGGAGGTCAGCGTCTTCCACCCCCAACCAGACAGCTACTTCCGTTCGGTCGTCGTGAACTTCTCGTTCGAGGTGCGCGACGACGGATCGGGACTGCGCCACGACGGAGAGTTCGAGCCCTCCGGCGACGGCGACCCTCGCCCGGTGAACGCGGACGGCGACCAGCTGACGTCGAACGAGCCGCGCTCCACGCCCGGCGGGGGCGCTGCCGACATCCACGCCTTCCTCAGCCGAGAGGGCGGAGACGCCGCCGACATCACGCCCTACGGAACGAGCCGGTGGGAGGTCATCGAGACCGGCGCTGCCTACGCCCTCTCGGTCGACGTGAACCTCGGCGGCAGCGGGACGTTCAACCTCGAGTTCGAGGCGACGGACCGCACCGGCAACACTACGTTCGTGGACGGCGCGGACGCCGCCGTGCCTCCTCCGGGCTCCACCCCTGCTCCGACGCCGGACACCGGTACGCCAACCCCTACCCCGATACCGCTCCCCACGCCGGAGCCAACGGCAACACCAACGCCGACGCCCACCCCAACGGCAACGCCAACCCCGACACCAACGCCGACGCCGAACCCGCTGTCCGGCTTCATCGCCTGGCTGGAAGCCTGGATACAGACGTGGCAGGCGTGGCTGGAGCGGCTGCGGGCGGGGTTCTTCCCGTAGCGCCGCCAACGAGTGTCCCTTATGAGCGAACCCCGCACGCGTAAGCAGGCGGGTTCGAAGCACCGCTCTGATAGAATGGACGTGTATATGTTCCGAAGTCTCGTATCACGCTTCATCAAGAAGCCTGGCGCGCCTCCTGCGAGCGAGCCGTCCGCGCCCCCAACGGACCAGACCAGCGGACGCAGGCCTCGGCGGCGCAAGCCGCCGATAGCGGCGGACACCCCCGAGCAGCGACCAGCCGCACGGCAGCCTCAGCGCGCCGCTGCGCTCGCCGAGCCGCCGGACGCGCCATCCGGCAAGCGTCGCCGCAGTCGCGGCGGCAGAGGCCGGGGCAGTAAGAGCGGCGCACCGGCGCCGGAACGCCCCGCGAGCGACGCTCCGCGCAACAGGCGCAGGCGCGAGCCTGCTCCTCCCCCACAGGAGCCGTCACCCCGCGACCTGCCGTTCGGCCCCGTGCTCGTCTCCGCGCCCATCAAACGCGCGCTGGACGAGATGCGCTACGAGTCCCCCACGCCCATCCAGGAGCTTGTCGTAGAGCCGCTGCTGAACGGCGAGGACGTCGTGGGGCAGGCGCAGACGGGCACCGGCAAGACCGCCGGGTTCGGCATCCCCATCGCTGAACTCGTGGATGCTCGCGAGCCGTTCGTGCAGGCCCTCGTCCTCGTGCCGACGCGGGAGCTGGCGCGGCAGGTCACGGACGAGGTCGCGGAGATCTGCAGGTACCGCGGCACGCAGGTGGTGCCCGTCTACGGCGGGGCGCGCATCGGGCCGCAGATAACGGCCCTGCAGAACGGCGCGCAGGTGGTCGTCGGGACGCCCGGACGCGTGATCGACCTGCTGGACCGCGGGGTGCTCCGGCTGGACCGCGCACGGATGGTAGTGCTCGACGAGGCAGACCAGATGCTGGACATCGGCTTCCTGCCCGACGTTCGCCGTATCCTGCGCTCCACGCCGCGCTCGCGGCAGACGGCGCTGTTCACCGCAACCATCCCGACGATGATCAAGCGGCTCATCTACTCCTATCTCAAGGAACCGCAGACGTTCCGCGTCGGCCAGGAGTCCGAGCCCGTGGAGCAGGTGACGCAGCGCTACTGCGAGGTCGCCAGCCGCGACAAGCTGACCGCGCTCCTGAACGTGCTCGACGAGGACGAGCAGACGCTCGTGTTCCGCCGCACGCAGGACGACGTGGACTGGCTCGTGAGGACGCTGGGGCGGCGCAAGGTGAAGGCTGCGGCCATCCACGGCGGGCTGCCGCAGGGAGAGCGCAACGCCGTGATGCAGCAGTTCCGCAGCGGGGCGCTCAAGCTGCTCGTCTCCACCAACCTCACCTCCCGCGGCATCGACGTGCCTACCGTCGAAAACGTCATCAACTACGACATCCCGGAGAGCGTCGAGGAGTACGTGCACCGCATCGGGCGCACCGCCCGCATGGGACGCGAAGGCACCGCTCTTACGTTCGTAAGCGAGTGGGACCTGGATTTCTTCGACGCCATCAAGGCGCACGTGGGCGACGACCTTCAACCGTTGGAACTGGGGCTCTACAAGCGCCAGGAAGCGGGCGTGTAGGCTGTCCCCATGCGCGCGACAGAGTTCCTCTCACGCACCCTGAGGCAGGACCCCAGCGAGGCAGAGACGGCGAGTCACCGGCTCATGCTCCGCGCCGGGATGATGCTGCAGGCAGCCGCAGGGGTCTACTCCTACCTGCCGTTGGCGCTGCGCTCCATCAAGAAGATAGAACGCATCGTCCGGGAGGAGATGAACGCCGCCGGCGGGCAGGAAGTGCTCATGCCCGCGTTGCAGACCCTCGAAACGTGGGAGGAGTCGGGACGCGCCGCCGCGTTCGGAGGCAACCTCTTTCGCCTGTTCGACCGGCGTGAACGCCCCATGGTGCTCGCTCCCACCCACGAGGAGGTCGTGACCGCCATCGCGGGGGCGCACGTCGAGTCTTACAGGGACCTGCCGCTCAACATCTACCAGATACAGACCAAGTTCCGGGACGAGCCCCGCCCCCGCGCAGGTCTGCTCCGCGGGCGTGAGTTCGTCATGAAGGACGCCTACTCCTTCGACACCGATCAGGAAGGGCTGGACGTCACCTACCAGCGGATGCGGATGGCGTACCGCAACATCTTCCGCCGCTGCGGGCTGCCCACCATCGAGGTCGAGGCGGACAGCGGCGCCATCGGCGGCAAGGACTCGCACGAGTTCATCATGCCCGCGCCGAGCGGCGAGGACGTCATCCTCTACTGCGAGGAGTCCGGCTACGCCGCGAACGTGGAGCGCGCAACGTCGGCCATCGCCCCCGCTGAAGAGGACGATCCGCGCCCGCTGGAACTCGTGGACACGCCCGGCATCACCACCATCGCGGACCTCGCCGTCTACCTCGGCATAGCGGAATCGCAGACGCTCAAGGCCGTCTTCTACCAGGCGGACGACGAGACCGTCCTCGTGACGATACGCGGCGACATCGAGGTCAACGAGGTGAAGCTGAAGAACCACCTCCACTGCATCGAACTGCGCCTCGCCAACGCGGAGGAGGTCGCCGCGGCGGGACTGACGCCGGGCTCCACCTCGCCCGTCGGCCTGTCGGGCATCCGGCGCATCGCCGACAACTCCATCATGCAGGGCACGAACTTCGCCGCGGGCGCGAACCAGCCGGACAAGCACTACCAGAACGTGAACTACCCGCGCGACTTCCAGATCGACGAGATCGTGGACATCGCAACCGCGCGCGAGGGCGACGGCAGCCCGGACGGCCGGGGCACGCTCAAGGCGGTGCGCGGCATCGAGGTGGGACACGTCTTCAAGCTCGGCACGTTCTTCACCACAACGCTCGGTGTGGACTACCTGGACGAGAACGGCACGCTCAAACCGCCGGTCATGGGCTGCTACGGCATCGGTGTGACTCGGGTGCTCGCCGCCGCCATCGAGCAGAATCACGACGACAAGGGCATCATCTTTCCCGCGCCCATCGCGCCGTTCCAGGCGCACCTCCTTGCGCTCAACGCCTCCGACCCTGAAGTGATCGCCGCGGCTGACGCGCTGTACGAGGAGCTCACGTCGGGAGGCTGCGAGGTGCTGTACGACGACCGCCCCGAGTCGGCAGGCGTGAAGTTCAACGACGCCGACCTCCTCGGCCTGCCGGTGCGCATCGTCGTGAGTCCGCGCAACCTCAAGCAGGGCGTCGTCGAGGTCAAGCGCCGCCGCGCGGACGAGGCCGCACAGGTGCCCGCGGACGGAGTCGTGGCGGCGGTGCGCGACCTGCTCGCGCTCGACGAGCTGTAGGACGCTCCCGTCTCACCTCGCGCCGCTCCCCGATTGAGCGCCTTTCTCGTACGCCGTATACTGAGGCGGGAGGACGATGGCATGAGCACCAACGGTATCGACAACGGCAAAGAGACGGGCACGTTCTCCGTCAAGGCGGGACTGGCCCAGATGCTCAAGGGCGGCGTCATCATGGACGTGGTGACCGACGAGCAGGCGAAGATAGCCGAGGACGCGGGCGCGTGCTCCGTGATGGCGCTCGAGCGCGTTCCTGCCGACATCCGGGCGGACGGCGGCGTGGCCCGCATGTCCGACCCCGCCATGATCGAGGCGATCATGAAGGCCGTGACCATCCCCGTGATGGCGAAGGTGCGCATCGGCCACTTCGTCGAGGCGAAGATACTCGAGGCCATCGGCATCGACTACATCGACGAGTCCGAGGTGCTGACGCCCGCAGACGAGGAGCATCACGTCTGGAAGCACGACTTCAAGGTGCCGTTCGTCTGCGGCTGCCGTGACCTCGGCGAGGCGCTGCGCCGCGTCGGCGAAGGCGCAGCGATGATCCGCACCAAGGGCGAGGCCGGCACCGGCGACGTGGTCGAGGCTGTCCGCCACATGCGGACGGTGATGAAGCAGATACGCCGCGTGCAACTGATGGGTGACGACGAACTCACCGCCTACGCGAAGGAGATCGGCGCGTCGCTCGACCTGTTGCGCGAGACGAAGCGTCTCGGACGGCTGCCGGTGGTGAACTTCGCCGCCGGCGGGGTCGCCACCCCCGCCGACGCCGCGCTGATGATGCACCTGGGCGCGGACGGCGTGTTCGTGGGCTCAGGCATCTTCAAGTCCGGCGACCCTTCGGAACGGGGCAAGGCCATCGTCAAGGCCGTCACCCACTACGACGACCCCGAGGCTATCGCGGAGGCATCCAAGGGCCTCGGCGAGCCGATGGTCGGTATCAGCGCGCGCGCTCTCGCACCCGGTCAGGAGCTCGCGACCCGCGGCTGGTAGGCCAAACACCACGACGAGGTGACCGCAACGGCAACCGTCGGCGTACTTGCGCTCCAAGGCGATTTCCAGGAGCACTGCGTAGCGCTCCGAGGTCTGGGCGTGTCCGCTGTCGAGGTGCGCAGGACGGATGAACTCGACGCCGTAGACGGGCTTATCATCCCCGGCGGGGAGAGCACCTCCATGGCGAAGCTCATGGACGCCTACGGGATGCGCACGCCGCTGCAGGCCTTCCCGCGAAGCGGGCGTCCGCTCTGGGGCACCTGCGCCGGGCTCATCCTGATGGCCTCCCGCCTCGAGGAAGACCGTCCCGAGCCCCTGGGGCTGATGGACGCCACCGTACGGCGGAACGGGTTCGGCAGGCAGATAGACTCGTTCGAGACGGAACTGGCTATCACTGGCATCACCGGCGACCCCGTGCACGCCGTCTTCATCCGCGCTCCCCTCATCGTGGAGACCGGGCCCGGCGTAGAAACCCTCGCTGCGCTGGCAGACGGCACCCCCGTCGTCGTGCGCCAGGAGAACCTGCTGGCCTCCGCCTTCCACCCCGAGTTGACAGGAGATGCCCGGATGCACCGCTACTTCCTGGAGATGCTTCCGGTGGGTGCCGTCCCATGATCCGCCGGTTCCGTATGACCGACGCGCCTTGTCAACTGCTGCAGGGCCGCCTGAACAGCAGAGACCTCGTCTACACGCGGGCGTCGATCGGATACGGGACCCGGAAGCTCACAAGAGTGGCGGCAGCCTGCTACAGCATGTCCAACGGCCCCGGCCGCAAGGTACTTGGCTCGTTCGAGAACGGATGGCTGGAAGCCCTCGCCATCGTACAGACGCGGAAGGCGGCTACGGCCTGGGAGGTCTCCGGTTTCTTCGCCTCGGCCAAGGGGTATTCCCAACTGGACGAACTCCTGTTGGCGGCAGCATCGGCGGTGGGAGAGTCGGGTGCGGAGCGTTTGTTCCTGCGCTGCGCGGCTGAGGGCCCCGCATGCGGCCCTGCCCAGAGGGCGGGCTTCCACTACGCCTTCGCGGAGGAACTGTTCGTCGGCAGGCTGCGGTCTGTGCAGGGTACGCCGATGCACTTCCGCCCCGTACGCGACAGCGACGCGCACGATATCTTCCGCCTGCAGATGGCCACGGCCCCCATCGCCTCTAGGCCCGCCATCGGCTTGACCCTCAGGGAATGGGAAGCCTCCAGGGAACCTTCGCCAGGGAGGACCAGAGAGTACGTGTGCGATACTGAACGCGGGCTCAGCGCATGGGCGCGTCTGGACCGAACGAACGATTCCCTTACCGTGGAGGCCACCCTGCACCCGGACTTTCCCGGACTCGCACCGATGCTGATCGAAGGCGTGGCACGAGTCATCGGCCGCGACTCACCGGCCCGCTGGATCGTTCCGACGTATCAGCCGTACCTCGCCACCGCGCTCGCGGGACTTGGCTGGCAGTCGAACAGCACCTACGAAGTCTCGATCAAGCCGGTCGCACGGCAGGTGCACCAGCCGTTCATGACACCCGTACAGGCATAAGCAGCTCATATGACGACATCTCCACACACAACGCCTGAAGCAACCGACAGGGAACGGCGGGATCTCTTCGACGTGCTGCCGCCGTCGATCCGCAAAGCGATCGAGGGCCAGCCCGACCCAGAGGACCTGCTCGAAGTCGTGCTCGACCTGGGCAGGCCGCCACAGGCCCGGTTCGCCGGCAAGGACATCCATCTCGGTTGCGCCGACGTCTCCCGCGAGGACCTCGACCACGTCACGGCGCGCGTCGGTGACTTCGGCGACGACAACCGCGCAGGGATCGAACGCACCCTGCACCGGATATCCGCCATCCGCAACCGGCGCGGCGAGGTGATCGGTCTGACGTGCCGGGTGGGACGTGCGGTGCACGGGAGCGCCCGCGTTATCGAGGACCTCGCGCTCTCCGGCAGGAGCATCCTCCTCGTCGGGAGGCCGGGCGTCGGGAAGACCACTATCCTGCGTGAACTTGCCCGTGTCCTGGCAGACGCGAGCAAGCGTGTCATCATCGTGGACACGTCCAACGAGATCGCGGGCGACGGCGACATCCCGCACCCCGCTATCGGCAGGGCTCGCCGGATGCAGGTAGCTACGCCGTCACGTCAGCATGCCGTGATGATCGAAGCCGTGGAGAACCACATGCCGCAGGTCATCATCGTGGACGAGATGGGCACCGAACTCGAGGCCATCGCCGCGCGGACCATCGCCGAGCGGGGCGTGCAGCTTGTCGCGACGGCACACGGCAACACGCTGGAGAACCTCCTCGTCAATCCGACGCTCTCCGACCTCGTCGGAGGCGTGCAGACCGTGACGTTGGGAGATGAGGAGGCGCGCCGCCGCCGTACCCAGAAGACCATCCTCGAACGGAAGGCCCCGCCAACCTTCGACGTGCTCGTCGAGATACAGAGCTGGAACAGTGTGGCCGTCCACGCGGACGTGGCGAAGACCGTGGATGCGGTGCTGCGCGGCAGGACCGTGACGCCCGAGACGCGGGAACTGGACGAGTTCGGGACAGTACGCAAGAGTTACCAGCGGGCAGCGGCTCCGCCGGAATTCGAGGTCGCGCCATTCATCTACGGCCAGGAACGAGAGCACCGCTATGGGCCGGAGCGGGAGCATCGCCCGCGAAGGTATGAACATATCTCGTACGAGCAGGGAATCACGCACTCTCCTCCCGCGAAGCCGGCCATGCGCGTCCACCCGTTCGGCGTCAGCCGTGAACGGCTCCAGCAGTCGGCGGGAGGCGCCGGGCTCGCGGTGAAGGTTGCCGACAGCCTCAGCGATGCGGACGTGGTGCTGACGACCAAGGCGCACTACCGCCGCCGCGCCAGTGTGCTCGTAGCCGCCGAAGAGCAGGGTGTGCCCGTGTACGTGCTGCGCCGCAACACGCCCGGCCAGATCGTCGGTTTCATCGAGCAACTCACCGAGACAGATGACGACGGCGGCACCCGCCATAGCGGCGCGGCAGAGGCGGAAGAGGGCGTACAGCGCATCCTCGCAGGCGAGGCCAGCACTATCGAGTTGCGCCCGCAGTCGTCATTCGTCCGGCGCATCCAGCACCGTATCGCGGAGCAGGCGCAACTGCGCTCCCACAGCGTGGGGCGGGAGCCCCGGCGGCGCGTCACCATCCGCCGCACGCAGTAGCGGAGTCCGCGTGCTATCATCCGCGTTCCGCAGGAGACTCGTGTGAGCGGTTTGTTCATATCGTTCGAGGGTGGAGAAGGCTCCGGCAAGACCACCCAGTCCGACATGCTCGTGGCGCGCCTTGAAGCCAGCGGGCGCCGTGTCGTGCGTTTGCACGAACCCGGTGGCACGCCCCTGGGCGAGTACATACGCGACTGGGTGAAGGCACAGAGCGCCCCCCTGACGCTCCAGGCCGAACTGCTGCTCTTCACGGCGTCCCGCGCGGAACTTGTGCAACGGATCATCCGCCCCGAGCTGGACAAGGGCGCAATCATCGTCGCCGACCGCTATGCGGACTCGACGACCGTCTACCAGGGCAATGCCCGGGGACTCCCGCTCGATGAAGTGAAGGCAGCCAACGCCATCGCAACGGGAGGCGTATGGCCGAACCTGACGTTCCTGCTCGATACGGCACCGGGCGCCAGCCTGCGCCGGGTCGGAGTCCAGACGTCGTTCGACCAGGAAGGCCGCGTAGTACCGATTCCACGTCCGAACGACTCTGAAAAGCGACGCTTTGAGAACCTCGACACTGCGTTCCACCAGAGGGTGCGCGATGGCTACCGGCGGTTGGCGAAGGCCGAACCCAAGAGGTGGGTGGTGCTCGATGCCCTGCAAGAGGTGGAAACTATTCACGCGCAGGTGTGGGAGCGGGTGGAGGGACTGCTGGCTCCGTGAGGGATTTTCGCTTGACAGGCGACAAGGCCGTCGTCTAGTCTAGTCAGGTTCCCTCTCGTGAGGGAGCGTGGGCACCTTAACAAGTGAATAGTGGAAGGAAAGCGCCGCGTGCCCCTTTGGGGGTACGCACCCTGTCAAGGAAAAAACGGGTCTCTGAGAGACCCGGAACTTGATTGAGAGTTTGATCCTGGCTCAGGACGAACGCTGGCGGCGCGCCTAATGCATGCAAGTCGAACGAACGGACCCTTTCGGGGGCGAGTTAGTGGCAGACGGCTGAGTAACGCGTAAGCAACCTACCCACTGGCGGGGGACAACCCGGAGAAATCCGAGCTAATACCGCATGTGGTTGCCTGCCGATAGCGGGTAACCAAAGGCTTCGGCCACCAGTGGATGGGCTTGCGTCCCATCAGGTAGTTGGTGAGGTAACGGCCCACCAAGCCATCGACGGGTAGCCGGTGTGAGAGCACGACCGGCCAGAGGGGGACTGAGACACGGCCCCCACTCCTACGGGAGGCAGCAGCAGGGAATCTTGCGCAATGGGCGAAAGCCTGACGCAGCGACGCCGCGTGAGGGAAGAAGGCCTGCGGGTCGTAAACCTCTTTTCTCGGGGAAGATAGTGACGGTACCCGAGGAATAAGCCTCGGCTAACTACGTGCCAGCAGCCGCGGTAATACGTAGGAGGCTAGCGTTGTCCGGATTCATTGGGCGTAAAGGGAGCGCAGGTGGCCGGGTTAGTCCGTGGTGCAATCTCCAGGCTCAACTTGGAGAGGTCTACGGATACTGCTCGGCTTGAGGACGGTAGAGGAGCACGGAATTCCTGGTGTAGTGGTGAAATGCGTAGATATCAGGAGGAACACCCGTGGCGAAAGCGGTGCTCTGGGCCGATCCTGACACTCAGGCTCGAAAGCGTGGGGAGCAAACCGGATTAGATACCCGGGTAGTCCACGCCCTAAACGATGAGTGCTGGGTATGGGGGGTATCGACCCCCTCCGTGCCGAAGCTCACGCGTTAAGCACTCCGCCTGGGGACTACGGCCGCAAGGCTAAAACTCAAAGGAATTGACGGGGGCCCGCACAAGCAGCGGAGCGTGTGGTTTAATTCGATGCAAAGCGAAGAACCTTACCAGGGCTTGACATGTCGGTGGTACCCTGGCCGAAAGGCCGGGGGACCCTTCGGGGAGCCGTCACAGATGCTGCATGGCTGTCGTCAGCTCGTGCCGTGAGGTGTTGGGTTAAGTCCCGCAACGAGCGCAACCCTCGTCGCTAGTTACACTCTCTAGCGAGACTGCCTCGTAATTCGAGGAGGAAGGTGGGGATGACGTCAAGTCATCATGGCTCTTACGCCCTGGGCGACACACACGCTACAATGGGTAGGACAACGGGCAGCCACACTGCGAAGTGGAGCTAATCCCTTAAACCTACCCCCAGTTGGGATTGCAGGCTGCAACTCGCCTGCATGAACGTGGAGTTGCTAGTAACCGCAGATCAGCCATCCTGCGGTGAATACGTTCCCGGGCCTTGTACACACCGCCCGTCAAGTCATGGAAGCCGGTAACGCTTGAAGTCGCACAGCCAACCGTAAGGAGGCCTGCGCCTAGGGCGGGACTGGTGACTGGGACTAAGTCGTAACAAGGTAGCTGTACCGGAAGGTGCGGCTGGATCACCTCCTTTCTAGGGAGTCCCCTCTATTGGGAACCCCAGGTCGGTCCGCTCGGAGAGACGGTCCGCGCCGGACGATCGGTCGAGCTTCTGCTCCCTCGTCCCGGCAACGGCGGCCTCATTCCCTCCCCGCGAGGGTCCGGCGGCAACCAAGTCTTTCCTTCCACTATTCACGGGCTAAGGCGCCTGAGACAGAGAGACCAGCCCCGTGGCTGGTCTCTCTCATTCTCGGGCGGTATACTCGCTCGGCGCGTGGGCCACTAGCTCAGTCGGTTAGAGCGCAGTCCTGATAAGACTGAGGTCCCTGGTTCGATTCCAGGGTGGCCCACCAACTTCCTTCATCGTCCTTAAACACCAAGAGGGGAGGCCCCGTGGCCTCCCCTCTTGCATGCCCGCCATCGTTACAGGACCCCGCTTACGCGAGGTCGTAGCGGTCGTTGTTCATCACCTTGTTCCACGCGCTCACGAAGTCGCTGACGAACTGCTCCTGCCCGTCGTCGCATCCGTAGACCTCCGCGAGGGCCCGGAGCTCCGAGTTCGAACCGAAGACCAGGTCCACCGCAGTGCTGGTCCACTTGACGTTGCCGGTCTGGCGGTCCCGCCCCTCGTACACGCCCTGAGATGAGGATGCGCTCCACTCAGTGCTCATGTCGAGCAGGTTCACGAAGAAGTCGTTGGTCAGGGCGCCTGCCCGGTTGGTGAGGACTCCGTGCGCAGACCCCCCGGTGTTCGCACCCAGGACGCGCAGGCCGCCAACGAGCGCCGTCATCTCGGGAGCGGTGAGCGTCAGCATGTACGCCCGTTCCACCAGCAGCTCTTCCGGCTTGCCCGCCTGCCCTGCCTGCACGTAGTTGCGGAACCCGTCCGCCGTGGGCTCCAGCACCGCGAACGATTCCACGTCGGTCCACTCCTGCGTAGCGTCCGTGCGCCCCGGAGCGAAGGGTACCTGCACGTTGTGACCGGCATTCCGGGCAGCCTGTTCGACGCCCGCACATCCGGCCAGAACGATCAGGTCAGCGAGAGAGACTCTCTTCCCGCTGCCGTTGAACTCTGCCTGGATCCCCTCCAATGTCCCCAGTACTGCGCTGAGTGCTGCCGGGTCGTTCACTTCCCAGTCCTTCTGCGGCGCGAGGCGGACGCGCGCTCCGTTCGCTCCGCCGCGCTTGTCGGTGCCGCGGAACGATGCCGCCGACGCCCATGCCGTCGAGACCAGCTGGGAGACGGACAACCCGGAGGCGAGGACCTTCGCCTTGAGATCAGCGACCTCCTGCTCCCCGATCAACTCGCCGTCAACGTCAGGGACAGGGTCCTGCCACAGCAACGCCTCTTCAGGAACCAGCGGGCCGACGTACCGGCTGCGCGGGCCCATGTCACGGTGGATCAGCTTGAACCATGCCCGGGCAAAGGCGTCCTCGAAGTCCGTGAGGTTCTCGAGGAAGCGCTTCGAGATTGCCGCGTAAGCAGGGTCCGTTCGCAGCGAGAGGTCCGTCGTAAGCATTATGGGAGCGTGCTTCTTCGAGGGGTCGTGCGCGTCCGGCACGGTGGCCACTGCCGCTGCATTCGTGGGAGTGTACTGGGACTTGCCCGCCGGGCTCTTCGTCAGCTCCCACTCATGGCCGTGCAGGTTCTCGAAGAAGTTGTTGTCCCACTTCACGGGGTCGTTGGTCCAGGCGCCTTCCAGGCCGCTGGTGATAGTGTCCCCGGCCTTGCCGCTGCCGTAGTTGTTCGTCCAACCGAAGCCCTGCTCAGCGATGCCGGCTCCCTCCGGCTCAGGGCCGACGTGGAGGGAATCAGGAGCGGCTCCGTGCGCCTTGCCGAACGTGTGTCCGCCGGCGATCAGCGCAACCGTCTCCTCGTCGTTCATCGCCATGCGCTTGAACGTCTGGCGGATGTACTTCGCTGCGGCCATCGGGTCCGGGTTGCCGTTCGGCCCCTCCGGGTTCACGTAGATCAGGCCCATGTGGTCTGCGCCGAGGGGCCCCTGGAGCTCTCCGTCGCTGTCGTGGCGCTCGTCGTCGAGCCATCCCTGCTCGGAGCCCCAGTCGGTCTCGTCGGCTTCCCAGACGTCCGGACGCCCGAAGGCGAAACCGAAGGTCTTGAAGCCCATGGACTCCAGGGCGCAGTTGCCGGCGAAGATGATGAGGTCGGCCCAGGAGAGGCTCCGTCCGTACTTCTGCTTGACCGGCCAGAGCAACCGGCGCGCCTTGTCCAGGTTGCCGTTGTCGGGCCAGCTGTTGAGGGGCGCAAAACGCTGGTGGCCGGAGCCGCCCCCACCGCGGCCATCGCTGATGCGGTACGTGCCCGCTGCGTGCCACGTCATCCGGATGAAGAGAGGCCCGTAGTGACCGTAGTCCGCCGGCCACCAGTCCTGCGAGGTCGTCATGACCTCTTCGATGTCCTTCTTCAGGGCATCAACGTCAAGGCTCTTGACCGCCTCAGCGTAGTCGAAGTCCGCACCCATCGGGTCGGACTGGGGAGAGTTCTGGCGGAGAGCCTTGAGGCTAAGCTGATCCGGCCACCACTGCTGGTTCGAAGTCATATCATCCTCCGTGCAAATGTCTGAAGTATCGCGCGGTCTTCCAAAGACCGTGGCGCGCCGAGGCGCATTGTAGCCTCAAACGCCGACGTATAAAAGGGGAAGGACAGCCCCCCTGCTCGTATGAAGGAGACCCTCCGCGCTCGCGCTTGCCGCTCGGTGTAAGATGCCCGCAGTTCACAGCCGGTACCACCTCCAGCCAGGAGCGGCATGCAGGCCTCCATCAAGTCCGTTCTCCAACGTTACAGCGTAGCGCTGCAATACCGGGACTTCCGCTGGATCTGGCTCGGCAGCGTCGGCGGCCAGTCAGCCTACTGGGCCCTCATCGTCGCGCGCGGCATCTTCGTACTGCAAGAGACCGGCTCCTCGACGCAGGTAGGCGTCACGACGTTCGTCGCGATGGCGCCCCGCTTCATCCTGCCGCCGCTCACGGGCTACCTGGCCGACCGGTTCGACCGCCGGGCCGTCCTCGCCACGGCCTACGGCCTCCAGCTCTCGCACGCTGTCGTGCTGGCCGCGCTCGCCCTGACAGGCATGCTGGAGGTATGGCACGTCGTTGTGCTCGCGCTGCTCAACGGCAGCTTCCGGACGTTCCAGATGACGGCGACGCAGACGCTCATCCCGAACGTGGTGCCGCGGGAGCACTGGCTCAACGCCATGGCGATGAACCAGGTGTCGCAGCAGGGTTCACGGCTGTTCGGGCCGGGACTCATCGCTCCCGCACTGCTGCTGTTCGACGTGAGCATCGCGTTCCTCGTGAGCACGTCCTTCTATCTCATCGGTATCGCAGCCATCCTCTCGATACGCACCCGGTCGACCGGCGAACTGACCCGCGGTTCACGGATAGGAGCGAGCCTCTGGGTTGCGATGCGCTACGCGTGGTTGGACCCGCAGCTTCGTGCGCTCTTCATCCTGCTCGCGCTGCACTGCTCGATGACGATGTCTTTCGAGTCGATGCTGCCCGTACTCGCTCGGGACGTGCTGGGCGAAGGGAACGTCAGTGTCAGCTACCTGATGATGGGCGTCGGAGCGGGAGCACTGGTCGGGGTTATCGGCATTGCAGGTCTGCGCAGTGCATCGGGCCGAGGGATGCTGCTGTTGATAACGGGCGCCGTGAGCGGGGTCTCCATGCTGCTGCTGGGGATATCAGGCAACACAACGCTGGCGTTGCTTGGCACTGCGGCGATGGGCGGCTCTCAGGCGGCTTTCATGGCAATCGGCGGAGCGATGGTGCAGTCCCTCGCGCCGGACGGTATGCGCGGCAGGATCTCAGGGTTGAACCAGATCAACATCGGGGGAACGATGGCGGTGATGAACCTGGTGAACGGCTTCGCTGCGGACAGGTTCGGCGCACCGAACGTGCTCCTGGTCCTGGGGCTGGGGTTCATGGCCGTGGTGGCTGTGAGCCTTGCGCAGGGTACCCTGCGAGGCATCTACCGGGGGTCCATCGCGGTTCCGGCAAGAGCGGCGGCGTAACCTTACGCCACCGCTCCGGCGTCGCTCTCCATACCCCGCTATCCGATGGGGCTGAGCGTTATCCCCGCCACGTCCGGATGGCCGAGTGGGTTCACCTGGAAGCCTTGCACGCGCGGACGCAACAGCACGTAGTCCTTGACGTAGAAGAGTGGGAAGAGGCCCGCTTCATCGATCAGCAGTTGCTCTGCCTCGCCATACATGCTCAGCCGGGTCTCGCGGTCCCACTCGGCGCGTGCGCCCTCGATGAGCGTGTCGAATTGGTCGTTCACGAATCTGCCATCGAGCGGCTGAGTGTGCAGCAGCAGGTCCAGGAAGTTCTCCGGGTCCGGATAGTCCGCCACCCAGCCGCTGTGCCACACGTTCCCCACGACGTTCTCCAGCGAGTAGTAATAGACGTCTGATTCGTGCAACTCCACCTGCACGTCGACGCCCAGCTCCTCCTGCCACGCCGCGACCACGAACTGGACCATCTCTGTCGGCTCGCCGTCCACGTCCACCGCGCTGAACACGACTTCCGGGAAGTCGTCGGCGTACTCCGACTCGGCGAGCAGCCGGCGCGCCTCTTCCGGATCGTAAGGGACGCCCTGCAGCGACTCGGAGTAGCCCGGCATGCCCGGCGGCAGGAGCCCTTTCGCGAACTGCACGTTCCCGTCGTAGACCACGTCTATCAGCCGCTCACGGTCGAGCGCCATGAGGAACGCCAGCCGCACTTTGGAGTCGTCGAACGGGGGCTTCGTTCCATCGACTCCCAGGTAGACGGTTACGAGCTGATCGAACTCGCTGAGTTGGTTACTTAACCCCTCGCTCTCTCGCACGAAATCGAGCGACCCCGTGCCCACGGGTATGGCATCCCACGCGTCCGAGAGGTACATCGCCAGTCCACCGACACCGGGCAACGCGGCCAGTGGGGAGACCACGTACTCCAGTGTCGCCGGGTTGTGATAGCCGTCGAAGCGCTGAAGAACGACGACCTCTTCCTCTTCCCACCGGGCCAGCCGGTAGGGGCCGGAGCCGTTGATGTCGTCACTCATCCACCAGTCGAAACCGAGGGGTTCAACGGTGCGCCGGTCGACGATAGCGGCGGAAGGGTACGTCAGTTTCGCCAGGAAGTATCCCTTGGGCTCGTCTATCGTGATGCGAATGGTGCGCTCGTCCACAACCTCTACGCCCGAGACTTCCTCCGCCTCTCCGCCCAACTTTTCGGTAACTCCCACGATGTCGCCGAGGTAGAGAGGCGCCGTCTCGCTGTTGAGCGCAGCGTCCGTGGCGCGCTCGATCGAGTACTTGAAGTCTTCAGCAGTGATGGGGGTCCCGTCGTGGAACGTTATGCTGTCGCGCAGCGTAAAGGTATAGACCAGACCCGTCACGTCGACTCTCACATCCTCGGCGAGGTCGGGTTCGATGCTGAAGTCGCTCGATATCCGGACGAGGCCGCTGAACAGGCTCGTCACGAAGAAGTGCGAGGTCGTCTCGCTGGCGATGGCGGGATCGAGCGTCGTGGGCTCTCCGAGCGGCATGGTGAATGCACTGTCGCGGGGCACGCCGTAAGGCTCAGGAGGGAAACTCCTGAAGCTCGCCAGCATGGTGTCTATCGTTTCCTCCTGCCGCTCGACCTCAGCCAGCGGTGCTATGACCACCAACAGGTAGAGCAACTCGCCGCGCTGCATCACCTGCATACGCCGCACGTCAGTACCGCCTTCCACTTCGTAGAGGATGTCTGCGCGCTCGGCCGTTGTGCCGTCGTCCAGCGTCACGGCGCCGGTGCGTTCCACGCGCGGTTCTCCTTCTTCCGGTGTGAACAGCGGAATGATGGTCTCGATCTGTTCGCTCAGCGACCCTGCGGATGCCTGCTCGGAGAGCAGTAACATGCGCGAGATCCCTTCGCCGTCCTGGACGACCAACCAGGCGCCCTCTCCCCCGGTCGGTGTTATCGACCACTGCGCAGGGTAGTAGAGCGATATCCCCAACTCCTGGCTCACGAATGGCACGAACCCCTCAGGCACCGGATCAGGGGTGGGGGTGGGCGTTGCCGTCGGTTCGGGGGCCGGGGTCGGTGTTGCCGTTGGGGCAGAAGTTGGGGTCGGCGCCGGCGCTGGCGTTGCGGTCGGCTCCCCGGAGCAGGCTGCGGCTAGCGCCAACACGAGCAGCAACAGGACAGGCATGAGGGCACGTTTCATCGACGGGATCTCTCCAAGGGGTATTGCGATGCGCCTCCCATACGGAGTACACCTCGAATTCTAACACTCCAGAAACACGTTACGTCCGGGACCCGGGGAGGGTTCTATTCGCCTTCCACGCTGGAGAGGAGGTAGGCGCGCATGAATCCCTCCAGTTCACCATCGAGGACAAGGTCGGGGTTGGTGGACTCGAAACCGGTGCGGTGGTCCTTCACCATCTTGTAAGGATGGAGCACGTAGCTCCTGATCTGGCTCCCCCACCCCGCGGAGACGTGCTCGCCCTTGAGCGCCGCCCGCTCCTCGGCGCGCTTGCGCATCTCGACCTCCATGAGCCGCGCGCGGAGGATCTTCATCGCCACTTCGCGGTTCTGGAGCTGCGAGCGCTCGTTCTGGCAGGAAACGACGATGCCTGACGGTATGTGCCGGATGCGGACAGCCGTAGAGTTCTTCTGCACGTGCTGGCCGCCTGCGCCGCTCGCCTTGAAAACGTCCATCTCGATGTCGTCCGGGTTGATCTGCACGGACACGCTGTCTTCCGCTTCCGGCAGCACCTCCACGAGCGCGAACGACGTATGACGCGCGTGCGCAGCGTCGAACGGCGAGAGACGCACGAGCCGGTGGACGCCACGCTCCGCCTTTGCGTAGCCATATGCGTAATCTCCGGAGATCTCCAGCGTCGCGCTCTTGACGCCTGCCTCCTCGCCTGCGGAGAGATCGAGCACCTGCGCCTTGAAGCCGCTCTGCGCCGCCCAGCGCGTATACATGCGCAACAGCATCTCGGTCCAGTCCTGTGCGTCGGTGCCGCCCTCGCGGGCATGGACCGCGAGAATCGCGCTGCGCTCGTCATATTCGCCGGAGAGCACCAGCAGCAACTCGCGCTGCTCGGCCTCGGCGAAGATAGCCGCGCTCTCCTCCGTGAGCTCTTCCGCGAGCGAAGCGTCGTCCGCCTCGATCGCCATGCTCAGGAGTTCGATGGTGGAGCGCACACGGGACTCGAAGCCGCGCCAGCCGTCGACTGCGGCGCGAAGGCGTGAGAGCCGCTGCATCAGCGCCTGCGCACGCTCCGGGTCGTCCCAGAGGTCAGGAGCGGCTGCCTGCTCCTCTAACCGTTCGAGTTCCGCTTCCTGGCCGGGGAGGTCAAAGCCGCACCATGATGCCGGCGATATGCCCGGCGAGATCGGTGAGGCGCTGTCGCAGTTCTTCCATCAGGTCTGCTCCCTCCCACAAGCCAGCGGGGTTCATTTGTCATTCTACCATTCGAGCAAGACCCTCCCGTGATGGACGAGGCGCGGCCGCCTGTGCTACGCTCGCTGCACGGCCGGGGTGTGGCGCAGTCCGGAAGCGCACCTGCATGGGGTGCAGGGGGCCGTTGGTTCAAATCCAATCACCCCGACCATTTCCACCCTTTCACCGGAGAGGCGCATGACTACGTCCGGCAGCGGCAAGCCTGCGTGGGTGCTGGAACACCTGGAACGCTACATCGCGACTGACGGCGAGGATGGCCACATGTGGCGGGGCACGCCCACGCTCCTCCTCACGACGACGGGCCGCAAGTCCGGCAGGGAGATTACGACGCCGCTCATCTACGGCACGCACGAGGGCAACTGCATCGTCGTGGCCTCGCGTGGCGGCGCGCCGGACCACCCGCAGTGGTACTACAACCTCAGCGCGAACCCGGCCGTCCGCGTACAGGTGGGCGCCAACAAGTTCGACGCTGTCGCGCGCACCGCCAGCCCTGACGAGAAGCCCGCACTGTGGCAGCTCATGGCCGGCATCTACCCGCCCTACGACGAATACCAGGCGAAGACCGAACGGGTTATCCCCGTCGTCATCCTCGAACGGACCGGCTGACCCTCCTGAGACACGTCGCGGAACGAAGAGAGAGGCCGGTTTCCAGTACACCGGCCTCTCTTGCAGTGTTGCCTCGGATTGATGCTGACGTGGATGCGGATCAGGCCGCGAGCGGCATCGTCTGCATCCTGCGGAGCGCTCGGTGCACGGTGCGCACACTGATTCCGAACCTGTCCGCCACTTCGAAAACGTGCAGGTTCTCATACTGGTAGGCCCACGCGATCTCCTCGTCCCGCTCCCGCAGTTTGTAAGCCTGGTACCAGGCAGGGTCATCGAACTTACAGCGCGGGAGAGGGCAGTCCAGACACGACATCGACGCCTCGCAGCCGGTGTCGGTGTAGCGCATCTGCTCCGGCAGCCCGTCCACGGCCGGTTCGTCGCGCCTTCGTCCTGACTTCGTGTAGATGCTCATCGCTTCCTCCTTCTGGTCATTCCGTCTCATAACGGCTATCCATGCGTTCTCGAATCCATAGGTCCAGGCAACACCATCAGGACGCGATAGCCATGGGGAACGCCATCTGCTGTTCCCCCGCCTGTTCCGCGTCCTCACTTGCAAGCATCGAGATTCCCTCCAGGAATCCTTTGTCCTGTCCCTCCACCGCAACGGTGAACCCGCGCCCCTCGCCGACGCGCAGCGCCGCCCACTCCATCTCACGCCGTAGCGCCCGGTACTCGGGAGAACCGTCCGGTGCATAGAACCCCACTCTCCCTGTGAGCGCTGCCGCGATAACGGCGGACGATTCACGCTCACGCTGCCGCGACGTTTCAGGGACCCACCGCACACTGCCTTGCTGGAGGCTCTGCTGCAGCAGACCCCTCACCTGGCCGTCATCACGAGATGTGCGCACCCGCACGAGCACGCTCTCACATGGCCAGGTCTTCTCCACGAAACGCTTCAGTCCTGCTACGAGCGCCGCTTCGTCTGCCGCTTCCGCCCATTTGTGGTCGAGCACCCGCAATCCACCGGCCGTGCGCGATGCCACGGTAACGACTGCTGCCGCCGGGAGACCGACCATGCCCGCTGCCCGTGTTACGACGATAGATGCCACGAGCCTGTCGGCCACGGCGAGCCTCCTCGGCCCACCGGCCCCGAACAGGACGCGCAGCCGCTCGCGCGGGAACGCCGAGGCGCCTGCGGAGACAGGGCGCAGCGCGTACGCCGTCTCGAACTCCGGGTGCATATCGCCGAGCCACTCGCGTTCGGCCTCGACACGTGCCACATAGCCCGGTAGTTCTGCTTCCGCACGCTCCAGTGGCACACGGAAGTGCCTCCGGTCGCCTCCAGCAGCGGCGGCCTCCTTGTTGACGAGCTTGATCTGCTCGAATGGCGTCTCTCCGTTCCACGGACGACCGTAGAGGACGACCGTCGCGCCCGCCGCACCCGCCATCTCCTGCAGGCGCGCTACTTCCGCAGGTCGGAGGAGGTGGGCGTCAACGACCTGGACCAGCTCGAAATGCCCACGCAGGTGCTCCAAGTCATCTGGAGCCGCGTACTGTACCTGCGCGCGTCCCAACCGTACGCAAGCGCTCTCGTCGGACCACAATCCCTTCAGCGAACCTGCTCGCAGGTGGCTGACGAGCCGTTGCCTAGCGTCCGGTTGCCCGCCCTGAACGACGCGGAGCAGTGCTCCGCCCGCATTCAGGTTCACGCTCATCACCAGCATCTCCAGTTGAGAGGCCAGTTCGTTCACGCCTGCACCGAGCGGCATCTCGACCGTGAACACTGAGCCCTGCTGCTGCAGCACGTCAGACGTGACTGCCGTTGCTATCTCACGCTGATATGTCGTTGGCGTCTTCATCCCATTACTCCTGACAGAACGTATGTACTACGCTGCAAGCATATTAGAACGTCCGTTCTACACTGTCAACACTGTTTAGAACGCATGTTTCGTATTTCTCGAACACCGGTCGTGCGGTTGCCGTCCGGCTACACAAAGCGTAGGTTGTCCGACGCACATCGCACGGGAACAGGTGAATGACGCTCGAGGGCAAGGTCGTGGTGATTACCGGCGCGGCGAGAGGCATGGGCCGCGCCTACGCCCACGGCTTCCTCGACGAGGGGTGCCGCGTCGTCTGCGGCGACCTCTCCTGGAGCGGCGACGGCGCAGAGGAGACGCGGGCGGTCGTGGAAGCGGCGGGAGGGCTTGCGCTCGAACTGGACATCACGCGAGACGACCACATCGAGGCGGCGTTCGCTGCGACGATGGAGCGGTTCGGAACAGTGGACGTGCTGCTGAACAACGCGGGGATGCGGCAGCGGCACCTCATCCCGCCGCACGGCATCGGCAAGGTGCTGGACGTGCCGCCGGAGGACTGGCGGCGCATGTTCGACGTCAACGTCTTCGGCACGCTCGCCATGATTCGCACGTTCGTTCAGCCCATGATGGAGAAGCGTGCGGGAAGCATCATCAACGTCTCCACGACCGGAACAGACCCGCGCTGGTATCGGCCGCACAGCCGGGAGCAGCCCTACATGGCCTCCAAGTCCGCGCTCACGAACCTTTCGCTCTACCTCGCGAACGAGATCGCGGAGTACAACGTCGCGGTCAACGTGCTCTTCCCTCCGCACGCTGCCACGACCGGCACCCGGGAGCAGGACATCATCCGCAAGGAGCACGGCATCATGGCGGCGGGCGCGATACCCCTCAAGCCGGAGGCGGTCGTGCCGCTCGCAAAGTTCTTCGCCGTGCAGACCGCCTCCACCGGCGTTACCGGCAAAGTCATCTACGCCGCGGACTGGAACCTCGAGCACGGGCTCGGCGGGCCGGACGAGTGGCTCTCCGAAGGCTGAGGAGCACATCATGGGCTGGACGATCCATCACCCGAAAGGACTGCTGTACCACGACCCCGGCAAAGCCTTCCAGGGCTATACGCTCGTCTCGATGTCAGGCGGCAAGGACGCCTTCCTCATCGACATGGAGGGGCGGGTCTGCCATCGCTGGCACCGTGAGGAGGGCATCTCGTACGGATTCCTGCTGGAGAACGGCAACCTGCTGAGCAGGACGCGCGCCAGCGGCGGGTTCATCCCTCCCTCCGACCTCCCCACCGGCGTCCTCGAGCTGGACTGGGACGGCAACATCGTGTGGGAGTACTGGGACCCCTACGTACACCACGATTTCGAGCGCCTCCCCAACGGGCACACCCTGATGGTGCTGTACGACCTCATGCCGCAGGACGCGGCGCGCCGGGTAAGGGGCGGACGCGGCAGCATCGAGGAGCCGATGTACGGCGAGCTGGTGCGCGAGGTGGATGCCGCGGGAGCGACCGTGCGGGAGTGGAGCATGTGGCAGCCGCTCAACCCCGAGCAGGACGCCATCTGCCCGCTGGAGGAGCGTCACCAGTGGCTGCACCAGAATGCGCTCAACCTGACGCCGTCCGGCGACCTGCTCGTGAGCTTCCGGCAGATCGACACCGTCGGCATCGTGAGCCGCGAGACCGGGCAGTTCACGTGGAAGTGGGGGCCGGGCGAGATATCGCACCAGCACCACCCAACGTTCCTGCCCAACGGGCGCGTCCTGCTGTTCGACAACGGGCCGCATCGCGGCGGAGCGACGTACTCGCGGGTCCTCGAGGTGGAGCCGGAGAGCGGGCGCATCGCGTGGGAGTACACAGGCGCCCCGCTCATCTCGTTCTACAGCTACCACATCAGCGGGGCGGAGCGGCAGCCGAACGGCAACACGCTCATCTGCGAGGGCGCACCGGGAAGGCTGTTCGAGGTGACACCCGACGGCGAGGTCGTGTGGGAGTACGTGAACCCACACCGCATACCGGAGGGGGCGCCGACCGGCTCCGGCGGGCCGAACTCCGTCTTCCGCGGTCACCGCTACGCGCCGGACCATCCCGCGCTTGCAGGGAAGGACCTGACGCCGCTCGGCTAGTACACAGCCGCGCCCGGGACAAAGAGCGGCAGGGGCTCGAACCGGCCTCCGAGCACGTCCTGCGACGGCGCACCGAGCCAGCCCTCCAATGCCGAGGCGTACACCTGCCGGAAGTCCGTCGTGAAGCGGAGGTTGTTCTCGTCGAGCGAGGCGAGGCTGGGGCGTTCGCCGTAGAAGCCGCCCGCCACCGGCGCGCCGGCGACGAACATCGGCCCTGCGGAGCCGTGGTCCGTGCCGTCGCTCGCGTTCCCGGTCACGCGCCGTCCGAACTCGGACCACGTCATCATCACCACGTCATTCGCGTGTCCGTGCGCCTGCAGGTCCCGGTAGAAGGCAAGCATGGCGTCCGCCGTCTCGGCGAGCAGACTCTCGTGCCGGGCCTCTTGTGCCGCATGCGTATCGAAGCCGCCTATCCGCACATGCCCCACGCGCAGGCCAAGGTCTGCGTCTATGGCCTCCGCGACGAGCCGCAGGCCCTGGGCGAGCGCCGACTCCCCATACTCGACGGCAGGCTCGTACCGCGCATGCGCCCGCTGCACCGCAGCCGAGCTGCGCTGCGCCGCGTGCACGGTGTTGTCCAGCAGCGCGCCGAAGCGCGTAGCACCCGGAGCCGACGCGTACAGCCTCAGGAGCGCTTCCGTCCTCGCCTGACGGTTCCAGGCATTGCGAGGGTCGTCCTGCAGTCTGTAGTCGTCGACGCTCTCCACGAGCGGCACCGCGACGTTCGGCGTGACCATCGCCCGCGGCATCCGCTTGTCAGCCACCAGCGCGAGGAAGGCGTCCTCCTGCCCTGCTGCGATGCCTTCCAGGTACTTCCCGAGCCAGCCTTCGTAGTCCTTCCTGCCCGTCTGCGCCGTCTGCCAGATATCCATGGACTCGAAGTGCGAGAAGCTCTGGGCCGGGTAACCGACGCCCTCGACGATCGCGAGCACGCCCTCGTCCCACAACTCCTTGAACGCGGTGAGGCTCGGGTGGAAACCCACCTGTCTATCGATGGGGAGCACGTCGTTCTGCGGTATGGCGAGGTTGCCGCGCAGTTGGTAGTACCTGCCGTCGTTCGCGGGGACGACGGTGTTCAGGCCGTCGTTCCCACCGGCCATCTGCACGATGACGAGCGTGCGGTTGCCCATCGGGGCAGCACCGGACTGCTGTTCGTGGATGGCGGCGGCGACGGCGCGGCTGAAGACGGCGGGCATGGCCGCCGCCGCGGGGACGGCCACCATGCTGGTCTTCAGGAACTGACGCCGGGTGATCAACATGACATCCGCTTCACACCACCTGGAAGTCCGGCGACGCGAGCATGAGATAGACGACGTTCCTTATCTTCTGGTCGAGGGATACCGCCGTGCCGTCCATGTTGTCCAGGAACGCGGTCAGCACGTCGCGGTTGGCATCGCCGAGACGCCCGCCGAGGAGCAGGTCGTCGAAGAAGTCGACGATCTCGCCGGACGTGCTCAACTCCTGCCCGCTGACGAGGTCCTGCGGAGCGAACCACAGCCTGTTGGCGCGTGCCTCCGCGAGTACGGCGGCCATGTTGATGCGCTGCAGCAGCGCCGAGCTGTTGATCCAGGTGGCGCCTCCCGGCCAGCCGGCGACGTTCGGCGGCATGAAGAGCGCCTGCCCCATCTGCTCGATGGGTCTGTCGAGCGGCCTGAAATCGGTCCCGATACCGAGCGCACGCACGGCGCCCACCGCGAGCTCGACCGGCGATTTCACGAGCGCGGTCCTGGCGCGGCTGCCGTAGAACTCGTCGGATTCGAGCATCGCCCGGACGACGGGGCGTATCGCTGTGTCGTTCGTCCTGAAGACGTCCGCGAGACGCTCGATCACCTCGGGCTCGGGGTCCGGGTAGGCGAAGAACGTCCAGAGGCGGGTGCAGGCGTACTCGGCGGCCGCGGGCTGCTCCATGATGATGTCGACGATGTCATCGCCGTCGAAGTTGCCCGTACGTCCCAGGAACGTCTTGAGGCCGGTGTCGTGCTGCCTCTCGTTGAGGTAGAAGCCGGTCCTGCGCCTGAACTGCCAGCCGGTGAAGGCGCGAGCGGACTCGCGGACGTCCTCCTCGGTGTAGTGACCGATGCCCAGCGAGAAGAGCTCCATCAGCTCGCGGGAGTAGTTCTCGTTCGGGGCGGCCTTCTTGTTGGAGCGGCTGTCGAGGTAGATCATCATGGCGGGGTCGCGGGAGACAGCCTTCAGCAGGACGTCGTACCGTCCCATGCCCTGATCGCGGAGGAGGTTGTTCTGCTCCAGCATGTACGGCCCTCTGCCTACGATCCTGAACGAACTGGTCAGGATGCCGTGCCAGAAGAGCGTCATCTTCTCCTGCAGCGGACGGGCCGTGTAGGCCATGCGCTGGAGCCACCACCGCTGGAGCTGGTTGAGGCTCTGCTCAAGGTCCAGCTCCTGAGCCGCGAGCCGCTCCTCGAGTGCGCTGTCGTCGACAGCCTCGAAGTCGACCAGGTGGTCGATCGTGGCCTGCAGACCCATCTCCCGGAAGCGCGCCAGCTCGCCGGGCGACGCGCCGAACCCGGCGCGCCAGAGCAAGTGACTGATGCGCGACGCCTCGTCCAGAGGAGCGCGCCTGTCTCCGAGAAGGGTTGGGAGTTGTGAGAATGGCTCACGCTCGGAGCCGTCGAAGTGGGTGGGGTCAGGGAACCGCACGTCGCGGACGGGCGGGGCTTTCGGTTGCGAGGCGGCGATGAAGACCGGGGCGGTCACGGCGGTCAGGCCGAACAGCGCGGCGCGCGCCATGAACTGGCGCCTGTCCATCCCGGCGGCAAGGACGGGGACATCCTGCTGCAGGTGCTCATCAGTCGGTGGTGCGTCGCTCATGGGAGGCTTACCCATCCCTACGTCCCGGGGTCAGGCCATGGCGGCCATGAGCTCGGGGACGCGCGGGTTCTCCTTGAACGGCTTGTCCGATTCGAGGAGCGCCGACCACGACCGCACGCCGAAGTGCTCGCCCGTGGACGCTGCGAGCGGTTCGACGCCGTCGGCCAGCGCCTTGGCGTCGCGGAGCAGGCGGCGGCGCATCGTGATGATGGGGATGTCGCTGGTGCCGAGGTGCTCGCGCGTGCGGTCGGCGAGTGCGCCCATGCCCTCGACGACGGCGGTGTCCTGCTCGCGGACGCCGACGATGCCGCTGAGCAGGTCCGTATGCCGCTGCAGGTAACGGTCCTGCATGAAGTGGTTGGCCAGAGTGGCGCGCAGGCGCCCCGTGTCCGGGTCGATGGTGGCGATGTGGGGCATGGGGCCGTGCTGTACGTTGTCGCGCTCGCGCTGTGTCAGTTCCTCGGTGGGCGACCAGATGATGCACCAGACCTGGGTCTGCACGTCGTTGATGGGCACCCACATGTGCCCGTGGGCGCGGCGGAGTTCAAGGTCGGTAGGGATCATGGTGATGTAGGGCATGAGCCACTGGTTGATGCGCCAGTAGTCGTGGGCGGGATCGCTGGTCGTGCGTTGCGCTGCGAGCATCATGCCGTAGTCGGTGGTGTCCACGACCCAGCGGGGGGAGGTGTCGTAGAGGAGGAGGTCGCTGTCCTGGCGGGAGATGGATGCGTCACGGAAGAGCGAGCCCCGGTGGAGGAAGCCGACGTGGCTGGAGTCGATGTCGCCTTCGAGCGCCTGTACCCAGTTGCACTCCTGGTTGTACCTGACGACGTTCCGCATCTCCGGGGTGACGCCGGCCCACTCGATGTGGGGCAGGCCCGGCATCACTTCCTGCGGGCCCATGTACGCCCAGAGGATGCCGGCCATCTCGCGGACGGGGTACGACTTCGCCGCTATCTTGTTCTTGAAGTTGGAGCGGGCGGGTTCGGACGGCATCTCCATGCACGCGCCGGTGCTGTCGAACTTCCAGCCGTGGTAGATGCAGCGAAGGCCGTCGCCCTCGTTCTTACCGTAGTAGAGCGGGGTGCCGCGATGGGGGCAGAAGTTCTCGAACATGACGTAGTGCCCCTCGCCGTCAGTGAACACGATGAGCTTCTCGCCGAGCAGTTCGACCTCGACGGGGTCGGAAGCGACGGGCTCGACCTTCGACGCCTCGATGAAGGGCACCCAGAAGCGCCGGAGCAGGTCGCCCATCATGGTGCCGGGGCCGACCTGTCCGAGGATGGTGTTGTCCTGCAAGCTGAGCATGGCCGTCTCCTTCCGCCGCACGATACGAATCGCGCCGGTCACACGTCAAGGCGAGTGCGCGGTGTCTGCACCAGGCAGTCAGCGACCGAGGGCGCGTTAACTTCTTTGAGGGTCGCATACTGTCGCATTCCGTCCTCTCCACTCGTGGGTGCGACCACCGATCTGCGACTCCGTTGCGACTATCTGCGACTGCGGCGCGTCTTTCTGCGTCTCCCGTGCGACGGATATGCAACGGTACACCCAGGGGAAGGCGGCGACCTTCAACCGTGTCAACAGACAGGGTACGCAGGGTGACTTCGTCAGCACAACGGGCAGATGTCACAATCCCCATCCCACGATCCCCACCACCACGCGTGCTGCCCGCACGCCCTGGATTCCCGCCGGTGCGGGAACGACGAGATGTGCGGCTCAGCAGGAGAGGGCGATGAGGAGACTGTTGCGGGTCTCGGTGCTCATGGGGTGGATGAGCTCGCGGCGTTCGAGGTGAGTGCGGAGCGCGCCGTCCAAGAAGGCGAGGACGCCCTCGTGGAGATTGCGGTCCGCAGCGGCGCGGACCTCGGGCTGGAACGGATACGCCTTCTGCTTCACGGGATCGAGCTTATCGGCGACGAAGACAACCTGCCCCACCGGCGCGAGGTCCGGGTGAGCGGTAGTGTGCCAGTGCACGCCCTCCAGCACCTCGGGGGCGTCTATCGCGCCGTCCTCGCGGAGCCAGCCCGCGCCGACCGGGCCGTGGAGGAGGATGGGGGCGGCGCGCTCGACCGCGTTGACCGGTATGCCGAGGCGCTCCGCCTCCTCGATCAGCATCCGCCCAGGGATGTGGCGGGCGACGTCGTGCGCGGCGGCGGTGAGGTCGGCGGTCGCAGAGTCGATGGCGTGAGTCACGGCCAGTTCGCGGGCGATGCCGCGCACGCGCTCGACGTGGGCGCGCAGGCCGTCCGGCAGGGCGTCGAGGCGCGCCGTGAGGGTCGGAGGGAGGTCAGTGGTCATGGCTCACCCCCATCCTAACCTTCCCCCATCGAGGGGGAAGGGACCAGGCACCCCGAGAGGGATGTTGCGCGCTGAAGCGCGGGCTTCGCTCAACATGACACGGAAAGGGCGCTCAGCCCATGGGGCCGAGTCGGCGTCCGGCAAGGATGTGGAGGTGGAAGTGGGGCACCTCCTGGCCGGAGTCCGGCCCCTGGTTGGCGACGAGCCGGTAGCCGCCACCGGTGAGGCCGAGGTCACTCGCGATGCCGGGAGCGGCCTCGAGGCAGTGCGCAGCAGCCGCCACGAGCCCGGCGTCAGCGTCGGCGAGGGCCCCGACATGCTCGCGGGGGATGACGAGGATATGCGTGGGGGCCTTAGGAGCGATGTCGCGTATGGCGAAGACCGTGCCGTCGTCGAAGAGCTTCTCGGCGGGGATATCGCCCTGCGCGATCTTGCAGAAGATGCAGTTGGGGTCAGCCATGCGGCGGTCAGTCGCCGACGGCGAGGCAGGTGACGGTGCGGACGATGCCGCCGATGGTGTGGACGCTGCCGGTAACGGTGTCGCCCACGGAACTGAGGTCGTCGGCTTCGACGACGCAGATGACGTCGTAGGGGCCGGTGACGACGTCGACGGACGTCACGCCGTCGACCTGGTGAAGGGCGCTGACGACGTCCTTGGTCTTGCCGACGGTGGTCTCGATGAGCACGAATGCTTTGGTGGCGGGCATGTAAGTCTCCTTGTGAACGTGGCGCCGCTGAACGGCGGAAGGATGATAGCAGTTAGGCGGTGGCAGCGTCCGGTTGTCAGACCTCTGTGGCCACGCCGTTCATGACCGCGCCGAACTCTTCCGCGAGCCGTTCGCCGATGGGGTGGGGCGCGTCAGCGGCGCTGAAGACGCCGGGGAGGTGGTAGAAGACGTTCCGCGCCATGTGCTGCGTGTTGATGAAGTAGACGGGCTTGTCCAGTGCAAGCGCCATGCCGATCTCGACGAGCGACCCGGCGTAGGGCAGGTCAGGGTCTACGTTGACGAAGAGCAGGGCGTCGGCGTCCCTCACTCCATCCATGTCGTCGATGGCCTCGGCACGTCCGCCGACGGCCTGGGCCATCGTCCAGTCGTGGGTTATCTCGTGCCCTGCGGCCACGATGCAGCTTTGGGCCAGGCGTACCCGCTCCTTGTCCTCGAACTTTCCGGCAACGTAGAACTTCATCCGGCCTCCGTGGGGCGTAACGCGAGCGCGAGTAGCGCGCCTGTTCATTCTATGCGGTGGGCATGGTGTCCGGGGAAGGGGCGTGTGGCACGAAATCCAGCCCTCACCGCGCGCTGAAGCGCGTTGCCCTCTCCCAGCGGGAGAGGGGAGTCAGGCCACCCGAGAGATGCTTCGACTCCGCTGCGCTCCGCTCAGCATGACAACCCCACGTCACGTTACGGAAGGGACGAGGCCGTCAGGCAGACGCCAAGCCTGCGAGCAGGGCGAGCGTGCGCTCGCGGGATGCGGCGGCGTCCGGCCCGGCGGCGACGATGGAGACGATGATCTCGCTCGCGCCGAAATCGAACAGCTCAGCGACACGCTCGCTGACACGCTCCTCGCTGCCGGAGAGGACGACGCTCTCAATCATGCCGTCGCTCCAGCCCTCGAGTTGGGCGGCCTCGGGGTAGCCGGCCTCGGCGAACATCGCCTGGTAGAAGGGCATGCGCGGGTAGTTGGCGAGTTGCTCCCGAGCGGCGGCGCGGACCTCGTCCGGGTCGTCGTGGACGCACATCGGCGCGTGGACGATGAGCGGCGGGCACGGCCGTCCCGCGCGCTCGGCGCCGCGCTGCAGCGCGGGGAGGGCGACGTCGCGCAGGTAGACGCCGGGCGACACCCAGCTGATCGCGCCGTCGGCGGCCTCCCCGCAAAGCTCGTACGACTTCGGGCGGAGCGCGGACGCCATCACGGGCACGTCCGGTACGGGCGCCGGAAGGCTCACGTTCGCGCGGTAGATGCTGCCCTCGAACTCGACCGCGCCGGTGTGCAGCAGCGTGCGCGTGACGGTGAGGTACTCGCGGAGCGCGGTGAGCGGAGTGCGGTAGTCAGCCCCGAACACGGTGGTCATGGGACGGATGTGGCTGGGCCCGATGCCGAACCGGAACCGGTTGCCGGAGAGCTGCGCAGCGACCTGGACCTGCTGCGCGGCAGCGACGGGGTGGCGTCCCCACGTCGGCACGATGCAGGTGCCGAGCAGGATGCGCTCGGTGCGCGCTCCGGCGGCGGCCATGAGCGTGATGCCGTCCAGGCTCGCGCCGCCGACGGTGAGCCATGCGGCGTCGATGCCGCGCTCCTCGCTGTCCTCGATGCGTGCGAGCACCGCGTTGCTGTCGCCGCCCATGACGGCAAGGCCGATGGTTCCTGCGCCCATGCGTGTTCCTCCGTTCAGCCGGATGTTGTGCGGGGGAGAGTGTAACCGCTCGCGCGGACTACGAGGAGCGGTGGCGGATCCTGCGGAAGCCCATGGAGACAACGAGCAGGACGACCGCGGTGAGGACGATGGCGCCGCCGCCCGGGATGTCCTGGTAGAAGGCGACCGTGAGGCCGGTGACGGCGCTGACGATGCCCACGCCGGACGCGACGATGAAGGCGGTCCGCAGGCTGTTCGTGACGCCCTGCCCGATGAGGACGGGGATGACGATGAGCGCACCGACGAGCAGGACGCCCATGATGCGCATGGCGAGGGTGATGGTGGCCGCTGCGAGCACCGCCAGGCCAAGATTGACCCAGTCCACCTTGATGCCGGAGACGCGGGCGAGCGAATCGTCGAAGGAGGTCTGCGCGAGTTCGGTGAAGAACGCCGTCACGCCGATGACGACGAAGAACGCCAGCCCTCCGAGGAGCCAGAGGTCCAGTTCGGTGATGGTGAGGATGGAGCCGAAGAGGAATCCCAGCAGGTCTACGTTGAAGCCCCGCGCCGCGCTGATGATGACCACCGCCGCGGCGAGCGAAGAGTAGAGGGCAACGGCGAGGACCGCGTCGCCGGGGAGCTTCCCGCGCGTGCGCAGCGTCTCCATGGCGACGGCGGCAATGACCACGGCTATGAAGGTGGTGAGCGTCGGGTAGACGTTCACCACGAAACCGACGGCGACGCCGAGCAAGGCAACGTGCGCAAGCGTGTCGGAGAGCAGCGAGAAGCGGCGCAGCACGAGGAATGTGCCGAGCACCGGCGCGAGACCGCCGACGAGGACACCTCCGATGAGGGCCCGCACCATGAAGTCGTATTGCAGTATGGCCGGCATGTGGTCAGTGCTGGTGCATGTGCGGCGTGAGCTGGTCGAACTCGTCGTGGCGAACGGCTTCTTCACCGTGCGCGTGGTGGTCGTGATGCCGGCCGTGGTGCAGCACTTCAACGGGGAACCCGTAGAGCCGCACGAGGTCGTCCTCGGTCAGTTCGTGCGGCGGGCAGTGGCAGAGCAACGTGCAGTTTATGCACGCCACCGTTCCGGCCTCGCGCATGACCGCACCGACGTCGTGGGAGATGATGAGGATGGTGACGCCGCTCTCGCGAAGCTGGCGGAGGAGCATGTACAGCTCCTCCCCGCCCTGGACGTCCACTCCAGCGATCGGCTCGTCCATCACGAGCAGGTCAGGCTTGCGGATGAGGGCGCGGGCGATGAGCGCGCGCTGCTGCTGGCCGGTGGAGAGTTCGCCGATGCGGCGGCGCTTGAAGTCCGCCATGTCGACCATCTGCAGGACGCCGTCCACGTCCGCGCCGTTCCCCCTGCGCCAGAAATCGAACGGCGAGAAGCCGGTATAACGCCCGTGGGCGACAACCTCGCTCACCGTGATGGGGAACATGGCGTGAATGCCGGTGGCGACCTGGGGAACGTAGCCGATGCGGCGCCAGTCCCTGAACTGCTCGATGTCGGTGCCGAAGATGCGCACGTGCCCGCTGTCCGGTTTGATGAGCCCGAGGATGACCTTGATGAGCGTGCTCTTGCCGCTGCCGTTGGGGCCGACGATCGCCGTGAAATCGCCGCGTTCGATGCGCAGCGTTACGCCGTGCACCGCGGGAGAGCCCGCGTAGGTGTAGGAGACGTCTTCCAGTTCAACCGCCGGTGTATCGTCCATGTCCATTGTCTCCTGCAGAGGATAAGGCGGGGGCGCGCCGGGAGGAAAGCGCGTCCCCGCCTGCAGGTGTTGGTTCAGTTACGAGCAGCTCATCGCGGCACGCAGACTGTTCAGGTTGTCGCGCATCAGGCCAAAGTAGTCCCCGAACTCGTCCAGTTCGTCCTGGGTTATGCCGTCCATCGGGTGGATCATGTAGATCCCGGCGCCGGTCTCGTCGGCGAGCACCTGCTCGTTGGAGCCGGAGAGCACGGGCTCCACCAGCACGGCCTCCAGGCCGAGATCGTTGATGCGATCGGCGATACCGGCGAGACGCTGCGGCGATGGGTCGAAGCCGGGTGAGAGGCCGGAAACGCTCACCTGCTCCAGACCGTAGGCCAGCGCGAGGTAGCCGTACGCGGCATGCGACGTAACGAACTCCTCGTGGGCGCACGAACTGAGGCCCGTCTCGAACTCGGCGTGCAGCGCGCGGAGGTCGCCGCTCAGCGAGGCAAGGTTCGCCCGGTAGACGTCCGCGCCTGCGGGGTCTGCCTCGATCAGCGCGTCGGCGATGCGCTCTGCCTGGGTGATGGCGCGCAGGGGGTCGAGCCAGAAGTGGGGGTCGAGTTCGCCGTGACCGTGACCGTGCTCACCCTCATCCTCGGCGTGGTCGTCTTCTTCGTCGCCGTGGTCCTCACCTTCCTCTTCTTCCTCGTCACCGTGGTGGTCTTCTTCCTCTTCCTCCTCCTCCTCGCCGTGGTGATCCTCTTCCTCTTCCTCCTCCTCGTCACCGTGATGGTCTTCTTCCCCTTCTTCCTCCTCCTCATCACCGTGGTCTTCGCCTTCGTCCTCGTCCTCGTCGCCGTGGTCCTCGCCTTCCTCTTCGTCGTGGTCTTCGCCTTCCTCAGCCTCGTGGTCCTCGAACTCCAGCGCCGCCTCGGCGTCGGCAGCCTCGACCACGATGCCGGAGAGGTCATTGCCCAGCGACTCCAGCGCGCGCTCCAGCCATGGCTCCAGTTCGAGACCGTTCATCGCGATGACGTCGGCCTCGCCGATCCTGACCAGGTCGCTGGCCGTGAGCTCGAACGTGTGGCCCTCGGCGCCGGGCGGCACGAGCGCCACGACGTTGACGCGGTCACCGCCGACGCGTTCAGCGAAGTACTGCATCGGGTAGATGCTCGCGACCACGCTCAGCGGCTCGAAGGACTCCTCTACAGGAGCCTGCGTAGGCGCCTCAGCAGGAGCCGGCGTGGGAGTGGGATCATCTGAACAGGACACAATCGCCAGAGCCAATACTCCGGCGATGAGCAGCTTGTATGATTTAGTGAGATTCAGTCTCATCTAGTACGCTCCGTCTGGTTTTTTGCGTGGGGTCAGTGGGCGTGCACGTGGGTCCCGTGCATGTGGATGTCCGCGCCACCATGGCCGCTCTCCCGGCAGGTGGCGCAGCGGTGGTACAGCTCGAGCCGGTGCCCGATGAGCTCGCTGCCCACGTGGTGCTTCATGGCGCGCAGCATGCGCTCGACGGAAGGATGGCGGAACTCGTCGATCCTCCCGCAGCCGACGCAGACGAGGTGATGGTGGTGGTGAGCGTCGTCCAGCGAGTAGCGCGGCGAGCCGTCCGGCATGGCGGTCTTGCAGAGGATGCCGACCTCCACGAGCAGCCGCAGCGTGCGGTAGATGGTCGCGCGCCCCAGGCTCGGCAGCCCGGCGACGATCTCCTCTGCGCTGAACGCGTCGGTCTTGCGAGCGAGCATCGCGGCCAGTTCACGACGCGGCCAGGTCATACGGCTGCCGTGCTCTTCCAACGCCGCAAGGATGTTGGACTCGGTCTGCGTGATGGCGCTCGCCGCCTTCGACGTGACAGTCGTCATGCGCGCAGATTAGGGTGGTATACGCACGTTGTCAATACTTTGTATCAATAAAACAGGAAACTGATACTTGATTAGGAGTGAATCGATACCTGCGCGGGCCATCCACCTCGCACCGATATCCCCCTGTTCTAAAAATCCTGGCGGCCTTCGAAGGCGCGGGTGAGCGTGAGGTCGTCGGCGTATTCGAGGTCGCCGCCGACCGGGAGGCCGCGTGCGAGCCGGGTGACGCGCGGCCCGAGCGGGACCAGCAGCTGGTGCAGGTACATCGCGGTCGCTTCTCCCTCGACGGTGGGGTTCGTCGCGATGATGACCTCGCTCACCGGCTCCTCGCCGATGCGGCGGAGCAGTTCGCGTATGCGCAGGTCGTCCGGTCCGACGTTGCCCATGGGGTCTATGAGGCCGTGCAGAACGTGGTAGAGGCCGCGGAAGACGCCAGTGCGTTCCAGCGCGAGCACGTCCAGCGGCTCCTGCACGACGCAGAGGCGCGTCTGATCGCGCGCGGGGTCGGAGCAGATGGCGCACACGTCGGGCTCGGTGATGTTCTGACACCGGGAGCAGAAGCCAAGCGAGTCCTTCACGGCGCTGATGGCGTCAGCGAGTTGCCGCGCTTCCCGTTCAGGCATGCGGATGAGGTAGTAAGCGAGCCGTTGGGCGGACTTGGGGCCGATGCCGGGAAGTTTGTGGAGCTGTTCGATGAGCCGGGCGACGGCGGGCGCGAGCGCAGCGCCGCCGTAGCCGCCCTGGGGCGACGAGGTCATGCGCTACATCCCCGGTATCTTCAGTCCGCCGGTGAGCGCACCGAGCCGCTCCGCCGCGAGCGCCTGCGACTTCGCAAGCGCCTCGTTCACCGCCGCGAGCACCATGTCCTGCAGCAACTCCACGTCGTCCGGGTCGACGGCGGCGGGGTCTATGGCGATGGACTGGACGGTCTGCTTGCCGGTCGCGACGACCTTGACGGCCCCGCCGCCTGCGGATGCTTCGACGGTCTCGTTCTCCAGGTCCTCCTGCGCCTTCATAAGGCGGGCCTGGAGTTGCTGGGCCTGTTTAATCATGTTCCTGTTCATTCGTTCCATTCCTTGGGCGGTTCGTTGGGGTCATCGGGCGACACAGGGACGGCGGCAGGTTCAGGTCCGGATTCAGCGACGTGCGTCGCGCCGTTCGGGACAGCATCAGAAGCCGGGGGCGGGGCGGCAGGAGCGTCACCGGCGTATGGCGCCGGGGCAGGAGCAGGCGGCATTTCGTCGAGGTCGGGGGCCGGCGCGGGTGTAGTGGGTGCTTCGTCGACCTCCGGAACCCGTTCAGGTGCGGAAGACACATCGGCCGCATGCGAAGCCGGGGCCGGAGCAGGTGCCGGTTGCGGGGCTTCGTTGACGACCTGCCCGCCATAGCCGACGGCGGCGCGGATGAGGTGTCCACCGCCCGCCTCGCCGGAGCGTTCGCCGTTGGAACGCTGTTCGCCCGTGTCCACGACGACGGTGAGTTGCTGGCCGAGCGCCTCCTGCAACCGGCGCTCCACCTCCATCCGGCAGCGCGGGTCTTCCAGTTCTCCCATCAGCCGTTCGCTGTTGGACTGGTGCGGGAAAGTGACGATGAGGTCGGAGCCCCGTATCTCCCTGTGCCCCGAACTGCGGAGCAGCGCGGCGACGTCGAACTTGCGCTTGGGCGCGCCCATCAGCGACTTGAGGATGGTGGGCCACAGCGCGTGGAGCCGCTGATCGATGGGCGCCGACGGGTCCACCGAGGCCGCCGGAACTGGGACTGGCGATGGCGGAGGGCGGCGGTGGGTCGGTTGTGCAGGAGCAGGCGCCGTGGGCCGGGGAGTAGGCGGGCCTGACGGAGGCTGCGCGGGGCGGGGCGCGGCAGCCGCCGGTACGGGGGCCGCGACGGTCGGCGCAGGCGCGGCGGTCTCGGGCGGCAGGCCGAGTTCGACCGCGGCGAGTTCCAACGGAAGCGGCGACGGCTGGTCGAACCGGAATGAGACGTGGCCGAACAGCCGCAGCGCGCGCATGATCTGCTCCAGCGACACGCTGTTGGCGACGAACGAGAGCTGCGATTCGGCGTCTTTGGAGAGGTCGAGCGAAGAAGCCGCTCCGCTCTTGATAAGCAGGGCGGCGCGCAGGAGCTCCACCGTCATCCGGTGGAGCGGCCGCAGGTCAACCCCCTCGTCCGCAACGCTGTTGATGACCTCCAGCGCTTGCGCCGTGTTGCCCGTGAGCAGGTGCTTGACGAGCGCCAGAGCGCTCTCCTCCCCGCTGATGCCGAGCAGCTCTCGCGCCTGCTCGACGGTCACACGCGAGCCGAACGAGGTGATGAGCTGGTCCAACAGGTTCGTCCCGTCGCGCAGGCTCCCGCCGGACGCGCGTCCGATGAGGCGCAGCACCTCCGGTGAGACCTCCACGCCTTCCTCCTGGGCGATGCCCGCGAGCCGCTCCGTCATATCCTGCATGGCGATGCGGTGGAAGTCGAACCGCTGGCACCGGGAGACGATGGTGGGCGGAAGGCGCTCAGGTTCCGTGGTGGCGAGGACGAACACGCTGTGCGGGGGAGGCTCCTCCAAGGTCTTGAGGAACGCGTTGAAGGCGTCGTTAGTGAGCGCGTGCGCCTCGTCGATGATGTAGACCTTGTTCCTGCCGACGGTGGGAGCGAAACGCACCTTCTCCCGCAGGTCGCGTATCTCGTCGATACCGCGGTTGCTCGCCGCGTCGACCTCGATGAGGTCTATGAAGCTGCCGTTGTCTACGGCGCGGCAGTTGTCACACGCGCCGCAGGGGTCGCCAATGGTCGGCGGGCGCATGGTGCAATTGAGCGATTTCGCCAGCACGCGAGCGGTGCTGGTCTTGCCGGTGCCGCGCGGGCCGCAGAAGAGGTAGGCGTGCGCGGTGCGTCCGTGAGCGACGGCCTGGGTGAGCGTCTGCGTGATCGGGCCCTGCCCGACGATGTCGGAGAAGCGCGGGGGCCGCCACTTCCTGTAGAGCACCTCTCCAGCCATCAGGACGCTCCCATCCCGTTCCCGGAGGGGAACAGCGCGCTCAACGCCTGCTGCTCTATCGCGCGCATCGCCGCTTCCTCCTCCGGCTCCGCATGGTCGTGCCCGAGCAGGTGCAGGATGCCGTGCACGACGAGCAGCGCAGCCTCCCGCTCCACCGGCACATTGTGCTCGCGCGCCTGCCGTTCCGCCATCGGGTAGGACAGCACCACTTCCCCGAGGCTCGGTTCCTCGTCGGGGACCGCCGGAAACCCGTCCTCGGGGAATGGTTCTCCGGCTGGAAGCGCGGTGTCCTCTGCGGGCGCGCCGTACTCACCGAACGAGAGGACGTCGGTCACCTCGTCGAAGCCGCGGAAGCGCAGGTTCAGGTCGTGCAGCGTCTCGTCGTCGGCGACGACGACGCTCGCGCCGGAGCGTCCGTCCGGGTCGGCGAGGGTGAGCGCGGCGGCAGCGGCTCGGCGCACCGACGCCGCAGGCGCCGTCCCTCTGAACGAAGGGAACACCCGAACGTCAACGCGCCGCTTCTGGGGTCGTGTGGCCATGCCGTTCCGCCTCCCCGGAACCAGCGGATGGTAACAGGGGGAATGCCGTGCTGCACTCGATGAACGGCAGAGAATCGGCATCCCTCGACCGGGTCTGTCCGGCGCGGGTATGATGCTGCACGGCCCCGCGGCGCGCCGGGGCACAACCACTCCGCGGAGGAGCATCCCATGGAAGGCCCAGAGTTGATCGCGGACGGCCTCGGCCGAGTCAACCAGCTGCTGCACCGGGCGCTGACAGGCGTCCCCGCCGAGACACTGAACCGGATGCCCAACGGCCATTCGAACTCGATGGCCTGGCTCGTGTGGCACCTCACGCGCATCCAGGACGACCATTTCGCCAGCCTCGCGGGGGAGCCGCAGCTCTGGACGAGCGAGGGATGGCACGAGCGGTTCGGGATGCCCGCCGACGATTCCATCACCGGCGGCGGCCACTCGCTGGAGCAGGCCGCGGCAGTGAAGGCGGACTCGGCGGACGTGCTGCTCGGCTACAACGACGCGGTCTACGAGCGGTCGAAGCGCTACCTGGCGGGGGTCGCCGCAGACGACCTCGACCGCGAGCTGAACGAGCCGCAGTACACGCCGCTCCCCACGCTGGGCGTGCGGCTCGTCAGCATCGTCTCGGACAACACGCAGCACGCAGGACAGGTGATGTACCTGCGCGGCTACTTCGACGGGTTCGGCTGGCAGCGACGGTAGACCACACCTGATGGAAGGACACCCATGAACGCAGTTGACCTCTACTTCGACGCGCTGAACCGGGCCGACGGCTACCTGCGCCGCGCCCTGGAAGGCCTGACCTACGACGAGTTGCGCCTCCAACCCGGGGGCGAAGGAAGCAACCCCATCGGCTGGATCGTCTGGCACATGACGTGGGTGCGCGACTTCATCACCGCAGGCGTGACCGGCGAGCGGCCGCTGTGGGAGACGGACGGCTGGCACGAGCGATTCGGCATGGAGGCGCCCCCTCCCCGCTTCACTCCGGACAACGTGCACACGTTCGATCCGAAGGACCTGGAGACGCTCACCGGCTATTTCGAGGCCGTAGCCGGGAAGACGGCAGCCGTCGTGCGCAGTCTCTCGCCCGATGACCTTGACCGCCTCATCCCTCCGGCGTCGCCGGACAGACCTCCGCAATCGGTGGGCTCGCGGCTCGGGGCCATCCTCAACGACAACATCCAGCACGTTGGCCAGGTGACGTACTTCCGCGGCGTTCTCCGCGAGCAGGGGTGGTTCTAGGCATGACCGAGAGCCTTCCCGAAGAGACGGCCATCCCGCAGTTCAGCCTCGACGCCTTCTCGCTCGCAGGACGCACGGCGATCGTGTCTGGCGGAAGCGACGGCATCGGCCGGATGATCGCGCACGGGTTCGCCGACGCGGGCGCGAACGTCGTCATCGCGGCGCGCGGAGTCGAGAAGATCGAGAACGTCGTCGCCGAGATCGAGAACAAGGGGCACGCCGTGCTCGGCGTTCCCACCGACGTGACCGACCCGGACGCCGTGCGCGCGCTTGTCGAACGCGCCATCGAACGCTTCGGCCGGGTGGACGTCCTGATGAACGTGGTCGGCGGCTCGCAGGGACCGACGTTCAAGCGCGGGCCCCTCCTGGAGCTGACCAAGCACGACTTCAACGAGGCGTTCAACATCAACGTCACGAGCGCGTTCCTGTGCAGCCAGGCCGTCGTGCCGCACATGCTGGAACGCGGGGGCGGCGTCATCATCAACATGGCCTCCATCGGCGCGCGGGACTACCGCCTGCCCGAACCCGGCATGAGCGTCTACAACATGACCAAAGCGTCCGTGATGCACCTCACGCGCAGCATGGCGAAGGAGTGGGCGCCCACGATACGGGTGAACTGCATCAACGCCGGGCACTTCATCACACCGCGCCGCGCCCGGACGGAACATCCGGACCGGCGGGCGCGCAGCCTCGCCGAGATCGAGATCGGGCGGTTCGGCAGGCCGGAGGACATCGCCGGAGCTGCGGTCTTCATCGCATCCGACGCCGGGGCGTTCTTCAACGGCTCCTACCTCGACCTGCACGGCGGCACGTAGCCGAGACTCGAAACATCAAGGAGGGTTCATGGACCTGTCGCGTTTCTCCATGGAAGGCCGCACCGTCATCATCACGGGCGGGAGCGGCGGTATCGGACGAGGCTGCGTGCGCGCGTTCGCGCAGGCGGGCGCGAACGTCGTCGTAGCGTCGGTGCCCGCGGACACCATCCCGCCTGCGGTCGAAGAGGCTGAGGCGCTCGGCGCGCAGGCGCTGGGCATCGCCGTGAACGTCGCCGAGCCCGACGAGATCGACGCCATGGTCGCGCAGACGCTCGACCGGTTCGGGCGCATCGACGCGCTCGTGAACGTCGCGGGCGGCTCGTACAGCCGCAACCCGGACATGCCGCAGTACCACCGCGCGTCGTTGCTGGAGATCAGCGGCGACGACTTCGTCGGCGCGTACGTCGGCAATGTCAAGACCACGTTCCTCGTATCCAGGGCCGTCGTGCCGCACATGAAGGCGGCCGGCAAGGGCGCCATCGTCAACATCGGCTCCACGTCCGGCCTCGACCGTCACCCGAATGCGCCCGACATCGCGGCCTACGGGACGGCGAAAGCCGCCGTGCACAGCCTCACGTTCCACATGGCGCACCAGTGGAAGCCGGAGGTCCGGGTGAACTGCATCGCCCCCGGCACCATCGACACCCCGCGTCCCGCAGGCATCGTGCGCCCGGAGATGTCGAGTGCAGCCGAGCGCATCGCGGTCGGCAGAGTGGGCGTCGGCGACGACATCGGCAGCGTCGCGCTCTTCCTCTGCTCCGACGCCGCGGGGTTCGTGAACGGCATCGTCGTTCCGGTGCACGGCGGCGAATAACCCCGCGAAGCCCCGCACTCGCGCGTCGTAAACTGGGCGCGTGACAGCGCAGGCGTACCAGGACGGCCTCCAACGCCCTCCGCCGGGAGGGCGCCCCCGCGCCTACAAGACGGACGGTCTCGTGCTGCGCGCCTACCGGATGCGCGACGCCGATCGGCTTGTAACGGTGCTGACACCGTCACTGGGCAAGCTCAAACTGACGGTGCGCGGCGCGCGAAGGCTCACGAGCAAGCTCGGCGGACACCTGGACGTGCTGAACCGCGCCCATCTCGCCATAGCCATCGGGCACACATTCGACGTCATCACGGGCGCAGAGTCGGCGGAGTCGTTCGCCGGAGTGAAGGCGGACCTGTCCCGTCTGGCGGAGGCGCTTTACCTCATGGAGCTGGCCGACCTCCTGATGCCGGAGGCCGCCCCCCACCCCGACGCGTACCGTCTCCTACTCGATGCGCTGCGTGCGCTGGAAGCCGGGCGCAACCCCGCTTCGGTGGCCCGCCACACGGAACTCGGCCTGCTCAGCGATGCGGGCTACAGGCCGGAACTGCACTCGTGCATCATGTGCCGCCGTGAGATCGAGCCCGAGCATCACCGCTACGTGGCCGCGATGGGCGGCGTCGTCTGCGATGAGTGCCCCGCCCCGGCGTCGAGCGCGCTGCCCCTCTCCGTGGACTCGCTCAAGGTGCTGCGGCACTTCGCGGAGCGCGGCGTCACGGAGGCGTCGCAGGTCGCGCTGAACGGCGTGGTCCGCGATGAGATGGAGACGGCGCTGGGGGCGTCCGTGCGCTACGTGCTGGAGCGCGAGCCGCACACGGCGGGGTTCGTAGAGCGCGTCGCGCACCTACGCGAGCGTGGCGCGTGAGGACGCGCCCCTAGACGATGACGACCGGCTCCTCCGATACCGCCCCGTCCCAGATGGTGAAGAGCCGCACGTCCGGCGACTGCTTGTCCATGAGCGAGACGAGCAGATAGTGCGGGTCCGGCCAGTTCGCGGCGAGGCGAACGTCGGTGTCGGAGGGATACGCGGGGCTGTGGGTATGGGAGTGGTAGATCACCTGCATCTCCCAGCCGTTGTCGTCCAGTTCGCGGAGCACCTGGTTGAGCTCCCGCCCGTCCATGCTGTAGCGGTAGGGGCTCTTCTCCGTGTTGGTGATGCGGTAGTGCTGCAGCACGATCCCGCCCGCGCCCGCGAGTATCCCGCAGCATTCGTTGGGGTCTTCCTCCAGCGCATGCTGCACCATGGCGTCGCGTATCTCGGCAGGTATCTCCATGCGTCGTTACTTCTCTCGAAGGGGTTGCTTCAGCATACACCACCGTCCCCGGTATACTTTGGTGAACGTTCAGGAGGCTGGCCATGCCGAACGGCATCACGGTGAAAATGGACAACGGCGGAACGCGCGTCGAAGTACGCTCGCAGAACCAGGCGGGGCTGCTGTACACGGTGCCCGCCGAAGCCAGTTGGGTGGCGACGCCGGACCAGTTGCACGCGCACGCCATCGCCGGTTTCTTCACGGACCTGATGAAGATGGAATCGCCGGAGGTCTCCCGCCTGATGGAGAAGTGGGGGCTCTACTTCAGGCCCCTGGAGCTGGAACCGCAGGAGTAGCATCTGCGTAGCGCCGGACCCGGCTCGGGCTGTGCCGAGGGGCCTCGCAGAGGCGCGACGGGCACCCAGAGCTTTGCCGGTTCACTCGTAGTGCGGTAAGCTAGATTCAGGCGCAGAGCGCGCTCCTGGAGCGACGAGTTCGATGGGTAACCGCTGGATCGGCAACACGTTCATCTACCTGATCATCTTCGTGGCGGTCATCGCCGTCTTCTTCATGCTGTTCTCGCCCGGAGACGACGGCGAGCAGTCCGACCTCACCTCCATCCTGGCGCTGGCGAAGAACGGGCAGGTATCGAGCATCGTCGTCGACGGCGACCGCATCGTGGCGACCTCGCGACAGGGCAACCAGCAACTCGTCGCCGCCAAGGAGCCGGGCACCAGCATCTTCGAGATACTCCAGTCCGCAGGGATCGACCCCGTGGAGCGCGGGATCGAGGTGGAGGTGCACCGCAGCGGCGGGCTCGGCAACCTGTTCGGGATACTGCTGCAGTTCCTGCCGCTCATCTTCTTCGGAGCGATCCTGCTCTTCATGATGCGCCAGGCGCAGGGGAGCAATAACCAGGCGCTGGGGTTCGGCAAGAGCCGCGCGCGCATGAACACGGGCAACCGTCCGACCGTGATGTTCTCGGACGTCGCCGGGGTGGAGGAGTCCAAGACCGAGTTGCAGGAGGTCGTGGAGTTCCTCAAGTACCCGGAGCGCTTCCTCGCGCTCGGGGCGCACATCCCCAAGGGCGTGCTGATGGTCGGCCCGCCCGGCATCGGCAAGACCCTGTTGAGCAAGGCGGTCGCGGGAGAGGCGGGTGTTCCGTTCTTCTCTATCAGCGGCTCCGAGTTCGTGGAGATGTTCGTCGGCGTGGGAGCGTCCCGCGTGCGCGACCTCTTCGACCAGGCGAAGCGTAACGCGCCGTCCATCGTGTTCGTGGACGAGATCGACGCCGTGGGGCGCCACCGCGGCGCCGGGCTCGGCGGAGGCCACGACGAGCGCGAGCAGACGCTCAACCAGATCCTCGTCGAGATGGACGGCTTCGAGACGAGCACCAACGTCATCGTCATCGCCGCGACGAACCGCCCCGACATCCTGGACCCAGCGCTCCTGCGGCCCGGCCGCTTCGACCGGCGCGTGGTGCTGGACCTCCCGGACATCAACGGGCGCGTCGCCATCTTGGAAGTCCACTGCAAGGGCAAGCCGCTCGGAGACGACGTCAACCTGGAGCGCCTCGCCCGCCAGACGCCCGGCTTCAGCGGCGCCGACCTGGCGAACCTCGTGAATGAGGCCGCCATCCTTGCGGCGCGGCGGAGCCAGAAGACCGTCGCCATGTCCGACATGCTGGAGTCCATCGACCGCGTGACCATGGGGCCGGAGCGCCGCACGCGGGTCATCTCCCAGAAGGAGAAGGAGATCGTCGCCTACCACGAGGGCGGACACGCGCTCGTGGGGCACCTGCTGGAACACGGAGACCCCGTGCAGAAGATATCCATCGTCTCGCGCGGCATGGCCGCGGGCTACACGAAGTCCCTCCCCGAAGAGGACAGGATGTTCTACTCACGCCCGCAGCTGATAGACCGCATCACGATGGCGCTGGGCGGCCGCGTCGCCGAGGAGATCACGTTCAACGAGGTGACGACCGGCGCGAGCAACGACCTCGAGCAGGTGACGCAGATAGCGCGCGCCATGGTCACGCGCTATGGGATGAGCGAGAGCCTGCTGCCCCGCACGTTCGGCAAGCGCGAGGAGATGGTCTTCCTCGGACGGGAGATATCCGAGATGCGGGACTACTCCGAGAAGGTCGCTCAGGAGATCGACGAAGAGGTGCAGTCCATCGTCGTGGACGCGTACCACACCGCAAAGCGGCTCCTGCTGGAGAACTACCCCAAGCTCGTCCAGATCGCGCGCTACCTGATGCTCAACGAGAGCATCGAGGGCCCTGACCTCGAGCAGCTGTTCGCATCCGACGCGCCCCCGCTCGACGGCGCGGTCCCCGTCGGCGCCTAGAGACGCCCCTCCTCACAGACCCAATCGCTCGTCGAAGTAGTCCAGCAGGTACGCCTCGTAGTGGTCCGTGAAGTCTTCCCACCCCTGGCTGTGCTCGCACCCCTCGTAGATGGTCATACGGGGCGGCTCCTGCACTCGGGCCCGTATCTGCGCCAGGTGGGAGAGCGGCACACGCTCGTCGGTGGAGCAGTGCACCAGCCCCAGCGGATAGTCGTAGAGAGCGGCTGAGTCGACGGGCCGCACCTCGTTGATGTCAAGCCCCTTCACGGTGTTGGCGACGAACAGGATGCCCGGCCGCAGCACGGTGGCGCTCCAGTGCGCCGCCCTCGTCCGGTCCGCGATCTCCTGGATCATCAGGTCGGACACGCTGGTGAACGACGAGTCGGAGAACAGTGCCACCACCGCGGGCTCGTCGATCGCCGTCATCAGCGCTATCGCGCCACCGAACGAGTCGCCGTAAAGGAGGATGCGCCCCGGCTCCGCGCGGTGCGTCAGCACGTAGTCGATCGCGCCCCGCAGGTCGTCCTGCTCGTGGATGCCGGCGCCCATCTGGGCAACGTCCGACTCGCCGTGTCCGCGCAGGTCGAAGGCGAGCACCGAGTAGCCTCCGTCCACCAGCGCTTTCGAGAGCCCGAGCGACGAGTCCCGCGTGCCGTCCAGTCCATGGATCTTGATGACGGTGCCCTTCGCGTCCTCGGCGGGCATCCACCAGCCGCGCAGCGTGAGGTCCGGCCAGTCCCTCGGCGGGAACTCGACCTCCTCGTAGGTAAGTCCGAAGTCCTCGGGGAACTCCTCGATCTCGTTCCGCTCCGCCACGAGCGCGGTGTTGACGATATACAGCGAGATGAGCAGGTAGAGCAGTCCCAGAACAACGATGACGGCTCCGGCGAGCAGGGCTCTGCCGCGCGGGGTGGTGGGGAGGGCGGGTCGCATAGTGCGGGCTATTCTAGGTCAACCACTCCCCAAAGCGTCACGGATTCGGTACGCTGGTTTGCAGAGAAGCCGATGAACCGGGCAACACGCGTCACCATCTCCTTCGGGCTCGCCACCGGCCTGCTCGCGGCATGCGCGTCGCCGACCCCAACGCCCACTCCCACCGCTACTCCGGTGCCGACGCCCACCCCGACCGCCACCGCAACGCCATTCCCGGTCCCGACTCCCGTACCCCTGAGCGACCACCCGCCCCTCACGCTGCCCGCCGACGAGTCGCCGCACGCGTATCTCGTCGAGTGGTGGTACTTCAACGCGCACCTCACGTCGGAGGAGCAGGACCGCTACGCTCTGCATGACGTCGTCTTCCGCGTACGCGAGCCAACCAGCGGGATCGCCGGCCACGTCCGCCACATCGGGCTCGGCAGCGTAACGGGGTATGTCCACGATGAACTGTTCGCAGTCGCCGCTCCCGTTGATACCGCGCCGGGAGACTTCGAACTCGCGGTGGGGGAAACGCTCATGGCGGGCGTCGGCGGAGAGTCCTACACGCTGCGCGCCGGGGCAGAGGGGTACACGTACGATTTCACGCTGCGCGCGACAACCCAACCGCTCCTGCACCAGGGCGGGCTCGTGGACTTCGATTACGCCGGTGTGACCTATTACTACACGCGCCCGCGCCTCGCGCTGAGCGGGACGCTGACACTCCCCGACGGCTCGACTACGAGCGTTACGGGCATGGCGTGGCTCGACAAGCAGTGGGGCAACTTCCAGCCCGTCGCCGTCGAGTGGGACTGGGCCAGCATCCAGCTGGACGACGGCACCGACCTCATGGTCTCCAGCCTCTACGAACGGAGAGGCCCGCTCATCGAGCGCTACGCGACGCTCCGGAGGCCGGGACAGCCCGCGCGGACTCTGCTCGAGGACGAGGTCTCGTTCACTCCCGGCGAGCCGGTCTGGCGCAGCCCCGTCACGGAGACGGCTTACCGCACGCACTGGAACGTCGAGGTCCCCGCCGAGGGGCTCTCCCTCGTGCTGCGCCCCCTCGAGGAGGAGTCCGAGTACCGCAGCGAGACGATAGGCGTCACCTACTGGGAGGCGGGCGTCGACGTGCTCGACCCGTCCGGCGAGGTCGTCGGCCAGGGATTCGTCGAGCTCAACTGGGCGCGCGGCCGCGAGCACTGACGTCCCGGCGCCCGGCAAGAGGTACCGCACCGGATGATGACGACGGAGTCCTCATGTATGCTTCCGGCAACCCGCGTGCGGCGAGGTGAAACATGCATATCCGGTTCATCGCAGCATTTCTGGTCTACGCGATAGTCGACATCGCGTGGAACGTTTCGCCCATCGCGGTGGGCATGTACGAGCGTCTCCACGAGGCGAGCGGCAGCGACATGCTCCGTGACGCCTACGGGAAGCAGCCGGACACGTGGGGCGGAGTCGAGTTCCTCGCCCTGCTGGCGTTCTTCCTGCTGATCGCCTTCGCCAACACCTACCTGGCGATCGAACCGGCGGTGAAGGAGCGCAACCTCGGCAAGGCGGTGCGGAACAGCTTCGTCCTGGGCTGCGCGGCTTACGCCACCTACATCGCGCCGGTGTTCGTGGCGTTCGCCGACTGGCCCGCCGCCCTCGTGCCGATAGACATCCTCATCGGGGGGCTGCTCAGCCTGATCACGTCGACGATCGTCACGTACGTGGCCCTGCGCCGGAGCAAAGCCTGAACGCCACTCACCCCCGTTTGCGGGGCTTGCGCGCCTTCGGAGCGTCCGTGCGCTCCTCCAGCGACGCCAGCAGCGCCAGCCCTTCCGGCGTCGGCGCGTACGCGTAGACCGCGCGTTCCGGCGACAGCCGCTCGATGAAGCCACCCTCAAGCAGGCCGCGCAACGCGGTCTCGCCGAGGTACGGCGGCAGCCGCAGCAGGTGGTCGGACACGGGCGCATTGCGCGCCGCGTACTGCTCCGCCACGATCCGCAGCAGGCGCAACGGGTAGGAGCGTACCTCGTCGGAGAGGTTGCGCAGCGGACCCGTCGCCGCGAGGACGTCCTCGGCTGCGCGGACGCGTTCGTCCTGCGTCATAGCCGGCCCTCCGGCGGCTGTGCGCGCAGACCGCCGCATATCTCCTCGACGAGTCCCGGCCCGCGGAACACGAGCGCGGTGTAGAGCTGCACGGTGTCGGCCCCTGCCTCCAGCGCAGCGCGGGCGTCGTCCGCGGAGGCGATGCCGCCGCAGGCGTTCAGTCCCACGCCGCTTCCCAGTTCGGCGCGTATGTCGGGCAGCATCGCCAGCATGTTCTCCAGTATCGCACGCCCGCTCAGCCCGCCGCGTCCGGTGGCAAGGCGCTCATCCTCCACCGGGACCGTGTTCGCCGCCGTGACCGCGTCGACGCCCGACTCGCGGCAGACGCGCACGAGCGCGAGTATCTGCTCGCGCTCCTCGTCGGTCGTCCACGGGGGTATCTTCACGAAGAGCGGCTTCAGCCGGACGGTGTCCAGCACGCCCAGCAGACCGCGCAGCGCCTCGGGTTCGTGGAAGCGTCGCAGCCCCGCCGTGTTGGGCGAGCTGATGTTCACCTCGACACCGTCCACGAGCGGTTGCAGCCGCTCAGCGCACTCCGCCGTTTCCGCTTCATCGAGCGCGGCGATGCTCACGAGGACGCGGGCGGGCATGCGGCGCAGCCGTTCGAGCCGCCCGAGCGCCGCGTCCAGGCCATCGCCGGGGAACCCCAGCGCGTTGATCACGGACTCCTGCTCCGTGAGCCGCAGGACGCGCGGCTTCGCATTGCCGGGGCGCGCCTGCGCCGTCACGGTGCCGCCGACCACGTACCCGAAGCCGAGCGAGGCGAGGCTGTCCAGCGACGCGCAGTGCTTGTCGAGCCCGGCGGCAAGCCCCACCGGGTTGCGCAGCGCGATACCGCCGACAGAGGCGGGCAGGTCCACTTCATCGGTCGACGGCCCGAGCGCGCGCCAGGCGGGACGCACGCGCAGCGCGCGCGTGCCGGCGTTGATAGCGGTTTCGGGAGGGAGCATGAAGAGCAGCGGTCTGACAGCACGCCGGTAGGCGGCTCCCCAGAGGAGCCTGCGAACGCGCTTGCGTACGGAACGGAACAGTGCTGCGACCTAGAACTTGACCTTGTTGATCAGGTAGCGGCGGGCGCCCTTGGGAGTCTGGACGCTCACCTGGGCGCCTTCGGACCTGCCCGCGATGGCAGCGCCGACGGGGGACGAGACGGAGATCTTGAATGAGATGGGGTCTGCTTCCATCGTGTCGACGATGGTGTAGGTAACGTCCTTGCCGTTGTCCATGTCGCGCAGGGTGACGGTGGCCCCGACCCCGACCCCGGAGCCGCCCTGTGCGTCGACAACCTCCGCGCGGCGTATCTCCTCTTCGAGGTCGCGGATGCGGGCCTCGATCTTCCCCTGTTCCTCGCGGGCGGCGTCGAGCGGCGCGTTCTCGCGGAAGTCCTTGTCGGCAGCAGCGGTCCTGATCGCCTGTACGATCTCCGGGCGCTGGCCCTTCAGGTCCGCGAGTTCCTTCTTGCGCGCCTCGAGTCCGCTCTGGGTCATCTCCATCGTCTGGAACGCCGGACGGGTGGAAACGGCCCCGCCCTTGATGCTCGGCCTGGGGATCTTCACGTGCGTGGAGAGGTTCTCCGTATGGAACCCCTTCTTGCTGAGGTACGTGAGGAACTCCTTCACGGGTCGCAGGCGAGCGTGCACATCGCCGCCGTTGGCGACCTCCCGTTCGGCATACCCCGCGACGTGGGGAGCCTTCAGCTGATCGATGGGGCGTTCGTATCCGCTCGCCCGGGCGAAGCGGTGAAGTTCCGAGTGTGCGTAAGAGTCGAGTTTGTGTGCACGTTCCGACAGATAGCGCGTGAGCGCATTACCGATATCCAAGGCTGGACCCCTCTCCTTGCAGCCGTTCCCGCGGCAAGCGGTGGCGGCACTCCTGTGATTCTACGAGCGGCTTGAGGGAGCGTCAACGCAACAGGGCTGTGGGTAGTGTATCCGTTTGAAATCACGCGGCCTGCGCTCGCGGCTTGTACGCCCCGCGCTTCCCCGGCTTCGGCATCCACTCGGAGACCATCGCCGACAGCCAGCGGATGTCGTGCACCCTGTCCGTCAGGCCCGCTGCCATCGCCGGAGTCGTCGAGTAGCCCGCCGCCTTCGTGAGCGTCGAGTGCGGGAGACAGAAGTTCCGGTAGGTGAAGTACAGCGCCTGCGCGTAGCAGTGGTGCTCGAACTTCTTGGAGAACGCGTTGGTCAGCCGCGTGAACCGCCTCATCCCCATCCGCATCGAGAGGTTGTGCCGCTCAACGTAGGACGTGTTGATGTAGGCCGGGTTCGGGTTGCCCATCACCGGCTCCTTGCGCGCTCCGATGCACTCCGCCGGACTGTAGCGCCGCGCATCCTCTCCGCCCGTCTGCCCGTATATCTTCACCAGCTGCGCGTAGTCGATGTTGCTGCCGAACGCTCCCTCTACGGCCTCCAGGTACGCCCTGAGTCCGTCCGTGGTCAACTGGAAGCGTCCCGTCGTCCGGTTCCTGAGATCGTCCATCAGCGCAAGGGCGTTCTCGCCTTCCCTGTTGTTGCTGACAACCCACGAGACCATCAACTTGGTGTCCGCGTCGATGGCGGTCCACGTCCAAACGTCTCCGGCCTCGTCGGGGGCGGCGATGGCGCGCTCTACGTTCTTGCGCTTGGCGTAGCAGAACGCCCATATCTCGTCGGCCTGTACGCGCTGCGCGTCCACGTCGCGGACGTTCGCGTCGTGGTGCTCCATGCAGGCTTGTCCTGCGGCTACCACCAACCGCTTGAGGGTGTTGATACCGCAACCCTCAATGCGGGTGATGGCGCGCATGGACGAACCTTCTACCAGCATGTTGAGGATGCGCGCTTGCTTCTCTTGTGAGATTCGATTTACCATGCGCTTATGGTAGCGAAACGAACCACACTTGTCAAGCGGTTTTAGCCGGTTAAAAGTGCAGATTGGGGGCGGCTATGCAAACTCGCGGAAAGCGTCAACTATCCAATCAGGCGGGAACTCACCCGCTTGATTATCAACAGATACTCGAAGATACACTATCCAGTTACGAATGCATCGCAGGTCTTCCTCTGAGCAACCCCGCTCTTTCAATGCCCGCTCTTGCATCCCCCATACAAAGTCGATATGACGAAGAACTTCGGCAGACGTTAGACCTGTGGAGTGCCTTAGCAGCAGCACCAGCGTCGTCGCAGTAACCGCGCACTGAACCGTAGCCTGTTCAGAGAAACCGGATAGGTCACCCACGTTCATCATATTGCCGCCCCGATGAAGAGGATGGCAAAGAGCAGCGTGATGACTGCTGCATATATCCCAACGACCTTCATACTCGTGCTGCATCCGTAGACCTGGTGCATCGCATACAGCCCCCACAGGAGCACGCCGATGTTCACGAGGGGGATGGCGCCGAGGACAAGGGCGATGACGACGGCGATCCATCCGCCCGAAGAGGATTCCGAGTCGGACGCGGCGTGAAGATAGATTGCACGGACGTAGGTGAATACGAGCAGCAAGCACCACTCATCCCCGTTCATCACTCGATATGTTCTCGTCTGTTCCAATGCTCAATGCTCCTTCTTCACGCAGCGTATTTCCGCTTAACCCACCCCTTGTCTGTCAGGCACGCCAGCAGGTATTCATGCGACCGTGTTCCCTTCATCGAATTGCACGCCCCGCATAACAGTTGCAGGTTGCTGATGTGGTCTGTCCCGCCATGCGCTCGCGCCACGATGTGGTCCACCGTCATGTTGCGCAGCTCGAAGTGGTGCTCGCAGCCGTTGCAGTAGCCGCCCTGCTCGCCGTACAGATAGCGCTTGTTGCGCTCATCGTTGTACCGGAGCAGCTCGCCCAGGTCGGTGCGTCGCGGAATGTCCGTCCGGTGTATGCCCTTGTAGAACATGCCGAGCTCGGTGCGCATCCGGCGCTTCACCAAGTCGGCGGCCATCGGCGCTATGTCTATCCCTCCCCAGCGCCGCTCCGTCTTCTCGGCTGCGATGCAGGCCGTTGCGCACCCGCAGAACGGATCGAGTACGACGTCGCCCTCGTTGCTGCTGGCCCTGATGATGCGCTCCAGCAATGCGAGAGGCTTCTGAGTAGGGTAGTGAACGTTCTCCTTCGCTGTTGGCTGCTGCTGGAACGACTTTACGTCCGACCAGACATCGCCTATTGGCTTGCCCCGGTCTTTGATCTCATCCCAGTATCGTGTTGTGCCGTGAGCAACCATATACTTGCGGCCTTCCGCATCGGTGCGGTTGAACATCGCTTCGTACTTGCTGGTGTGTGGCTGCCGTATCTTGTTGAACGTGGCCGCTTTCGTCTTCACGTAGTAGAGCAGCGTGTCGTGGCCTCGAATCCAGTTGTTGGCTTGCGTCTTGAAACCGGACAGCACCTGAATGTCCCACACCAGCTCGCGGCGGAACTGCGGCTTGCCCCATATGGCGTCCATGAGCAGCTTGAGGTAGTGGGAAGCGTAGGGGTCGCAGTGAAGGTAGATGCTGCCCGTAGGCTTGAGGATGCGGCGCATCTCCATGATGCGGATAGCCATGTAGATGAGGTAGCTCATCATCGAGTCCCCGCATATCTCCCGCGTTGCGCTCAGCAGCGCGTACAGGCCGGGGTACTCGTGCTTGATCTCGCCGTGCCACGCGATATTAATGTCGTCCAGCCCCCATGTGTCCTTGAAGGCTGCGCCGGCGGCGATGGACCCGATAGGAGCGGCGTAGTCGTGGTTGGAGTTGAACGGCGGGTCGAGGTAGATAAGGTCGATGCTCTCGCTATTCATGCCGCGCATGACGGCGAGGTTGTCCTGCGTCCAGATAGTCTGGTTAGACCAATTCAGCGGGGGGGGGTGACTTTCTCACGCGCGCGCGAGGCGCGCTTCGGAGCGGCCATGCCTAAGCCGCTGAGGGCTTGTGATTGCGAGCCTCTGCGCCCTTGCGGGCGATCGCGCTCCGTTCCTCAGCGGACAGTGCCTTTGCCCTCGCAGGCCCGCCCTTCTTCCCACCGGCGCTGCGGTTGGAGATGGGTTTGCCCGTCCGTGTTGCGTACTCTTCTTCGATGTCGCCGGATGCGACGCGGGCGGCCATGATTCCCGCCTCGATGGGGTTAGACGGGCGTCGCTCGCCGTTCGGTCCTATAGGCATGGTGTCCTCCAGTCAGCACAGGAGAGAGAAGCGTCCCTCCCTCTGGGGATAGTCTCAGACTACCCCGCACCCTCGGAACGTGTCAACGGCGCAACGGTGCAGCGCGCGGGAATACGCAGATACTGGCATAATGGGGGGTGCGATGATTCGACGGCTGCTCATATCGCCATCCCTGCTGATAGCCGCCATGATTTACGACGTGCGGGTGCGGTACGCCTTGCCGGTCATCGCACTGGTGGGGCTGGTGGCCGCAGGGTTGCTCGTGGTCTGGCTGCTCATGTAAGGGCAATCCACCGGGAGCAGGGGGCGTTCCTCCCTTCAGCCCTCTGCTCCCTCTTCCTCTCCGATTTCAAACGGATACACTACCGGGCTGTGCAACAGACAGCCCCGGCGGGCGCACCCCGGCGCACGCCTGTTTGACTCCTGCGCGCCTCTCCCGCTACTATCGGACGACAGGCTGCGACGGAGACGAGTACGCAGGCCACCGCGCGCAGAGCGAGCCGGGTACGGTGTGAGCCGGTGCGCGCGACCTGCCGAATATCCCTCCTGAGCCGCCGCCCGAACGCTCCCCGCGGAGCAAGTAGGCGCGGACGGGCGGTCCGCCCGTTACAGCGGCAGGCCTTCCGCCTGCATCCATGCGCGGCGCGAGGTTACAGAGTGCCCGTGCGCCGGAGGCGCAGGGGAATGGTGGTGGTACCACGGCAACGTCCGTCCGCCGGTGAGCGGTCGGGCGTTTTCTTTTGCGGAACGGAGGAGTATGACTGGCAACGCGAAGAAACGGTATGAACCCGTCTCCAGCAAGGTGGACTTCCCACAACTGGAGACCTCGGTCCTCGAAGCGTGGAGAGAGGCCGACCTGACGCACCGGGTCGACCGCACCCGCGCGGATGCTCCCCTGTTCGTCTTCTACGAGGGGCCGCCGACGGCGAACGGCAGCCCGGGCATCCACCATGTGCTCTCCCGCTCGTTCAAGGACGTCATCCTCCGCTACAAGACGATGCGCGGCTTCCGGCCCCTGCGCCGCGGCGGATGGGACACCCACGGCCTGCCCGTCGAGCTGGAAATCGAGAAGGAGCTCGGCATCTCCAGCAAGCAGGAGATCGAGGAGTTCGGCATCGAGGAGTTCAACCGCCGCTGCCGCGAGAGCGTCTTCCGCTACGTCGGCGAGTGGGAGGCCATGACCGACCGCGCCGGCGTCTGGCTGGACATGGAGAACGCCTACGTTACCTACCACAACTCCTACATCGAGTCGGCGTGGTGGGTGTTCAAGCGGCTCTGGGACAAGGGCCTCGTCTACGAGGGCTACAAGGTGACGCCCCACTGCCCCCGCTGCGTCACGAGCCTCAGCTCCCACGAGGTCGCCCTCGGCTACCAGGAGGACACGCCCGACCCCAGCATCTACATCCGCTTCCCCGCGAGCGAGTCTCAGTCCATGTCTTACGGCGCGTCGCCCGGTGCTCTCGCCGCCCTCGGCTACGACAACGGACGCTGGACCGCGCCACGTCCCGCCTTCATCGCGTGGACGACGACCCCTTGGACGCTCACCGCGAACTGCGCGCTCGCCGTCGGGCCGGAAGTCTCTTACGTCCTGTCGGAGAACGAGGACGGCGAACGCGCCATCGTCGCCGAAGCGCTGGCTGCCACCGTCCTCGGCGACGGCTGGCGCGAGGTCGCGCGCTGCACCGGCGCGGACCTCGTCGGCATCGAGTACGACGCGCCCTACGGCGATTTCCTCGCGCGGCGCGGCCACGCCCACCGCGTGCTCCCTGCGGACTTCGTATCGATCGCCGACGGCACCGGCATCGTGCACAGCGCCGTCGCCTACGGCGCGGAAGACGCCGAGCTCGGCAGGGCGCACGGCATCGAGACCGTCCACACCGTCGACGTCCACGGCGTGCTCGCGGACGACTTCCCCGGCGGTGGCACGTTCGTGAAGGACGCCGACAAGCAGCTCATCCGCGACCTCGACGAGCGCGGCCTGCTCTTCCGCGATGCCTCGCCCTACCGCCACACCTACCCCTTCTGCTGGCGCTGCGGCACTCCCCTCCTCTACTACGCCAAGACGTCCTGGTACATCCGCACGACCGCGATGAAGGACGAGATGCTCGCGGGCAACCGGAGCATCGAGTGGGTGCCGGAGCACATCAAGGAGGGCCGCTTCGGCGAGTGGCTCCGCAACAACGTCGACTGGTCGGTCTCACGCGAGCGCTACTGGGGCACCCCCATCCCCATCTGGCGCTGCGTCGACGAGCCTCAACACATCGTCGTCGCGGGCTCGACCGCCGACCTCGCCGAGCGCGTCACCGACGAAACGCGCGGACTGCTCGACGGACTCGACCTGCACCGGCCGTACGTCGACCGCGTCGAGCTGCGATGCGGCGAGCCTGCCTGCGGCGGCACGATGCAGCGCGTCACCGAGGTCGCCGACGCCTGGTACGACTCCGGAGCGATGCCGTTCGCGCAGTGGGAGTACCCCGTCACCGTGCCGGGGCCACACGGCGAGGAGGTGACCCTCAACAGCGTGGACGACCTCATCGCAAGCCCGCTCTTCCCCGCCAACTACATCACCGAGGCGGTCGACCAGACGCGCGGCTGGTTCTACAGCCTGCTCGCCCTCTCCACCCTCATCACGGGTAAGCCCTCCTACGAGAGCTGCCTCGTCCTCGGCCTCATCCTCGACGGCAAGGGCGAGAAGATGTCCAAGTCGAAGGGCAACGTCGTCGACCCCTGGACCGTGATGAACGAGCACGGCGCCGACGCCCTGCGCTGGTACCTCTTCACCGCCGCGCCCGCGGGCGATGCGCGCCGCTTCTCGCCGGACCTCGTGAAGGAGACGCTCCGCCAGTTCCTGCTCACGCTCTGGAACACCTACAGCTTCTACGTCACCTACGCCAACATCGACGGTTTCGACCCCGACGCCCACGCCGAGTACTGGAAGGACGGCCGCGTGGGCGAGCCGACGCTCGCGGCGCCCCCGCCCAACGAGCTCGACCGTTGGATCGTCTCTGAGCTGAACGGCCTCGTTGCGAAGGTCGCGGACGATCTCGACGCGCTCAACCCCACCGGCGCCGGACGACGCATCCAGGACTTCGTGAACCTCCTCTCCAACTGGTACGTCCGCCGCAGCCGTCGCCGCTTCTGGAAGGCGGAGAACGACGACGACAAGACGTGGGCCTACGTCACGCTCTACTCCTGCCTGCATACGCTCACGAAGCTCACCGCGCCGATGACCCCGTTCGTCGCCGACGCCATGTTCGGCAACCTCGCGCCCGCCGACGCAGAGGACAGCGTCCACCTCGAAACGTACCCCGACACCGACCCCGCCCTCACCGACGAGACCCTCGACCGCGCCGTGCGCCTCGCGATGCGCATCGCCAGCCTCGGGCGCAATGCCCGCAGCAAGAGCGGCGTGAAGGTGCGCCAGCCGCTCGCACGCGTCCTCGTCAGCCCCCGCGCAGGGGATGAGGAACTCCTGCCGCTCATCGAGTCGCAGGTGCTCGACGAGCTGAACGTCAAGGCGCTGGAGGTTGCGGCTCCGGAGTCCTTCGCTGAGTTCACGCTGAAACCCAACCTGCCCGTGCTCGGCCCGAAACTCGGCGCGAACATGGGCGCCGCACGCACCGCCATCGCTGAAGCGGACGCTGCAGCCGTCGCCGCTGCGCTCCGTTCCGGCGGATACGGCAGCATCGAGATCGGCGGTTTCACGTTCGATCCGGGCGACTTCCTCGTCGAAGTGGAGGACAAGCCCGGCATCGCGACCGCGTCGGATGGCCCCCTGCTCATCGGCATCGACACCACGCTCACGCCGGAGCTGGAGGCGGAGGGCACGGCGCGCGAGTTCGTGCACCGCATCCAGAACATGCGCAAGGCCGCGGGCTTCGAGATCGAGGACCGCATCGTCACATGGTTTTCCCCCTCTCCCTCGAGGGGAGAGGGCCGGGGTGAGGGTGAAACGTCCGCCCTTGTGGACGCTCTCGCCGCCCAGGAGGCCTACATCCGCCAGGAGACGCTGAGCGACGCCCTCCACGCCGCCGCGCCGCCCTCCGGCGCCTACGCCGAGGAGCACGAGATAGACGGCGCAACGCTTACCGTGGGCGTAGCACGGGCAGAGAGGAGCCACTCATGACCACCATCGTCACCGGCGGACTCGGCTTCATCGGCTCGCACACCGTGCGGGCGTTCGCTGAGGCCGGCGAGCAGGTCGTCGGCACCTCGTACGAGAGCACCCGCGTGCCGTCGTTCCTCCAGCCGTACGTCGGCAACGGCCTCACGATCGAGCGGTGCGACCTCGACGAGCCCGGCGCGATCGAGGCGGTCGCCCGCAAGCACGGCGCGGACGGCCTCGTCCACCTCGCGCTCCACCGTCGCGCCTCCGCCGATCCCGGCGAGGACATCCGCGTCAACATGGACAAGCTCTCCCACCTGTTCGACGGCGCAAGGGCCGCGGGCGTGAAGCGCGTCTGCTGGGGCTCCAACGGGGCGATGTTCGCGGAGCTGCCTGAGGGGCCGTTTCACGAGGAGACGCCCGTACTGCTGACGGGCCGCGTGCAGCCCGGCGCATTCAAGAAGGCGTGGGAGGTGCTCGTCCACAACTACGCCAACAACTACGCCGCCACCACGGACATGGAGGTGGTCTCCATGCGCATCAGCGGCGTGTTCGGCCCCACCTACCGCTCGATGCTGAACCTGCCCAGCCGCCTCTGCCACGCGGCCTCCCGCGGCCACGAGCCGGACTTCTCGGAGCGCTTCGGCGGGGTCCCCTTCGCCGGAGACACCTTCGACATCACCTACGCGCCCGACGTCGCCAACGCGATACGCTCGCTGCAACTCGCGCCGTCGCTCGCGCACACCGTCTACAACATCGGGCGCGCCGAGACCGTCACCGCCGCCGACCTCCTCGACGCCGTCCGTGCCGCGAAGCCCGGCTTTGACGCAACCCTGCAGGAAGGGCGCAGCGCCCGCTACCGCCCCAACGCCTGCCTCGACAACGAGCGCATCACCGCCGCGACCGGCTGGCGCCCCGCCTGGACCGTCCCCGCAGCCATCGCTGACTACATCGCCTGGCTCGACTCCGGCGAAGAATTCTAAGCGCTGCCGCCCAACGACAGTAACCTCGTCATTCCAGCGAAAGCTGGAATCCAGAGTGGCCGACGGCTCCAGAAATTGGCGTCAACAGGGGCAAACATGCCGAAAACCGGTAATAGTCACAAGAACTCATAGGGATTCCATCCAATAGTCACACATCAGTCACACGAACAGTGGTACGTTCGAGACACAGGTCCTTCGTTCAGGAGGTGTCCGAATGCAGCTGCAAGAACGGCTCATCGTCCCCGGCCTTGGCGTCGTCATCCTGCTCTCCGCATTCATACTTGGCGTACCGCTGGTCTACAAGCTCCTCCTTATGCTTCTCGGACTCGGGGCCGTCGGCACATACTTCGTGCCGCACGTCGTGCAGGTGGAGATGCGGATACTCATAGCCGTGCTGGGCCTTGTAATCCTCCTCATCATCACCTCCACGGCCTTCTGGCTCACTCTCATGGCGTTCGGGGCCATCGCCGCCCTGCAGGTCCAGCACCGCCATACCCTGCAACGCTCTCCGGCCACCATCGAGTGGCTGAACGCCCTGCTGCAGCGGCGGTCCATGGCGGCCCGCGAAGCCGCAGGCGGGGGCGAAGAGGCCGCCGAAGGCGGAGGGAGCGCCCTGATTGCGGCCGATGCCGGCGACCTCCCCGGATTCGTGCGGATGAACGTCGCCGGCATCGGAAGCTCTGTCCTCGGCGCGATCGTCCTGCTGAGCCTCTTCATGCCCTGGGTCATCTTCCTGGTGACCTACGACCAGGAGGTGTGGGGGGGCGTGCAGGAGGAGTGGGAGAGCATGAGTTACAGCCTCCTGGCGGCAGCCGGCACGCTGGAGAACAGCGTCCCTCGCGTACTCTTCGGCATCCTGCTCGTGCTGTCCCTGTCGGGCATCGCCTCGATCGTGCTTCCCCGCGCCGTGGCGGCGATCGTCGCCGTCGCGGGCTTCCTCGTCACCTCCTTCTCGTGGCTCTACTTCTTCGGGGAGCAGCTATTCGCGAAACACTTCTTTGCAGACTTCGTCCCGCCCGGGGTTGGCGCGGCCACGTTGCCCTTCCTTGGCGCGCTGCTGGCCAGCCTCTGCTTCTTCGTGATATTCGTGCTCCAGCTCATTCCCCGCCTGAACAAGCCCCGCAGCAAGGAGTGAGGTGCGCCGCCGCGATCTGATCCTCTCTCCCTCGAGGGGAGAGGGTCAGGGTGAACCGGCGGAGTGTGGGGCTAGGCCTGATCAAGGGTCTCAAGGATGCCAAACGGCACGACCGTTTCACTCGTAACCCCCGATCAAGAGTGCCAGAATTCAGGCAGGTTGGCATCCTTGATCGCCAGACGTCCCCGCAGGGTGGCCACTCGCGCATCCGGGCGCGATGGGATACCCTTACCGACTGCGGCGCGGCGCGCGCCCACAGCACTTGCACTTAGCGGAGGTGGACGGTGACAGTCCTCATCACAGGCGGCATGGGTTTCATCGGCCTGCACACGGCGAAAGCATTCGTCGACGCGGGCGAAGACGTGGTCATCACGTACTACCAGACCTGGCGCGAGCCCTCGTTCATCAAGGACGAGTATGGCAAGCGCGTCATCGTCGAGAAGGCAGACGCCTCGCAGCCGGGCGTCATCGAGGAGCTCGCGAAGAAGCACAAGACGGAGCACATCGTGCACCTCGCCGTCCCCGGCGTGGCCGCCCTCGGTCCCTACGAGGACTACCGCGTGAACATGAACGGCCTCATCGGCGTGCTGGAGGCGGCCCGCAACGCGGAGGTGAAGCGCCTCTCGCTCGCCAGCTCCATCGCCGTCTACCACAGCCTTCCCGGCGGCCCCTACCGCGAGACCGACAGGCTGCCCGTGGAGTCCGCGAACCCCACCGAGACCTTCAAGAAGTCGTGGGAGATCCTCGCCTTCCACTACGCGGGCCGCACCGGGCTGGACGTCGTCTCGATGCGCATCGGCGGCATCTGGGGCCCGCTCTACCACTCCATGATGAACCTCCCCAGCAGGCTCGCCCACGCAGCAGTCAACGGCACCGAGCCGGACTACTCCCGCGGCGGCGTGCCGTTCGCCGAGGACACCGGCGACGTCTGCTACGTGAAGGACTGTGCGCAGGGCATCAGGCGCGTCCAGCTCACGGAGAACCTGCCGAACCGCATCTACAACGTCAGTTCCGGCGTCGCCACCTCCAACCAGCGCCTCGTGGACGCCGTGAAGGCCGTCAAGTCGGACGCCAACCTCCCCCTGCAGGACGGCAGGGGCCCCGGCTACAAGGAGAGCAACTACCTGGACATGAGCCGCGCCCGCGACGAGCTCGGCTTCGAGAACGCATTCACGCCCGAGTCCGCCATGGCCGACTACATCGCCTGGCTGGAAGAAGGCAACGAGAAGTAGCCATGGCAGCCCCCACCATCGGCATCGTCGGATGCGGCGCGATAGGCAAGGCCATCCTCCGCGCCGCTGACGACGGCACGCTCGGCGGCATGGAGGTCGCCGGCGTCGCGAGCCGCACCGAGGCCAGCGCCCGGGAGTTCCTCGGCACGCTCCACACGCCTCCGCCGTACATGAGCACCGGCGAACTGATCGAGCAGGCCGACCTGCTCGTCGAGGCTGCGGGCGCGCCCATCGTGCCCGGCCTCGTCGAGGCCGCGTTCGCCGCGGGCAAGGGCGCCATGGTCATCAGCGTCGGCGCGCTCATCGCCCATCCTGAGCTGCTGGACAAGGCGCGGGAGACGGGCTGCCGCCTGCTCATGCCCTCCGGCGCGATCATCGGCCTGGACGGCATCAAGTCCGCGTCCGTGGGCCGCATCGACCGCGTCGTCATGGAGTCGCGCAAGGGTCCGGCTGCGCTGGACGGCGCCCCCCACGTCGTCAAGAACGGCATCGATCTCTGGGCGATGGAAGAGGAGGAGGTCATCTTCGAAGGCTCGGCGCGCGAGGCCTGCATCGGTTTCCCCGCCAACCTGAACGTCTCCGCGGCGGTCAGCTTCGCCGGCATCGGCCCCGACCGCACGACCGTGAAGATGGTCGCGACGCCCGGCCTCCAGCGGAACTGCCACGACATCGAGGTCGAGGGCGAGTTCGGGCTGATGCGCCTGCACCTGGAGAACATCCCCGGCGAGAACCCGAAGACCGGGCGGCTCACCGCGATGTCCATCATCCGCACCCTCCAGCAGGAAGCCGACCCCGTGCGGCTGGGCACGTAAGGAGTTCCCGTGCCCCGCATCGACGGCAGGCGCAACGACGAACTGCGCCCCACGCGCATCACCACCGGCTTCCAGGAGTTCGCGGAAGGCTCCGTCCTCGTGGAGACCGGCCTCACGCGGGTCGTCTGCGCCGCCTCCATCGAGGAGAAGGCCCCCTTCTTCCTGCGCGGCCAGGGCAAGGGCTGGGTGACCGCCGAGTACGGGATGCTCCCGCGCTCCACGCTCACCCGCACCTCCCGCGAGCGCTCCTCCGGCAGCGGACGCACCCACGAGATACAGCGACTCATCGGCCGCTCGCTCCGCTCCGTCACGCAGCTCGAGAGGCTCGGCGAGCGCACCATCACCATTGACTGCGACGTGCTGCAGGCCGACGGCGGGACACGCACTGCAGCCATCACGGGCGCATACGTCGCGCTCTACCAGGCGCTGCTCGGCCTCGTGCGCCACGGCGTGATGCTCCGCGTCCCGCTCTCCGGGAGCGTCGCCGCCACGAGCGTGGGTCTCGTCGGCGGCGAGACGATGCTCGACCTCTGCTACGAAGAGGACTCCCGCGCAGCCGTCGACCTCAACGTCGTGATGACCAACGGCGGCGAGTTCGTCGAGGTGCAGGGCACCGGTGAGGAGCATCCCTTCTCTCGCGCAACGTTCGACGAGATGCTCGACCTCGCTGCGGGCGGCATCCGCGAACTCTCCGCGGCGCAGGAGGAGGCCGTGCAGCGGCTTACCACCGGGTGAAGGGGAGCGTCGACCCCGGCACGCGAATCCAATCCGCTCGGCACGCCGTATCATGTTAAGGAAGGGATGTACTCATACCTGTTGCCGCTATGTCTGATGTAGAGAGGCCCCTGTTGCGCAACCTCACCACCCTGGTCCTCGCGGCGCTCGCCGCCGCCATGCTTGCCGCCTGCACCAGCACCGCCGCTCCCACACCCACGCCGACCTCGGAGGGCCCGCCGCCCACCGCCACCCCCGATCCCTTCCGCCCGCTGCCGACCCCGACCGTCGATCCGGTCCAGCGGCAGGCGGACCTGCTCACCGCGGCGTTCTTCATCGCAGACACCGTGGAGCGGACCATGCCCGCTGTCGTGCAGGTGCTCGCCACGGTGGAGGAGACCAACGTCTTCGGCCAGACGACGCCGGGCGTCGCCCAGGGCTCCGGCGTCTTCTTCCACGAGGACGGCTACCTGCTGACCAACGACCACGTCATCGCCGGCGCGACCGAGGTGGAGGTCGTGCTCTCCAACCGCCAGCGGCTGCCTGCGGAGATCATCGGCACCGACAGGGCGACCGACCTCGCCGTGCTCAAAGTGGATCCGAGGGAGGTGGATGACCTCGTCATCCTGCGCCTGGGCGACGTGGACAGGCTCCGCATCGGCGAGTGGCTGGTGGCCATCGGCAGCCCGCTCGGGTTCCAGGGATCGGTCACCGTCGGTGTGCTGAGCGCCAAGGGGCGGTCGCTCGGCACCGGCGACGAGCGGCTGGACAACCTGCTCCAGACGGACGCGGTCATCAACCCCGGCAACAGCGGCGGGCCTCTCCTGAACCTGAACGGCGAAGTCGTCGGCATCAACACCCGGGTCATCCGCGAATCGCTGAGCGGCGGCGTCTCCATCGACGGGATGGGGTTCGCCATCAGCGCCGACACCGCCATCCCCGTCTCCCAGCACCTCATCGAGTTCGGACGCGTAGTGCGCCCGCGGATGGGCATCACCGTGCAGGACGTCACGCCCACAGCCGTGACGGAGCGGGGCCTGACCGTGGACGAAGGTGCGCTCGTCATCTCCGTCGCCGAGGACAGCCCCGCCGAACGCGCCGGCCTCGAGGTGGACGACGTCATCGTGCAGGTGGACGGCGTTCCGATAGTCGGCACGAGCCAGCTGGTGCTGATGCTCCTGACCGACTACCGCGTAGGGGACACCATCAACGTCGAGGTCGTCCGTGCAGCGGTGCGGTTCACCTTCGAACTGACCCTGGAGGAGGTCACCTTCGACGAGGACGAGGAAGGTGAGGACGAGCCTTAGGCGTTCCTCGCGAAGATGCGGTCTGGCCGCAGCAATACGGTGACCCGCCCTTCCTCCAGCATCACCCGGTCGTACTCGTCCCAGTCGGGGTGCTCTTTCCCGGCTGCTACGTGATAGACCTCCCGCAGCCGGAGGCGGAGCGCCTCCGGGTCCGTGTTGTGCGGCCCCTGCACTTCGGCGCTGCCGTCGAGCACGGCGAACCCCCGCATGTTCGGCCTGACGAGCATGATCGCGCAGCGCGGGTCGCGCGCCAGGTTGTACGCCTTCGCATTGCGCGAGCGCGTCGTGAAGGCGAGCCCGCCGTCCATCTTGCCGACGGTGACGAGGCTCTGCTGCGGCATCCCGTCGCGCCGGAACGTCGTGAACACCACGACGTTGTTCTGGCCCAGCAGTCCGTCCAGGTCGTCGAGAGTCGCCATCGAGCAGCCTCCGAAGGTGGGGTGGGGGGCTCACGATAGAAGGCCGCAGCACCCCCTGTCAAAGCGCCGCGCGGTTTCCCTCAGGGCCGCGCGCGGCTACCATGCGGGGACGGCGGCCTTCGCCAGGCCGCGTGGAGACGCCCCTTTGGAACCCCAGACCCCGGCCTCCGGCACAACGCACCAACCGCGCATCTTCTACGGCTGGTACCTCGTTGCCGGAAGCATCCTCACGAACACCGTTCTCTCGGCAGCCTACTTCCAGGGGATGAGCGCCTTCGCCGTCTCCATCGAGGGACACTTCGGCTGGTCCCGCTCCGTGGTCGGCGGGGCGATGTCCATGCGGCAGATGGAGTCCGGCATCACCAGCCCGCTCGTGGGCATCCTGCTGGACAGGGTGAAACCGCGCACGCTCCTCTTCTGGAGCGCCATCATCACCGGGCTCGGCATGGTCGGGCTGGGGCTGATCAACGGCATCCTCACGTTCTACCTCGCCATCTTCGTCATCTCCATCGGCACGTCGGGGATGAGCCACGCGGTGACCTGGCCGGTCCTCATCGCACGCTGGTTCCGGCGCAAGCTGGGCACCGCGACAGGATGGGCCGTGATGGGACCGATCTTCGGCTCGCCGTTCGTCATCCTGAACACGTCCCTGGAGGAGACCTTCGGCTGGCGGAACATCATCATCGCCTACGGGCTTATCGTCCTCGTGTTCCTGACGCTCATCAGCGCCATCGCCCGCGAACGACCAGAGCCCTATGGCCTGCGCCCCGATGGCGACCCGCCGGAGCGCGACGAACGCGGCGCGGCGATCAGGACCATTCCGCGCGCCCAAGGCATGGACACCCGCAGTGCGATGCGCACCAAGGAGTTCTGGCTGTTCATGGGCTACCTCTCCGGCATGTTCATGGTGAACTCCGCGTTCCAGGTGCATCAGATCTTCTACTTCGTAGAGGACACGGGGCTCACGAAGAGCGAAGCAGCGGTGACCTTTACGCTCGTCTTCCTCCTCAGCGGCATCGGTCGTCTGGGAGCGGGCTACATGCTGGACAAGGCGGACTACCGCCTCGTGCTGGCGGTTGTGGCCGGCATGCTGACGGCGTCCATGCTCTACCTGCAGTTCGTGACGGTGACCTCCGTCCTGCTCGCGATGCCGTTCGTTGCTCTGTTCGGCATAGGGTTCGGCAGCGTCATTCCCACGCGGGGGACGCTCGGAAGCATGATGTTCGGCGGGCGCTCCCTCGGCTCGATCGTGGGGATACTGCAGGGCGGCTCGGTCGCGGCGGGAGTCGTCGGCCCGATCTTCATGGCCTGGGTGTTCGACGTAACAGGCGATTACCGCGCGTCCATCTGGGTGCTGGCGTTCATCGGCGCGCTGATGATTCCGACGGCATTCGCGATGGGTTCGCCCCGGCGTCTCAGTGCGCGCATCCGGCTGGTAGAGCGGCAGACGGCGCTCGCCGCGAACGAGAGGCGCAGCTAGGCGATGCCGCTCGCGTGGTTGGGGCTCGGGTATGCGCTGGGGCTGTTCGTGCAGTCCGCCGTGAGTGTCCCCTTCTGGGGAGTAGCACTGGCCGCGGTTGCGCTCGGAGCAGGCGGACTGCGGCTGCGGTTCGCAGGGCTGCGCATCGGGATGGCTCTCCTCTTCCTGGCGGGAGGTCTGTTCGGTCTTGCGCGGCCCCTGCCCGACCTGACGGACCCTGACGGCCTCACCGCGCTGCACGGAACAGAGACCACGCTGCGGGCAGAAGTGACCGGCGCACCGGAGCTGGCGGGCGGTTCACTGCGGCTGAACATCGAGAACACGCAGGCGCCCGGACCGGACGGTTGGACGCCCGTTTCCGGTAAGGCACTGGTCTGGGCCGACCCGGAGTTGCCTGCGGTGGAAGGGCGCCGGTACCCGTACCTGCACCACGGCGACGAGATCGTTCTTCAGGGATTCCTCGACGCCCCGCGCAACATCGGCCCGTTCGATTACCGGGAGCATCTCGCGGTCCGGGGTATCCGTACCGTGGTGTCGGGAGCGGAGGTTGACTCCGTAACGCCGGGACAAGATGGCAGAGCTTCTCTGCTGCACCGCACCCGGTCGCGGTTGGAGGACATCCTCCAACGCTCCGTGCCGGAACCGGTCGCACCGGTGGCGTCGGCGGTCCTTCTCGGGTTACGGGCAGGGATACCGCAGGAGACCTACGCTGACTTCCGGAAGGCCGGACTCGCCCACCTGCTTGCAGTGTCAGGACTGCACGCAGGGCTGGTGCTGGGACTCTCGCTGCTCGTCTCACAGGCGCTGCTGGGGCGCCGCTACGGCCTGTACCTCATCGCTCCCCTGGCGCTGCTCTGGGGATACATCCTGCTCGCAGGCGCCCCACCGTCCGCAGTGCGCGCCGGCATCATGGGTTCCGCTTTCCTGCTTGCGCTGGCGGTGGGGCGGATGCCTGCGGCGGTCAACGCGCTCGGTCTATCGGCTTTCCTCGTGCTCCTCGTAGAACCGCTCTCGCTCTGGGACCGCTCGTTCCAGTTGAGCTTCACAGCGATGTCCGGCGTCCTGCTGCTGGGACTGCCGGGAAGCGCCTGGGCACTGGAGCGGATATCCGCGCTGCGCGAGCGACTGCCGGAAACGGCAGGGCGGGCGCTGGGAGCGGCTACGGCAAGCCTCACGGTTTCCCTCGGCGCGTTCGCGGGGTCGCTGCCGGTGGTAGCTTTCAATTTCGGCGAGGTGCCGCTGCTCGGCGCACCCGCGACCCTCGTGGCGATGCTGGTGATGCCCGCCTTCCTCATCGCCTCGGCGCTCACGGCAGCCGTTGGACTCGTAGTCGCTCCGCTGGGAGAGGCGCTGGGACTCGTGACATGGTTAGCCGGAACGGCGCTCACCGAACTGGCCGGGCTCTTCGCAGCAGTTCCGGGCGCACTCCTCACGATTGAGAGGATGAGCGCGGCCTGGGTGTGGGCTGCATACGCGCTGATAGCGTGCGCAGGGGCCGCCGTAAGCCACCCGAGATGGCTGCCCGCTGTCTCTGAGGCCATCCGAACCGTCTGGGAAGGACCGTCCCATTCCGTCGAGCGCCTTGCAGTGCTGGGCATCGCGGGCACCCTCATGGGAACCGTCTGGATCGCTGCACTGACTCCCTACAGTGACCTTCTCCACCTCCACGTACTCGACGTGGGGCAGGGCGACGCCCTGCTCATCGTGACGCCGGACGGAGCAACCGCGCTGGTGGACGGAGGCCCCGACCCGCGACAGACCGGCAATCTCGTGGATGCGCTTCTTCCGCTGGAAGGACTGCGGATGGACGTGGGCGTGATGACCCACGGGCACGCCGACCACGCAACAGGGTTGCTGGGGCTGGCCCGCGAGGGGCGGTTCGAGTTGCTCCTCGCTACGCCGTTACTTGCCAGCGAGGATGTCTCCTGGCACACCGAGTTCGATGCTATGGGCGTGGACGTGCAAGAGGGTATCCGCGGCATGTCGCTGGCACTGGGGGAGGACGTCGCCCTGGAAGTGCTGAACCCCCCGTTGCCACTGTATTCCGGTACCTCTTCGGACCTGAACAACAACAGCATCGCGCTGCGCCTGACGTACGGCGAGGCATCGGCGTTGCTGATGGCCGACCTGTTCACGGAGGCCGAGTACGCGCTCCTCGACGCGGGCCTCGACCTCTCTGCAGACGTGTTGAAGGTGGGCCATCACGGCAGCGCGACCTCCACGTCACCGGAACTGCTGGCCGCCGTCCATCCCGCCGCTGCCGCAGTCCCGGTAGGGGCGGAGAACCGTTTCGGCCACCCTTCGGTAGAAGTGATGGAGCGGCTGGCTGACGCGGTCGGGCAGGAGCATCTGTTCACTACTGCCGATGAGGGCTGCATCAGCTTCGCGAGCGATGGCGAACGCTGGTGGGTTTCGACGGGCTGCGATTGACACTCCCAGAGGCGGATTCCTATAATCGCGTTCGTTTCTGAGCACTCTTGCCCCGGGCCATACACCCACAGAAAGTCAGGCGGATCCCATGGCGACCCCCATTGCGTTCATGAACGGCGACTACGTGCCTCTGGAGGAGGCGAAGGTCGGTATCATGACGCATGCGCTGCACTACGGCACAGCCGTGTTCGAAGGCATCCGCGGGAACTGGAACCCTGAACACGAGACGATGTACATCTACAAGCTCCGGGAGCACTACGAGCGGCTCCTGCGCGGCTGCAAGATGCTCTGGATAGACGTGCCCTACACCCTGGATGAACTTTGCGAGGTCACGGCGGGGCTGGTTGAGCGCTCCGGCTACACCGAGGACCTCTACATCCGCCCGGTCGCCTACAAGTCTCAGGAAATGGTGGCGAACCTCAACCTCCGGTCGTTGGGTGACGGCTTCTTCTGCCTCGCGGTGCCATTCGGCAACTACCTGGACGCCAGCGGCGCGATCAGCTGCTGCGTTGCTTCATACCGCCGCATCGACGACACGATGGTGCCTCCCCGCTTCAAGCTGAGCGGCCTGTACCTGAATTCCATCCTCGCGAAAACCGACGCGATCGCGGCCGGGTTCGACGAGGCGATCATGCTGAACATGGACGGCCACGTGTGCGAGGGCACGGGGGAGAACATCTTCTTCGTACATGGCAACACCGTCGCGACGCCTACGCTGGAAAGCAACGTGCTCCCGGGCATCACACGCGACACCGTGATTACGCTCCTGCAGGACGAACTGGGGATGAAGGTGGAGGAGAGGCTCGTGGACCGCAGCGAGTTGTACACGGCGGACGAGGTGTTCCTCTCCGGCACCGCTGCACACGTGCAGGGCGTCGGCTCCGTGGACCACCGCCCGGTCGGCAACGGTGGCGTAGGGCCGGTGACACAGCGCCTCCAGGAGCTCTACTTCCCCATCGTGCGCGGACAGAACCCTTCGTATCTGCACGAGTGCACGCCCGTGCAACCCAAGGCATTACTCGGGGCATAACTTTCCGGAATGTCCGATTTCGAGGCCGCGTACGCCCTGTGGGTTGCCCTCAGTACGCTTGGGGTGGCGCAGTACGCTGCAGTCAGCAACGGGCTGAGGGGAATCGTGATCCTGCGGCGCTGGCCGGGCGCAACGAAGGTCTGCTCCGCACTCATCGTGATCGGGGCATTCGCGTGGTTCTTCGTCAGCGAAGACCGCAACCTCCCCGATACGGGGGCCGGCCTGGACGGCGTCGAGCAGGCACGGTGGTTCGCCCTGGCAGCAACGGCATCCCTCCTCGTTCAGCTCGGCGTGTCGTCCATCGTCAATCACCGGTGGGGGGCTTCCCACGGCTGGGATCCCACTGAAGAGCGCTGGCCGCCTGCAGGGCTCACGTGGCTGGAGCACACAACATTCGCCCGGGCGCTTGCAGCGCGTATACGGGCAACGTTCGGGGGCTCACGCTGATGGACGGCGCGATCGTCCGGTTCCTGAATGCGGGTGTGGGGAACGTTGCACTGTTCGACTGGCTGATGAACGTGCTGGTGAGCGACTACTTCGTTCCGGTAGCGGGGAGCCTGTTGCTCGTCGCCCTCTGGATGACAGGTACACACGAGACGCGCCCACAGAATCAGATCACGACGATGATCGCCGCAGGAGGGATCGGCGGCGCCAACGCCATCACGACGATCATCAACGGTATCGTCGACCGGCCACGACCGTTCGTGGACAACGATCTCACGCTGCTCTTCTACGCGCCGACGGACCCGTCGTTCCCTTCGAACACGGCATCGGTCGGCTTCGCACTGGCCACAGCGGTCTTCCTGAGGCACCGACGGCTGGGCGGCGTGCTCTACGCGCTGGCGTTCTGCTGGGGGTTCGCGCGGGTCTACGCCGGGGTGCACTACCCCACCGATGTGCTGGGGGGGGCTGCTGTCGGAGTCGTCGCTGCGCTTGTGGCAGCAGGCCTGTTCCGCCTGCTCTCGTTCGTGCCACGCTATGCGCTGCGCTGGCTGCGGCTCGTGTACGCGGCATAGCAGCCGCGGGTCAACCTTCCGCGATGCTGCCCCGGTAGAGCCGCAAGAGCCCTAACTGCTCGCATGCGGACAGGCGCATGCCCTGCGCTCCAGTGAGACGCCGCGCCTCCCGGGCGAGCGAGTTCTCCGGCAGCGAGGGATACCGCAGGAACAGAGCCTCGGCATCGGAGTTGCCCGTTGCCGCAAGCAGCGGCAGGACAGCGTTCACCACGACCTCCCGCGCACGGCCCGTGCCGATGAGCGCTCCGCCCGGGGAGTCCACGACGAACAACCGCTCCAGCACCACATGTCCTTCAGTGGCCATGCGCTCGCAGCGGGCCAGCAGGCCTTCCGTCGCAGCGCGGGCAAGCAGCACCGCCGCTCCGCGGATGCGCCGACGAGGGTGGTTCACGGGACGCACACCTGCTGTCTTCCAGGAAGGACGCTCTCCCGCAGGGGCATGCGGTTCGTCGTCGAGTCCTGAGGCATCGAGCAGTGTGCGTTCCAAGGCTGCGGAGAGCTCGTCAGGAGGAAGGTTGATTGCCAGCCACCGCAGTTCCGATTCAGGAATAGCCCGCGCGAGCCAGCGGAAGGGCATGCGATTCTCCGCATAGCCGAGCGCATCGAAGACTGTCTCGTGCAGCGCCTGCTCCGCCCCGGCCTCCTCGATACGGTGAACTGCGGTCTGGACGCGTTCACGGAAGCGGGCCATGCCGGAGCCCACGAGCATCTCCCGAAACTGGGCGGACGAGGCGCGGGCGAGCCGGGCCATGAGCGGAGGCTCGAGTGCTTCGCGCGTCCCTAATCGGCTCAGTTCCGCGAGCGGGAGGTCGGGACCTGTTTCGTCCGCCTGTGCGACGACGTGCAGCATGACGTCGTCGTAGGCGGGGTCTGCATCGTGTCCATGCGCGCGCCAGTCCGAGGGCCGCCGGTGCAGTTCCACGTTGCCCGATGCGCGCTCGCCATCCATGTGAACGACCGCATCCTGAAAGTCGGGTCCGTGACCCGGCGCGGGGCGGCCTGCGTACAGCACTTTCACGCGTCTGCCGTCCACCGTCCGGAGCGAGCGTCCCTCTTTCGCGCGCCACAGCCGGGCGAGCAGATGCTCCGGGAGCAGTGGGCCCGAACGCTTCGAGCGCCTACGTACACCATAGTGACGACGCTCTTCCGCAAGCATCACTCCGCACCTCGTCGTCTGCCGCTCTTGTGCCATCATGCCGAGTGCTTCCGCTTCCTCTCAGCCCGGCAGAGGGGTAAGCCCCTCCGGACCCCCTCTACGGTACACGCAGCAAAACCCTCCTCTGACGTTCAGGCAAGCATGTCGGCAACGGTTGCGCCGATGTCAGCCGGGGTCGGGATGACGTGGCAGCCGGCCTCCTCCAGCGCGCGCATCTTCTCTGACGCGAGCGCCGCCTTGCCGGTGATGACCGCGCCCGCGTGGCCCATGCGGCGGCCCGGCGGGGCCGTCTGCCCGACGATGAGCGCCGCGACGGGCTTGCGGACGTTCTCCCTGATGAATGCGGCGGCCTCCTGCTCCTTGGTCCCGCCGATCTCGCCAATCATGACGATGGCCTCGGTCTCCGGGTCGTCGTTGAACATCGCGAGCACGTCCACGAAGCCGGTACCGGAGACGGGGTCGCCGCCGATGCCGACGCAGGTGGACTGGCCGATGCCGCGCTTCGTGAGCTGGTCGACGCCCTCGTAGGTCAGCGTCCCGCTGCGGGAGACGACGCCGACCTTACCGGGCAAGTGGATGTTGCCCGGCATGATGCCGACCTTCGCCTTCGCACCGGGAGTGATGAGGCCGGGACAGTTCGGGCCGAGCAGGCGCACCGGTTTGCCTTCCAGGTAGCGCATGACCATGGTGGAGTCCCGGACAGGGACGCCCTCCGTGATGCAGACGACCAGCGGGACTCCCGCGTCGGCCGATTCCAGGATGGCGTCCGCCGCGAACGGTGGCGGCACGAAGATGAGCGCCACGTTCGCGGCGGTCTCGTTTACGGCCTCGCGCACGCTGTCGAAGACCGGCACGCCGTCCAGAACGGTCTCGCCGCCCTTGCCCGGCGTCACCCCCGCCACGAGGTTGGTCCCGTACGCTTTGCAGCGCTCCGCGTGGAAGCTGCCCTCGCGTCCCGTGATGCCCTGCACCAGCAGGCGCGTGTTCTCGTTCACCAGGATGCTCATTCTTGCTCCGTTATCCCTTGATGGCCGCCGCCGCCTCTTCCAAAGTGTCCACCATCGTTGCCGTCAGTCCCGACTCGGCGAGGATCTGTTTGCCTTCGTCCACGTTGGTGCCGAGCATCCGCACGACGAGCGTGGGCTGCCGGTCGGCCTTGCCGTAAGCATCGACGATCCCGCGTGCTGCGATATCGCAGCGGAGGATGCCGCCGAAGATGTTGACGAGCACCTTCTCAACGTTCGGATCGGAGAGCATGAGGAGGATGGCTTGGCTGATCTTCTCCTCTGCCGCTCCGCCACCTACGTCGAGGAAGTTGGCAGGCTCGGCGCCCGCGAACTTGACGGTGTCCATCGTCGCCATCGCGAGCCCCGCCCCGTTGACCATGCAGCCGACGTTGCCATCCAGCTTCACGTAGGCGATGCCCGCCTCGGATGCCTCGACCTCGAGCGGGTCGTCCTGGGTGGTGTCGCGCAGTTCGGACTCGGCTTTGTGGCGGAAGAGCGCGTCGTCGTCGAGGTTCATCTTGGCGTCGAGCGCGAGCAACTCGCCGCCAGTCGTGAGGACGAGCGGATTGATCTCAATCATCCCGGAGTCTTTCTCCGCGTAGGCGCGGTAGCACGCGTCAACGAGGGCGGAGAACGGGCGTATCTGCGCAGGAGGAAGGCCGAGTCCCGCAGCCAGCCTGCGTCCCTGGAACGGCTGGAAACCGATGGCCGGGTCTATGGGCTCGGTGAGCACCTTCTCGGGCTCGGTCTGCGCGACTTCTTCGATCTCCATGCCGCCCGCAGCGGACGCGATGACGACGGGGCGCCGCCGTCCGCCGTCCGTGGTGATGCTCAGGTAGAGCTCACGATCGATATCCATCGTCTGTTCGACGAGCACCTTGTGGACGGGCACGCCCTGCGGTCCCGTCTGGAAGGTCACGAGCGTCGAACCGATGAGCGACTCGGCGATCTCCGCGGCTTCCGCCGGGCTGGACGCGACTTTCACGCCGCCTGCCTTGCCTCTACCACCCGCGTGCACCTGCGCCTTGACGACGCCTGTGCCGCCGAGCCGATCAGCAGCCGCGGCAGCTTCGGCACCCGACAACGCAACGTAGTTCTCCGGCACGGGGACGCCGTACGCGGCCAGCAGTTGCTTGGCCTGGTATTCGTGGAGTTTCATCGCTGCCCTCTCGATAGACTGGCCCAGCCGGAGGCTTCCGGCGGGCCGTCGAAAATGATAGCAGAGGCACGGCCCACGAGGGGCGCGTGGTCTAACCTGCGATAACGCCGGCTACCTCAGTGGCGTAGTGGTCCACCGCGTCCTGATCGACCTCGACGCCGAGACCGGGGAGGTGTGGCACAGTGATGTGCCCACGCACGGGCACGAGCGGCTTCGTGAGCAGATCGTTTTCCAGCCGCGCACCCCCACCGAGGCTTGCCGGGGCGGCCTTGCCAAGCGAGGTGGCGAGATGCAGCCCCGCCGCGATGCCGACGCCCGTCTCCAACGACGCGGACACCGTGCTGCGCAACCCGTTCTTCGCGGCGTAGGCCATGATGGCCTGTGCGGCGCGGATGCCGCCCGCCTGCGCGGCTTTCACCACCAGCACGTCCGCCGCCTCTGCGTCCACCACTTTGACCGCGTCGTTCATCACGCCGACGGCCTCGTCCGCTGCGATGGGCACCGGGGAGACGCCGCGTATCCGGGCCAGGCCGCTCATGTCCTCCGCGATAACCGGCTGCTCCACGAAGTCGAGGTCGAAGGGAGCGAGGCGTTCCACCGTGTGGATGGCGCGCTCCGTGGTCCAGCCTTCGTCCGCGTCGGCGCGAAGGGTGATGTCGTCACCGATGGCCTGGCGGATGGCCCGCACGATCTCGACGTCCGTGGCAGCATCCCGCGCACCCAGCGACGCCTTCACGCACTCGTAGCCGTCCTCCACTGCCGCGCGGGCCTGCTCCGCAGCCTCGTCCGGCGGGAGGAAATCGAGCAGCCCCACCATCGGGGTCCAGTCGATGACACCGCCCAGCAGGTCGGTCACGGGGCGTCCGGCGTTCTTGCCCATCGCGTCGAAGGCGGCGGTCTCCAGCCCGAAGCGGAGGGCGTTGCCGGTCGCGCCGGGAGGGGCGAGCGCGGAGAGGATGTCGAAGGCGACGGCGGGGTGCAGGCCGAGCGCAGAAGGTGCGAGGTCGTGCAGGAGCGAGGCGAGGTCGGCGATGCGCGGCGGTCGGCCCGGTCCGGCGGTGGCTGCCTCGCCGACCCCCACGAGTCCGTTGTCCATGTGCATCCAGATGAGCAGCGCGTTGCGGCCTGCCTTGGACGGGTCCAGGGCAAGCTCGGGCTGCCGCAGGGGGACGCGGACGCCCCGCCATTCCATCTTGCTGACACGCATCGCGGGCATTATGCCATCTCGTCCGTCACGGCGGCAGTGAGGCGGTCGACGGCGTCCCGCAGGCCGGAGAGCGTGCGCAGCTCCGGGTCGGCATCGAGGATGCGTCCTGCGTGCTCTCTTGACGCGTCGAGCAGGTCGCGGTCGTCAGGGCGCGCCATCCTGACCGGGGCGACGCCGGACTGGCGCGTGCCGAAGAAGTCGCCCTGGCTCCGCATCTCGAGGTCGGCCTCCGCGATCTCGAATCCGTCGTTCGTGCGCACGAGTACGTTCAGCCGTTCCCTGCTCGTTTCAGCCTGCGCGAGGGCAGCGCGGAACCACTGTTCGACCTCCCGCCAGTCGTCGCCGTTCGCGACTCTGCGCTGCCGCGCCTCGCTCAGGCGCTGGAACGTCTCCTCCTCCGACTCCGCGACGAGGAAGCAGTAGCTGCGGTGCGCGCCGCGCCCGACGCGCCCCCGGAGTTGGTGAAGCTGGGCGAGGCCGAACCGTGTGGGGCTCTGTACCATCATCACGGTGGCGTTCGGCACGTCGATGCCGACCTCGATGACGGGCGTCGAGACGAGCACGTCGATCTCCCCGGCCCGGAATGCGTCCATGACGGCCTGCTTCTCCGGGAGCGGCATCCGCCCGTGGAGGAGGCCGACGCGCGCGTTCGCGAGCGTAGTGGAGCGCAGGCGCTCGTACTCGGCGACCGCGGTGAGCGGAGGGAGCGCCGCCGACTCAGGGATGAGGTCGGAGTCCTCGTCCGTGGCATCGTCGTCGTCATCGATGCCGCTATAGCGGTCGTCCGCGTCGTCGATGCGGGGGTAGACGACGAAGCACTGGCGTCCCTCGCGCACCTGCGTCAGCAGGTAGTCCTCGGCATCGCGGGCGCGGGAGAGGTCGACGCTGCGCGTCAGTATCTCCTGGCGTCCCGCGGGGAGCTCGCGCATCGTGGAGATCTCCAAGCCTCCGTACAACGTGAGCGCGAGCGTTCGCGGGATGGGCGTAGCGGACATCAAGAGCAGGTGCGGCTCGCCGACGACGCTCTTGCCGCGGAGCGCCTCGCGCTGGAGGACGCCGAAGCGGTGCTGCTCGTCGCCCACGGCGAGGGCAAGGTTCGGCAGCGCGACCTGTTTCTGGATGAGGGAGTGCGTGCCGATGAGCAGGTCCAGCGAGCCGTCCTCCGCCATCCTGAGTATCTCGCGCCGGGGACCGGCCCGTGTGCTGCCCGTGAGGAGGGCTACGGTCACGGGTTCTTTCCCGCCTTCCAGCACAGCGGAGAACCAGTCCGGGTTCTCCAGGGAGTGCTCCGGTCCGCCGAGCAGGCGTCGGACGTTGAGGAAGTGCTGCTCCGCGAGCACCTCGGTGGGGGCCATCATCGCGCCCTGGTAGCCGCCTGACACGGCGGCGAGCAGCATCGCAACGGCGACCACGGTCTTGCCGGAGCCCACGTCTCCCTGCAGCAGGCGGCTCATCGGCCTGCTGCCGCTCGACACGTCCTGCATCGCCTCGTCGAGCGCGACGCGCTGCCCCTGCGTCAAGACGAACGGGAGCGACGCGATGAACGACTCCACCATCGGGGGGGAGGCCGGAAGGATTATGCCCTCCTGGGTGGAGGTGTAGTTGCGCTCCATGCCCACGCGAAGCTGGATGGCGAGGAATTCGTCGAAGGCGAGCCGCCGCCGCGACTGCTCCTTCACATCCTCGGAGTCCGGGTAGTGCGCCCGCTCGATGGCCTCGGCGAGCGCGAGCAGGCCCACGTCCTCGCGCACGGCGTCCGGCAGCGGGTCCGGGAGGCCGAGGCTGCCCCCGCCGTTCTTCGTGCTGTCCAGCGCCTCGCGCACGATCTCGCGCATCTTTTGAGGCGGTATGCGCCTGTTCTTGGCGGTCAGAGTCGGTGGGAGGGCAACCAACGGATAGAATGGCACGAGGCCCGCCGTGTGCAGGCCGGGAACCGCGGCGCTCCCCGCCAACTCCCACTCCGGCGACTCCATCTGTTTCTTGCCTTTGAAGAGCGTCACCTTGCCGCTGAGCACGACGCGGGGGACGCCGCTCGGTGTATGCGCCGTTGCAGCGATGGCCTTTCTCAGCTGCTGCGCGATCCACGGGTTGCCCCACCAGATGACGCGGATGTTGCCTGTGTCGTCCCCGACGACCGCCTCGGTGGCCCGGATACGCCCGCCGCGTCCGAGCCGCACTTCGTACGCCTCCCAGAGCACGGCCTCGACGGTCTGCTCTTCGCCCACGCGCAGTCTGGCGACGGCGGTCCGCTCTCTGCGGTCGACGTGGCGCAGAGGGAAGAGGTAGAGGAGGTCGCGGACGGTGGGGGCCGGGGTCGTGAGCATGCGCCGCCTGATGAGCATGCGTCGGATGGCATCGGCCTGCGGGCGGTTGACACTCCGCAAGGCGCTCAACGGCACGTCGAGCGGGTCCGAAGCCGGCGGAGTGGGTTGCGGCTCCGGGGGCGGCGCAGCGCGTTTGGCCGGGCGGGGCGAGGGGCGGTCGCCAAGGAAGCGGCGTACCTCGTCCACCCAGCGCTCGCGGCGCACGGCATCAAACTCGGCGTAGACAACGGAGAGGAGGCCGCGCTCGTCCAGCGATCTGAGCGCCGGGTCCGCGGTCGCCTGTCCACGGAGCGTCTCGAGGAAGCGGTCGAGCCCGCCGGCGACGGCCCTGTCCGCGAAGCCGTTGGCCGCCTCCATGTCGAGGATGTTCCGCAGGGCCCGCACCTGCGAGGCCCCCGCTCGCTCGCCGCGTTTCGTCGTCACCTGGTTACCCTTGCGTAGTTGCCGTTGATCAGACCTCTTGCATCCGGCCGGTGTCCGACGCGCGCTGGACGGCATCCATGAGGCGGTGGTGCTCGACGGCGTCGGCGAAGTCCGGGTGGAACTCGCGGTCGTTGAGGATGGCGTCGGCATAGGAAGCCCAGAGCTTGCCGATGTTCACCGGTGAGTCCTTCAGCCCGGCGGCGGTGACCCATTCGTCCTGCGGGGGAATCACCGTGCGGAGGTCAGTCTCGCCATCCAGGGCCACGCGCAGTTCACCCGCGCTGATGTGCGTGGAACTGGGAGAGTCGAGGGTGATCGTGCCGCGCGAGCCGTGTATCTGCATGCTGTGGCCGGTGCCGATCGCGGCGACGGACGCGATGTGTACCGAGAACGCCGCGCCGTTCGCCAGCGCTCCGCTCACGAGGACGTTGTCGGGTGAGGTCACGGAGAATTTCTCGCCGGTGTCGGAGGCCGTCCATTCCTTCGTCTGCGTGGTGACGGCGGAGGCGATGCTGTGCGCGGGGCCGAGCATGGCGATGAGGCCGTCCATGGCGTGGCCGAACGTGATACTGAGGGTGTTGGCATGGGCTTCGGCGTCGCGCATCCAGATGCGGCCGGAAGGGCGGGAGAGCGCACCGCTGGCGAACTGGACGAGGCTGACGCTGAGCACGTCCCCGATCGAGCCGGCCTCGATGAGTCTCCGTATCTCCGCATACTGGGCGGAGTGGCGCGACTGGAGTCCGACGCAGGTGCGAACGCCCGCCGCGGCAGCGAGGTCCGTCATCTCCTCGGCCTGTTCGGTCGTCGTGCCGAGCGGCCACTCGGTGTAGACGTGCTTGCCCGCCGCGATGATGTCCTTCGTCAGCTCGTAGTGAGTCGGCAGCTTGACCGCGACAGCCGCGACGTCGACCTCCGGGTTCGCGAGGAGGTCGTGGTGGTTGTCGTAGGCGTACTTCGCGCCGAACTTCGCCGCGGCCTCGTCGGCCGACTCCTGCCGTGTGGTGGAGACGGCGACGAGCTCGACGCCGGGGATGCCCGCCGCCATCGCGGGCATGTGGGCGCGCCCAGCCCAGCCGTTCACGTTGCCGCCGATGATGCCGACCCTGATGTTGTCTACCATGTCCTCGCTCCGCTCCTGTCAGAATCTCACGAACCCGGCCATGCTATGCGCGACGCGTCAACCGGGCAACCGGCCTGATCAAGGAGTTCAACCAGCCCCAAATCTGAGCCTCTTGGTCGTCACTTACGAGTAAATCAAGGGTTCCCTCTGCGCGCCTTGGTCCCCTTGGTCGATGGTGTTTGCAAGGCCGTGGCCTGCTTCCCACGACCAAGGGGCCAAGGCGCGCAACGAAAACAAAGTTTCGCGCCAGAGCCATAGGTTCTGTCTATAGCTGAAGCGGGAGCTATAGATGCGGTTATGGGTGCTGCGTGGGCGGCGGTCATACAACCAGCGTAGCGGACGCGGGGGTGACCGCGTAAGAGGCGGGTGTCACAGTCCAGAGGGCACCCACAAGGGATGCCCCTACACCAGTCCCCTTCCCATACCACCCCCAAGGGGCCCTCACCCTACCCCTCTCCCTCAGGAGAGGGAATCGTTGACCCTCACAGGGGCGCGGCCCAGTTGGCGCGACTATATCCCGTAGAGCCCACGGGGATTGTCAGACAGGAGCTTGTCCACCAGCGCCGAGGGGTACTCTTCCCGTGAGCGCAGGGTCTTCACCATGTGCAGTTGCGCCGAGGGGTCAGCGATCACGCCTTCTCTCCCGTGATGCCCGTAGTCCGTTCCAACGACGATGTGGTCCTCTCCGATGTAGTCCACGAGGTACGGGAGGTCTTCATCGACCTCATAGGAGACCCACATGTTGTACTGCTCGAACAACCGGGGGCCCCATCGCCACGGCTCCTCAGTCGACAGGGTGCGCAGGCAGTGGAAGACGAAGGGCACCCACGAAGCTCCCGTCTCGATGAACCCGAAACGCAGCCTGGGGAACTCCTCCGGGATCCTGTTCGCGACGAGGTTGCGGAAGGCCGACAGGGGCGGCAGTCGACCGTGGGTGAAGCTGGAGCTGCGGCGGATGTCGACCAGATTGTTCAGGGCCGGCGCACCCTGTCCCTGGTGCACGCAGATGGTCAGGCCCAGCGACTGGGCTTCCTCGTACACGGGGAAGAAGTAGGGGTCGTCCAGCATCAGGTCCTTCTCGATGCCACGGAAGAAGAGGCCCACGGCTCCGTGTTCGGCGCCGAAGTGCATCTCGCGGATCGTGGCGTCGATGTCCCGCAGCGGGGGAACCAATGCCCAACGGATGCGCCCTTCCGAGCGGTCTGATATCCCACCCAAGTGGCGGTTGTAGGCCTGCGCCAAGGCCGCCTCCAGGGTGGGATCGTCTGTGAGCCACGCCAGGAAGAGCGTCGGGTAGATGACCTGAACATCCGTGCCCATGAAGTCCATGTGGCTGTAACGGAGGTCCATGTCGGTCATGTCGCGCGACGTGACGTCCAGGTTCTTCTGTACGAAGTCCTGGAGCGTGGGCGTGACCAGGATGTTGCTGGCCCGGCCTGCCGCCTTGGGCACGATCTTGCCGTCGATGAGCCACATGGCGTTGAAGTGGCCATAGACGGTGTCGCCGGGAATCTGGATGAGCACTGGTCTCCGGTCGTAGAAATCCGGGTCCAGGTGTTCCCACATCTGCGGTGGTTCAGCGATGTGCGTGTCAGCATCGATTATCTGAGTCATAACGCGCCTCCTCAGCTCTCCCGCGCGGCCACTTCAGCGAACCCTCCCACAAGCAACTCCTAGTCCATCCTGACCGACGGCCAGTCCTTCAAGAGCTCGAAGCAGAGCGCCGCGATGGGCATCTGGACGTTGTGGACGTTCGCGATCGCGATCGTCGTTTCGAGGTCCTTGTGCACCCACGGCGTCGGCCCCAGGCTTCCCCAATCCTTGACCCAACGGTTGTAGCCGGGAGAGAACTGCAGGGCGTCTCTCACCGCCTCAGGGCTCATGCCATGCTCACCGGCGAAACGCAGAGCCTCACGGGTAGCAGCGAGCGTCGTCCACAGCAGGACGTTGTTGACGTTCTTCACAACCTCGCCGGTCCCGAGCGGCCCGGCATGAACGATGTGCTCGCCCATAGCCCGGAGAACCGGCATCACCCGCTCTATCGCCCCTTCATCGCCTCCCACGAGAAACGCGAGCGTCCCGTCGATCGCTCCTCGTTCGCCCCCCGTAACCGGCGCGTCCAGCACGCTGACACCCTTAGCCTCCGCCAACGCGCCCAAGCTGGTTACCGTGGTCGGCCGAAGCGAGCTACACAGAACCACGGTGATTCCGGGTCTCGCTCCGTCAAGGATGCCGTCATCGCCTGTGACGACATCTATCGTCTGTCTGTCATTGATCACCATGACGACGATCACGTCGCTGGACTCGGCAACTTCTTTCGGACTGCCTGCCCTGCGTGCACCGTCCTCCACCAGCGCATCAACCGACGATGCAACGACGTCATGGACGGTGACGGGATATCCGTTCTTCAACAGATTCCTTGCCATCGCGCCGCCCATCTTGCCGACCCCGACAACGCCCACGTTATCCATGATGCCTCCCTCGCCAGCCACTGTCAGACCGTGCGGCCTCCGTGTTCCTACTCGAACGGCAACGCATACAGGCGGCGAGCGTTCTCGCAGAGGATCTTGTCCGCCACCGCCGGGGAAAGGTCGCCGCGACCGCGGACCGCCTGTTCCATCTGGCGCTCCTCGGACGGGTCCTGGTGACCATAGTCGGACCCGATGACGATGTTGTCTTCCCCGATGTGGCTTATCAGGTAGGGGATGTCCTCGTCCGCCTCACAAGCGACGAACAGGCGGTAGTCACGAAAGAGCTGCGGCCCCCATTCTTCCTTGGGGGTTCTCGCCCACCGGTGCAACTGGTGCAGCAGGTAGGGAACCCAGGAGGCGCCTGCTTCGATGAAACCGAACCGCAGCGTGGGGAAGCGTTCGGGGACCCTGTTCGCCACGATGTCGCGGAAGCCGAAGATGGGCAACGACCTCACGTGCGGGAAGGTCGCGCTGAGCGCGACATCCGTGATGTTCGTCCAGGCCGGGCACCCGGCTCCCGTATGCACGCACGCGGGGAGGTCAGCCTGCTCCAGTTCTCGATAGATCGGGTAGAAGTACGGGTCAGCCAGAGAGAGGTCCTTCTCGATGCCCCGGAACAGAGCGCCGACCGCGCCGTTCTCCCTGGCAAACCCCACTTCCTGTATCGAAGCCTCGATGGAACGCAAGGGCAGCACCGCTATCCACCTGATGCGCCCCTGGGTCTCGCGGCAGGCCTCAGCCATCCACCGGTTGTAGGCCTGGCAGAGAGCAACCTCGAGCTGGGGGTCGTCCGTCAGGTAGATGATGAACAAGGTCGGATAGACGACCTGGATATCGATCCCCAGTTTGTCCATCTCGGCCACACGGGCCAGCGGGTCCGTCAGTTCCCTGACCCCCAGTGGAATGTCATCGCGCTTCTGTTCCCGCACAGCCAGGGAAGGCGTGTGGAGGAAGATGCCGCCGCGTCCGCCGGGCTTGGGGATAATGTTTCCATCGATCAGCCAGAACGCATTGCTCTCCTTGTAGAGCGTATCCGTGGGAACCGAAACGGGTATCGGTCTCCGCGCGTGCATCGCTTCAGGGATCTCTGTCCAGATATCCGCGGGTTCGATGATGTGCGTGTCAGCGTCGACGATGCCTGCCATGTTCGCCTCTCTTCCCCTATGGACGGACCGTTCCGTCAGCCGCAGTCCAACCTAGAGCACTGGAATCAACCCTCCTCCGAATACGCCGTGCATGACTTTCGGCGTGATGCCCGGCCATATCTCGATACCCAGGGTGTAGGGAAACGCAACGTAGAGCACCGCAGAGATCACGAGACTCGCCAGAACCGCAATGACGGCGGGAGTCTTCGCCTCCACCAGGAAGAATGCAAACAGGAACAGCGGAACAATCACATAGAAGCCGAACACGAACAGAGCGATGCTCAGTGCGACCAGCCAACCGGCAATCACAAAGATACGCGACCAGCTTGCGGCGATGTCTTCGTTGAGTGCGTCCTGCAGACTGCCCAGGCTCGCCATGGCCAGTATCCGGTTCAGCCTGGGCGAGAAATCGCTCAGCAGTATCGCCACGAGCATAACGAGCGTCGGGATGCCGATCACCAGCGGCACGATCCGTTGGCGAAAGTCGTACTGCAGCGACGCGATGACTATCGTGCCCGCCAGAACGAGCAGGAGTATGTTCACTATCAGCACAGCGGGCTGGACGTTCTTCATCGGCTTGCCAGCTTCGCCTTTCTCATGGCCGTGAATCTCTCGTACCAGTACTTGATCAGCGGGGAGCCGGCAAAGATGAGGATGGTGATGATGATCACGATGGAGATTGGGCTGGAGAAGAAGATGGCGTAGCTTCCCTCCGAAACCTGCAGGGACTGCACGAACGACCTCTCTGCCGTGTTGCCCAGAACGAAGCCAATCACAAACGTGATGAGCGGGAACCCTGCCCTTCGCATCAGATAGCCGATGCATCCCGCAACGACCGCGAGCAACAGGTCCCAGGGATTGCTGCGGATGGCGTAGACACCGAGGAACGACACGACAGCCACGATGGGGGCCAGATACCGGACCGGGATCAGGCTTATCTTGGCCAGGAACCCGCCGCCGCTCACCACGATAATCGTCGTCAGTATCTGGGCGGCTATGACTCCAAGGATGATTGCCCAGACGATATCCAGGTTATGCACCAGCAACTGTCGTCCGGGGGTTATCCCGTGGAGAACGAAGGCCCCCATCAGAATCACCATCTCGACGTTCCCCGGTATGCCGAACGTCAGCGTGGGCAGCAGGATCCCACCGTCTTTCGCATCGTTGGCGGACTCAGACGCAACGATGCCGCCCGGGTACCCGGTGCCGAACAGCTCCGGCGTCTTCGACGCCTGCTTGGCTGTGGTGTAGGCGAGGAAGTTGGCAACCGCACCACCCACACCCGGTACAGCGCCCAGCACGGTTCCAATGATGGACCCCCGCAGGAGCACGCGCTTGTACTGGAACACTTCCATCGCTCCACCCACGGTCTGCCGGATCCCCGGCTGCGCCAACCCCTCCCCCACCTTAGCGATGGAACCGCCCCGTGAGGTGTACACCATGAGCTCGCTCAAGGCGAAGAAGCCGACGACGAGCGGCACAACCGGCAGTCCGTCGTAGAGGAACTCGCTGTCCAAGGCGAACCTGACCTGACCGAAGACCAGGCTCAGGCCGATCAAGCTCAGCAGTATCCCCACACCCCCAGCCGCGAGCCCCTTGACCACATTGTCCCTGGAAGCCAACGTCACGGCGACCAGCCCCAGGATGACCAGCCAGAAGAACTCAGGTGAGCCGAAGGCCAGGATCAGCAGCTTCGCCGCGGGGAGCAGCATCGCCAATACGATGATGCTGAAGAACGTGCCCAATCCCGAAGCCATCGCGGCGAGGCCCAAAGCCCTTCCTGCTTCGCCACGCCTCGCCATGGGGTGACCGTCGAGCGTTGTACACACGTTCGCGATAGTGCCCGGGGTGTTCAGCAGGATCGCAGGGATGGCGCCGCCAGTGCTTGCTGTGCCAAATATCCCTGCGAACAGGAACATGGCAATGTAGGCGTCCCAACCGAACGTGAACGGAAGCAGGACGGCCATGGCTATGACGCTGCCAAGGCCGGGTATCGCGCCGAACAACACCCCGACGATGGTGCCGGCGACGATGGCCGCAATCGCCGCCGGCTGGCCCAGCTGCGCCAGTCCTTCCAGGAACGCCTCAATCATACCGAACCTACCTCAAGCTCAGTCCGCTGCGAGGCGTTCCGGAAGTCTTCTGAACGGCAGCACCACCCCTATTGCGCCTCCTGTCGAGCTTTCACCACATCGGTGAACTCGGTCAGCAGGGCATCCATGCCTCCGACCGCCTCGTCCGTCGCCTGGCCGGACATCGGCAGGACCTCCATGCCTCCTTCCCTCAGCCGGGCAACAACGTCCGGGTCCAACAGAGCCCTCTGGAAGGAGTCTTCGATCAGTTTCACTATCTCAGACGGTGTTCCAGCCGGTGCAGCCACCAGTCCACTGTTCAACAGCTTCGGGCCGCCAAGCTCGGGGTAGCCCAGTTCAGCAACCGTTGGGGTGTCGGGAGCCCAGTCAAGCCGTTCATCCGAGTAGACCCACAAACCCTTGAAGTCGTCCTCAGGGGAGATCGAGGCGACAACCTGCGGGTTCGCGACGGTCCACGAGATGTCACACTCCCCCCGAAGCATGGCCGCCCTCGTGTCCGCGCCTCCCGCGAAGCCGGAGACGACTTTCCACGGGATGCCCATGACCTCTGTCGAGACGGCCGCAACGAGGAAGTTATGGCCGGCAAGCCCCGGCATGCAGATGCGCGGCTCAGCCGCTGCTACCTCCTCGGGAGTGTTGAATGACGCGGTCTTTGGCGCCGTCACGATATTCTCCTGACGTACCGCCTGGCCGATCCACTGGAAGCCTTCGAAGTCAGCTCCGGCAGGATCCAGTTTCTCTGCCATCAACTGCATGGGCATGTTCATGATGGAGATGGTGTAGCCATCAGCCGCGCCTCTCCGGACCGCGTCGACCGCGCGCCTGCCGCCAGCGCCGGTGTGGTTACGTACCACAACGTCGACGCCCAGTTCCTCGCCCATGAAGTCCCCGATGGTGCGGGCGGCCAAGTCAAACCCGCCTCCAGCCGGCCATCCCACTATCCATTCGATCTCACGTTCGGGGAATTGGATCTGGGGTACAGGTGTTGGCGTCGGTTGCGCTGGTACGGGAGTCGCTGTCGGTTCGTCACTGCCGCAGCCGGCGATCAGGGCACCCAACACAACGGAGAGCACCGCTGCAAGCAAGAGTCTCCACCAACGTGCTCCTCCGAGTCGACCGCGCTCATGGGTTGCATTCATGGGACTCCTCCTCTTCCGTGCGTTGTGTTCGCCGTAGCCAAAGGCTCTCCATCCAAGGGCATCAATCTTGCGAAAAGCAGCGCCAAGCATAGCATAAACAGAGTGATAGATGGCCATTGTCTGCCTTATGTCAGCGGAAATCGACATCGGCCGGGGTTCGGCTCCACCTGCTGCTTCCAACGCTCACTCCATAACAGCAGGCGCGTTGACCCCCAGGAGGGCGCGGCCTAGACTGCCCGGCGGCGCACATGGTGCGTTGCACGCCATGAGGCGGAGAAGGGGAGGCAGTCATGCGCATCGGATTCATCGGCCTCGGAAACATGGGCGGGCCCATGGCCACGAACCTGCTGAAAGCTGGGCACGAGCTCATCGTCAACGACATCGACGAGGCGAAGACAGCGCCGCACCGGGAGATGGGCGCGACATGGGCGCCGACGCCGGTGGAGGTTGCGCGGCAGGCACCGGTGGTGCTGACGTCGCTGCCGGGACCGGCGGAGGTGGAGGAGGTCGCGCTGGGGGCGGAGGGGCTCATACAGGGACTGCAGCCGGGCTCGGTGTACGCCGACCTGTCGACGGGGTCTCCGACGCGGATACGGCAGGTGGCGGAGCGCATCGAGGCGATGGGAGCGCACATGCTGGACGCCCCGGTGAGCGGCGGGACAATCGGGGCGGAGGAGGGCACGCTCGCGGTGATGGTGGGCGGCGACGAGGAGGTGTTCGAGGCAGTGCGACCCGTGTTCGAGGCGATCGGCACAGGCGTGAGCTACGTCGGACCCATCGGCTCGGGGACAGTTGCGAAGCTGGTCCACAACTCCATCTCGCTGGCGACGCGCGTCGTCGTGCAGGAAGGGATGACGCTCGCGGTGAAGGCGGGGGTGAAGCCGAGCGTGATGCTGCAGGTGCTGTGGGACGCGGCGTTCGGCAAGCAGACGCTGCTGAAGCAGATACCGGGCACGGTGTTCACAGGCGACTTCGAGACGCCGCGCTTCTCGCTGCGGCTCGCGCACAAGGACATGAGCCTCGGCCAGGACCTCGCGCAGGAGATGGGCGCGCCGATGGAGCTCGCAGCGATGGCGAAGCGGGTTATGGAAGAAGGCATCAGCCGGGGTTGGGGCGAGTGGGACAATCTCGCGACGTTCATGCTGGCGGAGGAGCGCGCGGGCATCGAGGTGCGCGAGTGAGGACACCCCGAGAGATTTCTCGACTCCGCTGCGCTCCGCTCGAAATGACAACCCTTCCCTGCGTGCGCTGCCCGCGCACCCTGGATTCCCGCTGGTGCGGGAATGACGCGGCTGTTCGGCTGCGAGGTTCCTGCCTCCGCAGGAACGACAGGGCGGTGCGGGCGTGAATGATCTCGTGCGGATGACGGCGCGGGAGGCCGTGCGACGGCTCGGGGCACGGGAGGTGTCGCCGCTGGAGCTGATCGACGCGGCGGTGGAGCGCATCGCGGAAGTCGACGGCGCGGTGAACGCGCTGCCGACGCTGGCCGTGGAGCGGGCGCGTGAACACGCGGCGCGGCTGACGGCGTCCGGCCCGCCCGACGACGCGCCGCCGGGCTACCTGCACGGGCTCCCATTCGCCGTGAAGGACCTGAAGGACGTTGCAGGCGTGCGCTCCACGAAGGGATCGCCCATCTACGCGGAACATATCCCCGACCGCTCCGACTACCTCGTCGAGAACATCGAGGCGCAGGGCGGAGTCGTGCTGGCGAAGTCGAACACGCCGGAGTTCGGGGCCGGGGCGAACACGTTCAACGAGGTGTTCGGGAAGACGCGCAATCCATGGGATACGCGGATGACGTGCGGCGGGTCGTCGGGCGGCGCGGCGGTCGCACTCGCGACGGGACAGGTGTGGCTCGCGACGGGGAGCGACCTCGGCGGGAGCCTGCGCATCCCCGCGAGCTTCTGCTCGGTGGTCGGCCTGCGCCCCTCGCCGGGGCGGGTGCCGCACGGACCGAAGGAGTTGCCGTTCGCCGGGCTGTCGGTCGAGGGGCCGATGGGGCGAACGGTGGGCGACGTCGCGCTGTTCCTCGACACGCAGGCGAGCGGCGTGCAGGCCGTCGATCCGATCAGCCTGCCGCGCCCGGAACGGCCGTTCACCGAGGCAGTGGACGCGCCAACGGCGCCGCGGCGCATCGCGTACTCGCCGGACCTCGGCATCGCGCCGGTGGACGCAGAGGTGCGCGAGATATGCGCTCGCGCCGTGCGGCTGTTCGAGGGCATCGGCGCGTCGGTGGACGAGGACGCGCCCGACCTGCACGACGCGGAGCCGATCTTCCAGGCGCTGCGGGCGGCGCAGTTCGCGGCGCTGTACGGGAAGCACCTGGAGACGAACCGGGACCTGCTGAAGCCGGAGGTCATCTGGAATGTCGAGGCCGGACTGGCGCTGTCGGCGGAGGACGTGAACCGGGCGGAGGCGGCGCGGGGGGCACTCTATTACCGCACGGCGGCGTTCTTCGAGCGGTACGACATCCTCGCGTCGCCGACGGTGCTCATTCCGCCGTTCGACGTCGACCAGCGGTACGTGGAGGAGGCCGGCGGCGTGCGGTTCGAGACGTACGTGAGCTGGCTGGTGATGTCGTTCGCGCTGACGCTCACGTCGTGCCCGTCGATCTCGGTGCCGTGCGGGTTCACGTCGTCCGGGCTGCCCGTGGGGCTCCAACTGATGGCGCCGCGCGCGGACGAGGAAGCGCTGCTTTCAGCGGCGGCGCTGTTCGAGGAGGCGTGCGGACTCACGGGGCGGGTACCCATCGACCCGATGGTGAGGCACCAAGCCTGATGTGGCGCGTTGCGTTGGCAGGCGGGGTGGTGTGGGTACTGGTGGTGGCGTGGGTGACGCTCGCGCTTTTCCGGGGAGCGTCCGACGCCGCGGACGAGGGCCTCATCGCAGAGCCGCAGAGCGGCCAGGTGCTCGTGGCGGTGCTCTCCGCCATCATCTTCGGCGTGCCGGGGGTCGCGCTTATCGTCTACGGCTGGCGCAGGCGGGAGTGAGCGGTCGTCAGGCGCGTATCTCCTCGCGCATGAAGCGGACGTAGGACGCGGCGAGGAGGATGGCGACCATCGCGACGAGCACGACGATGTGCGGCCAGACGAGCTGGAGGCTCTGGGCCGCGGACACCGGTGTCGAGAGCAATCCCTCGAGGCGTCCCTGCTCGATGGTGAAGATGTTGAGCGCACGTCCGCCGATAGGGTCGAGGAGGATGCCGGTGGCCTCGGAATAGAGCCCGGAGGGAGAGGCACGGTTCACCCACGACTCGACGTTAACGTGTCGCACGGCGTCGTCAGTCGTCTCGATCTCGGGGACGATGCGGTCGGCGAGAACGCCTCCGAGCAGGGTGATGAGGAAGCCGAGCGCGAACCACATGCCGATGGAGGCGAGCGCGGAGGTAACGGTATTGCGGAAGAGGACGGAGGCAGTGATGGCGAGGGCGAGCCAGAAGGCGAGGTAGGCGGTCGTGACGAGGCCGAGACCGGTAAGGCGTATGACCTCCTCGCCGGTGGGGGCGATGCCCATGCGGAACATGGTGAGGCCGATGACGACGATCATCATGCTCGCGACGACCAGCGCGAGCGTCAGTAGCGCGGCCAGGAACTTGGCGTTGTAGACGGAGTCGCGGTGGAGCGGCTGCGCGAGGAGCCGCGCCAGCGTGCCCTGTGTGCGCTCGCCGTTGATGGCGTCGAACCCCAGCGCGATGCCGATGACCGGTCCGAAGAAGCTGAGGAACGACAGCAGGGAGATGGGGACGCCCGCGGTGGTGGTGAAGACGTCCAGGAAGAAGAATTGCCGCCCGGACCTAGCGAGTTGCCCGAGGTCGACGAACGCGCCCCAGACGAGGCCGAGGGCGACGAGGCCGAGCAGCAGCGCGAACCTGCGCCGCCCAAAGTGGTCCGCGAGTTCCTTCCAGAAGAGGGCCGTCATGCGACGTCCTCCTGGAAGTAGCGGAGGTAGATGTCCTCCAGCGTGCGGTCGTTGGCGCGCATCTCCAGCAGCCGCGCTCCGTGCTCGTGGACGGTCGCAGCTGCAGCGGCGCGCACGTCCTCATCGCTCTCGATGACGACGTCGATGCCGGAGCGGGATGTGTCGCGGACGGACGAAAGCGCGGCGAGCGCCGCGTCGAGGGCGTCGTTCGCACCCTCGACCTTCAGGGTGATGCGGAAGCCCCCCGCGTCCGTCTGAGCGGTCAGCGCCGCGACGGTGCCTTCCAGCACGATCTTCCCGTGGGACATGATGCCGACGCGGTGGCAGACGCGCTGCACCTCCTGCAGCTGGTGCGAGGAGAGGAACACGGCGATGCCCTGCCGGGCGCTCAACTCCTCAATGATGCCGAGCAGCCAGACGATGCCAGCGGGGTCTAGGCCGAGCGTGGGGTCGTCCAGGATGACGAGACGGGGCTGCTTGAGCAAGACGTCGGCGAGACCGAGCCGCTGCCGCATGCCGCGCGAGTACTGCACGACGGGCTGGTCGGCAGCATCCTCGAGCTCAACCGTGTCAAGCAACTCGGCGATGCGCGTATCGGCGTCGGAGCGCGGTATGCCGTTGAGTTCAGCGGTGAAGCGGAGGTTCTGCGCGCCGGTCAGGTCGCCGTAGAAGCCGACGGACTCGGGAAGGTAGCCGACCTGCCGCTTTACGGCGAGGGGGTTGCGCGAGGGGTCGTGGCCGCAGACGCGGACCGTCCCATCGGTAGGCTCGGTGAGGCCGAGCATCATGAGGATGCTCGTGCTCTTGCCGGAGCCGTTGGGGCCGAGGAAGCCGAACACCTCGCCCTCGTCGATGGCCAGATCGATGCCGTCCACGGCGGTGAAGCCGCCGTAGCGCTTGGTAAGCCCGCGGGCTTCTATGAGCGGACCGGCGGTGCTCATCGCCTGCCGAGCCTCACGAAGAGGGCGCCGAGGATGACGATGACCAGCACGACAAGGACGATGCCGAGCCAGCCCCAGATGGTGGACTGGGCCACGGTCACGCGCAATTCGAGGGAGGCATTCGTGTCCGGGTGGTTGGCGCGCAAGGTGACGAGGTAGTCGCCGGGGATGGCGTCGGCTGCCGGCAGGACCGTAACAGGGATGTCTATCTGGTTGTTGGCAGGCAGCGGCGGCACGGTGGACGGCTCGAAAGTCACCTCCCAGCCCTGCGGGGCGTCCGCCAGCAGGCCGATCTCCAGAAGTTCGGCGGTGCCGAAGTTGGTGAGCCGCAACCTGGTGGAGGCTTCCTCTCCCGCCGTGGCGTCCACGTTGAGCAGGCCGGTGTCCGTGCCGAGGAACACCTCCCCGCGTCCACGGATGGTTATGAGCAGCAGTGCATCCGCCTCGAACCCTGCGTCGTCCTGTACCTGGACAGGGATGAGGTAGTCGCCCGGCGGCGTGTTGCGCGGCGGGGTGACGCGCACGTCGACACGCTCGTTGAGCGCGTCGCCCACACTGATGCTGGAGATGACGCGTTCCTGGCCGAAGGAGGGAGAGAAGGTGATGTCCCAACCGGGGAGCACCTGTCCGTTCTGATCGAGAGCCGCCGCGGTGAGGTTGAAGGAGGAGTCCGCGCCCGTGTCGTTGTCGATGACGATCTCGAACTCGAACTCGCTGGTGGAAGGGCCGCTCAGGGCGGGGTACGTCACGGTGACGGCGACGCCCGTGTCCGTGCTGGCAGGCGGGTCCGGCACGATGATGGTGTAGCGGGCGCTGTCGTACTCGATGCTGCCGTCCGGCGAGGTGATGCGCAGGCCGAACCCATATTCGCCTGCCGGCGGGCGGTCATCGGGGAGGTCCACCCGTAGGCGGAGGCTCTGACTCGCACCGGTGTCGTCGGGGGCGGGAGGTTCTACAACGATCTCGCCGACCTTGAAGTCGAAGAAGCGGTCCCAGACGGCGATGTCCCAGCCTGCCGGGATGTCATCGAGCTCGATCTTGACGAGGCGGCGATCCGCGGTGGTGTTATACAGGTCGACGGTGAGGTCGGTTCGGGTCTCGCGCGGCCCCATCTCCAGAGAGCGGACGGCGGAGTCGAGCCGCACGTCGGCGGGATCCTGAGCGAGCACTGTGCTGGCGTGCAGGCCAACGGCCAGCATGACCGAGGCGAGCATCAAGAGGAGGCGTCCGATACGCATACTTCCGATTACCTCACGATGTTGTTCGTTCTACGGGCGCCCGAACGAGCGTCCAACAAGTGATTATACCCGCGTGAGCAGGACGGAAGATACGTCCTCTGAGAACAGGTGACACGGCATCTCCCGCTTGTTCTACGCCAGACAGGCGTCGACGGATCTCCTCATTCCGCGGCTTTGGCTTCTTCCCAGAGCGCGAGCCTGGCGTCGACCGGCATCTCGGCGAGCGTGCGGCCGTTCCGGCGCAGGGCGTCCTCGATGTGCTGGAAGCGCGTCGCAAAGCGGTCGTTCGCGCCGCGCAGGGCCTGCTCCGCGTCGATGTCCATGCGGTGCGCCGCGGCAACGAGTGCAAGGAGGAGGTCGCCGAACTCTTCCTCGCGGCGCTGAGGGCTTTCGCTGTCCCTGAGTTCGCCTGCTTCCTCGGCGACTTTGTCGAACACAGCGTCCGGGTCATCCCAGTCGAAACCTGCCCTCCGGGCACGGCTGAGGACAGACTGCGCGTACGCAAGGGCGGGCATCGCACGGGAGACGCCCGCGAGCATGGAGCGGTCTCCCTCGCCCTTCTTCGAGCGCTCCTCGGCCTTCACGCGCTCCCACTGCCCGGTGACTTCGGTTGCTGTGCGCGCGGCGGCGTCCTCGAAGACGTGGGGGTGGCGGCCCACGAGCTTCTCGTTGAGCTGGGCGGCGACGTCATCCATGGTGAACGTGCCCTCGTCCGCGCCGATCTGCGCGTGAAAGACGACGTGCAGGAGGAGGTCGCCGAGCTCCTCGACGAGCGCCGCGCGCTCGCCGGACGCCATCGCGTCGAGGGCCTCGTAGGTCTCCTCCAGCAGCGAGCCGCGGAGCGAGTCGTGCGTCTGCTCGAGGTCCCACGGGCAGCCGGAGGCGGGGTCGCGCAGGCGGCGCATCGTTTCCAGGAGGGCATCGAAGGTGTCGGACAAGAGAGGCGCTCCGCAAGGAGTGGGTGCACGGATTATAACGGAGCGCACGCAGGTAGAATCCAGACATGGGACGTGTGCTGAGAGAACCATGGCGCATCGCGGGGTGGGTCGCTCCGGTGGCGCTGGGGTTGCTGCTGGTGACGACGACGGTGCGGTGCGCGGCTGAGAGCCTGCCGCTGTACGAGGCGCTGTTCGAGCGGCATTCCGTGTCAGAACGGACCGGCATCACGCCGGAAGGGCTGACGCACGTGGGGCGCGAGGTGCAGGCGTACTTCGCCAGCGGCAGCGACGATCCGCTGTCGGTCGAGGTTGAGGTCCACGGCGTGCCCCGTTCGCTGTTCAACGCGAACGAGGTCTCGCACATGGCGGACGTGAAGGAGCTCTTCCTGCGCGTCTACCGCGTGCAGTGGATGTCGGCTGTCCTGCTGGTCGCGCTCACGCTGGTGGCGGCATGGCGCCTGCGCAGGGAGGCGTATCCCGTCATCGCATCGTGGCTGCGGCGGGGAGCGGCGCTGACGGGGGCGGTCATCCTCGTGCTGGGGCTGTTGAGCGTGGTGGCGTTCCGGCAGGTGTTCATCGTGTTCCACTACATCGGGTTCCCGCAGGGCAACTGGGTGTTCGACCCCCGCACGGAGTACCTCGTGCAGGTGTTCCCGTTCGGCTTCTGGCGTGACATCACGCTGCTCATCGGGGTGTTCATCCTGCTGGGGGCGGCGGTGCTGTGGGGTGTAGGCGGCGCGCTGCGGATGTACGGCAGCCGGTCACGTCCGGACTTGTGAGGAGCTGATGAATCTCGCACGCCTGCGGATATACCCGAACGAATTGGAGGCGCGCCTGGCGGAGGGGCTGCTGCACGACGCCGGGATCGGATCGGTGGTGCGTCCGGAGCTTGGGGGATACGGCCTCTGGGGACAGAACCAGTTCACGCTGCACGGGTTGTGGGTGCTGGACTCGCAGCAAGAGGAAGCAAGAGCGGTGCTGGAAGGGGACTGCTAGCCGCAGCCGCAGGAGCCGCCGCAACACGCCCCGCTGAGCGGGCCGACGGGCGAGGGGCCGGCGCCCGCGCCGACAGCGACCGAGGCGGCGAAGAGCGACAGGACGCGCTTCGCTTCCTCGCCACAATCCGGGCAGTCGCTCACATGGGCCGCGGACATGGGCTGCAGACGCTCGAAGCGGGCGTCGCAGGCATGACAGACGTATTCGTACAGGGGCATGGCTCCCTCCTTGCCGCGGCGACATAGTACACCACACGCGCAACAGGGGGTCAGCCGCGGAAGCGGTAGCCGACGTTCCAGACGGTGTCTATGAACGTGTGGGAAGCGTCCTCAATCTTGCTGCGAAGGCGGCGGATGTGGACGTCCACGGTGCGGGTGCCGCCGAAGTACTGGTATCCCCAGACCTGCTCCAGCAGCGTTTCGCGGCTGTAGACACGGCCGGGATTGGCAGCCATGAGTTTGAGGAGCTCATACTCCTTGAAGGCGAGGACGACGGGCTTGCCCGCGAGGTAGACGTCGTAACGGCTGGGGTTGATGACGAGGTCGCCAACGCGGATCACTCCCGGTTCGTCGGGCGGAGCCTTGCGTTCCAACTGCTTGTTGATGCGGAGGGCGAGTTCGCCTGTCTCCCAGGGCGCAACGATGAAGTCGTCCGCCGAGATGCTGAGGTCCGGGGCCTGCAGGTGGCTCCGGGAGAGCACCGCGATGACGGGGCACGGGCTCTTGACGTAGCTCCGGGAGAGCGATTCCGCGCGATGACGGTCGGCGTCAACCAGATCGAGGACGAAGGCGTGGGGGTCGTTCATCTCGTCCGCGGGGCCGAAGCGGACTCCCTCCCGTCGGAGGCTCTCCAGCAGCTCAGCGCTGGGCGTGCGGGCATCGTAGAGGATGCCGACGGTGAGGTCGGCGCGCCAGGCAGCGGCGTGATCCCGGAATGCGCCCGCGTCTACCACCAGACCTTGCCCTGTACTTTCTTGCGCAGCCCGGCAGGGTCTTCGTCTGTCCAGAGGCCGGTGCTCAGGTACTTCCACCCGCCGTCGGCGAAGAGACAGACGATGTGCGCATCGGAGACGCGGGCCGCCACGCGCTGCGCCGCCGCGAGGACGGCGCCAGAGGAGACGCCGGCGAAAACACCCTCCTTGTGCAGCACTTCAGCGGTCTTCTGAAAGCTCTCCTCGCCGCCGACCATGATGCGCCCGTCGAGCAGCGAGAGGTCCAGTATGGGAGGGACGAACCCCTCCTCCAGGCTGCGGAGCCCCTGGATGCGGTCGTCTATCTCGGGGGCGGCAGCGATGACCTCTACGGCAGGGTTGAACTCCTTGAGACGGCGTCCCACCCCCATGAGGGTGCCGCCGGTCCCGAGTCCGGCGACGAAGTGCGTTATCTCCGGCACGTCCCGGATGATCTCCGGTGCGGTGGTCTCGTAGTGCGCCTGCGGGTTCGCGGCGTTGCCGTACTGGTAGAGCATCACGTACCGGTCGTCCGCAGCGGCCATCTCCTGTGCGAGCGCGATGGAGCCGTTGGAGCCGCCGTCTCCGGGAGAGTAGACGATCTCCGCCCCGTATGCGGAGAGGAGCTGGCTGCGCTCCACGCTGACGTTGTCCGGCATGACGGCGGTGAAGCGGTAGCCGAGGCGGTGCGTCACCATCGCAAGGGAGATGCCGGTGTTCCCGCTGGTGGGCTCCAGCAGGACCTTGTCCCGGGAGAGGATGCCGTCGCTCAAGGCAGCCTGCACCATGGCGCGCGCGATCCTGTCCTTCACGGAGCCCGTGGGGTTATTGCCCTCCAACTTCGCGTAGATGCGGACGGAGGGCGTGGGGCTGAAGGTTGGCAGTTCGACGAGCGGGGTGTTGCCGATGGCCTCGATGAGGTTGCCGCTGCGCATAGCCGTAGGCGGTCTTCGTGCAGGCGCGGCCCTGCGCGGGGCGCGGGGCGCTGCGCCTGCCTCAGTGAGCCGCTGCGACACCCTCCTGGTCAGGCGCTGGGGCGAGGCCGCAGAACACCTCGTAGTCGATGAGCTCCGTCACGGTAGGCTCGTCGCCGCAGAGAGGGCACGAGGGGTTCCGGCGCGCACGGACGACGCGGAACTCCATGTTGAGCGCGTCCACGAGCAGCAGGCGTCCTGTGAGCGTTTCGCCGACGCCGAGGATGAGCTTGACCGTCTCCGTGGCCTGGATGCTGCCGATGGTGCCTGTGAGCGCTCCGAGCACTCCCGCCTCTGCGCAGTTGGGAACGAGGCCGGGCGGTGGAGGCTCGGGGAAGAGGCAGCGGTAGCAGCCCTTGCCCGGCTCGTAGACGGAGACCTGCCCGTCGAAGATGAGGATGCTGCCGTCCACGATCGGCTTCCCGCTGAGGTAGGCGGCGTCGTTCACGAGGTAGCGGGTGGCGAAGTTGTCCGCGCCGTTCACGACGATGTCGTACTGCGCGATGAGGTCCATCGCGTTCTCCGCGTTGATGGGGAACTCGTGGGGAACGACGTTGACGTCCGGGTTGTAGCGGTTAAGTGTCTGGATAGCGGACTCGACCTTCGGCATGCCAACCGTCTCGCTGTTGTGCAGGACCTGACGCTGGAGGTTGCTGAGGTCGACCACGTCGAAGTCCACGAGCCCGATGGTGCCGACGCCGGCGAGGGCGAGGTAGAGCGCGACCGGGCCGCCGAGGCCGCCGGCGCCAACGACGAGCACCTTCGCGTCCATGAGCTTGCGCTGCCCGTTGCTCCCGATCTGCGGCATGATGAGGTGCCTGCTGTAACGCTTGACCTGTTCAGGCGTCAGCTGGGGGGCGGTAGTAGTCATCTCTTCTCCTCTCGTTCATAACGCGCTCGGCGGTGCGCCGTGCCTCTTGCCGAGCTACTGTCGTGCGGGTTTCAGGATACGAACGTCAGTGGGGCTGCTGTACGCGCCTGCTGGCGTTGGGCCAGATCGGCGATGGTAGTCGTGACCAAGACGGCGTGGATGGCTTCTTCGACGTCACGCCAGATGTCGCGCTGAGCACAACAGCCCGAGAGAGCGCACTCGGTTGCGTCGTCGATACACTCCAGCGGAGGATTGCGTCCATCGAGCGTTGCGACGACCTCGTCGAGGGTGATGTCGGCAGCCGCGCGCGCCAGGACGTGGCCTCCCTGCGGGCCCCTCCGGCTCGTAATGAGCCCGAACTTGTTGAGCGTCGTCAGCACCTGGTCGAGATAGGGTTCGGGGATGCCCTGGCGGCCGGCGATGTCCGCGGTGCGGACAGGACGGTGAACGTCCGGCTGCCCGGCAAGGTCCACCAGGGCTCTCACTCCGTAGTCCACTTTCATCGGGATCCGCATGGCCGTCCCCTCACCGAGCCGTCAACCGCCTTAACGGGCTGATGATACCCGCTCCTCAAGGGTAAAGTCCACTTAACCAGTCGACAATGCGCCGCTCGGGAGAGGCCTGTAGTAGCAGGAGACAGCCCTGTCTGCTATCATCTGTCGTCAGCCCCGTCGAGGAACGGGGCACGTTTATGGAAGGCGCATCATGGACGAAGTACGGATCGCGGCAGAGGAGCGCGTAGCGCTCGGCAAGAAAGTGAAAGCGCTTCGGCGCTCAGGCATCACCCCCATCCACGTCTACGGACCGGGGGGGCCGTCGCTCTCGTTGCAGTCCGACACCTACGACCTCGTTCACGCACTGGGAGTCGTCGGGCAGACGAGCCCCATGACGGTACACGTGGGTGGAGAGGAACACTTCGTCATGGTCCAGCACATCCAGCGCCACCCGGTGAACGAGCGGCTGCTGCACGTCGACCTGCTCCGCGTGTCGCGCACGCAGCGCATCCACGCTTCGGTGCCGCTGCACTTCGAAGGGGAGGCGCCGGGCGCCCGCGCAGCAAACGCAACCCTCTCCGAGGACCTGCACGAGCTGGCCGTCGAGGCGCTGCCGACCGACATCCCACACGCCATCGTCGTGGACCTCGCCGCTCTCAGCGACTCTGACTCGGTCATCCACGCTGGCGACCTGAAACTACCCGCCGGCGTCACGATGGTCACCGACCCGGGCGCTTACGTGGCGCGTATCATCACGCACGCGGCCGTCGTCGAGGAAGAAGAGGAAGCCGCGGAGGAGGCCGCAGCCCCGGCGGCCACCGAGGAACCCGCAGCTGCCGAGGAAGACGCCTCCCCGGAGTAAGGCAACCCTTCAGGATCCCAACCGCGCGTTTCCGAACGAGGGGTGCCCGCGGAGGAACTCGGCTGCGCTCATCTCCTGGCGGCCTTCCATCTTCACCCGGAGCAGCCGCAAGGCTCCCTCGCCCGTCCCAACGAGCACGCCTTCACCGCGCGTCCCTGTCTCACCCGGTGCGATGCCGGTCTCCGCATCCGCTGCCGCGTCCGTGATGGCGAGCCGCCTACCCTCCCAGAGAGTCGCCGTGCCAGGCCAGGGGTCATACGCACGCACCTTGCGCTCGATGAGCAGCGCCGGGTCGCGCCAGTCGATCATCGCGTCGGTTTTAGTCATGCGTGGCGTGTACGTCGCGCCTTCGTCGGGTTGCGGCACCGGAACGACCTCGCCCGCGACGTAGCCAGGGAGCACTTCGGCGAGCAGTCCGCAGCCAAGAGCGAAGAGCCGCTTCGTCAGTGCAGGAGTGCGCTCATCGCCGTTCAGCGGGAAGGTCCGCCGGGCCAGGGTGGGGCCCGTGTCCAGCCCTTCATCCATGGTCATCAGGGTCACGCCGGTCTCCGTATCGCCGGCGAGAATCGCCGCTGCGACCGGCGCAGCGCCCCGGTGGCGCGGCAGCAGCGAGGGGTGGATGTTCACTGCGCCGTGCAACGGCTCGAAGAGGAACGGAGGCGGGAGCAGCAGCCCGTAGGCCGCCAGCACAACCAGGTCAGGGTGCAGCGAGCGGAAGCGTTCCTGCTCTTCGGGCAGCGTGAGGCGCTGCGGAGTCAGCACTGGTATGCCCAGCGCTTCTGCCCGTTCGCGCACCGGAGAGGGCGACAGGCGGCGCCCGCGCCCTGCCGGTCTGTCCGGCGCAGTGTAAGCCGCCACGACCGACCACCCGTTCGCGGCAGCGATCCCGGCAGTCGCATCCAGTACGCCGACGGCAGGTTGGGGGGTCCCCATGAAAACGACGCGCACCGGCTCCATAGGAGTAATGTTAGCAGCCTGACAGGCCGTGACGGGCTGCCAGCCGGGGGCTAGGCCGTGATGCCGTTGCGCGCTCGCCGACTTTTTTGCAAGTGCGATTCCGGCGGGAATCCCACCGATTTTCACAAGGCGGCGCAGGCCGGGGAAAGTGGTAGTTTGAACGGACCTACCGGACGGCGCCACGCTCTTCTCCCCATAGAGTCCTGCAGTCCACCCGCCGGTTTCAACACCCAGCCCCGGGAAGGATCGCCGCTCTTGACGGATAGTTCAGCACGCCGCCTATGGGAAGCCGTCCTTGGCCGACTGCAATTGCAGACGCCCAAGGCGACCTTCGACACCTGGCTCGCGGGCACGAGCGGCGAACACCTCGCAGACGACACCCTGACCGTATCGGCCCCCACCGCCTTCGCCGTCGCGTGGCTGGAAGGCCGGATGCAGGGGCTGGCGGACTCCACGGCATCCTCCATAGCCTCGCACGCCGTCACCGTGCGGTTCGTCCTGCAGGGCAACGTCCCGACGCAGGCGTCCGGTGCAGAGTCTGCTACTCCTGCCCTCAGCCGCCCGGTCAACCCGACGCTCTCATCGCTGGAGACCTTCGACTCGTTCGTCGCTCTGCCGGAGAACCAACTCGCTCATGCAGCGGCGCTCGCCGTCGCGCGGGCGCCGGGATCAGCCTATAACCCGCTGTTCACCTACGGCGGCGTGGGGCTGGGGAAGACGCACCTGCTGCACGCGATCGGGAATCACGCGCACAACGCGGGGCTTTCCGTCGAGTACACCACCGCCGAGGAGTTCACGAACGCCTACCTCGCCGCAATGCGGGAGAAGCGCACCAAGGCATTCCGCAGCCGCTTCTGGGCAGCTGACGTCTTCCTCCTCGATGACGTGCACGGATTCGAGGGCAAAAGCGCCCGCATCCTCGACGGCCTGCTCCACACGCTCGACGCACTGCGAAGCCGCGGGAGCCAGATCGTGCTGGCGAGCGACCGCCCCGCTCTCTCCATCGTCGTAGAGAAACGGTTGCAATCACGCCTCGCCTCAGGGCTCCAGGCGGACCTGAACCCGCCCGCGGTCGAATCGCGAATAACCATGTTGGCCACCTTCGCACGAGCAACCGGCGTAACGCTGAACGACGATGTCCTCACCTTCGTCGCCGAACGGCTCGACCCCAATGGGCACGTCCTCAAGGGGGCGCTCACCCGGCTTCTCGCGCTGGCCGACCTCACCGGTCACAGCATCACGCCCCACCTTGCCAGGCAGGCGCTTTCCACCCACTTTTCCACAAGCGCTGTGCCAATCTCCCCTGATTCCACACTGGCGGCAGTCGCACGCTACTTCGGGCTGCCCATCTCCGCTCTCGAAGGGCCCCGGCGCGACCGCGAGACATCCACGGCACGGCAGGTCGCCATGCACCTGCTGCATACACTGCTAGGGCTCTCTGCCGAGGAAATCGGCAGCAGGCTCGGAGGACGTGAGCGGACAACTATCCTCTACGGTCTGCGACGCACCGCAGAGCGGCTGCAGGAGGATACGGCCACCTCAACGGCCATCTCCGCAATCCGCACTTCCCTCACATCAGAGTACCCGCCCCAAGAACTCTCCACACCGGCTTGAGCACACCGTCACGCCGTTGAGAGCCTCTTCTCCCCATCTCTCTCCCCGCAGGCTTCCTCTCCACCTGCGACGGTACTCTCCTATCTCCTTATACTTAACAAGTCATGCTTGATAAGAAGAAGCTAACCGTCGTCGGGGGCCGTGGGGGGAATGGCTCAGTGTCGTTCCTTCGTGAGAAGTTCCGCCCACGAGGAGGCCCTGATGGAGGAGATGGAGGAGATGGAGGAGCGGTTGTCTGCAGGGCTGTAGCGAACGTGCGTACGTTGGGGCACCTGGAAGGAGTGAGCAGGATCATAGGTGATGGGGGTGCTTCGGGCAGGGGCAAGCAACGTATGGGACGGAAGGGGAAGCGTACGTTCGTGGATGTCCCGGTAGGAACGGTGATCTGGGAAGCGTCTGCAGATGGGGAACGGTTCCTGACTGAGCTGACTGCGGATGGCGCGCAGGTGGTAGTGGCGCATGGAGGGGGAGGGGGCTTCGGGAACGTGCACTTCGCAAGTTCTACGAACCAAGAGCCGCTCATCGCGCTTGGCGGGGAGCAGGGGGAGGAGCGGGAGATTGAACTCGAGGTGAAACTGTTCGCGGATGTTGCTCTGCTGGGTGCGCCGAACGCAGGGAAGTCCACGTTGCTCAGTGTCATCTCCCGAGCGAAGCCGAAAATCGCGGACTACCCCTTCACCACGCTCGAGCCAGGGTTCGGCGTGGCGAGTGCCGGAGAGCGGGTTCTCGTCGCACTGGACGTTCCAGGTCTCATTGCGGGGGCGCATGAGGGACGAGGGCTCGGCCTCGAGTTCCTGCGCCACTGTGAGCGGGCGCGGGCGTTCGTGCACCTCGTGGATGGGATGGCGGAGGACCTTGCGGCGGAGTATCGGATGGTGCGGGAGGAGGTCACTGCGTATGGCGCGGGGTTGGCGGAGAAGCCATACGTTGTGGCGGTAACGAAGATGGACATACCGGAGGCAGGCGGACGCTATGCGAGCCAGAAGGCTGCCCTGGCTGAGGCTGCCGACTCGTCTCCCGTCGCGATAGCTGCTGTAACGGGCGAAGGGGTCCGGGAGCTCATGCGCAGGGTGGCGTCTCTGGTGCCGCCTGATGTGGAGAAGGTGTCGGACGTTCCTCCCGTGCCGCGGATGGAGCGCCCCGGCTCCAAGCCGAGTGTCTGCAGGGACGAAGCGGGGTTTGCCGTGTCGTGCGCACTGGCGGAGCGCATGCTCGATGTCGTAGACCTTGGCAACTGGCGGGCCCGCCTGCAGTTCCACCGGGAGCTCAACCGTCTGGGAGTGATCGAGGCGCTGGAGCGCGCCGGCGTGGCGCCGGGTGATACGGTACGCATCGGCGAATTCGAGATGGAGTGGGAGTAACACGTGCGCAGAGGCATCCTCGGCGGAACGTTCGATCCGGTGCACACCGGGCACCTCATCCTCGCGCAGGAGGTGCTGTGGCGGCTGGGACTGGATGAGGTCTGGTTCATCCCGACGGGGCTCCCGTGGATGAAGCGCGATGAGCGGATCACCTCCGGCGAACACCGGCGCGCGATGGTGGAACTGGCGATAGCGGGCAATCCGGCGTTCCAGTTATCTACCATCGAGATGGACAGGCCGGGCGAGACGTACACCGTGGACACGCTCGACGCGCTTCGCGCCGGCCCGATGGCCGGCGACGAGTTGCTGTTCATCATGGGCGCGGACACGCTGCACACGATGCCGCGCTGGAAAGAACCGAAGCGCATCCTGGAGCAGGTGCGTTTGGTGGTAGCGCTGCGCCCCGGGCACGGTACGGTGGACCTCGATGCGCTCACGGCGATAGACCCTGCGGCGGCGGAGCGAGTGATGGTCGTGCACATGCCGCTCATCGAGATCAGCGGGACGGAGCTTCGCCGCCGAATGAGCCTGGGAGAGCCGGTGCGCTACCTCGTGCCCGACGCGGTCGGCGACTATATCGAGCAGCACCATCTGTACCGGGGAGCGCGAGAGACGATCGCCCTCGCGGGAGGAGACACGGCATGACGCAGACGGAAAGCGGACTGGCGGAGGAGATACTGGAGCTGGCGAAGGAGCTTGACGCGCTCCTCTACGGGGAGTTCGTGCTGGCATCCGGTCAGACGAGCTCGTACTACTTCGATGGCCGCCTGCTGACGCTCTCCCCGAGAGGGGCGAACCTCGTGGCCCGCGCGTTGCTGCCGGCGATCCGGGGATCGGGCGCAGTGGCGGTGGGAGGCCCCGCAGTGGCGGCGGTGCCGATGGTGACGGAGATCGCGATGCTGAGCGGCCAGGACGGCGGCGAACCGATCCCCGGCTTCTTCGTGCGCAAGGAGGCGAAAGACCACGGCGTGGGAAAGGCGGTGGAGGGTCCGCTGCCCGAGGGCGCCCGGGTGGCGATAGTGGACGACGCGTGCTCGACGGCGGGGTCGCTCTACATGGCGATCGAGGCGGCGGAAGCCGCAGGGCACGAGGTGGTGCTGGTGGGGTGCATCCTCGACCGCAGGCAGGGGGGCAGCGAGCGGCTGCTGGCCGACGGCTACGCGTTCCACACGATCCTGGTGGGCGACGACGAGGGGCGTGTCGGCGTTGCGTGAGGTGCCCGGCGCGGGCTAGACGTCGAGGTTCTTGACCTGCCGGGCGTGCGTCTGGATCCACTCCTTGCGCGGGCCGACGAGGTCTCCCATGAGCTCGGTGAAGGCGTTGTCGGCGTCCGCCGCGTCCTCCACGGTGACGCGGAGGAGCGTGCGGGTGGAGGGGTCCATGGTGGTCTCCCAGAGCTGGTCCGGGTTCATCTCGCCGAGTCCCTTGTAGCGCTGGAGGCCGATGCCCTGGCGCTCCGAGTTGCGCTCGAGCACCTGCGCGAGGTCGTGCCAGGGCACGCCCACGGCGACCTCGTTGTCGCGGCGGGTAACCATGTAGGTGTGGCCGTTCACCCACTCGGCCATCTGGGGGAAGAGCTGCTGCGCGCGGTGGGCCATGGCGGACTCGAGGACGCGCGGCACGTTGATGGTGCCGAAGCCGGGCACTTCGATGAAGTACTCCTTCCGGCGCTTGTTGACGACCTTCTTGCACTCGAAGCCCTGTGAGGTCAGCCAGTCGACGACAGCGTCCACCGTCTGCTCACCCTCAAAGGAGAGGCGGTATGCGCCGTGCTCCGCGCCCTGCAGGAAGGGTCCGACCAGCTCGGGGGCGAGGCCGAGGCTGGAGAGCGGCCGCGTCCAGTTCTCGAACTCCTTGAGCCGGTTGACGAGGCCCTGGATCTTCGCGCCGGAGAGGGAGACCGCGCCGTCGCTCGACGTGATGGCAAGCCTGCCGAAGAGCTGCTTGGCGAGCCAGCTGTCCTTCTCGGCCTCGGAGTACTTGTACTCGACTGACCTGCCGCGCGAGGTGCGGTAGAGGGGCGGCTGGGCGATGTAGAGGTGGCCGGCGTCGATGAGTTCGCGCATGTTGCGGAAGAAGAAGGTGAGGAGGAGTGTCCGGATGTGCGCGCCGTCCACGTCGGCGTCGGTCATGATGATGACCTTGTGGTAGCGGAGCTTCGGGAGGTTGAAGTCCTCGCCGAGCCCTGCCCCGAGCGCGGTGATGAGGGCGCGGATCTCCTCGTGCGCGAGCATCTTGTCCGGGCGGGCCTTCTCAACGTTGAGGATCTTCCCCCTGAGGGGGAGGATGGCCTGCGTGCGGCGGTCGCGCCCCATCTTTGCAGAGCCTCCTGCGGAGTCGCCCTCGACAACGTAGAGTTCGCACAGTTCAGGGTTCCGCTCGGCGCAGTCGGCGAGCTTGCCCGGCAGGGAGCCGCCGTCCATGGCGTTCTTGCGGATGACGAGGTCCCGCGCCTTCCGAGCGGCCTCGCGGGCGCGCTGGGAGGTGAGGCACTTCTCGATGATGCGCCGGGCCTCCTGCGGATGCTCCTCCAGGTAGTACTCGAGACGCTGGACGAGTGTCTGCTCGACGGCGGTCTTGGTTTCGGCGTTGCCGAGCTTGCCCTTGGTCTGGCCTTCGAACTGGGGCTCTTCGAGCCGGACGCTGACGATAGCCGTGAGGCCCTCGCGGACGTCGTCGCCGCTGAAGTTGGCGATGTCCTCTTTGACCAGTTTGCTCTTCTTTGCGTAGTTGTTGATGGCGCGGGTGAGTCCGGCCCGGAAGCCGACGAGGTGGGTGCCGCCGTCGGCGGTGTTGATGCAGTTGGCAAAGGCGAGCGTGGACTCGTAGAAGCCGGTGTTGTACTGGAGGGCGACCTCCACCATCGCGTGCTCGGTCTTCTCCTCGTAGTAGAAGGGCTCGTCCTGGAGGACCTCGCGGTTCTGGTTGAGCTGCTTGACGAAGCTGGCGATACCGCCTTCGAAGTAGAAGGTGCGGTCAGCGTCCGGATGCGCCTCTGAGGCGAAGGAGAGCCAGATGCCCTTGTTGAGGTAGGCCATCTCCCGGAAGCGCTGCACGAGCGTGTCGCGATCGTAATTGGGGATGCCGAAGATCTCGGAGTCCGCCATGAACCGGACGAGCGTGCCGTTCCGGAAAGTGGCGTTCTCGGGGATGGAGCCTTCGTCCACCACGTCGGTGAGCGGGATGCCGCGTTCGTACTCCTGGGAGTGGATCTGGCCGTCGCGGCGTACCTCGACGCGCATCCACTCCGAGAGCGCGTTGACGACGGACGCGCCGACACCGTGGAGTCCGCCGGAGACCTTGTAGGCCCCGCCGCCGAACTTCCCGCCGGCGTGGAGGGTGGTCATGATGGTTTCTAGGGCAGGCCTGCCGGTGGTTGCGTGCAGGTCTATGGGGATGCCGCGGCCGTCGTCGCGGACGGAGACGGAGTTGTCCTCGTGGAGCATGATGAAGACGTGGTCGCAGTAGTCGGCCATCGCTTCGTCGATCGCATTGTCCACGATCTCGTAGACGAGGTGATGGAGGCCGCGCTGGTCGGTGCTGCCGATGTACATGCCCGGCCGCCTGCGCACGGCCTCCAGTCCTTCGAGGACCTGGATGTCGCTTGCGGTGTACTGGGCTTCCTGTTGTTTGACCATGGTGGTTCAACGCTCCCGTGGCTGCGGGGTAGTGCATTCGTGTCCCGCAGGCGTGCGTAGCACTCCAATTCTACCAGATAGCGATATTCGGGTCAAAGGTAAAGCACAATATATTGTAGTTGGCTGCACGCCTGTGGGGGGTAGTGCGCCCACTTGCCGCCCACTGTACTATTTTCCCCGTGCGATACCCCTCTGTCATCGCGATTGACGGGCCTGTTGCCTCCGGTAAGACGACCGTTGGCAGAGCACTGGCGCGCCGTTTGGGCTACGCATTCGTGGACACCGGTGTTTACTACCGCGCCGTTACCATCGCCGCACTCGATACGGCGACGCCGCTCGACAACGAGGCCGCGCTCACGAGACTCGCCGAGGCAATGGCCGTACGCCTTGGCGACGGAGGCCAGAGCGTGTTGGTTGACGGCGTCGACGTTACCTCCCGTCTGCGTACCCCCGAGGTTGATGCGGCCGTGTCTCCGGTCGCGAAGGTGGGAGGCGTCCGCAGGGCCATGGTCGCGCAGCAGCGTGCTACCGCGGAAGAGGGAGATGTCGTAATGGTGGGGCGCGACATCGGGACGCACGTGCTCCCCGATGCCGCGAAGGTGTACCTGGACGCGTCGCCGGAGGAGCGTGCGCGACGGCGGTTCAGGGAGTTGAAGGGAACCGGACAGGCGCGCTCCGAGGCGGAGGTCCTGGAGAACGTAGAAACGCGGGACACCATAGACTCGGGCCGTGAGGACTCACCGCTGCGGGTGGCGGAGGACGCCGTGCGTATCGTGACGGACGGGCTCGAGGTTCCTGACGTCGTGGAGCGTGTACTGGCCGTGCTGGGGACGGAGGAGGCCGAGTGACAGGCTCTCCGTTCGATTGCTGGTACCGGCTGGGACGTGTGCTCTCCCGTATCTTCATCCCGACATTCGGGAGTATCAGCGTTACAGGGCAGGAGCACGTTCCCCGGACCGGACCGCTCATCATCGTGGCGAACCATCAGAGCAACGCTGACCCGCCGGTGATGGTGTACGCGGTCCCACGGCCGGTCTTCTTCATGGCAAAGCGCTCGCTGTTCTGGGGGCCGGTGATCTCGTACCTGCTTCGTGCCGTGCACGTCTACCCGGTAGACCGCGACGGTCGCGACACGGACGCGCTGAGGTGGGCAAAGCGAACGCTGGACAGCGGCAAGGTACTGCTCATCTTCCCCGAGGGAACGCGCAGCCCCGGCGCGCTGCGGAAGGCGACCGACGGCCTCGCATACCTTGCGCTGTCGTCGGGCGCGCCCGTCCTGCCGGTCGGGATCACGGGAACGGAGCGTATCCGGGGCATGTTCTGCATCGCCTTCCACTTCCAGCGGTTGCGCGTGACGATCGGTGAGCCGTTCACACTTCCGCGTGCGGAAGGCCGCGTCGACCGCGCGCAACTGCAGGTGGTGACGGGCCAGGTGATGAATCGCATCGCGGAGCTGCTTCCTCCTGCATATCGGGGCGCGTACGGAGGCGGAGACGGGGAGTCCGCGTAGACCGGCCAGCGGCCTTGTGCTAGCATCGAGCGTTGGCGTGACCGGAGGGAGCCGCATACTCTCGGGCCGGTTGCATGGGGGTTTCGGTAAATGACGGCGACGGTGTCCGGGAAGATGGTGTACCGCCTCGCGGAAGGCGGCGCAGACATGGTGAGTCTTCTCGGAGGGAAGGGAGCGCATGCGAGCGAGATGGCCCGCATCGGCGTTCCGGTGCCTCCGGGATTCGTAATCACGACAGAGACTTCGCTGGAGTATTTCCGGCAGGGCCGGCGCCTTCCCGACGGCCTGTGGGAAGAGATTGTCCGGCACGTTCACGTGCTGGAAGAGCAGACAGGACGCCGCTTCGGGGACGCAGGGAACCCGCTGGTGGTATCGGTCCGTTCGGGCGCTCCGGTCTCCATGCCGGGGATGATGGACACCATCCTCAACATGGGCGTGACGGACGCCACGGCGGGGGGGCTAGCGAAGATGATGGGCGACGAGCGCCCCGCGCTGGATGCTTTCCGCCGGCTGATCCAGGGCTTCGGCGACGTGGTGCTGGGCATCCCCAAGGCCCGCTTCGAAACAGTGCTGGAAGCAGCGAAGGAACGCGCGGGCGCAGAGTTTGACTACGAACTGCAGCCGGACGCGCTGCAGGAACTCATCGGGGAGTTCAAGGGGATCATCCAGGAGACGACCGGCGAGCCGCTCTCGGACGACCCCTGGGTGCTGCTGAAGGCGGCGGTGGAGGCGGTGTTCAACTCCTGGAACAACCCGCGCGCCATCACGTACCGCGAGTTCCAGGGCATCTCCCATGACATGGGCACCGCGTGCATCATCATGGCGATGGTGTTCGGCAACCTGGGAGACGACAGCGGGACCGGCGTACTCTTCTCCCGCAACCCCGGCAGCGGCGAGCGCGGGCTGTACGGCGAGTTCCTGCCGAACGCCCAGGGCGAAGACGTGGTCGCGGGCATACGCACTCCCCAGCGCATCCAGGCCCTGCGTACGGCGTGGCCGGAGATTTACGACCAGATAGACGAAACGGCGCGCCAACTGGAAGCGCACTACAAAGACGTGCAGGACATCGAGTTCACGGTGGAGCGCGGTAAGCTGTACATCCTGCAGACGCGCTCCGCCAAACGGACAGCGTCAGCGGCCGTGCGGATAGCGGTGGAACTGGCGGGGGAGGGCGTGCTCACCCAGGAGCAGGCGCTCGGGCGCGTGGAAGCGGGAGAAGTCTCGGCTGTCCTGATGCCGCACTTCGTGACTGAAGCGAAGGCGGCGGCGATCAAGGAAGGGCGTCTGCTGGCGGAAGGCGTCGGAGCGTCTCCCGGCGCGGCGTCCGGCGTTGTTGTGATGGACCCGGACCGCGTTGCGGCGGTAGCAGAAGGCGGCCAGCGGGTGATCCTGGTGCGCCAGGAGACGAGCCCGGACGACGTGCACGGCATCATCAAGTCGGACGGGGTGCTCACGAGCCGGGGCGGGATGACCAGCCACGCGGCGGTCGTCACACGAGGGCTGGGCAAGCCGTGCGTCGTGGGGTGCGAGGAATTGCGCTTCGAGTCGGACGGCCGGGCCACGGCGCGCGGGAAGTCCATCTCAGAAGGAGACGTCATCAGCTTGGACGGCGCAACGGGCGAGATATTCGTCGGCGACGTCGAGGCGGTTGCCCCACGGCCGGACGAACTGGCTGAGTTGAACACGCTACTCGGCTGGGCGGACGGGGTCCGCCGGTTGCAGGTGTGGGCGAACGCGGACACTCCGGAGGACGCGCATCGTGCGCGAGCGAACGGCGCCGAAGGCATCGGCCTGTGCCGGACGGAGCACATGTTCTTTGCGGAGGAGCGCCTGCGGCACATCAGGCGTCTGCTGGCGATCGGGCCGGAGGCGTCGCAGCTGATACGCCGGGTAAGCGAACTGGAAGAGGCGTTGGAGAACGCGCCCGCTTCCGAACGCGAGGCTATGCGGCAGCGGCTCGAGGAGGCGAGGGCGCAGTGCGACTCGTCCGAGGCGGTGCAGGGCTTCCACACGGAGCTGGCCGAACTCGAGCGCTTCCAGACCGAGGATTTCTACGGAATCTTCAAGGCGATGGAAGGCCTTCCGGTGGTGATCCGCCTACTGGACGCGCCGCTGCACGAGTTCCTGCCGGACTACGGCGAGCTCGTGCAGGAGGTAGCGGAACTGACGCGCCGCATCGAGGGCGACAACCGGGTGGATGCGTGGCTGAACAAGGGCCGCGACCTGGTCAACCGCTCTGCGTCCGAGCTGGAGAAGCTCGCAGTTGGCAAGCGCATGATGGACTGGCTCTCGGAGCGGATGTCACTCCCGCAGCAGGAAGATGAAGCAGAGTTGCGGGCGGAGCTGGAGGAGAAGGAGCGAACGCTCGAACTCGTAGCGCATCTGCGGGAGTCCAACCCGATGCTGGGACACCGTGGCTGCCGTGTGGGCCTGACGATGCCGGAGATCTACGAGATGCAGGTGCGGGCCATCGTAACGGCGGGTTGCCGCTTGGCCAAGGAAGGCTCTCCGGTGCGAGCGGAGATCATGATCCCCATCGTCTCGCACGTGAACGAACTGAAGTGGCTCCGGCCCCGCCTGCGAGCGGTCGCCAGCAAGACGCGCGAGGCGCTGGGGATATACGTGACGTACCTGTTCGGGACGATGATCGAGGTGCCTCGCGCGGCACTGACGGCGGACGAGGTAGCCACCGAGGCGGAGTTCTTCTCGTTCGGCTCGAACGACCTGACGCAGATGACGTTCGCGTTCAGCCGGGACGACGCGGAGAGCAAGTTCCTGAACCACTACGTCGAGACGGAGATACTCCCGCGCAACCCGTTCAACACGCTGGATACGCGTGGGGTGGGAAGACTGATGCGGATGGCGACCGAGGCAGCACGCGAGGTTGACCCTGACTTCCCCATCGGTATCTGCGGCGAGCATGGCGGCGACCCTCGGAGCGTGGCGTTCTGCAACGAGTTAGGGCTGAACTACGTGAGTGCATCGCCGTTCCGCGTTCCGGTGGCGCGTCTGGCTGCTGCACAGAGTGCGCTGGGTCAGATAACAACAGGAGACGGGTCGCAGCAACCGCGTCTGTTGTGATGTAGTTCACAACAGATTGACGCTCGCTCCGTTGACGCTCGCGCTACGAGACACTACGATTGATTGGCGTGCCGGGGTACCGTACCCCGGTTTCGTATTTACAGCACATCAGGCGTTGGGTCTGGGAGGAGGCGGGCCATGGCGATAGCCCGCGACCAAGAGGCACGGCAGTACGTCCTCCGCACTGCCAAGGAGAACGACGTCAAGTTCATCCGCCTCTGGTTCACTGACATCCTGGGGACGCTCAAGGGTTTCGCTATCACCGAAGCGGAACTCGAAGGGGCGTTGGAATACGGCATGGCCTTCGACGGCTCCACGGTGCAGGGATTCGCGCGCCGGGACGAGAGCGACATGGTTGCGATGCCCGACCCGACGACGTTCTCGATCCTTCCCTGGCGTCCGCGCCAGAACGCAGTCGCCCGCATGTTCTGCGACGTGCTGCGCCCTTCGGGCGAGCCGTTCGAGGGAGACCCGCGCTACGTCCTGAAAGTGGCTCTGGAGCGCGCAGCACAGCAAGGCTACGAGTTCCAGGTGGGCCCGGAGATGGAGCACTTCTACCTGAAGTCGACCGAGGAGCCGGAGCCGCTCGACGCAGGCGGCTACTTCGACCTCACTACGACACTGGACAAGGGCGCCGACCTGCGGCGGCAGACGGTGCTCTCGCTGGAAGAGATGGGCATCCCCGTGGAGTACAGCCATCACGAGGTGGCTCACGGTCAGCACGAGATAGACCTGCGCCACACGGATGCGCTAACGATGGCTGACACGGTGATGACCTACCGGCAGGTGGTGAAGGAAGTGGCGATGGGCCAGCAGGTCTACGCCACGTTCATGCCCAAACCGTTCGAGAACCAGAACGGGAGCGGAATGCACATCAACATGTCGCTCTTCCAGGGCGGAGAGAATGCGTTCTACGACCCGGAGGCAGAGCACAAGCTCTCCGCAACGGGTCAGCATTTCATCGCGGGGCTGCTGCGGCACGCGGGCGAGATAGCATGCGTGTGCAACCAGTGGGTCAACTCCTACAAGCGGCTCACCCCCGGTTACGAGGCCCCGGTGTACGCGACCTGGGCGGCAGTCAACCGCTCCAATCTCGTGCGGGTGCCGGCATACCGCCCGGGGAAGGAGGACTCGGTCCGCATCGAGTTCCGCCTGCCCGACCCGGCGTGCAACCCGTACCTTGCGTTCGCTGCGATCCTGACGGCCGGTCTCGCCGGGGTGCAGAACACATACCCACTGGAGAGCGCCACGGAGGTGGATGTGGATGCGCTCTCGGAGGCCGAGCGCTCGAAACTCGGCATCCGCCGTCTGCCTGGCAGTCTGTACGAGGCGCTGGCGGAGGCGGAGGGGAGCGCGGTCCTGCGAGAGGCGCTTGGCGAGCACACGTTCAACTCGTTGCTCGAGAACAAGCGTATCGAGTGGGACGGGTACCGGTTCGCGGTCACCGACTACGAGATGAAGCGCTACCTGCCCATCCTCTAAGGAGGCGGCTGTCCGTCCAGTCGAACGGTCCTGGCAGGCGCAGCTACGCCCAACTGCGCAGGTCCACGGACGGGAGCGCCGTTGACCCCATGAGGTAGGCGTCGATGCCGTGGGCGGCCTGCCGCCCCTCTGCGATCGCCCACACGACGAGCGACTGGCCTCGCGCCATGTCTCCTGCGGCGAACACTCCGGGCACGCTGGTCATCTTGGAGACGTCTGTCTTGACGTTGCCCCGTCCATCGAGCTCAACGCCAAGCTGCTCCAGCATCCCCTCGTGCTGGGGGTGCAGGAAACCCAGCGCAAGCAGCACCAGCGACGCTTCCAACTCGAACTCGCTACCGGGTATCTCGGTCATCGTGGGCCGGCCCGTCTCATCCGGCGGACCCCATTCGATGCGGGCTGCGTGGAGCCGCTCGACACGACCATTGCTGCCCGATAGACGCTTCGTGAGGATGGAGTAGTCGCGGACGCCGCCTTCCTCGTGGGCCGCGGAACTGCGCAGGATGAGGGGCCACAGGGGCCACGGATTGTTCTTGGATCTCGACACAGGCGGTTCGGGAAGGATCTCCCATTGCACGACCGATTCCGCACCTTGGCGGTGGGCGGTCCCCAGGCAGTCGGCGCCGGTGTCCCCGCCGCCCAAGATCATGACCCGCTGGCCCTCGGCTGTGATGCGCTGCTCGGGAGGCACCTCCAGCCCGCGATTGATCCTGTTCTGCTGCGTCAGGTAGTCGACTGCCAGGTGTACGCCCTCGAGCTCTTCGCCCGGGACATTCAGCCGACGAGCGATCGTCGAGCCGCCGGTCAGGCAAACGGCGTCGTACTCGCGCAGCAGGCTGTCCGCGGGAACGTCCACGCCGACGTTGCAACTCGTGCGGAACTCGATCCCCTCAGCTGCCATCAGTTCGACGCGTCGATCGACAACGCTCTTTTCCAGTTTGAAGTCGGGGATGCCGAGTGTAAGCAGGCCGCCCAGGTACTCGTCGCGCTCGAAAACCGTGACCAGGTGCCCGGCGCGGTTCAGTTGGACGGCGGCGGCCAGACCGGCGGGACCGGACCCAACGACGGCGACGCGCTTGCCGGTCCGCTTCTCGGGCGGGTGCGGCACCATCCATCCTTCGTCGAAGCCGCGGTCTACGATGGCCTTCTCGATGTATTCGATCGTGACGGGCTCCTCGTTGATGGAGAGCACGCAGGAGGCCTCGCAGGGCGCGGGGCATATCCGGCCCGTGAACTCGGGGAAGTTGTTGGTTGCGTGCAGCGCCGCCAGCGCGTCCTGCCAGCGCCCCTTGTACACCAGGTCGTTCCAGTCGGGGATGAGATTGCCCAGTGGACAACCCTTGTGGCAGAAGGGAAGCGCGCAGTTCATGCAGCGCGCGGCCTGGCCCCGGGACTTGTCCTCGGACCACTCCTCGTAGATCTCGCGGTAGTCCTTGGTTCGCTCTCCGGCGGGCCGGCGCTCAGGGGGCTCGCGCTCGAATTCTAGGAATCCGGTTACCTTACCCACTGCCGACCGCTTGGAGCGCCGCTTGCTTGCCCGCTTCGATCACGCGGCGGTAGTCCCTGGGGTAGACCTTGACGAACTTCGTCAGGAATGCGTCCCAGTCGTCCAGGACCCGCGCCGCGTTGGCGCTGCCTGTGTACTTGTGGTGCTTCTGGACCATCGCGCGGAGCTCCTCGATGTCCTCTGGCTCGACCACAGGCTCGAGGTCCACGAGCTCCTGGTTGCAGCGGATGTCGAAGTCGCCCGTCTCGTCGAGGACGTACGCGATGCCGCCGCTCATCCCGGCGGCGAAGTTCCGCCCTGTCGGGCCCAGCACCGCCACGCGCCCGCTGGTCATGTACTCGCAGCCGTGGTCGCCAACGCCGTCGATGACGGCGTACGCGCCGCTGTTGCGGACACCGAAGCGTTCGCCCGCTACGCCGCGGATGAACACCTCGCCGCCGGTGGCGCCGTAGAGGGCCACGTTGCCGACGATGATGCTCTCCTCGGCCACGAACGTCGACTGCCGGGGAGGGACCACTACCAGCCGCCCGCCGGAGACGCCCTTGCCGAAATAGTCGTTGGAGTCGCCCTCCAGCGTGAACGCGATGCCCTTGGCGAGGAACGCCCCGAAGCTCTGGCCCGCGGAGCCGGTGAACGTGACGTTGATGGTGTCGTCCGGCAACCCGTCCTCGCCGTAGCGTTGGGCTATCTCGCCGCTGAGCATCGTGCCGACGGTCCTGTTGGCGTTGAGGATCGGCGACTCGAAGGTGACCGGCTCGCGGTGCGAGAGCGCCCGTTGCGAACGCGAGATCAGTTCGTGGTCGAGCGCCCGCTCGAGGCCGTGGTCCTGGTCCTCGCAGTGGAAGCGGGCGACGGAGTCCGGCGCCTCGGGCTTCACGAGCAGGTCGGTCAGGTCGATGTTCTTCGTCTTCCACCAATGATCGATGGCAGAACTGGTCTCGAGCTTGTCGACCCGCCCCACCATCTCGTTGACCGTGCGGAACCCGAGCTGGGCCATGATCTCGCGCAGGTCCTCCGCCACGAAGAAGAAGTAGTTGATGAGGTGTTCGGGTTGGCCCGCGAACCGCTTCCGCAGTTCCGGGTCCTGCGTCGCGACGCCTACTGAGCAGGTGTTGAGGTGACACTTGCGCAACATGATGCAGCCCTGCGTCACCAGGGAGGCGGTCGCGATGCCGAACTCGTCGGCCCCGAGGAGGCAGGCGATCGCGACGTCGCGGCCCGTCTTTATCTGGCCGTCGGTCTGCACCACGATCCGGCCCCGGAGGTTGTTCTGGACGAGCACCTGCTGCGTCTCGGCGATGCCAAGCTCCCACGGCAATCCGGCATGTTTGATCGACGACTCGGGCGACGCCCCGGTGCCTCCGGTATCGCCGCTGATGAGCACAACGTCTCCGTGCGCCTTCGATACTCCCGCGGCGATGGTTCCGACGCCGACTTCGGCCACCAGCTTCACGTGGATGCGGGCGCGCGGGTTGGCGTTCTTCAAGTCGTGGATCAACTGCGCCAGATCCTCGATGGAGTAGATGTCGTGGTGGGGTGGAGGCGAGATCAGCTCTACGCCCGGCGTGGAGTGGCGTATCCAGCCGATGTACTCGTCCACCTTGTGGCCCGGCAGCTGTCCACCCTCGCCCGGCTTGGCCCCCTGCGCCATCTTGATCTGCAGGTCGGACGCGTTGACCAGGTAGTTCGTCGTGACGCCGAACCGGCCCGACGCCACCTGTTTGATGGCGCTGTGCCGCCGGTCTCCGTTCGCGTCGGGGGTGTAGCGGCGATAGTCCTCGCCTCCCTCGCCGCTGTTGCTGCGCGCGCCGATGCGGTTCATCGCGATCGCGAGTGATTCGTGCGCCTCGCGGCTGATGGAGCCGAGGGAAATTGCGCCCGTTGCGAACCGTTTGACGATCTCGACGGCGGGCTCGACCTCGTCGATCGGGATGGGCTGGGCCAGGGTCTTGAAATCGAGCAAGCCCCGCAGAGTGCAGAGGCGGCGCTCGTAACCGTTGGCGAGGTCCGCGAAATCGCGGTACGCGCGGGCGTCGTTCATCCTGCTGGCGTACTGCAGCTTCGCGATGGTGTCCGGGTTCCACATGTGGTATTCGCCGTCGCGGCGCCAGTAGTAGAACCCGCCGGGGTCCAGGTCGAGCGCCGCATCGATCGCGACCTTGGGGAAGGCGCGCGCGTGGCGGGCCAGTACGTCCGCCTCGATGGCGTCGGTGTCGATGCCGCCGATCCGGGAAGCCGTCCACGTGAAGTACTCGTCCACCAGCCGTTGGCTCAGCCCGACCGCCTCGAAGATCTGAGCCCCGTGGTAGCTGTGTACCGTGGAGATCCCCATCTTGGAGATCACCTTCAGCAGACCCTTGTTCGTCGCCTTGATGTAGTTGTACACCGCCTCCGCCGCGTCCATCCCCTCGGGGAAGAGGCCTTGGCGGTGCATATGCTCCAGTGTCTCCAACGTGAGATACGGGCAGACCGCTCCCGCGCCATAGCCGATCAGCAAGGCCAGGTGGGCGATCTCGCGCGGTTCGGCGCTCTCCACGACGATTCCCACTTTCGTGCGCTCACCCTCGCGGATGAGGTGGTGATGCACGCCGGCGGTCGCCAGCAGACTGGGGATGGCCGCGTGATGCGGACCCACGCCCCGGTCGGAGAGGATGAGGATCGTACAGCCGGCTTCGATAGCCTCCGACGCACCGCGGCGCAGAGCGTCCATCGCGCGGTCCATCGCGCCCGGCCCTTCGTCGGCCGGAAAGAGGAGGGACAGCGTCGCCGCCTTGATGCCGGGCCGGTCGACCGCCTTGATCTTTTCGAGGTCTCGCTCCGTGAGAACAGGGCTGGACAGCCGGAGTTGACGAGCGTGAAGGGGCGTCTCCTCGAACAGATTGCGCTGAGAGCCGAGGTTGATGCTGACCGACGTCACGAGTTCCTCGCGGATCGCGTCCAGCGGCGGGTTGCTCACCTGGGCGAACAGCTGCTTGAAGTAGGTGAACAGGAGTTGCGGGCGATCGGAGAGCACGGCCAGGGCGGCGTCGTTGCCCATGGAGCCGGTCGGCTCCGCGCCGTTGACCGCCATCGGCTCCAGCAGGATGTTGAGGTCCTCTTGTGTATACCCGAACGCTCGCTGCAGGTCGACCAACGACTCCTCGTTGAGCTCATGGCGGCCGTTGCGGCCGGGCTCGGAGTCCGGAAGCTCGTCCAGGTGCACCAGGTTGTCCCGCAGCCACTCGCCGTAGGGCTGTCGCGCCGACAACTCCGACTTGATCGTGGCGTCGTCGACGATGCCGCCGCGCTCCGGGTCCATCAGGAACATACGTCCGGGATGGATGCGCTCCTTGAACAGCACCTTCTCAGGCGGGACGTCGAGAACGCCCACCTCCGAGGCCATGACCAGCTTGTCGTCGGTCGTGACGAGGTAACGGAAGGGACGCAGGCCGTTGCGGTCGAGCACCGCGCCAACGCGGTCTCCGTCGGTGAATGCGATGAGGGCCGGGCCGTCCCAGGGCTCGACGAGGCAGGCGTGGTAGTCGTAGAAGTCGCGCTTGTCCTGTGACATCTGGACCCTCGGGCCGGTGGCCTCGGGGATCAGCGCCATCATCGTGTGGTGCAACGGGCGTCCGGTGTGCAGCATGAGTTCGTATGCGTTGTCGATGCACGCGGTGTCGCTCTGGCCCGGCCAGATGATGGGGAAGAGCTTCTCAAGATCGTCGCCGAATTCCGGCGAGGCCATGGCGTTCTGGCGCGCCACCATCCAGTTGATGTTGCCCCGCAGCGTGTTGATCTCGCCGTTGTGGACGATGTAGCGGTAGGGGTGCGCCAGCTTCCACGAGCCTAGGGTGTTAGTGCTGAAGCGCGAGTGCACGAGCGCGAATGAACTCGCCACGAGCGGGTCAGCCAGGTCCTTGTAGAAGCCCCCGAGCTGGGTGCCCATGAGCAGGCCCTTGTAGACGATCAGCTTCGACGACAGGCTGCAGACGTAGAACTCGCCTCCGTCCGACAGCCCCGCGTCGAGGACTTCGCGCTCGGCGACCTTGCGGATGACGAACAGCTTGCGCTCGAATGCCGCGGAGTCCGACCCGGGGCCCATACCGATGAATAACTGGCGGATGACCGGCTGGCACTCCCGGGCGACGTAGCCGATGACGGACGGGTCGACGGGAACGTCGCGCCAGCCGAGGAACCGCTGCCCCTCCTGTTCGATGGCGCGCACGACGATCGTCTCGCACGTCTCGCGCTCCGCGCTGTTTTGCGGCAGAAACACGACGCCGGCCGCGTAGCCGCCGGGCTCCGGAAGGTCGATCCCCAGTTTCACCGTTTCGCGGCGCAGGAAGTCGTGCGGCATCTGGAGCAGCATCCCGGCGCCGTCGCCTGTTTCGGGGTCGCTACCCGCCGCGCCGCGGTGCGCGAGGTTGGTCAGCACCTCGAGCCCGTTCCGAACGATCTCGTTGGACTTCACGCCGCGGACGTTCGCCACGACGCCTACTCCACAGGCGCTGTGCTCGAACTCGGGACGGTACAGCCCGAAGGGCTCGCCTTTCCAAACGTTTGCCACCGATCACTCCTCGGCCTCTCAGCGATGAACGCAAACAGTGCGCCTCTCCTCCTCTCGACGTAGGAAGCCTCGAGGAAGAGAACGCTGCTCGACCTTACAGGTGCGTGTACTCTTCAAGAGTAACAGTTTTCAAGAGTAACAGATTCCACCCCGTGGTAAAAGGTCTCTCGGCTGCTGCACGTCGCTCCACCTCTCACGAACAGCAGGGCTGCGTCTGGCTCGATTGACAGTCCCAGGCCCGCTGCGGGATAATCATTCCTGCAAAGGCTGCGATGGGGAGTAGTACTCCTTCTGGCGGGGCTTCAGAGAGCCGGGTTAGGTGAGAACCGGCGCCTGCGCGAAGGCCGAATGGACCCCTGAGCCTCGGTCCGAAACCTGCGATGGCAGGAGGTAGGCGCCGACGGGACCGCCCCGTTACAGGCGGACGGCATAACCCGCTTCACGGCGGCCGTGCCGGTAAGAGTCCCTCCGCTGAGGCTGAGGGAGAATAAGGGTGGCACCGCGGTAGCCCCGCCCCTTGTATGAGGAGCGGGGCTATTTTCATGTCCACGAAGGAAGGGAGTGATGGCGGACTACGTTCCGACAATCGAAGAGTTCAAGCGCCTGGCGCAGGAGGGCTACAACCTGATCCCGGTCTACCGGGAGGTCGTGGCCGATATGGAGACGCCTGTGTCCGCGTACCTGAAGATCACGGGCGGCGGCGAGAGCGTGTCGTTCCTGCTGGAGAGCGTCGAAGGCGGCGAGCGGATGGCGCGCTTCAGCTTCATGGGCACGGAGCCCTACCGGGTGCTGCGGACGGGCGAGGGCGAACCGGACGGCCCCGGCGACCCGCTCCTTGCCGTAGAGGCGGAGTTGAGACGCTTCCGTCCCGCGCAGGTGAGTGGCTTGCCGCGCTTCGTCGGAGGCGCGGTGGGGTATCTCTCATATGAAACAGTGCACTACTTCGAACCCTCGGCGGCGATGGCTGAGAAGGACCCGCAGGGGCTGCCGGAGTCCATATTCCTCTTCACGGACTCGCTGCTCGTCTTCGACCACCCGCGGCACCGCATACAGGTCGTTGCCACGGCGTACGTGGACGGTTCGCCGGATGAGGCGTACGCGCGCGCCACGCAGCGCGTAGACGAGCTGGTGGAGCGTCTCGCGAGCCCGCTGCCCCGGCAGTCGCAACTGGCGGGAGGTTCCCACGGCTCGCAGCCGTCGAGCAACTCCGGTACGGAACACCTCGAGCACTCCAACAAGACACCGGGCGAGTACCACGGCATGGTCGAGCGCGCCCGCGAGTACATCGTGGCGGGCGACATCATCCAGGTGGTGCCGTCTCAGCGCGTGGAGTTGCCGGTCGCGTCGAGCGCATTCGACCTCTATCGCTCGCTGCGGGCGGTGAACCCGTCGCCGTACATGTACTACCTGTGGCTGGACGACTTCGCCATCGTGGGGGCATCGCCGGAGATGCTGGTCCGCGCGGAGGACGGCCTCGTCGAGACGCACCCCATCGCCGGAACGCGCCGGCGTGGTAAGGACGCCAGGGAAGATGAGGCGCTGGAGCGCGAACTGCTCGCGGATGAGAAGGAACTGGCGGAGCACGTGATGCTGCTCGACCTGGGACGCAACGACATCGGGCGCGTGAGCAAACCGGGCACGGTGCAGGTGACGCAGATGCTGGAGGTGGAGAGGTACTCGCACGTCATGCACCTCGTCTCGCATGTCATCGGCGAGCTGCGGGATGATCGTTCGGTGTTCGATGCGCTGCGGGCCTGCTTCCCGGCGGGCACGGTGTCGGGCGCGCCGAAGATACGGGCGATGCAGATCATCTCGGAGTTGGAGCGCGAGCGGCGCGGCGTCTATGCGGGCGCGGTGGGCTACTTCAGCTTCTCCGGCAACATGGACACGGCGATCGCCATCCGCACGATGGTGGTGAAGGACGGCAAGGCGTTCCTGCAGGCGGGAGGAGGCGTGGTGTTCGACTCGGGCCCGGAGGAGGAGCGGATGGAGTCGTTCTACAAGATGAACGCACTGCTGCGCGCCATCGCGCAGGCGGACACGGGGCGCGGAGCATAGCCCCGGATCCACGGGAGAGCGAGATGCTGCTGCTCATCGACAACTACGACAGCTTCACCTACAACCTCTACCAGTTCCTGTGCGAACTGGGGGCCGACGTGCAGGTGGTGCGGAACGACGCCGTAACGCTGGACGAGATCGAGCGGATGGCGCCGGAGCGCATCGTCATCTCGCCCGGCCCGTGCACGCCGGAGGAGGCGGGCATCTCGACGGACGTCATCAGGCGGTTCGGTGGGCGCACGCCCATCCTGGGCGTCTGTCTGGGGCATCAGTGCATCGGCGTGGCGTACGGCGGTAAGGTGAGCGGCGCCGGGGAGATAGTCCACGGTAAGATGAGCACGATAACGCACGACGGCAAGGGTGTGTTCGCTGGTCTGCCGAACCCGTTCCAGGGCATCCGCTACCACTCGCTCGCCATCGAGCCGGACGCCACGCCGGACGTGCTCGAAGTGACGGCGCGGAGCGAGAGCGGGGTGATCATGGGCGTGCGGCACAAGGAGTTCGCCGTTGAAGGCATCCAGTTCCACCCGGAGTCCATCATGACGCAGAACGGCAAAGACCTGCTGCAGAACTTCCTGGAGGCGACGGCGTGACGACTACGGAGCCTATCGGCGCCTCGCTGTCCTCCGAGTGGACGATGGACGTGCCCCCTCGTGAAGGGTCTGACCTGGCCCAGGCGCGTCTCTCGGAACGCGGCTACCGGCTGGCCGAGCCGGTAGAGCAGGACGAAGGCGGGAACTGCCGGGTGATGATGAGCCACGAGCGGACGCTGGGCGCACGCCAGCGGAACCAGGGCAAACTCATGCTCGTCGCGGCGGTCGCGCTCACGCTCGTATTGCTGGTGATGATGGCGCGGGACACGGGAGGCAATCGCGAGATCGTCTCCGTGCTTCTGCTGGTGGCAGTGCTCCTCGGCGGGATCGGGCTGAATCGTCTTCGAGTGCCCCTGCGCCAGGAGCACAGGACGATAGAAGTAACCATCTCTGCCGCTTCGAACGGTTGCCACGTCGTAGCGAACGGTACGGTTTCGTCCGGCCCGGTGGCCATTACGGAAGAACCGCCTACGAGGGCTCAGATCGCTGCGGCCGAGGAAGCGCTGTTGGAGGACATGCGCGTCGTGGAAGGACGGAGCGACGCTACGGAGGATGCGCCGTGATTCAGGAAGCGATAGGCAAACTGGTGGCGCGGCAGGCGCTCTCGGAAGAGGAATCGGCCGCCGTCGCGGAAGACATCATGACAGGCGAGGCCACGCCTGCGCAGATCGGCGCATTCCTGGTTGCGCTGCGTCTCACCGGCGAGACGGTGGAAGCGCTCACCGGCATGGCGCGCGTGATGCGCGAGAAGGCGCTTCACGTCGAAACCGACGGGCAGTTGGTGGACGTTGTGGGCACCGGCGGCGACGGGTTGCGGACGTTCAACGTCTCCACCGCCTCGGCGCTGACCGTGGCCGCGGCTGGGGTGAGGGTGGCGAAGCATGGGAACCGCGCGGCATCCGGTAGCGTGGGCGCCGCGGACATCCTCGATGCGAACGGTGTGAAGCTGGAACTGAGTCCGGAGGCGGTGGGCCGGTGCATCGACGAGGTGGGAGTCGGCTTCATGTTCGCACAGGCGTTCCACCCCGCGATGCGCTTCGCGGGCCCGCCCCGCCGCGAACTGGGAGTTCGCACCGTCTTCAACTTCCTCGGACCGTTGACGAACCCGGCAGGCGCGCTTTACCAGTTGCTGGGCGTGGCCCAGCCCGCCGACGCCTCGTACGATGTGGCCGAACTGATGGCACACGTGCTCGGCGCGCTCGGCACGGAACGCTCATGGGTCGTACGCGGCGACGACGGCCTCGACGAGTTGACGACCACAGCCACGTCGCAGGTGTGGGAGGTTTCGGCGGAAGGCGTGCGGCATTTCACGCTCACGCCGGAGGATGCGGGCCTGCCTCGCGGCAGCCTTTCTGACCTGCAGATTGACGGTGTGGACCAGGCGCGGGAGAAGTTCACGCGAGCGCTCTCAGAGGGCGATTCACCGGAGAAGGACATGGTGCTGTTGAACTCGGCGGCGGCGCTCGTCGTGCGAGGCGTGGCAGATGACCTGCCGTCAGGCGTGGCGGAAGCCCGTGCCGCGATAGACTCCGGCGGCGCGCTGGGGAAGTTGCATCAGTTGGCGGAACTGAGCCAGTCGTTGGCGTAGCGGAAGCCATGAGTACAACAGGCACGATCCTCGACAAGATACTGGAAGCGAAACGCGCGGAACTTGCGCGCCATCAGCGCGAGACATCGCTCTCTACGCTGGAGTCGCAGGTACGCGAGTCCCCGTTCCCGCTCAACCTGTCCGGCGCGCTCTGGGGCGACCGTGTTCGGCTCATCGCCGAGACGAAGAAGGCGTCGCCGTCCAAGGGGCTGCTCGCACAGGAGTACGACCCGGCCGCCCTGGCGTCTACGTACGCCGCGAACGGCGCGGCAGCCATATCTGTGCTGACTGAGGTCGACCACTTCCAGGGGAGCCTGGCGCACCTCGCGGCGGTCAAGGCTGCGGTGGGGCCGGAAGGCGTGCCCGTGCTGCGGAAGGATTTCCTGTTCGACCCGTACCAGTTGCTCGAGGCGCGAGTGCACGGCGCGGACGCGGCGTTGCTCATCGTCGCGGCGCTCTCGCCGGAGCAGCTGCGCGAGATGCTGGACGCGGCGCAGCGCATCTGGTTGCAATGCCTCGTCGAGGTGCACGATGAACACGAACTGGAGGCTGCGTTGAGCGCAGGCGCGGAGATCATCGGCGTCAACCACCGCGACCTCCGCACGTTCAAAGTGGACACCACGCTCACGGCGCGGCTGCGCCCGCTCATTCCGCACGGGAGGATGGTGGTTGCGGAGAGCGGCATCAACTCGCAAGAGGACGTGGCCACGCTTCAGCAGGCGGGCGTACATGGCATACTGGTGGGCGAGGCGCTGATGACCGCGCCCGACGTTGGCGGGAAGGTCCGGGAACTCGCAGGAGTGCAGGCGTGACGCACGTGAAGATATGCGGCTTCCGCTCCGCGGGACCGTTGCTCGCGGCAGTGGACGCCGGAGCGGACGCGGTGGGACTCGTGTTCGTGCCGTCGGCGCGAAGGTGCATGACTGCGGACGAGGCTCGCGCGGTGCTCGACGAGGCTCGCGCATCCGGCCGTACGCTGCCGCCGATCGTTGGACTGTTCGCCGACCAACCGTTGGACGAGGTACGACAGACCGTGGAAACGGTGGGACTGGACGCCGTCCAGCTGTGCGGGAGCGAGGGCGTGGAGTACGCATCGCAACTCGGCGTTCCGGTCTACAAGGTGATCAGCATCGATGCGGAGACGCCTGTCAGCGCGCAGATGCCCCGCATCATGGTCCTGCAGCAGCGCCACGCGCTGGCGGGCCACCGGATCGTGCTCGATGCGCAGGCGCCGGGCGAGTACGGCGGCACCGGTCGACAGTTCGACTGGGACCTCGCCGCCGACTTCGCGAGGGCGTTCGAGATGAGTCTCGCTGGGGGGCTCTCACCGGAGAACGTGCAGGAAGCGGTGGAGCGGGTGCGCCCCTGGGGGGTCGACGTTTCCAGTGGCGTGGAGACGGACGGCGAGAAAGATCCCGCCAGGGTACGCGCATTCCTGGAGGCGGTGCGGGCGGTCGACGCGCGCACGAAGAAGGGCGGACTCGGCCGCCTGCTGGGCAGGCGCTGACGTGACGACGCTTCCTGACGACAAGGGACGGTTCGGCCAGTTCGGCGGCCAGTACGTGCCGGAGACGCTGATGCCCGCGCTGGCGGAGTTGACCGAGGCATGGGAAGCGGCCCGCGAGGACGCCGCGTTCCAGCAGGAGTTGGGACAGCTGCTCCGCGACTATGTCGGGCGCCCGACCCCGCTCCATCACGCGCACCGGCTGACGGAGTACGCGGGCGGAGCGGAGATCTACCTGAAGCGTGAAGACCTGGCGCACACCGGCGCGCACAAGATCAACAACGCGCTCGGACAGGGACTGCTGGCGAAGCGTATGGGGAAGCGGCGCATCGTCGCGGAGACGGGCGCAGGCCAGCACGGCGTTGCGACAGCCACGGTCTGCGCACTGCTGGGCATCGACTGCGTCGTCTACATGGGCGAGGAGGACATGCGCCGGCAGGCCCCGAACGTCTACCGGATGGGGATGCTCGGTGCAGAGGTGCGCCCCGTTACTGCAGGCAGCCGCACGCTGAAAGAGGCGATAAGCGAGACGATCCGTGACTGGGTGACGAACGTCCGGGACACGCACTACATCATTGGCAGCGTCGTGGGGCCCCACCCCTACCCCATGATGGTGCGCGACCTGCAGTCGGTAATCGGACGGGAGTCGCGGGAGCAGATGCTGGCGCAGGCGGACCGGCTGCCCGATGCGGTTGTTGCGTGCGTCGGAGGCGGGTCGAACTCGATGGGGCAGTTCCACGCGTTCATCCCGGACGAGAGTGTCCGTCTCATCGGGGTGGAGGCAGGAGGAGAAGGCGTGGAGACGGGGCGGCACGCCGCGTCTATCGGCGGCGGGAGCGTCGGAGTGCTGCACGGTTCGATGTCGTACATCGTGCAGGACGGCGACGGCCAGATACACGAGACGCACAGTATCTCCGCAGGGCTGGACTACCCGGGCGTTGGGCCGGAGCACGCGTGGCTCCGTCAGAGCGGCAGGGCGGAGTACGTGAGCATCACGGACGAAGAAGCGGTCGCCGCCTTCCGGCTCACATGCGAGTTGGAGGGAATCATTCCCGCGCTCGAGTCGTCCCACGCGGTGGCATACACGGTGCAGACGCTCGCCGCCGACGTTGGAAAGGGCGGCGCGGTGTTGGTCTGCATGAGCGGTCGCGGCGACAAGGACATGGGCACGATCATGGAGCGTGATGCCGCTTCCTGAGCGTGTCGGCGTTGACAGGCTGGGGCGGTGAACGGGAAGATAGGGGCTCGGGAGGCCGCTTCTTTCGCGCTTCGCCGCGCGAGCAGGAAGCGGACGGCAGGCAGCCTTCCCTGAGGAGCGTATGGCCCCAGAGGGTTACGTCGTCAACTGGACGGCAGTGATACTTGCGTTTGTGGTGGGCGTCGTGGCGATGGGCCTGATGCTTGCCGCTTCGGCGTTACTCTCACCGCGCAGGCCCTCGAAGACGAAGGGCATCGCCTACGAGTCGGGCATCCTCCCCACGCCGCTGAACTGGACGCAGTTCAACGTCCGTTACTACATCTTCGCCATCCTCTTCCTCATCTTCGACGTCGAGGCCGTGTTCCTCTTCCCGTGGGCGCTGGTCTTTGCGGACGAGGGGATACCGGGTTACGTCTTCTACGCGATGATGCTGTTCATCGCGGTTCTGCTGCTGGGCGTCGTCTACGCCTGGCGTAAGGGGGTGCTGCGATGGAGGTAGAGCGCGGACAGGCGCTGCCGGTCTTCCGCCCGTCCTCGTGGGAACGCCCCGCGGGAGGGCGCTTCTTCGACTCGGACGAAGGCGGCGGCATCTCCACGGACAAGGGCAACTCGCCCGCCCCGAACCTGATCAGGAACGCTGCCCCGGGCGTGGTAACCGCGCGGCTGGACGACCTCGCTGCGCTGGGCAGGAGCAACTCGCTCTGGACGCTTACGTTCGGGCTCGCGTGCTGCGCCATCGAGATGATCTCGACGCACATGGCGCACCACGATCTGGACCGGTTCGGCGTCGTGACGTGGCCGTCGCCCCGCCAATCGGACGTGATGATCGTCGCGGGGACGGTGGTCAAGAAGATGGCCGAGCCCATCAAGCTGCTCTACGAGCAGATGCCGGATCCCAAGTGGGTGATCGCGATGGGCACGTGCGCGACGAGCGGCGGACCGTACTACCGCTCCTACAGCGTCGTCATGGGTGTGGACCATCTCGTGCCGGTGGACGTGTACGTGCCTGGCTGCCCGCCCCGCCCTGAAGCGTTGATGGACGGCATCGCGAAGTTGCAACAGAAGATCAAGCGCGACGCGAAAGAGGGCGTGCGCAGCGCTCCGGTGATCGTCGAGTCACAGCCCGAGTCGGCTCCCGAGGCCGGCGTCGAGGAGAGCGATGACTGAGCAGCAACCCGCAGAGGAGCAGGCAGCGCCGCGTCCGGCAGCCCATCGGGGGCCGCCCATCGAGGTGGCGGAAGAGGTGCTCGACTCCCGTGGCGAACACACCGCGGGCGCGCTCCGGCTGGCCCTGCGCGACATGACGCTCGAGTCCGGGGGGCGCGACGACGTGCCATGGGTGCGTATCGCGCGTGAGAACCTCACCCGCGCCGTAGAGTCCTGCGTGCGCAGCCCCAACCTCCGCATGGACATGCTCCACTGCCTGTTCGCCGTGGACTACGAGGAGCGCATCGAATTGAACTACGTGCTCTTCTCGCTGGGGAATGCGCACAAGGCCCTGCTGAAGGTGGACGTTCCTCCGGACGAGGCGCGCGTGGATTCGCTCACCGGCGTCTGGGAGGCTGCCGGCTGGTACGAGCGCGAAACGCACGACCTGTTCGGCGTGGAGTTCGATGGGAACCCGGACATGTCGCCGCTGATCCTGTACGAGGGCTTCGAAGGCTATCCCGGCCTGCGGAGCTTCCCGCTGCACGATTACGAGGAGTGGTAGGCGTTACGGTGACGATGGAGCAGGCATACGACACCGTAGACATGATGCTGAACATGGGGCCGCAGCATCCGGCGACCCACGGCGTGTTCCGCATGGTGCTGACGGTGGACGGCGAGCGCGTCGTCGACGTGACGCCCCACATCGGCTACCTGCATCGCGGCTCCGAGAAACTCGCGGAGAACGAGAGCTACGGCCAGGTCGTCACCCTGTTCGACCGCCTGGACTACGTCGCGAACCTGAACAACGAGCTGATCTTCTGCCGCGCCGCCGAGCGGCTCATGGGCATCGAGCCCCCGGAGCGCGGGCAGTACATCCGCGTCATCTTGGCGGAGCTGAACCGGCTCGCCAGCCACCTCCTCTTCATCGGCACGTACGCCATCGACCTGGGAGCGATGACGCCCATCATGTACGGGTTCCGGGAGCGTGAGCGTATACAGAACATGTTCGAGTCCGTCACCGGCGCGCGCATGATGCACAACTTCATCCGCATCGGCGGGGTGAAGGAGGACGTGCCTGCGGACTTCGTACCGCGCGTGCGGGCACTGGCGGACGACGTGGAGCGCGGCGTACAGGAGTGCGACCGTCTGCTGACGTTCAACGAGGTCTTCCTTGCGCGGACGCGCGGCGTAGGAGTGATAGACCTCCCTACGGCCCTCTCCTGCGGCCTGACCGGCCCGTCGCTGCGCGCCAGCGGCCTCGCCTACGACGTCCGCAAGGACTACCCGTACGAGGTCTATCCCTACCTCTCCTACAAGGTGCCGGTGGGGGAGAACGGCGACTGCTGGGACAGGTACTACATGCGCGTGCTTGAGTGCTACGAGTCCCTCTCCATGATCAGGCAATGCCTCGACCAGATGGAGGAGGGGCCGGTGATGGCGCAGATGCGGCGCATCGCCCGACCGCCGAAGGGCGAGGTGTACGTGCACGGCGAGAACCCCCGCGGCGACATCGGCGTCTTCCTCGTGAGCGACGGCACGGACAAGCCCTACCGGGTCAAAGTGCGCCCTCCGTCCTTCTGCAACCTCGTCTCCCTGCGCCCGATGATGCGCGACGCGTACATCGCGGACGCGGTGGCCATCTTGGGCTCGTTGGACATCGTGCTGGGCGAGGTGGACCGATGAGGTCGAAGCCCGTTCAGCTTGCGATAGCGGTGGTGCTGCTCGTGGGGGTCGGGGTGCTCGTCGCGGTCTTCACGCTCGCGCTGGCGCTGCTGGGCGAACCGGACGACAACGTGACGGCGCTCACGGTGGGCAAGATAATCATCGCGCTGTTCGCGCTGTTGACGCTCATCACGACACTCGGCATCTCGCTGGTCTGGCTGGAGCGTAAGCAGCTGGGTCGGATGCAGGGTCGTGTTGGCCCGACGCGCGTCGGGCCGTTCGGACTGCTGCAGGTGGTGGCGGACGGCATCAAACTGCTGATGAAAGAGGACGTTTCGCCGGGCTCCTCGTCGAAGGCCATCTTCTACGTGGCGCCCCTGCTGGTGTTCGTGCCGAGCTTCGTCGTCTGGCTCACCATCCCGCTGTCCGAGGACTTGGTGGTGCGGAGCCTGGACCTCGGCGTCTTCTTCTTCATCGCGGTCTCGGTGCTCAGCATCGTGGGGCTGATACTGGCCGGGTGGAGTTCCAACAGCAAGTACGCCATCCTCGGCGGCTTCCGCTCCGCCGCCCAGTTGGTCAGCTATGAGATTCCCCTTATCCTTGGCGTCCTGAGCGTCGTGATGGTTGCGGACTCGATGCGGTTCACGGACATCGTGGACGCGCAGGCGACCGTGCCGTACATCGCGCTGTTGCCGCTGGCGTTCGCCGTCTTCTTCATATCGGGGCTCGCCGAGGTCGGCAGGACGCCGTTCGACATCTATTTCGCGGAGTCGGAGGTCGTCGGCGGGCCGTTCGTCGAGTACAGCGGCGCGCACTGGGCGATATTCTTCCTTGCGGAGTACGTCAACACGTTCGTGGTCGCGGCCTTGGGAGCACTGCTCTTCCTCGGCGGCTGGGTGTGGCCGTTCGGCGAGGTGGGTCAGGTCCCCGCCGTGGCGATCTTCCTCGGCAAGACGTACTTCCTCGCCGTCGTCATCTTCTGGGTGCGTGCGACACTCCCGCGCCTGCGGATAGACCAGCTGATGAACGTGGGCTGGAGACTGCTCATACCGCTTGGGTTCGCCAGCGTCATCCTGATCGCGGTGCAACGCTTCTACGGTTGGCCGACCTGGACGCTGACGGTGATGTCCTTGGCGGCGCTGGTGGTTGCCGCGTGGGTGCAACTGCGCCTGCAGCGCCGGGACGCGGTCGCTACGGCCCAGCGCTACGCACAGCGCGCCGTTGCGGTGCAGCCGAGCAGGCGCAGACCGGCGCCGGAGAGTCAACAGGCATGATAGGAACGTTCAAAGGACTCCTGACGACGGCGCGCTGGCTGCTGAAACGCCCTGTCACCGCGCACTACCCGGAGCAGCATCTGCCCGTGCAGCAACGCTACATGGGCTTCCCTGCCCTCCTGATGGACGATACGGCTGACGAGCCGTTCTGCACCGGCTGCATGGTGTGCGTGCGCGAATGCCCGACGCAGTGCATGTCGGCGCAGATGCACGACAACCCGAAGTTCACGGACGGCACGAGCCACCGCCGCAAGATCATCAACGAGTTCGAGATCAACCTGAACCGCTGCATCCTCTGCGGCATCTGCGTGGACGTCTGTTCGTTCGACGCCATCGAGATGTCGTACGAGCACGAGTTGGCGAGTTACGCACGCACCGGTTCCCGCGCCGACCTGACGCTGCTGCTGGATCTGGGGCGGCGGTACGTGAACATGAGCGGGTGGACTCCGGCGAACGCTGAGAAGAACGTCGCCGAGGTTGCGCTCGCGAAGAGGGCTGCCGCTGCTGCGGCCAAGGCGGCTCCTGCCGGCGACGCCGCTGCAGCGGACGACGCTACGGAGGACGGGGAGTAATGCGCCTGAGTTCGGTAGGCGACGGGATGCAAGGCCTTGCTCTGGCTGTTCTTGCCTTGATTGCCCTCTTTGTCGTACTTGTGATTTGGGGCATGGTCAAGTCACGTAACTCCGTGGAGAGATCCGCCTTTGGTATAGGCGGGGCAGGAATCCTCGGGGGATTCGCGGGAGTGCTGGCGGAAGTTCCGCAGTCGATATGGATCATCGTGGGTGGAGTGATAGTCGTCGCCGGTGTGTTGGTGGCGAGGGCAGCTTCCTATCTGGACGAAGCCTTCTCTTTGGTCAACGCACGTCAAACCACTGCTGCTTCTCAAGGTGATTCACACACCCCTGACGGACCTGCCGGGAAGGTTGGGGAGTAGCGTGGGACTCTTCCTCTTCTACGCCGCCGCCACGCTCACGCTCTTCGCCTCATTCGGCGTCGTTGCGACACGCAACATCGTTCATGCGGCGCTCTTCCTGCTCGCCGCGCTGGCCGGAGTCGCGGGACTGTTCGTACTGCTCTACGCCGAGTTCCTGGCGCTCGTGCAACTGCTCATCTACGGCGGCGCCATCATCATCGTCATCCTGTTCGCGCTGATGCTCACGCGCTCGGGCGAATACGAGGGCGAGACCGAGACGCGCCGCCGCCCGTTCGCCGCGGTGGCAGCCGCTCTCCTGTTCGGCCTCATGACGGCGGTATTCGTGGCCGACGCGGGGCAGTTCAACACCAACACGCGTGAGGCGGTGCCGTTCGGCACGCTTGCGAGGGACCTGTTCGAGGTCTGGGCCGTGCCGTTCGAGATAGCGTCGCTGGTCCTGCTCGTCGCGCTCATCGGCGCGGTCGTTATTGGCCGCGCAGGGCGTGAGGAGGACGAGACGCTGCCGGAGGAGGACGAGCCTGATGACGCGCAGGAGCCCGTGCGCCGGGGAAGCCGCAGGCGGGCGGAGCGCCGCCGGAGGGGCGTATGACGCTGCTCCACTTCCAGATACTGAGCGCGGCCATCTTCTGCATCGGCCTGTACGGCGTGCTGGCCCGGCGCAGCGCCGTCCTCGTGCTCATGTCCATCGAGCTGATGCTCAACGCGGTGAACCTCCAACTGGTGGCGTTCGGGGCCTTCAGCGGGTTCGGCACGTCCACGGGGCAGGTGATAGCCGTGTTCGTCATCACTATCGCCGCGGCGGAGGTCGGTCTTGCGCTGGCCATCGTGATGCGGCTGTTCAGGAGCAGGGGCGGCGTGAATATGGATGAGATCGACGTGATGAGGGGCTAGGCGTGGAACAGGCTTGGCTCATCCCCGTGTTCGGATTCGGAGCGTTCGCGTTCCTTGCGCTCTTCCGGAAGTACCTGCCCGGTCAGGGTAAGCACCTCGCCGTGCTGGCCATCATCGCCGCGTTCGTCGCGGTCTGGCCGGTGCTGTTCGACATGCTGGACAAGGGCGTGGGCGAGCACCACTTCCCCAGGGACTGGTTCAGCGCCGGGCCGCTCGAGGTGGGCTGGGGCATCATCGTCGACCCGCTGACGATTGCGATGCTCGCGCTCATCACGTTCGTGTCGGTGATCGTGCAGGTGTACTCGCTCGGGTACATGCGCCACGGCGGCATGGACGACCCCCGCGTCGGCTGGTACTTCGCCGTGCACTCCCTGTTCAGCGCGAGCATGCTGATGCTGGTGCTGGCGGACAATCTGCTGCTGCTCTACGTGGCGTGGGAGTTGGTGGGGCTCTGCTCCTACCTGCTCATCGGCTTCTGGTTCGAGCGGCGCTCGGCGGCGGAGGCTGCGAAGAAGGCGTTCGTCACCACGCGGATAGGCGACGTCGGCCTCCTCATCGGCGTCGTCCTGCTCATCGTCGAGTTCGGCACGGTCGACATCATCGAGATCATGGGCAGCCTGGGCGACCCGGGCGTGAACCAGGCGGTGGTGACCGCGAGCGCGTTCCTCGTCTTCTTCGGTGCGATGGGCAAGTCGGCGCAGTTCCCGCTGCACGTGTGGCTCCCCGACGCGATGGAAGGCCCGACGCCCGTGAGCGCGCTGATCCACGCCGCAACGATGGTGACGGCGGGCGTGTTCCTCGTAGCGCGGCTCTTCCCCCTGTTCGACGCCGTCGAGAGCGCGCAGATGGCGATCGTCGTTATCGGCCTCGTGACCGCGCTCATGGGCGCGGCGATGGCGCTGGTGATGACGGATCTGAAGCGCATCCTCGCCTACTCCACGATGAGCCACCTGGGCTTCATGATGCTGGCCCTCGGCGCGGGCGGCTACACGGCGGCCATCTTCCACCTGCTCATGCACGGTGTCGCGAAGGCCATGCTCTTCCTCTCCGCAGGCTCCATCATGCACGCCGCGCACGAGGAGACCGACATCCGCAAGATGGGCGGCCTGCGGAAGCGGATGCCCATCACCTCCGCTGCGTTCACCGTCGGCGCGCTGGCGCTGGCCGGTATCCCCCCGCTCAACGCGTTCTGGAGCAAGGACGAGATACTCCTTGCCGTCGCCGGCGGCCTGAACCCGGTGTTCGTGGTGCTCTTCCTCATCGCCATCGTGCTGAGCGCGCTCTACATGGGGCGCGCCGTGCTCGTCGTCTTCTTCGGGAAGCTCAAGCCGGAGAACGACGGTATCCACGAGTCGCCGCGCGTCATGGCGTGGCCGCTCGCGCTCCTTGGGGTGCTTGCCGTCGTGACGGGGTTCATCGCCCTGCCCATCGGCTACGAGGGCATCGGCACGTTCCTCGTCGCTCCGGGTGACAAACCCCACGCCTTCGAGGTCGTCCCCGTATGGCTCGTGGCGAGCGTCGTGCTCGCGCTTGGCGGGCTCGCGTTGGCCTACGCCCTCTACGGGGACGAGGACACGTCGCGGGTCGACGCGCTCCGCGAGCGGTTCGCCCGCGTGCACGACGTCGTGGCGAACCGCTTCTACATGGACCACGCGTACCAGTGGACGATCGACCGTGTCGTGCTCAAGGTGAGCGCGCTCCTGGCCCGGTTCGACCGCACGGTGGTGAATGACGTCGGCGTGAACGGCCCCGGTCTGAGCGCGGTGGAAGCGGGCCGGCGCCTGCGATACCACGTCACGGGCCTCTTCGCGGACTACGGTCTTGGCATAGTCGTGGGCGTTGCCGTGCTGGGAGCGCTGCTGTGGTTCGGAGCGTGACCGGATGAGCTTCGCGGAGCGGCACGTCCTCGAGTGGCTCATCTACCTGCCGATGCTCACGGCGGCTGTGCTGATGGTCCTGCCGGCGGCGTGGCGGACGACGGCGCGCTGGGTCGGCGTTGGGTCGGGTGCGCTGCTCATGATCGGCTCGGCCTGGGTGTTCATAGCCTTCGACTACTCGGCGGGCGCCGACACCTTCCAGATGATCAAGGTCTACACGTGGCTCGAGTCCGTGGGGATAGATTTCCGGCTGGGCGTGGACGGCATCGCCGCCCCGATGGTCCTGCTCACGGGCATCGTGGCGCTCACCGGCTCCGTGATCGCCGCGAACGTGGACAGGGACGCGAAGAGCTACTACATCCTGCTGTTCGTGCTCATCGCGGGCGTCTACGGCACGTTCGTGTCCATAGACCTGTTCTTCCTCTTCTTCTTCTACGAGCTGGCCATCGTGCCGATGTTCCTGCTTATCGCGGTGTGGGGCTCCAGCTCCACCTTCGCCGACTTCGCGCGGACCAAGGAGTACGGCGCGCTGAAGCTCGTGCTCATGATCGTCGCAGCGAGCGTGCTCGTCTGGATAGGCATCATCGCCATCTACGTCTGGGTCGACATAGGCACCTTCGACATCCTCCGGCTCCGCGACGCGGTGCAGGACGGCGGACTGTCCTCCGGCGCGCAGAAGACGTTGTTCCCGCTCGTCATGGTGGGCTTCGGCCTGCTGGCGGGCCTCTGGCCGTTCCACACGTGGTCGCCGGACGGTCACGTCGCCGCGCCGACCTCCGTGAGCATGCTGCACGCCGGCGTGCTGATGAAGCTGGGCGCATTCGGCATCATCCGCGTCGGCATGACGCTGCTGCCGGAGGGCATGGAGGCGTGGGCGCTCGTGCTCTTCATCCTGGGCACCGTGAACGTGGTCTACGGCGCGGTATCGGCGATGGCGCAGACCGACCTGAAGTACGTCGTCGGCTACTCCAGCGTGAGCCACATGGGCTACGTCATCATGGGCATAGCGACGCTGAACAGCATCGGGCTCACGGGGGCGACGCTCCAGATGTTCTCCCACGGCATCATGACGGCCCTCTTCTTCGCCGTCGTCGGCGCGATCTACGAGCGCGCGCACACCCGCGACACGCTCATTCTGAACGGCCTCGCGTCGAAGATGGGCTGGACGACTGCGTTCTTCGTCATAGCGGGGCTCACGTCGCTCGGCCTGCCCGGGTTGAGCGGCTTCATCGCCGAGGTGCTGGTGTTCATCGGCGCGTTCCACGAGCAGCCCATACTGGGAGCGCTCGGTATCCTCGGCGCGGCCCTTACGGCGGTCTACATACTGAGACTCGTCGCGCGCGTCTTCTTCGGCCAGCGTGACCCCCAGTGGGACGATTTGCCCGACCTCACGCCGCGTGAGATCGCGGCGTCCGGCGCGCTCGTGGTGCCATTGGTGCTCGTGGGCGTCTGGCCCGCTCCGTTCCTCGATGTGATCAGGCATGGCGTGGATGCCTTGCCCGGTGTGGACGCCCTGGTGGGAGGTCTGCTGTAGCGATGCAGGTGGACTTCACACTCCTGATACCGGAGTTCATGCTCGCTGGGCTCGGCGTGCTGGTGCTCATTGTGGACTTCACGGTCCCTTGGGCGTCGCGCGGCGCGAAGAACGGCGTGCTCGCCGGGCTGACGGTCTTGGGCCTGGCGGTGACGTTCATCGTCACGCTCTCGATGCAGTGGGACACGCACGAGATCCTGTACGAGCACCTGATCTACGTGGACCGTTACGCGTTGCTGTTCAAGGCGCTGGCGATGGCCATCGGGGCCGTGGTCGTGCTCATCTCCATGGAGTACGTGCACACCCGCATCCGGCATACCGGAGAGTTCTACTCCCTCCTGGTGTTCGCGGTGCTGGGCGCGAGCCTCATGGCGGGCGCGGCGGAGCTGCTGACCGCCTACATCGCCATCGAATTACTGGCGTTCTGCCTCTACGTGCTGGTCGCGCTGAGCCGGGGCGACTCGCGCTCCGGCGAGGCCGCGGTGAAGTACATCCTGCTGGGCGCGATCTCGTCCGCGGTCATGCTCTTCGGCATCGCGCTGATCTACGGCGCGATCGGGGAGACAGGCTTCCGGCGCTCGGAACTGCTCCTCGAGGCGGTGTTCGGGCCGACGGTGGCGCTGGGACTGGCCATGTTCGTGGCCGGACTCGGTTTCAAACTCTCGATGGCGCCGTTCCACCTCTGGGCGCCGGACGTCTATGAGGGCGCGCCCACGCCGGTCACCGCGCTCGTGTCCGTCCTCTCCAAGGCGGCGGCGTTCGCGCTCACGCTGCGCTTCCTCGCGGAGGCCGGGAGGGCGACGCTTGAGGAGTGGCAGCTGGCGCTGGCGATCCTCGCGGCGCTGACGATGACCGTGGGAACGTTCACGGCGCTGGTGCAGGACAACATCAAGCGGCTGCTGGCGTACAGCAGCGTTGCCCAGGTGGGCTTCGTGCTGATCGGCATCATCGCGCTCAACGAGTCTGGCGCGCGCGCCGCGCTGCTCCACATCGCCGGCTACTCGTTCACCAACCTCGCCGCGTTCGCTGTCGTCATCGCCGTAGAGGCGAAGACCGGCAGGGAGCGCATCGCGGACTACGCGGGCCTGGCGTCGCGGTCGCCGTTCCTCGCGATGGTCATGGCGTCGGCGATGTTCTCGCTGGCGGGCCTGCCCATCTTCGCGGGCTTCGTCACGAAGTTCCTCCTGTTCACGTCTGCCGTCGAGGGCGGGCTCTTCTGGCTCATGGTGGTCGCGGTCGTCAACAGCCTCGTATCGCTCTACTACTACCTGCGCATCGTGCGCGAGATGTACGTGGGCGACGCAGCCGAGGCGGGACGCCTGCGCCTGCCGATTGCAGCCTCCGTGCCGGTCTGGTTCCTCTTTGCGGGCACCGTGTTCGTCGGCGTCTACCCCGCCCCGCTCATGGACGCCGCAAGCGCCGCCGTCGGCGTCCTCGCCCCCTTCCTCTAGATCCCGTCATTCCCGCACCGGCGGGAATCTGGGTGACCGCTAGGTCACACGTGTGCAGCCAGCGCACGCGGTGGGACCTCTACTCCGCCCCCGAATCCCCCGCCAGCGCGTCGTCGTAGCGCGAGAGGGCACCGGCGACGACGACATCAACGTCCTCCGCGAGTAGGTAGCGCTCGGCGGCGAGCCGCTCCGCCGCCGAGCGGGCCTGCGCCTCGTACGCCGCCCTGTCCGCGTAGCGACGGCGCACTTCGTCTGGACTGAAGAACAGGGAGAACCCCACCATCGGGATGATCTGCTCTGGCGACCCCGAGTCCGGGTGGCGCGGGTTCCAGCCGGAGTGCGCCCCCACCGGCGCCTCGATGTCCGGCAGCCGGATGCCGGCCACCTCGTTGCCGTCGGCGTCGAGCGCGGAGACGAAGCTGGGGTAGGCGCGTCCCTCGGCGACAGGGTAGGCGCCGACGCCTTCGCTTGCGCGAGGCCCCATGTTGGCCTCGCGCAGCCGCCACAGCCGCTCCGGGTCGGGCTTCGCGTCGTCGTCCACCGCGCGGAGGCTCGCGAGCGCGTGGGCGCGCGTCACGGCGTCGCCGTTGTCGAGCCGGGGATGGCGGGACGGCGGAGGCTGGGCGTCGCCGCGCGCCCACGCGCTCAGGTTGGCGAGCGCGGCGCGCAGCAGCGGGCGATAGTCAAGCGCGTTGCCGGGGAACCGGCGCTCCGTGCCGTCGACGTTGGGGTCGCCCGGCGCGGGGAGCGAGTCGGTCATCGTGTGTTGCGTGCTGGCGAAGAGGTACGTGCGCGACTCCGGCGCCTCGTCGAGGTCGTGCCGCCCCGTGGGGTCGATGTGCGTGAGCGAGCCGTCGCCACGCCAGTACTCCGCCGAGGTGTTGGTATAGACGACGCGCGGCGCGGCGCCAGCGGCGCGCACCCGGCGCAGCAGGCCGTCTTGCTCCTCGGTGAAGGGGTCGGACAGTTCGTTGTCCGCGAACGGGAAGAGGTGGCCGAACCCCGGGGTCGACTGTACGGACGGCTGGCCGAAACGCTGGTTGAATTCGCCCCGGCGTGCGCCGGCGACGTGCACGAGCAGGCCATCGTACACCTGCCGCCCCTCCTCGTCGACGTTCAGGCCGAGGTAGAGCAGGTGCCGGAGCAGCCGGCCGGTCTGGGACACGCCGTAGGCGTGAGCATACGCGAAGCCGGACGGCGCGAGCGAGCTCCCCCCGTTCTTCAACCACGCCGCGGCGTCGCGCACGGCGAGCAGTCCTGCGCCCACAACGGGAGCGTGGTCGGTAGTGTAGACGACGTGGTAGATCTTCCCTGGCTCCATCCCAGCCTCGACGGTGATGTGCGAGGCGGAGGGAAAGACGCCAGCGTCCGTTTCTTCGGCGAACCGCCATGCCGAACGCGGAATCTCCCGGTATGGCCCATCCTCCCAGTCCTTCACCAGCAGCCGGGCCTGCGGTTCGTCGACGTCGGCTGCTGGATACGGCTTGTGGACGCGGTTCGCCAGCAGCCGCGTCCGCTGCGGCGCGTCGGGCCTGATCTCCACCAGCACCTGCCCCGTCGCAGGCTTCCCGTTCTCGAAGGCCACGGGAGCCTCGAGGCCCATCATCGCCGGACTACGCGGGACATCCCACTGCCACCCGACCGACAACACCGTGTAACCCCGGCGGCAGAGGAAACCGTCGCCGAGGGGGATCTCCGACGATCCCACGCGCGACGGCGGCGCCAGGTTGAAGGTCGGCATCACTTGCCGCCGCCCCCGGTTCACGACGTCGATCAGCAGTTCGCCGTTGCCGCGCTCCCGGTCGACCGGTGCGATGAGCGTGAAATCGCCCGTGAAGCGCACGAGACCGTCGGCGCCGCGCCGCGCCAGCGCGAGGTCGGTGATGAGCGCGTTCGCCGGGTTCGCGGGGTCGATGGCGTGGGTCAGCAGCCCGTCGACACGCTCGTATGGGCCGGCTTCGCCGGATTCCGCGCCGTCGGCGAAGGGCGCGCGTTCCGTGATTTCGACGCTGACGACGGCCATGCGGCTACTCCTCCGCGTCGGCGGCGCTCGCCCCGACGGCGACGGCCGTCCACGGGAGCGGGTGCAGGAAGTCGGCGCTGCCGAGCGAGTTCTTGTAGGGCAGTTGCGTCCCCCGGCCCTGCGGCAGCGCGCCGTAGCCATCGACAACGTCCCCGCCGATCCCGTACCTGTCGGGCAACGAAAGGACGCAATGCGCCATCTTCAGCCTCCTCTCCGCTCCTCGGCTCCCATAGTACCCTAGCAGCCAAGCCTGCGCCTGCCGATCGCAGCCTCCGTGCCGGTCTGGTTCCTTTTCGCGGGCACCGTGTTCGTGGGCGTCTACCCCGCCCCGCTCATGGACGCCGCAGGCGCCGCCGTCGGCAGCGCACGCGGTGGGGTGCGGCGGAGCGGGCGTTGTCATGTTGAGCGGAGCCGCAGGCGGAGTCGAAACATCTCTCGGGTGAGCCCTGTCCTAACCGACGCACACAGCCGTTGTCACCGGATAACGTCTGCGACACCCGCCCCTTTCGCGGTCGCGCCCCTACCGCGTACGCTGGCTGCATGACCGTCCCGCCCGCAGCACCCATAGACCGCGTCTATGGCTCGCGCCCCCGTCCATCGACAGAATCTATGGGCGGCGGCGCAGAACTTTGTTTTCGTTGACATTGTTACTTCCTTAATGGCGGGAAGCAGGCCACGGCCATGGAAACGGGCTGGGCAAAGGGATTAAGGATGTCAGATGGCGCAGCCGTTTTACTCCTAGAGCGACGATTAAGAATGTCACCAGGCAGGCTCGTTGACGTCCTTAATCACTAGTCACCCCCAACCGGGCTCGGCTGGTAGAATCGAAGGCGCCGCACGGGCCAGAGTATGACGAACCCCCCGACCAACACCTCGCATCCATCGGACGCTTCTGAACGCCCCCTGCTCATCTCGGTGATAGGAGGCGGCGCGCCCTCTGCCCGAGCCTACGAACTCGCGGAGGCCGTGGGGCGGGAGCTCGCTCAACGCGGCGCGGTTGTGGTGTGCGGAGGGCTCGGCGGCGTGATGGAGGCTGCGTGCAGGGGGGCCAAGTCCGCGGGCGGCGTCACGATAGGAATGATGCCCGGGGACGACCCGCGCGCCGCGAATCCGTGGGTGGACTACCCCGTGATGACCGGCATGGGCTACGCGCGGAACGTCATCGTGGTCAAGACGGGGCGCGCGGCCATCGCCGTGGACGGCGCATACGGCACGCTCTCCGAGATAGCCCACGCGCTGGGCGACGGCACGCCGGTCATCGGCCTCGAGACGTGGGAGATGGCGAGCGGCGACGGCTACCCGCTGGAGATCACGCGCGCAGACTCGCCCGTGGACGCGGTGGAGAAGGCGATAGCCGCTGCGCATGAGCGCGACGCGCGGGAGCGTGCTGCGGCGCACTGACGATTGCCGTCATTCCCGCGGAAGCGGGAATCCAGCGGTGCGCGGCAGCGCACTGAACGAACGGAGGAGAGAGGGATGGCGCGTATCGAGACCGTCCGAGCGAGCGAGATGCTCGACTCGCGAGGGCTTCCCACCGTGGAGGCCACTGTCACCCTGGACGACGGCGCGACCGGCTGGGCCGCCGTGCCGTCCGGCGCGAGCACCGGCACACACGAGGCGTTGGAGCTGCGTGACGGGGATGCGGGCCGTTACGGGGGCAAGGGAACCCTCACCGCCGTGGCGAACACGAACGACAGGATCGCGCCCTGCATCCGCGGGCTCGACGCCGGCGACCAGCAGGCGGTGGACGCGGCGATGCTGGACCTCGACGGCACAGCGGACAAGTCCGGCCTCGGTGCGAACGCGATACTCGCGGTTTCGCTGGCGAACGCGCATGCGGCGGCGCGGTCCTCCGGACTGCCGCTCTACCGCTATCTCGGCGCGGGCGCGCTGCTCCCCACGCCCATGCTGAACCTGCTGAACGGCGGGCGTCATGCCGTGAACTCCACCGACTTCCAGGAGTTCATGGTGATGCCGCTGGGGTTCGACAGCTTCGCGGAAGGACTGCGCTGCGGCGCCGAGGTCTACCAGGCGTTGCGCGGCATCGTCCATGCGCGCGGTATGTCCACGAACGTCGGAGACGAGGGCGGCGTTGCGCCGTCGCTCCCCACGAACGAGGCGGCGGTCGAGCTGCTGGTCGAGGCGATCGAGAAAGCGGGCTACCGCCCCGGCGAGGACTGCTCACTGGCGCTGGACGTGGCGTCGAGCGAGTTCTTCGAGGGAGGGAAGTACGTGCTCGCGCGCGAGGGCGTCACGCTGACGAGCGCGGAGCTCGTGGGCTACTACGAGGAGTGGGTGTCGAAGTATCCCATCGTCAGCATCGAGGACGGCCTCGTCGAGGACGATTGGGAAGGCTGGGCGCTGCTCACCGAGCGCCTCGGCAGCCGCGTGCAGCTCGTGGGCGACGATCTGTTCACCACGAACCCTGAGCGCATCGCCCGGGGCATCGCGGACGGCGCGGGCAACTCTGTGCTCGTGAAGCTGAACCAGATAGGCTCGCTCACGGAGACGCGCTCCGCCATCGACATGACGCACGATGCGGGCTGGAATGCGGTCATCAGCCACCGCTCCGGCGAAACGGAGGACACGACGATCGCGGACCTGGCGGTCGCGGTGTCGGCGGGACAGATCAAGACCGGCGCTCCGGCGCGCAGCGAGCGCGTCGCGAAGTACAACCGGCTGCTGCGCATCGAGGCGGAACTCGGCGGCGCGGCGGAGTATGCGGGCGGCTCGCCTTTCGAACGTTTGCGGAGGTGACGAGATGGGCATCACGGGTATGGACCACGTCGAGGTCTGGGCGAAAGACATGAAGGAGTCGCTGACGTTCTACACGGACGTCCTCGGCTTCCGGCACCTGCGCACCACGGTGGCGCACAGACCGGATGGCACGGCGCACGAACAGGCGTGCATCACCCTCGGCGACATGATGGTGGAGCTCATCGCCGCTCCTTCAGAGCGTGCATCCGAGGAGGTGGACGTGGGGCGCATGGGCGTCAAGGCCATCGCTCTTACGGTGGAGGACATGGAGGCGACCGCTGCCGCCCTGCGCGAGCGCGGCGTGACGTTCGTGCAGGAGCCGAAGTCGGGCTCGTCCTTCAACGGCTGGCGCGCGGAGATCCTCGACCCCAACGGTATCGGCATCGAACTGCGGGAATGGATCGGCGACAGCATCCACAACGAAACATGGCAACCGGCGAGCGACGCGGTCAGCCGTACGGCCTGACCCGCGCCTTGTTGTGCAGGCGAACGGTCTATAGCATGGAACAGCCTCAGGAACGAGGCTTACGCAAGGAGGAGAAAGAGGCGTATGAGCACGAGAGTTGGCATCAACGGCTTTGGGCGCATCGGCAGGCAGGTGCTCCGGGCGACGTTGGAACGGCATCCGGACGAGTTGGAAGTGGTCGCGGTGAACGACCTCGCGGCCCCGCAGGCGAACGCGCACCTCTTCAAGTACGACTCGAACTACGGGCGCTACCCCGGCACGGTGCAGGCCGTGGACGGCGGCATCGAGGTGGATGGGCGTCTCATCCAGTCGCTCTCGGAGCGGAACCCCGCCGACCTGCCGTGGGGAGACCTCGGCGTGGACATCGTCATCGAGTCCACGGGCATCTTCACGCAGCGCGAGAAAGCCGCGGGCCACATCGAGGCCGGAGCGAAGAAGGTCATCATCTCCGCGCCCGCCACCGGCGAGGACAAGACGCTCGTACTGGGCGTGAACGCCGACGAGTACGACCCGGACGCGCACCACGTGCTCTCCAACGCGTCCTGCACGACCAACTGCGTGGCGCAACTCATCAAGGTGCTCAACGACGAGTTCGGCATCCAGCACGGGTTGATGACCACCGTCCACGCCTACACGAACGACCAGCAGATCCTCGACCAGGTGCACTCGGACATGCGCCGCGCCCGCGCCGCCGCGTCCAACATCATCCCCACCAGCACTGGTGCTGCGAAGGTCGTCGGCGTAGTGATCCCAGAGCTGAACGGCAAGCTGCACGGCATGGCGCTGCGCGTGCCCGTGCCCACGGGCTCCATCACCGACTTCGTCGCCGACGTCGGGCGCGACGTGACGAAGGAAGAGGTGAACGAGGCGTTCCGGAAGGCCGCCGAGGGCGCGCTGAACGGCATCCTCGAATACACCGAAGACCCCATCGTCAGCAGCGATATCAAGATGAACCCGGCCAGCTGCATCTTCGACGCCGACTCCACCATGGTGATGGAGGGCAACATGGTGAAGGTGCTCGGCTGGTACGACAACGAATGGGGTTATTCCTGCCGCACATCCGACCTCACGGCGATGATCGCGGAGAGAGGCCTCTGAGGCACGGCACTTCGCCGCGGGCCTGCGCATCGCATATGTGCAGGCCCGCGCCCACGCCGTAGGTTCGCGGCCTGCCGTTCGTGAGCGATATGTCAACCGACGCGCTGCCTTCCCCGCCCAGCGCCACGGAGACTGAGCCGCAGGAGCGACCGTCGAGCGTGGCCGTCGAGCTCGCGCTGGTGCGTGGTTGGCTCAGGGCTGCTCCCGCCTGGGTCTTCGTCCTGCTCGTGATTGCCGCCGCCGCGCTCGGCCTGCGGCTGCATGGCCTCGACTGGGACGGGGGCAGTTTCTATCACCCTGACGAGCGCTCGATCTATCTCCGCGCGGACTGCATGTACCGCGTACTGACCGAGGCTCCGGGGTGGAACTCGTGCCAGAACCGCGATTTCCCGGAGGACAGGCCGGGCTTCCCCGGCATCGGCACGTTCCTGGATAAGGACGCAAGCCCGCTCAATCCGCACTGGTTCCCGCTCGGCACCATCATCATCTACCTGCTGGTTGGCATCCGTTTCGTCCTGGAACCGTTCATGGACCAGGTGCGGCTGGAGGACCTGGCATCGGCGGGGCGCGCGTTGGCGGCGTTCGCGGATACGGCCTCGATAGTGCTGCTGTTCTTCCTGGGACGGCGGCTCTTCGGGCACGGCGCCGGCCTGCTCGCCGCCGCGCTCGGGGCCTTCACCGTCTTCAACATCCAGGTCACGCACTTCTACCGCCCCGAGTCGTTCGTGGTGCTGCTGGCGCTCGTCGCCTTCTGGTGGATGCTGAACGTTCTGGAGCGCGGGCGCCTCCGCGACCACGCCGTTCTCGGCTTCGTCATCGGGATGACCTTCGCGTTCAGGGGCAGCAGCCTGCCGATACTCGCGCCGGTCGCTCTCACCTACGCTGCGCTCCTGTGGCGGCAGTGGGAGACCGGCGAAAAGGGCTGGCCACTCGTACAACCTATGGTGCGTCCCGCCTTGCTCGCGTTTGGCGTTGCCCTCCTCACCTTCATCGTGCTACAGCCGTACGCGCTGATCGACTACCGGAAGTACGTGGCGGACCTCGGCTGGGAAGGGATGGTCGCCCGCACTGCCGGACTCGTGCCGTACACGCTCCAGTACGTCGGCATACCGCGCAACGGCCTGTACGAACTCCGCCAGACCTCGGTCTGGGCCCTGGGCCTGCCGCTTGGCGTCGTTGCGTGGGGAGGACTGGCTGCGTCCCTGATAGCGGGGCTGCGGCGTCCGCGCATCGGCGAGTGGTTGCTCATCTCGTGGGTCGTCGTCCTCCTCGCAGGCATCGTGCCGCTCTTCGAAGTGAAGTTCCTGCGTTACGTGGCCCCAACGCTGCTCGTGCTCGTCCTGCTCGGAAGCCACTGGCTCATGGAGGCGTACCGGTTCGCGCGGGCGCGCGGGGTCGCGTGGGAGCGTGTCGTCAAAGCGGTGATGGCGTTCGTCGTGGCCTCGACCGCCTTCTACGCGCTCGCGTTCGCCTCGATCTACTTCACGGACCACCCGGGCATACAGGCGTCCGCCTGGATGAACGAGAACGCTCCATCCCGCTCGAACGTCGTGACCGACAACCACTGGGACGAGGGCTTTCCGAACCTCGGACGGTTCAACGTCGACCAGTTGCGCATGTACGAGGGCGATACGTTCAATAAGGCGTCAGAGGTGGCCGATCAGGTCGCCAGGGCCGACTACATCATGTCGTACAGCAACCGGCCCTGGGGGAGCATCTCCCGGGTGCCGGAGCGCTATCCCTACAGCGCGGCGTACTACCGGGCCCTCTTCTCCGGTGAACTTGGCTTCGAACTCGTGCGCGGCTTCGCCCGCTACCCCACCCTCGCGGGTGTGTCGTTCGTGCACGACCCGTTCACGGTTGCAGGCATGGAGCGCCCGGAGAGTGTGCCGGGCGTGGAGACCGGCGCGCTTGCGCTCGACCTGGGCTACGCGGACGAGAATGTCACGAACTACGACCATCCCCTCGTGCTCGTGTGGCAGAACGTTGAGCGCCTCAGCGAGCACGACATCAGCGCCATCATGTTCCTGGGTGATCTCGACCCGCCGCCCGAGAGAGCGTTGCTGAGCGACGAGGATCGTGCCGTGCAGCAGGCTGGCGGCACATGGACGGACATCTTCGACGAGGGTGGGCTGAACGACTGGGCGCCCTGGCTCGTCTGGCTGGTCGCTATCGAAGTCGTCTTCCTCGCCGGACTTCCGCTCGCCGTGCGCCTGATGCGCTGGTTGCCGGACAGAGGCGTCGTGCTCGCGAAACCGCTGGCGCTGCTGCTGGTGTCGTGGCTGGTGTGGATGGGAGCGAGCCTTGGCGTGTGGACGTTCTCTCGCGTCAGTGTGGCGCTCTCGATACTGCTGCTGGCCGTGGTCTCCGGCGTGCTGCTCTACCGCAACCGATGGCTCATCGGGCTGGCGAAGCGTCATTGGAAGTACATCGCGAGCGTGGAGGCGCTGTTCATCGCGGCCTATCTCGTATTCGTGCTGGTGCGGGCCGCGAACCCGGACCTCTGGCACGCGTGGCGCGGCGGCGAGAAGCCGATGGACATGGCTTACCTCATCGCCGTCGTGAAGTCGTCCACCTTCCCGCCCTACGACCCGTGGTATGCCGGAGGCTTCATCAACTACTACTACTACGGGTTCGTGCCCGTCGCGGCCCTGGTACGCCTGACCGGCATCGTGCCGGAGGTCGCGTACAACCTCGCGCTGCCGATGCTGTTCGCATTCACGCTGACGGGCGCGTTCGGCGTGGGCTACAACCTGGCGGAAGCGCTGCGACAGCGAGGCACACAGATGGCGCGCCGCGGTAGCCCGGTCTGGGCGGGGGTGGGCGCTGCACTCCTCGTGACGGTGCTGGCGAACGTGGACGGCGCCGCGCAACTGCTGCAGGGTGCGTGGCGCAGCATCACGGACGAATCGTTCGGGCGTTTCGACTTCTGGCGCAGCAGCCGCCTGATGCCGGACCAGATAGCGATCAACGAGTTCCCGTTCTGGACGTTCCTCTTCGGCGACCTCCATGCGCATCTCATATCGCTCCCCTTCCAGGTGCTTGCCATCGGATTGGCGGCGAACCTCGTTCTGGGGGCGCGAAAGGCGGTCCCGCTGCGAAGGCTGCTGCCCGCGCTCGCAGGGCTCGCGTTCGTCGTGGGGTCGTTCGCCGCGATCAACACATGGGAAGTGCCCGCGTACGGCCTGCTGGGCCTCGCGGCGGTCGCCATCGCGCTGTTCGTACGCGGCGGCCCGCCGGAACCGATGACGGTCGCGAAGGGGCTGCTGCTGGCCGCGCTGTTCTGGGGAGTGCTCTACGCGGCGTGGCTGCCGTTCCACCAGCACTACGAGGCCCCCGCCTCAGGCGTGAAGCTGAGCGAGTGGCGGACAGTGCTCTGGCAGTACCTCGCCATACACGCCCTGCTGCTGTTCGCAGTGCTCTCCTGGCTCGTGTTCGAGACGCGGCAGCTGTTCAAGAGGGCTGCGCCGGAGAGCGAAGACGCGGGCGGTATGGGATGGCGTGGACGGGCCGTGCCGGCGGTCGGGTTGCTGTTGCTGGCGCTCGTGGGTGGCGCGTTCGTGTGGTCGGACACGTTGCGGGAGTGGCTGACGGTGGCGCTGCTGTCGCTGGTCATCCTGTGGGCGTCGGTGGTTGCATTGGGTTGGCTCTTCCGGAGCAACGAGCGCGCTGCTCCAGTGCACCTGCTCCTGCTGGGCATGCTCGTCCTTGCGCTGGGTATCGGCGTCGGCGTGGACTTCGTGACCGTCGAGAACGACATAGACCGGATGAACACCGTGTTCAAGTTGTACCTGAACGCGTGGGTGATGTTCGGCATCGTGGGAGGCGTTGGGCTGTGGCACGTATGGACATCGGGGGCCGTCCGCTTCGGCAGCAAGGGGGGCAAGGTCTGGCTGGGCGCGCTGGCCATCCTCGTGCTGGCCAGCGCTGTCTTCCCAGTGCTCGGCACGCGGGCGCGCCTCGCGGACAGATTCGATACGTCAGTGGGTATGACACTGGATGGGCACGCGTATCAGTGGACGACGGTTTACGGCGATCCGGCCGAGCCGAGCAAAGGGCTGCCCGAGGCGCGATACGCGTTGAGTTACGACGCCGAGGCCATCGACTTCATCCGTGCGAACGTCGAGGGCTCTCCGGTGTTCCTCGAGGGAGTCACTGCGCATGCGTACCGCTGGCCTCCGCGCGTGGCCAAGTACACCGGACTGCCCGTGGTGGTCGGCTGGCAGTGGCACCAGACACAGCAGCGGGGCGCGGGCGGAGATGAACCCGCCGCCGTGCGCGGACGCATCTACGACGTCAGTCTGATGTACGAGACCTCGAGCGAGCGTCTCTTCCTCGACCTCGCGTCGGAATACGGCGTCGAGTACGTCTACGTCGGGCCTACGGAGCGCGTGTACTTCCCGGGGCCGGGGCTGGAGAAGTTCGACGCGATGGTGGGGCTGTCACTCGAGGTCTTCTTTGCCAACCAGGAGGTTACGGTCTATCGTGTGCTGGAGACCGGGGCGTGACCTGGCGGTGCGGAGGAGCGGCAGGCAACGGTAGAATGACGCATCCGTGCGCGAAGACGCGCAGCGACCGGGCAGCCCGCAGAGGCAGGGAGAAGAACCTTGTTTGACCAAGAAACGGTAACGCTGATACGCGACATCCTCGTCAGCGCCTACCTCGTGGTGGGGATCCTTGTCCTGCTCGTTCTGCTGGTAGCAGCCTTCATGCTGCTCAGGGCAGTCCGGCGCCTGCTTGGCTCAATGACCAGGACGGTCGATAACGTCAACGATACGTTGGACAACGTCAACAGAGCGTCCGGGGCTGCATTGAAATACATGTCTTCCCCATCCGCGGAGGGAAGTACTGCGTCGCTCGCAAACGGACTGGGCATACTGATCAACTTCGTAGGCGGGTTGCGCGGTAAGACGAAGTAGCGTCGGCGGCTACAACAGCTCGCCGATGTGCTCGGCGGTCGTGAAGACAGCCGTAGCGGCGAGTTCCTCCGGCCACCCTGCGGCTGCGGTGCGCGCTCTCTCTGCCACCGTAGGGTCCGCGAACACGAAGATCGCCTGTGCCAGCCCGGCGTCGCGAAAGGCCGCGGTCATTCCTGCGATGCCGTCGATGGAAGAGGTTGCACGAATTTCTACGCCAATCTCGCCTTCTTCGGATTGCAGAAGCAAATCGATGCGCCTCCCTGATCGCAGTGCATCCAATTGTGGGCGATAACCACGTTGCGTCGCGATATGTTGCACTGATTCCGTGAGGTAAGCTTCGATGCCCGCGCGGGGGTAGGAGCCGAATCGAATTATTCGTGAAGTTAGCTGTTCCACTTGGCTGAGTGCTTCCGCCAGTGTTGAATCGTCCTCGTGCCCCTCGATGTCTAGGAGGAAGTAGTACTTGCCCAGTCCCAGCCGGGTCGGGCGCGACTCGATCTTGGTGAGGTTGATGCTGCGCTCCGCGAACGCCTTGAGCACGCCGAACAGCTGGCCGGGTTTGTCCTCTGAGAACTCCATCGCTACCGAGGTGAGGTCGTTGCCGGTGCGCGGGTGATCGCTCTTGCCGAGCACGACGAACCGGGTGACGTTGTTGTCGTCGTCCTGGATACCGGGCGCGAGTATCTGAGCGCCGTAGAGTTCCGCGGACCGGCTCGGCGCGATGGCGGCCGAGGGCACGTCCGAGGCGATCGCCCGTTCGACCGCCTCGGCAGTGCTGAGCGATGCCGCGAGTTCCGCATCCGGCAGGTGCTGCTCCAGGTACCTGCGGCATTGGCCGAGCGCCTGTGGGTGAGAGTACACGCGCTTCACCGCAGCCAGCACGACGCCGGGCTTCACCATCAGGTTGTGCACGATGTCCAGGGTCAATTCCTGGCGGATGTGCAGCCCTTCCTCGTGCAGCAATACGTCGAGCGTGTCGGTGACTGCGCCCTGGTAGCTGTTCTCAATGGGGCAGACGGCCTCGTCGGCCTTGCCGTGCAGGACGGCCATCGCCGACGCGGTGATCGAAGGGTACGCGATGAACTCCGCGTCGTGGCGCGCATAGTCGAGCGCAGCCTGCTCAGAGAACGTGCCCTGCGGCCCGAGGTAAGCGATCTTCATCGCCACGCCTCCCCGGTGAGCGCGTGCCACAGCTCGTCTTCCTTCTCCGGCGGAGTGATGGCGACGATGGCATCGTCGGCTGCCAATTCAGGGTCGTTGACGGCAGGCTTGAGTTCGCCGTTCTTGTGGATCACCGCGGTCAGCAGCGTGCCCTGCGGCAGTTTGATGCGGGATACAGGCTGACCTACCACCGGAGACCCGCTCGGCACGCGCATGGAGACGATGCCGCTCGCTGCCCCACGGAGAGGGAGTACGTGGACGAACGGCCCGCCGGTGAGCTCCTCTTCAACGTGCGAGAGGATGAGTTCGGTGGTGCTGATCGTTACGTCGACACCCAGCGCACGGAAGAGCGGCACGTGATCGGGGTCGGTGACCACGGCCATCGTCTTGGGGACGTTGAACGAGTACTTGGCCACCTGGCATGCGGTCAGGTTCGTCGCATCCTGGCCGGTTGTGGATATGAGGATGTCGCACCGTTCCGCTCCGGCCTCGCCGAGCACGGTGGGCTCGGTGCCGTCGCTGGTGATGAGGATGGAGCCGAACTCTTCCGCCGCGTTGGCGCTCACATAGGCATCACGTTCGATGAGCGCAACCTCGTGACTCGCGGCGAGAAGCTCGCGGGTGAGGTAGAAGCCTATCTTGCCTGCGCCGACGACGATGACGTACATCCGCTACTGCTCCATCGCGTCCAATACAAGTTCGATGAGCAACTGGTTCGGGTTCACAGTGGTGAGCCCCAGCCGCTCGTACATCTCGCTCCTGGTCGGATCGTTGATGCGGCACACGACGTGCTCGATGCCGAACGTGGTCCGGGCCGATTGCGCCGCGAGCGCGTTGGTCGTGTCCCGCCCCGTGGCGGCGATGAACGCTCCTACGGACTCGATGCCGGTGCGCCGCAGCACTTCGTGGGATGTGCCGTCGCCGACGTACATGCTGAGCCGGACGCGGGGGCGCAGGCGCCGGAAGTTCTCGGCGTCCGTATCGAGTATCGTGACGCGGTCGCCCCGGTCGAGCAGCGCATTCGCAGCGGTCGCCCCAAGCCTGCCACAGCCGACGATCATCACGTGGCGCGTCATGAGGAGCCATCCGGAATTGGCTCGGGCTGCTGCTCCCGGTAGACGACGACCCGGCAGTGGCTGTGACGCAGCACGTAAGGCACCATGTCGCCGAGCGATGGGCTGCCGTAGTGTTCGGTGTAGGGCATGCCTGCGACGATGACGTCGGTCTGGCGGTCGGCCGCTTCCCGCACGATGGCTGCCCCCGTGTCCCTGGCCTGCAGGATGTCGCCCTCCACCTTGCACTTGAGCGTCTTGCCGAACGCCTCCATGCGCTGCAGCAGATGTTCGCCGCGCGCGGTCTCGTTCGGCAACTCCGCGTCCAGTGGCAGTTTCCGTCCGACTTCGATGACGTAGAGCGCCCAGACCTGTCCCTTGTAAGGACGCACGAGGTCGCATGCGATGGAGACGACGGTCTTGTCCATCGAAGTGCCGGTGACGAGAGCGAGGGCGCGTTCGATCTTTGCCATGCCTTACTGAAGCCCGAAACGTTCGAGCGTGTCTTCCCTGCCTGCGAGGATGAGCAGGTCACCTTCCTGCAACACCTCGTCCTTGGATGGCGAGAGGATGGGTTCGCGCCCCCTGCGTATGGCGACGACCGCCGCGCCGTACTTGTCGCGAGCCGTGCTCAGCCCTGCCCGCTCCAGCGACAGGCCGGTCATCTCCGTGGGTACGTTCACCTTGCTGAACCCGAAGCCGCCGGCGAGTTCCATGTACTCCAGCACATCGCGCTGGAAGAGGCTGTGCGCTGAACGCACTCCGGTCTCCTGCTCGGGGTACACGACGCGGTCCGCTCCCACCGCTGAGAGCGTCTTGCCATGGATATCGCTGATGGCGCGCGCCATCACCTGGGGTACTTCGAAGGTCTGCTTCAGGAGAACGGTGGTGAGGACGCTCGACTGGATGTCCGTGCCGATGGCGACGGCGGCGGTGTCGAAGTTGCGGATGCCCACTTCCTCCAGGAACTCCATGGAGGTGGAGTCGCCCGTGACGGAATAGGTCACCTGCCCCATCATCATCTGGGTGAGCGATTCGTCGCGGTCAACGGCAAGCACGTCGTGACCGATGCGGTACAGTTCATGTGCCAGGCTTATACCGAACCTGCCCATGCCGATGACGGCTACCTGGTGAGCCATAGCGTACCTCTCAACCGATTCTAACGCGTTCCTCTGCGTATCGGTACAGCGCCCGGCGTTGGCGAAGCGCCAGTCCGAGCGCGATTGTCAGCGGACCCAGCCGCCCGACGTACATCGCCAGCGTGATGATGAGCTTTCCGGGCGTGGAGAGGTCGGGTGTTATCCCGTGCGACAACCCCACGGTGCCGAAGGCGGACATCGTCTCGAACATCGTGTCGCCGAACTCGAAGGTTCCTGCTTCGAGGTTCGACCGCTCGGAGACCATGAGCGCGATGATGAACATCGATACGCCGACCACTCCCAGCACGAGCACGCCCAGCGCGCGGCTCACCTGGGAGTATGCGATCTCACGCCTCGCAAACTCGACGTTGGGTCGCCCTCGCACCGCCGCGATGGTCGCCACGATGATGACCATCGCCGTGTTGACCTTGATGCCTCCCGCCACCGACCCGGACGCCCCGCCGACGAACATCATCATCATGTAGAGGTAGCTCGTACCGGCCTCGACATGGCCGAAGTCGACGGAGCTGAAGCCTGCGGTGCGCGATGTGAACGCCTGGAACGCGCCGTTGCTGATCTTGTCTCCCAGGCTCATGCCGCCGAGCGTCAGAGGGTTCGTGACCTCGAAGAGGAGCACCGTGACGGCGCCCGTGGCCCACAGGCCAAGCGTTCCGAGCACGACCAAGCGCGTGTCCAGCGTCCATCGGCTGAATCCCTTGCGCCGCGCCAGTTCGTTCATCACGGGATAGCTCATCGCACCGAGAAGGATGCTCAGGCCGATGGTCCAGAGCACGGCGGGATCGGACTGGAAGGCAGACAGGCTGTTGGAGTCAGGGAAGATGGTGAAACCTGCGTTGTTGAACGCGGAGATGCTATGGAAGAGGCTCTGCCAGAACGCCTCGATGGCCGGGTACTTGAACACGAGCCGGACGAACAGCAACAGGAACGTGACGAGCTGCGCTCCCAGTGCGAAGCAGATGATGTAGCGCACGAGCCGGACCGCGCTGCCCAGCGCCTCGCCTCCCATCGTCTCCCGCACGAGGAGCCGCTGGTTCAGCGTGACTCGCCTCCCCAGCACCGCGAGGACGACGACGCCCGCGCTCATGATGCCCAGCCCGCCCATGAGCATGAGCGCGGCGATGATGACCTGCCCGAACACGCTCCAGTAGTCGCCGCTCGAGACGACGACCAGGCCGGTGACGCATACGGCGGAAGTGGCGGTGAAGAGTGCGGTAACGAAACCGGCGCTCTCCGGCCCGGCTGCCGCGAACGGCAGCATGAGGATTGCGGTGCCTGCCAGGATGAGGGCTGCGAATCCTCCGGCGAGCGTCAGCAGCGCCGAGGACGATGAGGGTAGGGTGAAGCGCCGCCGCCTCCCCTGCGTGCGGATGCGCACGGGCGCGGTCTCTCTCTGGCGGGGGCGCCTGACGACACGGTCGCCCGGACGGAGACGCCAGTTGTTGCGTCTCATCTCAAGTCCTCGATGAGCGCCGAGGAGACTGGGTTGGAGGTGTGCGTAGCGAACTCCAGCCGTTTGCAGAACGGCACAGGAAATTCTAGCAGGCGTCGGAGGCGAGTCAACGGCTCCCGGCTGCGGGGTAGCGCGCATCGTCCTCCCACACGCCGCGATAGAATCGACGCATGGCGCAGGATGGGCAGAGAACGCTGGCTGCACTCGTGGGGAGCACGCCGCTCATCGAGCTGCGCAACCTCAGCCCCCGCCCCGGCGTGCGGCTCTTCGCCAAGCTGGAAGGACAGAACCCCAGCGGCAGCGTGAAGGACCGGATAGCGGTGGCGATGCTGGACGCGGCAGAGGAGAGCGGCGCGCTCAAGCCCGGTTCGACGCTGGTGGAGGCGAGCACCGGGAACACGGCCATCGCGCTGGCGGCGCTCGCGCCGCGCCGGGGCTACCGAGTCCGCGTCGTGCTGCCGCGGGGCATCGTTCCCAGCATCGCGGACATCCTGGACCTCTACGGCGCGGAGATCGAATGGTGCGAGCCGGAGGCCGGGATGCGCGGCGCCATCAGAAGGGTGCAGGAGCTGGCAGAGCAACCGGGCTACTACGCGGTCGGCCAGTTCAGCGACCCGGCCAACGTCCGCTGCCACTACGCCACGACGGGCGAGGAGATCGCTCGGGCGATGGGAGAGGCCGATGCGGACGTGTTCGTCGCCGGCATCGGCACGGGCGGCACGATCACCGGGGTTGCGCGACGCCTGCGGGAGCGGTGGCCGGACGTGCAGATCGTGGGCGTCGAGCCGAGGCTCGGCGAGCGGTTGCAGGGGCTGCGCAGCCTGTCGGAAGGCTATATCCCGCCGCTGCTCGACCTCGGCCTGCTGAACCGGCGCTTCCTTGTCGACAGCGCGAGCGCCATCGCGGCGGCGCGGGACGTGATGCGGGCCGAGGGCGTCTTCGCCGGGGTATCGTCCGGCGCGGCGCTGCACTCAGCACTGCGCGTCGCGGAGGGGATGGAGAGCGGGAACATCGTCATGATGTTCTCGGACGGGGCGTGGAAGTACCTGCCGTCGCGGCCATGGGACGCCACCGGCGCGGACGCCGAGGCGCTCGACGAGGTGCACTGGTGGTAGAGAGGGGGACTTACGAGACGCCGAGCACCTGCTCCAGCGCACGGCGGGTGAAGACGACGGACATGTCCCGCTTGTACCACGCGGAGCCGCGCGGATCGTCGGTCGGGTCGACGATGTCGGCGACCGCCTGTGACGCCTCGCGCAGCGCGTCGAGCGTTGGGGTCTGGCCAACCAGCGCCTCCTCGACGACCGAGGCGCGCACCGCGGTCGGCGCGACCGCCCCGAGCGCTACGCGCACGTCGGCGATGCTGCCGCCCTCGACGCTGCCGATCGCGGCGACGGAGACGGTGGCGTAGTCGTCCTCGGTGCGGGGCAGGTACTTGATGTACGTCCAACCTGCGCCGGAAGGCTGGGCGGGGACGCGCAGCTCCGTCACGATCTCGTCCGGCTCCAGCGTCGTCTCGTAGTAGTCGGCGTAGACCTCCCCGATGGGGATGACGCGCTCGCCGCGGGCTGAAGTGGCGACGACGCTCGCGCCGAGGATGAGGAGCGACGGGGGCGGGTCCATCGCCGGGTCGGCCTGGGCGATGCCGCCGCCGACCGTGGCGACGTTCCTGATGCGGACGGTGGCGACGCGGCGGTACGCCTCGGCCAGCAGGGGCGCGTGCTCCTTCACGACGGCGGACGTCTCCATGTCGCGCTGGGTGGTGAGCCCGCCGATGCGGAGCTCGCCGCCGGACGCCTCGATGGAGTCGAGGCCGGGCACGCGGTGCAGGCTGACGATGTGGTCGGGCGCGATGAGCGACTGCTTCAGGAGCGTCGTGAGCGACGTGCCGCCCGCGAGCAGCTTGGCGTCGCCGTCGTGCTCGGCGAGCAGTTCGAGGGCGCCGGAGAGGGAATCGGGTGCATGGAAGGTGAAGTCGTGCATGGCTACTTCGCCTCCGCAGCGGCCTGAATGGACTCGATGATCTGGTAGTAGCCGGTGCAGCGGCAGAGGTTCCCCATCATCCATTCCTTGATCTCTGCCTCAGTGGGGCTGGAGTTGTGCTCCAGCAGCGCCTTGGCGGCCATGATTTGGCCGGGGGTGCATGCGCCGCACTGGAAGCCGCCGTGGTTGATGAACGCCTCCTGCACGGGGTGGAGCGTGTCGCCGTCGGCGACGCCCTCGATGGTGGTGATGTTCGCGCCGTCGGCCCGCACGGCGAGCGTGATGCACGATGCGGCGATCCGGCCGTCCAGCTCGATGGTGCATGCGCCGCAGACGCCGACGCTGCACGCTTCCTTCGTGCCGGTGAGGCCGAGGTCGTAGCGGATGAAGTCGACGAGGGTGCGGTAAGTGGGCACCTCGCGGGTGTATTCCTGGCCGTTGACGGTGACCGTGACGGTCTGCCTGACTGGAGTCGTGGTCATAGAGCCTCCCTCGCGGCCCGCGCCGGCCGCGTCCTGCTCGGCGGATGCTATCGCAGATGCGTCTCGTTCGCCAACCTCTGCACCTTCTCCCTCGCCTCTCCAACAGGAGAAGAGGCAGACCGGCTCCTTCCGGGGTGGTCGAGGGCGCGAACAAGATTTCATCGAGGCCTCTGAAGTGACGTTCTTGTTCCGCGCTTACGAGTAGATCCCCCACCTCATTTGAGTGCCTTGAAATCTTGTTCGGGGCGTTTTCCGTGGCCACGGCCTGCTTCCCGTGGCTTCAGGGCAACAAGGCACTCAAGATTTCATCGAAAACGCTTTTTCGCAGCGGAGCCATAGACCGTGTCTATATCTGCGGCCCGAGCAATAGATTCTGTCTATGGGTGCTGCGTGCGCGGCGGTCATGCATCCCAGCGTACGTGATGGCGGGGCGACCGCGTAAGGGGCGGGTGTCACAGTGCCAAGAACAAGGGGATTCGTCTCGCCGTCGGTGAAGATGCGGCATTATCCGGTTATCTCTGGGCTGTGAATACCGATTCACATGCATGATGAGCCTTAAGTTTGACGTAAACGTATCACAGTGCTACCGTGCGAACGCTATTCGCCACGGGCACAGCGATCAGGGCTGAGGTGTTCCAATGACAACCGAGAGCACGCCGACGATAGTGGACTCTGATGGACACATCATCGAGTCGATCGAGGAGATGGCAGAGTTCCTCGATCCACCGATCCGGGATACAGCGCTCGGAACAGGCGGCATCGGCACAATCATTGAACTGAGCAAGACGAGCCTCTTCGGGACGCTCGACGGGCTGCACTTCACGAACGTCGCCCCCAGCGACAATGCTACCGCCCGTCGCAAACGGATCAATGCCAGTGGTCATCGGATGGGTTCCGCCCAGGACTGGCAGGCGCTGCTCGACAAATCAGGCATGGCGGAGACCGTCGTTTACACCACCGAAGGACTCCAAGTCGGCAAACTGAGAAACAGGGACTACGTCGTCGGCCTGTGCCGTGGGTACAACGACTACGTTGCGGACTGCTACCAAAGGTACGACAGCCGGATCCATCCCATCGCGCTGATCCCGATGCAGGACCCTGCCCGCGCTGCGCTCGAACTACGGCGGGCCGTCAAGGAGTTGGGGCTGTTAGGCGCGATGCTCCCTTCGACAGGTCTCGACCTCCATCTGGGACACGAGTACTACTGGCCCGTCTACCAGGAGGCCTCCGACCTTGGCTGTATCCTCGCCGTCCATGGAGGCTCGAACGTTGGGATCGGCATCGACTCGTTCACCAGCCTCACAACCTCTGGTATCGTTCACCACCCTGTCCCGCTGTTGTACGCGTTCGTCTCCTTCATCTACGACCAAGTTTTCGAACGCTTTCCGGACATGCGCGTCGCGTTCCTGGAGGGTGGCTGTGCTTGGGTAGCACTCGCCCTGGACAGGATCCAGCGGGCGGCTGAGTTTTCGGGCGCGCCGCCTCGTCCGGCGGAAGAGTACCTCGCCAGCGGCAATGTCCTCATCGGCTGTGAGGGCGTAGACCCCACGCTCCCTTACCTGGCGAGCAGAGTGGGAATCGAGCCCTTCGCCTATTCGTCCGACTACCCCCACGAGGTCGACTTCAAGTCGGCCATGGACGAGATTGAGGAGACCGTCAAGGACGACGGGCTTTCGGACGACCAGAAGGCCGCAGTCCTGGGAGGCAACGCCAAACGTTTCTACAGGCTCTAGCGCACTGTTCTGCAGGGGAGGATTGAATGCCGGTTCTGCTGATTGGAGGGGGCCTGGTCGGCTCTCAGATCGCGAATATCCTCGTCAACGACGGCGAGGACGTTACGGTGTTCGACTACGCGCCCCAGCCGGAGTGCCTCGCCGAGAACGTGGACATCAGCAGACTCAGAGTGGTCCAGGGCGACATCCTGACCCCCCTCAGCATCGTCAATGCGATACGTGACAGCAAGGCAGACCGGGTCGTCCACACCGCGGCGTACCCGATGCTCACCATCGGCGCCCAGCAGAACCCCTACGGAGCGATCCAGATCAACATCATGGGCACCGTCAACGTCCTCGAGTCCGCTCGGACGATGGGCGTTGAGAGAGTAGTGGTGGTGAGCTCAGGGGTCCTGGCCCAGAGTCTGACAGGCGGAGGCGATTCCGGCGACCCGGCTTTCGAGGAAGCCTACCCCCGGCCCTCCACGTTCTATGCGGCGACCAAGCAGGCTGTCGAAAGTCTGGCGGCCAACTACACCGCTTGGTGTGGAGTGGACGTCCGTGCTGTCCGCTATGCGGCCATCGCAGGCCCCTGGAGTGGCCGCGGGGGCGGAGGGCCCAGCAACATGTTCCGCGACCTGGTGGAAGGCGCTCTCCTGAAGGGTGAGATCGAAGTGCCCTCACGCCCGCTGGAATGGGTCTATTCGAAGGATGCAGCCCGAGGCACGGTCCTTGCCCTGAGGGCTGAGGACCTTACCGACCGCGTGTTCAATATAGGCATGGGGCGAATCACGAGTGCCGAGGAACTGGCCAACGCGATAGTCGAAGCTGTGCCGGAAACGAAGACGAGCGTCGCGCCACCAGACTCGAGCGGCGCCGCGATGTTCAACGCGGTGGCTTTGAACCTGGACCGCTCCAAGGCGGTCCTGGGCTATGAGCCTGAGTTCGATGTTCCGGCTTGCGTACGCGACTACGTCGAATGGTTCGGTGCTAAGCGGATGTGACCTGCCCTGCGGTTGCCGCAGGGAGGAGGAGGCTGTCATGTGGAATAGGGTTCTCTTCCTAGCAACAGTGGTCGTTATCCTGATGGGGCTGCTCGCCGCATGCGGAGAGGACGAGCCCACGCCCACGCCAGCGCCCGCAGCGACCGCGACGCCGACACCTCCCCCTGAGCCTGTGGAGTTGAACGTCATCATGGCCTGGGACAGGAGAGTGGAAGCGACCGTCGTGTCCGGCGACCCTGTCATCGACGCCATAGCGCGTATCGGGGGAGACCGTGTGGTGATCAACAAGGTCGGCCCGGAGGCGGTACCCTCCTTCCAGCAGATCCAGCCTCTAAAGGACGGCCTCTTCGATCTGAACTTCTCAACCGCTGGGTATCACGCCGGACAGTCTAGCTTGGTCATCTCGTCGTCACTCGCGAGGGGTTCCGCGGAGGAGAGGCGGGCGTGCGGGCTCTCAGACGCGCTGGAAGACCTCTATTCCGAGCACATAGGGGTCAAGATGCTGGGAGAGTTCCCGATGGGATTCGGCAACAAGGTCTATACCACCAAGCCGATGACCTCTCCCGATTTCAGCGGGCTGAAACTGCGCGCCTCAGGTGGCACCTACGAGGCCTTCGTCGAAACACTTGGCGGCGAGACGGTCACCATCGCGGTTCCAGAGATATATTCCGGTCTTGAGAAGGGCGTCATCGACGGCATCATGTTCGGCGGTGTCGGTGCCGACGCGCTGGGGCTGGGCGAAGTGCTGAAGTACATGATCAAGCCCGATCTCACCGAGGTAACGTCGGCTCTGTTCGCGAACGAAGACAGTTGGAACGCGCTTCCAAGCGACGTGAAGGACATCATCAACCAGGCCATCAGCGAGGTTCAGGTGTCCGGCCGCGAGGCAGGCTTCACGAGTTCGGACAGGGAGCGGGAGGCACTGCTCGCCGCCGGCCTCGAGGAGGTCGTCTTTACGGGAGCAGATGAGGAGTTGTGGAACAGCACCTTCTACGAAGCCAACCTGGAGAACAACATCCGGACCGGCGACCCCGCGTACGCCTCGCGCATCGAGGAAGCGCTGACCTGCTTGACCGGTTAGTTGGAGATGCGCACGCCATAGCCCACCGCAAGGTATACCAACGGTGTTAGCGCTCAGGACGGTTGGCGGCGTCTCGGGCAGGTGGTTCGACCGCCTGCTCGAGGGCTGCGCTTACCTCAGCGGCGCCCTCGTCGGCCTCATGGCAGTTGCCATCGGCTACGAAGTGTTCGTGCGGCGCGTGCTCAACAACCCGACATCATGGGTAACGGACTTCAGCGAGTACGCGCTGCTGTTCATCACCTTCCTGAGTGCGCCGTGGCTGCTGCGCGAGGGCGGCCACGTGAGCATGACAGTCGTTACCGAGCGGCTGAGCCAGACGAGGGCGTTGCTCCTCCGTCCCGTGGTCCTGCTCATCGGCGCAATTATCAGCGCTGTCATCTTCCACCGCACGGGTGTTGCCACATGGGACCTGTACCAGGACGGCACCATACTGTTCCGCACGATCAAGTTCCCCGAGTTCTGGATATGGTGGGTCATGCCCTTCGGGATGCTCCTCATGACGCTCCAGTTCCTGCGGATGCTTGCCGGGAGCGTCAGGGACCTCTCCACCCATCTGGCACATGCGAAGGCGCCGAGATGAACCCGGCCTTCGGTATGTACGAATCCCTCGATGCGCTGAAAGGGGACTGAATGGAGTGGTGGGGCTTCCTCGTCGTCATTCTGACGCTGCTGGTCCTCTTCATGGTGATGGGCCTTCCGGTGGCCTTCGCCTTCGCGGGAGCCAATATCCTCGGCCTGCTGCTTGTCGCTGCAGGAACGAAAGGCCTGGTGGTCATTCCCGGCAGCATCTTCTCTTCAGTCTCGTCTTTCACGCTGGTCGCCATCCCCATGTTCTTCCTGCTTGGTGAGGTCCTGTTCCAGTCCCGGGTCATCGCGATGATCATCGACGTCATCGACAAGTGGATAGGGCAACTGCGTGCGCGCCTCTTGTTCGTCTCGGTGGCTGCGGGAACCGGTCTGGCAACGCTGAGCGGCGCAGGGCTCGCTGACACTGCCCTGCTGGGCACGACTCTCTACCCGGAGATGGCCAACCGCGGCTACGACAAGCGGCTGGGCCTGGGCACGATTGCCTCGATCGGTACTCTGGCCTCAGTCATTCCCCCCAGCGCACTCATGGTGCTTGCGGGAAGCTTCGCCCAGGTATCGATTAGTCGGTTGTTGATCGGGGGTCTTCTGCCGGGCCTGCTCATGGCAGCGCTCTATGCCATCTACATCCTGATACGCGTCAGAATCAACCCAGCGCTTGCCCCGGCCTACACGGCCACTACCGCACCGTGGAGTGAGAAGCTGACCGGCGCACTGAAACTCTCTCCCATGCTCTTGATCGTCTTCATGGTCATGGGTTTCATCCTGCTGGGAATCACGACACCCAGCGAGGCTGCCGCTACCGGCGCTCTCGCCGCCGTCGCGGTGGTCGCCCTCTACCGGAGGCTTAGTTTCGAGGTTATCCGCGAGTCTGTCATGGGTGCGACCAAGGTCTCTGCGATGATTTTTCTGATCATCGCAGCGGCGGTTGCGCTCAGTCAGGTTCTGGCGCTCAGTGGCGCCACGACCGGCCTCCTGCGACTGGTTTCCGAGTTGACAGTATCACCGCTAGTCATCCTGCTCGTGATGCACCTAGTGATTTTCGTCCTTGGTTTCTTCATCGACTCGGTTTCGATCATGGTGGTTGCGATTCCTATCTTTGGACCCATCGCTAATGCGCTGGGGTTCGACCCCATCTGGTTCTGGGTGCTGTTCATGATGGGCTTGAATAATGGAGGACTCACTCCTCCATTCGGCCTCACGCTCTTCGTGCTGAAGAGCGTCGTTACGGGCGCCACGAAGGACGACCCGACGATGATCGATATGTACTGGGCGGCCGTCCCCTACGTGATTCTGAACATCCTCGCAATGGTGCTCGTCGTCATCTTTCCCGAGATTATCCTCTGGCTGCCTGGGCTGGTACGGTGATCTGGTGTAGCCATCGACCACTGAAGCCAAGGAGGCTCGCTGCAGCGCGCATCTAGAAGTCGGCTTCGCGCACGATCGGAAGGGGATACTTGAGGGACGGGCGTGGTTCGACAGGCTCACCACGAGCGGGAGCGGGCGCGCAACGAGCGGCATGTGGACGGTTACGTAGAACTCAGTTGGTCGAGGATGCTGGGCCAGTCCTTGCCGGAGCCGCCACCGCTGCTGGCGACGATGGTGCCGTCGGGCGCGATGCCGACATACGTCGCCTGCGAGCGGATGTTGAAGTCCTGGGGCGTGCCCGGCCCCGCCTCGGCGAATATCCAGTCGTAGCCTTCACTCGCGGCATAGGAGTCCAGCTTGGCGATGGGGTCCGACCAAGCGACGTAGATGAACTCGACATCGTCCTTATAGTCGTCGTAGAGGGTGTCCAGCGTGCGAGCCTCGCCGCGGCAGGTCGGTCACCACGTGGCGAAGAAGTAGAGAAGGACGCCCCGGCCCGCGGCAGCCTCTTCGAGCGTTGTGGAGGTTCCGTCCACGAGCGTTATCGAGGCGTTGGCCGCGCGGTCGCCGTGGCCGGAGCCGACGGCGAGGTCGGAGCGCCAGCCTCCGGCAGCCATGCCGTCCGAGGCCGGTTGCGGGGTGGCGGTGGGCTCCGGCTCCGGGGTTGGCGTGGGCTGCGGCACCGGTGTCGCGGTGGGGTCCGATCCGCAGGCGGCGAGTGTCGCCAGCAGCAGGAGCAGGGCTGCCCCCGCCCTGACGAGGCGCGATACGGATGTGCTGTGCGTGGTCATGTGTTCACTGCTCGCGGGTAAGGCTAGGCGCGGGCGGGTGGAGTGTCAATGCGGGTGGACCGCCCTCACCCGCCGCTGCGCTGCGACGCCACAACGACGAAAACAAGGGTGACCACCCAACCCCACTCTCCGCCGTGTGCGCTGCCCGCGCACTCTGGATTCCCGCACCGGCGGGAATCCAGAGGCTTACGATGCGCGCAGCGTGTCCAGGATGCCGCGCCAGAAGGACGCGCCATCTGCTCCGTAGCCGCGCCTGTTGAGGATGGCGCCGTCACGCCCGATGCCGACCCACGACGACTGCGAGCGGACGTTGTAGTCGCGGACGAGTGATGCAGGACCCTCGGCGAACACCCCCGCATAGCCCTGCCTCGCGGCGTGCGCGCCGAGCTGGTCCGCGTTCTGGTTGAAGGCGACAGACACGACCTCGACGTCGCTGCTGTAGTCGTTGTAGAGGCTGGTTAACGTCCGTAACTCGGCGTTACAGGACGGTCACCAAGTGGCGAAGAAGTAGAGGAGGACGGCCCGGCCTCCGGCGGCGGACTCGATGGTGGCAGTGGAGCCGTCGGCGAGCGTCAGCGAGGCGTCCGTCGCGCGGTCGCCGACGCCGGAGCCGGTGGCGACGTCGGTGCGCCAGCCGCTCGCAGGCGCAGGTTCGGGCGTCGGCGTGTCGGTGGGGAGGGGTGTGGGGGTGTCGGTCGGCTGCGGCCTCGGCGTCGGGGTGTTCGTTGGCGGCGGGGTAGGAGTAGGCGTGTCGGTCGGCTGCGGCGTGACGCCGGGCGCCGGCGTGGGGGTGTCGGTAGGCTGTGGCGCCGGCGTCGGTGTGTCGGCGGGGGCCAGTGTGGGCGTGTTCGTTGGGGCGGGCGTCGGCGTATCGGTAGGCACCGGTGTGGGCGTGTTCGTGGGAGCAGGAACCGGTGTGTTGGTGGGAACAGGCACCGGAGTGGGCGTCGCGCCCTCGCAGGCGGCGAACGCAAGCACGAGCAGCGCAACGGCTGCCGCTCGGAGCAGAAGTCCGTATCCCGGAACCGAGCCCATCACTTCTATTCTACGCGGTTGCCGGCGTGGGCGTGTCCCTGAAGGCGACGAGCTGCGCGGTGACGATGAGGCGCTGGTCGTACTTGAGGCGCGGGAAACAGGTGACGAGCGAGATGCGGGCGTCGTCCGACGGATAGAGCGCGAGATCGTCGGCGTGGGTGGTGCTCGTGCCGTTCACAAGGTAGAGGTACTCCCGCCCGCCGGACGTGAGGATGACATGCACGTCGTCGCCGTCGCGCAGCAGGTCGGCAATCTCGGGCAGGCGCAGGAAGACGTTGCCCTCGCCCTGGATCGGGTTCTCCAGGTGGCCGAAGTACCAGCCGTTCCCCGTCGAACCGGGGTTCGGCGTCGTGGGGATGTGGCCGACCGTGAACGCGGGCGTCTCGTACGCAGCGCTCGACGCGAGGTTGATGATGCTGAGCTCCTCGACCTCGGCGTCGACGTTGAGTTGCGGGATGACGATGCGCTCGGCCCTCCCGACGACCCCGGCGATGTGCGGCTGCCCCTCGTTGCTGAGGGGGATGAACCCCTCGAGGTCCGGCACGCCGAGATTGATCGCGCCGCGCGGGTCGGCCCACTGCCGGGCGGGCATGAGCGATCCGGGGTAGAGCTCCTGCGCGGCTGGCGACGGCCCCTCATGCGCCGTGGCAGTCGCGCGTGGCAACGTCTCGCTGACAGGTCCGGTGACGGTCACGTCGAGGCGGTCGAGATCGCGTCCGGCGAAGAAGCCGTAGGCGTAGTAGGCAGCAGCCGCAGCGAGCAGGAGCGCCCCCACGGCAAGCAGCGCCGCGCCGACGGCGGAGGCGCGCCGTGCGTGATAAACCCTCACCCCTTGCCCCTCTCCCAGGGGGCGAGGGGAGCAGGCAACCCGAGAGATGCTTCGGCTCCGCTCACCATGACAAACACCCCACTCAGCCGCCTCTCCCCGTGCGCGCTGCCCTGCGCACGTGCGACCAAGGGTCGCCTGAGATTCCCGCCGATGCGGGAATGACGGGACGGCGTTCCACCTCCGGCTCCGCTCGACATGACAACAACCCTCACTCCCGGCCCCACTCAGAGGGCGGGGGGAGTATCCCAGCGGAGCGGGGGGCTAGCGCCTGCCTGCCGTGGCGCCGTTGTTGATGGGCTCGTTGATGTAGACGTCGCCGTTTCGGATCTTGAGGTTGAACCCGCAGTCGGGGTTGGTGCAGACCCATGCCTTGTAGTGGATGGGCGCACCCTGGCTTCCGAAGTCCGACAGCGGGACGAGGTCTCCTTCATTGCATGCCTGGCATGCGGGCAGTGCTGTTTCCACCATCATCCACCTCCTCCGTTCGTATGGCCGACCCGCAGTGCATCGCGGGCGTACAGCGCGGACGATGGTAGCACACCCGCACGACGCCCGTTGCCGCCGCCCCGTATCACCGCGAGGGGGTGCTATACTCGTAGGCGTCGGTGGACGGGGCGGTTAGCTCAGTTGGTTAGAGCGTCGCGTTGACATCGCGGAGGCCAGAGGTTCGAGTCCTCTACCGCCCACCACGCTTTCTCTGCGCCTGGACGGGCTAGACTGCACCCGCACCCCAAGCGGGATAGTCTGGTCGGTCGTCGTCACGTTTGCATCATCTGGATCAGGTTGCCGCAGGTGTCGTCAAAGACCGCAATAGTGACGTTGGCCAATTCTGTCGGCTCCATCGTAAAAGCTACGCCCAGTGACTTCAGTTTCTCATACTCTGCGCGGATGTCCGTAACGCCAAAGGACCCCGCTGGGATGCCTTGATCGAATAGCCCTTTCTGAAATTCTTGTGCTACCGGATTGTCATTTGGTTCAAGCAGAAGCTCGGTCCCATCCGGGTCATCGGGCGAGACGACGGTAAGCCACTTGAATCTCCCCACGGGGACGTCATGCTTCTTCACAAAGCCGAGGGCCTCCGTGTAGAACCTCAGAGCTTCGTCCTGGTCACTTACGAAAACGCCGGTGAGTGTAATGCGCATATCTGGCCTCCTTTTCTTCTCATCGTGTCACTTGAGCCATCGATCCATGACAGCCCTGAGTGGTTCATCGTTGAAGACAAGCATCCGATACTTGCCACGCTTCTCTGAGCTTACGAGCCCCGCTTTTTCTAAGACATCAAGGTGCTTGGCCAAGGCCTGTCGGGAGATGGCGACTTCATGCCGCATGATCAAGCGCGCCGTGAGCTCGTAGAGCGTCTGCTCGTTGCGCTCAGAGAACTCGTCCAGCATCAACCTCCGTGTTGGGTCCGCGAGTGCCCTGAAGACCAGGTCTTTGTGCATGCACGCATAATACGCAACCACAGGGTTGCATGTCAAGGGGCGATACCGCAGACCGTGGCGATGGGGCCTGAGTCGACGACGCTCTCGACGCGAAACGCTTCGGGGATGACGCCCGTGCGCTTCCAGAAGTCGACGAGCATCCGCATGCCGTCGGTGGCGGGGTCGGGGAAATCCCGGAAGCCGCTGTGGGTGACGTCGTAGGTCTCCCCGGCGATGGCGCGAGTGGTCTCGCCGTACTTCTCGTGGACCGCGACGCCGAACTCCCTGTCCTGCTTGTAGCGGCGCTGGCCCTCCAGGTAACCGCGCAGGAAGCGCCGCACGAGCTCCGGCTGGGACTCGACGAGCGAGCGCGTGGCCGCGATGCCGCCGATGGCGAAGTTCAGGCCCATCTCCGCGTAGTCGTACAGCCAGGGACAGCCGGCATGCTTCGCCTGTACGGCGGTAGGCGGCGAGAGCGGCGTCGCGGCGACCTCTCCGTCGAGCACGGCCCGCAGGCGGGACTGGCTGCCGCCGACAGCCCGAAGCTCGCCCGCTCCACCGAGTACGCGGTCGATGGTGAGCTGGCCGAGGAAGTCGGTGAGGTCGCCGGGGTGACTCATACCGAGGGGCTGGCCCCGTAGGGCGTCGAGCGTCGTGCCGGGCGCGCCGACGAGGAACTGCTGGTTGACGCCGCCCGCGAGGAAGACGAGGTCCGCCCTGCCCTCCGCTGCCGCGAGCACCAGCGCGGGCGCGGCGAGGTTGCCGAAGACGACGGCGCCCGAGGCCAGCCCGGCCACGACCGCGTGCGCGTCGCCCATCTTCGAGAGGGTGACGTCGAAGCCCTGGTCGCGCATCGCGCTCGATTCCAGCGCAGCGGCCAGGGGCGTGACACCCTGGCCCTCGCTGGCGTACCCACAGGGAAGCGGCGTGCTCATGCCGGTGAAGATAGTCGGACATATCAGGCAACGCAATGCGGCACGCTTCGGAGATGCAGGGACGTAGAATCGAGCATCAGCCAGGCAGTTACAGGACCCGCGGTTGAAGCGCAGACAGGCAAGGATCCGGCGGCTATCGCGCGAGTTGCCCAGGAAGAGAGGGGCGTGGCGCGGCGCGGCCATCGCAAGGGCGGTGCGGATACTGCTCCAGGCGGGAGGTATCGACCTCGCGGGCTCGCTCGCGTATTTCACCATCCTGTCGCTCCTCCCTGCGGTCGCGTTGGCCATCATGGCGATAGCGGCCTTCGGCGAGCCGGAAGTGATCGAGGAGACGCTGACGACAACGCTCCTGTACTACTTCCCCACGTCGCAGGGACTGATCCAGGACGCCGTAGACAACCTGCTCCGTGGTTCGCTGGCCATCGGGCTGGTGGCGTTCGTCAGCATCGTCATGGGGGCCAACGGGCTGTTCATGGCTGCGACCCGGTCGGTGAACAGGGTGTTCGGCGTCGAGACGCAGAAGGTGCTCCGCATCACCGCTCTGCAGGTGAGCTTGACGACGATCATCGTGCTCCTGTTCCTGCTGTCGGTGGGGCTCACGGCTTCGCTGCAGCTGGCGGTGCGGTTCAGCGAGGGTATAGCTGAGTCGGCGGGAGAGATATCCGTGGTCGTTATCTTCGCGCTGGGCGCGGTCTCGGCGCTGCTGCCGGCGTTCCTGACGATGGCGCTCTTCGCGCTGGTGTACTACCTCATGCCGAACGTGCGCCTGGAGTGGCGGGACGCCGTATTCGGGGCGCTGACAGCCATCGTGCTGTTCGAGGCGGGCAAGCACCTGTTCTTCTGGTTCACCGCGTTGGCCGGACAGCGGAGCGCGGTGTACGGGCCTATCGCCTCGTTCGTCCTGCTGCTGATGTGGGGGTACGTCGCGGGGATGATCTTCCTGTACGGCGCGGCGCTGACCAGGGCGGCGGGCGAGCTCCGGCCGTCGGAGACCCCGTCCCGGCCTCGCAGGGGATGAGGCGGGGTTGTGGCAACGGGGCGCGTGCGTAGTAAAGTTGCGTGAGTCTCAACGAGACGCCTGTCTGCAGGGAGGCGCGCACTGGCCACGGCAACGCAGAATCCCCGGTACGAGGCGCACGAGAACCCGCCCTGGCGGACCTCGTTCGGTTACGGTCTGCAGTTCAGCATGATCGCCTCCGCCACGTTGCTGGTGACGCCGGTCATCGTGGCGAATGCGTCGGACAGAGGCGAGCCGTACGTGACGTGGATGGTGTTCGCCTCGCTGCTGGCGGTCGGGCTCTCCACGCTGGTGCAGGTGCGCCGCCTGGGCCCATTGGGCGCGGGAGCGGTGATGCCGTTCTTCACGGCGGCCTTTGCCATCCCCTTCTGCATCACGGCGGTGGTGGACGGCGGCCCCGCAACGCTGACGACGCTGGTGCTCGCCTCGGCAGCATTCCAGTTCGTCGTCGCCCGGTGGTTGTTCATCCTGCGAAGGCTCGTGACGCCCGTCGTGAGCGGCACGGTGATGATGATCCTCTCCATCACGCTGGCGTCGGTCGTATTCGGGCTCCTCGACGACGCGTCGATAGAGGAGCCGGTGGCCGCGCCGCTGACCGCACTGGCGACGCTGACGGTCGTCACTGCGCTCACGATGCGGGGCAGTGTGCGGTTGCGCCTGTGGGCGCCGATGATCGGCATCGTGGCAGGCGTGCTCGTTGCTGCAGCGTTCGGCATCTACGACACCAGCCGGATCACGCAGTCCGCCTGGGTAGGGCTTCCCTCCGAGGCGCCTGGGCTGGCGCTGGACCTCGGAGTCGATTTCTGGACGCTGCTGCCGGCGTTCCTGTTTCTCGGTGTCATCATCGCGATCCAGGTGAACGGGCAGGCGATAACGCACCAGCGCGTCTCCCAGCGTGAAGTGAAGGCCGTCGATTTCCGGCACGTGCAGGGGGCGTTGACGGGCGCAGGCGTAAGCAATGCGCTGGCAGGCGTGACCGGGGCAGTGCCCAACGCGGTGAACCCGGCCATCGTTTCCTTCATCCAGGTCACCGGCGTCGCTTCGCGCAGGATGGGCTACTCCATCGGCGCTATCTTCATCCTCGTGGCGTTCCTTCCCAAGCTGTCCGGGCTTTTGAGCAGTCTGCCCGGGCCGGTGATGGCCGGCTACCTCATCCTCGTCACCGGCACGCTGTTCGTGGACGGCGCGCGGACGGTAATCCAGTCCGAGCAGAACACGCAGAAACTCATCGTCGCGGGCATCTCCTTCTGGATAGGCGCGTCGTTCCAGTTCGACCTGTTCACGCTTCCGCAACTCGGTCCGGTGTTCGGGGCGCTGGTGAAGAGCGCCATCACCACCGGAGGAGTCGCCGCTATCGTGATGATCCTGTTCCTGGAGTTCACCAAGAAGCGGCGGATGCGCTTCGAGTCGAAGCTCGACGCCGAGGTGCTGCCGGACCTCTTCGCGTTTACGGAACAGTTCGCCGAGAGCAGAGGATGGGACCAGGCGATGAAAGAGCGACTGAGCGCGGTTGCGGAAGAAACGCTGCTCACGCTCGCCCCGCTCGATCTGTCCTTCGATCTGGATGCTGACGACGACGAACAGGAGACGCGGCGGCTGGTCGTGCTGGCGTCCAGCGAGGGGGCGATCGCGGAACTCGAATTCATCGGCGGCGGGGACGAGGAGAACCTGGAGGACCGCATCCGCCAGCTGCAGCAGCACGACGAGGAGACCGTGTCGGAGAACGAGATATCGCTGCGGCTGCTGCGGCGCTACGCCTCGTCGGTGCGGCACCAGCAGTTCCACGGCTCCGACATCATCACAGTGCGCGTCGGCCCTCCGGGGGCGCGATAGGCGTTCCTCTTCCTGCTGCCTTCGATTCCCCGCACGCGTAACCCCTAATACACTGTAGGTAACGAGACCTCAGGAGGCTTCGCGATGAGCACCTCATTCGCCCAGAAAGTACTCTGCGTTCTCTACGACGACCCGGTGACCGGCTTCCCTCCCCCCTACGCTCGCAAAGAGATACCCACGCTCGCGCAGTACCCGGACGGCCAGACGCTGCCCTCGCCGACCGCCCTCGACTTCACCCCCGGTCATCTCCTGGGGTCCGTATCGGGCGGGCTAGGGCTGGAGCGGTTCCTGACCGAGCGGGGGCACCGGTTCGTCGTCACCTCGGACAAGGACGGCCCCGACTCCGTTTTCGAGCGGGAGTTGCCGGACGCGGACATCGTCATCTCCCAGCCCTTCTGGCCGGGATACCTGACCGCCGAGCGCATCGAGAAGGCTCCCCGGCTCAAGCTGGCGATCACCGCGGGCATCGGGTCCGACCACGTCGACCTGCAGTCCGCCATCGACAGGGGCATCACGGTGTGCGAGGTGACGTGGTGCAACAGCGTCAGCGTCGCGGAGCACGCCGTGATGCAGATGCTGGCGCTCGTCAGGGACTACATCCCGCAGTACGGCTGGGTGGTCAGGGGCGGCTGGAACATCGCCGACGCGGTCTCCCGCTCGTACGACATCGAGGGGATGGACGTGGGCGTCGTGGCAGCCGGGAGGATAGGGCTCGGCGTGCTGAAGCGGATGAAGCCGTTCGACGTGAACCTTCACTACACGGACAGGCATCGGCTCTCTGCCGACGTGGAGCAGGAGCTCGGCCTGACGTTCCACGAGACCGTCGAGTCGCTGGTCAGCGTCTGCGACGTGGTCAGCATCCACTGTCCTCTGCACCCGGAGACCGAGCACATGTTCAACGACGCGCTCATCGGCAGGATGAAGCGTGGGTCGTACATCGTGAACACGGCCCGCGGCAAGATCTGCGACCGCGACGCCATCGTGAGGGCGCTGGAGAGTGGCCAGCTGGCGGGGTACGCGGGCGACGTCTGGTTCCCGCAGCCGCCTCCCAACGGCCATCCCTGGCGGACGATGCCCAACCACGCGATGACGCCGCACACCTCGGGCACCTCCCTTTCGGCGCAGGCCCGCTATGCGGCGGGCGTCCGCGAGATCCTGGAGTGCTGGTTCGAGGGACGGCCGATCAGGGACGAGTACCTCATCGTGCAGGGAGGCGCGCTCGCCGGAACAGGGGCGCACTCGTACAGCAAAGGCGACGCTACGAGCGGCTCGGAGGAAGCGGCGAAGTTCACTGCCGGTTAGACAGACCGCTTACGCGATTCTCACCCGGATGGCAAAAGAAAGGTTGGCGTGCCTGGCGAGGAAATGGGAGCAAACGGCGAGAAGGCGACACGGAGAGCACGTGTAGAGGTGAAGACAGGCAACGTGCGCGGAGTCTGTATCTTCTCGGCTGCCGCCGTGTTGATTCCCCCTTCGCTGATCATGTTCATTTACGTTCTCAACGTCCATATCCTCAAGACTGCCTAGGCACCGTACGCAACCCGGTCTCGCTGGGGTAAAGTACCGCCGAGGGGACCGAAGTCATCAAAGCGGAGGAGATGCCATGGAGACCTGCAAGGCTGCCGTAATCACGGGATTCAACGACCCGACCGAGTTGCGCGACGTCCAGATGCCGGACCTGGAGCCGACGGGGATGCTGGTGGAGGTGGAGGCCGCAACGCTGTGCGGAACGGACGTGCACATCTGGCACGACGCAGCGAACCCGAAGATGCTGCCGTACATCCCCGGCCACGAGACTGCGGGGCGCATCGTGGCGATCAACGGCGAGCGGTTCGACGTGCACGGCAATGCGCTCAAGGAGGGAGACCGCATCGTCTCCGCCTACCGCTTCTGCGGGCATTGCTTCTACTGCTCCGTGGCGAACCAGCCGTCGCTCTGCGACGACAGCATCCGGTTCGGGCGCGGGCGCGCCGACCAGGCGCCGTACCTGCTGGGCGGCTGCGCCGAGTACCACTACATCCCGCCCGGCACCGCCATCATCCCCATCCCCGACGAGGTGACGTCCCCGCAGGCGGCCTCGGCAGCGTGTGCGCTGCGCACCGTGATGCACGGCTTCGAGCGGCTCGGGCCGATCTACCCCCACGACACGGTCGTCGTGCAGGGTTCGGGGCCCGTCGGGCTGTACGCGTCGGCGGTCGCGCGCGACCGTGGCGCGGGCCGTGTGCTCGTGATCGGCGCGCCGCGCGTGCGGCTTGACGTCGCCGAGGCGTGGGGCGCGGACGAGACGCTGGACATTGGCGACATGCCCGACGCGAAGGACCGGTACGAGTGGGTGATGGAGCGCACCGGCGGACGCGGCGCGGACGTCGCCATCCAGTGCGTCTCTTTCGCGGTCATCCCGGAGGGGCTGGGCTTCCTGCGACCGGGCGGGCGTTACCTCTCCATCGGAGGCGGAGGCGGGCCGGTGTCCATCAACGGCTTCGGCCAGCAGGTGACGATCGTGAGCGTGCGCTCCGGCGAGGGCCGGCACTACCACCAGGCCCTGGAGTTCCTGCGCACGCGTGGCGGTTCGGTGCCGTTCGCGCGGATGCTGTCGCGCCCTTACTCGCTCGACGAGACCTCGGACGCGCTGCATGCCATGGCCGACTTCCGCGAGGTCAAGACGGTCATCCTGCCGCACGGCAACCAGGGCCGTAACTGAGGCCGTTGACAGCAGGAGAGAAGCGATACATGGAACTGGGCGCGTTCTCCATCAGCCTGGCCGTCGCGGATATCGCGGCCTCGAGGCACTTCTACGAGCAGTTCGGGTTCGAGGTCGTCGGAGGCGACCCCGCCGAGGGCTGGCAGATCCTCAGGAACGGCGAGGTCACCATCGGTCTCTTCCAGGGCATGTTCGACAAGAACATCCTCACGTTCAATCCGGGCTGGGACAGCCAGGCGCGTCCGCTGGACGCTTTCACGGACGTGCGCGAGTTGCAGCGGCAACTGAAGGCGAGAGGCGTGCAGCTGGCGAGCGAAGCTGACGAGAACGGCACGGGGCCTGCCAGCTTCGTGGCGATCGACCCGGACGGCAACCCGGTGCTGGTGGACCAGCACGTCTGACCACAGGAGGGACGCATGACGCTGGTGCTGACCGACGAAGATGTTGCACGCGTGCACCCGATGGCCGACTGCATCGAGGCGATGGAGACGGCCTACCGCGACCACGCTCTCAGCGGGGCGGTGAACATCCCCCGCATCCGCTACATCAGCCCCACGACGGACCCCGGCAAGGTGTACGGGTCGAACATCCACATCGGCACGACGCCGTCGTACGACACGGCCGCGATACGCATCGGCGGGAGCGCGCGCAGCACGAAGCCGAACGCGCAGGGCGAGCGCTCGCCCAAGTTCGAGAACCGCAACTGGGGCTTCATCGTCCTCATCGACATGCAGACGGGGCGGCCGCTCGCGTTCATCCACGAGTTCTACCTGTCGGGGATACGGGTCGGCGCGACGTCGGGCGTCGCCGCGAAGTACCTCGCGCCGCCGAACGCGCAGACGGTCGGCATGTTCGGCAGCGGCAAGCTGGCGCGGACGGACCTGGAGGCGCTCGTGCAGGTGCGCCCGGTGCGCAGCGTGAAGGTCTACAGCCCCACGAAAGAGCACCGCGAGGAGTTCGCCAGCGAGATGTCGCAGCAGTTGGAGATCGAGGTTACGCCCGTCGACAACCCGCGCGAGGCGATGGAGGGCACCGAGATCGTCTGCTGCGCCACGAACGCGGGCTACGTGAGTGGCAAGCCGGTATTCGACGGCGATTGGCTGGAGCCGGGGCAGTTCGTCATCTCGCTGCAGAACAGCGACGCCAACTTCAAGAAGTCCGAGGTGGACGACACGACGTTCGCCCGCAGTGCCTTCATCTGCATCAACGACCGCGACAGCGTCTACTCGAACAACCAGATCGAGCTGCTCGACCCCATCGAGCAGGGGCTGGTCTCGTGGGACAGGATATGCACGCTGGGCGAGGTGGCGGCCGGAACGACGGCGCTGGAGGCGCAGCCCGGCGACATCGTCTACTACAAGAACAGCACTGGCATGGGCATACAGATGGCTGCTGCGGGGGCGCTCATCTACCGCAAGGCGGTCGAGGCCGGCGTCGGGCAGGAGATCCCCACCGAGTGGTTCGGCAGCGACCTCACCTACTGGTACGACAAGGGGTTCTATCCCTCGGCGTGACGGGACCGTTCGTGGCGAGCGCCGCCTTCAGGCGGGAAATCTCGTCATGCGGTGTGCTGTTCGATGAGAACCAGGGCGACGTTGAATGTCGCCAGAAGCGCCACACCGACCCCCGCGCCTATCCAGCGCGTGCGTCCTTCCAGGAAGAGCAAGGCGGGGCCGAGCGGGAAGAGTATGGTGGCGTACCTCAGACCGATGACGTGGAGGAGCGCCATGAAGACGGCCATCATGGCGGCCATGAGCAGCGCTGTCCTCCGCGCATCCGGCATCCCCAGGCTCCGTATCCCGATGTCCATGATTGCGCCTGCCTTGCCCTGCCGGAGATCGAAGGCCAGTTGAGCGCCGCCGAAGCCCACTACGGCGAAACTGACCAACAGTGGGAATACCCAGCCTGACGACGGGAACGCGGCGGTCTCGTACAACCCCCAGACACCCGCCGCGATGACGGCCATCGTGAAGAGACTGGGAAGCGTCACCGCGATACGTGGCCGCGCGCCCGCGTCGTCTGGTTCGCTGTCGCTGGAGACAGCAGGTTCGCCAGCGCTTCCGGCGTCCACTCCTGCCGCGTCCGGACGAGCGATTGGAATGCCGAGCCTGCCTCTCTTGAAGACCACAGCGGCCACCACCGCCGCGACAGACAGGGCGGCCAGTGCTGGCCAGGGCATGGACCAGACCGTCATCTCCACGGTCTCCCGCTCTGCGAGTGCATCGGTGACCCAGCTCAGCGTAAAGCCGATCAAGAGTCCCAACACGAGGGGTGGGCGCGGCCACTTGCACCACTTCATCACCAGCCCCAACACTGCCGCGGCAGCCATGACGTACATCCCAACGAGGCTCTCTGTCGAGGTGAACCCGAGAAAGAAGACCGGTATGATGATTCCGCCGATGACCGGATAGGGAACACGGGCGAGTTTCACCAGCCGACCCGTGGCCAGCACTCCGATGACGGCAACCGCCGGCATCGCCAGTGCAAGGCTGAACACCATCATCACGACGACGTCACCATGCGCCTCCAGCATCTGAGGGCCCGGAGCGATGCCGAAGGTGAGCAAGGCAGCGAGGACGAACGCCCATGCGCTGCTGCCGGGTATCCCGAACAGGACGGTTGGAGCCCCTCCTCCCGCCACGCCCGCGCCCACCGCTGATTCCGCCAGGAGCAGCCCGTCCAGAGATCCCCGGCCGAACTCTCTCTTGTCCTTCGTGAGGAATATGCCCAGCGCATAGGAGAGCCAGTGCACCAGTCCCGTGCCCGTGCCCGGCATGGCACCGACAAGGGCGCCGAAGAGGCCCTGCCGCACGGCGATGCGCCACCTGCGGAGCCCGTAGCAGACGCCTCGAAGAACCTCACTCCTGCTGTCCGGCGTCTCCCGGAGCGAGAGCGGCTGCCGGGTCACCGTCAGGTCGATCACTTCCGCCAGGCCGAGAGCGCCTATAGCTGCCGCGGTCACGACGAAGCTGCGCCACCGGTCCGATCCGTCGAAAGCGGAGCGCAGCGGCCCCTCGAATGGGTCGAGACCGCTCGTGCCGAGCAGCAGACCCAACGCCGCAGCCGCCAGCCCCTTCAGCATCGATCCCGAATTGAGGAGCGCTACTATCACCAGAGCGAACAGCCCTATCGCAACGAACCCGAAAGGGCTGAGGAGCCGACCCACGAGAGGAGCGCCGATGAGAAGCACAGAAGCGAACACGAGCACTCCCACGAGTCCCCCTATCGCTGAGACTGCGAAGGCGGCACCAAGCGTGTGGGCGGCCTGTCCCCTGCGCGCCAACTGGTTCCCTTCCACGAACGTTACGTAGTTCGCAGAGTCCGTCAGGCCGAACAGCACGGGGGTGACGGACCTCATCACCACACCCGCGCTCGCCAGCGTTGTCAGCATGACGATGCCGATGAGCGGGTCTTCTACGTTCGCAACGATGAACGGCAGGGCGGGCGCCACCACGAGGCTCGTTGAGACGCCGGGCAGGAGCCTGATGAGGACCGCCGTCAGGACCGCAACGCCGAACGCGAGCCAGTAGACCTAGTTGCCGAGATACGCGAGGCCTTCGAACAGTTCGCTCATCCTGCGGGCGCCCTCAATCCGTCAGCGGCTGCATAGGGTCGGGAAGATACGGTAGGTCCCACCCGGCTACGCCCCATTCCCCGGCTCGCCGCGACCCCACATGGGGTGGCGGAACGTGGGGTTCGCATTCGCGTGCCATGAGCGCTGCGGAGGCGCCGGGGCAGCTGCGACCTCCTGTCCTTCTGGATTCCCGCTTTCGCGGGAATGACGGGAGAGAGGCGATGCCTGCTGGTGGCGCACCGGACGGCCCTGCGAGAGGCTGTTCAGGTGCTCCGCGAGGTCGAACAGCGCCGCGAGGTTGTTCACCGGCAGGAGGTCGTCGATGTACGGCGCGGCGGCCTGCATCCCCACCGTCAGCGGCTCGTAGTCCTCGTTCCCCGCCAGCGGGTTCAGCCAGATGAGCCGGTTGCAACTGCGCTGCAGCCGCGCCATCTCGCGGCCCAGCAGCTCCGGTTCGCCGCGGTCCCAGCCGTCCGACACGATGAGCACGATGGAGCCCCAGCCGAGCGTGCGCCGCGCCCAGCGGAAGTTGAACTCCTTGAGCACGTCGCCGATGCGCGTCCCGCCGGACCAGTCCGGCACTGCCTTCGCGACCTCCGAGACGGCGCGGTCGATGTCGCGCTGCCCCAGGTGCTTCGTGATGCGGGTGAGCCGCGTGGCGAACAGGAACGCCTCGATGCGGTTGTCCAGCCCGGCGTAGAGGCTGTGGATGAAGTGCAGCAGCATCCGCGTGTACCGCTCCATGGAGCCGCTCACGTCGCAGACCACCACCAGCCTGCGCGGCTTCTCCTTGCGGCGGCGCGTCTCCAGGCGCACGAGTTCGCCGCCGTACCGGACGTTGTGTCGCAGCGTCCTGCGGACGTCCAGCCCCGGCCCTCGCCCCGCCTCCTTGCGCCGCGTGCGCCGGAGACCGGGGTTCCACCGGAGCGAGGCCATGAGCTGCCTTGCCTCCAGCATCTCCTCCGGTGTGAACTCCGCGAAATCGCGCGTCCGCAGCACCTCGCGCGCGCTGAACGTGCGGGTGAGGTCGACGCGGTCGAAGCCCTCGTCGGGGTCTGCTGGCTCAGCTGAGTCGTCCGGTTCCCTCCCGGGCGTTGGCGGCCCGGCGGACGGCTTGCGGAAGCGGCGCTGCTCGCCCATCGAGCGCAGGTCCATCGTGGACGTGCTGTCCTTGCGCTGGCGCCAGAAGACGTCGAACGCCTCGTCGAACAGCGGGAGGTCGTCCTTGCGATGCACGAGCAATGTCCGCAGCGCGGCGCGTACGTCGCCCCGTCGTTCGAGGCCGATGTCCTCCAGCACGCGGATGGCGTCCAGCATCCGCCCCACGTGCACGTCGAGGCCGAGCCGCCGGAGCAGCCGTCCGAAGAGGAGGAGGTTGCCGAGGATGTACCCGTCCGTGGCGTCAGCCACGCCTGCCTCCGCGCTGCGTGCCGCGATGCATCGCGCGGTTCAGCAGGGCGCGCGTCTGCTCCCCGCGCACCGCCTGCACGTCCTCGCGGTACTTGAGCATGATACCGAGCGTGTCGTCGATCACGTCCGGGCTCAGTTCGGTCTCGTTCAGGCTCACGAGCGCCGCCGTCCAGTCGAGCGTCTCCGCGACGCCGGGCACCTTGTACAGCTCCGTGCCGCGCAGTTCCTGGACGAACGAGGCGACCTGTCCCGCGAGCTTCTGCGACGCCTGCGGCACCTTGCTCCGAACGATCTGCGTCTCCTTGTCCAGGTCGGGGTAGTCGATCCAGTAGTAGAGGCAGCGGCGCTTGAGCGCGTCGTGTATCTCGCGCGTCCGGTTCGACGTGATGACGACCACCGGCGGCTCGTCCGCCGTGTACGTGCCGACCTCCGGTATCGTGATCTGGAAGTCGGACAGCATCTCCAGCAGGTAGCCCTCGAACTCCTCGTCGGCCCGGTCCAGCTCGTCTATGAGGAGCACCACGGGGCCTTCGCCGGAGTCGAGCGCCTGCAGGAGGGGGCGCTTGATGAGGAACTCCTCGCTGAACAGCTCGCGCTCCGCCGCCGTGCGGTCGACGTTGCCGGACGCCTCCAGCAGCCGGATGTGGAGCAACTGCCGCGAGTAGTTCCACTCGTAAACCGCTTGGCTCACGTCCAACCCCTCGTAGCACTGGAGGCGGATCAGGCGAGCCCCCAGCGCCGACGCGAGCACCTTGGCGACTTCCGTCTTGCCGACACCCGCCTCGCCCTCGAGGAAGAGCGGGCGCTTCAGTGTCAGCGCGAGGTAGACCGACATCGCCAGCGCACGGTCGGCGACGTACATCTCGCCGCGAAGCGCCTGCTGCAGTTCGTCGACGGACGCGGGCACGGAGTTGGAGCGCGTTTCGTCCAAGGGGTCTCCTCCGGGGGTGGTCATTCCGAGCGGAGCGTAGCGGAGTCGAGGAATCTCTCGGGGAACGTCCTGCCTATGCCAACCTTTCCCCGAGAGATGTTTCGGCTTCGCTCAACATGACACCGCCCTGGGGCAGAGCGGTCAGCCCACCCGCGACGCTGCCGCGCCGAGTGCCCGGCGCACGTACACCGCCGCCATCGCCCTGCGGTACTCGGCTGAGGCGAAGACGTCGCCCATCGGGTCGCCGTTCAGGTCGCCTCCGACCGCCGCTGCGGCGGCGTCCAGCGCCGCGTCGCCCAGGTCCGAGCCCGCCAGCGCCGCCTCGACCGACGACGCCCGCGCGGGCGTGGTTTCCACGCCTCCGACCGCGACGCTCGCCGAGGAGCACGTGCCGCCGCTCACTACGAGGATGGCGGCAGCGCCGACGACGGCGTAGCGCGACGCCGGGTGCGGGAACTTGACGTACGCCGAGCCTGCGCCCGATGGGACGGACGGCACCGAGATGCTCGTCAGCACCTCGTTGTCGTTCAGCGCGTTCTCCAGCAGGCCGGTCGCGAAGTCGGCCGCTGCGATGCTGCGGTCGCCGCCCGGCCCCGTCACGTTGAACGTCGCGCCCAGCGCCGTGAGCACGGTCGGCTGGTCGGACGCCGGGTCGGCGTGGGAGACGCTCCCGCCGATGGTGCCCCGGTTCCGCACCGCCGGGTCGCCGACGAGTGCGGCGGCCTCGGCGAGCACCGGTGCGTGCTGCTGCACGAGGTCGGACGACGCTATCTCAGCGTGCGTCGTCAGCGCGCCGATGGTGATGCCTCCGTCGCTCGCGGAGACGCCCTTGAGCGCCTCGATGCGCCCGATGTCCACGAGCACGGCGGGCGCCGCGAGCCGCAGCTTCATCAGCGGGAGGAGGCTGTGCCCGCCCGCCAGGAGCTTCGCGCCCTCGTTGTCCGAGAGCAGTTGTACCGCCTCGGCTACCGAGCCTGCGCGGTGGTAGGTGATCTGTGCTGGAAACATGGCCTAGCCTCCGTTCCGTGCGTCGTTGATCGCGCGCCAGACCTTCTCCGGCGTCAACGGCATGTCCACGCGGGTCACTCCGAGCGGACGCAGCGCGTCCATCACCGCGTTGTAGACGGTGGGAGTGGACGCGATGGTGCCCGCCTCGCCGATGCCCTTCACACCCAGCGGGTGGTGCGGCGATGGCGTCGAGTTGGAGTGCACCTCGATCTCAGGAAGCAGGTCCGCGCGGGGCAGCGCGTAGTCCAGCATCGAGCCGGTCACGAGCTGGCCGTCGTCGTCGTAGACCGCGCCTTCCCAGAGCGCGGGACCGACGCCCTGCACGACGCCGCCGTGCACCTGTCCTTCCACGATCATCGGGTTGATCTGTACGCCGCAGTCGTCCACTGCAACGTAGCGTTGCAGGTCGATGTGGCCCGTGTCCGGGTCCACCTCCACGACGGCGACGTGCGCGCCGAACGGGTAGGTGAAGTTGGGCGGGTCGTAGAACGCGCTCGCCTCCAGGCCCGGCTCCATGCCCTCCGGCATGTTCCAGGCGACGTTGGCCATGAGCGCGATGTCCTGGATCGTCTTGTGCTGGTCGGGCGACCCACGCACGAAGAAGCGTCCGTCCTCGTACTCGATGTCCTCGGGCGCGGCTTCGAGCAGATGCGCTGCGAGCGCCCGCGACTTCTCCTTGATCTTGCGCGCGGCGACCGCGATAGCAGCGCCGGATACCGCCGTGGTGCGGCTGCCGTACGTTCCCCACCCCATAGGAGTGTTGTCGGTGTCGCCGTGGAGCACCTCGACGTCGTCTACGTCCACGCCGACCTCTCCCGCGACGATCTGGGCGAACGTGGTCTCCTCACCCTGTCCGTGGGGCGACGAGCCAACCATGACGTTGACCTTGCCCGTAGGGTAGAAGCGGATGATGGCGCTCTCCCACAGTCCGCCCTGGAAGCCGACCGCTCCCGCCACCTGCGACGGTCCGAGGCCGCATATCTCGACGTAGGAGGAGACGCCGATGCCGACGCAGCGGCCCTCCGCTCGTGCCTGCGCCTGCTCGGCGCGCAACATCTCGTAGCCCGCCGCGCTCAGGCAGGAGTCCAACGCGGACTCGTAGTCGCCGCTGTCGTAGGTGATGCCGGTGGCGACGTCGTGGCCGTTCTCGAACTTCGGGATGAGGTTCTTGCGGCGCACCTCCGCCGGGTCCTGTCCGACCGCCGCGGCGACCAGGTCGACTAGGCGCTCGATGAGCGTCGTCGCCTCCGGGCGTCCTGCGCCGCGGTAGGCGTCCACCGGACAGCCGTTGTTGAACACGCCGTAGACCGTCCCGCTGATGTTGGGGATGTTGTACGGGCCGGAGTACATCAGCCCGTGCAGGATGGTGGGGACGCCGGGGCTCGCGGTCGAGAGGTAGCCTCCCAGGCCCGCGTAGACGGTGGTGCGAAGTCCGGTGATGACGCCGTCGCTCGTGGCGGCCATCTCCACCTCTTCGATGTGGTCGCGGCCCTGCGTCGTGATCAGGTAGTTCTCGCTGCGCGTCTCGGTCCACTTCACCGGCACGCCCAGTTTCATCGAGCAGAACGCGGTGATGGCCTCGTCGGCGTAGTACGGGATCTTGCTCCCGAACCCGCCGCCGACCTCCGGCGCGATGACGCGTATCTTGTGCTCCGGCACGCCGGTCACGACACAGGTGAGGAACCGCGCGATGTGCGGGTTCTGCGACGTGTTCCAGAGCGTCAACTCTCCCATCGGCGCGTTCCACTGGGCGAGCGCCGAGCGCGGCTCCATCGGGTTCGCGATGAGCCGCTGGAGCGTGATGGTGTCGCTGACGGTGACCGCCGCGTCCGCGAAGGCCGCGTCCGCGTCGCCGCCGGCGACCGCCCACGTGAAGGCGACGTTGTTCGGCACGTCGTCGTGGATCTGCGGCGCGCCGTCCTGCGCGGCGGCCTTCGGGTTGATGACGACGTCCAGCGGCTCGTAGTCGACCGCGATGTGCTCCAGCGCGTCCTCGGCCTGGTAGCGCGACTCCGCCACGACCACCGCGACGGCGTCGCCGACGTAGCGGACCTTGTCCTTCGCGACGGGCGGGTGCGCGGGGGTCTTCAGGTCGGAGCCGGGGATCAGCCACGCGCAGGGCAGGCCGTTCAGTACGCCCTCCGTGTCTGCGCCGGTGTAGACGGCCACGACGCCGGGCTGGCCGGCCGCGCCGCTGGCGTCGACCGACTTGATGTTCGCGTGGGCGTAGGGGCTGCGGAGGATGGCCGCGTGGAGCATCCCCGGCAGCTTGATGTCGTCGGTATACGACGCCCGGCCGGTGATGAGCCGGGGGTCCTCACGACGGCGGATACCGGAACCGAATATCCGAGTGGTCATGGCTTACCTCCCTCCCATTTTGCCGGCGGCGTCCTCGACGGCGCTCACGATGTTCTGATAGCCGGTGCAGCGGCAGATGTTCCCTTCCAGCCCGTGGCGTATCTCCTCGCGCGTGGGGGAGGGGTTCCTGCTCAGCAACTCGCTCGCCGCCATGATCATGCCCGGCGTGCAGAAGCCGCACTGCAGCCCGTGGTTGTTCCAGAACGCCTCCTGCAGCGGGTGCAGGTCGACGCCGTCGGAGATGCCCTCGATCGTCGTGACCGAGGAGCCCGAGGCCTGCACGGTGAGCACCGTACACGCCTTGGCCGAGACGCCGTCCAGTTGCACCGTGCACGTGCCGCACTGGCTGGTGTCGCACCCCACTTTCGTCCCGGTCAGTCCCGCGTTCTCCCGGATGAAGTGGACGAGCAACTGCCGCTCTTCCACCTCTCCGGCGCAGGCCTTCCCGTTGATGGTGATCTCGACAGGAACTGCCACAGTCAACCTCCTCCCTCGACCGTCAGGTCGCGTCTGGGGATTGCCGCGTGCGCCGTTGCGCCATGCACACGCGTGCGCCTTGCGCGCGCAAGGGTATCTAACGCACGGTGTTTGTCAATCGGAGGATTGCGTCCGGCGCTGCTATAGTGAACGCACTACCCGCGAGGACTGCCGCATGAAGCTGAGCGGATCGTACCGGTTCGACGTCCCCAGAGAGCGCCTCTGGCAGACGCTGATGGACACGGCAGCCGTTGGCGCGTGCATCCCCGGCGTCAGCGCGTTTACGCCCCTCGGTGACGACCGCTACGAGATTGAGCTGTCGGTGCGCGTCGGCATCGTCTCCGGCTCGTACAGGGGCAGGCTCGCCATCACCGACGTGGTCGAGCCCGAGTCCTACCGCATGACGGTCGAGGGCTCCGGCGCTCGGACCGAGATTCGGGGCAGCGGCTCGCTGGCGCTCTCGGACGACGGCGAAGGCACGGAGCTGAGCTTCGAGGGCGACGTGCAGGTCACGGGCGTGCTCGCGCGGGTCGGCCAGCGTCTCATGGGAACTGTGGCGAAGACGCAGATCGACCGCTTCTTCGACTGCCTGCGCGCGAAGGCGGCGGAGGGATAGCGCCGTGGCCGACGAGTTACTGCTGGAGCGCGACGGAGCAGTCGCGACCTTGACGCTGAACCGCCCGGAGCAGCGGAACGCCATCTCCTACGACATGTGGCAGCGCATGCCGGCGCTCTTTGCGGAGCTGGACGCTGACGCCACGGTGCGCGCGGTGCTGCTGACCGGCGCGGGCGAGAAGGCGTTCTCGGCGGGCGCGGACATCAAGGATTTCGAGGAGACGCGGAGCACCCCCGACCGTGCGCGCCACTACAGGGAGGCCGTGCACGCCGCCTGCGACGCGCTGCACGCGCTCTCCAAGCCGACCATCTCGGCGATACGCGGCTACTGCCTCGGCGGCGGGCTGGAGCTCGCGCTCTACACCGACATGCGCATCGCGTCGACGGACGCGCAGTTCGGGCTGCCCGCTGCCAAGCGCGGCATCGGCGTGTCGCACGGGCACATCGACCGCCTGCTGCGCCTCGCGGGCCCCGGCGACACGGCCTACCTCATGTTGACGGGGCGCATGATCCCCGCGGAGCGCGCGCTCGCAACGGGCGTCGTCAGTGTCGTCGTGGACGGCGATGCGCTCATGGACGAGGCGCGTGCGCTCGCGGAGGAGATCGCGTCGCTCTCGCCGGTGTCGCACCGGACGCACAAACAGGTGATACGCGATCTGCTGGAGTTCGGCGCGGCGGGCCAGGTGCCGGAGGAGCGCCTGCGGGCGCTCGACCGCGTCGAGGCGAGCGAGGACTTCCTAGAGGGCGTGCGCTCGTTCAGGGAGAAGCGTCTGCCGAACTTCCCGGGCCGCTGACAACCGTGTCATGCTGAGCGGAGCCGCGGGCGGAGTCGAAGCATCTCTCGGGAAGCATCCGTTGAGCGAACTGCGCCGGATGGGCGGGTGCACCGAAGGAGTGCGCAGCGATGAAGCGTGAAGATGCCGGACTGGTCGGCGTGGTGTTCATCTTCGTCATCATCGCCGTCGTCCTCAACAGCCTCGGTGTGCTGGTGGACTCGGCGTTCGCCGTCGCAAGCCTGGCGGTCATCGCAGCGGCGATGGCGCTGTTCGTCTACTGGTACCTGCGTTTCGGGCGTTAGCCGCGCGCTCTGGATTCCCGCCTGCGCGGGAATGACGGGTAAGGGCGGAGTCAGCGGATGACCTTGTTCCGGTTCGAGACGTAGTCGGCGACGACGTAGGAGCCGAGGCTGTGCGGGCTGGAGATGAACGCGCGGCCCTTGTTGATCTTCGTCATCAGCTGCACGAACCGCAGCAGCGACGGGCTCTGGTCCAGCATGAACGTGTTGATGGTGATGTTGTCGCGCGTGCAGCGCATCACCTCGCGCATCGTCGCCTCAACGAGCCCGCCGCCCCGGCGCCCGTAGTTCGCGCGCAGGTCGCTCTCCGTCCAGTTGTAGGTCGTGGGCTCGCCGTCCGTGATGAGGATGATCTGCTTGTTGGTGCCGCCCTGCTTGCCGAGTATCTGTCGTGACTGGCGCAGCACCTCCTGGAAGTTCGTGCCGCCGCCGAACTCGACCCAGTACGTGTCGAGCAGCATGTGCGGCTGGAGCGGCAGCACAAAGTAGGAGAACGCGACGACCGTGACCTGGTCCTTGGGGAACTTCGACCGGATGAGCGTGTCGAGCGCCAGCCCCACGCGCTGACCGGCCTGGAATGCGCCGTCCCAGAACATCGAGTAGCTCATGTCGATGGCGATGACGGTGCAGGCGCGCGTCTGCGCGATGGTGCGGTCGATCTCGAAGTCGTCCGGCCTGATGCGGACGGGCGTGCCCGGCCCCTCCCGCAGCACGGCGTTGCTCACCGTCTTGAGCGTGTTCAGGTGGAGCGGGTCGCCGAACTCCCACCGCTTCGTCTCGTCCGTGATCTCGACGCCGACGCCGCTCTTCTCGCGATTGTGGTCGCCGATGTCGCCGCCGCGGATGCGGTTGAAGATGTCGGTCAGCGCCTTGTCGCCTATCTTCCGCATCGCCTGCGGCGTCAGCTCCCAGCCGTTCTGGCCGCGCTTGCGGATCAGCCCTGCTTCCTCCAGCTCCTTCGTGAGCCGCTGCAGCTCCTGCGCGTACTGCCGCGCCTCCTCGCCGAGCACCTTGCCGAGGTCGTCCGCGTCGATGTTTGTGGCGTCGTTGGTCCGGAGCGCGTGCCGCAGCTGCTGCTCCAACTCCTCCATGTCGTTCAGGTCGCCCATGAGTTGGAGTGCCTGCTGCAGCGTGACGGGTTCGTCGCCGAACAGCCGGAAGTCGTTGTCCGGGAAGCTGTCCGGGTCCAGCCGTTCGAGGTTCGTGCCGAGCTCGAACAGGTCCCACGCGAGGCGGTTGTCCTGCAGGAGGCCGTCCATCATCTCCTCGAGCTGGCGGCGCATCTCCGGCGTCATGGAGTTCATGAGCGACTGCATCTGCGCCATCTGGTTGGACATGTACTCCATCAGCTGATCGAACGTCTCGATGCCCGGCGGGAACATGTGCCCCCACTTGTTCATGAAGTCGCTGATGTCCGGGTCGTCGCCCTGCAGCTTCTGCTTCACGAGCTCGTTGAGGTCGCGCACCATCTCCGATATCTGCGCGAGGTCGCCCTGCGTCAGGTTCTGGAGACTCTCCTGCATCCCCTGGAAGTACTGCTGGAGGAACTGCTGTTGGAGCTCCTGCATGAGCGCGTCGAAGTCCTCGCGTGCGCCGCTGTCCATGAAGTCGTAGTCGCGCAACTGCTTGATGCGCCCGCCCGCGCCCTCCGGCAGTTGGTCCAACTGGTTGAGGTGACGGTTCGCCATCTGCCTGAGCATGTCGGTGAACTCGTCCGGCGGCGCGCCGCTCCCGCCGGGCTGTCCGCCGCCGTCCTGCCCCTGTCCGCCTTCGCCGTCCTGTCCGCTCCCGTCTTCGCCGTCCTGTCCGCTCCCGTCTTGCGCGTCGCGATTGGACGAGGGCGCCAGCTCGTCGAGGCGCTGGTTGATGCCCGAGCGCTCCTTGTCGACGATGGCGTCGAGCCGCTCCTGGATGTCGTCGAACATGGAGGAGAGGTCGTAGCGGTCGAGGTTGCGCTGGCGGGCGTCGCGGAGGCGTTCGAGCAGGTCCTGCAGCCCCTGGCCGCGCTGGCCCTCGCCTCGCATCCCGTAGCGCATCATGCGGTTGAGCGCCCCGCGCAGGTCGTCGCCCTGCAGGATCTGCTCGGAGAGGCGGTCGAACAGGTCGTCGGTCGTGGGGAGCGCGACGTCCTGCGAGCCGTCCCATCGGGAGTAGCGGTAGATGGACATGGAAGTGAGTCTAGGCGTGCGCGTGCGCATGGTCAACGCGAGGTGTGGGCGGGGAGGAGCAACGTCAGCGCAGCCGGACGAGCGCCTCCTGTGGAGTGAGCGCGGGGATAGGGGAGCGTTCGAAGTCGCTCAGGTTCCGCGTGACGATGTACTCCGCGCTGCATGCTCGCGCCGCAGCCACCTGCATAGCGTCCTCGAAGTCCGCCATGGGCAGGGATGCCGCATACCGGACGGCCTCGGTGCTCGTCGGCGCGACGGATACGAAGCGCATCAGTTCCATGATGAAACTGCGGGTATCGTCATCGCCGTGCGAGCGTGAGGCTACGTAGTAGAGAGTTGCAATGGCGTGCCATGCAACGAAGGCTCTACCCGTGCCTAGTGCAATCAGATTGAGAAGCTCTACTGCGGCGTCTACGTGTGGTCGTCTGCCCAGGGCCGCGTCCAGGAGGACATTGGTGTCGAGAAGCATTACTTGAGGTACTTGCGCACGAAGTAGTCGTAGCGGGGGTCCGTTCCCGGTTCCGGAGGCGCCTTCCGGGACTTGGCGAAGCGTTCCCGCCAGTACTCCATGAATGGTGGCTCGCTCGTATCCGTCGCCTCCCGCAGCGCCTGCTCGATGACCGCCGAGAGCGACACCCCCTTCGAGCGGGCGTAGCGCTTGGCCGCCGGGATGAGTTCCGAGTCCACGGTGATGGTGAGTTTGCTTTTCATAACCGTACGTCCTGTGCCAGCGGTATACGTATCATAGCGTAGCGTATACGTATAGTTAGCGCAAGGTGTCACAGACTCGACGCGTACAGCCCCGCCGCGAGCGCGAGGCCGGTCAACCCGTGCAGCTTGCCGCTGCGCACGAGCAGACGGTTCATCGCGGGACGCTCCTCCGCCGCGAACAGCGCCCGCGCCGCCCCTGCGGCCCACGGCAGCGGCGCGAGCCCCAGCAGCGCCCAGGGGCTCACGGCCCCGCCCAGCGCCGCCCCCGCGATGCTCAGGTACGCCCCCGCCAGGAGCGCCCCGTATGTCCACGTCGCCACCCGCGTTCCGGCTGCTGTGGCGAGGCTTCGCTTCCCGGCCTCCCGGTCCTCCTCCACGTCGCGGATGTTGTTCACGACGAGGATTGCCGTCACGATGAACGCGACCGGCAGCGACACGTAGAACGACGCCCAGGTGAGCGCCTGCTGCTGTACGTAGTACGACGCCATCACCATCACCTGCCCCATGAACACGAACACCACCGGCTCGCCCAGCCCCAGCGTCCCCAGCGGCTTCGGCCCGCCCGCGTACAGGTACGCCGCCGCGACGCTCGCCAGCCCCACCGCGAGGATCGGCCAGCCCACGTGCGCGACGATGATCAGTCCCGCAACGACGCCGTAGCCGAACGCGGCACCCATCCCCAGCGCCACCGCCCGCTCCGAGAGCAGACCGCGCTGGATCACCTTGTGCGGCGCGAGGAACTTTCCCTCGCCGCCCGACTTCCGGTGGTCCGAGTACTCGTCCGTCAGGTTCGTGCCGATCTGGATGGCGACCGACCCCGTCAGCGCGAGCGCGAACAGCAGCCAGTCGAGCGCGCCCACGGTCGCCGCGAGCGCTGTCCCCACCAGCACCGGCGCGACCGACGCCGACAGCGAGAACGGCCGCGCCGCCCAGAACCAGGAGACGAGCTTTGATTGCGGGGCGGGCGTGGCGGTCATCTCACCAGTTCTGCTTGCGGTACGCGCTGAAGTCCGGCGGACGCTTCTCGTTGAAGGCGCGCACGCCCTCCTCCGCCTCGTCCGTGTTGTAGAACATCTGCACCGCGCCGTGCGCCATCTGCTGCAGCCCGTACGCCCAGTCCGTGTCCTGGTTGAAGGACGCCTTCAGGAACCGCAGCGCCGTCGGGCTCATCTCCAGGATGCGCTCCGCCCACTCCCGCGCCTCCGCCATCAGCTGCTTCTGCGGCACCACCTTGTTCACCAGCCCCATCTCCAGCGCGTCCTGCGCCGAGTACTGGCGGCAGAGGTACCAGATCTCCCGCGCCTTCTTCTCGCCGACGATGCGCGCGAGGAACACCGTCCCGAACCCGGCGTCGAAACTCCCCACGCGCGGGCCGGTCTGCCCGAATATCGCGTTCTCCGACGCCAGCGAGAGGTCGCAGATGACGTGCAGCACGTGCCCCCCGCCGATGGCGTAGCCATTGACCGCGGCGATAACCGGCTTGGGGATCATGCGGATGACCGTGTGCAGCTCCGTGATGCGGAGTTTCGTGTGGCCGGTGCCGTCCTGGTAGCCGTCCTTGCCGCGCACCTTCTGGTCGCCGCCGCTCGAGAACGCCTTGTCGCCCGCGCCCGTCAGGATGACCACGCCGACGTCGTCGTCCTCCCACGCGTCGTGGAACGCCGCGATCATCTCGTCGACCGTCAGCGGACGGAAGGCGTTGCGCACCTGCGGACGGTTCATCGTGATGGTGGCGATGCCGCCGCTCTTCTCGTAGAGGATGTCCGTGTACGTCATGCGGGCAGTTTACGCGCCCGCCCCGCACGGCAACAGGGAGGCGTCCCCGATCGTTTTCTGGCGGTCTCATTCGGTCTCATTCAGTCCCAAACCACCCCTGCGGCCCGGCCCCTCGCACCGGACCCGTCATGCCGGGTGCAACCGGATGCACCTTGCGTAGACTCGTGTCCTGAGTTGTCCTTCCCGCCTCCTCCTCTCCATGCCCCCAACGCAGGCGTGGACCGCGCGGCGCTGTCGTCCTGGGGGTGACATTTGGGGACATTAAGGGACATTCCACTCCTGCACGCGCTTGGCGCGCCCCCGCCTGCCGGGGCAGGCCCGCCGACGCCGTCCGCCCAGGGCGGTGCGCCGTCACCAACCAGCGTACGAGGTCGGGGCGCGACCGGGAAAGGGGCGGGTGTCACGGATCGCCTACCTCCGTCGTTCCTGCGGAGGCATGAACCTCGCATCCCTGTCTGATCCCTTCCCCCTCGATCGTGGAAGGTCAGGAAGGGGTGAACCGGCGGTGCGGAGCGGGACCTGTCATGTTGAGCGGAGTCGGAGTCGAAGCATCTCTCAGCGATATCCGTGTATGCTGGATATCAGCTTCGTTGGCGACGCGAGAGACCCGGGAATAGAGGCATCCTAGGAATCGCAATCAAATCAGTCGAACCTAACTGCGTCAAAGTGCGTCCTCGCTGTCTACCTGACGGGCCAAGAATATCAATCTCCTTTTCCTTGGCAAGCCGGAGGACGACATCATCAAGGTCTGAGAACCGCGCGGCTGTTTCATTGGCGAGTACATCGCGCATCGCCTCCACAGTGATGGGGTTTTCTGCCGCCAATGCATACAGCCGGTCTGGCATAGAGCTAAGAAGTTGTTCCCGGAGTTGTACCGCTTCGAGTTCCTCAAAATGAAATAGTGGCGGCGTTCCCGTATTCAAAGCATCCCAACCGAGCATGTCAAAATCACCGGAACCATAGTGCTCGAATGTATTGAAGCTGTTCCAATGACATTGGATCATCACATCACGCGCCTTGGGATGCCGTGAAAGGTGAAGGAACCACAAGGCACGTCGAGATTGCCTTGGTCGGATGAAAAAAGGCGTGTCGTAGGTAGCACCTGTAGTACTGCGAATATGATCCCTCATCACTCTTTGAACGAGTGCTCGACCTCCATCCCCCTCCTTCAGTTCAATCAAATCGTGTATTTGGGATTCCGTTAATGCGATAGGAGCGACCGCATTGATGATCTGTGGTCTCTCTCCGAGGTAGTTCATTAGTACGTCCGAGGCGAACGTCAAAATCACTTCTGCCCTAGGTAGCTTAGTGAGAATGCGCTTCACGAGAGCGAACTCCACTTGTGAAAAACCAGTTTGGTCCAATAGGAAGATTGCACGACCTGCTCTGGGTTGGCGTTCTAGTATTTCCGCAATGATTCTATCAGCTACCGCCTCGAATCTGCTCGTATGGATCGTTATCTTCTTTCCGTCTGCAGTATGGCCGCGCTCAGCCAAGACTCTTCGTAAATGAGTCGTGTGGTCAGGATTAATGTCAACAAAGTGCATCCTGAAATCACAACGTAGGGGCTTGGTGCGGTCTTGGTTGAGTCTCTCTTGAGCGGCCTCACATTCCTCAAGCATGATGAGTGGTGTGCCTGAAACAATACCCCTACCGTCCCGGAACGTACCTCCACCCGCGAATCCATCTACAAGGTCGAGTTTGAATTCATCACGCGCAGGAATCGCTCCAAGTGTGTCCAAGTAGTCATGGAGATAACGCCGCAGGACTTCAAGTTTCGCCCTGCTGTGTTCTTCGAGTACCGGTGGAGGGCCATTAGGAGGCCATACGAAAGGCGTAACCATCTTCTCCCTTCAGATAGGCAGGCATAGCGTTGTGTTCGATTCCGTTCAGTAACCGCCCGCCAGATTTCGCTGTTTTCCCTCCCCATTGCTTGAAAAAGAATGGTGTTTGTTGTGATGCGCATAGTTTCTGAATGTCCATAACCCACTCAGCTTTCATAGGCCGAGCACCTAGTCCGCTTTCACCACCAACGATGACCCAAGAAATTCCGTCGATGTCTATGTTCCCTACGGGACCCAAAAGTGGTTCTATAGAAAGAAAACGAGTCGCTACTGGGGCGTCTTGCAGGTGTCGGATACGTGCAGTAGCTTTCTTATCCTCGACGGACACGCCGCACCAGATGTGACGTGGAGCAAGGTCCGCTCCATATCGGGACTGCAGGTAATCCTTCATGATAGGACTACGTTTAGTGAGCACCTGGAAGACATGCCAGTCAGCAGATTCCATGGTCTCGAATACTTGATCGACGAATTCCGTTGGAATGTCCTTGTGAAAGAGATCACTCATAGAGTTCACGAATATCATCCGAGGGCGTTTCCAGGAAAGAGGCTGGCCTAGCCGTTCTGGGCGTAGCGTGAGATCAAATCCGCGCTCGAAGGGATGCCCGCGCGTCCCGCGGAATCGTTCAGCGAGGCGCTCGGCGTAGCAGTTGTCGCATCCACGGGTAATCTTGGTACAGCCGGTGACCGGATTCCAAGTTGATTCAGTCCATTCGATTGCGGACTTGTAACTCATCGTCATCCTCTCAGGGGCAATATACCATATGTACCTGTTCCTACAGGATTGCTCGTTTACAGAGGCCTACCCAAGCCGTTTGCTCAGGATAGGCCACTCCCAAGACGACCATGCAAGGCCCGCGTGTCACCAATAAGTAGCATTGCACCTGTACACTCGCCCTCGCTCCCTGTCCATCAGCGTTCCCCGGGAGATGCCTACTCCCTCCCCCCTCACAGAATCAGCATCTTGTCCTGCGTGTCCCCGACCAGCGAGCGCGGGTCCACCGGTGGAAGCTTCGGACGCTCCCCGTGCCGCAGCATCTCCTCGACACTGAGCATCTGCATACGCGGGTACTCCGCCGTACCCTCATTCATAGTTAGCGTCACCCGGCCCTGCTCCGCCGCGAATACCCGTAGGGATCCCGGCGGCGGGTACAGGCTGACCATAATCCTGTCCATCCTGTGCCTTGATGTTGATCCCACGGATTGCTGACACCCGCCCCTTACGTGGTCGCGCCCCGTCCGCGTACGTTGGTTGGATGACCGTTCTCGCAGCCTGCCGCCAGCGCGATGAAACACGATGCAACGGAATGAGCCACCGGTGAGCACTCCAACTTTTGAAAACATTGAGCATCTTGTTCAATGTGCATGGGAAGCAGGCCGTGGCCTTGCGCAGAGCAACGCAAGGTGCTCAAGGTGCTCAAATCGACCCCCCGGTTTACTCGTAACGGCGGTTACAAGGTGTGCAGAATCGCATGGGGGTTGCGCACCTTGTTCCGCCCGCTCCCCTCGCTTACAGGCCGTACGTCTCCAGGAAGCGGAGCCAGACCTCGCTGAGGGTGGGGAACGACGGCGTGGCGTGCCACAGCCGGTCCAGCGTCACCTCGCCCACGATGGCGATGGTCGCCGCGTGCGTCAGCTCGCCGACCTCCGGCCCTGCGAACGTCGCGCCGACGAGCACGCGCCGGTCCTCGTCCACGATGAACTTGACGCCGCCGGTGAAGTGCTCGCCGTGCAGCGGCGCCGCGGCGACCGGCCAACCCATCTCGATGGCGCGGATGTTCAGGCCGCGCTCGCGGGCGGCGCGCTCCGTCAGCCCCACGCTGCCGATCTGCGGGTCGGTGAACACCACCGCGGGCACCATGCCGTTGTCCGCCCAGGCGGAGGCGTCGAGCCCGCGGATGTGGTCGCCCGCCTGCCGCGCCTGGTACTTGCCCTGGTGCGTCAGCAGCGCCCGCCCGTTCACGTCGCCCACCGCGTACAGCCAGCCGCCGTCCACGCCCTCCACCTGCAGGTGGTCGTTCACCTGCACGTACCGCTGCGCGTCGACGCCGACCGTCTCCAGCCCGACGCCCTCCACGACGCCGGTGCGCCCCGCCGCCACGAGCAGCTCCTGCGCGTACAGCGTCTCGCCGTTGTCCATCGTCACGCTCACGCCGTCGCTCGCGCGGGCCGCCGACGCCACGACGCACCCGAACCGGAAGACGACGCCCTGCGCCTCCAGCGAGTCGACGACCGCCCGCAGCGCGAACGGCTCGAACAGCGGCGTGTCCTCGGGCGTCCTGCGCTCCAGCACCGTCACCTCGGCCGTGCCGAGCGACTTCCACGCCTGCGCCATCTCCAGCCCGACGACGCCCCCGCCGATGATGATGAGGCTCTCCGGCACGCTCTTCGCCGACGTGATCTCGCGGCTCGTCCACGGCTCGGCCTCGACCAGCCCCTCGATGGGCGGCACGAAGGCGAGCGAACCGGTCGCGAGCACCACGGCCTTGTTCGCCTCCAGTTCGACGCTCCCGCTGCCGTCGGCCATCTCGACCACGACGCGCTTCTCGCCGTCGAGCCGCCCCCAGCCGCGGATGAGCGCCGCGCCCACGGAAGCGACCCACTGCTCCTGCCCTGCGTCGCTCCATTGGCTCGCGAACGCGTCGCGGGCGCGCATCGCGCGGGCGGCGTCCACGCTGCCGGTGACGGCGTCCCGTACGGCGGGCACGCGCTTCGCCGCAGCGAGCGCCTCGCCGGGACGGAGGAGCGCCTTGCTCGGCATGCACGCCCAGTACGAGCACTCGCCGCCGACCAGCTCCGCCTCGACGATGGCGGTGCTCAGTCCCGCGGGCGCGGTGCGTCCGGCGACGTTCTCGCCGGCGGACCCGCCTCCGATGATGATGACGTCATACGCGTCGGTCATGGGGTGTCTCCTCTCTCTATGCCCTGTCATGTTGAGCGTAGCCGGATGCGGAGTCGAAACATCTCTCAGAGAAGCGTTCGCGCGTCAAAGGGCGTCTCCCGAGAGGATTCCGCGCGCTAAAGCGCGTGCTCCGCTGCGCTCGCTCGGAATGACAGTCGATTGCTCAGCGCAGCCGCTCCCCGAAGAACGCGAGCGTCTTCGCCCAGGCGTCGGCAGCAGCCTCCGCGTTGTGGCTGGCGCGGTCGTCGCAGAAGAAGCCGTGTCCCGCGCCCGCGTAGTAGTTGAACGAATGCTCCTTGCCGAGGGCCGTGAGCCGCTCGTCCAGCGTCCGCGCCTGCTCCGGCGTCGGGTTCTGGTCGTCCTCGCCGAAGAAGCCCATCACCGGGACCGAGAGCGCCCCGGCCTCGCGCAGCGCATGGAACGCGTCAGGCTGGTCGTCGCCGGGGAACATGAAGCCGCCGTAGTAGACGGCAGCCGCCGACAGCCCGCTCGCGCGTATCGCCGACTGCATCGTGACGCGCCCGCCGAGGCAGAAGCCGACGATGCCTATCGCGCCGACGTCCGGGTCGCTGCGCAGGTAGTCGATCGCGGCCTGCACGTCCATGTCGATGGAGGCGTCGCCGAAGCCGCCGGAGCGCAGGTCCTCGCGCATCTCCTGCAGCCTGTCGTAGGGGGCGTAGCGCAGCCGGCCGGAGCGGTGGAAGAGGTCGGGCGCGGCGGCCACGTAGCCCTCGCTCGCGAACCGCTGCACGATGCCCTCGATGTTGGGGTTCACGCCGAACGCCTCCATGATGACGACGACGCCCGGGTGCGTTCCGCCGTCAGCCGGGCGCGACGTCGGCGTTGCCATCGTCCCGTCCGCCGTCTCGATGTCGACAACCTGCTCTATCGTGTCCATGCGAGTGCTCCTTCGTGCTCGGATGCGCTGATAAGCGCTGTTTCGGTCCCGTACGCGCAGTGGGCGATTATACCTGCCGGAGGTGCCGGTCGAAGAACGCGAGCGCCTCCTCCCACGCCCCGGCCGCGCGCTCCGGGTGGTACGCGCCGCTCTCGGGCTGCGCGAAGGCGTGGTCGGCGTCCTCCACCCACACGGCGCGGACGTGGTCTGCCGTATCCGGGAACGCGGCCCTGATCACCTCGACGTTCGAGTACGGGTTGAAGCCGTCCAGCGCGGGGAAGAACATCAGCAGCGGGTTCGTGACGTTCCCTGCCCCGTGCACCGGCCACGGCGAGCCGGGTACCGCGGGGTCGGACTCCAGCAGGCGCGTGGGGTAGAACGCCACGGTCGCGTCCACGACGCCGCCCAGCGCCGCGCCGAGGAACGAGATGCGCCCGCCGAGACAGAACCCGGTGAGCCCGACGCGACCGTCGCTGGCGGGACGCTCGCGCAGGAAGGCGGCGAGGCGCGTGATGTCGGCGCAGTGGCCGTCGTTCGTCATCCCCGCGCGGATGCGGGGCGTAGCGTCGGGACCGCCGCCGAGGGCGGGCAGCGTCAGCAGGCGCCCGGCGCGGTGGAAGACGTCCGGCGCGGCGACGGTGTAGCCGTGTCCGGCGAGCCATCTGGCCTGCTCGCGCGCCTCGACGGTCAGGCCGACGGCGTCGTGCACCATGATGATGGACGGCAGCGGCCCGGCGTCCTCCGGCTCGTAGAGGAATACGGCCATCTCCCCCTCGTCCACCGGCAGGTCGAGCTCTTCCTCGCGTATCGCCATCTCCCACCTCCTCGTTGGACCGCCGCTCGTCACCCGGAGAACGTGGCGGCGGCAGCCCGCTTACGCTACCATAGAGGAGGCGCGCCGGGGCGGGGAGGACCGCCCGCGTGCTCTCGTACCGCTGCACATGACACCCCACGCAGGATTCTGGATAGTCGTCAGCCTCATGGCGCTGGCCGAAGTGGCCATCGTCGTGACTGCGCTGCGCATGCGCGTGCAGCAGGACGCCTCGCGCGGCATCCTGGGCACACGCGCCGCCGAGGTCGTCTGGACGCTGCTGCCCGTGGGACTCATCGCCATCCTGGCCGTCATGTCGTACGGGGTGGCATAGGTCGATGGGAGCGCAGGGAATACGCGCGGTGGACGTCCGCCGCGCCGGGTGGCTCGCTCTCGCGGCGTCCGTGCTCACGCTCGGCCTCATCGCGTACGGCTCGTGGGTGCGGGTCTCCGGTTCCGGCCTCGGCTGCCCCGACTGGCCCCTCTGCGAGGGCGTGCTCGTCCCCGAGATCGAAGGCGCGACCGCCATCGAGTTCGGCCATCGCGTCTACGCAGGCGTCACGATGCTGCTCGTGGCGGCCTCGGCCGCTTTCGCTTTCCGCGCCCGCGCGCATGACCGGCTCACCTCACGATTGCTGGTCTGGGCGCTCGTGGCGATCCTCGTGCAGGCTGTGCTCGGGGGCATCACCGTGCTCACCGAACTGCACAGCATGGTGCGGCTGGCGCACCTGACGTTCTCCCTGCTCACCCTTGCGCTGCTCACCGGAGGCGCGGCGCGGGCGCTCGACGTGCGTCTCTCGCCGCCCCCGGACGTCAGGCGATGGCGGGCGCTCGTTATCGCTGCGGCGTTCGTCGTGCTCGCCGGAGGGACGATCGTGGGCACCGGGCACAGCGCCGGATGCCCCGGCCTGCCGTTGTGCGATGCGCGCAGCGGCACGGAGGCCGCGTGGGTGCATCTCGTTCACCGCGTAGCGGCGACGGTGTTGCTGCTGGCGCTGATATGGACGGCGTGGCAGGCGCGCCGCGTGGGAGGCTGGGCGTTCTACGTGAGCGTGATCGCCGCGCTGCTGGCGGCGGCGCAGTTCACGGTGGGCGTGAGCGCGGTCTGGCTCCGGCTGCCGCAGGAGTTACGCATCGCGCACCTCGGTCTGGCCGCAACCGTCTGGTGGGCCGTCGTGGCGCAGTTCAGTTTCGCGCTGCTCGGACGGACGCGCTGATGGCGTTCCTCCGCCAGGTGACGGCGCTCTGCAAACCGCGCATCGTGCTATTGCTCGTGGTCACGGGAGCGGCAGGGGCATGGAAGGCGGCAGCGGGTTCGCCGGACGCGCTCGTGCTGCTCACCGTCGTTGTCGCGGGAGCGCTCGCCGCGGGCGGTGCGAACGCCATCAACCAGAGCCTGGACGCAGACATAGACACCGTGATGCGCCGAACGAGGGTGCGGCCGGTGCCGGCGCAACAGATCAGTGCGCGGAACGCCGCGCTCGTCGGGGTGGTGCTGGTGGCCGCAGCCACGGCTCTCATGGCAGCGGGAGCGAACCCGCTGGCGGCAGCCCTCACCTTCGCGGCCGCGGCGGTCTACGTGCTGGTCTACACGATGCTGCTCAAGCGGCGTTCGTGGAACAACATCGTCATCGGCGGCGCCGCGGGAGCGTTCCCGCCGCTCATCGGAGCGGCAGCGGTCTCCGGCGAGTTCACGGTGCTCGGTCTCTACATGTTCGCTTTCATCTTCTTCTGGACGCCGCCCCACTTCTGGACGCTCTCCATGCTGTTGCGGGACGACTACGCCGCCGCGAACGTGCCGATGCTGGCGGCGGTGGCGGAGCGGCGCGACACTGCCCGGCAGGTGCTGCTGTACGTAGTGCTGCTGGGTGCGATGGCCTGGCTGCCGCTCGCCGCAGGCTACGGCGGGCTGACGTTCGCGCTGGTGACGACGCTGCTGAGCGCGGTCTGGCTGCGCATGTCGTGGCCACTGCTCGGCGGAGGAGACTCCCGCGACACGCTCGCGGCGTACAAGTACTCGCTGCTCTACCTCGCGCTCGTGTTCGTCACACTGGCGGTCGAGCCGATGCTGCCCTGGTACTCGTAGTCATGCAGAAGGGCGCCCACTAGGGCGCCCTTCCGTGCAACTGAGTCCCGTTCCGGACGGCGCAGACTATTCCTCCGCGCTGTCGGTTTCCTCTTCGACCAGGAGAGCGTCCTCGGGGTCAGCAACCCCGATCTCATCGTCATCGACGTCCGCGCTGCCTGCCTCCTCTTCCTCTTCTTCTTCCTCTTCGGTCGAAGCGGAGGCCGTGTTCGCAGGCTCGTCGAGGTCGTCGTCATCGTCGTCGTCGAGGAAGAGGTCGTCGTCATCGCCCTCGTCATCGTCGTCGAGGGAGAAGTCCACATCCACCGCGGCGTGCGGCGCTTGCCCGTTCTCGTCCTCGAAGTCGTCCATGCCGGGCACTTCACCCATGAGGCCCATGATGGCCTCGAAGTCGTCGCTGTCGCCCTCGGCGGACGGCAGTACCTCGGGGATGCCGAGGAGGCTGCGCCCCTCCGGGGATACATCGAGGCGGGCGGGGATGAGCCGTCCGATGATGACGTTCTCCTTGAGTCCGCGCAGGTAGTCCACCTCGCCGGACATCGCCGCCTCGGTGAGGACGCGGGCCGTCTCCTGGAACGACGCCTTGGCGAGGAAGCTGTCCGTGTTGAGTGACGCACGGGTCACGCCCCGGAGCTCCGGCTTGCTGGTGGCGGGCTCGCCGCCCTCGGCGATGACGCGCTCGTTCACGCTCTGGAAGCGCGCGCGGTCGATCAGCTGGTTGGGGAGCAGCTCCGTGTCGCCGATGTTGTCGATGCGCACCCAGCGCAACATCTGGCTGATGATGGTCTCGATGTGCTTGTCGTTGATCGACACGCCCTGGTTGCGGTACACGGTCTGCACCTGCTCGACCAGGTAGCTCTGCGTGGCTTCCATGCCCTCGATGCGGAGGATGTCGTGCGGGTCCTTGACGCCGCTGGTGAGCTTCTGGCCCGCGAGGACGGCGTCGCCGGTGCGGACGAGGCGCTGGTCGGTGGCGTCCACCTGGTGGTCGCGCACCTCCGTCTCGAACGCGTCTATCTCGATGCCGCCGTCCACGACGCGGACGGCGCCCGAGACGCGGGCGAGCAGTGCGACGGGCGCAACCGCCTCGGAGGAGTCGCCGGCCCCGGCGGCGTCCGCTGCGGGTTCGGCGATGACCTCGCCTGCCTTGACGCGCTGACCCTCCTTGACGGCGAGCGTGTGCGTGCCGGTGATGGCGTAGCTGTCCGTGAACGGCATGTGGCTCACGACACGGACGCAGGGCACGAACGAGACGGGAGGAACGAGCACCTGTGGAGCGTCGTCCGACTCGTACTCGCCGATGAGCTGGCCGTTCTCGAACACCAGCACATCGCCGTCAATCTCGGCGATGCGCGCCTTGCCCTTGGGCGAGCGCGCCTCGAACAGCTCCTCGACACGGGGCAGACCGGAGGTGATGTCCTTGCCGGCGATACCGCCCGTGTGGAACGTCCGCATGGTGAGCTGGGTGCCCGGCTCGCCGATGGACTGCGCCGCGATGATGCCGACGGCGTCGCCCAGGAGGACGAGCTGGCCCGTCGCGGGGCTGCGTCCGTAACACTGCTGACAGATGCCGCGCGGCGCCTCGCAGGTGAGCGGGCTTCGGACACGCAGTTCGGTTATCCCGGCAGCCTCGACGGCTGCGGCCTGCGGCTCCTCGATCATCTCAGCCGCGTCCACGATCACCTCGCCCGTGTCCGGGTGGGCGATGGGGCCTGCGGCGACGCGTCCGATGATGCGCTCACTGAGCGGAGCTATCATCACGTCTTCTTCGGAGGCGTGGGCGTGGATGAGGACGCCACGGTCGGTGCCGCAGTCCTCCTCCAGCACGATGACCTCCTGCGCCACGTCGATGAGGCGGCGCGTGAGGTAGCCGGAGTCGGCGGTGCGCAGAGCGGTGTCCGCGAGACCCTTGCGAGCGCCGTGGGTGGAGATGAAGTACTCCAGCACGCTCAGGCCCTCGCGGAAGCTGGACTTGATGGGCAGTTCGATGATGTCTCCGCGCGGATTGCTCATCAGTCCGCGCATGGCGGCCATCTGCTTGATCTGGGCCTCGTTACCTCGTGCGCCTGAGTGGGCCATAGCGTAGATGCCGCCGAACTCGGGCAGGTGCTGCTGGATGACCTCATCCATCCTGCCGGAGACGCGCTGCCAGGTGTTGACCGCCCGGACGTGCTTCTCACGCTCAGTGATGAGGCCCATCTCATACTGCTCTTCCAGCAGTTCCACCTCTTTGTCCGCCTCGGCGATGATGTCCGCCTTCTCCGGCGGCACCTGGATGTCCGTGATGCCGATGGTCGTGCCGGAGACGGTGGCGTAGTGGAAGCCGATCTGCTTGATCCGGTCCAGCACCTCGGAGGTGATCGTGTTGCCGGTGAGGCGGTAGACCTCCGAAACCAGGTCGCGGAGCGCCTTCTTGTCCATCAGTACGTCGTAGCGGCGCAGCTCCTCGGGGAGCACCTCGTTGAAGATGATGCGGCCCGGGGTCGTCTCTATCCACGTGTCTCCCTCGCCCGGGGCGTGCACGGAGATCGTGGAGTGCAGTTCCAGTATCCCCGCGTCGTAGGCCATGAGCACGTCGTCGAAGTCGCGGTAACGCCCGCCTTCGCCCTTCGCACCCGGCTTTGTCTGCGTGAGGTAGTAGCAGCCCAGGACAATCTCGTACGTGGGCGCGACGAGCGGCTCACCGGAGCTGGGAGAGAGCATGTTGTGCGTGCTCAGCATCACGTTGCGGGCTTCCTGCACCGCTTCGCGCGAGAGCGGAACGTGCACGGCCATCTGGTCACCGTCGAAGTCGGCGTTGAAAGCGGCGCAGACGAGCGGGTGCAGTTGGATGGCGCTGCCCTCGACGAGCGTGGGCATGAACGCCTGTATGCCCAACCGGTGCAGGGTGGGCGCGCGGTTCAGCATGACGGGGCGGGTCTGGATGACCTCCTCGAGGATGTCCCAGACCTCGGGGCGGGCGCGCTCAACCATGCGCTTTGCGCTCTTGATGTTGTGCGCCATGCCCTGCATGACGAGCCGGTTCATGACGAACGGCTTGAAGAGCTCCAGCGCCATCTTCTTCGGCAGGCCGCATTCGTGGAGTCGAAGGGACGGCCCGACGACGATAACGGAGCGCCCGCCGTAGTCCACGCGCTTGCCCAGCAGGTTCTGGCGGAAGCGCCCCTGTTTGCCCCTCAGCAGGTCTGAGAGGCTCTTGAGCTGGTGGTTGTGGCTGCCGACGATCGCACGGCCCCGCCGACCGTTGTCGATCAGGTCGTCGACGGCCTCCTGGAGCATCCGCTTCTCATTCCGGATGATGATGGCGGGAGCGCCGAGGTCCAACAGCCTCTTCAGGCGGTTGTTCCGGTTGATGACCCGGCGGTAGAGGTCGTTCAGGTCGCTCGTGGCAAACCGCCCGCCGTCCAACTGCACCATGGGGCGCAGGTCGGGCGGCAGCACCGGGAGCGCGGTCATGATCATCCACTCCGGCTTGTTGCCGCTGCTGTGGAACGCCTCGATGACCTGGATGCGCTTGACGGCCTTCTTACGGCGCTGGCCGGAGGTCGTGCGCACCTCTTCCTTCAGGTGTTGCATCTCCTCCTGCAGGTCGAGCGACCGCAGAATGTCGAGGATGGCCTCCGCGCCCATGCCGGCGCGGAAGACGTCGCCGTACTTGTCGGAGAGTTCGCGGTGGCGGCTCTCCGTGAGCAGCATCAAGGGCTTGAGGCTCTCCACCTCGCCGGTCTCTTTGGCGAGGTCCTGCCCGAGTTCGGCGATCTGTTCGTCCCGAGCGTTCACGAGCGCGGTCAGCTGCTCATTCAGCGTCTTCCGTTGTGCCTCGTCTTCCTCCGATCCGGAACCCGTGAGGGACTCCAGCTCGCCTTGGAGCGTGGCGATGCGCTCGTTCATCTGCTGCTCGAGGGTCTCCCGCTTCTCATCGTGTTCGAGCTGCAACTCCTCGGTGCGCCGCGTCTGCAGCAGAGGGTCCACCCGGGTCACGATGTACTGCGCGAAGTAGAGCACGCGTTCGAGGTTGCGGGGAGAAACGTCAAGCAGCAGGCCAAGCCTGCTGGGGATGCCCTTGGCGAACCAGATGTGGGCGACGGGCGCAGCCAGCGCGATGTGCCCCATGCGCTCCCGGCGCACCTTGGCGCGGGCGACTTCCACGCCGCACCGGTCGCAGATCACGCCCCGGTACCGGATCTTCTTGTACTTGCCGCAGTAGCACTCCCAGTCCTTCGTCGGACCGAAGATGCGCTCGCAGAACAGGCCGTCCTTCTCGGGACGGAGTGTGCGGTAATTGATGGTCTCCGGCTTGAGCACCTCGCCGTAAGACCACTGTTTGACCTGCTCCGGCGACGCGAGTGAGATACGGATGGCGTTGAAGTCTGTCGCGTTCGGCATGTTCGCTGCTCTCCCCTGCGGGTTGCTTCCCCGCTTGACTGTCGGTGCGGTGGGCTCACGAGGCGAAGCCGCGTGAGCTGCTAGTCCGCGTTGCTCTCGCTCTCTTCTTCCGAGGCCTTGCGGGCGTAGGCGCCCAAGTCGATGCGCACGGTGGTGGTCACGTCTCCGTCCTGCTCTTCCAGCGGCGCGAAGTCCGCTTCCCACGAGGGCGCGACGGGTTCGATCGCGATCGGCGCGACGGCCTCCAGCTCTTCCTCTTCCTCCTCACCGGTGTAGGTGAACCGTGAGGAGACGACGCCCTGGTCTTCTTCGTAGCGAAGTTCGACGGCGAGGCCGAGGCTCTGCAGCTCCTTCAGCAACACGTTGAAGGACTCCGGCACGCCGGGCTGCACGACCTCCTCTCCCTTCACGATGGCTTCATAGGTCTTCACGCGTCCGACGACGTCGTCCGACTTGACCGTGAGCATCTCCTGGAGGTTGTAGGCGGCGCTGTACGCTTCCAGCGCCCAGACCTCCATCTCTCCGAAGCGTTGTCCGCCGAACTGCGCCTTGCCGCCCAGCGGCTGCTGGGTGATAAGGGAGTATGGGCCGGTCGACCGGGCGTGGATCTTGTCCTCCACCAGGTGAATGAGCTTGAGCATGTAGATGTAGCCGACCGTTACCGGGTTGTCGAACGGCTCGCCGGTGCGGCCGTCGTACAGGACCGACTTACCGAGCACGGGAGCGGCGGCGTTGAGCGCGCGCCCCACGCGCAGGGCCTCGCGGTAGAGCTCGTCGAACGACTCATCGCCGAGGTCCACCTTCGTGCCCGTTACCTCCTGGTACGTCTCCGCGAGGTCGTCCAGCCAGAGCCGGAGGCTTATCGACGAGGCGTAGTTGGAGTCCCGGTCGTTGTCGTCGAACGCGCGGTCGGCGTCGTAGCCACGCTCAGCGATCCATCCGCGGGCCTTCGCCCAGTCCGGCTCGTAGCCGTCCGAGGTGTCAAGGTCGCTGCCGAGCGCTCCGGCGCGTTCCAGCAGCCATGCGCGGGCGAGCGCGTCGCGGATGTCCGCGTCGGTCGCGCCGTCGAACACGGGCGTTGCCGCGCGGAAGCGCAGCTTGTGGGCTGCCAGCCCCAGGTGCGTCTCCAGTACCTGTCCGAGGTTCATGCGGGAAGGCACGCCGATGGGATTGAGGATGATGTCCACGGGGGTGCCGTCTGGCAGGTAGGGCATATCCTCCACCGGCATGATGCGGGAGACGACGCCCTTGTTACCGTGACGCCCGGCCATCTTGTCGCCCTCGGAGAGGGTGCGGGTCTGAGCGACCCAGACGCGCACGAGCTTGTTCACGCCGGGGGAGAGGTCGTCCCCGTTCTCGCGGGACATGACCCGGACGTCGATGATCTTGCCGCGTTCGCCGTGGGGAACGCGGAGGGAGGTGTCCTTCACGTCGCGCGCTTTCTCACCGAAGATGGCGCGGAGCAGTTTCTCCTCCGCCGTCAGTTCGGTTTCGCCCTTGGGCGTCACCTTGCCAACGAGGATGTCGCCGGGGCCGACCTCGGCGCCGATGCGGATGATGCCTTCCTCGTCCAGATTGTGGAGCGCGTCTTCGCCCACGCTGGGGATGTCCCGCGTAATCTCGCCCGGGCCGAGTTTCGTGTCACGCGACTCAACCTCGTAGCGCTCGATGTGGATGGACGTGAACTTGGAATCACGCACGAGATTCTCAGAGACGATGATGGCGTCCTCGAAGTTGTAGCCCTCCATCGCCATGAACGCGCAGAGCACGTTCTGACCGAGTGCAAGGTCGCCCTCCTGGGTGGAGGAGCTGTCGGCGAGTGGGTCGCCCTCCGCCACGGCGTCTCCGACGGAGACGATGGCGCGCTGTGTGAGGCAGGTGCCCTGGTTGGAACGGATGAACTTCCGCAGCACGTGGGTGTGTTCCCTGCCCTCGTTGTCTGTGATGACAACCACTTCGCCTGTTACGGAGGTGACGATACCGGAGGCCTTGGCGAGCACCATCTGCCCGGAGTCGCGCGCGATGCGCTCCTCCATGCCCGTGCAGACGAGCGGGGCGTCCGGCTTGATGAGCGGAACGGCCTGCCGCTGCATGTTGGAGCCCATCAGTGCACGGTTCGCATCGTCGTGCTCCAGGAACGGGATGAGCGCGGTGGAGACGCTGACGATCTGTATCGGCGCGACGTCCATGTAGTCGACGCGCTCGGGCGGCTCCATCAGGTAGTCCTCGGATACCCGGCACTCCACGCGGTCGCCGAGCAGTTGGAACTTGTCGTCCATCGGGGAGTTGGCCTGCGCCACGACGAACTTGTCCTCTTCGTCGGCGGGCAGGTAGACGATCTCGTCAGGGTCGGCGGAGACGTAGGGATGCACTGCGATCATGCGCTCGGGGAGCACCGCAAGCTTCTTGGCGGCGGCGGCAGAGACGACGTGGTTCGCCCGCACGATGGCCTTGCCGTCGTCGCCGGTCACTGTTTCGCTAACGGTACGGCCCTTCAGGTCGGGGTCATTGCTGGAGATGTCCTTCAGCACCTTCCGGTAGGGCGTCTCGATGAAGCCGTAGTCGTTGAGGCGCGCGTAGGTGGCGAGAGAGCCGAGCAGACCGATGTTCGGTCCTTCCGGCGTCTCGATGGGGCAGATGCGCCCGTAGTGGGAGTAGTGCACGTCGCGAACGTCGAAACCGGCGCGCTCGCGGGAGAGTCCGCCGGGACCCAGCGCGGAGAGACGGCGCTTGTGCGTGAGCTCCGCCAGTGGGTTCGTCTGGTCCATGAACTGCGACAGCTGCGAGCCTCCGAAGAACTCGCGCACCGCGGCGACCACGGGGCGGATGTTGATGAGTGCGCTCGGCGTGGCCTCGCCCTGGTCGAGGATCGTCATGCGCTCCTTGACGACGCGCTCCATGCGGAGCAGGCCGACGCGAAGCTGGTTCATGATGAGTTCGCCCACCGCACGGACGCGCCGGTTGCCCAGATGGTCGATGTCGTCCGGGTTAGCCACGCCGTTGTTGATGCGGATCATCATCCGGATCATCTCGATGATGTCGTCCTTGGTGAGGGTCCGGCTCTCCTGCGGCACGTCCTTGCCGGTACGGCGGTTCATCTTGTAGCGACCGACGCGGCCGAGGTCGTAGCGGCGCGGGTTGAAGAAGAGGTTGTCAAGGAGCGTGCGTGCGCTCTCCGCGCTGGGAGGCTCGCCGGGGCGGAGCCTGCGGTAGACCTCCATCAGCGCCTGCGCCTCGTTCTGCACCCCTGTGTCGCGTTCCAGAGTGGTCCGGATGTACGGGTGCTCCGGGTCATCGTCCACGTCGGCGAACAGTTCAAGCAGCTCCGAGTCCTCGGCGAAGCCGATAGCGCGCAGGAACGTTGTCACGGGCAGCTTGCGCTTCCGGTCGATCTTCACCGAGATGACGTCGCGCGGGCTGGTCTCGAACTCGAGCCACGCGCCGCGGTAGGGGATGAGCTTGGAGAAGGAGACGTTGCGCCCGGTGCTGGGGTCCTGCACCCGGGTGAAGTAGGCGCCCGGCGAGCGCACCAACTGGCTCACTACCACGCGCTCCGCGCCGTTGATGACGAATGTGCCCGTGGAGGTCATCATCGGGATGTCCCCGAAGAAGAGCGTCTGCTCCTTGACCTCGCCGGTCTCCTTCACTTCGAGCTCGACGGTGACGTAGAGCGGCGCCTCGTAGGTGACTTCCCGGGCGCGGCACTCCTCTTCCGAGTACCGAGGCTCGCGGAACGAGTGCGCACCGAAGCGCAGCTCGAACCGGTTGCCGGTCACGTCCTGCACCGGGTTGATCTCGTCGAGTACTTCGCGGATGCCCTGTGTCTTGAGCGCCTCGAAGGACTCGATCTGGATGTTCACGAGGCTGGAAGGCTCCAGCACCTGGTGGGTACGTGCGTAGGACTTAACGGGATGCATCGGGGCGCGGTTGGCACGGGGCATTAACGACGTCATTGCTGGCTCGATACCTCCTCGCAGCGCATGGCCTGCGGATTCGGACAGACACGGAAAGAGGCCCAGCGGATATGCAAACGCTAGACCTCGGTTAAGGCGGTTTAAGGGTTTCGGGGCTTCTGATGCTCAGGCGCGGTGAACAGCATCTGACTCATTCCCAGCAACACTAGCACGCGCGCGGAGTCCCGTCAAGAGGCAGATGCCATCAGCCCCGCGAGGCGGGGCTGTTTCGGAGCGGCCCTGCGCCACGGGCGCTAGTTGAGCCGCTCGAATATCGTCGAGACGCCCTGCCCACCCCCGACGCACATCGTCACGAGGCCGAACTGCCCGTCCGTGCGCGTCAACTCCTCCATGAGCTTCACCGTCATGATCGCGCCGGTCGCTCCCACCGGGTGCCCGAGCGAGATGCCGCTTCCGTTGACGTTCGTCCGCTCCCAGTCCATCTCCAACTCGCGTATCACGTAGAGCGCCTGCGCCGCGAACGCTTCATTCAACTCGACGAGGTCCATGTCGGCTATCTCCATCCCGGTCTTCTGCAGCACCTTGCGGGTCGACGGCACCGGCCCGATGCCCATCACCGACGGGTCGACGCCCGACACGCCGCGACCTACCCAGCGCAGGCGCGGCGTCAGCCCTTCGGCTTCCGCGCGTTCCCGCGACATCACCACCACTGCCGCGGCGCCGTCGTTTATGCCGGCGGAGTTGCCGGCCGTCACCGTGCCGCCCTCCTTGAAGACGGGGCGCAGCTTGGCCAGCCCTTCGAGCGTCGTGTCCGCACGGGGGTGCTCGTCCTGCGTGACGGCAACGGGGTCTCCCCGGCGCTGCGGGACGCTCACCGCCGCGATCTGCGTGTCGAAGTAGCCTTCCGCCTGCGCGTGGACGGCCCGCTGGTGGCTGTCGACAGCCATCTCGTCCTGCGCCTCTCGACTCACCTCGAAGCGCGTCGCAACGTTCTCCGCCGTGACGCCCATGTGGTAGTCGTAGATGGGGCAGGTGAGGCCCAGTGTGAGGCCGTCCGTGACGCTGTAGTCGCCCATCCGAGGGCCCTCGAACCGGACGCCCTTCATGAGGTACGGCACGCGGCTCATGCTGTCCGCGCCTCCCGCGACGACCACTTCCGACTCGCCGGTAGCGATGGCCTGCACGGCGAGGTTGATCGCCTCGAGCCCGGACGAGCATGCCCGGTTCACGGTCATCGCCGGGATGTGGTCCGGCAGCCCGGCCTTCAGCATCGCCCGGCGGGCGGTGTAGCCTGTCTCATCGGCCTGGAGCACGTTGCCCATGATGACCTCGTCGACGTCCTCCGGGCTGATGCCCGCGCGCTCGACGGCTGCCTTGATGGCGACGGCGCCGAGGTCGGAGGCCGGCAGGTCCTTGAATGCGCCTCCGAACCGCCCCACGGGCGTCCGCGCGCCGCTTACGATGACCACGTCCTGCATGAGTTCGCTCCCCGCTCGTACTTGGGCGGATTGTCCGTGTGCCCTTCTGCGCGTGTCAAATCGCGGAAGCGCTAGTAGCGGATCAGCGCCACCACGTCGTGGCCCGGCAACTGCGCCCGGCCGTTCAGCGCCGTGAGTTCGATGAGCGTGAGGATGCCCGCGACGTTCGCCCCCGTCTGCTGCACGAGTTCGACCGCCGCCGCCATCGTCCCCCCGGTCGCGAGGACATCGTCCACCAGCAGCACGTTGTCGCCCGGCTGCAGGCCGTCCTGGTGCAACTCTATGGCGGCGTCGCCGTACTCCAGCTCATACTGTGCGGAGAACGTCTCGTGAGGCAGCTTGCCCTCTTTCCGCATCGGAACGAACCCCGCACCCAGTTCAACAGCCAGCGGCGCGCCGAAGAGGAACCCACGGGCCTCGATCCCCGCGACGCGGTCGATCTGCTGCTGACGGAACGGCGCAGCGAGGTCCCGCACCACCGCGCGCAGCGCCTCGCCGTCGCCCAGCAGCGGCGTGATGTCGCGGAAGAGGATCCCGGGCTGCGGGAAGTCGGGTATCGCCCGGATGAGGCTTGCGTAGTCCACTGTCATCGTTTGCTCCTGTCCGGGGCAGACCTTTGCATAATGCTAACGGAGGCGCAATCGAGGGTGCCTCGCCCATGTCGCCCGCATGAGCGCCCACGAGTGTCCCTGTGCTACAATCGCTCAGCGCTCCGGCGTAGCCGTGGGGAACGTCGAGCCCCGCGGACATCTCTCAGACCGACAGAAAGGCAGGTCCCATGGTACAGATACAGTCCGACGCGCCTCGTGAGGTTGCGCCTCAGGGGGACGAGTCACTCAGCATGCGAGCGCTGCTTGAGGCAGGCGTCCACTTCGGTCATCAGACGCACAGGTGGAACCCCCGGATGCGGCGCTTTATTTTTGCCCAGCGGAACGGGATCCACATCGTTGACCTTCAGCAGACGATGGAACTGCTGGAACAGGCGTGTGCGTTCGCAACCGAGGTTGCCGCGACAGGCAAGCGCATCCTCATGGTGGGAACGAAGAAGCAGGCGCAGGAGTCCGTGAAGGAAGAGGCCATCCGCGCGGGGCAGTACTACATCAACCAGCGCTGGCTCGGCGGCACCATCACCAACTTCGCCACCATCCAGACGCGTATCGACCACCTGGTGAACCTGGAAGAGCGTAAGGTCCGCGGCGAGTTCAACCGCCTCCTCAAGAAGGAAGCCCTGAAGCTCGACGCTTCCATCGAGAAGCTGAACCGCTACCTCGGCGGCATCAAGGACATGACCTCGCTCCCCGGCGCGCTCTTCATCGTGGACGTGGGCCGTGAGAACATCGCCGTCGCTGAGGCGCAGCGGGCAGGCATCCCCATCATCGCCCTCGTCGACACCGACTGCGACCCCACCGGCATCGACTGGCCCATCCCCGGCAACGACGACGCCATACGCTCCATCCGCCTCGTCTCCGGCCACATCGCGCGCTCCGCGCAGGCAGGCCACAATGAGTGGCTCGCGTCGCGCGGCGGGTTCAGCCAGGTCGAGGACGAACCGATCGAACCGGAAGAGATCCTCGAAGGAGACGAGGAGGCCGTCTCCGAAGACGACTCCCCCGTTGACGAGGATGAGATTCCGCCTGCGGACGTGACGCAGACTGAGCAGACTGAAGGGGAAGAGTAACCCACTCCGTAGGGAAGCGAGGTAACCAGTGCAGGTTTCCACCGAGATGATCCGCACGCTCCGCGAGCGCACCGGGGCGGGCATCATGGACTCCAAGCGTGCGCTCGAAGCGGCGGACGGCGACGTCGACCAGGCGGAGCAGGCCCTGCGCGAGAAGGGTCTGGCCAAGGCGGCCTCCAAGTCCGACCGCGCCACTGCCGAGGGCGTTATCGACTCCTACATCCACGCGGGCAGCCGCATCGGCGCGATGGTCGAACTCAACTGCGAGACTGATTTCGTGGGCAGGACGCCGGAGTTCCGCGAACTCGCCCACAACATCGCCATGCAGGTTGCCGCGATGGCCCCCCTCTACCTGGACGAGGAAGACCTCCCTGAGGATGAAGAGGGCAGGCCGGAGGAGGTCTGCCTCCTCAAGCAGTCCTTCATCAAAGACCCGGGCAAGACGATCGGCGACCTTGTCATGGACGTGCGAGCCAAGGTGGGGGAGAACATCCGGGTCGGGCGGTTCGCGCGGTTCGGGCTCGGGCAGTAGCACAGGAGCCGTGCCCATGGCCGGACGTTCCACATACCAGCGGGTGGTACTCAAACTGAGCGGTGAATCGCTGCGTGGACGCTCGCCCGATGGCATCGATTGGTCTGTCCTGGCCTACCTCGCCGGCGAAGTGAAGCAGGCCATCGAATTCGGCGTCGAGCTCTCGCTGGTCATCGGCGGCGGGAACATCTGGCGCGGCGCGGCGGCGGAGCGCCAGGGCATGGATCGGGCGACGGCGGACTACGCGGGCATGCTCGCCACGCTCATCAACGCGCTCGCCATGCAGGACGCGCTGGAGCGCGCCGGCGTGACGACGCGCACCCAGTCCGCGCTGGAGATACGCACTGTTGCGGAGCCATACATCTACCGCCGCGCTCTCCGTCACCTGGAGAAGGGGCGGGTGGTCATCTTCGCGGCGGGTACAGGCAGCCCCTACATGACCACCGACACCACGGCCGCCCTGCGCTCCGTCGAGATGAGCGCCGACCTGCTCCTGATGGCCAAGAACAACGTGGACGGCGTCTACGATGCGGACCCCAGCGTCGAACCGAACGCGCAGAAGTTCGAGCAAGTGAGCTACATAGAGATCCTGAACCGCCAGTTGGAGGTGATGGATTACACGGCGCTCTCACTCTGCATGGAGAACGACTTGCCGATACGCGTATTCGACGTGTTCAATCAGGGCTCCATCCAGCGCATCCTTGCCGGCGAGCACGTCGGCACGCTGGTGAGCGCACAGCCGGTTACCGTCTGACCGGCAGGACGATCGGAGAGGCTCGCAAATGGCTGACGACAACGAAGAGGTGCAACTCATCCTGGAGGACGCGGCGGAACGGATGGACAAGTCCGTCGAGGTCCTTCGCCACGAGGCCGATACCATCCGCACGGGACGCGCCAATGCAGCCATGCTCGATTCCGTCCGGGTCGAGTTGTATGGCACGGCGATGCCTCTTAACCAGGTTGCGACCATCAACGCGCCGGACCCGCGCCTGCTCGTCGTGCAGCCTTTCGACCGCTCGACGCTCAGCGCCATCGAGAAGGAACTCATGCGCGCCGACCTCGGCATGACGCCCAGTAACGACGGCACGGTGATCCGCCTGCCCATCCCCATGATGACCCAGGAGCGGCGGCAGGAGATGGTCAAGCGCCTGCACCGCTTCAGGGAGGAAGCGCACGTCGCCATCCGCAACGTCCGCCGCGACGCGCTCGAGCACCTGCGCGGACTCGAGAAGAACAAGGAGATCTCCCAGGATGAGCTCCGCCGCGATCAGGACCAGCTCCAGAAGACCACGGATGAGCACATCGCCAGGGCGGACGAGGTCAGTAGCAAGAAGGAAGCCGAGTTGATGGAGGTCTAGGCCGCTTATGACGCGTGCCGTACCTGAGAGGAGCGCATCGCTTCACGCAGACCCCGGCGCCCCCAGGCATATCGCCATCATCATGGACGGCAACGGCCGGTGGGCGAACGAGCGGGGGTTGCCGCGCCTCGCCGGTCACCGGGCGGGCGCCGACAATCTCCAACGTGTCCTCCAGACGCTCGACTCCGCCGGCGTGGAGTTCGTGACGCTCTTCGCCTTCTCCACCGAGAACTGGAACCGCCCCACCTCCGAGGTCAACGGCCTCCTCGATCTCATGCAGTCCGTCATCGGCGAATGCGTGGAGGAACTGCACAAGCGCAACGTCCGCATCCGGCACCTCGGAGAGCTCGATCAGATACCCGCCAGCCTCGCTGATGCCACTCGCGAGGCGGTGAAACGCACCGCAGGCAACACCGGCATGAATCTCTGCGTCGCCTTTGACTATGGCGGACGGACGGAGATGGTCCGCGCCGTGCGCCACATCGTCGCCTCTGGCGTCGCTCCGCACGAGGTCACCGAGGACCTCATCCGCGAGAACCTCTATCTGCCCGAGGTACCTGACCCCGATCTCATCATCCGTACCGCCGGGGAGCAGCGCCTGAGCAATTTCCTCATCTGGCAGGCCGCCTACAGCGAGTACTACCAGACTCCTGCCTACTGGCCCGACTTCGACGACGTGGAAGTAGAGCGGGCGCTCAACGAGTACAAGCGCCGCCGCCGCCGGTTCGGCGCTCTGCCCGAAGAGGACTGATGAGCGCCCGCCCGCGGAGCGAATTGCGCCTCCGCGTCGCCAGTGCGGCAGTCGGACTCCCGCTCCTCTTCCTCGTGCTCTGGGCCGGGGGACTCGTATTCGCAGCGGTCGCCGTCGTCGCGGCGCTGATCGCGCTCCGCGAGATGCTCGACCTGCTGCGCCGCGCCCGGACGATACGCGGCGGGGGTCCCGTTGTCCTCGATGGCGTGCGCGTCCTCGCGGGCGTCGCCTGCGTCGCCCTGCCGTTCGCAGCCCTCATCGCTCTGCGCCTCGACGATGCCGGTCTGCAGTGGACGGCGCTGGCGTTCCTCGTGACGTTCGCGACCGATACCGGTGCCTATGCCGTCGGCAGGGCGGTAGGTCGTCGCAAACTCGCGCCGTCCATCTCGCCGGGCAAGACCTGGGAGGGCGCTGTCGGCGGGCTGGTTGGCGCGGCCGCCGCGGCCGCCGCGCTCGTCGTCCTGCTCGATGGCATCGAGAGCCGCCTCCTCTCTGTAGTCGCGCTGGGGCTGGGCATCGGCATCGTCGCGCAGGCGGGCGACCTGATGGAGTCGAAGGTTAAGCGGATGGCGGACGCGAAGGACTCCGGACGCCTCATCCCCGGCCATGGTGGCCTGTTGGACCGGCTGGACAGTCTTCTGCCGGTGTTTCCGCTCGTCTACTATGCCTCGTGGGTGTGGTGAAAGCGCATGAATGGTCGACGTGTATTCCTGGGTGTGCTGACACTCCTGCTGCTGGTGGGAACCCTGGCATGCGGAGGGAACGGAGATGTCGAGAAGGGCAAGCAGGCTTTCGACGCCAACTGTGCGACCTGCCATGGCATGGGAGCACTGGGCACCGACAGCGGCCCTTCGCTCATCCATCCGCTCTACGTGCCGGGGCACCACAACGACGATTCCATCCGGCGTGCGGTGCGGAACGGCGTTCCATCGCATCACTGGCTCTTTGGAGACATGCCGCCTATAGTGGGGGTGTCTGACGAGGAGTTGGAGCAGATTATCCTGTACATCCGCGAGCAGCAGCGCGCAGGTGGTATCTACTGAGAGCGGACGACAGGCCAGCCATGAAGAACATCGTCGTACTCGGTTCTACCGGCTCCATCGGCACACAGACGCTGGACGTGGTGCGCGCCCTGCCGGGCGACTTCCGCGTGACGGGGCTGTCGGCGGGGCGCAATCTCGACCTGCTCGCCGAACAGATCGCCGAGTTCAAGCCCCGCATGGTCTGGTGCGAGGAAGGACGCGACAGCGTCGGCGGCGATGGCGCCTCCCTCGTGCCGCCCGAGGAGATGGTCACCGAGCCCGACGTCGACCTCGTGATGGTTGCGACGACAGGCCGCGCTGGTCTCGTACCCACGCTGAACGCGCTCCGCGCAGGGAAGGCCGTCGCGCTCTCCAACAAGGAGGTCGTCGTCATGGCGGGCGAGCTCGTCACCCGCGCCGCCGCGAAGCACGGCGCCCCCCTCCTGCCCGTCGATAGCGAACCGTCCGCCATCTGGCAGTGCATGCGCGGCGAGGACGAGCCGGTGCGTAGGCTCATCATCACCGCATCCGGCGGTCCGTTCCGTACGCGCCCGCTGGATGAGATCGCCGGCGTCACACCCGCCGAGGCGCTCGCGCACCCCACCTGGGTGATGGGGCGCAAGATCACCATCGACTCCTCCACGCTGATGAACAAGGGTTTCGAGGTCATCGAGAGCCGCTGGCTGTTCGACATCCCGTTCGACCGCATCGACGTGGTCGTCCACCCGCAGAGCGTCATCCACTCCATGATTGAGTGCGCGGACGGCTCGGTGAAGGCGCAGATGGGCCCACCCGATATGCGGCTTCCGATCCAGGCGGCGCTCGCTTACCCAGCCCGCCTCGACAACGGCAACCTGCCGCGCTACGACCCGCTCGCGTGGCCGTCGCTCACATTCGAGCCGCTCGACCCTGCGCGCTACCCTTGCTTCGCGACGGCGGTTGCAGCGGGACGCAGGGAGCAGACCTACCCGGCCGTGCTGAGCGCCGCCGACGAGGAGGCCGTCCACTACTTCCTCGACGGCCGCATCGGGTTCGGCGACATCCACCGCATCGTACAGAGCGTGCTCGACAGGCACGAGTCGTTCGACGCCTCGACCCCCGAAGCCGTGCTCGAGGCTGACGCCTGGGCGCGCCGTGAGGCTGCCGCAGCCGCGGGCGTTGGCTGACGCTCCGTCGCGGTCAGGGCCATGACCGTCGTTCTCTTCCTCATCGTTCTCGGTTCCCTCATCATCGTGCACGAACTGGGGCACTTCTTCGCTGCGAGACTCGCCCGGGTACAGGTGCTGGAGTTCGGCGTCGGCATGCCCCCGCGCGCATTCGGCTTCACACGCGGAGGCACTACCTACTCGCTCAACTTCCTCCCCTTCGGCGGGTTCGTGCGGATGCTCGGCGAGGAGGACCCCACCGCGCCCGCCAGTTTCGCGGGCAAGAGCGCCTGGCAGCGGCTCTTCATACTCGGCGCAGGCTCCGCGATGAACGCCGTGCTCCCCGTGCTCCTGCTCACCGCTGTCTTCATGATTCCGCAGCCGGTACCCGTGACGGACGTGACCGTACTCAGCGTCGCGCCGGGCTCACCCGCCGAACAGGCGGGTGTGGAGGAGGGAGACCTCATCCGCACCGCGGACGACAGGCGCATCGCCAACTCATCAGACCTCCTCATAGCCATCAACCTCCGCATAGGGGCGGATATGGCATGGACGGTCGAGCGTCGTGGTCGGCTCGTTGCGCTGCGCATCCCGGACGTGCGCGTCGACCCGCCCGAAGGGCAGGGCGCGGTCGGCATCTTCTTGACCGACGCCCGCCTTACCGTTGCGTCGGTCGCCTCCGGCTCGACGGCTGCAGAGAGCGGCCTGCTGCCGGACGACCTCCTCCTGTCGATCGGCGGCAGGCGCGTGCTGAACGAGGGCAGTCCCCAGACCGCCCTCGCTGCTGCGGTGCAGGAGTCGCCCGGCGTGCCGGTAGCGGTGCAGGTGCTGCGGCGTGGCGGCGTGGTGTCGCTGGACCTGCCGCCGGAGGAGGACGCGCTCGACGGCCTGACCGTCACGGTGTACTCCGAGGAGACGCGCTCGATGGGCCCTCTCGCCGCGTTCCGGGCGAGCTTCGTCCAGATCGGCGAGATACTCCTGCTCTTCCGCAACGAAGTCTCGCGCTGGATAGCGGGTGCGTCCTCCATCCAGGTGGCCGGGCCCATCGGCATCGCCCAGATGACGGGCGACGTGGCCGAGTCCGGCATCAGCCCGCTCATCCTCTGGACGGCGCTCCTCTCCATCAACCTCGCCATCATCAACCTCATCCCCTTCCCCGCGCTCGACGGTGGGCGCATCGCATTCGTGCTGGTGGAGATCGTCCGCGGCGGACGCCGCCTTGCGCCGGAGAAGGAGCGCTTCGTCCACGCCGCAGGGTTCGCTATGCTCATCGCAGCGATCGTCATGATCTCCGTGAACGACATCCAGCGCCTGTTCGCATAAGCTCAGCACGGATTGGTTGGAGGAGAGATGTCGCAGGCCAGGTTCGGGTCATTCGATGACTTGCTCATGCTGACGGAGGAACCGCTTCGTCCGGTCGCTGTCGCATTGCGCAGGATCATCCTGGAAGTGCACGCGGACGCTTGTGAGGTCGTACGTCTCGGCGACAGGGCGGCGACCTATGGTGTTGGGCCGAGGAAGATGATTGACGGCTACGCCTACATCCTGCCCCACTCCGGGTGGGTGAACCTGGGTTTCTACAAAGGAGCGGAACTGCCGGATCCGAAGGCACTGCTCGAGGGAACTGGCGCGCGGATGCGGCACGCGAAGATACGCTCCGTCGATGACGCGCGTCGTCCGGCTATCCGAGCACTTGTCGCTGCTGCCCTTGCCGAACGCAAGAGGGCACTCGAAGGTTGAACCTGAGTACACCATGCATCTCACTCCTGCGGGTGTATCATGGTTGCCAGCAACCTGAGGGGAGCCGAGCATGGCACGCCGCGTAACCAAACCTGTGTGGGTGGGAGACGTCAAGATTGGGGGAGACGCCCCGGTCAGCGTCCAGTCCATGACCAAGACCGACACCCGTGACGTCGAGGCCACCGTCGCGCAGATACACGGCCTCGAGGAAGTCGGCTGCGAGATCATCCGGTGCGCTGTCCCGGACATGGAGGCCGCGCAGGCCCTCGGTGCCATCAAGCGCCAGGTCTCCATCCCCATCGTCGCCGACATCCACTTCCACTACCAGCTCGCGCTCGAAGCCCTCAACCAGGGCGTCGACTGCCTGCGGCTGAACCCCGGTAACATCCGCGACGCCGAGAAGGTGCGCACGGTCGTCCGTGAAGCGAAAGCCCGCCAGACCCCCATCCGCATCGGCGTCAACTTCGGCAGCCTGCCGCCCGTCGGCGCGATCGGCGTCACGCGCGGCCAGCACCGCCACGCCGACGGCGTCAACCGCCTCGTCAAGGGCTCATCGGCCTCCGGCGAGGGCGAGGAGGTCTCCGTCGTCGACCACATGGTTGCGACCGGCCTCTGGGAGATTCAGCTGCTCGAGGACCTCGACTTCGACCTCATCAAGATCTCGCTCAAGGCGTACGACATCGACACCACCGTCGAGGCGTACCGCAAGCTTGCGAAGATGGTGCCGTACCCCTTCCACCTCGGCATCACCGAGGCCGGCACCGCGCGCTCCGGTTCCATACGCAGCGCCATCGGCCTCGGCACGCTCCTCTACGACGGCATCGGCGACACCATCCGCGTCTCGCTCAGCGACGACTCGCGCGAGGAGGTCGAGGTCGGCTACGAGATCCTCAAGGCGCTGGACCTCCGCAAGAAGGGCGTCCAGATGGTCGCCTGCCCCTCCTGCGGGCGCGCTGACGTGGACATCCGCAAGCTCGCCAACACCGTCGACGAGATGCTCAAGGGCATGGACACCTCGGTGAAGGTCGCCGTGATGGGCTGCGAGGTGAACGGCCCCGGCGAAGCGAAGGACGCCGACGTCGGCATCGCTGCGGGCAACGGGCGCGCCATCATCTTCCGCAAGGGTCAGAAAGCGCGCATCGTCGAGGAAGCCGATATGCTCAGCGCCTTGCTGGAAGAGGTCGAGACCGTCGCCGCCGCGATGGCCGAGTAGCCTCCCCTCCTACGCCCCGGCGTTTCCCCACTTGTCGTAGAACGTCACATCGGAGATGGGCTTGCGGCGGCTGCCGCCGAGGTGGTCCGGCGGGGCCGGGTAGCCGATAGGGATCAGTGCCATCATCTCCCAGTCGTCCGGCACGCCGAGCAGTGCTGCCACGTCCTCATAGCAGTGCTGCCACACCGTCGTGAGGCGCGTGCCGAGCCCGAACGACGCTGCTGCCAGCATCAGGTTCTGCACCGACGGGTAGATCGACGCGCCGCGATAAGACTCGCTGCCGCGCATCGGCCAGCGCTCCACGCAGAACATCACCAGCGCCGGCACGTCTTCCATGGCGCCGCTGAAGTGGGCGGGAGCCTCCCCGGGCGCGCTTGCCGACGTTCCTCCCGTCATGCGCCGCTGCGCTTCGAGGTATAGCTCGCCCATCCGGCGCTTCACCTCGCGGTCGCGCAGCACGATGAACCGCCACGGCTGGCGGTTGCTGCCGCTGGGAGCGCGCGTCGCCGCCTCCAGTATCTGGTTCAGCACGTCATCCGGTATCGGGTCCGGTTTGTAGTATGCGGTGCCCCGCTGGCTGCGGACGACATCCAGGAATTCCGGCATGGTGAGCCTCCAGTGCGTGCTACAGTTGCGCGGATTCTACCCTGACGGGCAGACGCAGGAGCGTAGTGGGCCCCATCATCGCCATCCTCATCCGCCTCGCCGTGCCGGTCGCCATCATCCGGTGGCCGTTCGGCGGAATGATTGCCGCCATCGTCGCCGATGCCATGGACGTCGTCATCATCGGACTGGTCGGCGTGGGCGACTTCTCCGACTATACGTCCGCCGACAAACTGCTCGACACCTACATGCTCGCGTTCGCCGCGGCTGTCTCACTGCAATGGGACAACCGCCTCGCTCGTTTCACGAGCCTCGCGCTCTTCTGCTATCGCGTCGCCGGGGTAGTCGTCCTCGAAGTCACGAGCGCCCGCTGGGTGCTGTTCGTCTTCCCCAACCTGTTCGAGCTCTTCTTCCTCTACCACCTGGCGACCGCGGGCAGGTTCCGGCGGTTCGAGGTGCGCGGTTACGTGAGCCTTGCACTTGTGCTGCTGATGCTGCTCGCGGTGAAGATGCCGCAGGAGTACGTGCTGCACGTGCTGGAGTTCGGCCCGTGGCAGTGGTTCCACATGGACGTGCTGGGCATCGGTTCAACGATTTAACGCCGAACGGCAGCACCCTCCAGGCGTGCTGCCGTTCTTCCCATGTGCGGTTGTGGAGCACTGTCCGCGACGCTATCGCGCCTTCACCACGAACGTCCCGCCGATCTTGTCGTGCAGGCCCTGCCGCCGCTCGTCGAACAGGATCATGATGACGATGATGATGGCGACCGCAAGGCCGACGGCTTCGCCGATGCCTGCTCCTACTACTGAGGCGAGGAGGGCGCCCAGCGCTCGTGGATGACCTCTCTGATGAGGACGGGGCCGGCTCCAGCCTTGTTGCCGTCTCTGTCCACCACCTTCATGCCCATCGCCATCTTCCCGAGCGTGGCGCCAAAGGCAACGGTGAGAATGACGTAGTAGGCCACCACGATGATTGCCTGGATCAGGCCATCCGTAGTGCTGGCTTCTTCTGAAACGGAGAATTCGACGATCCCGATCGCGGTCAGGATCCCGACGATAACGGCCAGGACGATGACGTCGATTATGAACGCGATGAAACGTTGCAGGCGGCTTGCGTACTCCATGGTGCGACTCCTTGCTCCGACCCCTGTCGGGATGCTTTGGTTACCGGGGTCCGGGGTGATGGGACGCCTATCGCGCCTTCACCACGAACGTTCCTCCGATCTTGTCGTGCCAGCCCTGACGGTTGCCGTCGAACAGTATCCAGATGAAGCCCAGGAAAAGGACGAGGGCGGAGACGAACTTCCCGATGGTCTCCCTGATGAGCACCTTGAAGAAACCCGCCTTCTGGCCGCTCTCGTCTACCACCCTCATACCGAGCGCCATCTTGCCGAGCGTGGCCCCGAACGCGGCAGTGAGCAGGATGTAGTAACCGAAGCTGATGACGGCTTCCAGGACCTGGTCTGTGGTGCTGGGGTCGCCCAGGTTGATGATGCCGATCGCATTCAGAACCACGATGACTACCGAGATAACGATGGCGTCGATGATGAACGCCGCGAAACGGTGCAGGCGGCCTGCGTACTCCATGGCGCGGCTCCTTCGACCGAACGGGTCAGCGTGAGCGTAGCACAGGGCTGAACAGGGGTGTCTCAGATTTTTTGTGCGGGATTAAACAGGAAACGCCCCGTTTCAGGGGCGCACCGGGCGTGACGGAAGGTTGGTAGCGGGGCCAGGACTCGAACCTGGGACCTTCGGGTTATGAGCCCGACGAGCTGCCACTGCTCCACCCCGCACCGATCCCTGACGCCGGCCCCCTCCTGGAGGAGAGGGATGAGCGGCGGTGGCGCCTTTGCGCGCTAACAAGGGATATCGAACGAGCAGAGGAGCAGGAGCGTATATGTGGTCAAGTCCTCGGCCGATTAGTACCGCTCGGCTGAACGCATTGCTGCGCTTACACCTGCGGCCTATCGAGCAGATAGTCTCTCTGCGGCCTTACCCCCTCTCGGGGTGGGAAGTCTCATCTTGGGGCCGGCTTCGCACTTAGATGCTTTCAGCGCTTATCCGTTCCGTACATAGCTACCCGGCAGTGCCCCTGGCGGGACAACCGGAACACCAGAGGTACGTCCTTCCCGGTCCTCTCGTACTAGGGAAAGCTCCCCTCAAACTTCCTGCGCCCACAGCGGATAGAGACCGACCTGTCTCACGACGGTCTGAACCCAGCTCACGTGCCGCTTTAACCGGCGAACAGCCGGACCCTTGGGACCTTCTTCAGCCCCAGGATGCGACGAGCCGACATCGAGGTGCCAAACCTTGCCGTCGATATGAACTCTTGGGCAAGATAAGCCTGTTATCCCCGGGGTAGCTTTTGTCCGATAAGCCACGGCCCTTCCACACGGGACCGTAGGATCACTTTGGCCGACTTTCGTCCCTGCTTGGCTTGTTGGCCTCGCAGTCAAGCCCCCTTCTACCAATGCGCTCTGCGGGTGATTTCCATCCACCCTGAGGGGACCTTTGCACGCCTCCGTTACCTTTTAGGAGGCGACCGCCCCAGTCAAACTGCCTGCCAGACACGGTCCCCCTGCTTGTTCAGGGGTTAGATCCAAAAACAGGGAAGAGTGGTATTTCAACGATGGCTCCACCCGAACTGGCGTCCTGGCTTCATAGCCTCCCACCTATCCTACACAACCGTATCCTCGGATCAATGTCAGGTTGCAGTAAAGCTCCACGGGGTCTTTTTGTCCTGCTGCGGGTAACGAGCATCTTCACTCGTACTTCAATTTCACCGAGACCATCCTTGAGACAGCGCCCCAGTTGTTACGCCTTTCCTGCGGGTCAGAACTTACCTGACAAGGGATTTCGGTACCTTAGGACCGTTATAGTTACGGCCGCCGTTCACCGGGGCTTCGATTTGCAGCTCTCACCGCGCCTCTTGACCTTCCGGCACTGGGCAGGCGTCAGCCCCTATACGTCGTCTTGCGACTTGAGCAGGGACCTGTGTTTTTGTTAAACAGTCACCAGGGCCTCTTCGCTGCGACCCCGAAGGTGCTCCATCCGCTGGGGATTTCACCCTCCAGGGCACTCCTTCTCCCAAAGTTACGGAGTCAGATTGCCGAGTTCCTTAAGGATGGTTCTCTCGTCCGCCTCGGTACGCTTATACCAGTCCACCAGTGTCGGTTTGCGGTACGGACACCTATGACTCTAGCTACGAAGCTTTTCTTGCCGGTGTAGCCTCAACAGACTTCCCCAGGGCCAGGCCCTGAAGTTGCTTCACCCCTCAGCTCAAACCCCACGGCGGATTTTCCTACCGCGGGCTCACCTACAGGCTCAGACGCACCATGTCCAATAGGCACGCTCTGCCTAGCTTCCCGTGTCCCTCCTTAGCCTTAAAACGATCCATAGGTGGCGCTGGAATATTGACCAGCTCTCCATCGCCTACGCCTTGCGGCCTCGGCTTAGGCCCGGCTAACCCTACGACGAACGACGTTGCGTAGGAAACCTTGGACTTTCGGCGGATGCGGTTCTCACGCATCTTCACGCTACTCATGCCGGCATTCGCACTTCTCTGCGCTCCACCTGACCTCACGATCAGACTTCTGTGCACAGAGAACGCTCCCCTACCCCTCCGCCTTACGGCAGAAGCCACGACTTCGGCAACAGGCTTAAGCCCCGATAAATTGTCGGCGCACGGTCCCTTGACCAGTGAGCTATTACGCACTCTTTAAAGGGTGGCTGCTTCTAAGCCAACCTCCTGGTTGTCTAAGCGACCATACTTCCTTTGACACTGAGCCTGTATTTAGGGGCCTTAGTCGGTGGTCTGGGCTGTTTCCCTCTCGACCATGGAGCTTATCCCCCACGGTCTCACTCCTCAGGCATGGATGGAACGGCATTCGAAGTTTGATTGGGTTTGGTAGGCTCACACCCCCTAGCCCATTCAGAGCCCTACCTCCGTCCCTCTTCCTGAAGGCTGCACCTCAATGCATTTCGGGGAGAACCAGCTATCTCCGGGTTCGGTTGGCATTTCACCTCTACCCACAGCTCATCCCAACACTTTGCAACGTATACGGGTTCGGGCCTCCACCTCGAGACTATCGAGGCTTCACCCTGGCCATGGGTAGCTCACCCGGTTTCGGGTCTACCCCGTGCGACTGCTTCGCCCTGTTCAGACTCGCTTTCGCTGCGGCTCCGGGACGTCTGCATCCCTTAACCTCGCCACACAGGAGTAACTCGCCGGCTCATTCTTCAATAGGCACGCCGTCACCCGTCCGAAAACGGGCTCCGACCGCTTGTAGGCCCACGGTTTCAGGTCTATTTCACTCCCCTTCTGGGGTTCTTTTCACCTTTCCCTCACGGTACTTGTGCGCTATCGGTCGTCAAGGGTATTTAGCCTTGGAGGGTGGTCCCCCCGGCTTCCCACGGGATTCCACGTGTCCCGTGGTACTCACGAACGCATCCGGAGTCCATAGCCTTTCGCCTACGGGGCTATCACCCGCTATGGCGGTCCTTTCCAGGCTCCTTCGGCTAGACCATGGATTGCTCACTCCGTGCACTATCTGGGGTTCGTGCTGACACGCCGTACAACCCCGCTGTCGTATAGGCCCCCAGGCCACTAAACCACAGCGGTTTAGGCTGTTCCCGTTTCGCTCACCACTACTCAGGGAATCGCGGTTGCTTTCTTTTCCTCAGGGTAATGAGATGTTTCAGTTCCCCTGCTTACCCCCCTCAGCCTATGTGTTCAGCTGAGGATGTCCCGGCTTCACCGAGACCGGTTCCCCGATTCGGGAATCCCCGGCTAAGCCTGCTTGACGGCTACCCGAGGCTTATCGCAGTCGTGCTACGCCCTTCATCGGCCCTTGACGCCAAGGCATCCTCCGTGGGCCCTTAATAACTTGACCTCACGCTCGGTTCGCAGTCGCTGCGAACCTTCCTTGGCTCGTACTCGCTCGATATTCCCTTGTTAACGTGCAAAGGCGGTGGCACCTTGGCGCGCCACCGCCTTTCGGTAGCAATGCAACGCCGGATCGGTCCTACGTGCTCATGGGCACTGCCATTACGAAGAAGTCCTCATGTTGGCTACGCAAGCCTCCCCAGATGGCGGTCTCGCAAGTATATGCAGTCCGCTCAACCAGTGTCAACCACACCAAGCGCGCCCTTCCGCCCCTCGCTCCACTCCTGCACCGCTTGACCCCCGCGCCTCGTCTGTGATATGCGTAACAATCGCCCCACTGGCGCGGGGAACACGAACACAGTGACGACACCTACCGCTCATCCGCAGAACCTGGCAGCGACCCTCCGGCGGCTTCTCTACTTCGCTCTTGCCGCCGTGGCGCTTGTCGCCGTCTTCGCTTCCTGCGACACCCCGCTCACCACTTTCGAACCCCGCTCCGACGCCGCCCAGCGCGTCCACACCATCTACATCTTCGTCATCGTCGCCGCGAGCATCGTCGGCTTCCTCGTCCTTGCCGCGATGGCCTACATCCTCTGGAAGTACCGCGAGCGCCCGGGGCACACCGCCCAGCAGATCCACGGCAACACCACGCTGGAGATCACCTGGACGGTTATCCCCATCCTCATCCTCGTCGCCATCGCCATCCCCACCATCGTCTGGATCGCGGGCACGACGGCTGAGCCGGACGAGGACGCACTTCACATAGAGGCCGTCGGGCACCAGTGGTGGTTCGAGTTCCGCTATCCCGGCCTCGGCCCGGACGGCGAGGACCTCGTCACAGCCAACGAACTCCGTATCCCCGTCGGCCGTCAGGTCGCCATCACGCTCGAGGCGAAGGACGTCATCCACTCCTTCTGGGTGCCCCAGCTCGTCGGCAAGACGGACATGGTGCCCGGCAGGACCAACATACTGGAGAAGTTCACCCCCACGGAGGTCGGCACCTTCTATGGCCAGTGCGCCGAGTTCTGCGGCTCCGCCCACGCGCTCATGCGCTTCCGCGTTCACGTCGACTCCCACGCCGACTTCGACCGGTGGGTCGAGAACATGAACGCCGACCCGGTACCGCCCGAAGCGGGCAGCGTCGAGGCCAGGGGGGCGACCGTGTTCACCAACTTCTGCGCGCGCTGCCACACCATCAATGGCGTCTCCACCGAAGAGATAGGCCCCAACCTCACACTCTTCGGCGACCGCGCCACACTGGGCGCAGGCATCCTCGACAGCACGAACGAGAACCTCAAGGCGTGGGTCTCCAACATCCGGGACATCAAGCCGGTGCTCGAGACCACCGACGCCATGCCTACGTTCTACGTCGGCGACCCGCTCGTGGACCAGCTCACGGAGGCTCAGGTTGACCAGGTGGTGGTCTACCTGAAGAGCCTCAAGTTGCGGTAATCTGAGAGAGGAATGCCGGACTGTCCGGCATCGGCGACTGAGAGAGAAGGCATACGATGGCAGCGAACATAGGCATCCTGAAACGCCCCGTCTCCACAGAAGGCGTCTGGGGATGGATCACCACCGTTGACCACAAGCGTATCGGCATCCTCTACGGGGTGTCCGCCTTCATCTTCTTCCTCATCGGCGGTATCGAGGCCCTCCTCATGCGCGTTCAGCTCGCGCAGCCGGACAGCACGTTCGTGGACGCGGGCACCTTCAACGCCCTCTTCACGATGCACGGCACCACCATGGTCTTCATGGTCGTCATGCCTGCCGGAGCCGCCTTCTTCAACTTCCTCGTCCCGCTCATGATCGGCGCGCGTGACGTGGCCTTCCCGAGGCTGAACGCCCTCAGCTACTGGCTCTTCATCTTCGGCGCCATCCTCATGAACTTCAGCTTCTTCAAGGCCGCCTTCCCGGACGTGGGATGGTTCGGCTATGCGCCGCTCACCACTTCCGAGTACACGCTCTCCAGCAGCACCGACTACTGGGTGCTCGGCCTCCAGATCATGGGTATCGGCACCACGGCGGCAGGCTTCAACTTCGTCATCACCATCCTCAACATGCGCGCCCCGGGCATGACCCTCATGCGCATGCCCCTCTTCGCATGGATGACGCTCATCGTCTCCTTCCTCATCATCTTCGCCTTCCCGCCCCTCACCATCGCCCTCACTCTGCTCCTGTTCGACCGCTTCTTCGGTACGAACTTCTTCGACACCGCGGGCGCGGGCGCGGACCCGCTGCTCTGGCAGCACCTCTTCTGGATCTTCGGTCACCCGGAGGTCTACATCCTCATCCTCCCGGCCATGGGCATCGTCTCGGACGTCCTGCCCACCTTCTCGCGGAAGCCCCTGTTCGGCTATACCACCGTCGTCTTCGCGGGAGCGGTCATCGCGTTCCTCGGGTTCGGCGTCTGGGCGCACCACATGTTCACCACCGGCCTCGGCGCATGGGCGACCGCCGCATTCGCGGGCGCGACCATGGCCATCGGCGTCCCCACCGGCGTCAAGGTGTTCAACTGGCTTGCGACCCTCTGGGGAGGCTCCATCCAGTTCAAGACACCCCTCCTCTTCGCGCTCGGCTTCATCAGCATGTTCATGCTCGGAGGACTCAGCGGCGTCATGCACGCAGCCGTCCCCGTCGACACGCAGCAACAGGACACCTACTTCATCGTCGCCCACTTCCACTACGTCCTCTTCGGCGGCAGCATCTTCGGTCTCACCGCCGGCATCTACTACTGGTTCCCCAAGATGACCGGACGCATGCTCAGCGAGCGCATCGGCAAGGTGCACTTCTGGATCATGTTCATCGGCTTCAACATGACCTTCATGCCCATGCACATTCTGGGCGTCCTCGGTATGCCGCGCCGCGTCTACACCTACTCCGTGGAGCAGAACTGGGCAGGGCTCAACCTCTTCGTCAGCATCGGCGCGTTCGTCATCGCCGTCTCCATCCTGCTCCTCATCATCAACATCGTCCGCTCCGCCCGGAAGGGCGAGGCTGCGGGCATGAACCCCTGGGCCGCCGCGACGCTCGAATGGGCCATCCCGTCGCCGCCGCCGCACTACAACTTCGCCGTCATTCCCACCGTCCGCAGCCAGCACCCGCTCTGGGACGAGGAAGCAAACGCCGTCGAGCCTCCGCCGCTGCCCGCGCACGGCGAGCCCCACATGCCCGACCCCTCCTACTGGCCCATCGTCATTGCCTTCGGCATCACGATGGTCGCAGGCGGCTTGCTCATCTGGCAGGCCAACACCTGGCTCGGACTGCTCGTCATCGCCGTCTCCGGCTTCATCGGCATGCGCGGCATCTACGGCTGGGTGTTCGAGCCTGTCGCTGAGGAGAGCGCGGAGCGCGTTCACGCCCACCACTAGCGCGGCGCATCAACGGAAGGGACCAGAGACAACGGGATGCAGTACCTATCGGGCATAGACGACCATCGCACCTCTACCGGGCTCGACAACCGGAAGATGCTCATGTGGGCCTTCCTCGGCTCGGACGTGATGTTCTTCGGCACGCTCATCGGCACCCACCTCATCTACCGCAACCGCAACCTCTCCGGCCCACAGGAAGAGATCCTCAGCATCCCCATCACCACCATCAGCACCTTCGTGCTGCTCATGAGCAGTCTTGCGATGGTGCTCGCCCTCGCCGGCATCCAGCGCGGCAACATGGGCCAGTTCCGCTTCTGGACAGCCATCGTCTGCATCTTCGGCTCCATATTCATCGGCTTCCAGATGTTCGAATTCACGGAGTTCGCCGTGCACTACGGCCTCACGCCGCGCACCAACCTCTTCGGCAGCACCTTCCTCGTTATGACCGGGTTCCACGGCACGCACGTGGCCGTCGGCATCCTCTGGCTCTGGTCCATCCTCTTCGCGTCGTACAAGGGCAAGATCCACCAGGGCAACTCCCTGCAGGTGGAGATCGCCGGCCTCTACTGGCACTTCGTCGACATCGTCTGGATCGTCATCTTCGGCGTCGTCTACCTCATCGGTGCATACGGCGCGGAAGGCCGTGCATTGGAAGAAGTCCACCACACGGCGCGCGCCGTGGGTATCGGATAACGGAGCAGGCAGCATGACTACCGAGCACGCACACGTCGAAGAGCACAACCACCCCGGGCCGGGCCAGTACGTCATCATCGGCGCGATCCTTGCCGTCATCACCCTCATCGAGTTCGGCGTCTTCTACCTCTCGATCGACCCCGCGCTGATGACCTGGATCATCCTGGTGCTCTCGTCCTCCAAGTTCCTGCTCGTGGTCGGCTACTTCATGCACCTCAAGTTCGACGACGTACGCTTCTCGGGGCTGTTCTTCGCCCCCTTCCTCATCATGGTGAGCATCGCCGTCGTTCTCATGGCGCTCTTCTTCAATCTCACCCGATAGCGCTTCCGATCTGCATGTGCATGAACCGCCCTCCCCGTGACACCGGAGGGACGCCGTGAACGACTCCCTCTGGCTCGCCTGGAGCGCAGACCCTACCGCCCTCGTTGGCATCCCGCTGGCTGCGGTCCTCTACGCGCGCGGCCTGCGCAGCCTCGAACGTCGCCGCATCCACGACAAGCGCCGCACCGCGTCGTTCTACATCGGGCTCATCGCCCTCTTCATCGCCCTCGTCAGCCCCCTCGACGCGCTCTCGGACGAGCTCTTCCTCGCCCACATGGGCCAGCACATGCTGCTCATGTTCTTCGCCGTTCCGGCCATCCAGGTCGGCGCGCCGGTCATCCCTCTCATGCGAGGCATCCCCCGGCCGCTCCGCAAGCGCATCGCCATCCCGGTGTTCAAGTCCCCGCTCGTGCGCAGCGCGCTCCGCAACCTCTTCCGCCCGCTCATCGCGTGGCCGCTCTTCATCGGCGTCATCATCGGCTGGCACTTCCCCGTCGCGTACGAGGCCGCGCTGAAGAACGAGGCTATCCACCTCCTCGAGCACCTCACCTTCGCGCTCGGCGCCTACCTCTGGTGGTGGAACGTCATAGACCCGTTCCCGCTCCGCTCGAGCCTCTCCTACCTCGCGAGGGTGCCGTTCGTCTTCATCACCATCGTTCCCACCTTCGTCCTCGGCGCGTTCCTCACCTTCGCCCCGAACCCCTTCTACCCCCATTACGAGGCAACGGCGCCGGCCTATGGCCTTACCGCGCTGGAGGACCAGCAGATCGGCGGCGTCACCATGTGGATACCCGGCTCGTTCGTTGTCGCCGCCGCCCTTCTCCTCTCCCTCTACTATGCCGTCCGCTACGAGCAGCAGCAGCAGCTCGCCCGCGAACGCGCCATGGACGGGTCTCCCTAGTCCTCCGCCAGCTGAAACACGAAGAACAGCGCCACCACGTACGCGGGCGGCAGCGCGTACGTCAGGCGCCACAGCCACGACAGCACCGGCATGTAGAAGCTCCGGATGATGAGGAACCCGCAGCTCATCAGCCCTATCGCCGCTCCCGCTGCCACGAAGTGCGCGGACTCCATCTCGGCCAGCAGCGGCCCGCCGACGAAGAACAGCCCCGCTATCGGGATGACGAACAGGTTGAACGCGCAGCTCCCGTAGATGTTGCCGATCACCAGCCCGTACGACCGCCGCATCGCCGCCGCCACCGTGACCGACGCCTCCGGCAGCGTCGTGACGATGGACACCAGCAGCACGCCGATGAAGCTGCGGCCCAGCCCGGTCGCTTCCGCGATGCCGTCCGCGCTGATGGCCAGGAAGTACGCTGCTATGAGCACGACTGCCGCCGCAGCGGAGAACCCTATCCACACGCGGGCCGCGCTTCCTGCCTGCTCGTCCCCGTCCCCGTTTCCTTCCTCCGCTGCCGCCGCGCGACCCTCGCTCCCCGCGTTGTAGACGAGTTTCATCCCCACCACGTACCCCACCGCTATCACCACCGCGCCGACGCTCGTCGGCCCGAGCGCCCAGTCGCGCAGCGCCCCGAAGACGAACGCGATGATGCCCAGCACAACCGCCACGACCACCAGCGTCTGCGTGTCCTTCGGCTGGTCCGAGAACAGGTTCCTGATGCCGAACACGATCGCCACCAGCGAGATGGTGAAGATGTTGATCATGTCCGCGCCGAACACGTTGCCCAGTGCAAGCCCCGGCGCAGGGTTCTCTAACTTCACGGGTAGGAATTCCAGAGGCCGCACGGCGGTGATATTCGTCACCAACTCCGGCAGCGACGTCGCGATGCTCACGAGGATCGTGCCGACCCACAGCGTCCCCCATCCCGTGATGTCGGCGATCTGGTCGCCGTACCGCGCGAGCGCAACGCCCGCGAGCACCACCAGCACTGCGCTGGCGAGGAATACGGGCACTGCGACGGCGAGGCTGTCCATGCGGGAAGGCTCCTTGAGCGTTGCTGGTTGCGGGCGGCGATGGCCGCTGATATGGCCGAGGCCGGTACCGGAGGGTATCATAGGCCTGCCGTGCACAAGGCTGCGGGCGCGTGTCTCAAAAGCAGCCGCGCAGGCGATACAAGAACCCGGTCAGGAGAAGGAGAGAACGCATGGACATCAACGCTCTGGCGCAGACCGCGCAAGCGCTCGTGGCCCCCGCGAAGGGCATCCTCGCCGCCGACGAAAGCTCCGGCACTATCAAGCGCCGGTTCGACTCCATCAATGTCGAGAGCACCGAGCAGAACCGCCGCGACTACCGCGAGATGCTCTTCACCGCGGAGGGTGGCGAGAACTACGTCAGCGGCGTCATCCTCTACGACGAAACCATCCGCCAGAACGGCGCGGAGGGCGCTCCGCTCGTCGAGGGACTGCAGAGCAAGGGCATCATCCCCGGCATCAAGGTCGACACCGGCGCCATGCCGCTCGCCGGCTCCCCCGGCGAACTCGTGACCGAGGGGCTGGACGGCCTCCGTCCGCGCCTCGCCGAGTACTACGAACTCGGCGCGCGTTTCGCCAAGTGGCGCGCCGTCATCACCATCGGCAGCGGCATCCCCAGCGCCAAGTGCATCGACGCCAACGCGCACGGCCTCGCCCGCTACGCCTCCCTCAGCCAGGAGGCCGGACTCGTCCCCATCGTCGAACCCGAAGTGCTCATCGACGGCGACCACACCATCGAAGCGGACCAGGAGATAACTGAGTGGACGCTGCGCGAGGTCTACAGCGCGCTCGCGCTCTACGACGTCGCGCTCGAAGGGACGCTCCTGAAGCCCAACATGGTCACCTCCGGCTCGACCGCGTCCGACCGCGCCCCGGCTACCGAGGTCGCCGTCAGGACCGTCGACGCCTTCATGCGCTCCGTCCCCGCCGCAGTGCCCGGCATCGTCTTCCTCTCCGGCGGCCAGCCGGACGACGAGGCCACGCTGAACATGCACGAGATCGCCCGCCGTGGCGCAGCGGTCAACGCGCCGTGGGAGCTGAGCTACTCCTTCGGGCGCGGTCTGCAGGCCCTCCCGCTCAACACCTGGCTCGGCGACCCCGCCAACGTCCCCGCCGCCCAGAAGGCGTACCTCCACCGCTGCAGACTCACCAGCGCCGCCCGCCAGGGCGCCTACTCCCCCGACATGGAGTAGGAGGAGTACAGCGCCTCGTAGCCGTCCACCATGCGCTCCACCGTGAACCGCCCCTCGACGTGCGACCGCACCGCACGCCGGTCGAGCGCCGACGCCCGCGCGATCGCCGCAACCGCCTCATCCTCAGATGCCACGATGCACCCCGATACGCCGTCCGCCACCAGCTCCGGCATCGCTCCGCGCGGGTAGGTGACCACCGGCGTCCCGCACGCCATCGCCTCCGCTGCCGCGAGTCCGAACGGCTCGTCCCACTGCAACGGGAAGAGGAACGCCTTCGCCCGCGACACGACGTCCAACACCTCCGCGTTGGGCGCTTCCTCTATGTGCGTCACGCGGTCGCCGTCGACGTGCGGCAGCACCTCCTCCTCGTAGAACGCCTGGCTCCACGGCAGGTAGCGCGACACCGGCCCGATGAGCACGAGGCGCTCGCCTGCCGCCCGAGCGATGCGTATCGCCTCCGCGATGCCCTTCGTAGGCGTCATGCGCGCCACGAGCACGAGGTAGTCATCCGCCTGTTCGCTGAATGGGATGTGCTCGATGTCCAGCCCGTTGTAGACGACCGGCAGGTCCGGCTCGCCCAGCAGTTCGGCCTGCCTGCGGCTCACGCACACCGGGCGCAGCCCCGGCATCTCGCGGCGGTAGTACTCGTGCAGGTGACGCTCGATGTAGTGGTACGTCAGCAGCGTCGGCGTCGCGGTGAACGGCGCGAAGTACTGCGCGAGCACCGGCCAGTGCGCGTGGATGACGTCCACCTCTCCCGCGCTCCGGTACGCTTCGAACGCGTTGCGCGCCTCCAGCTCCTTCTCGATGTACAGCGTCATGTCCGGCTGATCGAGCGTCGCGCGCTCTGTCACGGCGCGCAGCGATGCCGCGGTCGAGGAATCGCCGGAGGCGTGGAGACGAACGTCGTGCCCGCGCCGCACCAGCTCCTCCGTGAGGTGGGAGACCATCATCTCCGTGCCGCCGTGCGTTGGCGGCGGCACGGAGATGTAGACGCTCGTTATCTGGGCTATCCGCACCGGGCGACGCTACGCCGGGCGGTACGCCATCTGCAGCGTCGGCAGGTCGAACCCCTGCGGCTGCTGGCCCACCGCGTAGTCGTACAGCGCCGCCTTGAAGATGCCCTCCAGCGTCTGCACGACGGTCAGCGCGGTTGCCATCAGCACGACGCCCAGCAGGATGCCTGCGCCGACGTTGACCAGTCCCACCAGCACCGCGGGCACGATCGCGATGAACCCCGCCACGAAGTAGAAGATGATGAAGCTGAAGCTCGCCGTGATCTGCCGCCCCCACGTCTGGCGCACGATGCTCGCCGAGCGCTTGATGCCACTGATGGGCCCCTGCTCCTCAGCGACGATCACCGGCACCACGAAGAACGTCAGAAACTCCCATACGCCGCCGACCATACGGAGCAGCAGGCCGGCGAGCGGGATTCGCCGGGACGCTGCCCTGAGCGCTGTCAGGACGATGGTCACCGTAGCCGTGATGAGCGCCCATAGCACGAGATGGTGCGCATGCTTCAGCGCGTGACGCAGGCCGGACCCGACGTCAGGGTCGCCCCCGCGCAGCCGCTCCAGCGCCGCCGACACCAGCGAGGCGTTGAAGAACGTCGTGATGATGTACGCCAGCACCACGAATATCACCATCCCCGCCTGGAGGGAACTCTCAGCGGTAGTCGTGCCGTCTCCGCCGGTGACCTCCCCCAGCAGTCCCAGCCCGCCGAACACGATGACCAGGATGAGTATCGAGATGGCGGAGAACACGGGGAAGAGCAACAGCTCCTTGTCGAGCATCAGCACGTCCCAGCTCATCTTCATCAGGTGGAAGGTGTGTTTGATAGTCGTACACATGCTCCCGTCCTCCTGCCGTGAAGTGATTGGTCCCTGGGGCGCCCGCGCGGAGTATATACGGCATCCTCGCCGCCCCGCTGCTAGAATCGCACCGCGCCCCATCAACCGGAGGACTGACCCGCAATGACAGAACGAACACGCCAACCCATCGAGCGCAACCTCGCCATGGAACTCGTCCGCGTCACCGAGGCTGCCGCCATGTCCGCCGCACGCCACATGGGCTTCGGCGACAAGGAGATGGTCGATCAGGCTGCCGTCGACGCCATGCGCCACACGCTGGACGGCATCAGCATGGACGGCATCGTCGTCATCGGCGAAGGCGAGAAGGACGAAGCCCCCATGCTCTACATCGGCGAGCAGATCGGCGACGGCTCCGATCCCCGCGTCGACATCGCCGTCGACCCTATCGACGGCACCACGCTCCTCTCGAAGGGCATGCCCGGCGCCATCGCCACTATCGCTCTCTCCCCCCGGGGGACTATGCACGTCCCTGCCGACATCTTCTACATGGACAAGATTGCCGTCGGCCCCGGCGCTGCCGGCGTGATAGACGTCGAGGCCCCCGTGGAGACCAACCTCGCCAACATCGGCAAGGCGCTCGGACGTGCGATGAACGAGATCACCGTCGGCGTGCTGGACCGCCCGCGTCACGAGGAGTTGCTCAGGCGGATACGCGGCGTCGGAGCGCGCGTGAAGCTCGTGCCGGACGGCGACATCGCCACCGTCATCCAGGCTGCTCTGCCGGATGGCCCCATCCAGGCCGCGATGGGCGTCGGCGGTTCGCCGGAGGGCGTCCTCGCCGCCGCCGCGGTGCGTTGCACCGGCGGCGCCATCCAGTGCAAGCCCTGGCCGCGCAACGACGAGGAGCGACAGGCCGCCATCGAGCGCGGCACCGACGTCGACCACGTCTACGACACCCTGGAGCTCGTCGGCGGGGACGACGTCTTCTTCGCAGCCACCGGCGCGAGCACCGGCGAACTCCTGCGCGGCGTTCGCTTCTCCAGCGGCGGCGCGACGACCCAGTCGCTCGTCATGCGCTCCCGCTCCGGCACCATCCGGTGGATCGACTCCAGCCACAACTTCGACCGTCTCGACAAGATCCGTTACGAGTCCTGACCCGCGCATGGCGTCCATCGGCACACCGCTCTCCCCGACGGCGACGCGCCTCCTGCTGCTCGGCTCCGGCGAGTTGGGCAAGGAGGTCGCCATCGAGGCGCAGCGTCTTGGCGTCGAGGTCATCGCCGTTGACCGCTACGCCAACGCTCCGGCGATGCAGGTCGCGCACCGCTTCCACGTCTTCTCGATGCTGGACGGGGGTGCCCTCCGGAGTGTCGTCGAGAGCGAACGCCCGCACCTCATCGTGCCCGAGGTCGAGGCCATCGCAACCCCAACGCTCGTCGAGCTGGAGAACGAGGGTTGGCGCGTCATCCCTACCGCCCGCGCGGCGCGCCTCACCATGGACCGGGAGGGCATACGCCGCCTCGCCGCCGAGGAGCTTGGCCTCCGCACCTCGCCCTACCGCTTCGCCGACAGCGAGCAGGAAGTACGCGACGCCATCGAGGCCGTCGGCTTGCCCGCCATCGTCAAGCCCGCCATGAGCTCTTCAGGCCACGGCCAGAGTGTCCTGCGAAGCGCTGACGATATCGCCCCTGCGTGGCGCTTCGCCATCGAGAACGCCCGCGGCGACATCGGCCGCGTCATCGTCGAAGGGTTCGTCCCGTTCGACTACGAGATCACGCTCCTCACGGTGCGCCACGCGGGCGGCACGTCGTTCTGCGACCCTATCGGCCACCTGCAGGTGGACGGCGACTACCGCGAATCGTGGCAGCCCCAGCCCATGACTCCCCGAGCGCTGGAGGAATCACAGCGCATCGCGGCAGCCGTCACCGGTGCGCTCGGCGGCGCAGGCATCTTCGGCGTCGAACTCTTCATCAAGGGTGACGACGTCTGGTTCAGCGAGGTCTCGCCGCGTCCCCACGACACCGGCATGGTCACGCTCGTCTCACAGGACCTCTCCGAGTTCGCCCTCCACGTCCGCGCCATCCTCGGCCTGCCCGTCCCCGCGATACGCCAGTTCGGCCCCGCCGCTTCCTGTGCCCTGCTCGTGGACGGCACGTCCTCTTCCGTCACCTACGAAGGTCTGGACGAAGCCCTCGCCGAGCCCGACACCACGCTGCGCCTCTTCGGCAAGCCGGAGGTCGGGGGCCACCGCCGCATGGGCGTCGCCCTCGCCCTTGGCGGGACCGTCGACGACGCCCGCGCCAAGGCCCGCCGCGCCGCCGCCATCCGCCCCGTCCTCTGAACTCCTCCCCCGCCCGCCCATGCCACTCCCGCCTCGCGAGTGCTACACTCGCCCTACAACCCGGCGCTTCAGGGGAGGGAACATGACCGAACAGCCCGACTTCGTAGCCTTGTGCAGCGTGGACGACGTCAAGCCCGGCGAGGCGCGCCACTTCCGGCCCACCGCGGGCAAGTGGCGCCTCAAACCCATGGCCGTCTGGAATGAGAACGGCGAGTTCCACATCACCAACTACGTCTGCCCCCACAGCGGCGGCCCCCTCAGCGAGGGCAAGATCGAGGGCGGCGTCATCGAGTGCCCCTGGCACGCGTGGCAGTTCAACGTGAGCGACGGCAAGTCCGCCCGCGGCGACGGCCACAGCATCGCCATCTACGAGTGCAAGGTGGAGGATGGCGAGGTCCTCGTGGGCGACGTCAAGTAAGCGAACATCCGTATGGGCCCCGTCACCATCTCACGCCGGTTCGACTTCTCCGCCAGCCACCGCTACTACCGCGACGACTGGAGCGAGGAGGAGAACCGGCGCGTCTTCGGCCTCTGCGCCCTGCCCAACGGCCACGGCCACAACTACACGCTCGAGGTCGCCGTCTCCGGCGAACCCGACCCTTCGACCGGCATGGTCATCAACCTCGTCGACCTCAAGTCCGCCGTCGAAGGCGTGCTGGTCGACTTCGACCACAAGCACCTCAACCTCGACACCCCGTGGTTCGCCGACCGTCAGCCCACCACCGAGAACCTCGCGGCCGTGCTCTGGGGCCTGATCGACGGCGCGCTTGACGGCGCGACCCTCTCTCGCCTGCGCCTCTACGAGGCCGACGACCTCTACGTCGACTATTTCGGAGCGACCGCATGACCGCGCCCGTCGTCCACCTCTCGCGGCGCTACACCTTCGCCGCCTCCCACCGCCTCTACGCGGACGACCTCTCGCCCGAGGCGAACGAGGCTATCTTCGGCAAGTGCGCCAACCCCAACGGCCACGGACACAACTACGGCCTCACCGTCACCGTCCGGGGCCCCGTCGACCCGGACACCGGCTTCGTCATACCCCTCACCGAACTGGACGATGCGGTCAGGCGCAACGTCCTCGATCTCTACGACCATCGCTACCTCAACCTGGACGTGGAGGACTACTTTCACCTCGTCCCCACCGGCGAGAACATCGCCCGCATGGTCTGGCAGCGCCTCACCGGCCCCCTTGCTGGACGCTTGGAGCGCGTCATCGTCGACGAGACCCGCAACAACCGCTTCGAATACCCTTCCGTCTCCCCTCTCCCTCAGGGAGAGGGCTAGGGTGAGGGTGTTCACCCCATGATGGACCTCGCCGAAAAGACCGCCGTCGTCACCGGCGCGTCCAGCGGCATCGGCAAGGCCGTCGCCCAGCGCCTCGTCGACGCCGGAGCGCGCGTCGCGCTCGTCGGGCGCAGCGAGGAGCGGCTGCGCGAGGCCGCGTCCGGCTGGCCGTCTGAGGCCTGGCTCGCGCTCCCCGGTGACGTCCGCGACAGTGCCGCGGTGCAGGCGATGGCCGCCCGCGTCGAGCGGGAGTTGGGGCGCGTCGACATCCTCGTGAACTCGGCGGGCGCCTTCAGGGCCGCCGCGCTCACCGACCTCGACGACGACACCTGGCGCGAGCTGTGGGGAAACGAACGTCAACGGCACGCTCTTCCCGACGCGCGCGCTGCTGCCCGGCATGCTGGAGCGCGGCTCCGGCTGCATCGTCATCGTCTCCTCCGTCGTCGCGCATCGTGGCTTCGCGGGCATGACCGGCTACGGCGCAACGAAGCACGCCGTCACGGGCTTCGCCCGCGCGCTCACGACCGAGGTGCGGCGGCAGGGCGTGCGCGTCGTCAACGCCTGCATCGGCCCTGTGGACACGCCGATATGGGAAGGCATGAGCACCCCGCTCCCGCGGGAGGAGATGCTCACCGTGGACGAGGTCGCCGACGCCATCGTCAACGCCATGACCCTCTCGGACAGGCAGGTCGTCGAGGACCTGCTCCTCCTCCCGCAGGGCGGCCTCTACCCCTGATGTCCGTCGGTGATACGCTGTCCCTGACATGACCACGCTGATCCAGAACACGCTTACCGGCATCCGGCGCGTCATCGGCCTCAACCTCGGCCACCACGCGCACGGAGAGCAGCACCACCGGAGCGAAGGCGCGTCCGTCCGCGAGGTCGTCTTCGGCGCGAACGACGGCCTCGTCTCCAATACGGCGCTCGTCGCTGCGGTCGCGGGCGGCACGTCGGACGTTGGCATCATCATCCTCGGAGGCGTCGCGGGGATGGTCGCCGGCACCATCTCCATGGCCCTCGGCGCGTACGTCTCCACGAAGAGCCAGCGCGAGCTGCACGAGTCCGAGGAGGCCCGCGAGTTCTGGGAGATCGAGCACATGCGCGAGCACGAGCTTGCCGAAACGCGCCGCATCTTCCGCCTCAAAGGCATCACTGGCCCGCTCCTCGACGAGGTTGTCGAGGCCGTCTCCCGCGACCATGACCAGTGGGTGAAGCTGATGATGACCGAGGAGCTCGGTCTGCCCAGCAAGCCACCGAAGCCGCACCTCGCCGCAAGCGTGATGGGCGTCTCGTTCGCCTTCGCGGCCATCGTGCCGGTGCTCCCGTTCTTCTTTGCCGAGGGCGCGGCCGCGCTTGCCGCGACGTTCGTCATGAGCGGCATCGCGCTCTTCGCGGTCGGTGCGTGGCGCGCCACGCTCAGCCAGGGCAACAAGCTCCGCAAGGGCATCGAGATGGTCGTCCTCGCCGGTATCGCCGTTGCCGCCGCCTACGGCATCGGCACAGCCGTCGGCGTCGCCGTCTAGCCCGCCTGCGTCGCCCGCACCGCCCCCAGCACCTCCTCCGCCGTCACGAGCCCCTCGTACCGCGCCGAGATGTGCCCGACCCCGTCCACCACAAACGTCCACGGTTCGGACGGCAGTCCCCACTCCAGCATCTCCGCCGACGGCGTCAGCCGCCCCTCGTTCCGCGCCGCGTCGAGGTCCCACGGCTCGATGTGGATGACCTCCACCGCGCCGCCCAGTTCCTGATGCACGCGCTCCAACATGTCCGTGACCGGTCCGCACAGCGCGCTGACGCAGAACCGCGGCGATGCGAAGAACACCACGAACGGCTCGCCTGCGTCGATCGCATCGGCGACCGACACGTTGTGCAGCGCGTCGCGCTCCACGGGCCGCGTCGAGATCTCCGTGAACGGAGCGTCGTGGATGGTCAGGTTCTCGGTGCGGGGCGCTGCCTCGCCGACCGCGGGCGCGATGGCCTCCGCCTGCACCTGGAACGCCGCATCTTCGGTCAGCGTTCCATCAGCCACGTCGAACTCCGCGCTCCAGATGCCCGCCGACGGCAATGTCACCTCGTCCACGACGTACACCCCCGCGTAATCGAGGTGCAGGTGCAACTCGCCGTCGTCGTGCAGGTGCGGCGTCACGCCCTCCACCTCCCGCCATACCGCCTGCGCCTCCGCGTGGAACCGTGAGTCCTCGCCGTCCAGCTCGAAGAAGCGCACCGATACCTCGGCGCCTTCGAGGAACGCCCCGTTCTTGTCCACGAGCCCGAACGGGAAGCGGTTCGGCTGCGAGCCGGCAACGAACTCCTCTGCCGCGAGGATGCCGCTGTACA
>CBDCQO010000010.1:0-19967 GCA_965220655.1 Dehalococcoidia bacterium | reverse complement strand
GATGTGGAAGGTCTGCCCCGTCACGTAGCCCGCGTGTTTGCTGCAGAGGTAGACGACGAGGGCCGCGACTTCCTCCGGCTGGCCGAAGCGCGGGATGGGCAGTTTAGGGTCGATGCCGGAGATATCGACGTCGCGCTCGGTGCCCGGGTCGCGCTCGCCCTCGATGGAGGCCGGGGCGATGGCGTTCACGGTGACGCCGTGCTTGCCGAACTCGCGGGCGAGGCCACGGGTGAGGCCGACGACGCCGAGCTTCACGGCGGCCTTCATCGCGCCGCCGCCGCGATAGGCGGAGACGCCGGAGTAGTTGACGATGCGCCCCCAGCCGCGCTCGACCATGCCGGGCAGCACGGCGCGGCTGGCGAAGATGGGGCCGTCCAGGTTCGCAGCAGCGGTCGCACGCCAGTCCTCGTTGGACATCCGGAGGAAGGGGCCCTGCACCCGGTTCGTCGCGTTGTTGACGAGGACGTCGACTCCGCCGAAGGCGCGCTCCGCCGCCTGGACCGCGTCCCTCACCTGTTCCTCGTCACCGACGTCGCAGAGGGCGGTCACGACCTCGGCGCCGGCGGCGCTGCAGGCAGCAGCCGTCTCCTGGAGGAGGTTGTCGCTGCGGCGCGTCGTGAGCACGAGGCGCGCGCCTTCGGCGGCGAACGCCTCGGCGGTGGCCCTGCCGATGTTCCGTCCCGCGCCCGTGATGAGCACGACCTTGCCTGTGAGACCCATGTCCATGACGAACCTCAGGCGGCGTTGTTGACGACGACGCGCCCGGCCTTCAGGACGGCGAGCACGCGGGCGACGTCGGATATCTGTTCGTCGGGGTTGCCGTCGACGATGAGGAGGTCGGCTTCCTTGCCCGGCGCGACAGTGCCGACCGTGTCGTCGATGCCGAGCGCTTTCGCATTGCCTCCCGTCGCCGAAGCGACCGCCCCCGCTGGAGTCAGCCCCGCATCCACCATCGCGGCGAGCTCGAGGTCGAAGCGTCCGAACGGGTAGACGCCCCAGCCGCAGTCGGAGCCGGCCATCAGCTGGACGCCGTGCTCGATCAGCTTGCCCACCTGTTCGAGGGTCGTGGCGTGGCCGCGGCGCATGCGGTCGAGCATCGTCGTCTCCTCCTCCGTGGCAGTGCCGTTGTCGACGCGCTGCTGGAGGATGGGGATGCGGCTCCGGGTGATCTGCAGCGTGGGATTCACGCATATGCCGCGCTCTGCGATGTCGGCGGCGAGGTGCTCGTCGAAGACCCGCGCGCCGTGTTCGTCGGTGAACCAGCCGTGCATGATGGCGTCGTACTCCGCGTCGACGACCATGCGCATCGCCTCGTTCGAGCGGCAGTGCGCCACGACCTTGCGGTCGCGGCGGTGCCCTTCCAGCGAGATCGTGTTCAACTCCTCCGGCGAGAACTGCGGGCGGAACGGGTCGCTGCCAAGCGTGCTGCCGCCCGTCGCCATCACCTTCAGGAAGTCGGCTCCTTCCTTGATGAGCTGGCGGGCGGCGTGCCGGACACCGTCCACGCCGTCGGCCTCGGAGCCCATGAACCAGCAGTGGCCGCCGCTGACCGTGATCGGGCGACCGGAGGCGAGCACGCGGGAGCCGTGCACCACGCCCTGCTCCAGGCCATCCTTGAGGCGGAACGTGGTCTGGTTCCAGCCCCCGCAGTCGCAGACCGTTGTCACACCGGTCTCGAGGGCCCGCCCCACGTTGTGCGCCGAGCGCAGCAGGCGGATGGCGTCGTCGTCGACGAGGTGCACGTCTTCGCCGCGCCTGCCGTCGCCGGGCATGTTCGTGTGCGTGTGGCAGTCGATCAGGCCCGGCAGGAGCGTTGCGTTGGAGAAGTCGAGCACCTGCCCGTCAGCGGGCGGGGCGTCGGAGGCGGGGCCCACCGACACGATGCGCGACCCCTCGATGCGCACGACGACGTCGGTCGCGGCAGCCGCGCCGGTGCCGTCGAGCAGCCTTCCCGCGTGGATGGTCAGCGAGCCATTCGATCGTTGCATGGCAGCACCCCTTTCCGCACGGGGAAGATTAGCACTGCGAGCGGCTCTCTGCGCCGCTGGGGGAACCCTCACCCACACGCTGGCGCGCGTTGCCCTCTCCCAGGGGGCGAGGGGGGACGAGATTCCTGCCTACGCAGGAATGACAGGAACCCCGAGAGATGCTTCGACTCCGCTGGCGCTCCGCTCAGCATGAGACAAGCCCCACACCACCCGCCGTTCACCCTCTCCCGCCGCTGCGCGGCGACCTCTCCCCTCAAGGGAGAGGGGGTCAGAGGAGCGATTCCACTTCCGCGCGGGTGGGCATGGCGTCCTGGGCGCCGGGGCGGGTGACGGCGAGCGCGCCCGCGGCTGCGCCGTACCTGACTGCCTCTCCGAGCGGCCTGCCCTCCGCGAGGGCGCAGGTCATTGCTGCGCCGAAGGCGTCGCCCGCCGCGACGGTGTCGACGGCCTCGACGTCGAAGGGCGGTACGTAGCCGCTGTCGGGGCCCGGCAGGTAGCCGCTGTCGGCGTCCGGCAGAGAGCCGCTGTCGGCGTCCGGCAGAGAGCCGCTGTCGGCGTTCGAGAGGTAGAACGCGCCTGCCTCGCCCAGCTTGACGACGACGGCTCTTACGCCGCGTGAGACCAGGGCGCGGGCCGCTGACTCGGCGGACGCCACGTCCGTGACGTCGATGCCGGTCAGGGCGGCGGCCTCGGCCTGGTTCGGGGTCAGCACGTCGACGAGTCCGTACGCCTCCGGCGGGAAGCCATCGGCAGGGGCGGGGTCCCAGACGACGCGCACGCCCATCTCTCTCGCGATACGGGCAGCCTGCAGCGACACAGTTGGGGGGATCTCGCACTGGAGCATGAGCGCGTCCGCCCCCTCCAGCGCCGACCTCACGGCGTCGACCTGCGTATCGTCGCAGCGCATGTTCGCGCCGCCGGCGACCAGGATGCGGTTCTCGCGGGACGCGTCGAGCAGGACCATCGCGACGCCGGATGCGGCGCCGGGGTCCTCCATGACGCCCGTCACGTCGACGCCGCTGGTCCTGAGGTTGTCCCGGAGTTGGGGGCCGAATACGTCGCTGCCCACGCGGCCGACCATCCGCACGGATGCACCCATGCGGGCCGCCGCGACCGCCTGGTTGGCGCCCTTGCCGCCCGGCGCGGTGGAGAAGTCGCCGCCGAGGACGGTCTCGCCGGGCGACGGCAGCCGGGGAGCGGCCCCGATGAGATCCATGTTGATGCTGCCGAGGACGACGATGGCAGGCATGGGAATGGATCAGCCCTGCCCGACGGACAGCTCCAGGTGGTTGCCGTTGGGGTCGTCGACGTAGAGCGAGTAGCCCGCTCCGTCGCGGTGTTCGCGGACGTGGTCGACGACGAAGCCGCGCCCTTCGATCTCGCGCTGCAGCTCGGCGGGGTCGCTGGGGCCTTCGAGGTCGAAGGTGTGGTGCGGGACGCCTTCATTCTCGCCCGCCGAGCCGTCGAACAGGCCGATGGCGAAGTCGCCGACGCGGAGCCGGACGACGTCGACGCCGCGCACCTGGTGCCTGGTCGTGACCTCGGCCCCGAACAGTTCCTGGTAGAACCGCACCGCGTCTTCGAGGTCGGCCACGGTGTAGTTCCACGAGCGTATGCCTTTCGCCTTCATGGGGACCTCCTTTGGTTGGAAGCGGGACGACGCGGGCAGCGTAGCGTGCGGCGGTGGGGGGTTCAAGGGGGGCAACCCTCACCCACACGCTGGCGCGCGTTGCCCTCTCCCAAGGGGCGAGGGGGGGAACAGGGCGCCCACAAGGGACGCCCCTACACGAGGCCCCCTGGATTCCCGCCTTCGCGGGAATGACGAGAAGAGGCGGGAATGACGGAGGGGCTCGCCGATGGCGAGCCCCTCCGTGTTGCTTACGCTGCGCGCGGCGCGCTAGATGACGTCGCCGACCATGCGGTTGCGGCGAACGGCGGCGGGGTCGTCTATCTCGATGCCCTCCCACTCAGGGAGCTTGGCGCCGTCGCCGGAGAGCTCGGCCTCGATGGTGTTGTTGACGACGATGTCCTTGAACGGGCCGCGCATCCCGCCCTCGAATCCGGGGTATTCGAAGAACTCCACCGGGTAGATGAGGATCTCGTTCTCGTCCGGGTTGCGGATGACGTTCATGGGCTCTCCACCGCTCTCGACGATACGCATCTGGTCCTCCAGCATGCGGCGGAACATGATGAGGCCGACGTCGGAGACGCCGAGGCGCTCGGTCGTGCGGTCGGTGATGGGGCCCTGCATGACCCAGGCGGCCTGGTCCTGTCCGAGCACCCAGTCGGCCTTGATGGTGCCGTCCTCGTTGTAGACCGGCACTACCTCGTGGGGCACCACGTCCGGCTGCTCCTGTCCGGGTTCGAGCGGCTCGAGGTCGACGACGAAGTGGAGGGTGTGGGTGTCGTCCACGGGCACGCGGTACTGGAGGTTGGAGGTGATGTGGAGGACGTGGGGGAAGAGGATGGGGTGCCCCATCCGCCAGTAGTCGTTCTCTTCCGTCTCGTCGCCGACGAGGCGGCGCTTGATGACGCCGTAGTCCGTGACCTCGAAGCCGATCTTCCGGTGGTCGGCGCCGCGCGAGCCGATGCGCGAGTTCCAGAGGTCGCGCAGTTCGGGGGGCTTGTTGCGGTTCATGATCCAGCCGCCCCAGTAGCGGTGGAGCCACTGGAAGTGGAGCGGGTCGAGCGAGTTCTCGTGGCACTGGAGCCAGTTGCAGGGAATCATGATGGACTGCGTGCGGCGAACGCCGGGCCAGACGAGGACGTCGACGCGGGGGAGCAGGGGCGCGGGGTCCGGCCCCATGTAGGCGAATATGGCTCCTCCCAACTCCTGCGCCTTGTACGCCTTGATGCGCACCTTCTCCTTGAACTTGGAGCCCTCCGGCTCGGACGGTTGGTCGACGCACTGGCCGGTCTCGTTGAATATCCAGCCGTGGTAGGCGCAGCGGATGCCGTTCTCCTCGGGGATGCCGTAGGAGAGGTTGGCCTTGCGGTGCGCGCACGAGGGCTCGATGAGGCCGACGGTGCCGCTGGCGTCGCGGTAGAGGACGAGGTCCTCGCCCAGCAGGCGCACTTCCTTCGTGGGGTTGTCGGCGTCGAGCTCGACGCTGGCGGCGATGGGGTGCCAGTAGCGCCGCATGAGCTCGCCCATCGGCGTTCCGGGGCCTACGCGAGTAAGTCGTTCGTTCTGCTCTGCGGTAAGCATGAGGGTCGCCTCCTCTCGTGGTGGCTCTGCTCTTAACGCGCCAAGCATAGCACAACCCTCACCCCCAGCCCCTCTCCTGCCAAGCAGGCGAGGTGGGGGCCCTCACCCACACGCTGGCGCGCGTTGCCCTCTCCCAGGGGGCGAGGGGGGGATGCGAGATTCCCGCCTTCGCGGGAATGACGGAGGCTGCGCCTCGCGTCCGGGTTCACCCTCTCCCGCCGCTGCGCGGCGACCTCTCCCCTCAAGGGAGAGGGGGGAACCCTCACCCACACGCTGAAGCGTGTTGCCCTCTCGCAGTGGGCGAGGGGGGGGAACAGCACGGGTGATAGACTGGTCTTGTGGGAGATTGCTTCCACACCGAGGCAAACAGGAGGAGATGACGGGATGAGGACGGAGATCGAGTTCGACCCCAGTTTCACGATACTCACGGCGGAGTTGTCGGCCGGAGAGTCGATCAAGGCGGAGCCCGGAGCGATGGCAGCCCAGCAGGGGCTGGATATGCGGACGGGCATGGGCGGAGGCGGCGGTCTGTTCGGCGGGTTCAAGCGGATGCTGGGCGGCGAGTCGTTCTTCCTCAACACATTCACCGCGGGGCCGGGCGGAGGCTGGATAAGCCTCGCACCGCCGACGCCGGGCGACATCATCTCCCACGATCTGTTGCCGGGGCAGAACCTGTACATCCAGGGCAGTTCGTTCCTCGCGTGCACGGAGAACGTCCAGACGGACGCGAAGTTCCAAGGGATGCGGGGGATGTTCAGCGGGGAGAAGATCTTCTTCCTCCGCGCCTACGCCGAAGGCGGACAGGGCACCGTACACGTCAACTCGTACGGGGCGATCAAGAAGCTCAACATCCAACCGGGCAGCGAACTCGTCGTGGACACCGGGCACGTCGTGGCGTTCACGGACAACGTGCAGTACTCGGTGGGCAAGGTCGGCGGTCTCGGCTCGCTCATCGCCGGCGGCGAGGGGCTGGTGCTGAAGTTCACGGGCAGCGGCGACGTGTGGATACAGACGCGCACGCTCTCCTCGCTGATGGACAAGCTCGCGCCGTTCCTGCCGTCGACCAAGAGCTGACGCATGACGGTACGCGTCCGGTACGCACCGAGCCCGACCGGCGACCCGCACGTCGGCAACATCCGGTCGGCGCTGTTCAACTGGCTGTACGCTCGTCACACCGGGGGGACGTTCATCGTGCGCATCGAGGACACCGACCAGGCGCGGCTCGTTCCCGGCTCCCTCGACGCGATCCTCGATGCGCTCCGGTGGCTCGGCCTCGATTGGGACGAGGGTCCCGGTGTGGACGCTGCGCATGGGCCGTACGTGCAGTCGGAGCGGCTCGACCTGTACCGGGAGCACGCGGACCGGTTGCTTGCCGAAGGGAAGGCGTACCACTGCTACTGCACGCCGGAGCGTCTGGACGCAGTGCGGAAGGAGCGGCAGAAGGCACGCCAGCCGACCGGCTACGACCGGCGCTGCCGCGAGCCGGAAGGCGCCGAGCAGGCACGGAAGGAGAACCCCAACCCTCCCGTCGTGCGCTTCAAGATGCCGACCGCAGGCAACATCACCGTCGATGACTTCGTGCGGGGCAAGGTGACGTTCGACGTATCGCTGCTGGACGACTTCGTGCTGCTGAAGTCGGACGGCTACCCGACGTACCACCTTGCCAACGTGGTGGACGACCACCTGATGGAGATAACGGACGTGATGCGGGCCGAGGAGTGGTTGCCGAGCGCGCCGCGCCACCGGCTACTGTACGAGGCGTTCGGCTACGAGATGCCCCGGCTCATCCACCTGCCGCTCATCCTGGGGCCGGACCGCTCCAAGCTGAGCAAGCGTCACGGGGCGGCGTCGGTGCTCGAGTTCCGCGACATGGGCTACCTGCCGGACGCGATGGTCAACTTCCTCGCGCTGCTCGGCTGGTCGCTCGATGAGACGAGCGAGGTGTTCTCGAAGGACGAGCTCGTCAAACACTTCACGCCGGAGCGCATCCTTGCGAACCCGGCGGTGTTCAACATCGAGAAGCTGGACTGGTTCAACGGCCTGTACATCCGGGGCATGGACGACGACGCGCTTGCGGACGCGCTCGTGCCGTGGCTGGAGAAGGCAGAACAAGAAAAACAGGTGGCCTTTCCCCTGAAGGAGCCCACAGATTTCAAGAGCCCAGAGACTTACGCATACCTCAAAGCCATCGTGCCGCTGGAGCGGGAGCGGCTGAAGCGGTTCGCGGAGGCGCCGGAGATGCTGTCGTTCTTCTTCGAAGAGCGGCTCGACTACGATGCGTCGCTGCTCGTACCGAAGGGGCTGGACGCCGATGGAGCGCGGACCGCGCTCGAAGCGGCGCTCGCCACTGCCGAAGGCGCCGACGACTGGAGCGTCGCTGCACTGGAGACGACGTACCGGGCGCTCGCGGAGCGGCTCGAGGTCAAGACCGGGCAGCTGTTCGGGGCGATACGTGTCGCGGTGACGGGCCGCACCGCCGCGCCGCCGCTGTTCGACACGCTATCGGTGCTGGGCAGGGAGCGCTGCGTCGCGCGCCTGGGGGCTGCGCTGGGAGTGCTGTGAGGCGTCGGCAGCACCGGTTTGCTATGATGGATGCCTAGGCACTGGGGATTCGGCTAGTGGTAGGCCGCCTGACTCTGGATCAGGTAACGATGGTTCGAATCCATCATCCCCAGCCAAACTTCCACGCGCAGCATCACCCCGCAAGCTCGAACTGTCGCCTAATCTGGCCATTGCCCACAAACTGGGAGAGCAACCGATAGTTGCCTGTTTCGTGGCGAATCCTGCCGGCGACGATCGCTGGATGGACCGAGGCTTCGTAGGCCAGATTGAGGACCGACATTGCTGATGGCCCTGCCAAGATGCCGCTGGCGTCCCAGACAGCTTTGGGGATAAGTGCCTCCTCTGCCCATTCATCGGCTTGTGTCTCCTGCGTGCTTTCCCCGATCCCCTCCACGTCCCGCAGTGTCAGGTCGTCGACGAACGCGTCGACTTCGCCGTCATCCAAATGCAGGCCGATGTGGGCGAGTTCATGCAGGAGGCAGAACCAGAAGTTGTCTACCCGATCGTACCGGAGAGTGAGGCCAACAACCGGGCGGCCGTTGTCAAGTTGGAGCGCCGCACCGTCCAGGTAGGTGCGGGGGAGGTGCGACAGGAACTCAACGGCTATCCCATGATGGACAAGTAAGTCCCGGGCTTGCCTTGGCCCATCTTCCGCGGCGCTCAACTCGGCCACCTGCCTGAGGAAATCCGGCGTCACCGTACCGGGTTCGTATGCCGCATCGGCAGGTCGGCTATTGGCAATCGCCATCAATTGCAGCAGCCAAGCAGCGAGCGCGTACTCATCGGTCTTAGCGTTGAGCCGGCGGTGGTCGTTCTTACGGAAGAGAAATGCCGGAGTGGCCTGCCGTCCACCTGCACGCTCGACTAACCCGGCGATGAGTTCTTCGGCCTGCCGTGTCAGGTCTGGGATATCCGGTATCCAGTTCCGCCTAGCCATCTCTCTAAGTGGGAATCTCTGCGGGTCGACGCTGTCGAACGCAGGGTCAAACGTTGCTCCTTTCTCGCTGAGGAGAACGTCGGCGGATATGCCTAGGTGTTTATGGAGCGCTCGTGCCATAGACATCGAGATATCCCGCTTGCCCGACAGCACCTCCGACACCTTGGCGCGGCTTCCGATGAATGGCACGAGGTCGCGTGGCGTGAGTCCGGACTGCTCCATGCGAAACTCGATGGCTGCGGCGGGGCTGGGGAGTTCCTTCTCCACATGCTGCGACTCGTAGAACAGGACGAGGTCACCCAGCAGGTCGAGCTCTTCGCCCTCAGGAGTGCCGGGCACGGCATCCATCAACTCCCCGATGCGCGCCACCGCAGCATCGTAGTCCGCTTCAGTGCGGATCGGCTTGACAGAGACCATGGCTACACCTCCTCTGCATCGACTCTGTCGTATTCGGCGTGAGTGCCCAGGAATCGTACATAGACCGCGCGGTAGAGATAGTTGATCTGGACGACCAGCCGGTAGTCGTTGCCCTTGACGTTGAAGACAACGCGGTTGTTCCTGATGAAGCTGGCATTGGCGTATCGGGACTTCACTGCGGCTGGCGTATCCCAATCCGCGTTCTCCGCTTCCTTGTACCAAGCGAGCAGTGGCTGCCTGGCGTCCGGGTGCTCTTCCCAGAACTCACGCAATCGCTTGTAGGTGAATATGCGCACTCAAGCATTGACCTACGCAACAGTTTCAAGATGTTCCCATTATAGTAGGTATTACTAAGAAATACTATAGGGAACATATGATTCTCACTCGGGCATCGTCCCCGCACTCTTGCAGTACGCATGCCTGACGCGCCTCCTCCCCGCTTGCGCTAGACTTGCCGCGCAGCACGCAGGAGGGAGCGCCGATGACGAACAACGCTGGCGAACACGCACGGATGGGACCGGGGCACGGGAGGCTGAACGGGCAGGTGGCGGTGGTGACCGGCGCCGAGAGCGGCATCGGGAGGGCGACCGCCCGGCTGTTCGCCCGCGAGGGGGCGAAGGTGGTCTGCGCCGACATGGCGGAGCGGGGCGACCCGCGCACCGACCGGCTCATCGAGGGCGACGGCGGCGAGGCGCACTTCCTGCTCGGCGATGTGTCGCAGCAGGCGGTGTGCGAGGAGATGGTGAGCACCGCCATCGACCGGTTCGGGGGGCTGGACGTGCTGTTCCTGAACGCCGGCACCGGCGTTCGGAAGAAGATCCACGAGATGTCCGACGAGGAGTGGGACCACGTCGTCAACCTGAACCTGTACGGCGTCTACCACGGTGTGCGAGCCGCGCTGCCCCACTTCATGGAGCAGGGGCACGGCAACATCGTCATCACGGCGTCGAGCTTCGGGCTGCGGGCGAGCCCGCTCTATCCGTCCTACAACGCGACGAAGGCAGCGCTCGTGAACCTGACGCGGCAGCTGGCGGTGGACTACGGACCGGAGGTGCGGGTCAACTGCGTCTGCCCGGGCCCCATCGAGACGAACCGCATCCGCGAGTTTCCGCCCCGCCCGCGCCCTATCGACGCCGATCAACGGCAGGGATCGATGCAGCGCGTCGCAGCGCTGCACCGGATGGGGCAGCCGGAAGAGGTCGCGTACTGCGTGCTCTTCCTGGCGAGCGAGGAGTCGTCGTACGTGAGCGGACACGCGCTCGTTGTGGACGGTGGGCAGACGATCAGCACGCAATGAGCGACCTGACGCCGGAGCAGATAGCCGAGTTCCTGGAGCGGCCGCTCGTCGCGGTGATGGTGACGCTGCGCGCGGACGGGTCGCCCCACGCCATCCCGATCTGGTACGAGTACCGCGACGGCGAGTTCATCGTGTTCACGAGCGACGCGTTCGTGCGGGTGAAGAACCTCCGGAGGGACAGCCGGGCGGCAATCACGGTCTCGAACCACGAGGCGCCGTACATGTACGTGTCGGCGGAGGGGCCGGTCTCCATCACCAGCGAAGCGGTGGCGGAGACGGGCTTGTCGATAGCGCGGCGCTACATGGGTGAGCGGGGCGACCGGTTCCTCGAGGAGGTGCTCGACGAGCATTCGGTGCTGCTGCGGCTCACGCCGGAGCGCATCCTCACGTGGGTGTCGGACTAGGGTTATCAGTCGCGGAAGTTGACGTATTGCAGGGGCTGATCGATGCCCATCTCCTTGATGAAGCCGATGACCTCCTGCAGGTCGTCGCGCTTCTTGCCGGAGACGCGCAGTTCGTCGCCCTGGATCGCGAGTTGGACGCGGATCTTGGTGCCCTTCACCGCCTTGACGATCTTGCGGCTGAGGTCGCCGTCGATGCCCTGCTTGATGGTGACCTGCTGGCGGAGGCTGTCGCCGGTGGCCTTCTGCGGCGTCTCGAACACGAGCGCGGCGCTGTCGACACCACGGCGGGCGAAGTAGGTGTGGATGAGGTCGTGCACCTGCCGGAGCTGGAGATCGTTGTCGGCGGTGACGGTGAGCGCTCCGGCGGCGCGCTCGACGCCGGCCTTCGTCCCTTTGAGGTCGAAGCGCTGCTGAGTCTCGCGTTTCACGCCGTTGACGGCGTTGTCCACCTCCGTGAGATCGACCTTTGATACGACATCGAACGAGGGCATGGGACATTTCCTCCGTGGTCAGGCGTTCTTGGCCCTGCGGGCCTGGCGTTCATAGTAGCGCACGTACGAGACGACGACCGGCCAGTAGGAGCGGTCGGCCTTCGCGGGGTCGGCGAAGAGGTGGGTGCGAACGTCGACCTCCATCTCGGCCTCGCTCTTGCCTGCGGCCATGCCTTCCTTGATGAGTTCGCCGAGCTCAACGGTGATGCGCTCGACGGCGTCGATGGCGAAGGCGGGGTTGGAGGCGAGGAAGCCGGAGTGGACGGGCAGCAGGTACTTCGGGGCGAGGTCGCGTGCCTTGCGGATGGAGGCAATGCTGGCGTCGACGTCGAAGTACGGGAGCGTCATCGGCGGGTCGGGCAGGAAGCGGGGCGGCTTGTAGTTGCCGAGGCCGTGGCCGCAGTAGAGCGCCTCGTTCGCCTCGTCGTAGACGCCGATGTGGTCGAGCGAGTGGCCGGGCATGAAGACGATGCGGTACGGCGCGCCGCTGCCGAAGTCGAGCGTATCGCCGTCCTCGACCGTGACCATGTCCTCGTCCGACACGGGGAGGATGTCGCCGAAGACGGCCTCCCACGTCTCGCCGAAGACGTCGGCCGTGCCGGCGATGAGGCGGGCGGGGTCGCGCATGAACGGAGCGCCGCGCGTGTGGAAGACGGCCTTCGCGCGGGGAAGCTCCCGCACGAGCCAGCCGCTGCCGCCCGCGTGGTCGATGTGGATGTGCGACGGCACGATCCACTCGATGGCGTCGGTGTCGTGGCCGAGCTTGCGGATGGCGTCGAGCAGCTCCTCGGCGATAGAGGTGGGGCCGGGATCGAGGATGGCGGGGTGGTCGCCCGCGACGAACCACGCGGCGTGCGGCATCGCGCCGTCGGTGAAGAGCTCGGCGGTGTCGCGTCCGTACTCGGTGCGGAACTCCCAGACGCCGGGAAAGATGCGTTCGGTCTCCAAGGGGCCTCCTTTACCCGTCCCAGCGGAAGCAGGCAGCGGGGTTGTCCCAGAAGAGACGGCGCTTGTCGTCGTCGTTGAGCTGGTCCCAGCCGAGCACGAGGTCGACGGAGTCGGGGAAACGGGACTCGGCGTGGGGGAAGTCGGAGCCGAACATGAGGACGTGGTCGCCCATCATGTCGGAGACCATCTTCACCATGTCGGGGCCCTCGTGGAGGACGACGGCGGCGAAGAAGCGTCCGCCGGTCATGTACTCCTCCATGGTGTGCTGGAGGTCCTCCGCGACGTAGCCCATGTAGTGCACCTGGTCTTCCATGCGCTTCATCCAGAAGGGGAGCCAGCCGAAGCCCGACTCGAGGATAGCGAGGTTCAGGTTGGGGTACTTGTCGAGCAGGCCCGCGCCGAGGAAGGCGGCGGTCATCCGCATCGCGCCCCAGGGGTGGGAGGCGGTGCGCCCGATGAAGGGGTTGTCCCAGAGGTCGCGGTAGCCGGGGTAACCGGCGGAGTTGCTGTGGTGCACGACGGTCAGCCCGGCGTCGTCGGCAGCGGCCCAGACGGGGTGGAGGTCCGGGTGGTCGATGGGGAAGTCGAGGGGGAGGTCGACCATAACGCCGCGCGCCCAGCGCGAGCCGCCCCACGTCTTAATCTCGCCGACGGCGTTCTCGACGTCGCGAGCGTTCACGGTGATGAGCGAGGTGAGGCGGTCCGGGTAACGCCCGCAGACGTCGTCCAGGAAGCGGTGGACCGCGCCGATCATGCCGGCATCGACGCTCAGGTCCTCGTGGCCGATGAAGGCGTTGTGGACCATGAGCTCGACGTCCACGCCTTCCTGGTCCATCTCGGCGATGCGGGTCTCGATGTCCCCATCCTCGGAGTAGCGCGAAGGGTAGATGCGGCCCTGGAAGTTCTGGAAGTGACGCTCCTCGTGCTCGCGCGGTCCGGCCTCACCGAGGTGACGCGGCTTGCCGCCGCCCCAGCCGCCGGAGCGCTTGAAGCTGTACCAGTGGGTGAACGGGGGTTCCAGTATCTGCCCTGCTCTGCCGGTCTTGACCTCGCGCAGGAACTGGGCGAGCTCCGGCTGGCGCGCCTGGGTCGCGGCGTCCATGTAGGGCGTCAGCGTCTCGACCGACGGCTGAAGGTGCGTGTCAGCATCGAAGACCTTGAATCCGTTGCGCATGGTGGTTCCCTCCTCTGGTGGGAATTTAGTCTATGAGGCCGTAGGTGTCGCGGGCCTTGGCGGGGGTGAGGACGCCGTCCTCGACGTCGGCGCGGGTACGGGCGGGGTCGCGGTCGGAGGCAGGGAGGGCGCCCCCGCCTCCGCCGGTCTCGATGCGGAAGACATCGCCGGGTTCGAGGCCGACGTTGGAGACGATGCCGGGGTAGCGCTGCTCGCGCTCCTCGCCGGGGTGGACAACGACCCACGCGTTGCGACCGTCGCCGCCGCCCTCGACGCCCGCCGCCTCGCGCTTCGACGCTCCGCCGGAGAGCCGGCTGGGAGCGCGGACGCGGTACTCGCGCACGTAGCCGGGGCCGCCACGGAAGGCTCCGTCGCCGCCGGAGTCGGGGAGCACCTCGAAGCGGGTCATGTCGACGGGGAACTCGGACTCGATGACCTCGACGCTGGTGAACTTCGCGCCGTAGCTGGCGCGCGAGCCGACGCCGGAGAAGCCGTCGCCGCCCTCCCACGCGGGGGCGCCCGCGTACATCAACTCGTACTGGACGTACTGGCGCCGGGCGCCGGTGTAGCCGACGACGATGGAGCTCTGGGTGGCGATGTGGGCGAGGGCGGGCCTGCCGGAGGCCTTGGCCATGACCGCGCCGATGACGCTCTCGGCGAGCGCAAGGGTCTTCGAGTAGAAGCCAACGGGGCCGGGGAAGGCGGGATCGAGGAGGCTGCCGCGACGGAAGCGGCACTCGACGGCGTCCGTCATGCCGTGGTTGAGGGGGATGTGGCGGTCGGTGAGGCGTATCGCCATGTTGCGGGCGAGTCCCTCGATGAACGGTGGGCGGAGGTTGATGGGCGCGGTCGCCTGGTCGCCGGTGCCGGTGAAGTCGAGCAAGAGGCGCTGTCCCTCCTTGATGGAGGCGACGTGCATGCGGATCGGCTCGCCGGTGCTGGGATCGTCGACCATGGCCTCGACCTCGCAGACGCCGTCGGGCCACGCCGAGAGCTGCTCGCGGATGCGGTGGGCGGTGCGCTCGCCCGCCTGCTCGAACTGCTGCAGGAGCGCGGGCGCACCGTAGGCGCCGATGAGATCGTGCAGGCGCGCCTCGCCGATGGTGTGGCAGACGCCGGCCTTTGCGGTGAGGTCGCCGATCATCATCTCCGGCACGCGGCTGTTGGCGCGGACGAACGTCGCGGTGTCCTGCTCGAGGCGGTAGTCGCGCATGTAGCGCACGGGCGGTATCTGGAGGCCCTCGCCGAAGAGGTCGCGCGCTGTCGCGTTGCGCGAGCCCGCGGCGACGCCTCCGATGTCGGGCGTGTGGCCGATGCTGGCCGCGAACGCGATGAGTTTGCCGTCCGCGAAGACGGGGGTCATCACGACCATGTCATTCGCGTGCGGGCACCCGCTGTGGTACGGGTGGCTGGCGAGGTAGGCGTCGCCCTCGCGCATGTCGGCGGGGGCGTGGAAGTCGAAGAGTCCGTGGATGCAGGCGGGGAGGCCGCCCATGTGGCCGGGGTGGGAGCCGCGCGCGATGAGGCGTCCGGTGGCGTCGAGCAGCCCGCAGCTGAAGTCGTGGGACTCGCGGACGATGGTTGAGAAGCCGGTGCGGAAGACGGCGTTCTCCATCTCGCGGACGATGCCGTCGAGGCGTGCGCTCATCACCTCGAAGGTGATGACGTCGAGCGGGGCGTTGGTCATAGTTCTCACCCTCACCCTGGCCCTCTCCCAGGGGGAGAGGGGATAAGGCGAGTCGCATGATACGCGGTTTCGGATATACTGAGCGTTGGGCCGAGGCCATAAGGCCGTTTCCACCGCGTGGCGCATTCGTCTAGCGGCCCAGGACACCGCCCTCTCAAGGCGGAGATCACGGGTTCGAATCCCGTATGCGCCACCACTGCGCCACCAAACACCCCCGGCTAGAATGTGCAGCCAGAGGAGTTCGTCATGCCCATCTGCCGCGGGACGTTCGAGGTCAACATGGAGCCGGAGCCGCCGTTCCTGGAGCAGGACGGGGTTACGCTGAACCGCAATATCGTGCGCAAGGAGTTCTCCGGCGGCATGGCCGGCACGTCCGAGGCGCAGATGCTCGCAGCCTTCACCGGCACCCCCGGTTCGGCGGGCTACGTGGCCATCGAGCACTTCACGGGCTCGGTGGACGGGAAGCCGGGCGCGTTCGTGCTCCAGCACAACGGCGTGATGGACAAGGGAAACGCCCGGCTCACGGTCACCATCGTGCCCGACTCCGGCACCGGGGAGCTGACCGGCATCTCGGGGACGATGGAACTGGACAACGCCGAGGGGCAGCACTCGTACGTGCTCGACTACGAGCAGGCATAAGGGCAGAGGAGAAGGCAAGGCGATGGTCAGGTCAGCAGGCCGCTCGACGGCATCACGGAAGATCGACGAGAAGATCGCGGAGCTGGGCGACTGGCGCGGCGAGCGACTTAGCGAGGTCCGCAGGCTCATCCTCCAAGCCGACCCCGAGGCGATCGAGGAGTGGAAATGGCAGAACTCCGCCGTGTGGTCGCACGACGGGGTGGTCGCCGCCGCAAAGGCGACCAGGGACAAGGTGCGGGTCACGTTCGCGCAGGGGGCAAGTCTCCCGGACCCCGGAAATCTGTTCAACGCGAACCTGGACGGGGACACGATGCGGACGATAGATATCCTCGAGGGCGACGCGATAGACGGCGCCGCGCTGCAGGTGCTGGTGCGCGAGGCCGTCGCCTACAACGCCAGCCGGGACGGCACAGCGCCGGTGCTGCTCTCAGGCGGCAACCCGCAGGTCCCGAAAGGCAACGGCGACGCGCCCGTACGGGCGTACATCGCGGCGATGCCGGGCTGGAAGAGTGACGTCGGGCGCCGCCTCGACGACCTCATCGTGCGCACCGTGCCGGACGTTCGCAAGGCGGTGCGGTGGAACTCGCCCTTCTACGGCGTCGAGGGCCTGGGCTTCTTCCTGAACCTCCACGTCTTCACCCGCCACGTGCGCGTGACCTTCTTCCGGGGCGTTGCGCTCGACCCCGCGCCGCCCGGCAGGATGAAAGACCCGGACGCGCGCCATATCGACATCCACGAGGGCGAACTCGACGAGGCGCAGATGGCGGCGTGGGTGCGGCAGGCCGCAGCCATCCCCGGCTGGGACCTGAGATGACATCCCGGAGCGGAAGCGCAGACATGAGCACACAACATTCACCCATCGGGTTCCTCGAGGCCGTCTGTTACGACGTTTCGGACATCGACCGCGCGGCGGAGTTCTGGTCGGGGCTGCTGGGGTGCACGTTCGGCAGGTCGACCCAGTCCGGGTTCCGCCGGGCGCAGCTTCCGAGCGGTCTCTTCTTCCTGCTGCAGCAGAGCGACGAGCCGAAGATGGGCAAGAACCGCGCGCACGTCGACTTCGAGACGGACGAGATGGAAGCCGCAGTGGCGCTCGTCGTGGAGCTCGGGGGCAAGGCGCTGCATCCGGTCGACAACGGCCTCGCCGGTTTCTGGGTGTGCGCTGACCCGGACGGGAACGAGTTCTGCATCGGCCCGCCGGAGTCGCGCCCGCCGAGGGAGGAGTAACCAAATGCTAATGCGATTCTCAACGTTCCCACGCACACGCACACCACCAAGATTTGCAAGGGGCCTAGTGGAGGTCTTCGAGAACCATGCTGCTGAAATAGGAACTCCCAATCTCAAGAAGGGACTGACAAGCGATAGAGTTCTCGAAGTGCTTCGCCCTGACCTCATCACGCTTGGATTCGAAGTGGAAGCCAGTAAACGACAAGGAGACAAGATACAGCGGCCAGTATTTTTCGGAGAGAATGCCCAGCCTGAGCTCCAATATAACGTCGACGCTTGGCACCCGAAGTGGCTAGCAGGTCTTGAAATCGAGGCAGGTCGAGCTTGGCAGAGCAACGCAATCTATCGAGACTTGGTCCAAGCCCTCGTCATGGTGGATATGACATACTTGATTCTTGCGGTACCACAGGCATATCACTACCAGTCAGGCAAGCGAATCACTACAAGCTATGCTTATAACAATACTGTCGCAGTGGCACAAGCGCTCTACGCCCACTCTCGTGTAGAAATGCCCTTCTCCCTGTGCGTGATTGGTTACTGATACCTCGACTCCGCTGCGCTGCGCTCGGAATGACAATCCCCACTCCACACTCCCCATGAGCGGCTCGCTGCGCCGCTCCCTGGATTCCCGCCTGCGCGGGAATGACGATGACCTTAGCCGTTGATCTGGCGCGCGAGGAATGAGCGCATGAGGGCGATGGCGCGGTCGGACTCGGGGCCGGGGTCGCGCGCGAACCCGTGCGGCATGCCGGGGAAAGCCTCGTACTCGGCGTGGCCGCCCGCCTGGTTCCAGGACTCCGCGAAGCGCTGGGGAATCTGGTGCGGGATGTTGCCGTCGGCAGTGCCCTGCACGACGAGCAGCGGCGGCAAGACCGCGTCCTCGCCCCGGTCGAGTATCTGCTGTGGGTTGGCCTCGTGGACTGCGTCCCACGGCCGGAAGTAGTTCTCGGTGGAGCGGACGAGCCGTTCGACCGGCGCTCCCTTCGCCCACTCATAGCGCGCGAGCGGGTCGACGATCGTCCACATCGCGATGAGAAAGGCGAGGCCAGCGTCATCACCGATGCCGTCCGCGGAGATGGCAGCGTACCGCGGGTCGTTGGGGCGCATCGCGGTGAGGAGGATGGTGTGGCCGCCGCTGGAGTCGCCCGCGCCGCCGACGCAGGAGGGGTCGCCGTTGAAGTCGGCGGCGTGGGCCTTCAGCCAGCGCACGGCGAAGTTGGTCTGGGCGACCTGCACGGGATACGGGTACGAGGGCGCTAGGCCGAAGTCGTGCGCCGCGACGACCATGCCGCACTCGGCGAGCTGGGTGTCGATGGGGGATGCTGCGAGGCGGTCGCCGGTGTTCCACGCGCCGCCGTGCGCCCGGAGGAGCATGGGGAACGGCCCTTCGCCCACCGGACGGTGGACGGTCATCAGGAGCGACTCGCTGTCGACGCGCAGGTACTCGGCGTCCTGCGAGACGACGTCGTAGCGGGCGGCGGGGTCGTACGTGGCCATGGGCGGAGGATACATCAGCCGTCGACGGCGATGACCCACATGTCGATGCCGCGAGAGGGGTTGCCGCGAGTGAGGACGTCGAACGCGGTGTCGTTGATGAAGATGAGGCGGTCGTGCAGGGTGACGCGGACCTGCAGGCCGTAGACGGCGCGGGGGTCGATATCGTCAGGTTCGTAGGGAACGGAGAAGTCGACCGGGAAGCGCCCGGGGTCCTCGATGGTCTGGGAGGCGATGAGCGGCGCGGCGGCGTCCAGGTAGGAGACGTCGCGCAGCTGTACCTCGAGGACGGCGCCCCCAGGGATGGCCTGGTCGCCGTCGAAGGTGATCGTGCCGGTGACGGCGTTGCGGTCGCCGCATGCGGCAAGAGCGAGCGCGAGAGCGACGGTTAGAATGATGGCGGAGACGATGCGCATGAGTGTGCTCCCCGGTGGCTATGCCTCTACCTGATATTACGCGTAAGCAGCCCGGCGGGTTCCGCGCTTGCACCCGCCGGCTGGGCCTGTTCCTCGTTTCAGCGGTGGCTGTCGCGGCGGTGCTGGCCGGGTGCGGCGGGGAACCAGAGCCGCCCGCGCCGGTGTACAGCGGCATCGTTGCGGCGACGGAGTTCGTGGCAGGGGCCGAGCCGAACCGCTTTCCCTTCGCGCTCGTCGACAAGAACGGGGCGTTCCTCGAGGGGGCCGAGGTGTCGGTGCGCTTCTTCGAGCTGGAGGGCGAGGACTCGCGGTTCCACGCGGAGGCGCAGGCGGCGTGGCGCGAGGTGGAAGGCGTGACGCCGCACGTGCACGAGGACGGCGAGGTGCACCTGCACCTGGACTACGCGGGTGTGTACGTCGTGGACGAGATGACGTTCCCGTCGCCGGGCATCTGGGGCGCCGAGTTCGCGGTGGACGGGGGAACGCTCACGGAGGGGACGGCGTTCCAGGTGCAGGCGGAGGCCGAGGCGCCGATGGTCGGGGAGGCAGCGCCCCGCACCGAGAACCTGACGATCCACGACGCGCCGTTCACCGAGATCTCGACGCGCCAAGTGGAGAGCGACGCTCTGCACAACGTGTCGGTCGCGGAGGCGGTCGACGCAGGCGAGCCGTTCGTGGTGTTCTTCGCATCGCCGCGGTTCTGCGTCAGCGCGCTGTGCGGGCCGGTGACGGACACGCTGGAGCGTGTGCAGCAGGAGCTGGGCGGCACAGTGGAGGTCATCCACATCGAACCGTGGGACCTCGACGCGGCGCGGAACGAGGGACGGCTTACGCCGTCGGCGGAGATGCTGGAGTGGAGTCTGCCGTCGGAGCCGTGGACGTTCGTGGTGGACGGCGGCGGGCGCATCTCGGCGCGGTACGAGGGGCTCGTGACGGCGGAGGAGGTGCTGGGGGCGGTGCGGGCGGCGCAGGCGGGCTAGACGGCGATGCCGACGGCGGTGCCGATACCGTACGCGGCGGCGACGGCGATGCCCGCGAGGACGACCATCTCCGTTCCCTTGCGGAGCATGTTGCCCTGGCT
>CBDCQO010000009.1:0-5860 GCA_965220655.1 Dehalococcoidia bacterium | reverse complement strand
ACCTCGATGAAGCCGCCCTCCGGTGCGGCGTCCACGAACAGCTCCCTCAGTTGTCCGCCCTCCTGTGTAACGCGGTGCAGTGGCATGGCGTCGAGCAGTTCGTTCGCAAGCACGACCCCGTACCCGCCCAGCGCCGGGACGCCCCCGGAGCGTATCCAGCGGGACGGGAAGTCCGGCGGCGGTTCGCGCAGGTCGACCGCCGTGTACGCCAGCGCGTCCGGGAAACCGCTCTCGAGCGCAGCTGCATGCGCGGTCGCGTCCAGCGCGAGCGTACCGTCTCCCGCGCCTGCCTCGATGACGTTGAAAGGCGCCGGGCTGCCGAGCGCACGCCACATCGTGAGCAGTTGCCGCGCGGCGAGTGCTCCGAAAGCAGGGTGCGCGAGCGGTGCGGTGTAGAAGTCGCCGAGGGGGCCGAAGGAGCGGCGCGACGCGTAGTAGCCGCCGTCCGGCCAGTACAGCGCGACTTCCATGAACTCTGCGAACGTGATGGGGCCGCGCAGCGCGATGCGTCTGCGGGCTTCGGCGTCAGCGCCGGTGGGAGTGAACAGACCTGTCATGCGCCGTGACAGGGGTGATGCTAACCGCTGTAGCGGCTAGCGCGGGTTGCGGTTGACGTGGCTGCCTTCCGATTCCCAACTGGTGATCTTGATGGAGTTCCTGAACTCGCGGGTCTCCCCACACCGCTTGCAGGTGCCGTAACTGGTGGGCCCGTTCGGGCTCTCTATAGCCCAATGATGCGCACAGCCGGGCTCCGCCTCGGCAATCTCGATCCCCTGCTGCTGGGTCATAACGCTCCGTGCCTCCCTCTCCTGGCAGAGTCTATCCTCGTTGGTCTATGGGAACGAACTCGACGTCTATCGGTCCGTCATATCTCATCTGCGGCCTGATGAGCATGTTCTTGTCCTGCTGTTCCAGCACCTGCGCAACGTAACCGGGCACCCGCGCAACGGCGAAGATGGAGATGAACAGGTCTTCCGGTATGCCCAGCAGGTAGTAGACGGAGCCGGCCCAGAAGTCCACGTTCACGCATATCCCGCGCTCCGCGTAGGGGCGCATGTGCTCTTCCACACGGCTGAGTATCTGGAACCACTTCGGGTCCCCCATCTTCTCCGCCAAGCGGCGCGAGCCCTCGCGAAGGTGCCGTGCCCGCGGGTCTTCCGCGCGATAGACGGCGTGCCCGAAGCCCATGATGCGCTCGCGCCGTTCGTGCTTGCCCGCGAGGTACGTCTCGACGTTGTCGACCTCCCCGATCTCCAGCGCCATCTTCATCACGCCCTCGGCGGCCCCGCCGTGCAACGGGCCCTTGAGGGTGCCGAGACCGGTCACGATCGCGCCGTGAACGTCGGCGAGCGTGCTCGCCGTGACGCGGGCTGCGAAGGAGGAGGCGTTGGAGCCGTGGTCCAAGTGGACAATGAGGTCCTTGTCCATCAGGCGGGCGGTCTCGTCGTCGGGACGCTCGCCGAGGAGCATGTAGAGGAAGTTCGCTGCGTGGGAGAGAGAGGAGTCGGGGGAGATCGGGGCCTGGCCGCTGCGGATGCGGTGGTGGGCGGCGATGATGGTGGGTGTCTGGGCGGTGATCCTGAGGCCCTTCCGGAGCGTCGCCTCGTGGGAGATGTCGTCGACCTCGGGGTCGAACGCTGCCAGGGCGGAGATGCCGGTGCGTAGGACGTCCATGGGATGAGCGTCCTTCACGCGCTCGATGACCTCCAGCACCTCCTGCGGTACTGCTCTGCTGCTCCGGAGTGTCGCGTCGAACTCGTCCAGTTCAGCGCGTGTCGGGAGATGCTTCACGAGCATGAGGTGCATCACTTCCTCGAAGCTCGCGTGCTCGGCCAGGTCGTGGATCTCGTAGCCCCGGTAGATGAGGCGGCCCACGTCGCCGATGACCAGGCTGGACTCAGTGGACTCGAAGTAGACGTCCCTGAGCCCGCGCTTAAGCTCGATCTCCTTCTGGGCCATGCAGCCTCCCTCCGTTGTCCGGGCGTAATCAGGCATAAATCAGCCCCTTCTCCATTGGGGGATGCGGAGCGGGGCTGCATGGACGCAGAGCAGGTACAGCATCCGCGCCAGATGCCTGATTCGCTTCGAGAATCCGGCTCTCGCCGGACTCCGCGCCTGTGGGCGAGCATACCGCTGGCTTCTCTGCGGTGTCAACGCGCGCGCTCGTGACCGCTCACAGGCGGCGCGGCCTTGAAGCCCCCGTCTCATCTGACCGGAAGGACGCGAATCATGCCTTCTTGTCGGGATAGAGGATTCCGCCTCGCTGAACGCCCGTGGATGACTGAATCGTTCACTCTGTTAATCCTGGAGCGCGGGAACCTTGATATTGCATCGACGCCTTCACCGCATCGCGCCGATTGACACCCCACCCTGCGCTCCGTAACCTACCTATTTGGCGTGTGTCAGCCTGGCCGCTCGCTGCGCACGGCGCCTGACTGCGAAACCACCCGTCTCCGGGCTCATCTGACAGGAAGCAGTCAGGGAGGCTTACACGGAGGACTGAGACGATGGCCAGCCGAAGTGAGATTATCGTCCGCTTTGCCGGCGAAGGTGGCCAGGGAGTCGTAACCGCAGCAGAGATGCTGGCCCGGGCTGCCACCGGCGTCGGCTACCATGCGCTTACCTTCGCTACCTTCCCCTCGCAGATCCTTGGAGGCCCGACCTGGACACAGGCGCGCGTCTCCCGCACCCCCGTCGAGAGCCCAGGCGATGCCATAGACATCCTCGTCGCCTTCAACGACGAGGCCTACCACGAGCATCGCACCGAGGTGCACGACGGAGGCATCATCCTCCTCGATCCCTCCGTAACGCCCCTGCCCGACGAGCACCTCCGCTGCGTGACCGTTCCCTTCGACGAGCTCGCCAAGCAGACCGGCGAGTCCCGGGCAGCCAACATGGTGGTCATGGGCGGGCTCTCCAGGCTCATCAACATGCCCGTCAACTACTTCAAGGAGTTCGTCTCCCAGCGGTTCGCGGGCCGCGACAAGGTCGTCGAGGCCAACCACATGGCCCTCGACCTCGGCCTCGCCCACCTCGCGGAAGAAGACCCCATCAGCGACCTCGGCGAGCCCGAGAAGCCGGACTACGAGCAGGTCTTCATCAAGGGGAACGACGCGCTCTCCGTGGGCGCCCTGCACGCCGGCATCGACTTCTACTTCGGCTACCCCATCTCCCCCGCGACGCCCGTGCTCGTCTACATGGAGCGCAACCTCGTCGGCGAGGGCAAGTTCGCCTACCAGGCCAGCTCCGAGATCGAAGCCATCACTGGCATCGTCGGCGCGGGCTTCGCCGGGAAGAAGTCCATGACCGCCACGTCCGGCCCCGGTTTCACCCTCATGGGAGAGGGCATCGGCCTCGCCTGGATGGCCGAGATCCCGTGTGTCATCGTCGACGTGCAGCGCGGCGGCCCTGCCACCGGCCTCCCCACTAAGACCGAGCAGTCGGACCTCAACGCTGCGCTCAGCCCCGCTCACGGCGACTCCTCCATCCCCGTCATCGCCGCGGGCAGTGTGGAGGAGTGCTTCTTCGCCACCGTCCACGCCTTCAACTGGGCCGAGCGCTACCAGGGTCCCGTCATCCTGCTCAGCGAGCACTCGCTCGCCGAGCGCGCCCAGAACATCCCGAAGCCTGACCTCGCCGCAACTCCGGTCGAGAGCAGGAACGTCTACAAGGGAGAGAACGGCTACCTGCGATACGAGTCGCAGGAGATCTCCGCCTTCCCCGTGCCCGGCGGTGCGGGCGCCTACGTCGCCAACGGCTCCGAGCACGACATCTACGGCGACACCACCCACCTCGCCAAGTACCACATCCACATGACCGAGCGGCGCTTCGGCAAGCTCAAACTGCTGGAAGGCACCTACGAGAGCGACAACGCGTCCGCGTCGGTCGCCGTGATCCCGTGGGGCGGCTCCAAGGGCCCCACGCTGGAAGCCTTCCAGCAGCTCCGGAGCGCAGGTGTCGACATCGCGTGGTACTACACCATGTTCCTCAATCCTCTGCCCACGGCGCTGCTGGACGAGCTGCGCTCCAAGGACCTCGTCATCGTCCCTGAACTCAACTACCAGGGACAGTTCGCGAGCGTCCTGCGCGCCCAGGGCGTCAGGGCGGAGGCCATCACGCAGTACACGGGCTTGCCGTTCCGTCCCACGGAACTCGGCGAGCGGATCAAAGCGCGCCTGGCAGGAGCCGGGCAACCCCAGGCGGTGAACGCATGACAGGAACGGCCAAGAACCCCGAGTACGACTTCCTCTGGTGCCCCGGATGCGGCGACTTCGGCGTCCGGCGCGCTCTCGAGTTCGCCATGCGCGACTGGAACATCGAGCGCGAGATACCGATGAGCCACAACGTCGTCGTCGCCGGCATCGGCTGCTCCGGCAACCTCGTCCACCTGTACGAGGGCGAGCAGCCCTACGGCTTCCACGGCATCCACGGACGCTCCCTCCCGCTCGCCCTCGGCGTGAAGATGGCGCGCGAGGATCTCAACGTCGTTGTCGTCGCGGGCGACGGCGACTTCCTCAGCATCGGCATGGAGCACATCGCGCCCCAGGCTTCCCGGAACCTCAACATCTGCGCCGTCATCATGGACAACGGCGTCTACGGCCTCACCAAGGGACAGTCGTCCCCCACCACCGTTGAGGACACCGTCACCAGCTCCACCCCCTACGGCAAGCTCGAGTCCTCCCTCAACCCGCTCGACCTCTACCTCACCCTGGGCGTCACCTACATCGCCTCCGGCTACTCCACCAAGCCCCGGGACCTCGCAGGACTCATCAAGCGCGGCATGGAGCACAACGGCTTCTCCATCGTCCACGTCAACTCTCCCTGCACCACCTACAACGACACCTACGCCCTCCTCAAGGGCAACAAGGCGAAGGGCATCGACCCCCTGGCCTGGGAGATCCCCGACGACCACGACAGCAGCAGCAAGAGCGCCGCACGAGACGTCATCGAGCAGGGCGGCGTGCCCCTCGGCGTGATCTACCAGGACGACTCACGCCCCTCGCTCGACCAGCGTATGGGCGGCGTCCGCGAGCGCGTCACCACCCGCTCGGCCGAGGCCTTGCTGGACACCTTCGCCGTTTAGCGTCTTTACTCCGTCATTCCCGCGAAGGCGGGAATCCAGGGTACGCGGGCAGCGCACGCGGTGGGGCTGGCATGGGTGGGGTTGTCATGCTGAGCAGAGCGCAGCGGAGTCGAAGCATCTCTCAGGCGTCCCCTAGCGCCACCCCGAGAAACGCTCCTCCCTCCATGGGTCGCCGCGCATGTGGTACCCCAGCCCCTCCCAGAAGCCCGCGCGGTCCTCGGCCATGAACTCGACCCCGCTCACCCACTTCGCGCTCTTCCAGCCGTAGCGCGACGGCACGACCAGCCGCAGCGGCCCGCCGTGCTGCCCCTCGAGCGGAGCGCCGTCCATGCGGTGCGCGAACAGCACGTCCGGCTCGCCCAGCGCCTCGACGTCGATGTTCGCCGTGTAGCCGTCGTAGCAGTGCAGCATCGCGAACCGCGCCGACGCCGTCGGTTGCGCAATCTCCAGCACCCGCGACGCCGGGACGCCCTCCCAGCCGACGTTCAGCCGGCTCCACTGCGTGACGCAGTGGAAGTCCGCCGTCACCTCGATCTGCGCGAGCGACTCCCACTCCGCCCACGTCAGCTCCGTCTCGTGCTCCACCTCGCCGAACAGCCGCAGCCGCCAAGTGTCGAGATCGATGTGCGGCGTGGGCCACATGCTCATCACCGGCATCTTCGGCGTCACGTACTGGCCGGGCGGGACGCGCTCCTCCATCCCCTTCGGGATGCCGCGCCTGCCGAACGCCGCCGCCACCTGCCGGAACACTTCCACGCTCCACCTCCGTACCGTCTG
>CBDCQO010000008.1:0-369779 GCA_965220655.1 Dehalococcoidia bacterium | reverse complement strand
ACGTAGCAGTGGTGCACCGGCAGCGAGGTGATGTCGTCCTCGGAGACGCGCTCGCGCCCCAGCTCCCAGACCAGCCGCCGCGCATCGGAGCCAGCGACCTGGAAGACGGCGAGGCAGCCGATGTTGGCGAGGACCGTGTCCTGCATCGTGCGGGAGAGGTCGTCTAGCTTGGCGAGGCTCTGCGTGGCGAGAACGAAGGAGGCCCCAAACTTGCCGAGCTCCGAGAGCATCGATTCGTAGTCGACGCCCGACATCGACTGCATCTCGTCCACCACGACGAACGCGCCCCGCCGCTCCGCCGACGGCAGGCTCCCCTGCTCGCGGACGACGGCGTCGACGAGGTTGAGCAGGGATGCGCCGACCAAGGCCGCGACGTCGCGTCCCACCGCGCCCTGCGCGGTCGAGACCAGCAGGACGCCGCCGTCGAGAATCGTCTGCCGCAGGTCGAAGGTGGAGCGGCGCTGGCCGAGGATGGCCCGCGCCCGCTTGGACGACGCGTAGTAGGCGAGGCGGGTCTGCACGGGGGCGAGCGCCTCCGCCCGGTATTCGCGGCGCCAGCCGCCGAAGTCCCGCGCCCACCACTCCAGGAGGTAGGGGTCGGACACCTTCGCGAGCACGCGCATGCGGAACCGGGCGTCGGAGAGCAGGGGCAGCCCGTCGAGGATCGTGTACTGGTCGTCGGGGTCGGTCGCCGGGTGCAGGTTCGCCTCGTGCAGGCTCTTGACGACGTGCTCGAGGATCGACTGCATGCGCGGCCCCCACTGCTCCCACAGACCCCTCGCGACGCGGACCACCCCGTCCGCAGTGCGGTCGCGGTCGGTGAAGATCCGCGCGTCCAGCAGGTTGATGCCTGCCGCGCCGGTCTCGTCGGCCAGGTCGATGAGGCGCACGCGGTCGACGATCTCCTCCGGGACGTGTTCGAGGAGGTCCCCGACGAGGTCGGCGTGGGGATCGACGACGACAACGGCGTCGGGGTCGCGCCCTGCCGCCTTCTCCCGCATCTTGTGGACGGCCACGTGCTGCATCAGGGTCGACTTCCCCATGCGGGTGCGCGCGACGTAGAGGTGGTGGCGGCGGAGCAGGTCGGCGGGGAAGCGGATCTCCCGCGGCCTGCCCGAGGTCGTGTCTCCCACCGGCGCTCCCCCGCCCGCGTCCAGGGCGCCGGGCACGAGCGCGCGGGAGCCGGAGCGCTCGACCAGCGGCGACTCGTCTCCGGGGCCGGGCGGGTGCCACAGGGCGGCCGCCTCCCGGACGCCGATGACGCTGCGCCTGCCGAAGAAGCCCCTCGGCGCTGGCCCCAGCCCCACGTCAAGGACGGGGGCCGGCCTGACCTCCCCCACGGCGAACCTCGCCCCTGCGGGGTTGTCGTAGTGGCGGTAGGCGGCGGCCACCGCGGCGAGCAGCTCCTCCGCCCGCTCCGGCGAGGCGTCCGGGGGCAGGATGGCGGTCACCTGGACCTCGGCGTCGAAAGCGATGCGGGAGACCTTCTCGCGTACCAGGTTCTGGTCGTAGACGGGCGGCCGCTTGAAGAAGCGGGCCTTAACCCACCCCGCAACGGCGATGGCCGCAGCCGCTCCCAGCGCGAGGAGGGCGGCCTTCCACGGCTCTCCGGCCTGGACCCACTCGTAGCCCTTGAGCGCCGCGAAGGCGCCGATGGCGAGCAGCGCGATGCCGAGTCCCCCGCCCTGCGGCGTCCCCGCGTACTGCCCGTATGTCGGCTGCCCCGGCCCGGGGCCGGGACGCTCGTTGAGGAGCCGCAGGTGGTGCTCCGCCCAGTGCGGCCCGAGCGAGCGCAGGAGCAGGCGGGCGACGACGCGCTCACCCTCGTGCAGGCCGGAGAGCGCCCCGAGCAGCGCGATCAGCGGGTCGGAGCCGGGGTCGGTCAGGTCGGCGTCCCTGAAGATGCGCAGGGGCACGTGCTCGGGACCCGCGGAGCGCAGGCTCATCGTCCACGCCTGCTCGCCGGCGTCGAGGCGCAGCGGGTCGTGCGCGGGGGCCACCTCCGCGATCCGGGCCTGCGGATAGTGAGCCGCGATCTGGCCCCTGATCGCCCGGCCGTCCTGGCAGCGGGCGTACAGGGTGACGCCGTTGGTGTCCCCGGCGAGCTCGAGGGAGAACGGCTCAGGCGCCGCGATGGACGCGAGGAGGTTCTCGACGCCGAGGAGCGTGCGCTCCCCCGTGCGCGGCGGGGTCACTGCCAGCAGCGCCGGAGGTTCCTGCGGTGCGCCGGCCCCGGCGGGGCTGCTTTCGCGTTGCTGTTGCATCTGCATCCTTCCTTTCCGGGTCCGGGACGTGTTCGCGCCTCCCGGGTTTCCACTCGATGACGTCGGTCTCCTCGGGCGTGGCCTCGATGCGGACGGGGAAACGCCCGCCCCGCGCGAGCAGCAGGCCGTCGCCCCTGGGGCAGGAGAGCAGCCAGCGTTGCAGGTCTGGCGGGAGATCGAAGGCGTCGCCGACCGTGGAGATGGCCGCCGCGTCCTGCTGCAGCAGGAGCTTGAACGCGGCGTTCTGCAGGAGCGCCCTGCCCGAGTGGCCGGTGATGGCGCGCGAGGTGTCCTCGGAGAGGAGGTCCTGCACGTCCTGGGTGATGAACTGGAGCCCGAGCCGGTGCTTCCGCGCCCGCTTGGCCATCGACACCATGAACGCCGCGCCCTCCGGGTGCTGCATGATCGACCAGACCTCGTCGACGACGAGCAGGCGGGGCTTGGGGTCCCGCGCGGCCGCAGCCCAGACGGTCTCGGTGCAGACCATCGCCGCCGCGGGGCGCAGCTCGGGTTCGAGGAGACGGAGGTCGAAGACGGTGACGAGCGCTTCGTTGGCGAGCAGGTCGTCGCCCTCGTCGGAGAGGAGGTGGCGGAGGCTGCCGGTGGCGAAGGGGCGCAGCAACCTGGCCAGGTCCTCCGATTCCCCGTCCTGCATGTAGGCGTAGAAGTCGCGGAAGCCGGTGCGCTCCCGCGTCTCGGAGTAGTAGCCCGCGAGCGCGTGGTCGAGGGCCGCGCGCCGCTCGGCGCTCAGCCGCTCGCCTACCATCACCTCGATGAGCCTCCTGAGGCTACCGATGCGCAGGAGGAGCTCCTCGGCGTCGCCCTGGTCGATGACGAAGGGGTTCATGCCCTGTCCAGGCACGCCGGGCGAGAGGACGCGGCCGCCTGCGGCGCGGGCCATGTCGGCGTACTCGCCCTCGGGGTCGATGACGTAGGCGGTGATCCCCCTCGTCAGCCCCCGGAGCACGCCGAGCTTGGTGGAGAACGATTTGCCGCTGCCTGAGCGCGCCAGTACCGCGGTGTTGGCGTTCAGGTGCGTGCCGTCCCACGGGTCGTAGACGACCGGGGAGCAGGCCCGCAGGTCGATCCCGTACAGCGTGCCGCTGCGGGTGTCGAGGTCGGGCGGCGAGAACGGGAAGAGCCGCGCGATCGACGAGGTGTCCAGCGTGCGCCAGGCCGCCACGCTGTTCAGCGCGAGCGGCAGCGTCGAGAGCAACCCCTCGCGCTGGCGGAACGATAGGGCGTCGAGCTTGCCGAGCGTCGCGCCGAAGTGCGCCCTCGCGCGCTGGGTGAGCTCCTTGAGCGTCTCCTCGTCGTTCGCGTGGAGCGTGAGGGAGAGGGATGCGTGGAAGAGCCGCTCCCGCCCGCGCTGCACGTCGTCGCGGAGGCGCGTGACGTCCTCCAGCGCGATCTCGGCCTCGGGCGACATGGTGCGCCCCTTGCGCAGCGAGAGGGAGAGGGCGGACTCGAAGCGCACCTTCTGCCACTCCAGGGTGCGCGCAGCCTGCTCCGCGGGGATCGGGCCGAGGTGGATGGCGAGGTCCATGGGAGCTCCGGCGGCCATCAGGCCCTGGATGAAGCCGGGGACGAGGGAGCGGGGCCAGCGTCCGAGGTGGAGCGAGCGGACGAGGTGTGCGCCAACGCGGAGCTCGCGCCGGTTGGCCGTCACCTCTACAGGGGCATCCTCGTCCCTGTCGGCGGGCGAGCCGCCGAGGGTCGATGCCAGCAGGAGGAGCCGCAGGGCGCGGCCCGTGAGCCGGTGGGCGGCGAGCCCGGCCTTGCCCAGCAGCCCTCGCAGGTCCCCGGCGCGGTCGGAGGAGCAGACGGCGTAGAAGCGCCGGTCGAGGATGCCGTCGCGCCCCTCCAGTCCGGTCAGCAGGCCGCGCAGCGAGTCCGAGGCCGCCCGCGTCTGCGGGGGCAGGTCGCCCGGCTCGGCCTCGCGGAGACGCTCCCGCATCCTGCCGAGGTCCGGGGGATGCTGGCGCACCAGGAGCTGGACCGGGAAGTCGAGCGCGTTGAGTGCCCCGGCGAACGCGCCGAGCCTCGGCTCGTCGAGCTCAAGCCCCATCACCTCGAAGACGCCGAGCTTGACGTTGTCGAGGCGCACGGGGCCGTCGTCCTCCAGGTGGGAGAGCATGAAGCAGAGCGGCAAGGGCAGCGGGGGCTTCGGCTCCTTCGGCTGCCGCGCCGCGGGGTCGGACCGTCGCAGTGCGCGGGGGATGAGGCGCCCCGTTCGTTCGGCGAGGTTTCGCACGGTGGTGCTCCTTTCGTATGGTGTTGCTATGGGATGGGGACGATGCCGCTGCGCAGAACGAGGGCGATGGACTTCGCCGAGAGGACGACCACCAGGCCGAGGACGGCCCCGGCGACCGCGTTGCGTGCGCGGCCCGCGCCGCGCGAGTCGCTCCCCTCGGCCATGAGGACGAAGCCCGCCCAGACGACGGCGAAGAGGGTGAGGCCGGCCGCCGCGTACGCCATCGCGGTCAGCACGCGGTCGAAGGCCGCCAGCATCGTCTCCTCCTCGTGGTGCGCGGCGGCGGAGACCGCCGCCGCGCAGGAAACCGTCAGTGCAACCGCCGTCCGCCTCACCACGGCCAGATCCATCCGAACCGGTCGAAGAGGCCCCGCGATTCGTCGTCGCTGAGCGGCGTCTGGATGGGGGGCGGAGGCTCCTCTTCGCGCGGGGGCGGCACGAACGGCGCATAGGGGGCGTCGGCGCCGATGGCGAAGGTCATCTCCAGCGTCTCCTCCTTGCTGCCGGAGACGCTCCCCCTCGGGTTCACCGTCGCCGCGATGTACTCCTCGTGTTTGATCAGGACGCTGGGCACAACGGTGATGATCTCGCTGGGAATGGTGAGCCTCGCGGAGATCTCGTGGGAGGACGTGGTGCCGTCCTTGTTCTGCACGGTGACCGTCTCGCGCACGGTCTTGCTGGTGCCGGGCCGCAGCACCTTGACCGGCACCAGGCGGGTCTCCTCCCGCTCCGGGATGAGGATGAGCGTCACCAGCGGCGGGGCGTTGCCCCGGAGGCCCGCTTCGAGAACGGCCTCGATGCTCAACTCGTGCAGGCGCCTGCCCGCCGGGACGGGCAGCCGGAAGAGCGCGCTGTCGGGTGACTGGAGGTGGACGGTCGTGCTCTCCTCGCCGGAGGAGACCGTGACGGCGCCGTAGACGCCTGTCACCTTGGCCTTCATGACCATGGGGCCTGCGATGTGCTCCTCCCCGTTGACCAGGGTGAGGTCGATGGGGTGCTCCGCAAACTGGATGCACTCGCCGATCTGCAGTCTGCCGGTGAGCGTGCCGGGGCTCCAGCGGACCTCCGTCACGCGGACATCGCAGAGCTCGCCCTCCACGACGGGCAGGGGGTGCGGGATCTGGTCGCTCTCGATACTGACCGCCCCTGCCTGGCCGCGCTCGTCGACCCAGGCGAAGGTGAACGACGGCGCGTCGCCGGAGAGCGGAAGGGTGTAGTAGAGGGTCTCCCCCGCATCCACTGCCGCGCTGCCGGAGAAGTGGAGCTCCTTGCCCCCGGGACCTCCGAACGCCTGCACCTGCAGGTCGATCTCAGCGGCCGCGCGCAGCGTCACGGTCGCCTTCTCCTCGAAGACGGAGAGCCGCTCGACGTAGAGCCGTCTGCCCGGGACGGGTTCGACGGGGTCGAAGTGGACCTCGTTGCGCCAGCGGTCGGGGCTGGTCTGGGGGTACGGGGTGCCGGGGCCCGGCGTCGGCTCGGGCGTCGGCGGGCCGGACGCGGCCACTGCGGCCACCGCGAGCAGCATCATGACCCCGAGCAGGGAGACGCGCCGCATGATGGCAGGGCCGGCGTTGCCGTCTCCCCGGTCCCCGGGTTTACGGCGGCTGCGGAACCAGCGCTGCGGCCGCGGTTCCCTGCGGCCGTTCCGCCGTTCGCGGCTCCTGCGGACCTGCCGCGCCTTCAGCCCCCTGCGCATCCGGCGGAGCCGCCGCTGAGTCTTCTCGGCCATGTGCTGCAGCAGGCCGGGGCTGTCATCGAGCGGTGCGGGCGGCTCGCTGCGCACGATCTCGGCAGGGACCCCGGCATAGCACCGGCCGGCCAGCCGGTAGCGCAGCAGGTCCGCGGCCACGGCCGGCAGCCGCCTGCCCCCTACCCGTCCCACGACCGCCGCGAGTCCGGCCAGCGCGAAGAGCGCAGCAAGAGCGATGCGGAACTCGGACGAGCCGAAGGGCAGGTAGTGGTAGATGCCGTAGGCGAGCGCCCCCACCGCGATGATCGCAACGACCTGCGGGAAGGTGAACCAGAGCAGCACCTTGTCCTCGGTCTGCACGTGCGTCGGTACTTCATGTTCTCTCATGGGCCAACCTCCTTGGGGCGTGGTGTTCAGCTGGTGGCGGGGCTTGGCACGTACGGCGTGACGGCGGGTCTGTCAACGGCGCTGATGACGAGGTCGACGATGCCGTAGGCCACCATCATCAGCACGACGCCCGCGAGGGCGGTGATCATGGCCGTCTTGCCGCGCTCCATCTGATGAGGGGCGCCGCTGGCCGTCAGGTAGAGGTATGCGCCGTAGACGAAGTAGCCGGCGGCTGCCGCTCCCCCAAGCCCGGTCAGGATCCCCACCAGGTTCGAGATCGTTTGCGTGAGTTGTTCCATCTCCGTGTGTACTCCTCTCGTGCGCCGGGCGTTCCTCCGCCCGGTCTGTCCGGTTCGTTCGCTCCACTGTCCGCTCGCCCTACTGGCACATCGGTCTGCCTCCTTCAGCGTGATTGGCCGGCGCGGAGGGTCATCCGCGCCGGGAGTGTCCGCGTTTACTCCTCGCTGCTCCTCGGGGCGGCCCCCATCCCCGAGCCCGGCGGGGTCGCCGAATCCGCTGCGGAGCGCGATGCCCCGGCACCGGTTGCGCCTGCGCCCGCCGCAGCAGCTGCGCCCGAGGCTCCCGCTCCCGTGGCTGCTCCCGCGCCCGACGACATCGCCCCCGCAGCCGCGCTGCCGAGACCACCGACGCCGGCGGCGACACCGCCGGCAGCCATCGCTCCGACGGCCATGCCGCCCGGCCCTCCCGCCGCGCCCGCGAGCATCGGCCCGACCGTGCGGGCGGCCCGCATCGCGGTCATGGGGAGCGAAAGACCGAAGTAGAGGGTGTGGAGCCAGGCGTCGAACGTGCCCGAGTTGCCGAGCAGCGTCGGCACGCGCGTGGCGAGGTAGATGAACGCCGCGGAAAGGACGAGCTTCCAGATGAGGTCCTGGGCGGGCTCGAACGCGCCGATGCCCGCGAACTCGTTGAGCATCGTGAACCCCATCGAGAGCGCGACGATCTGGACCGCCTGCTGGAAAACCGCCGTCATGAACAGGCGCAGCCAGTGCCTGCCCCATCCGGCGGTGTGCGGCAGTATCCAGAGGCCGAGCGCGATCGGGGCCATAGCCAGCAGCAGGTCGATCAACGCGATGCGCAGCACCATCTGCACGACGACGTAGAGGACGAAGAAGCCGTAGACGAGGTAGAGCATGGCGACCAAGAGGGCGAGGCCCACGCTGCCGGCCCCCACCGCCGCGATCAGGGTGTCGGCCGACGCCCGGAGCAGGTCCGATGCCGTGAAGCCGAGCGCCGATGCGATGAAGCCCGTGACCGCGTCGGCGGTGTCGATGACGAGAGCGCACCACCAGAGCGACGAGGCCGCCGCGACGAGGCCCAGCACGAGCCGGGGGACCAGCTCACGCCAGCCCGCCTGCGGCCTGCCGAGGTGCTCGGAGACGATGAGGCTCAGGCCGATCCAGCCGATGATGACGACGAGCGCGCCGGAGGTGACGGCCCAGACCGCCGTCCACGCCTGGACGACGATGGCGTGACCGTGGGTGAGCTCCGCGGGGGTGCCTGTGAGGATGTCGTTCATGGGAGGCTATGCCTCGCACACGTTGGCGCCGGACGCTCTTTCGATGACGCCGCATAGCGCGCGGTAGATGCCGTCGACCACCCACCCGGCGAACGCACGCGCCCACCTGCCGGGATCGAGCGCCTGGAGGACGCGGTCCCACAGGCTGGAAGAGCGGTAGATGGGGATGACCGCGTGGAACGTCCTGCCATTGGCGCCGTCGGAGACGGCCATGACGAGCAGGAACGCCTCCTCGCGCGGCAGGTCAGGCTGCTCGGCGAACGCGGGGTACTCCCATGTGTACTCCCAGCCGTCGTCCAGCCGCTTGCCGTTCGACTGCACCCGGTACATCGCGCTGAGCCATTCGCCGGTCTCGGGGTGACGGATGCCGTAGTGGATGACGGCGACCTGGCGGTCGAAGACGGGGCGGGCTACGAAGTTCCCGTTCTTCTTGCGCTCGACGAAGTCGCGGTCGTGATTGACGAGCCTGGGGCCGTCCTCCTGGGCTAGGAGGGTGCTGGGTGAGGTCGCGGCGGCCACCGCCGCCAGCAGCAGGGCTGCGATCAGCGCCAGCGGAACTCGTTTGCCTGCGGTACTGATGTTCAGCTGCGGTCGCACGTGGCCTCCTTCGCATCGTGAAGGGTTGTGACGGCAGTCGAGTCTGCGGGCGCGCGGACACAGCCGTAATGGCTCGTGTGGGGGTGCGCGCGGGAACTCCCGCGAGGGCCGGTGCGTGCGTGTGCGTGGGGAAGCGCGGCGGGCTGCGCTGCGCTATAGTTCCCGGTCAGGGACCTCGCAGGCGGTTCCGCAAGGCATCAGGAGGTGGACGTCATGCCCACGTTCGACATCGTCCCGGTCAGCGAGGCACGGACGAGAAGCGCTACCGGAAAACGCGCCGCCCTCATCCAGGAGTACGTCGGCTACATCCAGCGCGTCGCTCCGGGGGAGGCCGGAAGGCTGACTGTGTCGGAGGGCGAGACGACCCAGGCGCTGCGACGCAGGCTCAACGCGGCGGCGGAGGCTCTGGGTACGAGCCTCGACGTCCGCCGCACCGCGAACGCGGTCTACTTCTGGGGAGCGGAGCGCCGGCGGCGGGGCAGGCCGCGCAAGGAAGTCGGCTAGCTCGCGTGCGATCTGGCATTACACGCACAACCTGAAGCGTAGGGGAACAGTTCGAGTCGTAAGCGTTGCGAGTGAGTAGAGATAGCGACCGTCATTCTTTTGTCATCTCCGAGTACATCTCGTCTTGAATCGTCTTGAGTCCTTCCATCTTGTATCTGAAGAAGTCAGTGCGACCGTCATGGCCAGTGGAATGCAAGTATCCGATCTGGTAGTATATTATTTGCGGAATTGTTTTTCCGTCAGGGCTCTCTGCCCTAGTCCAACGACCGACATTGGCAGATACTCTGGTGTTGAGCGCCTCCAAGATCGAGATATGAAATTGCATCTCTAGAATTGACTCGTTTGTCTCCTGATTACGCCTATCATTCCATTGAGCCGAGTCCAACGCGGCGATTCTGGCAAACGACGCAATGAGCTTCTGCACATGCTCAACTTCTGATGCATGCTTTAGGAGTAGAGTTCTGTTCGTTTCCCGGAATCTCTCTAGCCTAAGCATGTTGCACGCAACAAGTGCCGCCATGGCGGCGGCTGCTGCCGCCACAAACCCTGATATGACGGACAACATTTCTATGGCATCCATTGATTCCCCCATTTGGAACGTTGTACAGGCATCACTAAGGAGTAGATTGCTGAGTTGCCCCTTGTATAGACTCAAGTCATCTCGAAGGATTGACACTTAGTCAACGTCGCCATGAGCCCATAGGGTCTATCTCAGGCATACTCGTCGGGCGTCTAAGGTTGCCCAGCGCTGCTTCAGCAAACCAGCCTATCCATCGTTCAATGAACTCGTCTTCATTGCCTTGGTCTATGGGTGTAAGCGGCCATGCCATTTGATACATATCCATGGCCGGCGAAAGTGCAGCTTCAGCTTCTCGTCCTGGTTCCACAGCGAAGGGGTCAATGGGACTGAGCTTTGTCCCGATAAGTGGGTTAAACATAAGGGCTGTTTCGTACCATCGAAACATTCCCTCATCCTGCGCATCACAATACCATAGCGAATGGGATCTTCCATCATAGTCCTTTCCCTGGTGCAGCATCTGCAATTCGATACTTGAATACGCAATTACTTCGAATGGTAGGTCAAAAGACCTCGTGGAGGTCCTGAACTCCCTTACCATCAGGAGAGCATCACTCAGTGCCCATGCCCAACGAGACCGACCAGGAGCGGGCGTACTTGCGGGAGCATGTTCGTCGATTGCGTCTTGAAGCAACATCACAAGCGCCTCAAAAGACTTACTGGCGTCTCGCCCTAGACTCGCACGTCGCTCCGCTTCAGACTTGGCCAAGGACCATTGGCGAGCCGCTTCTGCCTTCCTTTGCACAGCAAGGTCATTAGCCTGTTGCAAGCGCTGCCTAGCGACTGAGGCAATCGAACCAACCCCAGGTAGTCTCTCCAATAGATTGCGCGGTCTAGGCCGTGCTTCGGGACTCTTGTACAAACACTCGGTAACCAACGATTGAAGTTTGGTAGGAATACCCGTTACTCGCTCTGGGCTAGCCGCTAGGTGCTGGCCTCTGTAGTCTGGGCCTTCGAAGGGTGGTCGACCAGCCAACAATTCGTAACCCAAGACTCCTAGGGAGTACACATCGGTTGCGCTTGTGGCTTGTTCTCCCCTCCACTGCTCTGGCGCTGCATAGGCGGGAGTCATCGCATACTTGTGCGTGCTTGGAGAAGTGGTGGCTTCCGCGTATCGGGATATTCCAAAGTCCGCAAGACACCATTGATTATCCAATAAGAGAACATTGTCAGGTTTAATATCTCGGTGCACAATGCGGCCTTCTATCGCTGACAGAGCCGTCGTTATGTGAGTGAGCACTACGATTGTTTCAGGAGGCGATAGATATCCGCCTACTTCTTCCATATAGTCTCTGAGTGACTTGTCTGCTCTGGGCATCACTAGAACCCAATAGTCATTCCATTCTCCCTTGTCGAGAACTGGAACCACATTGGGAATGTCTCTGAGGTCCTCGAATAGCAGTTCCCTACCAGCACCGGGTGCCTTGGGGACGAGTTTTGCGACCGCCGAGGGTTCATGAACTGATCGTGCGAGGAATACCCTCCCAAAACCACCCTCGCCTAGTTGTGCTCCGATGCTCCATTCCTGACTCAACGTTATGTTCGCGGGATTCGGGTCTACCATGAAGTCATTTCTCCTAGTACGCAAGAGCATGGGGGCTCCCCGTAGTCTAGCAGCAACACTTGCCCCGCATAGTGCCTCCATGAGGACTCATCGGCCGAGGTTGACGCGCAGGCCTATTCGACATACTCCGGGTATTGGGGAACGGGTCAGCGATACCATACGGGATACAGACTCTCCCCAGGAAATCACGCCACGCTCTCCACGTAGCCCACCCGTCCCAGGCAATTCCAGCCACGCGGGTCCTTGTGAGGCCGCAATGACTTGCTCCGCCGCACGCGCGAGAAGGGGTTCCCACAGACGGAGCACCGCACGACGTACCCTCCGCGATTCGTCCGGCTGGTGGAGGGACTCGGAGAAACTACCTTCTCCGGGAGGGCGGCGCCGGGAGCGCTCCCGCCGCCGGGAACTCGACCGCGAACCGTGGAATGAACGGTTCGGTCGTCACCCTGACGGACTCGATGCGGTCCACCCGGTACGACCGGCTTCCTCCATCGCCCGCACGGATGGCGTGGAGGAGGGTGTGGCCGGCCCTCGTCTGGCGCAGTGAGTACGGCTCGATCAGTCGATGCCCCCCGTCGTACTCGAGGTCGACCAACAGGCGGTTGACGGCGGCGAACCGCACGGGCTCGAGGCGGCTACCCGGGCCCGACGTCCAGTATGTCGGGGGTGGCGTCCAAAGCTCTTCGTCTTGCCCAAGAGGCAGCGGTTCGAGCTCCTCAACGGGTTCAGATCCATTGAGCCAACCAAAGATGCTCGGCACTTCGGCCCAGAAGTGGTCGAACTCGGGCAGGGCCCGCAGCTGGTGCGCGAGCATGTTCTCCCACTCGCGTTCGAGCTCCTCGAACATCGGCGAGGAGCGGATGTCCTCGGCTGAGGGCACGGGCACGCCCTTGGTCTCGCACTTCTGCCTGAGCACGTCGAGGACCAGCCTGCCGTGCTGGCGGAAGTCTCGCCGGCGGAAGAGGTTGACTATGTCATAGAGGTCCCGCGGGCGAGCGCGCTCTCCCATCGCGCGCAGCTTCTCGGCGAAGACCTCCTCGAAGCTGTAGCAGCGGACCTGCCCCGGCGCGGGCAACGCATCCGGGTAGTCGTGGCTGATTGGCCTCAGCACCGGCGGGCAGACGACGACCTCGTCCTTGGTCAGGTCGAACTTGATGCTTGCCGCCTCCGGTGTATTCCTGGGCCCCCGGTAGTAGACGCGCATCTCGGCCGAACGGCCGGATGCCCGAGGCCGGTAGAACGGCTCGCGTACCGTGAAGTCGATGCCGGACTCCTGGTTGACGCGATCGAGCAGGCGCGCTACCGCGCCAAGCACCTCGCCGGACTCCGTGGACCCGTCTTCAAGCAGCGTGAAATCGAGGTCTTCCGAGAAGCGGTACGTCTCGATGTAGCACTTCTTGAGGCACGTCCCTCCCTTGAACACCCACGTGCGGGACAGCTCGGGGTCGGTGCCGATGCCCCAAAGGACCCACCCGAGAATGTAGTCTTTCTCGACCACGTCTTCGCGAAGCCCCCAGAGGCGAACACGCTCGACGATATCGGCCCGGGAGATCACGCTCCGTCTCTCTCACTGGAATCAAGCCGCTTCACGTTGATGCGCAGGTTCCACCGGGAAACGATCCGCCCTTCCAGCGGGCCGTCCGGGTCGAGGCGGCTCACGCCCTTGCTGATCCGACTGCGGCACGCCTCGATGAAGCCGGCGTCCGCGAGGCCCGCCCGTTCCGTCAGGTATCCCAGCCGCTTGAAGACCGTCCCCTTGCCGAGGCGGTGGCCGTACTCGAAGAGCCTGGCGAGGTCGGCGTACTCACCCTCGAAGTACTCCTGCAGGATCTCGGACACGTGCAGCACGCCGCCCCCTGCCGCGGGAACGTCGAGGATGTCGATGAGCGTGCGGTGGGGGTCGGACACGTTCACCGCCACGCGCTGACGCCACACTCGACGCGTCCCGAACAACGTCCGTTCGGGCACGGTTCGGACGAGGTAGTCGGTTCCCTGTATCGTCTGCCGGGTCGGTGCGACTTTACGTCCCGCGAAGACGTACACCACGTTGAAAATCTGGTCGGAAAGCCCCCAGTGCTCGACAGCGCTCCAGCCGCCGATGTACCCGGGAGAGAAGAGGGTCGCCGCCACGACCCAGGGGTCCTCCCGCCACTCCCCGGGCTCGGATGCATCGAGAGGCACGCCGATGTACCAGCCCTTGCGCACTCGTGCGAGCCACCCACTCTTGGCAAGGGCTGCGAGCAGCCGACGTGCACGGTCAAGGTCCGTGTCGAGCACCGATGCCGCCTGCGTGGCGTCGAACGGGCCGTCGAATGCCCGGTTGAGCATGACCAAGTGCCGCCGGCCACGGCCGGTGAGCCCCGCGAACGGACCTTCCGGCTGATACATCGGGGGCGGAGAACTTTCGGTCTGAGTAGTCATCGTGCCTTCTCAGTATATGAGTATATCAGAAGACGCCAATTTCCAATCGCGTGCTGAATTTTGGACCTGCTGTATAGGAAACAGCGAACAAGAAAAGGCTGGGGTAGAAGGGTGGGGCGACCTGCCCAACCGTATCGGAGGGCGGGACGATTCAGGCGCTCCGGCACAGGATCAACGCAGCGGCGGCGGCGCTAGATACGCTCCTCGACATCCGGCACACGGCGAATGCCATCCTTCTGGGCGCGGAGCGGCGCCGGCTCCCATCATCTGCCGGTTCTTCTGCTCAGCCCCAGTGTGCGAGTCTTGTTCATCCTTGATTCCCATTTCGACAAGCGTGGCCTCAGAGGAACGCAATCTCCGTAGTCGTTCTGCACTTCATGCATGAATTCTTTCACTAACCATACAACGATGCGCTCTGCATGCATTGCCATTCGAAATGCGTAAATCGTCAGTCCGGACACCGAAGCAAGCAGCAACGCGGCTATCCCCCACGACGTAATGTTCTGGTAGAAACCAACGTTGCCATGCGGACCGTAATTGGCAACGAATCTCTCCGCAGCCTGAGTTGGGAAATCGGAATAGAGAACGTCATACGCTTGTACTACCGCCATTAACGCGGTAAGTCCTGAGAATATTACTATAAGGCGGAATACTCCTGACACGCAGCCCGCAATCGTGTATCGGATGGGCAGAAGCCCCTGCAATGTCCGGCGGGCCTTTAGTCCGCACAACCCTGCCACGACCGCGAAGATGAGGGCAGCGCCAAGAAATTCATCAGCAATGTCTATAGCCAACGCAGAGAACATCAAGGTGATTAAGGCCCACGCGAATAAGCAAAACCAGCGATGAACCGTTTGGCCGTCCTGGTTCTTGGGCATGTAGTCCATTTCGTACATCCCACCGTCTCCTCTAAGCCAGTCTGCCTTGTACGAGCAGGTCGCAGACGTGGCAGATCCGTGTGAACGCATGCTCCGTGCAGTAGCACACTGCCGCGCGATGGTCTCAAGTCGAGAGTAATGACCGCGCCCCTCTGCTGCCCTACATCAAGTGCAGCTGGCGTCGGGCGCAGACTATGCTCTTTGCTCTACCACAGGATAACCGCTGCCTTCCCATGCTTGGGGTCGAAGCGGAATCTCTGATCTGTACGCTGGGCATAGTCCCTCAGTACGCCTGATGACTCCTAGCTGGTCACGCAGTCATCATCCTACTTGAGAGAGGCAGGAACAACCCGAACTCGACCTCGCCGGCACTGCACTCCCCGGGAGCAATGATGCTGACGATTGCTTCCTCCACAACGACGGCGTGGCGCCGTACCGGGTCCGAGTCACGCCGATGGCGGAGTGGTTCGCTGCCCCTTCTCGTCGAGCCACATGGCCGCGACTGATGCCAATCCTCCATACGCGAGTACGGCAGAGATCAGCAGTCCCCAGATTTCTGGAGGCCACTCCACTCCCTGGCCCGATAAGCCAGACAGAATAGGGGGCCACAAGACGCCAAGCGCGTAGTTGCCGAACGAGAACAGGATTACCGCACCGAGCACTTTGAGCCCTCGAAGAGTTCTAGTCCACACCTGATTCCTCCTATCTCCTTCCCGGGGTTTGCCGATCGCGTCGTCGCGACGCTGAAGACCGGGCCTGCCGCATTGGACGAGAGGCCCCTCTGCCCTTGAGCTTCGCGCATGGAGAACGATACGTGCCAGACGGCCGGCAACCCAGGTTCGTTGCACACTCGGCGGTGCTGACTTCGTGCGCTCTGCATGGACCTATGTCGCTGGTGGCGTCCTGACCCTTCCGTGTGCGACGAGGCATGCAGGTGCATCCACCTGCATCGCTCCTTCGCTGTTGCGTCTACTTGCAAGGAGGGAGCTCCTGCAATGCCATTCGCTCCTCGGCAACCGGAGGAGCGTCGATAGGTGGACATCTCGTCCCTCCTTCCTGCCGCGTCCGCCCTCGCTCCAATGCCGTTTCGAGGGTCATGGATGCATCCCTTTACAGGTCATCGCCAGCGGGCGGCACTTCGTGGCGTCATGGACGCGTACAGAGATTCGACCTCTGTCGCGAGGGTGCGACTGGGTCGTGGGCAAGGCCGCGGCCTATCGGACGGGCATGGCGCCGTTCGACGAGCGAGCGCCTAAGTGCGCGGGCTGGTTCCACCGCGGGGAGCCCTGGCCAAGAGCGGTGAGTGACATTTTGCACCCGCTCTCCGTGGGGACGAGCAACAGGCGGTTACGAGTGAAGGGGTACATCTCGCACCGGGAAGGAGGCCGCGATGATGGACGAAGCAGTTGCGACGGTCGAGCAGGAAGAGGGAAAGGCGGAGGGCAACGACCAAAGGCTCATGGATCTGCTGCGCGAGCGGGCGGACAAGCTGGGCCGCAAGGGAGTCGCGAGATTGCTGGACGTGGACCACCGGACCGTGGGCGCGTGCCTGGAAACGGGAGGGCTGACCCGGCGGGTGGAGCGGGCGCTGGAACGACTGTTGGAGGAGGAGAGGATCGAGCGCGTGGTGTCGCGCGTCGGTGAGCTGGAGCGGATGGTGCAGGAGATGCACGATGCCGTCCAGAGTCTGCCCGAAATGATGCAGACGGTGCAGGAGCTGGGCGAAGCCGTCAACGGCCTCCCCGGGATGCTGCGTTCAGAGCGCGCCCAGGTGCTGTCGGCCTTGGAATCGCGCCTGGGACGGCGTCTGGCACGGATCGAGGCGCAGCGTGGTCAGCGTGCGGCGGCGGACGCGGCATCTGAGCGCGGGGACGATGACGCGCAGCCGGGGAACGAGGGACCTCGAAGGTACCCCGACCTCGTGACCCGGGAGCCGGCGCCGGACGACGAGGATGTCTACGGCGCCGCGTGGCCGCTGGTCGACGAGTGGCGCAGGCTGTGGGCAGACCACGAGCCCGGCGGCAGTGGACTGCCGTGGCTCATCACCGAAGAGCGCATCCGGGAGCTCGAGCTGGCGCTGCTGGAGGAGCACGGGCTCACGCTGCCGCCGGAGAAGGAGCCGCTGCGCGGGATGTGGCGGGACGGGCAGACCGGCTGGCGGCGGAAGGCCCTCGACCGCGTGCGGCGCGAGCGGGAGAAGCGCGAGCGCATACGGCGGGTGCGCCGGCTGCTGACCGTGGGGATCTGGTGGGAGTAGCGGCGCGGGAGTTGCCCCCTACGACAGGGTTCATGCATGATCCACCTCGTAAGGCAGTGCCCGGCGCTCAGGACCCGGGCAATACTGAACCCGTTGTTTGGCTTTGTCAGCGTTTCCCAATGCCATAGATAACGCTGGGGGCGTGATCCCTGTCCGCCCGGGTTGGACGTACCGTCCGCCCACGAGGGAGCTGCTGCAGAGGCGCAAGTGAACAGTCCTTCGCCCGCAGCGTGGACCGCAAGAGGCCGGAGCGTCGAGCGCACCGCCTCACCATAGCCAGGTCGGAGCGCACCTCAAGCCCTGACCTGTCAGCACACGAGTCAGTCTTCGGCACGAGCCGCAGGCTGGCCTCTCCATGCCCGCGCGACGCCCGTCCCCAAGCGAGGCTACGGCGCTTCCGCGCGATCTCGCCATGGCCCGCACCGCGTTCCAACCGCGTGCGATGCCGGGCACACCCAATGCTCCGTCTCCTGAACCAGAGGCATCCATCCCAGGGCGGAGTCTGCCTGCCAGCCAACCACCATCGAGCGTGTCCGACGCCACGGATGCCGGGCGGAGGGCAACGCCACCAGGAGGTGCTGCATGCACGCGACAGGACTGATCGGGAGGGTCGCTCGACTCATGGGACGACCCGGGAGACCGGAGGTTGGGATTCGGTATACGCCCGAGTGTGCGTACTGCGGAGTCCCGGACGATGAGGCCGTGCGGTACCCGCGCGGGTTCTCGGTCTGCCGCAACTGCCAGGAGAGCGAGAACGAGGACGGCATCTAGGGCCGCGACGAATCGTCGGCGAAGAGAAGGGGCTCCGGGACAACCCGGGGTCCCTTCACGTGGTTAAACGCCAAGGAGGTGCGCAATGAACGTCTGGACTCTGACCAGGGTGGCCGTGGGATTCATGGGCAGGCGCCGGAGACCGTTCGCGATCGCGGCGGTGCTGCTGCTGGTGCTGGGGCCGATGCCGCTGACCGGCAACTGGGAGCTCCTCGCCCTGAACGCGGCGGGCCTCGCATGGGCGGGCCTGCTGTTCCTGCGGCTCGCGGGAACCGGCAACCGGAGCAAGACCACAACGAGAAGGAGGACCCGATGACGACGGCAACGGTGAGGCTCAACGACCGGATGGTGACGGAACGGCCCGAGCGGAGGCTGGAGGAGCTGGCAGGACTGGTGATCGACACGCTGCTCGTCGGCATCGGCGGGAAGCGTGAGATGAGCGTGGCGCAAACCGTGCACGACGCGCGGCGTCTGCGCCAGGCGGGCGACCTCGAAGGGGCTCTGGCCGCGTTCGCCGGTCTCGATCCCGCATACGCCTCGGTCTCCGAGGCGCGGTGGGCGTACGGCGAGTGGATTTATCTGGCGCGGCGTCGGTTCGCGGGACGCGATGCCGCTGTCTACAGCTCCGGCACCGGACGGGTGGCCGTCCTCGCTCCCACCGATGGTCAGGACGGGATGCTCGAGGTGCTGGCCGTGCTCGGCATGCGCTGGGAGACCGGACGGAGGATCTCGCGGCGGAGCCTTCGCGGGCTCCGCCCGCTGGCGGGGGGTGCGTCATGACGACGGTCGACCTGCCGGCGCTCAAGCGGCGTCACCCCCTGGGCGACGTCGTGGAACGGTACGGAGTGCAGCTGCTCGGGCGTGGCAGGGTGCGCCAGGGGGTCTGCCCGTTCCACGAGGAAAGCGAGGGCAGCTTCACCGTGTACGCCGACTCGGAACGGTGGTTCTGCTTCGGGTGTGGCGAAGGCGGCGATGTGCTAGATTTCGTCCAGCGCATCGAGAGCCTCAGCCTCCCTGAGGCGATCACGCGTCTGAACGGCGGTGCTGGGGCGGCTCCCAGCACCGCCTTCGTGCGTCCGGGGCCGGTGACCCCGCCCAGGCGCACAACCATTCCCCCACCCGACCCTGCCCTGCTGACCGCAGCCGCCCGGTTCTACGCCGGCCGGCTGTGGCGCAGCCCCGAAGCGCAGGCGTACCTGCGCTCGCGGGGCATCTCATCCACGACGGCGGCCCGGCTCGGCCTCGGCTACGCGCCGGGCGGCGGGCTGCGAACCCACCTCGTTGACGCGGGGTTCGCGCCCGAGCGCGTCAGGCACTCGGGCCTGTTCACCGCTGAGGGGGAGCGGTTCGCGGGGATGGTCGTCGTCCCCGACCTGCTCCCCGGCGGGCGTGTCCGGTGGCTCGCCGGACGCGCTGTGGAGCCGGAGCGTTCGCCCCGGTTCCAGGCATTGCCCGGCCCCAAGCCGGTGCTCGGGACCGGTCGGCTCGGTCCGGTGCCTTCGTGGGCCGTGCTCACGGAGGGCCTGTTCGACTGGCTGGCGCTCGCCCAGTGGGGCTTGCCCGCCTGCGCCGCGCTCGGCACGCAGGGCGCCGAGCGCATCGCGGCAACCCTGTCGGGTTGCTCCCGCATCTTCCTCGCGTTCGACGCGGACGACGCGGGCCGCTCGGCGGCAGAGCGTCTCGCCCTGCTGCTGAGGCGCAGGGCCGCCGTCGTCACCCTCCCGCGTGAGGTCGCCGACGTGGCGGGCCTCGCCACGCGCCCCCGCGGCTACGAGGCATTCCTTCGCCTGCTCAAGCAGGCGGCGCGGAACGCCGCGTAGGCTCATCCCTCCCCCGTCCGGCTCACCCCGCACACGGGCCCTCGCCGTGAGAGGCCCGCGCCCCATCGACAGGACACCCACCACACGATGCCCAGGAGGCAGAGATGACACAGAACGGAACGGTACACGACGGATCGAACAACGGCGTCCACAAGGACACCATCCCCGACAGCCCGCACGACCTGCTCTGGGACAGCCTCCCACCGAAGGTCGTGGGGGAGCTGGAGAAGCCCCTCGACCCGGGGCTGGTCTCCTACCGCAAGGGGCGGAAGGGCGGTACGTACCCGTACATCGAGGGCCACACGGCCATCGATGAGGCCAACCGGATCTTCGGATACGGCGGCTGGGGGTACGAAATGGTCGGCGAGGTCACGCAGTGGCAGACCGAGCGGGTGAACTCCGACACCGGGCAGGTCCAGGGCGTCTGCTCGTACGCGGCGACGGTGCGGGTCATGGTGCCCGGCGCACCGCCGCGCACCGACGTGGGCTTCCACACCGTTGCCGACGACAGCGCCGAGGGGCACGAGACTGCGTACAAAGGCGCGGTCACCGACGCGCTGAAGCGCGCACTGCGGAGCTTCGGCGCCCGTTTCGGGAACGCCCTCTACGGCGACGGAGAGGCGGAAGCGCTCGCGCCGTCGCTGCGCCGGACGCTCGTCGACCTCGGCGTGGCACAGGGCTACGGCGAGGCGCAGATGCGCGCCGCCGTGCGGAGCAAGACGGGCAAGGACCTGGACGTCCTGTCCGTCGCCGAGCTCACGAGGCTCGTCGAGGGCGCGGCGCGGAAGGTCCAGCAGGCGGCAGCGGCGCAACCCGCCGCCAGCCAGCCTGAGGAGGTCCCGTCCGTGGACGAGACCGATCTGCCCGCGGCCGCCTGAGACGGCAGGCTGCTACCGGACCGGGCAGACGTATGGGGACGCCTCCGATGAGGCGCCCCTACTGCTCATCACCCTACTGGAGGAGAAGACCGATGATCGCAACGGGCCAGATGCTCATGGACCGGGTGGAGGAAGGGCTCGCCGACCTGTGGTTCCTCATGGAGGAGGCCGGCGAGCCGGAACTCCAGGCGGAGATCGAGGAGATCGCGCGGCTCTTCCCCGCACCGGAGGAGAGCGCGGACGGACGCCGCGCCGTCGAGCGGGCGCACGCGCTCTTCCGGCGGCTGCAGGCCGCCTGCCCGCACTGCACGTGCAGGGACTGACGGAGCACCGCGCCGCATCCACCGCCGCTCCCCCGGGAGCGCGCACGGGGCCGTCCCATCGCGGGATGCGGCCCCGCTGTTCATCACGCTGGGCGCGGCTCAGCCGCGCCACGTCACCAGTGCAAGGAGGCACACCATGGCAAGGACCATCAACAGGATCGAACTGCTCGGACGCGTCGGAACGGACCCGGAGATGCGGTACGCCCCCAGCGGCACCGCCGTCACCAAGTTCCGCGTGGCGACCGACCGCCGCCGCCAGAACGGCGAGACGGAGACCGACTGGCACAACGTGGTCTGCTTCTCGAAGCAGGCCGAGGCGGTGAACACGTACGTCGCCAAGGGCGACCGCATCTACCTGAGCGGCTCGCTGGCACAGAGCACCTACGAGACCGAGGACGGCCAGCGCAGGCATCGCACCGAGGTGCACGCCTCAGAGGTCGTCTTCCTCGACTCCCGCAACGGCGAGCGGAGCGGGGAAGAGAACGGCCACGTCGATGAAGAGGAAGCCGCAGCCCGGCACGCCGTCGCCACGGGCGTCGACCCCTTCTAGGCCCACACGGCCGCTGGAGATACCCCCAGTAGATGAAATCAGACTGCTGTGGCGTCTGAACCCCGCCCGTTTGGGACGAGGATGGGGGCTTCACCCTTGCTTGCTGCGTGTGGCCTCGCGCGCATCCAGCGCGCGTCCCAGCGCCGTTATGGTAAGCCCGACGGCTGCGGAGTACGCCGGAGTGGCGTCAATGCCAGCGGCCACCAAGCCCACAGCCACTATGACGAAGAATGCCGCCACGATAAGGCAAATCACCATTGACTCTACGATGTAGCGGGCGTTTCTCAAGCTGCACCCCCTTTGCCCAGCAGTGTATACAGCGCTGCGAACCTGTATCGCGTGAAGCCCGGAGAGTAGTCGTACTGGGCACACGGGAGCGCCCTGACCACTCGCACTACAGGAGTTGCGGCTCCCGGGTGGAATCCCAAGGCATGAGAGCCTCCCCTTCGTAGGGTTGTCTTCACCAAGGCAGCCCTGCTGCTGTTTCAGCCAACGTACCACCCGTCTGATTTCCTGCCCAGTCCGCGCGAAGGGTTGGAACACCCTGCAAGCTTCTCCCTCGCAGCGCGGCTGCCACCCGCATCCAACCCGGCGCATCACGGGGCCGCTCCTGCTACGGGAGCGGCCCCGCTTCGTCTCTTGACCCATTCCACTCGAAGGAGGCCCCCATGACCACCGCCAACCCCCCCATCATTCCTACAGGCAAGGCAGCGAAGGCGTTGCTGGACGCTCTGCGCTCCAACACGCTCGTGCTCAGCGAGATCGCCATGCGCTACGGCATCGAGACGCAGCCCGAGCGACCTGTGGACTCGCCCGTCATCTCCACGTCCTACGACGCGCAGAGGCTGCTGGGCCGCGAGATGGCCGCACTGGCGCAGGAGCAACTGCGCGTGCTCCTACTCGACTCGGCGAACCACCTCGTCGGACAGCGCGTCATCTACCAGGGGAACATCAACTCCGTCACGATCAGGACTGCCGAGGTGCTGCGCCCCGCCGTCGCCGGGGCCGTTCCCCACCTCATCATGGCCCACAACCATCCATCCGGCGACCCCAACCCGAGCTCGGCTGACGTCGCCATCACCAAGGAGGTCTACCGCGCGGCGCGGGTGCTCGACCTCGACCTCCTCGACCACATCGTCATCGGCGGGGATGACTTCGTCAGCTTCAAGGACAGGGGCATCATCCCCTTCGAGCTCTGACCCGCCCTACCGGACACGGACACCTCTCACGCGAAAGGACACCTCCATGCAGAACATGCACCCAACCGCTTCCGGCGCCACCCCGGAGCCGGAGCTGTACACCATCACCGCCGGGGGCTTCTCCGCCACCGCCGACGCATTCGCCAGGGACCCGGAGACCGACGGCCTCTGGTTCCTCTCGGTCGTCGGCGCCCAGACGGCGCTCAAGGCCATCTGGGCCTCGCTGCTGAAGCAGCCGCCCGACCCCGCGCACGTCATCAAGGGCGCGGACGGAATGGCGCTCTCCGGCGGCTACCAGCGCTGCGTCGTCCCCCGGGAGACCGTCGGCACCTGGACGACCAAGATCGCCCGCCTGCCCGCGAGCGGCGGCTGGCACGCACTCATCTACACGAAGTGGGCCGAGTTCGCCTCGGGGCAGGACAACTTCCTCCTGCTCGCGCACGAGGGCGACGACGTGGCGGCGCTCCACCACCGCTTCCTCGACCGGCGCAGCCCGCTCCCCCTGCATCACACCTGGGCGGAGTGGCTCTGGCGGCGGGGGGTCTCGAACGGGGAGATCACCCCGCTGCAGTCGGTGGGCATCATCGCCCACGTCTGCAAGCCCGACGCCGAGTCGCTGCGGGAGGACCTCTCCCGCGCGGTCGCACTGGGCATCCTCTCCCTACCGGAAGACGTCGCTCTGGACACGGACGCAGGCACTAACCAAGCACTAGGAGTTGCAGCATGAGACTTGCAGGACAGGCCAAGGGCGGTTTCTACCCGACGCCGCCCCGCGTCGTCGACCTGATCGCGGGGCTGATCCACGCTCCCGTGACCTACGGCTCCCGCCGCCGTGGCGGGGAGACGCTCCGCATCCTCGACCCGTGCTGCGGCGCGGGCGAGGCGGTTGCGCAGCTCGCCGAACGGCTGACGCAGCCGCACACGATGCCCATCGAGACCTACGGCGTGGAGCTCCACCGCGTCCGCGCCGCAGAGGCCGGAGATGTCCTGCACCGGGTGCTGGCCGCCGACCTCTTCCAGACCTCCATCGCCAACCGGGCGTTCGGCCTGCTGTATGTCAATCCACCGTACGACTATGACAACGAAGAGAAGCGCTCGGAGCACGCCTTCCTGATGCACGCCTCCCGCTACCTTGCCGACAACGGCGTGCTCGTCTTCGTCGTGCCCCGCCAGCGGCTGGAGGTCTCGGCCCGCTACCTCTCCTCCCACTACCGGCAGCTCCGCTGCTGGGCGTTCCCCGACCCGGAGCGGGAGGCGTTCGACCAGGTGGTGCTGATCGGCCGCCACCAGACGGAGCCGCACACCGACGTGCACGCCGAGATGCGCGTGCGCGAGTGGGCGGCGGGGTCGCTGGACGAGCTCTCCTCCCGCGCCTACACGGAGTTCACCATCCCGCCGCTGCCGGATGGGGACGTGCTCTTCACAACGCGGACGGTCGACCCGATAGCGGCCGCATCGGAGGCACGGCGCTCCGGCCTGTGGGCCAGTGCCGCGATCAACGACGCGCTCTGGCCGAGGGGAGACGCCCGCACCCGCCCGCTGATGCCGCTGCGCCGCGGGCACATGGCGATGCTGGTCGCGGCGGGCTTCCTCGACAACCTCTGCCTCGAGGCTGAGGGCCGCCGCATCCTCGTCAAGGGCCGCACCACCAAGGAGATGGTGCTGGTCGAGGAGACCGAGGAGACCGAGACGTGGCGGGAGCAACTGCGCACCACCGTGGTCGCCCTCAGCCTCGACGACGGCGAGATTACCGACATCGCCGCATAGCCGGTTCCCACACCCGCTATCCACATCACGGGGCTGACCTCCCACCGGAGGCGGTCCCCGCCTGCCGCCACTCCCGTACAGGAGAGGAGAACGAACCATGAAACGCCAACCCCAACTCACGCTCCTTCCCCTCAACTGCGACCGGTGCGGGGAGCCGATCCTCCCCGGCCAGCCGTACGCGCAGACCGCCTCGGTCGACGTCGTCGACGGGCGGATCGCCACCACCCCCGTCCGCTCGTACCACACGGAGAGCGGCTGCTACCGGGCCGCCAAGATGGAGGCACGGGCGGCCCAGTCGCTCCCCGCTGCCGCGTAGCCCGGTACACGACCAAGGAGGAGGCCCCATGACCCTGAAGGGAATCACCTGTCCCGCCTGCGGCGGCAGGAACTTCACGCTGGAGGAGGTCGTCGAGGACGGCGAGCTCACCGGCCTCGACCTGCGCTGCGCGCGGGGCTGCGGCTTCTACAGCTACGAGGCTGGCGACCGCTCTGCGTGGTGCGGCATCGACGGCAAGGTCGCTGCGGTCCAGCCGCTGGCCTGCAGGGACGGCCACATCTTCCGCGTGGCAGGCGTGGACGTCCGCCACTGCGTCCGGTGCGGCGCACCGCGAGAGGAAGAGCAAAGGAGGGCATCGTGAGCATGAGACCCAACGAGTACCCCGCGACCGTCGAGTGCCCGCAGTGTGAGCACGAGGTCGAGACGACGCTGTACGTCTACCAGGACGGCAGCGGCGCATACGTCTACGGCAAGCACTGTCCCGAGTGCGACGAGGCCGTGGCGATGGACATGAAGTTCGTCCTGCCCGGCGCGGTGCGGTGGAGCGGCCTCTGCGCCTGGCTGACCGGCGAGCGCTTCGCCTTGGAGAGCCAACTGAAGCAGATGCCGCCGGACCCCGCAAAGTTCATGCGCCTGCGCGGCAGGCTGGACGAGGTCGTCATGGCCCTGCAGCGGATGAACGACCTGGAGAGAGCGTAGCCGATGTCACCAAGGAGAACGAACCCATGACCCAACAGAGCATGACCGAACAGGTGATCGCGGCGGCCTCGGCAGGTCAGCCGATCATCGACCGGATGCGCGGCAGCATCGCCAACCTCCCCGGCCTGCAGACGCGGCAGAGCACCGTGAAGGAGACCATCCCGCTCGTGGACCGCGTAACGACGTTCGTCGTCGAGACCTGCCGCACCGACGAGGGCTACCACGGTTTCCTCGAAGCCTTCACGCCAGAGGGCATGGTGCGCCTCTACATCCCGCCGCGCGTCATGGGCCGCATCTACTCCCAGCACGTTGCCATGGTCAAGAAGGCCAAGAGCGACCGCGCGAAGGCTGCGGCCGAGACCAGGCGGGACAAGGGCATCGTCCCCTTCCAGCCCAGGACTCCGGCGGACAAGCAGGACGACGACTTCGAGGAAGAGACGGATTGAGCGTCCGCAGTCCTTCCACTTACAGGCCGCGATTCCGTACCGAAGGCGGTCTGCCACCGGCACTCAGCACACAGCACACCACACCCAGGACGTGCCCCCGCGGGCACGCCGCAGGGCCCCATTGCCCGGCACACTAACTCTTTTGCCGGGCAGGCGGGAGGGTGTGCTCTGCGCCATGCCACCCGTGGGGAGGGCCTGCGCAGGGGCGCTGGGTCCCTGGGGTCCGTGGGGGAGTGCGCGTCCCCCAAGGAGAGACGCCATGAACCTCGGGACCTTCATCGACACGTTCAAGGACTCCATCGCCCAGCGGGTGGTGGAGTCGTACCCGCCCCTCTACCGGCCGTCCGAGCAGACCGTTCCACTCCCCGCACTCCTCCGGAGACCGCTCGGCGCGCAGGCCGACGCCATTCGCGGCGCTGCCCTCTCGCTGAAAGCCCACCAGGGCACGACCGTCGTCGGCGAGATGGGAACAGGGAAAACGTTCATCGCAACGAGCGCCGCCCACGCGGCGGGCTTCAGGCGCGTCCTGGTGCTCTGCCCGCCGCACCTCGTACGGAAGTGGAAGCGCGAGGTGGAGGAGACGATCCCCGGCGCCCGCGCCGCCATCGTCACCTCCATCACGGACCTCGAACGCCTCCGCCTCTTCCCCGGCACCGCTCCCATCTTCGCGGTCATGTCCCGCGAGCGGGCCAAGCTCTCCTTCCGATGGCAGCCCGCCGTCAATGAGCGGTGGCCCGTGGCGGGCGGCAGGCTGGTGCGGGACGAGGAGACGGGCGAACGCTTCCGCATCCCCTGCTGCCCCGTCTGCGCCGCGCAGGTGCTCGACAGGGAGGGCGTGCCCCTCTCGGTGGCGGACCTCAACCGCAAGCGGCACGTCTGCGACGTCTGCAACTCCCCGTTGTGGCAGGCCGACAACACCGGCCCCCGCCGCTATCCCCTGGCCGACTACGTCAAGCACCGGATGCGGGGCTTCTTCGACCTCTTCGTCGGAGACGAGGTCCATGAGTTCAAGGCGAGAGGCTCCGCGCAGGGCATCGCCGCCGGCGTGCTCGCGGAGTCGTGCGGCCGCTCGCTCACCCTCTCGGGCACGCTGATGGGCGGCTATGCCAGCACCCTCTTCCACCTCCTCTACCGGTTCTCTCCGGAGATCCGGACCGAGTTCCGGCACAACGAGGAGGGGCGCTGGATCCAGCGCTACGGGTTCACCGAGGAGACGGTGTACAAGAACGACGATTCCTCCGTCGAGGACGGGCGCAACAGCCGGAGGCGCCGCTACCGCAGGGTGGTGCGCGAGCGTCCCGGCCTCGCCCCCTCGGCGCTCTTCCACCTCATCGGGAACTCCATCTTCCTCAGGCTCTCGGACGTGGCGTCCGGGCTGCCCCCGTACGAGGAGCGGGTGCTGCTCTCCCGGATGGACTCCGAGCCGGACCACACGGGCCTCTCGCAACGCTCGGCCTACGACATGCTCTACGGGGCACTGAAGCAGGCGCTGGGCGCGGCGCTGGCGACGGGCTCGAAGCGGCTGCTGGCGACATACCTGCAGACGCTGCTCGCCTACCCTGATGGGTGCACCAGAGGCGAGACCGTCTTCGACCCCGCGACGGGCTTCCCCATCGTGGGGGTGCCCCCGCTCTCCGAGGAGCGGACCTACCCGAAGGAGCAGGCGCTCGTCGACCTCGTGGCGGCAGAGCGGCTGGAGGGGCGCCGGGTGCTGGTGTACGCGACGCACACCGGCACGAGGGACATCACCGGACGGATGGAGAGCATGCTCACCAGGCACGGCTTCCGGGTGGCGGTGATGAAGGCCGATGCCGTAGCGCCCGACCGGCGCGAGGCGTGGGTCGCCGAGCAGGTGGAGAAGGGACTCGACGTCCTCATCTGCCACCCGAGGCTGGTGCAGACCGGCCTCGACCTGATCGATTTCCCGACCATCTGCTGGTACGAGACGGACTACTCGGTCTACACGATGCGGCAGGCGTCGCGCCGCTCGTGGCGCATCGGCCAGACGAGGCCGGTGCGGGTGGTGTTCATGGCCTACAGGAACAGCCTGCAGGCCGACGCCCTGAAGCTGGTGGCGAAGAAACTCCAGTCTTCGCTGGCGGTGGAGGGTGAACTGCCGGAGGACGGCCTGGCCGCCTACGGCGACGACGGAGACGACCTCATGCTCGCGCTGGCGCGGAAGATCGTGAACGGCGATGAGGATGAGGCGGAGACGGTGGAGGCGGTATTCGCGGCTGCGCGGGACGCCGAGACCGAGGCCGAGGAGTACCTGGTCGACGACGGCTGGGGAGCGCCGGAGACCGGACCGGAGACGGTTGCGGTGGACGGCACGGCCTCCGGCATCGAGCCGGTGCTCGACGACGGCCAGCACGACGAAACCCCGGAGTCAGCGCAGATGCTGTTCTCCTGGGCGGAGTTCATGGCCGAGGGGCCGGTGAGGCCGAAGAGCCGCAGCCGCAAACCCCAGCCCGCGAGCCTCTCCATGTTCGAGTGGGCGCTCGGCATGGAACGGGAGCGCGAGGTAGAGCCGGTCGGCGCGGGGCGCAAGGCCGCATGAGGCACGGGAGGGGCCGCCGCAACTGGAGCGGCGGCCCGCCCGCGGTTGGCAAAGAGCAGACAGCACAGACGCAGAAGGAGATGAACCATGGCACGCATATTCGTCTACGACGACCGCGAGTTCCCGGACCCGGACCCCCAGATGACCGTCGAGCAGGTGAAATCGACATTGGCCGACTTCTACGGGGAGATCGCCAACGCCTCGGTCAAGGAGACCAAGCGCGGCGATGACACGCTCTACGAGTTCCAGCGGCGGGTCGGCACCAAGGGCGCTTCTGCCGTTCACCCGGCGGAGGCGTGAGATGGACAACCGGACGCTTGCGGGTCTGCTGGCGGCGGTGCCGCCTGCGGACCTGAAGATCATCGAGCTCACGGCGGAGCTCACACGGCCCGACGGCTCCCTCGACCTGGACGCTGCGGCCGCAAGACAGTCCGAGGTGGAGCTGGCCTGCGCGCAGGCGCAGGACTACGCCTCATCCACGGGCCGCCTCGCCTCAGCCCTGCGATGGAAGCTGCTGCCCCGGCTCGGCTGAGCGGGCTCGCGACACTGCTCCTGCGGCGTCCGCCGTCGCTGCGGGAGCTGGTGACGCTGATCGGCTACGCCGACGACTACGCCTGGTTCGCGGGGCTGGTGCACCGTCTCTTCCCCGATGAGGGAGAGGCGTTGCTCGCGGCCCCCGACGTCCGTGAGAGGGTGGAGCGCTTCGCCCGGCTCTTCGCAGAGCGGCACTTCCCCCTCTACGGGGCATACCTCGACCTCTACTGGGACGAGGGGGACGATCCTCCCTTCACATGGCTGCGCAGGGGCATCCCCTTCGACCTGTTCGGCTTCGGCTACGACGCCGTCCACGAGATGTGGGACCGCTACCGCGAGGGGCTCTCGTCCCTGGCGCTGCTGGCCAGACCTCCCGAGGCCTGCTACGTGGTGCCGGACGGGATACGGGTGGCGTGGCTTGAGGCCGCAGCCGAGCACATCCCGCGACAGACCCTCGAACGCATCCCCGGCGACGGCATACCCCTCGACGTCCTCACCGGGGCGTTGCAGGGAACACCGTTCGAGGGGGCGGCGCAGGCAGGCAACTGGATCTGGGGCGAGACCGGCAATTTCTTCCTCGACGCCAGCTACGACGACGGGGAATACAACGGCTTCTCCGACCCCTGGGACGACGACCTGATCGCAGAGGCCACCGGGGTGTGGCGGCAGGCCGAGGCCCTCATGGACGCCGTGGGCCGGCTGACCGACTGGCTGGAGGAGGACCTCCCCGCCCGCTTCGCCGAGATGCTGGAGTTCGTCCTGGGACGGCTCCCTCAAGAAGGAAAGGAGGCAAAGGAACATGAGTGTTGACACCGACGTCACCGGGTGGTCCCTGCCGGGCGTGGACGACGCGCCCAGGGACGACCTGAAGATGCAGCTGGAGGTCTACGAGGAGACGCTTCTGCTGCGCTGCTTCGAGACCGGCTCGGCCTGGGTCAGGACGGTCTCGGCCGACGGGATCGCGAGCGCACTCACCCAACACCTGGGGTTCTCGTCGGGGCTGCTGCCGGCCGACGCCCTCTGGTGGAACCAGGGCGAGACCGGGCAGGTGGTGGGCCTCTGGCGGCCCCCGCAGGTCTGGCCGGTCGCCCTGCAACGGGAGGCGTTCAAGCCTCCCGCCCGGCTGAAGATCCCGATGCCGGGACTGCTCTTCGTCTGCTCGCCGGGCCGTGCGCCCTGGGCCTACGCCGCAACGGAGCGGCCGTCCGACCCCGAGCAGCAGCTCTACCGGATGCCGGCCTTCAACGTCTTCCGCGACGGGAGGACCTGCCCGGGCAGCCACCGGTACCCCGACGAGGTCGGGCTGATACCGGAGTCGTTCTTCCAGTCCTTCTTCTCGCTCACCGGCGACAGCCATGAGCGATCGAAGAAACACCCCGACAACCTGCAAACCCTATGGGAGGAGCTCGATGGAACAACCGACTACCCGATGGAGGACCTGGTTCCCCAGTGTACGGTGGCCCACGTCATGGCGGTCTCCGAAGGGAGACGCGGCTACCGCTGACGCCCCACCGAGTCCGGTGGGCCACCTTGTCAACCACCCGGCCGGGCTCACCGGCATCCAGGGGATCGGCTACGACTACGTGCTCGGCTCGGGCGGCATCTACGTCCAGTCCGCGAGCGCCCACCTCACGGCGCGGGTGCTCATCGCTCCCTGCGTCGTTCGCGGGCTCGCTCCCGTGAGCCAGAAGGTCACGCTGCCCCACGGCCGCATCCCGTCAGGGCTTTTCGAGGCGGGCCTGCGCTGGTTCCAGGATGCGCCGGACACGGAGCGGTTCTTCGCCGTCCGCTGGGATGGTCACGCCTACCGGCCCGTGGTCCCTCCGCAGGCGGGATCACGGGCGTCCCTCGTCTACCAGCCCCCCAGCGGGGTGGTAGCCGAGTTCCACTCGCACGGAAGCCTCTCCGCCTTCTTCTCGGCCACTGACGACCGGGACGAGCAGGGCTTCCGCATCTACGGCGTCGCGGGACGCCTTCACTCCGCCCGGCCGGAGCTGCGTCTCCGGGTCGGCGTCTACGGCCACTTCGCTCCGGTTGAGTGGTCGCAGGTGTTCGACGGCCCGGTCCCGGACGTCCGGTTGTCCGGAGAGGAGCCGGGATCGCCGCTGGACATCATCCTCAAGACAGGGAGGTAACGACCGATGCCCTACTACCTGGATAACGCATTCCTGCTGGAGAAGCCGTGGATCACCGTGGTCGGCTGCGGCGGGACCGGCGGCTTCGTCGCCGAGGGCCTCTGCCGCCTCTTCCAGGGGCGGGAGGCCACCATAGTCCTGGTCGACCACGACCGGGTGGAGCCCCACAACCTGCTGCGCCAGAATTTTCACCCCGGCGACGTGGGACAGTTCAAGAGCAAGGCTCTGGCGGACCGGCTCGCTCGGGCCTACCGGCGTCCGGTCGGCTACTCGGTCTACCCGTTCCGGGAGTCCGGCTCCCACGCCTACGGGCACCGCTATCCCGGCCTGCCCACCTACGGCGACTGCCTGATCATCGGCTGTGCTGACAACGCGGCCGCACGAAGGGCGATGGCCGAGAGCCTTCCGAGCGGCCGGCGCCGGTGGCTCATCGACGCGGGCAACGACACCAACTGGGGGCAGGTGCTGATAGGCAACGTGGCCGACCTGGAGGATTGGGACGAGCCCGCCTTCGTCGACGGGACCTGCCGCCTGCTGCCAGCACCCACGCTGCAGCGCCCCGACCTGCTGACGGCCGTGTCGACCACGCCGCCGGACGTGGACTGCGCTGCCGCGCTCGACCTCACCGACCAGGACCCCACCATCAACCAGATGATGGCCTCCCTGGTGCTACAGGTGGTCCGCCGCATGGCGGCGGGCTCCTGCCCCTTCATGGGCCTCTACCTGGACATGGACCTCGGCACGGTCACCCCGGCCTACGCCTCCCCGGAGGCGGTGGATCGAATCCTGGGGTCCGACACCGAGCCGGTGTCCGAAGAGTAGGCCCTCACGGATCCCAACCACAGAAGCAAGGAGAAGGAGAAGTCATGTCTGACGACAAGGGAACCAAGACGATCTGGCAGGACAACCACAACCGGTACCGCAGGCACAAGCTCATGACGAAGGAGCTCGCGGCCACGATCCCGCCCCTGGACGCGAATGACGGGGCGGACGACCTCGACGCCGTCGTCGCCAGGGTGAAGCTGTTCAGCCCGTACATGGGCTGGCGCTGGTACATCACCGAGTGGGAGGCGGAGACCGGGCTCTGCTTCGGCCTCGTCGAGGGGTTCGAGACGGAGTTGGGCTACTTCGACCTGACCGAGTTGGCGGAGGCGACCGTGTTCGGCAACGTCCCCGCCGTGGAGCGCGACCTCTACTGGGAGCCGATGACCCTCGGCGAGATCAGGAGAGAGTCATCGAGGATGGCGGCATAGTCCCCGGCGCACGTGAACGTGCCGGGAACAAGCAGGGAAGGAGAGACCATGTCTGACGAGATTGCAACCGCAACAGCCAGCTCGGATTCACCGAGCGCCGACGACAGCCCCTTCGCCGATGTGGTGGAGGACGCGGCAGTCGCAGTCACCGGCGAGGAGGACTCCAACGTGGAGGCCGCGCAGGAATCGCCAGGTTCCGACGACGGCGAGGAGCAAGCCACCCCACCGGAGGAGTTGAAGGTGGTCGTGTCCATCAAGGGAAGCAGGGCCACGATTGGCGTGCAGCAGCCCAAATCGGACCCGCACATCGAGTCCTTCGACGAGCATGATCTGTCGGGGCTGGTGCAGGAGGTCCCGGCTGTGACCGAGAGGGCGAGAGCCAGGTGGGAAGACGAGCCCAGGCATCCGGCTTACGCGAAGCCTGCTCCCCCGGCCAGGCGTCAGACTAGACGTGGCCAGGGACTGGCACAGGCTTCAACCGCCAACGAAAGGGAAGCCCAACGGCAGCCCGAGATGCCGCGGTTGCTCTGACGGTCGGGGGCGGACGCCAGGCCGCGAGAGTACGGGGGGAGGCCATCGCACGAGATGCGGTGGCCTCCCCCCGCCTGCAGGCATGTGTGCAGTGTTTTGCCATTTAAGGAGGAGGAAGAGCGGATGAACGCTCACGACGATAGCACCGTGATGGTGACGCCAGAGACGATAAGGAGGCATGAGATGGGGATATGCGACGTGGTGGGTCTGGCCCTTCGACGCCAATGCTGACGAGGAGAGGGCCCTCTGCCGAGGCGACACAAGGGAGGAGAAGTCCGTTTACGGGGATGCCACGCTGCTGATGCCGTGCTGGAAGCGTCCAACCACGCGTCGCTCTCAGCGCTAAGTTGAACTCATGTGTCTCGTCCTCCCGCGAGTCAAACGCCGTTGGCGCCGGGCCGAGCCGGGGAAGTATACTCTGCGTCGTCGGCCCTTCGGTGATGCGCGCAGGCCGTCCAGATAGCGACCAAGTGCGGGTTGGTAGGCATGACCGACAGACTACATGCCCTTAGCCTGCTCAGGCAGGCCATTGGAAGCGAGGCAGTTGACTTTCGTCACGGCCAGTGGGAAGCCATCGATGCCCTGGTCAACAGGAGAGAGCGCTGCCTTGTCGTACAGCGTACTGGATGGGGCAAGAGCATGGTCTATTTTGTCGCCACGAAGATTCTTCGCGGCCAGGGAGGCGGCCCAACTCTGATTGTTTCGCCTCTTCTAGCCCTGATGCGTAATCAGATTGACGCCGGCCAAAGGCTTGGGATTAGTGCCGCCACAATCAACTCCACTAATCGGAACGAATGGGCAGCATCTCAACGAGACCTTGTACAAAACAAGACAGACCTCCTCCTCATCTCGCCCGAGCGACTAGCGAATGATGACTTTGTCGAGGACGTTCTGACACCAATGGCTGGGCACGTCGGACTGTTCGTCGTAGATGAAACCCACTGCATTTCCGACTGGGGTCATGACTTTAGGCCTGACTATCGACGTCTAGTGAACATCATTCAGCGAATACCCGGCAACGTACCCATACTTGGCACCACCGCAACTGCCAATAGCAGGGTCATAAAGGACATCCAACACCAATTGGGCGACTTAGTCGTTCAGCGCGGGCCGTTGGCGCGAGAAACTCTCGCTTTGCAGACGATTCGCATACCTACTCAAACGGGCCGGCTGGCGTGGTTGGTCGATCACATCAATGAGTTGCCTGGCACCGGAATCATCTACACACTGACAAGGCGTGATGCAAACCATGTAGCGGACTGGCTCAAAGAGTACGGAGTCTCAGCGGAGGCATACTACAGCGATGTGACTGCCGATAATTTCAATGATTCAAACAGCTATCGACAGCACCTCGAACAACGATTGCTGAACAACGATTTGAAGGCCTTGGTTGCCACCACCGCTCTCGGGATGGGATACGACAAGCCCGATCTAGGATTCGTGGTGCACTTCCAAACGCCAGGCTCAATCGTCGCGTACTACCAGCAAGTAGGTAGGGCCGGTCGTGAGATCCAATCCGCACTTGGAGTCTTGCTGTCGGGGGATGAGGACGACGATGTCCAGGAGTTTTTCCGCAGAAGCGCTTTCCCTAGCGAATCGTCGGTGCAATCAGTGCTGCACGCCTTGGAATCCCACGATGGGCTTAGCGTTCGAGAACTCGAAACGATTGTCAACCTACGAAATGGTCAAATTGAACACTTGCTCAAGTACCTTTCCGTGGAAAATCCGGCTCCTGTCATCAAAGTCGGCAGCATGTGGAGACGCACCCCCGTTCAATACCAAATGGATCGTGAGAAGATTCGTCGGCTAACCCTACAACGTGAGGTGGAATGGCAGGAGATCCAGAGCTACATTGACGAGGAAGGATGCCTAATGAAGCGCCTTGCTGAGGCACTGGACGACACCGCACCTCAAGAATGTGGGAAGTGTGCTCGCTGCCTCGGTCGACCACTTGTGAGTCCTTCCTTTGCCCGTGAGACGGCGATTGCTGCCGCTCGGTTCTTGCGCCATTCTGAGTTCTCCCTAGAATGCAACAAGCAAGTGCCCAGCGGCGCATTTACCCATTATGAGTTGCATGGGAATCTGCCTATGCACTTGCGGGCTGAGATAGGGCGGACACTCTCACGGTGGGGAGATGCCGGGTGGGGACGCGTGGTCGCCGAGGGTAAGGATACTGGACGCTTGCCTGACGAGCTCGTCGATGCTGCCATCGAAATGTTGGAAGAGCGATGGCGGCCATCGCCCCCGCCTACATGGGTCACCTGCGTGCCTTCCATGAAGAACCCTCACCTCGTTCCCGACTACGCTAGACGTCTAGCTGTCGCCTTGGACTTGCCCTTCGCGCAGGCGGTGGCAAAGACTAGGGACAACAACCCGCAGAAGGAGCAGCAGAATAGATTCCATCAATGCCGAAACCTCGACGGAGTCTTCGCCATCCAGGATTCTATCCCGAATGGACCGGTCCTCTTGGTCGATGATGTCACCGACTCGGGATGGACATTGACAATTGTAGCTGCTCTGCTCCGACAGGCTGGTAGCGGACCGGTCTATCCCCTAGCCTTGGCGTCTTCGAATCCAGGAGGGTGAAATGGACGTGCACTCCCAAGCTCCGGCCATCATGTTACTCACGGTTTCCCTAGGAAAATCGGGTAACCTCGGTGTGAGCCCACTCTCCGCAAAGGAATGGGGAAGATTCGCTGGCTGGTTGAGAGATCAGGGATTAGAGCCATCGGTCTTGCTCAAGGGCAATGTCCGAGGCCTGCTGACCGAGTGGAAAGATCCATCGGTGACATTGCCCCGTATCGAGAGTCTTCTTGAGCGCGGGGGTGCGCTAGGTCTGGCGCTCGAAAGATGGCAACGCGTGGGCCTATGGGTCATTACGCGTGCAGACGAGGACTATCCAGAACGTCTGAAACAGCGTCTTCGGTCACATGCCCCACCCGTGCTATTCGGTTGTGGCGACAAGAAGATACTGAAACACGGGGGTCTAGCGGTCGTAGGTTCTCGCGATGCGAACGAGAACGATCTGATCTTTACTGATTACATTGGAAGCAAAGCCGCCGAGCAGGGCTATGCTATCGTTTCTGGAGGAGCTCGCGGAGTTGACCAAAGAGCAATGTTCAGTGCCCTTCAGAATGATGGAAAAGCAATAGGCGTGTTGGCTGACAGCCTTCTGCGCTCTGCGACATCTGCAAAATACCGCAACTCTCTTCTGTCTGGTAATCTCGTATTGGTCTCCCCCAACAATCCCGATCTGGGATTCGACGTTGGGAAAGCAATGTCTCGCAATCGATATATCTACTGTTTAGGAGATGCGGCCATCATCATCAGCAGTAGAGCAGGCAAAGGCGGGACCTGGAATGGAGCACTCGAAGGTGTGAAGGAGGGCTGGGTGCCCGTTTGGGTGAAACCTAGTTCCTATACCGCATCGGGTAATTCAGACCTAGTGGCACACGGCGCCCACTGGCTGCCTGACGTTTTGGATTCTATCGATTCTCTCCTGATTGGTCCTCCAGCCGCCTCATTTAATGGCACGCCACCTGTCGCAGGCTCGTTGTTTGATGGTGGTGTGGCTTCTTCAGAGGTAGCACTAGAGCAGCCTACAATGGCGCAATCACCGCAATCTACCAGCGAGGTAAGTGCAGCTGATAGTGAAATCACTGAAACTCAGAGTGCTGCCGGGGTGTACCAAGTACCGAGCGATATCAACTTTTACGATCTGTTCCTCATCCGATTCGCACAAATGACTTCCACTAACCCGCTAACCTCAGCTGAGATAGCAGAGAACCTGAATGTGGCCAAAACCCAGGTTGATACGTGGCTGAAGCGGGGAATCTCTGACAATGCAATCAGGCGTTACAGAAAACCGGTTCGATACCAGGCCAATGCTAGTGGAGAAAGACAAGCCCCGCTGCTGTCAATTGCTGACCTGTAAACGCAGGCATGGAGCAATTCGGGAAGCCCATAGTTATCCTCAGTTTCACGGCCCTCGGAGTCGTCATAAACTTAGTGTTCTCTTCGTTCTACGATGATGCACTAGACATCGAATCGATCTGGTTCGTGCCGCCGATAACGGCCTCCGTTAGCAAGAGCGGCGCCGACGCAGGCGACACCGACGCCAGAACGTACATCGCCGCCAACGTGGGCGTTCTACGCTGCCGCGGTGCTGGCTGTCCTGTATCTCTCAAACTGGATGAATGAGCAGGACGTGGGCAATTGCGGGACACAGGCGACGTCCGTCTGGTCCCCTGGGGGCTGATAACACACCGTACATCGTGCTGATGGCTAGGATAAGCCTGCGGCTGTGGGCGGCATGCTGTACACACGGCGCGCAATCAGTATCGGTCGCAGCTCAGTAGCGAGGCCACTACCTCCTAGATACAACGAAAACACCTTACGGTCCTTACTCATCCCTACTCAACCTACTAGAGCGGCGAGAGAAATTGTATGCCAGAGTAGAGCGCGGCGTAAGCTTGGCACGCCAGGCATTTCGAGGAAATCCATGACAGTATCGAAGTGGTCGACATCGAAAGAGAGAGGTGCATCTATAGAGCCCAGACGACATTCGCGCAATCACACTGGACAGCGCTGGGGCGTCCTCCTCCGTCGACGAGCAAACGGATGGGACTTTGGCAAAGGTCGCATCCAAAGAGTGCTAGTGCATCTCGATATGTGGCGGCAACGACCCGGAACTCAGATGCCGTCAGGCGTAGAACTTCGTTCCAGTGTATCTGGGCGCTGACGGACCACTCGTGAATCTTGATTTCAGTGTGCGCACGAGCGCGCGCGGCTTGAAGGTCTTCGAGCTGCTGGAGTGCAGAGACGTTATTCAAAGCCTTGGCTCGACGGATGCCTGCCGTTATCAGCTTCTTGAGGGTGTCGAATGCAGGCTCACCGAGGTCTCCAGCTTGGTACTGAGCGCTTGCGCGCAAGGGCACTGGTGCACGAATCGCATCGCAGACGTTGAAGAGCGTCTCCTCGACGTGGCGGCGGAGCGTCTCGGCTGCTGCCGGCACGTCTGCACCGTCGAGTTGGCTCTCGATCCGAGTCCAGACGTCTGCAGCTCTGCCAACTGAGGGTCCGCTCTCTAGATTCCATGTTCGGAACTCCCACCGATCGGCAGCCCGAATGACGCCGGATGACTGGAGGTAGCTGGCCCAGGCACGGTCGTGGGTGGTGAGGATAAATTGCGTTGTTGGAAAGTGGATATTCAGCAGCTCTGCTACCTTGGCCCGGTGTTCCATGTCGACGGACATGACGACATCGTCTAGCAAGAGCAGGTCGGGGGGGTCCCCACCCGTGAGGACTTCTGCAAGTGCGAGAAAAAGGCACAGCCCCATGCTGTCTTGATGGCCCTCACTGTGAACGGCGTTAGGGGAGTACTTCCCCGCTGCGTGGAAATCGACAGCGAGGTCGACTCCGCCGCGTTGGTCAGGCCCGAGGTCGGCACCGAAGGATTCTGATTCCTCTGGGTGCAGGAAGCGGTAGAACTCAACGAACCGATCCCGAACTGAGTCATAGAGTTCGTGCAAGACTTCATCACGCGACGCAAGGAAGCTGTCATGTAGCAGAGTTGCAATCGCGGCCAACCGCCCATCAGCGCCCGTTGCCGCCTCCGCGTCGCGGAGATTCCGGATTTCTTGATCGGTTCGGATGAGTTGCTCGCGCGCCTGAGTACGTGATTGTGGCTCTTGCTCTATGTGGATGGTGGCAGCAAAATCGGCGAGGCGCCGCACGATTGACTCCTCTGGCATTGTCGCCGCAGCGATAATGGCGCGCTGCTCAATGGTTGAGAGTGCGTTAACCGGATCGGCCAACGCAGTTACAGCTTGGCCAAGTGTTGCACTCCAGTCGGAGAGCCAACGGGGCTGAGCCAAGAAATCCACCCTCGCCACAGCATCGAGAGCAGCCGACACGTGCGCTACTACGTTGTTCAGGAGTGCCCGTAGCCGCTCGGCAGCATCTATGACATCCCGTCTAGCCTCTTGTGCTACGCGCGTCGCGTCATGCTTCTGATTGAGGTGTTCGGCGAGGCTTTGCGCCTCCCAAAGGGTGTCGCAAAGTGGGCAAACGCCGGTCCCATCGAGGAGGGCGATTCCTCCTTTCACCACGTCCGCAAGGGACAGGACTCGCTCGTGGTCGGCGATGTCCAGGAGGCGGTCCGAAGCGTCGCATCCGTCTTGGAAATCACGCTGCATGTCCGAGAGCGCTCTAGAATCGTCGAGTACTTCTGCGAGAGCGCCGACTGCAGCACGGGCGCTGAGCCGCTTCGCGGCTGCTTCTTCTAGTGGTCGAACCGGCGGCGCGCCCGCCACAGCGTCATCGTCGATAGTATCTATCGGATCGAGGTCAAGTAACAGGCGTTGTGCGTTGATAGCCTCGACGATTGCCTCTGTGTCGTAGACAGGAACACTTGAGATTGCTGCAAGGCGTATGCGCTGCTGCGTGACCCGGTCGCCCGCCGCCGTGGCAGCAGCCTCAGCGGTGTTCCGAAGGGTGACGAGTTGCTTACGAAGCTGCTCGATTGGCGACAGATTCAGAAGTTCGTTTATCTGAGCGCCACGGTCGCCCGGGGGCACGGTGACTACGGCCAGGATGTCTCGACGGGTGAGGAGGTGTTGCCCACGGCCCGACACCCGGAGGAACTCTGGCACGACTGCCGGATTCGCCATGAGCTTGTTGGGCCTAGATACCGAGCGGCTAACCTCATATGTTGCACCATCCGCCAAGACTACCTCGGCTTCGACTCGGGCGTGTTCCGGTTTCGCGCGGACGTGCGGGCCATGTCGCAGAAGCGAGAGGCCGCCGGCGCCGCGCCCGGAGAGCCGAGCGACGTCGCCACGCAGCAGGAAGTCCACAGCGTCGATGACGCCACTCTTGCCAACACCGTTGTCGCCCCAAATCACGGCGCTTCGGCCTTCGAGTGGGATCGAGAGGTGTCGAATACCGCGGAAGTCAGTGATGGTCAGCGAGTTGATCTTCATCAGTTTGGTTGTCCGCCGGATTCGCAGGCTCTTCGAGCAAGGCGCTCAGCTCGTCTGTGGACCTCAGTCGATTTGAATCGAGCGCCCTCACTAGGCGCTCGATTGCAGCACCGTCGAGCATGCCTGACTCGTCAAGCCTCGCAGCAGTGCGTCGCAGAACTGAATCTAGCATTCTCGTCTACTGTACCTCGAGGTACTCCCTAAGCATACGAGCCCTAGAACGCGTCTGTCTGGACCTCGGTGGCAGTGCCCTCCATTATGTCCGGGCAGTCCTCGTCAGTGAGGTCACACCAGCCGCACTCACGGATGCTCGGAACCCGTCGTGGTGGAGTGGGAGAGCACAGTCGGCCCATCAGCGCCGCTAGGCTCTCCTCAAATCCCTCGGCCATCTCTACGTCGACCTCGTCGGTCGTGTAGACCACACGCCCCTTGACGGGCTTGCCGAGGCTGCGGCTCAGACCATACATGTAGAGCATGACCTGGAAGGCGTGGGAACTGCTGTGCTGTCCGCTTTTGCAGTCGATGACTATAGTCTCATCGTCCATGACCGCCACCAAGTCTGGTTTGCCCTCGATGGTGCCAAGTTTGCCCTTTAGGGTCAGACGGTTCTGTTCCTCGACGGAGACCGTGTACCCTCGGGCCTCATAGTCCGCCTGAGTCGTTTTGACGAGTTCGCCGTGAAGGAGCAACCACTCGGACAGGTCTTTCTCCCGCTTGGTGAAACTGTTGCCGTAGTGCTGAGCCTTGAACCATATTGCCCATTCACAGGAGTCGTCGCCAGCAAGCAACCGTGGCAACCATGTTGCCCAGACGTAGGGGCCGCCTCTTCTGATCTCTGCCATCCCGCACCTTCCTATGCTCTTGTTGATGGTGCCACGTTACTAGCGCGCAACCCTGCTACCTCAGCGGGTCTAGCAAGCCGTGGCGAGTAGTTGCAGGGGCTCTAGGTCGGCCACGTCTGCGTGAACCAATCCACGCAGGTTGGGTTCGTCGACCTCCGCCATCATTAGCGGCTGATTCACCAGCACCCAGCTGCCCTCCAGAGTTTCGTGCCGTGCTGTGCCATCGAGCACCTCACCTTAGGTTAAAGTGTGTCGTAGAACGCCTTGAGGTTGTGGTGGGCCTGCTGCTTGTTGCGGGCTGCACGACGGACACCCAGCAACGCCTCGCACGCGTAGTCCAGCGCCTCACGGGGTGAGGTGAACACCTCCAACCCGTCTGGCGCGTACACGTGGTAGATGCCACTGCTCTCGCCCGCGAACGGGCAGACGCTAACGCTTCCCTGAGCATCGGCCTTCTGCACGACCATCTCGCCGGATGCGTCCAAGCCAACGCTGAACTGCTCGTTCGCGTACACGTACCGCTTCATGCTCTCACCTTACCTGCGTTTCGCCCAGACCAAGGCGACCAGCCCGAAGAAGATCAGCACCAAGGCGACGATGACACCCGCTCCGATATCGAACACTGTCGACACGAGCAGCAGGAAAACCCCATAGACCAGCAGTCCGAGCCCCAGCAGGGCCGCCGCCACTATCAGGATTGCTGCAAGCATCACGTCCCCCAGTGCCTTGCTCGTACGCGCTAGCGCGTTCATGACCGGCACCCGCAAAGTTGCGAGCACCGGGATGCATCCGGTGCTCGCAGTGGTTCTACTCAGTGTAGACCGTGAGAAGCGTTGCCGCCTAGCCCCTCCCACTGGAAAGTTCGCAGTACAGTCTCGCTAGGGTACCTGGAGAGGCTCGATCTATCTGAGCCATTGTTGGCCTGCAACATTGGTCCTGGCCCGGCAAACCAACTACCTCTGGCAAGGCACCGCCTACGGCGAGTCACTGAGTTGGCGTTCGTAGTGAATGCCGAGTAAGCCGTTCTGGGTAGACCTGCCAGCGTATGCCTAGGAACGCCAGCCTGATTGACAACAGAACATTAGTTCTATATCGTGCGCTCTCATCCCTTCTGGGACAGCAAGCGTTTAGGGGAGAGCGTCTTGCGCGTCGCGTGTGTACTCATCACCCATCTCAGGGCGAAGGTCGAACTGCAACGACAGCCTCACCTGGGAGACAGAGCGGTCGTCATCGCCGACCGCTACTGCGGCAGGCCTCTGGTCGCCGACCGCTTCCCTGCGTGTGCGGGGGTAACGGCGGGCATGGCCTTGGAGGAGGCGCTCTCCCGCAACGCCGGGGCCGTCGTCCTCGAAGCCGACGAACCGTCGTACCAGCGGGCTTTCAGCCGCGTGCTCACCGCGCTGCAGGGAATCAGCGACCGCGTCGAGAGCGCAGGCCTCGGAGTCGCCTACGTCCGCCTGGACGGCCTCGATCTGCTGTACGGCGGCGAGGACGGGACGGTCCATGCCCTGCTCCGCGCGCTCCCGGACCACTTGAGGCCGCGGATCGGGGTCGGCGACACCAAGTTCCCCGCGTTCGCGGCAGCCCTGACCAGCGACGCGCCCGGCGTCTCGCGCGTCCCGCCCGATGCTGCCGCCTTCCTCGCGCCGCACCCCGTCGACCTGCTCCCGGTCGATCCCGAGGTGCACAACCGCATGCACCGCTTCGGCCTGCACGCCATGGGCGACGTCGCGGCCATGAGACCGGAGTCGCTCGTCGACCAGTTCGGGGCCGCCGGCAGGCGGGCATGGGAGCTCTCCCGCGGCATCGACAACAACCCCGTAGTCCCGCTTCCCTTCGAGGAGGCCGTCGTCGAGCACACTCTGCTCCCGTTCCCCTCGACCTCCGTGGAGTGGCTCATGACGACGGTGGACACCCTGCTCAAACAGACCTACGCCCACCCGCGTATGCGGGGCCGCTTCGCGGGAAGGGCGATCCTCGAATGCGTCCTGGAGTGGGCCGCCCCGTGGGAACGGGCAATCAACTTCAAGCAGCCGGTGGGGAGTTGGGAACAGGCCGCGTCCCTCGTGCGCCGTCAGCTGGAGCGGGAACTGCCCGTGGCTCCCGTCGAGGAGGTCGCCCTCACGCTGTCCAGCATCACGGGAGAGGCGGGAACGCAGGCCGGGCTCTTCCCCGACGTGCAGAAGGACCGCGATCTCCGGCTGCTGGACGCGGAGAAGCAGATCCAACATCGCATCGGCGGGAACCATGCGCTCTATCGAGTGGTGGACGTCGCGCCCTGGCACCCGGCCCCGGAGATGCGCGCAGTGCAGCTGCCCATCGACCCGTCCGGACGGGACGGCATGAGGCCTCTCTCCCTGCCGGTTGCGGTCGCGGTCCGGGAGGGCCCTCGCCATGAGCCGGTAGCTGTCCGTCTCGGTGACCGGTGGCACCCGCTGACCAGCATCGAGGAGCGCTGGAGTTTCGACCTCTGGTGGATGCCGCAGCCGGTGAGCCGCGCCTACTACCGGGTGAGCCGCGAGAACGGAGGCTCGCTCGTCCTCTTCAGAGACCGGTCGGACTCCTGCTGGTACCGGCAGGCCTCCTGACAGGGCATCCCCCCATGACCACGGGTTACGTCGAGCTGCACGCCAAGAGCTTCTACTCCTTCGGAGCGGGGGCATCCCACACGCATGAGCTGCTGGCGCAGGCGAAGGCGCATGACTACGGCGCTCTCGCGCTCACCGACACCAACCTCTGCGGCGCGTTGGAGTTCGCCCGTCTCGCGGGCAGCCTTGGCGTGCAGCCCATCACCGGCGGAGAGATCGCCCTGCTCGACGGCTCCCGCATCGTGCTGCTGGCCAGGACGAGGCAGGGCTACGGCAACCTCTCCCGGCTGTTCACCCTTGCGAACGCCGCCGACCGCAGGGAGCCGAGGCTGGACCCCGCGCACCTGCGGGAGCACGCCGAGGGTCTGCTGCTCCTCACCGGCGGCAGGGACGGGCCGCTGGCGAAGCTGGTGCTGGACGGACGGCACGGCGAAGCCCACGAGCTGCTCGCCGACTACCGGTCGTGGTTCGGAGCGGATGCGGTCTACGTGGAGCTGCAGCAGAACTTCCTGCAGGACGATACGCGGCGCAACCGCGAACTGGCGCGGCTGGCCGATGATGCAGGAGCGCCGGTCGTCGCCACGAATGACGTCCACTATCACGCCCCGGAGCGCTACCGGTTGCAGCACGCGCTGGTGGCCGCAAGCCGGAACACCACCATCGACCGCGCGCTCCCGTTCATCAGGCCCAACCACCACCTGCATCTGAAGTCGCCCGACCGGATGGAACGGCTCTTCAGGGAGCGCCCCGAGGCCATAGCCAATACGCACCGCATCGCTCTGCAGTGCGGCTTCAACCTCAGCTCCGACCTCGGCTACACCCTGCCGGAGCCGCAGTTGCCGGAGGGGGACAGCGCAGAGGGCTTTCTGAGGCGGCTCTGCACGGAAGCCGCCCTGCGCCGCTACGGGAGTGTGTCGGCGCAGGTCATGGAGCGTCTCGACGAGGAGTTCCGGCTGATACGCAAGCACCGGCTCGCAGGCTTCCTGCTCCTCTACCGGGAGATTGTCCTGCTCGCCCAGGCGATCACGGAGGAGAAGGGGCTGGCGCCCCCGGAGACGCCCCTGGAGGAGCGGCCGCCGGGTAGGGGGCGTGGCTCATCGGTCGCCCTGCTGGTGGGCTACCTCATCGGCATCAGCCACGTCGACCCGCTCCGGTGGGACCTTACGCTGGAGCGGTTCATCTCCGAGGAGATGTCCATGCTGCCGGACATAGACCTCGACTTTCCGCGGGCGATACGCGACGACCTCATCCAGCGGGTGCACGGGCACTTCGGGCCGGAGTTCGCAGTGCTCACGGGGGCCGTCGCCACCTACTCGGTCAAGGGCATCATCCAGGACCTCGGCAAGGCGCTGGGCCTGCCGAAGGAGGACCTGAAACTGCTCTCGCGGCAACTGCACTCGCTGGACGGCGGCGACCTCGGGAACGAGATGCTGGCACTACCCGCCTTCCGTGACCGCGTCGAAGCCCCGGGCTGGCGCGACCTCATAGCGTTCGCTCCGCAGCTGATGCATGCCCCCCGCAGTCTCGGACAGCACGTCGGCGGCATGGTGCTCAGCGACTCCCCCATCCCGGAGATGGTGCCCATCCGTGAGGGGGCGATGGATGGCCGCTTCATCATGGACTGGAACAAGGACAGCGTCGCCGACGCCAACTTCGCCAAGATCGACCTCCTCTCCCTGCCGGTGCTGGACCAGATCGAGGAGGCGCTCGACCTGATCGAGGCACGCGAAGGGCAGCGGCCCGACCTGAGCAAGGTCGATCCTGAGGACGCCAACGTCTACGACATGATCAACGAGGGGCGGTCCAAGGGCATCTTTCTGCTCCAGTCGCCGGCCCAGCTCAAGATGGGGCAGCGCCTCCGCTCCCGCAACCTGCTCGACCTCGCCTACCAGGTGGCGCTCATCCGGCCCGGCGTCGGCGTGCAGGGCAGTGCCGTGAGCAAGTTCGTGGAGCGCTACCGGCACGGCGTGCCCTGGGACTACGACCACCCGCTGGAGCAGCGCGCGCTGGAGCGCGGGTACGGCGTCATCGTCTGGCAGGAGCAGGTCGTCCAGCTGCTCACGGACGTCGCGGGGATGACCGCCGCCGAGGCCGACGAGGTGCGCAGGGCGTTCGCCCGGCCCAACAACGAGCACCTCATCGCCATGCACTGGGAGCGGTTCCGCGAGAGCGCGGCGCGGAACGGCGTCCCCCAGGAGACCGCGAGGACGATATTCGCCAAGATCAACGGTCACTACATGTTCCCCGAGTCCCACTCCCACGCCTTCGCCGTCACCGCGTACCAGGCGGCATGGCTCAAGTGCTACCACCCCGTGGAGTTCTTCGCGGCGCTGATTAACAACCAGCCGATGGGCTTCTACCCCGTGGAGACGCTCAAGGAGGACGCACGGCGCTTCGGCGTTCCTTTCCTCAATCCCTGCGTGAACAGCAGCAGGGCGCGCTGCATCACCTCAGGCGATGCAGTGCTGCTGGGCCTAGGGCTCATCAAGGACGTTGGGGAGAAGGGTGCCGAAACGCTCGTGCAGGAGCGTGAGTTGCACGGCCCGTATCCGAACGCGGGAGACGTCGTGCGGCGGACGGGGCTGAAGCCGCAGGCAGTGCAATCCCTCGTGATGGCCGGGGCGTTCGACGGCGTGACGCCCAACCGGAGGGAGGCGCTGTGGGACGCCGGCCTCGGTATCCGTCCCGCGAGGAACGGCCAGCGGGCGTTCGCCATCGCAGGGGAGGGCGGTGCGCCCTCATTTGCCGACCTCACCGACGAGGAGAAGATGATGGGCGAGTACCGGGTGATGGGTCTCTACCCGAGGGGGCACGTCATGGAGTTCGTCCGACCGCAGCTCCGCCCGGATGTCCTGCCTGCCGCCGCGGTCGAGGCGGTGCGCGAGGGGGGCTCCGTCACCGTGGCGGGCTGGCCGGTGGCACGGCAGCACCCGAGGGGGAAGTCGGGCACGGTGTTCGTGACTGTGGAGGACGAGACCGGGGACGTGCAGCTCATCCTGTGGCCACATGTCTTCGCCCGGTTCAGGAGGGAACTGGACAGCCGTCTCCTCGTGGCCCACGGCACCGTCTCCCGTTGGGATGGTACGACGAATATCATCGTCTCACGGCTGGAGCGTCTGCCAACCAAGGCTCCACTACCGTCTGCACATGACTGGCGTTAGGCTGGGTGGGCGGCTCAGTCTTCTGCGCACTTGTGCGGCGCGTTCTGGCGTCCACTAGTTGCGCCCAGCGGCCTTATGCCGTGTCTCCGCGCTCGCCTTCGCCTGATCACGCGCCCCCTCGATTCTGTGTGACTCACATACAAGTGGGTGGCGGCCCGTAGCACTGTGGTGGCATGCGCCATAGACACCCCGCAGTGCTCCCGTCAGAGCGGCGATTACTAAGGGGGCCAGTCGGCAAAATCATCTGCCGAGATCGGGAAAGGAGGCCCTTGCAGGTGGTCGTGTAGCATTCCCCCGATGAGGCTCTCCAGACGACGGAGACTGTCCAGACTGTCCCTCAACGCCCCAAATGCTACCCGTTCAATAGGTATCTTCTCGCCTCTCGACGTCATCGCCCCGTCGAACTGTTGAAAAGAATGCGCCAGAGTGTTCCTGAACTTGTTACTGCTCCTGAGCTGGCCTGCAATGTCTCCAAATTGAGTCAGCATAGTATTGTCCCTGGTGATTGACTCAAAAAGACGTACCTTCGAACCAAAGGATATCGGCGCTCGCATAAACCAATCAAAGAACTCATCGCGAAAGTTCCTGACATCTACGTACTCGGCCAATAGGAAAGTGAGATTGAATTCGATTGATGCCATTAGACTGAGGTACTCGCCTCTCATGCTCTCGTATTCCTGTCGATCTTCATGTACTTCCGTCATCGGCTACTCCAATATAAGAGTGCTTACGTGGCTTCGATTGTAAGGTACCATACCCGCGATTCTCTCCTTCTGCCACGGCCGTGCCTTGGGCAACGCCTGGGATCTGTGCAAGACATAGCCTCATGATGGAGACGGGCGACTTGCGGCTGAGTTTGAGTTCGACCAGCCGTTGCCGTCCGCGCACGACTGGCGCTAGGGGGCTTGGTCACCGGGCTCTGCCTCGACCTCGGTGTCGGATGGACGGCCCCGGCCAACCCTCTGTTTGGGCGCTGAACCAGCCTCGTCAAGTGGCCTCAGCGGTACTGCGCCCCCATTACGCCGGCTCCGCAGCACGATGGTGCACACACCGTAGCAGACGGCGAGCGCGCCCGTAAGGGCAACAAGCCAGGTGTACCCCTTGTCGCCGAAGATGGCGGCGCCGGCGAACAGCAACAGGCCAACGATGACGAATCCCACAGGCTTACCTCGGCGGGTGCCAACTCACTCGCACACCACCCCGTCGCCGTCCCGGTCGTCCATGAACGGGTAGGCGGGGTGACCGCGGCGGACGGGAGCGATCCCGTGGGCCCGGGCCTCCGCACAGGTGATCCGGCCGTTCCCGTTATCGTCGTACTGCCGGAGTGCATCGCCTGTCTGTCCACCTCCCGTCACAGGGACCGGCGTAGCCGTCGGGGCTGGACGGCCTTCCCGCACGACCATCTCCGTCGAGGCGCAGCCGGACAGGATGCCCTCGAGGACGTCGCGCTCGCGCCGGTCGATGCTGAGGGAGTATTCCTGTCGCACCTCGACGACACGGTTTGCGAACCAGCACTGGTTCAGGTCGGGGAGCCACTCCGCCGCGTCCTTGCCGCTCTTCCGGTGGCGGTTGACTGAAGGGCTGGCGAGCGTCAGGTTGAGCAGGTCCGACGCGAACCGCCGCCTCGTCGCCTCGTCGGCCGCGCAGAGACCGCTGTCGTGCGCCTCGGAGCGTGCCACGATGTGCTCGATGTCGGTCCCGGATGTGCTGTCGAACCACGTTCCGGTGTAGGGACCGTAGACAATGCCGCCCATGCTCGCGACGATGCGCGGCTCGACGGACTGCTGGTAGGGGTAGTCGTCGGCGTCGTAGTCAGAGCAGCGGTGCTCGGGGGCGACTACAAGCCCCCGCCAAGTCCCGGCAGTCGCGGCCGGGAGTGTTGCTGTGGGCGCGGGCGTCGGCGTTGCCGCCGGAGGGATTACCGGAGCGGTTGTGGCTGTGGGCGTGGGTGCCGGTGGTGCGGTGGCGGTGGGGGTCGGCGCGGGAGCCGCGGGCGTGTCCGTCGGGACTGCCTCGGTTACCGCCGGGGTGGGGTCACACGCTGCGAGCGCCGCGAACAGCAGGAGGAGGGGGAGGGAGCGGGTCAACACTCCAGGATTATAGCCGACGCCCGGCGACGCCTACAGGAGCCTGCCCTGCTCCACCGGTGCGATCAGCTCGGGCCCCTCGTTGATGGCGGAGTTCACAAGCGTGGACACCTCGTACGCCTCCATGTCCTCGGAGGGATATGGAGCGAGGAGACTGGCGAGTGCTTCAACGTCCTGCGTCTCCTCCTCCAGCCATAGCGGCTCCAGCTCCCTCGGCAGGATGACCGGCATGCGGTCATGCACTGGCCGTAGGAGACCATTGGCCTCCGTCGTGATGATCGTGCACGAAGCGGCGGTCTCGCCGCGTGGGTCCTCCCACGTCTGCCAGAGCCCCGCGAAGGCGAAGGGCTCGCCCGATGCGAGGGTGAACCGTACGGGCCGCCTGGCGCCGCCGTCGCGCTTCCACTCGTAGAAGCCGTCGGCGGGGACGAGGCAGCGCCTCCTCGTCAGGGCGGAGCGGAAGAGGCCCCGCTCGGCGACCGTCTCTGCGCGGGCGTTGATGACCGGCGGACCGGCGGGTGCGCCGCTCGCGCTGGGTGGGACAAACCCCCACCGCATGTACGACGCCCGCCTTGGTTCGTCGCTCCGCACCGTGAGGACAGGCTGCGTGGGTGCGACATTGTACCGGGGAGGCTGCTTGAGGCCGGAGGCGTCGAACTCGAAACGCAGCGCGAGTTCATCAATCTCTGTAATGAGGCTGTATCTCCCGCACACGTTAGGCCCCTATCTTGCCTTGGACTGGCAGGTCTACGAACATGCTACGCCGCCCCCGCCGGACCCACTAGGGCGAGAAGCCCTCCGCGCCCAGCAAGGGTGTGCAAGTTCTCCGCCACTCCCGATGTTGTGCTGCGGTCTTTCTCTAGCCCAGTAAATGGCGGCGGCAGCGAGGCCAACGAGGATGGCTCCTACCAAGAGCGATGAGCGAGCACGTTGACCTGGTCATGGCTACTGTATTCCGTCGGTATTCCGGATCTCATCAGGCTGCTCTTTCTCTTTCGATTTTTTTGTCGCAAGACTCACATAGTCGTGCCGGAGTCCTGTACATCGGGGCTGCATGGATTAGTGCGAGCTCCACAGTTTCAAACCGTGGCGACCGATTATAGTCCCTAGCCCTCTTGGCGTGGCCACAATCGTCTCGGTGAACCAGCGGTTCAAACGGCTCATGGGGATAGGGGATGATGAGATAGGGTTTCCTCATTCTTTCTCCAGTACTTCCCGGGTCGTTTGTCTCTGTGGGAGTCAGGTCCTCAAGATAGCTGTATGCCAGGAAGCTGAGTCCAGAGAAAAGAAACATCGGGGCAAATACAATTAGCGCCCTCGCGGCCTCGAAGTCATCTCTCAGTGACTGGCCTCCTATGGCAATACCAACCGCGACTTGTATGGCTGCCATAGTGGCAAGCAAGGTGTGCATGGCCGCCAGCGCAAAAAATCCCAAGGCGGACGCAGTGCTGATCTCCTTCCACATGATCGGTGGCTTTATGGTCGGTGGCTTTGGCTGGTCCTCCGTCGGAGTTCGGCGAAGCTTCCCATGCACCCATCGTGGTGCTACGTAGATGACGATAGGCAATGCAAGCGCAAATGCGACTATCATGAATAAGAATATCGTGTCTATGTAATAGTACCATGACTCCTCGTATATGAGGAGAGATATGAATGAGCCAATTACAAATAGTGCTGGCATAGCAAGTGTGGCTTCTGTCCAACGGACAACCTGCTTCTTCTGATCTCTTGACCCTGATGACCAAAACTGTGAGAACCTTCGCCAAGCCGGAGCGATTGCAATCATGTCGACTGCAAGCAATGCCGCCGCTAGCAAGATGATATTGGTTGCAAGGGTCTGCTCAGGTAATCCCATCACGCCTCTACGCTTGATTGGATTGAAGCAACAACAGTATACAGCAGTGCCTACTACGTCTCTCCCATGATGGAGTTCCCTAAGCTAACGCCTTTTGCGGTACCTTCGCCCCTTCCACCTGTCATACGTGCTGGAAGCCCCCAGCAGGCGCGCCCGGTTCATGAAACGCCGACCCGTCGTGTGGTCATGCAGCAGGAAGGCGTAATGCGCTGCAGTATCCAGCATGTCGTAGTGGACCGGGTTGAGTGCAATGGCCTGCGTCAGCGCATCGAGCGCCCCGCGGATATCGTGACACCGGTAGCGGGCGACCCCGAGGTTGTAGAGCAGGTGCCACGAGTGACTCTTCTGTCGGGCAAACACTCCTTCCAGGTGGTCGCGGGCCTTGGCAGGTTCCCCTGAGTTGAGGTAGATGATGCCGATCTCAACAAGCGGCAGTTCCCATCCATCCTCCAACAGCGCAGCGTTCCAACATTCTTGGATTCCCCTGCTGGCATCGCCGAACTTACCCTCCATCGAGCCGACCTGCATGTGAAGCCACGCGTCGCCGGGACTCGTTGCCAACACGGCCTTGAGCACTTCCCACCGCATGGCTGTAGCTGCAAGCAGCCGGGACCAATCCCTATTGGCAAGCGCGTCGATCGACTCTGCCCCCATCTCCCTGAACACACTCAACGCTTCACTCGTTGCACGTCCCATGCCAACGGAGGACCCAGCTATCTCACCCGAACTGCCGGCTGCGAGCTTGAGCTCGATATACGTAGACCAGTCCAGACCGGCGGCCTGCGCCGCCAGTCGCCACTCGGGGTCTCCCTGGTCTTCCCAGAAGAGGCGCAGCACTTGGGGTGCGATGGGCGAGGAGCTTCCCATGTGGAGGAGACTCAGGGCAGGTGCTGTCTTCGCTGCAATCCTTGCTGGGTCTTCTCCGTCAGGGCGCTCGCCGTTCAGACCGGGCGAGACGGACTTCAGAGCGCTCACTCCTTGATGGGTAAGGATGGCCAGCGAGCCGGCCAGCATCTCCACAAGGGGCCTGCCTACGACCAAGGCAAGACGGTCACAAACAGCGCCGAGCACATAGGCGCGCCGCAACCGGGCTGTGAGATCTGCCGGCCCGTCGAGACCCAAGCCAGGGGCCAACGCCTTCGCGATGCCTCTAAGCCGTTTTCCCTCAGGTCGAGCGCCCTTGTCGAGCCAGTCGTCGGCTGATTGACGCGCTACTCCTGCTGCTTCGGCCAGTCCGTCGCGCGTCACCCCTGCATCGCTACGAAGTGAATTCAACCATGTGCCTACGCCCCGCTCCTTTCCCCACGGGGGGACCTCCGGCGCTGGGGGATCTGCCCCCGTCATCCAGAGGAGGCTGGTGCCTCGCAGTGCGAGGTCGACGGTTGCCAGGCGCAAGTATGGCTCCACCGCAGCTGCCAGATTCGGAGCCTTTCCCGCTCGCGCATGCACGTAGCCGGTCAGGCGGTCCCACTGTTCAGCGTGCCAGCTCAAGGCCATGGACACGAGTTCGCCTGGTCTGGGCGTCGTCCCACGATCTCCGTCTCCCCGAGGGGCTGGAAGCAGACCGAGGCCAACGATCCATTCAGCGAGCGCCCCCAGGACCCTCTGCCGTTCCTCGGGACTGACGGAGGGGTCGCCGTGGAAGTAGCGAGAGGCCTGCTTGTTGGTCAGTGATGCCGGGCGCTGGCCCATGCAATCAGCCAGCGCCCCAACAATGACCCCGCTCGTTGGAGGTCTCAACGCTTGGTGTTCTTCTTCTCGCATGACAGTACTACCCTGAGCGCACCCGCAGGCCGGGTGGCAGCCCGGCCTGTGGGGCCAAGATTGTCCTCTACCGTTTAGACCTGGGTGAGCCCTCGCGGTCGCTGGCTCGCTCTTCCCAGTCCTCGGGCCGTTCGTCCCACCCTCGCGACTGCCAATAGGCTTCGTTGTTCGGGTTCATCTGGTTCGCGTGGTTGTCTTGTTCTGCCTTTCCCAATTGTGCACCTTCCTTGATTCAGGATGTATGGGGGAGTGGCCATCCCAGCCCCAGTATCGACGCCATAGACGGCTCGGTCAGCCAGGCAGAGCAGACTTATCCGTGTCGGTTCCGCGCACGACTGGCGCTAGGGGGCTGGGTCACCGGGCTCTGCCTTGACCTCGGTGCAGGGTGGACGGCCCTGGCCAACCCTCTGTTTGGGCGCTTGAACAGCTTTGTCAAGCGGCCTCAACGGTACTGCGCCTCCCTTACGGCGGGTCCGGAGCACAATTGTGCACACGCCGTAGCAGACGGCGAGCACGCCCGTAAGGGCAACAAGCCAGGTGTACCCTTTGTCGCCAAAGAGGGCGGCGCCGGCAAACAGCAACAGGCCAACGATGACGAAGCCCACGAGCTTACCTCCGCCCTGCGGCGCCTACGGGAGCCTGCCCTGCTCCACCGGTGCGATCAGCTCAGGCCCGTCGTTGAGGGCGGAATCCACGAGTGTGGACACCTCGTACGCTTCCATGGCCTCGGAGGGATAGGGAGTGAGGAGACTGGCGAGTGCTGCAGCGTCCTGCATCTCCTCCTCCAGTCTCATTTTTCCTGTGTCTGTAGGTAGTCTTGCATTCTCCGCAAGAAGTATCGAGCGACTATCAGTACTAGATGTAACCGAAAGGTACAATCCTCTTCGTCCGATAGGCCGGGATGTGAGCCCTCAGGGTGTAGACGCTTGAACAAACCGTTTATGAAATTCTTCCCGTCGTTTCCCCATTCACCAAGTGATGTATTGAGGAACTGTGAGTTTCCTGATGCCAACAGTTGCCTGCGGTTCTCACTAGTCACCGTTTTGTCAGCCTCTACAGGTTCCAGACCATATGCTATTGCATCGAAGAGACTCTCCATGAATGTCCTCAGCTGCGCATTAGCTGATGCCCAATGTCCTTGCGTGTGATTGCTTATAGCCTGATCCAGATGTCCTTTTTCTGTAGCCATGGAAAACTCATCTAGCAGCGCGTGAAGCTCGTCATCGGTTTGTGGAAGGTCTGCCTCAGAAGGTAGTGTGCTCCGCAACACATTGTCTTCGGTCAGGGTGAACCCATCCCGCGCTAAAGCGTTAAGGAAGGCCGTGCATTCTCTTAGTCTAGAGGCCCAAGACAAGTCTCGTGCCTCCGCTACAATATCGACTGCATGTTCTACGATCTCGTCGGCAAGGTTCTTGTCGGAGAGAGTCCGGTGACCCGGGTGTTGCTTGGCAAATAGCACCAGTTTGTTCACCTTGTTGTCTTTACTTATCTCTAGGGTCTGTGGCACATGTTCCTCTACAGATAAGCGCAACATTAGCTTGTTTAACTCAGCGTGGCTTCTGTAGGTAAGCAGACTGGCCGCTTCAATTACTGTCAGCAAGCTGAATCGTGAACTTTGTCCCATCGCACCCACCCATGGATTGTCTCTCAACTAGGCACTGCCGACAGCATAGCATCCAGCAGCCGCTTCTCCTCGCTGCCGCGCGGGTAGAGCGCCGAGAGCGCGTTGGAAGGTACCGATGCTAGCGCTCATCCTCGTGGTGAGCGTGCGCAGAGGAGGCGACAGCCCTCCCCGCCCGCCCGGGCGTGTCACAGTAGGCTACCCCTAAGGGGTGACTGCGCGAACCGACGGTCTGGCCTTTCGATGCCCCCTGAGTTCCTTCGAGAAATGTGATAACCGAAGTGGTAACTGGCAATCGCAAAGCCACATGTTACTCCTAAATCAGGTGGGTTCTGGTACCCCCGACAGGACTCGAACCTGCAACGCCCGGGTTAAAAGCCCGGCGCTCTGCCATTGAGCTACGGGGGCATCCCTTACAGGCTATCGCAAACCGCCGCCGGTCCGCTCATCCTGAGCCTGTCGAAGGATCGTGGTGGGCCCGTCGAACCACCTGCCCTAGAAGAAGCCGAAACGCTCCAGCGGCCAGTAGCCGAACCAAAGCTCGCCCACGATGTTCTCCGCCGGCACGAACCCCCAGCGGCGGGAGTCGTCGCTCTGCGCGCGGTTGTCGCCCAACACGTAGTAGTGGCCCTCCGGCACGACACGCTCGATGATGGTCTCGCCGGACGCATGCTCCACGTACGGCTCGATGAGCGGTTCGCCGTTGCGGTAGATCTCGCCGCGCTCGATCTCGATGGCGTCCCCAGGCTTGCCGATGATGCGCTTCACGAAGTACTGCCGCTCGTCCCTCGGCCAGCGGAAGACCACCACGTCGCCGTATTCCGGCTCGCCGAACGGATGCCACAGCTCGCCCGGCGCGGCGCCCAGCCCCGGGATCCATCGGGCCGCGTGTTCCGCGTCGACCGTCTCGTAGGCAAGCTTGTTGACGAACACGCCGTCCTGGTTCTCCAGGAGGGGCTGCATGCTGGGGCCTTCCACCCGGTAGTTCTGCACGCCTCCCTGCAGCAGCAGGATGAAGAAGGTCGCAAGCGCGATGGTCTGGATGGTTTCGCGGAGGATAGAACGCATGACAGGGAACGAACGCGCGGCCCGGCGCGTACTCTTCAGTATACGGGACTGCCGTACGGGAGCATCGCCGCGGGAGCCAGGCCACGGTTCGGAACGTTATCCTTGACGGAACCCGCTGCGGAGCAGCGGCAGAACAGGAGAACACATGACCACCATTACGACATCCGGAGCCGGAAAGACTTTCCTGCTGCTGAGCGCAGCGCTGGTGATGGCGGCTGCATTGGCCGCGTGCTCCGGCAACGGTGACCCGAACGGCGACGGCCCCGTGGCGACCGACCTCCGCAGCAGTAGCAGCACGATCGTCTACGACACGAACAGCGGCATCCACGCAGCCGGGGTCGGCACCGTCTCCGGCGAGCCGGACATCGCGGTCATCTCGCTGGGCGTCGAGGCGCTGCGCGACAGCGTGAGCGAGGCGCGGGACGACGCCGCGCGCGCCCTCGCAGCCATCGTCGAGGAACTGCGCTCAGCAGGAGTCGCCGAGGACGACATCCGGACGGCGCGCTTCTCCATCAACCCGCGCTACGAGTACGTGCGCGACGGCCAGCAGCAACTGCTCGGCTTCCAGGTGACGAACACGCTCAGCGTCACGCTGCGCGACCTGAACGCCACCGGGGACGTCGTGGACCGCGCGGTGACCGCGGGCGGCGACCTCACGCGCGTTCAGAGCGTCTCGTTCCAGATAGAGGACACGACCGCACTGGAGGAGGAGGCGCGTGTGCTGGCCATCAAGGATGCGCTGGCGAAGGCAGACCTCTACTCGGAGCAGTTGTCGGTCTCTCGTGGCCCGCTCGTCTCAATCTCGGAGAGCACATTCGACGCATTTCCGGTCGCCGAGGCGCGCTTCGCGATGGCGATGGACTCGGCGGGCCCGCCGACGCAGTTCTTCGGCGGCGAACTCGAGGTGAGCGTGCGCGTGCAGGCGGTGTTCGCTATCGAGTGACGAATCGTCATTTTGAGCGGAGCGCAGCAGAGAAATCTCTCGGGGAGGCGTGCGAACATACGCGAACGTTCCCCGAGAGATGCTTCGACTCCGCTCAGCATGACAACCCCACACTCCGCGACTGTGCCTACACCTCCAGCGGAGTGTCGTCACGGTTCGCCCACTCCCCCATCGAGCCGTCGTACATACAGACGGACTCGTGGCCGATGAGCTTGAGCGCGACCATGGCGTGCGACGCACGCACTCCGCCCTGTCAGTAGACGTGGACCGTCTTCTCCGGCGTGATGCCGAGGCCCCGGGCGATCTCCTCGATCTCCTCCGCGGACTTGAACGTGTCGTCCTCCGCCACGAGGTTCACCCACTCCAGGAACGCGGCGCCCGGCACGTGCCCTACCCGCGCGTTGCCGCGCGAGTTCTCGCCCGTGTACTCGGCCTCCGTCCGCACGTCCCAGATGACGGTGTCGTCGGCGCCGATGGCGGCCTTGAGCTTGTCGACGTCCGACTCGATGGCGTGGTTCGGGGACGGCGTGAACGTGACGCCGCCGCCGGCAACCTGCGACGGGCCGGTCTCCACCTCGCGGCCTTCCGCCGTCCACTTTGTCCAGCCGCCGTTCAGCACACGGACGTTCGTGTGACCGTAGTAGTTGAGCACCCACCACAGGCGTGACGCGTCCCTGCTGCGGAAGCGGTCGTACCCCACGACGAGCGTGTCGTCGCCGATGCCCACGGACTCAAACCATGCCTTCGCCTCGTTCGGCGGCGCGACGAGCCTCCTCTGTTCCGAGCCCTTCACCTGCCACGTCGGAGAGAGCGCCGCGCCGGGGATGTGCCCGGCCTCGAAGCTGCTGCCGTCCTCCGCCATCTCGATGACGCGCACGTTGGGGTCCGCCAGGTGCTCCGCGAGCCAATCGGTCTCGACGAGCAGGTCGTTCCGTGGGTAGTCAGCCATGTCCCACCTCCGCGCGGAAGATTACGAGGCAGAACGAGCTACGGCAAGCGCAGGCGCACTAACGTCGTCACAAGAAGAGAGGGGGCGTGATGCGCCCCCTCTTCTGTGCCGTGTCTGCTCCGCGTTATGCCCGGGAACGCGCGACGAGGTGCTCGACGTGGTGGTTCTCCTCGCAGTCCGTGGCGGAGTACTCCAACTGCAGGGTCACGTGGCCGATGCCGTAGCCGTAGGCGATCTCGCGCAGCCGGGCAAGCATGCCGTCCTCGTTGCCGCGTTGGGCGGAGTCCACCAGCACGTGAGCGGTCATGGCGTCGTAGCCGGAGGTGATCGTCCAGGCGTGCACGTCGTGGATGATGGTCACGCCGGGGATATCTTCCATGTCGCTGCAGATGCGGTACATGTCCAAGTGCTTGGGCGTGCCCTCGATGAGCACCTTGAACACCCGCATGAACAGGCCCCAGGAGCTGCGCAGGATGAGCAGGCCGATGCCGATGCTCAGGATGGGGTCGACGATGAACCAGCCGGAGTCCGGGGTCGTCGCGAACGCGAGGATCAGCACACCGGACACCACGACGCCGATGGAGCCGAACAGGTCAGCCATGACGTGCTGGAACGCGCCCTCGGCGTTCAGGCTCTCGCCCGCCGCACGATGGAGGACGTAGGCCGCCAGGATGTTGACGACCAGTCCTGCCGCGCCGACGCCGAGGAGCAGCGGCCCCTCGACCTCCGGTGTCTCACGGATGCGGTGGTAGGCCTCGAAGAATATCCAGGCCGCGATGACCCACAGGCTGAGCGTGTTGAACAGCGCGGCGAGCACTTCGGTCCGGTAGTAGCCGAACGTGCTCTCGACCGATGCCGGGCGCTCCGCTATCCACATGGCAAAGAGCGCGAGCAGGATCGCCGCGGCGTCCGTAAGCATGTGGCCCGCGTCCGCGAGCAGGGCGAGGCTGCCGGACAGTATGCCGCCCACCACCTCTACGAACATGAATGAGGAGATCAGCGCCAAGGCAATGACAAGGCTCTTCTTGCTTGCTCCACGCAGGTCATGGGCGTGGTCATGATCGTGATCGTGTCCATGCCCGTGGTGATCGTGCCCGCCGTGGCCATGGTCGTCGTGGTCATGCCCGGCATGAGCGTCGTGGTCATGGCCCTCGTGGCCGTGATCGTGACCGGCATGAGCATCGTGGTCATGGCCCTCATGGCCATGGTCGTGACCGGCATGAGCGTCGTGGTCGTGGCCCTCATGGCCATGGTCGTGCTCCGCGTGCGCGTCGTGGTCATGACCCTCGTGGCCGTGGTCGTGCTCCGCGTGCGCGTCGTGGTCATGGCCCTCGTGGCCATGGTCGTGACCGGCATGAGCGTCGTGGTCGTGGCCTTCGTGGCCGTGGTCGTGCTCCGCGTGCGCGTCGTGGTCGTGGCCCTCGTGGCCATGGTCGTGCTCCGCGTGCGCGTCGTGGTCGTCGCCCTCATGCTCGTGGCGGTGTTCGGTTGTCACAGCGACACGGCTCCTTTGCAACAGAGACGGCGGCCCGGTATCCCCAGGCCGCCGCCCAAGCTTCGTTACCGGCTATCAACCGGCACTATAGCACTGTTATTGAGACCTTACGCTGCGTGGGGTGCGTGGTGCGGGTCGTCCGAGTCCGCACAGTGCTCCTCGCCGTGCTGGTGGCAGTGCTCGGCGCCGTGCTCGTCGAACTGCTCGCCCCCGCCGATGGCCACGCAGGCCTCGTCGCCGTGGACGTGGCAGTGACCTGCGCCGTGCTCGTGGCAGTGCACGTCGCCATGGTTGTGACAGTGCTCGCCTTCATGCTCGTGGCAATGGTCAGCCGCTTCGCTGTGGTCGTGCTCGTGAACGTGAGTCGTCATCTTTCCTCCTTGAGTGCTCGTTCCCGAATCAGCCGTGGGTTCACGAGAGATTGTTTACCTCACAGGTACGAGTGTCAATAAGGTGCCGGAAACTGATACTGGGTTGCGATACCCCCTGGCGAACATCGTCACGTTCCAGACTCTGCTTCCTCAGCGGAGAACGGGGCGACGCGCCAGCAGTGCACTGACCGCCCCCACTCCCAACACGACGCTGAAGGTAAGGAGGGCTATCGTGTACGTCCCTGACGTTTCGAACACATATCCCGCGAACACCGGCCCGACCGCGTTCGACGCCACCACCGCAGGGTGCGCGATACCTCGTATCGTTCCAAGCGAGTCGCGTCCGAAATATTCGGCGTAAACGACGGGCAACATCGCGAAAACGCCGCCGAAAACCATCGATTCCGCGAACGTGAACACGGCCATCGGCACACCTGCGGGGATGAATCCGGCAGCGGCCATCGCACCCGACGCCCCCGCCATGCACCCCGCGATCACGATGCGATACGACGTGCGGCCCATGAACCATGCGGCAACGAACCCCCCGACGAGCATGCCCACCGCGTGGAACATCAGCACGGGCCCCACCAACCCTTCCGCGAGACCACGGTCGAGGAAGAGCGGTATGCGATGCAGACCGTAGCCGCCACCCGCCACCATCGCGCCCATGTGCGCAAACAGCAGCAGCCAGAACGCCTGCGTCCTGATCGCCTCCCGGGGACGCCACTCACGCTCTGTACGTGCCTGCCGCGGATGGTCCTCTTGTATGGATAGCGGTGGACGGCCATCCGGGTGCAGCCCCACGTCCTCCGGTTGCCGCGAGACGATGGCAACGAGTGGGAAGAGCGACAGCAACGCCATCAGCCCGCCGACCATCCACAGCGCCTCCCGCCAGCCCATCACGGCGATGAGCGCCGCTCCGAGCAGCGGCCACAGCCCCAGGCCCAGGCGGCTCCCGTTCACCGCGACCGCCGTCGCGAACGCCCTCCGCCGCACGAACCAGTTGGCGATGACGGTATGCCCGCCCAGGTTCTGGATGCTCATCAACGCTGTGCGCCCCGCCACGAGCGCTGCGTAGAGACCGACAAGGCTCCCGACGAACCCCAGTCCCACAACGGACGCCGCCATGAGCAGCCCGCCGCCCCCCATCACCAGTCGCCCGCCGTACCTGTCGAGCGCCCGGCCGACCAGCGGCCCGGCCAATGCCGCGGCGACGGTCCCGAAGCTGAACGCGCCGGAGATAGCCGTGCGCGACCAGCCGAACTCCTCCGTCCACCGGGGGATGAACACGCTGAACATCGGCGCGGCGACGGCCCCGCTGATCGTCATCGTCATCAGCACCGCACCGGCTACCACCCATCCGTAGTAGAAAGGCGTCCGCTGCGCGAGGCCCCTTATCACGAGCGGTCCGCACCTGCGGTGCTGTGGTCGGGGGAACCCTCATCCGCCGGGCGCTTCATCCGCCTGCTCCGCGCAACGACCAGCAACAGCGCCGCGCCGATGATCAGTACCGGCATTGACGTGAAGAAAGCGAGGCCGGAGCCGGGCTGCCCGCCGCCGCGGGACGATGCGGCTGCCGAGACCTTGACGAGCGTCTCCCGGGCGACGAACAGCAGCAGCATCGCAGCCAGGAGCAGCACCGGTGCGTACACGAAGAACGCTGTGCCTGCTCCGAACTGCACGGCGAGGAACCCGCCGAGCAGCGGGCCCGTGATGGCGCCCACCTCCGCTACCGTACGCCGCGCCGCCTGCAGCCGCGCCCGTATCGCGTCCGGCGCCACGTCGTACGTGGACGTGGCGACCGACCCCAGCGACAGTCCGTTCGAGAAGCCCATGAGCACGGCTATCGCGATGAGCGGCCCCATGTCGCCCGTGAACGGGATGAACAGGAAAGCGATGCCGGGTATCGCCGTGCTCGGCACGGTCGCCCATTTCCGCCCTATCTTGTCCACGACGAACCCCGCCGGAACGATCATCACCAGCGAGCCGATGGCGACGATGGCGAAGAGTTCGCCGATCTGGCTGGGGTCCAGTCCGATCTCGTCCATGTGCAGGGGCAGGATGGCCTGGTACGCCATGCGGTAGAGCATCATGCTCGCCGTGGCGAACACCAGCACGAGGTACGTCGCCCGCAGGCGCGGGTCGATCTGCAGGTAGAGGTTGCGCACGCGGTCCAGCCGGCCGCCCTCCCGGACGTCCTCGGCCGGGAGCTCCGCGGAAGGAGCGGCTTGTGGGCGGTCGGCGCTGGGAATGAGCACACTGATCAGGAAGACGAACGCCGCGATAGCCGTGTAGATGGCGAACACCACGGTTGCGCCCATCTCCTCTCCCACAGTCCCGCCCAGCCACGCCCCGAGACCCATCCCCACGCCGTGGAAACCCATGAACCCGCTCATGAGCCGACCGCGCTGGTTCGGCTTCACCAGGTCCACGCCTGCGACCTCGCGTCCCAGCATCCAGACGCTGTCCGCGGCGCCCGCGACGAAGAGCCCGAAGAGCAGCGGCCAGAACCACGGCGTCACAACGCCGATAGATACCGAGAGCCCGATGATGATCGGCCCCCCGATGACCGCCGGCTTCGTGCCGAACTTGTCGATCAGCGTCCCACCGACCGGCTGGCCGATCAGACGCCCCGCCGTGAACGCGGTGACGACCTGCGCCGCGAATCCTCCGGATATGTGGAACTCGTTCGCAAGGACCGGGATGATGGGAGGCAACATCCCGTGCGCGAACCCGAGCAGGATCGTGGTCAGGTAGAGCATCGTCAGCCCACGGACAACCGGGCTCATCGCTCCTCCGCTCGGGGGACGGGAATGACGCCACTATAGCACCCACAGGCGTCCGCTATACTTGACGGCGCGTCTTGAACCTCCGCGCACTCCAGGAGATGACCGATGGCCCCACCCGACCTGTCCAAACTCGTATCGCTCGCCAAGCGGCGGGGGTTCGTCTTCCCCTCCAGCGAGATCTACGGGGGCATCGGATCGAGCTGGGACTACGGCCCGCTCGGCGTCGAACTGAAGCGCAACGTCAAGGAGGCGTGGTGGCGCGCGATGGTCTACGAGCGCGACGACGTGGTCGGCCTCGACAGCGCCATCATCCAGAACCCGCAGGTGTGGGTCGCCAGCGGCCACGCCGAGAACTTCACCGACCCGCTCGTCGAGTGTCCGGAATGCCGCAAGCGCTTCCGCCCCGACCACCTGGACGACCCGTCGAAGTGCCCGGACGACGGCGCGGCGCTCTCCGACCCGCGCATGTTCAACCTGATGTTCAAGACGTTCGTCGGGCCGGTCGAGGACTCCGCGAACCAGGTCTGGCTGCGCCCGGAGACCGCGCAGGGCATCTTCATCAACTTCGACAACGTGCTCACCGCCATGCGCAACAAGCTGCCGTTCGGCATCGCCCAGATCGGCAAGTCGTTCCGCAACGAGATAACGCCAGGCAACTTCATCTTCCGCACACGCGAGTTCGAGCAGATGGAGATGGAGTTCTTCGTCAAGCCCGGCGAGGACGACTACTGGCACCGGCACTGGATAGAGCAGCGCTTCAACTGGTACAGGGACCTCGGCATCCGCGAGGGGAACCTGCGCCTCCGCGACCACGACCCGGACGAGCTCGCTCACTACGCCAAGGCGACCGCGGACGTGGAGTACAACTTTCCGTGGGGCTGGGGCGAGCTCGAGGGCATCGCCAACCGCACCGACTTCGACCTCAGCCAGCACGAGGCCGTCTCGGGCAAGACGATGAAGTACTTCGACCAGGAGGCGAACGAGCACTACTTCCCGTACGTCATCGAACCCGCGGCCGGGGCCGACCGGGCCGCGCTCACCTTCATGTTCGACGCCTACGACGAGGAGATGGCCCCCACCGGCGACGGCAAGGAGGAGGTCCGTACCGTCCTCCGCTTCCACCCGGACATCGCGCCCGCGCAGGTCGCCGTCCTCCCGCTCAGCCGCAACGCCAAGCTCACGCCCACGGCCCGCGACGTCCACGCGCAGGTGCGCCGCGCCTTCCGCGTCCAGTATGACGACGCGCAGTCGATAGGCCGTCGCTACCGCCGCCAGGACGAGATCGGCACGCCGCTCTGCGTCACGGTCGACTTCCAGACGGTGGAGGAGGACAACGCGGTGACCATACGCAACCGCGACTCGATGCAGCAGCACCGCGTCCCCATCGCCGGGCTCGCCGACGCGCTCCGCGCCGCCCTCCGCGACATGGGCAGCACGCGGGCGTAGGAGTAAGATACGAGCATGGGCGCTACGTACGCAGAACTCAGCCTCTCCGGAGGGTCCGCATCGGACACCCTCCGATGCCTCGTTGACACCGGCGCCACCTTCACGAAGATACCCCAGACCCTCGGACAGCGGCTCGGACTGGAAGTCGTCCGCGACGTCGAGGTCGAACTTGCCGACGGGCGCGTCGTCACCAGGCAGTTAGCCCTCGCGAACGCGGAGATGGAAGGAGTCAGAAGTCCTATCCTCGTTACATTGGCCGAGGAGGGAGACATCCCGCTCATCGGCGTGACAACGCTGGAGACCCTTGGCTTCAAGGTCGACCCTGTCGCCGAACGCCTCGAACCCCGCACGGCGATCGAGTACTAGCCCCTGTCCCAGCATCGACGCGCTTCTGCCACCCGCTCCTTTCCCCTCCTGTAGGAACGTGTAGCATACCCCCATGCGCTTCCTGCACATCTCCGACATCCACGTCGGCGTCGAGACGTACGGACGCCCCGCCTCGCAGTCCGACCTCGACGTGTTGCCGGACTGGTTCGCGCCCGGCGTGGACCGTACGGAGTATCTCGGCGTCAACACGCGCCTCCTCGACTTCCTCGCCGCGACGGACTACGCCGTCGATTACGCGATCGACAGCGGTGTGGACCTCGTCCTGTTCGCAGGCGACGCCTACAAGGCGCGCAACCCCACCCAGACCCACCAGCGCGAGTTCGCGCGGCGCATCGCACGGCTCTCCGCTGCGGGCATCCCCACGTTCCTTACCATCGGCAACCACGACCTGCCGCACGTCGCCAACCGCGCCACCGCGCTCGAGATTTTTCCCACGCTGAGCGTCGCAAACGTCACCGTCGGGCAGAGGCTCGAAACGCACCGCATCGCCACCAACGCCGGCGACGTGCAGGTGGTCGCGCTGCCGTGGATACGCATCGGCCAGTTCATGAGCAGGGAGGAGACGCGCGGCAAGACGCTGGAGCAGATTAAGCAGGAAGTCGAAACCGGGCTCGTCACGTACCTCCAGGAGGAGGTCGACAAGCTCGATCCCGCCGTCCCCGCCGTGCTCTGCGCCCACGTCAACATCGCCGGAGCGAAGACCGCCTCGGAGCAGTCGATGATGCTCGGGAACGACCACGTCCTCAGCCTCGGCACCGTCGCCATCCCCCAGTTCGACTACGTCGCGCTCGGCAACATCCACAAGCACCAGGTGCTCACGGAGCATCCGCCGGTCGTCTACGCGGGCAGCATCGAGCGCGTGGACTTCAGCGAGGAGCGCGAGGACAAGGGCTTCGTCGTCGCCGACATAGACCCCGCCCGTCCGCAGGGCGAGCGCCTCATCGGCTACGAGTTCGTGCCGACTCCTGCCCGCCCGATGCTCACGATCCGTGTGTCCACGGGCCCGATGGACAACCCCACCGAGGCTGCGGTGCAGGCCATCGCCGCTCACCCGGAGGAGGAGCTGGCGCGCTCCATCGTCCGCCTGCGTGTCGACATGCGCGCCGAGCAGGAGCCCGCGTTCCGCGAGGCCGACGTGCGCGCGGCGCTCGCTCCGGCGTTCTACGTCGCGGGCATCGAGCGCCGTGTCGAGCGCGAGCGCCGCACGCGCCTGCCGTGGGAGGACGCCGAGCGCATCCAGCCGCTCGACGCCCTGCGTCGCTACTTCCAGTCGAAGGGCACCGCGGACGATCGCGAGCGCACCCTGCTCCGCTACGCGGAGGACCTGCTGCAGGAGGAGTTGGCGGAGCAGGAGGGGTAGGACACACGGCCATTGCGTGACCAAGAGCGTGGTGTGCCATAATCGCATCAGGTAGCGCGACAGGAGGCAGGCCGATGCTGACCGAATACATCCGAGCAGGCATGCGCCACGCACACTACGAGTTGCTGGACGACGGCACTTTTTTCGGAACGATAGAAGGGTTCCAAGGCCTGTGGGCCAACGAGGATACCCTTGAAGCCTGTCGCGACGAGTTGCAGAGCACATTCGAGGACTGGCTCGTTCTTGCCCTGCGCGAGGGAGACGAGCTTCCTGCGCTGGACGGTATCAGCCTTAATCTCGCCCAGACAGCCTGATGCCTCCGTTCGGACCTGTCTCTCGCCGCGAACTGATCGCGGCGCTGCGTCAAGCAGGATTCACTGGCCCACAAGCAGGCGCCCGTCACGAGTTCATGAAGCGGGGAGCAACCCGCGTACCATTACCCAATCCCCATAGAGGCGACATCTCCCGGGCTCTTCTTGCCGCAATCCTCCGGGAGGCGGGCATCAGCAGAGACAAATGGGAGGCACTCTGACCGGCAGCCTGCGCGTTGACACATCCCGTAGCGAGTGCTACACCCATCGCGAACGAATCTGGAGGAGTACAACATGACAACCAAACGAACACTTGGCGTGGCGATGGCGGGCATCGGCGTGGGCGGCACGGAGATGCTCCCCGCGTTCGAGCAGATGGAGGAGATCGACCTCATCGCCGGGGCGGACATCAACCCGCTCACCAGGGAGCGGTTCCAGGCCCGCTACGAGGCGAAGGCCTACGCGAGCATCGAAGAGTTGTGCGAGGACGATGACGTCGAGGCGGTCTGGATCTCGACGCCCAACAGGTTCCACGCGCCGATGACCATCTACGCGCTGGAGCACGGCAAGCACGTCGTCGTCGAGAAGCCGATGGCGCTCAACCTCGAAGAGGCGCAGGCGATGTGCGACACCGCGAAGCGCACGGGCAACGTGCTCATCGCGGGCCACACGCGCTCGTTCATCCCGCCGTTCCGCAAGATGTACAGCATCATCGAGTCCGGCCAGTTGGGCGCCGTGAAGGCCATCAACTTCATGGCCTACACGGACTGGCTGCTCCGCCCCCGCGTCACCGAGGAACTCGACCTCGCGCAGGGCGGCGGGCTCGTCTACCGGCAGGGCCCGCACCAGATCGACACGGTGCGCCTGCTCGGCGGCGGCATGGTCAAGAACGTGCGGGGCGTCGTGGGCCAGTGGATGCCGGAGCGCCCCATCCCCGGCTACTACTCCGCGCTCTTCGAGTTCGAGAACGGCGCCGTCTCCACCATCATCCACAACGCGCACGGCTACTTCATGGGTGCGCAGCTCGTTCCCTGGGGACACGACCGCCAGCGCTACGGCGAAGAGGAGCGCATCATGGTGCGCAACGGCATGATCGACGGCACCCGCGACGAGGAGTCCGACAAGCAGGCGATACGCATCGGCGGCGAGCGCGAGGTTGAGGTGTTCAAGCGCGAGGGGCAGAACCGCGACCCCGGCGGCGAGCCATGGGTGCCCGCCGAGCCCGGCTTCGTCGTCGTCTCCTGCGAACGCGGCGACATCACCCGCTCCGCATACGGCATCACCATCTACGACAACGACGGCCACCACACGATCGACCTGAAGCCGCCTTCCGGATGGGCGATGAACCGCCGCGCCGAACTGAAGGAGCTCTACGACGCGGTGGTCAACGGCGCGCCCGTCTACCACACCCCGGAATGGGGCATGGCGACGCTGGAAGCGACGCTCGCCGTCATCGAGTCCGGGAAGACCGGCAGGATGATCGAGCTGCAGCACCAGGTGCCCGTCCACCCGCAGTACGCCAATGCCAAGATATTCGACCAGCTTCCCTCGGAGGCGGGCGTACTGGTGGCGTAACCGGCAAAGTTGCAACCGGCGGCTGGAAGGACTACCCTCACGCCCGACGCACTGGCGCGACACCGGCTGAGGGGGAATTTCCAGCCGCTGAGCGTTGAATCACACGGCCGCTGTATCAGCGAGCATCAGGAGGAGGACCCATGTTCAAAGGCACGAAGGTTTTCGATGTCCATGGCCACGTATCGGCGCCGAACTCGGTGCGCGGTTGGATCGTCGGGGGGTTCTCCTCCGGCCATGTGGGCGAGAGCCCGCTGAAGAGCGGCTCCGGCTCCGGGGAGTTCAGCGACGAGGCGTTCGACCGCACGAACAACATGCACCGGGAGTACATGGACGAGCGCAACATCGACGTCCAGGTCATCGGCCCCCGGCCCTTCACAATGATGGGCTGGATGGCGCGTCACCTGATGACGCGCTGGACCGAGTTCACGAACGACACCATCCAGAAGCAGGTGGAGTTCGACCCGACCCGGTTCCTCGGCGCGACGATGCTGCCGCAGGACGCCAATGCGGACGACCTCAGCCACTGCATCCCCGAGTTCGAGCGCAACCTGGACCGCGGCTTCGTCGGAACGTACCTCAGCCCCGACCCTGTCGGCGACCACAAGTCCCCCGGCATGCACGAGCCCTACTGGTACCCTGTCTACGAGATGTGCCAGGATCGGAATGTGCCCGTCTTCATCCACGGCACCAACTGCATCGACCCCCGCATCGGCCACATCCCCGGCAACTACCAGGTCGGGTTCGTCGTCGAGACGTTCCTCGCAACGCGCATCCTCGCCTACAGCGACCTCTTCGAGAAGTTCCCCGGCCTCCGCATCTGCATCGCGCACGCCGGCGGAGCGCTGGACCGGTTCATCGCCTCCTCCCGCCACCGCGGCAACTGGGAGGGCGACAACCTCTTCTTCGACACCTGTACCTACGACATCGACTACCTGGAGCTCGCGATCAAGCAGTGGGGCGTCGCCAACATGGCGTTCGGCACCGAGGCCCCTGGCTCTGGGCGCAACGTCCGCCAGGAGAGCGACCACCCGTCCCACACGGCGGTCGGCCTCACCTCGGACAACCTGCTCCCGGTTATCGACTACTTGCCCACGCTGTCGGAAGAGGACAAGCTCACCATCATCAACAAGAACCCGCTGAAGGTCTTCCCGGCGTTCGCCAACGTCTAGCAGGCTGGGCCGGACATCCGGAACGAGAGAGGGGCAGGATATCCTGCCCCTCTCTTATTGCTTCGACACAGGGTACCCCCTGTCTGGTCCCTTCCCCCTTGATGGGGGAAGGTTAGGATGGGGGTGAATCGTGCGAGTGCCCTGCATGGCCGCCCATGTTGAGGTCCAGCGCCTTGTACACCGGCTCGCCGTGGTCGAGCCTGCCGACGATCTCGTCCATGTGCTCGTTCGGCTCGTCGTCGAAGGCGCTCCCCATCCGGCGGAAGAAGTCCGCCATCGAGGCGGGATTCGTGTAGTCGACGCGGTCCAGCAGCTCCGCCTTGTTGAGCTGGTCCGGGCCGGGACGCGGTATCTTTGTCTTGAACGTGGAGAAGAGCCGCCGGGTGTCGGCGCTCCCGCAACGGCCGCAGGCTGCTCTCGCCTCCGAACTCATCGCCCTGAAGAAGGCCGACGACTTCGCGCCGCATGCGTTGCACCTGAACTCGTAGATCGGCATGTACCGGTCCCTACGCCCGCTCGGTCTTGCGGCGGGCGGCCTCGAACTGCCGCGCGGCGACCTCACCGCCCATGTACCGGGGCAGTCCGTCCGGCGGCCCTTCGCGCATCGTACGCAGGCCCACGATCTCCCGGTAGAACACCGCCGCGGGCTGCCCCTCACGCTTCAGCATCCGGGCCCGCAGCACCTCCTGGAGCGCGCGCTCGATGTCGTCCGCCACCGTCCACGCCGCGCGGTACGCGACGCGCCCCGTGTGGTCAACGATCCAGGACATGTTCGACACGCCCCCGAACACCCGGTGCACTTTCCCCTGCACCGAGTCTACAAGTATCGTGCGGTTGATCCCCAGCCGTTCCCTGAACGAGCGTGCGTGCAGCACCTTCTGCTCGTAGTAGTGGATGGGCGGGTAGTACTCGCCGGGGTGCGCCTCCCGGGTGTAGATGAACAGGAAGTGCGCGTCGTCCGCGTACCTGCTCGCAAGGTCTTCCATGGACGGAGACTCCGCCACGCACGGCGGTCAGGTGACCGAACCGAACTCGATCATCACCGGCTTGCCGCGCAGCGACGACAGCACCAGCTCCCCGCCGTCCAGCACCGGCAGTGTGAAGTCCGGCATCACCTCGCCCGCCCTCGGCGCGTTCTCCTGGAACTGGCGGTGCTCGGCGTCCTTCGGTTGCCACACGGACAGGTTGTACGGTCCGCCGAGGAACTCCTCCGGTTCGTCCAAGTCCGGATGCAGCGCGAACTGCTCTGCAAGGCCCATCGCCGCCTTGCCGTCCGCTTCTGCCCGCTCAGCCTCTCGCACCATCGCGCACCCCCCGCGCTGCTCATGTCTCAACAAGGCCATTCTAGCCGCCACGCGCAAGTTCCGCCTCATCTCCGGCACGCCAGAAGAGCCGGAACCAGTCGTCGTTCTCGATCTTCGCGAACGAGGCGGTGACGATGCGTACCTTGAACAGGTGGTACGGCTCGTCGTGGTCCTCCGGCGACCATCCCATATGCTCGAGGAGCGCCGTCGCCCACGCCTGACGCTCGGCTTCATCCGTAACCTCGATGGCGATGCCGGCCACCTTGAACTCGCCGTCCTTGAGCATCTTGTCGTGCACCGTGCTCATCACCATGCAGCGGGGGTCGCGCTGGAGGTCCCGAGCCTTGTACGACTGCCAGATCATGCCGAGGTAGACCTCGCCGGCGAAGAAGAAGAACTCCACCGGGCTGATGCGCGGGGAACCGTCCTTGCGTATCGTTCCCAGCAGCACCAGTTCCGTCTCGTTGAACAGCCCCCGCCCCAGTTGCGCCAGCTCCGGCGACGCCGCCTCGAACTCACCCCACGACGCTGTGTTCATCACCCTTCCTCCGCCTGCTCCCGCAGTTCCGCGAGCTTGTCGAGCGCCTGGCGCGGCGTGAGGTTGTCCAGGTCCATCTCCCGCAGTTCGGCGAGGATGCGCGACGCCTCCGGCGGAACGCCGCCGAAGAGCGGCATCGCGCTCTGGGGAGGCGCGCCCGGCAGCGGACGTCTCCCGCGCGTGCGGCCTTTCGCAGGCATACCCTCGTGCTCCGCGAGCAACTCCTTCGCCCGCGAGATGAGCGGCCTCGGCAGTCCCGCAAGCTGCGCCACGTGCACGCCGTAGCTCCTGTCCGCGCCGCCGTGCACGATGCGGTGCAGGAACACCACCTCGCCGTCGCGGTCGGAGACGGCGACGCTCAGGTTGTGGACGCGCGGCAGGCGGTCGGCGAGCGCGGTCAACTCGTGGTAGTGCGTGGCGAACAGCGTGCGGCAGCCGAGGCGGGATGCGTCGTGGATGTGCTCCGCCACCGCCTGCGCGATGGAGAGGCCATCGAACGTCGAGGTGCCCCGCCCGATCTCGTCCAGTATCACGAGCGATCGCCGGGTCGCGTGGTGGAGTATCGCGGCGGTCTCGACCATCTCGACCATGAAGGTTGACTGTCCGGTCGCGAGGTCGTCCTGCAGGCCGACGCGGGTGAAGATGCGGTCGACCAGCCCGACGTGCGCCTCCGCCGCGGGCACGAACGAGCCGATCTGCGCCATCAGCACCGCGACGGCTACCTGCCGGAGGTAGGTCGACTTGCCCGCCATGTTCGGGCCGGTAAGTATCACCAACTGGTTCTCGTCCGTCGAGAGGTCGGTATCGTTCGGGACGAACGCGCCGCTGGGCAGGAAGCGCTCCACGACCGGGTGCCGGGCATCGCGCAGCACGAGACGCTCGCCCTCGTCGAGCACGGGCCGGACGTAGCCGTAGCGGACGGCGGCCTCGGCCAGCGACAGCAGCGCATCGAGCGTTGCGAGCGCGGCGGCGGTCGCGAGTATCTCCGTCGCGTGCGAGGCGACATCGCGGCAGACCTGCTTGTAGACGGCCGTTTCCAGCTCCTGCAGGCGATCGCCTGCGCTGAGCACGCGGTTCTCGTGCTCCTTCAGCTCCTGCGTATAGAAACGCTCTGCGTTGACGAGCGTCTGGCGGCGGACGTAGTCGTCCGGCACGCTCGCACTGTGGGCATTGGAGACCTCCAGGTAGTAGCCGAACACCTTGTTGTAACCGACCTTGAGGTTGGGGATGCCGGTGCGCTCGCGCTCCTTCCGCTCCAGCCCCGCGATGTAGGAGCGCGCGTCCTGCGCGGCCATGCGCACCTCGTCCATCTCCTCCGAGCAGCCCTCGCGGACCACTCTCCCTTGCCCCACGTCGCCCTGCGGGTCGTCGGTTATGGTGGCCGCGATGCGCTCCACCGCGCTCGCGCAGGGGTCCAACTCCGACGTGAGCCACGCCAGGTCGTCCCCTGCCTCCTCCGCCAGTGCGCACAGCGCCGGAACGCGCTCCAGCGAACGCCGCATCCCCACGAGTTCGCGCGGGAAGGCGACGCCCGTGCCGACGCGCTGCACCGCGCGTTCGAGGTCCGACACCTCGGCAAGCTCCGCGCGGATGCGCTGACGGCGAACGTCCGACGCGTGCAGCCACGCCACGGCGTCGAGGCGGCGTTCGAGCGCGTCGAGGTCGAGGAGCGGCTGGCCGAGCCAGCGGCGGAGCAGCCGCGCACCCATCGGCGTCTCGGTGTGGTCGAGGACGCTCAGCAGCGACTGCCCCTTCGCTCCCCAGCGTCCTCCCTCGAACAGTTCGAGATTCCGACGCGTCTGGGGGTCGAGCGCCATGAAGGCGTCGGTGGAGTACGCCCGCAGGCCGGTCAGCAACGGCAGCGCGGCCGCGTGCGTGCTCCCGACGTAGTCCAGCACGACCGCCGCGGCGGCGGTCGCGAACTCCAGCCCCTCGCATCCGAAGGCGTCGAGCGAGCGCACGCCGAAGTGGTCGAGCACGCGCCGCCGCGCCGCGTTGGGCGCGAAACTCGCCCCGTTCACCCGGGACACGTGGCAGTCCGGGGCCTCGGCGGGAACGCTCGTGGTATCGGACTCCGCAAGGAGAAGCTCCGACGGAGCGAGCCGGGCGATCTCCTGCGGGACCGCGCCGGTGGGCAGCTGCGCGACCGCGAACTCGCCGGTGGTGATGTCCACGAACGCGATGCCGGACTGCGCGCCGCCCGGCGCCACGGCGGCGAGGTAGTTGTTCGCGCCGGAGTCCAGCATCCCCGGCTCGATGACGGTGCCGGGCGTCACGACGCGGACGACGTCTCTGCTCACGAGCGTTCTGCCGTCCGGTTCGCTGGTCTGCTCCGCGATGGCGACGCGGTGGCCCTTGCGGACGAGCTTGGCGAGGTAGCTGTCGAGCGCGTGGTACGGGATCCCCGCGAGAGGCACGACCTCCCCCTGCCCCATGTCGCGCTGCGTGAGGACTATCTCCAGGTCGCGCGCGGCGAGCCGGGCGTCCTCGTCGAACGTCTCGTAGAAGTCGCCCATACGATACAGGAGCAGCGCATCCGGGTAGCGCGACTTTATCTCCAGGTACTGCTTGCGGACGGGGCTGGCCACAGGACGATTCTAGTCAGGCAGCCGGACAAACGGAATGCGGGGCTGGCAGCAGCCTACCTCAGCGCGGGGCGAAGCGGCGTCTCCCGCGCGAACTCCTCGCGCCACGTCTCCGGCTGCACGTCGATGTACAGCTCGATCTCGTTGCCGTCCGGGTCGAGGATGTAGAGGCTGTGCGTGTGGCCGTGGTCGTTGTGGCCGACGACGCGCACCCCGGCCGCCTGCAACTCGGCGAGCGCGTCCTGCAACTCCTCGTCCGTGGTGCCGATCTTGATGCCGATGTGGTACATGCCGAGGCGCTTCCCCTGCGGGATGGGCTGCGCGTCCTCGCCCACCTGCATCAGGTAGAGCTCGTGGTGGGTCCGCCCCGTGGAGTACATAGCCGTGTTGGGGCGCTGCCCCTCGCGGCGTATCTCGCTGAAGCCGAGTACGTCGGTGTAGAAGTGGCGCGAGCGTTCGACGTCCGCGACGAACAGGACGACGTGGCCGAGTTCCTTGACTTCCATGAGACTGCTCCTTTCACACGGCTGCGCGCCGAGTTTACTCGTCTTCCTTCCAGAAGCGCTCCTCGTAGAGGTGCCACTCCTGTCCGGCGAGGCGCTCCTTGACATCCTCGATCATGCCGGGGTTGCCGCAGAGGTAGATGGCGGTGTCTTCCTTCGGCAGGCTCCAGCGCTGCATGTACTCCTCGACGAGCGTGTTGACCCTGCCGGTGGGACCGTTCCAACTGCGATTGCGCTCGGCCTGCGGACGGCTCACCGTCGTCACGAACGTCACGAGTTCCGGCATCCGCTCGGCGAGGCGCTCGAGCTCGGAGTCGTAGACGAACTCGTCCTGGTGGCTGGCGCCCTCCATCACGTAGAAGTGGTGGCCGCGGATGTTGTCCTTCAGCGCCTGGCGGATCATGCTCACGTAGGGCGCGACGCCCGTCACGGTCCCCAGCATCAGGTGGTGGTGGAACTGGGGTTGGAAGACGAACAGCCCCTTGGCGCGCGGGCGCATGGAGACCGAGTCGCCCACGTGGAGGTTCCAGAGCAGCGGCGTGAGCTTGCCGCCGTACTCCGGCAGCACGTACTCGATGAACAGCTCGATGAGCGACTCGTACGGCGCGGACGCTATCGAGTACGGCCGCTCGATCCCGCCCGTCCCTATCGTGATGTACTGGCCCGGCTTGAACCGGAACGGCTCATCGGGCCGGAGCCACATCAGGAAGAGGTCTTCCGCCACTTCCTGCTTCTTGGCCACGTATGCACGCGGCAGATTCGCCAGACGGTCCTGCGCTTGCGTCATGTTCCTCCGCTACTACAACTGCACGGGCTCGATACGAACGGGCACGGCGTTCAGCCGCGCGATGTGGTTCATGGGGTCCGGGCGGTCGGACGCGTCGACCTCGACCGCCAGCTCACCGAACAGCGTCGTCAGCGACACCACGCCCGCGGGCACGGCGTCCGAGAGCGCAACCACGCCGCGACGCTCGGCGCCGTCCGCCGTCGTCACCGAGGCTGCGTCGCCCTCGCCGAGTTTGGCGGCAGCAGCGTCGGCGGGGTTGAGCACGAAGCGCTCCTCGCGCTCGACGCGGTTGCGCTTGCCGACAACCGTGACGTTCGGCTTGCGGCCCGGCTCGATGAGCACGCGGCCATGCGCGAGCATGAGCGGGTACTGCGGGTCGACGGCGGGTCGCGGGTGCCACGCGACAGGCTGCAGCCGCGCCTTGCCGTGGCGGAAGCGGTCCACGAACAGCGCCTCCGTCGTTCCTGCGGAGGCAGGAACCTCGCCCCCCTCGCCGCTCATCCTGAGCTTGTCGAAGGACGGCGCACACGGCCACTGCAGGCCGGTCAGCACGTTGCCGGTGTACATCACCTGCGTCGGCTGCGGCTCGTCGCTGGGGGTCGTCACGATGTCCAGCCGCTCGCGCAGCAGGCGCTCCCACGAGATGCCGGCGTACTCGGGCACGACCTGCGCTATCTCGTCGAGCACCTGCGCCGGGCCCTCCCATGAGAGCCCCTGCGCGCCCAGCGCTCCGGCGACGGCGCAGAGCACCTCGAGGTCGCTCCGTGAGTCGACGCGCTTGTTCTTCGCCACTTTGCGGAGGGGCTGCACGCGGCGCTCGACGTTCGTGTACGTCCCGGTCTTCTCCGCCCAGACCTCGGCGGGGAAGACGACGTTCGCCCGCTCCGTGATCGCAGACGGGAACGCACTCGTGGCCACAAGGAACTCGAGCCCGTCGAGGCCGCCAAGCACGTCGCCGAGCGTGCCGTCCTCGTAGTGGACGTGATCGCCCAGCATCACCATCGCCTTGATCCCGCCCTCACGTGCCCGCGAGAAGATGCTTCGGTTGCCGGGGTTGCGCCCATCCGGCACCGGGGCGCCCCACAGCGCGCCGAGCGCCTCGCGGGCGTCGTCCTCTTCCAGGAGGTGATGCCCCGGCAGCGACGCGGCCCACGCGCCCATGTCGAGGCCGCCCTGCGTATTGGCGCCCTGGTAGAGCGGCATGACGCCCGCGCCGGGCTTGCCGACGTTCCCCGTGGCGACAGCGAGCGCGGCCACGATCCGCGAGAGCGTGCGGCGCGTGCCGCCGATCGAGCTGTCGCCGCCGTACAGCAGCGCGGCAGGGCCGGACTCGGCGTAGAGCCGCGCGGCCTGCTCGATGCTCGATGCGGGCACCCCGGTCTCAGCGGCGACCGCGTCCAGCGTGAACGGCGCGAGGCAGGCGACCAGTTCGTCCCAGCCTTCCGCGCGCTCGTTGACGAACTCCATGTCCGCCAGCCCGTTGTCGACGATGCAGCGCAGCAGCCCGCCGAGCAGGACGGGGTCGGTGCCGGGGTACGGCCGCAGCCAGAGCGACGCGTAGCGGGTCAGCTCTACCTCGCGCGAATCGATGACGATGAGCTGCTGCGTCCCGGCGCGGACGGCGCGCTTGATCGGCACGCCGACGACGTTCTGCTCTTCAGTAAGGTTTGCACTCACCACCATGACAGCAGCGGAGTCCGCGAGCTCCCACACGGTCATCGTTCCGGCGAAGTAACCGAACGTGTCCTGCAGCCCCTCGACGATGCCGGGGCGGTCGTTCGACGCGACATCGACACCGTTCGAGCCCATGACGGCGCGGGCGAACTTCTGCGCCGCGTAGAGCTCCTCATTGGTGTTGCGCGGGTTCGCCATGAGCGCAAAGGCGGGGCCGCGATGCGGCGCGAGGCCCTCGGCGGCGGCGGCGATCGCCTCGTCCCACGAGGCCTCCTGCAGCTCGCCGTCCCGGCGCACGAGCGGCTTCCGGATGCGGCGCTTGTCGTTGACGTACTCGAACCCGAACTTGCCCTTGAAGCACGCCTGCCCCATGTTCGCCGGAGCGTTCAGCTCCGGCACCGCGCGCACGACGCGCTCCCAGTGGTTGACCTCGTAGGTCATCGTGCAGCCGACGGGGCACTCGGCGCAGACCGACTGCTCGACGCGCGCAGGGCGCTCCCACTTGTAGGAAGTCTCGGTGAGCGCGCCCACCGGGCAGACGTCGATGCACGCCCCGCAGAACTCGCAGCCGGACTCCAGGAGCGAGTCGCCCATGACCGTGCCAACGAGCACCTGCCCCGCGCGCTCCGTCATGCCTATAGCAACGTCGCCGCGCAGCTCGTCGCACGCCCGTGTGCAGCGCGCGCAGACGATGCAGAGGTTGTAGTCGCGGTCGTAGAACGGGTCCTTCGTCTCCACCTGCAGGTTGCGGTACTGGTACGTGAGCGGCGAGACGAGCTCCTGCGTGTGGAAGCGCGTCGTGTCCTTCAGTTCGCAGCGCTCGTTCTTCGGGCAGGTCACACACCGGTCGACCACGTCGACGTGGCGCAGGCAGATGTCCTGCGGCCCGCAGAGGTCTATCCGGTGACACGTAAGGCACCCGTGGGGGTGCTCCGACAGCAGCAGGTCGAGCGTCGTGTTGCGCACCTGCACGGCATCGCCGCCCTTCGTGTTCACCACCATGCCGTCGCGGACCGGCAGCGTGCAGGACGCGGGCGTGCCGCGCTGGCCCTCGATCTCGACGACGCACATGCGGCACGCGCCGTACGGCTTCATGCCGGGGTGATAGCAGAGGTACGGGATGTAGATGCCGGCGTCGTTCGCCGCCTGCACCACCATCTTGCCGGGGGTCGTCGTGACCTCCCGCCCGTCTATCGTTATCGTGATCTCGTCCGCCATACCCTGCCTTACTCAGCCCCCGACTTCGTGGTTCTTGTGGGGGCAGCAGGCTCGATGTGCATCACGAAGTCCGGCTTCACCGCCGCCGTCGGCGTGTCGCCCGACATCTGCGCGCCGCGCCGCGTGGACTTCGGCCCCACGAACGTCCCCAGCGACGGCGCGCCGTCCTCGAACTGCATCTCGAACTCGCCGCCGAAGAAGCGCACCGCGCTCGCCACGGGGTTGTAGCCCAACTGGCCGTGGCCGCAGAGCGACCCGCCGCGCATGTTCACACCGACGCGCTCCATCAGCTCCATGTCGCCGCTGCGCCCCTTCCCGGCCGCGATGCGCTCCAGTATCTCCAGGATGTGGCTCATGCCGAGCCTGCACGGGAAGCACTTGCCGCACGACTCCATCTGGTCGAACGCCACGAGCGTGCGGGTGAGATCGACGACGGAGCGCTCCTCGTTGCAGACGATGAGGCCGCCGGAGCCGAACATCGCGCCCGCCGCGACCATCTCGTCGAAGTCGAGCACCATCTCGAACTGCTCGGCTGGCAGCACGCCGCCGAGCGGGCCGCCGGTCTGCAGGAACTTGAGCGCCCTGCCGTTCGGCTCGCCGCCGCCCATCCCCTCGATGACGTCGCGGACGGTCAGGCCGAACGGGACCTCGACGAGGCCGGGGTAGCGGATGTCGCCGGAGAGGCAGGCGATGGCCGTGCCGGTGCTCTTCTCCGTGCCGATGCTCGAGAACCACTCCGCGCCCCGCCGCACGATCTCCGGCGCGTAGCTGAGCGTCTTGATGTTGTTGATGTTGGACGGCCTGCCCCACACGCCGTAGGCAGCGGGGAACGGAGGACGGAACCGGGGCATGGAGCGCTTGCCCTCTATCGCCTCCATCAGCGCCGTTTCCTCGCCCGCGACGTACGACTCGCCGACGAGCGAGACCTCCATGTCGAACGAGAACTCCGTGCCGAGGACGCTGCCGCCGAGCACGCCGTTGTCGTAGCACGCCTGGATGGCGGCGCGGGTCCGGTCGATCGGCGAGTCGTGGCCGTGGCGTATGAAGACGATGCCGTTGCTCGCGCCGGTGGCGTAGCCCGCGATGATGCAGCCCTCCACGAGGGTGAACGGGTCCGACTCCAGGATCGTCTTGTCGTTGAACGCGCCGGGGTCGCCCTCCTCGCAGTTGCAGAGGATGTACTTCTGCGGAGCGGGGTTGCCGGCAAGGAAGCCCCACTTCACGCCGGTGGGGAACGCAGCCCCGCCGCGACCGCGCAGGCCGGAGTTCTTGATCTCGTCGAGCGTCTGCTCCGTCGTGAGCGACGTCAGCGCCTTGTCGAGCCCGGAGAAGCCCCCCCGCGCGACGTACTGGTCGATGTCGGTCGGGTCTATCTCGCCCGCGTTGCGGAGCGCGACGCGCACCTGCCCGCGCATCATCGGCAGCTCTTCGAATCGTGGGACACCCGCAACGTTCGAGTCGACGCTCGCGAGCGCGAACTCCGTCACCGGCTCGCCGCCAACGACGTGCCGCTGCACGATGGTCTCGACCTGCTCGGGACGGACGTTGCCGTAGAGCACGCGCGGGCCGTCCGGCACGTGAACGTCCACGATGGGTTCCGCGTAGCAGAGGCCGGTCGTGCCCACCTCGGAGATGGTCGCCTCGACGCCTGCTTCTTCGACGGCGCCCCGCAGCGCAGCGAGCACTTCGAGCGCGCCCACGGCCTCGCCCATCAGCCCCGTGCCGACGCGCACCCAGGGCCTCGAGTGCAACTCGTCCCACCGCGCCGATGCGCGACGGGAAAGGGCTTCGTACGCTTCCGTCACGCGCCCTGCTCCGGGTCGGCAGACCTGATGCGCTCGACGCGGCTCACCGCCTCGTCGAGCGACATGCGTCCGGCCAGTTCGTGGTCGAAGCTCATCGCCGGAGCGTGCGGGCAGACGCCCAGGCAGGTGTTGTACTTGAACGAGATGCTGCCGTCCTCCGTGTCGCCCTCCCCGTCCAGGCCGAGGTGGCTCACGAGGCCCTGCAGGATGGGCTGCGCGCCGAGGACGTGGCAGGTCGGCCCCCAGCAGATCTCGACGGAGTGCCGCGCCGGGGGCGTGAAGCGGAAGTTGGGGTAGAACGACGCGACCGCCCAGACCTCGTTGACGCTGGAACCGGTGCGCAGCGAGACCTCGTCAACCGCCTCGTACGGAAGGTAGCCCAGCTCGTCCTGTGCGGCGAGCAGTGACGACAGCACGGTGACCGTGGGCGAGGGCTGTTCCTCTATCGCCCGTCGCGCGCGTTCGCGCAGGGAGCCGGGGGATGCGTTATCGGGAGCGCCATGCGGTCTGGATGTGGTCGTCATGGGCAGCGTCTGTTCGTGAAATTCCTAACGAACGGTGTGCCGCATCGTAGCACGGGGGGGAGAGCACGGACAAGAACACTCCTGCTGCCACTTAGTCGTTCCTGCGAAGGCAGGAACCTCGCAGTCGTGTCATTACGAGTGGAGCGGGGGGTGAGGGTGAACCCTACGTCCCCCGCAGCCGCGGCTGCACCGGCTCCGAGGTCTCGTACGTCACGAGCCGCGCGGTGGTCATACCCTCGATGGCCCTGATGTCCTTGAGCATCTCGCCGGTGACGGGGTCGTCGAACCCGACGATCATCGTGGCCGCGCCGCGCGGGGCCGCGCGCCCCACTTCCATGAACGAGATGTTGGCGTCGTGCTCACCCGCTATCGTGCCGACCTTCCCGATCATGCCCGGCTGGTCCGTGTGCGTGGTGAAGAGCATGTAGGGGGCGCTCGGGTCCATATCGAGGGTGAAGTCGTTGAGGCGGTTCAGGTGCACCGTGCCGTGCACCGACGTTCCCGCCATGTAGACCGTACCGCCGGTCGAACGCACCTCGACGCCCACGAGGTTCAGGTACTGCTCGGCGCCCTCCGGGTCCTTCTCCTCGACGATCCTGATGCCGCGCTCCTGCGCCATGGCCTGCGCGTTTACGAGGTTGATCCGCATGTCCGTCGCCACGCTGAGCACGCCCACGAGCGCCGCCGACGCGAGGATCTCGATGTCGTGGTGCGCTATCTCCCCTGCTACGCGGACCGCGACGGTCTCCAGCTGACCGTCGGCGAGCTGGATGGCGAGGCGTCCCATCGCCGTCGCGACAGGCAGGTAGGGGCCGAGCGCCTCCATGACCTCCTGCGGAACGAATGGCATGTTGATGGTGTACTGCGCCGCTCCTCCGCTCAGGACAGACAGCAACTGGTCGACCACCTCCAGCGCCACCTCCACCTGCGCCTCTTCCGTGGACGCGCCGAGGTGGGGCGTGAGCACCGCGCGCTGCTCCTCGCGCAGGGGCAGGTCCTGCGGCGGCTCGATGGGGTAGACGTCCAGCGCCGCCCCGCCGATGCTTCCGCTGGCAAGCCCCTCCTGCAGCAGGCGCTCGTCCACGAGGCCGCCGCGCGCCGCGTTCACGATGCGGACGCCGGGCTTGAGCAGTGCGAACTCCGGCTCGCCGATGAGGCTCTTCGTGCCGGAGGTGAGCGGCGTGTGGATGGTGATGAAGTCCGACTCGCGGAGCAGGCGCTCCATCGGGACGGACTCGACGCCGAGGCTGCGCACCCGCTCCATCGAGACGTAGGGGTCGAACGCGATGACGTGCATCTGGAAGGCCCGCGCCCGGTGCGCGACCTCCGAGCCGACGCGCCCGAGACCGATGATGCCGAGCGTCTTGCCGCGTAGCTCGACACCCATGAAGCGGGAGCGCGTCCACTCGCTGCGGCGCATGGAAGCGTCCGCCTGCGGGATGTTGCGGGCCAGCGAGATCATGAGCGCGAACGCGTGCTCGGCTGCCGCGATGGTGTTGCCCGTGGGCGAGTTCACGACCGCGATGCCGTGCTGCGTGGCGGCGTCCACGTCGATGTTGTCGACGCCCACGCCCGCGCGCCCGATGCCGAGCATCTTCGTGGCATGCTCGATGATGCGCTCGGTGACCTTGGTCTCGCTGCGGACGACCATCGCCTCGTAGTCGCCGACCATGGCGCACAGCTCGTCCTCACTGAGGCCCTTGCGGACGTCGACGTGATGCCCTGCGGCCTTCAGCCGCGCGACGCCGAGCTCGTCTATCGGGTCGGCTACCAGGACCCTGGCCATGTCAGCCTCCGGTCCGGGATCACGCCTGCCCCACCGCCGACGCCTGGCGCCCGAGCTTCGGCAGCGCATCCTTCAGCGCGCCGAACACGTCGTCGATGTCCTCCTGGTTCACATAGCCCATGTGGCCGATGCGGAACACGCGCCCCGTGAGCAGGCCGCGGCCCTCCGCCGCGATGATGTCGTAGTCGTCGCGCAGCATGGCGAGCAGCGCCTCGTCGGTGATGCCCTCCGGCACCCAGGCGGCGGTCACGGTGTTGGAGGCGAAGCGCTCGTCCTTGGCAACGAGGCCGATGCCCATCGCCTTGAGCCCGTCGCGCGTGTACTGCGCTATCTCCTGGTGGAAGTCGTAGACCGCCTGCATGTCACCGCGGGCCAGCATCTGCTGCACGGCGTAGTCGAGGCCGAACAGGAGCGAGATCGCGGGCGTCCACGGGGTCTGCCCCGCCTTCAGCGACTTCTCCGCCTCCGTGAGGCTGAAGTAGAACTTCGGCATCCTAGAGGTCTCGGCGGCCTGCCACGCGCGCTCGCTGAAGCTGATCATGGCGAGGCCGGGCGGGCACATCCACCCCTTCTGCGAACCGGCGACCACCACGTCCAAGCCCCACTCGTCCACAGGGAGTTTGATGGAGCCGAGCGAGGAGATGGCGTCGACGAGGATCATCTTGTCGAACTCGCCCTTCACGATGCCCGCGATGGTCTCGAGGTCGTTCGTGATGCCGGTGGAGGTCTCATTGTGCGTGACCAGCACCGTCGTCACGTCCGGGTCGTCCTTCAACGCCTGCCGTATCTGCTCGGGGATGGCAACGTCGCCGTCCGGGAATTTCAGTTCATTGACGCTCGCGCCGTAGGCCGAGGCGATCTTGAGGAAGCGGTCGCCGAAGTTGCCGATGGTGACGCCGAGGACGCGCTCGCCGGGCGAGAGCGTGTTGACGACGGCGGCCTCCATCGCTCCGGTGCCGGAGGACGTGAGGACGTACAGGTCGTTCTCGGTCTGGAAGGCGCGCTTGAGATTGGCCGTCGTGCGGCGGAGCATCTCGGCGAACTCCACACCGCGGTGGTCGATCATCTGTTTGCTCATCGCCTCGTACACGTCCGGTGGGACGGGCGTGGGGCCGGGCAGTCGCAGGTTGGCCATCGGTGCCTCCTCTTGGTGCGTCCTTTTCCGCCGTTCCTGAGTCCCGTCGTTCCTGCGGAGGCAGGAACCTCGTTCCTTTGCGAACGGACAGCGTGGGCGCGGGGGTGCGAGCGGATCGGCGGCCCGAGCGGTACCGCCCTCGCGATTATAGGCGTTGGACGCTCGCTGCGACAAGCGTCTGTGCGCCGTTTCACAAACGCCGGGCAGAGCCCCTACCCCTCCAGCGTCCCTTCCGACTTGTACTCCTGGCCGAGCTTCACGTACTCGTCGGCGTTGAACTTCACGAGCTCGTAGTGCTTGTCCGTGAGCGGGCCGAGCACCTTCGCCGGGACACCCGCGGCGATGGAGCGGTCCGGCACGTTGCGGCCCTCCAGCAACACCGCGCCTGCTGCCACGATGCACCACGAGCCCACGGACGACTTGTCGTTGAGCGTGCAGTTGTTGCCGAGCAGGCAGTGGTCGCCCACCGTCTCGGCATGGCAGATGACGCCGTGGCCGAGCGTCACGTAGTCGCCGATGGTCAGGTCGCCGTCGGCGTGGCAGACGGAGCCGTCCTGGATGTTGGTGCCCTCGCCGATGGTCATGGTGCCGCGGTCGGACCGAAGGACGACGCCCGGCCAGATCGAGGCGTACGCGCCGATGCGGACGTCGCCGACGATATAGGCGAACTCGCTGACGAACGCGGTGGGGTGGACCTGCGGGCTCTTCCCGCCGAGGCTGCGCAGCATGGGGACTCCTTCCGTCAATGCCCGCTCGGACGGGCGCAATCGGGAATGATACGCGAGCAACGGGCGGGACGCGTGGGGACTGCCGTATAATGCGCCCCGCCCATGACCCTCTACGACCAGAAAGCCACCAAGAAGGCGCAGGATGCCGAACTCGCGTGGGAGCACGACGAGTTGCGCAGAACGCTCGAGCGCGCGCCCGAATCGCAGGAGCGCTTCCTGACCGTCTCCGGACGTGAGATCGACCGCATCTACACCCCCGCCGACGCGCCCGATCTCGACTACGCGACGGACATCGGCTTCCCCGGCGCCTACCCATTCACGCGCGGCGTCTACCCCACCATGTACCGCGCCCGCCAGTGGACGCGCCGCCAGATCGCCGGCTTCGGCACGGCCAAGTCCACGAATGAGCGGTACAAGTATCTGCTCGCGCACGGCCAGACCGGCCTCTCCACCGACTTCGACCACCCTACCCTGACAGGCTACGACTCCCTGCACCCGCTCTCGGAGGGCGAGGTTGGCAGGCTCGGCGTCGCCATAGACACCGCGCGCGACATGTCCGACCTCTTCGACGGCATCCCGATCGACAAGGTCAGTATCTCGCTCACCATCAACCACCCGGCCATTGTGCTGCTGTCGTTCCTGCTGGCGCACGCGGAGAAGGTCGGCGTGCCGTGGGAGACGCTGCGCGGCACCGTGCAGAACGACTCCCTCAAGGAGTTCCACGGGCAGAAGACTTTCGCCCTGCCGCCGAGAGGCGCGTACCGCATGACGATGGACGTGGTGGAATTCTGCACACGCAACGTGCCGAACTGGAACACCATCTCGATCTCCGGCTACCACACCCGCGAGGCGGGCTCGACCGCCGGCCAGGAGGTCGGCTTCACGCTCGCGCAGGGCATGGCTTACGTGGAGGGCGGACTGCAGCGCGGCCTCACGCCGGACGAGTTCGGCCCGCGCCTCTCGTACTTCTTCGGCGTCCACATGGACTTCTTCGAGGAGGTCGCGAAGCTCCGCGCCGCGCGGCGCCTCTGGGCACGGCTGATGAAGGAGCGCTATGGCGCGACCGACACCCGCGCGATGCTCTGCCGCTTCCACTCGCAGACGCTCGGCTCGACGCTGATCCGCGAGGGCGCGCTCAACAACCTCATACGCGGCACGACGCAGGCGATGGCCGCCGTGCTCGGCGGCACGCAGTCGCTCCACGTCAGCGGCTACGACGAGGCGCACGACATCCCGTCCGAGGACGCGATGCGCATGTCGCTCAACACCCAGCGCATCATCGGCAACGAGACCGGCGTCGCGAACACGATCGACCCCCTCGGCGGCTCGTTCTTCATCGAGAAACTCACGAACGAGATCGAGGAGGAGGCGCTCGCCTACATCCGCACCATCGAGGACATGGGCGGCGGCGAAGGCGTGCTCGCGGGCATGTTCGCCGCCATCGAGAACGGCTACATCGAGCGCGAGATCTCCGAGGCCGCGTTCGACTACCAGGAGCGCATCGAGGAGCACGAGTACAAGGTGCTCGGCCTCAACGAGCACGAGGAGGACTCCGTACCGCCGCCCGAGCTCTACGAGCACGACGACGACGAGGAGGAGCGCCAGATAGCACGGCTCGAAGCCGTCATCCACGAGCGCGACTCCGCCCGCACCGAGGCGGCGCTCGAAGCGCTGCGGCAGGCGGCGCGCGGCACGGAGAACACGATGCCCTTCATCCTCGATGCCTCCCGCGCCGACGCCACCGAGGGCGAGATCATGGGCGCCCTCCGCGACGTCTTCGGCGACCACGAGGACCCGGGCATCTTCTAGCCATGACCACCTCCAGACCCACGAAAGTCATCCTCGCGAAACTCGGCCTGGACGGCCACGACCGCGGCATCAAGGTCATCGCCAAGGCGCTGGAGAAGGCGGGCATGGACGTCGTCTACATGGGCATGCGCGTCACCCCAGAGCAGGTCGTCGACCGCGCCCAGCGGGAGGACGCCGACGTCATCGGCATATCGCTCCTCTCCGGCGCGCACAAGCCGCTCATGACCCGGCTGATGAAGGTCGTCGACGAGCGCGAGATGCGCGGCGAGACGCTCATCCTGCTCGGCGGCACCGTCCCCGACGGCGACCGCGAGGCACTCGAGGAGATCGGCATCGACGGCGTCTTCCCCGTCGGCTCCAGCCTGCGCGACATCGAGAGGTTCATCAAAGAGCGCCTGTCCGACGGAGCGGAGTAGCCATGGCGCTCGAGTGGCCTCCGGTCTACGACCCCTCCTACGTGCCGCCTGAAGACCAGGAGTACTGGGACCCCGCGCTGGAGACGATGCCGGTCGAGGAGCGCGACATGCTCATCGTCGCGAAGCTGCAGCGGCAGGCCGCGTGGGCGTACGAGCGCTCGCCGTTCTACAAGAAGCGCTGGGGCGAGGCCGGCTTCCACCCCGATCAGTTGAAGACGCTGGACGACGTGCAGCGCATCCCCATCATCACGAAGGAAGACCTCCGGCAGGATCTCCTCGACAACCCGCCGTTCGGCAGCAACATCTGCGACGACTGGCAGAACATCCTGCGCATCCACGGCTCGTCCGGCACCACCGGCATCCCGACCGTGATCGCCATCAGCAGGGGCGACTGGGAGCGCATCGGCGAGGCGCACGCGCGCGTCGAGTGGGGCGCCGGCGTGCGGCCCAGCGACATGGTGTTCATGGCCGCGCCGTTCAGCCTCTACATGGGCGCGTGGGGCATGCTCGTCGGCGCGGAGCGCATGGGCGCGAAGTGCTTCCCGTTCGGCGCGGGCGCGCCGGGGCAGACGCGCATGGCCGTCCGCTGGTGCCTCGCGACGAAGCCGTCGGTCTTCTACGGCACGCCGTCGTTCTGCCTCTACCTGGCCGAGACCGCGCGCGAGGAAGGCGTCGACCCGAAGGAGTTCGGCTTCCACACGCTCTTCTTCTCCGGCGAGCCGGGGGGCTCCATCCCCGCGACCCGCAGAACGTTGGAGGAGGCGTACGGCCACCCGATCATCGTCGACAGCGGCTCGACCGGCGAGATGTCGCCGTGGATGAGCAACGGCGGCTGCCGCCACGCCAGCGGCATGCACCTCTGGCAGGACATGGTCTTCACACAACTCATCGACCCCACTTCGCTGGAGGTCGCCCCGTACGGCGGCGAGGGCGTGCCGGTGTACACGCACCTGGAGCGCACGTCGCAGCCGCTCATCCGCTTCTGGTCCGGCGACCTCGCCAGTTGGACGGACGAGCCGTGCGCGTGCGGCCGCACCTACCCCACCATGCCCCGCGGCATCTACGGCCGCGTCGACGACATGGTGGTCGTGCGCGGCGAGAACGTCTACCCGAGCGCGGTCGAGAACGTCGTGCGCGCCGTCTCCGGCCTCACCGGCGAGTTCCGCATGGTCGTCTCCCGCGAGCGGCAGATGGACGAACTGACCGTCCTCGCGGAGTACACCCCGGAGGCCGCCGCTGCCGAAGCCGGCATCGACGCCGTCAAGCGCCAGCTCCAGTCCGACCTCGGCGCGACCCTCGGCATCCGCTCCAGCGTCGAACTGAAAGCCCCCGGCGAGCTGGAGCGCACCCAGTTCAAGGCCCGCCGCGTCATCGACGAGCGCGATCTCTACGGGGAGTAGGCAGAGGGATGGCGCAACTAGCTGAATTCATCTACGACGAGCAGATAGAGTCCGCCATCATTGACGTTATCAGTGGTGCGGAAGAGTACCTGGTACTCGTCTCACCTTACAATGCCTACTCCCCTGATTTGAGCGATGCCGTCAAGCGGGCTTCCGAGAAGGAAGTTCGCATAATCGCGGTGTGCCGCAAGGACATGCGGAAAAAAGAGAGCACCCACCTGAATTGGCTGAAGTCAGACTTGGGCGCTAGAGTTCACCTCGTCGAACGCCTTCACGCAAAGATATACCTTAACGAATCTGCCGGTATCGTAACTTCGATGAATCTCATTGAAGGTTCAGCCAAACGCTCTAAAGAGATTGGCTTCAGGATTAACGACGAGGCAATGCTTCGTTCTATCAAAGAGTACGTGCTCGAACGGTTAGTAAGAGGTTTTTGCATCCGTTGCAGGGAGGAAATCCCCTACAATTCCAAGAACCCACTGTGCCCTAAGTGTTTGTATGACCCAGACAGGCTCAGTGACCCCAACCTGGAAAGGGATTATTGCCACCACTGCGGTGAGGAGCGGGCGAACATCTCTTTCACAAAGCCGCTCTGCCGTTCCTGCTACAGAGAAACGGCCAGCGACAAGCGAAGAGCAGCGAAATGAACTTGTCTGAAGCCATCACAAGGCATACTGAACATGTCCGCTATGTAATGACACTTCAAGATGATCGTGGAAAACAACCGTTGAAGGGTATACAACCTGACCTTTGGGCTGAGCCTATAGCCTCGACCTCCTTGGTATTACCTTTCATTAAGGACGTGCTGGGTTATGATATTTTTGACCCGGCACAGGTAATAGCAGAATATCCTGCTGATTTAAAGTACAAGACAGGAGATAAGATCTCAGGCCCACCAAAGAAAGTCGACTACGCGCTCATGGGTAATACAGAGCCATTAGTAATCGTTGAGTGCAAAAGCAGAGGTGATTATCCAAACAAGGATTTTGAAGACAAGAAGGCACTCAACGATTTGAGCGACTACTTTCACGCAGCTCAACCTGCAGTTGCATTACACAGCAACGGAATCAAACATATCTTCTATAGCGATTGTGTAATTGAAGGCACGAGGGATACGAAACCATTCCTCGTGGTTGACTTTGGCCGCCAGCTCACGAATGAGATAGTTGAGGACTTAACCACATTCGTTGGCTGCCTGCGTTCCAACCCCACCCGCGATGCCCTGCGCGAATGTGCATGCCGGATCAAGCTTGGCCACGTGCGTTGACCGATGCCGTTCCCTCTAGCATGGGAGAGCAAGGAGGGAGGATAAGCGTTAGACCCTGATGCCCCTTGACCCGTGAGGGCTCAGGACGCAGCGTCCAGTCGCGCGATGTCCGACTGCATCCCGGTGAGCACGCCGATGATCTCGCTGACGCGCGTCTGGTTCTCCCGTATCTGCGCGGTGATCTCGCGTATGCGGGCATCGTACCGAGCGTCCATCTCCTGTATGTAAGCGTCCCGGGCAGTCTGGTTGTCGTCCATGATGCGCATGGCGTCGACGAGGTGCTGGATAGCGGTCGCCAGCATCTCCATCCGTTCCGGTGAAGCCATCGCGGTCCTCCATTCAGGGGCATCGGGCAAGACTCTCCCGCCAGTCTAGCACCACGCATCCCACCCCCCGCAATGGGCGGATGTCACGCCCCCCACTGTGACACGCCCCTCTTGCATAACTGACGCGCATCCGTCATGCTGATGACGTAGACCCCACAACCCACGGACCCGGAAGAGAGCGGACGAGCCGCTTGGCAGCACAAGGCCAGGCGGCTCTTTCGCGTTAACGGGGTGGAGAAGGTTAACCCCGCGTGGAGAAGGCCATGTTCGCAAAGTACAAGAACGACCTCGTCGGCTTCGTCAGGGACATCCTCGGCGCAGCAGGCAAGCCCTACGACAAACAGGTGGAGATCTTGAAAGCCCTCGCGAAGCACGACCGCGTCTCCGTCGCCGCGTGCAACTCCTCCGGCAAGGACTGGGCCGCCGCACGCGCCATCGTCTGGTGGCTCCACACCCGGCCCAACGCCAAGGTCGTCGTCACCGGCCCCACCCTCCGCCAGGTCAGGGACATCCTCTGGCACGAACTCCGCCTCGCCGTCGCAGCCGCAGGCGACGCACTCCCCGGCAGGATCACCGAGTCCAAGTACGTCATCGACGACAACCGCTTCGCCATCGCCTTCTCCTCCAACTCCCACCACAACATCCAGGGCTTCCACTCCCCCAACCTCCTCGTCGTTGTCACCGAGGCCCAGGGCGTCAAGCAGGCCTACATGGAAGCCCTCAAGCGCCTCAACCCCGCAAAAGTCCTCCTCATCGGCAACCCTCTCTCCCACGAGGGCGAACTCTACGAGTCCCATCACGCAAAGTCCGCCCTCTACCACCAGATCACCATCTCCGCCTTCGACTCCCCCAACTTCCGCCGCAAGCGCTTCCGCATCCCCGGCCTCGTCACCCCCGAAGACGTCGAACACCACCGCCGCGACTGGGGCGACGACTCTCCGCTCTACATCGCGTCCGTCCTCGGACAGTTCCCCGACGCCCTCGACGACTCGCTCACCACCCGTAACCACGTCGACCGCGCCATCGAACGCCACGAGGAGCAAGCGGAGGCGGACCCGGAGGGCGAAGAGTGGCGCGACCTCCCCTACCGCATGGGCGTCGACGTCGCGCGTTTCGGCGCCGACGAGTCCGTCATCTGCATCCGCCGCGGCTACCGCGTCGAGCGCCTCATCCCTCTCAGGCGCGGCCTCGACAACATGCAGGTCGCCGACGAGGTCAAGGCGTGGGCGGACGCCCTCGAAGTCCCCGCCGTCTTCGTGGACGGGACCGGCCTCGGGGCCGGCGTCGTCGACCGGCTCTCCCAGCTCGGCGTCCCCGTCATCGGCGTCGACGTGGGCGGCAAGGCACGCCGCCCCGCGCAGTTTGCCGACCTCCGCGCCGAGATCTTCTGGGAGGTCGCCCGCCTTCTCCGCGAGGACGCCGCCGCCATCCCCAACGACCCCGTCCTCGTCGGCCAGCTCCTCGCGCTGCGCTACGACGTCTCCTCCACTGGGCGCATCCGCCTCGAAAGCAAGTCGAAGCTCCGCAAGCGCGGCGTCGCCTCCCCCGACCGCGCCGACGCTCTCGCCCTCGCCTTCATGGAGCCCCCGTCCCTGCAGATATGGTGGGGGCGACCGTGATGGCCATTTCATTCCGAGCATGCTCGTGCAGCACAGCGCACTGCCGCTGTATCCTTGCGCGTGCCCTTCCTAGGAGAACGACTGATGACTGACGGCAGGATACTCTCGGGCATGCGCCCGTCCGGCAGGCTGCACCTCGGCAACTACTTCGGGGCGTTGCAGAACTGGGTGCGCCTCCAGGACCGGTACGAGTGCTTCTACATGGTGGCGGACGTCCACGCCCTCACCACGCTCTCCGGCGGAGACGAGGTCGGGACCATCACCAACGACACGCAGGAGATGGTGCTCGACTGGCTCGCCGCCGGGCTGGACCCGGAGCGCGCCGTCATCTTCGTGCAGTCGCACGTGCCGGAACACCTCGTGCTGCACGGCCTGCTCAGCATGTGTACGCCGCTCGGCTGGCTGCTGCGCGTGCCGACGTTCAAGGAGCGCCTGCGCCAGATGGGGGAGGACGAGGAGCACGTGCCGTATGGGCTCGTAGGCTACCCGGTGCTGCAGACGGCAGACATCATCATCTACAAGGCGGACAAGGTGCCGGTGGGCATAGACCAGGCGTCCCACATCGAGATATCGAGGGAGATCGCGCGGCGCTTCAACCGGCTCTACGGCGACACGTTCCCCGAGCCGCAGGCGCTGCTCACCGACCTGCCGATGATCCTCGGCACCGACGGCTCGAACAAGATGAGCAAGAGCCTGGACAACCACATCGAACTCGCGGCGGCGGACGAGGAGACGACGCAGCGTACGATGACGATGGTCACCGACCCGCAGCGCGCGCGCCGCTCCGACCCCGGCAGGCCGGAGGTCTGCAACGTGTTCGCCCTCCAGAAGGTCTTCAACCCGGACAAGACGGACGAGATACACCGGCTCTGCACGACCGCGGGCATCGGCTGCGTCGACGACAAACGCGACCTCGCGGAGGGCATCAACCGCTACCTGCGCGAGTTCCGGGAGCGCCGCAGGGAACTGTCGGAGTCGCCGGAGCGCGTGCGGGAGATACTGAGCGAGGGAGCGAAGCGCGCGCAGGCCGTCGCGAATGCCACGGTGGAGGAAGTCTACGGCCGCATGGGGCTGCGGTAGGCATGGTGCAGCGCCCTGCCCTGCCGGTCGCATCGGACGGAAGCGATGCGCTGCAGGTGGCGATGCGGGTGGCGCAGGCGGCGGGCGCGGAGATCGAACGGCGCCTCCCCGACACGATAGGCTCCGGCGCGAAGGAGCGGCTGGGGCTCACCACCAAGGGCGGCTGGAACGACCGCGTCACGGAGGTCGACAAGGCGGCTGAGGATGCCGCGCTCGCGGTCCTGACAAGCGCGTTCCCCGACCACGAAATCGTCGGCGAGGAGTCGGGCGCACACGGCGGCGATTCCCCGTACCGCTGGTACGTCGACCCCATCGACGGCACGCGGAACTTCGCGAGCGGGCTTCCCCACATCTGCGTCAGCGTCGGCCTCTGGGGCCACGGCGAGCCGCTCGTCGGCGTGCTGCTCGACCCCATCCGCAAGGAGACGTTCACCGCAGCCACGGGACGCGGGACCACGATCAACGGGACACCGGTGACCGTGTCGGACGAAAGCCGCATGGAGGAGGCGCTGCTCGGGTTCGACATCGGCTACAAGGGGCCGGAGGGCAAGCTGCTCCTGGGCGCGGTGGCGGAGCTCTGGCCGGGCTTCCAGTCCGTGCGGATGATGGGCTCCGCAGCGCTCGGGATAACGTACGCGGGGTGCGGTCGACTGGAGCTGTACGCGCACCACTACGTGCAGCCGTGGGACATCGCCGCGGCGATCGTCGTGGTCCGCGAGGCGGGCGGCATCGCAACCGAACTCAACGGCGGGCCGCTGACGCCGGAGAGCAGGAGCATCGCCGCGGGGGCGCCGCGTATCCACGAGCAGTTCCTGAAGGCGACCGCCGACTCATTATGGCGCGCAAGCGCTTCCTAGATCCAACGAGATATCGACCGGATATCCGTACATGCAACGCGTCCGGTTTGTAGAATGGCGGAACCATGCGCTCCATGTATGCGGCACGATTGCAGCACGCTAGGAACTTCTTCTACGGCTTTCCTGCGCCGCCGGTCTTCCGCTCCATAGTGGAGATGCTGCTCCGCACTACCCGCAACTTCGTGTTGAACGAAGGCTCCCACATGGCCGCGGGGGTGGCCTACTACGCGATCTTCTCGCTCTTCCCACTCATGCTCGCGACCATCGCGGTTACCGAGTACTTCATCCACTCGGCAGACCTCCAGGAGGACGTGATCCATTTCATCGACCGGCAGTTGCCCGGCCATGATCACGACTACGTCGAAGACCACCTGGAAGACCTGCAGGCAGCGAGAAGCGCCCTGGGAGCCATCGCGACGGTGGGCCTCATCTGGGCGGGACGAGCCGTGTTCGGCGCCGTGCGGCGGGTGGTCAACCGCGCCTGGAAGATCGCCGAGCCGCCGCACTTCCTCATAGACCAGATCGCGCAGATCGCAGCCTCCATGGGCGCCATACTGCTGTTCATCTCGGCGGCTGTCGCCGGGTCGGTGGGGCGAGCGGTTGCCTCCGAGACCGACCTGCTGCCCGTGGCGGTCCCGTGGGACCTATTCTTCAGCTATCTTCCATTCATCGTCAGCATGGGTCTGTTCATACTCGTGTACCGCATGCTTCCGGACACGGAGGTGCGCTGGCGTGACGCGATAGTCCCGGGCATCGTCGCCGCGATCGCCCTGGAGCTCACCAAGCTCCTGTTCTCCTACTACCTGTCGAACCTCTCCCGGCTGGACCTGGTCTACGGCAGCATCGCCACCGTCGTGGTCACCATGGTGTTCCTCTACGTGGTCTCGGTGATCCTGGTGTGGTGCGCGGAACTCTCGAGTGAGATCAGGCGCACCGACGAAGCCCAGATGCTCAACCTGCGGCGGGGGCTCCGGCCGGTGCCCGGCGGGCTCGTAGCACTCGTACACCGACCGAGCAGGCGCCACAGAGAGATCGACGACGAAGGGCAGCTCTTCGCCTAGCCCACAGGGAGCCCCTCAGGCGCTTTCGTCGAGCAGGTTGATGACGACTCCGCTGGGGAGCTTCGGGTAGAAGTAGGTGCTCTTCCGCGGAAGCCGTATGCCCGCGCCGACCACGGCCCGGAAGACGTCCGCCGGCAGGCCCTTAACGAAGAACGCTATCTGCCCCTCGCCCCGCTCCACCATCGCCATCGCCTCCGCGCCGTCGTGGACGTACTCCACGTGATCCGGGAACGCGTCGCCGAACACAGGGCGGAACAGCATCTCCTGCAACACGAACGCCTCAACGGAACGCACCTGCGTCTCCGGCGGAGCCTCGGGGTCCGGTTCGGGGATGATGTCGTTGGCGGGCGTGAGCAGCATCGGGGGCTGCCCCTGCCGGACGACGCCCAGCACGGCCTGGCCCTGCCCCAGCGTGGCGACCACCGCATCCAGCAGCACCGGATCGCCTGAGGGCGTCCCAGACGGACGCGACACGAAGTAGAACGAGAGCAGCTGGTCCAGCTTCGCCATCTGCGCGGGCGACGCACTGTGGACGACGCGGTAGTACGGCTGGATGAGCAGCCCCGGGTCGTCGAAAGCAACGAGGCCGGTGAGCACGAACTCCGCGCCGTCCTGCACCTCGTCACGGTAGACGAGGGCGGTCTCGTAGCGGTGGTGTCCGTCCGCGACGTACAGGTTCTCATCCGCGAGCGCGCCGGAAACCGCCTCCACGACGGGCGCATCGCTGAGGAGCCAGAGTGCGTACCGCTCATCACCCGCGGCGAACTCGGCGGCAGGAGGAGCGGCAGCCGCCTCCGCGAGCGTCCGGGCGATCGTGTCGGTCTCGTCCCGGTAGAGCATGAGGATGGGGCTGAAGTTGGCGTGGGCGGCGCGCATCAGGGCAAGCCTGTCTTCCTTCGGACCGGCTGCCGTGTTCTCGTGCGGGAGCACGCCTGAGCCCAACTCCTCCAGCCGCAGCGCGCCGAACAGGCAGTGACGTTCACGCTCCGCACCACCTGCGGAGAACCGCTGGCGCAACAGGTAGTAGGCCGGGGCGTCGTCGCGCGCGAGCACCCCGCCGCTCAGCATCGACCTGAGGGCAGCGGCAGCGTTGTCGTAGCGATCGGACGGCGGAGGGCCGTCCAGCTCCGCGAGCTCCATCCGCACCATGTTGTGCGGGCTGCGGTCGAGCAGGTCACGCTCAGCAGCCGGGGATATCACGTCATAGGGCGGGCAGATGAGGTCGTCGAGCGGTCCTGCCGCCTCGGAGTAACGAATGGCTCTGAACGGTCGGAAATCTACCAAGGCACTCTCCCTGTCGCGGTTGTGCGGCTCCCTCAAAGTATAGCGGGCGGGGGATTGCGCGAACGGGTACAATGCGGCTGACCAAGCGAGGTTCCTGCCTGCGCAGGAACGACGGTAGGGCGCCCACAAGGGACGCCCCTACACCAGACCGGCCCCCCGCGCAGCGCGGGAATGCAGAGGAGATGGAGGCGCTCATGGCCACGCAGAAGGCAGACGTTTACTACGACTTCCGTTGACCGTTCGTTTTCAATGCAGCCGTGTGGCTGGATAAAGTGAAAGAAGCGATGGGCGGCGAGGACCCGCTCGAGGTCACGTGGAAGCCATTGTCGCTTGCGCAGATCAACCAGAAGACGGGCGACCCCGACTACAGGGCATGGAGCGAGCCGGACGAGAGCCTCGACCAGAGCCTCTGGGGGCTGCGCGCCGGACAGGCCGCGCGGCGCCAGGGCGAGGACGCGCTCAGGGCTTTCCTCCCCCTGCTGCTCAACGCCCGGCACCAGGACCGGGTGGAGTTGAACGACGTGGACGTGCTGCAGCGGCTGGCCGGTGAAGCAGGCCTCGACGTCGAACGGTTCACAGCCGACCTGAACGACCGCTCGACGCTGGACGAGATCGCCGAGAGCCACACCCACGCCGTCGAGGAGCTGGGCGTCTTCGGGACGCCGACGTTCGTGTTCGAGGGCGGCGGCTCCGCGTTCCTGAAACTGATCAGGCCGCAGGAGAACGAGCAGGCGCTCAGCGCGTTCAACTCGCTCCTCGGGCTGATGCGGGACGAGGTGTTCGTCGGCGAAGTGAAGCGCCCGCAGCCCCCGTGGCCCAAGGGTGTTTTTGACTAACGAGCCGGAGTGGGCCGCGCTCGAACGGACGCTTGGCGTGCGTTTCAACGAGCGCGGCCTGTTGCATCAGGCGCTGGTGCACCGCTCGTTCCTGAACGAGCAGGACGACCGATCCCTGGAAAGCTACGACCGGCTGGAATACCTCGGGGACGCGTTCCTGGACTGGGTCGCAGCCGCCGAGTTGTACCGGTTGCACCCGGAATTCGACGAGGGCGAGTTGACGCGCGCCCGCGCATCGCTCGTGCGCGGCGACACGCTCGCTGAGGTCGCGCGCAGCATCGGACTCGGGGCGTACCTGCTGCTCGGCCAAGGTGAGGAAGCGAGCGGCGGGCGCGACCGCAGCCGCAATCTCGCCGCGGCGCTGGAGGCCGTGATCGGCGCGACGCTGCTGGACCAGGGCGAGGGGGCAGCCCGCTCGCTGGTGCTGCGCTGGCTCGGGCCTCGCATACAGGCGTTGGGAGACGCTGTCGCGGAGCGGGACGCCAAGAGCGCGTTGCAGGAGCTCCTGCAAGGCCGGGGCCTTCCCCTGCCCGTCTACGAAACGGTCTCGGATACGGGGACACCGCATGAGGAGCGTTTCACGGTGCGCGTGCTGGTGGACGGTTGCGCGATGGGGAAAGGCACGGGCCGGAGGATAGTGGACGCGGAGCAGTCGGCGGCGCAGGAGGCGCTGGCGGCGTTGCGCCCTTCGACAAGCAAATGACAAGTCCGCCACCAGTGCGCGGCTTGTGAGCGGATTCCCGGCATTGATACCATGCAGCCTGCATGTGGGGGTACCGCAGAGCAACCACCCGGACAAGGAATGATTCGCCCACGTGGTTTTCAACTTCCTCCGCCGTAAGGACAAGACGACACACGCTCTGGCCAGGACGCGGAAGGGCTGGGGAGGAGGGCTGGCCGCGTTGTTCCAGGGAGCGACGCTCTCCGACGACCGCCTGTGGGAGGACCTGGAAGACGCGCTCATCTCCGCAGACGTGGGCGTCGACACCTCGCTCGGGGTCGTGAACACCGTCCGCCAGCGCGTCAGGGAAGAAGGCGTAGACGACGCGGACGAAGTCATCGAACTGTTCAAGGAGGAACTCGCTTTCCTCCTCGACCCCGAGGACAAGAGTTTCTGGGACTGGTACGACCAGGAAGACCTCGCGGCCAAGCCGTTCGTACTCATGATCGTCGGAGTGAACGGCGCGGGGAAGACCACGAGCATCGCCAAGATGGCGGCCCACTACCAGCGCATGGGGAAGTCGGTCCTCATCGGCGCAGGGGATACGTTCCGGGCTGCGGCCATAGACCAGTTGAAGGTGTGGGGAGACCGGCTGCAAGCCGACGTCGTCGCGCACCAGCCGGGCTCCGACCCCGGCGCGGTAGCCTTCGACGCGTATGAGGCTGCGACGGCACGAGGGGCCGACGTTCTCCTGTTCGACACCGCAGGCAGACTGCACACGAAGGCGCCGCTCATGGATGAGCTGCGGAAGGTACGCCGCGTGTTCGAGAGCCGCGCCTCCGGAGCCCCGCAGCAGACGCTTCTCGTGCTGGACGCGACGACCGGACACAACGGCGTGGAGCAGGCCCGCCTCTTCCAGGAGGCCGTTGGCGTGGACGGCGTCTTCCTGGCCAAACTGGACGGCACGGCCAAGGGCGGCGTGACGGTCGCCATCGCGCAGCAGCTACGCCTGCCCGTGGTGTTCATCGGCACCGGCGAGGGCACGGACGACATGGCGCTGTTCGACACGGACGATTTCGTCGACGCGCTCTTCGGCGACGAGCCAGAGAGGGCCGACTGATGGGCATCTTCGATGCAGCCCTGTGGTTCCTTACCCTGGAGGCGTTCTCTTTCGCCGCATTCCCCATCGCCTTCCGGGCGTTCTCGCGCATGCCGGACCGGGGTTATGCCTTCTCCAAGCCGCTGGGGCTGCTGAGCGTCGGCTTCGTAGCTGGGCTCATCGGCATGAGCCGCACTATCCCCGTCTCCAACCTGTCTGTGCTGGCAGCGTTCGCGGTCGTCGTTGCCATAGCGGTACTCGCGGTCCGCCGCTGGCGCCGCGAGATATGGGCGTTCCTGTGGAACAACCGGACCATCGTGCTCATGACCGAGGGGGTGTTCCTCCTCGCGTTCGCAGCCATGACGCTGTACCGGGCGATGGTCCCGGACATCGCCACCACTGAACAGCCGATGGACCTCATGTTCCTGAGCTCCACGGTCGCCAGCCCCTACTACCCCCCCATGGACGCATGGTTCGCAGGCGAACCCGTCTCCTACTACTACCTCGGCTACCTGCTTATCGGCTCCGTAGCGTTGCTCACGAACACGGTAACGCCCATCGCCTACACGCTGGGCCTCGCCACCTACGCCGCCATAGCAGCGGTCGCGGCGTTCGGTCTGACGTTCAACCTCGTACGGCTCTCGCGAGGGTCGCTCGCGGCGGCAGCATCCGCCGGGGCCGGGTCCGTCTTCCTGCTGTTGGTAGCGAGCAACGTCCTGGGCGTGCTCGAACTCGCATGGGCCTCCAATGCGGGAACCGCGTCTTTCTGGGCGTGGATAACGCCCAACGCAGAGTGGTACAGGGACGTCCAGGCGTCAGCTTCGTGGCGCCCCGAAGAGTTCTGGTGGTGGTGGCGCGTGTCGCGCGCGGTACCGAACGCGATAACGGAGTTCCCCGCGTTCAGCTTCCTGCTGGGAGACATGCACCCGCACGTCATGTCCATCGGGTTCGTTCTCGTGGTCATAGGCGTAGCCATCCAACTGTACCTGCGGCCGGGGATCATCCAGCGCGACATGTTCTGGCGGCACTTCCCGCTCATCCTCGTGACCTCTGTGAGCGTCGGCGGCCTGGGAGCGATCAACCTCTGGGACCTTCCGCTGGGCCTGACGCTGGTCGGAGGCGCGGTGCTGCTGAACACAGCGCGGAACGAACGGCGCATCCAGTTCGGGCGTTCGCTGGCATTCACCGACCGCTTCCTCATCATCGGCACCGCCGCCGGCCCCCGTGCGGAAGAGGACGTGAACACCGCGTGGTTGTACGCCAAGCAGGGCAACAAGTGGCGCCTTGTCCATGGGATACAAGCACGGGGACTGGGCATCGATTCGGACTTCGGGGCATCGGTGGCGGCGCACGAGGATATGGTCGCGGTCGGCGCCCCGAGGGCGAACCTGGGCGGCCTCGTCGAGCTCTACGCCTTCGTCGATGAGCGCTGGACCCACGCGGCGACGCTCAGACCCGAGGACGCAGAAGGCGTAGTGGGGTTCGGTCAGTCCGTGGCGATATACGGCGATACGGTCGTGGTCGCCTCGCTGGAAGCGGTGTACGTGTATACCGGTGAAGAGCGGGACTGGACGCTTACGGCGAGGCTCTACCCTTCCGCAGAGGATGGCCTGCCTACCCAGGTGGCGCTGGAGAACGACCTGCTGGCCGTGGGGATCCTGAGCTTCGACGGCTGGCTGGTGGACGTCTACAAACGAGCGAACGGCGAGTGGGCGCACTCCTCGGCGATACACCCCTCGTTCACCGACCCGAACCGGTTCGGAAGAAGCATCTCGCTCGATGCCGGACGCCTGGCGGTAGGCGGCGATGCGGTCGTAACGATATTCAGCGAGGCGCAGCGCGGCTGGGTGCCCCTGGCGACGCTCGGATGCCCCGTGCGGTCAGCAAGGGAGTCTTTCGGCTCCGCAGTCGCGTTGCAGGACTACTACCTCGTCGTAGGGGCGCCGGGCGGCAGGGGCCCCGCGCCGAACGCAGGCTGTGCATTCGTCTTCGAAGAGACGTCACGCGGCTGGCGTTTCCAGGCCGAGCTGACCGCAGACGACACGAGCGTCGACACAGCGCTCGGGAGTGCGGTCGCCATACGGAACGACACGGTCGTGCTCGGGGCGCCCGGCGGAGGACAGGGCAGTATCTACACCTTCAACCGGGTCCTCGACACGTGGACGCACGAGAAGAAGATCACGGGACGGTGGCGCCTGGGGCGCGCCCTGCTGACTATGGCCCTGTTCGTGACAGGCTCTCTGCTCGCGGCGTTCCCGTTCCTGTTCAACTTCGAGAGTTCGGCAAAGGGCATCAGCCCCGTGCAAGAGGTGATGACCCGGCCTGCGCATCTCGTGCTGGTATGGGGCGTCCTGGGCGTCCTGACCGTTCCCTTCTTCATCGTGGTGATGCGGCACGTCTTCCGACACGGGAACTGGAGCCTGCTGCGCTTCAGCATCCCCATGCTCATAGCGTTCTCGCCGGTGCTGCTCTGGATGCAGCCGCTATACGGCATCCCCATCGTAGCCATTGCAGCGGTGCTCTTCGGGTTCCACCAGATGGGCGTCAAGCAGCCACGCGCGGACGAGGCGCTCTTCGCCTTCAACCCGCGTGTCACCCTCATCGCCGGCAGCATCGCGATCATCCTGGGCATCCTGTGGGACGGCATCGTGAACGGCGAGCGAGGCATCGGAGGCGAACTACTCGCCGTAGACCGGCTCATACCGGTCATCCCCCTGTCCATCATCGTGGGCCTTGCCCTCTACGGCGCGTGGGCGCTGGCGCACCGGGACAGCGAAACGATGCGCCTCTCAGTCGACCGCGAACGCGCAGCGCAGTGGAACCCGGTGGTCCCCGGCCTCTTCCTGTTCGCTATCGCGGCCATGCTCGTCATGGGAGCGGAGCTGTTCCACGTGGTGGACATCTTCGGGGGAGACCTGCGGCGGATGAACACCATCTTCAAGCTGTACTACCAGGCGTGGCTGATCCTCGCCGTGCTGGGCGGCTTCTCGCTCTGGTTCGTAACGATCCGATGGAACATGAAGCAGACCATCGGCCGGGTGAGCGGATACGCAGGGCTGGGGTTGCTCGTAATCATCTTCGTGGCAGTCTCCTACTACCCGGCGGCGGCGGTGGCCACACGCATCACGGAGCAGGAGAGGTTCACCCTCAACGGGACCGCGTACGTGGAGGTGTACTCGCCAGCCGACTACAACACGATAGAGTGGGTGCGCGGGAACACCCCGGGCGATGCCGTCGTGCTGGAAGGCTCCCTCGTACCGTGCCCGGAAAATCCGGGCGGCTGCAACGACTGGAAGCCTGAACTCACCCGGATAGCGTCCGCCACCGGTCGGCCCACCATCCTCGGTTGGGAGTGGCACGAGCGCCAGTGGCGCAGCAACGAAAGCGCGGATTTCGAGCGGCGCCAGCGGGACGTCCGCACCATCTACGAGACGGAACAGGCGGAGACCGCCGCTCTGCTCCTCGACAAGTACGGGGTAGACTACGTAGTAGTAGGACCCAGAGAACGCGCAATCTACGGTGAGTCGGGCATCCCGAAGTTCTCAACGCTGGGTTCCAGCGTGTTTGCAGACGGAGGCATCACCGTGTACCGCATCGACGCAGAGGGAGCGGCGTAAGTGCAAGCCGTGCGAGGCGTCCGATCGAGTATCGGGGCCATCAGAAGAGTGCCGTCACAGGCCCGCAAACAGATCTCCGGTATCCGTCCGCCCAGGACCTGGGAAGGATGGGCGATACTCGCGCTACTGGTCGCCGCGCTCGCGACGCGGCTCTGGGACCTGGGAGGACGCGCGCTCCACTACGACGAGATCCTCCACGCCTGGTACTCGTGGCTCTACGCCGAAGGCGGAGGCTACGCCCACAATCCGCTGACACACGGCCCGTTGCTCTATCACGTCGGCGCGGCAACCTACAAGACGATCGGTTCGAGCGAGTTCGCCGCCCGTCTGGCGCCCGCTCTGTTCGGCGCCGTGCTGGTGGTGATGCCATGGCTCTTCCGCAAAGAGCTGGGGCGCTATGGGGCGCTCACGGCTTCCCTCTTCCTGCTGGCCTCTCCAACCGTCCTCTACTTCGCCCGCTTCATGCGCAACGACATCTACATGGCCGTCTGGGCGGTTGCGCTGCTGGCAGTGGCGCTCCGGTACATAGAGCGACCGCGACCGTGGTTGCTCTTCGCGTGGGCGGTGCTCTGGGCGCTCACGTTCGCGTCGAAGGAGAGCGCGTTCTTCCTGGTGGGGATGTTCGGGCTCCTCCTGCTGGCCCGCTCAGCGCCCGCGCTGGTGCGGTGGGTGCGGAACCTGCGCCCTCTCTCCCAGGCAGGCCCGGCTGCAGACCTGCTCATCGTGATGGGGACGCTGACCCTGCCGATGTGGGCCCCTATCTTCGGGCTGGTGCAGGACGCATTCGGCATCATCCTGGTGAACCCGGACGGCAACCACCCGCTGGTGCAGAGCGGCGAACTGTTCCGCGCCGACGAACCCACCGGCGCACCCGTCGGCGGCGCGAAGTACATAGCAGGGTTCATCGTTCTGTCGCTGGCAGCCATATCCGTCACGATCGGGATGACATGGAACAGGCGGCGATGGCCATTGCTGTTCGGAACGTTCGCCGTGGCCTGGCTGCTGCTGTTCACCAGCCTCTTCTCGAACTGGCAGGGCTTCTTCACCGGCATCTGGGGCTCGCTGGGTTACTGGATAGCCCAACAGGGCGTCGAGCGCGCGAACCAGCCGTGGTACTACTACATGATCGGCCTCTCGGTGTACGAGTTCGCCATAGTCGTCCCCACGCTCATCGGCAGCGTCTACCTGCTGGCGCGGCGCCGGAACACGTTCGATATCTCGATAGTGGGATGGGCGTGGCTCTCCTTCGCCGTCTACTCGTACGCGGGCGAGCGCATGCCCTGGCTGCTGACGGGGATCGCCGTCCCTTGCGCGTTCGTCGCGGGCCGGGTAGCCGGGATGCTGGCCGAACACGCCGCGACGTCCGGCCGTACCAGAACCACTATCGCCACCGCGTTCGCCGGCAGCATCGCACTGGGCGCAGTCGTGCCGTTCCTGGCGATACGCCTGATACTCGCCGACGAACCCATCCGGCTGGAAGGGCTGCTCGCCGGACTCGGCGGCGTCATCGTCGCAGTCGCGCTCATCTCTGCATTCCGGCCCGGGCGCGCACGAACCGGAGCGCCATCTCCACCCGATCCCGCAGATCCAGAGGCAACGACCGCGCCGCTATTCGAGCTTTCGGGAAGCCGCGCCGAACGGCGACGGGCCGCCCGAGGCGAGCGAACGCGCAGGCTTGGCATGTCCTTCCTGCGAGCGTTGATCGCGATACCCCGCGCAGTCATGCGGTCCATAGCACGTGCCTTATACGCGATCACATCGCCTTTCAGGGGAATCTCGCCTCAACTGGCGCTCCTCGCCTTAGGCTTCCTCGCCACGGGGTTGCTCATGACGGCGTTCATCTCGGCCAGGGCAAGCTACTTCTATGAAGGGTTCGAACGCCCGCGCGAGCTGCTCGTCTACTCGCAGACCGGCCAGGAGACGCCCTACGCCCTCGAGTGCATCGAGCGCTTCGCAGCGAGCGCCGGACTCGGACGAGGCGACCTACGGGTACTGGCCGACGAGCACGACAACTTCGCGTGGCAGTGGCGCTGGTACCTGCGCGATTACCCCTGGATCACCTACCGGGCGCTGAACACCGACCCGGTGACCGAACCGCCCGACGACCACCTCGTGATGATGAGCATCTGGTCCGAGGACGCCAACAAGGAACACCTGGAGAACTACACACGGCTGGGCGAACTGCACACCCTCTGGTGGTACCCCAACTACGCCTACGACAACCTCACGCCCGCCGACGTGTTCGAAGGAGCAACCTCCAGCGCAGGCTGGCGGCTGGTCGTGGACTACCAGCTGCGACGCGAGGTCGGGTCCGAGATGCAGTACGCACGGGGCGCCATCTACGTGCGGAACGACTTGATGCAACACACCGAAGGGTGCAAGGCGTTCCTGAACGTCCAGAGCCACGACGACATGGCGACAGGATGAACCCTCCCCCCGGCACAGAACGCACGCGCAGGCAGGCCGTGTCGCGGAGGACGCGGATACTGCTGGGCCTCGCCCCCACCGCAGGCTTCCTGGCGGTGCTCTTCTTCCTGTTCGTCCGCAGCGACTACCGGAAGTGGCTGGACGCGCTCTCGGAAGCCAACTACGCGTGGCTCGCACCGGCCCTCGTGGCCTATTTCGCATCGTTCTACCTCCGGGCGTTCCGGTGGCGGTACCTGCTCAGTCCGTTCACAGAAACGACCACTGCCCGCCTGTACCCAGTGGTCATCGTGGGGTACATGGCGAACAACCTCCTGCCACTGCGTGCGGGCGAGTTCGTCCGCAGCTACTACCTCTCGCGCCGCGAACCGGTCAGCGGCGCAACGGCGCTGGCGACGATCATCGTCGAGCGTGTATTCGACGGGCTGCTCATGCTGCTGCTGCTGTCCGCCGCCGTCCTCTTCCTGCCGTTCTCCGGGCTGCCGGAGGGCGTTCGGGACGCCGTGGACATCCCGGTGTGGGCGGCAGCGGCGGTCATGGTCGTGCCATTCGTCGGCGGGTTCGCGGTCATCATCCTGGCGGCGCTGCATCCGCAGAGGTTCCTGTCCATGAGCAACCGGTTCGCACGGCGGCTGCCGGCGCCGGTGCGTTTCCGTGCGCTCATCAGCGCGTTCGCCAGGCGCTTCATCGATGGTTTCGAGGGGCTGCACAGGCCCGGCCGCCTTGCCAGGGTGGCTATGCTGACCGTGCCCGTGTGGGTTGCGGAGGGCGTGACGTACTACTCCATCGCGCTGGGGTTCAATCTGGACTCGCACCTCGGCAGCCAGTGGCTGCTTGCCGGTTCCATGCTGCTCATCATCTCCCTTGCGAACCTGGCCATATCGGTGCCGCTATCGCAGGGAGGCGTCGGCCCATTCGAGATCTTCGCGGCGCTGGCTCTCGTCGTGCTGGGAGTGGGGTCCGTTCATGCATCGGCATATGCCATCGTACTGCACGCAGCCCTGCTGCTGCCCGTTATCGCCATCGGGCTGCTCTACCTGGCGGTACGCAGCATCCCCCTGGGCGACCTGCTGCAGAGCCGCACCGAATCGACAGCGAAAGGACGATCGTGAAAGCAGGCATCATCGGCGGAGGCGCGGCGGGACTCGCGGCGGCCTATGAACTCGGACTGCGGGGGCACCACGCGGAGGTGTTCGAGGGCGCGCCGTTCCTCGGCGGACAGGCGTCCACGTTCCCCGTGAACGGCGTGCCGCTGGAGCGCGGCTACCACCACCTCTTCCGCAGCGACACTGCGATGATCGACCTCATGGGCGAGCTTGGGCTGTCGCACCGGCTGAAGTGGATAGATTCCAACGTGGGCTACTACGCGAAAGGACGGCTCTGGAAGTTCACCTCCCCGTTCGACCTGCTGCGCTTCCGCCCCATGCCGTTCGTGGACCGCATCCGCCTCGGCCTGGTCACGCTCGGCCTGCAGCGCCGCAAGGAGTGGGGGTCGCTCGAACAGACGACGGCGACGGAATGGATGCGCAAGAACGCGGGCAACAAGGCCTACGACGCCATCTTCGAGCCGATGCTGCGCGGGAAGTTCGGGCGCTACCACGACCAGATCACGATGGCGTGGCTGTGGAACAAGTTCGCGCTCCGCACCGCGTCACGCGGCAAGGGGCTGGCCGGCAAATTCAAAGAGCAGCTCGCCTATCCCACCGGCTCGTTCGGGGAGATATTCGACGTGCTCGGCGAGCGCGTCCGGGAGCAGGGCGGCGAGGTGCACATCTCGTCCGGCGTGCGCCGCGTCATCGTCGAGGACGGACGCGCACGAGGGCTGGAGGTCAGCATCGACGGCGGAGAGCCGGAGCGCCGTGAGTACGACCAGGTGCTCTCGACGACGCCGTCGTACATCTTCCCCCGGCTGGTGGACCTGCCCGAAGAGTACCTCGGCAGGCTTACCGACAAGGTCTACCTCGCCGCCGTGCTGGTCATCCTCGTGATGAACCGCTCCCTCAGCCCGCATTACTGGACGTACGTGGGCGACCGCTCGCTGCCGTTCCTCGGCATCATCGAGCACACGAACTTCATCCCGCCGGAGCACTACGGGGGCGTGCACATCGCCTACCTCACCAACTACCTGGAGCGGGACGACCCGCTCTACCAGATGACGCCGGAGGAGCTGTACCGGGAGTACGTGCCGCACCTGCAGAAGATAAACCCGGCGTTCGACGAGTCGTGGGTGATGGAGTACCACCACCACAAGGTGGACGCGGCGCAGCCCATCGTGACGCAGGGCTACTCCGACCGCATCCCGGACCATCGCACGCCGATACCCGGCCTGTACCTGGCGAACACGACGCAGATCTACCCGGAGGACCGCGGCACGAACTACTCCGTGCGGATGGGGCGGCAGGTCGCCGCGCTCATGGACGAGGACTCGCGGGGGTAGGGAACATTCACCCGTCCCCGCTCTCCGCGGGCTTCACCGGCGGCGTGGCGAAGTACATGGCCGCGGTCATCACCATGAAGATGACGGTGAAGACCAGGAATGGCACCGTGTAGGAGCCCGTCCAGTCGAACAGGAAGCCCGTGAGCACCGGGCCGGTGGGGCTGGCGATGCGGAACGGCGCACCGAACCCCCGGATCACGCCCAGGTGGTCGCGTCCGAAGTAGTCCGCCCACAGCAGGTTCTCGATGATGTTCCCCGCGCCGATGGCAACCCCGAACAGCACGGCGAACAGCACCGCCAGCGGGTAGTTGTCGGCCACGAGCAGCACGACCATCGAGAGCGCCAGCAGCCCGCTCATGATCATCGCCCCGTACCGGATGTGCAGGTGCTCGAACACGAACCCCCACGGCAGGCCCGTGAGCGCGGAGGTGGCGGCGAAGATGGAGAGCGTGCTCACCGCGAGGCCCTGCGCCAGCCCCCTGTCCTCGAAGTTCACCACCATGTGCAGGTTGATGGAGCCGAGCGCGAACCGCTCCACGATGACGAAGAAGAGCAGCAGCCAGAACGCGCGCGTGCGCTTCGCCTCGGCGAGCGTGAACGACACGTCCCGCACCTGGCGCGAGAGCCGTCCGAGCGAGCCTCGCCCTCCCCTGCCGCTGTTCATCTCCGCCAGCTCTTCAGGGGTCATGTTCTCCAGCGTCATGCCGAGGTCCTCGGGACGGCGTCGCAGGTAGAGGAGCGCGGGAAGGATGATGAGGATGGCGGTCACGCCCGCGAGCGAGAGGAACGCGGCGCGCCAGCCCGCCACCGCCATGATGGCGAAGATCGCCATCGGCATGATCGACTGTCCCGCGCGCTGCCCCATGCCACGGATCGCTATCGTCCGTCCGCGTTTGCGGATGAACCAGTTGGAGAGCGCGACGCCGGTGCCGACCTGTATGCCCGCGAGCGCGGAGCCCCTGCCCGCGCCGAACGCCAGCCAGAAGTGCCACGGTTCGTGCATCCAGGAGAGGCCCACCATGGCGAGGGCGATGATGATGCCCGCGGCGACCACCACCATCCGCGCGCCGTAGCGGTCAAGCAGCCGCCCCGTGAGGAACTGCATGACCGACCCCGTCGCGCTCCCGAGGGTGAACGCGAGCGAGATAGTGGCCCGGCTCCAGCCAAGCTCCTCCTCTATGGACGAGAAGAAGACGCCCAGCACCGGCCCGAACATCGGCGCCATACCGAACGCCGCCACGGTGGACGCCCACACGATCGCCCAGCCATAGTAGACGCGCTTGAACGGCCAGAGCCGGGGGATGCGCGGGGATGCTGCGGTGGGGGTGTCCATGACGGGATGCCCGCATCTTACGCCCGCGTCACGGAGCGCGCTCACTCCCCACGCCCGTATACTTGACCGCACACCCTGAGCACGAGCAGCAGATGGCCGACGCCGCAACCACCCAGCGCGTGCAGGAACTGCGGGAGCAGTTGCACCGCCATAACTACCTGTACCACGTCCTCGACGCGCCGCTCATCACCGACGCGGAGTACGACGCGCTCTTCCGCGAACTGCAGACGCTGGAGGAGGCGAACCCCGACCTCGCCGACTCCGGCTCGCCGACCCAGCGCGTCGGCGCGGCCCCAGCGCCCCAGTTCGACGAGGTGACGCACCCGGTCCCGATGCTCAGCCTCGGCAATGCGTTCAACGAGGAGGAGCTCGCCGCGTGGCGCAGGCGTGCCGCGGGGATGCTGGAGCGCGACGACTTCGCGATGGTCTGCGAGCCGAAGATCGACGGGCTCGCCATCGCCCTCACCTACGAGTCGGGACGGCTCACGCGCGCCGCCACGCGCGGCGACGGCGTTCGCGGCGAAGACGTGACGCTCAACGTGCGCACCATCAAGTCGGTGCCGCTCGTGCTGCAGGAGGTTCACCCTAACCCTGACCCTCTCCCCTCGAGGGAGAGGGGATTCAGAATCCCGCCCCGCATGGAGGTGCGCGGCGAGGTCTACTTCCCCCGCGATGCCTTCCGCCGCATGAACGAGGAGCGGGAGGACGCGGGCGAGCCGCTGTTCGCGAACCCGCGCAACGCCGCCGCGGGCTCGCTGCGCCAGTTGGACCCGCGCATCACCGCGTCGCGCCAGCTCGCCATCTGGGTCTACCAGCTGGGCTGGGCGGAGGACGCGGAGACGCCGCCCACGCACTGGGAGACGATGCAGTGGCTCCGTGAACTCGGCTTCCGCGTCAACCCGGAGATCGCGCGCTTCGAGTCGACGGAAGACATCGCCGCCTACTACGAGCGCTGGGTGCGCGAGCGGGACGACAAGAACTATCAGACGGACGGCGTCGTCGTGAAGATAGACCGGCTGGACTACCAGCGGCACCTCGGTTTCGTCGGGCGGGAGCCGCGCTGGGCCATCGCGTGGAAGTTCCCGGCAGAGCGAGCCGTCACGCGGCTGCTCAGCATCGGCATCAACGTCGGGCGCACCGGCGCGCTGAACCCCTACGCCATACTCGAGCCCGTGCAGGTGAGCGGCGTCACGGTGAAACAGGCGACGCTCCACAACGAGGACGACATCCGCCGGAAGGACATCCGCATCGGGGACTACGTCGTCGTGGAGCGCGCGGGCGAGGTCATCCCGCAGGTCGTCGGCCCGGTCGCGGAGCGTCGCACCGGCGAAGAGACCGAGTTCGAGATGCCCGCACTCTGCCCCGCGTGCAATACTGGGATCGTGCGGGACGAGGGCGCGGCTGCCCACCGGTGCGTCAACACGGCCTGCCCCGCACAGCGGTTCGAACGCATCCGGCACTTCGTATCGCAGGCCGCGATGGACATCGATGGCCTCGGCGAGAAGCTCGTCGCGCAACTGCTCGGAAGCCATATCGCGTGTGACCTTGAGACAGGCCAGGTCTACCCCCACCTCACTGAGGAGCTGGCGACCATCCGCGACCTCCCGGACATCTACGGCCTCACCGTTGAGCAGCTGGCAGCGATGGAGCGCATGGGCGCCAAGTCCGCAGAGAACCTGCACGCGGCTATCGAGGCGAGCAAACAGCGCCCCCTGCCGTCCGTCATATCTGGGCTGGGCATCCTCCACGTCGGCGGCGAGACGGCGGAACTCCTCGCGCGGCGGTTCGGCAGCGTGGAGCGGCTCATGGACGCGACACGGGAAGAACTCGAGGCGGTCCCCGGCATCGGCCCCATCGTCGCGGCGGGCATCGCCTCGCACTTCACCAACGAGGGCAACCGGAGCATCGTCCGCCGGCTCGGCGAGGCTGGGGTTGCGCTCGCGGCGCCCGAAGGCTGGAACGCCGCGCAGGCCGACGGCCCGATGCCGTTCGAGGGCATGCGGTTCGTCGTCACCGGGCGACTGGAAGGCTTCACGCGCTCGCAGGCGGAATCGTTCATCAAGGAGCGCGGAGGACAGGTCAGCGGCAGCGTCAGCAAGAAGACGAGCTATGTGGTCGTTGGCGAAGAGCCGGGCTCCAAGCGCGATGACGCGGAGCGGCTGGGGGTGGCGACCCTCTCTGAGGACGAGTTGACCGCGCTCGCGGAGGGGTCGTCATGCTGAGCGAAGCCGAAGCATCTCTCAGGGAACGTTCGGGAGTGCAGACGCCCGCCCCAGAGATTCCTCGACTCCGCTGCGCTCCGCTCGGAATGACACCTCCCTCGGCCACGCCCCGAAGTACCCTCACCCTAACCCTCTCCCCTTGTAGGGAGAGGGGATCAAACGAGGCGGCGGATGCGTAGCGGGTTGCTGGGCCGGTTCATGCGCCGGAAGGCGACGGAGCGTGAGCCGACGCTCGTCATCGTGGGGCTCGGCAACCCCGGCCCGAAGTACGCCGGAACGCGGCACAACGCGGGCTTCATGTGCGTCGACCGGCTCGCCGAGCGCGCGGGCATCGCGCTGAACGACAAGCGCAGGCCGGCGCTGCTCGGCGAAGGCCGTATCGAGGGCAGGCGCGTCGTGCTCGTCAAGCCGCGCACCTTCATGAACGTCTCCGGCGAGGCGGTGCGCTACGCGATGGACCGCTACCGCGTGCGGGCGGAGTCCGTGCTCATCGTCCTGGACGACCTCGACCTGCCCCTCGGCAGGATACGGATGCGTGCGAGCGGGGGTTCCGGCGGTCACAACGGCCTCAACTCCATCAACGCGGCGCTCGGCACGCAGGACTACGCGCGCCTGCGCATCGGCATCGGGAGGCCGGATAGAGAGACGATCGGCTACGTGCTGGGCGCGTTCACGCCGGACGAAGCGCCGGAAGCGGAAGCGGCCATAACGCGCGCAGCCGACGCCGCGGAGGCGTGGCTCGCGCAAGGCGTCAACTACGCGATGGACAACTTCAACTGACGTGCGCCTGTCCGCCCGCATCGCTCTTGCTGCCCTGATCCTCGCCGCGTCCGCCTGCACGGACGCAACGCCGACGCCAACGCGCACGCCGTGGCCCACCGCGACTCCCATACCCTTTGCGGCTGCCACGCCAACCCCAACGCCCATCCCCGCATCCACTCCGTTCGCCGAGGTCCCCGACGCTCCCGAACGCGACGATTTCGCGCTCGCGCAGCGGTTCTCCGGCGTGGCGGCCGCTCCCCTGCCCGTCGAGACGCTCTACGCGAACGAGGAGGTCGGATTCACGCGACGGTTCACCGGTTTCAACCTCATCGCCAACACCACGTTCGAGTTCGACGCGACCGTAAGGCTCGCGACTCCCAACGCCGTCTGGTATTTCCGGGCGGGCGCCGGGGTGGACACCGAAGCGCTGGCCGAAGCGGCAGATGAGTTCGAGCGTCACATCCTGCCGGGCGTTCTCGATCTCGTGCTGCCGGGGCGTGCGCTGCCCGGCAGGATCGCCGTCGTTCACGGCTCGCTGCCCGGCGTGGGCGGCTACTTCAACGGCGGCGACGTATTCCCCCGTGCCGTGCGCGCGCACAGCAACGAGCGCGTGGCGCTCTACCTGAACGACGACGCACCCATCGACAGCGACTTCTACGTTGCGGTGCTGGCGCACGAACTGCAGCACCTCGTGCACTGGCTCGCCGACCCCACCGAGTCCGCGTGGGTGCAGGAGGGCTTCTCGGAACTTGCGGCGCGAACGCTGGGCTACGACAGCATCCCCTTCCTCTTCTACCGCGGCGACCCGGAAGTCTCCATCCGCGACTGGCCACCGCTCGACGAGGACCCGCTGCCCAACTACGCAGGCGCCGCGCTCTTTTCGGCCTACCTCCTGGACCGCCTGGGCGCGGACGGCATCGCGGCCATCGCGGCACAGCAGACGGACGGGGAGGACAGTGTGCAGGCCGTGCTCGACGCTGCGCACCCCGGAACGGACTTCGAGGCGCTCTTCGCCGACTGGCTCGCGGCGAACGTGTCCGGCGGCTCCTCGCCGCCCTACGGCTACGCCAACGCATCGCCCACCGTCCAGGCGACGCGCACGCTCACGGGGCCGGGGCGTGTCGATGGCGAGATTGCGCAGATGGGCGCGTGGCTGCTCGATATCGACGCGAGCGCCCCGCTCGACGTGACGTTCACCGGCGAAGGGGCAACACCGCTCCTGCCCGTGGACCCGTACAGCGGAGAGGCGTGCTGGTGGGGAAACGCGGGCGACTCGCTCCACGCCAGCCTCACCCGGACGATCGACCTCAGCGGCGTGGAGACCGCCCTGCTGTCGTTCCGGGCGTGGTGGGAGATCGAGAAGCATTGGGACCGCGGCTACGTCTCGGTGTCGACCGACGGCGGGGAGTCGTGGAGCATCCTGGACGCCACGAGCAGCACAGCGCACGACCCCTTCCTCGTTGCGTTCGGGCCGTCCTACACCGGTTCGTCGCGCAACTGGCGGCGCGAGACCGCCGACCTCACGCCGTTCGCAGGGCGCGAGGCACTGCTGCGTTTCGACTACGTCACCGACGACTCGACCCATGAGAGCGGTTGGTGCATCGACGATGTCGCCATCGACGAGATCGACCTGTTCGACGACGCCGAGACGGACGGCGGGTGGGAGGCCGAAGGCTTCGTGCGCATCGGCAGCGCGGGCGTCGAGCAGCGGTTCGCCATCCGACTCGTCGAGGGCAAGGGAGACGCGGCGACCGTGACTCCGCTGTCCGTAAGCAGCGATGGCACCGCGTCGTTCCGCGTCGACCGCCCTGCTACGATGGTCGTCACCGGGTTCGCTGACAAGACCTCCGAGCCCGCGCGGTTCGAGGTGCGCGCCGTGGAGTCCACGAACGGGAACAGCGGATGATCCCGCGAACCACGTCCAGCCGGTGGCTCGCAGGCGCCGCCGTCGTCGTTGCACTGCTGGTGGTGTCCAGCCTCGTCATCGCCGTGTTGAACCGCGACCGCGAGCCCGACCTCCTGCCTGCGGGGTCGCCGGGGCGCGCCGTTCAGGACTACCTCCTGACGGTGCAGGGCGAGGGCATGCGCGCCGCCAACGCACTGCTGAGCGAGGAGACGCGCGAACGCTGCGACTGGGACAATCTGTCCGGCCGAAGCTTCTATGCCCCCTTGGGCTACTTCCCTTCGGACTCGTTCAGTATCCGGCTGCTGCGTGAGGAAGAGGACGACAACGAGGCCACCGTCACAGTTGAGGTCACCGAGGTGGACACGCCCGGCGACATCCCGCTGTTCGGCGGCTCGGTCTCCGAGTACGAAACGACGTACGACCTCGTCCGGGAAGAGGGAGCGTGGCGGCTGCACTACCCCGGGTGGTGCCCCGAAAAAGCCACCCCCACTCCCCTGGCAACGACGACCGCAGAGGAGCCGTAACGATGTTCTCCGACTTCGATTTCCTCATCATCCCCATCGTCGCGATGCTGCTCCTTCTCGGAGGAGCGGCCAGCATCATCGCGCTCGCACTCCGTTCGCGGAACGACGGCGGCGACCCCGGCATCGGGACCACGCGCCGCATCTTCCTGTACGGACTCGCGTTCGCCGCGCTCATCACCGCGGCGAGCGGTCTCGCCCTGCTCACCGGCGCCCTTCTCACCGTGATCTCCGGAGACGTCATCGCCGGTGAAGGCGCGAGCGCCCTCGCGTTCGGCATCGCAGCGGGTGGCGTCGGCTTCGCCGTGTGGGCCCTGCTCTGGCGCGCGGCGCAACGCTCTGTGGAGCGTCACCCGGCTGAGGCGGGGGCGCTCGGACGCAAGGTCTACGTCTACCTCGTCCTCGGCGCGGCCGCGATAACCGTCGCTTTCTCGCTCACGCTGTACATCGGCGACCTGCTGAACGCGAACCGCTCACCCCGCATCGGCGATCTCGCCATCCCGCTCGTCTGGGCCGGTGTGTGGGCGTTCCACTGGCGCATCGAGTCCGCGGAGGGGCAGCGGTCGCAGGCGGCTGCAACCGCGCGACGCATCTACCTCTACACCCTCTCCACCTATGGCCTCATACTCCTTGCCGCCGGAGCCGCGATGCTCGGCGGCGCGCTGCTGGACGCCGGATACCAGGCCGCGTTCGACGGCGGCGGCAGGTCAGACAACCTGCCGGAAGGCTGCAGTTTCATCATCGTCGGCGCGGCGCTGTGGGGCACGCACTGGCTCTGGTTCGCGCGCGGCGACGCTTCCGGTATCCGGCAGGCCGTGCTCTACGTCGTCGGCGTCTTCGGGGGTACGGCAGCAGTCACGGGCGCGCTCTCCACGCTCCTCGTTATCTTCGCCAGGTGGCCGCTGGACCCTGAGCGGGGCAGGTCGGCCCTGGAGCACTTCGACTCCGTCCCGGAGACGTTCGGCGTGCTGCTGGTCACCGCCGCCGTTGCCGCGTACCACCGGCAGACCGCGCTCTCCGAGGCCGCAGCAGCGCCCGGGCAGGCCGTCCACGCGCAGCGCGCCTACCGCTACCTCTCCGCCGCCATCGGCCTCGGGACGCTCTGGGTCGCGCTCACACTGCTCATCGCTGTCGCCGTGGGGCTCGCCGTGCCGAGCGCGCAGGGCTCATTCGCCGGTGAGCGCTGGTGGGGCATGCCGCTCTCCATCGGCATCACGCTCCTCATCGTCGGTGCGGGACTCTGGGGCTGGCACTGGCCACGATTGCTCCAGGCGGCACGCGCAGACGGGGACGAACGGACGTCGCTCTCCCGGCGCGCCTACCTCTTCACCGTGTTCGGCATCTCAGTGGCAGCCGGGCTCATCTCGCTCATCACCCTGCTCTACGGCGTGCTGGAAGCGGCGCTCAACAGCGAGCTCTCCACCGCCGTGCTGGACGGCGGCAAGTGGGCGCTGGGCGTGGCGGTGACCGCCCGCAGCGGTGAGCGTCTACCACTGGCTCGTCCTGCGCGAGGACGCAGCGGCAGCGCCGCCCGCAGAAGAGCAGCCATCCTTGCCGGAGGCGCCCCCCAAACGCGTAACGGCGCTCGTGGGCGCGGAGGGCGCAACGGTGATCGATGCACTGGAGCGAGCGCTCGGCGCGAGCATCGCGCGCCGCATCCGCGCGGACGCCGCGGGCGCCCCTGCCCTGTCGGACGGCGAGGCCGCATCCATCGCGGAACGCATCCGCGAAGCGCCGGGCAGCGAGGTCGTGCTTGTGGTGGACGACGAGGGCGTACGCATCGTGCCCCTGTAGCATTGTCATGTACCCTTCTCCCATGGCCCTCGTACCGCTCGACGCCGCGCTCGTCCCGGACGACCTCACTTTGCTGCGCCGCCTCGGCGATGCTGCCGCGAACGAGGGCGTCGAGCTGTGGCTCGTCGGCGGGCCGGTGCGCGACGCTCTGCTGGAGCGTCCCGTGCTCGACCTCGACCTGACGTCGGAAGCGCCCGCCGCCGACCTCGGGCCCCGGCTCGCAGGGCGGCTTAGTGGCACATGCGGCGCGCGATCGGCGTTCGGCACGGTCAAGCTGCGGTTGGACGGCAGGACGCTGGACCTCGCCACCGCCCGCGCCGAGGTCTACCCCTACCCCGCCTCGCTGCCGGTGATCGTGGCGCAGGCGGGCATCTCGGACGACCTCGCGCGGCGTGACTTCGGCATCAACGCGATGGCGGCGTCGCTGCATCCGCGACGCTTCGGCGAGCTGCTGGATACACAGGGCAGTCTCGCCGACCTCGGCGCAGGCGTCGTGCGCGTGCTGCACCGGGAGTCGTTCCGCGACGATCCCACGCGCCTCTTCCGCGCGGCGCGCTACGTCTCGCGGCTGGGCTTCCGGATGGACTCCGCGACGCGCAGGCAGTTGCGGCGCAACCTCCAGCACGTGGACGCGCTCTCCGCCGCGCGGGTGCGCCGCGAGATCGAGCGTCTACTGACTGAGCAGGACGCCGCCCGCGCCCTGCTCACGGCCATCCGCCTAGGCGTGCTGACGGCGGTCGAGTCCGGCCTCGCCGCGCCGGAGGTCCGCGCAGCGCTGAAGCGTGCCGACGCCCGCGGCCTGCGCGGGCTGTCGCTGCTCGGCGCGCTCACCTGGCCCCTGCCCACCGAGCGCGCCGACGCCTTCCGCGAGCGCATCGGCGCAACCAGGAGGCAGTCGCAGGTCATGCGTGCCGTCGTGCGCCTGCGCGAGGCCGAAGCAAGGCTGGCCGCCCCACAGCGCCCCAGCCGGGTATCACGCGTCGTGGGAGTCGCACCCCGCGAAGCGGTGGAGGCCGCATCAGTCGCAGCCGCGAACCCTGCGGTTCGTCGCAACCTCGCACGCTACCTCGACGCCTCACGCCGCCGTTCGCCGCTCGACGGTCACGACCTGCTCGCACTCGGCGTGCCGCCCGGCCCGGCGGTCGGCGCGATGCTGACCTCGCTGCGTAACGCGGTGCTCGACGGCGTCGTGCGCGGCCGGACGCAGGCGGAGCGCTTCGTACGGGAGCGGCTCGCCGCGCAGCAGTAGCGCAACATGACCTCCATCGGCGAGCTCAACGAACGGTCGCTGCACCGGGCACTGAAAGAGCGTTACGCCGTGGCCGGGAGCGAGACCGAGCAGGTCATCGACGGCTTCGTGACGGATGTGGTCACCGGTGGTCGCATCATCGAGATCCAGACCGGCAGCTTCGGGCCGCTCAGGAACAAGCTGACGCGCCTGCTCGACGCGCACCCGGTCACGCTGGTGCATCCCATCGCTAAAGACCGGTACATCGTCAGGATGGCGGAAGACCCCGCAATGCCGCCGACACGGCGCAGGTCGCCGAAGCACGGCTCGGTGTTCGACGTCTTCCCGGCGCTGGTCAGCATCCCGTCGCTGCTCGCACACCCCAACCTCACGCTGGAGGTCGTGATGACGGTCGAAGAGGAGGTCCGCGCACCGAGCGAGCGCCGGGGACGATGGAGGCGCGACTGGAGCCGCGCCGACCGCCGGCTCGTGGATGTCGTCGAGACGCACGCCATCGCGTCGATGGCCGACCTGTTCGCCCTCGTCGACGCCGACCTGCCCGAGACGTTCACGACGAACGACATCGCGGCGGCTATGCAGTCGACGCGCAGCCTTGCTCAGCAGGCCGCGTACTGCTTCCGCGAGAGCGGCGTCACCGAGATCTGCGGCAAGGACGGGCGAGCCCTCGTGTATCAGCGCGTGGCGTGACGCCTAGGCGTACTCGTCGTAGATGCTGTCGAACTTGCCGAGTTTGAACCTCGCCATGTTGCGGCAGACGGCGCGCACGCGCTCCTGCTCCTCGTCCGTGACCGCGAGCTGCGCTATCGCATTCGCCGCGCGCTCCGTGTGCTCGATGTCCGCGCCCTTGTGGACGACGAAGAACTCCATCGCCTCTTCCGGTATGCCGTAGGAGCGGAGGTGGTTGTCGAACTCGGTGGAGTAGCGCTGCACCATCGTCTCGTTCGAGAGTGCGTTGGCGCGCATCTGCGCCGGTGTTGCTAGGTACATGTCGTGCAGGCAGGCGGCGGTGTGCGCAAGGCAGCCGTAGGCGGGCAGCGCGTTCTCGAAGTCGTCGTCGCTGAGCCCGAGCGCGAACCCGAACTTCTTGCACATGTCCGGGTGGGTGATCTCCTCGTTCAGCCCGCCCGCGTAGACCTTGAAGAGATCGTTGCGGGGCGCGGCCTGCACCGCGAGGAGTGCGAAGCCCTTGAGGATGGCCATGTTGTGGCGGTAGTGCTGGATGGCGAACCCCTGCATACGGCGCTTCGTGAGCGTGCCCGCGCGCAGGTCAGCGAAGTAGCGGCTCTCCAGCAACCGCTCGACGCCGGGCTCGATGATGTCGTTGATCACCTCGTCGACGAATCTCTGCGCGGGAGCGTCGGTGCTCATGGCCTGCCTCCTGCCGGGTGGGGCGTTCGCCCGCATTGTGCTGTCGCAGGCGCGAGGGGTCAACAAGCGCGCAGGCGACACCCCCTCCTTGCGCGAGAGGCGCGCGCTCCCGTACCGTGCAGCGGATGACCGAGTCCACCTACCGCATGCGCCTGCTGAGCGTGCACCCGCTCGACGCGCCGGTAGTCGCGCTGGCTGCAGGCATGACGCCAGACGCCGCACGCGCCCGCCTCACCGCCGTCGGGGCAGTGAAGTGCCACGGCGACCGCGAGCTCGACACCTTCCACGCCGCCGACGCCAGCGCGATGACGGCCCTCGCCGGTTTCGCGAGCGGCGCGCCCATCGTGGCGCATGGGCTCGCGGATGCGCTCGGCGAGGACGCAGCGTCCGCGATGAGCGCGGGTGTATGGGACGTGCGCGAACTCGCCGAACTCCTGATGCCCGCGAGCGCCGACGACTCGCTTGCGCAGCTTGCCGAGCGCCTCGGCGTGGATGCGCCTGCGAACGCCGATCGGCCCGCCGTCACTGACGCTCGTCTCACGTACGCCGTCTACCTCGAACTCGTGAGGCAGGCGCAGGCCCTCGGAGCAGGACTGCTGCGACGCCTCGCCGACCTCCTGGCGCGGGCGCACGGCCCACTCGCGGACCTCGTGCTCGCGCTCGCCGAGTCGCCCGCCGCAGCCGACGCCGGACCCATCGGCGGCATCGACCCGCAGGAGGTCGCTCGGCGGCTGGAGCGTCCGCGCAGCCTCGGCATGCCGAAGCCAACGAAACCGGTGACGCCGGACGAGGTGCGCCGTCTCCTTGCGAACGACGGCCCGTTCGCGCAGCGCTTCCGCCGCTACGAGGCGCGGGGCGAGCAGGCGGAGATGGCCGAGGCCGTCGCGCTGGCGTTCGGCTCATCGAACGCGGACGCGGAGCCGCACCACCTGCTCGTGGAGGGCGGCACCGGCATCGGCAAGTCCGTCGCCTACCTGCTGCCCGCCGTGCTCTTCGCGATGCGCAACAACGTCCGCGTCGTCGTCTCCACGAACACGATCAACCTGCAGGAGCAGCTGATCGCGAAGGACATCCCGGACCTGCTGGACGTGCTGCGCGGCGTGCCGGGGCTGGACGTCGCCAACTTCCGGTACGCGCAACTCAAGGGCAAGGCGAACTACCTCTGCCTGCAGCGCTGGCAGGTGGCGGCGAACGGCGACACGGCGTCGCCCGACGACGCCCGCACGATGGCGAAGACGCTCGCATGGCTCCGCGAGACGCGCACCGGCGACCGCGCCGAGTTGCGGCTCTCCGGCCCGGAGCTGGCGTCGTGGGACCGCATGAGCGCCAGCGGGTTCGCGGTCTGCAACGGCGCGCGTGAGGGCGCGTGCTTCTACCGCCACGCCCGCGAGGAGGCCGCGTCGGCCCACCTGCTCGTCGTCAACCACTCGCTGCTGCTCTCGAACCTCCAGGTGGGCGGCTCGCTGTTGCCCGACTACGACTACCTCATCGTCGACGAGGCGCACAACCTCGAGGCCGAGGCGACGCGCCAGTTCGGTTTCCGGGTCTCGCAGGCGACGGTCGAGAACCTCGTCGAGCGGCTCGGCACCGTGATCCACGGCTTCGGGACGGTCATCCGCGCGAGCGCCATCGAAGAGTCGCGCAAGGAGAGCGCCGAGCTCCGGCAGAACGAGGCGCAGATGCCGCTCTACAAAGTGCGCGACGAGTGGGCGCAACTCACGGCGGGGCTGGCGCGGTTCACGGCGGAGCAGCGGGAGTCCGACGAGGGCGAGATACGCATCACTCCGTCCGAGCGCGCGCAGCCCGCGTGGTCGGCGCTCGACATCGCGTGGGACGGCTTCGAGCGCAGCGCCGCAGAGGCGAGCGAGCGCGCCGACGCCCTGCTGCGCGAGATGGAGAGCCTGCCGCCGGAGACCGCTCCCGTGCTGGAGCCGCTGAAGGGCGAGCTGAACGAGTGGCTGGTCGACCAGGCCGAGGCGCGGCAGAAGATACGCAGCTTCGTCTCCGAGCCGGACGCCGACACCGTCTACTGGGTGGGGCGTGGCGACAACCTCTCGCTGAACGGCGCGCCGCTCGACGTGGCCCCGCGCCTGCACGAGGAGCTGTTCGCGCCCAAGCCGACCGTCGTTCTCACGAGCGCGACGCTCACCGTCGCGGGCGGCTTCGCCCACGTCCGCACGCGGCTCGGCGTCGAGGAGCCCGGCGAGGTCTGCCTCGGCTCGCCGTTCGACTACCGGAACGCCGCCCTGCTCTGCCTGCCGACCGACGTGCCGGAGCCGAACGACCCGCGCTACACCGACGCCGTCGCGAGCGTGCTGGAGCGCCTCGCGCTCGTCGCCGAAGGGCGGACGATGGCGCTGTTCACGTCCCACTACGCCGTGCGCACGACCGCAGCGAAGCTCCGCAGGGTGCTTCCGAGGCGGGGCATCGGCGTGCTCGCGCAGGGCGTGGACGGCACGCCCCAGCAGTTGATCGCACGCTTCCGCGCCCAGCGCAGCGCCGTCCTGCTCGGCACCGCGTCGTTCTGGGAGGGCGTCGACGTCGGCAATGAGACGCTCAAGGTGCTCGTCGTGGCCCGCCTCCCGTTCAACGTGCCGACGGAGCCGATCTTCGCGGCGCGCTCCGGCCAGTACGAGCAGCCGTTCATACAATACGCGGTGCCGCAGGCCGTCCTCCGCTTCCGCCAGGGCTTCGGACGCCTCATCCGCAGCAAGGGCGACCGCGGCGTCGCCGTCGTGCTGGACAGCCGCATCACGTCCAAGGCGTACGGGCGCATGTTCCTGAACTCGATGCCGCCCGCCACCATCGTCAAGGGACGCTTCGACGAACTTGCTCCGGCGGTGGGCCGCTGGCTGGCGCTGGAATCGTGAGCGCGACCGTCACGATGCGCGTCGAGGAGCCGCTCGACCTCCAGAGCTCGCTCACGTCCGGCCAGTGCTTCCGGTGGCGCGTCGATGACAACGGCCACTGGACCGGCGTGCTGAGCGGCAGCATCGTGCGTATCGAACGTGCACGGGGCAGCCTGCGCGTCGCGAGCGCCCCTGCTCCGCCGGACGAGACGGCACGCTCGCTGCGGGCCTACTTCCGCATCGGCGACGACCTCCGCGCCGTGCAGCAGCGCATCGCGTGGGACGACAACGTGCGCGCGGGCATCGACGAGTACCCCGGCATGCGCATCCTCCGCCAGGAGCCGTGGGAGACGCTCGCCGCGTTCATCCTGTCGTCGACGTCCAACATGGTGCGCATCAGCCGCACGGTGGAACTGCTCGCCACGACGTTCGGCGAGCGACTGACGCTCGACAGCGCGGTGCGCCACGCGTTCCCGGACGCGGCGCAACTCGCCGAGGCGGGCGAGGCCCGTCTGCGCGAGCTCGGCTGCGGCTTCCGCGCGCCGTACCTGGCGCAGGCGGCGGAGGCGGTCGCCGACGGCAAGCTGGCGCTCCACGCACTGCGCGAGGCGTCCTACGACGAGGCGCTGGCCGCACTCACGGCGCTGCACGGCGTCGGTGAGAAGATCGCAGACTGCGCGATGCTCTTCTCGCTGGAGAAGCCGGAGGCGTTCCCGGCCGACCGCTGGGTGCTGAAGGTGCTGCGCGAGTGGTACGGCTTGCCCCCGAATGCGAAGTACGCGACGGCGCGCGAGTGGGCGTGGCAGCGCTTCGGCGCGGACGCCGGCTACGCCAACCAGTACCTCTTCTGGCGCATCCGCCAGTCCACCCGCCCCCTGCGCTCTATCGCGTCGCTTTAGACTTCGTCATTCCAGCGGAAGCTGGAATCCAGAGGCCCCTGTGTGGCCCCCTCTCCCTCGAGGGGAGAGGGCTGGGGTGAGGGTGAACCGGATGCGGGGTGGTAGCGGGCGTTGTCATGTTGAGCGGAACCGAAGGCGAAGTCCCGCGCTAAGCGCACAACATCCTCTCGGGGAGAACGCGGGTGTAAGACGGACGCACCCCGAGAGATTCCTCGGCTCCGCTGCGCTTCGCTCGGAACGACAGCACGAGACGCCGTGCTAGACTCCCCCCATGACCACCCCTGACCTCACCGGTAAGGTCGCACTCGTCACCGGCGGCAGCCGCGGCATCGGACGACAGCTCGCCCTCGCGATGGCCCGCCACGGCGCGACCGTCGTCATCACCGCGCGCAACCTCGACTCCTCCCCCGGAAGCGGCCACACGCTGCGCGGGACGGCGGAGACGATCGAGGCCGCGGGCGGCACTGCGTACGCCATCGCTGGGACGATCACCGACTCGGCGGACGCGGCGCGCCTCGTCGACGAGGCCGTCGAGCGCGCCGGACGGCTCGACATCCTCGTGAACAACGCGGGGGTCTACCCGGAGGCGCTCATCGCCGGGATGTCCGACGAGGACTGGCACGACAACATGGACGTCAACATGAACGCCGTCTTCTACGTGACGCGCGCGGCGCTGCCGGTCATGGCGCGACAGGGCGGCGGGCGCATCTTCAACGTGTCGAGCGACCTCGCGATCAGGTTCGCGGCAGGGCGCGTCGCCTACTCCGCTGCGAAGGCGGCACTCGATGTCTTCTCGCAAGCGCTCGCCCTCGAGGTGCGCGACCAGAACATCGAGGTCGTCTCATGGACGCCCGGCCACGTCCTCACCGACATGAGCTGGCCCCGCGCGAAGGAAAGCGTCGAGACGGTCGAGCCGTCGTTCCTCTGGATGCTCGCCCAGCCCCCGATGGCGCTCACCGGCCTCGTCCTCCGCAAGAACGACTTCGGCATCACCTGGGGCGAGGGTGTGTGAGAAGCAAGAAGGTTCACGGATGTGTTGGGGGTGGATAGGTAGAATGGTGCAAAGCAAGGTTCTGACGGTCTTGTTCTGTCATCAAGAGTTCACCCAAACGTCTTCCGTCGATCCACCTATAGATCCCTTCGTCGTCATAGCGCGCGTACCCAAGGCTCTTCAATGCCTCGGGTAGTGGACTATCCTTGTAGGGGTTGTGATACAGGTAGGCAGTGAAGTAATCTGTAGATTGAATCACTAAACCCCGGAACATCCAGACGCCAGCCAATTCTGGGTATCGACTTCTCTTGTTATTCAGCCATACGCCTCCATTTGTTTGCCCATGACCGAACAGAATCCTGTTGTCGTACTCTCTGTTAAAGCCACCGAATAACCCTCTATAGTCCCATAATGCAACGACCAATGGAGCATCCACTTCATGACGATAGCGTTTTGTCTTTTCGATGATCTTATCGATACACTTATCAGCGATTCCTTCCGTATCTACCATGTACGACCTCCCGCGCCCAATCACCCATCTATCAGGTTTTTCTCCAGACGATAGTTGCCAAGGACCAAAATTTATCGTACATTTCCATTTTCTGTCAGGTGATTTCACTTTTATCGACGGACCATAGCCATATATTCCGTGAGATTTCTCGAAGTCAACGGGAGTTAGTGACCTTGCGAAGCTAATTACCCTTTCAACCTGCCTCTTACTCAAGGTTTGGTTTAATTCACCTTCTGGAGATAAGTGTGCATATAGTCCCAGCACAGAAAATTCGTTCAAGTCCTGCATGAACTTGTCTTCATTCTTATTGCTGTCATCTCTATAGTCGATTTGAGTTGCTTCTATGTAACATTTCCTCCCTTCATACTCTACCAAGAAGTCTGGAGTGAGTGTCCTGTTTCCCGCTTTGATTGTTGGGTTGACAGTAACTTCACAACCCAAACGTAGTAGCAGTTCATGCAAGAATAACTCAAAGTACGCACCATGAAGGGCATTTGTTTTCTTTGGCTTTCGAAAATCACTGCACAGTTTGGAGGCTGATTCAACAGGGTACCGACTGAACCAATCCTCTAGACGCTGGCGCGTATCATGTGCGACCTGCCAAGCAGACCTGTTCCAGAATTCAAAATCTGTCTCGTCATAACGAGAAACGTCTGCGTCTGAGCGCTTGTAGTCATCAAACAACCTAGGTCTTGGCAATGCATCAGGGGGCATATCAGGACTCAAGCCTCCTCTATTCGGTCATCCGCTGCGGGTTACGTTTCCCGCAGTCGGTCTGTTCGCTGGCCGGGTCTTCCATTGACGCACGGCACACCCCAACTACGCAATGGGCGGATGTCACAGCCTGAGAACTTGCCCCCCTGTGACACGCGCCCATTGCGCCGACGATGCCGTGCTTCCTACCATGTCCTCGTGCCCCATCGCTCTTCCGCTCAGCCGGCGCCCATCCCGATCATCGACTCCTGTCGCGTTCCATCGCACGGCAGTCGCGCAGAGACGTACTGTGAACGTAGAACCGCGTAAACGAGTCGCGGGACGGTGGCCCGGACCACGAGTGAACAGAACGAGATGCGACAGGATGCGACACTCAAAGAAGTTAACGGGCTTTACCGGCGCCCGCCTCAGCCGTCGGTCAGCCGGGGCCTGCGCGCCAGGAGGATGAGTGTCCCGCCCACCGCGCTCAGCGCGGCGCTGATCGTGAAGATGAGCGAGTAGCTACCCGTGGCGTCGAACGACCACGCCGCGGTCAGCGGGCCCAGTGAGTTGCACAACATGTGTATCGGCGACACCATCCCCCGTATCCCCCCTATCGAGGCCCGCCCGAAGTAGTCCGCCCAGATGATGTTCATCACCGTGAAGAGGATGCCCGTAGCCGTGCCGAACAGCAGCCCGAACGCGTACGACAGCAGCGCGTTGTCCGAGAAGAGGAACAGCACGATGCTCGCCGCCATGAAGTAGTAGCTGATCGCCATCAGCCGCTGCACCGGCACCCGCTCGGCGGCCAGCCCGGCCAGTATGGAGACCGGCATCGAGATCAGCGGCGAGAGCGACAGCGAGATGACCGCCGCCTCGCTGGAGACGCCCACGTCTGTGAGGTAGGAGTACCAGTGGAAGTGGATGCTCGTGGTCACGAAGCTCTGGATGCTCACCGCAGCCGCGATGAGGTAGAACGCGGCCGAGCGCAGCGCCATCCGGCGGTCGAACGCGACCTCGACGGGCGGCGCGCGCCTCCCCTGCCGCCCTGCGTCGCGGATGTCCACGCCGTCGGGGAGCAGTCCATGGTCCTCGGGCTGCCGCCGCAGGAACAGCAGCGCGGGCAGCAACGACGACGCCCAGACCGTGATGCCCATCGCCACCCACGCCGTCCTCCACGAGCCGACGGTGAGGATGCGCTCCACCATCACCGGAAACGCGATCTGCCCGACGCGCTGGCCGAGGTTCGCGAGCGCCCCCGCCCTGCCCCGCATGACGATGAACCACTTGGGGATGACGACGCCGATGACCATGAAGAACGTGGACGCGATGACCGTCCGCCCGAGTATCTGGAGCGCGAAGTGGTGCCACAGCTCCTGCACCGCTCCCATGAGGACGAACGTAAGCCCCATGAGCGCGATGGCCACGGTCATGATGATGCGCGAGCCGTAGCGGTCCATCAGCGGCCCGACGATCAGCGAGGCAAGCCCGCCCATGAACGAGCCGATCGACATCGGCAGCGTGTAGGTCGCGCGGCTCCAGCCGAACTCGTCCGTCATCGGGCCCTGGAAGACACCGAGCACCGGGTTCGTCTCGACTCCCCCCGCGAACGATATGACCGAAAGGACGATGACGATGGTCCAGCCGTAGAACCAGCGCTTCCGCCGCCGTGGGGGAGCCCGGTAACCCTCAGGCTCTTGCATAACCTCGCATCAGGGCACGACGATGATGAACTTGCCGAAGTGCTCCGAGCGCTCCATCTCCTCGTGCGCGGTGGCGGTCCCCATCAGCGGAACACTGGCCTGGATGGCCGTGCCTATCTGTCCCTTGTCGGCGGCATCGACGATACGCCGCAGCTCGTCGGTCGAGCCCATGAACGTGCCGAACAGCCGCAGCTGCTTGCTGAACAGCTGCCCCAGGTGTATCTGCGCCTGGTAGCCCGCCGTAACCCCGCAGATGCCGTACCTGCCGCCGCGCGCCAGCGACGCGTAAGCGTCCTCGAAGAACGCCGCGCCGGTGCTGTCCACCACGAGGTCGACGCCGCGCCCGCCGGTCAGCTCCTTCGTCCGCTGCGCGAGGTTCTCCACCTTGTAGTTGATGGCGTAGTCCGCGCCCAGCTCTCTGGACTTGCGCACCTTCTCGCCCGTGCTCGTGGCCGCGATGCACGTCGCGCCGACGACGCCCTTGATGAGCTGGATGGCCGCGGTGCCGACGCCGCTCGACGACGAGAGCACCAGCGCAGTCTCGTTCGCCTGCAGCTGTCCCTCACGCACGACGATGCCCCACGTGGGCAGGTAGATGGTCGGCAGCGCCGCCGCGTCCTTGAAGGAGAGCGAGTTCGGTATCGGCACGACGTTCTCGGCCGGGACCGCAACGTACTCGGCGTTCGACCCCTGCCGGTTCGTGCCGATCATCGAGGGAGGGCTCGTGCCGCAGAGCGGGTTCACCACGACCCGATCGCCCACGCTGACGCTGTCCACCCCTTCGCCCAGCGCGGCGATCTCGCCGGCGCAGTCGCCGCCCAGGATGCGCGGCATGTCCTCCGGCGCAATCTTCGTGCCGCGCAGTCCGGCGCGGGTGTAGAGGTCCAGCCTGTTCAGCGCCGATGCGCGTACGCGGACGAGCACTTCGCCCGGCCCGGCCTCGGGCTCCGGCATGTCGCCGTACTGGATGGCGGAGGGTCCTCCGTGGTTCCGTATGAATGCCGCTTTCACCGCTCGCTCTCCCGTTTCGATTATCCCCTCTCCCTACAAGGGGAGAGGGTTAGGGTGAGGGTACTCCGGGGCTGGGATGAGGCGTTTTCTGTGCCCCTAGCTCAGGTGCCTGGCGTAGAAGTCGAACACCTTGTCCCAGCCGTCCTTGGCCTGCTCCGGGCGGTGCGACGTGCCGGCCCAGTTGAAGAACGCGTGCCCCGCGCCGTCGTAGCGGTGGAACTCGTACTCCTTCCCGTGCTTCTGCAGCTCCGCCTCGATGGCGTTCACCTGCTCGATGTCCGGGTTGCCGTCGTCGTTCCCGAACAACCCCAGGACGGGACAGCCCATGTTGGGCGTCATGTCGATGACCGGCGTTGGCTGGTTCTCGTTGATGCGGTCGGGTGTCGGGATGACGTTGCCGCCCCAGCAGTCGACCGCCGCGTCCAGTTCGAGGTTGCAGCCCGCCATGTAGGCGACGCGCCCGCCGGAGCAGAAGCCGATGACGCCCACCTTGCCCGTCGCGTCGTCGCGGCCGCGGATGTAGTCCAGCGCGCCCTGCAGGTCGCCGAGCACGAACGCGTCGCGCTGTCCGCCATCGTCGCGGATGCGGGCCGACATCTCGGCGGGCGTGCCGGGGCCCATGCGGTGGTGCAGGTTCGGGCAGACCGCCAGGTAGCCGTGATGTGCGAACCGGCGCGTCACCTCGATGCACCACTCGTCCCATCCGGGCATGTGGTGCGCCACGAGCACTGTCGCGAACGGGCCGGGGCCCTCCGGCCTCGCCACGTAGGCGTCGATCTCGTCGCCGTTGTGGCCGGTGATCTGGATCGTCTGTGTCGTCATTCCCGGGTGCAGGACCGTTACTGCTGCCATGCTCTTCCCTCCTCTGTTTTACTCGTGTGTATCCTACCGCAAGCCGGCCTACTCCACGTAGGCGACCGCCTCTATCTCGAGTATGAACTCCGGCCTCGCGAGCCCGGAGATGATCAGGAGCGTGCTCGTCGGCGGTTTCTCGGGGCGGTACAGCGCACGCGCCGCGCGCACCGCCTCCACGTTCTCCTCGCCCACGACGTACACCGTCGTCTTGACGATGTCCTCGAACTTCCCGCCGACCGACTCGCACGCGGTGCGCAGGTTCTTCATCACCTGCCCCACCTGCGCGGCGGGGTCGCCGACGCCCACCACGTCGCCGTTCTCGTCCGATGCGGTCTGACCCGCGATGAAGACCCACGGGCCAACCTTCACGACGTGCGTGTAGCGTCCGCCGTTCGGGGACATGCCCTCCGGTTGCAGATGTTCCACATTTGCCATTCGCTGCCCTCCTCTCTGCGTTGTTGCGTGACCGTCCTCACTCCCACTGCAAGGAGCATCGAGCCAGGCGGGCGTGGCCCGGCATTGCTATATCCGGATGCCGAGCTCCCGCAGCGCAGCCTCTGCGCCGGAAGAGAGCGCGAGCCCTTCCACGACGCCCCGAGCACAGGCATAGCTCAGCGCGCTGAGCAGCTCAGCGGATGGCGCTTCTCCCTCCGCACGATGCGCCGCAGTCTCAGCGAGCGTCTCGTAAGAGCGGTCCAGGCTCCAGTAGAAGGAGAGCAGGCGCGCTGCTTCCCACTCGGAGCGCGGCGGCGGAACGTCGCTCAGATCGGTGAGGGCGTTCACGACCTTCGTGTAGCGCAGGATGCCGGTGCGCTCGTTCTCCGGCGAGCCGTAGAAGCGGCGGTAGCGCAGTGCGTCGATGCGGCGGACGTAGTCTTCCTCGCCGTAGACGTTGCGCGGCAGCCACTCGGCCCGCAGGTCGAGCACCTCGTTCCCCGAGGCGTCGGTCACGGCCGCCGCAACCTCGGAGCCGATGTACGGGTCGTACTCGTACTTCGCGGCGTTGCGGAGCACGGCTTCCTGCAGCGCCAGCGTCACCTCGCGCGGGATCTTCCGGTAGAGCCTGCCCTCTGCCGCGTCGTTGGTGTCGGCGCCGAGACCGCCGGTGTTGAAGGCGTAGAACTCCTGCCGCACGCCATCCGCCTGCATCCTGCGAAGGATGTCGTACAGCAGGTTCGCGTTGTCGTCCTCCAGCCCGATGATGAACGGGTCCGAGAAGTACTCGACGTACGGCCTGCCGATGGCGCCCGCCGCTGCGCCCATCTGTACGGCCTCACCGTACATGAGCACGCGGACATACTGCTCCAGGCTGAGCTTGCGCAGCGGCGGGATGACGGTGTTCTCCCGCATGACGGCCTGCCAGACGATGCGGTGCATGTGCCCCATCGGGACGTGAGCAGCCTCCGTCAGCGCGCCGCCCGTAACACGGCTGATGACCTCGGCGACGCCCTTCCGCTGCAGCAGCCTGCGGCGCGAGAGCACCATCCGCATGTTCCGGGTCGGGTTCTGCGAGAAGTCCGGCTCGCCGGTTGCCGGATCGGCGACGACGTTCTCCAGCGTCTCCTGCGGGTTCGGCTCGCCGGGCGCTCCGCGCACGACGTCGTAGGTCACGGGGTCGTCCTCTCGCGTCAGGCCGGACGGCACGGCGTAGAAGTTGTTCTCCGTGCCGTCGATGCCGTAGGCGTAGGAGACGCGCTGCCCGTCCAGCTCCACGCCGACCGGTTCGTCGAGCGGTTGGAGCAGGATGATGTCGTCGTTCATCGGGTAGACCCCTTCCTCGGGGTCGGTCTGGAGCGAGAGGCGGGAGGCGAGTTCGCTGTTCGCCAGTTCGATCATGATAGTGAGCGTGCTCTTGCCGTGGAGAGACGGGCCTGTCGTCACGACGGCGGCGTTGTTCATGCTGCCGTCCAGCGCGCGGATGCGCGCAACGCTCAACGCTGCCTGCAAGGCAAGTCCGCCGTTCATCTTCGTCTGGTGCATCGCGATGCTGAGCGGGCCCATCTTGTGCTCGCCCACGTAGTCGAACCCGAGGTGGAGCGACAGCCCGCGCGTCGGCGCCTTGAATACGAGCCTCGTGAGGCTCTGCGCCGCTATCTCATCGCGCACGTCGGCCGGCAGGTCGAGTATCTCCAGCCACTCCGGTATCGAGAACTCCACGATGTCCGGCTCGCCCGGGCGTTCCTCCTCCGGCAGGTCGAACGTGAGTTGCCGCCACAGGTACGGCAGCTGCGGATATCGTGCGCCCACGACGAGCTGCCGCGCATGGAACGATCGCCCCGGTGCGTCGCAGATCCGGCGGTCGGACTGCACGACGGTCTCGCCCCCGTCGAGCCATTCGCTGAGCCTGGCGCTGATGACCGGCAGGATGCGGCAGAAGAGCCGCTGATCGTCGTGACCGAACTCGAGGGAGTCGCGGTTCGGCGTGAAGCCGTCCATGAGGTAGCGTGTGAGATGCGGCTGGCGAGCGACGCCGCGCTGGCTGTAGAAGGCGAACCCGCCGGAGTTCAACCGGACGACCGCTTCCGGGCCTGCGCGCCCGGCCGCCCTGCCCTCCGCGTTCGCGGCAGCAGCCTCCTCCGCGATGCTTCGCCACTCGTCGAGCGCCGCCCCGCGTTCGGAGTCGGGCAGTCCGCCGATCTCCCGCATGCGGGAGACGAGCCATTCGTCGCTGGGGTTGAAGAGTTCGCTGCCCGAGGCATGGCCGCGTTTGGCAAGGGCGATGAGTTCGTCGAGTGCGGCGCTGAACTCGGGCAGCACCTGGGGCGGGGTCTGGTCTGTCTGGCTCTGGGTCACGCTTCTCTCCGAAGAACGAGGCTTCGCCTCGATCATCCGATGTGGTGCGCCCCATACCCTACTACGTTAAGCGTGTCGTTGCGTTACACGCCAACCCCGGCAAGCCGGTTAAACAGGAGAAGCCCGGCGCTTGCCGGGCTTCTCCGCAGGTGCACAGGTGCAACGGCGTTACGCGGAGCCGGCCTTCGCCTTTTCCACCGCCTCCTCCATCCGGCGATGGAGCTCGGCCGCCAGGGGGATCGCCGGGCCGTAGCGGTCCGACTCCCAGACCGCGCCGCCCTTGTGGTACTGGGCACGGGTGTTCCGCGTCAGTTCGGGAACGTCCTTCGCCCAGTCGGGGTTGAGCCACGCGTCCGCGGGTCTGCCGCCTCCGTACAGGATGGGTATCTCCCCATCCTCGTGTGGAAGAGCGTCGATCTCCGCCTCGTCGCGGAAGACGTTCATCGGGTCGCCGCCCTCCTCGACGACGCGCATCTGCTCGTCCAGCTGGCGTCGGAGGAAGACGACGGGGATGTCCGTGCGTCCGAGGTTCTCCGCGCTGCGGTCGGTCAGCGGGCCCTGCGCCCACCAGCCGATGAAGTCCTGGTTAAGGATGCAGTCGAGGACCGGCTTGCCGTCCTCGTCGTAGATCGGCACCTCGTAGTAGGGCACCTTGTCCTGCTTCGGCGCTTCGACGCCCGGCGGTGCCGCGTAGGTGTTGTAGGAGATGTGGTACGTGTGCTCGTCGTCTATCGGCACGCGGATCTGGAACTCGCTCCAGGGAGCGCCTGCAGCGTTCTGCTCCGTGTAGAACGGGAAGATGACGGTGGAGTGGCGGGACTTCTTGTCCTCAGGCGCGCCAAGCTCCTTGGAGAAGATGACGCCCTTCTCCATGCCGTACTGCGTGGAGTGGACGTACAGGTCCTTGATGCCGACGCCCTGCTGCATGAACCCCTTGCTCATCTTCGCAAGGCGGTCGTGGTCGCCCATCTTCTCGAGGATGTACTGGAACTGGAAGCCGTGGAGCCACACGCCGTGTGTGGGGTCGCCGGTGTTCTCCTGGCACTGGAGCCAGTTCGCGTTGAGGACGGCGATGCCCATCTGCCGGACGGAGTTGGGCCAGACGAACAGGTCCCACGGCGGCAGCAGCGGCGCAGGCTGCGGCCCCATGTAGGCGAACAGCAGGCCGCCCATCTCCTTCACCGGGTATGCGGGGAGCTTGAGCCTGTCGGCGAACATGTCGCGGCGGGCCTCCAGCGGCGCGTCGACGCATGCGCCGTTCGAGTCGTACATCCAGCCGTGGTAGGGACAGCGGAGACCGTTCTCGTCCGGGATGCCCCAGCGCAGGTCGACGGCGCGGTGCATGCAGCGCTGACCGATGAGGCCGATGTTGCCGGACTTGTCCCTGTAGCAGGTGAGGTCTTCGCCCAGCAGGCGAACGGCCTGCACGGGGTCTTCGTCGAGCTTCGCACTGGGCAGGAACGGCACCCAGTACCGGCGCAGCAACTCGCCTCCGGGCGTGCCGGGGCCGACACGAGCCAACCGATCGTTCTGTTCAGTCGTCAGCATGTTCTACCCTCCCTGGCGGGCTTTCGGCGCAAGCATACCACTCCCCGCGCGCAAGCGCGCGCAAACCATGCGGCAGGAAGCCGGATCTTTACGGAAACAAGGGTTGCCTGGGGAAAAGCTGGTCGGGGAGCCGGGATTTGAACCCGGGGCCTCTACGTCCCGAACGTAGCGCGCTACCGGACTGCGCTACTCCCCGACGTGGGAAGCGGCCTCACGAAGGGCCGCCGTATGATTCTAGCACGCGTGGCTGCCGCGCCGCTCTACGACACCCGCGCCAACCGCTCGCCGGCCTCGCGCAGGTCCTTCTGCGACTCGACGGACTTCCAGTACGCGCCGCTCTCGAACGCCGCCAGGCGTCCTTCCGACACCAGCGCAGGGAACGTCTCTGTCTCGTGGTCGCCCACGTCCGGGAAACGGGCGATCGCCTCCTGCGTCAGGACGTACACCCCGGCGTTGATCCAGTACGGCAGTGGCGGCTTCTCCCTGAAGCCGGTCACCAGCCCGCCGTCCGTTTCCACGATGCCGAACGGGCTAATCATGGGAGTGAGCAGCACGGTAGCGAGTGCGTCCGCCCGCTCGTGCGCCTCGACCAGCGGAGCGAGCGGCTGGTCCGTGAGCACGTCGCCGTTCGTGGCGATGACAGCAGCGTCGGAAAGCCCCGCCTCGCGGTAGCCGTTCTTGTACGCGCCGCCGCGTCCGAGGGGCGACGCTTCGGCGATGCAGCGCACGTCCAGTCCTTCGATGCGCGGCGCGGCGAAGTGCTCGGCGATGACCTCGTGCATGTAGCCGGTGAGCAGGAACGCGCGCTCGATGCCGTTCGCGCGCAACCACGCGAGGTGGTGCTCGACGATGGGCCTGCCGTTCACTTCCACCATCGGCTTCGGCCGGTCCTGCGTGAGCGGCCAGAGGCGCTCGCCTTTGCCTCCGGCAAGCACCAGAGCGGTTGTGGGTCGGGCTGTCGTACTCACGCGGTTAGTCTATCGGGCGAGCGAGCGGCCGGTAAACGCGGCTGCAGATGCCTTGTCCCCCATCGAGCGGCGCTCCTATACTCCCGCCGGAACCTGCCGTGGCCGCCGCACCCGAACCCCTGCTTTCCGTCATCCTCCCGACGTACAACGAGCGCGAGAACGTGTCCGTGCTCGTGCCGAGACTCCTCGACATCCTCCAGGACGTTCACTGCGAAGTGATCGTGGTGGACGACGGGAGCCCGGACGGCACGGCAGATGCCGTGCGCGAGATGGCGGCATCCGAGGCGCGCGTGCGGCTCGTGGAGCGGTCGGGCAAAGCGGGACTTGCGAGCGCGGTATTCGCGGGAGCGGCGGAGGCACGAGGACGACTCGTCGCAGTCATGGACGCTGACCTCTCCCACGACCCCGAGCTCCTGCCGGAGATGCTCGCCCGCGCCGAGGACGGCTGCGACGTGGTCATCGGCTCCCGCTACGTGCGCGGCGGGTCGTTCGCCCACCAGCCGCTGGTGCGGCGGCTGATCAGCAGGGTGCTGAACACCGGCGTGCGCATCATACTCCTGCTGCCCCAACACGACGTGCTGACGGGCTATGCGCTCTGCCGGCGCGAACTGCTCACGCAGATGCCCACACGGTACTCGTCGCGCGGGTTCAAGTGGCTGCTGGAGCTGCTTGCAGTGTACCGGGGACTGCGGGTGCACGAGTCGCCCATCGTCTTTCAGAACCGGTACGCGGGCGCATCCAAGGCGGATGCACGGGAGGCGATTGCGCTCGCGGTGCTCTGTCTCCGGCTTGCCCCTCGCAGGTTGCGCCGGGCTCCGGCTACTTCCGCATCCTCGACCTGATCCGGAAGGTGGCAAGGAACGTGGCCGGGGCGTCGCGCCACGCCTGCACCTTGGAGCCTTCCGCGATGTGCTGCCAGCGCACGGGCACATCCACGATAGAGCAGCCCAGCCGCTCCGCGTGACCGAGCAGATCGAGGTCGAACGCCCAGCCGTTCTCGCGGATGTGCGGGGCGATGGTGCGCCACGCCTCGGCGCGCAGCGCCTTCGCTCCGCACTGCGTATCCGAATACGGCAGGCTGAGGAATCGGCGCACCCAGAGCCGCGACGCCTTGCTGACGAACCGGCGCGAACGGGATTTCCTTTCGTCCTCGTCCTCACCGCTGAACCGGTCGCCGATGGCGATGTCGTGCTCTTCGAGCGCATCAACCAGCTTCGCAGCCTCCGGCGCGCGCACCATGTTGTCGGCGTCGACGAACAGGATGAGCGACCCCTCCGCGAGCGCCAGCCCTTCGCGAAGCGCCCCGCCCTTCCCGAGCGGCGCGGCGAACTCGGCAAGCCGCACTTCCGGCGCGGCTGCCGCGACCTCCTCCACGACTCCGCGCGTGTCGTCGCGGCAGCCGTTCAGCACGACGACAATCTCGAAATCGCCTTCGTACCAACTGCGGAAGTGCCCGACGTACTCCTCCAGCGTAGGGCGTATGCGCTCCTGCTCGTTATAGGCAGGGATGACGATGGAGAGCAGGGCGCTCACGAGCGTTGTACCCCTTCGAGTTTGCCGTAGCTGTGGAGGATGCGCTTCACGCCCTGGTTGCCGGGGAACGCGACCGTCACCTCGTAGTCGCCGGGGCGCGGACTGCAGTCTACGACGATGCCGAGCCCGAAGACCGGGTGCGTCACCTTCTCGCCCGTCTTGAACGGCGGCGCCTGCACCGGAGCGCCGTCCGCACCAACAGCCGCGAGTTCACGTTCGGGTCGGCCCATGCCGCCGTTCCCGAAGCGCTGCCCGCGCTCCGGAGCCTCGATCAGGTCGAACGGGATGTCCTTCAGGAAACGCGACCGGCGCGACGACCCGAAGGAACCGAACATGCGCCGCCGCAGTGACCGGAAGAGGTAGAGTCGCTCACGCGCCCGCGTCATGCCCACGTATGCGATACGCCGCTCCTCCTCCAACTGGTCAGGATCGTCTATGGAGCGCATGTGCGGCAGCACGCCGTCCTCCATACCGGTGATGAACACGACGGGGAACTCGAGTCCCTTGATCTGGTGAAGCGTGATGAGCGTGATGTACTGCTGCTCGTCCTCGTCCAGCACGTCCTGGTCCGATACGAGGGCGATGCGCTCCAGGAAGGCCGGGAGGCTCTCTTCGGCGGATGCGTCAGCGAACTCCGCGCTCAGCCCGCGCAGCTCCCGCAGGTTCTCCAGGCGGTCCTCTGCATCCGGGTCGTCGGACTCCAGGATGGCTCGGCGCAGGCCGGACTGCTCCAGCACTTCGTCGATGAGTTGCGGCAGCTCCATATCCGGTTTGAGGGCGCTCAACCCGTTCAGCAGAAAGAGGAATCCGGTGAGCTGCCTCCTCTGGCGAGCATCGAAGGGCGAAGGGCGCTCCGCGTCGTCCTGCAGCAGTTGGAGTGCGGTGTACGCGGGGACCTCCAGGGAGTTCGCCCACGCGAGCAGTTCGTCCACCGTGCGTTTGCCGATGCCTCTTGCCGGGACGTTGATGACGCGGGCGAGGCTCACTTCGTCGAAAGGGTTCTCCAGGAGGCGGAGATAGCAGATCAGGTCTTTCACCTCGCGCCGCTGGTAGAAGCGCACGCCTCCCACGATCTTGTAGGGGATGCCGTAGCGCAGGCACGCCTCTTCCAGCGCACGGGACTGGGCGTTCACCCGGTATGTCACGACACAATCGCGCAGCGTCACCCCCTCGTGCTCCATGAGGCGCTGCACCTCTCGGATGACTTCCTGCGCCTCCTCTTCCTCCGAGTAGGTGTCGGCGATGCGGATCGGAACGCCCTGCCCGTTCTCCGTGAACAGATCCTGATCGATGCGCTGGGTGTTCGCACGGATGACGTGCCGTGCAGCGTCCAGGATGGTGCCCGTTGAGCGGTAGTTCTGCGATAGCGCGACGATCGTCGCATCGGGGTAGTCCTTCTTGAACGAGAGGATGTTGCGGATGTCGGCATTGCGCCACGAGTAGATGGACTGGTCGGGGTCGCCCACGACGGCGAGGTTGCGATGCTTGCCCGCGAGCAGGCGTGCGATCTCGTATTGCGCGGTGTTCGTGTCCTGGAACTCGTCCACCATGAAGTGGACGAACCGCTCCTGCCACCGGTCGCGCACCTCCGGCGCACGCCGGAACAGCTCAACCGTCTTGCTGAGCAGGTCGTCGAAGTCCACCCCATGACTCCGAGCGAGCGACGCCTGGTACGCCGCGAAGACTTGGGAGACTAGTTTTTCGTACGGGCCGTCCGCCCTCGCGGCGAGCGCATCAGGCCCGAGGAGTTGCGACTTCGCCCGGCTGATCGCGGAGAGCACTGAGCGCGGCGGGAAGCGCTTGGGGTCTAACTGCAGTTGCTCCATGGACTGCTTGATCAGGTTCATCTGGTCTTCATCGTCCATGATGACGTAGTCAGGCGGGATGCCGATGACCTCGCCGTCGCGGCGCAGGACCGAGGCGCAGAGCGCATGGAACGTTCCGGCGGTGAGGCGCTGCGCACCGTCGCCCATCAGCGCGGCGAGCCTGTTCCGCATCTCCCGGGCGGCGCGGTTCGTGAACGTCACCGCGGCGATGCGCCAGGGGCTGATGCCAACGTGCCGGTTGAGGTAGGCGATGCGATGGGTGATGACGCGCGTCTTGCCGGAGCCCGGCCCTGCCACGATAAGCAGCGGCCCATCCACGCATTGGACAGCCTGGCGTTGCGGCGGGTTCATCCCTTCCAGCAGTGCATCGGCGCGAGTGGTCATGGGCTACGAAACGCCGTAGAGGGCGTGGGGGTTGTCGCTCAGTATCTTGTCCATCAACCTGCGCACGGCGGCATTGTATGCCAGCGGCCCGCAGCGATGCGCGACCCGTGTGGCAGATGTATGTGACGTGCTCTGCTTGACGCACCTCCGCTCCCTCCCTACGATAGGTTGAACAGCCGACCTGCAAGGCACGAGGACACGCAACATGACCACGACGCAACAGCCCCTGACCATCACCATCACCGAGAACGGCGCGAAGCACGTACAGCAGTTCATGGCCGCCGAGGGCATCGACCAGGGTGTCCTGCGCGTCGCGGTGAAGGGCGGCGGCTGCTCCGGCCTCACCTACGTGCTCGACCTCACGAACGAGGCGCAGGAAGGCGACAAGGTCATCGAGCAGAACGGCGTCACGCTCGCCGTGGACAGGAAGAGCTATATCTTCCTCGCCGGAACGGAACTGGACTACTCCGGTGGCCTGAACGGCAAGGGCTTCGTCTTCAACAACCCCAACGCCAAGAAGGCGTGCGGGTGCGGCACCTCGTTCTCCGTCTAGCCCCCCGACCCATCACTTGCCCTCCCCTGTTATGCTCACGGCATGAGCATCGACACCGCAATCCATGCCGCGCTCACGGAACGCGCCGGGGTCGCCGACCGCAGCGACTGTGGGCGACTCTGGATCACAGGCGCCGACGCGCTCGACCTCCTCAACCGCCTCACGACGAACAAGCTCGAAACGCTGCCCCTCGGCACGGCGTGCTCGACCGTGCTGACGAACGGCGACGCCCGCGTGCTGGACCACCTGCGGCTCGCGGCAGTCGACGGCGGTGTGTGGTGCCTCACCAGCCCCGGCAGAGCGGAGGACGTCGCCGACTGGATCGACCTCTACACGTTCGGTGAGGACATCACGGTCGTCGACGAGAGCAGCAAGACCACACAGTTCACCGTTCTCGGGCCGCTGGCTGCCGAGGCGATCGCCGGCGCAGGTTTCCCAGTCCCCTCGCTCGACGGGGTGCTCGCGCAGGACGGCGCAGTGATCGTCGCCTCCCCGTTCGGAGCGCACCCGGCCTACGACGTGCTGCTGCCGCTCGCCGACACCGAGCGCTCGAAAGCAGCGCTGCTGGCCGCCGTGCAGGAGGCGGACGCGGAGATGTTCGAGGCGTACCGCATCGCGCAGGGCGTACCCGCCTACGGCGCGGAGTTCGGGGCGTTCAATAATCCGCTCGAAGCGCGGCTGCTCGGCTCCATCAGCGACGACAAGGGCTGCTACACAGGACAAGAAGTCATCGCTCGCCTCCAGACGTATCGGAAGGTGCAGCGGCTGCTCATGTCGTTCACGTCCGACGCTCCCGCCGTGCCGGCTGACACGCTCGAGACGGAGGATGGCTCCCCAGCGGGTGTCGTCACGTCGGCCTGTACCGTAGGGGGCAGCACGCTGGGACTCACGCTCGTTGCGGCGAAGCACGCGCTCGTGGGTTCGTCGCTCCGCCTCGCCAACGGCGGTACGGTGACACTATCGGAGTCCGCGTACGCAGTGGCGACAGAGCCAGTGGAGGCTTAGGCCAGGCTACCCCAGGTAGAAGTACTTGAACGACTCCGCGTAGGGGATGCCCTTCTGTGAGCCACGGTCCTTCAGCCAGCCCGTGAGCCGCTCGCCGAACTCCCGCTCCTCCTTGGACGGCTCCTCGGTGCTGTTGGCAGGGGTGAACCGCATCTGGCTGGCGTGCGCCTTGAGCGCGCGGATCTTCGTCTCAACGGTGTCCGTCACGTCGAAGTACACGTCCGCGATGTCGTCGCGGGCGCCGAGGTAGACGTGCTCGACGATGTGCGCTTCCAGCCCTTCGTTGAGCGCGAGCTCGGGGAACATGTGCACGTCGCGCGCCGACGGGAAGACCGCGTCGAGGGTCGCATCGCCCGTGTTCCGGTGGTCCGGGTGGTTGATGTAGTGGCCTGACCAGCGCACCGTGGGGTTCTGCGTGATCACAGCGCTCGGCTTGTGCTTGCGGATCAGGCGGACGATGTCCTTCCGCAACTCCAGCGTGTTCTGCACCATGCCGTCCTCGTAGCGGAGGAACTCAACCTTCTTCACGCCGAGGATGCGGCAGACCTCCTGCTGCTCCTTCTCCCGCAGCGCCGCCAACTCCGACGGCACGACACTGGGATCGGACGTGCCTTTGTCGCCGGACGTAACGAGCGCGTAGACGACCTCCTTGCCCTCCGACGTCCACCTCGCGACACTCGCTGCACACATGAATTCGGCATCGTCCGGGTGCGCGACGATAACGAGTATCTTGTGCCCCGGACCTTCGTGGTCTTCCGGCCAGTCCGTCATTACAACCCCAAACCTCCGTCTATGCTGAGCACCTGGCCCGTGATGTATGCGGCGTCCGCACTGACCAGGAACGCGACGCAGCCCGCCACGTCCTCCGGCGTGCCGAACGCTCCCAGCGGTATGCGCTCGCGTATCTGCGCTTGCAGGTCTTCCGGTATCGAATCGACCATCTGCGTCGCGATGAACCCGGGCGCTATCGCGTTCACCGTGATGCCGCGGGACGCCACCTCCCGCGCGACCGTCCGCGTGAAGCCGATGAGCCCCGCTTTCGCCGCGGTGTAGTTCGCCTGTCCCGGGTTGCCCGTGATCGCCACGACCGACGACATGTTGACGATGCGGCCGGAGCGCTGGCGCAGCATGGGGCGGATGGCCGCTTTCGTGCAGAGGAACGCGCCCTTCAGGTTCGTGTCTATCACCGCATCCCAGTCGTCCTCGGAGAGGCGCATGAGCAGGTTATCGCGGGTGATGCCGGCGTTGTTCACGAGGATGTCCAGCCCGCCGAGCGCCTCTGCGGCAGCATCGACCAGCGCCTCGGCCTGCGTGGCGTCCGCAACATTCCCTTGCAGCGTTACCGCGCTTCCGCCCGCCGCCGTGATCTCCGCCGCGACGGTTTCAGCCTCTTCCTGTCCGGAGTTGTAGTTCAGCGCGACGCTCGCTCCTTCCGAGGCGAGCCGCAGCGCGACAGCGCGGCCGATACCTCTGCTCGCGCCCGTGACCAGCGCGCGCTGACCGCTAAGCCTGCTCACTGCCGACCTCCGCGCGGACGAGCGCCTGCGCGAGGTCGTCACGCATCGTCTCTATCAGATTGCGGTCGAGCGCGAAGCACGCCAGCCCAACGGAGCGCGCGATGCTCTGTGCGGTCGAGCGTCCATGCCCTGCGATGACAACACCGTTCACGCCGAAGAGCGGTCCGCCGCCGCCTTCCGCCGCCGACGCCAGTCCCGCGATCGCCTGTACAGCAGGGCTGTCCGGTCCCAGGCGGCTCGCCAGGTAACGTCCTGCTGCTGCGGCCAGCCCCTCCGTGTACTTCAGCAACACGTTCCCCACGAAACCGTCGCACACGAGTACGTCCGCCTTGTCCGCGAATATCTCGTGTCCTTCGACGTTCCCCACGAAGTTCAGGCCGCTCGCCCTGAACAAGGGGAACGCCTCCTGCACCTGCTTGTTCCCCTTCCCATCCTCCGAGCCGACACTCAGCAGGCCCACGCGCGGCGACTCCTTGCCGTGGTAGATGCGTTCGAACGACGCCCCGAGTGCGCCGAAGCTGAGCATCTGCGCAGGCTTGCAGTCCACGTTCGCGCCGAGGTCGATGATCGTCGTCTCCGGCGCGAGTCCGATGAACGGCCCACCGAGCGTCGGACGTTCCAGTCCGGGGAACATCCCCAGCGCGAGAACGGCGGCGGCCATCGTCCCGCCCGTCGAGCCCATGCTGATGGCGGCATGCGACTGCCCCGCCTTCACCATCCCCACCGCAACGGCGATGGACGCCCGCGGTTTGCTGAGCAGCGCGCGCGCCGGAGCCTCATCCTCGGAGACGACGCCCTCGGACGGCACGACCTGCACCGGCAGACCGCTCGCATCGTGCTTCGCAAGCTCCGCCGTGACAGCCGCCTCGTCGCCCACGAGCGCTATCGCCGCGTCGTACTCGCGCGCCGCGATGACCGCGGCCTCCACAGGGACCGCTGGGGCAAGGTCGCCCCCCATCGCGTCCAGTGCGATCGTGTACTTCGCCAAGTTCTGTTCCTCCGTCGGTCAGGCGTTCAGCGCCACCGACGCATCGCCTGTGATCACGTTCTCGCCATCCTGGTTCGACACCGCTACTTCGTACGTAGCCGAGCCCTCGTCCGACGCTTTCAGCGTTCCGGTCGCGCACACCGTATCGCCCGGGAAGACCGGCGCGCGGAAGCGCGTCTTGAGCCTCCCGCCGCGCAACCAGGCCCCGCCGAACGAGCGGGTCATCAACTCCGACACCAGCGCCAGCACGAGCATACCGTGCGCGATGGTCCTGCCGTAGGGCGTGCCGCGCGCGAACTCCTCGTCCAGGTGCAGCGGGTTATGGTCGCCGCTGGCGTCCGCATACTGTACCAACTGCTCCTGCGTTATGCGGCGCTCCACCGGCTGCAGGGTCTCCGGCGCGATGTTCATTCGTCCGCCTCCGGGACCGCGAGCGCCGCCCTGCCTTCCACCGCTGCCTCGCCGTCGAGCGCGCCGCGCAGGTCAAGCGTCAGGAAGCGCGTCCCGCGCCGCACGCTGTTCGCCGCGACGATCGCCGAGCAGCGCACTGTAGCCCCCATCGCGACAGGATGAGAGAACGTCAACTCCTGCCCGGTGTGCACGGTACCTGCCGGCAGGCTGACGGCATCCATCGCCTCGGCCATCACCAGCGCGGCCACCGCCATCGGTGGTACGAGCCCTTCCTCGGTGTAGAGCGTGTTGCCGTCGCCCACGGCCTGGGCATAGGCGCCAGCCATCGCGGAGGTGATGACTATCTCCCGGTCGACCAGTGCGTGGCCGGGTTCCAGCGTGTTGAGGTCCATGTCGTTCGTGCTTCCAAGGCCGCGCCGGGCGCGGCGGGGGAGATTATAGAACCTGCACACGCCCTGCGCCTCCGCGTTGACGAGACAGCGCCGCGTCCCCTACCCTTGAAGAACGTGGCCCGCTAGCTCAATTTGGCAGAGCAGCTGACTCTTAATCAGCGGGTTGTGGGTTCAAGTCCCTCGCGGGTCACCAGGTTCACTCGTAAATCGGCCCTAAGGCGCAGGGCAGCCATTCGTTGGATGTTCGGGGGCGCCCTGCTATATGCTGCGGGCCGTGAACAGCCAGCCCTACACCATCCATGTCACAGACCACGCCCTCGACGACCTGCGTGAGCGGCTGACCAAGACCCGGTGGCCAGACACGGTCGATGGCGCCGGCTGGGACTATGGGGCCAACCTCGACTACGTCCGCGAGCTGGCGGAGTACTGGCGCACGGAGTTCGACTGGCGCGCCCAGGAAGCACGGCTGAACTCGCTGCCCAACTATCGGGCCGAGGTGGGCGGACTGGGCATCCACTTCATTCACGTCCGGGGCAACGGCCCTCATCCCCTGCCGATCGTGCTGACCCACGGGTGGCCGAGCACGTTCCTCGAAGAGCTGGAGGTGCTCCCTCTACTCTCCGACCCTGCGGCGCACGGCGGCGACGCTGCCGACGCTTTCGACGTCGTCATCCCATCGCTGCCGGGCTACGGCTTCTCCGATCGACCGTCAGAAAAGGGCATGAGCGCAAAGCGTACGGCCGCGCTGTGGTCGGAACTCATGCAGGGACTTGGCTACCCTCGGTTCGTGGCCCACGGGGGCGACTGGGGGGCTGCCGTCACCACGCAGCTCGGCCTGGGGCACTCCGATCATGTCGCCGCGGTCCACCTGACTTCGGCAACCATCGTCGGGCCGCATCTCGGTGAAGGATCTGTGCCCCTCAGCGCAGCCGAACAGGCGCTCGTCAAGCACCGGGACTGGTGGCAAGCCACCGAACACGGGTACTCGCACGAACAGCGTACGAAACCGTTGACGCTCGCCTACGGGCTCAGCGACTCACCCGTCGGCATGCTGGCCTGGATCGTCGAGAAGTTCTGGAAGTGGAGCGACAACGAGGGCGACGTCGAGGACCGGTTCACCAGGGACGAGCTGCTCACGAACGCGACGATCTATTGGGCCACGCAGACGATCTCGTCGTCCGTCCGGTTCTACAAGGAGTCGGCGGAGGACCCGGTGCGCCTTGGACCGGGCGAGCGGGTCGAGGTGCCCGTCGGCTTCGCGATATTCCCCGGTGACTCGAGCCAGCCGCCGCGCGAATGGGCCGAGCGCTCCTACAACGTCCAGCGCTACACGCTGATGCCGAGCGGCGGGCACTTCGGCGCATGGGAAGAGCCGGAGCTGTTGGCAGATGAGTTGCGGGAGTTCTTCAGGCCGCTCAGGGCCTAGTCCTCTCACAGATTCCAGGCGGTGACCCCCTGAAGGGATGGGTCGGCAGTGCAATGTGGCATCATCTAGGATGCTGTGTCGAAGGGAAACAAGGAGGAAGCAATGAAGTTCGTCATGTACAACGACAACCAGCCGGGCATCCTGACCGATGCAGGCGTTATCGACATCGGTGACCTATGCCCCGGCGGCGGCCAGGCCGCGATGGTCCATCTCGTCACCAACTACGACGACCTGAAAGCCCAACTCGAGGCCCGCGCGGCTGAGGGCACGCCGGTCGCCGGCGCGCAACTCCAAGCGCCCCTGCCCCACCCCAACAAGATCCTCTGCATGGGCGGCAACTACCGCGAGTTCGGTGCGCGGGAGCCTTCACCCATGTGGGGCTTCACCAAGAGCCTCCACAGCATCCTGAGCCCGGGAGGCACCGTGGTCCTCCCCGATATAGACGCCAACATCTTTCACCACGAGGCGGAACTCGTGTTGGTCTTCGGCAAGGGCGGCAAGGACATCCCGGCCTCGGAGGCCATGGACTACGTCTTCGGCTACACAGCGGGCGTGGATGTCTCGGCGCGGATGCCGGCACCCGGCGGTGGCCGGGTGCCTAACACCCTTCCAGTCGCAGAGCACAAGTCGCATCCCACGTTCTGCCCGCTCGGTCCCTGCATAGTGACCAAGGACGAGATCGGGAACCCGGAGAACCTGCAGGTCACCTTGAGCGTCGACGGCGAGTTGCGCGTCAACTACAACACCGACGACCTCGCCCACTCCATCGCCGAGTCGATCGAGTTCGTGGCGGCTATCGAGGAAATCAGCCCCGGCGATGTACTCTTCATGGGCACCAACCACCAGGGCCTCGGCGCGATGCAGGACGGCGACACCATCGATATGGGCGTCGAGGGCGTGGGCAGGTTCACCCTCACGGTCAGCGACCCGCTCAAGCGCCGATGGCCCAGGGGCGTCGACGAGGCGTCGGCTAAGGACGTGCGCGAGGGCGCCGGCGGCCCCGGCCGCCAGGCACGACCCCTGCCGACCGAATAAGGAGAAGGAGGCGTACTATGGCCACGGTCAGTCTCGGATTCCTCAGTGCAAACTCGCGAGGCCACAGCGCCCACTACGACGACTTCCTGCGCCTCGTACCCGAAGAGGCGGACGTGCAGATCATCCCCCTGAACCTCTGGCAGAACTCGCTCTACGACCTGGAGGGCAAGACGCGGGAGCACATCGAGCGCACCACAGCCCTCGTCGCGGAGCATGGATGGGACGGCATCGCGCTCATGGGTGCACCGATGCAGGTGCAGAACCCGGAGCACGTCGAGCAGTTGCGTGGCCTGCTGAACATCCCGGCCACAACGGCGTTGGAGTCCGGTGCGGCGGCGGTCAAGGCGTTCGGCGCGAGCCGCATCCTGCTGTTGACGCCGTTCGACGACGGCCTGAACGCCATGCTGCGCGAGTTCCTGACCGGCCAGGGGCTCGACGTTGTCGTGCCGGTGAACAACCGCACCGACACCAGCCGCGAGGACGTGACGTCGACGGAGCGCAAGAGCGCGGACGAGGTCTACCAGATCGCCGTGGACGCCTTCGCCGGTGCGTCGGACGTGGATGCGGTCTATTTTCAGGGGGCGCCGCTGAACCCGCTCCTCGCGGTGGAACGGTTGGAGGCCGACCTTGGCGTGCCGGTCGTCGCCAGCAACCTGGCGATGTTCTGGAACATCACGTCGCTGCTCGGCCACCGCCTGCCGTCGAGCGCTGAAGGTTGTGGGAGGTTGCTGCGGGAATGGCCGGAGCGCGTGTGACCGTGTGGGCGGGCGTACAATGAAAGTAGATGAGTAAGAGAAAGGGTGAAGCCATTCTGCACAAGCACTCCTACGGCTCAGAGTTCGCGATCGAGCAACTCCCTGACGGCTGTGAGGAAACCTCGATGGGCTGGCTGTTCGGCGCTACGCGGCAGTGGCGCGGGCCGGACGGGCTGCACGTTCGGGAGTATGGAGGAAGACTCCTCGCGCATTATGACCGTGTCGACCCGCGCCGCAACCTCGTCGGGCACTGGATAGCCGATGCCCCGTTCGAACTGGCGCTCGGAAGCAGCGGCGTTGTGGGGATGCTCGCCAGCGTCACCGTGAGCGCCGCCTCCACTCTCGCCTGGATCGTCGCTGCGCTGGTGACCACCGTCTCGGCCAGCATCTTCGCGCGCACCCGCTTCTAGCTCCCTACCTGCTATAACCCGACTCGTCCGGCGGAACGTACTCAACGCTCCTGAGCAGCGTCTCCATCACGAAGGCGAAGTCCCTGAACGCCGCCAGATGCCCCAGTTCGCTCTGCAGGCCGTCCACCAGACCCTGAAGGGTCCATAGATCGCGACCGGCGTCATACGACTCGAGGAAGCCGTCGAGCGCGCTGTACCTGTCCGCCGTCAGTGCGACAACCGCGCCGAACCACAGCAGCGGGTCCAACCGGGCAGCCCTGACGTCTCCACTGCTCACGACGTCCGTGCTCTGGCTCCAACCACGGCCGCTCTCCGGCTCCACCCAGCGCAGCTCCACCTGTCCCAGTGCGCCTTGCTGGTGGAAGTCGTCGTGCAGTTCCAGCTCGTAGAAGACGGTCGTCGCCGCGCCCGAGTAGACCTCCGCGAACTCCTTGCGGTCCTGCGTGAACGACTCGGCGGACGTAACGCGGTTCTCGTAGCCGACGATGCGCCACGCCTTCACCGCTTCTCTGTTCCACGTCACCTGGGCGCGCGTCTGGTCGGCGACGGGCGAGGCGAGCGCCAGCCAGTTGTCGCGGCGGAACGTCGCGCGCGCCTGCTCCTCGTCGAACAGGTAGCGGTACCAGCCGTTGCCGTGCTGCGCGAGTTGCTCGAGCAGGTGATCGTTGTAGTTCTCGATGCCGACGCCCACGGTGATGAGCCGGAGCGGGTTCGCGCCGTCCGGCGCCGACGTGGACTCGAGGATGGCGAACGGGTCGGTGGCGTCCACATTCGCCACGCCGTCGGACATCAGGATGACATAGTTCAGCGCCTCCGGACGCTCCCTCCGCATCGTATCGGCGTACTGCACACCGAGGTCCAATCCCGCCTGCACGTTAGTGCTGTTGTGCGGCGCGAGCGCGGCGATGGAGTCGATGACCGCACGGTCGTCCGGCGATGCGTACTTGACCGTGAACTGATGCAGCACGTCGGTGGTGAAGTGCACTACCGATATGCGGTCGTCCGCATCGAGGCTCCGCCGGATGGCCTCGGCAGCCGCACGCGCGATGGCCACCCGGTTGCCCTCCCGCATCGAGCCAGAGGCATCGAGCACCAGCGTCAGGTTGAGCGGGCCGTCCTGCGCCACTTCCGGCGCCTCGAACGCCACCCGCGCCATGTACCTGCCGTTGTCCAGCGGGTGCGCAATTAGATCGGACGTGATGGCGAACCGGTCGTCGGCTGTGGGGGCGGCGTAGCCGTAGTCGAACGCGTTCACCCACTCCTCCGCCCGCACCGACGCCGGGTCGACCTGGTAGCCGGCCCTGGCCCAGTTCAACGCCAGTTGGAACGACGTGCGGTCCGCGTCCAGGCTGAACGTGGACACGTGGTCGTCGTTCGCATCGGTGAACCGCTGTCGCTCGTAGTCCTGGAATGTGGTGGCGTCCGGCTGATCGGTCAAGCGCCAGCCCTCCTGCAACGCATCAGGCCCGGGAACGCCGGGAATACCCGGAGCGCCGGCGGCCCCACGCGCGCCGTCCGACTGCGCCACCGCGCCGGGCGTCGCCGTGGGCGGGAGCGGGGCTGGCGTAGACCACTTCTCCTCCATCGCCATCGCAGTCGGAGTAGGCGCGGCACGGTACTGTTCGCCATCCACACCTGGGACGCCCGGTATCCCGGGCGCGCCGGGCGCCCCAGGGACACCGTCTGACTCTTCACTGTCCGCCGCGGCTGCGTCTTGCGGGCCGGCAGCCTCCATCATCGCCGCCAATGGCGTTGGCGTCGGATGAATCCCAATAGCCGCAGGCACTCCCCCGCCGCCGCTGCTGCCGACCGCGAACCACACCGACCCGCCGGCCACGGCGACGACGGCCACCGCAGCCGTCGCGGCAAGCGCGGGCGCGAAGCGGAACCCGTCCACCGGCGTACCGATATCGCGGAGCACCGCCCAGAGCGGCTTGGGGTCCTGCTCTCCAAGGCGGCTCTCCAACGCTCCCCAGAGATCGGGAGTGGGAGGGACGTTGGCCGGGCCGGAGGCGAAGTGCTCCTCCAGCAGACGCTCCATCTCCCTTTCGTTCGAATCGTTCCTGTTCATCGTTGCTCACCTGCTACGCCCTGCTCGTCACTCAACCGCTCCCGCAACGCCTGGTGCGCCCGGAACAGGCGCGATTTGACTGTTCCCTCATTCAGGCCTGCCGCCTTCGCGACTTCCTGCACCGTCATCTCCGCGAAATACCGCAACACCACCACCTGCCGGTGCTCCGGGCTCAGCCCCGCTATCGCCTGCTGCAGCGTCTGCCGCTCCAGCCGGGACTCCAGCGATGCCGCGGAGTCCTCAGCGTCGCCGGGCCAGTCGCCACCCTCGATGGGGGTCGTGACGACGTAGCGCCTGCGCCGCTGGTTCATCACCTCATTCACGAGGATGCGCATGAGCCACGGTTTGAACGGACGCCCGCGCCTGAAAGTGCGTATGCCTTTCCACGCGGAGAGGAACGCTTCCTGCGCCAGCTCCTCGGCGATGGCGCGGTTGCCGGTCATGTTGTATGCCGTGCCGAAGACCACGCCCTGGTACCGCTCCACGAGGTAGCGGAATGCCTCGCGGTCGCCGCGCTGGCAAAGCTGAACGGCCTCGTTCTCGGTCATGCCTGCTCCATGGCTCAGACATACCTCTCCCTAGACGGGGGAGGTCGGCGCGCTTGCGTGACGGGTGAGGGTGTCACCGGTGATGCGAGCGCGCTCTACTGGATACTATGCGCGCTCAGCCGGAAAGGTTCCCTGCGCCTGTCAGGGTGTGACGTGCGGCGCCGCGAGCATGAGCGATGCGAGTGTCTTCGCGTCGTTCAGTTCGCCTGCCCGCGCGAGGCGTACCGCCTCAGCGAACGGCATGCGCTCCAGCGTGATGCGCTCGTCGTCGTCCGGCGCGAGCGGATTGGCGAACAGGCCCTTCGCCAGGAACGAGTGCAGCCGCTCCGTCATGGAGCCCGGCGCGGCGAAGAAGTTGCCGAGCTCGATCAGCTCCGTGGCGTCCAGCCCCGTCTCCTCGCGCAACTCGCGCCGCGCGGCGTCGAGCGGGGACGCGTCGTCCTCCATGACGCCTGCGGGGAACTCCAGCAGTTCGCGGCCGGCGGCCTTCCGGTACTGGCGCACCATCACGACGTTGCCGTCATCCTCCAACGGAACGATGACGACGGAGCTGGGATGCTGGACGATGTCGCGCAGCGTCTCCTTGCCGTCCTGCAGAACAACACGCTCCACGCGCAGAGTAACGCGCCGTCCCACCAGTTCGCTCTCTATGGCGATAGTGCGCTCGGGCTCGTCAGCCAAGGCGAGCCTCGTCCGCGGCGAGCCGCCGCGCGATGTGCACGGACTGTTCCGCGCCGCGCCGCAGCCGGTACACGAGCGTCTCGTAGAACCGATCCGGCGAGCCTGCGCGCAGGAAGCGGGCGCGGTACGGGCTGCGCGATACCGTGACGGTGTCGCCCTTCCCCATCGGCACGTCGACGAACCCGTCCGCCGTCATGATGGCGTCGTGGTCGCTCTTGATGGTCAGCTCCACGGAGCAGTCCTCCGGAACGACGACCGGCGCGTCGAGGTCGCCGTGGGTCGCAACCGGCACGATCACCATGTCGCCGGACGCGGGGTAGAGTATCGGCCCGCCCGCAGCGAGCGCGTACGCCGTGCTGCCGGTCGCCGTGGAGACGATGACGGCGTCGGCTTGGTACGTGGTGAGTTCGACGCCGTTGACAGCAACGCCGATGCGCGTGAGATGGGCGATGCGCCCCCTGCCGACGACCACGTCGTTCAGGACGGCGGCGGAGCCGGTGCTCCCTCCGTTCGCGCGCTTCACGGCCTGCACCATGCGGCGCTCGTCGATCCACGTGAAACCGCCGTTCAGGTACTCCGGCACGAGTTCCAGCGCATCGTCGGCCTCGATCTCGGTGAGGAAACCGAGGCGTCCGAGGTTCACGCCAAGCAACGGAACGTCGGCCTCGGCGGCCATACGGGCGGCGCGGAGCAGTGTACCGTCGCCCCCTACCGTGATGAGGACAGCGGGCGCGATCTCCGACAGCACCGCCTCACCGGCTGACGTCGACAACAGCGGATGTCGCGTGCCGAGGGCGTTCGCCAGCTCCTCGGCGAGTGGCAGTGCACGGTCCGAGACGGCGTTGTAGAGGATGGCTGCCTGTGCGGGGTCTATCTTCACGTCGTACCTCTTGGGGCATTATACGGGTGGGCGGAGGGGAGTGTTTCTGCGCCGTCGGGTGTCCTGCGTGTCGCCGCCGATAGTTCCCCAACGCAGCCTGCGTTTGTGTAGAATCAGCAGGCGCCCCGTGCAGCCTGCATCCCATCAGATCACCCTGAAGAACCCTTGTACACCCGGAGTGAAGAGATGCCCCTGTATGAAGAGCTGAAGATATTCAGCGGCAACTCCAACCCCGCCCTCGCCAACGAGATCGCCGACTACCTCGGGATGCCGCTGAGCGAACTGGAGGCGTTCAAGTTCAGCAACGACAACACGTTCGTGCGCATCAACGAGAACGTACGCCAGCGCGACGTCTTCCTCGTGCAGTCGTTCTCCGTCCCGGTCAACGACCACGTGGTGGAGATGCTCATCATGATCGACGCCGCCAAGCGGGCGTCGGCCGGGCGCATCACCGCGGTCATCCCCTACTACGGCTACGGGCGCACGGACAAGAAGGACCAACCCCGCGTGCCCATCACGGCCCGGCTCATCGCCGACCTGCTCACGACCGCGGGCGCCGACCGGGTGCTGACGATGGACCTGCACGCCGGGCAGATACAGGGCTTCTTCAACATCCCCGTGGACGAGTTGACAGCGATGCCCATCATCGTCGAGCAGTTCAACGCGATGGGGCTGAAGGACCCGGTCGTCGTCGCCGTGGACATCGGCATCTCCAAGCGGGCGCGCGACATGGCCGAGGAGCTTGGCGCGCCGCTCGCCATCATCGAGAAGCGCCGTACGGGGAACAACGACCAGAGCGAACTGCTCAACATCATCGGGGAGGTGGAGGGCAAGACGGCCATCCTCATGGACGACGAGGTGGACACGGGCGGCACGATGGTGAACGCCGCCGTAGCGCTGGAGAACGCCGGCGTGAGGGCGGTCTACGCGTCCTCCACGCACGCGGTGCTCTCCGGCGGCGCGCCCGGGCGGCTGAACGGCAGCCCGATACGGGAGTACGTCTGCACCAACTCGATCCCGATGCCCCCCAACAAGATGACCGACAACATCAAGATCGTCTCCGTCGCCCCGCTGCTGGGCGAGGCGATCCACCGCATCCACACCGGCACGTCCGTCGGCGCCATGTTCCAGAAGCGGACCCATGCCTGACGACCGTGCATACGCGCGGTACGACCTGGGCGTCTGCGCCTTCGTCGAACCGGAGTCGGTCGGCCAGCCTGGCCGCCGCTTCTTCCGCCTGCGCGCTTCCGGAGAGCACGGCTCCGCGCTCCTCTGGCTGGAGAAGGAGGAACTGCACGAGCTCGCCACCACCATTAAGCGGCTCCTCCGCACCGCCGTGCGCCAGACCGGCGAACCCGTCGCCGCGGCGAGCGCGGACACCCGCGCCGACCACGACCACAAGGTCTTTGCGCTCTCGCTCGGCCACGACCGCTCGACGGGACGCTACATGCTGCTGGCACAGTGCTCCGACGAGGAGGACGACGCCATCGCCCTGTGGATCGAGCACGATACGCTCGACTGGCTCGCCGACCGCGCATTCGAGGTGTGCGACGCCGGACGCCCGCGTTGCGCGTTCTGCGGCGCGGCGGCCCCGGCCGACGAGACCCACGCCTGCCCGCGCGCCAACTGAGCCATGCCCCTCTACGCCGACTACCCTTACGCTGAGATAGCAGCGGGGCGGCACGACGTACCGCCGTCATCGCCTGACGCCGAGTGCTTCGTCTGCGAGGCGGAGATCGGCGACGGCTGGCTTCACCCCTACGCATCCAACTACACGTTCGTCGTCCGGCTGTCGTGCGGCGACCGGGAAGGCCACGGTGTCTACAAACCGCAGGCAGGCGAACGGCCCCTGTGGGACTTCCCCACCGGCACGTTGGGCCGGCGTGAGTGCGCGGCGTACGAGTTCGCGAAGGCGCTCGGCTGGGGGTCGATACCACCCACCGTCCTGCGCGAGGGGGAAGCGGGCGAGGGCTCGCTCCAACTCTTCGTCCCGCACGACCCCGATTCCAACTTCTTCACGCTGCGCGACGAACACCCGGATGAGACGTTACGCCTCGCCCTCTTCGACCTGCTGGCGAACAACGCGGACCGCAAGGGCGGGCACTGTTTCCTGGGACCGGACGGGGGCCTGTGGGCCGTCGACAATGGCCTCACGTTCCACGAGGACCACAAACTGCGCACGGTGATATGGGACTACTCCGGCGACCCCATCCCCCCTGCCCTGCTCGCCGACGTCGAACGGGTTGCGGACGACCTTGCTACAGACGGCGCGTGCGCTCAGGCGCTCGCCGCCCTGCTGGACGGCGCGGAGCTACAGGTGCTCCGGGAGCGGATGCGGCGCGTACTCGCTGAGCCTGTCATGCCATCGCCCCGCACCCGCCGCGACCTGCCGTGGCCGTGGCTGTAGGGGGACGCTACGCTCCTCTAGTCACGAACACGGAACGTGGGTCCACCCCACAGTCTTCAAGCATCGCAATGGCATCGGGCTGCGCCCCCCGGCCATTCTGCCTATCGTTCACAAAAGGAGTATCTTCAATCGGATCCGGCTTGCGGAGAAGCCTTTCTCTTGCACTCCCTCTATTCGCAAGTTTTGTTGCTCTTTTGAATCTACTATCCTCAACATCTTGTAGGCGATTCGTTGCATACAACCAACCTACGACGGCACTCAACAAATCTGGCCAGGTGTTGCCAACCATAACCGAACTATTCCACCGGTCGGGCTTTTCCGGGAACCGAACACTAATCCGGCCTAGATAGCTATTGTGTGGGACGTTTAGATCCGGCAGCGGGACGCCATCCGAGGCGTCCATAACCGGTTCACGCCTCGGCTCGGATGTAGTGACTGCCTCGTGAGTCATACGACTGGTTTCGAGGCCGAACACTGGTTCCTTCGGCCACACAAGGGTGCCTGACTGCAGATTGGGTCGCCAGAGAAGCAGCATATTTAGAGCAGATTCATGAGCAGGATTAGCAAGAATAGAGACATTCATTATGCGACGTTGGTCAAGTGATGCTGGAGTGAAAACGTCGTATAACTCCCATCGGTCACCGTTGGTAAGACCGGCGTATTTGACTCCTGCTATATTTGAATAGCGTGTCATCTGCTCTCGATGATCTTCAAGACTCGCATCAAGCCTCTTTGCCTCTATGAAAGCGGACGGCGTAGGGCCAAGATTTAGTAAGCCGTAGTCAGCCTTTCCGCTGCTGACGGGATATTCTGGCGTGACCAGAGCGGGATCAGACGTGTCCCACCCCAGCGCAGTCAGCAGCGGGTCTACGAGCGCCATACGGGTGCGGGTCTCATTTGCCGCCAAATCGGTACGGTGTTCACGGATACGCTGCCTGATCGTCTCAATGACGTTCACGAGGTCATCAAGCATCTCTTGCCTCCCACGCCACGGTTATATCGCAACCAAGCATGCAACGCGAGACGTGGCTATTGCGCCTGTCTCTGCGAGGACGCGGCGGGCGCGGTATCCGGCGGCGGGCCCTTGCCGAACGCGCGGGCGACGCGGCTGCGCAACTGGCGGATGGGGTACGTCTTCGGCGATACGCCGTACGTGATGCGCTCCACGGTTTCCCGCCTCCCCAGCACCAGCGAGCCCCGCCAGCGGCGCAGTTCGCTTGGACGCGGGCTCACCCCGGGCGATGTCGCGAACGTCTCGAACGGCGTCCACTCCTTGTTGCGGGAGTTGCGGAACATCACCGCGCCACCGGCTTCGTGCACCGCCAGGCAGCCCGTCGCGAGGTCCCACACCCACGGGCCACTGAACACGGTGTAGTCGAACACGCCGCGAGCGGTCATCGCCATCTCGTAGCCCGCGCTGCCCGTGTTCCGCAGGTCGCCGAGGCGGCGCCGCATGTTGCGCCGGTGCTTGAACATCCGCAGGAAATAGCCGGGGACGGACGCCATCCGCCTCGGTGGGTCGGACGTCTCGATAGTGATGGGGGCGTCGTCCTGGAACGCTCCGCCGCCGCGACGCGTGTGGATGACGCGGCCCTCGGAGCCGCCGATGTGCGGGATGTAGATGGCGCCTGCCACGGGCGTGCCCTGCTCCAGCGCGCAGATCATGCACGCGAACATCGGCAGGCCGTGCAGGAAATTCGTGGTGCCGTCGAGCGGGTCGACCACCCATGTGATCTCTTTCGGTTCGTCGCTCTCCGACTCCGTCTCCTCGGTGACGATGCCGTGCTCCGGGAAACGCTTCGACAGTTCCGAGCGCAGGTACTCGTCAGCCGCGTGGTCGGCATCGGTGACGGGATTGCGGTTGTTCGCGGATTTGTAGTCGATGCTCAGGGGCTGGTCGAAGTAACGCAGGAGGATGGCGCCCGCTCCGTGCACGAGGTCGCACGCCTGCTGTTCCATCTCCTTGAGTTGAGCGTCGTCGAGCATGCCGCCTGCGCGCGTCCATGGACATGGACACGGATGAGATTGGCCCCGGTGCCTGCACCGCTTGCGGGCGCGGCCATTGTACACGCGCCCTGCCCGTGCGGCTGCGTTGATATACTCGGTTGGCATGGCGGACCCTACTGGCAAGCGCGAGCACAACGTCGTCATCATCCCCGGCGACGGCATCGGCCCTGAACTCACCGACGCGGCGCTGGCTGTGCTGAAGGCGGTGGAGGAGGCGTCCGGCGGTTTCCACCTGGACCTGGACGTCCATCGCGGCGGCGCGGCGCTCTACCGGGAGACCGGCGCGAACCTCTCGGCCGAGTCGATCGCAGCCGTCCGGGCTGCGGACGCGACGATGAAGGGCCCGGTGGGGCTGCCTGAAGTGCGCTTTCCGGACGGCACGGAAGCCGGCGTGCTCGGCGGCGTGCTCCGCACCGGTCTCGACGTCTACGCCAACGTGCGCCCCATCCGGCTGCTGCCGGGGGCGGAGGCGCCCATCAAGGCGGAGCCCGGCGAGGTGGACTACGTCATCGTGCGGGAGAATACCGAGGGACTGTATCTCTCGCGCGGCAAGGGCGTGCAGACCAACGACGCGGCAGCAGACACGCTGCTGATCACGCGGAAGGGAACGGAGCGGGTCGTCCGCCGGGCATTCGAGATCGCGCTGCAACGGAACGGCGCGCCGTCGGACGGCGTCCGGCGCGTGACGTGCGTAGACAAGGCGAACGTGCTGCCGTCCATGGCGTTCTTCCGCCGGGTGTTCGACGAGGTGGCGGAGGAGTACCCGGACGTGCAGGGCGAGCACCTGTACGCCGATGCCGCGGCGCAGGCGCTGGTCGTGCGCCCGCAGCATTTCGACGTGCTGGTGATGGAGAACTTCCTCGGCGACATCCTGAGCGACCTCGGCGGGGGAACCGTCGGCGGCATCGGCCTCTGCCCGTCCGGCAACATCGGCGACGACCACGCGTACTTCGAGCCTATCCACGGCTCCGCGCCCGACATCGCGGGGCAGGACAGGGCGAACCCCGTCTCGCAGGTGCTCACGCTCGCGATGATGCTCGACTACCTCGGCGAGAACGCAGCAGCGGAGCTGACCCGCCGGGCCGTGGAGGAATCGCTCAAGAGCGGCGCTCTCGCCATCGGAGAGTACGGCCAGCCGGTCGGCGGCACGCGCGCCGCGGGCGAGACGATAGCGAAGACTGCTCGGACGCTCCATGGCTGACGACGCACGGCCAGAGCGGAAGACCTACGCGTCCTCAGGCGTCGACACGGACGAGGCCGCCGTGGGCCTCTCCGGCCTGCTCCATTGGGTATCGCAGACCTCCGCGTTCGCGGATGGCGTCGGCGCTTCGCCGGTCCCCGGCGGCTTCTTCGCCGCCGTCCTTCCGCTCAACGAGCGCCTCTCGCTCGCCGTATCGACGGACGGCGTCGGTTCGAAGAGCGTTCTCGCGCAGCTTACCGGCGACTTCGAGTCCATCGGCTGGGACTGCGTCGCCGTCAACGTGAACGACATCGTCTGCACGGGCGCGCGTCCCATCGCGCTCGTGGACTACATCGCGCTCCAGCACCCGCACGGAGAGATGCTGGCCGCGCTCGGCAAGGGGATGCGCGACGCCGCCGAGCGCGCACGCGTGGCCATCGTCGGCGGCGAGCTCTCGCAGCATCCCGACACGCTCACCGGCCCGAGCGAGGGCTACGCGTTCGACATCTCCGCGACGTGCGTCGGGGTGCTGGAGAACGGCGCGGCCCCGATCACCGGCGCCGCCATCCGGCCCGGCGACGCGGTCATCGGCATGGCGAGCAACGGCATCCACGCGAACGGGCTGACGCTCGCGCGCAGCCTCCTGCTTGGCGACGACGCTCACGAGACCGTCGGCCTCGCGCTGCCGGAGTGCGGGCGTACCGTCGGCGAGGAGCTGCTGCGCCGCACGCACGTCTACGTGCCGGAAGTGACGGCGATGCTGCGCGCCGGTGTTGACCTGCACGGCCTCGCGCACATCTCCGGCGACGGCCTGCTGAACCTGCTGCGCCTCGACGCCGAGGTCGAGTACCACCTCGATGCCTTGCCCGCGCCGCAGCCCGTGTTCGAGGTGATCCGACGCGAGGGCAACGTCGCGCTGGCCGAGATGTACCGCGTCTACAACATGGGCGTCGGTTTCTGCGCCGTCGTGCCCGCGGCGTCAGCCGACGAGGCGCTCGCGGCCATCGTCTCAGTGGGAGGCGAGGCGGCGGTCATCGGAACGGTGCGCGAGGGGAGGCGGCGGGTCGTGCTGTCGGAACAGGGGCTGGTCGGAGAAGGCAGCGCATTCGCGCGGGGGTAGCCCGTGGCTGGTATCATTGGGTCATGCAAGTCCTGTTAGGCGCTCCCAGGGGATTCTGCGCAGGGGTCGTGCGCGCGATAGACATCGTGGAACTCGCGCTGGAACGGTTCGGCGCTCCGGTCTACGTGCGGCATGAGATCGTCCACAACAAGTACGTCGTGGACAGCCTGCGCCGGAAGGGCGCCATCTTCATCGAAGAGACGGACGAAGCCCCGAACGGCTCGACCATCATCTTCAGCGCCCACGGCGTGGCGCCGGAGGTGTGGCGCGCCGCGGAGGAGCGCAGCCTGACCGTCATCGACGCCACCTGCCCGCTCGTCACCAAGGTGCATATGGAGTCGAAGAAGTACGCCCGCGAAGGCTACTCCATCATCGTCGTTGGCCACGAAGGTCACCCGGAGGTGATCGGGACCCTCGGGCAGTCGCCGAACGCCTCACAGCTCGTCGACAACGACGAAGACGCGCAGAGCGCAAGCGTCGCCGACCCCAACCGCGTCGTCGCGCTCACGCAGACGACGTTGAGCGTCGACGACACCCACGAGATCATCGGGACGCTGCGCGAGCGCTTCCCGAACATCGTCGCGCGGAACGACATCTGCTACGCGACGACGAACCGCCAGGACGCGGTGAAGGAGCTGGCGCGGCAGGTGGACATGGTCATCGTCGTCGGGGCGCAGAACAGCTCCAACTGCAACCGGCTCCGCGAAGTCGCGGAGCAGACGGGCATACCGTCCTACCTGGTGGCCGACGCGTCGGCCATCGACCCTGCGTGGCTGGAGGGCGTGGAGCGCGTCGGCATCACGTCAGGCGCGTCGACCCCGGAATCGCTCGTGGAGGGCGTCATCGACCTGCTCAAACCCGACTCCGTCGAGACGGTCGAGGTCACCCGGGAGGACGTGGAGTTCGTCCTGCCGAAGCAACTGCGCGACGGCGCTGAGCAGCCGGAACGCCGCACGCAGATCAGGGGCGGCTCGGCCTAGGCCGGACCGTCCTGCCCTACCCCACCATCAGCGCGTCCGCGCCCCTGCGGTAGATCTGCAACGACTGCACCGGATTGCGGTTCACGAGTTCACGGGCGTACATGGGGTGCGCCATGCTGCGCACCTCGTGCTCCAACTCGTAGAGCGTCTCGCCCGTCTCCGGGTCGGTGATGTTCACGAAACGGTACTGCGAGGCGTTGCTCTCTTCCGTGACGAGGTCCATCTCCTGCAGCACCTTGTGCGGGCCGGAGAAGTCCGCGATGTAGACCGCGATGTGGTGATTGTCGTAGGGCCGCGTCTCGTCCGGGTCCTCCCGGAAGAGCATCGCCTGATGCCTGCCCGCCTGCACACGCGCGGTCGGGGCGCCTCGGCGCTCCACGACGTCCGCCGTCGCGCCCATCACCTGCCCGTAGAACCGGGCGATGCCTGGCGCAGTGCCCGCCGGAACGTTGAAGATGAGGTACTCCAGCCCGATGTTCGCGCCGCCCATGCGCTCGCCGTCCGCCGGATGACAGCGGATGCGGTTCCCCCATGGACAGGTGACGTCCAGGTTATGCCCTTCCCGCTCGACGGCGAACTGCGTCCCCTCGAAACGGGGCGCCATGCCGTCGAGGCGCTCCTCCAACCCGTCGACGTCCGGCGTAACGAGGCCGATGCGGCCGCGCAGCACCTGCGCCGAGTCCCGGGTCGGCAGGTGGAACTGCTCCCTGCCGATGTTCACCCACATGTTCTCCAGTCCCACCGTCATGTACGGGTCGCGGGTGTGGCCCATGCCGACGATGTGGAAGAGCGTCGACATCTGCTGGTCGGGCACGGTGAGGTTGATGTGATCGAGCGAGACGATGTTGCCGAAGTCCTGCGTGGTGCGGTCGTAGTCCGTCATTGCTAACGCCTCCTCAAGCGCCGGTTAGGCCATCCGTGTGAACGGCGCGATTATAGGACGAACAGGGCAGGTCGTGTTGACCGCCTTCGAAAGCGTCCGGGATAATCGCTCACAGACGCCGCGCCGGCGCAGAGCGCCCGGCGGGCGGGCGGCAGGCGGATGTTCGGAAGCGTCGCAACCAGCACACACTCCATAGACCAGTACGCCCAGTTCGTCGGCGACGCTGCCATCGAGTCGCTCCGCGCGGCAGCCGCACCCCTCCGCGGGGCGCGCGTGCTCTATCTCTCCTCCCCGGCGGCGAGCGGCGCCGTGCGCCGGTTGCTCCAGAGTTCCGTTCCCCTGCTCGCAGACCTCGGGCTGAACATCCAGTGGCAGCAGGTGCGGATCGCCGCCGAGTACGTGGAGATGGACCGGGCGCTCCGTCGGGCGCTCTCCGGCTACGCCGGAGGCTGGCACGCGCACCAGGAGAACGAGTGGTGGGAGTTCAACCAGGGCAACGCCCAGATGTTCGACGAGGAGTTCGACATCGTTGTCGTGCATCACTCCGCGTCGGTCGGGCTCCACGCGGCGCTCACGCAACAGCACGGCCACGCTCCTCCGGGCGTCTGGCTGTGGCACTCCCACCGCGACTACCGGAACGCCATGCCCAACACGTGGTCGCTCATCCGGCAGCAGGCGGATAACTTTGACGCGTCGGTGTACGACTACAAGCCGTTCATCCGGGACGACGCCCCGACTCCCCGCACGTTCGTCGTCACGCCGGGCGTCGACCCGCTCAGCCCCAGCGCGCGGCCCGTCTCCGACGAGGTGCGCGAGACGATCCTCGCCCAACGCGGCTTGAACGTGGACCAGCCGGTCATCGGCCAGATCGTGCTGAGTATGCGCGACGACGACCCCGAGCGCGTGCTGGACACCTTCGCCCTCGTCCGCCAGCACCGGCCGGACGTGCAACTCGTCATCACGAACCTCGTCTCCGATGAACCGGCGCTCAACGACAAGCTGAACGTCCTCCGCCAGCGTGCGCAGGAGTTGGGCGGCGTGCTCGTGCTCACAGAGATGGACCGGGTCGGCAACGTGGAGCTCTCCGCACTGCGCGAAGAGGCGACGGTGCTCATCCACGAAGGCTATCCGCGCGGCATCTCCGTGGAATTGCTGGAGGAGATGTGGCAGTCCCGCCCCATCGTCAGCGCCCGCAGTTCGGTCGCGGAAGCCCTGTTGATCGAAGGCAGGACCGCCCTGCTCGCCGACAGCACGGAGGAGCAGGCCGCGGCCATCGAACGGCTGCTCGCCAGGCCGAAGACGGCGGCGCGCATCGGTCAGGCTGCGCACCGGCACGTCGCTCGGCGTCACCTCATCACGCACTACCTCACCAACTATCTCAAGGTCTTCCAGCAGATGCTGAGACGACGCCAAAGGACGACGAGGCGCTGATGCCCACGCCCGTTCCCATCACACCCAAGGCGTTGCACGAATACGAGCCGCACGTTGGCGAGGAGCGCATAGCGGAGCTCCGCGCGCTCGCCGCGCCCCTGAAGGGCGCGCGGGTGCTGCACCTGAACGCGACCGCGTTCGGCGGAGGGGTCGCGGAGATACTCAACAGCTTCATCCCGCTCCTGCGCGACGTGGGCATCGACGCGCACTGGCACGTGATGGAGGCTTCCGCGGAGTTCTTCAACGTCACCAAGAGCATGCACAACGCCATGCAGGGCATGTACATCCCCTGGAACAAGGCGATGGCCGACCTCTGGCGCGAGACCAACGAGGCGAACGCCGACGCGATGGACGGCAAGTACGACTTCGTCTACATCCACGACCCCCAGCCCGCCGGCATCCTCGAGTACCTGCGCGAGCGCGACCCGGACATGCTCGGCGCGAAGTGGGTGTGGCGCTGCCACCTCGACACGACGGAAGCGCTGCCGGAGGTCTGGGGCTTCCTGCGGGGCTACATCTCCGTCTACGACGCGCTCGTCTTCACGCTCGCCGAGTACGTGAAGGAGCCCATCACCGGCCCGAAGCTGGAGATCATCTGGCCCGCTATAGACCCCACGAGCACGAAGAACTCGGAGATATCGCCCGTCGTCATCCGGGACATCCTCGCCCGCTACGAGATCGACCCCGACCGGCCCATCATCGCCCAGATCTCACGCTTCGACCCGTGGAAGGACCCGCTCGGCGTGCTCGACGTCTACAAGACTCTCAAGGAAGAGTACCCCGCTCTCCAATTGCTCATGGTTGCCGCGATGGCGAACGACGACCCGGAAGCGTGGTCGTTCTACGAGCGCATCGTGCGGAAGGCCGGCGAGGACTACGACATCCACGTACTCACGAACCTGAACGGCGTCGGCAACCTGGAAGTGAACGCTTTCCAGAGCGCCGCCGACGTGCTGCTGCAGAAGTCCATCCGGGAGGGGTTCGGACTCGTCATCTCCGAGGCGCTCTGGAAATCGAAAGCGCTCGTGGGGAGCGAGGCCGGGGGCATCCCGCTCCAGCTGGACTACGGCCGCGCCGGTCCCGTCGCGGGCACCACGCAGGAGTTCGTGGACGCCATCCGCGCGTTGCTGGAAGACAAGGAAGCGCGCGAGGAGATGGGAAGGCTCGGCAAGGAGCACGTCCGCAAGCACTTCCTGACGACCCGCCTGCTCAAGGACCACCTCCGGTTGATGAACTCGCTCGCCGGGGTAACATAGCGGCGATGACCGCTAACAACGCAGTCCTGGGCATAGACGTCGGCGGCACGAAGATACTAGCCCTCGCCGCACGACCGGACGGCACGACGCTCGCGTCCGCCGTCGCGGAGACGCCGTCACGGGACAAGGCGGAACGCGTCATATCCGCGATGGCGGAGACCGCCCGTGCGGCCATGACGCAGGCGGGGCTGGGGACGAACGACATCGGCTCCGCAGGCGTGGCCGCCGCCGGCGCCATAGATGCGCACGCCGGTACCATCGTGCACTCCCCCCACCTGTCCACGATGTCGAATACGCCCGTGGTCGCGATGCTCAGCCGGCTGCTCGATATGCCGGTTGCCATCGGCAACGACGCGAACATCGCCGCGCTCGGGGAACAGCGCTACGGCGCGGGCAAGGGCGTGCAGGACCTCGTCTTCCTCACCATCAGCACCGGCATCGGCGCCGGGATCATCATCGACGGCAGGCTCTTCACTGGGTCGGCCGGGTACGCCGGAGAGGTCGGGCACATGACCGTGGACGCCCACGGCCCTTACGGCGCGAGCACGACGCCCGGCGCATGGGAGTCGCTCTGCTCGGGCACGGCGCTGGCGCGCATCGCAACGGAACGGATCACCGCCGGAGAGCGTTCCTCCATGAGCGCCGCGTTGCACGACACCAACCAGGAAGGGTTGACCGCTCGCGACGTCTTCGCAGCCTGCCGCTCCGGAGATGCACTCGCGCAGGACATCGTCGCCGACGCCATCGTCTACCTGGGCGCGGGCCTCACGAGCCTCGTGAACCTGCTCAACCCAGCGAAGATCATCATCGGCGGCGGCCTCTCCAACGAGTGGGACGCCTACATCGCACCTGCCGTAGCCCTCATGCGCGAGCAGTCGTTCGCGGGCATCGGCAAGCTCACGCCCGTCGTCCCACCTGCGCTCGGCGCGGAGGCAGGTGCGCTGGGGGCGGTCGCCCTCGCCAGCGACGCGCTCTTGTCATAACACACCGCCTGCTCTGCTATACTGCCATCCGGCCTGCGCCCGGCTATGGCGCAGGCCGGTAGTGTGTTATCGGGACGTTCCCCGGGAACGAGTAAGGAGTGTTGCGATGCCCGCTTACGGCATCGTCGGCGCCCAATGGGGCGACGAGGGCAAAGGAAAGGTCGTCGACTTCCTCGCGGAGGAGGCGGACGTCGTCGTTCGCTACTCCGGCGGCAGCAACGCCGGCCATACGGTCATCAACGAGAAGGGCGAGTTTGCCCTCCATCTCATACCTTCCGGCATCTTCCGCCCGCACGTGGACGCCGTCATCGGGCCGGGCGTCGTGCTCGACCCCGTCGTGCTGCTGGGTGAACTGGAGAGCCTGAACGAGCGGGGCGTGGACACCAGCCGCCTCTTCATCAGCGACCACACCCACATCGTGATGCCCTACCACATCCTCCTCGACCAGTTGGAGGAGAAAGCCCGCGGCAGCGACGCCCTCGGCACCACGGGGCGCGGCATCGGCCCGACGTACGTGGACAAGGTCGCGCGCACCGGCATCCGGCTCGGCGACCTGCTCGACGAGACGTACCTCGCATCCCGACTGGAGAGCGTCGTCGCGCAGAAGAACCGCCTCCTCACGGGGGTGTTCGACGCAGAGCCGATAGATTTCGACGCCCTGCTCGCTCAGGTGCGCCAGTGGGGCGACGCCCTGCGGCCGTACGTCGCGTCCGTGGAGCACCGCATCCTGGACAGGCTCGCGCGCGGGGCACGCGTCGTGCTGGAAGGCGCGCAGGGCGCCATGCTCGATCTCGACCACGGCACCTACCCCTTCGTCACGTCGTCGTCGGTCTCCATCGGCGGAGCGTGCACCGGCCTCGGCATCTCGCCGCGCGAGATCGTCGGCATCATCGGCGTCTTCAAGGCGTACTCCACTCGCGTCGGCGCGGGACCCATGACCACCGAACTCGACGACGAGGTGGGTCACGACATCCGTGAGCGCGCGTGGGAGTACGGCACGACGACCGGGCGCCCCCGGCGCGTCGGCTGGTTCGACGGCCTCGCGGCGCGCTACTCCGCAACCATCAACGGCTTCACGTCCGCCGTCCTTACGCGGCTCGACGTGCTGGACGGCATCGACCCCGTGAAGATCTGCACCGCCTACGACGCGGACGGCAAGCGCATCCACCGCTTCCCCAGCGAGCCCGGCTTGCTGGAGCGCGCCACTCCGGTCTGGGAGGAGATGCCCGGCTGGAGCGCGCCAACGGCGGGGATCACGGAGTTGTCCCAACTGCCGCCCGAGGCGAAGGCCTACGTCCGCCGCATAGAGGACGTGATAGGCTGCCCTATAGACCTCATATCCACCGGCCCGCGCCGCGACGAGAGCATCGTCGTGCGGCCCATCATCCTGCGCTGACACGCGCCACACAACACAATCGAGACGGAGGAGCAGACGCGTATGAAACTTGGCTTTTTCAACGACTGGACGCTCGGCGTCGTCAAGAACGACACCCACATCGTGGACGTTTCGGAGGCGCTGGCTGGGGTGCACGCCCACGGCGCGCAGGAGATGATCCAACTCGTCATCTCCCACTTCGAGCAGGTGCGCGACCCGTTCCAGAAGCTCTGCGACGTCTCGGAGGGCGTGCCGCTGAGCAGCGTCCGCATCCGCCCGCCCATCCCCCGGCCTGACCAGATCTTCTGCATGGCCGTGAACTACCTCGAGTTCGGCCAGCGCCCCATGCCGGAGATCGACTGCTTCCAGAAGTCGTCCGACTGCGTCATCGGCGACGGCGACACTGTCCACCTCAGCCCCGACTGCCACGCCACCATCTTCCACCACGAGGCCGAGCTCGCCGTCGTGATGGGCTCCGAAGCGAAGAACGTCTCTCAGGAAGAGGCGATGGACAAGGTGTTCGGTTACACCGGCTTCATCGACGTCTCCGCCCGCGGCTTCGAGCCCGGCGGGCGCACCAGCTTCTTCCAGGTGAAGTCCTGGCCCACGTTCGGGCCCATGGGGCCGTTCATCGTCACGAAGGACGAGATCCCCGACCCGCACGACGTGAGCCTGCACATCGCGAACAACGGCGAGGACCGGCAGGCATTCAACACGGACGACATGGCGCACAAGATCCCGGAGTGCATCGAGTTCATCTCCCGCATCGCCCACCTGCGCGCCGGGGACGTCATCAGCACCGGCACCAACCACCAGGGACTCGGCGCGCTGCAGGACGGCGACCGCCTCGACTTCACCGTCGGCGGCATCGGCACCCTGCACGTCAACGTGGAAGACCCTGCGAAGCGGGAGTGGCGGCGCGGCGTCGACACGGAGATGGCCGAGCGCATGCGGCAGGCCGGCGGTTCGTCCATGGGGATGGGCCCGCGCTCCTGAGCCTGCGAGGGTGAGCGATGACGACCACCAACCCCGCGATTCGCGTAGCGGTGCACGGCGCGGCGGGCCGCGTCGGACGCGAGGTGCTCCGCGCCGTCGCAGGAGCGCCTGACATGACGCTCACCGTGGCCATCGACCGCGTCCCGCCGGACCAACTGGCGGCGCTGCCTGTCGATGTCCCCTACTACACCGGCGTCCAGGAAGCGCTGACAGCGCAACCGTCGGACGCGATCGTCGACTTCAGCCTCGCGCAGGCGACGCTCGACATGCTCCCGCAGGCGCTCGGCCTCGGAACGAGGCCCGTCATCGGCACCACAGGGTTCACGCCGGAGCAAATCGAGCGCATCGGCGCGCTCTGCGACGAGCGCAACCTCGGCGGCTTCCTCGCTCCGAACTTTACGATAGGCGCAGTGCTGCTTACGAAGCTGGCCGCGCTCGCCGCCCCGTACTTCGAGTATGCGGACATCGTCGAAGAGCACCACGAGATGAAGGTGGACGCGCCGTCCGGCACGGCGCTCGGCATCGCGAAGGCGGTGCACGAGGCGCACCCGGAACGGTTCGCTCACAACGACCCGGAGCGCGAGCCGCTGGAGGGCACACGCGGCGGCGACTACGAGGGCATCAGCATCCACGCCGCGCGCATGCCCGGACGCATGGCCCACCACCAGGTCACGTTCGGTGGGCCGGGGCAGACTCTCTCCCTTCGCCACGACACCACCGACCGCGAGTGCTACATGCCCGGCGTCCTCATGGCCGTCCGCAAGGTCGGCGGCCTGTCCGGCCTCACCGTGGGGCTGGACAAGCTCATGGGGCTGTAGAGGGTTCTCTTGCATTTGCGGGGGGGCTTCACGCCTTCACCTCCATCTCGGCAACGTCCCGCCAGCCCGCGAACGGGATAACCGCCCCCGCGCTTTCCGCTGGCCGCTTGCCGTTCAATCCCTCGTGCGGACGGAAGTAGTTGTAGTGGAGCACCAGCCCGTCAATGTAGGTCTGCCCGCTCTCCCGCTTCTTCAGCCCGCGCAAGGTCTTGTCTCGGTCTCGGAACGTCCCCTGTAGACGCTCCGAGAGGTTGTTGTTGATTGACGCCCGTATCCCCTGACTCACGACGTGCTTGACGCCGTGCACAGGGAACGCCACGCGAACGCCCTCCTGGTACGACGGCAGGCCGTCCGTCTTCACTACGTCCGGCGCGTTCTCTGCCCGCTCTCGCGCCATTGCCAGCGCAGTAGCAGCAGCCCGCGTCGTGCGCTCCGGCGAGAGGTACGCCGCGAGCACATAGCGCGTCTTGGCGTCCATGACGTTGAACAGCCAGTAGTTCTTGCCACCCACCCGCACGACCAGCTCATCCGCTACCCACTCGCCGCCCGTCCGCACCTTCATATCCCGCACAAGGTCTGTGGCGCGCTTGGTCTGCTCTTGCACCCAGCGGTAGACGGTTGCGGGGTTGGTCTTGCGGTCAAAGTGCTCCGCGATGTTGTCCGCCGTCCGCTGGTAGGAGAGGCCGTCAAAGTACATATCGACGGCTGCGCCCACTTGCGCCGGAGTAGCGTGCGGGTGAATCTCACGGCTGACGGGCAGCGGTTCGGCATGGCCGTTTCCCCCACGTCGGCACGTATCGCAGCGTTCGCCGGTGACGCGCTTGCACGACGGACCTCCGCACTTGTGGCTCATGGCCGGAGTGTCCTCCCGACGTGATGGCAGACTGGTAGCCCGTTGTGAGGCTCGTAGAGGCGCGCAACGCCGCCGAATGAGTCAACCCACAGGTACGTTGGCGCGGGGCGTCTACACGCGCCGCACAGGCGCATCAGGCGGCTTCCCTCTTGCCTGCCCACCTTGACGTAGACGGGCATCATGCCGCCCTCCCGATGTAGCCGCACCCGTGCACGCAGATCACGTACTGCGCCGGATGGCTACCCCATAGACGCAGCGGTTCACCGCAAGGCTTGAGCGTGTAGCCCGCGCATACCCCGACCACCTCACCGATGGGGATTCCGGCGTGCGCGCTCGGATACCAGCGGCCCTTGTCGTCACGCGGCATTGCGTCGCCTCCGCTTGGCAGCGTTCCCCTTGCGAACGTTGCAGATGCGGTGTGCGGGCTGGAGATTCCCCGGCCAGTTGTCGCCGCCGTCTGCCCGCTCGCAGATGTGGTCAACCGTCACGCACTGATGCTCGTCCCCATCGACGTACTCTCGCTCGCCGCATATCCCGCACGGCATGAAGCCGGAGAGGATGATGGCACGGACGCCGCGAACGACGGCACGGGCGTCCGGCCAGTTGGCAGGGATGGCGCGGAACGCGTCCCATTCCTCCCGCGTCATGCCGGAGTGCGCGATGCGCCGATAGTCCATGCCGCCGTAGCCCGCGAACACTCCCCACTGCCAGCCTTGCGCCGAGCGGTACAGCCACAGTTCCTCGCCGTCCCTGCCCGTGCGCGTCCATGACGTGCCTGTCCCTGTGCATCGCTCTATCCAACGGCTACCGCCAGTAGTCATCGCCATCTCCCAACTCGTACTCGATGCGACGGCCACACCTCACGCATTGCGCCACAAGGCTACTCGCGCCGTCCTCGCTGAGAATCTCCTCCAGCCGGAACAGGCCACCGCCGCACGTGCACGTTAGGTCTGACATGCGCCTACCTTACGGCTCTGCGGGGGGAAATGCAAGAGAACCCTGTAGAGAGACTCCATGGTGGCCGATGGTGATGGACACGACGATGTCGGTCATTCTAGAGACACGCCAGACAAACTGCGCACTCGTGTGAGAGAATTAGCATATGGCGATCCGTTGGAGTGAGGTTGAACCTCGCGGGTACGAGGATATGGTTTCGGTTCTGCTCAGCCGACTTCACCCAGACGCCCAGAGAATCGATGGCACTGGCGGTGATGGCGGGCGGGATGTGCAAATCGTTAGCTATCAGAACGACCAAATTGTCGACGCTTTTGAGCTAAAGTCCTTCACTGGCAGAATGACATCCACTCGGCGTAAACAGGCAATCCGATCGCTGGATCGGGCCGCAGCCCTTGGTCCGACGCGGTGGACACTCGTCGTGCCTATCGACCCCACTCCCAGTGAAGAACGTTGGTTCCATCAACTGGGTCAAACATACTCTTTTCCAATCAGGTGGCTCGGGAAGACATGGTTGGACGAGAAAATGTCCGCTTTTCCAGACATCCGACGATATTTCATCGAAGGCGCAAGCGATGAGGTGATCCGCCTGCTTCGAGAACTGCAGAATGAACATGCCATGGTTACTGATGTCCATGATGCAATTGTGCGTATCCGGACGCTACGGGAACGTTTGAACGAGATTGATCCTCATTACAGATACGAAATAGCTACAGGAACAGGTGCAGTGAATAACTGGCCATCGGACGTTGTTATTGCTGTTAGTTTCGCCGACGTTAGAGTTGATGTCTATCCAAAGTACTACGGGGCTGTCAACGATCGACCAATTACCATAGATATTGAGTTCGTCGTCGGGCCAGATAACGAAGTCGTCCAGAACGCGCTGGATTACGGGCTAGACGTCAAGATACCACCTCACTTGATCGGCAGCATTATGGTTGATGCACCGTCCGGTCTCGGAGGGAACTTCGCTGGTGGTGAGATAGATCTCTTTTCCACCAACAAAGGGCTCAGCGAGGCGATAGCCATCGCACTTGAAGTTATGGACGGCGACACGCTCTTAGCTAGCTGCCCAATCCACCTCAACGAACAGACTACAGGACTCAGGGGATCAATCCTTAGTGGAACTGACAGTAGTGGCTGGTTGAAGACTCGCATAACGATAAACTTCACAACTAGAGAGTTCACTATCACATTCCGATTGACTCCCAAGCCAATTCTCCCTTCTTCTCTAGTTCCACTCTGCAGATGGCTAATCGCGCTGCATGCACCCCATGACCTTGTGATTCGCTGGCCTGGGGTTCCCGAGATGCGCAGTCAAGTAGGGGCACTCTCTCTGGTAGATGAAAGGTTCGACCAAGTCGTTGAGGCGCTCGCCTACCTTCAGGACACTAGTGGCCTTTATCGAGAAATGCGGCCGTCTTCCATTCTTGAGGCAGGAGAAGAGACTGTCAGGGCGGCGACTTTGCTAAAGGGTGAGAGCATCGACCTCACATGGGAGTCATTCACCCTGAGCTTGAATCGGTGGGGATCCGAGCTAGACGGACTTTTGAATGGCCTTCCACAGCAATTCATCATTGAGCAAGACAGTCGGCTCGAACTGGAAGACGTAACGATTCCAATAGGACGAATCCGGACCTATTTCCCGTCCGCCCGCCTCGCCGACCTCGAAGGCATCCAGCGAACCTTGTCGTCTGGATTGGTGCCTGACCTTCGTCTCGTGCCGGGAGACAGCGATCAGGCACAATGCGTGCTGGTGCCTCGATCACGATAGCGAGTTTGTTGGATGTTCCAGCCCTCTCATCAATGAGCCACCCCCGCTAATTCTGGGCATTGGGAGCATTGGTGGCTTCGAGCACTCCAGAGATTGGCCCGTTCGTGGTGAGCCTATCGAACCACGCCTGACGCCTCCTCTGGTATCATCTAACGAGTACGAGCCTTGCCAAAGGGCGAGGTGAAGGAGACACCGCCGTGGCCCACCCGAGCGTAACCATCGTCGGCGCCACCGGCGCGGTCGGCAAGGTTGCCCTGGCCGTGCTGGAGGAGCACGCTTTCCCCATGGAGAGCCTTCGCCTCACCGCGTCCCCGCGCTCCATCGGCAGGAAGGTGCTCTTCAAGGGTGAGGAACTCACGGTGGAGGAGACGACGCCCGAAGTCTTCGCCGAGTCCGACATCGCCTTCATCTCCGCGAACGACGACATCAGCCGCGACATGGCGCTCGCCGCGAAGGAGCGCGGCTGCGTCGTCATCGATGACAGCGGCGTCTGGCGCATGGACCCGGGCGTGCCGCTCGTCGTGCCCGAGATTAACGCGGACGACGTGGACGCCCACAACGGCATCCTCGCCATCCCCAACTGCTCCACTACCCCGCTAGTCATGGTGCTGGATGCCCTCCGGCAAGCGAGCCACATCCGCCGCGTCATCGCGGCGACCTACCAGTCCGTGACCGGCACCGGCGCAGCCGCCCTGGCCGAGCTGGAACAGCAGTCGCGCGACTACTTCGCGGGTGCCGAGGCCACCACCGACCAGTACCCACACCCCATCGCCTTCAACCTTCTCCCGCACGTCGGCTCGTTCCGCGACGGCGGACACACCTCCGAAGAGATGAAGATGCTGAACGAGACGCGGAAGATCCTGCACGAGCCGGACCTGCCGGTCTCGGCGACCTGCGTTCGCGTGCCCGTGCGCGTCTGCCACAGCGAGGCGGTCAACATCGAGTTCGAGCGCCCCATAAGCGTGGGAGAGGCGCGCGAGCTGCTCGCGAACTACCCCGGCATCGCCGTCGTGGACGACCCGGCTACGAACGCCTACCCGATGCCGCTCGACGGCGAGGGCAGGGACGAGGTGTTCGTCGGACGCATCCGCGAGGACGTAGCTCTTCCGAACGGGCTCGCGCTCTGGCTCGTCTCCGACAACCTCCGCAAGGGCGCGGCGACCAACGCGGTGCAGATAGCGGAGGAAGTAGTGGCCCGCGGTCTCTGGCGCAACGGCGCAGCCCGCCCAACGGCGGGGGCAACCGCCTAGTCTCCCAGCAGCATCCGCTCGTCGCCGACGCGGCGCGTGACCTTCTCGTCGTCCAGGTGCTCCAGCAGCGCGAGTGTGTACTTCCGCGACGTGCCCAGCAGGTCGCGGACTTCCGCGACCGTCACTTTGCCCTGCGCGCGGAGCAGCGACGTCACCTCACCAGCGATGCGCTCGTACGTCGCGGCGTCGAACACGACGCCCTGCGCCGCGCGCACCACGCGCCCCTGCTCCGCAAGCAGCGCCAGCAACTCCGGCGCGATCGTTGGCCCTTCCTGTGGGAACGGGTCTCGCTCCAGCGAGGCGACGTAGGCGTCCATCGTTGTTCGCTGCTGCGGCGTGACCTCCACACTGTGCTCCGGCAACCGCAGCAGGCCCCCCGACGCGCTCACGACGCCGTCCGCGACCAGCCGGTCGAGCGCGGGCTGCGCCGCGTTCCCCCGCAGGCCGAGTCTGCTGCGCAGCTCCTCCCGCGTTATCCCCTCGCGCAGCGGAAACTCACGATGGAACGCTCCGAGCGTTGAGCGCACCTGCCCGCATAACCGTCCCCACCCTGCTGCTGTGTAGAGTTGCGCTCCGACCGTAACCCCTTCGGCGCCGAGCGCGATCGCCGTGCCTTCGGCCACCGCCTCCCGCGCGAGCGCCAGCGCCTCCGCCTCCGAGACGTTGACGCGGCGAGCGAGCGACCCGACGCTCGCGGGCTCCTGGTCCTCGAGCGCCGACACCAACTGCGCCGTCGGGCTCCCTTCCGCGAGGCGCGACAGCCGCTCGAACAGCGGTGCGCGGCGGCGGCGGTGGCGCTTCACGTCCACGTCCACGACCGTCCCGCCGCCGAGCGTCGCGTCCGCCGACCGCAGCACGAAGTGGTCGCCGCGCACGACGGCAACCGGCTCCTCCAGCCACACCTGCGCCCACGCCTCGCCGCCGGGCGCGAGTTCGTCGTCCTCCAGCAGCCGCACCTTCGCCGGGGCCTCGGCGGCGAACGCGTGGAACGTCGCGGGGAAGTTGTGGCGGATGCCGTGCGGCGCGTCGTTCAGCAGGTGGAGGCGAACGTCCACCGCGCGCGTGGCCCGCAGCCAGCCCGGTCTCGTCAGCACGCCCCCCCGGGCTATCTCCTGCGCGCTCACGCCGCTCAGGTTCACCGCCACCCGGTTGCCCGGCGTGGCGGCGTCGATCTTCTGCCGGTGCGACTGCAGCCCGCGGATGCGCCCCTGCACGCCGCCCGGCACGACCTCCACCGGCTGCCCCGCCTCCAGCGAGCCGTCGATGAGCGTGCCCGTCACCACGGTGCCGAACCCTGCAACCGCGAACGAGCGGTCGACCGGCAGGCGCGGACGCCCCACGTCGCGGCGCTGCTGCGTCTCGTCCAGCGCGGCGTCGATCGCGGCGGCGAGCTCCGGCACGCCGTCGCCGGTCGTCGCGGAGACCGCGTGCACCGGCGACCCCGCGAGCGTTGTCGCCGCCAGCAATTCCTCGACCTCCAGTTGCACCAGCGCCAGGATGTCGGCGTCCGCGAGGTCGGATTTCGTGATGACCGCGAGCCCGCGCCGCACGCCAAGCAGGTCGAGTATCGCCAGGTGCTCGCGCGTCTGCGGCATCACCGACTCGTCCGCCGCCACGATCAGCAGCGCCAGGTCGATACCCCCGACGCCTGCGAGCATGTTCTTGATGAAGCGCTCGTGTCCCGGCACGTCCACGATGCTCACTTCGCGTCCGCTGGGCAGCGTCACCCACGCGAAGCCCAGCTCGATGGTCATGCCGCGCCGCTTCTCCTCGGCGAGGCGGTCCGGGTCGATGCCCGTGAGCGCCTGCACGAGCGTCGACTTCCCGTGGTCCACGTGCCCTGCCGTGCCGATGACGTACATGTCGCGAGGATAGCAGGTGCTATCATGGCATCCCCATGGCAAGCGACGCATCAGCACTCCCCGGCCCCCAGTCGTTCCGCGCGGCCGGGCCCACCTACATCGCCACCATCGCTGTCGGCCACGGGCTCAAGCACTGGTACATCGCCGCCTTCGCCGTCTTCCTCCCCCTCATCGTCGAGGAGTACGAGCTCACCGCCACGGGCGTCACCGCCATCGCCATCATCAAGCAGTTCGGCGGCGGCTTCCCCAACTTCTTCGTCGGTTACGTGTCGGACAGGCTCAGCGGCTACTGGCACTGGATACTCCCGCTCTCCTTCTTCTTCGCCGCGCTCTTCATGATGCTCTCCGGCCTCGCGCCGTGGGTCTGGCCGGTCGTCGCGCTTGCTTCTATCGGGGGGCTCGCCGCCTCGTTCTGGCATCCGCCGGCCATCTCCATGCTCAGCACGCGGTTCCCCGACCGCAGAGGTATGGCCATCGCCTTCCACGGCTCAGGCTCGGGCGCGGGCGAGGCGCTCGGCCCGCTCGGCGTCGGTTTCGTCCTCGCCTTCTGGCTCGCCGACGACTGGCGGCTCTACACCCTCCTCAGCTTCATCCCGGCCGTCGCCATCTCGCTTTTCATGTTCTGGCTCCTCGCAGGTGCGCCGAGGCAGCGACACGAGTCCCAGACCCAGCTCCCCCGCCTGTCGGACCCCATACGCCTGCTCAGGTACCCCGTCTACGTCAGCCTCGCCTACGCCAACTTCACGCGCTCCTTCTCCCACTTCGGACTCGTCAGCTTCATGCCGGTCTACCTCGCGCTGGATGACGGTCTGGACATGGACAGCTTCGGCGTCGGTCTCCACGTCGGACTGCTCACGCTCCTCGGCGTAGCCTTCGGGCCGCTCTTCGGCTACTTCTCGGATCGCATCGGACGGCGGCTTCCCATCGTCGCCGCTATGCTCGTCATCGGCGTGGGCATGCTGGTCATAGCGGCCTTCGGCGAGAACACGATCGCGTTGGACTTCACCCTGCCGTTCACGTCCATCGCCCTCCAGGCCGAGGTCCTCGTCATCACGCTCGCCCTCGCCTTCATCGGACTCTTCCTCTGGTCGAGCCAGGACGTCGTAAACGCCACCGCCATGGACGCCTCGCCGCCCGGCCTGCAGGGTTCGACGGTTGGCATCATGTTCCTCAGCAGCCTGAGCGGCGCGACGGTCGGCGCCATCGTCATGGGGATCGTCGTCGACCTCACGGACTCGTACCGAAGCATCTTCTGGCTCGGAGGCATCGTCGCCGCCCCCGGCGCGCTCATCTTCCTCTTCGCCCCGCTCCGCCGCCGCACCGACTGACCCGCATCGAATCATTCCGAGCGGAGCCGCAGGCGTAGTCGAGGAATCTCTCACTCATCCTATCCATCGACGTTCGGTATCTCCTGCCCGACCGTGGTAGCCTGCGAACCCAACACACGCACGGAGGCAATGCCATGACGTCTGACAAGGCGCGCACCGAACGCATCCAGCGGGTCTACGACTCGAAGGACTACGACGAACTGACCACCGAGTACGACGGCTGGGCCACCGACTACGACGCCGACCTCGAATCGCTCGGCTTCATCGGCCCGCGCACAGCGGCGGAAACGCTGGCGAAGTACATCTCGGACCCCGAGGCCAAACTGCTCGACGCAGGCGCGGGCACCGGCATGGTCGGCCAGGAGCTCGCGCGGCTCGGCTTCAAGCGCATCACCGCGCTCGACCTCTCTCCCGGCATGTTGATGACCGCCAATGAGAAGTTCGTCTACGAGGAACTCGTCGTCGGCGAACTCGGCAAGCCGCTCTCGTTCGAGACCGACGCCTTCGACTCCACGACTTGCGTCGGCACGTTCACCTTCGGCCACGCCCCGGCGGAGTCGCTCGACGAGCTCGTCCGCATAACGAAGCCCGGGGGCTGCATCGTCTTCACCATACGCACGGACTACTACACGGAGGCAGGCTTCGACGTGAAGCAGAACGCGCTCGCAGAGGCGGGCAAGTGGGAGCTCGTCGAACAGACGGATCCCTTCCAGCCCATGCCCAACGGCGAACCCGACATCTGGTACTACGTCTGGGCCTACCGCGTCCTCTGAGCAGCCCCTGCTAGAATCTCTCCGTGGGCCCCATTGCGATCATAGACTACGGTGCGGGCAACCTCCGGAGCGTCCAGAAGGCGTTCGAGCGCCTCGGATACCCCGCGCGCTTCGTCTCCTCACCCGGCGAACTCGACTCCGCCTCGGCGGTCGTCTTTCCCGGACAGGGCGCGTCGCCGCAGGCTGTCGCGGCGCTCAACGCCCATGGCATGGCCGACCCTATCCGTAACTGGATAGCGGACGGCAGGCCGTTCTTCGGCGTCTGCCTCGGCCTGCAACTACTGCTCGACCACTCCGAGGAAGGCGACACTCCCGCCCTCGGCATCGTGCCCGGCTACGTCCGGCGCTTCAACTCGGGGCTGAAGGTGCCGCACATGGGCTGGAACTCCGTCGCCCTCAGGCAGCCGCACCCGCTGTTCGACGGCGTGCCGGAGGAGAGCTACTTCTACTTCGTCCACTCCTACTACGCCGCGCCGGACGATCCCTCGTGGATAGCGGGCGAGACGACCTACGGCGTCGACTTCACCAGCTTCATCGCTCGGGACAACGTCGTCGCCACCCAGTTCCATCCGGAGAAGAGCGGCGCGCCGGGCCTCATGCTCTACGACAACTTCGTCAAACACCTCGTGCAGGAGCGAGCCTGACGCCATGGAGATCATCCCCGCCATAGACCTGCGCGGCGGAGCCGTCGTCCGGCTCCTGCAGGGCAACTACGACCGCCAGACCACGTTCGGCGACGACCCCGTCGGCGTCGCGCGCGGCTTCGAGGCCGACGGCGCGCCCCGCATCCACGTTGTGGACCTGGACGGCGCGCGGGAGGGACGGCGCACGCAGGCCGCCGAGGTGCGCGCCGTCGCCGCCGCGGTCGGCATCCCCATCGAGCTCGGCGGCGGCCTTCGATCAGCCGGCGTCATCGCCGAGGCCATAGCCGACGGCGTCGACCGCGTCGTGCTCGGCACCGCCGCCGTCGAAGAACCCGAGCTCATCGAGCAGACGCTTGCCGCCCACGGCGCGGAGCGCGTCATCGTTGGCATCGATGCCAGGGAAGGCATCGCCTCCGTCGCGGGATGGACGGAGAGTGGCGCTATCCCCGCGCCCGACCTGCTCAACCGCATGGCGGACATGGGGGTGCGCCGCTTCATCTACACCGACATCACCCGCGACGGCACCCTCACCTCCCCGAACTTCTCAGCCGTAGCCGACATGGTGGAGCGGGCCGATGCCGCGGGCGGATCGCGCATCATCGCCTCCGGCGGCATCGCCGAGATAGACCACCTGCGCACGCTCGCCAACATAGGGGCGGAGGGCGCCATCATCGGCGCCGCCATCTACCTCGGCACGCTCGACCTCGCCGCAGCCGTCGCGGAGTTGGGTTAGCAGGGACCCGTCGTTCCTGCGTAGGCAGGAACCTCGCAGCCCACCTCTCCCCTTGGGAGAGGTCGCCGCGCGGCAGCGTGGCGGGTGAGGGTGAACCAACGCCCCGCACTCGGCGCAACCCGCACCGCGCCGTGATAATCTAGCCGTTACGCACAAACGCATCGCGGAGGATGATTGCACATGGCCGCTCCTTTGGTTGATTCCACACCAGCATTCGTCGAGGAGGCGTACGAGAAGATGGAGCAGCGGCTCCGGACCGTGCGCGACCGCCTCGGACGACCGCTCACCTACGCCGAGAAGGTCCTGCTCGGACACCTCGACGATCCCGGCGACGCCGACCTCCTCCCCGGCGAGAGCTACCTCAACCTCCGGCCGGACCGGGTCGGACTGCAGGACGTCACCGGCCAGATGGCCATCCTCCAGTTCATGCAGGCCGGCAAGCCCACCACCGCCGTCCCAACCACCGTCCACTGCGACCACCTCATCACCGCGTTCGAGGGCGCCCTCGCCGACACCAACCTCGCCAAGAGCGAGAGCCGCGAGGTCTACGACTTCCTCCGCTCCTCAGCCGCGAAGTACGGCCTCGGCTTCTGGGGGCCCGGCTCCGGCATCATCCACCAGGTCATCCTGGAGAACTACGCCTTCCCCGGCCTCATGATCATCGGCACCGACTCCCACACCCCCAACGCGGGCGGGCTCGGCGCGTTCGCCTCCGGCGTCGGCGGCGCGGACGCTGTCGACGTCATGGCCGGCTTCCCTTGGGAGGTGCTCTACCCGCGCCTCATCGGCGTGAAGCTCACCGGCTCCATGAGCGGCTGGACCGCTCCCAAGGACGTCATCCTCAAGCTCGCCGGCATCCTCACCGTCTCCGGCGGCACCAACGCCGTCGTCGAGTACTTCGGCCCCGGCGTCAACTCCATGAGCGCGACCGGCAAGGCGACCATCTGCAACATGGGCGCCGAGCTCGGCGCGACCACCTCCATCTTCCCCTACGACGGCCACGCCGCCGCCTACCTCCGTGCGACCGGACGCCCCGAGCTCGCCGGACTCGCCGACAGGTACGCACACCTGCTCGCCGCCGACGCCGAGGTCGAGGCCGAGCCGGAGAAGTACTTCGACCGCGTCATCGAGATTGACCTCGACACGCTGGAACCGCACGTCGTCGGCCCGCACACGCCCGACCTCGCGCGCCCCATCTCCGAACTCGCCGACGCCGTCATCAAGGAGAACTACCCGGACCGGCTCTCGGCCACCCTCATCGGCTCCTGCACCAACTCCTCCTACGAGGACGTCTCCCGCGCCGCGAACGTCGCCCGGCAGGCCGCCGAGCACGGCGTCGGGGTGGCGGTCGACTTCCTCGTCACCCCCGGCTCAGAGGCCGTCAACGCCACGATCCAGCGCGACGGACAGATGGCCGCGCTCGAGTCCGTCGGCGCCAGCGTCATGGCCAACGCCTGCGGCCCCTGCATCGGACAGTGGAAGCGCCCCACCATCAACCCCGGCGACGTCAACTCCATCGTCACGTCGTTCAACCGCAACTTCCCGGCCCGCAACGACGCCAACCCCTCCACCATGAACTTCATCGCCAGCCCGGAGATCGTCACCGCGTTCGCCCTGGCCGGACGGCTCTCGTTCAACCCGATGACCGACACCCTCACCGGCGCCGACGGCCAGCCGTTCAAGCTCGACCCGCCCGGCGAGGCGCCCGAGGTGCCGGAGGACGGCTTCGCGGGACGCGGCTTCGGCTACGAGCCTCCCGCCGACGACGGCAGCGGCATCGTCGTGAACGTCGACCCGGAATCGACGCGCCTGCAGGTCCTCTCGCCCTTCCCGCGCTGGGACGGCAACGACTTCGAGCGCGTGCAGGTGCTCGTGAAGGCCAAGGGCAAGTGCACGACCGACCACATCTCCCCCGCCGGGCCGTGGCTGCGCTTCCGCGGCCACCTGGAACGGCTGAGCGACAACGCCTTCCTCGGCGCGGTCAACGCCTTCACCGACGAGCGCGGCGAGGGACTCAACCAGGTCACCGGCGAGCGCGCCCCCTTCCCGCAGGTCGCCCGCTACTACAAGGAGCACGGACTCGGCTGGGTCGCCGTCGGCGACTTCAACTACGGCGAGGGCAGCTCCCGCGAGCACGCCGCGATGTCGCCGCGCCTCCTTGGCGCCAGGGCCGTCATCGTCCGCAGCTTCGCCCGTATCCACGAGACCAACCTCAAGAAGCAGGGCATCCTCCCCCTCACCTTCGCCGACCCGGACGACTACGACAAGATCTTCGAGGCCGACACCATCAGCATCACCGGCCTGGACGAGATTGCGCCCGGCAAGCCCATCCGCGCAGTCATCCACCACTTCGAGGGGGGCGACGAGGAGATCGAGCTCACCCACACCATGAGCGGCGAGCAGCTCGAGTGGTTCCGCGCCGGCGCCGCGCTCAACATCCTGGGCAAGTAGGCGCAGACCGCACGTAGGGAGAGCACGCCATCATCGACCCCAACCTGCGCTTCGGCATCGCCATACCCCAGCGGTTCCCCGGCGAGATCGACGTCGCCGTGCTGCCGCCCTTCTTCGCCGCTGTCGAGGAGCTGGGCTACCACAGCTGCTGGGTCGTCGAGCAGGCCATCAACGCCCACAACGACCTCGCTCCCATCCCCCTGCTCTCCTACGCCGCCGCCCTCACGGACAGAGCGCTCCTCGGCAGCTCCGTCCTCATCAGCGTCCTGCGCAACCCCATCAACCTCGCCAAGAGCCTCGCGACCCTCGACCGCCTCTCGAACGGGCGCCTCATCGCCGGGGTCGGCATGGGGAACGCGACCGGCGCGCCCTTCTCCGAGGCGTTCGGCGCTCCGGCGGCAGGCAAGGCCTCCCGCTTCGAGGAGGGGTTGGTGCTGATGCAGCGCCTCTGGACCGGCGAGCGCGTCACGTTCAACGGTCGCTTCTGGCAGTTGGACGACGCCTTCATCAGCCCCACGCCCGTCCAGCAGCGCATCCCGCTCTGGTTCGGCGGCCACGCCCCCGCCGCGCTCGACCGCGCCGCACGGCTCGGCGACGGCTGGATGGGCGCGGGCGCCACGTCCACAGCCCGATTCCTGGAAGAGCAGGAAGCGATGCGCGCCCACCTGGAAGCCCACGGACGCGACCCCGCAACGTTCACCACGTCGAAGCGCGTCTTCATCGGCGTAGAGGACGACCCGGAGACGGCCCTGCGGCGCATGCAGCCCTGGTTCACGATGCACTCCGGCAGTGGACAGCGCGCCGAGCGCGTCGGCGTCTACGGAACGCCGGAACAGTGCGCCGAGGGCCTGATGGCGATCGCCGAGACCGGCCTTGGCCTCATCGCCCTCAACCCCCTCTACGACCACGAGCGCCAGGCCCGCCGCCTCGCCACCGAGGTCCTGCCCTTCATGGGCCTCAGCCTCTGAGCCTGGTCCCCTCTCCCTCAGGAGAGGGTGCCGGCGCTACGCGGCGGCGGGTGAGGGCCCTGCGGAGGATGGGCGCGGGTGTCTGATCCCCTCTCCCTCGAGGGGAGAGGGTTAGGGTGAGGGTGAACCGGCGGGGGTGTGTGGAGGGGTTGTCATGTTGAGCGGAGTCGAAACATCTCTCGGGAGTACGTAACTGCCCTCCCTACCGCGTCCCGCCCAGTCTGTGCAACTCGTCCGGCAGCGTCGGCAACTGCACCGCGATGACGGCGGGCGAGCCGTTCCGCACCTCGGTCAGGCCGCGCTTGAGCGCAGGGCCGACCTCCGCGGGGTCCGTCACCGACTCGCCGTAGCCGTTCGCCACTTCCGCGAGCTTCGCGAAGTCCGGCGGCGGGTCGAACAGCCCGCCCTCGTAGCCCGCCGATGCCGCGTAGCCTGCCGGGTACGCGTTGTCCACGCCCGCCGTGCCCGTGCTGTACGACTTGTTGACGAACACCACCGTCAGGAACGGCGTCTTGTAGTGGCCGGACGACCAGAGCGCCGCGAGCGGGCTGCCGAACATGAAGTAGCCGTCGCCGGTCACAAGCACCACGTCCCGGTCGGGCGCGGCCGTCTTCGCGCCGAACGCCGCGCCGGTGCCCCAGCCGCCCGCGCTGCCGCCGCTCTTGAAGTAGGAGCCCGGCAGGTGGCGCCCGTGGTACGGGCGGAACGCGGCGGTCGAGCTCAGCGTGTCGTCCAGCACGATAGCCTGCTCCTCCAACACCTGCCCGATCTGGTAGCCGACCCACCGCGGGCTGATGGGGTCGCGCGTCGCCACCCGCATCGCGGCGTCCTCGTCGTTCTGTCGGATCTCCTGCTTCCGCTGCGCCAGCCGCTCGCGGCGCTCCTCGATGCGTCCCATGTCCGCCTTCGTCAGCATCGCCGTGGCCTGCTCGTACACCGCCTCCGCGAACGGCCCGGCCAGCACCGGCAACCACACGTCCGCGTGGAACTCCATCGTCTTGTAGCGCGACTGCACCGGGTCCGGGTCCACCCACACGATCTTCGTGCCGGGGCGCGGCGCGTTCGCCGGCATGTACGGCACCGGCGTCTCGATGACGACCACCACGTCCGCCTGCGCTGCGGTCGGCCCGGTGCCGGAGAGCGGGTGCGTCGTCGGGAAGTTCATCGTCATCGTGCGTTCGGAGTCCATCATCGGGAGCGCGAGCAGCTCCGCGAGCCGGACGAGCGGCTCGACCGACCCGCTGTTGCGGCCTGACTGCCCCAGGATGACGACCGGGTTCTCCGCCTTCACCAGCCACTCCGCGACGCGCTTCGCGTCCGACGGGTCCGGCCACGCGGGGCGCGCGACGCCCAGCTCGTCGCGGGTCGGGAAGCGCGTCTTGCCCGGCAGCGGCAGCATCGCCGCCTCCTGCGGCACGGTCATGTAGACCGGCCCGCGCGGTTCGCTCATCGCCACCTGCAGCAGGCGGCTCACGATGAGGCCGGGGTTGTCCGTGTGGTCGAGCCGGTGGTCGATCTTCGTGTACTGCCGCACGATCTCGCCCTGGTCGCGCGGCTCCTGCACCCACTGTACGGTGTTGGTGCGGGCACCGCGCATCGAGCCCGGATAGGCCCGCGGCCCCGCGCCCGCCGTGATGAGGACGGGGTAGCCGCCGCGCCACGCCGTGTGCAGCCCCGCCCCGTAGTTGAACGTGCCGACGTCCACGTGCGCTGCGGTCGCCGCCGGCTGCTCGCGCACCATCGCGCTGCCGAGCGCGGCGTTCAGCGCCGATCCCTCGTGCGTCACGGTGAGCAGGCGCGGGGCAGGCCAGCCCTTGACGGCGGCGCGGGCGACGGCCTCCTGGTAGAAGCCGATCTCGGAGCCGGAGACGAAGAAGAAGTGCTCCACCCCGCCGAGCTTCATCGCGGTCGTTATGGCGTCCGCCCACTCGTCGGCGTCGTGCTCGCTCCAACTCGGGTCTGCTGCGATGGTGCGGTCTTCTACCATGACGGAGGCCTCCTGTGCCGGCGGTGCTGCTGCCGCAACGATACGGCGCGAGCGGGCGTGTGGCAACGCGCGGTGGTAGAGTGCGCGGGATGGCGACCGAGCGACAAGGGGAGGAATCGGGCACGCCGGACGCCCCGCTGGGACGGTGGGGCGCGCTCGCGATTCGCGACTTCCAGCTGTTCTGGGCCCAGGGGCTGTTGCAGGGGCTCGCGCGGAACATGCGCGAACTCCTCCTCGGCTTCCTGGTCTTCGACCTTACCGGCTCCACGCTGGATCTCGGCATCACCGGGATATTCATGACCCTTCCGGTGATCGTGCTCGGCCTTCTGGGCGGAGCCCTCGCCGACGCGGTAGACCGGAAGAAACTCCTCATCTACACGCAGGCCGCGAACTTCGCGGGGCTGGCCCTGCTGCCCGTGCTGATATTCACGGGCGCCGTGCAGGTGTGGCACCTGTGGCTCCTCGCGAGCTTCTGGTCCGGCATGAGCATCCTGGGGCGTCCGGCGGAGCGGGCCTTCCTGCCCCGCCTGGTGCCGAGGAGCCACGTCATGAACGGCATCACCTGGTTCGGCGCGCTGAGCCAGGGCACGCTCTTCGGCGGGCCGCTCATCGGGGGCGTGCTCATCGCGCTGGTGGGCGTGGGCTGGGCGTTCGCCGTCAACGCGGTGTTCCTCTTCCTGGCCGTCATCGCGACGATGATGATCCGCACGTCGGGCGAGCAGTTGGGAGAGGCCCGCCGGGTATCGCTCGCGGCGATATGGGAAGGGGCGCGCTACCTGAGGACGAAGGAGGTGCTCTGGGGGGCGTACCTGATGGACTTCGGCGTCATGTCGTTCGGGTTCTTCCGCATCATCATGCCCGCGCTGGCGGAAGACGTGTACGGGGTGGGCGCGGTTGGCCTCGGGATGCTCGTTGCGGCGCCCGCGGCGGGCTCCTTCCTCGGCACCGGCATCCTCCTCCGCATGGGCGACCCGCCCCGCAAGGGCGTCATGATCGTGCTCGCCAACGTGGGCTACTCGCTCGGCCTCGCCATGCTGGGACTCGTCGCGCTGGCGTTGTCGTCGTGGTTCTACCTCGCGCTCGCCGTGCTGGCGTTCCTCGGCCTGATGGACGTCGTCAGCTTCACGGCGAGGCAGGCGCTCATCCAGCTCGTGGCGCCCGACTACTACCGGGGCCGCGTGGGCAGCTTCTCCTCGATTCTCGCGGGGCTGGGGAACGGGACGGGCTCGGCGGTCATAGGCGGGGTGTCATCGCTCGCCGGAGTGCCCGGAGCGTTCATCATCAATGGGTGCATCTGCCTGAGCATCACCACGGCATCCGGACTGACGTGGCGGGGCATCTGGCGCCACGACCAGCGCACCGAGCCTGCAGCCGACTGACCGCCCTGCCCTACGCCGACGCCTTGCCCTGCGCCGCAACGGCCGCCATCGCCTGCTCGACCGCCGCCTGGTCGCCGAGGTAGCGGCTGCCCAGCGGCGTGAGGTCGTCTGCGAGGTCGTACACGAGCGGGACGCCGGTGGGGATGTTGAGGTCGATGATGTCGGCATCCGAGATGTTGTCGAGGTGCTTCACGAGCGCGCGGAGGCTGTTGCCGTGCGCGACGATGAGCACGCGCTTGCCTGCCCTGATGTCCGGCGCGATCGTGCTCTCCCAGTATGGCACGAAGCGCGCGACCGTCTCCTTGAGCGCCTCGGTCAGGGGCATCTCGCCCGCCGGAACGGCGCTGTAGCGGCGGTCGCGTCCGGGGTGGCGCTCGTCGTCCGGCGTCAGCGCGGGTGGCGGGACGTCGTAGCTCCTGCGCCAGAGGAGCACCTGCTCCTCGCCGTGCTCGGCGGCGGTCTCCGCCTTGTTGAGCCCCTGGAGCGCGCCGTAGTGGCGCTCGTTCAGCCGCCAGTCGCGTATGACGGGCAGCCACATCAGGTCCATCTCGTCGAGCACGATCCACAGCGTGCGGATGGCGCGCTTCAGGACGGACGTATAGGCGACGTCGAACGTGAAGCCCTCCTCCAGCAGCAGTTGACCGGAGTGCGCAGCCTCCTCGCGTCCGGTGTCGGTGAGGTCGACGTCGGTCCAGCCGGAGAAGCGGTTGGAGAGGTTCCAGTCGCTTTCGCCGTGTCGTAGGAGCACTACCTGGGGCATCGTTCATCCTCCGCGTGGTCTGTCGGTTGCATTGTGCCACAAGGAATGCCCCTGCGGGTGTCTTATCCCTCTCCCTACAAGGGGAGAGGGCCAGGGAGAGGGTACTGCAGGGGCGATGTGGGGCGTGTCATATTGAGCGAAGCCGGAGGCGAAGTCGAAATATCTCTCGGGACGGCCTTATCTATCCCCTCTCCCCTTGGGAGAGGGCAACACGCTTCAGCGCGCGGGTGAGGGCGAACCCACCGGCATCCGTGGCTTAATTTCGCGTAGCATCGAACTGCACACCGCCGGAGGGGAACGATGGCGCCGAGCGACATAACGCGGCTGGACCCGATAGCGGTCATGTACCTGCGCGAGTACGAGAAGCCCAGCGCGGAGGCTTTCACCGAGCTGGAAGCCGTGGTGGGGCGGAGAGGGCGCCGCTTCTACGGCGTCTTCGATCAGGATGCGGGAAGATACCGGGCGTGTGTCCGGACCCACGAGCACGACGATCCTGTCAGCCTCGGCCTCAGCACGGATACCATCGACGGCGGTCTGTACGCGTACGAACGGCTGCGCGGCGACCACGAGTCCCTGATCGCCCTTATCTCCTCCACGTTCGAGGCGCTGGGCGAGCGGTACAGCGCCGATCCTGCGAGGCCTTCCATCGAGTTCTATCGCCGGTCCGACGAGTTCGTGCTGTACCTCCCCGTCACGGGATAGGCCGATGAAGATGGGCCTTGCGCGATGACCGGTCCTGTCCGCAGCCACGGCGGTACGTGGCACGCCACACCAAAACGCAGCGCCCGCTCGCGTTCCAGGACAAGGTGGCTCGCGCTTGTCTGCGCCGCGGGTGCAGTCGTGCTGGTCTGGGGTCTGTGGGTCTCGGGCGTCATCTTCACCGGCCCCGTCCCGCTCCCGGCGACCGGGGTCGACGCGCCGGTGAACGCGGAGGACTGGGCGCTGGCAGGCCGGGACCCCGCGCACACCGCGGCCGTCCTCTCACACGACGGGTTCGAGGGCGGGGAGTTGTGGAGGTTCGAGACCCCGCACCCGCTCAGCGCCGCGCCTGCCGTCTCCGGCGGGCAGCTCTTCCTCGGAACGGGCGACGATCGTGTCGTCGCATTGGACACTGAGACCGGCGGCATCCTCTGGGAGCGCCCTCTGCCAGCCGTGACGGTGTCCACTCCTGCCGTAACGCGGGACGCCGTCTACTTAACGGTGCGCGATGGGCTGCTGCTCGCGATGGACCGCCGCAGCGGCGCGGAGCTGTGGAGCCTCTCCACCGACAGCGCCCTCTTCGCGTCGCCCGCCGTCTACCGGGGCGTGGTCTACGCAGGGTCGTGGAACGGCACGCTCTACGCGGTCGACGCTCAGACGGGCGAACGGCTTTGGACGTTCCAGGCTGGCGGGAGCATCGTCGCGCCTCCGGCGTTCCAGGACGACCTGATGGCGCTCGCTATGGACGACGGCCTCGTCTACGTGCTCGACCTCGTCACCGGCAGGAAACGCCTCATCTTCGATACCGTGAACGCCCTCACGGAGAGTCCGGTGTTCACCGGCGACTCCATCCTCATCGCCACAGGACGGGGACGACTGGCAGCGGTCGACCCGACGAAACTGGAGTATCTCTTGGAGCGCGCCTTCCGATCCTGGCGGCAGCAGTTCTTCATCTGGGGTGTGCAGGCGGAGCCGCCGCTACCGAAGGGACTGGTCTGGGGCCGCATCCTCGCCCGCGACAGCGCCCTGAGCGGCCCGGCGGTACTCGACGGTGTCGCGTACGCCGCAAGCCGGGATGGAAGGCTCCATGCGGTCTCGCTCTCCGGCGGGGACCTGCTCTGGGAGTACGACACCGGAGCGCTGGTCCACTCCGCTCCTGCCGTGGCAGGCCGCTTCGTCTACCTCGGCAACGACGCCGGGGACATCCACGTCGTCGACCGGGTGACCGGCGAGCCTGATCGGATCGTCCGCACCGGTGTTCCGCTTACCGGTCAGATCGTCGTCACGGAGCACGGCCTCTACGTCACATCCGCGGAAGCAGGCACGCTCATCGCCCTGCGCTAGTGAACCCCTGTTCAGCCAGCAAGGCTGCGCGCCGCGCTCCTCGAGCCTGCCCAGTAGGATCCCCTCTCCCTACCAGGGGAGAGGGTTAGGGAGAGGGTACTGCGGAGGGGTGGGGCGTCGGTACCTGTCATGTTGAGCGCAGCCGCAGGCGGAGTCGAAATATCTCTCGGGGAGTATCTGCGTATGTGGTGCGTTCCTTGAGAGGTCTCTGGCGGCTCCGCTGACTTCCACTTATATGACACCCGCCCCTTCCGCGGTCGCACCCTGCCCGCGTACGCTGGTTGCATGACCGTCGTACCGGCAGCACCCATAGACAGCGTCTATATCTCACCCTCAGCTATAGACGGGGTCTATGGCTCCTGCGCCCAACTTTTGAAAACTCTGCACACCTTGTTCAACTTTCACGGCAAGCAGGCCGTGGCCTTGCGCAGAGCAACGCAAGGTGCTCAAGGTGCTCAAACGAAGCCCCGGGGTTACTCCTGATACCGGTAACAAGATGTGCAGATTTCCGGGCCGGTTGCACACCTTGTTCGAGAAGCCCGCGCTTTGACGCGCGCGGGGGCGGGTGCTATACCGCGTCCGTATACGCGAGGAGGTGCATGCCATGGCAGGCAAGTTGCAGGTCGTTGACGGAGACGGACACCTCGTGACGGACATCGCGGCGGTGGCAAGCCGTATGCCGCAGGAGTTTCTGAACCGCGCGAGCGGCAGCAGCCTGGGCAACATCTTCCCGCCCATCGACCACCTCCACGCCGCTCAGCCGGTCGCAACGCCGCCGGGATCGTTTCCCAAGATCGGCGTCGAGGAGTGGCTGATGTTCATGGACGAGGTCGGCATCGACTGCGCGGCGCTCTTCCCGACGGGCGGGCTGTCCTACGGGTATATCGTCAACCGGGACTGGGCCATCGCCGTGTGCCGGGCCTACAACGACTGGCTGTACGACACCTACGTGAAGAGCAGCCCCCGGTTCGTCGGGCTCGCCCTCATCCCCATGCAGGAGCCCGAGGAGGCAGCCTTGGAGCTGCGCCGTGCGGTGGAGGAATTGGGGATGGCGGGCGCCATGCTCCCCACGCGCGGCCTTCCCAACCACCTGGGCGCGAAGGAGTACTGGCCCGTCTACGAGGAGGCCGATCGGCTCGGCTGCTGCTTGGCCGTCCACGGCGGTTCGCACAGCGGCATGGGCTTCGACCACCTCAACGTCTACGCGCCTGTGCACGCGATGGGCCATCCCGTCGGACTCATGGCTGCCTTCGCCGGCGTCGTCTTCAACGGTGTCCTCGACCGCTACCCGAATGCGCGCTGGGGCTTCCTGGAGGGCGGCGTCGCCTGGTTCATGCTCTGCATGGAGCGGTTCGACCGCTCCTATGAGACCCACGTCGACCTCGACCCGCGCGGAGAGCTCCTGAAGCTGCGCGACGGCGAGCGCGTGAGCGACTACATCCTGCGCCACATCCACGACGGACGCCTGTTCGTCGGCTGCGAAGGCACCGAGCCGCTCATCTCCGAGGCGCTGCGCCTGACCGGCGGGAAGTGCTTCGTCTTCTCGTCCGACTTCCCGCACGAGGTCAACGCGGATATCTGCAAGCACGAACTCAGCGAGATATTCGAGAACACGAAGATCACCGGCGAGGAACGGACGGGCGTGCTGTCGGAGAACGCTCGCGCGCTCTACGGACGTCCCGTCGTCGCAGGCCTCACTGCCAACTAGCCACTTGTGGCGCCGGATCCCTTCCCCCTCGATGGGGGAAGGTGAGGATGGGGGTGAAGCCGCGCAGCGGGAAGGAGGCAGCCCATGACAGTGATGGTGACGGGAGGATGCGGACTCGGCGGGTCGTTCGCGGTGCGCTACGCGCTCGACCAGGGTGAGGACGTGGTCGCGTTCGACATCGCGATCAGGACCGACCTGCTGGACGACGTGAAGGACCGGGTGCGCTTCGTGAAGAGCGACATCTCCAACGCGTCCGAGGTGTTCGCTGCGGTGGCCGACCACGGCGTGCGGCGCATCCTGCACACGGCCAGCTTCCTCACCGGCCCGGCCTATGACCGCCCCCTCGCGGCGGCGCAGACGATGGTCATCGGCACGCTCAACGTGCTGGAGGCGGCGCGGGCGCTGAAGGTCGAGCGCGTCGTCCACGTGAGCACTGGCAAGACCGTCCCGACCGCGCGTCAGTTCGCCGAGGCGGCGGGCTCCGGCAACGTGAAGATCATGCCGGACCCGTACACGAGCCATAAAGTCGCCACGGAACTGCTCTGCAACGACTACCGTGGCCTGTACGGCATGGACGTCGTCGTCATCTATCCCGGCCAGTTGTTCGGGCCGGGCTACGACTTCGCGGGAGGCTTCGGCAGGGCGCTCAAGCCGATCGTCGAGAAGTCACTGCGCGGCGAGCCGGTGGTGCTAGACGCCTGGGATGCTGCCGCGGTGTCGACGCCCCGTGAGCTCAACCCCACGCCGCCCATCCGCACTGTGCCCGTGATGTACGCCTCCGACGCGGGGCGCGGCGAGATGATGGCGACGCTCGCGGGTGACCTGCCCGCCAACGTCTACCGCCTCCAGTCGAAGGAGGAGCTGACGATGTACGAGATCACGCAGATCATCATGCGGCTCATCCCCGGCTCCTCGATCGAGGCCCCGGAGCCGGAGGTGCGCGGCGGGCCCGTCGACCCCGACTCGCCCGCGAACCGGGACTTCGGCTTCGCCCCCGAATACGACATGGAAGCCGGCCTCCGCGAGTACGTCGACTTCCTGGAGACAGGGAGGTACCGCCGCCTTCTGGGCGCCTGACGCACAGGACAAGGACGACCTGAGGCTGAGCATCGGTTGCATTGAGGAGTAGTATTGAGACAGCCTGGCAGAGGAGTTCGCGAGAGGAGGCAGTCATGGCAACGCAGGTGATGACCAAGCGGATCGACGCCGACACGCACTTCAACCTGACCATCGACTACAGAGAACTGCGTGACATGGTCCCGCGTTCAGGCGGAGCCCTGATCGAGGAGATGATGTATCGCGACGCGCTCCAGATCGTCGATCTGGACGTGGTCAGGGCTGCGATCGCCGGACGGGAGCACTCGCTGGACGGTCACGCCGGCGACCCGGAGCGAGACCTCGAGGCGCGGCTCATCGAGATGGACAGGCTGGGCTTCGACATGCAGGTGCTCAATACGCAGCGCGCGATGCCCAACCTGCTGATGCCCCCGGACAGTCCGCTGTGGCTCCGCACAGCGCTTGCGAAACTCTACAACAACGCAGCGGCTGAGCTGCAGGACCGCTATCCGGACCGCTTCATCTGCCAGATAACGGTGCCGTGGGACGACATCGACGGGTCCGTGAGGGAGTTGGAACGCGCCGCAGGGATGGGGCTCCGCGCGGTGAGCATCTGCGGAAGCTACCTGGACGGGAACCTGGACGCCTATGCGCTCTACCCGTTCTGGGAGGCAGTGAGCGACCTCGACCTCGCGTGCATGGTCCACAACTTCACGCAGGGGCATCGCGGTAACTTCTACGACCACCGCACCTCGTACCCGATGGTCGGCACGGAGCGCTACCACCGCCTGCACATCGGGACGTATGTCGGCTTCGGCGTCGACTACACCATCGCCTGCACAGCGCTGACGCTGGGGGGCGTGCTGGACCGGTTCCCGAATCTCCGCTTCCTCTTCTTCGAGGCCGGAGCATCGTGGATGGCCTACGCGATGCACGGGGCCGACCGGTCGTTCTACATCGAGCGCGCCTGCGCGCGGACGAACACCCGCCCCAGCGAACTCATCAAGCAGCACTGCATGACCGCGATCGAGAGCATCGAACCGCTGGAGCAGCTGGTGGAAGCGTACGGCGCGGACAACTTCGTCATCGGCACGGACTTCCCGCACCCCGAGTTCCAGCGGCTGCCGAACGCCACGACCGACATCACTGCAAGCGGCCTGTCCGGCGAGGACAAGGACAAGATCCTCGGCGGCAACCTGGCGCGCGCCCTGAGGCTCTAGCCGCACACGGGAACGCCTACCGCGCCTGCACCTTCTCTGCCAGGATCGCGATGCGTTCCTCGAGCGGCGTATTGAACAGACGCATGCCCTCTTCGCGGTCGACGAAGGCCACCTGACCCGGAACGGGGATGATCTGCTCCGATTCGGCGCCGCGCACGATGCCGACCGGGTCGATGCCGTCCTGCACTCGCGCTATCTGCTCGTCCCAGAGCTTGTGCATGAGGAGCACGCCACGGTCGGAACTGCCGAACGTCATCTTCTCGAAGTCGGGCAGGCCGCCGCGCTCTTCCCTGCCCTGGGTGCTCATGATCGCTTCGTCTTCCCAGATCGGCCCCTGGCGGAGCGGGTGCCCGGTGTTCCACCAGTAGCCAACGTCCTCGAACCAGCCCTCGTAGAACGGGCCTCCGGCGTCGGCGGGAGTGTCGGCATGGAGCCTTCGAAGAGCGGCGTCTGATATCTGCCCGTCCGGCCCGAATGGCTCGAAACTCACGCCGAACCATCGCGTCGTGTGGTCGTCCATCGGTACTGCCCAGTTGATGGTGTTGGTCCGGGCGCGCTGGCAGGGGAAGAGGGCGTGGGTCTCGTGGTACTCGTAGACACCCGGGTTCCTCGTGTTCTGGAGTGTCACGTAGCAGGCCCCCCAAGGCGTCGTCTCGAACCGAATGGGGGTAGCAGGATCGCCGTTGTAGCCGTGATGGAGCGCGTGCACCGGCTCGCCGCCCTTGAACCATCCGTGGGCAACCTCGCGGTGCCAGACGTCCAGCACGTTGTCGAGTGTCTGCAACAGCGCGTTCGACTTCTGGATGCGGTTGCCCTTTCCGGCCACGCGCATGCCGTCCTGCCGGAACAACGCCGGGTAGCGGGGGAACGGCGGCTGCAACTCAGGCGGGCCCAGGTAGGCGAAGATCAGCCCTCCAACTTCGACGCACGGGTACGACGGGTGCTTCACGAAGTTGCGGAAACGCCGCCCCGGCGGCTCGCAGGGCATGTCGAGGCAGTTACCGTCGCGGTCGTACAGCCATCCGTGGTAGAGGCACCGCAGTCCCTCGTCCTCGACGCGACCGTAGACGAGCGACGTCCCGCGGTGCGAGCAGTGCTCTTCCAACAGTCCCGGCTTGCCTGTCGCGTCGCGGAAGAGCACGAGGTTCTCCCCCAGCACCTTTACCCGTACAGGGTTCTTCGCGCTGGGCCGCACCGGTCCCCGACCACCGTCGAGGTTCGCCGACGTCTCCACCGGCAGCCAGTACCTCCGGAACACTTCACCTGAAGGAGTACCCGGCCCGAGTTTGAATATCTCGTCCATCTCCCTGTTGCTCAAAGGCACCGGAACCCTCCTCCACGCAACAACGGTTGGCCATCGACCGTATTGGACAGCCCTCAGCGTCTAGATCGGCACCACCTTCAGGTCCGCGTCGTACTCGGGGTGCACAGGCACCTGGTGGCTGAGCTCGACCACCTTGCCCGTCTGGGACGATTCCACCATAGCGAAGATCGCCTCTGCCGTCGCCATACCCCAGCGTCCCGAGTGGTAGACAGGCTTGCCGTTGACGACCGCGTCGTAGAGCTCGTGCACCTCTCCCCGGCTGTGGACGTTCGATTCGCCCGTGACCTCGCGCACGCCGTCGTCGTCGTAGACGAGGACGCCCTGCGAACCGATGCGCATGTCGCCGTGATCGCAGGTTACGAATATCGTGCCCGGATCGCCGGTGTCGTTGAGCCCTGAACGGTCGCCCGGCTCACGAGCGATCTGTCGTCCGAAGTTGCCGCGACCGCCGTCAGACTGGAGCGCAGCCGCGAACTGTTGAGCCTCGATCTTCCCTCCGATGCGCAGGTCCTGCTTGTCGGCCTCCTCATTGCGGGTACCGCTCTGCATCTCTTTCCTGATGCGCACGAGGTTCTCTATGGAACTGCGCCCGGCGGCCGGTCCGTTGACCTCACTCAGCGTGAAGTAGCCGTAGCCGTTGTGGGTCGCGGTGGCGACCGTGCCGTCCTCGAACTCGAAGTGGGCGGTGTAGTAACCGGGCATGGGGCGCTCCGACATCCACTGGCCGACCTTGCCCCATACGCGCTTGACCATACCGCCGCCCAGCAGCCGGACGGTGTCGATCTGGTGGGGGCCCTGTCGGTATGGCACGCCGCCGCCCTGAGCAAAGTCAAGTTCATCCGGCGTCCGTGGCCGCAGCATCCAGTCCGTGTAGGCGATGAGGTGGATGGCGCGCACCGCGCCGATCTCCCCGGATTCGATGATCTTCCGCATCGTCCGGTAGGGCAGCCCGAAGCTGGCGGTGTGGGCGCAGACGAGGTGCACTCCGGCCTTGTCGCACTCCTCGACCATCTGTTCGGTCTCCTTGAGCGAGATGGCCATAGGCTTCTCGACCATGACGTGCTTCCCGTGACGTGCCGCAGTGATCGTGTGCTCGGCATGGAAGCGGTTCGGCGACGCGATGTAGACGGCGTCCACGTCGGGGTCCTTGCAGATGTCCTCCGCGCTCTCGTACACCTTGACGTCGGGGAACCGCTCCTTGAAGCGTTCCCGCGTGACAGGAACAACGTCGCACCCAGCAGCCAGATGAACGATGTCCGGCTGCTGCACGACCGAGCGAAGTATCTCCAGTCCTCCGACACCGATGCCGATGACCCCGATGTTGATGCGCTTCGTGGTGCTGGCGGTCTCCTCTGCTGTCGTAACCATCGCGCCCTCCTTGGATGTGGGTCTCCTCACCTGTAGGCGGATTGTGCGCCTTTTGCACTCAGCCGTCGAGTGCGTGTATCAGCACACGTAACGGCGCAGGAAACCGGAGTTCGCTCCGCTACTCACGCACTGGCGACGAAACGGGAGAACGCCTCGTTGCCGAGAAGGCGTCCCTGTTCGGTAAGACGGAGCGCGCCGCCAGCCCACTCCAGCAGACCGAGGTCGATGCACTCCGCTGCCGGGCCAGGGAACGCGTCAGCGATGCCTTCACCGAAGCGCTCGCGGAACGAGGCATCGGCAACGCCTGCGTTGAGACGCAAGCCCATCATCATCGTCTCGGCCATCGCGTCGCGACGGCTCACGGGCTCGCAAAAGCCGGTGGCTGCTGCAGTAGCGATGGTGTCGGTATCGAGGGGACCGTCGGCCTGCCAGGCGCTCACGCGCCCGATGTACGTGCGCGGCGGGTTAACGTTGGCGAAGCGCACGCCGAACGCGTCGACCCCTCTGGTGCCGTAGAGGTAGCTGTGCGCGCCCGGGCCGACGCCCAAGTATGGCAGGTTACGCCAGTAGGCAAGGTTGTGCGCGCTCTCCCTGCCCTGCCTTGCCCAGTTGGATATCTCGTACTGCTGCAGTCCGGCACCACCGAGCATCGTTTGCGCGCGGAGGTACATCTCCGCTGCGAGGTCTGGGTCGGGCTCGGGCGTACTGCCGAGGCGCACGTCGGCCTCCAGCGGTGTACCGGGCTCCAGCGTGAGGGCGTAGGCGGAGAGATGGTCCGTGCCCAACCGGATGGCCTGCTCGACGGAGCGTTGCCACGTGGAGACGGGTTGATCGGGCAGGCCGAACATCAGGTCGATGCTCACGTTGTCGAAACCTGCGCTGCGTGCGTCGCGCACGGCCTGCGCGGCGCGTTCGGCGTCGTGGCGGCGTCCGAGCATGGCGAGTTCAGCATCGTCGAACGACTGCACTCCGATGGAGATGCGGTTGAACCCGGCATCGTGCATGGCGAGCAGCCGATCGGAGGTGCAGTCGCCGGGGTTCGCCTCCAGCGTCGCCTCGGCTTCATCAGGCAACAGGAAGGCAGTGCGTATCGTTTCCATGAGACGCTGGAGGTCGTTCGGGGGGAGGTAGGACGGCGTACCGCCGCCGAAGAAGACGCTCGCAAGCGTTGGTCTGTCGAGCCACGCGCCCCACTGCTCGATCTCCCGCGCGAGCGCCGAAACGTAGGAGGGCATGAGCGGCTCGATGCCCGCGTAGGTGTTGAAGTCGCAGTACGGGCACTTGGACTCGCAGAAGGGGATGTGCACGTAGAGCGCGAGCCTTCCGCTCAGGGGCGGTTGCATGTTGTGCCCTCCCGCTAGACGTTGAACAGGAAGTTGACGACGTCGCCGTCGCGCATGACGTAGGTCTTGCCCTCCGTGCGAAGGAGCGCCTGCTTGCGCGCCTCGGCGATGCTGCGCGTCCGGGCGAGGTCCTCGTAGGCGACGACCTCAGCACGGATAAAGCCGCGCTGGATATCCGAGTGTATCTTGCCCGCCGCCTCCACCGCGCTCATGCCCTTCGTGATCGTCCATGCTCGGGTTTCGTCCTCGCCCGTCGTCAGGAACGACACGAGGCCGAGCAGGCCGTAGGAGAGGTTGATCATACGGTCGAGGCCCGGATCGCCCGCGCCGAGCGACTCGCGGAACTCGGCCTCGTCCTCCGGTTCCATCTGCGCAAGGTCGGCTTCGAGTTTGCCGCAGAGCGCCGCAACTCCTACGCCGGGCCGCGCGAGCCGTTCGCGCATCTCGGATTCCATCGCGTCGGCGCCGTCAATGGCCTCCTCGCCGATGTTGAAGACGACGATAAGCGATTTCGCGGTGAGCAGTTGGAAGTTCTCCAGGAAAGGCCTCGCTTCCACAGGCAGGTCCTGCTCGCGGACGGGGACCTCGTCCTCCAGTCCGGCGCGTATGAGACCGAGGATGTGCTGCTCGCGGGTGAGCAGGTCGCGCTCCGCCTGCCGCGCCGAGCGCAACTGCGAGGCGATGCGCTCCTGCCGCCGTTCGAGGATGGCGAGGTCGGAGAAGGTGAGTTCCAGTTCCAACGTCGCGGCGTCACGGTAGGGGTCGACCGTCTCCTGTACGTGCGGCACGGAGGGGTCGTCGAAAGCGCGCGCCACGAGCAGCAGGGCATCGCAGCGCTGGAGGAGGTTGAGGTACTCGCCGCCGATGCCCTTCGTCTTCCCGAATCCCTCCGGCGCGGCGGGTATGTCGATGTACTCAACCTCGGCATGGACGACGCGCTTCGGTTTCGATATCTCGGCGAGCACATCGAGGCGGAGGTCGGGCACTTTGGCAACGCCGATGTTGGGCTGCGACCCACCGCTGCGGAAGGATGCGGTCTCGGCGTGGCCGCGCGTCACGGCGTTGAAGATGGTGGTCTTGCCGGAGAGCGGCAGGCCGAATATGCCGATGGCCAAGGAGCTGACCTCACGAGGGGAAGATAGCGCCCCGCCGCGGGGGCCGCTCTCGATTCTATCCCACCCTACCCGCCGAGCGCCTGCGCGGCGAGCACCACGATAACGAACGTCAGCAGGACCGCAGCAAGCGCGATGCCGACAGGCGGACGTCCAAGGAACGCGAGCGCGTCGTCCGGCCCGTGTTCACGTGCGTAGGCGCTGAGCAGTAACAGGCGGGCCCAGCCTGTCGCCGGGGCAACGGCGAGGGCGCTGGCGCGCCGGGCAAGCGCTCCAACGAGGCGTTCAAAGAAGGTGAACACGGCTTCCAGTGGCGTCTGTATCAAAACCCGTGCGAGCGGTCCGGCCTTCCGATAGACCCAGTCCGCGTCGATGGTGATCGTTGCCTCGCCGCCGAGCATGCGCCGTAACAGCCAGAAGCCGACCGCCGTAAAGCCGAGCATCTGGAGCGTCCGCACCACGTGATCTGCGTAGTACGGCTCATAGGTGTTCACGAAAGGCAGTTGATCGTACAGCGCGGTGGGGTAGACCCCGATGCCGATGCACAAGGCCGCGGCCAGGACCATCGCAACGATCATGCCGCGGGGAACCGGCCCGACGTGGATGTCGTCCCGTCTCGGCCCGAACCAGGTGAAGTACGGGAGCTTGAGGCCGGTGTGTAGGAACGTCCCCACGGACGCCAGATAGAGGAGGGCAACCGCCCAGTAGATGTGCTCCTTCTCAGCCGCGTAGATGACCAGCGACTTGGACACGAAGCCACTGAACAGCGGGAACGCCGAGATGGCGAACGCGCCAACCATGTAGAGCACGACGACCAGCCGCATGCGGTCGGATATGCCGCCGAGGGCAGTGAGTGTGCGGCGGCCGGTGGCATAGACCGCGGCGCCAGCGCCCATGAACAGCAGGCCCTTGTAGATGACGTGGGCGAAGGCGTGGGAGACCGCTCCGTTGATGGCGATCTCGGTACCGATGCCCACGGCAGCCACCATGTACCCCACCTGGCTGATGATGTGATACGCAAGCAGGCGGCGGATGTCGTTCTCCAGCACCGCAAAGACGACGCCGTAGAGCGCCATGATGACGCCGAGGAAGATAAGGATCTCCCAGCCGGGGAAGCCCCGCGCGAGGACGTAGACCGCCGTCTTGGTGGTGAAGGCGCTCAGGAATACGCTGCCGGTGACCCCCGCCTCCGGGTAGGCATCGGTCAACCATGCATGCAGCGGAACGATGGCGGCGTTGATGGCGAAGCCTCCGAGGACGAGCCAACCGGCGATACTGCCCTCGAAGAGCGTGAAGTCGAGCGAACCGCCGGTGCCCAGGTGCCAGAGGACGCCCGCCAGCAGCGTACTGCCGCCGACCATGTGCACGAACAGGTAGCGCGTGCCCGCGCTGCGCGAGCCGGGATAGCCTCCCGCCCAGACTAGGTAGGCGGACGTGAGCGCCATCAGCTCCCAGAACAGCACCAGCGTCAGCAGGTCCCCCGCGAAGACGACCCCTATCGACGTACCGGCATAGGCGAGCGCGGCCGCCTGCTGGTAGCGGTCCTCGAGGTGCCAGGCATAGATGCCGCCCAGCGCTGCGGCGATCGCGAACACATACCCGAACACAAGGCTCAAGGCGTCGGCGCGCAGCGGTTCGAGTTCGAGGAATAGCCAGGTGAACGTCCAGGAGTCGCCCGTGTCGAGGCCCCATATCAGATAGGCGAGGACGAGCAGTGGAGCGCCGACCGCGATGGCCTTGCGAACGATGCCCACGGGGATGAGCGCGACGAGGACTGCCGCGGCGACCATGATGACAACGGGGGGGAAGCTAGCCATCGCGATGCTCCTCAGGCTCAGCCTCCACGTGCTCGCCGGTATAAGGGTCGTCGTGCTTCATCAGGAAGGTGTGTCCAACCCACTTGGAAATGACGACGATGCCGATGCAGCCCACCAGGCCGAAGCCCACCCAGAACAAGGGCTCGTCGCTACCGGTGAAGAGGAACTTACGGTCGGGGACGAAGAACCGCTCAAGCACAACTGAGAGCACAACGCCGATGGCGACCGCGATGACGATGGGCCGGTCGATCGTCATGGTGTCCCTCCGGCGAGCGCAACAGACTGCGGGAAGGCGGCATCAGCAACGGTCGACGCAAGTTCGAAGAAACCGAGCGGCTGGTCCGGCGCGATGCCCCAGACGAGCGCGAGCAGAGCCGTCACGGCGATGGGCGCGACCATGCGCATGTCGGCCTCGCCGTACTGCGTATGGTCAGGCGACGAACGCAGGAACGCCCGGATGACGATGGGGAAGAGATAGCCCGAGGCGATTAGTCCGCTGACGAGGTAGACGATGAGGAATATCTGCTGGTCGACCTCCACCGCACCCCAGCCGAGGTAGAGCTTGCTCGTGAAGAGGATGAACGGCGGGATGCCCACCATGCTGAGCGAGGCGAGGGCGAAGGAGCCCATCGTGATGGGCATCTGTCGGCCGATGCCGTCCAGTTCACTCACGTTCTCCTTGTGAGTCCGAACGTGGATGGCGCCAGCCACGAAGAACATCGTGATCTTGGTGACGCCGTGCCCCACGATGTGGAGCAGCGCGCCCGTGAGCGCAAGCGGGCCGATGAGCGCGACGCCGAGCACGATGTACGAGAGGTGGCTGATGGTCGAGTAGGCCAGCCGCCGTTTGAGATTGTCGTGGCGCAGCGCGAGTATCGAAGCGATCAGGAGGGTTCCAGCGGACATAACGGCGAGCACGAGCCACGCGCCCATACCGTCCAGCAATGACGCGCCGAACACGAACACGCCTACCCGCACCATGCCGAACACACCCGCCTTGACGACGGCGACGGCATGCAGCAGCGCCGATACCGGCGTCGGCGCGACCATCGCGCTCGGCAGCCAGCTGTGCAACGGCATCACTCCGGCCTTCACTCCGACGCCTGCGGCAAGCAACACGAACAGCCCCCACTGTGTCGCGCTATCCAACCCCGCCCCGTCGAGGAAACCGCCTGCTTGGAACGTGGCGTCCACGCCCAGCACGTGCAGCCAGGCCGTGGCGCCGATGAGCATGAGACCACCGGAGAGTGTGTACGCAAGGTACTTCCGCCCGGCGACCAGCGCCGTCTCCGTCTCCCGGTGCGTCACCAGCGGATACGTGAACAGCGAGAGCAGTTCATAGAACAGGACGAAGGTGAGCAGGTTCTCCGCGAGCGCCACGCCTGCTGCCGCCGCGATGCTGAGTGCGAACGCGGTGAAGAACCGTGTCTGCTTCTGTTCGTGCTCGCCGCGCATGTAACCGACCGCGTAGACGCCCGCCAGCACCCACAGCACGGAGACGAGCAGGCCGAAGATCATGCCCGCAGGGTCGGCCCGCAGCGCGATATCGATGCCGGGTGAGAGTTCCAGGAGCACTGTCCGGTGGATGCGCCCGTCCAGTGTGTCGGCGAGCATCAGCACGGCAATGACCACCATGGCGATGCCTGCGAGCGTCGCCCACGTATCGCGCAGGTTCGGCCAGCGTCCCGTGGTGAGCGCGGCGAGCACGGCAGCCCCCACCGGAACGAGCACGGCGGCGATGGGAAGCCCGGATGCGACCGTTTCGCTCACGACACCTCCACTCCCGGTAGCAGGACGTGTTCCATGATGACGACGTTGATCACGCCGAGTACGACGGTCGCGGCGGCAAGCAGCAAGAGCGGGAGCCAGACGTCCAGAGGAGCCTCGCGCGCTCGCTCCACCACGGGACGCACGGACTGTTGCTCGACCGGCTGTGGCGCGCCGTCCGCAGACGAGCTCTGTTCGTCGCCGTGGTGCTCAGACGGTTCCGGTTTCGCGGGCCGCAGATAGACCTGCTCCAGCACCTTGAAGAGATAGACCGCGGTGAGCAGGCTGCTGAGCAGTACGACCGCAACCACTATCCACTGGCCCTCGTCCAGGCCCGCCTGCACCATGTACCACTTGCTGAAGAAGCCCGCAGTCGGCGGGATGCCGACCATCGCCACGGAGCCGACCGCGAACGCGCCCATCGTCAGCGGCATGCGGGGCCCCAGTCCCGCAAGGTTATGGGTGCGCTGCAACCCGACCCGGAAACGCACGGAGGCTGCCGCCAGGAAGAGCGTCGCCTTCATCGCTGCGTGGTTCACGACATGCAGCAGCGCTGCAGCCAGCGCGAGCGGTGTGCCCAGTCCGATGCCGACGGCGATGAATGCAAGCTGGCTGATGCTGCTGTACGCCAGCATCCGCCGGATGTCTGTCTGTCCTGCCGCCGCGACGGAGCCGAACACGATGCCGATCAGGCCGAGTATGAGCAGTGCGTCGGCTACGGGAACGGTGCCGGAGAGATACCCGGGCGGGAAGACGCTCAGGAACATGCGGAGCATCGCATAGGCCGCGACCTTGGTCATCACCGGCGCGATCAGCGAGTTCACGGAGGAGGGCGCATGCTCGTAGGCGTCCGGCAGCCAGAGATGCATCGGCACGAGCGCCATCTTCAGACCAAGCCCGGTGAAGATGAACACCGCCCCCACCTGCACTGCTCTCGTGCTCTCCGCCCCTTCCAGCAGCTGGCGTGCCTCGATCATGTTCAGCGTGCCGGTCGCGAAGTAGATGAAGCCGACGCCCAGCAGGTAGAACGCCCCGCCGATGGAGCCGATGATGAGGTAGCGGAAACCCGCGAGCATCGCCCTGCGGCCGCCGATGAAGACGAGCGCATAGCCGGCGAGCGACGCTATCTCCAGGAAGACGAAGAGGTTGAACAGGTCGCCTGTGATGACGATGCCGGTAAGTCCTGCCAGAAGCAACAGCACCAGGCCGTAGAAGACGCCGGGGCGGTCGCCTGCTTCACGCTCGGCCCAACGCCGCGTCGAAATCACGACGAGCAGCGACACGCTCGTGACGACGAGACTGACGACCGCCGACACTTCATCTATGAGCCACTCGATGCCGACGGGCGGCTCCCATCCGCCGAGGTAGTAACGGATCGTCCCATCGCGCAGCACCCGCTCGAGGGACAACGCAGACGCAACGGCAGAGATAGCCACTGTCGCCACCGTAACGACGAATGCGCTCTGCCGCCACTTTCGCCCAAGGATGGGAACGATGACTGAGAACAGCAGGGGCGCGCCGACGATGAATGCGGGGAGTTGTTGCTCCACGGCTACTTCCTCATCTCGTCCAGCATCTCGCGTTCGTCGAGCGTCCCGAACTCGCGATAGATGGAGACGAGGAAGCTGAGCGCAACACCCGTGATCGCCACCCCAACAACGATGGCGGTGAGCATGAGCACGTGCGGCAGTGGGTTCACAAAGTCATCCGGGTTCGCATGTTCTCCGCCGTGCACGCTGTAGAGGATGGGGAGAGTCGCTCCTTCCAGCAAAGAACCGCTGATGAAGAAGAGGATGATGGCCGACTGGAAGATGCTCAGGCCGATGACCTGCTTCACGAGGCTGCGTTTGCCGATCATGCCGTACAGGCCAACCACGAGGAGTACCGCGATCGCCCAGTACGGGAAGCGTGCTGCAATCTCGTCGATCATTGGCGCGAGCTGCCCGCAATGAGGTCGTAGATCAGCACCAGCACAGCCGCCACGCCGAAGAACACGCCGAACTCGATGATGAAGATACCCATCGAGCGGGGGGTCCGGTGCTCGCCGGCGAACTGGTTGTACCATTCCACCGGGATGGGAGCGTAGTCGAGGAAGTTCGCGCCAAGGATGAGCGGCAGGATGCCCCCGAACATGTAGATGCCGAGGCCGATGCACGCCAGCCAGATCAGGAGTCCCTGCGGTATACGGAGCGCTGCCTGCCGGTTGCCCAGCGCGAGACGCACGAGCAGCAGCGCTGCGGCGACGATGGCCCCGGCCTGGAAGCCGCCGCCTGGGCTGAGCTCGCCGTGCAGCAGCACATAGATGCCGAACACGATGATGAGCGGAATCATCACTACTCGCACGATGAAGTGGAGTATCACGCTGTCGTAACGGTCATTCATCCCCATCCTCCTCGAGGACCCGGCGGCTGCGCTGCAGCACGAGGAGAACGGCTAAGCCGGCGGTGAAGATGACAAACGTCTCTCCAAGCGTGTCATAGCTCCGGAAGTCGGCCAGGATGGCGGAGACGAGGTTCGGAATCACGACCTCGGACTCTGTCATCTCGGTCAACTCGGGGGAGAGATGCTGGTTCGCAGGCGCGTGGGGGTCCGCGCGGTCCGGCAGATCAGCCGACGCCCAGACGAGCAGGGCGATCAGCCCCGCGAGGAATGCCAGCATGAGCAGCTTCAATCCGGGGTTCTCCTGTCCACGACACTGACAGCACCCACCAGCAGTACGCCGGTCACGCCCGCGCCCAGCGCCGCCTCGGTCAGTGCGACGTCGACCGCACCCATCAGCGCAAGGAGCGTGGCGGCCAGGAAGCTGTACACGGATAGCGTTGCCACCGCCGCAATCATGTCCCGCACCGAGAGAGCGATCAGCGCGGCCACCACGAGCAGGCCGAACAACGACAACTCAAGCCACCAGATCATTCCCCGTCTCCTCTCCGCCAAGGCAACTGCCCGGTGCGCAGCGCGGCCCGGGTCAGGAGGTGCGCGCCCACCGGGTTCGCAACCGCAACGAACACCAGTACGAGCCCGATCTTCAGGCTCACCAGCGTGGCGCCTTCATGCAGGATGAGGCCCAGGAGCACCAGCGCGATACCCAGCGTTTCGGACTTGGAGACGGCGTGCACGCGGGCGTAGAAGTCCGGCAGACGTATCATGCCCAACGCCGTGATAACCATGAACGCGAGTCCCAGCGCGATGAGCACGCTGCCTGCGATGCTCATGAATCCTCCTCTTCCGCGCTGTGTATCAGCGACCACAGCTGGTGCTGGCGCGTCTCGAGGTACTTACCCACCACGACCGTACCGATGAAGTTGAGCAGCGCATAGCTCAGCGCAAGGTCAACGAACATATCCGGCCGTTCGAACACGAACCCGATGAGCACGAGCAGGATGACCGCATTCGTGCCGATGGCCGCGGCAGCCAGCAGACGGTCGAAGGGGGTGCGGCCAACCAGAAGCCTGTAGAACAGTGCGGCGTTGATGGCCACCGCAACGGCAAGCACGGTTACGAAGAGCACGCTCATGGCAACACCTGTTCCACAGTGACCACGTCCGTGAGTTGCACGCTGTCAGGAGCTTCTTCGGCGAATATCCCCGCCACCTTGCGCTGGATACTTCCCTCTTCCATGCCCTGCCTGCTCTTCGCAGAGAGACAGTGCACCATGAACATCCCGTTCGAAACGTCCACTGTGACCGTGCCCGGGGTAAGCGTGATGGACTGCGCAAGCAACACCTGCGCTGTCTCCGACCGCAGAGACGTCTCGAACTCCACGAGGCTCGGTTCCACCGGCAACCGGGGATGCAGCACGAGGTAGGCGACGTGCAGGTTGGAGAGCGCTATCTGCCATAGCAGCCACGGGGCGTAGAGGATGGCGCGGAACATTGCAGGGAGGAACCACGAGGGCGGGTATGGCTTATGCCTGAAACGCGCTTCCTGGTCGCCTGCGAACAGCCAGTGGGTGAGCGCAGTCCCGATCACTGCGGCGATCGCACCCATGATGAGGAACTCGATCTGGGTGTGACCGGAGAACGCCAGCCACACGACGAAGAGGGCCAGCGTTTGGACTGTCCATCTGAACGTCTGGCGTAGCTTGGTGGGCCGGACATCCACCGGGCGGGGTTCGTTGCTCATTCGACCAGGATCTGCACTGCGCTCATGTTTAGCTCGCCTGACGCGGGTAGGAGGCTACGAACGGCGTATGAGGGCTGTCAAGGAGGCAGGTTGTCAAAACGCCTTGGCCACGCTCTGATGCGCTCCGAGTGGTCGACGCGCTCATGGCGCGCAAGAGTGCTCGCACGGGTCCGCGAGAACCTGTAACCTCTCGTAACGCAAGGAGGGGGTCAGTGGCGCTCACGTTCGAGATTGGCGACGAGTCGCGCCCGAAGGGGCACGCGCTGCTCTACTTCGGCAACCCGCAAGCCGGGCTGCTGGCGACGTACGTCGTCCTCTTGCCGGTAAAGATGGACATGAGCAAGTACCTGCCGCCCATGCTCGCGGCACAGTTGGGCGGACTCGCGAGCGAGATGATCGGCGACGGGGGCGGCAGTTTCGCCGCGCCGCCCATCCCCGAAGAGGTGGAGTCGATCGAGCCGTTGCGCCACCTGGCGGAGCTGCGTGGCGACGACTTCGTCTGGGGAGGCGACATGGTGCTCGGCGATCTGCAGGCCGCGATGCGGCAAGCCACGGAGGCCGTGCACGAATACGAAACGCTCTACCAGCGCTACCTCGATGCCAACCCCCAGCCCATGCCGTCTGCTCCGGAACGTTCACTGCCCGGCGACACGGGAGACCCAGGCGGCAGCGTGCAGCAGGTGGTCTATGGATTGATGAGCGACCGCGACCGCCTCGCGGAGTTATCGAAGCTGGTCGGGACGATGCGGTTCGCGCTCGAGTCGCAGGACGATGGACTCGTCGAGGAGACCAACGTCTCGCTACATGCGTTGGGGCAAGCCCTGCCGGAGCGCTTCTGGGCTGAGCGCGTGCGCCGATCGGCTCGTGATTCCTCCGACGCCGGAGCGCGGCTCGCACAGCTGTACGTGGAGCGGTGCTACAAACTGCTTGAGGAGGACTTCGCCGCGGTGCAGGCGCTTGAGGAGCAGATAGCCGCTCTCGCGGAAGAGGCTCCGCCCCAGGGGGACCTCCGCAGTTGAAACCGGCTGCAGTCTGTTACTCCGTGTAGGTCATCGACGCCCAAGTAGGCCCGGTCTTGACGTCTATCTGCACCGGTACGCTCATCTCCAGCGCGTTCGGCATCACGTCCTGCAACATCGCGACGAGCTCCTCCTCCTCCTCCACGGGCAATTCGAATAACAGCTCGTCGTGCACCTGCAACAGCATGCGGCCGCGGAAGCCGTCCTCTTCGAGGCGGCGCTGGATGGTGATCATCGCCTCGTTGATGACGTCGGCGGAGGTGCCCTGCACGGGCATGTTGAGCGCGATGCGTTCGCCCGCCTGCCGCACCGGATAGTGCGGCGAGCGCAACTCGGGGATGTAACGCCGGCGGCCCAGGAGCGTCTCCGCGTAGCCGTCCGCCTTCGCGCGTTCGACGGTGTCATCGAGGAAGGCCTTCACCGTCGGGTACGTGCCGAAGTACGAATCTATGAACGCAGCCCCTTCTTCGCGGGTGAGCTCGGTCTGCTGGGATATGCCGAAAGCGCTGAGCCCGTAGGCGACGCCGAAGTTCATCACCTTGGCGAGGCGCCGCATGTCCCTGTTCACCTCGCGGAGGGGCACGCCGTAGATGAGCGACGCGGTCGAGGAGTGGATGTCCTCCCCGCGCTCGAACGCAGCCATGAGCGCCGGGTCCTGTGAGAGATGCGCAAGCACGCGCAGGTCTATCTGCGAGTAGTCGGCGCTGAGCAGCATCCACTCGGGGCGTTGCTCCGCGATGAACGCCTCCCTGACGCGCAAGCCGAGCGGCGTGCGGATGGGGATGTTCTGCAGGTTGGGGTCGGCGCTGGCAAGTCTGCCCGTGGCGGAGCCCGCCTGGTTGTAGGTCGTATGGATGCGGCCCGTGCGCGGGTTTACCTGCTGTGGAAGGGTGTCCACGTAGGTGGACTTCAGCTTGGTCAGTTCCCGGTAGCGCAGAACATGGCCGATGACCGGATGGTGGTCGCGCAGGTTCTCCAGGATTGACGCGTCGGTCGAGTAGCCCGTCTGCGTCCTGCGGCCCGACGGCAGTTTGAGCTCCTTGAAAAGCAGGTCCCCGAGTTGGGACGGCGAGTTGATGTTGAACTCGTGTCCCACGGCTTCGTAGGCGTCGCGCTCCTCTATCTCTATCTCGCCCGCGATCTCTTCATTCAGTTCGGCGAGCACGCCCTCATCCATGGCGATGCCATGGGTCTGCATACGCGCGAGCACGGGCACGAGCGGCATCGCATGCTCATCGTGGTAGGTCGTGAGGCCGTCGCGCTCCATGTCCTCGGCGAGCGCGCGCTGCAGTTGCAGCGTCACTGCGGCAGCGGTCGCGGCGTATCCTCCGGCGTCTGTCACCGGGACGGCATCGAACGTGATCTGCTTGCGTCCTGTGCCCGTCAGGTCGGTCAGCGCCTGCAACTCCACGTTCAATCGGTTGAAAGCGAGCGGTTTGAGCGACAGCGCCTTTTCGCCTGTGAGATGCGCCGCGAGCATCGTGTCGAACGCGACGCTCACGGCGGTCGGCGCCAGCCCGTAGTTGGACAGCAGCGTCAGCGTGAAATTGAGGTTGTGGCCGGAGACGGGTTTGCTCATGAGCACCGGCAGCAGCGCGGGGAGCGCCTCTTCCACAGAGAGCAGGGTCCCCTCCGTATGGCCAAGCGGCACGTAGAAACCTTCGCTTTCGTCAACGGCGAACGCCAGCCCAACGAGTTCAGACTCCATCGCTCGGGGAACAGCCGCATGCGCCTCCACGACGAGCGTATCCGCGCCGCGCAACCGTTCCACGAGCGCATCGAGTGCAACAGGCGTATCGACGATGGTCACGCGCACGTCCGCCTCGAACATCGATTGCGGTTCCACGGCAGCATCGCTTGCCGCTGCGGGCTGCTGCTCGCCGGGGGGCGGCGGGATGCGCGCGACAAGGCTGCTGAACTCCAGCTCGCGGAACACGTCCAACACCTCGTCACGGGAGAAGCCGCCGAACGCTGCGCTGTCGAAATCGAACTCCGTCGGCGCCGCGGTCTCGATGGTCACGAGGTGCTTGCTCTTGAGCAACTGCTCCGCGTGCTCGCGCACGAGGCCCTGGATGCGAGGCGGTGTCACCTCGTCCACGCGCTCGACGAGCGACTCGGCGCTGCCGAACTCGCTGATGAGCTTCACCGCCGTCTTCTGGCCGATGCCGGGAACGCCGGGGATGTTGTCGGACGTATCGCCGGTGAGTGCCTTCACGTCGCGCTGCTGGGCTGGTTCGAGCCCGCCGTAGCGCTCGCGCACGGCATCCTCATCGTAGATGCGCGTATCGCCGAATCCGGTGGTGAGCAGGACCCGGACGTGCGGCGAGACGAGTTGCAGTGTGTCGGTGTCGCCGGTGGCGATGAGCGTGTCCACGCCGTGCTCGGTGCTCCAGGCCGCGATCGTGCCGAGCACGTCGTCGGCCTCGTAGCCGGGCGATTCGAGGACGGGGACGCGAAAGGCGTTCATCACCTGCTTCACGCGCTCGACGTTCTGCGTGAGTTCGGGTGGGATGGGAGGACGGGTCGCCTTGTAGTCCGCGTACAGCTCATCGCGGAAAGTGCGCTCCGGCGTATCGAACGCGATGGCGACGTGCGTGGGCTTGTGGTCGGCAAGGGTCTTGAAGAATGTGGTGGTGAAGGAGTAGACGCCCCGCACGTCCTCGCCGGTCGCGCGGATGGTGAGCGGTTGCGCCTGCCGGAGCGCGAACCACGCGCGAAAGACCATCGCGTGGCCGTCCATGAGCAGCAGCAAAGGTGTCTCCCGTTGCGCAGGAGCGGACTCTGGCTCACCGAATAAGGAAGGGGCGCCTTCCGGCGGAGATCTGCGCGCCATGCTCATACCCCTCGCAGGGGTTTGAAGAAGCTGTGCAGGAAGTTGCGCTGGTGCGCCCAGCGGTGCGCGCGCCGCACTGCCTCGTCGGAGAGCACGCCTGTGGCCGTGGTGACCTTTATCGCCTTGTAGCCCTTCGCAGGCAGCAGCGGTGCGTCGTCTGAGACACTCACCGAGTACCCCTGTTCTCGGAGCCAGTCGCGCAGCGCCTCGTAGCCCTTCGCCTTGCGGTTGGGGGTCACGTAGACGTAGAAGTCCTTGGAGCCGGCGACTTCGTGGAAGTGCTCGTCGGCGATCTCAGTGCCCTTGCCGGAGCCTTCCCGCAGCTTCGCGCGGTTCATGCCCTGCCTGTAGACCATGCGCCGATTCTAGCAGGGTGTACGGTGCAACACCGCCACGGATGGCTTGGCCTGGGCAGGTGTCCACCACTCCCTGGCGTTACACACGGCGAAATCGAACACCAACGATTGACAGCACCCGCACGGACAGATAGCGTTACGCAGGCTGTAACGAACCTACAAGAGCCATGAGCCGTAATTCACCATGGCCAATGGCAGATGCAGGGAGGTTTCTCGCATGGCAAAGAAGATTCAGATGTTTGCGGCCTTGGCGGCGTTGAGCTTGGTGCTCTCCATCGTCCTTGCTGCGTGCGGCGGCGAAGACCCGACGCCCACACCGCGTCCGGCTGCAACGCCAACGCCAACGGCGGCGATGATGGCAGACGAGCCAACCCCAACGCCGGCGATGATGGCAGACGACCCAACCCCAACGCCAGCCGCCAGCGGCGACACCGGCCCTGCCCCAACCCCGACGCCGGTCCCGCGCCCCACGCCTACTCCGTTGCCGGTCGACCCCGGCTTTGACGCTGAGGCGTACTTCTCCGGCAAGACTATCAGCATGATGGTCGGCTTCAACCCCGGCGGGGGCACCGACGCGCAGGCCCGTTTCATGTCCCGCGCATGGTCGGAGTTCATCCCCGGCAACCCGCGCATCGTCGTCAGGAACCTGACGCCTAACGTCGTCCAGCGGAACTTCGTATGGAACGCCAAGCCGGACGGCCTGACCATCTCTGTTGAAGCGACAGCCGGCATCTTCGACCAGGTTACCCCGCAGGCACAGTACGACATGCGGGAGGTTTCCATGGTCGGCGTTACCTCCGGCAAGGACCAGTTCTGGATGATCCGCGGCAACCTGCCGTACGGATGTGTCGACACCGCGTTCAACGCGACGAGTCCGGTGCTGACCCTCGGCTCCAGCGTACCGACGTTTGCTGACCTCGGCTCCCTCGTGTCTATCCCGTGGCTGGCCGACCACTTCAACATCCCGCTGGAGATACGGAACGTGGCCGCCGCAGGCTCGGCCGAGCAGTACATCATGCTCGAGCGCGGCGACGTGAACTCCTGGACGTCCTCAACCGTCTGGGCCCAGCTGCCCATTACACGGCCCGGCTGGATCAGGGACGGCTTCCTCCGACCGTTCGTGGACCTCTCCTTCCCCGGTTACGAGTTGGGATCGAACGCGGAAGGCCCGTACGACTGCCCGAAGGCGGAGAGCTTCTTCGACTCGGACGAGATGCTTCAGGAGTGGATCGCCATCACCGGGCCGCGCACGTACGCATCCAAGAACATCATCGGCCCGCCCGGCATCCCCGCCGGCCCGTTGCAGGCACTGCGTGACGCACTGACCGCGGCGATGAACGACGAAGAGTTCGCGACGAACATGACGAAGTTCACCGGCATCCCGAACAACTTCACGCCCGGGGATGTCGCCCAGCAGGAGCTGCACGACACAACAGAGCAGTTCCTGGACAACCTGGACCTCATCGGAGAGCTGCAGGAGAAGGCGTTCGAGAAGTACGTCAGGTAAGCAGGCAACTTGCGATAGGTGAGTACAGAGCCGCCCCGTTGCTGACGGGGCGGCTCTCGTAATTCCGGTTTGACACGCAGTTACGAGGCCGATAGGGTTACGAACCAGCCTGCGAGCACTCGCCCTCAGGCTTTGTTCGTGTTGCCAGCCTACGCAGTACAGCAGGGAGGTTCCGGATGCTGAAGATGCTCAGAAAGATCGGAGCGATCGGAGTTATCGCTCTTGCTCTCTCCGCATTGCTTGTCGCCTGTGGCGGCGAAGACCCGACGCCAACACCGCGTCCGGCTGCAACGCCAACGCCAACGGCGGCGATGGCAGCAGAACCAACGCCTACGGCGATGATGGAGGAGGCAACGCCGACCCCCCTGCCTCCCGGCGTCACTGCAGCACCTGCAACCCCCACACCAACCGCGCGCCCCACGGCCACGCCTTTGCCCGTGGACCCCGGGTTCGACGCTGAAGCGTACTTCTCAGGTAAGACCATCAGCTTGATGGTCGGCTTCAACCCCGGCGGCGGAACCGACGCTCAGGCGCGCTACATGTCTCGCGCTTGGCCGCAGTTCATCCCCGGCAGCCCCCGCATCGTCGTTCGGAACCTGACGCCGGTGGTGGTGGAACGCAACTTCGTCTGGAATTCGAAGCCAGACGGGCTGACGCTCGCCATCGAAGCGACTCCCGGCGTGTTCGACCAGTTCACCCCTCAGGCGCAGTTCGACATGCGGGAAGCGACGATGATCGGCGTCACCTCCGGTAAGGAGGGCTTGTGGGTCATCCGCGGCACGATGCCGTACGACTGCATCGACACGGCCTTCGGCTCCACCGATCCCACGCTGACCGTTGGCACCAGCGCGCCGACACCCGCTGACCTCGGGTCGATGGTGGCCGTGGGCTGGCTGGCCGACAAGCTGAACGTCCCGTTCGAGATCCGGAACGTCTCTGCTGCAGGTTCCGCCGAGCAGTACGTGATGATTGAGCGCGGCGACGTGAACTCCTGGGTATCCGGCACCATCTGGGACCAGTACCCGCGCACGCGCCCGGGCTGGACGGGCAGCGGCTTCATCCGCCCGTTCGCGGACCTCTCCTTCCCTGGCTTCGACCTCGGCCACAACGGCGAGGCTGACTTCCACTGCCCCAACGTCGCCGACGAGTACCTGGAGGGTGAGGATCTCGACCTCTGGGTTGCGATGCGCGGACCGCAGATCTACGCCTCCAAGAACATCATCGGCCCGCCGGGTATCCCGAACGAGGTCGTCGCGACGCTCCGGAAGGCGCTCGCCGACGCCATGGCGACTCCTGAGTTTGCCGACAAGATGCAGGCGTTCACCGGCATCAAGAACACGTTCACCCACGGCGACGTTGCGCAGCAAGAGCTGACCGATACCGTCAACGCGTTCATCGAGAATCAGGACCAGATCGGCGAAGTGACGCAGCTCGTGTTCGACAAGTACGTGCGCTAGGCCGACCGGACAGAACGTCTGAGAGAGGCCTGCCGTTTCCGGCAGGCCTCTCTTGTGCTCCGATTGACAACACTCCCGCCCGCCCGATAGGGTTTTACATCGGCCTGCGGGACATCCCGGAGGCTTCATTACATATAGTCGTTCAGACGGTATGGAGGTTTCGGATGGTGAAGATGTCAGGGAAGATCGGAGTCATCGGGGCCCTTGGCCTGATGCTCTCCATGGTACTTGCCGCCTGTGGCGGCGAAGAGCCGACGGCGACTCCCCGCCCCGCTGCGACACCCACTCCAACGGCGGCGATGGTGGAAGCAGAGCCGACGCCGACTGCAATGATGACGGAAGAGGCAACGCCTACTCCCCTGCCGGAGGGCGTTACAGCGGCGCCCGCAACTCCCACCCCGACTGTCCGCCCCACGGCAACCCCGTTGCCGGTAGACCCCGGCTTCGACGCCGAGGGCTACTTCCAGGGCAAGACCATCAGCCTGATGGTGGGCTTCAACCCCGGTGGCGGTACCGACGCGCAGGCGCGCTACATGTCCCGCGCGTGGCCGAAGTTCATCCCCGGCAGCCCGCGCATCATCGTCAGGAACCTGACCCCCGTTGTGGTGGAGCGCAACTTCGTCTGGAACGCGAAGCCGGACGGCCTGACGCTCGCCATCGAGGCCACTCCCGGTGTGGCGGACATGTTCACCCCGCAGGCGCAGTTCGACGTGCGGGAGTCGACCATGATCGGCGTCACCTCCGGCGGTGAAGGGGCCTGGGTCATCCGCGGCACGCTGCCCTACGACTGTATGGACAGCTCCTTTGGCGCAACCGACCCTGCGATCACGGTCGGTTGGAGCGTACCGACCCCCGCCGACCTCAGCTCGAACGTCTCCATCGGCTGGCTTTCCGACAAGTTCAACATCCCCTTGGAGATCCGGAACGTCTCAGCCGCGGGATCGGCGGAGCAGTACGTGATGATTGAGCGGGGCGACGTGAACTCCTGGGTCACGGGAACGATCTGGGACCAGTACCCCGTCACCCGCCCCGGGTGGACCAGGGACGGATTCCTCCGCCCGTTCGCTGACCTGTCGGTTCCCGGGTTTGACCTGGGGCACAACGGCGAGGCCGACTTCCACTGCCCGAACGTTGCCGACACGTACCTGGAAGGCGAGGACCTTGAGCTGTGGCTCGCCATGCGGCCAAGGGCGGTGATCGCGAAGAACATCGTCGGCCCGCCCAACATGCAGCCGGAGGTGACCCAGACGCTCCGTGACGCCCTTGCAGACGCGATGGCGGACGAGGAGTTCGCTGCCTCCATGCAGGGATTCACAGGCATCAAGAACCTGTTTACTGACGGCGCCACCGCTCAGCAGGTCGTCATCGACATGGTGAACGGATTCGAGGCCAGCCAGGACAGGATCGGCGAATTGCTCGAGATCGTGCACCAGAAGTACGTCCGGTAGGACAACGCAAGGGCGGCCTGCTAGTTGTCAGGCCGCCCTTCCTGTGCATAGAATCCGCCCGCCCCACGGAGCCGAGTACGGCATCGAGGGGCGGGCGTTCCCGTTCCAGGACGCAGCCGGTAAACAGCGCTACGGCGCGCAGGGAGGCAACCCTTGGGCGAACTGTACAGCGAACTCGGGCAGGCGGCAGGTTACCTGGCCGATCCCCTCTACTGGATCGCGGTCGTAGTGGCGGTGTTCGTCGCGGGGCTCACCGGCATGGTGCCGGGTGCGTCCGGCGTCATCATCATGGCGCTCTCTATCCCGTTCATCGTCGAATTCTTCAGGGGCGATCAGGCGGCGATCGGCCTCGTCATGCTCGCCTCCATGACCGGCGTGAACAACACGCTGGACTCGATCCCGGCCGTCCTCTTCGGCCAACCCTCTGCTGCAACTCAGGTGACGTTCCTGGAAGGCCACCAGCTGGCGCGGCAGGGCCGTGCGGCGCATACGCTCGGTGCGGTCTATGCCGTCTCTGCGATGGGCGGCCTCGTCGGCGCAGTCGTCCTCGCGATCCTGATCCCGGTGGTGAAACCGGTCATCCTGCTCTTCGGCTTCCCCGAGATCGCGGCGGTAGCATTCTTCGGCATCGCGATGGTCTCCGCCCTGAGCGCAGGCGCGATGGTGAGAGGACTCGCAGCAGGCGGACTCGGTGTGCTGTTCGGTACGGTGGGCATCAACGCCATCACCGGCGACGTGCGGTTCGTGTTCGACCAGCCCAACCTCTGGGAAGGGCTGCCCATCATCGTGGTAACGCTCGGCTTCTTCGCGCTGCCGGAGATGATCGACCTCGCCATCGCACGCCGACCCGTAGCCCCGCCAGGCTCGGTCGTCAATACGAGAGAGGTCTGGCGAGGCGCACGCCACGGCTTCACACGAGTGCCGATGGTGGTTCGTCAGTCAGTGTTCGGTGTCGTACTCGGCGCTATTCCCGGCGTCGGCGCCGCAGTCATCGACTGGCTCTCCTACGCATTCGGCATCTTCTGGACCAAGGACAAGAGCCAGTTTGGGAAGGGCTCACTGGACGGCGTGCTCTTCGCTGAATCGGCGCAGAACTCGAAGGAGGCGGGACAGGCGCTCCCGACGCTCGCGTTGGGCGTTCCGGGCGGCCTTGCCTGGGCGCTTGTGCTGGTCGCGATGATCGCGCTGGACTTCACGCCCGGGCCACGACTCCTGGGCGACCAGGCCGACGTCACCATCCTCTTCGTCATCACGCTGGGTATCGGCAACTTCATCGTCACGATGATCGGAATCGTCGCGACAGGTCAGCTGGCGAAGCTCACCCGTATCCCCTACCCCCTCATCGGCGGCGTGTTCATCCCTATCTCCATCCTCGCCGCAGTCATCAACTGGACGACCTGGCTCGCACTGCCGGTGATGGCGGTGTTCATGGGCATCGGCATCATGATGAAGCTGTTCCAATGGCCCAGGCCGCCGCTCCTGCTCGGTATCATCCTCGGCCCCATCATCGAAGAGAACTTCCTCTCCGCGTTGAACGTGGTGGACCCGGTTTCCGTAGGCGGCTATGAGAGCGACGTGCTCGGTGTGCTGCTGCGGCCGCTCACCATCGCACTCATCCTGATCGCGCTGGCCACGGCCTTCTTCTTCTCTCGCGCCGCTGGAAGCCAGACGCTTTCCAGTGCGGCTGCGCAGCCGCCTGCAGGCGCGTCGGGCACGGGTGAGGAGCGGCCCGGCCTCATGAAGCGACTGATCGAGATCAGGAACATCCCCATCTACCTGCTCATCGCAGGAAGCATAGCCTTCTGGTGGGGGAGCCTGGGGTTCGAGGCCTCCGAGTCCTGGTTCCTCACACGCATGATGGTCATCTTGATTATCCTGCTGGCCCTCGTGCAGCTGATGTTCCACCTCCGGGAGCGCGGCCACCGGCACACGGAGATTATGGACCTCGGCATGCACAGCCTCGTTTTGCCGGGCGCCAGACAGGCAGCACTTCTCATCGCTGGCGGGTTCGTCATGTTCGCGTTGCTGACGGGCACCATCGGCCTGCGGTGGAGCGTGATGGCGCTGGCAGGCTACCTGCCATTCACCCTGCTCGGGCGGGCGAGTTTCCCGCTGACTCAGGCTGTTCCGGCTGGCATCGTCGTGGGTGCGCTGTCCGCCGTCGGCGCGGCGCTCATAGGCACGGCGGACACCGGCCAGATCATCGCCACCGGCGTCGTCGTGGCGCTCACCATCGTGTACGTCCTCTCGATCGGAGCCCAAGGCGTCGGCGGCATGCCGGGCATCCCGGGTGTGATGGGTACTGTCGCACTGACGTTCTCGCTTGTTGTCACCATCCTCTTCTTCGCCGGCTGGCCGGACGATTACTTTGGATGGGCGTACAGGCTCCTGCCGGGCGTCGCGCCGATGCTTCTCCTCTTCGCGCGCCCTGTCAGGGAATTCCAGCCTCCCGCGACCCTGGAGTGGCTCTTCTCCTGGCGCGTGCTCGCAGCCATGATCACGATGTGCTTCGTCTTCCTGTTCGAATTCGTGATGGCGGACAACATCCTGTTCGTGATCTGGCCGCAGCCGGCGCTCCTCGAGTGGATCGGGCGGGAGATCCTCGGCACCGGTATGTAAAACAGGTTTGGCGTGGCAACTGCGGTTGCCACGCCTGCCCTGCTCTGCTACCTTGCATCCGTGGCTCGACGACGCGGTTCGTCCGCATATCCCAGACGGTCCTCCGGCAGGCCCAGGACGGGCGGAAGGCAGCGGGGGCAGCAGTCCCCGAAGTTCCGGGCAGCGCTCTGTGCCACCTGCCTCGTCGACCAGTTCTACCCGGAGGTCGGCGCCGCGGCCGTGAAAGTGCTGCGCCGGCTCGGCGTGGACGTTGGATTTCCTGAGAACCAGACCTGCTGCGGGCAGATCGCCTTCAATGGCGGCTTCCGCTCCCGCGCCGCCGACGTGGCGAAACACTTCCTCGACGTGTTCGAGAACGAGGAGCAGGTCGTCGTCCCCTCCGGTTCGTGTGCCAGCATGATCAAGGTCTACTACCGCGAGCTGTTCGAGGACGACCCCGAGACGCTGGAACGCGCCCAGGCGGTCGGCGAGAAGACGCGCGAGTTCTCCGACTACATCGTCAACGTCGTTGGCACGTCGGACGTGGGAGCAGCGTCAGAAGGGCTCGTCACGTACCACGACGCTTGCCACCTGCTGCGTGAGTTACGCATCAAGGAGGCGCCGCGTGACCTCATCGGCGGGGTGCGAGGCGTCGAACTGCAGGAGATGGAGAATTCGGACGCCTGCTGCGGCTTCGGCGGCCTCTTCTCCGTGAAGTTCCCCGAGATATCGACCGCGATCCTCGATGAGAAGTTGAAGACTATCGCGGAGTCCGGCGCGGGCGCCGTGGTCGCGAACGACTGCGGCTGCCTGATGCACATCCGCGGGGCGATGGAGCGGCGTGGAATGAACATCCGCGCCATGCACCTGGCCGAACTCTTGGCAGAGGACGGGACTGATGGCTGAGGTCAAGAGCGCCGAGTTCAAGAAGGCGTCCGGCAAAGCGCTGCGCGACGAGAAGCTCCAGCACTCGCTGGAGCACGTTATGGAACACTTCGTCGGCGCGCGCGCCAACGTCATCGAGAACGACTTCGGCGACGAGAGCTGGGAGGCGATGCGCACCCGCGCCGCCGCGATCAAGCAGTCCACCCTCGAGCACCTCGACTACTACCTCGACATGGTGGACAGGAGCGTCCGCCGGAACGGGGGCCACGTCTACTTCGCGGACGATGCGGCACAGGCGAACGCCATCGTGCTCGATATCGCGAAGCGCAACGGCGTGAAGACCGTCATCAAGAGCAAGTCCATGGTCTCCGAGGAGATGGGCATCAACCATATCCTCGAGCGCGAGGGCATCGAGCCGGTCGAGACCGACCTCGGCGAGTACATCATCCAGCTGGCGGGCGAAACGCCGTTCCACATCATCGCTCCGGCGATGCACAAGACGCGGCAGGAGGTCTCCACGCTCTTCCAGGAGTGGCTGAAGACTGCGCCGACGCAGGACATCAAGCGCCTCTGCGTCTACGCGCGCGACGCTCTGCGCGAAAAGTTCGCCGCGGCGGACATGGGCATCAGCGGTGCGAACTTCGTCGTGGCCGAGACCGGCACCGTCTGCCTCGTCACGAACGAGGGGAACGGCCGCATGACGACATCCGCGCCACGCATCCACGTCGTCCTCGCCGGCATGGAGAAGATCGTCCCCGCCATCGAGGACCTGGCGCTCTTCCTGCGCCTGCTGCCCCGTTCCGCCACCGGACAGCGCATCACGAGCTACAACACGTTCGTGGGCGGCCCGCGTGCGCCGAGCGACGAGGACGGACCCGAGGAGTTCCACCTCGTGCTCGTGGACAACGGGCGGCTCAACCTGCTGCGCGACGAGGTGATGCGGGAGGCGCTGCGCTGCATCCGTTGTGGCGCGTGCCTGAACCACTGCCCGGTCTATCGCAAGATAGGCGGACACGCCTACGGCTGGGTCTACTCCGGTCCCATCGGCGCGATCGTCACGCCGCCCATGACCAACATGAAGGTCGCTCGCGACCTGCCCTATGCCTCAACGCTCTGCGGCACCTGCAAGGACGTCTGTCCCGTGAAGATAGACATCCCCCGCCTGCTGCTGCACCTGCGCCACAAGGTGGCGGAAGGCGCTATGGGCGAACGGAGCACGACGTGGATGGAGCGGCTGTTCGTGGGCCAGTGGCACGGCGCGATGCGGAGCCGCAAGGCGCTGGAGGGCAAGGCGAACCTCGGCAGGTTGCTCACGCGTCCCTTCACGCGCGGCGGCAAGGTGCGCAAACTGCCGTTCGCGCCGATGGTGAGCGGCTGGACAGCGAGCCGCGATTTCCCGGCGCCCGCGCCCAGGTCGTTCGCCCGCCTCTGGCGGGAGGAACTCGCACACGACAACGCCCGCCCGAACGGAACGGAACAGGGATAGGCCGTGTCCCCGACACCGGAAGAGCACCCGAACAAGGCGGCTTTCCTGCTGCGCGTCCGCTCGGCGCTGGGGCGCACTGACCCCATCGTCCACATGCCGGACCACCCCTCGCTCAAGTCGAACGCCGTGCGCCAGCAGGAGAAGGTGCGCACCATCGTTGCAAGGAACGAGGCGCGCAGGAGCCCGACGCTGGACCGTCTCGCGCGGACCGCTGCGGCTGCTTCTTGGAACGTCCGCAGGGCGGGCGACGCGGAGGAGGCGGCGAGCATCGTCGCGGAGATCGCGCAGCAATCGGGAGTGAAGAATCTCGTCCGGTCCGCTGAGGACGTGTTCAAGCGTGTGAACGTCGACACCGCGCTCCGCTCGGTGGGCGTTTCGCCCGCCATCCTTGCGTCCGGCAGGTCCCGGAGCCGGGGAGCGCTGCGCGACATGGCGTTCCGGGCGGACATGGGCGTCACCGGCGTTTCATACGCCATCGCGGAGACGGCGAGCTGCGCCGTCACACCGCGCAAGGGCGTGGCGCGCCTCGCCTCGCTTGCGCCGCCCAGGCTCGTCCTGCTCATCGAGCCGGAGCAGGTGCTGGAAACGCTGGACGACTTCTTCGCCATCACCCGGTTGAACCGTATGCAGGCCCGGGGGCGGACAACCAACTACTTCAACTTCATCTCCGGGCCGTCCCGCACGGCGGACATCGAGCAGACGCTCACCATCGGCGTGCACGGCCCCGGCGAAGTGCACATGGTCATCCTCGGCTGACCGGGACTCACACAGGAGGCGGCGTATGCGCCTGGAAGGCAAGGTCATCATCGTTACCGGCGCGGCGCGCCACCTGGGGCAGGCTTACGCCGTACGGCTCGCGAAGGAGGGTGCGAAGCTCACCGTCGCCGACGTGCTCGATTGCTCGGAGACGGCCCGCCTCTGCGAGGCTGAAGGCGCCGAGGTGCTCCCGCTCAACGTGGACGTATCGAACGAGGAAGAGACGATGGCGCTGGCGCGGCAGACCGTCGAGCGCTTCGGACGTATCGACGGCCTGCTCAACAACGCCGGCCTCATGCGGAACATCACCGGCCCCTCGCTCATGGATGTCGACCCGGACTGGTGGGACAAGGTCTTCTCCGTGAACGCGCGCGGCACGTTCCTGTGCACCAGGGCCGTCTTCCCCTATATGCGGGACCAGGGCGGCGGGAAGATCGTCAACGTCGGGTCCACCACGATGCTCCGCACGTCCAACAACGTGCGCGACAGCAATCCGCACTACGTCGCGTCCAAGGGTGCGGTGATGGCGTTCACGCGCGCCATCTGCCGCGAACTTGGTGAGCACAACATCAGCGTCAACACGCTCGCGCCCGGTGGTACGGACCAGGACCCTTCGCTCACCGGCGATGAGGCCACCGAGGAAGCGTCGCGGGCGTTCGGACGTCGCGGCGTCCCGAGTGACCTCGCCGGCACTGTCGCGTTCCTCTTCTCCGACGACGCCGACTTCATCACCGGCCAGCTCATCGCGGTCAACGGCGGCAAGGAAGTGTCGTAGGAGCACGGAGCCGCTCGTTGATGCCCCGGTGGACATACGCTGCACTCCTCGTGTGCCTCGCTGCCATCCTCATGCTCGCTGCATGCCGGGACGGCGCCGGCGAGGGATCGGTTGACGAACCGACCCCAACGCCTGTCGCATCACCCACGTGGACACCCGCGCCCACGTGGACGGCTGCGCCTACCTGGACCCCTGAGCCGACGTGGACGCCAACGCCAACTCCGGTCCCAACGTCAACGCCGACCTCGACGCCCACGCCTGTCCCAACCCCTACCCCAACGCCAACGTTCACTCCGACTCCCACCCCTACTCCAACCGCCACTCCGACACCCACACCATCGCCAACGCCATCCCCGACACCAACGCCGTCCTTCTTCAGGGGCAAGACGATAACCCTCATGGTGGGGTATAACCCCGGAGGCACCACCGACGCACACGCCCGCTACATGTCGCGCGCATTGCCGGATTTCATCCCCGGCAACCCCAACATCAGGGTCGTGAACCTGACGCCCAACATCGTGGAGCGCAACTTCGTCTGGAATGCGGAGCCGGACGGCCTGACGCTCGCGCTGGAGGCGACACCCGGCGTGATCGAACAGTTCATGACGCAGGCGCAGTTCGACATGCGCGAGGCAACGATGATCGGCGTCACCTCAGGCAGAGAAGAGGCGTGGTTCATTCGCGGCACGCTGTCCTACAACTGCATCGAGGACGCCCTCGGTGCGCCCTTCCCCGACCTGACTATCGCGGTAGACGCGCGGACGCCGGCCGACCTCGGCTCGAACGTTGCCGTGGGCTGGCTGGCCGACCAGTTGAACGTACCGTTGAGGATGAGGAGAGTCTCTGCAGCAGCGACGGCCGAGCAATACGTGATGATCGAGCGGGGCGACGTGAACTCTTGGGTTTCGCGCTCGGTCTGGAACCAGTTACCGATAACCCGGCCCGGCTGGGTCAGGAGCGGCTTCGTGCGGCCATTCGCCGACCTGTCGGCTCCGGGGGTCGATATCGGGAACAACGGAGAGGGCGATTTCGATTGCCCTAACGTCCACGATACTTACCTGGACGATCCTGACGACCAGGCACTGTGGCTTGCGATGCGACCGGATCTGGCTATGTCGTACAACCTCATCGGCCCGCCCGGGATGTCCGCAGGGGTGACGGAGGCGCTGCGGGACGCACTCGCGTCGGCGATGGCGGATACGAGGTTCGCCTCCAACATGGAAAACTTCACGGGCATCAGGAACCGCTTCACCGACGGCGCGACCGCCCAGCAGGACCTGACGGATACCGTGAATGCCTACATCCGGTACAAGGGCGAGGTCGACCTGATCGCGCGCGACGTATTCAACAAGTACGTCCGGTAGTCTGACTACGCCTCGCCTCACCCCTGCCCGAAGTGCGGCATGACGTGCTCCGCAAAGAGCGAGAGCTGCTCCTTGAACTGCTCCGCGGGCATGCCCTCCGGCCAGCGGAACATCACTTGGTCCAGGCCGGGGAACTCCGCCTCGTAAGCCTTGAGCTCGCGAATGACCAGCTCCGGCGGGCCGCACAGCCACGCGCGCTGCCTCACGCCCTCCTCAATCGTCGGCACCCTTGCGGGTGCACCGGGCGTGCCCCACGGACGCCCGTCCTCGTCGACGTAGCGCACGAACCCGAACGGCGCGAACCACTTGTACGCCTCGTCGTGGTAGGGGCGCACCTGCTCGACCGCCTCCTCAGGCGTTGGCGCGATGGACATCGCGACACCGAGGCAGAGGTCCTCGCCCAACTCCAGGTTCCGGCCCGCCTTCGCGGCCTCGTCCTGGTACGTGTGGAATATCTGCCGCGCCAGCCGGTCGCCGTTCTGCGTGATCATCCCCTTGATGCCGTTCTGCGCCATGAAGGGGATCGACCTGCCGCTCGCTATCGCCTGCCATATCTCCACCGGCTGATGGATCGGACGCGGCACCAGCGTCACCTCCGTCGGCTCGTAGCCGCGGAACTTCTGCGGCGCGGGGATCGTGTAGTGCTTCCCGTGGTGGCTGAACGAGTCCTCGTGGAACGCCTTCATGATGACTTCCATCTGCTCCTCGAACAGCTCGCGGTTGGCGTCCTGGTCGAGCAGCGGAGCCCCGAGCGTCTCGACCTCCCGCGTCTGGTAGCCGCGCCCTACGCCGAAGACCACGCGCCCGTCGGTGAGGATGTCGGCCATCGCGAAGTCTTCGGCCATACGGATGGGATGCCAGATCGGGCTTACGTTGAACGCGCAACCGAACTTGAGGCGCTCCGTCCGAGCTGCCAGGTACGTCCCCCACAGGATGAGGTTCGGGATGACCTCGTAGCCCTCGCGCTGGAAGTGGTGCTCCGCGCCCCAGAGCGTGTCGAACCCGAGCTTGTCCATGTGCTGCGCCACGTCCAGCGACATGTCGTACGCCTTGACGATCTGCTCGTTGGAGAGGTGCCGCTCGTCCGGCGGCGTACCGCCCAGCCCGACGTTGTCCAGTTCCGTGAAGCCGACGTAGAGGACGGAGAACTTCGTGATCATCGCCACCTGCCTCGTAGGGGATGCCGTGCAGGATACCAGAGCACGGCGCGGGTTTCGGGCTACAGCCGCACCGTGCGTGGGGGGACGCGCTGCCGCTCCCGCTCGATGACAGCCATGACCTCCTGCGCGGCGTTCTCCAACCCGCCGGTCTCGTTGACGATGACGGCATCGAACCACGCGGCGTCGCGCATCTCCTGCCGGGACATCTCGACGCGCAGGGCCGTCTCCTCCGCCGATTCGGTATCGCGGCTGCGCAGGCGGCGTTCGAGCTCCTCCAGCGACGGCGGCGCAACGAAGATGAGCAGCGCTTCCGGCGCGAGCGCACGGATCGAGGCCGCGCCCTGCACGTCCGTCCGCACGATGGCATCGCGCCCCTCGGCAAGCGCCTCGCGCACCGGCGCCTTCGGCACGCCGTAGAGGTTGCCGTACACTTCCGCGTGCTCCAGCAGTTCGCCGCGCTCCAGCAGTTCGAGGAACTCCTCGCGCGTGAGGAACAGGTGGTGAACGCCGTGCTCTTCGCCCGGACGCATCGCCCGGGTCGTCGCGGTGATGGCCCAGAACACCTCCGGGCGCTGCTCCCGAACGAGGGCGAGCATCGCATCCTTGCCGACGCCGGACGGGCCGGAGACGACGACGAGGAGCGGATGCGGCTCGGCAGCGCTCACCGCGAACGCATCCCCACGGCTACGCGCCCTCCCCCAGCGAGCCGAGGTCGTCCCAGAACGTCGGATAGGAGACGGACGCCGTCTGCGCCGACTGGACCGTCGTCTCGCCCGCCGCGAGCAGCCCCGCCACGCCCATCGTCATCGCGATGCGGTGGTCCGCGTACGTCCGGTGCGTCGCGCCGCTGAGTGCACGACCGCCCGTGATGCGCAGGCCGTCGTCCAGTTCCTCGACCTCCGCGCCCATCCGGGACAGCTCGACGCGCGACGCCATGAGCCGGTCGCTCTCCTTCACGCGCAACTCGGAAGCGTCGCGTATCACCGTCGTGCCCTCGGCGAAGCACGCGGCGAGCGCGAGCACGGGCACCTCGTCCACGAGGCGCGGGATGAGGTCGCCCCCGATCTCCGCGGCGCGCAGGCTGCTCGACCGCGCCACGAGGTCGGCCACGGCCTCGCCGCCTTCGGAGCGCTCGTTCTCGACGCTCACGTCCGCCCCCATCATCGCCAGCGCGTCGAGGATGCCGGTGCGTGTCGGGTTCACGCCCACGTTCCGCACGCGCACCTCCGCGTCCGGGTGGCAGACGCCCGCGACGAGCCAGTACGCCGCCGAGCTGATGTCGGCGGGCACGGTCACGTCCATCGCGGTGAGCCGCCCCGGACGCACGCTGACCGTCAACCCGTCCTCGACGACCTCCACGCCCATTGAGCGGAACATCAGCTCCGTGTGGTCGCGGGAGACGGCGGGCTGCTCCAGCGTCGTCTCGCCGTCGGCGAACAGCCCCGCGAGCAGCAGCGCGCTCTTCACCTGCGCCGACGCGACGGGCATCCGGTACTCGATGCCGTGCAGGCTGCCGCCCCGGAACGTGAGCGGCGCGAGCCTGCCCCCGTCCCGTCCGTCCACCTCCGCCCCCATCAGGCGCAGCGGGTCCACGATGCGCGCCATCGGGCGCGAGCGTATCGAGCGGTCGCCTGTCATCACGGACATGAACGGCTGCCCGGCCAGCACGCCCGCCATCAGGCGCGTCGTCGTGCCGCTGTTGCCCGTGTTGAGGATGTCGGACGGCTCCGCGAGGATGCCGCCGCGCACGGTGAACGCGCCGTCGTCGTGGCGCTCGATCTGCGTGCCGAGTCCGCGCAGCACGCGGAGGGTCGATGCCAGGTCGGCGCCGGTGCCGTAGTTCTCGACGCGCGCCTCGCCGTCGGCGATGGCGTTGAAGATGGCCGCGCGGTGGGAGATCGACTTGTCGCCCGGCGGGGTCACGTCGCCGCGCAAGCGTCTGGGCCGCCGCACCGTCATCTGCATGGGGAACTCGCTCCTGCGCCGGAAGGTGGGGCTATTCTAGCAGCGCCGGCGGTAAGGGTAACCGGGGCGCTACGCGATGCCCTCCGGCAGCGAGAACCGCCCCGTGCTGTCGGCCTCGATCGGCAGCACGCTGACGACCGCCGCTCGGTCTATCGGCCCGTAGACGTGCGGGAACGTCTCGCCGTGAGACTCCTCCTCCCGCACCTCCGACGTCAGCCGCGCAGGATTGACCACCAGCAGCACGAGCGCCCGGTGGCCGGCGAAGTGCCTGCCGAGTACGCCCCGCAGCTGGTCGGGGCGACAGTTGTGGATGAACCCTTCGGTGGAGAGCGACTCTGCCTCGTAGTACGGAGTGTCCCCTGCCCGCCGCCACGCCTCCGGCGTCGTCACGTGCAGGATGTGTCCTTGCGCTATCATCTCCGGCAGTCTCCGTTCCGAGGTTCCGTCATGGCGCTTACGACACCGAACGACCGCACGCTGATCAACGTCATCGCCGCCTACGAGCGCGAACTCATGGGCCCGAAACTTACCACGAACGAACTCGCCCGTATCGCCGAGTCCATGAAACGCATGATGCTGGACGAACTGCAGTCGGCGAAGTCCGCGCGCTGATCGCCGGACGTTGCGGCATCCCGTCGTTGCCACGGCTGTCGCAGCCCCCTATCCTGTCGCGGCTCCGCAAGCCGGGGCGGACCCCCAGGAGGTGCCCCAGGTGCAGAAGTTTCTCGTGTTGTATCACGCTTCAGCCGAGACCATGCAGGCGATGATGGACTCCACGCCCGAAGACATGCAGGCCGTTATGGCGGCGTGGAAGGCGTGGGCCGACCGGTGCGGCGACGCTCTCGTCGAGATGTCCCCGCTGAGCCCCGGAGGAAGGATGACCGCGTCGGGAAGTTCCGCGAACGAGATGGGCGTGGTGACGTACTCGGTGCTCCAGGCGGAGAGCATGGACGCCGCCCAGGCGCTGCTCGCGGACCATCCGCACCTGGGGATCGCCGGTTGCGGGATCGAGGTCTACGGGACGATGTCGCTCCCCTGGCAGTGACCTCGCCCCTCAGACCCCTCTGAGCGCGTCCGCGACCGCGTAGACGGGGCGGAAGATGTACCCCAGCGGATTGATGTCCGTCGCGAACGTCAGCGCGATCAGCCCTATGAGCACGACGGGGCCGAAGCGCTGCAGTTGAACGACCGCAGGCCACCAGCTCCGCGGCGCGACGCCTTGGATGATGCCGCCTCCGTCCAGCGGTGGCAGCGGCAGCAGGTTGAACACGGCCAGCAGCAGGTTCAGCGCGACGCCGTACCACGCGATGATGCTCGCCCACGCCATCGGCGACAGCGACTGCAGCTCATCGCGCGTGATGCTGCCGTCGAGCACGCCGATGCGGAAGAGCAGCGCGAACGCGACCGCAAGCGCCACGTTCGCCATCGGCCCGGCGGCGGAGACCATCGCCATGCCCGTCCTGCCGGTCCGCAGGCGCGACGGGTTTACTGGCACCGGCTTGCCCCAGCCGAACCCCACGATGAGCAGCATGACCGTGCCCGCCGGGTCGAGGTGCCGCTTCGGGTTGAGCGTCACCCGGCCCAGCCGCGCAGCCGTGTCGTCCCCGAGGCGCAGTGCCGTGACGGCATGCGACGCCTCGTGAAACGTGATGGCGATGAGCAACGAGGCTGCGATGGCGACGAACCACACGAGCGCTCGGAACGGATCGTCGAAGAGGCCGGTGATTCCCGCCAGCAGCATCGTGCCCTAGTCGTCGTCCCAGTCGTCATCGTCGTCGGGCGGAGGCGGGGGCGCCGAGCGGGCCGCGCCGAACGACGGCTGCGGCACGGTTGCGCCGGAGCGCTCGCGGTCGCGCTGCCGGGGCGACTTGTGCGGCAGCTCGCGCAGCATCGCGAGCGTCTCGCGGAAGGCGTCGGCAGTCTGTCCCGCCGCATCGACGACGAGTGCCGCTGCTCCGGCGTCGCGCAGCTGCTCGGCGTCCGCTTTCGCGGGCAGAGCGCCCAGGTGCACGAGGAGCCGCTTCGACGTCGCTCCTCGCACGCGGGCCAGCCGCATGAGCTGCGCCACCGTGAGCGGCGCTTCCAGCGACACGAGGAACCCGTCCACCGGCAACTGGTCGATCGTGCGCAGCAGGCTGTCCGGCAGTTCCGGCTGCACCTCCATGACGAGTGTGCGGCCCTCGCCGGAAAGCGCCCCTGCGGGCGTCGCGTCGGACGAGAACACCTGGAAGTCAGCGCCACCGGCCTCCTCGGCCTGCCCCTCGTCCGTCCACACGCCGAACAGGGTGCCCCCCAGCGCCTTGACCGAACTGTTCAACGCCGTCTTCCTGGCGCTGCCTGCATCGGCGATCAGCGCGCCGTCTATCTCCGACGTCGTCACGACCCCGGCCTGCGCCGTGTCGCCCGCGGCGACCGTCCCCAGCAGCAGCAGCGGCGCGATGGACTCGCGCTTCGCGGCGCCGCCGAACCCCAGCGGTTGACCGGCGCCCTTCTCGGCGCGTTCGAGTTTGTCTGTGAGTTTGCCCATGGGATTCCCTCGTCCCTGCCTCCTCCCCGGATGAGCGATTCTACCAGCGGCCTCCTGCCTGTGCTACCCTCACTCCATGGTCAGCAGCCCGCCATCCCGCGCTTCCTCCATGCCGCTGGTGAAGCGACTCGTTGCCGGGGGAGCGGGGTCGCGCCGCCGGGCCGCCGCGCTCATCATCGAGGGTTCGGTCTCCGTGAACGGACAGCCCGCGACGAACCTGAACCACCCCGTCAGCACGTCCGACGCCGTCTCCGTGAACGGGCGGCCGCTCGCGCAGGCGGAGAAGCGCACCGTCTACCTGCTCCTCAACAAGCCCCGGGGCTACCTCTGCGCCGTGAGCGATTCGCGTGGACGCCCCACCGTGCTCGACCTCGTGCCGGAGGCGCTGCGCGTCGCCGGGCTGGTGCCGGTCGGACGGCTCGACGCCGACAGCACCGGCCTGCTGCTGCTGTCGAACGACGGCGCATTCGTGGAGCGCGTCACGCATCCGCGCTACGGCGTCGTGAAGGAGTACGATGTGCTGCTCGACAGGCCGCTCTGGCCACGCGAGCAGGCGCGCCTGCTGGACGGCGTCGAGATCGAGGGCGGTCTCGCACGGGCGCTGTCGGTTGAACCCGTACGCAAGGGCGAGGCGCGGTACGCCGTCGAGCTGGCGGAGGGGAAGAAGCGGGAGGTGCGGCTGATGATGCGCGCGGTCGGACGGCGCGTGCTCCGGCTGACGCGCGTGCGCGTCGGCGGATTGCGGCTCGGCAGGCTGCCGTCCGGCAGCGTTCGTGAACTCTCGGCGCAGGAAGCGCGAAAGGCGTCGCATGGCTGACTCGGGAAGGCTCGTCTGGATAGACATGGAGATGACCGGGCTCGACCCGGACCGGCACGTCACGCTGGAGATAGCGACGCTCATCACCGACGCGGACCTCGAGGTGCTGGCCGAGGGGCCGGTGATCGCGGTCGCGCGCACCGACGACGAGATGGCGCGCATCGACGACTGGAGCCTGCGCACGCACACGGACTCCGGGCTGCTCGAGCGGGTGCAGACGTCGACCGTCGGCGTCGAGGAGGCGGAGCGGCTCACGCTGGAGTTCGTCCGGCAGTGGGTGAAGGAGAAGAAAGCGCCGCTCTGCGGCAACTCCGTGCACCAGGACAGGCTCTTCCTGCGGGCCGAGATGCCCGCGCTGGAGGCGTACCTGAACTACCGCATCGTGGACGTGAGCACCATCAAGGAGCTCGTGAAGCGCTGGTACCCGGACCTGCCGCCCCACCGCAAGCGCCGCGCCCACCTCGCCCTCGACGACATCCGCGAGAGCATCGAGGAGCTCCGCTACTACCGCGAGCATATCTTCGTGGAGTAGGGCGGGGCCGTCGTTCCTGCGCAGGCAGGAACCTCGCATCCCACCTCTCCCTTGAGGGGAAAGGAAGCTGCCGCATGGCAGCCGGTGAGGGTGAACCGGCGGGGCGGTGTGGTGAAGGCTTGTCATTTCGAGCGAAGCCGAGAAATCCTCTCGGGCGGCTTGGTGTAGGGGCATCCCTTGTGGGTGCCCATGTCTGGCCCCCCTCGCCCTCTGGGAGAGGGGCTGGGGGTGAGGGTTGTTTCTCTGACACGCGCCCGTTGCGTGGTCGACGCACCCCTCCCTACGATGGATGCATGACTACGCAACCCGTCCCCGCGCCCGAACAACCCTATACGTTGGACACCCTCCCACCGCAGGACAGGGCGTACGCCGACCGCCTCACGCGCGCCCTCCGATGCGGCGTACCCGGCTGCGAGTGCGCGAACGGCCCCATGGTCCACTGCCCCTCCCACAGCCACGCCGAGGTCCCGACGCTCACCGTCTCCTACGACCCGGACCGCGGCTTCTCCTTCCAATGCCTCGTCTGCTCCCCGTTCCGCATCAAGGACGCCCTTGCGAAGCGCGGACTCGCGCCGGAAGGGGAGTTCTACACCGCCTTCGGCGCACAGGAAGCGGGACTCCAGCCCTTCAACTTCCTCATCCAGCAGCCCCAGGACTGGCTCTGGCCCAACCGCGTCCCCCTCGGCAAGCTCACCCTCATCGCCGGATACCCCTCGTCCGGCAAAACGTCCATCGCCCTCGACATCGCCGCCCGCGTCTCACGAGGCGCAGCTGCCCCCGATCAGCCGGACGCCCCGTTCCCTTCCGCTCCGGTCGTCCTCGCGCCCCTCAATGGCAACCCGAAGGCAGACATCCTTCCCACGCTCCGCCACTTCGGCGCCGACCTCGACCGCGTCTACCTCGCAGACCTCCTCTCGCCCATGCACCCCGTCGACTACTACCCCAACGACCCGCCTGACGACGAGGACGGGCCGTACTACTTCGAGAGCGAGGACGATTTCGATGATGAGGACGACGATGACGTGGAGTACCTGTTCGACAACGACGGCAACGAGATAACTGTTCCCCGCCGCAAGCCGGTCGGCCTGAAGGCGCCCGCCCGCGACCCCTTCTGGAGGCCGTCGGACTCGGACTCCGCCTCGAAACTCACTGCGCCTTGGCCACGCCTCGACAAGGTCATGGGGCGGCTTGCCAACTACATCGCTGAAGGGAAAGCCGCCCTCCTCGTCGTCGACCAGGTGGAGGACCTCGCCGCGATGCACCGCACCCACGTTGCCACTGTCCTCGGCATGCTCAAGGCCCTCGCCGCCCGCTCAGGCGCGGCCATCGTCGCACTCACTCACAACCCCGCCCCCAACTACCCCCGTGTCGTCACCGCCATGCAGAACCGGCTCGCCCTCGCCTCCGTCGTCTTCACCACCGCCCTCGTGGAACCCGGTGAGCGCCGCTTTCTCATCCCCCTCCGCCCCGCCATGAGCGACGACGCCCCCGCCATCCCCTTTGTGTTGCCACCCGCCGAAGACTTCACCGTTGCCTGGCGCAAGCCCGTCTTCCCCGCCCACATGAAGGCCCTCACCACGACGCGCCCCAACGACGGCGCGAAGACCCGCGCCGCACAAGCCTTCCTCATGCGCGCCCTCCGTGATGGCCCCCGTCCCGCCGCAGAGGTCGAACGCGAGGCCGCTCTGATCGGCGTCTCGAAGTCCACCCTCGTCCGGGCACGCGCGCTCTGCAACGTCAAGGCGTTTCGCGTCGGTATGACCGGGACCCACAGCGGTGCCGGCGCGTGGTACTGGTCCCTTCCGTCAGGAGACACATTGCAACAGGATGAGACACCCGCCGCGCTGGCAGAACTTGTAAACGGATGAGATTGTTATTCCCTTAATGGCGGGAAGCAGGCCGTGGCCTGGAAAATACCCCTCGAAGGGCGGTTAAGAATGTCAAAACAGACCCGGGCTCCACTCTTGGAAAACCGATTAAGAATGTCATCCGGTACCCCCGTTGACATCCTTAATCCGAGCGAGGCCCCAACTGCCTGCCCACCTCTCCCCCTGGGAGAGGTCGACGCGCTTGCCCCTTCAGCCCCCTACCCGCTTCGTCAGGTTGCGCCCGAACTCCTGCATGATGCCGTCCGTCTTGCGCTTGATGATGCCTTGGCCGAACTCGCCGAGCTTGCCCATGATGTTGGCGTCCGAGTGCACGACGAGGTTGCTGCCGCCGTCGCCCGCGTCCTCGACCGCCATGTCGATCTTCACTCGGACGTTGCCCGGCACCTTGCGGTCCGCGCCCTCGCCGGTCATGGAGACGCGCATCGCCGCGTCGTCCCGGGAGTCCACCCACAGCTTGCCCACGAGCCCCAGCGCGACCGGCCCGACGCGCACCTTCACCGTTCCGGTGTACGTTCCATCCGCCTCGGCAACGTCCGCCGCGCCGGGGATGCACATGCCGACGGCGGGGATGTCCGTCACGAACGCCCAGAGCGCGTCCGGCGGTGTGTTGACCTTGTACGTGTAGCTGAAGTCCATGCGATGCCTTTCAGGGAGGATCGCCCCGCACGGCGGCGGGGCCACACCCATGATAGCGCATGGCGGGAGAGGGGAATGGCCATATGGCGTGGTAGGCTGGCCTCCCATGAGCCTGCCCGTCCGACTGCTTCCTATCGCCGCCCTGCTGCTCCTTGCGCTCACCGCACTTGCCGGGGTTGCGCCTTCCCCGAACGCCGCCCTGCCCTCGCTGGAGCTGGAGCGCGTCTTCCCCGCGCTGACGTTCGAGCGGCCCGTGCTGCTCACCCACGCGGGCGACGGCTCAGGACAGGTGTACGTCGTGGAGCAGCACGGTGTGGTCCACCGCATCGTCCCCGGACCGCCCGAGCGTTCAGAGGTGTTCCTAGATATCAGCGCCCGCGTGAGCCGGCGTGGGAACGAGGAGGGGCTGCTCGGTCTGGCCTTCGACCCCGCGTTCGTGGAGAACGGGCGCTTCTACGTCTACTACAGCGCGGCGTCCCCGCGCCGGTCGGTGCTGTCGCGGTTCGAAACCGGAGTCGACGGGCTGGGCGACCCCGCGTCGGAGTCCGTGCTGCTGGAAGTGGCCCAGCCGTACCCCAACCACAACGGCGGCATGATCGAGTTCGGGCCGGACGGCATGCTCTACGTTGCGCTGGGCGACGGCGGCTCGGCGGGAGACCCGCGACGGCACGGACAGAACCTCGGGACGCTGCTCGGGGCCATCCTCCGCATCGACGTAACGTCAGAGGACGGCGCTCCGTACGCCATTCCCTCGGACAACCCGTTCGTTGGCCGGAGCGGCGCGCGCGGCGAGATATGGGCGTACGGGCTGCGCAACGCGTGGCGCTTCTCATTCGACAGGGAGACCGGCGACCTGTGGACGGGCGACGTCGGGCAGAACGCGCTGGAGGAGGTGGACATCGTCCGGCGGGGCGGCAACTACGGCTGGAACGAGATGGAGGGCTCGCGCTGCTTCCGGCCTGCATGCGACCCCGGCGCATTCGAGCCGCCGGTGACGGAGTACGGGCGCGATTCGGGTTGCTCCATCACCGGCGGCTACGTCTACCGAGGGCAGCGCCTGCCCGATCTCCGGGGCGTCTACCTGTACGCGGACTTCTGCTCCGGCCGCATCTGGGGGCTGCGGTACGACGGCGAGCGCGTCACGGAGCAGGCGCAACTCGCCCGCGCCGAGTTCCAAGTGCCGTCGTTCGGCGAGGACGAGGCAGGCGAGGTCTACGTCCTGGGGTTCGACGGCGGCATCTACAGGTTTGGGAGGGAGAGGGGGTCGGACACTCCTCCGCCCACACCCACGCGTGCGCCCGACGCACAGCCGACGCCGACACCGCAACCTGCAAGCGGCACGCACATGCCCTCGATGGCGTCGGGGGGCGGCGTGTGGGCGGTAGTCGCGGTAGCTGTGGTGGCCGGGTTCGCCGGTGGGGCCGTCTATGCGGGACGGCGGCACAGGAGGAGGCGTTAGCGGCGCGTCCGGTTCACCCTCTCCCTAACCCTCTCCCCTCAAGGGCGAGGGGACCAGACCTAGGCCGCGGCGCCCCGCTTGAACATCTCCACCACCTCGTCCGCGGTGCGGACGCGCGCGAATATGGGGAAGATGCGCTCCATGAACAGTTTGAGGTTCTCGTCCGGGCCGGAGCAGGCGTCGCTGACGACGACGATGTTGAAGTCGAGGTCCCGCGCGGAGTAGGCCGTGCTCGCGACGCCGATGTGTATCGCGCCGCCGAACAGCACGATCGTGTCGATGCCCCGTGTGCGCAGGCTCAACTGCAGGTGCGTCTGGTGGAACGAGCTCCACCGGTGCTTCTCGATCAGGTAGTCGTCCGGCGTCGGAGCGAGTTCGTCGATGACCTCGGACGTCCAACTGCCGTGGTGCACGTTGCGGAACGCCGCCGTGAAGCCCTGCTCCGGGTCCGGCCAGGGCTCGAGCGCGTAGTTGGTGTCGGAGTAGATGAGCGCCGAGTCCATCCCGTCTGCCCGGTGGTCCGCCTTCGGGTAGAACGACGGCACGCCGAGCGCCGACGCCACCTCCCGCACCTTCACGCAGTTCGCCACGATGGGCTCCATCCTGCGCTGGTTCTCCTCGCTGGAGCCCCGGAAATAGACGTTGAGCATGTCGAAGAACACAAGTCCGGTCTTCTTCGGGTCGAGCGCGTCGTAGGCCATCTTCATCCTCCTCAGGCGGCGTCGGGGACGGGCCGTAGGCTATGGCGGGCTCACCCCTGCGTCAATGCGGCGCCGGTAACCTCAGGCCAGTCATACGACCTTGCGCGCGAACAGGACGCAGTGGTCCATCGGCTTGGGGTCGGTGAAGTAGATGACTCCGCCAAGTTTCGCGCCCTCCTCCGGGACCAGTTCCAGGCCCAGGTCCGTCAACAGGGAGAGCACCTCGTTGGGGTCGTAGAGCTGGAACGTCCTGTCCGCCCCATAGTCCCTGTCGTAGACCGTCGCTACTCCCCTTCCCACCTTGAACATGAGTTGGAGAACGCCGCCGCGCTTCAGGAGCCGGGCGAACTCCGGCAACGTGACCCCCAGCGCCGTGGCCGGATCGATGTGCTGGATGACGGCGTTGCACAGGACGAAGTCGAACGACGCATCCGGATAGGCGAGCGGCTCGCGGAGGTCGGCGACCGACACGCGCTCTGCGATCTCCGGGTGCAGCCTGCGCGCTTCGGCGATGTTCTCCTCGATAGCGTCCACCCCGTGGATGTCGTACCCCTTCCGCCAGTAGAAGAAGACATCGCGGGCGCCCCCGCCGCAGCCGGCATCCAGCCCCCGCGACCCCGCGGGGACGAGCTCCTGCAACCGGTCCATCAGGTCCGCATCGCTGTTGAGTCCCGGATGGGAGACGTTGGTGTAGACGGACTGGATGAAGTTGTGGCTCACCTCGGCATAACGCCGCGCGTGGCGCGCGTAGAAGGCGGGAGAGTAGTCAGCATCCGCACTCATCGTTGAACATCACCAAGCGAGCTGTGGGCGACAGCTTACCCCATCTCTTCCACGGATACGGTAGGCTGGCGCCGGGAGCAAGGAAGGGAGGCCAACGATGAGAACAACCACACGCCTGCGAGAGCTGCTCGCGTCGCCGGGCATCGTACCCGCGCCCGGTGCATACGACTGCCTCAGCGCCGCCGTCATCGAGCGCGCCGGGTTCCCGGTCGTCTACATGACCGGCGCGGGCACCTCCATATCCCGCACCGGCTATCCGGACATCGGCCTCACGACGATGAGCGAGATGGTCGCGAACGCAGCAGCCATCGCCCGCACGGTAAGCGTCCCCGTCATCGCCGACGCGGACACCGGCTACGGCGACGTGCTGCAGGTGCAACGCACGATACGCGAGTACGAGCGGGCAGGCGTCGCCGGCATCCACATCGAGGACCAGGAGTCGCCCAAGCGGTGCGGCCACCTGGACGACAAGCGCGTCGTGCCGCAGGAGGAGATGGTGCGCAAGCTGCACGCGGCGCTCGACGCCCGCGAGGACGACGATTTCACGATCATCGCCCGCTGTGACGCGCTCGCCGTCACCGGCTGGGACGACGCGCTCCGCCGCTGCGAAGCGTACGTCGAGGCGGGCGCGGACGTGCTCTTCCTCGAGGCTATCCAGACGCGGGAGCAGGCGATGGACGTGACCGGCCGGTTCGACGTGCCCGTGCTCTACAACTTCGTCGAGACGGGGAAGTCTCCCCTGCTGCCCGTCTCCGAGCTGGAGGCGCTGGGGTTCAAGCTGGTGATCTTCCCCATCAGCGCGATGCTCGCCGCGCTGAGGACGATGACCGACCTCATGCGCGAGCTGCGCGAGACCGGCACGACCGCGCACCTCGTCGCCGACCGCATGGTCAGCATCCAGGAGTGCTTCGACACGGTGGGGCTGTCGGACATGCTGGAACTGGACGCGGCTTACGCGGGGTGAAGTGCTACCCCCTCTGCCTGATGTCTCGCCGCTGGAACAGCACCAGCGACAGGCCTATCAGCGCGAGGGCCAGCGCAAGCAGGACGACGGCGTTCCCCCAGTCCATGCCGGTGCTGAGCGGGTCGCTGCCCAGGTAGTAGTGGAACGGCGACAGCCATGCGATGCCCACAAGGCCATCGTTGAGGGCCGCCAATGAGGTCAACAGGTGGAAGGCAAGAGCCGCACCTGTCGCGCCCAGTATCGCGACTCCGGTGCGTCCCCTGCCTGCGCTCAGGGCCAGCGCGAGAGCGCCGAACACCAGGCCCACCAGCACCTGGAGCGCGGACGTCGCGGCTATGTTGCCGATGGACATCCCAAGACCGCCGAGCACCGACCCGAGGGCCACTCCGGCAAACGTCGCAACCCCGACGGCGATACCGAACAGCACCATCGTCGCGGCCTTCTCCATCACGATCCTGGAGCGGCTTATGGGGTTGGCAAGCAACAGCCCCATCGTGCGGCGCGATTCCTCGCCGGCGAGCGCTCCCGCGCCCATGACGGCCGTGACGAGGATGACCGAAAGAGGGGCCATCAGGCCGAACGTCTCCAACGTGTACCAACCCTCCGGCGTGCCCAGGTCTCCGCCTCCGAAGAGCGCGATCAACTCCTCGGGGAAAGCATCGAAGGCAGAGAGTGTCTCCTCCGGCAGCGACGCATACATCGGGCCCAGCATGACGCCCATGACCAGGAACATCGCGGCCGACGTGACGAGGAGCAGGGTCTGGTAGTCCGAAACGGTCTTGACCCATATCGACGAGACTCTGGCCGAGCCGGCAAGCCGGCCAATCATCCTGTTGAGGAAGGGGTTGCCCCGGACCCTGTCCAGCAGCGAGGCGCCGACGGACTGGCTTCTCAGGTCACGGCGGTTGAACCCGACCACGGCGGCGGCCAGGAGAACAACAGACGCCGAGAACAGCAGTGCCAGGTGTCCCCATGCGATGCCGTTATAGACCGGCTCACTGCCGTCGAAGTAGTACCAGGGGAACGCTTTCCGCAGTCCCTCCAGCCCCTGGACGAGGGGCAGGAGGCCCACGGCAAAGAAAGACAGCACCAGGATGCCCGACGCTCCGCCCGTCGCCGTGTCCCGATTGCCGGTCACGGCGCCGATGGCCAGGGCAAGCATCCCGTAGAAGACGGCGTTGACGTACAGGTGGACCGCCAAGGCTTCCACGTCCAGGCCGCCGATCTCAACGCTCAGCAGGGCGGCCATCGGGTGGACCGTGGCCCAGATGGCGGCGACGGCGAGGGCCGTGAGCAGGACGAGGGCCAGCACCTTGGACAGCAGGACGTGCGTGCGGCTCCTGGGGTTTGCGAGCAGGATGTTCATGGTGCCGTTCCGCTCCTCGCCCGCGATCGCCGCGCTGCCCATGACGAGCGCCATAACGGCCACCACCACGGCGCCGAACGATCCGAAGACATAGCCGACCGCCAGTCCTCCTACGTCAACATCCTCCCCGATGCCGAGCAACGAGCGGAACGCCTCGGGCAGCTCGGTGTAGACGGTGAGGTCGATGTCCCGGTAGGTCGCCATCCCGAACAACAGCAGGAGCGTGAGGCTGGCTGCCGAGATCGCCCACCCCAGCCAGCGGTCCCGCGCCACCTTGAGCGATATGCTGGAGAGCGCCATCACCCGGCCTCCTCGTCGGAGTGGTAGTACGTGAGGAATATCTCCTCGAGGTCCGTCTCGCTCGTCCTGATGTCCTCCACGGCGTACCGGTCTGTTGCGGCCTTCAGGAGCTCGCCCATGTCGCCGTCGAAGGACATCTCGACGTGGGCGCCGCTTGCGACAACGTTGCGCACACCGGCCACACCCTCGAAGACCGAGGCGTCCGCTTCCGAGTCGAGCACGAACTCCACCCGGCGCATCGCCTTCGACCTCAGCTCCGCAACCGACTCCACCGTGATGAGATAACCGTCCCGGATGATGCCGACACGGTCTGCGACGCGCTGGACCTCTGAGAGCGTATGGCTGGACAGGAAGACGGTGCACCCCTGTGCAGTCACCTCGCGCACCATGTTCTGAAACTCCCGCTGGACCAGCGGGTCGAGCCCGGCCGTCGGCTCGTCCATGATCAGCAGGTCAGGCCGGTTCATGAAGGCCTGGATGATCCCGACCTTCTGACGGTTGCCCGTCGACAGGTCTCCCACCTTCCGGGAGAGGTCGGAGGCGAGTCGTTCGGCCAGTTCGTCGACATGGGACCAGTCGACGCCGCCGCGCATGTTCGCGAAGTACGTCAGGGTGTCCCGGCCCGTCAGGTTCGGGTACAGCGCGAGGTCTCCCGGGATGTAACCGATGTGCCTTCGGATCTCCACGGCATCCCGGTGCGCGTCCAGGCCAAGGATGGTCGCCGTCCCGGCGGTGGGCCTGATCTCATCCAGCAACACCCTGATCGTCGTCGTCTTTCCGGCGCCGTTCGGCCCGAGGAACCCGAAGACCTCGCCCCCTCTGACGTCCAGGTCCACGTCCTCGATACCACGGTTCCTGCCGTAGTACTTCGTCAGTCCACTCGTGTGAATGGCCGTCGTTGCCATGTGGCTGCCTCCCAAGCGTTTCACGATTGGCGCAATGATTATCCACGAACCGCGTATACTGCGCCCGACCCTGTTGTGACGCAGAGGAGGCTGCTCCATGGCGCCTTGGAAACGCATCTCCGGTGACTCCCACCTGGAAGTGGCGAACGAGCGGTGGACGCACCGCATCGACCCCGCATTCCGCGACCGCGCACCCAGGACCGTGAAGCTCGAGACCGGCGCGGACGCGACGCAGTTGGAAGACCTGCCCCCCACCCAGAACCCGATGGACCTCTACGGCGGCAAGGGGCGCGACATCTGGTACCCCGGAGGACAGACCTACGAGTCCACGCCGGGCACCGGCCCGCCGCAGCAGCGTGTGCGGGAGCAGCAGAAGGACGGCCTCGACGCGGAGATACTCTACCCGGCCGTCGTCTGCGGCCCGCGTCTCTGGATGCAGGTGAAGGACGACGCCCTCCACCGGGCGCTCTTCCGGGGCTGGAACACCTGGCTCGGCGAGGAGTACTGCTCCGAAGCGCCCGACCGCCTGCTCGGCATCGGCGCGATCCCCGCCACCGGCATCGACGACGCCGTCACCGAGCTGGAGCACTGCAAGTCCGTGGGACTGACCGGGGTGCAACTGATGACGTTCCCCAACGGCGGCGGCAAGCCCCTGCCGGAGGACGACCGCTTCTGGGCCGCGTCGCTCGACCTGCAGATGCCGGTCTCCATCCACGTCGAACTCGACCGGACCGGCAAGCGAGGGGGGAAGATGCTCGACTACCCAGCTGAAGACGACCGCGTAACCACGGAACTCGCGTTCCAGGTGCAGCGGTTCGCCGCTCGGGGCGGCGGGACGAACGCCGTGCAACTCCTCCTCTCCGGCCTGTTCGACCGCTTCCCCGACCTGCGCGTCTGCCTCGCCGAGACTTCCATCGGCTGGGTGCCGTTCTTCCTGGAGATCGCGGACGTGCGCTACAACCGCCACATCCACTGGGCGCAGACGATGAACGGCTTCACCCCTCTCAAGGCGATGCCGAGCGAACTGCTCAACGAGTACTTCTACTGGGGCTTCCAGCAGGACCGCTCCGGAGTCGACCTGCGCCACCACATGAACGTCAACCGGCTCATCTGGGCCGCGGACTTCCCGCACCAGGAGTCTGACTGGCCGAACTCGGACATGGTGATGGAGCACAACTTCACGGGCGTTCCGGAGGACGAGGTCTACAAGATGATCGTCCAGAACGCGGTGGACTTCTTCCACCTGCCGGAACGGAACTGAGGTCTGCAGCACAACCAACGGAGGGCCACGATGAGCGAAACCGACGACCTGCAGAACGACCTCGTGACCGCGTCGACCATCATCGAATGGGAGTTCGGCGACATCATCGGGCACGTCGGTGTGCGGTTGCCGGATGAGCAGGGCATCGCGGTCAAGATGCTGCGCGCCCCGCAGTTACCCGGCGCCGAGAACTGGATGATGCAGTTCGACATGGACGGCAACAAGATCTCCGGCGACGGCACGGTGCCGGGCGAGGCCGCCATCTACACGCGCATCTTCCGCGCCAAGCCGGAGGTCAACGCCATCGTCCACGCCCACGCCAACATGTGCATCGTGCTCGGGCTGGCCGGAGTGCCCATCAACGGCGTCCACCTCGCCTCCGCGAAGTTCGGCGAAGGCCTGCCGGTATACCCCGTGCCCACCTACGTCTCCGACGACGAGGACGGCGACGCCATAGCACGGACGCTGGGCGACGCACCCGGCCTGACCATCAACGGCCACGGCATCGTAACCGTCGGCAAGAGCATCGACGAGGCGTGCTTCACGGCGGTGCACATGGAACGCACCGCCAAGATCATCCAGGCCGCGCGGATGCTGGGGTTCGACCAGGTCGACGGCGCGTTCCGGGAGGAGATGGCCGGCAACGCCCGCAAGATGAGCGAACGCCAGGCCTCCATCAACCGGCCGAAGGTCGAGCACTCCGACGACTGGCGCTACTACACGAGGAAACTCGCCCGCGGCGAACCGTGGAACCGTGGCTGGACCTAGCCTGATCGCCCCCCGGCAACGCAGGCGCACGAATCTCTTCTGGCCGTTCGACGCCTACTACGGCTGGGCGATCGCATGGACGGCGCTCATCGTCTCCTTCGCGTCGTCCGTCTTCTACGGGCCGGTGCTCAGCGTCTGGTTCGAGCCGATCCGCAAGGAGACGGGCTGGGAGTCGTGGGAGATCGCGGCGTCGTTCACTATCGGGAGCTTCTCCGGCTCCATCCTCACTGCCGTCATCGGCAGGGTCATGGACCGCTACGGCACGCGCACCATCATGGCGCTCTCCGGCATGGTGCTCGCGGGTTGCATGGTGGGGCTCGCGTTCATGCAGGCCCCGTGGCAGATGTGGCTCTTCTTCGGCACGGGACGTGCGTTCGCCATCGCAGGCGTGCAGATCGGGACGACGGTGGCCATCGCCAACTGGTTCATCCGCAAGCGGGGCGCGGCGACCTCCTTTGCCGGGTTCGGCCTCCGCGCGGGGCAGGCACTCGTGCCGCTCGCGGCGGCTGCGATCATCGTGCTGCTCAACTGGCGCTGGGCGTACGGCCTCCTCGCCATCTCCGCCGTCCTGCTCATCACCGCGCCTGCCCTCGTGTACCTCCGGCGCAGACCTGAGGACTTCGGCCTGCTGCCCGACGGTGAGCCGCCCCCTGAACCAGCGAACGGCAGTGAGGGTGAGGCGCGCGAGACGGAGGCCCAGTGGACGACGTCCCAGGCACGGAAGACGCTCGCCTTCTGGCTCATCCTGCTTACCACCTCCATCATGTTCTTCGCGCAGACCGCGACGAACCTTCACGCGGCGCCGCACTTCCAGACACGCGGCGTCTCCTTCGAGAGCTCGGTCGTCATCGTGTTCATATTCGCGGCCATTTCGGCAGTGATGACCGTACCCTGGGGCTGGGTGATGGACCGCATCCACGTGCGGTTCGTCATCGGGATGGTCTCGCTCCTCTACTTCGGTTCCATGGTCGTCATCATCAACGCGCATACGTTCGCGGGCGCGGTCCTCTTCGGCGTCGTGTTCGGCGTCGCGCAGGGCGGCTGGACCGTCAGCCAGCGCATCGTGGTGCCGAACTACTTCGGACGCCGCTCCGTTGGAGGCATACGCGGCCAGATGGGACTGATGACGGCGTTCATCAACCCCGTGGGACCGCTCGCCGCCGCCTGGATACGCGACCGGACCGGCAGTTACGAGCAGGCGTTCACCATCTTCGCGTTCATGTTTCTCGCCGCCATCGTGATGATGCTCATCGCCACGCCGCCCGTCCTGCGCGCTGCGCCGGTCCGCCGCACGGTACGCAGCGCACTCCTGTTGTGGGCGGTGCTGGTCGCGTTGTACGTCCTCGTTCAGCGACAACTCGGTGAACGAACCGACGAGTGAGCCGCATCCCGTCCGGGTGCTAGAATGTTCCCGCGCCTTCCCGGACGAGGCGCGTTCTTTCGAGGGCCACCGTAGCTCAGTGGCAGAGCAGCTGTTTCGTAAACAGCAGGTCAACGGTTCGAATCCGTTCGGTGGCTCCAGTTCACGCCGCGCTCATGCCGCCGCACGAATCCACCCGGCCTCCCGTAACGTATCATCCGGTGCATGGACGATAGCCCCGGCGCCACTGCCTCCCTACGCGGAGCGCTCATCGCAGGAGCGCTCTCGGCCATCGTGGCCGCGCTCGTCTCGCTGCCGCTCCACTCGCCGCACGACGCTCTCCTGAACTCGGCGAGCGTCATGTGGGGCGTGCTGCTGCTCGCGCTGGTGAGCGGCCTCGTTTACCGGAGGCTGAGCCTCCGGCCGAACGCGGTGAGGCGCTTCGCCGTCGTCATGGCGGTCGGCTTCCTGGTATGGGTGGCCGTCGCGTTCGCCGCCGGGACGATGCTGACGCGCATGGTCTCGTTCAGCGTGCCGCTCGCCGCCATAGCGTTCGGCGGCATCGCCGTGCTCACGCCCCTGCTCGCCCGATTCCCACTCGCCTCACGATGGCCGGTTGTCGTCGTAGCGCTCATCGTCGCGGCTGCCGTCGGGATCGGCTTCGCCAGCCAGGGGGACCAGGAGAGCGGACGGCTGGAACTGCCGCCCCGCGCCGGATACGACGCATATAGAATCGACCTATAGCACTGTAGGAGCTGCCGATGCCCGCTTTCGCCTCTCGATGTCCGAAGATCATCCTGCCGCTGGCGCTCGCCGCCCTGCTCGCCCTCCCCGCCTGCGGCGCCGACCCCACCCCTACGCCCGTCCCAACCCCGACGGCGAACGTCGCCGCAGTCATTCCCACGCCAGCCCCCACACCAACCGCTGCCGCGATGTCCGATTCCACACCAACCCCTGTGCCAACCGCCAGGCCGGAAGCCCCGTCGCCGGACGCTCCCACGACGGCTCCCGCAGCCGACACGCCGACGCCTCCTCCGGCTGAGGACCCCGCGCCCGTCGAGCGCTCGACCGGAGACGTGGACGGCATCGTGTTCGTCGTGTCGGAGGGCTCCGAAGCAACGTTCTCCGTGGGCGAGGTGCTTGCGGGCGTCTCGATCCCCAACTACGAAGCCGTGATGCACACCACAGGTCTCTCCGGCGAGGTGCGGCTCGACGGCGGCGCATCGCTCGTCACCGTGGACCTGCACAGCATGACCAGCGACGAACCGTTCCGCGACCGCTACGTCCAGAGCCGCATGTTCCCCGGCCAGCCGGCCGCCAGCGTCTCATTCGGTGACCTGACGCCCCTGCCGGGCGGCTTCACGAACGGCGACCCGGTAACGACGGAAGTCTCCGGCACGCTCAACATCAACGACATGGACGTGCCCCTGACGTTCGCCATCGAGGCCCGCGACGACGGCGACACCGTCTTCGTGCTCGGACGCTCCACGTTCACGTGGGACCAGATAGGCGAGCCGGTGCCGACAGCCCGCAGCGTCGTCAGCGTCGAGGACGAGGTCCGCGTCGAGGTGCTGCTCGCGCTCACGCCGCAGGCCGGCTGATCGCCCTTCCGCCTTGCACCGAGGAGCGCCGTAGCGCATCATTGCGCCCGCACCCGATGTGATGGAGGGAGTTATGACCGCACCCAAGGTCGTCGTCTTTGCGCCCGGAGACCAGAACAGCTACCAGCGGTTCGAGGAGGCCGGCTGCGAGATCACGCTCGGCAAGGCCTCGTGGGCCGACCCCACAGGCAACACGACGGAGGAGATCGCAGCGATGGCCGTCGACGCGGACGCGCTCGTCGGTACGTCCATCAAGGGCGGACGCATAGACCGCAGCGTCATGCTCGCGTCGGAGCAGCTCCGCATCGTCGCCAAGTACACCGTCGGCGTCGACGAGGTCGATACCGACGTCGCCACCGAGCTCGGCATCATCGTCACCCACGCGCCGACCGAGGCGAACTGGGGCGGCGTCGTCGAGACGACGATGCAGCAGATGCTCACGCTCCTGAAGAAGCCCCGCCAGCGCGACGAGGCGATGAAGCACGGCACGGCCTGGCGCACACCGGCGCTCACCGCCACCCACATCGGACGCCGCGAGGACGGCTACCCCGGCCTCACGATCGGCATCGTCGGCCTCGGACGCATCGGCGGACGGCTCGCCCAGATGCTCGCGCCATGGCGCGTCCGCATGATCGCCTACGACCCCTACCAGCCCATCGACCGCTTCATCCACGCTAACGTCGAGCGCGTCGACCTCGATACGCTGCTCCAGGAGTCAGACGTCGTGACGCTCCACGTCATACTGACGCCGGAGACGCACCACATGATCGGCGAGCGCGAGCTCGGCCTGATGAAGCCGACCGCCATCCTCCTCAACACCTCGCGGGGACCGGTCATCGACGAGAAGGCGCTCGTCGCCGCGTTGCAGAACGAGACCATCGCGGGCGCGGGCCTGGACGTGTTCGAGGTCGAGCCCCTTCCGATGGACAGCCCCCTGCGGGAGATGGACGACCGCGTGCTGCTCTCCCCGCACGTCGCGGCGCACAACCACGGCGCGGGCATCGGTCCCGGCATCGAGTGGGGGACGGAGGACGTGCTGCGCGCCCTGCGCGGCGAAGTCCCGGAGCACGTCTTCAACAAGGACGTCATCCCCCGCTGGCGCGAGCGCTTCGAAGGCCGCGCCGTCATCTAGCACTGTCACAACCCCAGGAGGGAGCGCATGACCACGAACGGGCGCATCAGCAAGGCCGAGTGGGGCTCCGACGTCATCGTCGAGACGCTGCGCGGCCTCGGCATCGAGTACGTCGCGATGAACCCCGGCGCCAGCTTCCGCGGCGTCCACGACTCGCTCGTCAACTACCTCGGCAACGAGCGCCCCGAGCTCATCCTCTGCCCGCACGAGGAGATCGCAGTCGCCGTCGCGCACGGCTACGGCAAGGCTGCGGGCAAGCCGATGGCCGCCTACGTCCACAACGTCGTCGGCCTGCTCCACGCGACGATGGCCATCTTCAACGCGTCGGCGAACCGCTCCGCCGTCCTCGTGCTCGGCGGCACCGGCCCCATGGCCGCCGACGAGCGCCGACCGTGGATCGAGTGGATACACACCGCCAACGTCCAAGGCAACGCCGTCCGTGACTACGTGAAGTGGGACGACCAGCCCGCCAGCGTCGGCGCATCGGTCGAGTCGCTGGTACGCGCCTACCACATCGCCACCAGCCAGCCAGAGGGCCCGGTCTACGTCAACTTCGACGTCTCGACACAGGAGCAGCAGCTCACCGAGCCGTTCGAGATGCCGGACTTCGACGCCTTCCCCAAGCCCACGCGCTTCCAGGCGGACCCCGACGCGCTCGATCACGCCGCAAGCCTGCTCGTCGACGCGCAGCGGCCCGTCGTCCTCGCCGACTTCCTCGGACGATCGGAGGAGGCAGCCAGCGGCCTCGTGCGGCTCGCTGAGCTGCTCTCGCTCCCCGTCGTCTCCGGCGGAGATCTGTACAACTTCCCGTCGCGCCACCCGCTGAACGTCACAACGTCCAAGCGGCAACTGCTGCAGGAGGCCGACGTCGTGCTCGCACTCGACGTGTACGACCTCCAGCAGGCGCTCACCGGACAGGACTACCGCGCCCGCCAGTTGCAGCACCTGCTGCCGCCCGGCGCGAAGCTCATCGACGTGTCGCTCCGCCAGCTGGCCGTCCGCAGTTGGACAGCGGACTACGGCGGCCTCTACCCGACCTCGCTCTCTGTGCAGGCCGACACCGCGCTCGCCATCCCCACCCTCGCCGACCTCGTCGAGCGCCGGCTCAACGACGGCCCGGACCGTTCGAGCACGTTGCGCGAGCGCCATGCCCGCGTCGCCGCGCTGCACGACGCGGCGCACGAGCAGGCGGCGAAGGTCGTCGCGGACCGCTCAGGTGAGTCCCCCATCGCCCTGCCCTTCCTCGCCGCGGAGATGTGGGAGGTCGTCAAGGACACGGACTGGGTGCTCGGCAACGGCAACCTGCGCGGCTGGACGGAGCGGCTGTGGGACTACAACGCCCCGCACCAGGTCATCGAGTCGCGCGGCGGCGGCGGGCTGGGCATGGGCTTCGGGCACGCGCTCGGTGTCGCGCTCGCGAACCGCGACAAGGGACGGCTCACCATCAACATCCAGTCGGACGGCGATTTCCTCTTCACGCCCGCCGCGGTCTGGACGGCTGTCCACCACCGCATCCCCATGCTCGTCGTCATGTACAACAACCGCACCTACGGCAACGACCTCGGCCACCAGGGACTGATGGCGGAGGTGCGCGGCAGGCCCATCGAGAGAAGGACCATCGGCATCGACATCGACGACCCGTACGTGGACTTCGCGGGCATGGCACGCTCCTTCGGTGCATGGGCCGAGGGCCCCGTCGACGACCCCGCCGACCTGCGCGGCGCCCTCGAACGCGCCAAGCGCGAGGTCGTCGAGAATGGCCGCGTCGCCCTCGTGGACGTCGTCACCGAGGTCGGCGAGCGGTAGGAGGAGACCCCCATGGCAGAACTGAAATACATGCGGTTCGGCGAGCAGGCCCCCATCTCGCGGGGGAACGGCGCGATGACCTATCCCCTCGTGGGCGGCGCGGACGGCACCGACGCCTTCACCGCCGGCATCAGCCACTTCCCGCCGGGGCTCAACGTGCCGATGCACTCGCACAACGTCGAGGAGATGGTCACGGTGTTGGAGGGCTCCGGCGAGTGCGAGATAGACGGCGTCGTCAGGCCCGTCGGCCTCTTCGACACCACGTTCATCCCCGGCGGCGTCTCCCACTGCTTCCGCAACACCGGCGACGTGCCGATGAAGATCATGTGGGTCTACGCCTCCACGAGCGTCACGCGGACGTTCGCAGAGACCGGGCAGACGGTCGAGCACCTCTCCGGCGAGGATCTCATCGGGCGCTAGGCTGTCCTGTCACGTTGAGCGGAGTCGAAACGTCTCTCGGGTAAGCGTGTTCCTAGTCCCTACCTGCCGATGCCGTCGAGCACCCTGTCCGCGACGCCGGTGGCAACCCAGTCCTTCCACTCGTCCGAGTTGCGCAGCCACGTGAACGCAGCCTCGCGGTACTCGCTCTCCTGCAGCACGAAGAAGCGGAACCGCCCCTTGTACCCGAGCAGCTTGTTCAGCTCCTCCCGGTCCAGCGTCCATTGCTTGAAGAACTCGACCACGTCCGGCGAGAACTCTTCCACGTCCTTCCGCACAGCGATGAGCGACGACGAGTCCGGGTATTCGCACGCCTGGGTGACCTCCGACGCCGCGACGGTCGATGTCAGCCGGTCCCAACAGCCCTGAGTCCAGCCCGGTTCCCTCAATTGCTCGAAGCCGCCGAGTTCCTCGAGGGTCGTGGCCAGCGCCGACGGCCACCAGTAGTAGAACAGGATGTTCTCCCTGTTCTCGAACGCCGAGACTATCTGGTTGTACAGCGCCTCCGGGGTACGGGGATCGACCAGCTCGACGTACTCGTCCAGGCCGTACCCGTGCACCTGCTTCTCGTTGATGCGCGCGCACTCCCATTCCGTGACGCACGTGATGAGCCGGGCTTTCCCGCCGTCGGGTCCGGCGAATAGCTGCTGGTGCTGCGATTCCTGTAGGCCCTGCACCCTGAAGAGGCCGGGGTTCGCGTTCGCGGTGTACTGCGGGATGAGGAACGCGCTCTGGGAAACGACGCCCGCGAAGCTGTCGCCGAGGGTCAGGATGGTCTCTACATCGAAGACATCGTCCCAGACCGGCTGGAAGGCCGGAAGCCGCACTTCCATGTGGATATTCGTCAGGCCGTTCCCCAGGTTCCGTATCGCCTGGGTCTCGGTGCCCGCAACGGTGAGCGTCCGATACCCGTAGCCGTACTCCAGGATCGTCCGGGCGATCGCGATCTGGAGCGACGCGGTCTCGGTGCCCGGGTCTGAGAAGGTGAGGAGCTGCGCCCCCGCAACCGGGGTCGGTGTCGGGGGAAAGAGCGTCTGCCCGCTGCCGGAGTCCGACCACTCACCGGGCCCGCCCTGGTTCACCGCACGCACCTGCACGTCGTACGTCGTGCCGGATGTCAGGAGATCGAGTTCTGCCTGCGTCGCCGACACGATGGTGTTCGTCACCTCGGTCCACTCGCCGTCGAGGATGCGCGCGCGGTAGCGGTAGTCGTAGTCGGTGACCGGCTGCGGGCCGGACGGTGCGCTCCACGTCACGAGGGCCTCATCCGTGCCGTTCTGCTGGACGGTGGGCGCCCCCGGAGCGACGGGTGTGGGGAATGGCGTCGCGGTGGGGGTGGGGGTGGCCGTGGGAGTAGGCGTCACCGTGGGAGTCGCGGTTCCGGTAGCCGTCGGCGTGGGAGTAAACGTCGGAGTATGCGTTGGCGTCGGTGTCGGCGTAAGCGTGGGGGTTGGCGTCAGGGTGGGGGTCGGCGTCAGCGTGGGAGTAGGCGTTACCGTTGGAGTCGACGTCGGGGTTGGCGTGAGGGTAGGCGTCGGCCTCGCGACGAAGACCGGAACCGGCGTCGGCTCCGAGCACGCAGCGAGGGTCAGGAGAACGAGCGCCAGTAGGGGGACGGCGCTGATGAGGGGACGGAACATACGGCACGCTACCTCTATGGGGGACTGACTTAAGTATACCGGACGCCTCTCTGGCACCCGCTCTTCCGGGTACCCAGGAGCAACATCCCGCGAGGCTGGTAGAATCGTCTGCCGATGGCGCTTTCGAAAGAAGACAACGAACTGCTGACGCGCGTGGGGCCGGAGACTCCGATGGGCGAGCTCTTCCGCCGCTTCTGGACGCCCGTCCTCCTCGCGAACGAGCTGCCGGAGCCGGACTCGCCCCCCATACGGGTCAAGCTCTTCGGCGAGTTCTACGCTGCATTCCGCGACACGCAGGGCAGGCTCGGCCTGCTCGACGCGCGATGTCCCCATCGCGGCGCCGACCTCTCGTTCGGCCTCGTGGAGGAGGGCGGCATCCGCTGCGGGCGCTGCTACTGGAAGTTCGACGTCGACGGCAACATCCTGGACATGCCGCTCGAGCCCGCGGACAGCCCGCTCTGGACGGAGGTGAAGGCGCCCTCGTTCCGCATCGTCGAGTTCGGCGGCCTGCTCTGGGGCTACCTCGGCCCGCAGGACGACGTGCCCGACCTGCCGGAGTTCGAGTGGACGCGCGTCGAGCCGGACCAGCGCTACCTCTCGCGGTTCCTCGTCGAGTGCAACTACATGCAGGCCATGGAGGGCGGACTGGACGCCGCGCGCGTCGCCGCGCTCCAGAAGGCCGGCGCGCTCGGCCCGGACGACCCGATGGGCGAGGATGCGGCGCACACGGTGCAGGCGCGCGAGACCGAGTACGGCCTGCTCGTCGGCACCGCGGTCGAGTCGGAATCGCAGCAGGCGGAGATGTCCGTCGCCCAGTGGCTCATGCCGTTCTACACCACGCTGGCCTCCGGCAGGCGCGACATCTACGAAGGTACGGCCTGGGCGCCCATAGATGACGAGAGTACGATGGCTTTCGCGGTCACCTACAACCCCCGCAAGCCGCTCAGCAAGCGACTGCTCACGGAGATACGCCAGGGCAAACGCATCCATCCGAAACTCCAGGAAGGCGCGTACCGCCGCGAGCGCAACCGCGAGAACGCCTACGTGCCGGAGGGGAAGGAGCGCCCTACCGACTTCGCATCGCGGTTCGAGACCTCGTTCGAGATGGCGCTCGCCTGCCAGGAGAGCATGGGCACGATCGTTGACCGCTCGCAGGAGATGCTCGGCCCGAACGACGGCGCCGTCGAGGGCGCGCGCCGCATCCTCATGCAGGCGGCGGTCGACCTAATGGAAGGCACCATCCCCGTCATCGTCCACAAGGGCGAGGCCTACCGTGTCCGTGCCTACGCTGCGCAGATCGCCGACGCCGACGCCTTCGACGAGGACGAGCAGGTCCTCAGAGGCATCGCCCCCGAAGTCTGATCCGTGCCCGGCTACTCAGGCACGCCGCTTCCCCGGAAACTCGGTATCAAGCCGGGCGCCACGCTCGCCATCGAGGACGCTCCGCCCGGGTTCGACGAAACGCTCGGTCAACTGCCGGATGGCGTACGCCGCGCGGACGATGGGGAGACCCGCGTCGACGTCATCGTCGCATTCCATGTCAGCCGCCAGGTGCTTGAGTCGACGTTCGTCGGCCAGGCGCGCCGCATAGCGGCGGACGGCGGCTACTGGATCGCGTGGCCCAAGCGCTCGTCAGGCGTGCCGACCGACATCACCGAGGACGTGCTGCGCGAGGTCATACTCCCCACAGGACTCGTCGACAACAAGGTCTGCGCGATAGACGAGACGTGGTCGGGCCTGCGGTTCGTCGTCCGCAAGGAGCGCCGCGCCGCCTGGCCCGCCTGATCCCGCTCTACCCGGCGATGGGGTACAGCTTCCGGACGTTCGTGTTCACCAGCTTGTGGATCGTCTCCACCGGCAGGTGGCCGAGGTTCTCCGCGAGCACCCGGCGCGAGTTGGGCCACGGCGAGTTGGGGTGCGGGTAGTCGGTGGACCACATGCAGTTGTCCTCACCCCACCAGGAGAGCAGCTGCCCGCCCACGTAGTCGTTGAAGAACGTGGCATAGCAGTTGCGGTAGAAGTACTCGCTCGGCAGCATGTCCATCGGCATGGGCCGGGTGTCCTTGAAGCGCTTGTAGTAGTAGTCCCACTGCTGGAGCACGAACGGTATCCACCCGATCTCGCTCTCCACCACGACGACTTTCAGCTTGGGGAAGCGCTCGAACACACCGGTGAAGACGAGGTCGAACAGCGAGTTCGTCACGCTCTGCAGCTTGAGGTTCACGGAGCCGCGGTGCGCGAGCAGCGGGTCGCCCTTGCGGTCGCCGAAGTTCATGTGCGCGCTGTAGTCGAAGCCGGTGAGGATGTGCAGGTGCGCCGGAACGTCCAGCTCCTGCATCGCCGCCCAGAGCTTGTCGTAGTGCCCGCTCGTGAACTGCAATTCCTGCTCCGGGTACGGCACCTGCCAGACGAGCGCGCCGTACAGCCCGCCCTCGTGGGTGCGGTACAGCTCAGCAACGGCCTTGTCGATGTCGTACGTGGAGATACACGGGATGCCGACGAGCCGGTTGGGGGCGATGGAGCAGTACTCCATCAGCCAGTCGTTGTAGATGCGGAAGCACGCCTCCTGCGCCTCGGGGCTCTCGAGGCTGAACAGCCGGAGCCCCAGCGTCGGGTAGAGCACTTCGGCAGAGACGCCGTCGGTCTCCATCTCGTTGATGCGCTCCTTCGGGTCGTAGCCGCCGGGGCGCTGGTCGTCCATCGCTGTGCCCGTCTTCGGGCGCGGAGGGAATTCGGGAACGTCGCCCTTGAGGTTGTCGGGCAACTTGCTGTGCCAGAAGTCCGGCTCCTCCATAACGTGGGAGTCGGCGGAGATCAGTACCTCACCGGAGAGGTCGAGCACACCCGCCGGAGCATCCTGTGTCGTCGTCATCGCGAACCTCCTCCATACGCTTGAACGATGGCGCGAGCGTACGCCCGTCGGGGCCGTGCGTCAAACCTCAGCGGGCCGTCCATGCGAGGTCGATGTTGTACGTAGCGCCGGTGAGCGCGCTGCCCGCGTCCGACGCGAGGAAGAGCGCCAGCCCCGCCACCTCGCTTGGCTCGATGAACCGCTTGACCACCGCCTGCGCCAGCACCACCTGCTCGACCACGTCGTCGAGGCTCACGCCCGCCATCCGCGCGAGGTCCGGCAGCTGGTTCTCGACGAGCGGCGTCCGCACGAACGACGGGCAGATGGCGTTCGCCGTGACCCCGAACGCTCCGGCCTCCACGGCGGTCGCCTTGGTCAGCCCCACGATGCCATGCTTCGCCGCGATGTAGGCCGACTTGTTCGGACTCGCGATGAGGCCGTGCACCGACGACATGTTGATGATGCGTCCCCACCCGCGCTCCTTCATCGTGGGGAGCAGGTGTTTCGTCAACTGGAAGGGAGCGGTCAGCATGATCTGCAGCATCCGCGACCACTCCTCCTCCGGGAACTCCTCGATGGGCGCGACGTGCTGGACGCCCGCGTTGTTCACGAGGATGTCCGCGCCGCCGTGCTCGCGCAGCACCTCGTCGGCGAGATACCGCGTCTGCTCCGGGTCCGAGAGGTCAGCCTGCACGAACGACCCACCGATGGCCTCCGCGACCTTGCTGCCGGTCTCCGTGATGTTGTTGACGATGACGTGCGCCCCCTCTTCCGCGAAGCGCTCGGCGATCGCCTTCCCGATGCCGCTCGCCCCGCCTGTCACGAGCGCGGTCTTGCCTGCAAGCGTTGCCATATCAGAGGTGCTCCTTCCTCCTGCCGTCATTTCCGCCCTCAACCTCGTCGTTCCTGCGAAGGCAGGGACCTCGTCCCCCACCTCTCCCCCTGGGAGAGGTCGGCGCGCGCTAGCGCGGCGGGTGAGGGTGAACGGACTCCCCTATGCTTCCGCCCGCGTCCGCGCGCTGCGTACCCGCACGCCGACCGGCAGCGCCATGCCGCCGAGCACCGCTGCGAGCACCGTGAACGGCCCCGCAAGCATCCACCAGTCGCCGTTCGTGGGAGCGTCGCGCAACGGCATCGCCGCGAACGCGTACAGCGGCGCGACGACCACGACGATGCCGATGGCCGCTCCAGTGAGCTTGGCGGTGGCCTCCACGCCTATCCGGCGGCCTGCGGCCATGCCCGCGACCCACGGGAAGAACATCGTTCCGCACGTCCAGAGCAACGCCGCCCAGTCGCCCAGCCAGTCGCGCAGCGCGCTCAGCGATACGAGCGTCGCGGCCCCGAGCACCGCGATCGCGAGCGACCGCACGGCGAGTGTGCCTGTTCCCATGGTTGGCCAGCCTCCGCGTGCATGGTACCATCCAGCTTCCGTGGGAGGCCCATCGCGCCTCGGCCCGCAGACCGGCGATACACGCCGTCGCGGGTTCGATCTCTCGTTCATTCCAGGGAGCGATGGCAACGCAGACGGTCCGCAGTTCCACCGAGACGGTCATCGAGAAGGCGCTCGCCGGCGAGCGCGTGACGGCGCATGACGGCTACCGCCTGATCGCCTCGCGCGACCCCGCCGACCTGACTGCACTCATGGCCGCCGCCTGCGAGCTGAACGACCGCGCCCGCCCCCACCGGCGCGTCACCTACTCCCGCAAGGTGTTCCTTCCACTCACGAATCTCTGCCGCGACCGTTGCGGCTACTGCACGTTCGTGAAGGGGCCCCGGCAGCGCGGCGCGCACACCATGACGCCCGACGAGGTGCTCGCCGTCGCCCGGCGAGGCGCGGAGCTCGGCTGCAAGGAAGCGCTGCTCAGCCTCGGCGACCACCCGGAGGAGCGCCACCCGGAGATGCGCGAGACGCTGCGGGACCTCGGCTTCGATTCGACGCCCGAGTACACCGCCGCGATGAGCAGGCTCGTGCTGGAGGAGACCGGTCTGCTCCCGCACACCAACTGCGGCACGCTCGACCGCGACGAGATGGCGGCGATAGCCCCCTGGAACGCGAGCATGGGCATCATGCTGGAGAGCGCGAGCCTCCGCCTGCACGGGCCCGGCGGCCCGCATCACGGAACGGTGACGAAGCGCCCTGAGCAGCGCATCGCCACGCTGGAGACGGCTGCCGAGCTTGGGGTCGCGATGACGACCGGCATCCTCATCGGCATCGGCGAAACGCCGGAAGAGCGCGTGGACGCCCTGCTGGCGATACGCGACGTGCAGGAGCGATGTGGCAACGTGCAGGAGGTCATCGTCCAGAACTTCCGCGCGAAGCCCAGTACACGGATGCGCGGTGCGCCGGAGCCGTCGGCGCTCGACATGCTGCGAACGCTCGCCGTCGCCCGGTTGCTGCTCGGCCCGGAGATGAACATCCAGGCCCCGCCCAACCTGCAGGCCGACGGCTACGAGACCTACCTGCTCTGCGGCATCAACGACTGGGGCGGCGTCTCCCCGCTGACGAAGGACTTCATCAACCCGGAGGCGGCGTGGCCGGACACCGACCGTCTGCGCGACCTGACACGGGAGGCGGGCTACGAGTTGCGGGAGCGCACCGCGCTCTACCCCTCGCACGTCCTCGACGGCGCGTGGGCGCGGTCACCGCAGATCGCGTCCCTCCTCGCGGAATTGACCGATAACGAAGGCTACGTGAAACCGGAACTGGAACGCTGGAGTTGCGAATAGTGAGCACATCGAACGGACAGACGGAACACGGCTGGGGAGGGCTGGAATCGCTGTTGAGCGGCGTTCCGGCGGACATCGCCCGCATCCTCGCGAAGCCACTCCAAGGGGGCGAGGTCACGGTCGAAGAAGGGGCGCGCCTGTTCGAGGCCGACGGCGCGGCGCTCCTCGCGCTGATGGCGACGGCTGACGAGCTGCGGCGGCAGGTCAACGGCGACCGCGTCACCTATGTCGTCAACCGCAACATCAACTTCACTAACGTCTGCATCAAGCGCTGCGGCTTCTGCGCGTTCAGCCGTGACTTCCGCGAGGAGGAGGGTTACTTCCTCCCGCTCAACGAGATCGTCCGCCGGGCGCGGGAGGCGGCGGACCTCGGCGCGACCGAGGTCTGCATCCAAGCGGGGCTCCCCCCGAAGATGGAAGGCTCGCTCTACATCGACCTTACCCGCGAGTTGAAGGCGGAGCTGCCGCATATCCACATCCACGGCTTCTCGCCGGAGGAGGTGCTCTACGGCGCCGTCCGCTCGCGCGGGACCATCGAGGACTACCTGCGCGGGCTGCGCGACGCTGGCGTCGGCTCCCTCCCCGGCACGTCGGCGGAGATACTCGACCAGCCCGTGCGCGACCGCATAGCCCCCGGACGCATCACCGTCGATCAGTGGACGGAGGTCATCACCACCGCGCACCGGCTCGGCATCCCCACCACCTCCACCATCATGTTCGGCCACGTCGAGACCAACGAGCAGCGCGCCGCCCACCTCGCGTACCTGCGTGACATCCAGAGGGCGACCGGCGGCTTCACCGAATTCGTGCCGCTGAGCTTCGTCCACGCGGAAGCGCCCATGTTCGTGAAGCAGATGTCGGACGAGATGCGCCCCGGCGCGACCGGCGCAGAGGTCGTGCGGATGCACGCGATAGCCCGCATCATGCTCCACGGCTGGATAGACAACATCCAGTGCTCCTGGGTGAAGGAAGGACCAAAGCTCGCCCAATTGCTCCTCACGGCGGGCTGCAACGACGTGGGCGGCACCCTCATCAACGAGAGCATCTCCACCGCGGCGGGCGCGTCCTACGGGCAACTCGTCCCGCCGTCCGAACTGCGGCGCTGGATCCGCGACGCCGGACGCCTCCCGGTCGAGCGCACGACGCTCTACGAGACCCGCCGCGTGCACGAGGTCGAGCCCGACGAGCCGGAGCCGCTGGACGTCGCAGCCGAGCACCCGGAGCGCTTCGGCTCCTACCGCGAGCTCATCAAACTCGAAGCCTTCCGCTACGAGGGGCAGCGCGCGCCCAGCCTGCAGGGGCCTACCCTGCCCGAGGTACTTGCTCAGTCATCCTGAGTAGAGCGCGAACCCTTCCCGCTCGAAGTCGTCATCGAAGAACAACCCGTGCGTCAGGCCATAGCTGCGCATGATGACGAAGCTCGCACAGTCCACAAGGCTGAGCCCTCGCCGGTTGCGTGCTGCGAGCAGGGCCACTGCTTCGGCATGGTCGCTTGCATCTATCCAGTGCAGCGTGAAGTGGGCAAGGTCGCGCAGGAAGGCGAGAGCTGCTTGCGTTCCCAGCCGACGGCGCATCAGGTCGGCGGCTTCAGAGACGACGTACGAATGGACCAGGAGCGCCTCATCGTTGTCATTCGCGGCTTGGAAGAGCGAGACCGCAACAGCATGGCGCGGGTCGTTTGCATCGACGAGCGCGTAGATCGCCGACGTGTCTACGAAGATCACGAGCGGTCCAGCTCATGGCGGCGGCTGAACTCGTCAGCCTTCTCCTGCATCTCCGCATACATCGCGTCCGCCAGGGCTTCGTCATGCCGCTCGGAGACCGGGGCGTAGTCGGACTGGTCGCTCCTCCCGATCCCGATGGACTCGAAATCGGCAAGCGTCCGTTTGCGCCTCGGCGCTTCGGCCAGGTACTGTCCGACTGCCTCCCGCACGACTGCGGCCACGGAGACGCGGCGCTCATGCGCCCTCCGCCGCAGTAGCTCATAGCTCCCTTCGTCCAGTTGGACCTGCGTACGCTTCATGTATGCATGATGTCATGCTTTACAAGCGCTCGGCAAGCCTCGTCTCACCCTCGTACCGCTACAATGGCCCCACCATGCCGCGAGTCCTCGCCATATCCGGCGGTGTCGGCGGCGCGAAACTCGCCCTCGGCCTGTCGCGCCTGCTCGGCCCGGACGAACTGACCGTCGCCGTCAACACCGGCGACGACGAGACGTTCCACGGCCTGCACGTCTCGCCCGACGTCGATACGGTCGTGTACGCGCTCGCCGGACTCACGAACCCGGAGACCGGCTGGGGCGTCGCAGGCGACTCGTTCCGCACCTTGGATACGCTCGGCAGGCTCGGCAGCGAGACGTGGTTCCGGCTCGGCGACCTCGATCTGGCGATGCACCTGCGCCGAACGGAACTGCTCGCGGCGGGATGCACGCTGACGGAGGCCACCCGCGCGATATGCGCCGCGCTCGGCGTGCGCCACCCCGTCGTGCCGATGTCGGACGCACCCATCCGTACGATCGCGCAGACCGAGCACGGCGAGATGGCCTTCCAGGAGTACTTCGTGCGCCACGCCTGCGAACCGCGCATCACCGGCGTGCGCTTCGACGGTGCGGACGACACGACGCCCTCCCCTGCCCTGACCGAGGCGCTGGCGAACGCCGACGCTCTGATCTTCTGCCCGTCCAACCCGCTCGTGAGCATCGGGCCGGTGCTCGCCGTGCAGGGCGTGCGCAACGCCATAGAGCGCTTCGCCGGGCCGCGCATCGCGGTCAGCCCCATCGTCGGCGGGCGGGCGCTCAAGGGCCCCGCCGCCAAGATGATGGCGGAGCTCGGCGAGGAGGTCAGCAACGCCGGTGTGGCACACCGTTACGCCGGACTCATCGACGTGCTCGTGCTCGACGAGAGCGACGCAGGCGAGGCCCCGGCGGTCGAGGCACTCGGCATCGCGGCGCACGCTACCCCCACCGTCATGACGACCGACGCCGACAAGACGACGCTCGCCCGCGAGGTGCTGGCACTCGTGGAGCGCGCCGCGCAGCAACGGAGCACGCGGTGACCGCCGAACTGCCCCATCCGTTGCGGACGCTCGTCCCGATGAAACCGCTGGCCGAGGCGAAGACACGCCTGTGGGACGACCTCCCGCCGCTGGAACGGCAGGCCGTCGTGCTCCTCATGCTGGAGCGCGTCGTCGCTGCCGCGGTGAGGGCCACGGCGCGCGGGGCATGTGTCGTCGTAGGCGGCGACGAGGTCGTACGCGAGGTCGCGGAAGCCTCCGGAGCGCGCTGGGCGCCCGACGACACCGCGGGCCTGAATACGGCGCTCTGGGCCGCCATCCAGGCCGCACACGCAGACGGAGCAGACGCCACTCTCTTCCTGCCCGGCGACCTGCCGCTGATAACCGGCGACGACGTAGGGGCCATCATCACGGCGAGCGACCACTACGCTGCCACGGTCTGCGTTCGCGCGGCGAGCGATGGTGGCACCAACGCCCTGCTGCAACCGGCAAGCACGGCATTCGAGCCCCTGCTGGGAGTGCGCAGCTTCGAGAAGCACTGCGATGCCACGGTTGCTGCCGGAGCGGCGCTGATCACGCCCGACCTCCCGCGCGTCGCCTTTGACCTCGACACCCGCGCAGACTACGAGTGGGCGAAAGAGAACGTCGCCGGGTTCGCACAGAGCGTCTACGATTGGGAGACTTGGCTGAACAGGAGCGATAGATGACGAAACCGAAGATAGGCCTGCTGCTCGGCACGAGAGGCATGGTGATGCGCGCGCAGCGCGAGGGCACGCCATACTCCGCCGACGGAATGCTGACCCTCGCGGAGCGCGCCGAGGCCGCGGGGCTCGACTCGGTCTGGGTCGGCGACAGCCTCGTCTCCAAGCCCCGTCTGGAGCCGGTGACCGCGATGTCGGCTATCGCCGCGCGCACGTCCCGCGTCCGCATCGGCACGGCGGTGCTGCTGCCCGCGATACGCCCCCCGGTGCCGCTTGCGCACAGCATCGCCACGGCGGACATCGTCTCGAACGGGCGCATCGTCATCGGCGCGGGCGTCGGCGGCGCGTTCAACGACGACCAGCGGTCAGACTGGATCGCCGCGGGTGTCGAGCCGGAGAAGCGGGCCGGTCGCTTCTCGGAGACCGTCCGCCTGATGAAGCGCCTCTGGACGGAGGACAACGTCACGTTCGAGGGCTCGCACTTCACGTTCGAAGACCTGACGCTCGACCCCAAGCCCGTGCAGCCCGGCGGTGTCCCGATGCTCCTGGCGACGCACTATCGCACCGGCTCCGAGGCGCAGGTGCGGCGCGCCGCACGCCACGGCGACGGCATCATCGGCATCACCGACTCGCCGGTCCAGTACGCGGAGACCATCGGGAAAGTGGACCTGGCCCGCGCCGAAGAGGGACGGGACAAGGAACCCTTCCAGTACGCCTACTACCTCACCGTCAACCTCGGCGCGGACCGGCAGGCCTCGGAGGCCGAGGCGTACGACTTCCTCATCAACTACTACAAGGTCGCCCACTGGGGCAGCTCGTGGGGACCGTGGGGCACGCCCGGTGAGGTCGCCGAGCGCATCCGGGAGTTCGGCGATGCGGGCGCGGACACCGTCATCGTTCGCTTCGCGTCATGGGACCAGCCCGGCCAGTGGGAACGCTTCGAGCAGGACGTCTGGCCTGCGTTCGCGTAGTATCGTGCCTGCTTGATCCCCTCTCCCTACAAGGGGAGAGGGCTAGGGTGAGGGTACTGCGGGGACGGGGATGTTTGGTCCCCTCTCCTGAGGGAGAGGATTAGGGGGGTGACGAACGATGGCCTGGAACGAACTGACCCCGATGGAGAGTTGGGTGATTGAGCAGAAGGGGACCGAGTACCCCTTCTCCGGCGAGTACGACGACTTCTACGAGCCCGGCATGTACGTCTGCCGGCGCTGCGACGCCGAGCTCTACCGCTCCGTCGACAAGTTCGACGCGCACTGCGGCTGGCCCGCGTTCGACAAGGAGGTCGAGGGCGCGGTGACCCGCCTCCCGGACCCGGACGGCATGCGCACCGAGATCGAGTGCGCCGCCTGCGGCGGGCACCTCGGCCACGTCTTCATGGGCGAAGGCTTCACCTCCACGAACGCCCGCCACTGCGTCAATTCGCTCTCTATGCGGTTCGTACCGGCCACATAATCTCCCGCGTCGTTCCTGCGAAGGCAGGAACCTCGCTCCTAGGAGCCCCATGAAGATTGACGTCCACACCCACACCTACTTCCAGGACTTCGCCGACTACCTGGCGACGCGCAACGAGTTTCCGAACGTCGTCATCAGGGACGGCCAGCTCATCACCGCGTGCTCGCCGGCGTACAGCATCGTCTCCCCGCCGGGCCACCGCGAGATCGAGGCCAAGCTCACGGCGATGGACGCCATGGGCGTGGACTTCTCTGTGCTCACCCACGGCATCCCCGGCCCTGAACTCCTTGGCGGCGCCGAGGCCGACGATTGGGCCATCCGCATCAACGACTTCCTCGTCCGCGTCGTCGAGCAGTACCCGGGCAAGTTCGCGGCGATGGGAAGCCTCGGGTTCGGCGACCCGGACCGCACCATCGCGGAGGCCGAACGCTGCGTGAACGACCTCGGCTTCAAGGGCTTCCAGCTCTTCTCGAACACCTACGCGAAGCCGCTCGACGCCCCGGAGTTCATGCCGGTCTACCGCCGGATCGCATCCCTCGGCGTTCCGCTGAACCTGCACCCCACCTCGCCCCTGAACACCGCCACGATCGAGGGCACGCTCATGCCCGGCATGGGCTTCATCTACGACACCTCGCTCGCCACGGTGCGCCTCATCCAGTCCGGCATCTTCGACGACGAGCCCGGCTTCGAGCTCATCGTGCCGCACATCGGCGGCGTGCTGCCCTACCTGGGCGGACGCATCCGCGCCAACGTCAAGGGCGCCCTGCGTCCCGTGAGCGACTACTTCACGCGCATCTACGTCGACACCGTCGCCCATAACGACGACGCCCTCGCGTACTGCTACCGTGTCGTCGGCGCCGACCGGTTGCTGCTGGGCACCGACCACCCCTTCGGCGACGGCCACCACATCGGAATGGTCGATCGCCTCGACTGCACGGACGACGAACGCGAGGCGATCTACCACGGGAACGCCGAACGCCTCCTGCGGCTGTAGTCCCCCACCCCCGAATACGCAACGGAGAAGAACGCATGACCACGAAGCCAGCGAACACCCCCATGAGCGGCGGCAGCACCCCAAGCAGCGCCGTCTACGGCTCCGACTACATGGTCGAGGTGCTGCGCGCCCTCGGCGTTAAGTACATCGCCCTCAACCCCGGCGCCAGCTACCGTGGCCTGCACGACTCCATCGTCAACTTCGGCTCCGGAGGCCCGGAGATGGTCCTCTGCACCCACGAGGAGATCGCCGTCGCCGTCGCCAACGGCTACTTCCGCGTCACCGGCGAGCCCATCGCTACCGGACTCCACAACGTCGTCGGCCTGCAGCACGCCTCCATGGCCATCTTCAACGCCTGGTGCGACCGCTCCGCCATCATCAACCTCGGCGGCGGCGGACCGCAGGACGCCAACCAGCGACGCTCCACCGACTGGGTCCACACCGCGCTCGTGCAGGGCAACGCCGTCCGCGACTACGTCAAGTTCGACGACCAGCCCGCCAGTATCGAGGCGATGCCCGAGTCGCTGCTTCGCGCCGCGCGCACCGCCATGACCGACCCCAAGGGGCCGGTCTACGTCTGCCTCGACAGCACCATCCAGGAGCAGCGCATGGACGAGGCCCTGCCCGTTCCTGACGTGTCGCTCTTCCGCCCCCCTGCCCCGCCCGCGCCCAACCCGGACGCACTGGCGAAGGCGGTCGACGCCCTCGCCGGAGCGTCATGGCCGGTCATGGTCGTCGGCGAAGTGGGGCGCAACCCGTCCGCGCTGCCGGCTGTCGTCGAGCTCGCCGACACGCTCGCGTGCGCCGTCGTCGACGCCGAGGGGCGCTTCGGCTTCCCGAACACACACCCGCTCGACCTCACCGGCGTCCGCGAGCGCGCGCTGGCCGACGCCGACGTCGTCCTCGCGCTGGACGTGCCGAGCCTCGGCGTGCCGCTCGGGCCGTCGGTGCGCGAGCGCGGCGCGCTGCAACTCGCCGTCCCGCAGGGAACGCGGCTCATCCACGTCACGCTGCTCGATCAGGAGCGGCAGAACTGGGTGACCGACAACCAGTGGCTGCTGCCGGTGGAGGTGCCCATCGCCGCGGACACCGCGCAGGCGGTCCCGCTGCTCTCCGCCGGGCTGCGGGAGCGGCTCGCGGACAGCGCGGCGGTGGAGGAGCGCCGGGCGCGCGTGACGGCGATGAACGAGGAGATGCGCGCCGCGGCGGCGAAGTGGGTGAGCGACAACTGGAACGCCGCGCCCATATCCGCCGCGCGGCTCTACGGCGAGATCGCGGAGCGGGTGAAGGGCGTCGAGTGGGCGATGGTCAACTCGCACGGACGCCGCGTCCGCGACGTACTCGAGATCACGGAGCACGCCCACGAGTTGGGCGGCGGACGCGGTGCGGGCGTCGGCTACGGCCTGCCGTCGTCGGTCGGAGCGGCGCTCGCCTACAGGGATACCGGGCGGCTCTGCATCAGCGTCGTCGGCGACGGCGACTTCCTGATGACCTCCAACGCGCTCTGGACTGCGGCGCACTGCGGGATCCCGCTGCTCGTCGTCGTCTTCAACAACCGCTCGTACTACAACGACGAGGAGCACCAGGAGCGCATCGCCCGCTGGCGCGACCGCCCGGTCGAGAACAAGGGCATCGGCATCCAGATCACCGACCCCGCGCCGGACTTCGCGACCCTGGCTCGGGCGTTCGATATCGCCGGGTTCGGCCCCGTCTCGGCGCCGGACGCACTCGGCCCGGCGCTCGACGAGGCGATAGCTGTCGTCCGCTCAGGCAAGCCCGCCGTCGTCGACGTGCTGACGCAGCCCCGCTGATCCCCTCTCCCTACAAGGGGAGAGGGCTAGGGTGAGGGTACTCCGGTGGTGGGGCAGCGGGGCGCTCGGTCCCTTCCCCCTCGATGGGGGAAGGCTAGGATGGGGGTGTCTCGCTAGGCGGGCCTGACCCAGACTCGGGCCGCGACGTCCATGCCGAGCGAGACCTGCTGGCCGTCGCGGCTGACGTCGACCACGCCCCGGTAGTCCGCGATCTCCTCGATGATGATGCGCCTGCCGGGGAGCACGTCGCTCTTCACGAGGTACGACAGCAGCGGGAAGTCCTCGTCCGGAATGCGCGTCACGACGTAGGTCGGGCCCTTCTTCGCCTCGCTCAGGCGGAACGTGCCGGGATCGGACGTGCGCAGCGCGGTGTCGTCCGCCTTGTAGATGGGCCGTCCGTAGGGGCAGGTGTCCGGGTGGCCGAGCCGCTCCTCGATGCGCGCGATCAGGTTGGGCGAGATGCCGTGCTCGAGGCTGTGCGCCTCGGCCTCGGCAAGCTCCAGCGGCACGCCCAGCACGTCGACGAGCAGCCGCTCGGCGAGGCGGTGGCGGCGCACCACGTCGCGGGCGCGCGCGAACCCGGCGGGAGTGAGGTCGATCCGCTTCTCCCTGTTCACCTGGAGCAGCCCGTCCTTCGCCATGCGCTGCACCATGCCGGAGACGGAGGCGAGCGTCGTGCCGACCTCCTCTCCCTCCGGGATGCGGCGCAGGTAGGAGGCGAGCTCGCTCATGTGCGGCTTCAGCCCGTCCTCCTGCAGGATCGCGAGCGAAAGCAGGTAGTTCTCCGCCGTGTGGGAGATGCGCGTGGAGCCGGTCGAGCGGGTTCGTGTCCGTGTCGTCATGCGGGTATTATCTCACAACGCACGAAGGAGACACCCCATGCCCATACTGAACGGGCCGTCCCGCGCACCGTATGCGGGCGGCGCCCCCGACTCGCTCGGCATCCTGTTGCACGGCCTCGGCGCGGACGGGAACGACCTCATCGGCCTCACGATGGCGCTCGGCCCCCGCTTCCCCAACATGGCCTTCCATTCGCCGCACGCGCCGCAACCCTACGTGGAGGCCGGTTTCGGCCGGCGCTGGTTCCCGATCGAACCGCCGGACGCCCGGTCGGAAGGGCTGCGCGAAGCGGGGCGCATCGTCGAGACGTACGTCGGCGAACTGCTGGACGAGTACGCGCTGACTCCTGACCGGTGCGTGCTCATCGGCTTCTCCCAGGGATGCATGACCTCCCTGTACACCGCGCCGCGCATGGAGCGCCCGGTGGCGGGCGTCGTCGGGCTCAGCGGAAGGCTGCTCTTCCCGGAATGGCTCGCGGACGAGGCGCGCCACAAGCCGCCCATCGTCCTCGTTCACGGCGAGGAGGACCCGGTCGTGCCCCTGCAGGCGATGGCGGACGCCGGGCAGACGCTCGCCGACCTCGGCTTCCCGGTGGAGGCGTACCTGCTGCCCGGCCTCGGCCACAGCATCGACATGCGCGGGCTGGAGATAGCGGAGCGCTTCATGCAGCGCGTCCTCGGTGAGCCGGACGGGGCAGAGGAGTAGCTGCTGATCGGTGAGCCCGTCGAACCACGAGACAGGCTGTGCTATCGTTATCTCAGGTTCTCCAGTTTCGTGGACGATCTGAGTGCAACGCGGGGTGCCCCCGGATGAGCGCATGACAGACACTGAGATAGTCTTCCAGGTTAAGGAATCTCCCGAAGGGGGATACGAAGCGCACGCCGTCGGCCACAACATCTTCACGGAAGCCGACGACTGGGAACACCTCAAGGAGATGATGCGGGACGCCGTCCTCTGCCACTTCGAGGACGGCGAAGCGCCGCGAACGATCCGCGTGCACCTCGTACAGCCGGAGGTCATACAGGTGTGAGGTTGCCCCGCAACCTGTCCGGGGCAGAGCTCGCTTCCCTGCTTGCACGACGTTACGGTTACGTGGTCATCCGGCAGAGAGGCAGCCACATGCGCCTCATGTCGAACTACCTCGGCCACGAGCATCACGTCACCATCCCTCGCCACGACCCCCTCAGGGTCGGTACCTTGAGCAGTATCCTCGACAACGTAGCGAACTATCTCGGGATGGACCCACGCGACCTGCAGCAGGAACTGCTGTAAACACACGTCGTTCCCGCGCTTCAGCGCGCGGGTGAGGGTCGGCCCCTGTCAGGGCGCCTGGGTTTCGAGGGCGTACTCGTGGTACTTGCCCTCCTGGCCTGAGCCCCTGCCGAAGTAGTGCCACTGCGGGAAGTTGAAGTCGGACGTGATGGACCGGGGCAGCAGAAGCGCCGTCCTCAGAAACGCCTTCAGGTCCGGCACGTTGTAGACGTTGGTCTCGAAACCCCACGCGTTCAGCTGGTCCACCAACGTGCTTATCTGCGGCTTGTCCCACTTGACCGACAGCCGGTTGATGCCCCAGGAGCGCAGCTCTTCCAGGCACTCCAGCCCCTCCTCCGGCCTGTTCAACAGGATGGGGATCATGGCGTCGATGGGCACCTGGAAGATGGCGGAGGGGTAGGCGTCCTGCAGGATCCCGAACCCCTCCTTCCCTAGGAGGGTGGCGTTGGCGTTGAACCAGACACGGGAATCGTCGAAGCCGGCCGCCCGCAACGCCGCCAGGCTCTCGTGGACCACCGGACCGCCTTCCTTCAGGTCGAGCTTGATGGACCTCCCGATGGCGCCCACGGACTCCAGCACGTCTTCCAGCGGCAGCAGGTCCTGCCGGCGGCACGGGTGAGCGCCGTCCAGCGGGTCGTGCCGGAGCACCAGCTGCTCGGACGCCGGGTCCAGGCGCACGTCCACCTCGCCCCACGCCACGTCGGACATCAGGAACTGGCGCAGGTTGTGCTCGTCGTTGATCCCGTGCCACACGAGCTGGACGTGCCGCGGCAGGTCCGTCTCCTGGGCCAGTTGGGTGAGGTCGTACACGTCCCCGCTGACGGAGCGCGTCGGCAGCGCCTTCCGTTGGGACTCGAAGAGCGTGTCGGCGTGCAGCAGCATGATCTCGTGGGAGGGGTCCACCTCGGCGATCGCCGCCAGGTTGGCCGGCTCGTTGTCCACTGCGGCGAACACCCGGTATCCCGCCCGCTGGAACTGCAGGACCCCGTCAGCCTTCACATGCGGGACGTTCCCGTCCCGGGGGCCCGGATTCATGTGCAGCAGGTCGTTGGTGAACCGGACCTTGTACTCCTTGCCCAGCTCATTCAGACAGTCCAGCGTCTCCGCGCGGATCGCCTCCGTCCTGCCGGTATTCAGCCCCACGAACGTATCGGGCTGTATCTGGAACCACCGCATGACCTCCATGACCCCGGAGAAGGGCCGGTGCGCCCGCAGCACCGCATCCGGCGACCAGTACGCGTGCTCGCACCACGCCGCGATCCGCTCGAGTTCGGCCGTGGGCAGCCCGAACCGTGACAACAACTCCCGGACGTTGTCCTCGTGTGTCGTCACTTCCGGTACGCGAAGGTTGCGGAAATAAGACGTTCCGTGGGCCGCATCGTAGGACTGAAGAACGTTGATGACCAGGTAGCGCGTGTCCAGTATCGTACCGTCGATATCGAACAGGATGATCAGCTGCTCTTCCGGGTACTGGCTGCGCATCACCTCGTAGTGGAAGGCCAGCCGTTCCATCCAATTGACCGGATTCATCCAGTTCTCCGACGCATCCTACGATGAGTAAAGCATAGCAGGTTTAACGCCGGGTTCCTGCAGTATTAACGACGGAAAACCATCAACTTACCAGCGCGAACTCACGGAGGTTTGGCGAGATGGTCAACGGGGCGCCGGTGACGGACTGCACGTCCTCCGGCGTGTAGCCGGGCGCGATCTCCGTGAGCAGGAAGCCCTGCTCCGTGATCTCGAACAGGCCCAGGTTCGTCGCCACGAGCTTGACGACCCCCACCGCCGTCACCGGCAGCCCGCACCGCTCGACCAGCCGGGGTTTGCCGTCGCGCGTCGTGTGCTCCAGCGCCAGGAAGACGTTCTTCGCGCCGACCGCGAGGTCCATCGCGCCGCCGATGCCACCCCCTTTCGCGCCCGCGACCTTCCAGTTCGCGAAGTCGCCGTTCGCGGCGACCTCGTACGCGCCGAGCACGGTCACGTCCACGTAGCCCGCCCGGATCAGCGCGAACGAGTCCGCGTGGTCGAGGATGGCCATCCCCGCCATCTCCACCACGTACTGCCCGCCCGCGTTCACGAGGTTCGGGTCCTCCTCCCCGCGCTCGGCCAGCGGGCCGTAGTTCACCAGCCCGTTCTCCGACTGGAAGACGACGTGCCGGTCCGGGTGCACGAAATTGGAGCAGAGCGTCGGGATGCCGATGCCCAGGTTGACCACCCAGCCGTCCTGGAACTCCATCGCGAGCCGGTTGGCCATCGTCTGCCGGTCGAGGGGCTGCTTGTCCGTCATCGCAACCTTTCCCCGTCATTCCAGCGAAGGCTGGAATCCATGAGTGAGAGTAGATGACGCGTCATCGCTCGGGCGGTACCTCCTGGATGCCGTCCGGCGGGACGGCCACGATGCGGTCGACGAAGATGCCCGGCGTGTGGACGTGGTCCGGGTCCATCGCGCCTTCCTCGACCACCGGCTCGTCGACCTCGACGATGGTCACCTTCGCGGCGCGCGCCATGACCGGGCCGAAGTTGCGCTGCGTGCGGTGGTACTGCAGGTTGCCCATGCGGTCGGCGCGGCGGGCGCGGACGAACGCGTAGTCGGCGTGCAGCGCGGTCTCCAGCACGTACTCCCTGCCCCCGAAGACGCGCGTCTCCTTGCCGTCGGCCATCTCCGTCCCGACGCCGGTGGGCGTGTAGAACGCGGCGATGCCCGCTCCGGCGGCGCGGATGCGCTCCGCGAGCGTGCCCTGCGGCATCAGCTCCGCCTCGATCTTCCCCGCCTCGTAGAGGTCGGTGAACGGCGACGGCACGGACGGGTGCGGCGACGCGGTGAACGCGGCATGGATCTTTGCGACGCGGCCCTCCTTCACGAGCACGCCGGAGTCGATGCGGTCGTCCTGCCAGCGTCCGGGCGTGTTGGAGATGAGCGTGAGGTTCTTCGCGCCCTGCCGGTAGAGCGCGGCGATGAGGTTGCGCGCCGTGCCGGGCCCGGCGAAGCCGGAGAGCATGATCGACGCCCCGTCCGGGATGTCGGCGACGGCGGCGTCGAAGTCGGGGTAGACCTTCTCGCGCATGGGGGCAACGTTAGCGCGAAACCGCGCCCCGCGCCACACCACGGGCCAGATTGTCATTCCGAGCGGAGCACAGCCCGCGCTTTTAGCGCGCGGAATCCTCTCGGGATAGGCCTGGCGTAGGGGCGTCTCTTGGAGGCGCCCTCACCCCGTCATTCCCGCACCGGCGGGAATCCAGAGTGACCGGGCAGGTCACGCGGTGGTGTGGTGATGGGCAGGGTGCCTGGTGTAGGGGCATCCCTTGTGGGCGCCCTTGCCCCACTCATGGTGAGCCTGTCGAACCATCCCCGTCGTTCCTCCGAAGACAAGAGCCTCGCAGTCCTACGAGGCAGAGTAGGTGGCGACTTGGTAGCGAGGTGTCGGGGGCTATTTTGAGGGGATAGGGGTAGGACATGTACGTATCGTAACCGCTACCAATAGATGCAGAGCTAGAGGGTCCTTTGCAGGCGATAGGTCAACCATTCAACCGTATCGAATATACATTGCCAAGTCTGTTCAATCCAATTGAATAACATCTCCTGTGCGTCTTGCTGTGTTTCGTAGAATCTACGGTGCCATGGATGGGTTACTGGTTTTCCAGTAGTGGCAATATCCCTTGTCATATAATATATGTATTGCAAGGGTAAATTCTTAACTGGTGGCAAACCCCATCCTAAGTAAACCCTGGCACGTAATCCTTCTGTAGCCATATTATGGACAAGATCATTCCTCGTATGCCTAAGCGCTCCGAAGAAATCATTTTTCAGATTGGGTATTGACGCAAGGTAAAGAGTTTCAGGAGGATCGTTTGGTGTCGGTTCACTACCCTTCTGAAATGTTGAACGCCTATTCCCATCAGGGAAGTGTAGATTCTTAGGAAAAGATGGATCTCCAAAAGGTTCTTTTGTCAAATAAACAAAAAGTTCGTACAGCATGTCCAATGCAGAATAACAACTAATCACAGCATTCCTGTATGCGAAAGAGATAGAATCCACTTCTTCCGACATCAAGAATATCTCTCCTGGTCGACCTGGCCCTAACCCCCACAGGTAAAGTCCCTTGGAATGTTGGTTTAGCTCGGACACTTGCGAAGTCATATTCGCAAAGCTGTGACACGCGGAGAGAACGACGTGACGCATGTCTTCAGCTATCTGAATAGCATTAAAGAGAAAGAACGCTTCTGTTATTGGAATTCCTTGTTGCACCAGATCAGTAATCTTCAGTTTTAGTTGGTCAGGCCCAAGTGTATTATCGTGAATCAGGTCATCGAGGTAGGCACACCACTCTCGTCCTAGAGCAATGCCGTTATCATCAATAGATGAGCGACCTTGTATTATTCTCTTTATCTGAGCCTCTAAAGCGTTCAGTCGATATAGCAGTTCCTCTGAGAGCGAGCTAGCAGAGATAACACCGTCGTCCATACGGAATGCCATCTCGCTCAACGAGTTGTTCTCTATACCTATGACCATCGCGCCGGTTTGTTCTTCTATCGCTCTGTAGTCTTGCGATTCTTCGAGGGATGGGAAGACAACGCTTGAAGACAGCCCTCCCCTTGTGATTACACTCGCCGACTCCAGTTCAAAGGTTAACCCGTGGGAAAGGCAATAAATGTTGGACGGACTGAAAACATGTTTGCTAAAGGAGAGATTAGTTTGTAGCTTTAGGGCCAAGATAAGCCTCCCTAGGGTGCATTTGACAGACCTCTCCACTATAGGAGGTGGTCCACATCCTTGACAATGCGATGGGTGCATGACTACGAAGCCCGCCCCCCGCGCCCGACAACTCCATACCCCTGAACACCCTCTCGCCCCAGGATGTCGCCTACCTTAACCGCCTCAACCGCGCACTCCGCTGCGGCCTGCTCAAACGCATGGGCCTGAAGATGCGCGACTGACACAAACCTTGCACCGGTCTTGAATCCGGCGTAGTCTCCCCACTGCAACGACGCTCGGACACTGACGAGCCGTATCCGAATGGGCAGAAGGGCCTCGTGCCCTCCTGTTCGGTTCAAGTGGCGTTCGGAGCGTCGTTGCAAACCTTCGACCCATTCGGCAGGAGGGTTCCCTATGTTTCGCCTCTTCTACCCTGTGCTAGCTCTCGTCATATTCCTCGCGGCTTGTACATCGCCTGAGCCAATGCCCACCAAGCCACCATCAACGGACACCTTACTGCTCTCGGCCCCAACTCCAACAGTTGCTCCGACCCCAACCAGAACCCCCAACCTCACTCCCCTGCCTTCCCCCACCCCCCTGCCCACATCCACTCCCACTCCGACTCCCCGTCCAACTCCCACTCCACGACCGACAGCGACCCCGACTCCTATTCCAATAGGTACTGGACTAGACCGCTATGACCGGAGCCTAGTGGACATCGTCACACGTGTCGGCCTAGGCATCGGCTTCCGGGGGTCTGGGGTCATCATCGGTACTGATTCAAACACAGGAACCGCATATATCCTCACCGCCTACCACGTCGTCGATGAGACGCCCCAAGGCATCGAGGTAAGCCTCGCAGGTAGGTTTGGCGCGAAGAGCTTCCCTGCGGTGATCAAGGCGCACGATATTGAGCTCGACATCGCCCTGCTCTCCGTCTGCTGCTCACCTGTGTTTCTCGCTGCGGAATTGGCGCAGGAGTACATCCCACAGCGAGGGGACAGGGTATACGCGGTCGCTTACGAGGATGGCGGCCAAGTCGCTGCTACGTACGGAGAGATCATCGGCATTCGAGGGTTACACGAGATAGGGTCTGACGTGGAGGTAGAGAAGGGCTACTCGGGCGGCGCACTGGTTACAGCGGGAGAGTACAAGGTCATAGGGATCCTCACTGGCATCCATTTAGGATATGAGAACCCCGTGGGCGTTCCCTCGGCAGAGGCTAGGCCATTCATGGAGGAGCTCGGGTTCTGGTGGCCTCCACAGACCACCATCGCGGTATGGCTGCATACCATCGTGAACGACTTGGAACTGGGAACTCTGGTTGGGCTGCCTCCGACACCAACGCCGACCCCCTCACCGACTCCAACGCCGCGTCCGACCCCGACACCCATAATGCTCACCGAGATAACGTATATGGCGGAGGTGATTCCCATAGGACTGGAACTCGCCAGAATCTTGAGCGAGGAGATTGACAGTACGTTCATCCTCCAGAGCCCCGACTCGCCCCAGCGCCGGAAGGTGACGGACCTGCTGGTGGCAGTCGCAGACAGCATTACCGGGGTGCAGGGCATCCCGACTGTATGCCGTGAACATTACGGCTTTCTCTCGCAGATGGCAGCACGGATTTACGAATACAGAGATGACCAACAACCGAGCACCCTCTTAGCATTGACAGATGTGATGAACGCGATGGGTGCTCGTCCGCAAGAATTCAACTGCTGAACGGCTCCAAGCCACCAGTTTCTCTCCTGAGGCACGATGCCCATCGCTGTCGACCCGATCGACATCCAGCCCATCCTCTCTTCCCATGTTGATTCCCTGACACGCGCCCGTTGCGCGGTCGACGCGCCCCTCCCTACGATGGGTGCATGACTACCCAACCCGTTCCCGCGCCCGAACAACCCCATACCCTCGACACCCTCCCGCCGGAGGACCGTGCATACGCCCTGCGCATCGAGCGAGCCCTCCGCTGCGGTGTCCCCGGCTGCCTCTGCGTCAACCCCGGCAGGTTCCACTGCCCCTCCCACGACAATGCTGCCATCCCCACACTCACTATCACCTACAACTCTGACCACGGCTTCGACTTCGCGTGCGCCCGTTGCCCCTACGGGAAGGTGCTGGACGCCCTCGCCAAACGCGGCCTCATGCCGCAATCCCACCTCTATACCGCAACCGGCGCAGCCGAGGCCGGGCTCCAACCCCTCGACTTCCTCATCCAGCAGCCGCAGGACTGGCTCTGGCCCAACCGCATCCCCCTCGGCAAGCTCACCCTCATCGCCGGATACCCCTCCTCCGGCAAGACCTCCATCGCCCTCGACATAGCCGCCCGCGTCTCGCGCGGCGCAGCCGCGCCCGATCAGCCGGACGCCGTATTCCCTGCTGCTCCCGTCGTCCTGGCGCTCCTCAACGGCAACCCGAAGGCCGACGTCCTCCCCACCCTCAGGCTTTTCGGCGCAGACCTCGGCCGCATCTACCTCGCCGACCTCCTCTCCCCCACGCACCCCATCGACTACCACCCGGACGACCCGCCCCCGGAGGACGGGCCGGACTACGATGATGACGACGACCTCGATGATGACGATGACTTCGACGACGAGGACGCTCCCCGCCGCAGACCGTTCGGCATCAGGTTCCCTACCTTGCGATGGCCCGACCCGAAACCGAACGCTCCCTCGGATACCACCGCGCCTTGGCCGGGGCTCAACCACGTCATGAAGCGGCTCGCAAACCTCATCGACGCCGGAAGCGCAGCCTTGCTTATCGTCGACCAGGTGGAAGACCTCGCCTCGATGCATCGTGCCCACGTGACCACCGTCCTCGGCATGCTGAAGGCGCTCGCCGCACGCTCCGGCGCAGCCGTGATTGCCCTCACCCACAACCGTGCTCCCAACTTCCCGCGCGCCGTCACCGCCATGCAGCACCGCCTCGCCCAGGCCTCCGTCGTCTTCACCACCGCCCTCGTGCAGCCCGGCGAGCGACGCTTCCTCGTCCCCCTCCGTCCCCCCATGAGCGACGACGCCCCCGCCATTCCCTTTGTCCTTCCACCTTCCAGCGACTTCACCGTCGCCTGGCGCAAACCTGTCTTCCCCGCCCACCTGAAAGCCCTCGCCGAGCACCGCCCCAACGACGGCGCGAAGGTGCGTGCCGCGCAGGCGTTTCTCATGCGCGCCCTCGGCGACGGCCCCCGCCCGGCAGTCGCCGTCGAGCGTGAAGCAGCCCTCCTCGGCCTCTCGAAGAGTGCCCTCCACCGGGCGCGTACGGTGTGCGGTGTGCGCTCGACCCGCGTCAGCACGCCCGGACTCCCTAGCGGTAACGGCGCGTGGTACTGGTCTCTCCCACGGCACACTTTGCAACAGGATGAGACACCCACCCCGCCCGCAGAAAGTGTGAACTGATGAAATCTTGTTGCCTTGTTCGCAGGAAGCAGGCCGTGGCCTCGAAAACACCCCTGGACAAGGTGTTCAAGGCACTCAGATTGGAGGCTCCGTTTACTCCGGAGGCTCCGAACAAGATTCCAGGATTCGCGTCCCGTTGAAATCTTGTTCGGGCTCCCCTCGCCCCCTGGGAGAGGGGCCGGGGGTGAGGGTTGCCCCTGCTCCCACTACAATACGCGGGCTACGTTGGAGGTGAAGGCGTTGGGCAAGCTGGACGGCCAGACGGTGATCGTGACCGGGGCGAGCCGAGGCATCGGGGCGGAGATCGCGCGGGTGCTCGCGGCGGAGGGCGGACGCGTGGTGTGCGCGGCGCGCACGCTCCACGAGGGCGACCACCCGCTCGAAGGCTCGCTGGAGCACACGGTCGCCGGCATCCGCGACGCAGGGCACGAGGCGTCGGCGGTCGCGGTGAACATCTCGGAGGCCGACGAGTGCGAACGGCTCGTGCAGGAGGCGCGGTCGCTCTACGGGCCGGTCGACGTGCTGGTGAACAACGCGGCGCTCTCCTACTTCCTGCCGGTCACCGCGTATGCGGTCAACCGCTGGATGCGCTCGTGGGCGGTGAACGTCCACGCACCGTTCATCCTGAGCCGCCTCGCGCTGGAGGACATGGTCCCGCGCAAGAGCGGCCGCATCGTCAACATCTCGTCGGTCGCGGCGATCGGGCCGGGTCACGGGCCGTACGAGGGCGAGGGCGCAGAGGAGTTCCGGCTGAAGGGCGGCACGGGCTACGGCGCGCAGAAGGCGGCGCTGGAGCGCTTCTCGCAGGGGCTCGCGTCGGAGGTGTACGCGGACGGCGTGGGCGTCGCGGCGGTCGCGCCGTCGCTCATCGTGCCGACGCCGGGCACGGTGTTCCACCACCTCGTGACGGGCTACGACGACCCGCGCGGCGAGCACCCGAACGTGCTGGCGCAGGCCGTGCTGCTGCTGGCGACGGAGCCGCTGGACGCGGTGAGCGGTCGGGTGTGCTACAGCCAGCAACTGCTGCGGGAGTTCGGCTGGATCGAGGGCGGCAGCGGCCCCGGCATCGACGGCGACCACCCGGTGAGCGGGTTCACGCTGAGATAGCGAAGGAGGAACAGCAATGGCAACCCGGTTCCGCGCAGACCACGTTGGCAGTTTCCTGCGGCCGCCTGAGGTGAAGGAGGCGCGGCAGGCATTCGAGGACGGCAGCATCTCCGAGGAGGCGCTGCGGGAGATCGAGAACGAGCACATCCTGCGCGTGATCGACCTCCAGAAACAGGCCGGCATCGGCATCTACACGGACGGCGAGCTGCGGCGCAGCGGCTGGGCAGGCGACTTCGGCGAGGCGGTCGAGGGCTTCATCGTCGGCGAGCCGCCCGTCCGCATGCCGTTCCAGGGCGGCAAGGGCGACTGGGAGGGCCCCGGCATCACGCCGGAGAACCCGATGGGGATGCCGGGCACGGCGGGCGGGCGCATCATCGGCGAGCGGCTGCGGCAGGTGCGGAGGCTCACCGGTCACGAGTCGGCGTTCACCAGGGAGCACGCGCCGGGGCCGTACAAGGTGACGATGCCCGCCGCCAGCTACGTCGTCGCGCGCGGCTACAAGCCCGGCGTGACGGACGCGGTGTACGAGTCGCGGGCCGCCGTGCTGGCCGACGCCGCGTCGATCATCCGCGACGAGGTCGTTGCGCTCATCGGCGAGGGTTGCCCGTACGTGCAGTTGGACAACCCACACTACCCTGACTACATCCCGGAGGAGCGGCGGGCGCAGTGGGCCGCGCAGGGCGTTGATCAGGACCGGGCGCTCCAGGAGGACATCGACGCGGACAACGCGTGCCTGCGCGGCTTCGACCGCAGCAACACGCTGCTGGCGATGCACCTCTGCCGGGGCAACGGCGCCTACGGGGCGTGGCACACGTCCGGCGGCTACGACCGCATCGCCGAGCAGCTGTTCAGCCAACTGGAGGTCGATTCGTTCCTGCTGGAGTACGACAGCGAGCGCGCGGGGACGTTTGCGCCGCTCCGTTTCATGCCGAAGGGGAAGACGGTGGTGCTCGGCCTCGTCACGACGAAGGCGGGCGAACTCGAATCGCAGGACACGCTGCTGCGTCGTATCGAGGAGGCGTCGCAGTACGTGGACGGGACCGACCTCGCGCTCAGCCCCCAGTGCGGCTTCTCGTCGACGCTGCAGGGCAACCCCATCACCTGGGACGACCAGCTGCGGAAGCTGGAACTCGTGGTGGAGACGGCGCGCCGCGCGTGGGGATGATAATTGTCATTCCGAGCGAAGCGCAGCGGAGCCCCGCGCTTTAGCGCGCAGAATCCTCTCGGGAGGCTTGATCCCCCGAGAGATGTTTCGATTTCGCCTCCGGCTACGCTCAACATGACAAGGAAGGAACGTTGAGATGACGACGTGGGGAGCAGGATTCTACGGAGACCCGTGCCGGGAGTGCGGGTACTCGTGGTCGATCTCGCCGGAGGAGGCGAACGCGCTGATAGCCGACGCGCCCCGCCGGTATGCGGAGTTGCTGGACGGCGCGGACGGCAACGCGCGGCACCCTGCCCTGACGTGGTCGGCGAAGGCGTACGTCTGCCACGTCGCCGACAACCTCCGCAACTGGGCGGAGCGCATCATGAGCGCGACAGCAGCGGGGCAGACGACGCTGCGCCCCACCGACGCTGACATCCTCGCGGCGACGCGCGGCTACGAGAGCATGCCGTTGGAGACCGCGCTCTGGTCGCTCGGGCACTCGGCCAACATCTGGGCGGACACGATGGCGGCCTCAGCCGGGCAGGAGATCATGTTCTCGCACCCGACGCGCGGAGAGCAGTCGCTGACGGAACTGGTGTTGACGGTCGCGCACGACACGGCGCATCACGAGTGGGACATACGGCGGTCGCTGGGCTCGTAGTGCGTTACTTGGGCGGGAGGCTCAGGGCGTATGCGGCGCCGGTGGCGACCCAGTCCTCGAGCGTCGCGTCGTCGTCCGTGGCGTCGGGGCCGACGACCACGAAGCCGCGCATGGGCCTGCCGGTGAACTCCATCTCGCGGGCGTGGGGCCGCGCCAGCGCAGCCTCGTACTCGTCCTTCGAGACGCGGACCATCAGGTCGCTCTTCAGGACGCCGCAGGCCATGTTGCCCTGCAGCATGAACGCGACGCCGCCGAACATCTTCTTCTGTACGAGCGACGGCTCCGCGCCGAGGATGTCGAGCACTCGCTCCGCGAGACGTTCATCGTATGCCAAGGGACGTCCTCCTCACTCCTGCCGCGCCCGTTCCTGCTCGATGAGGACGCGCCGCAACAGTTTACCGGAGGCGTTCTTGGGGATGGCGTCGATGAACTCGACCTCGCCCAGCTGCTTGAAGGTCGCGACGCGCTCGGCGACGAACGCCATGAGCTCGTCCTCCGATGGCTCAGCGTCACCCTTGCGGACGACGAACGCCTTGGGCACCTCGCCCGCCTCCTCGTCCGCTTTCGGGATGACGGCGACGTCGGCGACGCCGGGGTGCTCCAGCAGCAGGCCCTCCAACTCGGCGGGCGCGACCTGGAAGCCCTTGTACTTGATGAGCTCCTTCTTGCGGTCGACGACGCGCACGTAGCCGTCCTCGTCCATGCTGGCGATGTCGCCGGTGTGGAACCAGCCGTCTGGCGTGATGACCTCCGCGGTGGCCTCGGGCTGGCGGTAGTAGCCCTTCATCACCTGCGGGCCGCGGACCAGCAGCTCGCCCAACTCGCCGGGGGGCAGGTCGCGCTCTCCCGTTTCGAGGTCGACGACGCGCTCCTCGGTATCGGGGATCGCGGGGCCTATGGTGCCGGGCCTGCCGCGCCCGCCGGTGAAGTCGGTGTTGGTCATGGGCGACGTCTCGGTGAGGCCGTAGCCCTGGATGACGGCGCAGCCGAGCCGGTCCGCGAGCCGCGTCTGCAACTCGCCGGAGAGCGGGGCCGCGCCGCTGAGCAGGAAGCGCAGCGATCCAACGTCGTAGTCGTCGAGCAGCGGGGTGAGCGTGAGGCCGAGGCAGACCGGCGGCACGGTGTAGAGCACGGTGACGCGGTGCTCCGCGATGAGCGACAGCATCCCGCCCATGTCGAAGCGCCCCATCATCACCTGCGTCGCACCGGCGGCGATGGCGCTCAGCTGGAGGACGGTCATGCCGTAGATGTGGAAGAGCGGCAGGTGGACGAGCATCACGTCGCCGCGCCGGACGACGCCCTCCTCGCCGGGGCGTCCGAGGTTCTGGCGGACGTTGGTGTGGAGGTTGGCGTGGGTGAGCATGACGCCCTTCTGCAGGCCGGTGGTGCCGGAGGAGAAGGGCAGCGCGGCGAGGTCGTCCAGGGGGTCGAGGGCGGGCTCAGGCGGCGGGCCGCTCTGCGCCTCGATGAGCGACCAGAAGGAGGGCGCCGCATCAGTTGTCTCGGCGATGAGGATGCGGTGTCTCACCTGCTCGGAGCCGGAGAGCGCGAGGTCGGCGGCGTCGGCGAGCGTGTGGTGGATGATGAGCGCCTGCGCGCCGGACGCCTGCAACTGGTAGGCGATCTCGCGCTCGCGGTAGCCGGAGTTGACGGTGGTGACGGTGGCGCCCGCCTTCAGGATGCCGAAGAAGGCGATCTCGAACTCGGCGCAGTTCGGGGAGAGGATGCCGACGATGTCGCCCTTCCCGAGTCCCATCGCCGCGAGCGCCGAAGCGAACCTGCCGGAGCAGTCGTCGAGCTCCGCGAACGTGAACCGGCGCTCGCCGTCGACGATGGCGGTGTCGTCGGGCCACCGCTCGGCTGCCTGCCGCAGCAGTCGCTGCACGGGCTCCGGGTCGTAGGGGGCGAGGGATGGGCGGTCCATGGGCGTGAAACTAAACGACGCGCTCATGGCAGTCAACGCAGGAGTTTTATAATGCGTCTGTCAGTCGGTGAGCAGGCACGATCAGGGGGCAACGGTGATGGCATCCGAGGGGAAGGCGGAGGTATCCGGCGCGCAGCCCGCCGAGCCGATAGCGGTGGTAGGGATGGCGTGCCGGTTCCCCGGCGCGACGGGGCTTCCGGCGTTCTGGCGCCAGCTTGAGGCGGGCGAGAACGCCATCATCGAGGGCATTCCGGGTTCCGGCGTCGGACGCATCGGCTACCTGTTCCCGGAGGACACCATCCAGAGCGAGGCGTGCCGGTTCGGCGCGTACATCGACGAGATCGACTTGTTCGACGCGGGGTTCTTCCGCATCTCGCCCGTCGAGGCGCAATTGCTGGACCCGCAGCAGCGGATGATGCTGGAGACGAGCTGGCGCGCGCTCGAAGACGCGGGGATAGACCCCGATACGCTGAGGGGCAGCCGCACCGGTGTCTACGCGGGGATAAGCAACTACGACTACCGCGGGCTAATCATGGGCGTCAGCGATACCGCCGACCCCGCCACCAGCCTCTACACCGTCACCGGCACGTCGTTCAACACGGCGATCGGACGGGTCGCGTTCGCGCTCGGGCTGCAGGGGCCGGCGATGGCGGTGGACACCGCCTGCTCATCGTCGCTCGTGGCCGTTCACCAGGCGGTCGCCGGTCTGCAGCGCGGCGAGGCGGACCTGGCGCTGGCGGGAGGGGTACACGCGATCCTGTCCGGCAGGCTGCTGGAGCTGCGCGCGAACGCAGGGATGCTGGCCCCCGACGGGCAGTGCAAAACGTTCGATGCCGCGGCGGACGGCTACGTCCGGGGCGAAGGGTGCGGCATCCTGGTGCTGAAGCGGCTGAGCGAGGCGGAGGCGGACGGCGACCGGATATGGGGCGTCATCCGGGCATCGGCATTGAACCAGGACGGGGCGAGCCCGGGACTGACGGTGCCGAGCGAGCCCGCGCAGGAGCAGGTGATCGAGGCGGCGCTGCTCAAGGCGGGACTCGAACCATGGGAAGTGGACTACGTTGAGGCGCACGGGACTGGAACGCCGGTGGGCGACCCGATCGAGATGCAGGCCACGGGAACGGTGTACAGCCGGGGGCGCGACGCCGACCGTCCGCTGCTGGTCGGGTCGGTGAAGACGAACATCGGCCACCTGGAATCGGCGGCAGGCTCCGCCAGCCTCATCAAGGTGATGCTGGCGATGAAGCACCTGCGCATCCCGAAGCACCTGAACTTCCATACGCCGAACCCGGAGATCGACTGGGAGCGGTTCGCGGTGCGGGTGGCGGCGGAGACGACCGAGTGGCCGATCGTTCCCGGTCGTCCGCCGAGGGCAGGCGTGAGCGGGTTCGGATGGTCGGGCACGAACGCACACCTCATCCTGGAGGGCTACGGCGAGCCCGTCGGCGCCGACGCAGCGAAAGCCCTGCCCACCGGGCCTGCGGTGTCCATCGCGGTGTCGCTGCCGGAGCCGGCGGAGGAGCCGGAGTTGGCCGCACGCGGGACGCGGTTGCTGCCGCTGTCGGGCAAGTCGCGGCAGGCGCTTCGAGACCTGGCGGGGCGGTACATCTCCTGGCTCGACGAGCATCCCGAGCAGTTCCCGCCAGGCAGCGGCGCCGGCGACGACGCGCTATCCGATCTGGCGTGGTCGGCGAGCGTGGGTCGGAGCCACTTCGCGCACCGCGCGGGCGTCGTCTTCCGCGACGCGTCGTCGCTGCGCGAGGCGCTGCAGGCCGTCGTGGATGGGGACGAGCCCGATGGGCCGGAGCCGAGGCCTGCGTCGAAGGTGGCGTTCGTCTACACAGGCCAGGGCAGCCAGTGGGCCGGGATGGGGCAGGCGCTATACGAGAGCGAGCCGGTCTTCCGCGCGGTGCTCGACAGGTGCGAGCGATGGGTGCAAGAGCATCGCGGGGCATCGCTGCTGGACGTGCTGTTCGGCCGTCCCGGCGCGGCGGGCGATCTCGACGATCCCGCGTGGACGCAGCCCGCGACCTACGCGCTCCAGTGTGGGCTGACGGCGCTCTGGTCGAGCCTGGGCGTACGTCCGGACGTGGTGATGGGGCACAGCCTCGGTGAGATCGCGGCGTCGCAGACCGCGGGCGTGTTCAGCCTCGAAGACGGGCTGCGCTTCGCGTCGACGCGCGGCGAGCTGATGGCGTCGCTGCCGGTCGCAGGGGCGATGGCGGCGGTGTTCGCGCCCGCGTCGCACGTGGCGGAGACGCTCGAAGCATGGAACGCGGCGTCAGAAGGAATGGGGTTGAGCGTCGCGGCCGACAACGGGGCGCACCAGGTGGTGAGCGGCGAGGCGTCGGAGGTCGAGCAGATCGTGCAGCGGTTCGAGGCGGAAGGGCTTCGCGTGAACCGGCTGCGGAGCAGCCCCGGCTATCACAGCGTGCTTGTCGAACCGGCGTTGGACGACCTGGCATCGGTCATCGACAGCATGGCGGTCGCGCCGCCGTCCATCCCGCTGGTGAGCAACGTTTCGGGCCGCTTGCTGGAGCCGGGCGACACGCAGGACGCGGCGTACTGGCGCCTGCATGCACGGCAGCCGGTGGCGTTCCGGGGGTGCGTCGAAACGCTGGCCGAGATGGGCGTCGACGCCGTAGTGGAGCTGGGCCCGCACGCGGTGCTGGGGCCGATGGCGAGCCTCGCCTGGCCCGAGTCGAGCCCCGCCCCGGCGGTCGTGTCCAGCCTGCACCGACCTCCGCGCGACCCGGCCGAGCCTGTCGTCGACTCGACCGGCGGGTTCGTCGAGGGGGTCGCCGGAGCGTACGAGGCCGGTATCCCGCTCACGTTCCCGGGACTGTTCGCGGGAGAGTCGCGGCGGCGGGTCGCCCTGCCCGGTTACCCGTTCCAGTGCCAGTCGCACTGGATCGATGCGCCGAGGCGGCGCCGGGCGGCTGCGGGCCATCCGCTGCTGGGCGTCCGGCACGATTCGCCGAGAGGAGAGACCTCGTTCGAGACGGAGGTACTCCCGACAGACCCGGCCTGGCTGAGCGACCACAGCGTCTTCGGGCGTGTCATCGCACCGGGCGCGCTGTACGGGGCCATGGCAGTGTCCGCCTCGCTCGCCGGGGAGTCCGAAGCGGTAGTCGTGGAGGACCTGCAACTGCACAGCCCGCTGGTCTTCCCCGAGCAAGACGCAGAGAGCGCGCCGGGACAGGAAGGCCGGAGGGTCCAGATCGTGCTGGACGCCCCGGAGAAGTCGGCGCGTCACTTCGAGATATACAGCCGGGGCGAGGGCGAAGAAGGCTGGACGCTGCACGCGGAGGGCACGACGCAGCCCAGCAGGGAGCGACAGGCCCCTGCCCGAGTCGACCTCGCCGCGCTGAAGGCAGGCCTGTCGGCGGAGGACGTCTCCGCGTTCTACCGTGCGAGGGCGGACGTCGGCATCAACCTCGGCCCGCGGTTCCGCACGCTTCAGTCGGCATGGGTCGGCGACGGCGAGGCGGTCGGGGAAGTCGTGCTGCCAGCGACGGTGGACGGAAGCGGCCTACAGGCGCATCCGATCCTGCTCGACGGTTGCTTCCAGGTACTGGCCGCGGCCCGGAACGTGGCGAGCGGCGAGGAGACCGGGACGTACCTCCCCTTCGGGTGGGAACGGCTGTGGCTGACCGGGCCGCTGCCGGAACGCATCGTCTGTCATGCCCGCATGCGGGAGCGCGTCGGCGACACCGGAGAGCGCGAGGCCGAAGTATTCGCGGGAGACCTGCGGTTCTACTCCACGGACGGGGTCGAACTCGGCGGGTTGAACGGGTACACGGTGAAGCGGGCGACGCGCGCGGCCCTGCTCTCGGGGACGGAGGGAATCAACGAACTCCTCTACGAGATCACCTGGCGCGACAAGCCTCTGGCAGAGGGGATGTTGCCTGCAGACTTCCTTCCGAGCCCGTCCGCCATCGCAGCGCGTTCCGCGCCGTTCTCCGACTATCTGGACTCAGAAGGTGTCGGAGCAGACGACCGCGCAGCGTTGCTGACGGACCTCGAACGGTTGTCGTGGTCTTACGCGCTGTCAGTGCTGGGGAGACTCGGGTGGAAGCGCAGTTCCGGCGACAGGGTGGACACCGATGCAGTCCGGGAGCAGCTGAACGTTCTGCCGGAGCACCGGCGCCTGTTCCGGCGGTTGTTCGAACTGCTGGGGAGGGGCGGAATCGTGGAAGAAGCCGGGGACGGCTTCACGGTGCTCGTTGGACCGGACGACGCGCTGCCCGAAGCGGTGCCGGGCGACCCGGAAGCGTTCGCAGACCGCATCGCCGAGGTGTACCCGCACGGAGCGGTCGAGGTCGGGCTGTTCCGGCGGGTCGTCAACGAGCTGACGGAGGTGCTCCTGGGCCGGGCCGACCCGCTGACGGTGCTGTTCGGCAGCGGAGAACCGTCACCGGCCGACCTGTACATGAAGGCGCCGGGGGCCCGGTCGTCAAACCGGATGCTGGGCGACGCGGTCGCATCGCTCCTGGAAGCATTCCCGGACGGGCGCAGGCTCCGCGTGCTGGAGGTCGGGGCCGGCACGGGTTCGGCCACGGCGCTCGTGCTGCCGGAACTGCCGGCGGGTAGGTTCGACTACGTTTACACGGACATCTCGGCGGGCTTCTTCGCGGAAGCGGAGACGCGCTTCGGCGGAAGCGAGGCGTCGATCGAATACCGGGTGCTGGACATCGAGAAAGACCCGGTCGAGCAGGGTTTCGAAGGGCATGGCTACGACCTCGTGATCGCGTCGAACGTGCTCCACGCGACCCGTTTCCTGGAAGAGACGCTCGGGCACTGCCGGACCCTCCTGGCCCCGTCGGGCCAGTTGCTGGCGCTCGAGAACCTGCGAGGCCAGGGCTGGATGGACCTCACGTTCGGCCAGTTGGACGGCTGGTGGCGGTTCGCCGACCCGTTCCGTCCGCACCACGCCCTCGCCGGTCCGGCGGTGTGGCGTCGATCGCTCGCCAACGCGGGCTTCCCGGAGGCCGAGGTGCTGGGACTGGAGGCGTCCGAGTCTGCGGAGCCGGACAGGGGCGTCATCGTGGCACAGGGCCCGGCGGAAGTCGTGGAGCCGCCAGGGGTCTGGATGCTCGCAGGCGACCGCACCGGCGTGGCGGAGCAACTCGCAGCGGAGCTGTCGGCGCGCAACCAGACCGTGGTGCTGGCGGGGGCGGAGGTGGAGCCGGAAGACCGGGAATCGTGGCGATCAGTCTTCGAGGGGCTGCCCGCCGACGTGCCGCTGAGCGGCATCGTGCACCTTGCCGCGTTGGACGGGCACGGGCCAGACGCCACGACCGGAGAGTTCGCGCAGGACGTGAGGCACGCGGGAGCGAGCGCGCTCGCGCTGGTACAGGGCCTGACCGACGCCGACGCGGCGCCGGAGAAGGGCTTCTGGCTGCTCACGCGCGGCGGACAGGTGGTCGAGAAGGAGCGCGGCGGAGAGATCGCGGGCGCAACGCTGTGGGGCTTCGGGAGGGTGGTGGCACGGGAGGCGGCGCACCTCCAGCCGAGGATGATCGACCTGGAGCCCGGAGCCCCGCCGCCTCTGTCGAGCCTCGTCAATGAACTCCTGTACCCGGACCCGGAGACGCACATCGCCTACCGGAAGGGATTCCGCCAGGCAGGTCGGCTGGTCCGGCTCGGCGCCGCGTCCCAGCGGCTTACGTTGCCGGAAGAGCCATCATGGATGCTGGAGCCCGACGCAGGCGGCAGCCTGGAGGGGGTCCAGATCGCGCCCCAGGCGGCGCGCCCGCTGGAACCGCGCGAAGTGCGGGTGGCAGTAGATGCTGCAGGGCTCAACTTCCTCGACCTGTTCCAGGCGCTTGGCGTCGTCGCCGGGGGGTTGCTCGGCAAGGAGTTCTGTGGCCGGGTGCTCGAAACCGGCGCCGACGTGACCAGCGTCTCGGCCGGCGACCGCGTGGTTGGACTAGGGTTCGGAACGTTCGCTCCGAGCGTAGTCACGCGGGAAGAGCTGGTTGCACCCGCTCCGGCGGGAGTCCCGGCAGCGGCGCTTGCGACGATACCGACCGTATTCGTGTCGGCGGCGTTGTCGTTCGACCTCTCGGGACTGAACCCCGGCGACCGTGTGCTCATCCACTCCGGCGCGGGAGGGGTGGGGCTGGCCGCCATCCAACTGGCGCAGGCCGCTGGAGCCGAGGTGTTCGCGACCGCGAGCGCGCCGAAGCAGGCGTATCTCCGCTCGCTGGGCGTGCAGCACGTCTTCGACAGCCGCTCGACGAGGTTCGGGCAGGAGATACTCGAAGCGACGGGCGGCGCGGGCGTTCACGTGGTGGTGAACAGCCTGACGGGAGAGGGTTTCATCGACGCGAGCCTGTCGTGCCTGGCGCAGGGCGGCCGGTTCGTCGAGTTGGCCGCCGTGGGCATCCTGACGGAAGAGGAGATGGCGGCGGTCCGGCCCGACGTCTCCTACTCCATCCTGGAGCTCGACGACCTGAAGACCCTTGACCCTGCGACGCCCGGGAACGCGCTCAGGGCCGTTATGGCGCGAGTAGCCGGTGGAGAGCTGGCCCCGCTCATCCACGCCCGGTGGTCGCTGCTGGAAGCCGGCGCTGCGATGCAGTTCATGCAGTCGGCAAGGCATATCGGGAAGATCGTGCTGACCATGCCGCCGACGGTGAGCGGACACCTGCAGGAGGACAGAACGTACCTGGTCACGGGCGGACTGGGAGGCATCGGATGCGCGCTTGCGGGCTGGCTGGCGGAGCGGGGCGCGGGCGCCATCGTGCTGAACGGGCGCCGCCCTCCGGACCCCGAGGTCGCAGAAGCTATCGAAGCGCTGCGCGAGCGCGGCGTGACCGTGCAGGTGGAGATCGCGGACGTCACGGACGCCGCCGCGGTCGACCTGATGCTGGAGCGTATCGACGCGACGCTGCCGCCGCTGGCGGGCGTCATCCACAGCGTGGGCGTGCTGTCGGACGCGGCGCTCACGAACCAGAGTTGGGAACGGTTCGAGGAGGTGCTGGGGCCGAAGGTGCTGGGAGCATGGCACCTGCACCGGGCGACCATCGCCCGTGACCTGGACATGTTCGTCCTGTTCTCCAGTGTGGCGGGCGTTCTGGGCAATCCGGGGCAGGCTAACCACGCCGCGGCCAACGCCTTCCTCGATCAACTCGCCGGGCACCGGCGCGCGCTGGGGCTCCCCGCGCAGACCATCGCCTGGGGCGCCTGGTCAGGGCTGGGAGAGGCCGAAGAGCAGCGGGAACGCATCGCCAGGCAATTGGAGGCAGTCGGAACGGGTTGGATCACACCCGAGCAGGGACTCAGGGCATTCGACCAGGTGCTGCGGCAGGACATGACCTCCGGGATGGTGGCGGCGGTGGACTGGCAGACGTTCGCGCAGGGCCACGAGCAACGCCCGCCGTTCCTCGAGGAGTTGTACGCCGTTTCCTCCGAGAGCGAGGGAGGTGAGCAGGCCACGCCTGCCGACCTGTTGTCCCAACTGCGGGAATCCTCATCCGCCGAGCGGGAGGACGTGCTCGTTTCATTCCTGCAGCGGGAGTTGCAGGCGGTGATGCGGTTGCCGACGCCGCCGGCGGCATCGGTGGAGTTCTCCGAACTGGGGATGGACTCGCTGATGGCCGTTGAGTTGCGCAACCGCCTGAACCGCGCCTTCGCCGGAGAGTACGTAGCGCCCAATACCGTGGTGTTCGATTACCCGAGCGTCACGGGGCTTGCCCACCACCTGGCCGAAGAGCTCGGAGAGCCCACCGAGGAGGCCATCCCGGAGCGGCGGGCGCCGGAAGTGCGGCAGCCCTCCGATGTGAAGGACGGCATCGCCATCGTGGGCATGGCGTGCCGGTTCCCGGGGGCGGAGGACCTCTCGGCCTTCTGGCGTCAACTGGAATCGGGCGAGAGCGCGGTGACAGACGGACGCCCGGGTACCGGTCCGTGGAACGGGGCTCTCGGAGACCCGGCTGCCGAGGAAGCAGCCTTCCGGTACGGAGGATTCGTCGAGGACCTCGACAAGTTCGACTCCCGGTTCTTCCGTATCGCGCCTATCGAGGCGTGGATGATGGACCCGACGCAGCGGATGATGCTGGAGACGAGCTGGCTGGCCCTGGAGGACGCGGGCATGGACCCGGACCGGCTGAGAGGCAGCCGGACGGGGGTGTATGCCGGTACGGCGGGCAGCGAGTACCGGGAACTGCTCGCAGCCACCGGCAGGGCGAGCAGCTACCTGGGCACCAACTCGAGTGTCACCGCGGGAAGAGTCTCCTACGCGCTGGGCCTCGAAGGGCCGGCGATATCGCTGGAGATGGCATGCGCGTCGTCGTTGGCCGCGGTGCACCAGGCGGTCGTCGGCCTGCAACAGGGTGAAGTGGACGTCGCGCTCGCGGGCGGTGTCCATGCGGCGCTCTCCGCCCCGGTGGCGAGATTCATGCTGGAAGTCGGCATGTTGTCACCCACTGGAGAGAGCAGGACGTTCGACGCATCAGCGGACGGGTTCGTTCGAGGCGAGGGATGCGGCGTGCTGGTGTTGAAGCGGTTGAGTGAAGCAGAGGCCGATGGAGACCGGATATGGGGCGTCATCCGCGGCTCGGCAGTCAATCAGAACGGAGCGAGCCTCGGGCTGACCGCACCCAACGGCCCGGCGCAGGAGCGGGTGATGGAGGAAGCGCTCGCCCGCGCCGGTGTCGAACCGTCGGAGGTGGACTACCTCGAAGCGCACGCAACAGGATCGAATTTCGGCGACCCAATCGAAGTACGTGCGGCGGCGGCGGTCTACGGCAGAGGCCGCAAGGCAGACCGGCCGCTTCTCATCGGGTCGGTGAAGGCAAACATAGGCCATCTCGAACCGGCGGCGGGAGTCGCAAGCCTGATCAAGGCCGTACTCGCGATGCAGCGCGGGGTGATCCCCGAACACCTGCACTTCAACGACCCCAACCCCGATGTTGAATGGGACAGGGTGCCCGTCCGGGTCACCAGCGACCTGACCGAATGGCCGCCGACCCCGGACCGTCCACGACGAGCCGGGGTGAGCGCTTTCGGCATATCAGGCGCGAACGCGCACGTCATCGTGGAGGGCTATGGAGCGCCGGAGGACGTCGCCGCCGTGAACCGCTGGCCTGCCGGGTCAGCGGCGCCGGTCCCCGCTCCAGTGCTCGACGGGACGCTCGCCGGCCGGGAGACACGGCTGCTGCCCCTGTCGGGGAAGACGGACCGCGCCCTGCGGGAGCTGGCGGGGCGGTACCTCTCGTGGCTCGACGACCACCCCGGCAGCGCCGAAGCACTGGCCGACATGGCGTGGACGGCGAGCGTCGGTCGAAGCCACTTCCCGCACCGCGCGGGCGTGGTCTTCCGCGATAGCACGTCGCTGCGCGAGGGGCTGCGGGCGATCACAGAAGGCCATGAAGCGCCCGAAGGGCAGGAGCCGCGATCCGCGTCGAAGGTCGCGTTCGTCTACACGGACGAAGGCCACGAGTGGGCGGGAACGGCCGAGGCGTTGTACCAGAGCGAGCCGCTCTTCCGGGCGGTGCTGGACCGGTGCGACGCCGTGTTGCGAGAGGTACGCGGCGCCTCGCTGCTGGACGTGATGTTCGGCAGGCCCGGCGCAACGGGTGAGCTGGACGACCCTGCGTGGACGCAGCCCGCGGTCTATGCACTCCAGTGTGCTCTGACGGCGCTGTGGTCGAGCGTAGGGGTGCGTCCGGACGTGGTGATGGGCCTCGGCCCCGGCGAGATGGCAGCGTCGCAGGCGGCAGGAGTGTTCAGCCTCGATGACGGCCTGATGTCAGCGGCACGGCGCGGCGAGCTGATGGCATCGGGCGCGCCGGAGAGCGCGGAAGCGGCCCTCAACGGCATCACGCCTGCTTCGCCGTCCATACCCCTGGTGAGCAGCCTCCCGGAAGATACGGATACCGGTCTCGTGGTCGAAGTGAACCTGAACGGCGGGTTCGTTGAAGCGGTTGCCGACGCGTACGAGGCCGGCATCACGCTATCGTTCCCCGGACTGTTCGCCGGCGAGTACCGGCGACGCGTCTCGCTCCCCGGCTACCCGTTCCAGCGCCGCCGTCACTGGGTATAGGGCGGCATCCGACGGGCAGCGCCGGAGTCAGACAACGCCGACCTCATCCAGGAACGCGAGCATCGTTTCAACGCATTCGGCCGGCTGTTCCAGTTGCAGAAAGTGGGTGGCGTCCGGCAGGAAGTCGTAGCCGATACTCTGGATGTCGCTGAGGTCCAGGGTCGGGAGGTAGGAGAACGGGAGGGTGGGATCGGCGCCGATGACCTTCACGGGACAGCGCAAGGAATCGAAATCGACTCCCATGGCGTAGACGCCGGCGTACTCGATCATCCGCGCCTCGTATTCGCGGGGGCACCGCAACTGGTAGCCCTCCCCGTCGTCGCTGCTGCGCAGCGTCGTCCGCGCCACAAGATCGAAGACCCCGGGAACGACGCGCCGGTACAGCGGCGAGATCGGCAGCACCTCCATGAGCTGCTCCATGGAACGAAAGTGCTCGGTGCGACGGCGCGCCAGGGCGGCGGTGTTCGCGGCCACGATATCGAAGTCCTCGTAGCCACGCCCTGGTTTGCACAGGGGCGGGTCGAACAGGACGAGCGCGGAGTACCCGCTGCCCCTGGCGAGGGAGAGCAACGATACGAGCGCGGAAACGGAGTGAAACACGCCGACCGTGGGCTTCTCCCCGTAGCGCAGGTTGACGGCTTCGAGGATGCGGTCATGGTCGGCGGCGAGCGTCGGGATGTGGTGCCCTTCAAGGGAGGTGATCTTGTTCCAGCCGTGGTTCCGCAAGTCGTGGACGATGACGTCGAAATCGCCGGTGAGGAGGGACCAGAAGGGATAGTAGAGGTCGATGGCGAGGCCGTTGCCGTGGCTCAGGATGAGCCGCGGGCCGTCGGGGTTGCCGTGGCGACGCACGGTGATGACCGTCTCGTCGTCCACCCGCACTTCGTGGACGGAGAGAGGCTCCGGCAGCTCCCATGCTGCTTCACGTGGCTGCATCAGATCGCCGGGTCCAGTTCGTGAGCGATGGCTGCAACGAAGTCGTCGCCGTCGAAGCTCTCCACCCGCCACCGTACCGATGGGGTCCGGGGAAACGCAAAGACGGCAGACGATGCGCCGCGGCGCATCGCCGGGGGGACCTCGAACAAGGATGGGTCCAGGGACAAGCCTGTTCCTTCAGCCTTCACCAAAGCCTCCTTGACCGTCCAGAGCCTGAAGAAGGCACGAGGCCTGTCCTCTCCCTCGATCAAGGCGAGTTCCGCTTGTTCATCAGGCGTGAACACGGTTTCGATCAGTGTGTCCAGGTTACGGTGGGAAGCGCACTCCTCCACGTCGATGCCCAACCGGCCTTCGGGAGCAAGTGCGATGAGTCCGTGATTCCCGCTGTGGCTGACGTTGAAACTGATGTCGACGGGAAGCCCCTGCACGAGGGCGAACGGCTTGCCGTGCTCAGAAACCCCAAAGGTCAACTGCTCATTGCCGCAGCGGAGTTCATCGCACAGAAGCGCACGGAGAGCGGCACGGCACAGAGCGAAGCCGCGCCTGGGGTCGGCGCCGATGAACCTGTGGGCGCGCGCCCGCTCCTGCTCATCCAGCCAGGAGAGCGCCTCGGCTTCCCTGGCCGGATGAGGGCTCAGAGCAACGTGCGAGACAGCAGCGCCTGCGACCTGTCCGACAGGGCTCCACCAGCATCCCGTGACGGAAGAGGTCGTCATTGCCAGCAGCGCCGCGTTGGTCTAGGCAGACTTGCTGTCGATGAAGGCTGCGACCTTCGACAGGTCGGAGAAGGTTGCGCAGTCATCGAGGGTGAAGGTGACGTTGAAGTCCTGGGCTATCAGCTTGCCCAGGGCAACTATGTCCGTAGAAGGCACGCCAGCGTCCGAGAGGCTGAGGTTCAGGTCCTCCGGAACGTCCAGGGCCTTGCCGTCCACCTCGATGTTCTCACTGACCAACTGCCTGATCCGTTCCGCTGTTGACGCCATCGACGTACTCCTTTCAGGTCCCGCGTGGGTGCGGGGAGGGGTTGGAGGAGGATAGCCGTGCGTCCGCAGGCTGGTCAAGGAATGATCCGGCTCTCCGCAACGCAGCGGCGCGGGCAAGAGCGACTTCGACGAACCGATGAACGACACTGTGACATCTGCCCCTTTCGCGATCGAGCCAGCAGTTCCTAACCTCAATAGCCAACCCGCCCCAGCGGAACCAACACAGGGCGGTGGACGAGAGGTGACAGGAATGCTGACCAAGGTGAACACGTGTGCGCTGACCGGACTCGACGGGCAGATCATCGAGGTAGAGGTGGACGTAGCGCCCGGCCTGCCGCACTTCGTCGTAGTGGGGCTGCCGGACGCCGCGGTGCAGGAGTCCAGAGAACGGGTGCGCGCCGCGATACGCAACTCCGGGTTCGAGTTCCCGATGCGGCGCATCACGGTGAGCCTCGCTCCCGCCGACATCCGCAAGGAAGGACCGTCCTACGATCTGCCCATCGCAGTCGGCATCCTCGCCAGCAGCGGGCAGATCGACATCATGCTCGGCGAGACGGTCCTCATCGGGGAGCTGTCGCTGGAAGGCAACCTGCGGCACACCGACGGCATCCTCCCCATGGTGGGCGTCGCGCGGGACCGGGGGATGCGGACGGCGGTCGTGCCGCAGACGAACGCGGACGAGGCCTCACTCGTAGATGGAGTGGACGTGCTGGGCGCGCGCACGCTCCGCGAACTCGTCGAGCACATCAGGGGCGACGCGCCGATCCTGACGCACACGCCCACCGTGGAACTCTCCCACATCGCGCCCCAGGACTACGCCATCGATATGGCGGACATACGCGGACAGGACCAGGCGAAGCGCGCCATCGAGATCGCCGCCGCAGGCGGGCACAACCTCCTGATGACCGGCCCACCCGGCAGCGGCAAGACGCTTCTGGCGCGAGCGATGGCTTCCATACTGCCACCGCTCACCTCGACCGAGGCGCTCGAAACGACCAAGGTCTACAGCATCGCCGGGATGCTGCGCGACGATACCCCGCTGGTCTCGACACGCCCCTTCCGCGCGCCGCATCACACCATCTCGCACGCGGGGCTGGTCGGCGGAGGCAGGATCCCCAAGCCGGGCGAGGTGTCGCTGAGCCACCGCGGCGTGCTGTTCCTCGACGAACTGCCGGAGTTCGGACACAGCGTCCTGGAGGTGCTGCGACAGCCGATAGAGGACAAGGTCGTCACCATCAGCCGGGCGAACGGTTCCGTCACGTATCCGGCCAGTTTCATGCTGGTCGGAGCCATGAACCCGTGCTTCTGCGGCAACTACGGCGACCCGAGGAAGGCGTGCACCTGCTCGTCGCAACTTCTCAGCCGCTACAAGAAGCGCATATCCGGCCCGCTACTCGACAGGATGGATATCTTCATCGACGTTCCGCGGGTGGAGTACGAGAAGCTCACGGGCGACGTGACAGGCGAGCCGTCTGCACGGATCCGGGAGCGCGTCTGTCACGCGCGCCAGGTGCAGCAGGCGCGGTTCCGCGAGTCATGCGTACAGTGCAACGCGGACATGGGGCCGTCCGACGTGTGGAAGTACTGCCGTATGGACGACGAGGCCGAGGGGCTGGCGCGAGCCGTGATGGAGCGCATGCACTTCTCCGCACGGGCGTTCCACCGCACGCTCAAGCTCGCGCGGACCATCGCGGACCTCAGTGGCGAGGACATCATCGGCATGCCGCACCTCGCGGAGGCGGTGCAGTACCGCCAGCGCGGGGCCGAATAGGAACGTACGTCAGACGTGGCGCAACGCTAAACTGTGCGGCAGTCCGTCACAGCGCCGTCAGGAGGAAGCGTGAGGATAGCCGTCTGCGTAAAGTGGGTGCCTGCGATATCCCGCATACGCCTCGACCCGGAGACGAAACGCCTCGTCCGGGAGGGCGTGCCGAGCGAACTGAACGCCTACGACGTGCTCGCGGTGAACCGCGCGGTCGAGTTGAAGGAGGCGCTGGGCGGCAGCGTCGCGGTCTACACGATGGGGCCGCCCGATGCGCGGCGGGGTCTCGTGCGATGCCTGGCGATGGGGGCAGACGACGCGTTCCACCTGAACGACTTCGCGTTCGCAGGGGCCGACACGCTCGCAACGTCCCGGGCGCTGGCGTTCGCTCTCTCCCGCGAGGAGTACGACCTCGTCCTGTTCGGCAACAACAGCGTCGACGCGGAGACCGGACAGGTCGGGCCGGAGGTCGCCGAGATGCTCTGCATCCCCCAGATCACGGCTGTGAGCAGATTGGAGGTCGCGGAGGATGGCTCGGTCCGTGCGGAGCGCGCCCTGGAGAACGGCGCCGAGACCGTGGAAGGCGCCCTGCCCCTGCTCGTGTCGGTCACGGAGGGGGTCGCACACGATGCGCAAGCCCCCCGCGATGCGGTACGCGCCGCCGAGGAGCGCGAGATAACCGAGCTGACCGCCGCGATGCTCTCCGACGACGTTTCGCAGTTCGGGGCGGCAGGCTCGCCTACGTGGGTCGCGGAGGTGCGGCAGATCGAACCGTCGCGCGAGGGCAGACTGATCCAGGAAGGCAGCGCGGCGGAGATGGCGCGTGAGGCGGTCGCAGCGCTCGTTGAGCGAGGAGCGCTCGACGCCGATGCCGACGCAGCAGACGCCCCGGAGACAGCAGCCGACACTCCCCGCCCCGGCAGCGGGCCGGAGCTGTGGGTGGTCGCGGAAGCGGATGAGAGCGGACTGCGCCCTGTTACGTTCGAGATGCTGGCAGCCGCACAGCCTGTCGCGGATGCTCTGAACGGCCTTGTCGCCGCGTTCGTCATCGGTGGAGAGGATGCCACGGGCTACGCGACTGCCTTGGCGCGATCAGGCGCCGACGCAGTGATGGTGGCATCCGGCAGCGAACTGTCGGCCTACTCCACGGCTGCCTATACCGCGGTGCTGGCGGAGGCCATCACCGAGCGGCAGCCGTTCGCCGTCCTGTTGCCTTCCACACCGAACGGCCGCGACCTGGCGGCACGCGTCTCCGCCCGGCTGGACCTCGGCCTGACCGGCGACTGCATAGGGTTGGACGTGGACAGCTCGGGGCTGGCGCAGCTCAAACCGGCGTTCGGCGGCAACATCGTCGCGCCCATCTACTCGCGCACACTCCCCAACATGGCGACGGTACGGCCCGGCGTGTTCAGCGCCCTGCAGCCCAACCCGGCGCGGAGCGTACCGGTCGAGACCTTGGAGGCAGCCACAGTACCGGACGACGGCCCGACACGGGTGGAGTTCCGTCCCGCGCCGGACGACGACGCGGCCGCACTGGACAAGGCGCGCGCGGTCGTTTGCATCGGCATGGGCGTCGGCGGGCCGGAGCGCATCTCGGAACTGGAGGAACTGCGGGAGCTGCTGGGCGCAGACCTCATCTGCACGCGGGACGTGGTGGAAGCGGGGTGGATGCCGCGGCAGCGTCAGGTGGGACTGACGGGACGCTCTATCGCGCCGCGCATCTACGTCGGTATCGGCGTGCGGGGCGACTTCAACCATGCAGTGGGGATCCAGCGCGCGGGAACGGTGCTTGCGGTCAATAACGACCGCCGTGCCGCGTTCTTCCGTGGCCAGTCGGACATAGGCGTGATGGCAGACTGGCAGGAGTTCGTGCCCGCACTCGTCGAGGAGTTGCGACGCCATCGCAACAGCGGTTGATGAAGAGCCGTTCGCTCGCATCCGCTCTCCTCGCCGCCGCCGTGCTGGGTCTCATCGCGACGCTGGATGCGGCGCTGGAAGAGCCGCAGACAGAGCGACTGCCCATCGTGCCGTCCGAGGAGTCGCCGCTCGCTACCCCGGAGTTGCTGCGCGAGTTCGCGGGGTTCGCGTACGAAGACCTCGCCGAAAAGGACTGGGAAGGGCTCGCTCTCTCGCTGCTTCCGGGTAGCGAGGCGGGGTGTGACGTAGAGTCACTTGCCTTTCACGCGGGCGCAGCGCAGCGCGAAACGGCAGCGGCCATCGAAGCCGCTATCGCTCGTGAGGACGCAGGACGCGCGCAGTTCGTCCGTCTGCCCGCCATCGAGTGGCGCATCGTCGGCATGGACGTAGCGAACGGGCAGGCCACGGTGGAACGTCGCGCACGAGCCCTGGGACGTGACGCCGTTCCGCCCCTGGCGCACGAGGACCGCTGGCGCGTAGTGAACGGGGCCTGGTGGCTGGAGCCCGAAAGCGTCGCGCCCGGCTGCGGCAGCGAGGTCCGTGAGGAGAACGCACCGCTCCCCGGCTACGCCGTCGAAAGCGGTGGCTCCTTCGAACGTCCCCTGTCGAGGGGAACGCCGGTCAGTGCAGTCACGCCGGAAGGACGCGCGATCATCGTTACGCTCACCAGAGCGGAGCGAGGCGTCAGCCCTGCGCCCCCGCAGCACGGCTACGAGCACGCCTACGCAGAGGTGCGCGTAGAGTCAGCGGACGGCTCCCAGCTCGGCCTTCCCCCCGGGTTCCATGCCGCATCGTTCGACGGCTGGTTCCTGCATGAGTCCGGCCCGGTGAGCACCGATGTCTGCCCCGGCACGGAGCACACCGGCGTCACGTGCCAGCTGATCACGGGCCGCTTCCTCGTTGCGGCGGACGATCCTTCTCCACGGCTCGCGTGGACCCTCACGCGGCCCGGCGAGCGCATCGAGGCGCTGGCATGGTGGCGCCTGCCAACGGTGGAACGCGGCGGTGAACCTCTGGTGCGCGACCTCACACCGAGGGAGACGGCGCGCACCCTGGGTGAGGCATCCATCTCACCGGACGCATGGCGCACCGACTTCTCACGCGTGACGGCCGACCTGAGCGACGCGGTCGTGGTTGCCGGTGGGCGCGGGGCCATCCCCGTCATCACCGAACCACGCTACGAGACGACCGAGCATGCCGACGCGTGGATCAGCGACAACGAACCCGTGCTGGCGGCGTTCGCGGGAGACGAGGCGCGGGCGTATCCGATACGCCTCCTGCTCCTGAACGAGGCAGTGAACGACTGGCTCGGCGGCTCGCCGCTGCTGGCCACGTACTGTCCACGTTGCAACAGCGCGGCGGTGTTCGAGCGCAACGCGGGAACGCTCACGCTGGAGTTCGGCGCCGCCAGTGCGCTCCGCTCCGAGAACCGGGTGCTCTTCGACGAGACTACCGAGTCATGGTGGCAACAGGCGACCGGCAGGGCCATCGCGGGTGAGTTCGCGGGGCTCCGGCTGCGGCCGGCCGAAAGCGCCCTCATCTCCTGGGGCGATTTCAAGCGCGCCTACCCGGACGGGACTGTCCTCTCCCGGTCATCGGGCTTCGACCTCGATTACGAGTTCAACCCATACTTCAACATCGACTTCACCCAGCCGCCTCCATCCACAGGCGAGGTCGACCGGAGGCTGCCGCTCCGAGCGCGGGTGCTCGGACTGGTGAGTGACGACGATGCGCTCGCGGTGCCGTTCTCCGAGCTCTTCTTCTCCGGGGTAGTCAACGTACGGATCGACGGCGCACCCGTGGCCGTGTTCTGGCAACGGGGCACCGCGTCCCCGCTCAGCAGCGCGGACGTCGCACAGGGCCGGGACGTCGGTGCGGCCGTAGCGTTCGACGCCCGGAACGGGGACGGGACGCTCACGTTCCGATCAGAGCGCGGGGTGTTCACGGACGAGCAGACAGGCTCGACCTGGAGCATCACCGGAGAGGCGTTGGACGGACCACTCGCAGGCAGCCGCCTGAACGTCTTCCCGCACGTCAACAGCTTCTGGTCGTGCTGGTCGGCATTTCGACCGGCGACAGCGGTACACGCGCCTAGCTGACGCTCCAGCCTGCGTCCACCAGCAGGTGATGGCCGTTAACCGCGCCCGCTTCCCGGCTCGCGAGGAACACCACCGCGCCGGCGATCTCCTCCGGCTGCAGCCGCCTGCCGATGGGCGAATGGCGCAGGAAGTCGGCATCGTTGCGGGCGGAGTCGGGGTTTCGAGTCATGGGCGTGTCGGTAGGGCCGGGTCCCACGGCGTTGACGGTGATGCCCTGCATCGCCCATTCCGTGGCCAGCGACTTCGTGAGCGCAACCACGCCTCCCTTGGCCGAGACATACACGGCACGGTTCGGGCCTGAGGTGACGACGAGTTGCGACGCAACGTTGACGATGCGTCCGTAGCCCGCGTTCAGCATGTGCCGCGCCGCGGCCTGCGCCGCGAAGAACACGCCTTTCAGGTTCACGCCATGCACTGCGTCCCAGTGTTCTTCCGACACGTCGAGGGCGCTCGAGCGGGAGCTGACGCCAGAGTTGTTCACGAGGATATGCAGCCCACCGAGGTCAGCGGCGATAGAGTCGAAGACCGGGGCTATGTCGGCAGTGACGGTTACGTCGAGGTCGTAGCCGCGCGCCTTCCCGCCTGCGGCCTCGATCTCCCGCACGAATGCGTCCACGTCGGAGCGCTTGGCAGGCAGGTTGGTTACGGCAACGGTAGCGCCCGCCCGAGCGAGCGCGGTGCTGACGGCCCCGCCGATGCCCTGGCTGCCGCCGGTGACGACGGCAATCATGCCGTCCAGTCTGAAGGGCCCCTCTGTCATGGCGGAGATTATAGGCGCTGGGGAAGGCCCAGTCCTACAGGTAGGTGAACCCGGCCGGAAGCGAGGCGTGACCGCCGCCGTAGTCACTCTCCTTGGGAACAGGGTTCCGCAACTCGTCGCGGGTCAGGTAGTTGTAGGAGATAACGCCGATGGTGGTAGCGGCCACTATGGCGGCCAGCAGTCCGAGGATGATGAGGGAAAGGTAAACGAGGCGAGCGTTGCGAGGCGCGGCGCTTGCTACGGACATGGGTGATCGGGCCTCCGGCGGAGCATCGGTATCGTATCGAACCGTCTTCGTAACGCTACTATAGGCGGCGGCGCGCCGCAAGGCGTTGAGCGTGACACGCAGACCGCACGTTCCGTGGAAGGGCGTATCATTACCATCTGCACGGGGCGGGAACCGGAAGGGTATCGTTACAAGCAACCGTGCTCCCGGGTGAGACGTGCCTCTCGATCCACTGACAACCGACCTCCAGGTCCAACGCTTGATCGCCGGCAGCGTTCTGGTCGGCTCTCTTATCGCAGCGTTCGTCTTCTACCTCGTGACGCGGTTCATCACCCGCAAGTACCTCGTCGGGGCGAGCGGGCGCACCTACCGCCTGGCGCACTCCATCATGCGCGCCACGTCCAGACCGGGGGCGCTCTTCCTCCTCATCCTGGGAGCGATGATCGCCCTGCTCTTCTGGCCGGACGCGGAACCCTGGCACGGCCAGATCACGACCATCGGCGGAGCCGCCCTCGTGATCGTGGGCGCCTTTGGCCTGTCCAATGTCTTCATAGCCGTTGCGAACTGGTACAGCCTGACCGTAGCGATATCCACCAAGACCAACCTGGACGACCGGATACTCCCGGTAGCGAAACGGGTGATCCCGCTATCCGTCTACGCCATCGGCGGGCTCATCATCCTGGACATGCTGGGCATCAGCATCAGCCCGCTGCTGGGCGGTCTCGGCATCACGGGTCTGGCGGTCGCGCTGGCATTGCAGCCGACGCTCAGCAACTTCTTCGCAGGAACGAACATCCTCTCGGAAGGAGTGTTCACAGAGGGAGACTACATCGAGTTGCAGGGCGGCCCTGCCGGATATGTGCAGTCGGTGGGCTTGCGGAGTACGAAGATACGCACCTGGCTGAACAACGACGTCATCATCCCCAACTCCGTCCTGTCCAGTTCGATCATGGTCAACTACAGCCGCCCCGACCCGCGGATGAACGTCCTCGTCACGTGCGGTGTGAGCTACGACAGCGACCTGCAGCGTGTCAACGAGGTCGCGCTGGAGGTGGCGCACGAAACTATCGCCGCGAACCCCGAGGCTGAGAAAGAGGAGCCGTGGTTCGGCTTCGAGCGCTTCGGGGACTCCAACGTAGACTTCTGGGTATTCCTGCAGGCGAAGGACCGGGTCGGCTCGTTCATCGTGACCAACGACCTGATCAAGCGGCTGCACGCGCGCTTCCAACAGGAAGGGATAGAGATCAACTACCCCGTGCGCAAAGTGGTGTTCGACTCCCCTGCTCCACCCGGCGCGCCGCCGGGGACGGAGGGTCGGTGAGCGGCCTGCCGGACCTGCTCACGAACCGGGGCGAGGCGCTCGCGCTGCTGAGGCGCAGCCCCGCCTGCGTCTTCACCGACATAGACGGCACCCTCTCCCCTATCATCGCCGACCCTCTCGCTGCCACTGTGCCCGATGCGACGCGCTCAGCCCTGGCAGCGCTTGCGAAGCGCACAGCAGTGGTCGCTCTCACCGGGCGGAGCGTTGCAGACGCTCGACGAGTGCTGCGCCTCGACACGGTGGTCTACTCCGGCAACCACGGGGCCGAATGGTGGGAGGAAGGAGCGGTGACCATCGAACCTGCGGCCGAGCCCTACCTGGAACCGGTGCGGGAGATAGCGAAGGCGGTGGAACGAGGCATCGCCATCCCGGGCGCCCTCCTGGAAGACAAGGGAGTAAGCCTCTCCGTCCACTACCGGAATACGGCTGAGCCTGATGCCGCCCGGTCAGCCATCCTCGACTTCCTCGATGCTCGCGCCCGGGGGATGAACATCCGCGAAGGGAAGATGGTCGTGGAGGTGCGCCCACCGGTCGAGCTTTCCAAGGGAGAAGCGGTGCGCTCGTTCACACGACGCAAAGGGCTGGCATCGGCGCTGGTGCTGGGGGACGACCGCACGGACGCGGAGGCGTTCACGGTCATCCGTGAGATGCGCGACGCCGGGGCCGTTCACGGGCTGTGCGCAGCAGTTGCAACGGCAGACGCTCCGGCAGAACTGCTCGCGTCGGCGGACTATGCGCTGGCGGATACGGCGGCGGTAGGACGGCTCCTCACCTGGCTTTCGGGGGAGTTGTAGCGAATGCCGGAGTGCGGCGATAAGATGGCGAAGCCGATGCCTATGAGATACCTCCCCGTGCTGCTCATCCTCGCCGCTCTGGCCGCTTGCTCGCAGGGTAACGCGCCCGACGTCGACGCGACAGCAACCGCAGCCGTCGCTGCATCCCAAGCGACCGCTGAAGCAGCGCAGGCACGCGAAGACATAGTGGCCACGATAACCGCGGCTGCGCCGACCCCGCGTCCGTCACCCACTGCGACCGGGACGCCCACTCCGAAGCCTCCCCCCACAGCCACCGCGACCGCCACGTCAATCCCGACGCCGACCCCGACAGCGACGCCGACTCCGCGCCCGTTGCGGGTGGGCCCCATCCCAACCCCGACGCCCGCTCCACCGCCGCTCGTCGCAGCCGACCCCTCGAGGCCACACACGATAAAGCTGGCGGAACTCCTCAATGAGAGGAACCGGCTGCTGTACGAGATACCGGACTTTGCGGGCCAGCCGTCTTCCGAAGAAGTGAACGTCTGGAGCAGGGATCTCCGAGACTGGGTGGAGGCGCAGGAAGGCTACTGCGGCAACGTGAGCAACTTCGAACTCGAGCGGGCGAACTGCAACCAGATGGCGGTGGACGCACTGGAGATGCAGCAGGCGTTATCCGGCTGGCAACGCCGCCCTTAGGCGTGTACCCCCGGAGACTGCGCAAGCCGGCTAGAGGCTGAGCACGCTCGGGGCGAAGAGGTCCTCGACCCTCGGCTTCTCCGCGATGAGGTGCTGCTCGTGGAGAAAGTCGATCACGGTCTCGATCATGGGGCGGTTCGCCTCCACCCCGTAGACGAACGGGTCGCCGTCGAGCAGCCTGCGGGTCTGCGCCATGTACTCCCTGCCGAACACCATGAAGGAGGGGATGCGCTCGTTGAGCGTGGCCTCGGCGCGCCGCTTGGCCCGTACGAAAGCGTCGTACAGGTTGAACGCGGCCCACGGGTACTTGTCGTAGGTCGACTTTCTGATGGTGTACATCTGCGTAGCCGGGATGAAGCCGTACCTGGAGTAGAAGCGCGACCCTTCCTCGATGAGGCTGGGAAAGAGCGGTCTGACCTTGCTCCAGTCACCGCTCCCGCGTATCCGGGAGGAGCGGTCGATGACGTTCCCCTGGGCGCCGGCGCCTGCTCCCAGGCCGGAGACGGCGTCGATCTCGTTGCTGAGGATCATCGATGCGAGGCTCTCTGTCTCCGGGATGCGCGCGAACGAGATGCCCTCCGGCGGCTCGAAGCCGGTCACGCCGCCGTGGCTGAATTCCTCGCTCCGCTCCATGAACCAGTGGATGTCGTACTGCGAGACGCCGAAATCGTGTTCGAGCACGCCGCGCAGCCAGACGGACGCGGTCATCTGGTACTCGGGGACTCCCACGCGCTTGCCCTTCAGGTCGGCGGGGACGCTTATGCCGGAGTCCGCATGGTGGCGGAGCTCGGCGTGCATGAAGCGGCGCGACGCGAATACCGGCAACGCCACGGCGTCGTACCCCTTGCTCCGGGCGATGATGTACGACGCTACGGAGAGGGAGGAGACGTCGAACTCGTTGAAGGTGAACTGACGCCAGTAGCCGGTTGAGCCGTCGGCGCGTGTGGCCGTGAGCTCTATCCCCTCCGGCTTGACCTCGCCCTCGAACAGCGGGTTGACGATGTCGGCGGGGCTCCCGATCAGGCTCATCTGGACGTCCGGCATGGAAGCACCTCCTGTCTGCGTTAGTGAGCGAGGTCCGGCGGCACCGGCACCTGGTGCTCGAGCAACACCTCGCGCCGTTCACGGGCCGACCGCATCAGGCCCAACTGCACCTCCAACGTGGCCATCCCCCAGCGGCCATCGTGGAATATGGGTTTGCCGAGCACGATGCCGTTATAGGCCTCCTCGATCGTCGGGTCGCCGCCGCCCTCTTTCACCTCGATGGGTTCCTCCCGGAGGCCGTCGTCGTTGTAGACGTAGATGCCGCTCGGCGACTGGCGCAGCAGGCCGCGCTCGCAGGTGACGAGCAACAGCCCGAGGTCGCTCTGGAAGCGCTGCCGTGGAGGGCCCGGGGGGGCTCCCCCACCCTCCAACGCGTTACGCTGCCCCTGCATGCTGGCGATCCGCATCTCGTCCTTGGCCTGGGCCTGGTCCCACGTGCCGGTATTGATGCCGTTCCGGACACGGGCGCGGCCTTCAGCGCCCACGCCCGCCTCCATCTCCCACGGCAGCAGCTCGGACGCCATGAAGTAGCCGTAGGCGTTGTAGACGATGGTGGCCGGCGTGCCGTCCTCGAACTCCAGGTAGGCCGAGTAGTACCCCGGGGCCCCGGAGCGGCCCTCCATCCATATGCCCGTCGTTCCGCGCACACTCCGGATGAGCCCGCCGCCGAGGAACCGCAGCGAGTCGATCTGGTGCGGGGCCTGGCGGAAGGCGACCCCTCCGCCGCGCTCGGCGTCGACCTCTTCCGGCATGCGTGGACGGAGCATCCAGTCGGTGAACGACATCACGTTCATCGCCTTGATGGCTCCAACCTCACCAGACTGGACGATGCGCCACATCGTCTGGACAGGCGGGTCGAACGCGCGGGTATGGCCAGAGAGGAGCTTGACGCCGTGCTTGTCAGCGGTCTCGACCATGAGTGACGCCTCTTCGAGCGACAGGCACATCGGTTTCTCGACGACCACGTGCTTTCCATGCTCAGCGGCGAGCACGGTGTGGGGGCAGTGGAAGTGGTTCGGAGTCGCGATCCAGACAACGTCGACATCCGGGTCGTTGCACAACTCCTCGACGCTCTCGTAGGCCCTTCCTCCAAAGTCATTCAGGAAGGCTTCGCGGGCCTGCGGGCGGATGTCGGCTGCGGCCACGACTTCGACCTTCGGCTCGTCGCGCATCGTGTTCAGCACCCCGCCGCCCGCGTTGCCGACGCCGATGATGCCGAATCGCAGGACAGGCTGTCCGTTCGAGGAAGAGCTGGATGTGGTCACGGTGGCGCCTCCATTCTCAGTTGTCGAGGGCATCGAGGTCGAGGAGTTGGCGACGGAGCCAGTCGGTGATGTCCTCGCGTTCGATACAGTCCCGCATGAGGTCGGCCCTGCGCTTGCGCTCCTCGGGCGGCATCGAGAGCGCCTCGTCGAGCGCCCGGGCCAGGCCCTCGACGTCGGCGGGCGCGACGGGCAACGCGCCGACGCGGAGTTGGGCGTAGGCCCCGGCGGACTCCGAGAGGATGAGGACGCCGTCCCTGCGGTTGACGATGGGGCCTTCCTTGGCAACGAGGTTCATGCCGTCTATGACGGAGTTGACGAGCAGCACGTCGTAGAGGCGCATGCCCGCCATGGCCTGCGTATAGTTGTTCTCGTAGAAGACCTCGATGGGAGTCCAGCCGGGCGTGCCGAAGCGGTCGTTGATGCGCCTGATGGCGGTGTCCACTTCCTCCGTGTAACGCTGGTACTGGCGGATGTGCGTGCGCGAGGGAACGAGGAACGCGAGGAATCGCACGTTGCCGTGCAGGTCGGGGCGCCGGTCGAGCAGCGTCTCGAACGCCGCGAAACCGCGGAGGATGTTCTTGCTGGGCTCGGCGCGGTCGACGCGGACGATGGTCTGCTTGCCGAGGAGCGGAGTGAGCCGCTGCTCGTACTCGTCGGCGCGCGGGGAGTCCGCGATGTCGCGCACCTCGTCGACGTCTATGGAGATGGGATAGCAGCGAACGAGGGTGGTGCGTCCCTTGTAGTGGACACACGATCCGTTACGGTCAACGATGGCCCCGTCCAGGAAGGCGTCGCAACTGCCGAGGAAGGAGCGGACGTCGCGCGGCGCCTGGAAGCCGACGATGTCGGCCTGGCAGAGGCTGTCGCAGATGGCGGTGCGGATCATGGCCGGGAGGAGTTCCCAGTAACTCGCGGTGGGCCACGGGATGTGGACGAACTCGTGGATGCGGGCGTGCGGCAACTGCTCCCGCACCATGCCGGGGACGAGGTAGAGCTGGTAGTCGTGCACCATCACCAGCGGACGGGCGTCGGTCCGGGCCGCCTCGTCCACGACGGCGTCGGCGAACTCGCGGTTGACGTGGACGTAGCCGTTCTCCCAGGCGTCGTAGACGGCGGCGTCCACGCGGGGCGTGTACGGTGAGCTCCACATGTAGTGCTGGATGAACCAGAGGAGGGGATTGCAGATGATGTTGTAGTGCTTGTGGTAGGCGCGGCGGGGGGTGTTGATGAACCTGACGGAGACGCGCTGGCCGGGGAGCGGGGACGGGACCGCCCTGCCCTCGTTCGTCCGCGCGGCCCGGCGGTCGCCCTCGCTCATGGCCGAGGCGATCCAGGTGAAATCGACGTGGTTCGTGAGTCCGCTGAGCGCGGTCACGACGCCGCCGCTGCCGCGGCGCGCCTGCAGTTCGCCGCCGGAGGCGACGTGGTACTCCATGGGGCCACGATTGGAGACGAGGATGAGGCGCTGGTCCCGAAGCAGGTCGTCTGCAAGGACCTGCAGGGAACTACGGGCATTCGATGGGCTGGTGCTTTGCATAGGTAGCCTTCTTCCGCGCGCCACGTGCGCCCGAAACCCGCCGCCCATCATGTTTGGTCCTGCCGGGGAGAAGGAGCGCAGCCGACCACTGGCCAGAAGGATTGACGCTCCCACAGAGGCGTATCTTCCGAGCGAGCGCACGCTAGCATACGGCATGGGGAGGGTCAAACGAGGGGCGGGGCATGTCGGTGTCTCAGTTGGCCTCTCGGTGTCGCCTCGATCTGCCCTGTCCAACAGGGGCGCCCCTCGTAGCGCCCACTCGGCAGGCATGCGTCGCTTTCCCAGCGTCAGATTTGTGACATCTACCCGTTGCGCTGACGAACCTCTCCTCCCTACCCTGTTTCCGACGGCCCAGCGCGGCCAGGCGGCATCGCCGGGACGCGGGCCGAATCCGTAGAGGAGGAATGTCCCCAAATGTCCTCAAATGTCCCCACCAGAAAAACGGGTCTGAGCCCACGTCAGGCTGCGGCTCTGCCCTATATCGCGTCTGAGCCCACCCTGACGCGAGGCGCGGAGGCCGCCCGGATAGCCAAGCGCACTCTTACGCGCTGGATGAACGAGCCCGCCTTCCGCGCAGAACTGGAGCACGTCCGCAGGAACATCGCCGACCTCGCCTACACGGAGTTGGAAGGGCTCACGTTCAAGAGCGTCATCCGCATCGCTCAACTGATGGACAGCGACAACGAGAGCATCGTCCACCGGGCGTCGAAGACCGCGCTCTCCATGTCCCAGTCGTTCCGCGAGCAGCGGGAACTGAGCCGGCAGCTCGAAACGCTGGAGAACGCCATCACCTACATGAGGCAGCAGCGATGAGGGCCAGGGTGAGAGCGCTCGACCGCTACCTGGGCTGTCTCGCCGCGCAGGCGAAACTCACGCCCATCGCCGAGGACTACGTCGAGCGGTGGATAGACGCGGTGGAAGGCGGCTGGTCACCGCCGGACCCCACGGACCTCTTCATGGCGGCTGCAGCCGTGAACGTGCCCGTTCTTAGCCCCGGCCCCATCACCGGCTACCTCCAGAGTTGCGCGAGGAGAAGGGAGATCCCGGAGGAGGAACGCATCGTGCTGGCCATCGCCCACGCCTACGCGGAGAGCAACCCGTTCGAGAACATGGAGAAGACCTGCCACTGCCCCGCGAAGCGTCCGCTCGTCGGGCAGGGTCGGTCGAGGCCGAACCCCTTCCATGGGCCGTGATAGGGCGTGTACACCGGACAGTCCCCGAGAGGATTCCGCGCGCTGAAGCGCGGGACTCCGCTGCGCTCCGCTCGGAATGACAGAAGAAGGGCGCAGAACGACGGGCGGAGTGCGGGAGTGACGCTTGACTCGCCTGCGCAGGTGTACGATAATCTGCGATTGGACGGGCCTGCGGGCCGTCTTTTTTGGTTGAGGCGGATGCCGTCCCGGCCCGAGTGGCGCAACGGCAGCGCAGCCGATTTGTAATCGGCAGGTTGTGGGTTCGACTCCCTCCTCGGGCTCCAGTTCTCACCCGGGAGAAGGCCCTGGAGTGATAGGATACGTTCATCGGACAGGCGCACAGCCTCCGTGGAGGGATGGGAGAGCGGCTAAATCCATCAGACTGTAAATCTGACGCCCTCAGGGCTACGCAGGTTCGAATCCTGCTCCCTCCACCAGCCGCGCCACAGAAGCAGCAGCACGACACGCCCACATAGCTCAGGCGGTAGAGCACGTTCTTGGTAAGAACGAGGTCATCGGTTCAAGTCCGATTGTGGGCTCCAGGCGACCGCAAGGGGCCGGGAGCGTTCCGAAGGGGCTCCGGGCCGATGACAGCGAGAAACGGGAAACAAAGGATCAAGAGAGAACAGCAGGAGGCAGAGGGTTAGATGGCAAAGCAGAAGTTCGAGCGCACCAAGCCCCACGTTAACGTCGGCACGATCGGGCACGTTGACCACGGGAAGACCACGCTGACAGCGGCGATCACCAAGGTGCTCGCGCTGGGCGGCGGCAGCCAGTTCCGCGCTTTCGATTCGATCGACAGCGCTCCGGAAGAGAAGGCCCGCGGCGTGACGATCAACATCGCCCACGTCGAGTACGAGTCGCCGAACCGGCACTACGCGCACGTCGACTGCCCCGGCCACGCCGACTACATCAAGAACATGATCACCGGCGCGGCGCAGATGGACGGCGCGGTGCTCGTGGTCTCGGCGCCGGACGGCCCGATGCCCCAGACGCGGGAGCACATCCTGCTCGCGCGCCAGGTGGAGGTCCCGCGCATCGTCGTCGCCCTCAACAAGGTCGACATGATGGATGACGAGGAGCTGCTGGAGCTGGTGGAACTGGAAGTCCGCGAGCTGCTGAGCAAGTACAACTTCCCCGGCGACGACACCCCCATCGTGCGGCTGAGCGCCCTGCAGGCGCTCGAGTCCGACAGCGCCGACCCGAACGCCCCCGAGTACGCGGGCGTCCAGGAGCTGGTGAAGCAGTTGGACGAGTACATCCCCGTCCCCGACCGCCCGCGCGACGGCACGTTCCTGATGCCCGTGGAGGACGTGTTCTCCATCAAGGGCCGCGGCACCGTGGTCACGGGCCGTGTCGAACGCGGCGTCGTCCACCCGGGCGACGAGGTGGAGATCGTCGGCATCAAGGAGACGCACAAGACCACGGTCACGGGCGTCGAGATGTTCCACAAGCTGCTTGACGAGGCAGAGCCCGGCGACGCGGTCGGCACGCTGCTCCGCGGCGTGGAGCGCGACGAGATCGAGCGCGGCCAGGTACTCGCCAAGCCCGGCTCCATCAAGCCGGTGAAGGAGGCGGAAGCCGAGGTGTACGTTCTCGCCAAGGACGAGGGCGGCAGGCACACGCCGTTCTTCAGCGGTTACAAGCCGCAGTTCTACATCCGCACGAGCGACGTCACCGGCGAGATCGGTCTGCCCGAAGGGGTGGAGATGGTGATGCCGGGAGACAACACGCAGATGCACATCAAGCTCATCAGCCCGATGGCGATGGAGCCGGGGCTGCGGTTCGCCATCCGCGAGGGCGGCAGGACCGTCGGCGCAGGCGTCATCACGAGCGTGACCTAAGGAGCGATCGTGGCCAAGAAGCGAGGAGACGTCCGCCAGCTGATCAACCTCGCGTGCACCGAGTGCCGCGAGCGGACGTACCACAGCCAGAAGAACCGGCGGAACGATCCGAACCGGATGGAGTTGAACAAGTTCTGCCCGCGCTGCAGGACGCATCGCCTCCACCGCGAGGTACGGTAGCGTGGCACAAGCCCGAGGCCGGAACCCGCTCCGCTCGATGATGGACGAGGGCCAGGTCCGCCGCAGAGGCAGACTGGCGTTCGTCGGCGAGGTCTGGAGCGAGCTGACGAAGGTAACGTGGCCTTCACGAGAGGACGCCGCACGCCTGACGCTGCTGGTGCTGGGCGTGTCGGCCGTCGTGGGAGTGTTCCTGGCCCTGTGGGACCTCGGCTTCAGCACACTGGTGGAGCGGGTGTTCCTGTAGGCAGGGCCACACCCCGGCGCCTTTCATCCGATTAAGAAAGACAGAGGCTCATGACGCAACAATCCGTCATACCGGAGATAGAGTCTCACTGGTACATCGTGCACACGTACTCCGGCCAGGAGGACCGTGTGAAGCGGAACCTGGAACTGCGGATCGAGTCCATGGACGTGAAGGACAAGATCTTCAGGGTCGTAGTGCCGACCGAAGAAGAGATCGAGATGAAGGAGGGGAAGCGCAAGTCCGTCCAGCGCAAGATATTCCCCGGTTACATCCTGATCCTGATGCGGATGGACGACGAGAGCTGGTACGTGGTGCGGAACACGCCGGGCGTCACCGGTTTCGTCTCGTCCGAGGACGAGCGCGAACGCCGTCCGAAGCCGGTGCCGCTGGAGGACCGCGAGGTGGAGCACATCCTGAACCGGATGGAGGAGCCCACCCCGCGCATCAAGGTGGGGCTCGCCCCCGGACAGATGGTGCGGATCACGGGCGGGCCGTTCGCCGAGTTCATGGGTTCCGTGGACACGGTGGACGAGGACAAGGGCAAGGTACGCGTGCTCGTGTCGTTCTTCGGACGCGAGACGCCGGTCGAATTGGACTTCCTGCAGGTAGAGAGGGCGTAAGTGGCGAAGCGAGTTCGGGCGGTTCTGAAGCTACAACTCCCGGCCGGGAGCGCGACACCCGCGCCTCCGGTGGGGCCGGCGCTGGGTCAGCACGGCATCAACATCATGGGGTTCGTGAAGGAGTACAACGCTCGCACCGCGAACCAGGTGGGGACGATCATCCCCGCCGAGATAACGGTGTTCGAGGACGCCTCGTTCACGTTCGTGACGAAGACGCCTCCCGCGTCGGAACTCATCCGCAAGTCCATGGGTGTGGACAAGGGTTCCAGCAGCCCGCGTCACGAGCGCGCCGGTTCGCTGTCCCGCTCGGCCATCCGGGAGATAGCGGAGACGAAGCAGAAGGACCTGAACGCGGCCGATCTGGACGCCGCCATGAAGATCATCGAGGGTACGGCTCGCAGCATGGGCGTTGCGGTAGAGGGAGAGTAGGCATGGCGAAGCACGGCAAGCGCTACCGCGCCGCGGCAGAGACGGTGGACCGGCAGCAGCGGTACGAACCCGCGGCGGCGATCGGGATGCTGCGGCAGACCGCCACGAGCAAGTTCGACGAGACGGTGGAACTGCACCTGCGTACGAGCGCAGACCCGCGCCACGCCGACCAGCAACTGCGCGGGGTCGCCTCGCTCCCCCACGGACTGGGCAAGCCCGTGCGCGTGGCCGTGTTCGTCGCCGGTGAGCGGGCGCTCGCAGCCCAGGAAGCCGGGGCGGAAGTCGTCGGCGCCGACGACCTCATCGAGCGCATCGAGGGCGGTTTCCTCGACTTCGACGTTGCGATAGCGACGCCGGACATGATGGGCAAGATCGGACGCCTCGGCAGGCTGCTGGGTCGCAGGGGCCTCATGCCGAACCCGCGCACGAACACCGTCGTCCAGCCGCAGGACATCCCGGACGCCGTACGCGAGGCAAAGAAGGGTCGCGTGGAGCTGCGGATGGACCGTACCGCCATCATCCACTCGCCGGTGGGCAAGACGAGCTTCCCGGACGAGCAGTTGCTGGAGAACGTGGCATCCGTGATGGACACGGTGAACCGGCTCCGCCCGGCCGCGGTGAAGGGGCAGTTCATCAAGACAGCGCACCTCACCACCACGATGGGCCCCAGCGTTCCGCTGGACGTGGGCTCGACGGTGGCGATGAAGGTCGAGTAGACTGGGTAGGACAAGCGAACAGCCAACGCCGAAGACCGTGGGTCCCCGCATCGCGGGGTTAAGCCGGAAGGGCCCACCGAGGCGCGCCTGATCAGCCTCATATCCCGTATGAGAGCGCAGGGCCCGCGTCTTCGGAAGCGGGTCTTTTCTTATGGAGAGGTGAAACAGTGCCGACGGAAGCGAAACGGGAAGCAGTGGCAGAGCTGGCGGAGCGCCTGAGCAAGGCCGCCATCGTCATCGCCACGGACTTCTCCGGTCTCAAGGTCAACCAGATGACCGAACTGCGGCATCGCCTGCGCGAGCAGGGCGTCGAGTACAGGGTCGTCAAGAACCGCATCGCGTCCATCGCGGCCGGCGAGTCGGGGGTCGAGGCGTTCCGGGACATCCTGGAAGGCGCGACCGGCGTGGTGCTGGGCTACGATGACCCGGTAGCGGCGGCGAAGGCCGTGAACGACTACGTGCGGCAGACGCGTGCGGAGTTGAAGGTACGCAAGGGTGTGATGGATGGGGCGCTGATCAGCGAGGCGCAGGTCGTTGCGCTGGCAGCGCTCCCGGGCAAGGACGAACTCGTCGCCAGGCTGCTGGGACAGATGAACGCTCCCATCAGCGGCCTGGTGAACGTGCTCAGCGGCCCGACACGGGCGCTCGCCATCGTGCTGCAACGCCGCGCGGAGCAGTTGGGCGCTGCCTGACAAGAACAAAGAAACGGAACCGGAACAGGAGGACCAAGTGGCAACCAAGGAAGAACTCATCGAGTCGATCAAGTCTCTCTCCGTGCTGGAGCTCTCGGAGCTGGTGAAGGCGCTGGAAGAAGAGTTCGGCGTGAGCGCAGCCGCACCGGTGGCGGTCGCCGCCGCCCCTACCGCAGGCGGGGATGGCGCAGCCGAGTCGGCGGAGGAGCAGTTCGAGTTCACCGTGACGCTGACCGACATCGGCGCGAACAAGATCAACGTCATCAAGACGGTGCGCGAGCTGACGAACCTCGGCCTGCGCGAGGCGAAGGAGATGGTGGAGAGCGCCCCCGTCGCCGTGCGGGAGAGCATCAGCAAGGAAGAGGCCGAGGACACGAAGAAGAAGCTGGAGGAGTCCGGCGCAACGGTTACCGTCGCGTAGGTACCCACAGCTCGACGTGGAAGCAAAGGGGGCGGTCTTGCAGAAGGCCGCCCTTTCCGCATCCGAGAGAGGGAGGACGCCATGTCATCGCTGGGACAGGTGATCAAGGACGCGCTGAACAGGAACGAGGAGTACATGCTGGCCGCAGTGGAGGGCCTCTCCTCCGAGGAGCTGCATCAGCGCCCGGCGCCGGAGTCCAACCCCATCGGCTGGCTCATGTGGCACCTGTCGCGGGTGCAGGACTTCGCGGTGTCCAGCATGGGCGGGCAAGAGACGGTCTGGATGCGCGACGGCTGGTACGAGCGATTCGGCATGACGCCGGACCCATCCTACCGCGGCAACGGCGACACCAACGAGCAGGTGGACGCGTTCGCTTCGCCTCCGGCAGAGACCCTGCTGGACTACTACAGGGCAGTGCGCGCCAACACGGACGCCTTCCTCGACTCGCTGACGGAGGCCGATCTCGGTCGCATGGTGCCGCCCGTGCGCGGCACGGAACTCGTGCCGTTACGCGAGCGTCTGCCGGGCATCATCGTGGAGTCCATCCATCACGGGGGGCAGGTCTGCTATGCGCGAGGCGCGCTGCAGGGCCGGGGCTGGTTGAACAGGTAGGGCTGGATTCCCACCTTCGCGGGAATGACGAGGGAATCAGCCGCCCCAGGACTCGAAGTGGGTCACCTCGGAGACGGGCCTGCGCCGGGCGCCGCCGAAGCGTTCGCCATCGGCCGGGTAGCCCATCGCGATCATGCAGGCGGAGACGTAGTCGTCCGGTATACCGAGCAACGCCTTCAACTCAGTCTCCTGGTCCATGTGGAACGTCGTGATGACAGTGCCGATACCGAGGGCAGTAGCGGCGAGCATGAGGTTCTGCGCCGCCGGATAGATGGACGCGCCGGTAGGAAACGACGGTGAACGGCCTCCGCCCGGGGAGATGCAGGGGAAGATGAGCACCGGCGTCTCGGCCAGGTGCTCCGCCAGATGCTCCGCTGAACGGTAGACGGCGTTGCGCGGGCGGCTGGGGTCTGAGGCGTATCTCACCAGCCACCCCTCGTGGTACCACTCGGCTATGCGCTCCTTCTTCGCCGGGTCGGTCACGACGACGAACGCCCAGGGCTGGCGATTGCCGCCGGAAGGGGCGTGCGTCGCCGCCTCGATGATGCGCTCGATGGCCTCTCGCGGCACAGGGTCCGGCTTGAAGCGGCGGATGGCCCGCTGGGCGTAGAGCGTCTCGAAGATTCCCGGTTCCGGCATGCGGTCCTCCTTATCCTTGCGTCACCCGTCACCAGCGCTCGGTGCCCGGCTCGCCCTTGAACGGGCCAACGACGTTGGACGTTATCCAGCCACCGTAGTAGCCGCCCGGCTGCGGGGTCACGCGCTCATCGCCAACATAGCACGCGTCCGCCCTACCCGCGTGGAAGGCGAACCATCCGGCTATCACCTCGTAGCCCTCGAACGGCGACGGGTAACACCACGCCGCCGCCTGGGCCTCGCGTCCGCGCACGCTGAGCGTGCAGTAGGAGGCCTCGCCCTTCCATTCGCAGAGCGTCGTATGGCTCATGGGACGGAGGAACACGCGCTTCACGTCTTCCGGCGGGAAGTAGTAGACGGGCGCGCCAGCCGTCTCGCAGACGCGCATCCCTCGCGTCGTCTCGGCAACGGCGACGCCCGCGAACTCGACGCGCAGACGCACGCTGACAGGCTCCACACGAGGCGGGCGCAGGTAGTCCCACACGGACTCCTGGCCGGGGCCGGGCGTCTCGATATTCACCGGACGCTCGCGCGGGAAGGCCCGCCAGTACGCTATCTCCTCTTCCAACGTCCTGTCCGCCATCGTGTGACACCAGCCTGTAGCGCGTTCGCGGTTCTCTTTCGGATGATATCTGCGATGAGCGAACCGGACGCAACGACGACCGCCGAACGGATACTGCACGAGCCGCGATACCGCCCGGTGCTGATACGGGACATGCCCGGCGAGCAGCGCCCCCGCGAGCGCCTGCGCGACGCCGGGCCTGAGGCGCTGAGCGACGCGGAACTGCTCGCGATCCTGCTGCGGACGGGCACGAGGGCGGAGAGCGCCGTAACGCTGGCCAGCCGGCTGCTGTCGGAGGCGGGCGGCATCGAACGCCTCGCGCGGGTGTCGCACGGCGAGTTGTGCGCGTTCCATGGCTTGGGTGAGGCGAAGGCCGCGCACCTGCTGGCCGCGCTGGAGTTGGGCAGGCGCGTCGCCGCGTCGAACGACGAGCAGGGCCCTCCCACGCTCCAAACGTCGGTAGACGTGGCGAGGATGATGAAGCCACTCATGGAGTTCCTGCCGCAGGAACAGCTGCGCGTGTTGTCGCTCAACTCGCGGAACCAGCTGCTGGCCACGTCCACGGTGTTCGTGGGAACGGTGAACAGCGTGAGCGTGCGTCCGGTCGAGGTCTTCCGGCAGGCCGTGCAGGTGAACGCGCCCAGCGTAGTGATGGTGCACAACCATCCGTCCGGAGACCCGGACCCGAGCGCAGCGGACGTGGCGCTGACGAAGGAGATAGCCGCCGTCGGCAAGACGCTGGACATCAAACTGGCAGACCACGTCGTTGTGGCGCGGGACGGCTACGTGAGCATGCGCGACAGGGAGATCATCAAGTAGCCGTACACGCGAAAAGGGGCCTTCGCCAAGCGAGGGCGAGAGGGAGAGTTAGCGTATCCTTGAGCACAATGGCGCAGCCGATGCGGGCGCGCCCGAAGGAGAGAGACCGATGGCGGAAGTTACCCAACACGAGCCCGGCATGTTCAACTGGGTGGACCTGATGACCACCGACGTGGAGAGCGCGAAGGAGTTCTACTCCCGGATCCTCGGCTGCGAGACCGTCGACAACCCGGTGAGCGACGACTTCGTCTACACCCTCTTCAGCCGGAACGGAAAGAACATAGCGGGGCTGTCCCCGATGATGCCGGGTATGCTGGAGCAGGGCGTGCCTCCTCACTGGAACTCCTACGTCGCGGTTGCGAACGTAGAGGAAGCGGCAGCGAAGGCGGCCGGCCTGGGCGGGACAGTGATCATGCCGCCGATGGACGTGATGGAGTTCGGCCGGATGACCAGTATCCTCGACCCGATCGGCGCCGTCCTGAACCTGTGGGAGGCGAAGGCACACATCGGCGCGGACCTCATCGGCGAGCCGGGCGCGTTCTGCTGGGCCGAGCTGTACACCCACGACACCGGGGCGGCGAGCAAGTTCTACGCCGGTCTCTTCGGGTGGGAGGCGCAGGAAGTGCCGGGCGCGGGCGGCATGCCGTACAACCTGTTCACGAGCGGCGGAGCGCCCGCGGCGGGGATGCTCGCCATCCAGCCGATATGGGGCGAGGTGCCTCCGAACTGGACGGTCTACTTCGCGGTGGCGAACCTGGACGCGGCGCTGGAACAGGTGCAGGCGATGGGCGGCAGCATGCAGATACAGCCGATGTCCATACCGAACATAGGAAGAATCAGCCTCATCACCGACCCCCAGCACGTCTACTTGATGCTCATCGAGTTGGAGCAGGCAGCTTGATCCGCGTTCAGGTCGGAGCGGGTGAGCCCGTTGCCTGCCTGCTCCGGAGGTGAGGTAAAAGCAGCGCGATGGAACATGGGACCGAGCTGTTCGACGACATCGTCGTCATCCTCGTAGCAGCGGGGGCCGGCGGGCTCGGCGCGCGCCTGCTCCGCCTGCCCCCCATCATCGGCTACCTCGTTGCGGGCGCCATAGTAGGGCCGCACGCGCTGGGGATGGTGACGCAGCTCGAGGACGTGCAGACGCTTGCCGAGTTCGGCGTCATCCTCCTGCTCTTCGCCGTGGGGGTGGAGATATCGCTGAGCGATCTACGCAGCCTCGGCTGGCGGGTGCTGGTCGCCAGCACGGGACAGATCACGTTGACCATAGCCGTGGGCTACGGCATCGGGACGGCGCTCGGCTGGGACGCGCAGGCGTCGCTCACCGCAGGTCTGGCGCTCTCACTCAGCAGCACCATGGTCGCGCTCAAGACGCTGAACGACCGGGGCGAGCTGGGCACGCTGCACGGCCGTCTGGCGGCGGGGATGCTGCTGGTGCAGGACCTTGCGTTCGTGCCGATGATGGCCGTCATCGCGGCGCTGGGAGGAGAAGGCGAATCGCTGGCCGCGGAGCTGGCGATCAGCGCCGCGAAAGCGGCGGTCATCCTTGCGGGCGTGTGGTTCGTCGGTTCACTCGGCCTCCCCTGGTTGCTCAAGCGCGTGGCGCTGGTGGGAGCGCGGGAGTCGTTCGTCGTCACGGTGATGGCAGCCGCGCTCGGCGCAGCGGCGCTCACGTCCTGGGCCGGGCTGTCTGCACCGCTCGGGGCGTTCATCGCGGGGCTCGTGCTGAGCGAGTCGGACTGGGCAGGACGCCGCGCGCTGTCGGAGGTGATACCCGTCCGCGACGTCTTCGCGGCGCTCTTCTTCGTGTCCCTGGGCATGTTGACCGACCTGGGATTCCTCGCCTCGCACCTGGGCGAGGTGGCGCTCTTCATCGGAGCGTCGATAGTAGTCAAGTTCTTCCTCATCCATACGCTTACCCGGGCATTGGGTTATCTGCCGGACACGGCTGCCCGCACCGGATTCATGATGATCCAGATAGGCGAGTTCAGCTTCATCGTCGCCGGCACTGCGGTCGCACTGGGAGTTGCGGGCGAGGAGTTGCTGCCGCTCATCATCACGGCGGCGGTGGTCACGATGGGCATAACGCCGGGATTCGTGGCCGTGGCCTCGAAGACGCTGACGTCCCTGCGGACGCGTTCAGCCTTCTTCGAGCGGCACCTCGCAGGCGCCGCAGGAGCGGAGTCGGCATTGGCACGCGGACCCGGGATGCGGGAGCACGTGGTTATAGCAGGCTATGGCCGCGTGGGGTCGTTCATCGTGCAGGAGGTCAGCCGCCTCGGGCTTCCCTACGTAGCGATCGAGTCCGACCCGGCAATCATCTCGCGCGAGGCCGCGAACAAGGACTCCTCGCTCATCTACGGTGATGCGACGAACGACGCGGTGCTCACGGCCGCGGGCGTGCAGCACGCGCAGCTGTTCGTCGCGGCGCTCCCGGAGCACGTGTCGGTACTCGTGGCGGTGCAGCACGTGCGGCGGCTCAACCCGGAGATACGCATCGTGAGCCGCGCCGGACGGCAGGAAGAGGTGCATGCGCTGGAGGGCGTCGGATCGGACGCGGTCGTCTGGCCGGAGCTGGAAGCGGCGCTGGAGATGATGCGCGTCTCCCTGCTGGACGTGGGCGTGGCAAAGCCGGTGGTGGAGGAGCTCGTCGAAGAGGCCCGCGCCGAACTGGGCGAGTGGGCCCCGGAGGATGATTCCTCACACCTTGGCGACGCCTAGGGTTCGTCCGTGTACCCCGCCATCTGGGAGGTTGCCCCGCGCTTCGCCAGCTCCTCTTCGAAGTGCGAGCGTATGGCCGGGTCCTCCTGAGCGAACTGTATCTGCGGCCCGCCGGTGTTCTTGTAGCGCGCGCCGACGTACCCCGCGTACCGGGGGTTGCCGTAGCGCAGGACGAGATAGCGGATGGGCTCCGCGCTGCAGTTGAAGTGCTGGTGGTAGCCGGTGCCGGGCGACATGAGCGTGCCGGCCCGGTAGTCCAACTGCTCCCACTCGGTGCCGGGCGAAGGGTAGACGCCCTCCGGCCACTGGAGGTCGTACCCCTCCCCGCTCAGGAAGAGGTAGGCGACGTCGGAGACCAGCCCGGCTTTCTTGCGGTTCGCCTCGCCGGTGTGCGCCTTCTTGTAGGTGCCTGCCGGGAACTCGGAGAGGTGGCAGATGAAGTGGCCATTGGCCATGTTGATCATCATGTTCTCGCCGGGTCCGCGGGCGGTCCACCGGTCCAGCACGACGTTGTGCACGTTGGGGATGAAGTTCGTCTCCATGAACCGATCCTCGAGCTTGGACGACTTCCCGCTGAAATAGAGCTCGTCGGTGGGGTCGAAGCGGTCGGGGAACGTCATGGGGCAGTCGAAGATAAACTCGGGGCTGCCGTAGAGGTTGAAGGCGGTCGGGGCATTGGTCGCGCCGTACAGCCGCACCGTCTCCTCCCCACTGGCGTTGTACAGCTCGTGCCAGGCGTTGAGGGGGATGGAGAAGACGCTCCCCTCCTGCCACTCGAAGGTATGCTTCGGCTGGCCCTCGTACCAGACGGAGGTCGCGCCGCGCCCATTCAGCACGAAGAAGATCTCCTCGTACATGTGGCGCTCGACGTTGAACGTTCCACCCGGCGGGATCTCGCAGACGAAGCGGATCGTGCCCTGGTTGTTCACTAACGCGCCGTCGAGCGGGTCGGCGGTGAGGTCGAGCAGCGCGGCTTTCGTGCCGGTGCGCTCCCACGGCTCGACGCCGATGGTGTGGATGTCCTCCACGAGCTGCTGCGTGTGCACGTGCAGCCCCTCGTCGGTCACCCACTTCTCGTAGGGCGTCAGCTTCCAGGGTTCGTAGCGATCGGTGATAGAGACCATGCCGCGCCTCCTCTGTCGTCTCCTCGGCTGGGCGGAGTATACGCCTGCGCCAGTGGGTTTGCGCGGGGCAAACGTTAAGGTGCTACGCTATCGCTACGAACAGAGCAAAGGAGGCCAACATGGTGCAGCAGGCAGAGAAGTTGCAGATCAAGACGACCGGCATCGACCACGTCGTGCTCTGGGTGAACGACCTCCCCCGCGCCAGACGCTTCTACATCGACGTGCTCGGCATGAGCGTCGGGCACGAGAACGACTGGCAGTGCTTCCTCCGATGCGGCGAGCACGACCAGATCGCGCTCTTCGACGCGGCGCGCATCGACGGCGCGTCGAGCGGGCGCGAGCTGAACCACATGGCGCTGCGTATGGAGCCCGCGAGCTACGAGGAGACGAAGGCACGTATCGAGGCGGAAGGCATAGAGGTGCAGGGCCGCACCGGCGACCCGACGTGCATCTACTTCAACGACCCCGAAGGCCACAGGCTCCAACTGCTGTACAAGGGACACGACGACTGATGGCGGACGCGAAAGAGGCTGCGCGAGCCGCCGTCGACGCGGCGCGCAGCGACCTGACCGGGTTGAGCCGCCGCATCCACGCGAACCCTGAACTGGGCTACGAGGAGGAGCAGGCGTCCGGCTGGCTGGAGGAGACGCTGGACGCCGCTGGCTTCGCCGTCGAACCCGGCATCTGCGGCCTGCCGACGGCGTTCCGCGCGACGAAGGGCTCCGGCCCGCTGCACATCGTCGTCTGCGCGGAATACGACGCGCTTCCCGGCATCGGCCACGCCTGCGGGCACAACGTCATCGCGGCGAGCGCCGCCGGCGCGGGCATCGGCGCAGGGGCGGTGGCTGACGACGCAGGTTTGACCGTCACGGTGATGGGCACGCCCGCCGAGGAGGTGCTGCGCTCCGGCGGGAAGATACGCCTGCTGGAAGGCGGCGCCTTCGAGGGCGCTCACGCCGCGATGATGACGCACCCCGCGCCATGGGACGTCGCGGTCTGGCCCATCGTCGCGGCATCGTTCTTCGAGGTCCACTACGAGGGGAAGGCGGCGCACGCCTCCGGGTTCCCGGAGCAGGGGGTCAACGCCGCCGACGCGCTGACCGTCGCGCAGACGGCGATCGGCCTGCTGCGGCAGCACATCCGCTCGACGGACCGGGTACACGGGATCGTGACGCACGGCGGCGACGCGTTCAACATCATCCCCGCGCACGCCTCAGCGGACTACGCCGTGCGCGCCATCACGCTGGACGACCTGACGGAGGTCTACGAGAAGGTCATGCGATGCTTCGAAGCGGGCGCGCTGGCCACCGGTTCCCGGCTGAGCGTCATCGGCGGCGACAGGCCGTTCGCACACCTCGAACACGACCTGGAGATGGCGGCGGCGTACCAGCGGAACGCGGAGCGCCTCGGGCGGCGGTTCCCCGCGCCCGGCGAATCGAGTCCCGCGACCCCTGTCTCAACCGACATGGGGAACGTCTCGCTCGCCCTGCCCTCCATCCATCCGGCGATAGGGATCGAGTCGCTGCCGGCGGTGAACCACCAGCCGGAGTTCGCGGCGGCATGCGCCACGCCCGCCGCCGACCAGGCGCTGTACGACGGCGCGGTGGCGATGGCGTGGACGATGCTGGACATGGCGGAAACCCCGGCGCTGCGGGAGCGTCTACTGGCGAAGTAATCTGCCGTCGGCGAACCGTGGTTAACGAAAGAGCGGGAGCCGATGGCTCCCGCTCTTCTTGCACTTGCTTGCAGAGTCGGATCAGAAGGCAACCACGACGATCAGGACCAGTACGATCGTGATGACGATCCCAGCGGTAATCGTGCCTTTGACGGTGTCGAGAGGATTCTTCATGATGACGCTCCTTTCTCGTGCTCGACTAGCTCCAGATGACCGGCAGATGCACCGCAGCCACCATGAAGAAGAGCATGGGGATGGAGAGCATGGTGTTCGTGCGGGAAGCCAGCAGAGCGGTGCGCGCCCACTTCGGCTGATCGGCCGGAGCGGCAGTCCCGTTCGCCAGCGTGTCGGACACCGCCGCGATGATCTTCTGCTGGTTCGGCCAGATGATCATCCAGACGTTGTAGGCCATGATGATGCCCAGCGTACCACCGATGAGGATCGACTTCCCGCGAGCCGTGTCCAGCAGGTAGGAGCCACCGGCATTGAGGTCGCCTACGCCAGCCTCTGCGCTGATGATGAAGAGGAGGCCGAAGAGGAGGGTCGAGAGCGACGCCCAGCGGAAGACGTTCAGCGAGAACGGCAGGATGGTCGTCTGGTAGTGCGGCCTGGCTTCTGCCGGCATTCGTGGGAGAGCGATCGCCTGTATGAAGTTGTAGAAGTACAGGATGCCTATCCAGAGTATGCCGCTCAAGATATGCCCGTAACGCACGAGGTCTAGGTAAATCTGTTCTGCGTCTGACATGGGTGTGCTCCTTTCCCGGCAGTTTGTCCGGCGAGATTACTCCACGACGGTAATCTTGCCAACCATCCCTGAGCCTTCGTGTCCGGCCACCGTGCACACGAGCCTGTAGGTTCCAGCCTCGCTGAAGGTGAAGGTCTCGACCTGTGGCTCCTCGTTCTTCGGCACCACCCAGTTGATACCCAACTCCTTCACGGTAAAGGTATGCGGTTCATCCTCGGATATCAAGCGGAATTCGACCGTTTCGCCGGCCTTGAACTCGAATGCCTTCGGTTCGTAGACGTAGTTCCGCATGTCGACGTCCAGCACGCCGTCAGTCGGGACAGCAGGTGTTGGGGTAGGCCCGGAGGGGCATCCCGTGAGGACGCCCAATGCGACAACGACTACTGTGAGGTAAAGGGCTAACGTGGAACGCATCTTCACAGTTCTATCCTACAGCGACCCCATCGCTTCCCGCGCCTGCTCCGCGGCGAACGCGATGTCTTCCGTGGTGTGCGCGAGCGAGACGAACGCCGCCTCGAACTGCGACGGCGCCACGTAGACCCCGCGTTGCAGCAGGCCGTGGAAGAACCCGGCGTACCGGCCCGTGTCCGAGGACGCAGCTTCTTCCCACGTCGTCACCGGCGACGCGGTGAAGAATGCAGTGAGGGCAGAGCCGACCCGGTTCACAGTGACCTCGACACCCGTAGCGTCTCCGGCAGCGCGCAGTCCGGCCTCGGTCTCCGCTCCCAGCGCTTCCAACGCCTCGTAAACGCCCGGCTTCGCGAGTTCCCGCAGGCAGGCTATGCCCGCAGCCGTGGCAAGCGGGTTGCCGGAGAGCGTCCCTGCCTGGTAGGCAGGGCCGAGCGGGGCGGCCATCTGCATCACGTCGGCGCGCCCGCCGTAGGCGCCCACAGGCAGCCCGCCGCCGATGATCTTGCCAAGGCACGTGAGGTCCGGCCTCATGCGATAGCGCTCCTGCGCACCGCCGAACGCGACGCGGAAGCCGGTGATGACCTCGTCGAAGATGAGCAGCGCGCCGTTGTCGTCGCAGAGTCTGCGCAGGCCGACCAGGAAGCCGTCCGCCGGTGGAACAACGCCCATGTTGCCCGCGACCGGCTCGACGATAACCGCCGCGACCTGGTTCACGTTCGCATCAAACACCGCCTCGACCGAGGCGAGGTCGTTGTACTCCGCGACGAGCGTCTCGGCGGCGTAGCCGACAGGCACACCCGCGCTCGTCGGGACGCCATAGGTCGCCGCGCCGGAGCCCGCTTTCACGAGCAGTCCGTCCGCGTGACCGTGATAGTTTCCATTGAACTTGATCAGCTTGCTGCGGCCCGTGTAGGCGCGGGCGATGCGTATGGCGCTCATCGCCGCCTCGGTGCCGGAGTTCACGAGGCGCAGCATCTCGATCGACGGCATGGCGCGCGCTATGAGCTCGGCGAGCTCCAGCTCGCGTTCCGTCGGGGCGCCGAAGCTGGTGCCGTCCGCCGCTGCGCGCTGCACCGCCTCGACCACTGCGGGATGCGCGTGGCCCAACACGAGCGGCCCCCAGGAGCCAACGAAGTCGAGGTATTCGTTGCCGTCCACGTCCCGGACGCGCGCGCCACGGCCGCTGTCGATGAAGGGAGGGGTCCCTCCGACCGCTCCGAACGAGCGGACAGGGCTGTTGACACCGCCGGGGATGAGCCTGCGAGCGCGGGCGAAGAGTCGATCCGAGTTATCGAGCCGCATCAGAGCATCGCTATCCTAACCCGCAGGGCCAGCGGGTCGCTCAGGGTCGAGCGGTACTCGGTGTAGTTGGCGATGAGCGCCCAACGCTCTCGATAGACCGAGAGGCGGTCGCTCAGCGGCTCGTCGGAGGGAGCGTCGAGGTGAAGGACCCACTCGGGTTCGCCGGGCGCGCCCGTGGCGAAGCGCTCGAACACGACGGAGGGCAGGAGCCAGGCTTCGGGACCCTCAGTGACACACATGATGAACAGGTGCGGACGCGGGCGGAAGCGTCGCATGAGGAAGGAACGGCCCTCTTCCGGCGATACCGGCTCCCTGATGACGACTTCCACGTACTGGCCGTCGCCTGTTCTGACAGCGAGGTCCACATCCGCGGAACCGCCGACAGGTTCGAAGACAGCGGCGTGCCGCTCGATGAGATTGTCTACAACGTGTTGCCTGGCGCCGGCGTCGGTCATGGGTCAGGCGTTGCTCCGCAGGAGCCTGGCGGCGTCCTTCGCGAAGTAGGTGATGACGATGTCGGCCCCGGCACGCTTGATGCTGGTGAGCGTCTCCAACGTCGCGGTCTGCTCGTCCAACCAGCCGTTGGCCGCGGCAGCCTTGAGCATCGCGTACTCGCCGGAGACGTTGTAGGCCGCGATGGGGAGGTCGAACGCCTCACGCGCCCGCGCGATCACGTCCAGATACGCGAGCGCAGGCTTAACCATGAGGACGTCGGCGCCTTCGGCGGCGTCCTGCTGCAGTTCGCGCATCGCTTCCCGCGCATTCGCGCCATCCATCTGGTACGCCTTGCGGTCGCCGGACTGCGGGGTGGACTCGGCCGCGACACGGAACGGTCCGTAGAAGGCGGACGCCATCTTGGATGCATATGCCATCACCGGCACGTCCATATGCCCGGCTGCGTCGAGCGCGGCCCGGATCGCCCCCACCTGCCCGTCCATCATCGCGGAAGGTGCGACGATATCCGCTCCGGCGTCGGCCTGCGAGACCGCGGTGCGAGCAAGCAGGTCGAGCGTCGCGTCGTTATCGACGGTGCCGTCGTCGAGCAGTACGCCGCAGTGGCCGTGGTCCGTGTACTCACAGAGGCACACGTCGGTTATGACGAGCACATCCGGAAGGGCCTGCTTCAAGGCCGACGCCGCTTCCTGGATGATGCCGTTCGGGTCATACGCGCCGGTGCCAAGTCCGTCCTTGCCCGGCGGGAGGCCGAACAGGAGCACCGCACGGATGCCGAGCTGCTCCGCTTCCGCCGCTTCCCGGATGAGGTTATCTATGGAAACCTGCGCCTGCCCCGGCATGGGGTCGATGGGCACACGAACGTCGCGTCCGTGCGTTACGAACACGGGGTAAACGAGATCGGCGGGGCGCAGCGACGTCTCACGCACCAGTTCCCGGAGGGCGGGCGTGCGCCGCAGCCTCCGCGGGCGAACCGCGGGGAATGCGGCACTCCCGGCAGGGGCCGACCGTCTTGCCAGTAGCTCACTCATCGCCCAGAACCTCCAGCACGGCGTTCGCTACGCCGGACACGGTATGCTCCGCAGCTTCTCTATCCACCCGCACGCCAAGCTCGGAGGCGGTCCTGCTCGTAACGGGGCCGATGGAGACCACCTTGCACCCGTTGATGAGCTCCGCACCTCCGAGCATGCTCACGAGGTTCCGCACCGTAGAGGAACTCGTGAACGTCACCGCGTCTATCGTACCAGAGGCGAGCGTCTCCCTGGCGGCCGCCGATGCATCCTCCGGTACGGCTGTGTGGTAGGCGTTGATCTCAGTGACAAGCGCCCCCATCTCCCGGAGGCCGTCGGGCAGCGTGGGCGGTGCGATGTCTGCTCGCGGCAAGAGGATGCGGGCGCCCCGGACGTCGAGCGATGCGAACGAGTCGGCGACGGAGCGCGTTGTGTACGCCGCAGGCATGAGGTCGGCGATGATGCCGTGGCCCAGGAGCGCAGCCGCCGTAGCCGGCCCGATAGCCGCTACCCTGGTCTGCGAGAACGCCCTCGCGTCCCTTCCGGCTGCCTCGAGGCGACCGAACACAGCGTCCACGCCATTCGTGCTCGTCAGGACGACCCAGTCGAAACCGGTGAGGTCAGCCAACGCAGCGTCCAGCGCCGACGTATCGGAGAGCGGTCTCACCGCGATCGTGGGCAGTTCCACCGCCTCGGCCCCGTGCGCCGTGAGCAAGGCGCTGAGCGTACCGGCCTGCGTTCGCGAGCGGGTGACCAGCACGCGCCTGCCGAAGAGCGGGGTGCGGTCGAACCAACGGAGAGCGGGCCGCAAGGCGGCGGTCCCGCCGATGACCGTGACAACCGGCGACGTGATCCCGGCCTCGTTGCCCTTCTCCACGATGTCCGCCAGTGTGCCGCTCACCGAGCGCTGGTTCGGGAGCGTCCCCCACTGGGTCACTGTGGCGGGAGTGTCCGCAGAGCGTCCTTCCGCAAGCAGCGTCCGGACGATCGCCGGGAGGCTCTGCCACCCCATCAACACCACAAGCGTTCCACCCACGTTCGCGAGCGCTTTCCAGTCCACCTGGGGGTCCGGTTTGGCAGGGTCTTCAGAGCCTGTAACGACCGTGAACGCGGCCGCGATGTCCCGGTGCGTAACCGGCACACCGGCATAAGCGGGCACCGCTATAGCAGACGTAACACCGGGGACTACCTCGAACCGCACTCCTGCCTCGGCGAGAGCCATCGCCTCCTCGCCGCCACGCCCGAATACGAACGGGTCGCCGCCCTTCAAGCGGACCACTGTCTTCCCTGCCGATGCGGCCACCACGAGCTGCTCATTGATGAACGTCTGGAACTCGCTGGGCGTATCCGGTTCCTTGCCCACGTAGACGAGCTCGGCATCCGCCGCAAGCGCGAGCACTGCGGACGAGACGAGGCGGTCATACACCACCACGTCCGCCTTCCGCAGGAGTTCCGCGCCTCTGGCCGTGATGAGGCCGGGGTCTCCGGGGCCGGCCCCCACGAGGTAGACCGCGCCGCTCGTCGTCATCGGCCTGCCTCTTCGAGCAGCGCAGAAGCCCCTTGTTCCAAGAACGCCTGGTATGCGGCCCGGCCCAGCAGGTCGGGCTCGGACGCGCTCCCCGTCACTTCAACCCGGTAACTCGTGGAGCCGTCCGACGGCGTCACCGTCGCGAACAGCCGCATCCGGTCTCCCTGCACCTCAGCGAACGCTCCCAGCGGCAGGCGGCAGCCGCTGCCCGCGGCGCGCAGCAGGGCACGTTCCGCCTCGACCGCTGCCTCGGTCGGCTGGTGCACGAGTTGGCGCAAGAGAGCAAGCAGTTCACGGTCGTCCGAGCGCGCCTCGGCGGCCAGCGCAGCCTGCCCGGGGGCGGGGGTGCAAACGTGCGGAGAGAGGCGCTCCGCTATGCGCTCAGTCATCCCCAAGCGCTCTACCCCTGCCGCCGCGACGATAACGCCGTCGTAGTCCGGCCCTTCCGACTTCTGGATGCGCGTCTCCACGTTCCCACGGATGGGGAGCAGCGAGATGTCTTTGCGTCCGTGAGCGATCTGCGCGGCACGGCGCGGGCTGCTCGTGCCGATGCGCGCACCTTCCGGCAGGTCGAGCAGGCCTACGTTCCAGCGGTCTATCAACACGTCACGCGGGTCTTCCCGTTCCAGCACCGGCACAGCAGTCAGCCCGTTCGGCTGGCTGGTCGGGAGGTCTTTCAGGCTGTGCACGGCAAGGTCTACCCGTTCGTCGAGCAACGCCCGCTCGATGGCGGACGTGAACACACCGAGTCCCAGCGTCTCGATAGCGGCCTCCGGCTGCTCATCCCCTGTCGACGCGATGGTCTCGATACGGACGTCCCAGCCGGGAGCAACGGATGCGAGCGCGCCGGCGACCGCGTGTGTCTGCGCGAGCGCCAGCCTGCTCCCGCGTGTCCCGATAGTGAGCGTGCGCGGCATGGCCGAACGCGCTACTCGTCCAGTCCGAAGAGCTGACGAGCGGACTGCGTCACGGATTCGTCGTTGCGCTCGCGCAGGTGCGCCGTCGGCTGGTGCAGAAGCTTCTTCACCAGCGCCCGGGTCATCTGCTCGATGCGCCGGGCGTCTTCCTCCGACAGTCCGTCCATGCGCTCCACGGTCCGGGCGACCTCGGCTGCGCGTATCTCTTCGGCATCGTGGCGTATCGCTGCGATGGTCGGGGTAACACCACGCGCCTTCCACCACTGCCGGAACTTCGCCGTCTCCTCAACAACTATGGCCTCCACCTGACGGGCCTCGGACTCGCGCTGCTGCCGATTGGCCTCCGCCAGCGATTCCACGTCGTCCAACGTATAGACGTGGACGCCCGGGACCGCCGCGGCCACAGGGTCGACGTCACGCGGAACAGCCATGTCCATGATCGCAAGCGGGGTCCCGTTCCTTCCGGCTGCCGCCTCCTCGATGAGCGACGCGGACAGGATGAAGTCCGGCGCGGCAGTCGCGGTAACGGCAAGGTCGGCTTGCGCAAGCAACGAGGCAAGGTTGTCCAGCGGCGCGACTTCCGCATCCAGCTCCCGTGCGAGCTCAGCAGCATTCGCGGGAGTCCGGTTGGCGATGACGATGCTTGCGGCTCCGGCGTCCCGCAGCGCAAGACCGGCGAGGCGGGAGGCTTCCCCCACGCCGATGATGAGCACGCGCTTGCCCTCCGGCGTTCCGATGGCCCGCCGCGCCAGCGCGATGCACGCACGGCTCAGCGAGAGGGCGTTGCGGCCGATGGCCGTCTCCGTGCGAGCGCGCTTGCCGGTGCGGAGCGCACTGTGGAACAAGTGCGCCATGACCCCGCCGCGGATGCCCTGCTGCCTCGCCGCGCTGAACGCACCCCGAACCTGTCCGAGCACCTCCGACTCGCCGAGGATCTGCGAGTCGAGTCCCGACGCGACGCGGAAGAGATGCGCTACCGCCTCGCTCTGGTCCAGGGTGTACAGATGCTTGCGGACGGATTCCACGTCGACCTCGAACTGCTCTTCGATGAAACCTTCGATGGCGCGCTCTCCGCGCTCGAGGGACGGCGCGAGCGTGTAGACCTCCGTCCGGTTGCACGTCCCCACGATGACGCCGTCTCCGGCGTGGCGCCGCAGTGTTCCGAGCGCCTCCGGCAGTGTCTCGCTCGTGATACTCAACCGCTCCCGCATCTCCAGCGGAGCGGTGTGGTGGCTCAGACCGGTCATGACGATGCGCATCGGCCTACGACTCCGCGCCCGCAAGCAGCGCGGCACGCAGCCGCTGCCGCGCCTCGCTGCTCTTACCCGCCCGGACCAGCTCCAGCAACTCCTCGTCCATCGCCTCCTGCCACGCCTCCGGCGGCGCATTCCTGTCCTGCGCCTTCAATTCCGCACGAACGTCCGCAAGCGCGTCTGCAGCGTCTGCCCACTCGATACACCGGCAGAACGCGTCGTGGTCGTAGTGCACAGGGTTCTGGTCGCCGCCCATCAGCTCCCGCAGCTTCCGTGCGAGCGCCGGGCTCGCTCCACCCGTGGAGATCGCCACCGTAACGGGTCCGCGCTGGACGATGGACGGCGCGATGAACCCGCACAGCTCGGTAACGTCCACCACGTTGAGCAATGTCTTCTCACGTTCTGCTTCCGCATGGATGGAACGATGCAGGTCGGCGTCGTCGGTTGCGGCGATGGCCAGCCACGCTCCGGCAAGGTCGCCGGGAGCGTATGTCCGGCGTATCCAGCGCACACGGCCCTCCGACGCCAGGCGCTCCAGTCCGGGCGTGGCACCGGGGCTGACAAGCGTGACGTCCGCGCCGGAGGCGATGAGCTGCGCGGTCTTGCGCTCAGCGACCTCACCGCCGCCGATAACGACAGCGCGGCGTCCCGTGATGTTCAGATAGGCAGGGTAGTAGTGCGTCAAATGCGGGCCTCTGCAAGCGTTCTCGGTGTACTAGCGTACAGCACCAGCCTCCCGTTGCGTACTGCTTCAGGCGTCTGCAGAGCGTCACGGACTCACGTTCCACTCCGATTTGACGCACCCGCCCCCGTGCTCTATATCATGCGGTGTTTACGGGCGAGCCGCACAGGAGGAGACGTTGGTAGTTTCCGGACGTACCTTGGACATAACAGGGGCACGGGAAGTCGCCGAGAGGCTGCTGGACAACCTCGGGAAGGTGATCCTCGGCAAGGGGGACGAAGAGCAGCTGGCCGTGATGGCGCTGATGTGCCGCGGCCACCTCCTCATCGAGGACGTGCCGGGCGTTGGCAAGACGATGCTTGCCCGCAGCATCGCGAGGTCAATCGGCGGCACCTTCCGGCGCATCCAATTCACACCCGACCTGCTCCCTGCCGACATCACCGGCGTATCCGTCTTCAACCAGAAGAACGGCGAGTTCGAATACAGAGAGGGCCCCATCGTTGCGCAGGTCGTCCTCGCGGACGAGATCAACCGCGCGTCACCCAAGACCCAGGCAGCGCTCCTTGAGGCGATGGAGGAGCGCCAGGTCACCGTCGACGGCGTGGCGCATCCCATGCCGGAGCCCTTCATCGTCATGGCGACGCAGAACCCCATCGAGTACGAGGGCACGTTCCCGCTGCCCGAGACCGAACTGGATAGGTTCCTCGTACGCCTGCACCTCGGCTACCCGGACAAAGAGGACGAGATCCGGGTGCTGGAAGCGCAACAGTACGCACACCCGGTGGAGCAGCTGGAGGCGGTGGTTGATGAAAGCGACCTCGTCGCGCTTCAGAACGCGGTACGCAGCATCCACGTCTCGGACGACGTGAAGGAGTACATCGTCGCGATAGCGGATGCGACGCGGAACCACGGCAGCCTCTATCTCGGCGCGTCGCCAAGGGGCTCGCTGGCGCTCTTCAGGCTCGTCCAGGCTAAGGCGCTGCTCGAAGAACGAGACTACGCGCTGCCGGACGACGTGAAGGCGCTGGCATATCCGGCGCTCGGGCACCGCGTCATCCTGAGCTCGGCGGCACGTATCCAGGGCACCACGTCCGCAGACGCGATAGCGGACGTGCTGGAACAGACGCCGGTAGCGGGAGCGCTCCCCGGCGCATGACGCGCCGGGGCAGCGTCCGACAGCGGGGATGCCGCGGTGAAAACGCGCATCGTGTGGGCAAGCGTGGGGGCGCTGCTGCTGATCCTGGCGTTCTCCACCGGCGGAGCGCTCTACTACCGCCTCTTCCTCGGCCTGCTCGTCGTTCCGGCCCTCGGTTTCCTCTCCAGCGTGCTTGCGGCGCGCCGCATAGAAGGCGGCGTGCAACGGCTGACTTCCTACCTCCAAGTGGGCGATACCCTGGAAGAGCGCATCGTTCTGCGCAACACCCACTGGTGGCCGAAACTGCTGCTGGAAGTGCAGCACGATACGCAGCCCTTCGGACGCGCCGGGCGCATCGCTACCCTCTGGCCGTACGGCTCAGCTGTCTGGACATCGTCCAGTCACTGTGAGCGCCGCGGCATCTACCGGTTCGGGGAGCTGGAGATAACCAGCCGCGACCCGTTCGGCCTCTTCAGCAGGACCATGCGCCTTGGGAACCCGCAGACGGCGCTCATCTACCCCGCTACCGTGGACCTTTCCGATTTCTTCGTGCTCTCCGGCAGAGGCTGGACGGAGGGCATCATCCACGGACGCACCTTCACTCCCAGCCCTATCGCGTCCACCGTGCGCGAGTACACGTCGCACGACGCGGTGAGCAGGGTGCACTGGCCCGCCACCGCACATACCGGCAGGCTCATGGTGAAGGAGTTCGACCGCGAACCGTCCGGCCCGGCCGACGCCATATGGGTCGTGCTCGACCTCGACGAGCGCGTCCAAGAGGGGGAAGGCACCGAGAGCACCGTGGAGTACAGCGTGACGACTGCCGCATCGGTGGCGAAACGCTTCCTGGACTCGGGACGGAGCGTTGGCGCGGTGTTCTCCGGGCAAGAGCAACTCATCATCCCTGCCGCCCCGGGCATCGCGCAGATGGGGCGCATCTTCCAGGCGCTTGCGCTGATCGAACCCGGCAGCGCAGGAGGCGTACAGGAGGTGTCGGAAGCGGTCAAGAACGAACTGAGCACGGGCGCAAGCATCGTGCTCATCACCGCCGCGCCTCCCACCTCCGTCTCTTCCGCCGTGGAGATGTTGCGCGCCACCGGCGCGGCGGTCGTTCCGGTGCTCCTGGACGCTCCCAGCTTCAAGGCAGGGCGCGGCACTTCCATGGCGCGCGGCGCCGGGTTCGACGCCTACGTCATCCGCATGGGGGACGAGATCGGCCAGCGGCTGGACTACCACTCCGCTCCGCCGGGGCTCGCGGTACCGGCCCGCGAGCTGCAGGGTACGTTGCCGTGACCACGCTCATCGCCCGCGCCCAGGCTGTTGACGTCATCTCTCTGTGGGAACGTTTCATCGGGGGGATGGGACTGACGCTCACGCTGGTGGGACTCGTGCTGTTCTCCGTCGTCATGCCCCTGCAGGAGGGGAACTGGGTGCCGGGGATGCCGGCTCCGCTCCTCATCGGCGTGTTGGGAGGCGCGGCAGGCTGGGCGATGCACCAGCGGGGCTGGACCGCCCGCCGCGCGATCGTCGCCACCGTCGCTGCCGGTCTGCTGCTGTCGGCGTATGCGGGCACGACCGCGGCCGAGGGGTTCGCGATCACGGCCCGTGCCGTCAACGCGATCGAGGACATCGCGCAGTGGATAGCGGCCATCTCCACGGACGAGACGCAGGCCGGGACGATCGAGTTCGCCATGTTCCTCTCGTTCGCCGTCTGGCTGTTGTGCGTATCCAGCGTCTGGCTGGCGCTCCGCAGTGCGCACGGCTGGTCGACGGTGCTGTTCGGCGGAGTGGTGCTCGCTTTCGCCCTCTCCAACCTGCCGGGAAGCCTGGGCTGGCGACTCGGCATCTTCATGGCGACAGGCGTCATGCTCCTCATACATCTCAGCACGGTCCGGCGGATAGAAGGATGGCGCGGACGCGGCGCAGTATTCGACGCTCGAACCGTGCTTACGCAGTCCGGTATCGTGCTCGCGCTCGGGATGCTGGTGACTGCGGCGATCGCGGCGCTCCCGACGCCCAACGTCGCCCCGCTCGGAGTGGTCTCACGCGCGGTAGACGACACGGCCCAGGAGATAGGAGCGCACTTCAGCAGGCTGTTCAGCGCGCTGCCGTCCCGCCGGGACTACAAGACCATCACGTTCGAGCAGGAGACCCGGTTCCAGGGAAACCCCGAGCTCACCGACGAACTACTCTTCCTCGTGAGCGGCCCCCGGGCATACTGGCGCGCCCGCTCCTACGCGGTCTACACCAGCAGCGGATGGGAGACCGCCGAGGAATCCGAGTTCGTTCCGTTCGAGGACGTCGACCCTTCGGACGAAAGCCGCCTGGCGCCCCGGACCAACGCGTTCCGCATCGCCGCCGCAACCGACACGCTCTTCTCCGGCGGGCTGCCTGTCGACTTCGACGAGCCCGCCGAGGCGTTGACGACCCCCACATCCGGCCCCGGCGCGGTGCAGGTGCGCTTCTCCAAGGGCCGGGAGTACTTCCCGACGCGCGTCAACATGAACTACATAAGCACCGGGCTCGAATCGATCGCCACCCCGTTCGAACTGCGACGGGCGGGCGAGGAGTACCCGGAGTGGACGGAGGCCTACCTCCAGTTGCCTGACACGCTGCCCGACCGCGTGCGCGTGCTCGCCGAAACCCTCGCCACGAATGAAGAGAACCCCTTCGACAAGGCGGTGGCCATCCGCAACTACCTCCGACGGGTGCCGTACAACCTGGACATCGCCGCTCCGGCCGATGACGCAGACGGCGTGGACCATTTCCTCTTCGTGCTGCAGCAGGGGTACTGCGACTACTACGCCTCCGCGGCGGCGGTGCTGATGCGCTCCGTGGGCATACCCGCCCGGTACGTGCTGGGCTACGCTCCCGGACGCCTCAACACCATCCTCGGCGCGTACGAGGTGCTGGAGCTCAACTACCACGCCTGGGTCGAGGCGTACTTCCCGGGCTACGGCTGGGTGAGCTTCGAACCGACGCCCCCCAACGCCATCGAGTTCGGCGGGGTGGACTTCGGCGAGTCTCCCCTGCTGACAGAAGACATCGACATCGGTGAGTTGGGGGACCTGCTGGAGGACGAGGAAGAGGATACGTTCGACGTCGACTTCACCCCACGCAGGGAGATGCCCGCGTGGCTCGTTGCGCTGCTTGCACTCGCGGGCGCCGTGGCGGTCTCCACGCCCGTGCTGCTGTGGCGCGAGTGGTGGTGGAAGCTGGGTGCGCTCCCACGCTCAGGCGAGCTGTTCGCCAAGATGTGCCGCCTCGGCGCAGCACTTGGCCTGCGGAAACGGCCCGACCAGACCCCGTCTGAGTACGCAGCGATGCTATCGGAAGCGCTGCCGGAGCAGCGCCGGCAGATCCGGCGCATCACACACGCGTACATCCTGCACCGGTACGCGCCGGGAAGAGTGCCGCTGAGCGACCTGCGGGACGCGGAATGGTCATGGAGCAGCCTGCGCTGGGCCATGATCAGGCGTCTCTTCCGCGTGCGGCCTGCCTAGGTGTTAGCCGTCTCTCCGACGTACCAGGACTCCACGGCGTAGCGGATGTCGTCCTCGGCGCCGCTGATGCCGGCCTCCAGCGGGATGAACTTGATCCGCGGCACCTTGTCCCTGCCGAGCGCCATGTGCTCCGTCGGAACGTTGATGGTCTCCGCCGCTTCCCTGCTCCGGAACACGTTCATCGGCTCCCCGCCATCAGCGACGATCTGCATCTGCTCGGTCAGCAGCCTGCGGTAGAGGATGATGCCCACGTCAGACTTGCCGAGCCGTTCCAGGTAGCGCTTCGCCACAGGTCCCTGCGTCTCCCAGGCCATCTTGTCCTGGTCCACCGTGAAGGTGGTGTCGTACCGGCCTGAGGCGTCGCGGTGCGGGACGTACTTGTAGGGGATGCGCTCCTGCTTCGGCACCGGCTGCCCCGGCGCGACCCGCCACGAGTAGTAGATGAAGTGCAGCGTGTGCGTGTCGTCTATCGGCACGCGGTACTGGAGCGTCTTGGACTGGAAGCCGCCGACGTAGAGGATCTGCGGGAAGAGGATGGGGTGGCCGACCTTCCAGTCGTCGTGCTCCCTGGTGTAGCCCTCCAGCACGCGGCGCTTGATGATGCCGTGGTCGAAGACGTCGAAACCGATCTCCTGGTGCGGGATGCGCGGCGGCATCGTCGCGATGAGGTCGGGCGAGATCGCCTGCTGGTAGTTCGTGTAGAAGCGGTGCAGCCACTCGACGTGCACCGGGTCCAGCGAGTTCTCCATGCACTGGAGCCAGTTGCAGTCGAGCGTCGTGATGCCCACGTCGTGCACGGCGTCGTCCCACTGGAACGGGTCCCAGACGGGCAGGAACGGCGCGGGTGCAGGGCCCATGTACGCGAAGATGAGCCCGCCCATCTCCTGCACAGGGTAGCCCGCGACCTTCACCTTCTCCTTGAAGCGCCCGTCCGGGTGGACGGTCTCCTCGAACGGCTGCTCGATGCACTGGCCGGTCTCGTCCATCATCCAGCCGTGGTACATGCAGCGCAGGCCGTGCTCCTCAGGTATGCCGTAGGAGAGGTCGACGCGGCGGTGGGGGCAGAAGCGGTCGATGAGGCCGAGCGTGCCAGACTTGTCCTTGTAGAGGACGAGGTCCTCGCCCAGGATGCGCACCGCCTTGGTGGGGCGGTCATCGAGCTCGGCGGTGGCGGCGACGGGATGCCAGTAGCGGCGCATCATTTCGCCCATCGGCGTACCGGCACCAACCTGTGTGAGGCGTTCATTCTCCTGCTGGTTCAGCATGACGCGTCCTCCTGTTCTGGCGGGATTGTAGCACCGGCGGGTTCAGGCGTGACCAAGAATGCCAACGGCAGCCGGATCTGGCATTCTTGGTCGGTCATCTACGAGTAAACGGACCCTGCGTTCTGGCATCCTTGGTCGCCTTGGTAGGGGCGTTTTCATGGCTGTGGCCTGCTTCCCGCGACCAAGAAACCAACAATACCAATGAAAACAGAAGTTGGGGCCGCCGGCGGGTGTTCATTCCGTCTCATTCCGTAGCATCGCGCCAATACCGGTTGCCGCATCACGGTCATGGAACCATGGTAGAGAGGGAGGCGTCGTCCGCACAATGGGGCGGTGTCGCAGTGGGATGGGCGGCGGGTTGTGGCGGTGATCGCCGCATTCCAGCAGCAAGCATCATGTGACACGCTCCCCTCGACAAGACAACCAACCTCGCAGGCAAAATGGGTAGTAAGCAAGGATCCCATCCATGAAGAATTGGAACCCGACAAGAGCAAAGAGGATGCAAAGTTGCGTTTTCTGTTGGACACCAACATCCTGATTGCCGCTGAACCACTTGGTTTGGGCCAGATTGAGGCAGGTGCATCCTCTGCAGTTGCGTTTATCAGCCTCGCTAACCAGCACGTGCACTCACTACACAGTCACCCTGCATCCAACAGTGATGCAGGCCGACACCCTGACCCATCTGCAAGAGAAGCACGCACGCTCTTGAATCGTAAATACCCGCCTCTTCAATCTCCGCCTCGAATTCAATCTGTAATCATCGAAACGTTGGGCCAATACCCTGAAGGGTCGAATGGATGGGTTGACCAGTGCATGCTTGCTGCAGCACTAGGGAATGCGGTAGATGTCCTAATAACGGACGACGCAAGGCTCCGCAGTAGGGCCGCTCGCTTGGGGCTCGCTGAACGAGTCATGACTGTTCGTGGTGCAATCACCCTTCTCGAACGACTCTCTCCTACGCCTGCCGCCCCATTGCCACTAGTGGAGCAAGTTGAGGCTCATCAACTGGATGTCGACGACCCCATCTTCGAGAGTTTGCGTAACGATTACCCTGGTTTCGACAGATGGCTCGAAAAGTGCCAACGTGAACATCGTACGTCGTGGGTTATACATGAAGAAACCATTGCAGCGGTTACAATCGTTAAGGATGAAACTCCTGCCGAGTTCGATTTGCCAGGAAAGACTCTCAAGATATGCTTGTTCAAGGTTTCTGAATCTTTCGCTGGAAAACGGTACGGAGAGCTTCTCCTCAAGCCGGTTCTTGATTATGCCTTTGTGAACGACTATGAAACTTGCTATGTAACTGTGCTCCCCAAACATGAAGGCACAGCTGTATTCTTTCCATCCTTCGGGTTCAAGCAACAGGAAGTCCTCTCGGGGTTGGGAGAGTACGTATTCGCGAAGTCACTCAAGCCCGGTTCAGATACCAGTGCATTGAGCCCACTGGATTACCATGTGGCTTTCGGACCCAAGTACTACAACCCGTTCGGTGCACCTGCTTTCATCGTGCCCATTCAGCCCAAGTTCCACGATCGTCTGTTTCCTGAAGCGCGACCTCCGCTACTGCCCGAACGCAACCCGTTTGGCAACAGCATTCGAAAGGCGTATCTGTGTAACGCGAGCACGAGAAGTATCACAGCGGGTTCAGTCTTGTATTTCTACAGGTCGCAGGATTGGCATGCCATAACGGCGTTGGGTGTCGCCGAGGAGACGCTGACGTCATCTTCGGCAGATGAGATTGCAAGATACGTTGGAAGGCGCACTGTCTATGCATACTCCGATATCGAAGAGATGGCCACACAGGAAGTGCTGGCGATTCTCTTCAGGCAGGCTCACGTCCTGAGGAAAGCTATTCCAGCGCAATCCCTACAATCGGCGAGCATATGGTTAAGGCCGCCACAATCCATCATGCGCTTGGAACGTGGAGGAGTCGAATGGTTGGAAGCCAAGATTGCTCAGTAGCATTGCTTTCGGTTCACCCTGAGTACGTTCGAAAGATAGCTACAGGCAAGAAGCGCGTTGAATTCAGGCGTGCCAAGTTCTCAAAGCCACCCACACATGTGGTTGTCTACGCGACGAGCCCGGAGAGGCGCGTTGTCGGATATTTCGAAGTCTTGGGCATAGACGAAGGGTCGGCGTCTTCATTGTGGCAAGAGCACAAGGGGCACAGTGGCATCTCACGCAAGAGGCTCTTCGAATACCTAAGAGGTGCCAGGCAAGCCATCGCCATTCGAATCGGTAAGTTCCACCAAACACACCGTCAAGTCCGGCTGGAAGACATCGGCGCCCTAGTGCCTCCTCAGAGTTTCAGGTACCTCAGACCGGAATCGCTTGCGTCCTTGGGGTAGGCGGTTCAATACAAGACGTTGCGTGCGCTGCTGCGCACGTGTGACCTGACGGTCACCTGGATTCCCGCCTGCGCGGGAATGACGGGTGGTGGACAGGCTCACCATGAGCCGGACCATCCCGAGAGATGTTTCGACTCCGCCTCAGGCTGCGCCTTGGGCTACGCTCAACATGACAGGGGGGCCGTGTGCGCTGCTGCGCACGTGTGACCTGACGGTCACCTGGATCCCCGCCTGCGCGGGAATGACGGGAACTCAGGCGTCCTCGACGGCGATGCGCAGGCGCTTGTTGATGCGGCCCTTGCTCTCGTGGCCGACGACGCGGATGCGGCCGACCTCCGAGGTGTCGGCGACGTGTGTGCCGCCGTCCGCCTGCACGTCCAGCCCGGCGATGTCGACGACGCGCACCTCAGCGATGCCCTCCGGCAGCAGGTTGATCTTCGTGCGGATCAGGTCCGGGTGGGCCATCGCCTCGTCGCGGGGCAGGAAGCGGACGCCGATCTCCCGAGCGAGCGCGATCTCCGCGTTCGCCAACTCCTCGACGCGCTCGGCGAAGTCAGCGCTCATGCTCTCGAGTTCGAAGTCCATCCGGGCGGCGAGCGGCGTCATGTTGCCGCCCGTGACGTGTGCGCCGAAGTCGCGCCAGATAACGCCGCACAGGATGTGCAAGGCCGTGTGCGTCCGCATCAGCTCGTGCCGGTGCTGCCAGTTCAGCGTGCACATCGCCGCCTCGCCAACGGCGGGCGCGGAGCCGTCCAACTCGTGCCAGATGTCGCCGTCGCGGCGCTTCACGGCCAGGACCCGCCGCTCGATGCCGCTTTCGCACGCGATCGTTCCCACGTCGCACGGCTGACCGCCGCCTCCGGGGAAGAACGCCGTCCTGTCGAAGGTTACCGTGTTGTCGTCCGACGCCGTGACCTGCGCGTTGAACCTGCGCACGTATGCGTCGTGATGGAAGATCTCCTCAGTCATCGGCTCACCCCTCCGCCTTCGTCATGAGGCGCGCTACCTGCTCGACGTTCGGCGCCGAGTCCAGTCCCCACACCGCGCCGAGCAGCTCCTCCACCTGGCTTGCGGGGAGCGCCTCGCCCGCAAGGGAGCGGTACTTCGCCTCGAGCGCCGAGTCGGTCATCGGGTTCTCCGGCGAACCGGTCGCGTGCTCCACGTAGATGGAGTGCACCTGTCCGCTGGTGAGCGTGATGGAGAGGCGCACCTCGTCCTCGTGCATCGATTCAACGATCGTCGCACTGACCTTCGACCGCACCGCGCTGATGACCGGGTCGGCGACGCGGGCGTCGGAGAACTGCGCGTCGTGCCCCGCGCCGTCGACCAGCGCAGCGGCGGCGCAGTGCTGGAACGAGAACTTGCCCTCCAGTCCGCGCCTGGGCTCCGCGCGGTTCATCAGCTCCAGCACCAGCGGGTTCACCTCGGCGTTGATAGAGGCGACGTCCTCCGGCGCGATGCCGTGCTCGTTGCGCAGCGTTATCACCGCGTCCTGTATCGGGTGCGAAACGACGCCGTTGGCGTACGGCTTGAGGCCGTTGTTCCCGAGTTCCCATCGCTCGCCGATGCCGCTGAGCAGCGCCGCCTCGTCGTGCCCGTTCGGCGACAGCACCTGCCAGAAGCCGCGTCGACCGCCGAGGATGTCGTCGGCGCCGGTGAAGCCCTGCGCCGCCAGTCGCGCGGACTGCAGGCCGTTGCTCGCCGCCTTCGCGGGGTGCAACGCCTTGGCATGGCTGCCGAACACCTCCCGCACGCCCGCGGCGAACGTCCCCGCGATGCCTACCGCCATATTCATCTCGTCCGTGCCAAGCCCCAGCACTCTGCCCGCGCCCGCCGCCGCGCCGAAGACGCCGGCCGTGCCTGTGATGTGCCAGCCCATGTCGTAGTGCCACGGGTGCACGGACATCGCCACGCGGCACGCCGCCTCCGCGCCGAGCACGAACGCCGCGAGCGTCTCCCTGCCGGACGTCCCGCGCTCCTCGGCGACGGCCAGCACTGCAGGCCAGACCGGCGCGGTCGGGTGCAGCACGGTGGGGAAGTGGGTGTCGTCGTAGTCCTGCAGGTGTGCGAGGAAGCCGTTGACCATCGCGGCGTTGAACGCACTCGTTCGCAGCGTTGAGCCGACGACCGACGCCTTTGGAGCCGCGCCCTCGTCACGCGCCCAGTCGATCAGGGCATGGCTGCCGGAGTCGGCGGAAGCTGAGAGTGAGACTGCGAGTATGTTGACGAGTGTGCGCTTCGCCTCGTGGAGCATCGACGGAGGGAGGTCCTCCGTATTCGCGCTCGCGACGTAAGCGGCCAGGGATCGCGTGGCAGACATGAGTATCGAGCCTCCGTAGGAGAAGTACGGAGGGAGTATAGCGGGTGCGGCCCATCCGCACGGCGCAGGTGCACCACCCACGCCAAAACGCACAGCGCCCTCCCTGCCGTTTTACGGCGGGGAAGGGCGCGCGTTCTCCGGAGGAGGAATCGAGGCGCTTAGCGGGACAGGCTGACCGCAGGCAGCAGGGCGCGCTGGCCCGCGTGGATCTCGTTCAGCATGTTGGAGACGTGCTCTTCCAGCGTGTGGAGGCAGTCGCGGCTGTAGTCGTCCGCGCCGTCGCGGCGCCGCTGCGCCTCCTGCTCCGCGAGGCTGATGATCCGGTCGGCCTTGCTGTTGGCGTCCTGGATGATCTCCTCCGAGCGCTGCTGGGCAGCCTTCACCAACTCCGTCTCGTCGACGAGCAGCCGGGCGTCGCCCTCGGCGGTGGAGCGGATGCGGCGGGCGTCGATCATCGTCTGGTTGACGATCTGCTCGCGGCGCTCGATCAGCTCCTGCGCCTCGTGGATGCTGCGGGGCACCGCCACGCGGAGCTGGTCTATCAGCCCGAGCATGTGCTCCGTGTCCACCATGGACATGCTCGTCATCGGCATCTTCTTGGACTGAGCCGCCATGCTCTCCAGCCGGTCCACCAGGTCCAGTAACTCCATGATTTCCTCCTTGGTTCCTCGATCCTGTTATCTCTGTTGTCCGAAGCGCTCCGCGAGCGCCGCGATAACGTTGTCCGGTGCAAGTCCCCGTATGTCGCCGCCGAGCATCGCCACTTCCTTGAGCAGAGAGGCCCGCACGAACTGGTAGCGTCCGTCCGTCATCAGGCAGACCACGTCCACGTTGGGCGCGAGCTTCCGGTTCATCAGCGCCATCTCGAACTCGGACTCGAAGTCCGCGTGCATCCTGATGCCCCTCACGATGGCCGTCGCTCCCTGGGCCTGCGCGTAGTCCACGACGAGGCCGCTGAAGCTCCGCACCTCCACGTTCGACAGCCCGGCGGCGGCCTCCCGTATCAGCTGGACGCGCTCCTCCGTGGAGAACATCGTCTGCTTCTGCGGCGCCTCGAACACGGCCATGACGACCTTCTCGAAGAGATAGGAGGCCCGCTGGAGGATGTCCAGGTGTCCGGCGGTGACCGGGTCGAAGCGGCCGGGGTAGATCGCAGTCGTCATGCCGCAGCCTCCGCGCGGCTGTAGAACGCCAGCGACGTGTCGCCGTAGCGGCGGTCGTCCCACTTCAGGAGCGTGCCGCAGCGGTCGTCCGCGGCGGTGCGGCTGGAGTGGCCGCAGACCAGGATGCCCTCGTCCCGCAGCAGACCGGCCTCGCCGATGCGCGCGATGAGAGCGGCGGGGAACGGCTGCGTGTACGGCGGGTCCATCAGCAGGAAGTCGCAGCGGCCCAAACGGTCGAGGGCGTCCTCGGCGCGCGCCGCGTGAACGTCCGCCCTGTCCGCGAACCCCGCTGTCTGCAGGTTGGCCTTGATCACTGCTATCTGCCTCCGGTCTGCCTCGACGAACCCGGAACGGGCCGCTCCCCGGCTGAGAGCCTCGATGCCCAGGGAGCCTGTTCCCGCGAAGAGGTCTGCGACGTAAGAGTCCTCGATCCCGTACCGAGCGAGGATGTTGAACAACGCGCTCCGCACTCTGTCGGTCGTGGGTCTCACGCCGGGCGCCCTGGGCGAACTCAGCGGTACGCCTCTTGCCATTCCGCCCGTTATCCGCAGCGCCGCTCCCCTGTCCGGCAGGTCGTCCTGCCGCCTGAAACTCTTGGCACAAAGTCTAGACTTCGTTTGAATCTCTGTTCAATGAAACTAGCTCGCAGGGTTAGGGGGGTTTCCCGCAGCGCTTCCGTGCGCTGACGTTTACTTACCCGCGGGCTACGGATAGAATAGGCAGGCCGAGCGCCTGACAGCGGGAACCCCCACGGGCGCCCGGCTTTCTCCCAACATACCGGAGGGCTGCTCCATGGCCTTAGAAGGCACCTATCTGACGACCGCAGGGCTCCACGAGCTCGAAGAGGAGCTCGACCAGCTCCGCAGCGTGCGGCGCCAGGAAGTGGCCGAACGCATCCAGGACTCCAAGGAAGTCGGGGAACTGGAGAACGCCGAGTACGAGGAAGCGAAGAACGAGCAGGCGTTCGTGGAAGGCCGCATCCAGGAGCTGGAGATGATGATCGCGAACGCCGTCATCATCCCCGACCACACCCAGGCCGGGGCCAGTTCCGACATCGTCGAACTCGGCTCCATCGTCGCGGTACAGATGGGGAAGGGGAAGAAGGCCGACACCTACACCATCGTCGGCAGCACGGAAGCCTCCCCCACGGACGGGCGCATCTCCAACGAGTCCCCGCTGGGGAAGGCGCTCCTCGGCAAGAAGGCCGGGCAGAAGGTGGAGTTCAAGACGCCTTCCGGCTCTCAGTCCATCACCATCGTCTCCGTTCAGTAGAACGGAACCTCTCAACCGGAGACGCCGATGCCCCAACGCGGAGACGAGTTGCTCGCCAGCCGCCGAGCCAAGCTGGAGCGGCTGCGCCAGCGCGACATAGACCCCTACCCCGCCCGCTTCCACCGAACGCACACGACGGCTGAGGCCGCGCGCGCCTTCACCGACGCCGAAGCCGCGGGCGGCGACGGCCCCGCCGCCACCATCGCCGGACGCATCGTGCGCCTGCGCCGCATGGGCAAGGCGTCGTTCGCGGACGTCGAGGACTCGGAGGGGCGGCTGCAGCTGTTCATCCGCAGCGACGCGCTCGGCGACGACTACGCGCTGGTGGACGACCTCGACCTCGGCGACTTCGCGGGAGCGTCGGGCACGCTGATCCGCACGAAGATGGGCGAGATATCGCTCGCAGTGGAGAGCCTTACGCTGCTGGCAAAGGCGCTCCGGCCTCCGCCGGAGAAGTTCCACGGCCTGCGCGACGTCGAGCAGCGCTACCGACAGCGCTACCTAGACCTGATCTCCAATCGCGAGGTGCACGAGACGATGCGCGCCCGCAGCCGCATCATCTCCGCCATCCGCGCCTTCTTCGACGCGCGGGGCTTCCTGGAGGTGGACACTCCCGTGCTCGTGCCCATCCCCGCCGGAGCGATGGCCCAGCCGTTCGTCACCCGGCACAACGCGCTCGACCGCGAGATCTACCTCCGCATCGCGACGGAGCTCTACCTGAAGCGTCTCATCGTCGGGGGCATGGACAAGGTGTACGAGATAGGCCGCGTGTTCCGGAACGAGGGCATCGACGCCTCCCATAACCCGGAGTTCACCTCGCTCGAATCGTACGAGGCGTACGCCGACTACAACGACGTGATGCGGCTCGTGGAGACGCTGGTGCCGCAGGTCGCCCTCGAGGTCACGGGCGGCACGAACATCGAGTACGGCGGCGAGGTCATCCGGCTCACCGGCCCGTGGCCGCGCATCTCCCTCCACGACGCCATCGAGCAGTACGCGGACGTCAACCTGGACGACCATCCGGACGCTGCATCGCTCGCCGACAGGATGCGCGCCATCGGGGTCGCCGCCACGTATGCCGAGAGCCGGGGCAGGCTCATCGACAAGCTCGTCGGCACGTTCGTCGAGCCGAAGCTGGTGCAGCCCGCGTTCCTCGTCGACTACCCGGTCGAGATGTCGCCGCTCGCGAAGGCGAGCCCGGACAACCCGCGTTACACGGAGCGTTTCGAGGCGTTCGCCGCCGGCATGGAGATCGCCAACTCGTTCACCGAGCTGAACGACCCGGACGTGCAGCGGGAGCGCCTCGCCGAGCAGGAGGAGCTGCGGAAGCAGTACCAGGGCGAGGACCTCGACCGGATGGACGAGGACTTCCTCACCGCGCTGGAGCACGGCATGCCGCCCACCGGCGGGCTCGGCATCGGCATCGACCGGCTCGTCATGATCCTTACCGGCCAGACGACGATCCGGGACGTGATGCTGTTTCCGCAGGTGCGCTCGGCCACTGCTATAGAGTGGCACATCGGCTTGAGCAAGGCCAGCGGGAGCACTGAGGAACCGGATGCTTAGCACGAACCTGCTGCGCCGCAGCCCGCAGACCATCGCCCGCTCGCTGGAGCGGCGCGGCGAGGACTCCGGCGTCGTGGCGGAACTCGCGCGGACGGACGAGCAGTGGCGGCAGGCGCTGAGCGAACTCGAAGAGCTGCGCGCGCGCCGGAACGAGGCGAGCCGCGCCATCGGCGACCTGATGAAGAGCGGCGCAGCCGCCGAAGCCGACGCCCGCAAGGAAGAGGTGCGCGTTCTCGGCGAGCGGCTCAAGACGCTTGAGGACGAGTCACGCACGCTCGAGACCTCGTTCCGCGACACGATGCTGACGCTCCCCAACATCGTCTCGGACGGCGTGCCGGACGGCGAGGACGAGACCGGCAACGTCGTCGTCCGGGAGGAGGGGGAGAAGCGCTCCTACGACTTCGAACTGAAGCCGCACTGGGAGCTGTCCGAGTCGCTCGGCGTCACCGACTTCGAGCGCGGCGCGAAGCTCTCCGGGCGCATGTTCTACGCGCTCGGCGAAGCGGGCGCCCGGCTGCAGCGCGCCGTCGTCCAGTGGATGCTCGACCTGCACCGCGAGCGCCACGGCTACGAGGAGCGCGGCGTGCCGTTCCTCGTCCTCGGGCAGACGATGGTCAACAGCAGCAACCTGCCGAAGTTCGCCGACGCGCTCTACCACGACGCGGAGGAGGACCTGTGGCTCATCCCGACGGCGGAGGTGCCGCTCACCAGCCTGCACGCCGACGAGATACTGCCGCCGGGGTCGCTGCCCATCAAGTACATGGCGCACACGCCCTGCTTCCGGCGCGAACGCGCCGCCGCGGGGTCGCAGGTGCGCGGCCTCAAGCGCCTCCACCAGTTCGAGAAGGTGGAGATGTACCAGTTCGTCGAGCCTGAGCAGTCGCCCGCGGCGCTGGACGAACTCGTGGAGCACGCGTCGGACATCGTGCGCGGGCTCGGCCTGCCGTTCCGCATCCTCCAACTGTGCAGCGGCGACCTCGGCTTCGCGTCGACGCTGAGCTACGACGTGGAGATATGGACGCCCGCCAGCGAGGAGTGGCTGGAGGTCAGCTCGTGCTCCAACTGCACGGACTTCCAGGCGCGGCGCGCCAACATCCGCTACCGGAAGGAGCACGGCGCGCGGCCCGACCTCGTGCACACGCTCAACGGCTCCGGCCTCGCGCTGCCCCGCGTGCTCATCGCGCTGCTGGAGACGTACCAGCAGCCGGACGGCTCCGTCCGCCTGCCGGACGCGCTCGTTCCCTACATGGGCGGCCAGCAGACGCTCGACCCGCTCTGACGCCCGGCGATTGCCCGCCCGCAGCCACTCGGATAGCATCGTCCTGAGGAGGATCGCTTGTACGAACGCACTGTCCTGCCGAACGGCCTCCGGGTGCTCTCCAGCACCATGCCGCACGTCCGCTCCGTCGCCACCGGCATCTTCGTCGGCGCGGGCTCCCGGTACGAGGACGACGACATCGCCGGGGCCTCGCACTTCCTGGAGCACATGCTCTTCAAGGGCACGGCCAAGCGCCCCGAGCCGCAGATGATCTCCCGCGCCATCGAGTCCGTCGGCGGCATCCTCAACGCCAGCACCGACCGCGAAGCCACGCTCTACTACACCAAGGTCGCGCGCGACCACTTCGACATCGCGCTCGACGTGCTGACCGACATGTACAACTCCCCGCTGTTCGTGCCGGACGAGGTCGAACGCGAGCGCGGCGTCATCCTCGAAGAGCTGGCCATGACCTACGACCACCCGGACTCCCTCGCCGACCTGCTTATCGACAAGGCGCTCTGGCCCGACCAGCCGATGGGGCGCGACGTGGGCGGCACGCGCGACTCCGTCGGGGGCATCACGAAGGAGCAGTTGGCCGCCTACCACGCGCGGCAGTACGTCCCCTCGAACACCGTCGTCGCCGTCGCCGGGAACGTCGAGCACGAGGAGGTCGTCGAGCGCGTCGGCGCGTTGCTCGGGTACGAGCGCACGCAGGAGACGCTGACGATGCACCCCGTGCGTCCTGACGAGGACAGCGGCGTGCGCGTCGAGGTCGCGCACCGGAAGACGGACCAGGCGCACATCTGCCTCGCCGTCGACGGCCCTGCCGCAAACGCCGACGACCGGTACGCCGTCGACATGATGAACACCGTGCTCGGCGAGGGGATGAGCAGCCGCCTGTTCGTGGAGCTGCGGGAGCGGCGCGGCCTCGCCTACGACGTGCACAGCAGCGCGATGCACTACCACGACTGCGGCGCGCTCCTCGTGAGCTGCGGCGTGGACACCGCGAACGCCAACGAGGCGGTGCAGGCCGTCCTGCGCGAGCAGTACGGGATGCAGGAGGGCGTCACGGAGGATGAGCTGTCGCGCGCCGCAGAGTACGCGGTGGGACGGCTCGGCCTGCGGCTGGAGGACACGCGCGCGGTCATGGGGTGGATGGGCGGCCAGGAGCTGCTGCGGAACGAGGTGCGGACGCCCGAGCAGGTGGTCGCCGGCATCCGCGGCATCACGACGGACGAGGTGACGGAGGCGGCGCGGCGGTACTTCGGTCCCGGCGCATACCGGCTCTCCGTCGTGGGTCCGTACCGCTCGCAGGCGCGGTTCGAGAAGCTGCTGGCGGCGTAGGCCTATACCAATCGTAGCCCGATCTCCACGAAGAGCCAGATGAGCGAGGTGATGCCCGCGCTGCCGCTGATGATCATCAGGTCGCGGCGGTGCAGGCGCCAGCCCTCGTACGTGTCGGCGTCGTGGGCGGGGGTGTCGAGCAGGAAGCGCTCGATGCCCCGCAGGCGGGCGTCGATGGCGTCGAGCTTGGCGGACCAGACGCGCTCGGTCAGCTCGTGCTCGCGGGTGTGGGCCTCGCTCTCCGCTTCCAGGGCGGCGAGCCGTTCCTTCTGCGTCAGCACCGTGGTCATGCAACACCTCCCAGGCGGTAGGGTTCGAGCAGCAGGCGGACGTCCGTGTCGAGGTCGGCGTCGACGTAGAACGGCTCGAAGGCAGGGGCGCGGGTCCACAGGCGCGCCGCGTTGATGAGCGCCGCCCGCTCCACCGGCGCGGGCCACCGCACGATGTAGAGCGTGCCGTTGAGCTGGTGCTGCTGCGGAGACGTGCCATTCAGTCCCCGCGTCACCGTGAGCCGGTTGGATGAGACGGTGCGCACGAGCATCCGCTCCGAGCCCGCGGCTATCGTCTGTCCCACCGCGAAGTCGGCGCCGTTGCTCACGTCCAGCAGCGTCGCGGTCTCGCTCAAGCTGCTCCGGAGCCGCGCGCGCGAATGCTCCAGCCGCTCGCCGAAGCCCCACCTGCCGCGCACCTCGTAGCGGGCGGAACCGCGCTCGAACCGCTGGCGCGGGCCGTTGCCCCGCACCCGGAGCGTGTGATACGGCCTGCCCCAGTGCTCCTCCGGCGACGCATTCAGGGGCAGCAGCTGATACTCCGACGACTGCCACGCCGTGCGGTAGTCGCCGGTCTCGTCGTCGTCCGAGCGCACGGACGAGACCGCGATGGTGTCCGGCAGCGGGAGCACGGCCTCGCCGGTGCCGTCGAACCAGCGCGTCTCGGTGAGCGCGTAGAAGTGGCGGTTGCAGTGACGGTCGACCGCCTCCGACACGGCGAGCAGCAGGTTGAGCAGCGCAACGTCGGCGCCGCTGCCGCCAGCCGGGTTGTCCAGCAGCGACGCATCCTTCAACTTGGTCAGGTCTCCGTACAGCGAGCGGTATGCTTCCATGCCCATGATCAGCGCTCCTCCGTGTATTCGACGATGAACTTGTGGGACGTGGTCGGCCTCGTTATCCAGCGGAAGCTGAGCGGCTCGTTCCTCGCGCCCGCCGGGCCCGCGCCCCGTCCCCACGTGCGGGTCGAGCCCGAGCCGTGGTCCGGCACGCGCACGTAGTCGATCGCCTTGCGCGGGCTCGACGCGATGGTTGCGCCCGAGCCGAAGTAGACCTCGCAGAAGTGGAGGTTGTCGGACGTCGGCTGGTGGATGGTGAGGTTGATGAGGCGCAGCCGCTTGCCCGTGCCGGGGCGCAGCAGGGTGACGCGGCTCGTCGAGCGGCCCGAATCGCTGAAGAACCTCGTCTGGGTGTCGGACAGGTCGACCAAGTAGCCGGGCGTGTAGCGCCGCAGGCCGTCCTGCCGCGCCGCCCTCGGACGCACCGTTGGCGCATAGTCGCTTCTCCTCCGTTGCTCGTCTGCCATCGCTCCTCCTTCTGCTCGCGCCGGAGACACAGAAAGCCCCCGGCCTCGTCTGATGACCGGGGGCTCGTCCCCTCGCGCAGTACCGTGGGTCTCCCCACGCCGTATCGGTTTATGCAACCAGCCTACATCCGCCCTGCCCGACCTCGAAAGGGGCCGGTGTCACAAATCTCCAGACTGGCATTCACATGGATGGACAGGACGTGCAGGATGGGGTCTGTCATGCCGGGGCACCGGGTTTCCTATTACAGTATGCGTGTCGCAGAGTGTCGCATCCCGTCGTTTCCACTCGTAGCCTCGGCGGTTCGCCTGCGACCCTGTTGCGGTGTATCCCGCCTGCGTCGAGACGAGGTGCATCTGGGATACGGCAGCGTGCGACACAGCCCCGGAGGGATCGAGGAGGGGAAGGCTGCCCATCGCTCGCGTCACGGAGACAGCGTACGCGGTTGTGGGGCGATGGGGGAAGGGGCGGGTGTCACATGTGTGGGGGAGGCTGCCGCCACGGCTTCGCGGACAAGCAGACGCCACCGCCTTACGGTCATCCCGCGCGCGTGGGCTGGCTCCGTCCATGAATCGGACGCCGCTCGGACACCTGCGCAGGCGACACCGTAGCGAACGCGGGCGTTTCGCGGTCCGCGAACTCAACCACGAACGCCTTGCCCGACGCGTGGACGTGCACGATCGTCCCCACTTCCCCGGCCCGAAGGCCGTCGTCTGGGAGGTCAACCGTCAGCGTGACGATGTCATGCTCTTCAAGTTTCATCTCATCTCCCAGTGGGGTAGGCACTGATCAGCCTGGGGCTGCTGCCACCCCTGTCCACCATCCAAACGCTCTTCACGCTTGGGTTGCGTCCATCAGGCGATCCCAGCATACCATCCACGCTGTAGCGCACGCCAAACTCATCTTCCCGTTCCATCACTGCTTCATGGCTTGCCCCGTGAACGCGCAATGCGCTTGCGAGGTCTTCCCACCGCTCTGCGGTGAACCCGAACCGGAGAAAGAACTCTGCCTTGTCGCGGCCCCTCTCATGCTCGGTGGACAGCAGGTAATCCACGATCTTCCCACGGTCGACATGCGCCTGCTCCGCGTTCGGAAGCCTCACCTCAACCCCCGAAGCGGGCCCGCAGCTCGTTCTTGAGCACCTTGCCGAGGGCGTTGCGCGGCAGTTCCGGCACGAACGCGACCTGCTCCGGGCGCTTGAAGCGCGCGAGGGTGTGGCAGGCGTCGAGCAGCGACTCCTCCGACGGCTCGGCACCCGGCGTCGCGACGACGACCGCCATGACGCGCTCGCCCCAGGTCTCGTCCGGCACGCCGATCACGGCGCACTCCTCGACACCGGGACAGGCGTGCAACAACTGCTCAACCTCCTCCGGCGCGACCATCTCGCCGCCGCGCTTGATGAAGTCCTTCGCTCGACCGGTCAGGTAGATGTAGCCGTCCTCGTCCATGTAGCCGAGGTCGCCGGTGAAGAGCCAGCCGCCGTGCACGGTCTGCGCCGTCGCCTCCGGCTGCCCCCAGTAGCCCCGCATCAGGCGGGGGCCGCGCGCCGCGATCTCGCCCTGCCCGCCGGCCGGGAGCTCTTGGCCGTCCTCATCGACGATGCGCACCTCGACGTCGGGCAGCGGCCTGCCGATGCTCCGCAGGTGGCGACGCCGCTTCTCGACGACGTCCGGCGGGCCGTCCAGGACGTGGTCCTCCGGCGGCACCATCGCGATCGTTGAGCCCGTCTCCGTCTGGCCGAACGCGTTGATGAACTGCACGCCCGGCATCGCCGCGACCGCCCGCTCGATCACCGGCGGCGGCATCGACGCTCCGCCGTAGGTCAGCACGCGCAGGCTGGAGAGGTCGTGCGCCGGGAACCCGGGGTGGTCGAGGAGCTGCTTGAGCATCGTGGGGACGATGAGCGCGCGCTCGATGCGGTGCTCCTGGACGAGCGCCATCCACTCGCGCGGCTCGAACTGGCGCTGCAGGACGACGGTGCGTCCGCCGAAGACGCCCGCGAGCGCCGCCTGCAGCCCGGCGATGTGGTAGAGCGGCAGCGTCAGCAGCGTCCGCTCCTCCACGTCCGGGTCCGGCGGCTCCATGTTCGCGAGCATGAAAGACGTGAAGCTGTCGTGGGAGAGCATCACCGCCTTCGGCTGGCCGGTCGTACCCGCCGTGAAGAGCAGCACCGCCGTGTCCTCAGGCAAGCCCTCCGGGAAGAGCATCTCGTCCTCGTCACCCTCGGAGAGCAACCCGTCGTACGAGCGCCAGCCGTCCTGCGGCGTAGCGCCGTCGACGGCGAGCACGCTCGCGGAGGTGGCGTCGACGCCGAGCCCCGCGATGAGCGGCGCGTATCGCTCGCCCGCGACGATCACCTTCGGCGACGCGTGGCGCAGCGGGTAGCCGACCTCCTCGCCGTGGCCTCGGAAGTTTAGCGGCACGTAGACGGCGTCCAGCCGGGCGGCGGCGAAGTACGCCTCGAAGTGGACGGGCGTGTTGACGTCCATGACGGCGACGCGGTCGCCCTGCCCGACGCCCTGCGCGGCGAGCGCGTTGGCGAGCCGGTTGGCGCGGTCGGCGAGCCCGGCGTAGGTGAGCGTGACGCCGTCGTGGACGAGCGCGGCGCGGTCGGGCACGATGGCGGCGGCGATGGTGAGGATGTCGTGGGTGTGCAGGGCAACTCTCCGGCGGGCGGAACGCGCCCGTGGCAGGTTAGCGTAACCGGGCGGCGAGCCGCCGTTCAAGCCGCAGGCCGTCGGTGAGCGTCAGGTCGGCGCCCTCGTTGACGGCGCGCTTCGCCAGCGCGAGCGCCCCGGCGGGCGCAGACGCGACGTCGCGGAGCCGGGCCTCGGCCACGACGTGGAGCTGCTCGCGGGGCACGAGCCAGTCGACGAACCCGGCGCGCACGGCCTCGCCCGACGTCATCCGCCTGCCGGTGAGCGCAAGCTCCATCGCGCGCGGCAGCCCGACGATGCGCGGGAGCGACTGCGTGCCGCCTGCGGCGGGGATGAGGCCGAGCGACGCCTCCGGCAGCGCGAAGACGGCGTCCTGCGATGCGATGCGGAGGTCGCAGAGGGCGGCGATCTCGAGGCCGGAGCCGAAGCAGTAGCCGTGCATGGCGGCCATCGTGGGCTTCGGCAGCTCCGCCAGGGCGCTCCAGAGGTCGCGCGCCCAGCGCACGTAACGGGCGACGGCCTGTGACGGCGTGCTGCCGAACTCAGTGAGGTCCGCGCCCGCGCAGAAGCCGCGCTCGCCGTCGCCGGCGATGAGCAGGCCGCGCACGTCGGCGTCGTCGCGGACCGCGCTCAGCGCCTCGGAGAGCTCGTCGCGCATCCGCACGTTGAAAGCGTTGATCGCCTCGGGGCGGCACAGCGTGACGACTGCGATACCGTCGCGTTTCTCGTAGCGCAGCGTCTCGAAGGCGCTCATCGCCCCTCGAACCGGGCCTTGCGCTTCTCCGCAAAGGAGCGCAGCCCTTCGGCGCGGTCGGCGGTCGAGTGCAGCAGGATGCTCAGGTCGGCCTCCAGCCGCATGCCGTCGCGCAGCGGGAGGTCGGCGGACGCGGCGATGGCCTCCTTCACGTACTGCGCCGCGATGGGCCCCGCGTCAGCGATCGCCGCAGCAAGCTCCTCGGCGTCCTCCACGACGCCAACGTCGTGCACGAGCCCGGTGCGCAGCGCTTCGTCGGCGTCGAGCGTCTCGCCGGTGAGCAGCAGGCGCAGCGCCTGCCCCCGGCCCACTGCTCGCGTGAGCCGCTGCGTACCGCCGTGCGAGGGGATGCCTCCCTCGCGCACGTGTCCCATGCGGAACGTCGCCGACTCGCCCGCGAGCCGGATGTCGGCCGCCAGCGCCAGTTCGAGCGCCTCGTCGTGGCAGTCGCCGTCGACCCACGCAACGACGGGGATGCGGAGGGCCGCCAGGGCAGCGACAGGGTCGTCGTCAGATGCGTCGCGCAGGCCGGCGCCGACGGCGCTCCAGTCGCCGGAGAGCAGCAGGACGCGTGCCACGGCGTCGGCGTCCAATGCGAGCAGCGCAGCGGTCAACGCGGGAGCGTTCGCATCGAGCATCAGCCGTGCGATGGGGTTGGGGTTCTCAGTCGTCATACGATCTCCTACTCACATTCTACGCGCCCTCTCCGGGCAGACGCAGAGGTCCCTCCTTGCCACGCACCTCTTGACAGCCTCCGCCGGTTACCCGTACGATGCGCGGCGGATTAGCAGTCAGACTATCCGACTGCTAACAGACGATTAAAGCGAGTGCTAGCAGATGCACCCGCTGAATGCCGAGAAGGAGGTAATCGTGGCGCGAAATCTGCAGCCCTTGGGCGACCGCATCGTCGTGAAGGCGGTGGAGCAGGAGACCCAGACCAAGAGTGGTATCTACATCCCGGACAGCGCGAAGGAGCGGCCCCAGGAGGGCAGCGTGGTCGCGGTGGGCCCCGGCCGGGTAACCGACGACGGCAACCGTCTCGAGATGTCCGTCGCAGTGGGTGACACCGTCATCTACTCCAAGTTCGCCGGCACCGAGTTCGAGGACGACGGCGAAGAGTACCTGATCATGAAGGAGACGGACGTCCTGGCCAAGGTCGGCTAGGCCCGTGCAGCCCGCGCCCCACGGGCGCGCATCAACACGAGAGGAGTCATCAAATGGCGAAACAGATCCTTTTCAGCGACGAGGCGCGAAAGTCGCTCAAGGTCGGCATGGACACCCTGGCCAACACGGTCAAGGTCACACTCGGCCCCCGCGGCCGCAACGTCATCCTGGACAAGAAGTTCGGTCCCCCGAACGTCTGCTCCGACGGCGTCACCATCGCCAAGGAGATCGAGCTCGCGGACCACTACGAGAACATGGGTGCGCAGCTCCTGAAGGAAGCCGCCACCAAGACCAACGACGTCGCCGGTGACGGCACGACCACCGCCACCGTCCTGGCCCAGGCCATGATCGGCGAGGGCTTCCGCAACATCGCGGCCGGCGCCGACCCGATGGCCATCAAGCGCGGCATCGAGTCCGCAGTCGGGGCCGTCCGCGGCAGCATCTCCGCGCAGGCCAAGGAAGTCAGCGGCAAGGAGCAGATCGCCCAGGTCGCGTCCCTCTCCGCCCACGACAACGAGATGGGCAACCTCATCGCCGAGGTCATGGAGAAGGTCGGCAAGGACGGCGTCATCACCGTCGAGGAAGGCAAGAGCCTCGGCTACGAGACCGAGTACGTCGAGGGCATGCAGATCGACCGCGGCTACATCTCCCCCTACTTCCTCACCGACTCGCAGCGCATGGAAGCCGCCGTCGACGACCCCTGCATCCTCATCACCGACAAGAAGATCTCCGCGGTGAGCGACGTGCTCCCCGCGCTGGAGAAGATCCTCCAGACCACCAAGAACCTCGTCCTCATCGCAGAGGACGTCGAGGGCGAGGCGCTCGCCACCCTCGTCGTCAACAAGCTCCGCGGCACGCTCAACTGCCTCTCCATCAAGGCGCCCGGCTTCGGCGACCGCCGCAAGGAGATGCTGCAGGACATCGCCATCCTCACCGGCGGCACTGTCCTGAGCGAAGAGGTCGGCCGGAAGCTCGACTCCGCCACCATCGAGGACTGCGGGCGCGCCCGCAGGGTCGTCTCCACCAAGGATGAGACCACCTTCGTCGAGGGCCACGGCACCGAGCAGGCCATCCAGGACCGCATCGCCCAGATCAAGGCCCGCATCGAGGAGACCACGAGCGACTTCGACCGCGAGAAGCTCCAGGAGCGGCTCGCGAAGCTGTCCGGCGGCGTCGCCATCATCAAGGTCGGCGCGGCCACGGAGGTCGAGCTGAAGGAGAAGAAGGCGCGCGTGGAAGACGCCCTCTCCGCCACCCGTGCGGCGGTTGAGGAGGGCATCGTCCCCGGCGGCGGCACCGTTCTCGTCCGCGCCGCCGAGGCCATCGGCGAACTCGACCTCGACGGCGACGAGCTCACCGGCGCAGCCATCGTCCGGCGTGCGCTGGAGGAGCCGGTCCGCACCATCGCATCCAACTCCGGCCACTCCGGCGACGTCATCGTCGCCGAGGCCAAGAACTCCCAGGACGACTGGGGCTTCGACGCCGACGCCGGCGTCTGGGGCCCGATGATCGAGCGCGGCATCGTCGACCCGGCCAAGGTCACGCGCGCGGCGGTCGAGAACTCGTCCAGCGTCGCGGCCATGGTGCTCACGACCGAGTCCGTGGTTACCGACATCCCCGAGCCGCCCGCGGCCGCCCCCGGCATGCCGCACGGCGACCACATGGACTTCTAGTCCAACGCCAACACGGCTCACGTGAAGAAGCCCCTGCGCTCGCAGGGGCTTCTTTGCTTCAGCGGGGAGGTCGCCTCCTCACCCCCGCAGTCTCCGCAGCCCGGCGGTTACGGACGCGAGGCCGCTCGCCAGGGCGTCCTGGTGCTCCACGACCTGGTCATGAGTGAGCGTCCGACCCCCGCCGCTCTCACCGTCGAACGCGATCTCCTCTCCGAAGGAGAAGTAGCCGGCCCACCTGCTCATAACGTCGTTCAGCCGTTCATTGCCGTAGTCGGGGTATGCGGCGCCGAATGAGAAGTCGCGGAGCCCTGCCCGGTAGACCCTGCCCGGCTCCGGGAAGAACCAAGCAACCGCTACAGGGGTATTCCATATCTCCTTTGGCACGTCTACCTGTATCGACAGTCCCTCCCCACGCCGGGCAACCTTCGCGCCACTCTCACGGGCAACATCGAGAAGGTGCTTCGCGGCCGCGCGTACGGGTTCCCTGGGAAGTCGGCCATAGAATCCCTCCGTTACGCTTGTCCGTGTTCGCAGGGGCAGGTCCTTAACCGGCAGGGCAGCAATGGCTCCAATGCCCTTCCTCACAAAGATCTGCTCAGCCATAGGCCGCACCCCCATTGGACTGCACACTATACCAACGGCAGGGCCACTCCCATCCTGTCCATCCCTGATGAATCCATCCCCCCTCCGAAATCCGTTATCCTGTACGTATGAGCGATTCCCCACTGAAGCGCGTCTTGCTGGCAGTCGCCGCGATGGCGGCGCTGCTTGCGCTCGCGGCATGCAGCGGCGGCGCAGAGCCCACGCCTGAGCCCACGCCCACCCCCGTGCCACCGGCAGCGAGCGATGCCCCGGGAATGCCCGACGCTCCCTCCTCCGTGATGCTGGAGCTGCCGGACCTCGAGATCAGCGCTTACCAGGGGCAGGACGCGCTCGGCGGCGAAGACACGACGCTGTCGGCGGTCGTCGGCCAGGGCAAGCCCGTCGTGCTGAACTTCTGGGCGGCGCTCTGCCCGCCCTGCCGAGCCGAGTTGCCGGAGTTCGAACGCGTCCACCACGAACGCAGTGACGAGGTCACGATCCTCGGCATCGACATCGGCCCGCAGCAGTTCCTCGGCACGCGCGAGGAAGGACAGGCGCTCCTTGCCGAGCTCGGCGTCTCCTTCCCCGCGGGCACGACGTTCGACGACACGGTCGTGCGCGGTTTCGAGGTCTTCAGCATGCCGACCACGTTCTTCATCGCGTCGGACGGCAGCCTCATGCGGAAGTGGAGCGGCATCTTGGACGAGGACAAGCTCAACGAACTCGTCGACGAACTCGTGATCGAGTCGGCCGTTGCTTCCGCACAGGCCAGCGCGGCAGGCCTGCCGGACGACGACTTCGTCTGACCGTTCGAGGACGCGGCCGTGACGCCGTCGCAGGAGACGTAGCGATGAATGACATGCCGGCCGCCGACGGCGACGGCCACGTTCTGGAGAACGCAAAGCGGATCGCCGAACTCCTCGACGAGCCGTACCGTGGGTACCGCGTCGGCAGCAACGCCTCCCCCGACGTGATGCCCATCGAACCGCTCACCCCGCTGGACGGGATGCCGCGGAGTCTCGGCGCAAGCCGCGTCGGCGGACGCGCCTACACCGCCGAGGACTGGCTCGCCGCGCTGGACCGGGGGCCGCTGGAGTGGTCGGCGGTCTACCCCACGCTCGGCCTCTACGCCGGCTACGTGAGGGACCCCGCCTACCAGGCCACCCTCTGCCGCGCCTACAACGACTGGCTCGCCGAGACGTTCTACCCCCACTGCGACGGACGCATCCTCGGCGTGGCCCTGCTCCCGACGCTCGACCCCGCTGCCGCAGCGACCGAGTTGCGCCGCGCAGCCGGACTCGGCCACGCCGGCGTCATGTTTCCGGCGGACGGCACGCACCTCCTCGGCCACGCCCGCTACGACGTCGTCTACGAGGCCGCGAGTGAGGCGCGCCTCCCGGTCGCGGTGCACGCCTCCGGTTCGCCGTTCGCCCCCGGCGCGGAGATCTTCCCCACGTTCATCCAGGCGCACTCCGTCGCCCACCCGTACGGCATCATCCGGCAGTTCACGAGCATGATGTTCGAGGGCGTCCTCGAGCGCTTCCCGGAGGTCAACTTCGGCTTCCTGGAAGCGGGCGCAACGTGGCTCCCCTGGTGGCTCGACCGCATGGACGAGGAGTACGAGTCGCGCGGCGCAGCCGAGGCCCCGCTCCTCACGCGTGCGCCGAGCACGTTCGTCCACAAGGGCGGCAACGTCTTCGTCGGCTGCGAGCCGAACGAGCGCATGCTCGGGCAGGTGCTCGACCTCGTCGGCGACGACATCGTGATGTACGCGTCGGACTACCCGCACTGGGACTCGGACTACCCCGGCTCGCTCCAGCACATGCGCACCCGCGAGGACCTCACCGACGCCCAGCGGCGCGGCGTCCTCTACGAGGCCGCGAACCGCTTCTACTACCGCTCCTGATCCCCGGCCGGCCCGAACTTCTCCAGCCCCCAGCGCGCCTTCTCGCGCGGGACGCCGCACCGCGCGGCCAGCCGGACCTCGCCCACGCCGTTCATCGCCTGCGGCGGCAGCAGCAGCCCGGCGGCGAACTCCTCCGCCTGCCGCTCCGCCTTCACGCGGTTCACCCACTGCCACGACGCCAGGTAGAGGCTCGTGCCGGTGTGCAGCGCGTGGTGGCCGATGGCGTGCGCCGTCAGCCACCGCTGCCAGTTCTCCGACAGCGACTCGTCGATGCCAATGGCTCCCTCGAAGATCACCTCGCGCAGACGGCCGCGGAACCGCCACGGCTCGACCTCGAGGCCGAGGCCCTGCAGCACCGGGGCCAGATCGCCGCCGGGTTGGATGGCGTAGCGCTCCGCAAGGTCGCGCCCCAGTCGGAATGCGCGCATGACAACTCCTCCTGCGCGGGGGATACGCTCATTCTCGCAACCCGGCATCGCAACCCGCGACGGGCGCGTGTCAGCATTGCCGCGCCATTACGAACAGAGTCGAGGGATCTCTGAGCAGGAGATCGAGTGTAGGGGCGCCCCTTGTGGGTGCCCTTCGCGCCAGCGGAGTGAAGCCCCTGCCCTAGGTCAGCGGACGCGGCTTGCGCTTGCTCCGCACGTAGCGCGCGAAGTCCCGCACCTGCTCCCACTCGTCGGCGTCGAGGTCGCCGACCTCGTAGAGCCGCGCGAGGTCGGACTCCTTGATGGGAGTCTCGTACTCTTCCTCGTTCAGGTGCCCTGCGAGCACGAGCAGGCGTCCCAGCGGCACGCCCATCGCCTCCGCGACCTTCCGCAGGGTCGAGGGCATCGGGACCGTCCCGTGGTTGAACAGGACGCTGAGCGACGCGTGCGGCACCCCGGCGCGGCGCGCGAGCGCCAACTGCGAGACCTCACGTTCCGTGAGCCAGCGTCTGATGTATGCGGCGAGCGTATCGCCCGGCTGTTGCGTCGTCATGGGGGGATTGTACACGCTTATAGCTGGTGACATGAGATTTTTAGTGACACCGTCCTGTTGCGTCGCCGACACGCCTGCCGTCATCATGTCATGTAACAGACATTACCTCGACGCTACAGCGTCAGGAGAAGGAGAGCGACCGATGGCAGAGCCGACCGTCCATGAGCAGGTGCGTTGTCCGCGTTGCGCGGCGCGCGGGATGCGGGAGTTGACCAGCCTCCCTGAAGAGGGGCATCCGATACTCATGTGCCCGTTCTGCAGGCACACGTGGTGCGAGCAGGGGCGCATCCGCACGACCCGCGCCGTGCCCCAACGATCCGGGGGCGCACGTTCCGCATCCTTCTCGGTGCGAAGGCAGGAGGCCATCTGATGAAGAGAACGCTGTCCGAACTGGGTACCGTGTTCGCGGCGCTGGGCGTGCTGCCGCTGGGCCCGTTGCTCGCGTCGAGCTACGCCGGACTCGCGTGGGAGGCGCTTGCGCTGGCCGCGGCGTGGGCGCTCAGCTGGTACGTCTGGCTCGCATCGCGCATCCGCCGGGAGTAACCTCCCTGCGCGCCGTACCCGCCTTGACCCGTGAGCGGGGCGCTGCTAGCCTTGCACGGAAGAAGTCCGCCAAAGGAGCGACAGCATGACGAACACCATCCCCAACACTGGCGCGGCAGGCGCGGAGACCGGCGAGCCCGCAATCACCGTGACCGACCTCGCGGCGGAGAAGCTGGCCGAGGTGCTGGCCGAAGAGGGACAGCCTGAGGCCATGTTGCGCGTCATCGTCGTCCCCAACGGGCACGGCGCGCAGTACATGCTCTCGCTCGAGGACACCCTCGCAGAGGACGACCTCGTGCTGTACGAGTCCGGCATCCGCGTCATCGCCGACGAGGACAGCGCCCCGCTCCTGCAAGGCGCGTCCATCGACTACTCGGAAGGGCTGATGCGCAGCGGCTTCGTGATCGAGAACCCGAACATCGCGGCCAGCGAGGGCTGCGGCTGTGGGGGCGGCGGTTGCGGATGCGGCTCCGGCGGCTGCGGTTGCGGCGGCCACTAGCCCACCCCGCCGAAAACAGGCATGAACGGAAGCGCCCCGCTTTGAGCGGGGCGCTTTCTCTTTCTCCTACGGCTCGGCGCGGTCGAGCGACCACACACGGAAGTCGTTGAACTGCGTCTGCTGCCCCGGCAGCCTGCCGCCGTCGAAGAACCCTGAGCCGATACCGACGCTGCCGTGCGGCGCGCCATCCTGAAGGTCCAGCACCGACACCTGCTCCCCGTTCACGTAGAGCAGACCCGTTTCACCGACCACCACGAGCATCAGCGTGTTCTGAGCACCTTCCCTGGTGTTCAGGTTGAGCACCCTGCCCGACCTGCCGGATGTAGTCCCGCCTCCTCCTCCCCGGAGGAAGTGGTTCCACTCCCTGTTGCTGCTGACGTAAACGCCGTGGTAGCTGTCCGGCCCTGACCCGCGGAACGTGAAGCCGTAGTCCCACCACCCCGCGCTGCCCGCGTTCGGGTTGGTGAACGTCGCAACCGCGATGAAGTCGCTCGGGCTGCCCGCGGCGAGCGACCGCTCGATGAATCCGTCCTCCGTATGGTCGAGAACGTCCGACCTGTTGCCGATGGACTGGGGCTCGTGCACCGAGAACTCGCGGAAGCGCGTCGACCGGCCGGTCACCTCGTTGCCGTCGTGATACCCGGTGATCACGGAGATATTGCCTTCCGCCGGTCCGCCGCTCAGGTCCAGCGTCCCGATCGCTCTGCCGTTGAGGAAGAGCCAGCCCTGGTCTCCCAGGACAGCGAGGCGCAGGTCGTTCACGCCTTCCGAACCCAGCCACAACCCGGAGGCCTGTCCGCTGCCGAGGAGCCGGGCCTCGTCGGCGCCGTCCCGCAGGTAGTGGAACCACATCCCGCTGACGTTTTCGACGATGACCGCGTGGAAGTTGTTCTGTCCGGCGTCCCTGAACAGGAAGCCGTAGTCCCATCCGCTGATCACGGCGGGATAGGGGTTGTGGAACTCCGCTGCGGCGACGAAGTCGCTCCGCAGGAGCCCCGCGCCGTGCTCTTCGATGAACTCATCCTCGTCATGGCGCAGGTAGCCCTCGACCAGCCCGAACGGTCCGGGCGTGTCGACCACCGTGTCCCGTCCTGTGCCGGGGTCGTCCACCCGTGCGCCCGCCTTCAACGTAGGCAGCACCGCGAGCACCGTCTCCGAACCTATCGCGAAGCCGACACCCTCGACGGGAACTCCCGTGCCGGACTCCCGGATGACGAACGTGGTGATCCCCACGACCTCTCCGTCGGCGGTGAACAGCGCGCCGCCGCTGTTGCCCACGTTGAGCGAGGCGTCCGTCTGCACCTCCCACCGCTCCAGCGACGCCTCGAAGTTGACGCCGGAGACGATGCCGCGCGTCATCACCGCCGAGTCGCTGTCCAGCGGGTAGCCCATCGTGAACACGTCGGCCCCCTGCTCCGGACGCGTTGCGCTCAGATTCACTGCCCGGAACGACTCCGAACAGCAGACGCTCAGCGCAGCGAGGTCCTTCGTCCCGTCCGAGCCCAGCAGGGTCGCGTCGTACGACCCGCCGTCCTCGTCAAGCACCTGGACGTTGCCGGGGTCGTCCTCGATGACGTGGAAGTTCGTCACAACGACCGCCTTGCCTGAGTCATCCACCTCCACGATGACGCCGGAGCCGACGGCAGTGCCAGTTTGCACCTTCACCACGCTCGGACGCACCAGCGCGGCGAGCGCCACGAGGTCAATGGGCTCCGGGGTGGGCGTGGCCGTGTTCTCCGGCGTGGGGTCGGCCGTCGGCACGGGAGTCGGCGTCGGCGTGGGCACGGGAGTCGGCGTCGGGGTCGGCGTGGGTGTCGCAGTGGCCGTTGCCGTGGGCGTCGGGGTGGGCGTCAGCGTCGGCGTCGCGGTCGGCACGGGAGTAGGCGTCGGGGTCGGCGCCGGCTGCGTCGGCGTGGGCGTCGGCCCCGGCAGTTCGCCGCCGAACCCCAGGTAGAAGACGGCTGCCGCTCCGCCTGCAGCCGCGGCGACCACGAGCCCGACTATGGTGAGGACCAGCGCGACGGTGCAGCAACGTCCGCGCCCATGACGTCGTCCGCCTCCGCCTTCCCCGTGGCCCTCACCTCCGCCACCGTCGTCCCCGCCGTCTTCACCCTCTCCGTCGTCGGGACCGCTCTCCGGAGGCTGTCCCGACAGCGCCCGGAGGCGGGACTCTTCGTACTGCCTCGCACGCTCGATCTCCATGCGCCGCCGTTCGTTGAGCTGCCGCTCCTCCTCGCGGCGGCGGGCTATGCCCTCCTCTATCTCACGGCGCAGTTCCGAGCGGTGCCGGTACTCGGCAAGTTGCTCCTCTTCCGTTCGGCTGCGCTCCTGGCTGAGCCTCTCCTCATCCAGGTAGCCGGAGCCCCAGCACATCGGGCAGCGCTCCCAAAGGCCGCTGGACTCCCCCTCAGGCGCGATCTGCCCGTAGCCCCCGCAGGCCGTGCACATGCCGCCGTCCACGAACCGCACCTCGTGCCCCCGGCGGCGCCGTTGCACGAGATGCGTCCCGCAAAGGGGACTCATGCCCCTGATGGCGTACCCGACCGCGAACTGGGTGCAGCCCGGCTCGACGCAACGCGCGCGGTCGTCGTTATGCTCGTGCGCCCGCCAGAAGGCGGCAGGAAACTCCCGTCCGCAGCGCGAACAGGTGATCTGGCGATCCCCGCTCGATGTCATGCTCTCTCGCTCGATGCCTCCGCGCCAAAGGAGTGCCTGTCGCAGGACACAGCGTTTAACGCTAACACGAGCCCCATGGTTTACTGACCGAGGTTGGGCTGCATCCTTTGCCGTACGTCTGTCGTGCCGCTGGGTTACGGAGCGCTGGATGAAGGACTAGTCCAGCGACCAGACCGCGAATTCGTTGTAACCGGTGCTGTAACCCGGCATCTCGTTCCCCTCGTAGAAGCCGGTGGCCACCGCGACGACGCCGCTCGCCGTGTTGCCGCTGAGGTCGAGTTCCGCCACCTGCACGCCGTTGACGTAGAACACGCCCACTCCGCCTGCTGCCAGCAGGAACAGCGTGTTCTGCTCGTTCGTGCCCAGGTTCAGCGGTGCTCTGCCCGACCACTCAGGCCCTTGGTCGACCTCTCCCTCCCGGAGAAAGTGCACCCACCGGCCATCGCTCTGCACGGTCACCGCATGGAATCTATTGGTCCCGGCATAGCGGAACCCGAACCCGTAGTCCCATTCCCCAGCACGCGCCGAGTACGGATTGGTGAACGTTGCCGAAGCGATAAAGTCGCGCGTGTTTGAGCCCAACTCTTCCCATTCGATGAGACCGTCGTCCTCGTGCTCCATCTCGCCGGAGCGCTCGCCGAGGAACTGCGGCTCTCTCACGGTGAACCCGCTGAAGCGCGTGGCGCGTCCGGGGACCTCATTCCCTCGGTGGTAGCCGGTCACCGCAACCACGTCCCCTTCGCTCTCGCCTCCCTCGAGATCGAGCACCGTAACCAGTTCGTCATTAACGAAGAACCATCCCAGGCCTTCCACCGCGACGACACGTAGTTCATTGGAGTCGTTCGCACCCGTTCGAAGGCCGGATGCCCTGCCGCTGTCCTGGGCGCTCCTCTCCACCGCTCCTTCACGCAGATAGTGGAACCACCAACCTTCGCTGGTTACGACGACGGCATGGAACCTGTCCTCTTCTCCCGCGCGGAGGAGGAAACCGTAATCCCATTCACCCACGGAGTTCGGATAGGGATTCTCGAAGGTGGCCTGCGCGCTGAACTCATGCAGGTACACACCCGCGTGATACTCTTCGATGTACCCGTCCGTGTTGTGCTGTAACGAGCCGTCTTCGGGCCCGAAACCACGCGATGACCCGGGCCAGGGGACGGGAGTCTCTGTCGGGCCGGGGGTTGCGGTCGCGATAACTGAGCCCTGTCCGGCCTTCAGCGCGGGCAACGCGCCGCGTACCGTCTCAGACGCCACCGCGAACCCGAAACCTTCAACCGTTACGCCGCTTCCCGATTCTCTGACAACGTACGTGTTGATACCCACGACCTCGCCATCCAGCGTAAAGAGCGGGCCGCCGCTGTTCCCCGGGTTCAGCGGTGCGTCCGTCTGCACTATCCAGCCATTCATCGAGGCATCGAACATCACCCCCGATACGATGCCGCGTGTCATCAGCGCCATCTCGCTGCCAAGCGGATAGCCCACCACGACGACGTCGGAGCCCTGGCGAGCGCGGTCGGCGCTGAGCATGACAGGCTCGAAGGTCTGTGAGCAACAGATGGTGAGTACGGCAAGGTCCTGCGTGCTGTCCGAGCCCAGGAGCGTTGCATCGTACGTCGTCCCGTTACTCACCTGTATACGAACGTCGCCAGGGCCGTCTTCGATGACGTGGCGATTGGTCACCACGACGGCACGCCCGGACGGGGCCACTTCAACGATGACGCCTGAACCGGTGCTGCCGCTCGTGCTGACCTTTACAACGCTGGGACGGACGCGGTCGGCAAGGAAAGCCAGGTCCGGCGGCGCCGGGGTCGGGGTCGGCGTCGCCGTTCGTGTTGGAGTGGCAGTCGCTGTAGGAGTGGGCGTGGCCGTAGGACTTGGAGGCGGAGTTGCAGTCGGGGTGGGGGTAGGGGTAAACGTGGCCGTCGGTGTCGGTGTTGACGTAGGGATAGGCGAAGGCGTAGGAGTTGCCGTCGGTTGAGGCGCCGGAGGCAGTGTGGGCGTGGGAGTTGGCTCCGCAGGATCGCCGACCAAACTGAAGAAGTAGCCTCCGACAGCCCCCGCAAGAGCGGCCATGACCAGCAGTGCTGCGGCGAGCAGGAGCAGCGCAGCTACCCAGCAGCGCCGGCGCGAATGGCGTCCGCCGCTTGCCAAATCGCCCGATGTCATACTCTCCGCTCAGTTCCTCCACGCCGGAGGCGTGCCTATCGCGAGGCCGCAGCATTCAAGGCTATCACGCCTGCGGCTGTTTACTGACCACGGTTGGGCTGCGTGCTTGTGGCACGTCTACCGTGCGGGTTGGGCTAGAGTTAGGGATGGCGCGACGGCCCACCCCCTACCCCAGCGACACCCGCGAGCCCGTGCGCGCCGACTCCACCATCGCGAGCGTGATCTCGACGACGCGCAGGCCGTCGAGGCCGGTCGCGAGCGGCTCGCCATTGCCGTCGACCGCGGCGTCGAACGCCTGCACCTGCTTCGTGTAGAGCGCGAAGGGGTGCTCCGGGTACGCCTCGTCCTCGGTCAGGGCGTCGGTCCGGACCGCGAACGCTCCGGCCTGGTTCATGTCGATGCTGGAATGGAGTCCGGCGCGTCCGAGCGTGCCGTAGACGGTGACGTCGTTGCGCTCGTAGTCCGGTGTGCGGCGCCCCGTCAGCAGCGTCGCGATGACCCCGCTCTTGAAGCGCAGCGCCAGCGTCACCATCTCCTCCAGCGGCTTCTCCGGCGTGGCGTCGCTCACGGCGGAGACCTCCGCAACGTCGTCGTCGAGGACGTAGCGGAGCAGGTCGGCGCAGTGCACGCCAGTCGCCATGAACGCGCCCGCCCCGATGAGCGACGGGTCGTCCCACCACGCCTGCAGGCCCTCACGCGGCGGCGGCGCCTCCTGGCCCCGCACACCCCGGCACCAATCGGCGTGCGCGAACGCTACCCTGCCGAGCGCGCCGCCGGCCACGAGCGTCCGCAGGCGCTGGTGCCCCTCGTGCGCGCGCAGGTGGAAGCCGACGCCGAGCCGCACGCCCGCCGCGTCGCACGCGTCGATCATGCGCTGCGCGTCGTCCACGGAGAGCGCCATCGGCTTCTCGACCAGCACGTGCTTGCCGGCCTGCGCCGCGCGGACGGTCTGCTCCGCATGGAGCGCGTTCGGCGACGCGACGTAGACCACGTCCACGGCCGGGTCGTGCAGCAGCGCGTCGAGGTCGTCGTAGACGCTCGCCGAGCCGTGCTTCTGCGCGAACGCCTCGGCGCGCCCCATATCCCGGCTCATCACGGCGGCGAGCGACGCGCCGTCCGCATCGTTGATGGCGGGCGCCATCTTGGTGTCCGGGTGCCTTCCTGTGCTGACGATGCCCCAACCGATGGTCATGCGCTATCCCTCCTCCGTGTGCGTGGGAGGCAAGGATAGCAGGGGACAGAGGCGGAGTTAGACGGCGCAGTCTACCCCTCGATGTAGCGATAGGCCGCGAGGGCCGCCGCGACACCGTCGCCAACGGCGTTGGCGAGCTGGCGGTCCGAGAACTGGCGCACGTCGCCCGCCGCGAACACGCCCGGGACGTTCGTCTCCATCTGGAGGTTGGTCAGCACGTGGCCTGCGGCATCGAGCTCCAGCACGCCCTGCATGAACTCGTTCACGGGGTGGAAGCCGATGAAGATGAACACGCCCTGCGTGGTGTGCTCCGTGACCTCGCCCGTCTTGAGGTTGCGCAGCACCGCGCTGTTCACGTCGCCGTTGCCCCTGATCTCGTCGACCACCGTGTCCCAGACGAACTCCATCTTCGGGTTGTCGAACGCCCGCTGCTGCAGGATCTTGCTCGCACGCAGCGCGTCCCGACGGTGCACGACCGTCACCTTGTTCGTCATGCGCGTCAGGTACAGCCCCTCGTCCAGCGCCGCGTCGCCGCCGCCCACGACCGTCACGTCCATGCCGCGGAAGAAGTTGCCGTCGCACGTCGCGCAGTAGGAGACGCCCTTCCCCCAGTACTCCACCTCGCCCGGAACGCCGAGCTGGTTGTGCTCGCCACCGGTCGCGACGATAAGCGCCTTCGCCGTGTACTCGCCGTCTTCGCAGACGACACGCTTCACATTGCCCGCCACGTCGAGGCTGAGGACGGTGTCGTACTCGAACTCGACCCCGAAGCGTTCGGCCTGCTTCTCGTAGAGCATCGCGAGTTCGGGGCCGTCGATCGGCTCCGGGAAGCCGGGGTAGTTCTCAATCTCGCCCGTGAGCAGGATCTGCCCGCCCACCGCCTTCTTCTCGATGATGAGCGTCTTGAGCATCGCGCGCACCGAGTAGATGGACGCGGCGAGGCCGGCTGCGCCTCCGCCGATGATGATGACGTCGTATTGCGGCTCGTTGGACATGTTCACCCCCATCCTAGACGCGGTAGCGGAACCGCCCCTCCAGCTGGTCGCGGTTCAGGCGGCGGTTCAGGTGCAGGCCCTCCAGCACGAACTCGGCTGCCGACGCCGCCTCCGGCCCGCTGCTGCCCGTGCCGAGCTTGCTCAGGGCGCCCGCGAACCCCTCCAACTGGCCCATCTCCTCCAGGTAGACGCTGGCCGGCAGGTCTGCGCCGGTGTCGAACGTCTGCCCGGCCTCGAACGCCATCACGAGCTCGTCGAGTTCGTGGGGTTCGAAATGGCGGTCGAACACGTTGAGCAGCGCGCGTTTGATGAGTTCGTCCACGATCTTGGCCTCGCGCCCCTCCTCCATCGTCTCCAGCTCCACCTTGCCGAGCGTCGACGCGATGATGAACGCGAAGTCCGTGATGCGCGGGACGGCCTGCCCCTCGCCCTGCGAGATGGCGCGCCGCAGCGCGTTGGCGGCGACTGTCTCGTAGTTGGCGATGGAGACGCGCACGCTCACGCCGGAGCGCTGGTTGATCTCCGGGTGCCGCCGCGCCAGCGACGTGAACTCCGCGATGAGCTCCTTGATGTACTCCGGCACGACGATGGGCTCCTCCGCGCCCGGGAACTCGTTCCGCTCCTCGTCCATGATGGAGATCTCCTGTGCGATCTCCCTGGGGTAGTGCGTGCGTATCTGCGCGCCGTAGCGGTCCTTCAGCGGCGTGATGATGCGCCCCCGGTTCGTGTAGTCCTCCGGGTTCGCGCTCGCCACCACGAGCACGTCGAGCGACAGCCGCACGAGGTAGCCCTTGATCTGGACGTCGCGCTCCTCCATCAGGTTGAAGAGCCCCACCTGGATGCGCTCCGCGAGGTCCGGCAGCTCGTTGATGCAGAAGATGCCCCGGTTGGTGCGCGGGATGAGCCCGTAGTGGATGGCGAGCTCGTCCGAGAGGTAGCGGCCCTCCGCGATACGGATGGGGTCGACGTCGCCCACGAGGTCCGCGATCGAGATGTCGGGCGTCGCGAGCTTCTCACCGTAGCGCCGGTCGCGCCCGATCCACTCGATGGGCGTGTCGTCGCCCTCCTCCTCGATGAGCTCGATGGCGTAGCGCGAGATGGGCGCGAGCGGGTCGTCGTTCACCTCGCTGCCCCGCACGATGGGGATCTCGTCGTCGAGCAGCTCCACGAGCGCACGGATCATGCGCGACTTCGCCTGCCCGCGCTCGCCGAGCAGGATGATGTCCTGCCCTGCGAGGATGGCGTTCTCCACCTGCGGGATGACCGTGTCCTCGTAGCCCACGATGCCGGGGAAGACCGGCTCGCCGTTGCGCAGACGGCTCATCAGGTTGCGGCGCAGTTCGTCGCGGACGGACGTGACGGCGTAGCCGCTCTCGCGCAGCGCGCCGAGCGTCGACGGTCGTCCGTTCCTGGAGGGTTTCCTGGTCGCGGGCTTCTTTCGCGTGGTAGCCATGGGCGCTCCTGGGGAGGGATCGCGCCGGAGACCGGCGCCTCCTTTCATTCTACACAAGCGAGGGAGGGCGACGGAGATGCCTAGCTGACGATGCGGCGCTTGCGGTTGTTGAGATAGTCGACCAGCACGTACTGCCCCAGCTTGCCGGGCGAGGTGTAAAGCGCGCGGCCGTTGTTGATGCGCGTGACGCGGTCGATGAAGTCCAGCAGGTAGTAGCTCGTCTCCAGCATGAACGTGTTGATGGTGATGCCTTCGGCGGTGCACCGGCGGACCTCGCGCAGCGTCTCATGGATGGTGCGGTAGGTTGGGGGGTAGTTGAAGTAGGAGCGCGTCCCTTCCAGGTGCGCCGTGGGCTCGCCGTCCGTGATCATCAGGATCTGCCGGGAGCAGTTCTTGTAGGGGGCGAGCAGCTTCCGCGACATGGCGAAGGCGTGCTGCATGTTCGTGCCGGAGACCCACATGTTCCACGTGAGCGTCGGGAGGTCGTCGGTCTTGATGGGAACAGCGTAGTCGGAGAAGCCCACCATCCAGAAGCGGTCGCGGGGGAACTTCCCGCGGATCAGCGCCTCCAGTGCGAGCGCGACGCGCTTGGCCGCGCCCCATGAGCCGAACATGCCCATCGACTTGCTCTGGTCGATGAGCAAAACCGTGGCGGCCTGGACCACGTGCTCGGTGCGCTTCACCTCGAAGTCCTGGATGCCGACCTTCACCGGCGTGCCGACACCCTGCCGCTCGATGGCGTTCATGACCGTGCGGTGCAGGTGTATCTCGAACGGGTCGCCGAACTCGTAGGGTTTGGTCTCGTCCGTGTGCTCGCCGCCGGTGCCCCGCACCGCCAGCTCATGGTCGCCGGCGCGGCCCTTGCGAAGGTCGCCGAAGAGGTCGCGCAGCACCTTCTGGCCTATCTTTCGCACGGCTGCAGGCGTCAGCTCCAGCCGGTCGCCGTCGCGCCGCAGGTAGCCCGCCTCCTCCAGCCGCTTCGCTATCTCAGCGAGCCGGTCGAGGTCCTGGCGGGCCTCCTCGCCGAGCAGCGCTTCGAGCATCTCCGCGTCGAGCTCGTCGAGGTCGCCCCGGCGCATCGCCTGCCTGATCTGCGCCTCGAGGTCGTCCATCGACTGCAGCTCGCCCATGACGTTCATCGCTTCTTCCAGGGTCATGTTCTCCTCGCCCTGGAAGAAGCGCTGCTCGGCGAACTCGTTGAACGGGAGCATCTGGCCGAGGTTCGCGGCGAGCTCGGCCAGCTCGTCGGCGGTCTCGGGGTCCATGGCGGCGTTCATCGCCTCGAACAGTTCGCGCCTCTGCTCCGGCGACATGCTGTCGAGGAGGCTCTGCATCTGCCCCATCTGGCGGGCGAGCATCTCCATGAGCTCGTCGAAGCTGCGCGGCGGGTCGTCGCCGAACATGGCGCCCCACTTGTCCATGAAGCCCTCGAAGTCCGGCTCCAGGCCGTCGAGCTTGTCCCGGATCATCTGGTTGAGGTCGCGCAGCATCTCGCGCATCAGGGCCATCTGCTGCGGGTCCATGTTCTCTATCTGCTGCCGCATCTCCGAGGCGACGGAGCCCAGCATCTCCTTGCGCAACTCGTCCATGAGCTCCTGGAACTTGCGCTGCGCCTCCGGGTCGATGAAGTCGAAGTCCTGCAGTTCACGGAGCGCGCCCGCCGTGCTCTCGGGGAGCTGGTCGAGCCGTTCGCGGTTGCGGTCGGCCCGCTGCTTGAAGAGGTCGCGCAACCGACCGGCCTGCTCCGCCTCCTCGCCGCTCATGTTCGCGAGGTTGTCCTCGATCTCGCTGAGGCGGCGGTCCATCCCTGCGCGCTCGGTCTGGAGCACGTCGTCGAGTCGCTCCTTGAGGTCGCGCATGACGGAGTCGGGATCGTAGCGGTCGAGCGTCTGGTTCCGGCGCGAGCGCAGGCGTTCGAGGAGGTCGTCGAGTCCGGGAAGGCGGGTGTCGTCGCCGTTGGCGCCGCGTCGGATGAGGTCGCGGAGCGCGCGGCGGATGTCGCCGTGGTCGATGACGTCCTCTGCCAGCGCGTCGAGGAGCGCATCGGCGTCGGCTTCGAACGGCTCCTGGGAGCCGTCCCACTGCGAGTACCGGTAGAGCCTTGCCACGGCGGGATTGTACCCCGCCGCGCAACGGGAGCGCCTACCCGCCGTCCCGCGGGAACGGGTCGTCCTCGCTCGCCCGCGCCTGCGACTCCACGATGGAGATGCCCCGGCTCGTCTTGTCGCCCCAGAGGCTCTTGACGTACGTGAGCACCGCGACGATCTCGTCGTCGCTAAGGTGGTCGCCGAATGCCGGCATGGCGCTCTTGAAGCTGCTGAAGCGCGGGTCTTCGAACTCCTGCCCGCCGTTCCTGACGATGCGGTAAAGGAGGCCGTCGCCGTGGTGCCAGGTGTGGCCGTCGCCGTTCAGGGGCGGCGGGGGCAGCGTGCCGTCGTCCTTCTCGATGTGCCAGTTCGCCTGGCCCTCGCCTCCGGCGCCGTGACACGTGGCGCAGTTCGCCGCGAACACCTCCTTGCCCCTCGACACGACCGCGGAATCGTACGGGGACGACGACGTGCAGGAGGCCAGCAGGACGAGAGCGAGCAGCAGTACGACGAACACGGAGGGGAGACCGCGAGCCACTTTAACCAACGCTGCCCCCAGTCCCTACACCTTCGAGACCATGTACTCCTGGCCGCCGTCCTCGATGGCGACCGCCTTCGGCAGCACGATGTCGAGTGAGCGGACACGGAACGCTCCGCCGTTGCGGGCCTCCGGCGGCTCCTGGCCCTCCATCAACTGACGCACGGAGCGCATCAGCCTGCGCCGCACCTGGATGATGGCGGTGTCGCTGCTCACGAGATGCTCGCGCGTGCGGTCGGACACCGGCCCGCCGTGCTGCACCTCCGTCACCGCGAAGTCCTGCGCCGGTATCGACTTGATGCCCGTGAACGAGTAGTGCCGCTGCGTCGCACGGTCGAGCAGGTAGTCGTTCGACCTGTTCTCCTTCGTGCGGAACGTGCCGGGGATCATCTCCGGGAAGAGGACCCCCTTGTCGCGGTAGATGGAGAGCTCTTCCGGCGTGAGCGGACGCTCGGCGTGCCAGCGCACGCGGAAGGCGACGGCGTGCTCGTCGTCCACCGGCACCTTCACCTGGCAGAGGACGGGGTCGCCGGGCCGCGCCGCGATCATCGTGTAGAACGGGAGCATCCACTGGTTCACGCGCCAGTAGTAGTTCTCGCCCGCGTCGCGGCGGGCGGTCAGCATCACGCCGTACTCGGTGTCGGTCACCGTCCACACGGGCGCCTTGTCGGCGGCGGTCAGGTCCTCGATGCCGTTCGCGCGGCCGTCTATCACCGTGCCGCTCTTGACGTAGCTGTGCAGGAAGCCGAGGTGGCTGGAGTCGATGTCGGCCTCCATCGTCTGCAGGTAGTTGCAGTCCAGGAACATCTTGGAGATGTAGCGGTGGTCGTCCGGGACACGCGTCCACTCCATCTCCGGGAACTCCGGCACGCCGTTCTCGCGCGGGCCGAGGTACGCCCATATCACCCCGCCGCGCTCGACCGCAGGGTACGCGCGGGCGCGTATCTTCTCCCTGAACGTCGCGCCCTCCGGCGCGTTCGGCACGTCGACGCACGTGCCCTCGACGTCGTACTTCCAGCCGTGATAGACGCAGCGCAGGCCCTCCTCCTCGTTCCGCCCGTAGAAGAGGTCCGCGCCGCGGTGCGCGCACCACGGCTCCAGCACGCCGATGCGGCCCTTGCTGTCCTTGAACGCGACGAGGTCCTCGCCGAGTATCCGCACGCGGACGGGGTCGCAGTCGGGCGCGGGCAGCTCCTCCGCGAGCATGATGGGCGTCCAGAGGCGTCGCGCGAGTTCGCCCATCGGCGTGCCCCGTCCCACCTTCGTGATGAGTTCGTTCTCTTCAGCGCTGAGCATCGCAGTCCTCCCCGCGTTCTCGTGTGACGCTGGCCGCATTCTACTGTGAGGCGCAAGCCCGCGCAGTGCGTGATACGCTCACCCCAACCCCTACCGGCAAGGAGGCGCGCCATGGGAGAACTGGACCTGATGCGCGTGGACCACATCGGCAGCCTGCGCAGGCCGCAGGCGTTGCTCGACCTGCGGGCCCGCGTCGACGACGGCGAGGCCACGTCCGATGAGCTGACGGCGCTGGAGGACGAGCTCATCAAGGAAGTCATCGCGGAGCAGGAGCGCATCGGCTTCCCCATCGTGACCGACGGCGAGTTCCGGCGCAGCAACTTCCAGGACAGCTTCGGCGCGTCCGTCTCCGGCTACGACACACCGGAGAGCCGTGAGGAGTACCGGCGCTGGCAGCAGGGCAACCGCTCCGACCAGCAGCAACGCGTCGAGTCAGGCCCGCAGGTCGCCGGCCCCCCTGTCACGACGCGCGGTCCCGCGATAGAGCGGCTCTCGCTCACGCGGAACCTCCCGCTGGAGGAGTACCTGTTCGCCGCGAGCGCCGCGCGTGCATCCGCCAAGGTGACGCTCATCGGCCCCGACCGCGTCGCGCAGCGCTTCGACTGGCAGGCGTCGGAAGGCGTCTACGAGGACCTGGACGACTTCAGGAAGCACGTCGCGGAGATACAGCGCGAGATGGTGCGCCAGCTGGTCGAGGCCGGCTGCCCCTACGTCCATATCGACGCGCCGGGCTACACGGCCTACGTCGACGAGCCGTCGCTGGCGGCGATGCGTTCGCGCGGCGAGGACCCGGCGGAGAACCTGGCGCGGTCCATCGCCGCCGACAACCGCGTCATCGAGGGAGTCGAGGCCACGTGCGGCATCCACCTCTGCCGCGGCAACTCGCGCGCCATCGACCCGCTCACCGGCAGGATGGTCGCCCAGTGGCACCGCGAGGGCCACTACGACGACATCGCGGAGCAGCTCTTCACCCAGCTCAACCACAAGCGCCTGATGCTCGAGTACGACAGCGAGCGCTCGGGCAGTTTCGAGCCGCTGCGCTTCGTGCCGAAGGACAAGATCGTCGTGCTCGGCCTCGTGACGACCAAGAGCACGGACGTCGAGACGATGGACGACCTGAAGCGCCGCATCGACGAGGCGTCGCGCTACATCGACGGCGACCAGTTGGCGCTCAGCCCGCAGTGCGGGTTCGCAAGCGGCGGAGGCGGCGAGACGGTGCCGGAGGACGTGCAGTGGCGCAAGCTGGACGTGATCCTGGAGACCGCGTCCCGCGTCTGGGGTTAGGCCCCGAACACGCTGCTAGAGGCCGGACTGGCCCGTCCGCAGCGTGTAGGCGGCCTCGACGTCGGTGACGAACGCCCTCCCGTCGCCCGGGAACCCGGTCGCGGCTGCCGCCTGTATCGTGTCGGCGACAGCCTGGACCTGGTCGTCCTCGACAACGATCATCATCATGGACTTCGCCAGTTCGTCGTATATCTGACCGCCCACCTGCACGCCCTGCTGCTTGCCCCGGCCGAGCACGTCCCACTTCGTCATCGCGGGGAACCCGCTCTTTGCAAGAGCGGAGGCGACCGCGTCTTCCTTCTCCGGCCGGATCACTGCGCGTACCATCTTCATGATTCGTCTCCCTTCTGGGCCTATGGTTAGCTGACCGGCACCATCAGTACGCGGTCCTCAGCGGGCTGTTCCCGCCTGATCTTCTTCAGCGTGGCGAGGTTGTCGATGACGACGGGCATAAGTTCGTCGAGCATGCTCACTGGAACGAGGTCCATGATCTTCTCTCCGGGGCGCGGGTCGGTCCCGGTGCGGCCTCCGACGAAGATGCTGACCGCGTCCACGACTTCGCCGTCGACACGGGCCTTGGCCCCCTGGAAGCCGATGTCGGCTGCGTGGTGGTTGCCGCAGCCCGCCGGGCAGCCCGACCAGTTCATCGTGAGCGGAGCGGCGTCCGGGAACCGGGCCGCCAGGCTCTCCGCGAGCTGCTTGCCGAGTGCCTTCGTCTCGATGAGCGCCAGGTTGCAGTAGTCCTTTCCGGTGCAGCTCACGAGGCCGCGCGTGAATGCGGGCGGGGAAGGAGAGAACCGGGTAAGGAGGGGCTCGTCGAGGAGCGGCTGCACGTCCTCTTCCGGCACGCCCACGACGATTGCGTTCTGGCCGGTCGTGAGGCGTACGGCCCCCGCGCCGTAGACCTCGGCGAGCCGGGCGAGTTCCATCATGTCGGCGGCCTGCGTCCTGCCGGTGGGAACGCAGAGCCCCACCGAGTAGAGGCCCTCCTGCCGCTGTGCGGCGACGCCGAGGTGGTCCGTTGTGTGCTGCATCCGCACGTCCCGGCCTGCGGACGTGAACGGAGCTCCCCACCGTTCCTCCAGCCGCTGCCGGAAGAGCTCGGCGCCCCACTCCTGCACGAGGAAGGCGAGGCGGGTCTTCGTGCGTTGCTCCCGGGCGCCCTCGTCGCGGAACAGCAGCGTGATCGTTGCCGCGAGCGAGGACGCCTCTCCGGGTGCAACGAATATGTCCAGCGGCTGGGCGACGGTCATCCCGCCGGAACCCATCTTGCCCCCGACAGCGACGTTGAAGCCGTGCGCGGCCCGCGGGCCGATGGCGGGCGTGAGCGCGATGTCCTGCGTCTCGCTGTGCGTGCAGTTTTCGAGGCAGCCGGTGATGGTGACGTTCAGCTTGCGCGGGAGGTTGGTGTACTCGCGGTTGCCGAGGAACGTCTGCGTGAACTGTTCGCCGACCGGCGCGGCGTCGAACAGTTCGTAGGGCGTCAGGCCGGAGAGAGCGCAGGTATTGACGCCGCGGATGTTGTCCATGCCGGTCTGCAGCGAGGTGAGGTCGACGCCCCGCAACGCTTCGAGGATGTCGGGGACGTCGCGTATCTGGACGGCCCGCAGTTCCAGCTGCTGCCGGGTGGTGATGTCGATGACGCCGTTGCCGAGGCGCTGCGCAAGCGAGGCCAGCGTGTGGAGCTGGCGCGAGGCAAGCTGGCCGTTGGTGATGCGGATCCGCATCATGAATCGCCCGGGAGTGGGCTTGCGGAAGAATGTGCCTATCCACTTCAACCGCTCGCGGTCGTCCGGTTCGAGCGTCTCCCAGCCGCCGTGCTGCGCGGCGAGTTCGTCTATCTCGTCCAGGATGTCGAGGCCGTTCTTCTCGTCCTTGATGCGCTCGATGGGGTTCATGAGTTTCCTTTACGTATTGCTGTACAGGGCCATCGGAACGCGCTTGGCGTACGCGGGAGCGATGGCGGCGGCTCCCCGTCCGAGGGCGCGCTCCATCGCGATGCGCTCTTCGGTCTCGCGTTCAGGCGAGAACCGCACCACGAGCACGAGCGCGGACATACCGGTAACGATGGCCGCGAGGTAGAGCAGCGCCTGTTCGGTTGAGAGCGACTCGATGCGGAACAGGAATCCGGCTGCGACGGCCCCTGCATTGCCACCCGCCCCCACGATGCCTGCCACGGCTCCCAGCGCGCGGCGGTTGATGAACGGGACGACCGAGAACGTCGCGCCTTCCGACATCTGCACGAAGAGGCTGAACACGAGCATCGAGAGGATGGCCACGGGCAGGACGGCCATCTGCGAGAAGACAGCCAGCGCGAGGCCTTCCAGCAGGAGCACGGTGCCGAGGAAGAGCGTCCTGCCCCTGAGGCCGAAACGTACCCCTGCGAGGTCGCCGAATATCCCTCCGAGCGTGCGGGCAAAGAGGTTCATCAGCCCGAAGAGCCCGGCGATGAGGCCCGCCATCGCGACGCTGAGCCCGAAGCGGTCGTGGTAGTAGAGAGCGGCGATGTTGTGCATGGTGAGTTCCACGCCGAAGCAGGCGCCATAGACCAGGAAGAGCGCCCAGACGCGGTGGTCTCTGGCTGCCTCCAGGAACGCCCCTCTGGCGCTGGCGTCCTGAGTCTTCGACGCACGCGCTTCACCGTCCGGCGTGTCCTGGGTGAGCCGGTAGTAGGCGATGCCCATGAGGAAGAGCGCGATGCCCGGGAACACCATGGCGAGGCGCCAGCCGAGGACCTCGCTTGCGCCGAACCCGAGGATGGCCGCGAGGATCAGCGGCATCACCATCTGGGTGACGCCCCCGCCGAGGTTGCCCCAGCCCGCAGTCGTCGCGTTGGCTGTCCCGACGACGTTGGGCGCGAACATGACCGACGTGTGGTATTGCGTAATGACGAACGAGGCTCCGATCACGCCGATGGCAAGCCGGAAGAGCAGGAAGGACTCGTAGCTGGTTGCGAGCCCGATGCTCATCACCGGGATGGAGCCCACGATGAGCAGCCCGGTGTAGGTCCGGCGGGGGCCGATCCGGTCGCACAGCCACCCCGCGAACAGACGGGCGGCGATGGTGACCGCGACGGACGCGATGACCGTGTTGCCGACCTGCGTTTTGGTCAACCCCAGGTCGTCGCGGACGATGGCCATCATCGGCGCGATGCCGAACCACCCGAAGAACGCGAGGAAGAAGGCGAACCAGCTCATGTGGAACGCGCGCATGTGCGGACGGGCGAAACTGAAGAGGGAGATGCTCGCCGCCTTGTGGGTCTGGGGGTCTATCCTCATGCTCGCTCAGCCTCTGAGTTGGACTGGGATCGCGGCACCCGGATCGGCCTAGATGTCGGCCGACGCCTCACCGCTGCCGACCTTGGCCACGACCACGTGCGCCTTCTCCTGGCCGGGCGCTCCGAGGACAGATGTCTTGCTCTGGCCCAAGAGCCGCTTGATGCCATGAGGGTCGCGCACGAAGCACCGGACCTGGTGCAGCCACTTCACGCTCTTGTACCCCTGCAGGAACGGCACCCACAGACGGACCGGCCCGCCGAGTTCGTGCGGCAGCGCCTCGCCGTTGATCTCGTGGACCAGGAGCACCCTCGGGTCGCGGGCAAGGCTCTTGGGGAGGCTTTCGAAGTACATGCCGTCGGCTGAGTAGAAGGCGAGGTATCCCGCGGAGGCGAGGTCGATGCCCGCAGCCTCGAGCACTGACTGGAGCCGCACGCCGGTCACCAGCGGCGTCTCCGACCAATTGAAGATCTGGCAGACGAGCGGGGTAGGTTCGCAGACGACCGGCAAACGCTCGATGTCCTCCCGGCGCACGACGGTCGTCTTCCCCGTTACGTCCGTCAGGCTCATCTGCCAGTCAGCCAGCGACTGCGGCTCCGGCATGGAGAAGAGGGAGAGGATGGGCAGCGGCTCGGCCTCGAAGTCCATAGCCGCGAACTGGTCCTTGAACTTCGGGTAATTGACGTAGGGGCGCAGCACCATGGTCTAGACCGCGTCCGCGCTCGCGAGCACCTGCTCGGGCTGCTCCGTGCAGATGACTTCCTGCAGCGGGCATATGAACACCTTGCCGTCGCCGTAGTTATCGGACCTGTTGGCTGCGATCAGCGCGTTCGCGAGAGGCGTTGCGACCTCGTCCGGCGTCGCCCATGCCAGCATCCGCTTCGGAAGGAACTGCATCACGCCGTCGTCCTCTCCGTTGATGGGTCGCATGTAGCGGAGACCTCGCTGGCGGCCCCGGCCCATGACGCGCCGGTGCGTGTACGCGGATACGCCCAGGGCGAGGGCGGCATCGACGCTCGCCTGCCACTTCTCCGGCCGGATGACAGCTATGACTTCTTTCAAGGGGGCGCCTCCTGCGGCATTGCTTGCATCAAGCGTAGACGCAGGGTGTATCGAGCCGGTTACGGAAGAGTTACGCGGTTGTTACGTTCCGCGGCAGGATCAGGCCCCGAAGATCTCCGTCTCCTCCTGGTGGGGGGCGTCCATCGCCTCTTCGCGGTAGAGGTTGAGCGCCTGCAGCACCGGGCTGTCGTTGTAGGAGAAGAGGACGGCCTCCTCTTCCGCGGCGTGCTCGTGGAAGTGCCACGACGGCACGACGAACGTGTCCTTCGGCCCCCAGTCGAACCGCGTGCCCGCGATGATGCTGCTGCCGCTGCCCTGGATGACGTGGTAGATCGTGCCGCCGACGTGCCTGTGCGCTTGCGTGCGCTGACCAGCACGCAACAGCGTAGCGAAGCACGCGATGGTCGGCATCGCGGGCCCGCCGTTCAGCGGGTTCGTGTACTCGACCGTGACGCCGTCGTACGGGCTGCCGTCCGTGTCCTCAGCCAGCGCCTTCAGGGCTGCGTACGTGCTCTCGAACTTGTAGTTGAGGATGGGCGAGTTCGGTGAGTCGTTCTGCTCCCACGTCGGCCTCAGGCTCCCCGCGCCGAACATGCGCAGCGAGAGATCGTCCGGCTTCGTGAGCGGGTGCGTGCTGTCCGGGTGCTGTTCGTAGAAGTTGGCGTCGAGCGACTGCACGATCGGCACGTCGAGGCCGTCCAGCCACACCATCGGCGCGTCGCCCTCGTTGCCGTGGTCGTGCCACGTCCAGCTTGGCGTCGTCACGAAGTCGCCCGGGTCCATGTAGCTCTTCTCGCCGTTGACGGCGGTATACGCCCCCTGCCCTTCGATGACCAGCCGCAACGCCGACGGCGAGTGCCGGTGCGACGGCGCGATCTCGCCCGGCTTGATGATCTGGAGGTTCGCGTACAGCGACGACGTGGCGGAGTGCTTGTCGATGCCGGGGTTGCTGAACACGAAGACGCGCCGCTCCGCCAGCTCCATCGGCACGAGGTCGGCCGCACGGTAGAGCAGGTCGCGGTAGTCCAGATAACGCCAGAGGAACGGCTGCACGGTCGGTCTGCCGCGCTGCGCGTTCACCTCCCACAGCGGCATCGCGTTCCGGCTGCGCACCTCCTGCAGCAGCAGGTCCATCTCCTCGATGCGGCTCTCGCCCGCGCTGTTCGTCATGGCACACCTCCGCCGGTTGCCGCAACGGTACGCCGCACGCCGGACGGGGTCAAACGGCCGACAGCCCCTCCGGCGTGTCGCCGCGCGCGAGCAGATAGACGTTGATCGCGACCGCGCACACGACCGTGAGCGACGCGACGCCCGCAAGCATCACGAACACCCACTGTACGCCCGGCCCGTCCGCAATGAACCCGCCTCCCAGTCCTGCGAACGCCCCGATGCCGAAGCCGGTGAACGAGGTGAGGCCGTACATGCGCCCCTGCAACCGCTCGGCAGCATAGTCCGAGATCATCGCGACCGCTGTCGGCTGCGCCAGGAAGTTGAAGAACACGAACGCGGAGGCGCCGGCGAGCAGCAGCCAGCCGTCCCACAGGCCCATCATCAGCAGCGGGGGCACCGTCAGCGCCGCAGCGGGCACCAGCAGCCGCTCGCGCCGGAAGCGCTCGCCCATCTCACCGCCCGCGTACTGCCCCGCTACGCCGAACAGCAGCGCTACAGTAGCCGCCGCGCCGCCGATCACCACTGGCTCGAATCCGAACACATCGAAACCCAGATTCTTGCCCAGGTGCAGCGGCAGGAACAGCGTCAAGCCACGAAAGACGAACCCGAAGCAGCCGTTGATGACGAACATCAGCGCCAGCGGCACGAGCAAGCTCTGCGCGCGCAGGCGCGGGCGTGGACGTTGGCTGCTCTCTCCCACGTCGTCCGGCGGCGAGCGGAACGCCGAGATCGAGACGGCGATCGACAGCACGGCGAACACGACGAACGCTCCCCGCCAGCTCCAGGCGCCCGCCACGGCTGCCGTCAGCAGCGGCGCCAGCGCTGTCCCCAGGTTGCCGCCCGCCCCGTGGATGCCCAGCGCCCGCGCGCGGCTCCGGACGCTGCGCGTGATGAGCGACAGCCCTGCGGGATGATAGAGGCCGCCCAATATCCCGATGAGCACGAGCGCAATGCCGAGCACCCACACGTTCGGGGCCGCCGCCGCGACCAGTGCCGCCGCTCCCGCGCCGCCCATCGAGAGCGCCACGGTGCGCTGCGAGCCGAGCCGGTCGGCCATCTCTCCCGCGGGCACAGCCGTGAACGCGTAGGCCAGCCAGGACACCGTCGCCAGCGCCCCGAGCACGATTTCGGTAGTGCCGAACTCGATCAGGATGACGGCCAGCACCGTCCCGTAGACGAGGTCGACGGCGTGGTTCAGCCCGTGCGCGACGCCGGTCGACGCGACGATGCGGCGCTCCTCCGGCGTCATGCGGCCTGCGGCTTCGGTGTAGGTCGCCATCCCGCCCAGTATGCCACGAGCAGCCCCGGCTCACACGCGATTCCTGATGGACACCCGTGAACGGAGTCGGTAGTGGCTCAGTTTGAAATGCGCGGCCTGTAGGTTGCTGGGCGGTTCGGCTTCGGCGCGGCGGCGTCCACCATGTCCACGATGTCACCCACCTCGAAGATTCTGTCCGTGATGCCTGCCGCCATCGCGGGGGTCTGCTTGAGCGTCCCGTGTATCCGGCAGAAGTTGTAGTGCATGAAGTAGACGGCGATGGCGTGGACGTGGTTCTCCAGTTTCTTCGAGAAGGCGTTCGTCAGGCGGGTGAACCGGCGCATGCTCATCCGCATCGTCAGGTTCTGCCGCTCAACATAGGACGTGCCTATCAGGTCGGGGTTCGGGTTCCCCATGACGATCTCCTGCCGGGTCCCGATGCACTCTGACGGGCTGTAGCGCGTCTCCTGCTGCCGTTCGTCTCCCCACTTGCCGTACATCTTCACCAGCATCGCATAGTCCACGTTGGAGCCGAACGCGCCCTCTACGGCCTCAAGGTACGCCTTGTGGCCGTCGCTCGTGAGTTGGACGCGGTGCTCCAGCCGCCCGCGCAAGTCGTCCAGGAACTCGATAGCGGTTGCGCCGGAGCGGTCACCCACCCACCACGACGGAACGAGTTTCGTGTCCGCGTCGATGGCTACCCACGTCCACACATCCCCCGCGTCCGGCGGCGCACTCACGGCGCGGTCGACGTTCTTCGCTTTCGCGTAGATGAATGACCAGACCTCATCAACTTCGATGCGCTGGCAGTTCAGTTCGCGGAGCGCGTCGTCCTGATATGCGGCGCAGACCTTGCCAGCGTTTACGGCCAACTGTGCGACGGTGTTCCGAGACACGTCCGCGATGCGGGAAGTGGCGCGGATGCTCATGCCGTCAACGAGGCACTTGAGGATGAGAATCTTCTTGTGTCGTGGTAGCGTGTTCATACTGATAATATTACTTGAAAGTGAGAGATAATGCAAGCATTATGCGGCATGTTTACGCTTGACCCACCCCTTATCCGTGAGGCATGCTAGCAGGTGCTCATGAGACCGCGTTCCCTTCATCGAGTTACATGCTCCGCAAAGCAGTTGAAGGTTGCTGATGTGGTCTGTCCCTCCATGCGCTTGCGGCACGATGTGGTCAACCGTCAGATTGCGCAACTCAAAGTGATGCTCGCATCCGTTGCAATACCCGCCCTGTTCGCCGTACAGGTAACGCTTGTTCCGTTCGTCGTTGTACCGCAACAGCACGCCGAGGTCGCTCCGGCTGGGTACGTCCTCGCGGTGCTTCCCCCTGTAGAACAGACCGAGTTCGTTCCGCATCCGAGTCTTTACGAGGTTGGCCGCCATCGGCGCGATATCTATCCCTACCCACTCCCGCCCTTCCAGCTCCGCAGCGATACAGGCCGTAGCGCAGCCACAGAACGGGTCCAAGACCATACCGCCGGGGTTGCTGCTTGCCGCGATGATCCGCCGTACCAGCGCGAGCGGCTTCTGCGTCGGGTAGCCCGTCCGCTCAGTGTCGCGGCCTTGCATGGTCAACTCTTTCTCAGCCCACAGACTGCCGATGGCAACACCCGGATTCTCATCGAGGTAGACGCGCTTGATGATGCCTTGCCGGTACATGCGCCCGCGCGGGATGGCGTAGCGACGGCCATCGTCATCGATGTGCTTGTACTCCTTGAGTGTGCTCGGCCCTAGTGGACGGAATACCTGATGGAACGTGAAGTCGTCGGCCTTCGTGTAGTAGAGAAGTGAGTCCGTCTCCGCCGTGAATTTCCGCGACGCCGTGTTCTTGTAACCGCCATACCGACGCCAGACTATTTCACTCCGAAAGCGGCGCGCGCCGAAGATGCTGTCCATCAGCAGTTTCAGGTAGTGGCTGGCGTAGGGGTCGCAATGGAGATAGATGCTCCCGTCC
>CBDCQO010000007.1:0-124819 GCA_965220655.1 Dehalococcoidia bacterium | reverse complement strand
CCGGCATGATGAGCGTGACGGGCTACCCAGACTCGCCGCCGGTGAAAGTGAGCATCCCACTCGCCGACCTCAGCGCCGGGCTGTTCGCCGCCAACGGCGTGCTCGCCGCCTACATCCACCGGCTCAAGACGGGCGAGGGGCAGGTCATCGACACGTCGCTGCTCGAGGCCGCGGTCGCGCTCACGGTCCTGGGAGGCCGCCGAATACTGGGGCTCCGGGGTCGTGCCGGGCCCCAAGGGGTCGGCACACCGGCTCGTCGCGCCGTACCAGGCGATGGAGAGCGCCGACGGTTACTTCAACATCGGCGTGGCGAACCAGGCCAACTACGAGCGCCTTTGCGCCGCACTGGAGCGCCCCGACCTGCTGACCGACGCCCGCTTCGCCGCGAACCCGGACCGCGTCCGCAACTACGAGGCGCTGGCGGAGGAGATACAGCGCACGACGCGCACGCGCACCTCTGCCGAGTGGCTGGCCGTGTTCGAGGCCGCAGGCGTGCCGGCAGGGCCGATCTACGGCATGGACGAGGTCTTCGCGAACGAGCACGTGATCGCGCGGGGGATGGTGGCGCCGCTGGAGCACCCGGTCGCGGGGGTCATCAACAACCTTGGCATCCCGGTCAAGATGTCGGCGACGCCGGGCCGGGTGCGTATGGCCGCCCCTACCCTCGGGCAGCACACGGAGGACGTCTTACGCCGGTTCGGAGTGCCGGAGGATGAGGCGGGGGCGATCCTGGGGCGGGGGTAGCGGGGGCGCCGCGCCCGCCCCCACCGGTTCACCCTCTCCCTAACCCTCTCCCCTCAAGGGAGAGGGGGACCAGGCAGGGCACCCACAAGGGATGCCCCTACACCAGGCAACCCGAGAGGATCCTGCGCGCTAAAGCGCGGGACTCCGCTGCGCTCCGCTCGGAATGACACCGCTACCCAGCCCCAAGGCTGCGAGGTTCCTGCCTTCGCAGAAACGACGAGGCTCCACGCCTCGCCTGCAGTACCCTCTCCCCAGCCCTCTCCCCTTGTAGGGAGAGGGGACTCAGTCTTCGACGATGGCGAGGGCGCCGTCGCGGACGGTGACCTGGTGGCCGGAGAAGTCCATCGACGCCTGGGCCGCGAGGACGTAGCGGTCGCCGACCGAGTCCACCTGCGCGGGACGCGGGCTTTCGCGGGCCCACTGCGGGCTGTCCTCGGTGACGATGCCGCCGCCACCGCCGGGGATGCCGGCGCCCGTCTCGCGCGCACGCTCGTCCCCGCCGCCGCTGCCCGGCCCCATGCTGAGCACGCAGATGTTGAACTCGCGCTCCTCCTCCGCGACGAACTTGGCGAACGCCCGGATCGACAGCTTCGACACGCCGTAGACGCACGTGCCAATGTTAGGCGGCGCCCCGGCGCGCACCTTAAGGGTGCCCTGCCCGAAGTGGATGACGTGCCCGGCGTTGAGCGACTCCATGTACGGGAGCACGTGCTTGGTACAGAGGAACGTGCCGCCGAGGTTGGTGCGCATCACCCTGTCGAAGAACGCCTCGTCCATGTCGCGGATACGAGGCCAGCGGGGCGCGCCCTCGTGGAAGTGGGTGACGATGGCGGCGTCGTTGATGAGGACGTCGATGCGCCCGTAGCGCCGGTAGACCTGGTCCATGAGCGAGCGCACCTCGTCCTCGACGCAGACGTTGGTGCGGACGGCGATGGCCTCGCCGCCGAGCGCCTGCACCTCGCCCATCACCGTGTCCGTGGGCGCGACGTCGGCGATAGCGAGCCGCGCGCCCTCCTTCGCGAACGTCTTCGCCACCCACCGGCCGATACCCTTCGCGCCGCCCGTGACGACGACCACCTTGCCTTCGACAGACATGCCGCGCCTCCTTTCGTGTGCCGCTCGTGATGTTCGACGGCGCGAGTGTACCCGAACAGGGATCACACGAAATCGACGCACAGGATGGACAGGATGGGGCGTCAGAAACACCCGCAGACATATAAGCAGACATATAAACTGATACTCCATTTGAGACTCTGCCGTGAGGCTACCATCGGTTAGGATTGCAGGGTTCCAAAACTGGAGGTGTTGTGTGCTATTGCGAACCAGATCAAGAAAGCCGATGGCGAAACGGACACCAACGTACCTCAGGGCACCGGACGGCCCGAGGGTATTGCTCTCCCTCCTGGCGCTTGCCTTCCTGACAGTCCTTGCGATTGCCTGCAGCGCCGACCCCGCTGCAACCCCGACGCCCACCGCTACCCCAGTCCCGGCGCCGACGGCCACCCCAACGCCGGAACCCGCTCCGTCGGACGAGGACCTGACCCACGCCTACGTGACGGAGGCCATCGACTTCTACGGAAAGAACGGCCTCGAGGCCACCGTCGAGTTCTACGCGTCCGAGGCGAGCATCGAGAACGAGAGGTCGTTGATCCTCATAGACAAGGCTGAAAGTGTATTGCTGGCGTACCGTCCCATACCCGCCCTGGTGGGCCAATACATCGGCCCCGGTTCGCGGTTCAGCGCCTTCGGGGACCTGATAAGCCTTGCCACCGGAGCAGGCGGCTGGGATACAGCCCGGGGCATCAATCCGACCACCAAGCAGGAAGAGCCCCGGCGGGTCCTCGCCGTTCTTCACGACGGCCTGGTGTTCTCCGCCAGCCACTCGGCCCTGGTGGAAGACATAGCGGACTCCACACAGGAATACGTGGACAAGGCCATAGCCAGATACGACAGCGAGGGCCTCGATGCGGTCATCGCTCACTACAACAGCCAGGACAGCCTCGACGGGCAGTTCTACCTGTTCCTCATCGGCGCGGACGACATCTACCTGGCCCATCCCATCTTCGCGCACCTCATCGGCACCGACATCAAGGACGTGGTCGGCTCCGACGGGCAGGAGTTGGGGAAGGAGATAGCCCAGGCCACAGAAGAGGGCGCCTGGGTGGAGTACCTCTGGCCCCATCCCGTTACCAGGAAGGAGCAGCAGAAGGTTACCTGGGCCATCCGGCACGACGGGCTGATATTCGCCTCCGGCTATTACGCAGGCGAGCCCGAAACAGGCGAACCGGCCTGGCGGGACGCCGACCCCAGGGAGTACACCGTCGAGTACGTGGACCGGGCGATCGAGCGTTACGAGCAGGACGGCCTGGAGGCGATGCTCAACTACTACAACAGCGTCGCCAGCTTCGAGGGCGAGTGGTACCTCTTCGCCACCGACGACACGGACATCTATCACGTCCACCCGTTGCTGCCGCAGCTCATCGGGACCGACATCAATGACGTGGTGGGTTCCGACGGATACAGACTCGGCGAGGAGCTGGCCAAGGCCACCGAGGAGGGAGTCTGGGTGGAATACCTGTGGCCTCACCCGGTAACGCTGGAGGAGGTCCCCAAGGTGGGCTACGCCGTGCGCCGCGACGGGATGCTCTTCGCCTCCGGCTACTACGTGCCGGTCGAGGACCCTGCTGGCCAGACCACCGCGTACGTTCAGCAGGCCATCGCGTACTACGAGGACAACGGGCTGGAGGCCACAGTAGCCCACTACAACAGCAAGGAGAGCCTCGACGGCCAGTGGGGTCTGACCCTGACCGACGAGAACGACATCCTCCGCGTCGCTCCCCTCGCCCAACACCTGATAGGCACCGACCTGAAGGACCTTGCCACGTTCCGCCAGCGGGAGATCGGCAAAGAGATGGTGGAAGCGACGGAGGACGGCCTCTGGATAAGCTACGTCTTCCCCAACACGAGGTCGTCGGAGACGCTGTACGCGCATACGTGGGCAGTGCGCCACGACGGGCTGATCTTCATGTCGCGCTACTACGACGACCAGCCGGGCGATCCCGCGCCCTAGGGGTCCAGCGTAGAACAGCCGTCGAGTCAGGAAGCGCGCGTCCGCCGGGGCGCGCGCTTCCTGCATCCGGCGAGAGGACGCCGAGGGGCTATCTGTCCACGCGGCAGCTGACGACGTCTATGCCGTAGTACTTCCGGTGGTGTACGGACGAGGCGTAGTGGCGCAGGATGCGGATGGAGAGTTCCTGCTCGTCTTCCAGCGCCTGGCCCTCGTCCAGATAGGCCATGCGGTTCTCGATGTTCCCCTGGATGACGTCGTCCGAAGCGACCACGATCTCCAGTTCGGCAGCGCCACCTTCGGGGCGGACCGTGGCGACCAGTCTCCGCCTCGGACCGTCCGCGCCGCCGTTCTCTCCTTCCAGGAGGCTGAGCATCACCTCTTCTCCCACGAGGCGCAGCCGGTCCTTCCCTTCCTCCGTCCACGACTGCTTGTCGGCGAACCGGCTGAGCAAGTCGTCAACGGCAGGGAGCGAAGACTGCGCGAGTTCGATCCGCAGTTTCCTCGGGCGGGAGCTCGATAGTTCGGAGAATACGGTCATCGCTATGGCAGTCGTACCGCCGAAGAAGAGCGTATTGCCTACCAGTTGACTCGTGATCCCCTCGAAGAACCCGCTGAACGTCCCGGCGGACAGGCCCAGCACCATGGAGACGCCGGCGATGGTGGCTTTCTTCTGGTCCACCCGGCCCGTGAAGACCGTCTTTGCGCCTTCGACGAACAGCATACCGAAGATGATGACGTACACCGCGCTGACCACCGGGCTGGGAATGGCGACCAGTACTGCGATCAACTTGGAAAAGGGGGCGATCAGTATGGTCAGCAGTCCCAGGTATATCCCAACGCTCTTGGCGGCGACCCCGGTAAAGCCTATGTAGACCACGGTGGCCGCCCACGGCGCCGCGACGGGCAACGTCCCCACGATGCCGGAGAGGAGGGTGCCCAGCCCGTAGACGCCCAGGCCTCCCTGCACCGAGCGGAAGTCGATGGCCGAATGAATCCTGTAGGAAGCCCGGTAGATCACCGACAGGTCTCCCACCGCTTTCATGAAGGCGGTCAGGTTGACGAACACGAACGCCGGAAGCAGGGCCCAGAAATCCGTGTCGAAGGTCAAGTCCAGCCCCGGCCATCCGAAGTCGGGCAGGCTCACCCATGGAGTGTCGGCGATGATGTCCGCATCGTAGTAGCCCAGGGGTACAGCCACCACCAGGCCGGCGGCTGCCGTGACCGGCAGGATCCACATGCGCCAAGCGGGCGTGCCCTGCAGAGATATCAATGCCCCGGCGGCCAGGGCAACCAGTCCCGGCGCCACGAACAGCATCGCGGATGCGCCTTCCGGTGGAACGACAGCGGTGCTTATGATGAAGGGCACCGCCGATACCGCCACCAGCATGATCACTACTCCGCTGACCGTCTGCGTGAATACCCGGCGGAGGGAGGCGAGCCGCAGGGTCAGGACGAACTGCAACAGGGTGGAAGCCACCAGCAAGCTCGCCAGCAGCCCGGGACCGCCGGCGTGGAGAGCGAGGGCGCAGACCGCCAGGAACGGAACGTTGAAGTTCGTGACGACGAGGCGGCCAGAACCGAAATACCGGAACCGGAGGGTGTGCAGGATCATCCCTGCCCCGGAGACGATCAGGGCAGCGAATATCGCCCACCCCAGGTAGGCTTCGGACTCCTCGGCTGCGCGTATCACCAGCACCGCCAGCATGATGAGGCCGATGGTGTTGGGAACGAATATCTGCGCCGCCGACGTTACCGCCACCGATGGCGGGCACTTCTCATCCGGTTCGTAGCGAATCGTGACTCACCCCAGGGGTTTCCCCTACACGCCCTTCAGCACCTCGTAGATCAGTATGCGGTTGCCGCACGTGTCGTCGAACAAGGCCTGCGAGCCGCCCGCGGCATCGATCGGCTTTATCGAGAACACAACGCCCAGCCCCTCGAGACGTTCGTACTCAGCCTGGATGTCGTCGACCGCGAACGCCGCGTGCGGGATGCCCTGCTGGTAGATCGCCTTCTGGTACGCCTGTGCAGCGGCGTTGTCGTTCGGTTCCAGGAGCAGCTCTGCGCCGTCCGGCGCCTCGGGTGAGGCGACCGTCAGCCACTTGAACTCGCCCACGGGGAAGTCTTCCTTCTTCACGAAGCCCAGGACCTCCGTGTAGAACGCCAGGGCCTTGTCCTGGTCGTCCACGTGGATGCTGGTCAGTTCGATACGCATTCTGCCGGTTCCTTCGCATGTGGGATGGATGCGAGTGTACTACGGCAGAGCGCCCACGAGGGACGCCCCTACGCCTTCAGCACCTCGTAGAGCATTATGTGGTTGCCGCAGGTGTCATCGAACATGGCCAGCGCGACCTCCCCGGCTTCCGCCGGCTCAGTCGGGAACACGACGCCAAGCGCTTTCAGGCGCTCGTACTCTGCCTGGATGTCGTCAACGGCGAATGCCCCGTGCGGGATGCCCTGCTCGTAGAGCGCCTGCTGATACGCCTGCGCGGCGGGGTTGTCGTTCGGTTCCAGGAGCAACTCGACGCCGGGCGCTTCGGGAGAGACGACAGTCAGCCATTTGAACTCGCCCAAGGGGAAGTCCTGCTTCTTCACGAAACCGAGGACTTCAGTGTAGAAGGCCAGGGCTTCGTCCTGGTCGTTCACGTGGATGCTGGTCAGTTCGATACGCATTCATGGCTCCTTCGTACGCAGGGTGGGCGGGAGTGTACTACGGCAGGGATGCGAGGTTCCTGCCTTCGCAGGAACGACGGAAGAAAGGGCGCCCACGAGGGACGCCCCTACATCGCGCGAGGTTCCTGCCTTCGCAGGAATGACGGAGGCACGAGGGAGCGCGGGGTTTGCTATGCTACGCGCCGCCATACACACCACGGCAGGAGTAGAGAGCATATGACCACCGCACCACGCGTCGTCGGCGCGCCCATACCCCGCATCGACGGGAAAGACAAGGTGACCGGCTCGGCCAACTACGGCGCTGACTTCGAGATCCCGGGCATGCTGTGGGCGAAGACCCTCCGCAGCCCCTTCCCGCACGCCCGCATACGCGGCATCGACACGTCCGCCGCGGCGGCGCTGCCCGGCGTTCACGCCGTGCTCACCGGCGACGACATCCCGGAGAACATGCGCTGGGGACGCCGCATCGTCGACGTGCCTGTGCTGGCACAGGGCGAGGTTCGCTTCGTCGGCGAGCAGGTCGCGGCGGTCGTCGCGGACGACGAGGAGATCGCACAGCGCGCGCTGGAACTGATCGACGTCGACTACGAGGAGCTGCCTGCCGTCACCGACCCCGAGGAGGCGATGAAGAACGAGATCCTCGTGAACCCGGACATGCACGGGTTCAAGGGGCTGCTGTACGAGGTGAACGAGCCGACCAACGTCGTCGTCCACTTCGAGTGGAGCAAGGGCGACGTGGAGGCCGGCCTGCAGGAGGCCGACCTCGTCGTCGAGAACACGTACACGACGCCGTCGCAGCACCAGACGTACATGGAGGCGCACAACGCGACGGTGCGCGTGAACCCGGACGGCACCGCGGAGGTGTGGACGCCGGGCAAGGCGCCGTACGCGGTGCGCTCGCAGATCTCGGGGCCGCTCGGCGTCGAGCCGGAGAGCATCGTCTTCCACCCGGTCACCATCGGCGGCGACTTCGGCGGCAAGGGCTCGCCGATGAACGTCGCGCTCGGCTACGTACTCTCGAAGGCAGTCGGCGGCAGGCCGGTGCGGATGGTGTTCGACTACGCGGAGGAGTTCCTGGCCGCGAACCCGCGCCACTACTCGAAACTGCGGATGCGCACCGGCGTCAAGAAGGATGGCTCCATCACCGCGCACGACGTGTCCATCGTGTTCGACAGCGGCGCGTACGCGGGGTTCAAGCCGGCGGGGCACCTGGGCGGCGCGAAGGCGGCGGGAGGACCTTACCGAACGGAAAACGCGCGCGTGGTGGAGGACATGGTCTACACCCACAATACGCCGTGCGGGCACATGCGCGGGCCCGGCGAGCCGCAGGCCGTCTTCGCCCTCGAATCGCACATCGACGAGGTCGCGAAGGCTCTCGGGATGGACCCCGTGCAGTTCCGCCTGATGAACCTCGTCGAGGACGGCGAGCCGACCGCGCTCGGCGACGTGTTCGTGGAGAACCGCGCTGCCGAGGCGCTCGAAGTCGCGGTCGAGGCATCGGGCTACAACGCACCGAAGGCGTCCGGCGTGGGCCGCGGCGTCTCGGTCGGCGAGCGCCCACCGGGCGGCGGACGCATCAACTCGCAGGTATCGATGGAGGCGGACGGCTCCGTCCTCATCACCACTCCCCTGTTCGAGCAGGGCGCGGGCGCGTACACGGTGCTCCAGCAGGTCGTGGCACAGGACCTCGGCCTGCCCGCCGACGCCGTGCGCATGGTCGTCGCCGACACGGGCCTGTTCGACAACGACCAGGGCGTGGGCGGCAGCCGGGTCACGAACCTTGGCACGGTCGCCACGCACGACGCCGTCGGGCAGGCGCAGGAAGAGCTGTTCAAGCTTGCGGCGGAGCTGCAGAACTGGCCGGAGGAAAAGCTCGTCGTGCAGGGGCAGATGCTCGTGCGGACGGACACCGGCGAGTCGCAGCCGTGGAGCAACCTCATCGCACGCGTGGGCACGCCCGTCGTCGGACGCGGCGTCGCCTCCGGCGGCTACGAGAACCCGGTTACCGGCTATTGTGCGCAGATCGCCGAGGTCGAGGTCGACGCGGAGACCGGCCAGATACGGCTGACGAAGCTCACGACCGTCCACGACACGGGCACCATCATCAACCCGATCGGCCACCAAGGGCAGATCAACGGGGGCGCGATGATGGGCATCGGCTTCGGCCTGCAGGAGGAGCTGGTGCGCGAGAACGGGTTCATCTCCACGCTCTCGTTCGCGGACTACAAGATACCGAACATCGCCGACATCCCCGAGCTGACGACGGTCGTGCTGGACACACCGGGCCAGGGCGTCGGCCCGTACAACATCAAGGCGATCGGCGAGAGCCCCAACGCGCCGACCGCGGCGGCCATCGCGAACGCCATCGCGGATGCCTGCGGGGTGCGCGTGCGCGACCTGCCGGCGACGGCGGAGAAGGTCTACGAGGCGTTGAACAACGCCTAGGACGGCTGCATGGATGAACTACGGCCCATAGGCGAGGTGGCGCGGAGCCTTGGCATCGCGCCGAAGCACCTCATCCCGTTCGGCGACACGAAGGCGAAGGTGTCGCTGGACGCGATGCGCCCTGAGCAGAAGGGCAAGCTCATCGTCGTGACGGGCGTGAACCCCACGCCGGCGGGCGAGGGCAAGACGACCACGAGCGTCGGCCTCACACAGGGGCTGGGGATGATCGGCAAGAACGTCGTGACGACGCTCCGGGAGCCGTCGCTCGGGCCGATATTCGGGATCAAGGGCGGCGGCACCGGCGGCGGGATGGCGCGCGTCATCCCGGAGGACGAGATCAACGTCCACTTCACCGGTGACGCCCACGCCGTCTCCTCGGCGCACAACCTGCTCGGCGCGCTCGCCGAGAACCTCATCTACCGCGGGCGCATCGACGGAGTGAAGCCGTCTGACATCACCTGGCGGCGCGTCGTCGACATTGAGGACCGCGCGCTACGCAGCATCGTCTCCGGCCTCGGGGGCTCAGCGAACGCTCCGCTGCGCGAGACCGGCTTCGACATCGTCACGGCGTCCGAGATCATGGCCGTGCTCGCGCTCTCGTCCGGTCTGGACGACCTACGCGCCCGCCTCGGCAGGATCACGGTCGCCACGGGCAGCGGCGGGGCGCGCGTCACCGCGGAGGACGTGGGGGCGGTCGGCTCGCTCATGGCGCTGCTCCGGCACGCCATCCTCCCGAACATGGTGCAGACCACAGAGGGGCAGCCCTCGTTCGTCCACACCGGGCCGTTCGGCAACATCGCGCACGGCTGCAGCTCGGTCGTCGCGGACCGGCTCGCGCTCGGCTACGCGGACTACGTCGTGACCGAGGCCGGGTTCGGCGCGGACCTCGGCTTCGAGAAGTTCATGCACATCAAGTGCCGCACCAGCGGGCTGCGCCCGAGCGCAGCGGTGCTGGTCGGCACCGTGCGGGCGATGAAGCACCACGGCGGCGTGGGTATCAAGGACCTGGACTACCCCGACCCGCTGTCCGTTCGCATCGGCTGCGCGAACCTCCAGCACCTGGTCGGCGTCGTGCGCAAGCTCGGCCTGCCGGTCGTGGTGGCCATCAACCACTTCCCTTCCGACACGCCAGAGGAGACGGTGGTGATGCAGGACGCGGCGATCGAGGCGGGGGCGGCGGCAGCGGTCGTCTGCAGCGGCTTCGAGGACGGCGGCGAAGGGGCGGTCGAGCTCGCGGAGGCGGTCGTGCGCACATCCGAGCCGGGACCGCCCAGGGCGCGGTGGCTCTACCCGCTCGACGCTCCGCTGCGTGAGAAGGTGCGTGTCCTCGCGGAGACGGTCTACGGCGCATCGGACGTGCGCTGGAGCGCGCAGGCGTCGCGGCAGCTCGACCGGTTCGAGGAGCAGGGGCTTGGCGGCCTGCCCATATGCATGGCGAAGACGCCGCTCTCCATCTCGCACGACCCGTCGCTGAAGAACCGGCCCACGAACTACACGTTCGAGATATCGGACGTGCGAGCGTCGACCGGCGCAGGGTTCGTCTACCCCATCGCGGGCAACATCGTCACCATGCCCGGCCTCCCCGGCAACCCCCGCGCGCTCGACGTGGACAGCAAGGGGAACATCACGGGGCTGTAGGCGTCTCCTCCACTCCCGGCACAGCGATGAAGGGAGGCTGAAGCGCATGGAGATACAACGGTTCAGCTACGAGCGTCCGGACAACGACCGGGCGAAGAACCTGACGCCCCTCTGCCACACCGACAGGCTGTGGGCGGACATGCAACTCGTGAAGGAGGGCGGCGAGAACAAGCTCCACCACCACACGAACAGCGACGGGTTCTTCATGGTGCTGCAGGGCAGCGCGAAGTTCTACGGCGAGGGCGACGTCCTGCTGGCCGAGCTGGGGGCGCAGGAAGGGGTCGTCATGCCGCACGGCTTCAAGTACTGGTTCGAGAGCTCGGGGACGGAGCCGCTGCAACTGCTGCACGTCGCCGCCAGCGACCCGAACCTCCGGGACGTGCGCGTCGGTCCCAGCCGGGAGTAGCCTCCTCGTCCGGTTCGCCCTCACCCGCCGCGCAAGCGCGTCGACCTCTCCCTCAGGAGAGGTGGGGGCGAAGGGCGCCCACAAGGGACGCCCCTACACCAAGCCACCCGAGAGATGTTTCGACTCCGCCCTGCGGCTCCGCTCAACATGACAAGGCACGTCACACCGCGCCTCCTCGTGACCTGACGGTCACACTGGATTCCCGCCTGCGCGGGAATGACGGGGCTGCGCCCCGCGTCCGGTTCACCCTAACCCTCTCCCCTCAAGGGAGAGGGGATCAGACCTTGGGGAGGCACTCCTTCCAGTCTGCGCCGGTGGGGAGCACGGAGGTGATCATGTAGGGGTAGTCGCGGGGCTGGTTCTCCTCCGGCGTCCAGGCGAGGCCTGGCGGGTCGCCGCCCTCCGCCATCGTGCGCACGGCCTCGAGCATGAAGCGGCGCATCGCGATGATGTGCATGTCGCTTGCGCCGAGGTTTTCCTGGCTCCTGTCGCTGATGGCGCCCATGCTCTCGGTCACCATCTTGTCCTGCGTGTGGTTGCGGGCGGCGACCCCGCACCAGAAGTCGCCCGACTTCTGCTCCTCGCGGCTGAGCTGGTAGTTGTTGGCGCGGGTGTAGTAGCTCATGAAGTCGGGCCCCACCTCGGCGCGGTCGCTCTGGGCGTACGAGTCGTCGACGCTCTTGTCCCACCAGACCTCGAAGTCGTAGCGCCAGTTGGTGTAGTCGTCCGCAGGCACCTGGTAGATGGTGTGGACGGCCTCGTTGTAGCCGTTGGGCGAGTCGCCGCGCGGCGTGTTGCCGATGCACGGCATGAGGAAGGTGTTGGTGCGCACCATCTCCCGGGAGTCGTCGTAGGGGTAGATGGTCGCGGCGCGGACGCCCCACGGCAGCCTGTCGATGGCGACGCGGGCCGGACGCCTGCGCGCCTGGTTCATGGGGTCTCCCTCGGCGGATATCCGCCGGTGCAGGTACGCCGAGTGGATACTGTCGTTGTCGCCCTCCAGCGCCTGGAGCCAGTTGCACTCCAGGAAGAGCTTGCTGCCGACGACAACGTGGTCGCGCGGCAGGGTGAACCACGGCAGATTGGGCACGAGGGGCATCTTGTCCCTTGGCCCCATGTAAGTGAGCACGACGCCGTTGCGCTCCTCGCACGGATAGGAGGTATGGCGGATGGTGTCCTTCAGCCTGCTGGTCTCCGGCTCGGCGGGGATGTCCAGCACCGCGCCGTCCACGTCGTACTGCCAGCCGTGGTAGATGCACGTGATGCTGCAGTCCTCCACCCGTCCGTAGAAGAGCGACGCCCTGCGGTGCGAGCAGTACTCGCCGAGCAGCCCCACCCTGCCGTTGCTGTCGCGGAAGGCGACGAGGTCCTCGTTGAGCAGCTTGACACGCACCGGAGCGCAGTCCGGCTCGGGCAACTCCTCGGAGAGCAGCGCCGGTATCCAGTAGCGACGGAAGAGTTCGCCCATCGGCGTACCGCGTCCCACGCGGGTCAGGATCTCGTTGTCCTCGGCGATGGACATGACGCACCTCCGCTGATGCCGCACCGGCGGGGAACCGGTGGGATGGCTGCAACTATAGCCCCGGCGGGATGCGTGTCAACGGCGCTCGTCCATGATGCGGCGGGCGATGCGCAGGTCCCACATCTGCAGGGGGTTGTAGCCGACGAGCTCCGGGTACTCGTCGACCGCCATGTCGTAGAAGTTGGCGATGGCGTGCGGCATCGGCACCGGCGGATCGGCCAGCTCTCCGGCGAGGTGGCCGTAGACGGTCTCGCGCTCCTCAGGGGTCGCAATCGTGGCGCCCCGCGCCGTCATCAGCCCGTCCGGGATGGAGGTCATCACGTCCAGCACGGCCTGCTTGTCCTCCTTGAACAGCCTCGCCGCATCGAACGCGGCCCGAACGAGGTTCTCCATGTCCCCGGCACGGCTCTCGAGCAGCTCCTCGGACGTCGTGTAGACGACCCCGCCCAGGAAGCCGAAGGAGCCGATGTCGAGCGGCGCGAGTCCGGCTTCGACCGCCGCATCCGAGAAGAGGTTCGTGACGACGGCCGCGTCGCAGTCCCCGGCAACGACCCGCTGCCAGGGCATCCAGCGGCCCTCCGAGTCCGGCACGAGCACGATCTCGACGTCCGTGAGCCCGGCGCGCCGGAGCCAGAGCGGGTCGATGAGGTTGGTGGGGCGGGCGTCGCGCACAGCGATCCGCCTGTCGCGCAGGTCGTCGAGGCTCGTGACGCCGGAGCGGACGTAGAGCCGCTCGTTGATGGTGGTGACGGCCGCCGCAATGGACACGAGCGGCATTCCCTTCGCGCGGTTGAGCTGCTGGTTCCAGTAGTTCTCCGCGAGCACCTCTCCCCTGCCGTCGAACAGCAACTCGGCGTACTCGCGGCCCTCGGGACGCTCCAGGACGACCTCCGTGCCGTAGGCTGCGGCTGCGTGCCGCACGGTGTAGAGGTACGGCAGGCGGTCGGCATCGCGCCAGAGTACTCGGATCGTGCCCATGGGTCCCCTCCTTGCAAGAACTCCTCAGCCCATCCACCCACACAGTACCCTCACCCTAACCCTCTCCCCTTGTAGGGAGAGGGGATCAGGCCGGAAGGGCGCCCACAAGGGACGCCCCTACACCAGGCGAGGTTCCTGCCTCCGCAGGAACGACGGGGGCTGCGCCCCGCGTCCGGTCCGCCCATCCTAACCTTCCCCCATCGAGGGGGAAGGAACCGGACGCCCGAAGAGCGCGTTACCTCTCCCTCAAGAGAGGCGGGGCTCAGAGCCTGCTCTGGAGCCGGGGGTACGCCTCCAGCGCGTTGTCCTGGAATATGAGGCGCTTCTCGTCCTCGGTGATGCCGGGGACGGCGTCGACGTACGGCTTGGTGTCGTCGAAGTAGCGGCCTGTCCGCTCGTCTACGCCGCGCACGGCGCCGATCATCTCGGAGGCGAAGATGACGTTCGACGCTCCCATGACCTTCACGAGGAAGTCGATGCCCTCCTGGTGGTAGACGCAGGTGTCGAAGTAGAGGTTGGAGAGCAGCAGCTCGTCGAGGGGCGGGCGGCCCATGTCCTGCGCGATGCCCCGGTAGCGGCCCCAGTGGAAGGGGACGGCCCCGCCGCCGTGGGGAAGCACGAACCTGAGCGTCGGGAAGTCCCTGAACAGGTCAGAGAGGAGGAACTGCATGAAGGCCGTCGTGTCGCCGTTCAGATAGTGGGCGCCCGTCCCGTGGAAGTTGGGGTTGCACGACATGCTGACGTGGACCATCGCGGGGACTTCCAACTCGACCATCCGCTCGTAGAGCCCGTACCACCAGCGGTCGGTCAGCGGGGGGTCGGTCCAGTAGCCGTCGGTCGGGTCAGGGTTGAGGTTACAGCCGACGAACCCGAGCTCGTTGACGCAGCGGTCGAGCTCGGCGATGCACTCCGTCGGGGATACCCCCGGCGACTGCGGGAGCTGGCAGACGCCGATGAAGTTGTCCGGGAACATGGTGCACACGCGGTGGACGAGGTCGTTCACGGTGCGGCTCCACTGGATGCTCGTTCGAGCGTCGCCGAAGTGGTGCCCCATCCCGCCCGCGGTCGGCGAGAAGAGGGCCACGTCCGTTCCGCGGTCGCGCTGCAACCTGAGCTGGCCGTTCTCGATGGTCTCGCGTATCTCGTCGTCGCTGATCGACAGCGGTTCGGTGAAGGGGCGCCCGGCGCTCTCGATCTGGCGGGCGCGCCACTCGCGCAATTGGCGCGGGGCGGTCGTGTAGTGTCCGTGGACGTCGATGATCATGGGCGGATTCTACGCCATGCGATGGAGCCTCACCGGCGCCCCCTGCCCCGCCCGCGGACGAACTTGCGCATCGTGCGAGGCAAGCGCATGATGGCGCCGCCGGTAAACCGAGGGCGTATGAGAGAGGCTGCAGCAGGAGGTGACTCGTGACTCTGCTCATCAACACGGAAGAAGCCCGCCGCGTCCTGACGATGGACGACTGCCTCGACTACCTGGACACCGCGTACAAGGACCTCGCGAACAAGGAAGCGGTGACCGCGCCTCCCGGAGGCCGCTGGGACGTGTGGGTGCCTGTCGGGGACGAGAAGTACTACGTGTTCGGCACGCTGCAGGGCGCGAGCCGCCGCCTCGGGGTGTTCGCGATGCGGTTCAAGTCGGACATCATGCACTACCCGTGGGAGGCAGACGGCCAGACGCTCGACAAGTACTGCGTGGAACCGGGCAAGTACTGCGGCATCATCATGCTGTTCAGCGTGTGGGACGGAGAGCCGCTGGCCATCCTGAACGACGGCCACATCCAGCACATGCGCGTCGGCGCCACGGCCGGAGTCGCGGCGAACTACATGGCGCGGGAGGACGCGACGTCGGTCGGCATGTTCGGCTCGGGCGGGATGGCGCGGACGTACCTGGAAGCGTTCGCCAAGGTGCGCAAGATCGACTACTGCAAGGTGTACAGCCCCACCAAAGCGCACCGCGAGGCGTACGCGGCGGAGATGAGCGATAAATTGGACATCAACGTCATCGCCGTCGACAGCCCGGACCAGGTCACCGAGGGAACGGACATCGTCGCGGGGTGTACCGACTCGGCGCAGCCCATCATCCACCCGCAGTACATGGCGCCCGGCATGCACGTAACGCCCGTTCTGCCGAAGGAGCTGCCGCGCGAGTCGGTCGAAAAGTTCGACGTCGTCGTGCGGCACAACAACGGGGGTGCCGAGGGGTTCTTCGTCGGCCAGGACGAGGAGTACTCGGGGTTGCCGGCCGGACACTTCGACAGCTCCTACCGGGGGGTCGACCGCAGCAACGCCCCGACGCTCGCAGACCTGGTGTCGGGCAAGGCCCCGGGACGCACGAGCGACGACCAGCTGACCTGCTATTACAACGTGCCGGGCTCCGGACTGCAGTTCGCCGCGGTTGCGTACCGGACGTACGAGCTGGCGAAAGAGGCCGGACTCGGGCGTGAACTCCCCACCGAGTGGTTCCTGGAGGACGAGCGGGACTAGGGCCCGGTCAAACGCGTTTGTTCTGCTTGACACGCAGGAGTGCGTTGCTGATGATTGCCGACAGCGCCGAATCCGATGGCGAATTTCGGAGCAGGAGGGCCTCATGAGAAACAGAAACAGGATGTGGCAACTTCTTCTGGGGTTTGCTCTCACAGCCGGGCTGCTGACGGCGCTTGCCGGTTGTGGCTCCGACCCGACCGCAACGCCCACGCCGGTGCCCCCCACCCCCACTCCAACAACCGCCCCTGACGCACCCGCGACGGCGGAACCGAGCGCTCCGGCAGATCCCACAGCGACACCGGTGCCGTCGTTCGACGCCGAGGCGCACTTCTCGGGCAAGACGCTGCGCATCGTCGTGGCGTGGGACCCCGGCAACAGCATCGACGCGCACGCGCGAGCGGTCTCGCGGGTGCTGCCGAGGTACATCCCCGGCAACCCGAAGTCCATCGTGGTCAACAAGGACGGCGCAACCGGCACGGTCGGCGGGAACTGGTGGCACGAGAACGCGCAGGGCGACGGCCTCTGGCTGTTCGCCAACACCGGCGCGAACCCAATCTCGCAGATCCTGCGACCGGGCGTTCGGTACGACTTCCGCGACTACACGTCGGTCGGCGGCATCATGCAGCGCACGACGATGTGGATCGTCTCCGGCGACGCTCCGTACAGCCGCATCCAGGAGGCTTCCGGCGGCACTGAGGAGTTCACCGTAGGACTGAACACCGAGTCCGAGACAGGAACGGCGAAGGCGCTGGCGCTGGCCCAATGGCTCGACCTGCCGATGCGGCCGCTCTACGGGATCGGCTCCGGGTTCGCGACGTTCCTGACGACGTTCGACCGCGGCGACGCCGACAGCTACATCTCCGGCAGCGCGTGGTACCGCACGCCGGGCTCGCGTCCGGGTTGGTTCGCCGACGGCGTCGTGGAGCCGTTCGCCATGCTTGGCTCGAAGGACGTTTTCGCCAACAACGGCGAGATAGACGTTCCGGACGACCTCCCGCACATCAGCGAGCTGCTGACGGACGAACAGATAGGGATCTGGGCCGGCATGAACCTGGAGGACACGGCGTTCTACCGCGGCCTCTTCACGCCGAAGACGATCGAGCCGGAGGTCCTTGCAGTGCTGCGCAAGGCGTTCGACGACATGTTCAACGACCCCGAGTACCAGGAGATCTACGAGAGCCTCGTCGGTCTCCCGGTCGACCAGGGCGGCAGGCTCGCGCCCGAGGTCGTGGACGCGGAACTGGAGAACTGGGCGGCGAATGCTGACGAGATCAAGGCGGTGTACGCGCAGTTCCTTCCGCAGTAGAGGTGTGAGCCGATGAGCAACTCCGTTGCCCGGAGTTGCTCATCGTTCACATAAACACGTCAGCGCCTAAGGAGTCAGGCAGCGTGGCCGAGTACATTGCCGCCCTGGGGTTTCTCGGAGACCCGCTCTACTGGACGATGTTGATCCTGGCAGTCGTGCTGCTGGGAACGATCGGCCTCATCCCGGGTCTGGGCAGCACCACTATAGCGGCGATAGCCATCCCTTTCCTGCTGTTCAACTTCGGCGACAACCCGACCGCCGGCATCATCTTCCTCGCGGCGCTCGGCGGGCTGAACAACACGCTGGACTCCGTGCCCGCCGTCCTGCTGGGATACCCGGGCGCCGCCACGCAGGTAACCTTCCTGGAAGGACACCAGCTCGCGATGCGGGGGCGGGCCGCACATACGCTGGGGGCCGTCTACGCGGTGTCCGCCATCGGCGGGGTGGTCGGAGCGATATGCCTGCTCGCCATGATCCCGTTCATGCGCCCCATACTCGTCCGGTTCTCGTTCCCCGAGATCGCGGCGATGGCGATGTTCGGCGTACTGATGGTGTCCGTGCTGAGCCGCGGCGCGATGATCAAGGGCGTCATCTCCGGGCTGCTCGGCGTCCTGGCCAGCACGATCGGCACCGACGGCATCCAGGGCCTTCCACGGCTCACCTTCGAGCAGATCTACCTGCTGGACGGCCTCCCGCTCATCCCGACGCTCATCGGCTTCTTCGCGCTGCCGGAGCTGATAGACCTCACCATGACGGGGCGTCCGGTCTCGCAACCGGGGACCGTCTCGACGCGAGAGGTGATGTCGGGCGTCCGCTACGGCGCCGGCAAGTGGCGGGTGGCGATACGGCAGAGCATCTTCGGCGTGTTCATGGGCGCGATCCCGGGGATCGGGAGCGCCGTCATCGACTGGCTCTCGTACGCGTTCGGCATCGCGCTGTCGAAGGACAAGACGGAGTTCGGCAAAGGGTCGCTGGACGGCGTGCTGTTCGCCGAGTCGGCGCAGAACTCGAAGGAGGGCGGCCAGGCGATCCCCACGCTGGCGTTCGGCATCCCCGGCGGCTCGTCGTGGGCCATCGTGCTCGTCGGGCTCCTCTTCTACGGCATCGCTCCGGGCCTGGGGATGCTCGACCAGCACCTAGACGTGATGGTCGCCATCGTCGTGACGCTGGCACTGGGGAACCTGCTCATCACGATGCTGGGAATGGTGGCGACGGGCCAGATCGCCAAGGTGACGCTGGTGCCCTACCCGCTGCTGGCGGCCGCACTGTTCCCGCTGGTGTTCATCGCGGCGTTCCAGTCGACGACAGCGTGGGGCGACATCCTCGTGCTCATCGGCGCGGGCATGCTCGGCCTCGCGATGAAGTGGCTCGGCTGGCCGCGTCCCCCGTTCATCCTCGGCTTCATCCTGGGGGGCATCATCGAGAAGAACCTGTGGACGGCGGTGGGCGTCTTCGGCCCGCTGGGGATGCTCACGCGGCCTATCTCGATCATCCTGCTCATCTTCGCGATCCTCAGCGTCATCTACCTGACGAAGGCGATGTCGAGGGGGACTGCAGTCGCGCAGATCGCTTCGGCCGCCGCGCAACAGGGAGGAGTCCCACCGGCGCAGGGCGGCTCCGGAGACGGCCCCGCGGCGGCGACAGCCGCCGGATGGGGGAGGAGGCTCCTGGGCCGACCGCGCCCCCGCTGGACGTGGGACTCGCTCTTCCCCTTCGCGATGCTTGCCGTGGTCATCGCATTCCTCGTGGACGTCAGCGGACTGAGCACCGGCGCCGCGAAGTTCCTCCCCCTGTACCTGAGCGCCGCTCTCATCCCGCTCATCCTCTACGAGACCTTCCGCATGAACGTGTACCGCTCGGAGCAGGTGGACATCATGGACCTGGGGATGCGCACCGGCACAGGCCGGGTAGCATTCCGCGCGTTCCTCGGGATCTCGGCGTGGCTCGCCGCCATGGTCATCGGCGGCGCCATCGTCGGGCTCCAGTACGCCACGGTTGCGTTCGCAGTCCTCTTCGGATTCGCGACGCTGCAATGGCGAGGCCGCAAGAGGCTGTGGGCACTGGTGCCCGGCGTACTCGTGGCCGCAGTCGTGTTCGGAGTCCTGGACGCAATCATGCACGTCATCTGGCCTGACCGCGTTATACTCGACTGGCTTCTCGGGCGGTAAACCGCACCGCGACCGACAAAGGAGGCACCCATGCGCCGCACAATCGTTCGACAGACCACAACCGCAGCCATCATCGTGGCGCTGGGGCTGGCGCTACTCGCCGCTCTGGCATCGGGAGTCACGCCGTTCGGCTCCGAGGCTAAAGGGCAGGACGGCGATTCCGCGCCGAGCGTCGCTGTCTGGCCGGGCGTCGGTGAACTGCACAGCGGCAGCAGCTTCGCGATCATGGGCACCGGCTTCCAGCCGGGGCAGAAGGTGCACGTCCTGATCCAGACGAGCATCGGGCGAGGCTTCGCCGGCACCGTCACCAACGAGATCACCGAGAATGTGCAGCCGCCGATCGAGGCGGTGGACGAGGCTGGGAACTTCGCCGCACGCTTCGACATGGGCCGGTTCGAGCGCGTGATGTCGGAAGGGATCGCGGGCATCACCGTGACCGACACCGACTTCAACGTGCTGGCGTCGACCCCCGTAGCCATGTGCGACCCGCAAGGCCGGTCGCGAGTCGAGGTGTACCCGCGCGGGGCGCCCGACTACGAAGCGAACCCGGACGACCCGCGCCCCAGCACATACTGCGCCGGTTTCTTCGAGTACCCCGAGAAGCCAGAGGCTGGCTAGTCCGCAGGCTCCCCACGCACGACAGAAGGGCCAGCGTGCGCTGGCCCTTCTGTCGTGCGTGGGGATAGCCAAGTGACCCCACAGCCAGTGGCGTCGATACCGTGGCGAAGATTCGAATCCTAGGAGCGAACTTGTGAAAAGCCAAATCGAGTCTTGAGCGCGTCGTCGTTGTGTGGACATGGGTAGGTCGGCGTCCTGCCCGCCACTGGACACCCCACCCTAATGGAGTGCAGCCAACGTGAGCGGTTGTGGATGCTCCCTCGTGCCTCCTTACTCCTAGTGGGTTTCAAAGTCGTTGTAGTTGGGAGCGGTGCCCATCTCCAAGATGGCGTAAGTCTCGAAGAGTGTCTGTTCTAGCTGATCGGGGATGGAAACTGCCTTGAATGTCATAGCTCGCACCCTCTCACGCTGCCGGCGATACTCCTCCCGATAGGTCTCTTCGATGTCTTGTGCTGTGCCTTTCGGGTCGTTCAGCTCCCCTCGTAACAATCTGAAGGCGAATGTTGCGGAATGCCGGTCCGAGCTATCGGCTCCATGCTCTCGGATGCGACGCCCCATGGTGTTGGAACGGCCTACGTAGATCGCCTCGCCGTTCTCGTAGAGGACGTACACACCCCTTTGAGGAGCTTTCCCGTGCTCATCCCACCTGAACTCCCTTGTGTCCTTGAGTTTGTCCATGAGCGGCTTCATCTTCTCGACAGCTCTCCAAAAGTCTTTGGCCATAGCGTGTCCCCTCTCCCTCCTGGACACTCTCGGTGCGGCGGTCACCTGAAGTCGGAGTCCAGCGGGCGCACCACCTGAGCGTGGTGGCCAACAGAGGTACCGTTGGGCACCAGCGACTTGTACAGGCTCTCGCTGCTCCGTCCGGCTTCTGCCCAACTGCTGCCATCCCGTAGGCAGTGCGATGTCTCTTGTCCGTTGCCCCCCTTGACCCAGCGCGGGGGCAGGCCACATCATCGCATCCTTGAGTGCAGAAGAGTACTGAAGGAGCGCTCACGTGACCGCGTGTCCGTGGAAACCTTGTGGACAGTAGGGGTCAACAATAGGTGCACCCCGGTGCCAGCGGGAAGAGATGACCATTCCGGAATCCCAACTTAATGCATGGTCCAATCACGGGCCGCAGGACTCATCCAAGCGTACGCATGAGGCTATCCGACGGGTGTTGGATGCCTACCAATGGCCTTCAGGGATCACCCGCGACTTCTCCCTCCAAGGGTCATACCGGAACGATACGAACATCCGGGGAGACAGTGACGTAGATGTCGTGTTGGAGCTGACCTCAACAGTCCACTACGACGCGAGTTCACTCTCCCAGTATGAGCAAGGGTTGGTCTCCGCATCATTCCAGCCGGCCAGCTACGATTGGAACGACTTCCGACGTGATGCGCTCAAGGCCCTAGAAGACGGGTTCGGCAATAGGATGGTGGGACAGGGCAACAAGTCAATCAAGCTGAAAGCGGACCCACCGAGATTGGCAGCCGATGTCGTTGTGTGCGTGCGTTATCGGCGGTACACCAGCTACTTGTCATACGCAGAGGGCATTACCCTCTGCGCTCTACGTGATAAGCGCTGGGTAGTCAACTATCCGAAAGAGCATTACAAGAACGGTGCGGCCAAGAGCGCACACACGTGGGACCGGTACAAACGAACGGTGAGGATGTTCAAGAATGCCCGGAACCGCTTGGTGTCCGCCGGGAGGATCAGCGCCGCCCTTGCTCCGTCCTACTTCGTCGAGAGCCTGATCTACAATGCGCCAGACTCGGCGTTCCTACCCGGCCTTCAAGAGACCTACTGCTCCATCGTCAACTGGGCGGTCGGGTCAGTTCTTGACAGCCTCGTCTGCCAGAATGGTCAGCAGGGACTGTTCGGTTCGTCTCCTGAGCAATGGTCGGTGGCGGATGCTAGGACCTTCGCGAATCAGTTGGTCGATTTGTGGAACGACTGGAGTTGACTAGCGCGGATGCACTCCTATGAAGTAGAAGGGCGAGGAAGAGTTGCGGCAGCGCTCGCTGTCGCCAGCATCTTGATCATCTGGCTCCTCCACGTCGGACTAGACTCTATCGACTTCGATCCTCAGTGGTGGTTGAGCGTACCCTCGTTCGCGGGCTGCTATTCGGGACTCCACTGGTCGTTCGACCGCTATGTGTGGAGAGTTGGGTTGCTGGGGAGACTGAAGCTCGTTCAGTTGCCCGATCTCAATGGCAGATGGATTGGTGAAGTCAAGTCCTCCTATCGCCACGATGGTCGCGCCCACTCAGTTTCCGTGATCGTCCTGCAACGGTGGTCCAAGATACTCGTAAGGCTGGAGAGCGAACATTCTCGCTCTTGGAGCATTTCGGCCAGTCTAAGGACCGTCGATCTGCTCAATCCCGAGTTGTCATACCAGTACGTGAATGAACCCAGATCGAATGCTCCGACCACGATGGAGATGCACCGGGGGACGGCAACTCTTGAAGCCATCGGCTCTGGTCTTGAGGGTGACTACTATACGGGGCGCGGAAGGGGGGAGGTTGGGACAATCAAGCTCAGCAGGGCATAAGGCTTGGGCGATATGCCGATGGCAACCCTCACTACACCTCCAGTGTGAAGCGCAACGAGAAGGTTCTTGATTTCGTCAAGTCTGGTGGGCCGGGCAGGACTTGAACCCGCGACCAGACGATTATGAGTCGTCCGCTCTGACCAACTGAGCTACCGGCCCCCAGGGCACCAGTATATGCGCCGTGCGGGAATGACGGAGGCTTAGTCGGCTTCCGGAGGCATCCCGCGCATAACGGAAGCCACGCGGTCGGAGGTGACACCGGAGCTGTCGAGCAGCTGTCCGGCCACGTCTTCCGGGTTCTCCACGAGGGCAAGCAGCAGGTGGCCGGTGCCGACGGTGCGAAGACCGCCGTTGCGGGATATGCGCACGGCACGCTCGATGACGCGCTGGCAGCGCTGGGTCATGCTCGCGGTCCCGCCGAAGAGCGGCCCGCGCCTGCTGATGATGTTCTCGATCTCGCGCCTGATGGAAGCGGGGTCGGCCCCGAGCTCCAGCACGATGCGCGACGCCTGTGAGCGCGAATCGCTCAGTACGCCGAGGAGCAGATGCTCCGTGCCCATGTTCGACTGCTCGAAACGCTTCGCCTCCTCCTGCATGAAGGAGAGCGCGCGCCACGCGAGGCCGGTGAACCGCCCCGGAGCAGCGTCCCGTGCCGAGCCGCCGCCACTCGATCGTTGCGTCAGCGCCGCCGCTGCGCCCTCGTCCGGCGGAGCCTTGAGCAGCACCCGCAGGCCCAGCGTTCCGAACAGCAGAGCGCCCAGCGACGTCGCGATGACCATCCGTCCGGGGATACCGACGAGGAACGCCGGCAGGCCGAGGAAAGTGCCGGAGTTGAAGCGCTCCAGCGGGATGAAGAGCATGAGCACCAGCGGCGCTACGACGAAGACGTAGATGAGCCACGAGTACCGCGCGCCGAACTGCGCGCTGCCTCGAACGCCCACGATCATCGCGCCGCCCACGACGATGCCGATGACTCCAACGAGTATCGTCCGGAGGTACGCGGCCAGACCGCTGAGCGCGCTCGGAAGCGGGCCGTGCCCCAGGGTGCGGTCCGTGCCTTCCGCGAACCACATCGCCACGAGCAGTAATGCCCAAAGAACTATCGAGGCCAGGATTACGGAGGTTGCCTGTCGGGCAGGAGACTTCTCGGTCATGTTCACACTGTAGACGGCCGTTGCCGCGAGGTATTCTCAGAGACTCTACTTTACTCTCCCCGTACGACAGCGAGAAGGCGTCAGCCTTCCCTGTTTGAGGCTATTGGCGCAGCCCCCTCCCCTGCCTGAAACGACGTTCCATCTGGCAGAGGGGCGGCAGCGGCGATAAGATGGGGCACCGTGAGAAACCGGCGGCGACGCCCGCCAACGAAGGAGCCGATCGTCAAGATGACCGAAGCGAAAGCGTCCCGGATCGAGAAAGACACGATGGGGGAGATGGAGGTGCCGGCGGACGCTTACTGGGGCGCGTCCACGCAGCGCGCCGTCCTCAACTTCCCCATCAGCACCCTGCGCTACCCTCCGGCCTTCATCCACATGCTCGGCCGCATCAAGCGCGCCGCGGCACGGACGAACACCGCGCTCGGCCTGCTCGATCAGTCCGTCGCCAACAGCATCGAGGCGGCCGCGAACGAGGTGGTCGGCGGCAAGTGGGACGAGCATTTCGTCGTTGACCTCTTCCAGACCGGCTCCGGCACGTCGACCAACACGAACGCGAATGAGGTCATCGCGCGCCGCGCACGCGAGCTGACACCCGGCGTGAACGTCCACCCGAACGACCACGTCAACATGGCGCAGTCGTCCAACGACGTCATCCCCACGGCGAGCCACCTCACCGCCGCCGAGGCGCTCAACGGCGAGCTCATACCAGCGCTCGAACAGGCGCGGGCGGCGCTCACGGCCAAGTCCGAGGAGTTCTGGGGCATCATCAAGACCGGCAGGACGCACCTGCAGGACGCGACCCCCATCAGGCTCGGACAGGAGTTCGCGGGGTACGCAAGCCAGTTGGAGTTGAGCATCGCACGCCTGCGCCCGCACGTAGAGGCGCTGTGCGAGGTCGCGCTGGGCGGCACCGCCGTCGGCACCGGCATCAACGCGCACGAGGAGTTCGCCGCTCGCACCTGCGCGTCGCTCGGCGAAGAGCTGGGGCTGCCGGTCCGCGAGACCGCGCACCACTTCCAAGCGCAGGGCACACAGGACACGATGCTCGCGGCCAGCGGCGCCGTGCGCGGAGCAGCGGTCTCGCTGCAGAAGATCGCGAACGACCTCCGCTGGCTGTCGTCGGGGCCCCGCGCCGGACTTGCCGAGCTGGAACTGCCCACGGTGCAGCCCGGCTCGTCCATCATGCCCGGCAAGGTGAACCCGGTCATACCGGAATCGGTCGTGCAGGTGGTGTGCCAGGTCATCGGCAACGACGCGTCGGTCGCGGCGGCGGCGCAGGGCGGCTACCTGGAACTGAACACGTACTGGCCGGTCGCGGCGTACAACCTGCACCAGTCCATCACGCTCCTCGCCTCCGCGACGGCGAACTTCGAGGAGCAGTGCCTGCGCGGCATCAATGCCACGAGCAAGGGGCCGGACATGGTCGAACAGGGGCTGATGATGGCCACCGGCCTGACGCCCGCCATCGGCTACGACAAGGCGACCGCCATCGCCAAGACCGCCGCGGCCCAAGGGACCACGATACGTGAGCTGGCGAAGACGGAGGCCGGTCTCACCGACGAGCAACTCGAAGAACTGCTGGACCCCGCACGCATGACGGCCCCCGGCATCGTAGAGGGCGCGTCGGGGGGAGGGGGATAAGGTTCATCCTCAGGAGGTCGACGTGGACTTCGGCATCCAGATACGGGAGATCAAACCGCAGAAGATAGCGGCGGTACGGGCGAAGACCACCATCAACAAGGTGACGCCCAAGGTCGTCCAGCTGCTCCAGGAGACGGCGGAATACCTGGAGTCGGTCGGCGTGCAGCCCACCGGCCCCGGCTTCGGCGTCTACTACGAGGTGGGCGCGTTCCTCGTGGACGTGGAGGTGGGTTACCCGGTGGACGTGGAGGTGGAGGGCAACGGGCGCGTGCAGCCGAACGCGCTCCCCGGCGGGAAGTTCGCCGTCGCTCAGTACAAGGGCCCCCACGAGCAGATAGCGGATGCGCATCGCGCCGTCCACACGTGGATGCACGTCAACGACGTGAAGTCCACCGGCGAGCCCGCCCGCGAGGTCTACGTGACCGACCTCCGGGAGATCGGCGAGGGCGAGGAGTGCGAGGCGGAGTCCGTCTGGCCCATCATCCACGAGACGCGCGCCGAACGGCGGCGCCAGCAGCGCGCGAAGGCCTAACCGTACGCAAAGGTATGACGATGCAGCAAGCGATCACCGACCACGTAGACAGCCATCTCGACGAGACCATCGAAGGATTGAAGCGACTCACACGCCAGCCGAGCATCAGCGCACAGCGGCTCGGCGTCCTGGAATGCGGCGAGATGGTGGTGGAGATGCTGCGCGACGCCGGTTTCGACGCCCGCCTCGTCCCCACCGCGGACCCCGGCTATCCGGGCATCATCGCGGAGCTGAAGGGCGCGTCCGACAGGTCGCTGCTCTTCTACAACCACTACGACGTGCAGCCGCCCGATCCGCTCGACGAGTGGGAGACTCCGCCGTTCGAGCCGACCGAGCGCGACGGCTACCTGTACGGGCGCGGCATCTCCGACGACAAGGGTCCCATCGCGGCACGGCTCGCCGCCGTCAAGGCCGTGCGCGACACGATGGGCGAACTGCCCATCACGATCAGGTGGTGCCTGGAAGGCGCGGAGGAGATCGGGAGCCCCGGCTTCCACGACTTCGTGGAGCAGAACGCGGAGCGCATCAAGTCGGACGTCTGCATATGGGAGGGCGGCGGCGTGAACTGGGACGGGCGTCCGATGGTCATGCTCGGCGTCAAGGGCCTGCTCTACGTGGAGCTGGAGTGCCGCTCCGCCAAGACGGACTCGCACTCGTCCTACGCGCCCGTCGTGCCGAACCCCGCGTGGCGGCTCATCTGGGCGCTCAACACGCTCAAGGACGAGAGTGAGCGCATCGCCATCCCCGGCTTCTACGACCGCATACGGCCGGCGCTGGAGAACGAGACGAAAGCCATCGCCGCCCTGCCCGACACGTCCCGCGAGTTCCTGCACGACCTCGGCGTCGAGATGGCGGTCGGGGAAGCGTCCGGTTACGAGTTCCGTCGACGCCTCATCATGGAACCGACGGCCAACATCGCAGGGTTCGGCGCGGGCTACACCGGCCAGGGCGCCAAGACCATCCTGCCCGCCGTCGCGCGGGCCAAGCTCGACTTCCGTCTCGTCCCGAACCAGGACCCGCAGGAGATCCTGCAGAGCCTGCGTGAGCACCTGGACCGGAACGGGTTCAGCGACGTCACGATATCGAGCCTCACCTCAGAGCACCCGGCGCGCACGTCGATAGAGGACCCGTTCGTGCGGCAGGTTGCGGACTCGGCGCGGCGCGTCTACGAGAGCGAGCCATACATCGTGCCCAGCATGACCGGCACGGGGCCGCAGCATCCCGTCCAGCACATCCTCGGTGTCCCGGTGGCGTCCTGCGGCATCGACTACCCCGGCAACCGCATCCACGCGCCCAACGAGAACATCCGGCTCGACTACTTCCGCCTGGGCGTGCTCCACACCGCGGAGCTCATCACGGAACTCGGCGCGTAACGCAAACGTCCATGGTGACGAACGCCGAGCAACAGATAGCCGAACTGGCCAGGCGCTTCCTGCCGGACGTGGAGCGCAGCCTCCGTGAGGCGGTGGAGGCGGGCGGCGAACTCGCGCCCATGCTGCGCTACCACATGGGCTGGGAGAACCTCGAGGGCACGCCCACGCGCGGGGGCGGCAAGGCGCTGCGCCCCATCCTCTGCCTTGCGGCGTGCGAGATGTCGGGAGGCGACTGGCGCGACGCGCTTCCCGCCGCCGCGGGGCTCGAACTCATCCACAACTTCTCGCTCGTCCACGACGACATCCAGGACGGAGACGAGACCCGCAGGGGAACGCCAACCCTGTGGCACCTCTGGGGAGTGCCGACGGCGCTCACTGCCGGCAACGCCATGCGCGTCATCGCAGACCACACCGCAGGAGCGCTCACCGCAGGGGGCACAACGCCGGACGTCGCACAAGGCACCATCGCCGAGTTGACGAAGCGGTACCTGGAGATGATCGAGGGACAGTACCTCGACCTCTCATTCGAGGCCGCCGAGAGCGTCTCCGTCGCCGACTACCTGGACATGATCGGGCGCAAGACCGGCGCGCTGCTGGAGAGCGCGATGCACATGGGCGCACTCGTCGCGACCGGCGACCTCGCCACGGCGCGGGGGTTCGGCGAATGCGGGATGCGGCTCGGCCTCGCCTTCCAGGTGCGCGACGACTGGCTCGGCGTCTGGGGCAACCCGGCGTTCACCGGCAAGGCGGTGGGGGCTGACATCCGGAGGAAGAAGAAGTCTCTCCCGGCGGTCTACCTGTTCGACAACGCCTCGGACGAGGAGCGCCCGTGGCTGGAGGAGACGTACCGGGCCGAGGAGATCGAGGGCGAGCGGCTCGACGGCGTGATGGGGATGCTCGAACGCCTCGGCGGCGATGTGTACGTACAACGCATCGCGGAGGAGCAGGCCCGCCAGGCGGTCGCCGCCGTGGACGCGCTCGCCATACCGGAGGAGTCGAAGCAGTTGCTCCGTGCGGTTGCGGAGTTCTTCGCCACACGGGACATGTAGTCGGAGAGGAGGAAGCATGAACATAGACCTGGGTGACCTGAACTGGCTGGCCGTGGTCGTGACGGCGGTTGCCGCCTACGCGCTGGGGGCCGTCTACTACATGGCGCTTGCGAAGCCGTGGATGGCGGCGGCGAACCTCACGCGCGAGCAGGTGCAGGAGGGCAACAACGCGGCGCCCTACGCGCTCGCGGCCCTCGCTTCCATCATCGGAGCGGTGGTGCTCGCCATCCTCATCCAGGCCACGGGCGCAGAGAACGCAGCGGAGGGGCTGCTCGTGGGTCTCGTCGTGGGCATCATCGTCACCGGCGTGGGGCAGATCCCCAACTACGCCTTCCAGTCGCGGGGCCTGAAACTGTACGTGATCGACGCGGGCTACCCGCTGCTGCAGATGCTGGTCGGCGGCGCGATACTCGGCGCCTGGCAGTAGAGACCTAAGGTGCCGTCCGCGCCTTTGTCTCAATATCACTGACGGAGCCGCTAAGGCATTGACTCGGAAACACCCTCGGTGCTACGTTGCTAAGAGCCGTATCAACTCCGGCCGTCTCAGTCAGAGTGGCCGTACCCCGAGGATGAGGGCATGACGAGCACCACCGTAACCCGCATAAGCATCGAGACCGGCTCCGCCCCCGAGTTCTACGACATCACCGAGCACGTCCGATGGGCGCTCGCCGACTCCCGTGTTCGCGACGGGTTGCTGTGCGTCTTCACTGCCCACACCACCGCCTCTATCGTCATCAACGAGCACGAGCCTCTCCTCATCGACGACATGAAGCGGTTCCTGCGCAACATCGCGCCCGAAGACGCCTACTACGCCCACAACGACTTCGCCATCCGCACCGTCAACATGACGCCGGACGAGGTGCCGAACGGCCACTCCCACTGCGCGCACCTGCTCCTGCCATCCAGCGAGACCATCCCCGTCATCGACGGCGAGCTCGCGCTGGGCACCTGGCAGAGCGTGTTCCTGGTCGAACTCGACCATCCCCGGACGCGAGAGGTAATCATCAGCGTCTACGGAAGCTGAGGCCCCGCATGGCCCTGTCCCATGCCTCAGCCAAGCCCCCTTCTCTCGCCGAGTCCTACGCCTACTGCGCCGACCTCGCACGCTCGCACTACGAGAACTTCACGGTCATCTCCCGGTTCACGCCGAGGCAGCACCGGCCCGCGCTCGAAGCCGTCTACGCCTTCTGCCGCCATACCGACGACCTCGGCGACGAAGCGGAGGGCGACCGGCTCGCGCTGCTCGACGAGTGGGAGGCGGAGCTCGATCGGGCCTACGCCGGCGAGCCGACGCACCCAATCATGGTCGCGCTGCAGGACACGATCCGGCGCGCAGCGATACCGGAAGAGCCGTTCCGCAAGCTGATCGAGGCGAACCGTATGGACCAGGGGTCCGGGCGGTTCGAGACGTACGCCGACGTGCTCCACTACTGCGACCACTCCGCGAACCCCGTGGGGCGCATGGTGCTGTACGTCCTCGGCAAGGCGACCGAGGAGAACATGCGGCTCTCCGACGCGACGTGCACGGCGCTCCAGCTCGCCAACTTCTGGCAGGACGTGGCGCGCGACTATGCGATGGGGCGCATCTACATCCCGCTGGAGGACATGCGGGCTTTCGGCTGCACGGAGGAGCAGATCGCGAACGGCGTCGCGGACAAGGCGTTCCGTGACCTGATGCGATCCGAAGTCGACCGCGCACAGGAGTTGTTCGAGGAGGGGCTGCCACTGGCGGCGCGCCTCGGCGGACGCGCCGGTCTGGCCATCGCGCTTTTCAGTAAAGGCGGCATGCGCGTACTGGACGCCATCCGTGAGCAGGACTACGACGTGCTGAGCAGGCGTCCGGTCGTTACACGCACCCGGAAACTGTGGCTCATCGTCTCCACGGCTGCCCGGCTGACCGTGCTGCACCGGCCATGACCACCTCGACGGACAACGCTGCGCTCGACGCCGCCTACGAGGAGTGCCAGGCGGTCACGAAGCGCGAGGCGCGCAACTTCTACTACGCCTTCCTCACCCTGCCCCATCCGCGCAGGCGCGCCATCTACGCCGCCTACGCGTTCAGCCGTCTCGCCGACGACATCGCGGACGGCGACGGCGCCCCGCCGCAGAAGCGGAGCGAACTCGCGGCGCTGCGGGAGCGCCTGCGCGACGCATACGCCGGACACCCGGAGGGCGCCATCCTCACGGCGCTGGCGGACGCGGCAATCACGTACGACATCCCGGAATCGCTCTTCCAGGACATCATCACGGGCGTCGAAATGGACCTGGAGCCCCGGCGGTTCGCCGATTTCGACGAACTGCGGCACTACTGCTACCACGTCGCCTCGGTCGTGGGGCTCGTCTCCATCCGCATCTTCGGCTACCGGGACGTGCCACTCGCGCAGGAGACCGCGGTGGACTTCGGCCTGGCGATGCAGCTGACGAACATCCTCCGGGACCTGCGGGAGGACATCGAGCGCGACCGCGTCTACCTGCCGCTGAACGAGATGGCGCGTTTCGGCTACACGGAGGACGACCTGCGCGACGGCGTCGTCCACGAGCGGTTCCGTGCGATGATGCGCTTCCAGGCCAACCGCGCCCAACGCTACTTCGACTCGGCCTCGCGGCTGATGCCGCTCCTGGAGCCGGAGTCGCGCGGCTGTGCGGAAGGACTGCACCACCTCTACAATCGCCTCCTGAACAGGATGGCCTCGCGCGGCTGGGACGTCTTCTCGAAGCGCGTAAGCCTCTCGTCCTGGGAGAAGCTCAACCTGACATGCAGACTGTGGACAACGGCCCGGTTCCGCAGCGTCCTGAAGCGCTGACCTCCGTCGCGGTGCTCGGAGGCGGGCTGGCGGGCATGGCCACGGCGTGGCGGCTCGTCAACGCGGACTACCAAGTCACGCTCGTAGAGCGAAGGCCGTACCTCGGCGGCAGGGCGTACTCGTTCGTCGACCGCGAGACCGGCCAGGAGATCGACAACGGGCAGCACGTCTTCCTCGGCTGCTGCGACGCCTACCGGCGCTTCCTCGACGAGATCGGCTCGCTCGACCTGACGAGCCGCCAGAAGCGGCTGCGCGTCGAGGTGCGCGCTCCGGACGGCAGGCGCGGCGTCCTCTCCGGCCTTCCCCTGCCTGCTCCCTTCCACCTGCTGCCGTCGCTGCTGCGCTACCCGCATATCAGCGTCAGCGAGCGGCTCCGGGCGATACCCGCTCTGCTACTCATGTGGATCGAGCGCAAGCGGGACCGCCCCGCGCTCCGGCGGCAGTCGCTCCACCGCTGGCTGCGGTCGCACTGGCAGTCGGAGCGCTCCATCGCGGTGTTCTGGGACCTCATCGTCGTCCCGGCGCTGAACGACTCGGCGGAGGACGTGTCCGCGAGCGCCGGGTTCATGCTCTTCCAGGAGGCGTTGCTGCGAGACCGGAACGGCGGCAACATCGGGTTCGCCAGGGCGGGGCTCTCCGCCATCATGGGCGACGCCGTGCGGGAGCGGCTCACGAGCGCGGGCGCGGACGTGCTGCTCGACAGGACGGCGGATGCGATCGTCGTGGAAGACGGGCGCGTCACCGGCGTGCGCTTCACGGACGGTGAGACGCTGCCCGTGGACGCGTGCGTGAGCGCGCTGACGCCGGACGTGCTGCTCCGCCTGCTGCCGGAGGAGTTGCGCGAGCACGCCGCATTCGCACGCGCCGCGACGCACACGTGGTCGCCCATCGTGAACCTGCACGTCTGGTACGACCGGCAGATCGCGGACTTCGATTTCCTCGCGTTCGTGGACAGCCCTGTCCAGTGGGTGTTCAACCGTACGGAGATCGCAGGGTTGGAAGGGCCGGGGCAGTACATAACCGTCTCGCTGTCGGGGGCGTGGGAGTTCTGGCCCATGACCAAGGAGGCCTTGCGCGAGAGGTTCATCCCGGAGCTGGCGAGGCTCTTCCCCGCCGCGAAGGACGCGGAGATCACGCGGTTCGTCATCGTGAAGGAGCAGCGCGCGACGTTCCGCTCGCTTCCGGATGGGCCGGACAACCGCCTGCCTGCCGCCACGCCCCTGCCCAACCTCTTCCTCGCGGGGGACTGGACGGCCACCGGCTGGCCTGCAACGATGGAGAGCGCGGTGCTCAGCGGCAACATCGCGGCGGAGGCTGTGGGGATGAGGGACGCCCGATGAACACGCTTGTGCTTGCGCCGTTCTCGGACGACGGGCTCGCCCGTCTCGGGGCGCTGGGCCGCGTGGTGTACGAGCCTTGGACGGAGACGCGCATGCTCTGGGACCCGGAGGAGCTGGGAGCACGGCTGACGCAAGAGGGCTTCGACGCGCTCGCGGTCGAGGCCGACTTCCTCTTCGAGGAGTTGTTCGACGCCGCGCCGGGGCTCCGCATCGCCGCCACCTGTAGAGGCGACCTCCACCACGCCGACCTCGACGCCGCGACCGAGTGCGGCATCGCCATCGTGCGCACACCCGCGCGGAACGCGCAGGCCGTCGCCGAGTTCGCGGTCGCGCAGATGCTGGCGCTCGCGCGTCACACGAACGCGGGAGAGCGGTACGTTCGCGAGGGCCGGTGGGAGGACCCCACGGAGCCCTACGTCCGCTTCCGGGGGCACGAACTCGCCGGGGCGACGCTGGGGATCGTGGGCTTCGGCGCGATCGGGCGTGCCGTGGCACGGATCGCCGCCGGGTTCGGGATGCGCGTCCTCGCGTACGACCCGTACGTGCGTGAGGCCGAGGGCGTGGAGATGACGAGCCTCGACGCGCTGCTCGCGGCGTCGGACTTCGTGTCGATGCACGTGCCGGACACGCCCGAGACGATGGGGATGCTGGATGAGGCCCGCATCGCGGCGATGAAGCCCGGTGCGTACCTCGTGAACGTCACCAATTCGTCGGTGGCGGACCGGGCGGCGCTGGCGGCGGCGCTCACCGAGGGCAGGCTCGCCGGGGCTGCGCTCGACGTACACGAGGCGCACCCCATCCCACCGGACTCGCCGTTCCTCGGCCTGCCGAACGTGCTGCTCACGCCGCACATCGGCGGGGCGACACGGGAGACGATCGAGCGGCACTCGGCGATGGTGGCGGAGGACTTCGAGCGCTTCGCTCGCGGCGAGCAGCCGCTGCGGCTCGTCAACCCGGACGTGTGGGAGCGGAGGAGGGGTTAGCTCTCCAGTGCGTAGAGGCGGGCGCAGTTGTCCCAGAGCACTTTGCGGCGGGACTCGTCCGGGAGGTCGAGCTCGAAGAACTCGTCCATGGCGTGGGGGAAGGCGCTGTCCGGATGCGGGTAGTCGGTGGAGATGACCATGATGTCGTTGCCGAAGCGCTCCATCACGTCAGCAGCGAGATCCTCGTCCGCTTCCATGGAGAGAACGCACTGGCGCAGGAAGTACTCGCTCGGCTGCAGGGAGAGGTCGGTCTCCACGTACTTTGCGTGCTGGTCGTCCAGCCGGTAGAGGAGCCAGGGGAGCCACCCGCAGTTGGCCTCCAGGAACGCGACGCGCAGCGCGGGGTGGCGCTCCAGCACGCCGGTCATCGTGAGCCCGGCCATCGCGCCCATGATCTGCGTCGGGAAGCTGAGGGCGTGCGTCATCGTGCGCGGCGACGGGTGCCGCAGGAACTTGCGGCTGATGTCCTCGCGTCCCGGCGCGGTGGACGTGCCGTGCAGGCAGACCGCCGCGCCGAGGCGTTCCACCTCAGTCCAGAGCGGCTCCACCTCCTCGTCGTAGAGCAGGCGGCCGTTGACCGGCTCCGTGTGGACGGTGACGCCGACGAACCCGAGCTCCGTCACTGCGCGGCGCGCCTCCTCGATGGCGAGGTCGAGCGCCTGCAGCGGCAGCAGCGCGATGCCCTTCAGCCGGTCCGGGTCGGTTGCGCAGTAGTCGCGCATCCAGTTGTTGTAGGCGCGGCAGAGGGCGGCGGCGTACTCGGGTTCGAGGTCGTCCAGGCCAACGATCCACGTGCCACCGTTCGTGCGGAAGAGCGCGGCCACGTCCACGCCCTCGATGTCCATCGCCTCGAGGGTGGTCGCAGCGTCGAACCCGTGCTCGTACGCCTTCACCTGAAACGGCGTCCGCTCCTTCTTCGTCTTGAGCAAAGCGTTGGCCTTTGCGAACTCCGGCCACTCGTTCCAGAGCGGGAATGGCTTACCGTCGATGACCCAGGTGTCGACGCCGGTGACGTCGCTGCGCTGCATGACAGGCATGCGCGAGCGGAAGGGCGCTTCGAGATAGTCCTCGAAGAGGCTCGCCGGTTCGATGACGTGGATGTCGCTGTCGAGGACCTTGAACCCGTTCTTCATGACGTCTTTCTACCGGAAGCGGCGTGCGGCGGTCAATGCGGCGGGGGCAGGCGGATGGTAGGCTTCCGCGCGTCATGCCGCCCGTGATTCTCATGCTCGACCTCGGCAGCAGCCGCATACGGTGCGCCGTCGTGCCGCTCGACGGCGGTACGCCGCTGGAGGTTGCACGCGCCCCCTACCCCGTCACCAACGACCGCGCCGGAACGCTGGCGCACGCCTACAACCCACGGCTGCTCCGGGAGCGGCTGCTGCGCGTGCTGGCGCAGGGAGCACAGGCCGCGGGACCGCGCAACGTTGCCGCCGTCGTCGTGACGGCACAGCGACTCGCAACGTGCTTCTTCGATGCGGACCTCGCAACGTTGAGTGCGGGCGCGAACAACGACACCCGCGCGGTCTTCCAGGGCGGCGCGATGGACGACGCCCACGGCTCGCTCATCCACCGGACGACGGGCCACCTGCCCTCCATGCTGTTCGCGCCGGCCAAGTACGCATGGTGGCGGGAGAGCCGACCGCGCACGGCACGGCGCATCGCGAAGACGGCTGGGCTCGATGCCTGGGCCGCGCTGCAACTGACCGGAACGCTCGCCGAGACGAGGTTGGGACTCGGGGAAGCCGGGCTACTGGACGTGACGTCGGGGAAGCCGGCCGAGGCGTTACTGGAACGGCTCGGCGTGCCGCTGGACCTGCTGCCGGACGTGCTGCCTCCGGACGCCTCAGTGGCGCAACTGACGGCAAAGGCAGCAGAGGCAACGGGCCTGCCGCGCACGACGCCGGTCCACCTCGCGGGGCCGGACTCGCAGGCGGCCACGGTCGGCTGCGGCGCGGCGACGGATGGGGCGACAGCCTGCGCCGCCGGGTGGAGCGCACCGGTGCAGGTGACGACGGCGTCGCCAGCGTTCGACCCGCAGGCGCGGACATGGACGTCGCTGCACAGGGTCAGCGGGAAGTGGACGAGCGAGGCGACACCGGGTGAGACCGGACGAACGTTGAACGCCGTGCGGCGCCTGCTCGCGCCCCGCGCATCGCTCGCACGGTTCGACACGCTGGCGCAGTCGGCCTTCGAGAGTGGGCGTCCGGTGGCCGCGTTCCTCGGCCCGCGCGCCATCGACCTCTCAAACCCCGGCATCACCATGGGCGGTGTGCTGACGCCCGCGCCCATCACGCAGGAAGGGCTGAACACCGCCGACATCGCCCGCGCCGCGTACGAGAACGCCGCGTTTGCCATACGCGAGAGCCTGGCGCTCGCGCGCAGCGTCGCGAGGGCGGAGCCGGGGACGTTCGCGCTCAGCGGCGGGTTGGCGGAGAGCGCCGTCTTCCCGCAACTGCTGGCCGACGTGCTGGGGGAGCCGGTGCGCGTGCACACCAACGCAACGGCGACCGGCGCGGCGGCGCTGGCGACGACGCCCGCGAACGAACTCGCGTCGCGTTGCGCAGACTTCGCGTCGAGCGGCGTGAGCGTCGAGCCGGGCCCGCGCTCGCGGGAGTGCGGGGAGTCGTACGAGCGGTGGCTGCGGCTCCGCGAGCGGCTGGATGCGCTGACGGAGGAGCTTTAGGGGGGCGCCACACGGCCCCGAGAGATGTTTCGACTCCGCCTTCGGCTCCGCTCAACATGACAACACTCCCACACCCCGCCGGTTCACCCTCTCCCCAGCCTCTCCCCTCAAGGAGAGGGGATCAGAGGGCGCCCACAAGGGACGCCCCTACACCAAGCCACACGTCTGCTGGCGCTGCTATGCTTAATCCGCGATGACGGCGAACGGAACGACATACGAGCAGTTGCGTCTCGAAGTGGTCGAGAGCGCGCGAGCGATGCACCGCAGCGGCCTCGTCGTGGGGTCGTCCGGCAACGTGAGCGCGCGCGTGCGCGGCGAGGATCTACTCGCCATCACGACGGCGGGCAAGGACTACGAGACGATGGGCTTGGACGAGGTGGTTGTCACCGACTTCGAGGGCGACGCCGTCGAGGGCGACGGCCTGCCGTCGACCGAGATGCTGATGCACGTGGCGATCTACCGGGCACGTCCGGACGTCCGCGCGGTGATGCACACGCACTCCGTCTACGCGAGCGCCCTCGCAGTGGCCGGAGAACCGCTTCCGCCCCTGATCGACGAGATGGTCATCGTGCTGGGCGACAGCATCCAGGTATCGGACTATGCGTTCCCGGCCACGGAAGAGCTGGGCGACGCGGTCGTTGCGGCGCTCGGTGAACGGAACGCGGCCCTCATCCGGAACCACGGGCTCGTTGGCGTGGGAAGCAACCTCGCGGAGGCGCTGCACGTCTGCCAGCTGGCAGAGCACATCGCACATATCTACGCGGCGGCGAAGACGCTCGGCACGCCGAAACCGTTACCGGACGAAGCTATCGCTACTGAAACGGCGCTCTTCCGCATGAGCCGAAAGGTGGAGAGCGCATGAAGGTCCCTCCGTTCCTCCTCCGCAGGCTGTACGTGAAGGGCAGCCTCACCGCAACTGAGGACGGCTTCACGTTCCAGTTGCAGAACAAGCTGGGCTCCGGCTACGCGAAGCGCATGCTGCCGCTGACGCTGGACGGCGAGCCGCTGGACCTCGCGGCGTCCACGTTCGAGATCGACGGCGAGGAGACCGCCTTCGACGCGGTGTCCGAGAGCGTGCCGTTCACACTCGCGATGAACAAGACGACGACCATCTCCTACCGCGGCGGGGGCAATCGCGCCGGGGCCGCACAAGGTAGGTCTGGGGTTCGAGGTCGCGGGGCTCGGAGAGCTAGGCTTCGACTTCTCCGACGAGACTGCCGCGACGGAGCGCGGTGCAGGGTGAGCGTGCCGCGCGCCGTGGCTGTCACCGGCGCGTCAGGCTACATCGGCACGCGCCTCGTGCGGCGCATGCTCGAAACGCCGGACATCGAGCGCGTCACAGGCGTGGACGTGCTCCCCGCCACCATCGAGCACGAGCGCTACACCCACATCCAGCAGGACATGACCGAGCCGCTCGACGACGCGTTCGCAGGAGTGGAGGCGGTCGTGCACCTTGCGTTCGTGCTGCGGCAGCTCCGCAAGCGCGCGGAGGGCAGGCGGATCAACGTCGGCGGCGCCGGGAATGTGCTGCGCGCCTGCGCGAACGCGGGCGTGGGGAGCATCGTTCTCATGTCGAGCGCGACCGTCTACGGTCCGCGCCGCGACAACCCGGTCGCGCTGACCGAGAATGCGCCGCTCCGCCCTCCGAGGAGGTTCGCCTATGCGGAGGACAAGGCCGCGTGCGAGGCGCTCTTCCAGGCGTTCGCCGGCGAGCATCCGGAGGCGTGCGTCTCGATCCTGCGCAGCTGTGTCGTGATGGGGCCGAACGCGGCGAACTTCATCACCGTCGCGCTGGACAAGCCGCTGCTCATCGGGGTCCGGGGCGAAGACCCCCGGATGCAGTTCATCCACGAGGACGATCTCGCGGAGGTGCTGGTGAAGTTCGCCACGGAGCCGCACCCGGGCGTGTTCAACGTGGGCGGGGCCGGCAGCGTGCGTTGGAGCGAGGCCGTGTCGCTTGCGGGGAAGCGATTGGTCCGGCTCCCAGGCCCGTTCGCCTCCGCACTGACGGAGCTGGCGTGGCGCACCCATCTGCAGAACGACTCTCCATCGTCCGGGTTGGGCTTCATCCGGTGGCCGTGGACGGTGAGCATGGAGAAGCTGACCTCGGAGACACGCTTCATGTGCAGGCACACCTCGCGCGAGGCGCTGGAGGCATATCTCAACCGGAGCGCGTGAGCGTGGCGTCCTTGACAGGAGAGGGTCGCGGCCATAGCCTATTGTTGACTTCCGTAGTCGACAATAGCGCCCTCGCCTACCTGCCTCAGAGGCGGCGCCCTCTCCCAAGGGGAGAGAGGGGAAAGAAGAAATGACGAACCGCACCGTCCAAGAACTCGCCGAGCAGTCCTATAAGTACGGGTGGACGACCGAGGTCGAAGAGGAGTCCGCACCGCCCGGCCTCAGCGAGGAGATCGTGCGGTGGATATCGGAGCGCAAGGGCGAGCCGGAGTGGCTGCTGGAGTGGCGGCTGAAGGCGTTCCGGCACTTCATGCGCCTGCTCGGCGACGCGCAACTCCCCACCTGGGCGAACGTCACTCACCCGCCTATCGACTTCCAGTCGATACGCTACTACGCCGCGCCGAAGCCGAAACTCGAACTCGAGAGCCTCGACCAGGTCGACGCCGAGATCCTGAAGACGTACGAGAGACTCGGCATCCCGCTCGAAGAGCAGAAGCGGCTCGCGGGCGTGGCGGTCGACGCCATCTTCGACAGCGTGAGCGTGATGACCACCGCGAAGGAGACGCTGGCGAAGTACGGCGTCATTTTCTCGTCCGTGTCGGAGGCGGTGAAGGAGCACCCGGAGCTCGTAAAGAAGTACCTCGGCTCCGTCGTTCCGCACTCGGACAACTTCTATGCGGCGCTGAACTCGGCGGTGTTCTCGGACGGCTCGTTCGTCTACATCCCGCCGGGCGTCCGCTGCCCGCTGGAGCTGTCGACGTACTTCCGCATCAACGCGGAGGGGTCGGGGCAGTTCGAGCGCACGCTCATCATCGCGGACAAGGGCTCGTACGTGAGCTACCTCGAGGGCTGCTCCGCGCCGATGCGGGACGAGAACCAGCTGCACGCGGCGGTCGTGGAACTGGTCGCGCTGGACGATGCCGAGATCAAGTACTCGACCATTCAGAACTGGTACCCCGGCGACGACAACGGCAAAGGCGGCATCTACAACTTCGTCACGAAGCGAGGGAAGTGCGCGGGCGACCGGTCGCGCATCTCCTGGACGCAGGTGGAGACGGGCTCCGCCATCACGTGGAAGTACCCGAGCGTGCTGCTGCAGGGCGACCACTCGACCGGCGAGTTCTACTCGGTCGCGCTCGCGAAGGGACGCCAGCAGGCAGACACCGGCACGAAGATGACCCACATCGGGAAGAACACGTCCAGCCGCATCATCTCCAAGGGCATCTCGGCGGGGCACGGCAACAACACGTACCGGGGTCTCGTGAAGGTAATGCCGAAGGCGGAGGGTGCCGTCAACTTCACGCAGTGCGACTCGCTGCTCATCGGCGACCAGTGCGGTGCACACACCGTGCCGTACATCGAGGTGCAGAACCGGTCAGCCAGCGTGGAGCACGAGGCGTCCACGACGAAGGTGAGCGAGGAACAGCTCTTCTACTGCCAGCAGCGCGGGCTCGCGCGGGAAGACGCGCAGTCCGTCATCGTCAACGGTTTCGTGCGGGACGTCGTGAAGCGGCTGCCGCTGGAGTTCGCGGTCGAGGCGGACCGGCTGCTCGAAGTCAACCTTGAGGGGACGGTCGGCTGATGCTCGAAGTACGAAGGTTACACGCCGAAGTGAACGGCATCGAGATATTGAAGGGCGTCGACCTGAGCGTCGGCGTCGACGAGACGCACGCCATCATGGGGCCGAACGGCTCCGGCAAGAGCACGCTCGCGTATGTGCTCGCGGGGCGTCCGGGCTACGAGGTCACCGAGGGCAGCGTGACGTTCGACGGCGAAGACCTGCTGGCCCTGCCCGCCGAGGAACGCGCCCGCAGGGGGCTGTTCCTCTCGTTCCAGCACCCGGTGGAGATACCGGGCGTGCGGATGGACCACTTCCTCCGCGCGGGCTACAACGAACAGCGCAAGAGCGCGGGCGAGGAGCAGCTCGACCCGCTGAAGTTCGACCGGCTGATCCGCAGCAAGGCCAAGGCCGTCGAGATGGAACCGGCGATGACCAAGCGCGCCGTCAACGAGGGCTTCTCCGGCGGCGAGAAGAAGCGGAACGAGGTGCTGCAGATGGCGGTGCTGGAGCCGCGCCTGCGCATCCTGGACGAGATCGACTCCGGGCTGGACGTGGACGCGCTCCGCGAGGTCGCACGCGGCATCACGGACCTCAGCGTCCCCGGCACGTCCACCATCCTCGTGACCCACTACGACCGCGTCCTCTCCTACCTCGAACCGGACCACGTCCACGTGCTCATCGACGGCCGCATCGCGCGCTCGGGCGGCAGGGCGCTCGCGAAGGAGATCGAGGAGCGCGGCTACGACTGGCTCGAGGCCGGAGCAGGCGTCTGACGCTCCGATGACCCAGCACGCGACCGTCACCGGATCCTGGTCCGAGCAGTTCCGCCGCTTCGAGCACAACGGCGCGGAGATCAGCCCGGCGTGGCTGCGCGACGTGCGCAGGAGCGCGTTCGGCGACTTCGAACGCCTCGGTTTCCCGACCGCCCGCAAGGGCAACGAGCCGTGGAAGTACACCAACGTCCGCCCGATAGCAGACGCGGCGTTCGCGCTCGCTGAATACGCGCCGGACGCAAGCGCAGGCATCGACCTGCACGCGTACGAACTCCCCTGCCCACGCGTCCACCAGCTCGTGTTCGTGGACGGCCACTACGAGCCGGGACTCTCCACGGAACCGGTCAGCGAGGCGAGGCTGCACAGCGACGTGCTCGGACGCCACGGCGACGGCCCGGTCGTGGGACGGCTCGCCGACGCCATCGAGTACCGCGTGCCGCTCGTGCGCGAGCACCTGGGGCGGCTCGCCCCGGCGTCCGGGAGCGCGTTCACGGCGCTCAACACGGCGTTCCTGCACGACGGCGCGTTCGTGCAGATACCGGACGGCACGTTCGTGCCGGAGCCCATCTACCTGCTCTTCATCTCCACCGGCGCGCAGGCCGTCGTCACGCACCCGCGCGTGCTCATCGCCGCGGGCGCGGACAGCAGTGCAACCGTCCTCCAGAGCTTCCACAGCCTGGACGGCGGCACGTACCTCACAAACGCGCTCACAGAGGTCGTCACCGCCCCCGGCGCGGACCTCCGCCTCTGCACGCTCCAGCGTGAGAGCGGCGACGCCTTCCACATCGCCACGACACGCATGGAGCAGGCGCGCGACAGCCGCGTCTCGTCCGTCGTGGTCGACCTCGGCGGGCGGCTGGTGCGCCGCGAGACGGCTACGCTGCTCGGCGCGTCCGGCGCGAGCGTGGACCTCAACGGGCTGTACTACGGCGCGGGCGAGCGTCACGTGGACAACCAGACGTTCGTCGATCACGCCGCGCCCGGTGCGTCGTCCAACGAGGTCTACAAGGGCATCCTGGACGACGCGTCGCACGGCGTGTTCTCGGGCGGCGTGCTCGTCAGGCCGGACTCGCAGCAGACCGTGGCGCACCAGGTGAACAAGAACCTGCTGCTCTCCTCCGACGCAGAGGTGGACACGCAGCCGAAGCTGGAGATATACGCCGACGACGTCACCTGTACGCACGGTGCGGCGGTGGGGCAACTCGACGCCGACGCCCTCTTCTACCTCAAGAGCCGGGGCATCGGCGAGGACGTGGCGCGCAACCTGCTCATGCACGGCTTCGTGAGCGAGGTGCTGGACGCGATAGAGGACGGCGCGGTGCGGCAGCACGTCGAGCAGGCCGTCGACCGGTGCCTGCACGGGAGCCGGTGATGTACGACATCCAGCAGGTGCGGAAGGACTTTCCCATCCTGGACCGGATGGTCAACGGTGTGCCGCTGGTCTACCTGGACAACGCGGCGACGTCGCAGAAGCCCGCGTCCGTCATCGCGGCGCTCGTCGACTACTACGAGCAGTACAACGCGAACGTCCACCGCGGCGCGCACACGCTCGCGATGGAAGCGACGATGGCGTACGAGGAGGCGCGCGAGAAGGTCGCCGCGTTCATCAACGCACCATCGCCGGAGAACGTCGTTTTCGTCCGCAACACGACGGAGGCGATCAACCTCGTGGCGCACACGTGGGCGGCGGAGCGCGTCGGCACCGGCGACCGCATCGTCAGCACGGAGATGGAGCACCACTCCAACCTCGTGCCGTGGCAGCACGTCGCGCGGGTGAACGACGCCGAGCTGCGCCTGATGGCGGTCGGCGCGGACTACACGCTCGACCTGTCCGACCTCGACGAGCTGTTGACGCCCAACACGAGGCTCGTGGCGCTGACGCACATGTCCAACGTGCTCGGCACCATCACACCAGTGAAGGAGATCACGGAGGCGGCGCACCGGGTCGGCGCTCGCGTGCTCGTCGACGCGGCGCAGAGCGTCCCGCACATGCCCGTGGACGTGCAGGAGATGGGGTGCGATTTCATGGCGTTCTCCGGCCACAAGATGGCGGGCCCCACCGGCATCGGCGGGCTCTATATCTCACCGGACGTCATCGACGAGGTCGAGCCGTTCCTGCGCGGCGGCGAGATGGTGCTGGAGGTGACGTACGAGAGCGCGACGTGGAGCCGCCCGCCGATGAAGTTCGAGGCCGGCACGCCGAACATCGCGGACGCCATCGCGCTCGGCGCGGCGGTCGACTACCTGAGCGGCCTTGGCATGGAGCAGGTCCGCGAGCACGAGATAGCGCTCACCGGCTACGCGCTCGAACGCTTCCGCGAACTGGAGGACGTGGAGACGTACGGCCCGACCGACCTGTCGGTGCGCGGGGGCGTCGTCTCGTTCTACATGAGCGGCATCCACCCCCACGACATCAGCCAGGTGCTGGACAGCTTCGGGGTCGCGATACGCGCCGGGCACCACTGCGCGATGCCGCTCGTCCGCAGCAAGCTGCACGTCCCCGCGACCGCGCGGGCGAGCTTCTACCTCTACAATACGGAGCAGGAGGTGGACGTGCTCATCTCCGCGCTCAGACAGACGATGGAGTATTTCGGCGATGCAGATGCCCGACAGGCTCGATGACCTCTACAAGGACATCATCCTGGACCACTACCGCCGCCCCCGGAAGCAGGGGCTGCTCCCCGACCCGGACCTGAAGTCGACGGGCTTCAACCCGTTCTGCGGCGACCAAGTGGTGCTGACCGTCAGCCTCGACACCGACGGGCGCATCAGCGAGACCGGCTTCGAGGGCGAGGGCTGCTCGATCAGCCAGGCGTCGGCCTCGATGCTGGCGTCGCACCTCGGCGGTCAGACGATCGAGGAGGCGGAGGCGCTCGTGCAGACGTTCAAGGGCGTTATGCAGGGCGAGGAACTCACCGAAGAGGAAGAGGACGCGCTGGGCGACATCGTGGCGCTGCAGGGCGTGCGCGAGTTCCCGATCCGCATCAAGTGCGCGCTGCTCGGCTGGACGACGCTCCAGGACGCCATCGCCGACTACCGAAGTCGCAGGCGGGCTGAGCCCTACCCTTCGTCCTCGACGACGACCGCGGTGCCGTAGGCGAGCAGCTCCGACGCGCCGGTCATGACCATCGACGTGACGAACCGCATGCCGACGACGGCGTTCGCGCCCAGACCCTCAGCCTGTTCCGTCATCCGCATGATGGCCTGCTCTCGCGACTCGGCCATGAGGCGCGTGTACTCCGTCACCTCGCCGCCCACGATGTTGCGCAGGCCGGCGACGATGTCGCGTCCGATGTTGCGCGCCCGTATCGTGTTGCCCTGCACGAGGCCCTTCACCTCGGTGATGCGCTTCCCGGGGACCTGGTCGGACGTAGCAAGGATCATCGGTCAACCTCCTCGAATCGTTCGCTCTTGCTCTCGCGTATCCGGTCGCGGACGACCGAGGCCATCAGTACCACGAATCCGACGATGACAGCGGAGAGGGAGAGCCTGATAAAGAATGGTATCTCAGCGTCTGCGAAAACGACTGCCAGCACCGCAAAGACCCAGTAGCCGAACAGCCCAGCCAGCCCTATCAGCAGCAGTCCCAACCCGATGTTCTGCATCTCGCTCACCCCCACGGGAGCACTGTCGCGTCCATTATAGGAGACCTACCGCAGTTCCACCTCGGTTGCGCCGTCGCCGCCGCGTTCGCGGGGGGCGAACGCGTACGACGCCACCGCGCTGCTGTCCGCGAGCCGCCGCCAGACGGCGTTGCGCAGCGCACCCGTCCCCTTCCCGTGCACGATGCGGACGTGCGTCAGGCCGTAGGCGAGGGCGCTGTCGATGTAGGCGTCGAGCCGCTCGACGGCCTCGTTGGCGCGCTCGCCGCGAACGTCCAGCTCGATGCCGGGCGCAGGTGTGGAGAGCGGGATCGAAACAGCGGAGCGGACGGGACGCTCCTCCTCGACCGGCTCTCCCGTGCGGCGCAGGCGCGATACGTCCATCTGCAGCCGCGCCGAGCCGACCAGCACCTCAACGCGTCCCGAGTTGTCGGGCTCGGTCAGCACCGAGCCCTTGATGCCAAGCGCGCCCACCTCCACCGTCTCGCCAACCGCGAGTTTCGTCTTACGCTCCGTCGGAGTTGACGCAGCGCGCTTCCCCCAGACCCGCGAGCGCAGCGCGCGCTGCACGTCAGCAACGTCGGCGGACGCCGCTTCCATCACGCGTGGAGGCGGGGGCTCGCTGCGGAACGTCTGCCACTCCGCCGCAGACTCGGCCTGCCGCAGTTTGGCCCGGACCCGGTTCGCCTCCTGCCGCAGCCCGGCCCGCACCTCCTCCACGACCGACGCCTGCGCCGACTCCAGCGCCTCGACCTGCTTCGCAAGTTCCGCCGAGAGTTCCGCTGCCCTGGCGCGTTCCGCTTCCGCCTCGTCGAGCTTCTCCCGCGTCAGCGCGCGCTCCCAGCGGATCGCCGTCAGCAGCCCCTCGGTCTCGCGGTGCACGGGGCCGAGCCGCTGCTGCGCGGCCTCGACGATGCGCGCGTCCAGCCCGGTGCGGGCCGCGATGTCCATCGCATAGCTCCTGCCCGGCAGGCCCATCGTCAGTTTGTACGTAGGGCGGAGCGTCTGGGGGTCGAGTTCCACGCTCGCGTTCTCCATCGCCTCGTGCTCCTCGGCGAGCGCCGCGAGGGGGCGGTGGTGCGTCGTGACGACGCACGGCACGTCCTGCTCCGCGAGATGCGCCGCGACCGCGCAGCCGAGCGCCGCGCCCTCCTCCGGGTCCGTCGACGTGCCGAGCTCGTCGAACAGCACGAGCGAGCGCGGGGTTGCGTGCGCCAGTATCCCGGCGATGGCCGTCACGTGCGAGCTGAACGTGGAGACGGCGTGTTCGATGCTCTGCTGATCGCCGATGTCGGCGTAGACGCCGTCGAAGAGCGGCAGCGACGTCTGTGGCGAGCATGGGAGCATGAGCCCGCTCTGCCGCATGAGCGCCATGAGGCCGAGCGTCTTGAGCGCGACGGTCTTGCCGCCCGTGTTGGGGCCGGTCACGACGAGCACGGACACCGGCGGCTCCAGCGCGAGCGAGACAGGGACCGCCGCGCCGAGCAACGGGTGGCGGGCCTCCACGAGCCGCACCGAGTCGCCCTCCCCCACCGCGACGCCCCGGTACGTCCGGGCGTAGCGGGCCTTGGCAAGCGCAGCGTCCAGCCGCGCGACCATCTCCAGCGCGTGCATCGTCTCCGCCGCGCGGCGCGCCACGCTCACGGTGAGGCGCTGCAGGATGCGCCGCACCTCCTCCTGCTCCGCGTCGCCCGCCTCACGCCAGCGGTTCGTACGGTGGACGTTCGAGAACGGCTCGATGAAGAGCGTCGCGCCGGAGTCGGACGAGCCGTGGACGATGCCGGGCATCCTGCCCTTGAAGTCGGCCTTCACCGGCAGCACGAGCCTGCCGCCGCGCACGGTGTAGAGGTTGTCCTGCAGCACCTCCGCGCCGAGGTCGGAGTCGACGTACGCCTGCAGCCCGGCCGAGGCCTGGTGGTAGGCGTCGCGGCTCTCGGAGCGGAGTTGCCGCAGCAGCGGGCTGGCGTCGTCCTTCAGTTCGCCGGACGGCGTCAGCTTCGCGCGCAACTCGCGCTCGAGCGGCCGCAGGTCCGCGATATTCCGCGTAAGGCTCCGCAGGAGCGGCGTCCGCGAGCGCGCTGCACCTCCGAGCGCCTTGGCCAAACGCGCCGCGTCGAGCCCGTCGGCAACGGCGATGAGTTCGCTGCCGAGGAGCATGCCGCCCATCGCGGCGCGCTGGACCAGCGGACGCGGGTCGTGGGAGAGCGCGAGCGACGGCGACTCGTCGAGCAGCAGCGCGGCCTCGGCGGTCTCCTGCTGCAGTTCGGCAACAGCCGCGGCGTCGTAGACGGGCGAGAGCGCCAGCGCGCGTTCGCGGGACATCGGCGTGCGGGTATGGCTCGCCAGCGCCTCGCGGATGCGGGGGAACTCCAGCAGTTCCAGCGTCCGCTCGCGCAGTTCAGGTCCCGTCGCGGAGGCGGGCCGCACGTCCGGCAGGTTCGTCATCTTCCCCGGATTCTACAGGGACAGTGCGGGGAGTGGCGCGAGGGTCTCTCGCCTTACCCTCGTGCTACACTGGCTATACAAATGGAGGAAGCCGCATGGAACTCCGAAAGAAGGCCGCTTACGCAGACCAGGTACACGACAGCGTAGAAGCAGAAGATGCCGCCCTGTCGCGGGCGATAGCAGAGGGGCTGAAGGAAGAGCCCGTCAGCATAGAAGAGGCCAGGAAAGTGCTGCGGGAGAAGGATGGAGACCGAGACCAGGCCTAGCTTCATCCGCGATCTGAAACGTGTTCGCAGCGCGAGCATACGCCGCAGGGTAGAGCGAACGACCGAAAGCATCGAAGCGGCAACGAACGTTGCTGCAATCCCGGGCATCGCAAGGATCACGGCTACGGGAGACCCTCACTACCGGATCAGGATAGGCGATTACCGCCTCGGCCTCGCCGTTCAAGGGAGTGTGGTGGTACTGGTCAGATTCCTACATCGCAGCGACATCTACCGCTTCTTCCCTTAAAGCACTCCCCTTCTATGCCGCTCTCGTGTTCCGTGCTAAACTCAGCCATTGCGCTATGCACCGGGAGGGTGCAGCGCGGAAACGGAGGCTCCGGGGCAACGTGCGGGTCATCGGGCTGACGGGCGGGATCGGCACTGGCAAGAGTGAGGCCGCGAGCATCCTTGCGAGCCTCGGCGCAGTGGTTATCGACGCCGATGCAGAGGGACACCGCGCCTACGCGAAAGGGACCATCGGCTGGAGGCGTCTCGTCGAGATATTCAGCAGCGGCATACTGAACGACGACCAGGAGATAGACCGCGCCCGGCTCGGGGAGCTCGTTTTCGCCAACCCCCAGGCGCTCGCCTGGCTGAACGCCGCGATACACCCGCTCATCCGCCAGCAGGTGGCACGGGCGATCGAGCAGCACCGGCAGAACGGCGAGCACGCCGTCGTCATCGACGCAGCACTCCTCTACCAGGCGAAGTGGGACGACCTCGCGGACGAGGTGTGGGTCGTTTCCGCGCCCCCGGCAACGGTGCTGGAACGCCTGCAGCAGCGGGGGCTGACTCCCGAAGACGTGCGGCGGCGCGCGGAGGCGCAGAGCGGGGCCGAGGCCGCGCTGAGCAAGGCAGACGCTATCATCGAGAACTCGGGTTCGCCGGAAGACCTGCGGGCGCGCGTTCAGGGACTGTGGGAAGAGAGAATCCTGTCCGTAAGGTAGTGCGACACATGGCAAACCAGGCGACCCAGCTTTACCAGCAGCACAACATCGAAGAGTACTTCATCGATAAGGAACCCTTCTACCTCGAAGTTGCCGACGAGATCGACATCTTCGAGGCGGCCTACGCGCAGCGCGTCCCCATCCTCCTCAAGGGCCCGACCGGCTCCGGCAAGACGCGTTTCGTCGAGTACATGTCGTGGCGCCTGAACCAGGCCCGCAAGCGCGACGGGCGCGCCGAACAGATGTCGCCCCTCGTCACCGTCGCCTGCCACGAGGACCTTACCGCGAGCGACCTCGTCGGGCGCTACCTGCTCGAACCGGAAGGCACGCGCTGGATAGACGGCCCCCTCACCCGTGCGGTCAAGCACGGCGGCATCTGCTACCTCGACGAGGTCGTCGAGGCGCGGAAGGACACTACCGTGCTCATCCACCCGCTCTCCGACCACCGCCGCCTGCTGCACATCGAGAAGATCGGCGAGGTGCTGGAGTCGCACCCCAACTTCCTGCTCGTCATCTCCTACAACCCCGGCTACCAGAGCGCGCTGAAAGACCTGAAGCACTCGACGCGCCAGCGCTTCATCGCCATCGAGTTCGACTTCCCGCCGCGCGACCTCGAAGGGCCAATCATCGAGCACGAGAGCGGCGTCGACCGCACCACGGCCCAGCAGCTCGCGCTGCTCGGAGAGAAGATACGCAACCTCATCGGCCAGGGGCTGCAGGAAGGCGTCAGCACGCGCCTGCTCATCTACGCCGGCAAGCTCATCGAACACGGCATCGCACCGCGCAGGGCGTGTGAGGTCGCCGTCGTGTGGGGCCTTACCGACGACCACGAGACGCAGGCGAGCGTGATGGAGATCGTGACCTCCATCTTCCCGTAATGGCGGCCACCTTGCAGACAACGCCTATACCGGCGGAAGCAGCCTCCCGCATCGAGGCGCTGCGCGCGGCGCTCGCCGACCACGAGCCCTCCGCTCCGACCAACGCGGACGGCGCGCGGCCTGCAGCCGTCCTCATCCCGCTGCATTATCACGACGGCGAGTGGCACGTCATCCTCAACGTGCGCTCGCAGTTCGTAGGCATGCACCAGGGCGAGATCGCCTTCCCGGGCGGCAAGTACGAACCGACCGACCCGGACATGCTCGCTTGCGCCCTGCGCGAGGCGCACGAAGAGATGGGCATCGCCCCCGGGGACGTGGACGTCGTCGGCTCGCTGGAACCTGTCCTTACTCGAACGGACTACCTCGTCTGGTCCACGGTCGGGGTCATTCCGCATCCGTACCGGTTCGAGGTCGACGAGAACGAGGTCGCCGAGATCATCGAGATACCGCTCGACCATCTGCTGACCGACGCCGCGGAACGCCACGAGGCAAGGCTCCAGCCGGACGGCAGCCTGCTGCAGCGCAAGGCGTACGTGCACGGCCCCAACCTCGTATTCGGCGCGACGGCCTGGATCCTCGCGCAACTGCTCGACCTGCTGCGGGACCTGCGCCCCGAAGATGCGGAGCAGGAGAAGGAGACGGCGTGACGAACGAGCACGACAGCGTCATCGAGGAGCTGAAGAAGCACCCGTCTGCTCTCATCTCCGCCTACGAAGCGGTCGCCGACGAGGTGGCCGACGCACTGGGCCCCGCTCCTGCCCTGCGCTGGGCGCAGCAGGGCGTCCGTATCGCATCGCAGGGCCCCCGCGCATGGGAAGCAGCCACGGAGTACTTCAAGGCATCGCCGCAGGTCGTGCAGACCATCGGCTTCACCCAGTTCGAGCGGTGGGCCGAAAGCGGCATCGAACTCACCGCTGAGGCGCCCGTCATCGCGGCGTCGTTCTTCCGCGCCAGCCCGCGTGTCCTCCCCACCCTCGCCCCGCGCCACATCGCCGGATGGGCCGGGCTCGGACGCGGGCTCTCCAAGGGCACCTGGAAATCGTCCAGCCTCGCGGCGCGCTTCTTCGACGTGAGCGACGAACTCGTGCAGCAGGTCAACTTCCACGAGCTGCAGCTGTTCGTCTCACTCGTGCAGACGCTCGCGAGCCGCTCCTACGACCTCGCCGCCGAGGCGCTCGTGCTCGGGCAGCGCGTGCTGCCCGCCGTCAGCGAGCGCGAGGAGCTGATCTCACTCGCCAAAGTGCTCGCGGAGACGAGCTGGCGCGAGGTGCGCGGCTCGTTCGAGGCCGCGACCCGTGTCGGCAACAGCGTTGACCGCCGCCTGCGCCCGCGCTACTTCGCGCTCAGCGAACGGCTCGCACGCCAGGGGCTCGGCAACGTCTCCGCCTTCATGGTGGAGAGCGCGCAGTCGCTCGGGCTGCTCCCCCAGGAGCTGCAGACGATGGTGCTGGAGCGCGCCGAAGACCTCGCCGACACCTCCGCCGAGGCCGTCAGCGCCTTCCTGCGCACCGCGCCCAACGTGCTCGACCGCATCAGCCCCGCGCAGCTGGACACCTGGTTCGGGCGCGGCCTCGAGTTCCTGAAGGAGAACCCGGACGCGGGCATCGCCTACTTCCGGCTGGAGTCCGCCCGCGCGGAAACGCTGCTCGACCAGCTCTCGTCCAGCATCGAATTGGAGAAGGTGCACGGACTCCTCCGCATGTACTCCAACGCGCTCGCCGGCACCGAGGTCGAACTGCAGGAATCGACCGACATCACGCACCGCAACATCGGCTGGGTCTCCGTGGAGTTCGCCACGACCGACGGCAAGAGCGTCTTCCTGCCCCCCACGGTCGACCTGCGCGACACGAAGAGCGAGAACTTCGCATGGCTCAAGGTCGTCACCACGCACCAGGTGGGGCACCTGGAGTTCCAGAGCTTCGACTTCGACTTCCACGCGCCCTCGGCAGGGTTCAACGACTACCGTGAGGGCATAGCGGAGGGTCTCGGCGCGACTCCGGGCACGACCGAAGTCGCCTCGTTCTTCGACCTCTTCCCGGTCCGCGCGATGGCGGCCGACCTCTTCTCGACCACGGAAAGCGCCCGCATAGACCAGCGCATCGTGGAGCAGTACCGCGGACTCGCGCCGAGCTACGAACGCGTACAGAACGACGCCCTCGCCTCGCGCGGCCCCATCGAGATGATGCCGGCCCAGCAGGCGCTCATGGAGATGCTCATCCGGCAGAGCCTCGGACAGAGCAGCGCCCGCATCCCTTCCACCTACGCCGCACAGGCGCGGCAGCTCGCCGGCCTGCTCCGCAGCGTGCGCAACCGCGACGCCACGGTTGAGGACTCCGCCGAGGCCGCGCTTCGCATGTACTACACGCTCTCCCAGGTGCCCAACGCATTCGTGCCGCTGGACGACTGGGAAGACGTCGACCTCTCCAACGCCGGCTTCGACGAACCGACGCTCGAAGAGATAGTCGAGCGCCTGCGCGCTGAGGCCGAGGAAGCGCAGGAAGAGGCGTCGGGCGACGAGTACGAATCGCCGGACGACGTCGACTACCGGGGCGACTTCAAGCCGGAGATGGTGCAGCTGCTCGCCCAGATGCGGGGGCAGGCCGAGCCCGGCGAAGAAGACGGCTCCGAGAGCGCGCAGGGGATATCGCAGGCAGAACTCGAGCAGGCGCTGCGCGAGTCCACGGAGATCGACTTCGCGGACGACGCCGAGGTGACCACCGTCGCTGCCAACATGATGAAGGAGATGGGCGCGGACGCTCCGCAGAACCCCGCGGGCTCCGGCTACAACCAGATACCGCACGTCGACGAGGAAGGCGGGCCGCTCGAAGCCCTGGAGCCGCGCTCCTACGCCTACGACGAGTGGGACTTCCGCGCCAACGACTACCGCCCGCGCTGGTGCATCGTACAGGAGCGCCTCGCCGTCTCCGGCGAGACCGCCTTCTACAACGAGACGATGCACTCCTACGCCGGGCTCATCGAGCAGATCAGGCGCCAGTTCGAGTCCGTCCGCCCGGAGATGTACCGCAAGGTGAAGCGCCTGCCGGAGGGTGAGGACGTCGACCTCGACGCCGGCATCGAGGCGCTCATCGACCTGCGGAACAAGATGACGCCGGACGAGCGCATCTACTGGCGCCGCAACAAGGACGAGCGCGACGTCGCCGTCGTCTTCCTGCTGGACATGAGCGCGTCGACCGCTGAAGCGGTCGAGGAGAGTTCACGGGAGTCCGATTGGAATGCGCCCGGCGACCCGGTCGCCTACACCGCGTGGCTCCGCGCCCGCAGAGGCGAGACCGCCCGCCGTCCCTACAAGCGCATCATCGACGTCGAGAAGGAGTCGATGGTGCTGCTGATGAATGCGCTGGAGACCATCGGCGACCGCTACGGCGTCTACGGCTTCTCCGGCTTCGGACGCGAGAACGTCGAGTTCTACGTCATCAAGGAGGTCGAGGAGCTCTTCTCTGACCGCGTGAAGCGCCGCATGGACAAGGTGGCCCCGCTCCACGCGACGCGCATGGGCCCGGCCATACGCCACGCGACCTCCAAACTCGCTGGCGTGGACGCCAAGACCAAGTTCATGTTCGTCATCAGCGACGGCCGCCCGCAGGACCGCGGGTACTCACGCGAGGGTGTCGAGAAGGAGTACGCGGTGCAGGACACGCGCATGGCCCTCATGGAGGCGCGCAACCTGGACATCACGCCCTTCTGCCTCACCGTCGACCGCAACGGCCACGACTACCTCCGCACCATGACCGGCGACCTCAACTACGAGGTGCTGCCGGACATCATGGAACTTCCCCGCCGCCTGCCGCAGCTCTACAAGAAGATCACGCTGTAGGGGAGTTCGCTAGAGGCGAGGTCCGCGGCTTCTCCCACACCTGCCATCTGCTAACATCCGCCTGCCATGGACTTCGAACTCGAATGGACGCCTGAGCAGGAAGCGTTCCGCGCAGAGGCGCGCGCCTGGATCGAGGCGAACGTCCCCAGCATCCCCGACCACCCGGACCCGGCGAACCTCACCCGCGAGGAGTACGAACTCCAGCGCGAGTTCGGGCGCAGGCTGGGCGCGAAGGGCTGGCTCTATCCCACGATGCCCGCCGAGTACGGCGGAGGCGGCCTCTCCATGGAGCTCGCCATGGCGCTGGAGGAGGAGCTCGACCGCTACAACATGCCGCTCCCGCCCTACTACGACACGGGCGGCAAGCTCGGCGGCGTCGCCATCCTCGTCTGGGGCACTGAGGAGCAGAAGGCCCACTTCCTCCCGATGATCCTGCGCGGCGAGATACGCACCTGGCAGCTGCTCACCGAGCCCGAGTCCGGCTCCGACCTCGCAAGCGTCCGCACGACGGCCATCCGCGACGGCGACGAGTACGTCGTCAACGGCACCAAGATATTCGTCGGCAGCAGCCACGGCGCCGAATACTCGTGGATGATCGTCGTCACCGACCCGGACGCGCCGCGCCACGAGAACCTCGGCTGGCTGATGATGCCGATGGACCTGCCCGGCATCACCGTCGAGCAGATGGACCTGCTCTTCGTCGGCGGCGAGCGCGGGGCCGCGAGCGGCATCAAGAACACGGTCTACTTCGACAACGTCCGCGTGCCCGCGTTCAACCTCGTCGGCGGCGAGGGCAACGGCTGGAAGGTCGCGGGGACGCACCTGGAGATCGAGCACGGGCTGCTCCGCAGCGCCGTCCGCGACGACCCGCTCACCGAGCGCGTGTTCGACTACGCCCGCAACGCGAAGCGCGGCGGCAGGCCGCTCCTCGAGGACCAGGACGTGCGCGACCGCCTCGTCGACTTCTACGTCGACGCTGAGGTGACGCGTCTGCTGCACTTCCGCAACTACGCCTGGCGCGGCCAGGGGCAGCAGCTCACCTACGAGGGCGCGCAGGCGTACCTCTACCAGAAGCGCGGCCAACTCTCCAAGGCGCGTGCCGTGCTCGACGTCATGGGCCCGCAAGCGCTCGTCGAAGCGCCCGACGAGTGGGCCGTCGCCGACGGCCACGTCGAGGTGCACCAGCGCGGCGCCATCGTCGACCAGCACCCCGGCGGCACCGCCGAGATCCAGCGGGTCATCATCGCGCGGCGGCTCGGCATCGGGCGCGACGTCCGGGAGGAGCCGGGGAGGCTGCGCTAAGCGATGGACCTGCTCCTGAACGAACAGCAGCGCATGCTGCAGTCCACCATCCAGGACCTGCTGCGCCGCGACTTCACCAAGGAGACGCTCGTCTCCATCGACGCCGAGACCGTAGGGGCGGCACAGGGCTGGCCCGCGCTCGCGTCGACTGGTCTGCTCGGCAGCCTCGTACCGGAGGAGCACGGCGGCGTTGGCGGCTCGTTCAGCGACGCAGGCGTCCTGTTCGAGGAGCTCGGCAGAGGCCCGGTGTCCGGCCCGCACTTCTCGTCGGGCGTCTTCGCGGCGCTTGCGCTGCAGGAATGCGGCTCCGCCGAGCAGCAGGCAGCACACCTGCCCGCCATCGCGAGCGGCGACGCAGTCTTCGCCGTCGCCGTCACCGAACCCGAGTACGGCTGGGAGCGCGGCGACGTGCAGACGACTGCGACGCAAACGTCGGACGGCTACACCCTCAGCGGCGTGAAGCTCCACGTACCGGACGCCGTGCAGGCGACGCATCTCATCGTTGCGGCCCGCACCGGCAGCGAGAGCGTCGGCCTTTTCATCGTCTCCTCGGACGCGCCCGGCGTCGCGTGCAGGACGCTCAGCGGACTCTCGACCGGCTTCGGCGAAGTGCGGCTGGACGGAGTCGCGGTGGGTGAGGAAGCGCTGCTCGGCGGCGCGGCGGACTGCTGGGACGCGTTCGAGCACGCGATGCTCAAGGCGACCGCCGTGCTCTCTGCGTACCAGGTCGGCGGGCTGGAGAGCGTCTTCCAGATGTGCCTGGAGTACAGCCGCACGCGCCGCCAGTTCCAGCAGCCCATCGGGCGCTTCCAGCGCGTGCAGGACCACATCATCGACATCGTGAACCACCTCGACGCCGCGCGCTGGACGACCTACGAGGCGTTGTGGAAGCTTGACACCGGACGACCAGCGGAGAGCGGTGTGCACATGGCCGCCGCGCTCGCGAGCGAGGGCTACTACCTCGCCTGCAACGCCGCGCACGACGTGCACGCAGGCGTCGGCATCGTCCGCGAGTACGGCCTCACGCTCCACACCCGCATGTCCCGCACCCTCTACCACCACCTCGGCAGCCCCCGCTACCACCGCCGCAGGCTCGCGGCGGCGCTCGGCCTCCAGCCGGGCCTGTCCTGACGATGCTTTCACCGTACCGCGTCATAGACCTCGCCGACGACCGGGGCATCTTCTGCGGGCGCGTCCTCGCCGACCTCGGCGCGGAAGTCATCAAGGTCGAGCCCACCACCGGCGACCCCGCACGCCACATCGGCCCCTTCCACCGCGACGAGCCCGGTGTTGAGAGCAGCCTCTTCTGGCAGCTCTACGCCGCGAACAAGAAGAGCGTCGCGCTCGACATCGAGTCGGACGCCGCGCGCGAGGCGCTGCGCAGGCTCATCGCCTCTGCCAACTTTCTCGTCGAATCGTTCCGCCCCGGCTACCTCGACAGCCTCGGCCTCGGCTACGACGACGTCCACACGCTCAACCCCGCGCTCGTCTACGTCTCGATCACGCCGTTCGGGCAGGACGGCCCCTACCGCGACTTCGCCGCGACCGACCTCACCGGCTCCGCGCTCAGCGGCTTCGCCCACCTCACCGGTGACCCGGACCGCCCGCCGCTGCGCGTGAGCGTGCCGCAGTTCTGGACGCTGGGCGGGGCGGCGGGCGCGGCGGGCGCGATGACGGCGCACGCGCACCGCATCAACACCGGGCACGGCCAGCACGTCGACGTCTCCTGCCAGCAGGCGCTCACCCGCACGCTCTCGCACGCGCCGCAGTTCTGGGACATGAACGAGATCATCCTCAAGCGCTCGGGCCCCTTCCGCCCCATCGGCGACGGACGCAACCTGCGCGTGAACTTCGAGTGCGCCGACGGCTACGTCAACTACATCCAGCCCGGCGGCGCGACCGGCGGGCGCGGCATGGCCGCCCTCTGCGAATGGATGGACGAGCACGGCGAGGGCCATCCGCTGCTGAGCGGCACCGACTTCGGCGCGTACGGCTTCGGCCAACTGCCCGACGACGTGCTCGACGCGATGAGCGAAACGCTGGAGGCGTTCTTCCGCTCCCGCACGAAGCGCTACCTCTCCGAAGAGGCGATCAAGCGGCGCGTTCTCCTCTTCCCCGTCAACGACCCCGCCGACGTCTGCTCCTACCCCCAACTCGCGGCGCGCGGCTTCTTCCGCGAGACCGAGGCGCCCGACGGCGGCGCGATGACGACCCTCGGCCCGTGGGTGAAGTCGAGCGAGCGCCCCTTGCAGCTCCGCCGCGCGCCGAGGCTCGGCGAGCACACGGAGGAAGTGCTCACCGGCCTCGATTTCCCGCCGGACGAGATACAGGGCCTGCGCGCATCGGGGGCCGTGCGATGACCCAGCCGTCCGCCAAGCCGTTCGAGGGGCTGCGCGTCCTCGATTTCTGCTGGGTCGTCATCGGCCCCATGACCACGCGCTACTTCAGCGACTTCGGCGCGGAGGTGCTGCGTGTCGAGTCGTCGCTGCGTCCCGACGTCATCCGGCACGGCCTGCCGTTCGCCGAGGGCAAGCCCGGGACGAACCGGAGCGGCTACTGGGCGAACTACAACAGTGGCAAGCTCGGACTCGGACTCAACATGGGTGACGAGCGCGCGCGGCACCTCGCCTTCCGCCTCGCGACCGAGTGGGCGGACGTCGTCACCGAGAACTTCACGCCCGGCACGATGGAGAAGTGGGGGCTCGGCTACGACGCGCTGCGGCAACACAACCCCGGCCTCGTCATGTTCAGCGCGTCGATGCTCGGACGCGGCGGGCCGTACGACTCCCAGCCCGGCTTCGGCCCCGTCCTCACCGCGCTCTCCGGCCACACCAACTTCACCGGCTGGCCGGACCGCGTGCCCGTCAGTCCCTACGGCGCGTACACGGACTTCCTCATCCCCCACATAGCGTTCGCCGCCGTCTGCGCCGCGCTGGACCACAAGCGGCGCACCGGCCAGGGGCAGTACCTGGACCTCTCGCAGTTGGAAGCCGCGCTCTACTTCGCGGGGCCGCCCGTGCTCGACTACCTCGCCAACGGGCGCATCCAGACGCGCAACGGCAACCACGACCCCGACATGGCCCCGCACGCGGTCTACCGCTGTGACGGCAACGACCGCTGGTGCGCCATCGCCTGCCCCACCGACACCGAATGGCGCGCGCTCGCGCGAACGATAGGCCGCCCCGACCTCGCGGACGACCCCGGCCTCGCCACGCTCGACGGACGCAAGCAGCGCGAGTCCGAGCTCGACGACGCCGTCGAGACGTGGACGATCAGCCGCTCGCCGGACGAGGTGATGCAGGCGTGCCAGGCCGCGGGTGTCCCCGCCGGCGCGGTGCGCGACTGCCGCGACCTCTTCGACGACCCGCAGGAGGCGCATCGCGGCCACTTCGTGTTCATGGACCACCCGGAGATGGGGCGCTACGCCTCGGACGCCAACTGCTTCCAGCTCTCCGAAGCCGCGCCAGAGTACCGCCGCGCTCCCCTGCTCGGCGAGCACACGGAGTACGTCATGCGCGAGTTGCTCGGCATGCCCCAGAGCGAGTTCCGTGCACTGTCGGACGACGGGGTGTTCCAGTAGGACGCTCGCAAACAATGAGGTGCTGGCGGAGGCAGGGCATGAGCAAAGAGACCTTCAGCGAAGCGGTCGCGTTCTTCCTCGATACGGCGTCCCGGGTGCCTGACGACGCATGGACGAACGAGGCGCTCGGCGTCTGGAACGTCCGCGACCTCGTCGGGCACACGAGCCGCGCCATCCTGCTCGTCGAGGAGTACGCCACAGAGGGAACGACGCGAAGCGGCTTCGGCACCCCGGATGAGATCGCGGAGCGCGGACGGCAGGCGGGGCAGGCGCTCGGCGACGACCCGGTGGGTGCGCTGCGCGCGCTCGCGGATCGTGTCCTCGAACTCGTGGAACGCCTGCCGGACGACCATCCGATGCACACGCCGGGCGGCGTGCGTCCGCTCTCGCGCTACCTCTCCACCCGCGTCGCGGAGTTGACGATACACACCATCGACGTCGCCAACGCGCTGGGGGTGGACGCCGGCCCGCCGCCGGAGTGCGTCCGGGCCACGCTCTACGCGCTCGCCGACTACGCGGTGCGCCAGGGTACGGGCGCGGAGGTGGCGTTCGCGCTGACGGGACGTGCGCCGCTGCCACCCGGTTTCAGCGTCGTGCCGTAGCCCACAGTCACCGCCTCGTCCTGCTCCGTGATAGGCTTGCGAGTGACACCCGGCGACGCAGGAGGACGTGGATGGCGGACAAGCCGCTCGAAGGCAAGGTCGCGCTCGTAACCGGCGCGGGAAGCTCCATGGGCATGGGGCGCGAGATGGCGCTCGCGCTGGCGGGAGCAGGCGCGCGCGTCGCCCTCATGGACATCGACGCCGACCAACTGGAGCGCAACGCGAACGACGCGCGGGAGGTCGGTGGCGACGGTTGCGCGCTCCCCGTCGTCGGCAGCGTCAACAGCTGGGACGACGCACAGCGCGCCGTGAGCGAGACGATCGCGGGCCTCGGCGGCCTGCATATCGTCATCAACAACGCGGGTGTGCCCAGCCGCCGCCCGGGGGGGTTCTGGGAGCTGCCGCCGGAGGAGTGGGTGCACGCGCTCAGCGTCAACACCAACGGCCCGTTCCTCATGGCGCGCGCCGCCATCGGCCACCTGCGCGAGCAGGGATGGGGCCGGATCGTCGGCGTCACGACGAGCCTGGACACGATGATCCGCAACCTCCCCTACGGCCCATCGAAGTCCGCGCACGAGTCGTTCATCGCCATCATCGCCAAGCAGCTCGACGGCTCCGGCGTCACGGCGAACGTCCTCATCCCCGGCGGGGCCACGAACACCAACTTCATCTCGGACGCCGACGTACGCGACCGCGACGCCCTCATCCAGCCCATCGTGATGCGCGCGCCCATCGTCTGGCTCGCGTCCGACGAGGCCGACGGCACCACCGGGCGACGCATCATCGCCTCGAAGTGGGACGAGAGCCTGCCCATCGAACAGCGCCTAGAGGCTGCGGCGGCGCCCGCCGCGTGGCCCCAGCTCGGACGCCCCGCCGCTGAACAGGGGCCGTAAGGAGCACACGATGACCACCAACCCGCACGACGAACTGCAGGAAGCGGCCCTCAACCACCTCTGGATGCCGACCCAGGACTGGAGCGAACTCGCCGAGAACGGCGTCACGTTCATGGACGAGGGCGACGGCATCCGGATCAGGGACGGCAACGGCAGGTGGGGCTACGACGGCATCGCCGGGCTGATGCTCGTGAACGTCGGCCACGGACGGCAGGAGATCGTGGACGCCGTCGCCGCTCAGCTGGGCAAGCTGCACTACGCCAACACGTTCAAGTACGGCTCGGAGCCCGTAGTGCGCTTCGCCGCCAAGGGTCGCCTCGCACACGCCCGGCGATCTCAACCGCACCTACTTCACCAGCGGCGGCTCCGAGGCGGTCGAGACCGCCCTGAAGATCGCCTACCGCTACCACTACAATCGCGGCGAGCCCGGCAGGCGCAAGTTCATCGGGCGCGAGGGCTCCTACCACGGCACGACGCGCGGCGCGCTCAGCGTCTCCACCTCCGCCGTCCTCGACCGCCCCAGCTACGGCGAGATCCTGCCTGACAACTTCCTCGCCGCCCCGCAGCCCGCGTACTACCGCCGCGAGGACGAATCGCTCTCGCCGTCCGAGTTCAGCATCAAGTGCGCGCAGGCCGTCGAGGACATCATCGTCGAGGAAGGGCCGGAGACCGTCGCCGCCGTCATCGCGGAGCCCGTCTCCTTCTCCGCCGGGGTCGCCATCCCCGCCCCCGAGTACTGGCCGATGCTCCGCGACATCTGCGACCGCCACGGCGTGCTGCTCATCGCGGACGAGGTCATCACCGGCTGGGGCCGCACCGGCAGGTGGTTCGGCGTCGAGCACTGGAACGTCGTCCCGGACATGATGACGATGGCAAAGGGCATCACCAGCGGCTACTTCCCCGTCGGCGCGTGCGTCGTGCGCGACGCCGTGTTCGAGGAGTTCCAGGGTGGGCCGGAGACGACGTACCGCCACGGCATCACCTACGGCGGACACCCCGCCGGCGGCGCGGCGGGCCTCGTGAACGTCGACATCATGGAGCGTGAGGACCTCATCGGGAACTCGGAGCGGATGGGCAAGCGCCTCCTCGAACGGCTCGAAGCGCTCCGCGACCGCCCCACGGTCGGCGACGTGCGCGGCCTCGGCCTCATGTGCGCCATCGACCTCGTCTCCGACAAGGAGGCGAAGACGCCTCTCGCCGAAACCCCCGGCGCGGTCGAAGGCCTCAACCAGCGCCTGCTGGACGGCGGGCTCTACACCCGCGCGACGCGCCAGGTCTTCTTCGCGCCTCCGCTCTGCGTCACCGCGGAAGAGATCGACGACATTGCCGACATCTTCGAGCGCTCCCTCACCGCCACGGAGAAGGAGCTCGGCCTGGCGTGAACCGCCCGCGCCCCCTCGCGCGTGGAGCCCCTGCGCTGACCGCGTTCGCCGGCGCCGTCGTCATGGTGGCGCTGCTGGTTGCCTGCGATTCAACGCCGACGCCCACTGCTACCGCGACGCTCGCGCCTCCTCCCACGCCAACCGCCACGTTCACCCCTGTCCCGGCCACTGCGACTCCCACGCCGGACGACCCCACTCCCGTGTTCGTGCTTGATGCGCTGTTGACGGTATTCGGCTACCGGCAGGACGGCAGGGCGGAGGTCGAACTGTCGATCGAGTTCCGCAACGACAGCGACACTCCTGCGCAGGACGCCCCCGTCGTCACGGTGGGATGCACGCTGAACGGCGGACCGGTGAGCGGCTGCGGCGGTCCGCTGGACGGCCTCGTCCTGCCGGGCGGCGTCGGCCGCGAGGAGGCAGCCCTCCGCCTGCGCGTGCCGATGGGCACCGAGCTGCGCGCCGTGCTCGACGACGGGACGTCGTCGAACTCGGTTGTCGTGCCCGAGCGCATCGTCGGCGTCGAGCGCGACGTCTGGGAGTGCTTCAGCGACAGGCCGCGCCGCGAGGCGGCGTACGAGAACGACTTCCTCGGCGGGTGCGGCGGGTGGACGTCCGGCACCGTGCTGAAATGGGACCCCGAAGCGCCCGTGCGCGTCTGGGCGGACCCCTCCGGCGACCCGCGCTACGTGCGCATCCTCGAAGAGGTGCTGAACGACCTCGCCCTCCTGCTGGACCTCGACGTCGAGTGGGTGCAGACGGAAGCGGAGGCCACGCTCAAGGCGTACGTCGGCGTGCCGTCGACGCGGGCCGCGAGCCTCGGCCTCGACGCCTTCTGCCAGGACACGGTCGGCTGCGGAGGGCCCGAATCCTACGAAGACGGCGCAATCACGAGCGCATCCATGAGCGTCTGGCTGAACGGCCCGCAGGAAGCCCCGCTGACTGAAAATGAGATCGTACACGCGACCCTCCACGAGGCCCTGCACGCGCTCGCCGCGATGCACCACCGTCCCGCCGTACGCAGCGTGATGTCGGTCAACGCCGCGCTCCGCCTGCCCATGCTCAGCGACTCCGACGAGGCCCTGCTGCGCCTGCACGCGCACCCGCTCGTCCGGCCCGGCATGGCGATGCCCGAGGTCCAACGGCTCATCGTGTTCGCCGACGAACTGCTCGATCCTCCTCCAATCGCGCATGGTGACGACGGCATTCGGCTCGCGGAACGCGCCTACGCCGCGATGCTGGACGCAGGCACGGCACGCTTCGACGTTCGTGGGGGATGGCCCGACCGGGGCTGCGAGCGCGAGTTCTCGGGCAGCCATGCGCTCGGCCGGTTCGTTCGCGGTTACCCCACCCTCGTACGCTTCGATGGTCGTTCGGGCGGCCTCATCCTGACCCACGCGCTTCCGTCCAGCTGGACGGGCTGGAGGGAGACCGCCAGCGGGTGGAAGAAGGACAGTCTGGAACAGGTCTACGAGGCGACACCCTGGCGCCTCGCGTTCACCGACCCCGTCGAGATGCTCCTGAACGTCATCGCCCATGCCGGACCCGGCGACATACGCGTCACCCGCCCCTCGCAGCGAGACATCGGCCTCGATGGGACGCTCGATAACGTCCCTCCCCCACCTTGGGCGCGCAGCGCGACGCTCCGCGTCGGCATCACGCTCGACGCGGAGACGCACCGCATCTCGGCCTACGACATGTACTGGGACTTCGACGCCTCCGAGAGCGGCATCTGCACACGCTACGAGGTGCGCGCCACGAACGGCGAGTACGGCGTGCCGGTAGGACTGCCCGCCGGGTTATCCCCCTAACGCCCGGCCAGCTCCGCTATCGCCTCGACCGCACGCTCGACATCGCTCTCGTTGTTGAACGCCGCCGTGCAGATCCGCACACCGGGGGGATGCGCCACGTAGCGCGCCACGATCCGGTGCGTCTCCCATAGCGCCTCGACGAACGCCGGCGACTCCCAGCCCTCGACGCTGATCACGGTGATGGCGCACGCCGTGGGGCCGTCGACAGGCCCGGTGATACTGACCCCGCCGATACCGGACAGCTCCGCCCGCAGCGCCGACGCCAGCTGGTGGGTGTGCTCCTCGACGCGCTCAGGGCCCAACTCGCGATTGATGCGCACCGCCTCCGCGTACCCCGCCCGCTCAGCGACGCCCTGTGACGCCAGCGAGTACTGGGCCAGCCCCGACCGGAAACCCGTGCCGGACAGCCTCAGCAGCGGCTTCAGCAGCTCCCTGCGGTCGGGCCGCACGTAGAACGCGCCGCTGCCCGTCGGCCCCATCAGCCACTTCTGCCCCGACGTAGCGTAGAAGTCGACGCCCATCGCGGCGAAGTCCATCGCGATATGTCCTCCCGTCTGCGCCCCGTCGAAGAGCACCAGCGCGCCTGCTTCGTGCGCCGCCGCCACGATCTCCTCCGCGGGCACCCGCAGGCCAGTCGTGAACATCACGTGGCTGAGCGCCGCCACCTTCACCCGCGAGTCCAGGCCGGACCGGAACGCCTCGATGCACGCGTCCACCGAAGCGTCGGGGGGTATCGACGCGCGCCTGATCTCCACGCCGCGCTCCTCCAGCACCGCGACCGGCGAGTCGATGCCCGGGTGTTCGAGATCGGTCGTGAGCAGCACGTCGCCCGGTTGCCAGTCGAGCCCGAACAGCGCGATGGCAACGCCCTCCGACGTCCCGTGCGTGATCAGCACGTCCGCCGGGTCGACGTTGTAGAGGCCCGCAGCCTCCGTCCGGGCCTCTTCCTCCACCGCCGACGCGAACGCCCGGCCTTCCGGCCCGGCAGGCCCGCCCGCGCTCTCGCGCGCCCCCGCATCCCGCATCCGCTCCACCACCTGCGACGGGCTCGGCCCGGCCCAGCCCGCGTTCATGTAGGTCATCGACTCCATGCAGGCGATCGAGTCACGCAGCGAAGCGAAGTCCATCCGATACCCCCGGTTCTGAAGTCCGTACCGTATGCTACTCCACGCCGCCTGCTAGAATCCGCACATCCTGTCCACAGGGAGAGCGCCATGGCGAACTACATCCTCCTGATGAAGCTCACGCCGGAGGGGCAGCACGCCATCCTCGAGAACCCGGACTCCATCGCGGAGGCCGCCGCCGAGGTGCGCGTGCCGGAGGTGACCGGCCTCGGCCTCTACGCCGTGCTCGGCCCCTACGACTTCGTCAGCATCATCCAGGCGCCGGACAACGAGGCCGCGGCGCGCTACTCCGTCCGTCTCGGCGTCCACATCGGCGTGAGCATCACCACGCTACCCGCTGTTCCCATCGCCCTCCTCCACGAGCGCGACGACCCGGACATCGACTCCCTCCTCGCGGGACGGGAAGCGCCGATCGGCGAGCCCGCGGGACCCGACGGCCCCACCCGCGTGTGACCTGCACGCGACCTGCTAGAATCCGCGCACACGAGACCGCACGACGAACAACGCAACCGGGAGGAAGCACATGACCACCACGAACCTGGAGATCATCGTAGACGGCGACGGCCACATCATGGAGGACATCCCGGCGATGGCCGAGTACCTCCCGCCCAAGTTCCGCGACAACCCGGCGCGCAACCTCAACTCCTCCCTCTTCCCGCCGCTGGACCACCTCCACGCCGGGCACTTCGTCGAGACCCCCGGACGCCGCGACCGCAAGGGCGCGTTCGTCGGGCCGGACGGCTGGGAAGTCTTCCTCACCGACGTCGGCATCGACGCCACCGTCCTCTACCCCACCACCGCCCTCTCCTACGGCAAGATCGTCAGCCGCGACTGGGCCATCGCCACCGCGCAGGCCTACAACGACTGGCTCTACAACACCTACTGCAAGCGCGACGGACGCTTCCACGGCGTCGGCCTCATCCCCATGCAGGAACCCGCCGAGGCCGTGAAGGAGCTCCGCCGCTGCGTCGAGGACCTCGGCTTCGTCGGCGCGATGCTCCCCTCCTTCGGCCTGCCCGACCACCTCGGCTCGAAGATCTACTGGCCCGTCTACGAGGAGGCCGACCGCCTCGGCTGCGCCATCGCCGTCCACGGCGGAGCGCACAGCGGCATCGGGCTCGACCACATGAACGTCTACGCCCCCATCCACGCCCTCGGCCACCCCGCCGGACAGGCTATCGCCCTTGCGGGCATGGTCTTCAACGGCGTCTTCGAGCGCTTCCCCAACGCCCGCTTCGGCTTCCTGGAGGGCGGCATCGGCTGGTTCGTCATGTGCCTGGAGCGCTTCGACCGCTCCCACAGCACCCACATGGAGTACCAGTTGCGCGACGACGACATGCTCGGCCCCAAGATCGGCGACAGCGTCCACGAGTACATCCGGCGCCAGATCGACAACGACCGCCTCTTCATCGGCTGCGAGGGCGAGGAGCCCGCGATCGCGTTCGCCGTCAGCCAGGTCGGTAACAAGCCCTTCTTCTTCTCGACCGACTTCCCCCACGAGGTCACGACCGAGACGTGCCGCCACGAGTTGCAGGAGCTCCTGGACAACCCGCAGCTCACCGACGAGGACAAGGAGGCCATCCTCCACAAGAACGCCCGCCGCTTCTACCGCTTGGGCGACGCGTAGTAGCCGCGCCTCATCCCCTCCCCTCTGGGAGAGGGTTAGGGTGAGGGTTCAGTACCGACGACGAACGACTTACGAGGTGTAGGAGAACATGATCCCAAGCCACGTCAACGAAGAACTCACCCAGGTCAGCGCGGGAACGCCGATGGGCGAACTCATGCGCCGCTACTGGCACCCCATCGCAGCGGCCGGCGAGCTGATCGAGCGCCCGACCAAGGCCGTCCGCATCCTCGGCGAGGACCTCGTCCTCTACAAGGACAAGTCCGGAACGCTCGGCCTCATCGACCGCTTCTGCCCCCACCGCAGGGTGGACCTCTCCTACGGCATACCGGAGGAGAACGGCCTCCGCTGCATGTACCACGGCTGGATGATGGACGAGACCGGCCAGTGCATCGAGCAGCCGTTCGAGGAGACGGTGCACCCGGACGGGCGTTTCAAGGAGAAGGTCAAGGTCGCGGGCTACCCCGTGCAGGAGCTTGGCGGGCTCATCTTCGCCTACATGGGCCCGCAGCCCGCGCCGCTGCTCCCCCACTGGGAGCAGTTGACCTACGACGACGCGGTGCGCGACATCGCCATCTCGCACCTGCCCTGCAACTGGCTCCAGTGCCAGGAGAACTCCGTCGACCCCGTCCACACGGAGTGGCTGCACTTCTACTTCGGCAACTACGTCCGGAACGGCGTCGCCGCCCCGCCGGAGAGCCAGCCCAAGACCATGAAGATCGCGTTCGACGCCTTCGAGTACGGCATCATCAAGCGCAGGCTGCAGCTCGGCTTCCCCGAGGACGGCGAGGACTGGGCCAAGGGCCACCCCATCATGTTCCCCAACATCCTCTTCGTCGGCGACCAAGTCCGCACCACCACGCAGTGGCGCGTGCCCATCGACGACGAGAACACCTACCACGTGTCCTACTACGTCTACCGCGCGAAGCCCGGCACCCCCGTGCCGCAGCAGGACGTCGCGGCCTACCGCTACGTGCCGCTCTATGAGCCGGACGGGCGCTTCTACACCGGCGTCACCTTCAACCAGGACTACATGTGCTGGATAACCCAGGGCGCCGTCGCCCAGCGCGACAAGGAGATGCTCGGCCAGTCCGACATCGGCCTCATCCTCTTCCGCAAGATGCTGCGCCAGCAGATGAAGGTCGTCGAGGACGGCGGCGATCCCATGAACGTCTTCCGCGACCCCGCGAAGGCCAACCACATCGCCCTGCCGATGGAGAGCGTCAAGCACGGCATCAAGCCGGACGGGCGCTACCGCCCGGGCGAGGGCGGGGACAGCCCCATCGTGCCCATGATCGAGGAGGTGCTCCGCACCTGGGTGCCGGAGGGGGTCGCCGCTCAGCCGAAGGACCTGGAGCTCTTCTAGGGATACGCTGTGGCTCTGAAGCGTCTGACTCCGATCGTCTCAGCAAGCCGCGAGGTTGAAGAACTCCGCAAACTCGTTCGGCTTGGGGCTTGGCAGGCGGGCGAAAACCTCAACAGCATCAACCTCAGCAGCATCAACGAGAATCCCATGCGCCTCCTCCACGCGCTCAAGTTCGAGCGTATGGGTTACAACGCCCTGAGCGGACGACATCCCACTATGGTGGAGCAGCTCTACCGGACATTCAAGGTGATGACCATTCTTGCGGCGGCAGACTACCTCCTCGAAAGGCATCAATGCCGTTTCGCCCTCAACTTCGGGCTGACCCAAGAAACTCATCTCATCGACAATGACGGGTGGCTTAAAGATCTTGACTATCGCATGTGGCAAATAAGACACGGGGATTTCGCGCCGGGCTCACTACCCCAATTCGTTGATTCGAAATACGTCTTCATGGGCATTCATGTGAAAACCCCGGTAGTAAGTTACGATCGCCCTGATGTCGCCGCGCAAGCCTTCGCAGCAACGAGCGAGGGCAGCAACGCAGCGCTCAGTAAGAACTGCGTGAGCATCATGGGGCTCCCGGTATCGCATCGATACCTATTCTTCTATGCCCCTGACGAAGAACCCGGCCGCCGCCTTGATCTAGAGGAGTGGATGCGTGAGAGAGTCCCGAAACTTCACGACCACGACATAGAGATATGGGCCCTCAGGGAAGAGGAGGTCCTGTAGGCAGGTGCTGACAGACGGCCAACCATAAGTCCTCGCGCGTTTGACCCTGTCTCAATAGGTGGTAACATCCCCGCGCACCCGCCACACAAGGAGGCCCCGATGTCCCGAGAGATAGACGAGATCAAGTACGAAGTCGCCATGGCAACCCGCATCCTCTCCCACATGGGCCTCGCCACCGGCGTGACCGCCGCCCTGGGGCACGTCAGCATGCGCGTCCCCAACCAGCCCGAGCTGTTCGTGGTCAAGGGCCGGGGCTACACCATCGACGCCCTGGAGGAGATGCAGTACTACGACATGATCGTCTGCAACCTCGACGGCTACAAGGTAGACGGCCCCGCCCGGTCCACCCAGTGCTCCGAGGTCAAGATCCACTCCTCCATCATGAAGGCGCGCCCGGACGTGAACTCGGTCGTCCACGTGCACCCGCGCAACGTCGTCCTCATGACCGTCCTCGAAGAGCCGATCGTTCCGATGGCGCAGGAGGGCGCGCAGATGGTCATGGAGCAGCCCCACCCCATCTACCCGCACACCAAGACCGTCTGGAGCCACGAGGAAGGCCTCGAACTCGCCGAGTGCCTCGGCGACCACAAGTTCGTCCTCATGAAGGGGCACGGCGCCTCGATGACCGGCAAGGACCCCCAGGACTCCGTCGTCAGCATGCTCCAGCTGGAGGAGCAGGCGCGCATGAACTACTGGGGCCTCGTCGCCAAGGGCTCCGACCACCCCTACCTCTCCGACGAACTCGTCATGGAATCGGTGAACCGTCCGCCGCAGCACGAGTACCCGCACTTCAAGGAGCTCATGCGCAGCATCGGCGGCAACCCCCCGCGCGACGGCGTCTGGAACTCCTACAAGAAGAAGGTCTCCGGCGACATGGTCGCCCCGTGAGCGCTGTCACCTCTCCCTCGAGGGGAGAGGGCGCGCTGAAAGCGCGGATGAGGGTGAACCTCTGGGGGCGGCCGGTTGGCCGCCCCCTTCCTGAGCACCCCCATAGCGCCCTCTTGCCAGCGTGTGCTATACTGCCCCGCGAGATGAACATCGCCGTCACGATGTGCGCTTGTTGTTGTCGACCATAGGGCCGACAGTTCTCGCACGCCGCAAAAAACTGCGCCCTTCTCAGCAAACCACGAGAAGGGCGCTTTCTTATCCCGAAGGAGAAGCAGATGACCAGCACCGCTCCCCGCCCCATCATCCGAGGCACCAAGACCATCGAGGAGAAGAGGCAGTACGACTACTCGAAGAGCGTACTGCCCTACGTCCCCGAGGAGGTCGACGACTTCGAGACGGAGGCGACCCGCTACCTCAACGGCGAATGGCCGACCGAGGAGCAGTTCATCATGTACCGCCTCGTGCGCGGGGTCTACGGTCAGCGCCAGCCGGACGTGCAGATGATGCGCATCAAGATCCCCGGCGGCGCGCTCACCCCTGAACACCTCGAGGCGTTCGGCGATGTCGTCAGCGGGTACGCCCCGCTCAAGAAGGGGCACATCACCACCCGCGAGAACCTGCAGGTCCACTTCGTCAAGCTCGCCGACACTCCGCACGTCATGCGCATCCTCGGCGACGCGGGCCTCATCACCCGCGAGGCGTGCGGCAACACCGTCCGCAACGTCGCGGGCGACCCGCTCTCCGGCGTGAAGCTGGAGGAGCCGTTCTACGTCGCCCCCTACCTCGCGGCCTACGCCCGCTACTTCGTCCGCCACGAGTACACGCAGGCGCTCCCGCGCAAGTGGAAGACCTCCTTCTCCAGCGGCGGCAACGACGACGTGGTCGCCGACATCCACGACCTCGCCTTCATCCCGAAGCTCCGCGATAACGAGGACGGCGGCGAGCCGGAGAAGGGCTTCGAGATACGCATCGGCGGCGGAACGTCCATCATGCCCCGCATCGCCTGGACGCTCTACGACTTCGTGCCCGTCAGCGAGTACCTCAAGGTGGCCGAGGCCGCGATCCGCGTCTTCCACCGCACCGACGAGTTGCGCAAGAACCGCATGCGCGCACGCATCAAGTTCTACGTCGACCGCATCGGCATCGACGCCTTCCGCGAGGAGGTCGAGGAGGAGATGCGGGGCGACTGGGCGCAGGCCGACTTCGACCCCACGCCCTGGATGGAGCTCCCCCCGGAGATGATCGACGAGCCCCCTGCCCTCGTGCCGGTCGAAGCGCACGACGAGCCGGAGTTCCTCGCTTGGCGCAGGGACAACGCCCACCCGCAGCAGCAGGACGGCTACTACGCGGTCTACGTCACCCTGCCGCTCGGCGACATCTACGCGCACCAGTTCCCCGTGCTCGCCGACATCGGGCGGAAGTACGCGGGCGGCATCCGCGCGACCACGGAGCAGAACATCCTCTACCGCTGGGTGCCGGAGGGCCACCTGTTCGACGTGTGGGCCGCGCTCAAGGCGACCGGCCTCGCCGAGGACGGCGCGAACTCCATCACGGACGTCGTCTCCTGCCCCGGCACCGACAGCTGCAAGATGGGCATCACCTCCTCGATGGGCGTCGCCGAGGCGCTCCGGAGCAGCATCCGCAGCCACGGAGTGGACGACCCCGGCATCAAGGGCCTCCACGTCAAGGTCAGCGGCTGCCCCAACGGCTGCTCCCGCCACCACATCGCCAACATCGGCTTCCACGGCGCGGCCACGAAGGGCGACGGCAACCAGGTGCCCGCCTACGAGGTCTTCCTCGCCGGCAACTACGGCAACCAGGACCCCGTCCGCTTCGGCCACCGCGTGAAGGCCAAGGTGCCCGCCAAGCGCGTCCCCGCCTTCATGGACGGCATCCTCGCCCACTACCAGTCCAACCGCGAGGACGGCGAGTCGTTCAACGACTTCGTCGACCGCGTTGGCACCGCCCCGTTCGAGGAGCTCGCCGGGCAGTTCCGCGAGGTCGGCGCTCTCAACAAGGAGAACCTCGACACCTACATCGACTGGGGCAAGACCATCCTCTACAAGCTGGAGCGCGGCGAAGGCGAGTGCGCCGTCTAGGGCACCGCACGGGAGTCCACACATCCAAGGGCGCCCCTCGTGGGCGCCCTTCCCGTGATTGCGCACAGCTTCTCTGGTAGAGTCAGGCCATTCGATAGATCTGTGCGCAAGGAGGGCAGCCATGTCGGTAGAAGGTAAGGTCGTACTCATCACCGGAGGCGCGCGCGGGATGGGGCGCGAGATGGTCCGCGCGTTCCTGAAGGAAGGGGCGAAGGTCGTTGCAACCGACCTCTCGTGGGTGCCCACCGGCGTCTCCAACGACGACTTCGACTTCTTCGAGGAGATCAGGGAGAACCCAAACGCCCTCGTCTGCACGATGGACATCACGCTCCAGTCGCACGTCGATGAGGCGTACCGGAAGACGATCGAGAAGTTCGGCACCGTCGACGTCATCATCAACAACGGCGGCACGCGCCAGCGCGACCTCTACCTCGATACCCACGGCAGCGTCACCGTCCTCGAGACCGACATCAGCGAGTGGGAGAAGATGTTCGGCACGCACGTCTTCGGCAACCTCCGCGTCATCAAGCGGTTCGTCCAGCCGATGATCGAGAAGCGCAGCGGCAGCATCATCAACTCCTCGTCCAGCCAGCTGCTCAACGCCCACGCCTCCGGCCAGGGCGAGCCTGTCTTCTATGGCCTCAGCCGTGAGGGCGCCTACCAGCCCGCCAAGGCCGCCATGGGCTCCATGACCATCTACCTCGCGAAGGAGCTCCAGCAGTACAACATCGCCGCAAACGTCATGCTCCCCGGACACACCGCCACCACGGGCTCCGACGAGCAGGAGCAGGTGCGCCACGAGATACGGATGAAGCTGGGACAGGAGCGGTCCAACTGGACCCCGCGCCGTGTGCGCGCCGACAACGTCGTTCCCCTCGCGCTTCACCTCGCCGAACAGGACGGCAGCGGCATCACCGGTCGCTGGATCAGCTGCATGGGCTTCAACGAGGAGCAGGGCCTCGGCGGCTTCGAGACCTGGGGCCACCCCGACGACGTCGCCGCGGCCCAGGCTGCCGGCACGCTCTAGCCGGGGACCCTGAGCTTCGCCTCGGGGATCTCGTTGGACCGGGCGTTCAGCCACTCCTCCAACTGGTCGAGCCAGTCCGCGCCCTTCGGCAGCGTCGCCGACGTCGTCCGCACGCGGTACCACTCCGGGTTGTCGACGCCGGGCGGCGTCACGCCCAGGTCGCGGAGCTCCCGCGCCGCGCGGATCAGCCTGCGCCGCACCCGGATGATCATCGCGTCGGACGTGCCCAGGTGCTCCTGCGTCCGGTCGTAGATCGGCCCCATGCTCTCGGTAGCGGCCTGGTCCTGCAGCGGTATAGTCGGGATGCCGGTGAACGTCTTCTCCCGCTGCGCCTCGCGGTCCTGCCCGTAGTGGTTGCCCCGGTTCAAGGCAGGCCGCCACCAGGAGAGGCCGTCGGCCTCCTTCGGCAGGAACTCGCCGACGCCGCTGCCGCCCCGTGCCATCGCGCCTGTCGGCCCCATCAGCTCTTCGAGCGACGTCACCGGGTTCCACAGCACCGTCCAGACGATGGTGTGGTAGTCGTCCATCGGCACCCAGATGTGTCCCGGCACCGTTCCGTCCGGGTAGCCGGGGAAGAGCGTGTGGATGGGGAACATGAACTGCGTCACGCGCCAGTACGTCGTCTCGGGGTCCTCCTCGCGGTTGGCCGCGTAGACGACGCCGTAGTTCGTCGGCACCACTTCCAGCTTCGGGTGCTTGTCCGTGTGCCAGACGCCCATGTACGGAGGGTCGTCCGGGTTCAGCCTGCCGTGCAGGAAGTAGAGGTGACTCGTGTCGATGTCGCCTTCCAGCGCCTGCACCCAGTTGCACTCCCGCTGGAACGGGGTAAGCCGCCGGTGCGATTCCGGCACCGACATCCACTCGAGGTCGGGCAGCGGCGGGGGCGTCTCGCGCGGCCCCATGTACGTCCACACCATGCCGCCCGCCTCGATGCACGGGTACGCCCGCTGCCGCACCTTGGTCTTGAAGTTGCTTGCCGCGGGCTCGTTGGGCATGTCCACGCACTGGCCGGTCACGTCGTATTTCCAGCCGTGGTAGATGCAGCGGAGGCCGTCTTCCTCGTTGCGGCCGTAGAAGAGCGAGCACCCGCGATGCGAGCAGTTCTCCGCCATCAGACCGACCCGTCCGCTGGTGTCGCGCAGTATGACGAGGTCCTCACCCAGCAACCGGATGCGCTCCGGGCTGCTGTCGCGTTCAGGCAGGTCGGATGAGCGCATGACCGGCGTCCAGTACTGCCGGATCATGTCGCCCATCGGCGTGCCGGGGCCAACGCGAGTCATCAACTCATTGTCTTCACGAGTCAGCATCGGTTCCTCCCGTGCAGCAGCTCCTGTGCCCGTCTATCCAAGCGTCTTCCATGAATGTATGGATTGCCATTTCCCCTGTCAATGCGCGTGAATCGTACCGCTGCGCCCGTGCGATGCAGGTAACCTCCAATCCTTATATTGACTTTGCCTGGGTGCTGGGCTAGTTTGCCCTCGAGGGTACGGTCGGCAGAGTAACGACGCTGCGAGGAGAACGGCGATGCTCAGCCCGGAAGACAATGCGCTACTCACCCAGACGGGGCCGGGCACGCCGGGCGGCGAGATGCTCCGCCGTTACTGGCACCCTGTCGCCCTCGCTGAGGAGTTGCCGGCCGGTGGCGCTCCCCTGCACGTGCGGATCCTCGGCGAAGACCTCGCGCTCTTCCGCAACCAGTACGGCGAGCTCGGCCTGCTCGGTATCCACTGCTCGCACCGCGCCGCCGACCTGAGCTACGGGCGCATCGAGGACGGCGGGCTGCGCTGCCTCTACCACGGCTGGCTGTACGACGTCCACGGCAACTGCCTCGAACAGCCCGGCGAGCGGGAGGGCAGCACCTTCAAGGACAAGGTCAGGCACCCCGCCTACCCGTGCGTCGAAGCCGGCGACCTCATCCTCGCCTACATGGGCCCCGGCGAGCCGCCGCTGCTCCCCGCCTACGAGTTCCTGACGGCCCCTCAGGAGTCTGTCTTCGCATCCAAGGTCTTCTCCGCCTGCAACTACCTGCAGGGCAACGAAGGCAACATAGACCCCGTGCACCTCTCCTACCTCCACCGCTTCCTGCGCGAGGACGAACGGGCGCGCGCGGTCGTGGGCGGCACCGGCTCCTCCAACTCCTACTTCACCCACGACGTGAGCCCGACGATCGAGGTGGAAGAGACCTTCTTCGGACTGCGCATATTCTCCGTACGCGACGGCGGCGACGGAGCGAGCTACGTGCGCGTGACCAACTTCGTCTATCCCAACATGGCGCCGAACCCGCAGGGCGTGGACGGCTTCAACATCAACTGGCACGTCCCCATAGACGACACCCACCACTGGAAGTTCCGCGTCAACTTCAAGCGTGGCGGACCGCTGGACAAAGAGCAGCTTCGTGAGGACTTCTTTTCCCAGATGGGCGACGGCTGGGTGCCGCACCGGAACCTCTCCAACCGCTTCATGCAGGACCGCGATGAGATGGTCGCCACCAGCTTCATCGGCATGGGCCGCTTCTTCGTCGTGCACGACCAGTACGCGACCGAGACGCAGGGAGGGATACAGGACCGCTCGGTAGAGCACCTCGGCACGACGGACAAGGCTATCGCCGCGCACCGCCGCCTGCTGCTGCAGGCCATCCGCGCCGTACAGGACGGCGCAGAACCGCCCAACGTGACGCACGACCCGGCCCGCAACGACTACGAGGACCTGATCTGCGCGGACGCCATCGTGCCCGCGGGCGAAGACTGGCGCGCATCGTGGAGGCAGTACCTGAAAGTGGGGGCTGCCGCACGCTGACGTGCATCCCCTGCCCTCGAACACAGCACCGCACTACACGAACAGGGAGGAACCATGATGCGGTTACGACGTACTTTGTTAGTGACACTGCTGGCAGCCATGACGGCGCTGCTGGCTGCCTGTGGAGCGGACCCCACCGCAACGCCAACCCCCGCTCCCACGCCCACTCCGCCACCCGAAGCCACGCCAACGCCGATGCCGGTCCAGGTGGCAACGGCAACGCCGACACCGTCGCGCCCCGAGTGGGAAGTTCGGTGGGAAGAGACCATCGCCGCGGCGGAGGAGGAAGGCAAAGTAGTCGTCACCTCCTGCGGAGGCGAGGGCCGCCGCCGCGCCATGAACGAGGGCTGGGCCGAGCAGTTCCCGAACATCACCCTGGAGCACCAGCCGTTCAACAGCCGCGACCTCTGGCCGCTCGTCGTCCGTGAGGCCGGGTTCGGACAGCACAACTTCGACATCCGCATCGGCGGCGCCGACACCACGACGTTCAGCGCGATGCACACGAACAGCACCCACGCGCCGCTGGACTTCGACGAGTGGTTCATCCTGCCGGAGGTCCGCGACCCGGACGTCTGGCTCGGCGGCATTGACGGCGTCTGGCTGGACAAGACCAAGCAGTTCGCCTGGCCTATCGTGCTTACCTCCTCGGCGGGAGAGAGCTTCTGGGTCAACCGGGACCTCGTCCCCGAGTCGGAACTCAACTCCGTCGAGCAGCTCGCCGACCCGAAGTGGAAGGGCCAGATCATCGCCATCAGCTCCGAGGGCGGGGCAGCCCAGAACACGATGATGATGCAGATGCTCCAGTACGGAGAGGATTGGCTCAACGACCTCCTGGCGAACGAACCCGTCGTGATCCGCGACCACCGCCAGCAGATCGAGTTCCTGCTTCGCGGGCAGTACGCGATAGCGACGACCGTCGACACCAACGAACTCCGGGACTTCACCGCGGAGGGCGTCGACCTCAGCCACATCGCGCCGCTCTCGCAAGAGGCCCCGAGCCTCAGCAACGCCTGCGAATCGCTCCAGTTGCACAACAACATGCCCCACCCCAACGCCGCCAAGGTGTACGTGAACTGGCTGCTCACCAAGGAGCACCAGCAGTTGTGGAACGAGGCGGTGCCCACCAACAGCCGCCGCAAGGACGTCGAGTGCGGGCGCTGCAACCTGACCGTAACGGAAGAAGACCTCACGACGTTCCGGCTCAGCCAGGACGAGGCGCTCGCGGAAGACCGCGCCCGGTTCACGGAACTGGTGCAGGGCGTCCTGATACAGTAAGGCTGACCACTGCCGGTGAGGCGTGATGCGCCTCACCGGCAGACGGCTTTCCCGATCGGGCGAGCACTACGCCGGGGTTTCGATGTCGGACAGCATCCTCCAACTGGACCGTGTGAGCAGGACCTTCGGCACAACCAAGGCTGTCGACCAGGTCTCGCTCGACGTGCAGGCGGGAGAGATATTCACGCTGCTCGGACCGAGCGGCTGCGGGAAGACGACGACTCTCCGTCTCGTTGCCGGCCTCGAACAGCCGGACAATGGCGAGATATGGGTGCGCGACCGGCTGGTCGCTTCCGTCCCGCGCAACACGTTCGTGCCGCCCCACCAGCGCATGATGGGGATGGTGTTCCAGTCCTACGCCATCTGGCCGCACATGAACGTGTTCGACAACGTCAGTTACCCGCTCCGCATCCGGCGGATGAAGCGCGCCGAGATACGGGAGCGCGTGGAGCGCGTGCTCAACCTCGTCGGTTTGGACGGCCTCGAGTCCCGCCCCGCGCCGATGCTCAGCGGAGGCCAGCAGCAGCGCGTTGCGCTCGCCCGCGCCCTCATCTATGAACCCGCCGTACTGTTGCTCGACGAGCCGTTCAGCAACCTCGACTCGAAGCTGCGGGAGCAGATGCGAGTCGAGGTGAAGCAACTGCAGAAAACGCTCGGCATCACCGTCCTGTTCGTCACGCACGACCAGACGGAAGCGCTCAGCCTGTCGGACCGCATAGCGGTCATGAGCGACGGGCACGCCATCCAGGTCGCCGAACCGAAGGTGCTCTACGAACAGCCCGAGGACTCCTTCGTGCGCGACTTCCTCGGCAAGATGCTGAAGCTCCCCGGCACCGTCGTCTCCGTGGACGGCTCCGGCAAACTCGAAGTGAGCATCGACGGCGGTTCGCAGAGCGTGATCGCGGGAGCGCACGTGTCGAAGGACCTCGTCGTGGGGAATGCCGCGACCCTGTCGGTGCGGCCGGAAGACGTGGTCGTCGGCGGAGAGCCCGGCGCCGAGTCCAACCTGCTGGAAGGCACGATCGAGAACCTGCTGTTCGTTGGCGACCGGTACGAGTGCTACCTGCAACTCGCGGGAAACGCGGTGATGATCTCGCTCCCGCGCGACACCCGGAAGAAGGAGGGGGACACCCTCACCGTCTACCTGCCCGAAGGAGCGGTCAGCGCATGGCAACCCGAATAGGCCAACTGCGCCCGGCGCTGCTCAGGGTGGAGGTCAAGACGGTCCTCTTCATGATCGTCATCATGTGGGTGGGCGTCATCGTCCTCTATCCCATCCTCCTGCTCTTCGTGGACAGCTTCAAGATCGGCGACGGCGTCTTCACCCCTCGCGCCGGATGGGGCATCTCCAACTGGGTGTCCGCCTATCAGAACCCCGGCCTCATCCAGGCCCTGTGGAACACCATCCTCATCGTCGTCATCGTCCAGACCGTAGCGACCCCCATCGGCATCACGCTCGCCTGGCTCACGGCCCGCACCGATCTCCCCGGCAAGGAGTGGATAGACCTCGCCTTCTGGGTCGCCTTCTTCCTGCCCACGCTGCCTGTCGTGCTCGGCTACATCCTGCTCCTCGCGCCCGAGTTCGGGCTGCTCAACCAGGCGTGGGCTGGGCTGTTCGGCGGCAGCGGCCCCTTCAACATCTACTCTATGGCCGGCATCGTCTGGCTGCACCTCGTCACGAAGACGATCGCCGTCAAAGCCATCCTCCTCCGCCCCGTGTTCCAGAACATGGACGCCTCGCTGGAGGAGGCCGCGAGGGTCTGCGGCACCAGCGGTCCGTTCACCCTCGTGCGGATCGTCATGCCCATCATGACTCCGGCCATCATGACGGTCGTCCTGCTCGGCATCCTGTTCGGACTGGAGAGCTTCGAGATCGAGCGTGTCGTCGGCCCCCCTATCCAGTTCTTCAACTACGGAACGTTCATCTTCCGCGAGGTCGCCAAGCAGCCGCCCTCGTTCGCCAACGCCACGGCACTGGGCGTCTCCGTGCTGGTGCTGATGACGCCGCTGATCCTTCTGCAGCAGTGGAACGCCAGGCGCAGGCGCTACACCACCATCACCGGCCAGTTCAAGCCCCAGCTCTTCCCGCTCGGAAAGTTCCGCTGGCCCGCGTTCGCCGGAGCGATGTTCTTCATCAGCCTCATCACCGTCGTGCCGCTGAGCATGATGATGCTCGGCACCTTCATGAAGCTGTTCGGCTTCTTCGACGTGACCGGCTCACCGTTCACCATGGAGAACTGGACGGACGTGCTGGCCGACCCCATCTTCCTCAGTTCGGTGAAGAACACGCTCATCATCGCCTTCGGAGCCGCAGGCGTCGCGATGACGGTCTACTCCACGGTCGCTTACATCGTCGTCAGGACCCGATTCACCGGGCGGCACGTCCTGGACTTCGTCTCCTGGATGCCCATCACGATCCCCGGCATTGTCCTCGGTCTCGGCCTCATGCTCGTGCTCCTGAACATCCCGCTGCTGCGGCCGCTCTTCGGCACCCACTGGGCGCTCATAGCCGCCGTCTCGGTGACCTCGATGACCATCGGCGTGCAGCTGCTCAAGAGCAACCTCCTGCAGATCAGCGCCGAGCTGGAAGAGGCCTCGTGGCTCGCGGGCGCGGGCTGGCTCTACACGTTCAGACGCATCGTCCTGCCGCTCATGGCGCCGACGCTCATCGCCGTGGGGACGCTCGCGTTCGTCGGCGCGACGCGCGCGGTGAGCCACATCGCCATCCTCACCACGTCATCGACCCGGCCGCTGGCCATACTCCAGCTCGACCACATCGTCGACGGGCGGTTCGAGGAAGCATCGGTCGTCGGGGCGCTCATCGTCTTCATGACGCTCGGCATCGCGGTCGTCGCCCGCTACTTCGGCCTCAACATGGGCGTACAGCGGGGATAGCGCATGGCCCTCTCCCGAACGAAAGCGCTCGACTACGCGGAGCGCCTCATCAACCGCCCGCGCGGCGAGACCCCGGTCACCATCAAGCGCAACAAGAACGGCTACACCCTGCTCTACAACCGCCGCGCGCTCACCAAGACGCACGCCTCCGGCGTCGGCGCGCTGCAGGCGCAGGCGATGGCCCTCGCGCTCGGCGTCGACCTGCCGCAGGAGGTCGGCGGCGAGGTGAGTACGAAGGTGGGTTCGGGCGTCCTCTACCGCGCCATCGGCGCGTCGTCGCTGGACCTGCGCCGCCCCCGAGGCGCAGGTCGTCCTGGAGCAGCTCCTCGCGACCGCCGCCCTGCAGCGCGGCGTCTTCCGCACGCTGGAGATCGGGTAGCGCAAGCTGCCCGGCACACTGGCCAGCGGTCTGGGGTATCATCGCCGCACCCTGCCCGTGCGGAGGCCCGCCATGTCCAACCTCGAACTCTCGTTCGCCATCACCGCCTACGACCGCGTCATGCCCATGATCAGCGGCGAGGTGCAGCCGGACGGCATCACGCTCAACTACCAGGGGATGCCCGGCGCCGTGCCGCGCGTCTTCTACGAACAGATCAAGTACCACCGCTACGACGTCTCCGAGATGTCGATGTCGTCGTACCTGCGGATGCGGCCGCTCGGCTTCCCGTACCGCATGCTGCCCGTCTTCCACAACCGCACCTTCTCCTACACCAACGTCTACATCCGCAAGGCGTCCGGCATCCGGCAGGACCACCCGGAGGACCTGAAGGGCAAGCGCTTCGGCATCGGCGACTACCAGCAGTCCGTCGGCCTCTGGACGCGCGGCATCCTGAAGCTGGAGTGGGGCATCGAGCCGCAGGACATGACTTGGTACATGGAGCGCAGCGAGCACTTCAGCCACACCGGCGCATCGAAGGACGCCGGACTCGGCCTGCCGGAAGACCTCGACCTGCGCCATGCGACCACCGACTTCAGCTCGATGTACCTCGACGGCGAGATCGATGCCTCCATCGGCATCGGCTCCGCCCAGGGCTCCGGCATCGACCGCATGCAGAGCGTCAACCTGATCGACAACCCGGACTTCCCCACCCTCTTCTCCGACCCGAAAGCGGAGTCCGTCCGCTTCTTCAAGAAGCACGGGGTCTTCCCTCCCCACCACGTGACGGTCGTGCGCGAGAGCATCGTCGAGGAGCACCCGTGGGTTGCGGTGAGCCTCATGGAGGCGTTCGAGTCGTCCAAGCGCCTCGCCATCCAGCGGCTGCGGGCCATGCCGCCGACGCTCTACGTGTTCGGGCGGCAGTTCCAGCAGGAGGTCGACGGCGTGTTCGGGCCCGACCCGTTCGCCTACGGCATCACCGCGAACGCCAAGGCGTTCGACATGGCGCAGACGTTCTCCATGGAGCAGGGACTCAGCGCCCGCAAGCAGCCGTGGGACGAGATCTTCCCGGAGGAGGTGTTCTACCGGGAGGAGCGCGCCGCGTCGTCGTCAGGCGGCGGGCACTAGTGAGGGTGGCTGTGCCCGTCGTCGCCGAACACCTCCGGGTAGACAAAGGCGGCCAGTTCCTCAACGGTATCCATGAAACGCGGACTATCCGGGCTGAAGGAATAGCCTTCGCGCAATACGAATATGTGGTGGTCGATATGGCTCGCGTCCAGTGCCATATGCAGTTCCGATAGTTCAGGGTTTCCGATCACGCTGATTATCGAGTCCGTGATGATGATGTCGGGTTCGACCGCCACTATCGATTCCGGGCTGAGCTCCTGGTAGCCGTCGTGGGTGGCTATGTTCTCCAGCTTCAGCAGTTCGAAGATGTCGTTCATCAGTGTGTTTCGTCCGGGCGTCTGCCAGTCTTCGCTGTAGAGATAGACCGTCCATACCGGCTCGACCGGGTCCATCGCCGTCCGGAGAGCGTCGAGGGGAGCGCCGAGATCGCCCGCGATGCGCTCATCCTCCAGCCTCGGTGGCAGAGGCGTCGGCGTCGGCTCCGGCGTGGGGGTGGGTGTAGGCGTCGCTGTTGGTTCGGGGCCGCTGCATCCGGACAGCAGCAGCAACACCGTCAGCGCCACTCCCATGAAGGCCGCCACTGCAGCTGTCTCTCGCGACAGCGTTCCGGTTCTCATTGCACTCTCTCGTTCACCCTCACCCCCGCATTTCAATGCGCGCCCTCTCCCCTCTAGGGAGAGGGGACTATTCGGACTGGAGGGCACGGATGAGCTGCAGGAGGGCGGCGGTGACGGCGCGGTTGCGCACGAGGGGGCGGCGCGACGGGAACTCGTGGCGCACGACGCTCGCGCTGGCGGGCGTTGACACGCCGATGAAGACGGTGCCCGCCTTCACGCCGTCCTGGTCGCCCGGTCCGGCGACGCCCGTGACGCTGATGCCGCAGTCGGCGCTGTAGGTGCGGCGGGCGGCGTCCGCCATCGCGCGGGCGGTCTCCTCGCTCACCGCGCCGTGGGCTTCGACAGTCTCGCGCGGCACCCCCGACTGCACCTTCATGTCGTCCGAGTAGGTGATGGCGCCGCCGACGAAGTACTCGGACGAGCCGGGGATCTCGGTGAGCGCGGCGCCGATCATGCCGCCGGTACACGACTCCAGCACCGCGAGCGTGTACCCCTTCTCGCGCAGCAGGTCGCCGACGCGCTCCGGCGGGTACTCCTCGTCGGTGCCCCAGATGTAGTCGCCGAGAGCGTCGCGCACCATCGTCTCGGCGCGGAGGAGGGTCGTGAGGGCCTCGGCCTCGGTGTCGGCCTTCGCGATGCCGCGCAGGTAGATGCCGTCCTGCTTCGCGTAGACGCCGAAGTCCATGCCGGGGACGTCGTAGACGTCGCGCACCATCTCGTCGACCGCGGCCTCGCTCAGGCCGATGGTCTTGAAGGTGCGCGCCATGATCTTCTGGCCGGGGAGCCGCTCCTTCAGGCGCGGGGCGATCTCGGTGGTCCACATGTTGGTGAGCTCGCGCGGGGGGCCGGGGAGCGTGATGAGTATCTTGTCGCCCCTGTCTATCCACCAGCTGGGCGCGGTGCCCATGGCGTTGCGGATGGCGACCGCGGAGGGGATGATGCCGGCCTGGCGGTAGTTCTGCTGCGGCATGGGGTTGATGTTGCGGCGCGCGAAGTTCTCCTCCAGCCACACCCTGAGCTCCGGGTCCGTCGTGATCTGCTCGCCGAGCATGTTGGCGATGCCGTCGCGCGTCATGTCGTCGAGCGTCGGCCCGAGGCCCCCCATCGCGATGACGACGTCCGACCTGCGCCAAGCGCGGTCGAGCGTTTCGGTGAGGCGCGTGAGGTCGTCGCCGACGATGGTGACGAACTTGAGCTCGAGCCCGAACTCCGGCAGGCGCTGGCCGAGCCAGGACGAGTTGGTGTCCTGCGTCTCGCCCATGAGGAGCTCGGTGCCGACGGCGATGATCTCGGTGTTCATGACTCTCCTATCCCGGAGTGGCGACCCGCGCGAGTATAGCCGGGAATCGGCATCGATGGACAGGATGGGCAGGATGGGGGCCGTCGTTCCTGCGCAGGCGGAACCAAGATTCCCACGCTGCCTCCGGGAGGGAATCTTGGTCGGCCATCCACGAGTGAGCCGGCCATGCGATCTGGCAACCTTGGTCTCCTTGGTCGGGGCGTTTCCGAGGCCGTGGCCTGCTTCCCGCGACCAAGAAAGCAAGGTTCCCTCCAAAAACAGAAGTTCGCGCCGGACCCATAGATCCTGTCTATAGCTGGGGCGTGAGGTATAGACACGGTCTATAGGTGCTGTGCGTTCGACGGCCATGCAACCAGCGTACGCGGTCGGGGCGGCGCGGCGGAAGGGGCGGGTGTCACAGGGCGGGGGGGAGGGGGATATTATGCGCTTGGGAACATCTTCGCCTGACCAGAGGCACGCAAAGCGAACGAACAGCGAACATGGACACATCGGCCTCGGCTGAAATACCATTGCCTGTATCTGAAGGGCACGAATCGGAGAGACACACATGAGCGGCCGACCTAGACGCTCCCACGGCGGGGTCAACAACAACCGGACAATTCGACAAGCATGTGATCCTAGTGAACTCGCCCAACTTGTAGCCACCGTGGATTACGGCGGCAACTCGGCTCACAAGAGAAAACCAGGAGATTTTAATCTCCATCCACCCGCAGCAGCCCGGCCCCACAAGACGTTGTGTGACGCGGTAGCCATTCATTCCAAGAAGGAAGCACTTCACTTGCTGAGAGAGGGGATTAGGAGAGGGTTGATAAGCACGCAGCTTCGCGGAGGATTCCCACAGAACGTGTGGGCCGTTACAGAAGATGGAGAACCTCTCCAAGCATCGCTTGAAAATCAAGGTCTAGGAACCTATCATGGATACCCGCTCGCACAAAGCGACCCATTTCGGGGTATGGTATTGGCGCATTGGAACCAACCATGAGCAGTTCTTTCGCTATCCAGTACAAGTGGCTCAGGAAAGGTCGGACTAAGGAGCCAGAGCGAGCTTCACAAGCCGACATTTCCATACTAGTTAACGATGTTAACTTGACACACAATACGGACCTGTTGCATGTGATTTCACATGATTTTGCCCGTCTTTCCGCCCTGCACCTCTCTATGTGGTTTGCAGACAATTGGTGGCGTTTGCTGTGGGAACCAGACAGCGGAAGTCGAACTCCAGAGTGGCAGATGCGTCACAACATCGGGGCGGCAGGTGGAGGGTACGTCTGGCCGAATCTTTCATTCATCAGCGATTGGAACACTATTTCCGTCCATGGTACGCCAACTGTTCCGCGTGCGGCTGAACCTATATATTATACAAGAGATTATCATTACTTCGTCTCGGCGTCCAGCTTCGAACAAGGTATAGACGACTTCGTCAACGCCACGATAGACAAACTAGCGGTCGCAAATCCGTCATACACAGATATCGGGTCCCTCTGGAATGAAGTGGTTGAAGAACGCAACGACCATGAGGTCAGTCAGTGGCGCAAACTGGAAGCTTGTCTTGGCTATGACCCTGATGAGGCCCCAGAAGGGTTGTTAGAGGGTTTGCGACGAGAATACTCCCGGTACGGCACTAATGCAATCCATGAATTAGCCGCAGGTTCTGGGAATCAGACTGTTAATCACTTGCGCGACGTAGTTGAAGATGTCGAGACGCACGGATCGACAGTGCAATCGCCTCAGTATCAAGAAATTCGCAAAGGGTTCGCCGAGCGGTCGCTTGATCCCAATGCACTTCCATGGCAGCGCGCTGTTCAGGCCGCAAAGACAGCTCGCCAAGTTTGGGGTTTGGGGGATGGGCCGATTCAGAGCAACACATTAGGTGACATTTTTGGAATCTCATTAGACGAGCCGAGTGGCGGCGGGCATTATGATATGCACAGAGCCCCATTCTCTGTAGGTATACGCAGTGACAAGTCTGAAGAAGGGTTTCGCGTATCCCTGCACCAACGTCATCTGTATGGACGCCGCTTTACACTGACTCGTTTGGTGGGTGACTATATTGCAGCGCAACAGGACGAACCCTTGATGCCAGCAACGCACGTTACCACCAGTCGGCAGAAATTCCAACGCGCTTTCGCCCAAGAGTTCCTTTGCCCATGGGATGAGCTGGCCTACTTCTTCAGCGGGAAATCCCTCGACTCTGAAAACTTTGACGAAGCCGCTGAGTATTTTCAAGTATCATCTTGGGTGGTTACAAGAACACTCGTAAACCACGGGTGGCTTGACCGAGACCGCATCCTTGGAGATTTTGGTGTGTGAGACTCTCCTTTCCTCGTTGTAATCCTACCCTCCCCACAAACACCCCTCTGCTACACTAACCACCCACCAACCCCACATGCTATCTGCCTTCAACATCAGCAAGGCCTACTCGACCAGGACCCTGTTCAGCGGGCTCACGCTCAACGTCGACGCCGGTGACCGCATCGCACTGATCGGCGCGAACGGATCCGGGAAGACGACGCTCATGGACATCCTGGCAGGCGACACGCCGCCGGACTCGGGGAACGTGTCCACGCGGCGCGACGTCTCCATCGGCTATCTGAAGCAGGAGCCCGCGTCGTTCGACGGCAAGCCGCTCCTCCAGGAAGTGCTGGACGCCGGCGAGGAGGTGATCGCGCTCACGGACGACATCGCCGCCACGCGGGAGGCGCTGGCGTCGGAGCCCGACCCAGCGCGGCAGGCCGGTCTGCTGGAGCGTCTCGGCGAACTGGACATGGCGCTGGAGGCCGCGGGCGGGGACGACCGGGAGTACGAAGCGAAGACCATCCTCTCGGGCCTCGGGTTCAAGCAGACCGACTTCCTGAGGCCGATGAGCGAGTTCAGCGGCGGCTGGGCGATGCGGGCCGGCCTCGCGCGGCTGCTGTTCCGGAACCCCGCCCTCCTGTTCCTGGACGAGCCGACCAACCACCTCGACCTCGAAGCGAACCTGTGGTTCGAGAAGTACCTGGGCGGGTTCCGGGGCGGGGTGCTCATCACGTCGCACGACCGCGCCTTCCTGAACCAGATCGCGACGAAGGTGCTCGCCATCGAGGAGGACGAGGTTGTCCTCATGAAGGGCGACTACGACGAGTACGTCGTCGCTCGCGAGCAGTCGCTGGCGGTCAAGATGGCTGCTGCGGCGCGGCAGGAGCGCCGGATGCAGAAGCAGATGCGCTTCGTGGAGCGTTTCCGGTCCAAGGCGACGAAGGCCACGCAGGTGCAGAGCCGCCTGAAGCAGCTCGAGAAGGTGCAGACCATCGAGCTGCCACGGACGACGAAGAAGGTGCGCTACTCGTTCCCGGAGCCGCCCCGCAGCGGCGCCGAGGTGATCTCGCTGGTGAACGTCAGCAAATCGTACGGCGACAAGCCGGTGTATCGCGGCGTCAACCTGTCGCTGTCGCGCGGCGACCGCGTGGCACTGGTCGGGCCGAACGGCGCAGGCAAGACGACGATGCTGAAGATACTCGCGGGCGTCCTGCCGATCGACGAGGGGGAGCGGAGGACCGGCCACAACGTCGTGACTTCGTACTACGCGCAGCACGTGCTCGAACTGCTCGACCCGGCGAACTCGATCCTCGATGAGCTGCGGCATGCCGCGCCGGACGTGCCGGAGCAGCGCCTTCGCACGACGCTGGGCGGCTTCCTGTTCAGCGGCGACGACGTCCGCAAGCCGATATCGGTGCTGTCGGGCGGGGAGAAGGCGCGGGTGGCGCTGGCCAAGCTGCTCCTGCAGCCGAGCAACCTGCTTCTGATGGACGAGCCGACGAACCACCTCGACATCGCGTCGCGGGAGATACTCGCGGACGCCCTCGGCGACTACAAGGGCACGATCTGCCTCATCACGCACGACCGGACGCTCATCCGGCAGACCGCCAACAAGATCATCGAGATCGACGCCGGAGAGCCCACGGTGTTCCTCGGCGGCTACGACGACTACCTCTACCGGAAGGAGACCGAGGCCGACAACGGGGTTGCCGCGCCAGCGGTCAACGGGGCGGTCGGCGCAGTCCCGGAACGAGGCCGCGGCAGGAGACGCGGTCGGCCGCTCGACGACGCGGAGATCGAGCGACGGTCGCTGCGGAGCGAGTCGCGCAGGCTGGCGATGCGGATAGAGGAGGTGGGCGCCTCACTGTCCGACCGCGAGTCGCGCATCGCGGAGCTGGAGGCGATGTTCTCGCAGCCCGACCGGTTCGACGGCCCGGCGCACCTGGCGTCGGCGGGTGAGGAGTACGGCGCGCTCAAGGAGGAGGCGGGGCTGCTCTGGGAGGAATGGGAGCGGCTGTCGTTGGAGGCGGAGGCGGTCGAGGGGAGGCTGGAGGGGCTGGGGGTGCCTCACCCCGCCAGTTCACCCTCTCCCTAGCCCTCTCCCCTCAAGGGAGAGGGGACCAAGCCCCCGTCCGAGACCACCCTCACCCCGCGCTGAAGCGCGTTCCCTCTCCCAGAGGGCGAGGGGGTCAGACCGCAGGCGGAACCAGGTGCCTGTGCGACACGCGCCCCTTTCACGAACGCGGAAGGGGCGCGTACGCTGTCTCCGACGGCGGAGCGCCGGCGTCGACGTCCCCGCGAAGGACGAGGTCCCATGAGTGCAATGGCGTGCACGGTCATCGGGCGGTTTCGAGCGGGAATGACGCGACAATGAGCGGTTTCGAGCGGTCCGGCGAGGTCGATGAACGGTACGGGGCCAGGAGTGGATGAGCGCGGAATGAGCGCAGATGAGCGGTTTCGCACGGGGAAATTTTTTCTTCGCCGGGCCTTGGCAACTCCGCCCTCCACGAACATCTGGCCGAGAGATGTTTCGACTCCGCCTCCGGCTTCGCTCAACATGACAAGCCCTCCGGCTGCGAGATCCCTGCCTTCGCAGGAGCGACAGAGGACGCGGCGCGGTTGTGAGGGGCGCAGGCGTCGTGCTATCCTTTCGGAGGCGTCCCGAGTGCGGGGCGCTGTTATTGTGCAGGGGGACACCCTCATCCTGGATTCCCGCCTGCGCGGGAATGACGGACGGAGCACTGATGCACCTGGTGATTGACGGACACGGCTGCGACGCGGACGAGCTCTCGGATGCGGAGCGCGTGCGGCGGTTCCTGGACGAGTTCCCGGACCGCATCAGCATGACCAAGATCACGCCGCCCGCCGTCTACACCTACCACGGGCCGACAGCGGAGGACTGGGGCGTCTCCGGGTTCGTCATCATCGCGGAGAGCCACATCAGCGTGCACACGTTCCCGGACCGGGGCTACGTCAACATCGATGTCTTCTCGTGCAAGGAGTTCGACGCCGACGATGCGATGGCGCAGGTGGGCGAGTTCTTCTCGATGGCGAGCGTCCGCAATTGGGTGCTGGACCGCGGGCTGGAGCACCTCGACCCCGCAACGGCCAAGGCGGTGGTGGAAGAAGAGCGGGAGACCGTTCGGCAAAGGGTGTAGGGGGAGTACACTCTCCCACGCGTGTCATTCCGAGCGGAGCGCAGCGGAGTCGAGGAATCTCTCAGGCAGCCCTCCTGTATTGAATAACGCTCCCCGAGAGATACTTCGACTACGCCTTCGGCTGCGCTCAGCATGACAAGCCGCCCCAAGCCCCGCCTCCGCAGTACCCTCACCCTAGCCCTCTCCCCTTGTAGGGAGAGGGGATAATTTGGAGAGCCGCCATGACCGGCAACGAGCGGCCCGCCCTACCCGACACGTTCCTGATACTCGACCCGGACGAGCACACGCTCGACCGGTCGCGGTGCGTCGTGCTGCCCGTCCCGTACGAGGAGACGACGAGCTACCGGAAGGGGACACGGCGCGGGCCGGAGGCGATCATCCGGGCGTCCGCCGAGATGGAGGACTACGACGTCGAGCTCGGCTGCGAGCCGTGCGCGGCCGGCATCCACACCGCGCCGGCGCTCGAAGCCCCGCCCGCTCTCGAACCCAACGGGGGGCCGGAGGCGATGGCGGGCCGCGTCCGGGAGGCGGTTGCGGGCTACGCCGCGCAGGGCAAACTCGTTGGGATGCTCGGCGGCGAGCACTCGATCACGTCGGGGGCGGTCGCTGCGCACGCGGAGCGGCATCCCGGCCTGAGCGTGATCTTCTTCGACGCCCAGGCCGACCTGCGGGACGACTACCAGGGGTGGGCGCACAGCCACGCCTGCGCGGCGCGGCGGACGCTCGACCACGCGTCGAGCCTCACGCTCGTAGGCGTGCGCAGCATGACGGGCGAGGAGGCGGCGTTCGCCAGAGAGAACGGCGTCGCGCTCTTCCCGCGCGGCGCAGAGCCCATCGCCGATGTCGACGCCATCGTCGACACGCTCGGTGAGGATGTCTACGTCTCGTTCGACCTCGACGCGTTCGACCCGTCGTTCATGTCGGCGGTCGGCACGCCGGAGCCGGGCGGGATGGGGTGGTGGGAGGCGCTGCGCATCCTGCGCGCCGTCGGCGAGCGCCGCCGCATCGTGGGGTTCGACGTGGTCGAGCTCGCGCCGGACGAGGGGCCTGAGGCGTGCGCGTACACGGCGGCGAAGCTGGTGTACAAGCTGTTCGGGTACGCGACGGTGGGGAACAGCCCCACGCTCCGTCCAGCCGGTTCACCCTCACCCTAACCCTCTCCCCTCGAGGGAGAGGGGAGCAGACCGCCCGAGAGATTCCTCGACTCCGCAGCACTCCGCTCGGAATGACAATGGAAGGAGCACCCTCACCCGCCGCGCTACCGCGCGCCGACCTCTCCCCGGGGGAGAGGTGTGAAGGGCTCCCCTCGCCCACTGGGAGAGGGGCTTGGGGGTGAGGGTTAATCCCGCAGAGGCGTATGCTGTGAGGCAGTTCGTTGGGAGACGCGCACGAGATGACGCCTGAGCAGACGGTCTACATGGACCACGCGGCGACCACGCCGGTGCTGCCGGAGGTGGCGGAGGCGATGCGCCCGTTCTTCACCGAGCGGTACGGCAACCCGTCCAGCATCTACGCGCTCGCTCAGCAGGCGCGGCAGGCGCTCGACGAGGCGCGGGAGCGGTGCGCGCGCGTCCTCGGGACGCGTGCGGGCGAGATCGTCTTCACGAGCGGCGGGACGGAGTCGGACAACGCGGGCATCATGGGCCCTGCCCTCGCGCTCAAGGAGCGCGGGCGGCACGTCGTGACCACATCCATCGAGCATCACGCCGTGCTCCACGCCGTCGAACTGCTGGAGAGCCTCGGTTGGGAGGCAACCTACGTCTCGCCAGGCCGCGACGGCATCGTGCGTCCGGAGGACGTCGCGGGCGCGGTCAGGCCGGAGACGGCGGTAGTGAGCGTCATGCTCGCGAACAACGAGATCGGCACGCTCCAGCCGGTGACAGAGATAGCGCGGCTCGTCAAGGAGCGCGCGGCGGTGGAGCGTCGTTTCATCGCCGTACACACGGACGCGGTGCAGGCGGCGGGCGCCGTGCCGGTCAGGGTCGACGACCTGGGCGTGGACCTGCTGTCGCTCTCGGCGCACAAGTTCGGTGGGCCGAAGGGCGTCGGGCTGCTGTACATCCGTCGCGGCACGCCGTTCGCACCGACGCAGGTGGGGGGCGCACAGGAGCGCGAACGCCGCGCGGGCACCGAGAACACGGCGGGCATCGTCGGGATGAGCGTCGCGCTGGAGCGAGCGGAACGAGAACGAGAGACGAACGCCGCCGCGTGCGCCGCGCTGCGCGACCGCCTGCTGAGCGGCATCCTCGAGCGCGTGGACCGGGTCGAGGTGAACGGCAACACCGACGCGCGGCTGCCCGGGAACGTGAACGTCTCGTTCCACGGCGTCGAGGCGGAGCCGCTGCTGATGGGGCTGGACCTCGCGGGGGTCGCGGCGTCGAGCGGCAGCGCCTGCACGGCGGGGTCGCTGGAGCCGTCGCACGTGCTGCTGGCGCTCGGACGCTCGAACGAGCTGGCGCGCAGCTGCGTGCGGCTGACGCTCGGGCCGGAGAACACAGCGGAGGAGGTCGACTACGTCGTCGAGACGATGGCGGGCCTCGTCCCGAAGCTGCGCGCGCTGTCGAAGGCGGCGTCCCGGTAGCAGGCGTCGATGAAGCTCCCCGAGCCGGTCGCGGAGTTCCTGTACGAGCCGCCGGTCGCGCCGTCGCTGTGGCCGCGCCGCGTCTTCCACCTGGTGGCGGGGTCGATGCTGCCGCTCGGCATCCTCTTCCTGCCCCGCGAGCTGGTGGAGTGGCTGCTCATCGCGGGAAGCCTCGGCGCTGTGGCGCTGGAGGTGCTGCGCGGGCTCGTGGGCGGCGTCAACGACTGGATGGTGCGCACGCTGCCGTTCTTCAAGGCAGCCGAGAACCGGCAGGTCACCGGCGCGACGTTCATGTGGCTGGCGGCCACGTTCCTCGTCTTCGTATTCGAGAAGGAGGTCGCGGTAACGGCGATGCTCTTCCTGTCGGTCGGCGACCCCTTCGCGGCGCTCATCGGCGTGCGCGACCACCGGACGCGGCGGTTCGGGAAATCGCTCGCGGGCACGGCGGCGTTCGCGGTCGCGGCGCTGGGGGCGGGGCTGCTCGCCACGCTCCACCCGGACGTGCCGCTCATGTGGTGGCTCGTGCCGGGGGCGATCGTGGCCGCGCTCACGGAGCTTGCGCCGGTCCCGCTCGACGACAACCTCACGGTGCCCCTCGTGTCGGCGGCGGTCATGGCGCTGCTGGCGATGGTGTAACGTAGGCGGGTCATGCCCAACCGGCTCATCAACGAGACCTCCCCTTACCTGCTGCAGCACGCGCACAACCCCGTCGACTGGTACCCGTGGGGCGAGGAGGCGTTCGAGCGGGCGCGGGCCGAGGACAAGGTAGTGCTGGTCTCCATCGGCTACGCGGCGTGCCACTGGTGCCACGTCATGGAGCGCGAATCGTTCGAGAACGAGGCGACCGCCCAGGTGATGAACGACCTCCTTGTCGCCATCAAGGTGGACCGGGAGGAGCGTCCGGACGTGGACGGCATCTACATGAGCGCGGTGCAGCAGCTGCACGGTCACGGTGGATGGCCGCTCAACGTCTTCCTGCTGCCGGACGGGCGTCCCTTCTACGGCGGCACGTACTTCCCGCCCGTCGACAGAAGCAACATGCCGTCCTGGACGCGGGTCGTCGCGGCGGTGAACGACGCCTACCGCAACAACCGCGACGCCGTGCTGCAGAACGCACAGGTGCTCACAGGCGCGTTACGGAACGCATCGAGCGTTCCGATGGCGGACGAGGACGTGAGCGAGGAGTTGCTCGCGGAGGCGAGCGCAGGGATCGTCGCACTGCACGATGCGGAGCACGGGGGCTTCGGCGGCGCGCCCAAGTTCCCGCAGTCGATGCCGATGGAGTTTCTGCTCGCCCGCAACGCCCGCGCGTTCGACGCCGACGCCCTCGAAACGGTCGAGGCGTCGCTCATGGCGATGCACAACGGCGGCATCTACGACCACCTCGGCGGCGGGTTCGCGCGCTACTCCACCGACCGGTTCTGGCTCGTGCCGCACTTCGAGAAGATGCTGTACGACAATGCGCTCCTCGTGTCGCTGTACACACAAGCCTTCCAGGCGACGGGGAACCCGCGCTACCGGGAGGTCGTCGAGGAGACAGTCGCGTACCTGTTGCGCGACCTGCGCCACCCGGACGGCGGTTTCTTCTCGTCGCAGGACGCCGACAGCGAGGGCGTCGAGGGCAAGTTCTACGTCTGGACGCCGCAGGAGCTCGAGGCCGTGCTCGGAGTAGACGACGCGCGGCTGTTCCGGCGCTACTACGGCGTGGGCGTGCACCCGAACTTCGAGGGCCGCCACATCCTGCACGTGCGCGACAGCGCAGCGGCAGCCGGGCGCGAGCTCGGCGTCGACGCAGGCGAACTGCTCGAACGGCTACAGCCGATGCGCCGCGCACTCCTGGAACGACGCGCCGAGCGCGTGCCTCCGGCGACCGACGACAAGGTGCTGACGGCGTGGAACGGCCTCGCTCTGCGCGCGCTCGCCGAGGCGGCATTCGCGCTCGACCGGCCCGACCTGCGCGATGCCGCGGAACGCAACGCCGACTTCCTGCTCCGCGAGATGCGCCCCGACAGCCGGCTGCTCCGCACCTGGAAGGACGGAAAAGCGCACCTGCTCGCCTACCTCGAGGACTACGCGCTGCTCATCAACGGGCTGCTCTCGCTGCACACGGCGACGTTCTCACATCGCTGGCTCCACGAAGCGCAGGCGCTGACGGACGAGATGCTGGCGCTCTTCCGGGACGACGAGGACGGAACGTTCTACGACGTCGGCGTCGACCACGAGGAGCTGATCGTGCGTCCGCGCGACATCACCGACAACGCGACTCCGTGCGGCAGTTCGGCCGCCGCCGAAGCGCTGCTGCGGATATCCGTGCTCACGGGCGACGAATCGCTCGCACAGCAGGCGGAGCGCCTCATACGGGGCATCGCACCGCTCGCTGCACGCTACCCGCTGGGGTTCGGGAACTGGCTGCGCATCATCGAACGCTACCTCGCGCCGCCTACGGAGGTCGTCATCGTCGGGGAGCCGTCCGACGAACGCACGCGCGCGTTGTTGGAGCCGCTGCGCCGGCAGCTTCCAACGTTCGCATTCGTCGGGCTGGCCCCGGGCGAGGCGTCGCCGTTCTCCACGCCGCTGCTGGAGGGACGCACCGACGCGGGGACGCCCACCGCTTACGTCTGTCACGGCTACGTCTGCGACCTGCCCGCCCACGACCCGGCAACACTCGCACTGCAACTGGCTGGCAGTCGCTGACAAGCCCTCGGCATAATCCGTTGCCAGGGGTCCCCGCGTTCCACCAACGCCCCGGAACAGTTAGAATGCCGCCGAGCTGAGATGCTAGAGCGCAACTTCTGGTTCAGAACCGCCATCGTCGTCATCGCGTTCAGCGCGATCATCTTCGTCGTCGACACCATGCGGCGGGTCTGGGACTTCCTTGGCGACCTGATCCTCGTCTTCTTCCTCGCCTACCTCGTCGGCTCGCTCATCATCCACACGGTGCGCTGGCTCATGCGCATCCCCGGCATGAAGCGGCCGCTGGCCATCCTGATCGTCTACCTGGCGCTCGGCGCAGTGGTTTCGGTCATCGGCGCCCTCGTGATTCCCGCCACGATCACCCAGATCATCGACCTGGCTGAGGTCATCCCCGACTACGTCGACCGGATCCCCGAGTTCATCACTGCGGCAGAGGAGTACCTTGCCGGGTTCGACATACAGGTCGACCTCACCACTCTTCTCCAGGTCGACCAGTTGGGAAGCATCGCCGCAAACCTGCAGGAGAGCATCACGAGCAACGCCATCGGGCTCCTGGGGAACGTTGTCTTCGTCATCTTCGCCATCTCGTTGATAACCGTCATCTCCTTCTACGTCGTGCTGGACGGCGGGCGCCGCCTGAACGAGGCGCTGAAGGTGCTCCCCCGCAACGCCGAGCGCGAGACGCGGTACGTCCTGGGAGTGATCGACGAGACGTTCCGCAGCTACCTCAGGGGCATGATGCTCATCTCCCTCATCTACGGCGTCGGGACCGCTTCGGTCATGTTCGCAACCGGCCTGCCCGCCGCGCTTCCCGTCGCGCTCGTCTCCAGCCTGCTGCTCGCGGTGCCGTTCGTGGGAGACTGGCTGGCGCTCGCCCTGCCGCTCCTCATCGCCGCCCTCTCGGGCGACTTCGTCAAACTGCTCACGGTGCTGCTGGTGCTGCTGTTCATCCAGCAGGTCATGCTCAACATCCTCAGCCCGCGCATCCTGGGGAGCGCGGTCCGTATGCCCGCCATGCTCGTCGTCATCGCGGTGGTGCTCGGCGCGCGGCTCGCAGGCATCACGGGAGCGCTCCTCGGCGTGCCGACCATGGGCGTCATCTACACGCTTGCGGTGCACTACGGAATGGTCATCCGGACGCGGCGGGAGGCAGAGGAGCAGCGCCGCATCCTGGAGAACAGGGAAGCATCCACGAGGGAAGCCGAGTCGAGGGCGATCGCCGAAGAAGAGGCGCTGGCTGCACTGGAAGCGATGGCAGCAGCGGAAGCGCTCGCCGAGTTGGAGGCAACCCAGGCCAACGGTGAGTCCGATTTCCCGGAGCCGCCGGAGCCGGAACTTCCGCAGGAACCGGAGGAGGAACCAGAGCCTGCTCCTGACGCCCCCGTGGCCGTAGCCGGTGAACCTGCGCCGGAGGCTGCGGACGAGTCGTCCGAGGATGAGGCCCGTCCTGAAGACGACCCTCTCCAGCAGGGCGCGTCCCGGTAGCCCATCCCGCCCTACTCCTCTCTCCGGGAGAGAAGGGACAACGCACCCGCCCGCTGCGCTATCCTGACGAGCCGTTATGGATGCCGGAGACTTCCTCGTACTGGACGTCGAAACGTCAGGCGGTTCGATGCAGAACTTCCCGGAGGGGTTCCGGTTGCTCCTGACCGGCACGCGGCAGGGCACGCTCTACGGCATGTACACCGCCGAGCCCGCGAGCCTCGCCCAATTGCACAGCCTCGTGGTCAACTTCGACGGCCCCGTCGTCACGTTCAACGGCGCGCGCTTCGACATCCCCATCCTCGACCGCTGGATGCGCGACGTGCTGGGGCTGAGCCTGACCGTGCAGCAGCATTACGACCTGATGATCGCGATCGTGCAAGCTGCGGGACGCCGCATCAGCCTGGACAGGCTCTGCTACTACACCTTCGGTGAAGAGAAGGTGCAGTGGGACCACCGGCAGAACGCGCGCGCCTGGGCCGATGCGCCGCAACGGCTGGTCGACTACAACCGTGTCGACCTCGACCTCACGCACGAGCTGTTCATGCGCGGGCTGCGCGGCGAGCCGCTCTTCCTCGGCGATGCGACGGTGGTGTTGCCGCCGCCGGAGTGAGTCTTATCCGGCGACGTTGATGATGATCGTGACAACGATGGCGATGACGACGAGGCCGATGATGATCTTCTTAGCGTTCATGCGACACCTCCCGTAAGGGTCAGCCGCTTGTATCACCCAATTACCCCGGATGGAATGAGATACGCAGGCGCGTTAACGCAGAAGAGGCGGCGCCAGTGCGCCGCCTCTTCGATGCGGAACCTCGTCGATAACGAGCCCTAGAAGCCGTACATGTCCACCGTGCGCTCGCCCTGCTTGAGGCGAGCGATGGTGTTCGCTTCCTTCTCCTCGCGAGCCTTGGCTTTTTCCGTTACCTCAGCGATGCGCGCCTGCGGCACGACGACGACGCCGTCTCGGTCGCCCACAATGAGGTCGCCGGGGAAAACCCATATCTCGCCGATGCGGATGGGGATATTGATGGCGCCGTAGGCCTCCTTGTCCTTGCCCGTGCCCCTGATGCAGAGCCCGGCGGAGAACACAGGTATGCCCTCCCCGCTCTCATACAGTTCGTCCAAGAGGGAGCCGTCGCGCACGCAGCCGTCTATCACGAGACCGGCCATGCCGACCTGCTTCGCGGCGTGCGTCATGATCTCGCCCCAATACCCGGCCTCGTGGAAATGGCCGGTGTCCACGACCATCACGTCCCCCGGCTGGGCGTGGTAGATGCCGCGGTGCAGCCACAGGTTGTCCTTCGGGGGCGAAAGCACGGTCATCGCCGGGCCGCATATGTACCAGTTCTGCACGACCGGCTTGATGTAGGACGGCAGCGCGCCGATCTGGCCTCCGGCCTCATGGAGCGTCGCGGTCCCGATGCCTCGTACCGCCTCGATCAGTGCGGCATCCGGACGAGTGAGTGTCTGTGTCATTACTGCTCCTCCTAGCGTGCGAGCATCTGCTCGTAGTTGATCCCCATCACTTCCACGACCGACTTGCCGTTCATCACATCGCGGGCCATCGCCTGCTCACGCGCGACGATGCTCTCCGCCTCGGGCACGACCTCGGCAACGCGGTCCTGCGGCACGATGACGATGCCGCTGTTGTCGGCAATGACGTAGTCGCCGGGCGCGAGGCTCACGCCGCCTATCTCGATAGGCTCGTTCGTGGACTCCTCGACGACGCGACCCCGCGCCGTGAGCGGCACCGCCGCCCGCGCGAACAGCGGCAGGCCGAGGCCCTTCGCCTCGTCCACGTCGCGCGACGCGCCGTCGATGATGACTCCCGCGACGCCGCGCGTCTTCGCCGCCGTCGACAAGATGCCGCCCCAGCCCGCCACGTCCGTCCTGCCCCGATGGTCGCAGACGATGATGTCGCCCGGATCGGAGGCCTCGACGGCGGACGTGCCGAGGTGGCGCGTCGTGGTCTCGTTACCTTTCGTCTTCAACTTGAAGGTTACGGCGCGCCCGGCGATCCGCCCCGTCTCGTACAACGGCAGGATGCCGAGGACGGTGCCCTTGATGCCGAGCTTGTCCTGCGCGTCCGAGACGGCGCAGGTGTCCAGCTCGCGCAGCCGCTCAACCCACGTGTCAACTGCCATCGCTTCCTCTCCCCCCTGCCGCCGGAAGCTATCCGCCGACGTACGCGATGAACTGGATCTGCATCTCCATGCCGCCCGCGAGCGCGTCGTACTGGATAGTGTGACGCGTCGGGCGGTTCTCCTCGTCCGGGAACATGGCGATCCACTGCTCGTTCACGAGCGGTCGGATGTCGCGGCTCTTCACGTAGACGTTCATGTGCGCGATGTCGTCCGTCGTGCCGCCGGCCTCGGTCACGATGCGGCGGACGTGCTCGAACGCCCACTGCGCCTGCTCCGCCAGGTCGGTCGGCATCTCGTTGGTGTCGGGATTGAGTCCGCTGACGCCGCCTGAGGTCACGATGGGCCCCGTCTTGGTGGCCGGAGGGATGGGCTGACCGGCGTGCCAGTTGCCAGGGATGTGAATCACCTTCCTCGCCATGTTTCACCTCTGCTGAATGGGATTCGCGTTCATTCCGGCCGTACGCTGAGCGCCCGGCCGCGCGCCGCAGCGGAGTATATCAGGCCAGAAGATGGGACGGGTGTGCATCACACGGGTGGTTGGCCGTCCAGCCAGGGATTGTGAAGTTCCACACCGAACTGCGAAAAGTCGCCTGTGTTACGAGTGACCACAGTCAGCCGGTGCACGATGGCCGTCGCTGCGATCATGGCATCTTCGCTCATGGTGTCCGACCTCCGGTGCATGAGACGCGCCCACTCCCGGAAAGCTGGCGCGTCCATCGGTAACACGCCGTAAGAGGCCAGCACCCTGTCCAGCCAGGCTTCGATCTCCTCTGCCTTCGGTTCATCCTGTTCACGGGTTATCTCGAGCCCCGCCTGTATCTCTCCGACCGTAACAGCAGAAACGAAGAGTTGTTCACCCGGTACGCCTGCAATCCAATCCAGAACAGCGCCATGGGGACGGGGGCGGCGCAGCTCCGAGACGACGTTGGTGTCGAGAAGGTACACCGATCTACTCCACAGCGTGGGGCGTACGGTGGCGAAGCTGTCCGCGCGGCGGCGTGAGGTTCTCGGTCCGCGCGTCTGAGTCCAGGAGCAGGTCCTTCAAGTCCGGTTTGGTCATCTGCTCCAGCCTCCGCCATCGCTCGATCGGGAGAAGCACGGCAGTTTCCACACCCCGCCTGGTCACGATCTGAGGCCCTTCGGCACAGGCGGTTTCGAGAAGCTCGCTGAACCGCGCCTTGGCATCTTGTACAGGCCATCTCTTGCTCATGTCGGTTCCGGCTCCCATACCTGACTAGTTATCAGACTAGGTTACTCTATCACCAGCGTCAAGACACATAGCGGCGCAGAGCAAATCCGAGCGTAAGGGATGGGCGGGTGCCGGCGGGTGCTCGAGAAGATAGGATTCGCCTACGCAGCAGTGAGGTAACCAACCATGCCCGACCTGAAACTGACGATGGCGATGACCCCCTGGGACCGCATCGGCCCACTTCTGACCAGCGAGGTGAAGCCTGAGGGCGTGACGCTGGAGCACCACGACATACCGCTCCAGGACATCTGGCGCCGCCAGCTCCAGGGCAACGAGTTCGACATATCCGAGATGTCCATGTCCTTCACGCTGCAGGCCATCCCGCTGGGCTGGGACTACCGCGTCCTGCCCGTCTTCCACAACCGCACCTTCTCCTACGTGAACACCATGATCCGCCTCGGCTCAGGCATCCGGCAGGACCACCCCGAGGACATGGCCGGTAAGCGCGTTGGCGTCGTCGATTACCAGATGACGGCGGCGCTCTGGACGCGAGGCATCCTGGAGCACGAGTTCGGCGTCGCCCCACGCGACGTCGAGTGGTTCCAGGGCAGGCCGGACCCCGCCATCCCCGGCCAGACGGAGCCCTTCCGTCCGCCGGAGGGAGTCGTGATCAACCCGCCGCCCAACGACCTCGAACAGATGATGGCCGACGGCGCGCTCGATGCGATGTATTCGGTCCATCCGCCCGCGAGCGGCCCGCTGGCTGACCGCTCACGTTTCGTTCCGCTGTTTGCCGACGGCGTCGCGGAGTCGGAGCGTTACTACGCCAGGACGGGCATCTTTCCCGCCCATCACGCGACCATCGTCCGCAAGAGCATGCTCGACGCACACCCGTGGGCGGCGAAGAGCCTGCTCGACGCATTCGTCGAGGCGCAACGGCTGACGATGGAGCGCGCGATGAAGGAGCCGCCGTCAGCCCTCGTCTTCGCGCGGGAGATGATGGAGCGCCAGCGCGAGACGTTCGGCGACAACCCCTACGCCTACGGCCTCGCCGCCAACGCGGCGGCCATCGACCTCGTCCAGACTTTCGCCGTCGAGCACGGCATGACCCCACAGAAGCAGCCGTTCGCGGGGTTGATCGCGGCAGGGGCGCTGGACAGCTAGCAGGGGCTGGGGGCACAGAAAACTGCTGCCCCGCGACATATTCCTGCCACATTTCACTCCTATCGTGAGGGTTGTCACGGATCTCTCACGAAGGAGGTGAAATGATGATCCGCAAGAAACTCATAGCAAAGTTCCTGGTAGCGATGGCCCTGGTGGCCATGTTCCTGACGGCAGTCTTCGTCGGCTGCGCCGGCGAGCGGGGCCCCGAAGGCGGGGACTCCGAGCGCGGGGCGGTGAGCGAGGTCTCTGAGCGCAGCGGCGGCGAGCACGGGGCCGGCGGCGAAGGCTCCGGTGGCGAAGGCAGTGAAGGCGCCGAGGGCAGCGGCGGTGGCGAAGAGGCCAGCGCCGTAGCGCTTGCGCCGGACCAGACCTTCGACGCGGTCCGCGGCGGCGCGCGGCTGGTCATGAACTACGACGCTGCGGCCGGCGCCTTCGTCGGCACCGTCGAGAACACGACCAACAGCACCCTGACCAGAGTCAGGATCGAAGTGCACGTCACCAACGGACCGGAACTCGGCCCGACGACCCCGACAGACCTGGCCCCCGGCCAGGTGGCAGCGGTCAGCCTGCCGTTCTCGCAGACGTTCACCGGGTGGGTGGCACACGCGGAGGTTGGCAGCGGCGAGGGTGGCCAGTCCGGCGAGTCCGGGGGCGAAGGCGGCGCCGAGGGCGCCGGCGGCGAGGGGCACGGTCCCGGCGGCGAAGGCGGCAGTGAGGGCGGCGGCGAGTCCGCCGGCGAAGCTGCCCGCGAAGCAGCCATGTCCAGCCCGATCACTCCGCTCGACCTGCCGTGGAACGGCGTTCTCGGCGGGCTGGCAATCTCCGCGCGGTACGACGCCGCAACCCAGGCCGTCCAGGCGACGGTGCGGAACACGCTCTCGCAGAAGCTCTGCTACGTGCAGGCGGAACCGCACCTGAAGTCCGGGACGCAGACCGTGGGCGAACTGGGGCCCGACGTGCTGGGGGACCTGAACCCCGGACAGCAGGCAGTGTCCAGCGTGTCCGTCACCAGTGAGCCCAGCCTCGCGGGCGTGTCGTTCGACGGGTATGTCGTCCACATGGAAGTGTTCGACTGCGCCGGCCCCGGCCCCATGCCCCACACCGGCGGCGAGGGCGCTGAGGGCGGCAGCGGCGAAGGCGCAGGCGGCGAGGGTCACGGCCCCGGCGGCGAAGGCGGCAGCGAAGGCTCCGGTAGCAAGGGCGCTGAAGGCGGCAGCAGCAGCGAAGAAGGCACCACGGCCATGCTGGCCCCGGACCAGACCTTCGACGCGGTCCGCAGCGGCGCACGGCTGATCCTGAACTACAACGCCTCCGCCAACGCCTTCCTGGGCACGGTGGAGAACACGACCGGCGGCGTGCTGACCGACGTCAGGATCGAGGTACACCTCAGCAACGGGACGGAGCTCGGTCCGACACCCCAGATAGACCTGGCTCCGGGCGACGTGGAACTGGTCTTCCTGCCCTCCACGCGGGCGTCGTTCACCGGATGGGTGGCGCATGCCGAGGTTGGCGGCGGCGAGTCCGGCGGCGAACACGGCAGCGGGTCCGGCGGTGGCGAAGGCGGCGGTGAGCACGGCTCCGGCAGCGGGGGCGGTGAAGGAAGCGGCGGCGAGCACGGCTCCAGCGGCGAACGGGGCAGCGGCTAAGAGCCGGCCGTGGCCGGATATAATCCGACCACGGAGCATCCCGCAGACGGACGCGGCGCCTCTTCTGGCGCCGCGTCCAACGTGGCTCTGAGAGGAGCAGCGATGAGCGGCACCGTACTGATCGTCGAAGACGACACGAGGATCGCGAACTGGGTCAGGGTGTACTTCGAACGCGCCGGATTCTCCGCTGAGGTCACTCACGACGGAGAATCCGGCCTGGCGCTGGCCCGCGACCTCGCCCCGGACCTGATCATCCTCGACCTGATGCTGCCCCGCCTCGACGGGGTGGAGCTGTGCCGGATACTGCGCCGGGAGTCGGACATCCCGATCATCATGCTGACGGCCAGGGAGGCCCCCGTCGAACGCATCACTGGACTGGACAGCGGCGCCGACGACTACATCATCAAGCCCTTCGATCCCGACGAGGTCATCGCACGCGCCGAGGCAGTACTCCGCCGCGTCAAAGGCAAGGTGCAGCAGGTGCTGACGCGCGGCAACATCACCCTGAACGAGACCACTGGAGTCGTGACCGTCGATGAGGAGCCCGTAACGCTGAGCCAGGGGCAGACCGCCCTGCTGTCGACGTTCATGCGCCACCCCAATCAATTACTCACCCGCGACCAGCTGATCTCGCTGGCCTTCAACGACGAGTTCGAAGGGTTCGACCGCGCCATCGACAGCCAGGTCGCCCGCCTGCGGAAGCAGATCAGCCGGGACGGCAGACAGCCCATCCAGACCGTCTACGGCGGCGGCTACAGATTCGTGACGGAGGACGCGTGATGTCGCTGCGCTGGCGCATCATGGGCGCGACTGTCCTTATCGTCGTTCTCACCGTGCTGATCAGCGTCGGCGTGGGCTACTACGCGACACAGTCCCGGCTGGACGTGTTCGTAGACCGGATAGGCGGCGATGAAGCGGTGCAACTGGCCCGTGACCTGAGCCGGGAGTACACCGCCGCCGGCGGCTGGGGAACGGTGGACAGAGCGCTGTCCGAAGCCGGATACGTCTACGAGGGAGTCCGGGAGAGCGAGGAGCATGGAGAAGGCGAAGACGAATCGTCGGAGCTCTTCCACCAGGACCGGATACGGGTCGTCGTGGCCGGCGCAGACGGACGCGTGGTGAGGGACAACCTGTCCGTCCTGACGCCCGGCGCCGCCGTCCCCGATCTGGCGGGACGTCGTGAGGCGGTATTCGACCTCGCCGCGGACCGGCCCGTGGGCCACGTCTACGTGGACGTGAACCGCGAGTTCCTGTCGAGCGAGTCCCACGGGTTCCTCAATACGCTCCTGTACATCATCCTGATCGGCGGGGCGCTGACGGTGGGCGTCGCCATACTGCTGGCCGCCTGGTTGTCCAAACGGATTACGGCCCCCGTAACGGCGTTGACGGAGGCGACCGAGGCGATCGCCCAGGGGGATACGACCCGGCTCCCGGTCACGTCATCGGACGAGTTGGGAAAGATGAGCGTGGCCTTCAACCGGATGACCTCCTCCCTGGAAACCCAGCGCGAGCTCCGCAGGCGGCTGATAAACGACGTCTCCCATGAGTTGAATACGCCGCTGAGCGTGATCCAGCTGGAGGCGGCGGGGCTGCGCGACGGGCTCCAGGCCCCCGAAAGCGCGTCCGGCCACATCATCCAGGAGGTAGAGCGGCTGCGTGGCCTCGTGACCGATCTGAACTGGCTCGCAGAGACGGACAACGGCGAGTTACGGCTCACGCTCGAAGCAGGTTCGATCCACGAACTGCTCACCGCAGAGCTGGAGCGCTGGCAACCGCAAGCCGAGGCCCGGCAGGTCTCACTGTCACTGGAGGCGTCCGACGACCTGCCGGAGGCGGATCTCGACCGGATGCGCATGGGCCAGGCGCTGGGGAACGTGATGAGCAACGCCATCCGTTGCACCGATGCCGGCGGGACCATCGTGCTCAGGGCGGGGTTGGAGAGTGACGATACGCTGGCCGTCTCGATCGCCGACGACGGGATCGGCATCGACCCCGCGGACCTTCCCCACGTCTTCGACCGCTTCTATCGCACGGACCAGTCGCGCAGCCGGGGGGTAGGCGGCACGGGCCTGGGGCTGGCCATCACGCGGGCCATCGCCGAAGCGCACAGGGGCACGGTATCCGTGGCAAGCGACGGGCCCGGACAGGGAGCGACCGTGACTATCCGTCTTCCGTTGAACTGAACACTCCACCGCCAGGCCGGTGTGCTCACACCTGCTCCCAGCCCTGGTTCTCTGCCCTGGGCATACGGTAGCCAACCCGGGGCTCGGCGAAGATGTAGGTGGGGTTGCTGCCGTCCTCTCCCAGCTTGTGGCGAAGCCTCCTCACATGCGTCCGAAGCGTCCGCATGTCGCCGGATTTCTCGGACCGCCAGACCCTTCGCAGCAGCTGGCTGTGCGTCAGCACCCGCCCACCGTTGAGAGAGAGTTGGTAGAGCAGGCCGTACTCCGTGGCCGTCAGCTGCACACGACGGCCTGCCAGGGTCACGAGGCGCTCCGCGTAGTCGATGGTCAGCCCCCCCAGCACGTATGGTTCCGGCGGCTGGTCCCGGTCATGTCCCTCCTGCCTTCGGAGGGCTGCCCTGACCCTGGCCACGAGTTCGGTCGGCGAGAAGGGCTTGACGATGTAGTCGGTCGCCCCGGCGTCGAAGGCCCGGGCGATCACGTGGTCCTTGCCATACGCAGAGAGGAAGATCACCGGAACATCGGCGATGCTGAGGATGTCCTGCAACAGCTCGATCCCGTCGAAGCCCGGGAGCATCAGGTCGAGAAGGACGAGGTGGGCCTCATTCTCCTTCATCAGGCCCAGTGCCTCCTCGGCGTCGGCGGACACTATCGGGCTGTAGCCGGCGTCCGTGAGCACGTTCCGAACGTACGTCAGCGCCTGCGGGTCGTCGTCCACCACCAGGATCCGTTTACCCGCGCCCACCTCGGACCGTATGGGGCGGGAGGACCAGCGGCGCTCGCTGGCGGTCTCTTCGACCATCGGGAGCGTGAAAGTGAACCGGGCGCCGAGGCCCGGCCCATCGCTCTCAGCCCAGATGCGGCCCCCGTGAGCCTCGACTATCCCTTTGCAGATGGCAAGGCCCAGCCCCGTGTCCCCTCCTTGTTCCTCTGCCTCGTTCCTCGAGAACTTACGGAACAGGAGGGGCAACCGCTCGGCCGTGATGCCGCTCCCTTCGTCTACTACGGACACGGCCACATGGCTTCCCTCGCTGGCCGCGCTCACCCGGATCGCGGACGATTCCGGCGAGCGCCTGGAGGCATTCGAGAGGAGATTGCCGATGACCTGGACGACGCGGCGCCTGTCCGCCATCACCAGGGGCAGGCCCAGGTCGACGTCGATATCGAGGCCATTCCTGCCTCCTCCGCCGAGGAAGGTGGTCCTCGCCCGGTCCACCAGCATGGCGACCTCGACCGGTTCGGGGTTGACCGAGAGGGTGCCCGTCTCGATGCGCGCCACATCGAGCAGATCGCCGATAAGCTCGCGCATGCCGTCGGCCTGATCGACGATGATCCGCATGAGCTGGCGGACCTCAGTGGGATCAAGCTCGGACGAGGTGTCCAGCATCGTCGTCGCCGCTCCTCTGATGGAGGTGAGCGGAGTCCGCAGCTCGTGGCTCACCATCGCCAGGAACTCGGCCCGCAACCGCTCCTGCTCCTCAACGTCGGCCATGTCCTGCATAGTGACGACCACCGACTCGACCGCGCCCTCGTCCGAGCGGATGGGTGTCGCGTTGAGCAGCACTGTGACGCTTCTGCCGTCAGCGACGCGCATGACGATCTCCTCGGCCCGGATCGTCTCGCCGATGCTGAGCAGGTCCGCCATCGGGAATTCCCTCAGCGAGACCTCGCGCCCGTCGGCGCGTGTGAAAGCCATCGTTTCCAGCAGTTGCTCGGGCGTTTGGTCCGGGTTTCGGAGGCTGTCGACGATCCTGCGGGATTCCCGGTTGAAGGACTTGGGGGCTCCCGTCGCGGCGTCAAAGACGACCACGCCGACCGGGGAGGTATCTATCAGCGTCTCGAGGTCGGCCCTGGCCCGTTGCTCCTCCCGGTGCCTGCGGGCGTTGGCGATGGCCATGGCGGCCTGTGAAGCAAACAGGACGAGGGTTTCCTCGTCCTCCCGGGTGAACTCTTGCTCTCGTTCCTTTCCGGCGAGGTAGATGCTGCCGACACGTTCGCCCCGATGCAGGACGGGGAAAGCCAGGAAGGAGACCTTGCCGCCAACCGCCATCGGGATGCGGAGTTCGGGGAGGCCCACCGACCTGAGGTGGGCGGGCAGGTCGGGGACGCGCAGGGGCCCGGGGATACTGCCGAGATAGGCAAAATGTCTTAGCCCGTCCGGCTGCGTCCACAGCCTCTGGGCCTCGTCGTTGGTCATGCCGGAGGAGAGGAAGTCCTCCACGTTCCCCACGGCGTCTTGCAGGGTGATGACACCGTAACGGGCCCCGGTGAGGGAGCGGGCGGAGTCGAGCACTCCTTGCAGAACGGAGTTGAAGTCCAGGTCTTCGGTGATGCGGAGGCCGGCCTCGCTCAGCCTGGACAGCCGCTCGCGCAGTTCTGCTATCTCTCGTTCCGGCCCGTCCGGCTGTGTCATTCGGTCTCCTCGCGCGCAGTACGCTCAGGGTGCGACAGGGACTGCAGGAAACCGATGCGGCTCTGCAGAACGTCACCATACCGTAATCGAACCACACTCTGGAAGTCACCCTTGCGTCATCGCCACGGCCACCATCGTCCTGCCCGGATCGATGCACTTGCCGGTGGCAACATCACGGCATGCGTGAACGGTGCCTGGCAGCAACGGGCAAGCTCTGGGCCACGGATGGAGTCCGGATAGGATCAGTGAACTACGCAGAGATTCTCGCGCTGGCAGCAGTCATCGGCTGCCCGAGCAATTCCTTCAAGGCCGTTGACGCCGCGCATGTATGACGAGGCCGCCGACAAGCAGCACTGCCCCTATCACGATACCTGCCAGCGCTGTGAGCAATAGGTCCAGCAACTCAACCCCCTGATCGGTCCCAACGAAGCCCACCGTAGCCGCTGCGCAGGCGCCGGTGTGGCCGAACGGGACGGCTCACTAAAGTGGGCAGTTTTACCTCATGCCCAGGAGGTCCCCCGTGGGGAGAGCCCCAGTCCCCTGTGCTTCCCCCACGAAGCCTCGATCCCCGCGGCAGGTGCTCCGCCGACCAGCGGGGTGTAAAGGACGCTCGCCCACCGTCTCGCCGCAGCAGCCATGCAGAGACTGCCCGTGTGCGAGCCGGTGCACTTCAACATACGCCCTTCGAAGTGAAAATAGGGTGACTTTCAGACAAAAAATGATTACGTTACGATGACGTTTTCTCGGGTATCCTCAACCTGCAGAGACGGTCATGGTTGAGGGAGAGCCGCTGCCGGGCCCGCGGTCGCGCATGCCACGCCGGCCGGTCTGGCCTGAGCGGGTCCAGCTAAAGCGCCTGCGCGTACCGCCCCAGCGCCCAGAGCGGGAAGTAGTTGCGATACAAGTGGTAGTTGATCATGAACGCAGCACTCAGTTCGGGGCCCTGCGAGTTCGGGTCGCCGAGCGGTTCGTACCGCTCGGGCTGGTTGCCGGGGCCGTAACCGGGGAAACCGCACCCCGTGAACTGCGGCTCGTCCCAGGTTCCGTCTGCCTGCTGGCGCCGGAGGAGGAACTCGACGCCTCTCCAGACGGACTCGCTGAGCGCTTCACCCGCCGCGATGAGCGCGATGAGCGCCCATGACGTCTGCGAGGGCGTACTCTCACCCTGCCCACGCAGGGACGGGTCCGGATAGCTGACGCAGGTCTCTCCCCATCCGCCGTCCGGGTTCTGGTGCGCGAGGAGCCACTCGACCGCACGGCGCACACGGGGCTGCGTCATGTCCACTCCCAGCGCTTGCAGAGCGGGCAGCACCGCGCCCGTGCCGTAGACGTAGTTCACGCCCCAGCGTCCGAACCACGCGCCGTCGTGCTCCTGCTGGTCCCATATGTATGCCAGGCCCCGGCGTACGGGCGGATGGTCCATCCCGTACCCCAGTATCCCGTACATCTCCAGCACGTGCGCGGTGACGTCCACACTGGGCGGGTCCAGGAGCTCGCCGAAGTCGGCGAACGGGATGTCCGCCAGCTCGCGGGACTCGTTGTTCCAGTCGAACGCGGCCCACCCCCCACTCGAACTCTGCATGCCCGTCAGCCACGCGACGGCACGGTCGACGGATGCCGCCCTCGCCTGTTCGCCTGCGTCGTCGTTCATCCGCGCGAGCGCGAGGTCGGTCACGATGATGGCTGAGTCGTCGATGTCCGGATAGTGGACGTTGTCGAACTCGAACGCCCATCCGCTGGGTTCGAGATGAGGCCGATAGACGGCCCAGTCGCCCTTGACCCGTATCTCCTCGCGGATGAGCCAGGACGCGGCGCGCCGGATGGCGGAATGGTCGGGCGGCACGCCGGAATCGAGGAGTCCGCGCAGGGCGAGGCACGTGTCCCACACGGGCGAGAGACACGCCTGCACCCTGAGCGCCTCGCCGTCCTCCGACGGGAGGCTCCAGTGCTCTCTGAAGCCCTCCAGCCCCTTTGCGACGACCGGATGGTCCAGCCGATACCCGAGGGCACTGAGTGCGATGAGCGAGTAGACCCAGGGCGGCTGTATGCCTCCCCACGAACCGTCGGCCTCCTGGTGGCTGACGATCCAGTCGACGGCGGCCTCGAGCGCCCGTTCCCGCCTGGGGATGAAAGGCAGATTGCAGTAGACGCGGAGCGCCTTGTCCAGGAGCAGGAATCCTCCTTTGAGGGAGAAGGGCTTCGCCCTCCAGCGCGACAGCGTGAACGTGACGGGGCCTTCCGGGTAGAGCTCCATGACCCATGCACTCTCGCGCGGCGGCCGCGTGGGATGAAGCGTGAGGATGATGGTCATCGGCACGATCGTCGCGCGCGCCCAACTCGCGAAGCGGTAGATATTGAAGGGCGCCCATTTCGGCAGCAGCATCATGTCCGGGGGCATGGTCGGCGTTCCCTTCCAGTCCCACTGACCGAAGAGGGCGAGCCATATCTTGGTGAATACCCGCGCCCGGGGCACCCCGCCCTGCGCCAGGATGAAGGCGCGCGCCCGCGCCATGTGGGGAGCATCGGCCGGGTCCCCGGCGAGCTTGAGCGCAAAGTAGCACTCGATGGACGTGCTCAGGTCTCCCGGCGCGCCGTAGTACATCCGCCAGGAGCCGTCTTCGGACTGTCTGCGCCGGATGTCTTCCGCGACACGGGGGATGCGGTCGCCCTCGTCCGACCCCATGAAGTGCGCGAGCATGATGTACTCCGCCTCCATGGTCGGATTGGACTCCAGCTCCCCCCACCAGTAGCCATCCTCGTGCTGCGTACGGAAGAAGTAGTCCTGCGTCCGCTTCAGTGCTTCGCGGAGGCGGCTCTTCATGCCTTGTTCGACCAGGTTCGCCATCGGTCCGGCTCAGAGCTGACGAGCGAGCTCCGGAAGGATGCTCTGCACGGCCGTCTGCAAGGCGCGCGACGCTCCGCGTGATTTCAACGCCAGCGGAAGGAAGCTCCTGACCGCTGACGGGTGCGACATCGCCCGCACGGCGTGAGCCCACTCCCGCCGCCCGGCATCCGCGATGATGGTTGCGATGAAGGAAGGCAGCGGATAGTGGGCCTCGTCGAGCACTGCGCGGATGCCGATGAGCGGGACGCCTCTCGATGTTGCCTCTTCCGCGATCCAGCGTCCTTCCATGTCGACCACCAGCGCACCGCTACCGTGGAACGCTCTGCGCTTGGCCCGGGGCGAAAGGAGCGGTTCGTCCACGGTCAGCACCGGCCCTTCGAGGGCGGAGATGCCGGCCTGTCGCAGCAGCATCGCCGCACGGGTCGTGTGCAGGGCGCCGGGGACCGGCGCGCTTGCTCCGTGGAGATAGGCGTTCGCCACCACGAGGTCGCCGGGATGGAGGTGTGGATCCAGCGCGCCTGCGTATCCCAGCGAGACCAGCAGCCGACACGGCGCGGCATCCAAGAGAGCTGCGACCTGTTCTCCCGCGACGCGTCCGATACCGACGACGCTCGTGCGGGTACGCGCATTGCCGTAACCGAGTCCTCCCAACTCCCGCTGGGTGGGGGCGATAGTCAGGAGCGGGGCCAGCGCGGCTTCAGTCTTCATGGCGTTCTGTTCCTGAACGGACCTGCAGGGCCTCGAAACGCTGGTCCGCCGCGGCGGCGGCATCACGCCCGGTGAAGAGCACGCCGGTGATGCTGCGGTAAGGGAGCGACACCTCGCGTCCGGTCTGTGTCTCGAACAGCTGGACGAACGGTTCGCTCGCATGCGCATCCCGGTTGAAGAGATAGCCTGTCACGGTGCTGCCGTCGTCGATGCGCACGGTGACGTCGCCGCGATACTGAAAGGCACGCTCGACGAGTCCGGCCACGCCGTCAGCGTCTCCCCGGTGTGCAGTATCCGCCGGTGGCTCGTGCTCGTACATGGCTCACAGCTTGCCGGTAAGCGTGGCGACGGCGGAGTCGCGCAGACCGCGCCACGTAGTGAACGTCGCATGGACGGCAGTAGGTTCGTACCCGGAATGCACCATGCAGTCCTGGCAGTGAGGGTTGCCGCTGCTCCTGCCGTACTCATCCCAGGGCGTTTCGTCCATCAACTCCCGGAAGGTGGCGGCGTAGCCGTCCTGCAGCAGGTAGCAGGGGCGCTGCCATCCGAAGATTGTGTAGAGCGGGTTGCCCCACGGCGTGCACTCGAAATCGCGCTTGCCCATGAGGAACTGGAGGAACAGCGGCGACTGGTTGAACCGCCAGCGCTTCTTCCTGCCGGTGAGCACCTCGGAGAACAGCTCCTGCGTCCGTTCGCGCTCCAGGAACGAGTCCTGGTCCGGGGCTTTCTCGTAGCTGTACCCGGGCGACACCATCATCCCCTCGACGTCGAGGTCCATCATCGCGTCGAAGAAGTCGCGGACGCGCATCGGCTCGGACGTGTTGAACAGCGTCGTGTTGGTGGTGACACGGAACCCGCGCCGGACGGCTTCCCGTATCGCATCGACGGCGACGTCGTACACGCCGTCGCGACAGACGGAAGCGTCGTGCTCCTCGCGCAGGCCGTCCATATGCACGCTGAAACTGAGACGGCTGGAGGGCGTGAAGACGTTCTGCTCCAGCTTCTCCTTGAGCAACAGCGCGTTGGTGCAGAGGTACACGTACTTCCTGCGGCGGGTCAGTTCCTCGACCAGTTCGCCGATGTGGGGATAGAGCAGAGGCTCGCCGCCGGGGATGCTGACGATGGGGGCGCCGCACTCCTCCACCGCGGCCAGGCACTGCTCGATGGTCAGAGCGCGCTTGAGCACGTGCGGCGGGTACTGGATCTTCCCGCAGCCCGCGCATGCGAGGTTGCAGCGCAGCAGCGGCTCCAGCATGAGCACGAGCGGATAGCGTTTGCGTCCCGCCAGACGTTGCTTGATCACGTGGGATGCTACTGTCCACGCTTGTGAGGCAGGCACTCCCATTGCGGTTGCGCTCCCTGCGGTACGGTTGTGAGCAGTCTAGCAGGCAACCGTAACGATTGTAGAATCGCCACGAGGGACAACACCGTGAATACACCTGGAGACATCGAAGTGCGGGTGCGGGCGGCGCTGGACGAACTGGGCATCGCAGGCTGGGAGTGGGTCACGATCGATCCGCAATACGCCGACACCGCGGACTTCTGCGAACGGTACGGGTATGACCTGCCCCACTCCGCCAATACGATCATCGTGGCCAGCAAGCGGGGGCCGGCAGCGTACTGCGCGGGGATCGTGCGGGCGTGCGACCGGCTGGACGTGAACAAGCGCGTGCGCGGGCTGATGGGGGTGTCGCGGGCGTCTTTCGCCTCAGCGGAGGAGACCCGCGAAGTGACGGGGATGATGATCGGCGGGGTGACGGCGCTGGCGCTGCCGGAGGGATTGCCGGTCTACGCTGACGTGCGCCTCCTGGAGATGGACTACATCATCCTTGGAGCGGGCAGCCGGTCCGGCAAGCTGAAGATGACGCCCCAGGAGCTGGAGAAACTGCCGGGCCTGGAGTTCGTCGAGGGGTTGTCGATCCCTGCGGAGTGAGGCGTCCCTTGGTACCCCCGACAGGTACCATTTGCCTGTCCGCCACCATGCTCCTGGCTCCGCCAGGATACACGCTGCGCCTCATAACGGCCTTGTGCATCCCTCCGTCTCCATCCATTGACAGCCGTCGCCATGCGCCGTAATATCTACAAAAAAGTGGTAACTGAAGTGATAACCATAACCAGACCTGCAAGGCTCTCCGCGACGTTCGTGAGGAGTTGCCGAGCCCCTGGACGCTACGGCGACGGGCGGGGCGGCCACGGCCTCTCCCTCCTGGTCAAGCCGATGGTGACGGGAGGATTCAGCAAGACGTTCAGTCAACGCCTCATGGTGAATGGCAGGGCCATCAGCGTCGGCCTGGGATCCACTGACTTCGTGTCTCTGGCCGATGCTCGTGAGCTGGCCATCGAGAACGTAAAGCTGGCGCGCGCCGGCATACACCCCAAGGCAGACAGTCGGCGCAGGCCGGCGGTTCCCACTTTCGCCCAGGCAGTAGAACGCACCATCGCCATGCATGCTCCGAGTTGGCGGAATCCCCGGACTGCTGATCACTGGCGCTCCCGGCTGGAGACCTATGCCTGCCCTGCCCTCGGCAACCGCCTCGTCGACGCCATCGGACCGACGGACATCCTCGGTGTGCTGTCTCCCATCTGGCACGCGCGGCGAGAGCAGGCACGCAAGGTAAGGCAGCACCTTCACTCGGTGATGGCTTGGTGCATCGGTGAGGGGTATCGAGGCGACAACCCCGTGGACGCCGTAGCGTCCGCCCTTCCTCGGGGGAGCGCCCACGTGGAGCACCGGCGGGCGCTGCCCTATGCGGACGTTGCCGGGGCCCTCGCCAAGATATGGGAGAGCGACGCGGCGGAGACGACGAAACTGTGCATTGAGTTCCTCACGTTGACGGCCTGCCGTTCCGGTGAGGTTCGAGGGGCAACGTGGGACGAGGTCGACGAGTACACCGAGACGTGGACGATTCCCAGTTCGCGCATGAAGTCCAAGCGCGAGCATCGCGTGCCACTGAGCACACGGGCGTTCGCTGTGCTGAATCTGGCGCGCAAACACCGGGGCGAGTCCAACCTGCTCTTTCCGTCCGTCACCGGCAAGGTGATCAGCGACAACACGCTGAGCAAGCTTTTCAGGGACAACGAGATATCTGCGACCCCGCACGGGATGAGAACCTCCTTCAGGGTGTGGGCGGCCGAGCGTTCGGACGCTCCGCGGGAGATCGCGGAGATGTGCCTGGCGCACGAGGTCGGCACGCAAACAGAGACCGCGTACAGGCGGACGGACTACTTCGAGCAGCGGCGTGGGCTCATGGAGGATTGGGCGCAGGCGATACGGGCCTAGGAGCCGTCCTTCCGCTAGCGCGCAGACCATACCGGACCAACGCAGACTTCCGCGCTTGCGATTTCTGAGCCACAGCCAGCGGCCCTGAACCCGTCCATTGTCAAGGGCTTGAAGGGGATTCATCTGTGCAGAAGCCGTGCCGACAATGTCATCCTCACTGATCGTCGACAGGAGGTGTGGCAAATGGAAATGAGACTGTTGCGCCTTCCAGAGGTCCTTGAGCGAATCGGCGTGGGACGCACGACGCTGTACAAGCTCGTGGCCGAAGACCCAACCTTTCCCCGGCCCGTCAAGGTCGGACGCAAGATTGTCGCATGGCGGTCCGACCTGCTGGAGGAATGGATCGTCGGTCAAGGGCAGCAAAAGGCCGCGTGACGGCTCCCCGGGACCTCTCATCCCACCTGCCGGAATAGGCTCCCTGCCAGCGTCCATCGGAAGAGGGCCCATCGACCGCTCCGGCAGCCAGGAGGCCCCGGCAGGGCCAGCGCAGTCGGGAACGATGCCGCTCCGGGGCGCGTATTCTCCGGTGCAGGAGGAATGAACCCATGACGTCGGCGGTCTCCCGTCTCGTCGCTTTCGCTGCCTTCGCAGCGCTCCTGGCTTCGGCGCCTGCGTGCGGCTCGACCGGGTTTGAGGCTTCCATCGCCGGCGAGGTGCGCTTCGCCCGCGAGGTGGACCTGCCGGAGGGCGCTGTCGTCACGGTCGTGCTGCTCGACACGTCCCAGGCCGATGCCGAAGCGGTGGAACTGGGGCGGGCCGTGATCGAAGACGCCGCCCGCCTGCCCGTCCGCTTCCGCATCGCCTACGACCGCAGCCTGATATCCGACCGCGCCGAGTACTCCCTGCAGGCGGAAGTCCAGCACGGCGACGACCTGCTCTACGTCAATGACACCGTCCATCCCGCCCTCACCCGCGGCGCCCCACGGAACCCGGACGTCGCGGTCGTGTCCACCAACCCCTTCGACACGTGCGTCGAGCCCCTGCCGGGTGTGATCCATTCCAGCTTCCCCGCCGGCGCGCTCCCCACCGGGGCCGTCCTCACGGTCCGCCTCGTCGACGTGACGGAGCCGGAGGAGCGTGTCGTCGTCACCGAGACGAGCATGGGCAATCTCGACGGCTTCCCGATCGAATTCGAGCTTCCCTACGAAGGCGTGCAAATCAGCCGCCACCACCGGTACGAACTGGAGGCCGAAGTAGCGGTTGGGGGCGAGGTGCTCTCCCACATCCCCACGGCGGAGTGGCGGCGCACCTGGCTCCCCCACTGCCCCGGTGGAGAACTTCAGCTGGTCAACGACGTCCTCCCGGTCGAACAGTTTCCGAAGGAGTAGTCCCCGGCGGCAGGCCCAGCCGGGCGAAATCGCATCCACCGCTTCCAGTAGTGGCGCTCGATCCCAGCAGCCATCCTGCCCTGTTCAGCAGCGGCCGGGGCGGATGCTGCCTTCCTGATGGGGCATTCCGGTTAACCGTTCACGCCCGTTGTCCTGCCGCATCTGGTGCAGTGCGGGTGCAGACGGCTCACCGGAACTCAGCATCCCAATGCATGCAAGCGAACCTAGAGCCCACACCTGCGGACGCGTAACACTGTCCCAACCTCTCAGGAGAACGCGGGCGGGCCTTCCATGACGACGGTTGGGCTGCTGCCCGGGATGGCCTCGCCGACCGCGACTCCGACGGCGGTGCCGATCGTGGTCCCCCCTGATGATGGTGGCGGCCTCCCATGGTGGCTGGCGCTGCTCCTCCTGCTAGCGCTCCTCGTCGCTTGGTGGGCCTACCGGCAGTGGCGCAGGTCCAAGCGAAGCCCAGGGGACCATCGTCGGCGCGGATAGTGGGATTGAGACTGTTGCGCCTTCCAGAAGTCCTTCAACGAATCGGCTTGGGACGCACGATGCTGTCCCAATACCGCCGGCCAGGCAGGACCGTCGAACGTCATCCGAGACTAGCAAGTGGACAGGAGGGTCTGTGAAGGAGAGATTGCCGCTCGCGCTATTCATGCTCGTGCTTGTCGGGATACTCGCGCTCTACGTCGCTTTCTCCGGGTAGCGATTACCGGTGAATCAGCTGTTACACGAGCGGAAACTAGGCCAGAGCCTTAAGCGGCACACCCATGCGACGGTGCTCAGTCGATGGGACCGGTTCACTTGAGGAGATAGCACCATGAAACGTGACCCATCGGACTTGGCCTACCTTAGATTGATCGCCCCGATTACCTTGTTGCAGGAGGGGCATGACAGTAACAGGTAGTCCACGCCCGCCGCATTCTCAACTGTCACGGACGGCGAACCGATGGGATTGTTGCAATGCGGACAAAGGTTCATCTTCCTGACCTCCTTGGCTAGCCAGAGCTGTCCGGCATTGGCCGTTCGACACATTCCTCGGTGTATTCACCACTCCCGCGCAATGCGCGGGCTGTGCACAAGCCGCAAGCCCCACGAGGGCGAGTGTGCCATGTCATGGGATGGCCGCATACCGGACAGCGTTGGGAATCCATACCTAAGCCTCTCGTGACGGCCCGTGAGATAGGCTTATCACTCCTCCCCATCCAGCAGGCCGTTCCGCACGGCCCAGACCACCATCTCCTGCTTGGAGTGCACCCCCAGCTTGTCCTGTACGCGGTAGAGGGCGTTCCTCGCGGTAACGGAGCTGATGCCGAGGTCCTCCGCCATCTGGGCATACGATTTGCCCCTGGCGAACAGGGCAACGACCTCCCGCTGCCTTGCCGTCAACGCCTGCGCGCCGGACGCCGGTCCAGGACCGCCGCTGATGAGCCCGAAGGCGCGCCGCACGGCGGCGTCCGGCACCGTAAGACTCCCCTCGGCGACTCGCCGCACCGCATCCACGAGCTCCTCGCTGCCCGAGAACTTGTGCACGAAGCCCGCCGCTCCAGCCGCCACCGCCTCGACCACGGCGTTCTCCTGCGTGGATGCGGTTAGCATCAGCACCTTGGCGTCTGGCAGCAGATCCATAATGTCGCGGCACGCCTCGACGCCGTCCTTGCCCGGCATCATCACGTCCATGAGAATGAGGTCTGGCCGCGACTCCTCCGCTGTTGTGACAGCCTCCTCTCCACCTGATGCCTCCGCCACGACCTCGAACTCCCCGAGTTGTTCCAGTACTTCGCGCACCCCCCTGCGCATGAGGGGATGGTCGTCAACCAGCATCACCCTGACCCCACCGATAGCTGACATGTCAGTCTCCTCTTCTGTCCGGGTGACGGGGGACGACGCAGCTCACGGTCGTCCCCTCTCCCGGTGCTCTCGTCTCCACTTTCAGCGTGCCGCCAAGCCGCTCGGCAGCGGCCTGCATGCCCCTGAAGCCGCGTCCCCGTTCAGCGTAGTCTACGGGCAGGCCGACGCCATCGTCGGAGATGGACAGGCTCGTGCGGCCGTCCTCGAAGTCCAGCCGTACCTCGACCCTTTCCGCCTTGGAGTGCAGGAACGCGTTCGCGAGGGCGTTGTGTGCGATGGAGAAGAGGCCGCTCTTGGTCTCCTGGGTGAGCGGGGGCTCGTCGCCCGAGTGCACGAAGTCGGCGGAGATCGAGGTCACCTGAGCGAAGGTCTCGGTGTGCGACCCGAGCACGCGCCTGAGCTCCTTCCCCTCGACGATGTCGCCCATGTCGATGGGCCTCCTGAGCTCCCACAGAGCCGACTTCGACAGCGCGGACGTCGCCGCGAGGCGCTCTGCCAGCTGCGGGTTCGACCCGCCCACCTGCTTCAGGGCGACGTCGATGCCAAGGCGGATCATGTAGACCGTCTGCGCGGTCGTGTCGTGGATCTCCTGTGAGAGATCGACGCGCTCGCGCTGCGCCTGCCGCTCGCGTGCGAGCGCAGCCTGCCTGGAGGTCCGTTCGAAGCGGACGACGAGGCTGATGCACAGCACGATGACGTACATCGCGGCGACGCGGGCCACAAGCACTTTCTCCTCGCCCGTATCGAGGTCCAGCCCATCCCCCACGCCCCCGCTCACTCCGGAGTAGGTGAGAGCTGCCGCCGTCGCCCAGGCCAAACCAAGCCGCGGCGAGGTGAATATAACGGCGAAGGCGGCAAGCGCCGGGTAATAGGCAACGAAGACGAGGCTGTGGAAGTCGCCGAGGACGGCGACGTTCGCGGTGATCAGCGCAATGTCCAGGACACTGATGGCGAGCATCCATCTCCATGTCAACGGCCTGCCCGTCAGCAAACGGTGATGGACGAGCCCGTTGAGAACGACCAGCGGCACCTGCAGGAAGATGAGCTCGACCTGCTCCGGGTACCAGAAGCCCGCACGATAGGCAAGCAGGAAGACGACGACCAGCAACACCAGCCAACGACCCCAGACCGTGACGTAAGCGGCATAGAGGACGACGTCAGGCTCGGCAAGGGTAGGCCAATGGAACGCGTTCCGCATGGGGTGTGTCTGCTGCCTCACAGGAATGCCCGGACGCCTGTCCGCCGCCGCGGCCTTCGCAGCCGATCCAGGCGGAGAGGCCCGGGCGCCCGAGACGTTCTTGAACCTGCATGCAATCTACCGTCTGCAGTGCGGCAGCGGCTAGGGCCGGATGTCCCACCGATACAGATGCATTCGGTTAACTGTTCATACCCCCCCCACGAATTTCTGCATTCCGTACGTTCAGACAACCACGCCGGACTCAGCACCCGAAAGCATGCATGCGAACCTAGGCCAGCCGACCAGCCGGCTCGTAACGTCACTTCCATTGGTGCGCTCAGAGCAGCCACCAGTCGTGCACGCGGCCAAATGAAGCCAGTCCCGACGCGTGCTGGGGTGCTGTCAGATTGTCGGTACGTCGGGCTGCTGAAAGAGCAAGAGAACTGAGACGCCACTTGGGCCTGTACGGCCCGGTTGACGCAGAGGCCGTGGCCAACGGTTTCGGACTAGTCGTGGTGACTTGGCCGTTCCGCGTCATCCAGGAGATGCAGGTGGACGGCGTCATCGCGGTGGCGCAGCGCCTCAACCCGCCCTGGCGGCGCTGGGTGACGGCGCACGCGGTCGGACACCACATACTGCATCCCGGCAACCATATCTGGATGCGGCGGCGCGGGCTGCTGAACGACGCGGTTGAGCAGGAAGCTGAGGAGTTCGCGAGGGCGCTGCTGGTCGACGGACGCGAGGCGGCGGACCTGGGGCTCACGACGCCTTGGGAGGTGGCCGCGTACTTCGAAGTCCCTCAGGAGATGGTGCGCCTAACGCGTTCCCTTCCCGCATACGGCGGCCTGCCGGGAGTGACGAGCTTCCCTCCATGCGCACCCGTCCTGTGCGGATGCCAGAAGGACATCGTTCGGATAGCCGCCTGCGCCCGAACTAGGACCACCGACGGACCGTCAAGTTGATGGACAGCGGATACCTCGAAGGGGGTAACGCATAGGCGTTTTGAACCGAACACCACTGTCCCGAACATGGATTGCTCTTGTCGTCCTGCTCCTGCTGGGTTGCTCTCCGGTCGTTCAGGCGCAGTCGACCGCAATGCCGACGCCGACTCCGCCGACGGTGTCATCGGTCGCGATTACGTCCAGCCCCGGCGACGACGGCGAGTACACGACGCTTGATGTCATCGAGGCTACCGTGACGTTCAGCGAGGCCGTGACCGTTACGGGCACGCCGCAGCTCATGCTCGCCATCGGGTCGAACAGACGCGCCGCCGACTACGTGCGCGGCAGCGGATCTGCAGCGTTGGTGTTTGCCTACGAGGTACACCCCACCGACCAGGACGACATCGGAATCGGGATACCGGCGAACGCGCTGCGGCTGAGCGGCGGCACCATCGACGCCTCCGGTACAACCGCAACACTCACCCACGCCGCCGTGGGAACCACCCAGCGCGTGGATACGGAGATCGTCCTGCTGAGCAACACGGGGCAGCCCGACGGAACGCCGCTGCGCATCGAGGCCGGGGAGTCGTACCGCTTCACTGTAGACCTCTGGGACAGCCAAGTCGTTTACGAGTTGGACCAACTCGTCTTCGATGTCAAGACTGCCTCTGAGACCCTGGTGCTGGATGTCGCTACATCGATAGATGCGTTAGGGCGTTCCATCAGGGCCAAATTCGTCGGTTCGGTTTCCATGACAGGCAAGCAGACATTCCGCTCGGAGGACTTCACTACCCTGGAAGTCATCACGGAGGGCCGTTTGATACCCTTAGTGACCGCCAAGAGTGCAGCGCGGGTCGAGGTCACACTGACGGCGACCGGAAGCGGTTTCATCGAGCTTCGCACGACTGCCAGCAAGGACGAGGACGCGCACGGAGCGTACCGCTGGACAATCGGGGACAGCCTGTCGAAGCTGACCGACGGCGCCTACGTTGAACACGCGAACGCTCACCTGCCGAGCCTAAACGCGATTGGTCACGCCAAAGAGGTCGTGCGCATCCTTGCGTCGCACATCGTCTCGGAACCGCTCGACGGTGTCACCTACCGAGCGGGGGAGCGCATCGAGGCGCGCATCCACCTAAACCATCCGGTGCGTGCCGTTGCGGACCCGCTGACGGTGCCGCTGCTTTTCGGAGATGAGCGCCGCCTCGCGGAACTCGGCCCGCTGGAAGACACCTATCAGGCACGCAAAGACCTTTACGTGTTTTCCTCGACCGCCAGGTGGTACTTCATCTCGTTCTTCTACACCGTCCAGCCCGGCGATACGGCGACCGGTGGCGTCGCGCTGGCCGCCGACCCGCTGGGAGATGGTTCGGACGGAAGAGTGCTGTCAGCGCTGGGAGACCGGGTGCGGCTGTCGTTGTCGGCCCCTGCGGTTCGGGTTACCCATAACGTCGACGGCTCGTCGGGCAATGGGTGCGAAGACGTCCATTGCGCCCAGGTGACCAGCTCTACGGACAGAGGAGCATCCCTGAGTGTCTACACGGGCCTCTACCCGCCCGAAACGCTGGTGGTGGAGTTCGACGGCTCGATGACCGACAGGTCGTTCACCTACGATCAGAGGTACACGATAACCCAGATTGCGATGCCCGCCTCGGACGACCAATCTGAACCAGACCTGCTCGTTTATCCACCCCTGAGCGCGGAGGCGCTGGCCCGCCTGGCCTTGCAGACCGAGGAGGTCACACTTCCGTTGAGGGATGCGGAGAGAGAAGCACTCCCACCGCCGGCCTCCGAAGAGTATGGTGAAATGCATCGGGCGTTGTACTGGTGGACAGGAGTGAGAGTGGTTTGGCTGAAGGGCCAACGCAACGCGGTGCGGTTCGTCGAGGTTCCGGTGAGCGTGTCGTTCAACGCCGCCTCGTACGCGGCCGGTGAGGGCGAGACCATCACGGTTACGGTGACGCTTGGTGCGGCCTTTCGTTCCCGGTCGGCCACAGTGCCGATCACCGTTGAGGGGAACGGCGGGGCGACCAGCGCCGACTACTCGCTCAGCGCGGATGAGCTCGTCTTTGCTGCAGGCGATACGGCCAAGACCTTCACGGTGACGCTCACCGACGATACCCGCGACGACGAGGGCGAGACGCTGACGCTGGGTTTCGGCGACTCCCCGGACATCACGTCGGGCGGGACGAACGAAACCGCGACCGTAACGATTACGGACAACGACCCGCCGGAGGTGAGCTTCGCCGCCGCCACATACGACGTCGAGGAGGACAGCAGCGTGGACGTCGGGGTGACGCTGTCGTCTGCGCTTACGAGCGCGCTGACGGTGCCGGTAACGGCGACCAACCAGACAGGCGCTAGCACCGGCGACTACACGGTCGGAACCTCGGTGACGTTCTCAGCCGGAACCACGACGGCGTCCCTGACCTTGGAGGCAACATCCGACATCGCCGACGATGCAGGCGAGAAGGTGCAGCTCAGTCTGGGAGTGCTGCCCTCCGGGGTGCAGGGAGGCTCGATAACCAGCACGGTCGTCCGCATCTCGGACAACAGCGACACTGCGGTGTCGGTGTCGCTGGGCGCGAGCACCTACACGGCGGGGGAGGGCGCATCGGCGACGGTGACCGCGACGCTCAGCAGTGCGCCCGGGCGTTCGGTGGTGGTGCCGCTTGTTGCGGTACCGCAGGGAAGCACAACCGCCGCCGACTATGCGGTTCCTGAGTCCATCACGTTTGGCAGCACCGACACTACCAAGACGTTCGAAGTCGCGGCAACGCAGGACGACATAGACGACGACGGCGAGTCTGTGAAGGTGCAGTTCGGGACGCGGCCGCCCCGCGTCAACGCGGGTACCATAACTGAAACCACGGTGAGCATCACCGACGACGACGACCCCATCGTGGAGGTGTCGTTCGGCGCGCTCACCTATAACGCCGACGAAGGCGGTACTGCTTCCGTGGTGGTCGAATTAGGCGCAGACCCGGAGCGTTCCGTAACGGTCCCGATCGAGGCGACCAAGCTGGGCGGCGCCACAGACGCCGACTACATGTTCGCGTCATCGGTGGCGTTCGCCAGTGGCGAGACTTCCAAGACGCTCACGTTCACGGCCATCGATGACGACGTTGACGATGATGGCGAGTCCGTCAAACTGGCGTTCGGATCGTTGCCCGCGCGGGTCAACGCCGGGGACGATGAGACAGTCGTGACGATTGCGGACGACGACCACCCGCACGTTACGGTTGCGTTCTCGGCCAAGTCCTACGATGTTCCGGAAGGTCTGGCCGTGCAGGTAGATGTCGAGGTCAACGTGTTGCCGGAGCGCGACCTGGACATTCCCCTGGTGCTTACCGGCGGCGGTGGTGCGACGACAGCCGATTACGCGCTGGACATAGACGGCTCTACCGTGAGCATAGACGAGGACGAGAAGACTGTTTCGTTCAGGGTTGTGTCGCCTCAGGACGACATCGACGATGACGACGAGTTCGTGACGCTCTCCCTAAACCTGGCGGGACTCGAACGTGTGACGGCCGGCAAAGTCTCCGAGGCGGTCGTGAACATAGTGGACGACGATTCGCCAGAACTGACGGTGACGTTTGACCGGGACTCCTACAGCACACCTGAGGGCACCGCTGTTGACGTGGTGGTCGAATTGAGCGCAGACCCAGAGCGCACCGTGACGATACTGACGACGCGCTCCCCGCAGGGCGGCGCGTCCGACGACGACTACTCCGGCGTGTTAGCCCGGCTGATCTTCATGCCACGCCAGACCCGCCAGACCTTCACCTTCATGGCCACTCAGGACCAGAAGGACGACGACGGCGAGTCTGTGCAGATCGAGTTCGGGACGCTCGCGGAGCGCATCACGGAAGGCGCGACTCCCCGGACGGTCGTGAGTATCGACGATGACGACGAGGCTGGCGTGACGGTGAGCGACGCATCGTTGACCATCCTGGAGGGTGAGTCCGAACGCTATACGGTTGTCATCGAGTCGGAACCCCTGGGGACTGTCACGGTGACGCCGGTGTCGGAAAACCCATCGGTCACCGTCAGCCCGCCAAGTCTGACGTTCACGGCCCAGAACTGGCAGACGCCTCAGACGGTCTCGGCAACGGTAGTAGTCGGCGCGACAGGACGGCCCGCGACGATTTCCCACACGGTTGCCCAATACGGTTCGGTCACGACGGCGCCGGACGTTGCCGTTGCGGTCGAGATCCTGCCGACCCCGACCCCCACCCCGACCCCCACGGCCACGCCAAAGCCGCGCCCGACCGCGACGCCGACTCCACGTCCGTCCCCGACACCGTACATCCCGCCAGTGACCATCATCCCGCCCGTGCGGTTCCCGACTGCCACACCCACGCCGGAGCCGACCGCCACTCCCACGGCAACCGCGACCCCTACCTCCACGCCGACCTCAACACCAACCTTGACGCCGACGCCCAGCCCGACGCCATCGCCGGTTCCGGTTGCTGTTGCGGTGCCAACTTCCACGCCAACACCGACCGTAACGCCGACGCCGACCCCGGCCGCAACGCCCACGCCGCTCCCCGTCGTGGATATCGACGAGCAGCGCAACGGGTGGTGGTGGCTGCTCCTACTGCTGCTCGCGCTCCTCCTGGCGTGGATAGCCTACCGGCGATGGCGCAGGCGCAAACGCCGGTGGGGCGAGCGGCGGTGGTACGGATAGCACGGGTTCACCCGCCCGAACCGGGTTCCTCTGAAGGACTGCCGCGATCGCGCCGCATAGCACGTAGGATGCGTCAAGCAACCCTGTCGAATCCGGGGATGGTCGACTGCGTTGGTACTTCCGAGGCGCTGGTGGGCAACAGGTGGCTCACGCCGAGGTCGCGCGCCACGGCCATCAGAGCGAAGAGGTGGTGGGCGTTGGAGTGGATGCCGTGGCGCCACCGGCGCAGAGTCAGCGGGTTCGTCCCCAGCCGCCGGGCGAGCTCGCTCCACGACAGCCCTGACGCCTCCCTGATGCGCTCCAGGCTCTCGGCGAAGTTCTCGGGAAAGACGTGCACGGCACGACGGTGGATCAGGCGCTGGCGCGGCATCGGTGCACCTCTAGGGAAGCGAGGAAGCCCTCGTCCATGATGATGTCGAGCCCGCCCGGCACGCGGGCGGACAGGCCGACGAGGGAGCGCATCGCGCCTCCGCACGGCTCGGTTCCCCGGCGCCAGCGGAAGACCTGCTTGGGATCGACGCCCAGCGCTTCGGCGAAGCCGTTCCACGTGAGGCCGGTGGCTGCCTTCAGCCGGTGCAGCCGCTCGACGAAGTCCTCGGGCAGGACGCCGCTTCCATACGGAACACGGCGCCCCGCGATGACGAGGCCGTTTGAGCGGGTCGTGAGACGTGGAGATGAATCTCGCAAGTTCATGAGTGTACCCTCCAGTTAGTGATTTCTAGTTGCTCTCTTCGATCACGTTTCCTTCCTCGCGCGTCGGGCCGACGCCTCCCCGGAGAGGGGGGCGCAGCTGCCGTTCGCGAACATACGGTGGGTGGCAGGGACTGATGCCGACCTCGCGGGCGAACCACATCTGCCAGGGTCCGGGCAGAGAACAGCGGTCCCGCAGGTCTGCGTGGTGAGCGGGACGGCTGTCGGACTCGACTGTGCGTCGAGGCGCTCGGTTCCCACCTGAATCATAATCAATACTTATTACGATTGAGTAACTTAAGAGTAATGGAATTGTTACGAACGCCTGCGCTAGCATGGCCCCTGAAGCCAGATAGGCCCGGAGAGGAGCGCTCACCTCATGGCGGAGCCGCAGGACCGGCGGTGGCAGAGCATCGGGACCCGCATCAGGGAGGCCCGCGTGATGGCGGGACTCACGCAGGCGCAGGTCGCCCGCACCCTGGGCGTGAGCGCGCACACCGTCTGGTTGTGGGAGAACGGCAGGATGAAGCCCAACCACGACCACCTCGTGGCGCTGGCCACCCGCTACGGTGTGAGCACGGACCGGCTGCTCGGGCGGGAGGTGGTGGAGGCCGAGTTGCTCAGGGAGGCGGAGGTCTCCTTCAGGGACGCGGTCGAGGGCCTGCCTACAGAGGACCTGGAGTCGATCTGGGAGTTCATCCGATTCGTGCGCGAGCGGCGCAGGCGGCGATAGGCCGCGGGGTGGCCCAGCGGCTCTCCGTGCGTCATGCGAAGGCATAGCCACGCTCCCACCTTCCGGGCGCCAGCCAGGCCCGTCCCAGCGGTCCGGTCATGGCCAATGTCGCCCTGTCCGAGGCCCACAGCGGCACCCGCACGCGCCACGCCGCCATCTCGCGCCGCGCCACGCGGAGGAACTGGACCGCGCTGAGCGCGTGGTCGAAGACGACCAGCACGACGGGCTGGACGCCGTGGTCCTCCGCGGGCCGGCACGTGGAGAAGTAGCGCAGGTACGGGGCCAGCCGCGCCTCCATCGTCGTCGGCCTCACCGCGCGCCGCTCCCACTCCAGGAAGAACGGCCGGCCCCGGCCGCCGCTGCGCACGATGCCGAACGCGTCGGGGCGCACCGAGTGGAGCGAGCCCCCGTACCGGAAGAAGCGCGACGCCCGGTGCGGCGGGTCGAGCTGCGCCACCTCCCACCCGCATGAGCGGGCCTGGGCCGCGAGCGCCCCGACGAAGCCGTGTACGGCCGTGGTGTGCTCGATGTTCCTCAGCAGCTGGCGGCTCCTCGCGCCGGGGATGTTCCGCCAGTCCGGCTCGGCGCCGGGACGCACGGGCCCCACGCTCCACCGCTTGCGCGCGGCGCCCACCGAGGCGCGGTCCCTCCGGGCGAGCAGCGCCAGCCCCCTGCCTGTCAGCACCCAGCGGGGCCTACCGCCTACAGGGAGAGGCTGCGCTAGGCCGAACCCCTCCGCCAGTGCGAGCAGGCGCCGCATCCGCTTGCCGGAGACGCCCATCAGCCGGCGGAGGACGTCGTCGCCGGCCCACGGCCAGTCGCCGACCAGGTCGAGAACGCGCTTCTCCGTTGGGCGCAGCAGCGCGGGCAGCAGCCACACGGGTCCGGGCGACCTGAGGGGATCGATCCCGAAGTGGACCGGGAGGTCATTCATCATCGGCGCAGGCTCGGCAGGCAACGCGCCGCCGCTGCCGAGCCGGGCGATGACCCGGCGCATGCTGACGGCGCTGCCGCCCGGTACGGCGCGCCAGACGCGGGAGTCCGCATCGGCGAGGGCCGCGTCGCGCTCGGTGGCGAGGAAGGCTGGCAGCGGGAGTGCCGCCAGCAGCCTGCGGGTGTGGCGGAGCCGCACGCCGTCGGGCACGACCACCAGGACGGCGCCGGGCACCGGCCCCTGCGCGAGCCTCCAGAGCCGCTTGGCGAAGGCCGTCCGCTCGGCGGTCGGACCCAGCCGCACGATGCCGAGCGTGCGCCCGCCCGGAAGCCGCAGCGCGGCGTCGAGGGGCGACGCCCGGTACCAGCGGAAGCGGACGGCGTCGGCGGCGTTTGCCGCCGCCGACGCGAGGCGGTGGACCACCGCGACCGCGTCGAGCCGCTCCAGGAGGATGCGCCGCCAACGGGCCGAGACAGGGCGGGAGCGCAGGAGGGCGTCGAGGCCGACCCCCTCCTCCCGCACCAGCCGGCGCAGCCCCCTCGCGGTCAGAAGGTACCGCCGCGTCGGCGGGACGCACTCCGAGCCGTGCGGCACGGCCTCCACGAGGAGCGCGTCCTCCAGCGTCGTGATGGCCTCGTAGACCGCTCCCCCGCGACCAGCCCGAGACCGCGGCCAGCTCCAGCCGGTCGAGGAGGGGCATGTCGGCAAGCCAGCGGAGCAGGTCGCCTGCGCACTCGCTTCGACTCATGCGCCCTCTCCCTCTTCGTCCCGGCGCTTCCTGCTCGGCTGGTGGCGCCGGGACGGCCGCGCGGCGGGCGGCTCCGCCTCGTCCGGCCCTCCCCCGCCCTCTTCTTCCTCCATCTGCTCCCTGAACCGCTCGGCCTGCCGCTGCCGTGCCCGGTCGCGTGCGGCGATCTCCTCCGCCGCGGTGGTGTAGGCGGCCGAGGATGCGCGGATGTGCGACGCCCGCGCGGGTTCGCCCTCCTCGGGCTTCCTGACCATCATCGAGAAGGCGGGGGGCCGCTCGCCGTCCACGGTCGCCCGCACGTAGCAGTGGTGCACCGGCAGCGAGGTGATGTCGTCCTCGGAGACGCGCTCGCGCCCCAGCTCCCAGACCAGCCGCCGCGCATCGGAGCCAGCGACCTGGAAGACGGCGAGGCAGCCGATGTTGGCGAGGACCGTGTCCTGCATCGTGCGGGAGAGGTCGTCTAGCTTGGCGAGGCTCTGCGTGG
>CBDCQO010000006.1:0-130379 GCA_965220655.1 Dehalococcoidia bacterium | reverse complement strand
GTGCGCCAGCTGGACGACTACAACACGCAGCGGCGCGCATTGACGGACGAGACGCTGGAGCGGGCGCGGGCGCTCGTGCCGGCGCAGATACCGCCGCTCATCCTCGTGGGGGAACCCGACTTCAACCCGGGCGTCGTGGGACTCGTCGCGGGGCGGCTTGCGGAGGAGTTCGGTGCGCCGACGGCTGTCTATGCCATGGACGGCGAGCAGGTGATGGCGAGTTGCCGGAGCGCGCCGTCGTTCCACTGGGCGGATGCCCTGGGCCAGTGCGAGGGGCTGCTTTTTCAGTTCGGCGGGCACGCGCAGGCGGCGGGATTCCGTTGCAGCATGGGCGTCTTGCCGGAGTTGCAGGAGCGGCTCGTGAGTATCGCGGCGGAGCGCGTCGGCGCCGTCCCATCGATGCGCGAAGGAGTCGTCGATGCGGAGGCGCAGCCGCACGAATTGATGGGCCCGGCTTTCCAGGGTCTGCGCCGCATGGAGCCGTTCGGTATCGGTAACCCCGCGCCGGTCTTCCTTGCCCGCGGCGTGGAAGTACTGCGCGCGTCGGGGATGGGCGCAGAGGGCAAACACTTCCGGCTGAACGTTCGCTCCGGCGGGGCAGTCTGGGAAGCGGTCGCTTTCAATCAGCAGTGGGAGAGCGGCGTCGGCCAGGCTGACCTCGTCTACACGCTGGACGTGGACCACTGGAACGGCGAGGAGCGCCTGCGTATGACGCTCAGGGACTACGCGCCGTCCTTCCGCCCCCGCCTCGCGCTCTAGGTCGGCTCAGGAGACGTGAGCACCCTGCCCAGAGAGCAACGGCGGCAACCACGACCAGCCCGATCCACTGCGCCTGCTGCAGCCCGTACATCGTGGGGTCGAGCCTCACGAATGCTATGACGAAGCGCCCCGCTCCCCACGCGGCGAGCGCCATCGGCATCACCGCTCCTTCCGGCAGGCGCCTGCGCCAGCGGAGGACGCACAAGGCAACTGCGACGCTTAAGAGCGCCTCGTAGAGCGCCACGGGGTGTACTCCTGCTCCCCCGGCGAAGGCGAACGAGTCCGGGTGGTCGTAGACGATGGCCCACGGCAGCGAGGACCCTGTCGCGGGCGGGTCGCCGCCGATGACGCCCCCCGCTCGTCCTACGGCGAGCCCTGTGAGGCCGGGAAGCACGGCCGTGTCTGCTACGGGGAGGCGCTCGAGGCCCTCCCTTCCCGCCTTCCAGAGCCCCACCGCGAGTCCGCCCAGCACGCCGCCCCAGAGGGAGTAGCCGCCCTCCCACAGGTAGAAGATATGGAACGGCGCGCCGGTGAAGAAGTCCAGGTAGTCGAGGATGTGGAACAACCTCGCTCCGACGAGCGCACCGAACACGGATATCAGCACCAATCTGAACGCCGTGCGCCGTGACGCGCCTTGCCGGGGCATCGCGCAGGCGAAGAGTATCCCCCCCACAAGTATGCCCGCTATCGTGAAAAAGCCCACCCACGTGATGAACGGCGAGCCGAATGCGTATGGGCCATAGGAGATAGTCATCGTCGCTCCGCGCAGACCTCCCTCCGCACTCCGCATTTTCCGCGAGCGAAACCGGCTACGCCAGCGCCCCGCCCTGCCTACAATTGCCAGCTATGACGACCGCAACAGATGCGCTGGACCAGCAGATAGCGGCTTTCCTGAGCCACCTGCGGGCTGAACGCGGGTTCTCGGTCAACACCATCGCCGCCTACCGGAGCGACCTTGCACAGCTGCAGGAAACGCTCGTCGGGGACGGCCGGGACGTGCGGTGGTCGAGCGTCAACGCGCGTGACATCGAGGACGTCCGCTGCTCGTTCGGAGAGCAGGGCTACGCGGGTACCAGCCTCGCACGGAAGATCGCGGCTGCCCGCTCGTTCTTCCGCTTCCTGCTGGAGGAGGGCGTTATCGACACGAACCCCGCGGAGCGGATGCAGACGCGCAGACCGTCCCGCACCCTCCCCGACGTGCTCTCGGAACGCGAGGTCGTGCGGTTGTTGCAGGCGGCTTCGGAGCGTCCGGGGCCGGAGGGCGTGCGGGACCGGGTGATGCTGGAGCTCACCTACGCCGCCGGTCTGCGCGTGTCGGAGGTCGTGGGGCCGCAGGGTCTGGAACTCTCCGCACTGAGCCTCGACGGCGGCTGGATACGCGTCTTCGGCAAGGGCGGCAAGGAGCGCCTCGCGCCGGTGTACCCGGGCATCGTGCGCCAGATCACGTCGTACGTCCGGGATGTGCGACCGCAGTTGCTGGCGCACTCCAGGCGCCGGGGGCCCGTGCCTTCCGCCCTCTTCCTGAACGCCAACGGCTACCCGATGACGCGCCAGGGGTACTGGTTCGTGCTCAAGAAGGCAGCGGCTCGAGCGGGCATCGAGCGGAAGCTCACGCCCCACACGCTGCGCCACAGCTTCGCAACTCACCTGCTCCACGGCGGGGCCCCGCTGCGGCATGTTCAGGAGTTGCTCGGCCATGCTAGCATCGCCACCACTCAGATCTACACGCACCTGACGGACAGCCAGGTGCGCGAAGCATTCGAGCACGCGCATCCCCGCGCCTGACGAACGATGAAGATAGCCGTAGGCAGCGACGAGGTGACGCACCTCACGAGTTACGTCGTGGACGAGTTGCTGCGGCGCGGCCACCAGTTGAGCCTGATGGGCGCGCTCGCTGAGGGCTGCGACCCCAGTTGGCCCGCGGTGGGCAAGGCCGTGGGCGAGAGCGTCGCCGGTGGAGCGTGCGAGCAGGGTGTCGTCTTCTGCTATACGGGCACGGGAGTGAGCATCGCCGCGAACAAGACGCCGGGCGTCCGCGCGGCCCTCTGCACTGATGCGCAGACCGCGGACGGCGCGAGGCGCTGGAACGACGCGAACGTGCTGGCGCTAAGTTTGCGCTCCACTTCACCCGATGAAGCCGTTGAGATACTGGATGCGTGGTTCTCGGCGCCCCACGGCGACACGGATGACGCTAGAATGATAGACATGCTGCGGGAGATGGACGCTCCCCGGACCGAATGAGTCCAGGAGGACTACGAGATATGCCCGTCATCACGGTAACGGGACTGATCGGCAGTGGCGTTATAGAGATCGGGCCGAAGATCTCCGACAAACTCGGCATCGATCACGTTGACCGGAACATCCTTGCCGAGGCGGCGAAGAAGATCGGCGCGTCGGAGGAGGACGTCGCTGAGCGCACAGAACGTGCGCCGGGGCTGGGCGACCGTATCGCGGGGTTCGTGAAGACCGTGCTGGAGCGCTCAGCGCTTGCAGGCGGCGGAGCCGACCCCTACTTCGGTGGCGGGCTCGACGCGCTGCTGGTACGCGAATACCGCGACTTCCCCGAGGAGAGCCACGGCTCCGGTGAGCTGGACGACGAGAACCTCCTGAAGGTCACCTCGGACGTCATCCACGAGATCGCGGCAGGAGGCAACGTCGTCATCGCGGGACGCGGGTCGAACATCATCCTGCGCGACATACCGAATACGCTGCACGTGGGGCTCATCTCGTCAATGGACGTCCGGGTCGAGCGTATCAGGCAGCGTGAGCAGCTCAGCGAGGACGAGGCCGTGCGGTACGTCCAGGAGAACGACCGGGCGCGCATCGCCTACTTCAGGCGCTTCTTCGACATCGACCCCCAGGAAGCGCGACACTATCACCAGGTGCTCAACACCGACATGCTGACGATAGACCAGGCAACCGAGGTCATCGTCGCGACGGCCCAGACCCTGAACTAAGCAAGGCGGACTGACATGGCACGGAAGAAGGCGGGAAGCAGAGCGGCAGCAGGACAGGCGAAGGCGCGGGAGCGGGCACGCCGGAAGGCGCGGGTCACCGGCCCGTCGCTCGCACCGGCCGCATACGTTCCGCCTCCTCCGGCGGACGAGGCGCCCGACGACGAACCGGAAGCCGTTGCCACGGTTGCAGAAGCTGCGCAGGCGGCGCCCTCCCCTGCGCCGGCGGCACCGGCGGCGCCCCGTGCGGTCGCTTCGCCCGCGCCCCAGGCGCGTGCTGTGGGAGCGCAGCGCCGCGACCGTCAGCCGGCGGGCATGACCCCGACGGGCAGCCTCAAGCGCGAACTGGCGCTCATCGGCTCCATCACGATCGTCATCGCCGCCGCGCTTGCCGCCCTTGCAACCACGACGACGCTCGGGGCGTAAGCCGCGCCAACACCCTCACCCGCCGCGCGAGCGCGTCGACCCATTCGACACGCTCAGGGTGAGTGAGGCTGCGCGCACAGACATTCCCCCGAGAGATGCTTCGACTGCGCCTCAGACTGCGCCTTCGGCTTCGCTCAACATGACACTCCCTTCCCCTGTTCACTCGCGGTTGAGAAGAGCGGGCGGTTCATGTAGTGTTCCGCCATGGCGCGGGCCGTGAGGCTCTTTGGCCGCGCCGTTCACCACGGAGGGATACATGACGGGCAAGAGACGATTGGGACTTGCGATGGTGGGCATCGGCGTCGGCGGTACGGAGATGCTGCCCGCGATGGAGGCGATGCCGGAGCTCCGGCTCGTGGCCGGATGCGACGTCAACGAAGACACACTGAACCGGTTCGCCGAGCGCTACAACGCGAAGGGCTACGGCGACTACGACGAGATGCTGGCGGACCCGGAGATTGAGGCCGTATGGGTCTCGACGCCGAACCGCTTCCACGCGGAGCACTCGATCCGTGCTATGGAGGCAGGCAAGCACGTCGTGGTTGAGAAGCCGATGGCGCTCAACATGGAGGACGCCAAGCAGATGGTGGAGACGGCGAACCGCACCGGCGTGAAGTTCCTCGCCGGGCACACGCGCAGCTTCACTCCGCCCGTCCGCACGATGTGGAAGATCATCCAGTCCGGCGAGATCGGGCGCGCCCGCGCCATCAACGCGTTCGCCTACACGGACTGGATGCTCCGCCCGCGCACGTGGGAGGAGCTGGACATGGAACAGGGCGGCGGCCTGCCGATGCGGCAACTGCCCCACCAGATAGACAGCGTGCGCCTGCTCGGCGGCGGCATGGTGAAGAGCGTGCGCGGCACGACCGGGCAGTGGATGCCGGAGCGCCCCATCCCCGGCTACTACGCCGCGTTCCTGGAGTTCGAGGACGGCACAACCTCGCTCGTCTGCCACAACGGCTACGGCTACGTGATGGGCGCCGAGTTCGTGACGTGGGGGCACGACCGCCAGCGCTACACCTCCGAGGAGCGCGTCGAGGTGCGCCGCCAGATGCGCAAAGGCACTCGCGACGAGTCCGAGGACAAGCAGGCGCTGCGTATCGGCGGTCTGCAGGAGCGCGAGGTGTTCAAGGCGGAGAACGAGGAGCTCTGGGTGCCGGAGGACCTCGGGCTGCTCATCGCGACGTGCGAGCGCGGCGACATCCGCCACGGCCCGCGCGGCCTCATCCTCTACGACGACCGCGGCACGCACGAGATAGACCTCTCCATCGACCGCGACATGGGCCCCGGCTACCGCCGCGCGGAGCTGGAAGAGCTGTACGACGCGGTGGTGGAGGACAGACCCATCTTCCACACCGGCGAATGGGGCCTTGCGACGCTGGAGGTGGTGCTGGGCATCATCCAGTCCGGCGCGGAAGGCAGAGAGATACAGATGCAGCACCAGGTCCCGGTGCACGAGCGGTACGGCGAGGCGCGCAACTTCTCGCCGGTGTCCGTCTAAGCAAGCCGGTCCGCCGGCGATAACGGAGGAGACAAGAGCATGACGAGTGTAGACACCAAGCCACTGAAGCTGGGCGTGATCGGCATCGGCGTGGGCGCGGCTGAGATGCTGCCGCCGATGGAGCGCGCTCCATACATCGACCTGTTCGCGGGAGCCGACGTCAACCCGTCCGTGCGTGAGCGTTTCCAGGCGCGTTATGAAGAAGCCCGCGTCTACGACAGTGCGGAGGCGCTGTGCAGGGACCCGGACGTCGAGGCGGTGTGGATTTCGACGCCGAACCGCTTCCACGGCCCGATGACGGTGCTCGCCGCGAACCACGGCAAGCACGTCGTGGTCGAGAAGCCGATGGCGCTGAACATCCGCGAGGCGGAGGAGATGGTGGAGGCGTGCGACCGCAACGGCGTCAAGCTCGTCGCAGGGCACACGCAGAGCTTCATGCCGCACATCCGCCTGATGCGCCAGATCGTGGCGTCCGGCGAGATGGGAGCGCTCGGCGCGGTGAACGCCATCGCCTACACGGACTGGGTGATCCGCCCCCGCACGGCCGACGAGCTGGACCCCGACCAGGGCGGCGGACTCGTCTACCGGCAGACGCCGCACCAGATCGACAGCATCCGGCTCATCGCCGGCGGCAAAGTGAAGAGCGTTCGCGGCGCGTACGGCCAGTGGATGAAGTACCGCTCCATCCCCGGCTACTACGCGGCCTTCCTGGAGTTCGAGAGCGGCGTGACCGGCGTGGCCATCCACAATGGCTACGGCTACTTCGTCGCGTCTGAGTTGGTGCCGTGGGGCGACGCGAACACGCGCTACACGCCGAGCGAGCGGAACGAGATCCGCAAGGCGATGGCGGCGGGGACGCGCCCCGAGGACGCAGAGAAGCTGTCACTGCGGATCGGCGGCGAGGCAGAGTCGGCCATCTTCCGCCGCGAGCACGGCCCTGAGAAGTGGAAGCCCAACGATCTCGGCATCGTGCTCGTCAGTTGCGAGTTCGGCGAACTGCGTCAGGGTCCGGACGGCCTGTACAAGTACACGGACGACGGCCTGACCGAGATCATCGTCGACTCCGATCCGCTCCACCGCGACCAGGAGTTGGAGGAGCTGTACAACGCGGTGCGGCTCGACAAGCCGGTCTTCCACAGCGGCGCGTGGGGCATGGCGACCCTCGAGGTCGGCCTCGCCATCACGGAGTACACGAAGACCGGGAAGGACGTCGAGCTGACGCACCAGGTCGAGATGCCGAAGGAGTACGGCGAGGAGTACGGCGTCGAGGTGCTGGAAGAGCGGAAGATAGACCACTAGGGAGGAACGGCGATGACGATAGGAGTCTCACACGGCGGCGGATCGAACATACTGACGGCGGACGCTCCGAGCGACGAGGCGCTCGTCGGCACGGTGAACGGCGTCGTGCGCATCGTGCGCGGCGCGGCGGGCTGGACGGAGACCGAGCGCACGCTTGAGGGCAAGCACATCCACGCGCTGGTGCAGGACCCGAAGAGCGGCGTGTGGTTCTGCGGCGTCGAGCACGGCGGCATCTACGCCAGCGAGGACGACGGCCACACGTGGGAGAAGCGCGACGTTGGCATCACGGCGGAGGATATCTACAGCCTGTCGGTTGCCGAGGTGAACGGCGCGACGCGTGTGTTCGCGGGGACGGAGCCTGCCCACCTGTACGTCAGCGACGACCTCGGCCTGACGTGGTCGGAGAAGCCCGCGCTCCACGCCCAGGAGACGGAGGAGTGGCGCTTCCCTGCCCCGCCGCACGTCGCCCACCTGAAGCACATCAGCTTCCACCCGGACGACACGGGCGTCGTGTACGCCAGCATCGAGCAGGGCGGGCTGTACCGCTCCGACGACGGCGGCGACACGTTCACCGAGATACCGGGCATGTACAACGACGTGCACCGGCTCGTCTCCAACCCCGCGGACCCCAAGCGGATGTTCGTGACCGGCGGGATGGGGCTGTGGCTCTCCCGCGACTACGGCGCGTCGTGGGACAACGTCTTCAGCAGGGGCAGCGAGTACGGCGGCTACCCGGACCAGCTGGTCTACAAGCCGAGCGATCCGTCCTACATGCTCATCACGGCGGGACAGGAGAGCCCGGGCGCGTGGAACCGGAACGGGACGGCGGAGACGCGGATCTCCCGCAGCCGCGACGCCGGCGAGACGTGGGAGGTGCTGAGCGCCCCCGGCCTCACCGACAAGTTCGTGCCCAGCGTCGAGGCGATGACGCTGGAGGAGGCGGGCGGCACCGTGCAGGTGTTCGCGGCCACGTCGCACGGCGAGGTGCTCTGGTCGGAGGACGGCGGCGAGTCGTGGCAGAAGGCGGTCAGCGGGCTGCCCCCGGTCTCGAAGGGTGGCCACTACCACGCGTTCGAGGCGGACCCGCGCCGGTAGGTTAGCCAGGCATAGCGGACTCTTCAGGGGCGTCCTCTGGGGCGCCCCTTCTGCTGCCGTCGAACAGGGCACCCACAAGGGATGCCCCTACACCATGATGGGTTCAGCCTATGTCGAGTTCCTCGTCCTCATCGTCTTCTTCGCCGTCGTCCCAGTCGCCGCACCAGTCGGACGCGCGCACCCAGGGCCAGATGGCGATGCCGGCCTCGTTGACGTGAGGCGGGTTAGAGCGGCAGAGCCCCGCGTACTCGCTGAAGGCGGGGTCCATGCGCTCGTCGAGGTAGATGCAGGTGGCACAGGTGCGGTCTTCGTCCATGGGGTCGTGGTCTCCTTGGTGTTGTGTTCTCAGACGTTCAAGTGGGCGCCGCCGGTAACGGGGAGGATGGCGCCGGTGACGTGCTTTGCGGCATCGGAGGCGAGGAAGGCGATGGCCTCGGCGATGTCTTCCGGGTCGCCGGCCTTGCCGAGTGGGACGCGCTTCGCGAACGCGGCGAGCGCCTCGTCCGTGGCCGGGCCGACCATCGGCGTAAGCGTCGGGCCGGGCGCGACGCAGTTGACGCGGATGCCGTCTGCCGCGTGGTCGAGCGCCATCGCCTCGGTGAGGTTGTGGACGCCCGCCTTGGACGCTCCATAGGCTACGCGGGAGGACGGGCCGCGAAAACCGGAGATGGCGGAGACGTTGATTATCGCGCCGCCTCTGCCCTGCTCCTTCATGCGGAGGGCGGCTGCGCGGGCGACGAGGAAGGTGCCGGTGAGGTTGGTGTCGAGGACGTCGGCCCAGCGTTCGGGCGGCGTTTCGGTGACGGGGCCGGTGGCGCGGATGCCCGCCGAGTTCACGGCGATATCCACGCCGCCGTAGCGGCGCACGGCCTCCTCGAACGCAGCCTCGACCTCGTTGGCGGAGCGGACATCCGTGCTGATGAACACCGCCTCGCCGCCCTGCCCGCGTATCGCCGCGACGGTCGCCTCGCCCGCCTCCGCGTTGCGCGAGAGGCCGACGACGTTCGCACCCTCGGCGGCGAGGAGGATGGCGGCGGCCTGTCCGATGCCTGAGCCGAAGCCGGTGACGATTGCGGTCCTGCCGTCGAAGCGTCCCATCAGATGGCCGGCAGCGGGTCGATCTGCCCGTTCGCTATCTCTGCGATGCGGGCCTCGTCGGGCTCCAGTCCGTACATCTCGGAGCGCATGCGGAGCCGTTCCGGGCAGATCTCCAGCAGCATCCGGCGCAGCGTGAGCAGTTCCTCCTCGGTCTCGAGGGCGCTCTCGGCGGCTTCGACGCCGTGCTCGCCGTGGCTGACCTCATCGTCGTAGATGACGCGGGAGGCGCGCTGGATACGGAGCAGGAGCGGGTCGTCGGTCTCGAGCGCCGCGCCCGCGTGGAAGATACCCGCGCCGCCGCCCTCGGCGAAGCTGTAGGCGATGTGCGCGATGCGCGCGTCCTCGGCGATGAGGCGGCTGCGCATCGCCTCGATGCGGTCGTCGCCGGGGAGGCGCAGCCCTTCGAGCGTGCTCATGCGGACGGGCTCCCCGGTGATGTCCTCCAGGATGTCGGCGAAGAGGCGGAAGTGGGTGAACTCCTGGCGGAGCGACTCTAACTGGTACTCGAACTCTTCCCTGCCTTCTCTGGACTCGGCGGCGGGCAGCGTGTCGTGGACGTTGTCGATGATCCACTGGACGCGGCTGTGCGCGCGCTTGAGCAGGCCGGGGCCGCGCAGTTCGCGGTAGCACTGGTGACGCAGCCAGTGGACGTGGTCGGCGGGCCCGTGCGGCGCGGTGAGGAAGTTGCGGGCGATCTCGGCCTCGCCAGCCCAGAAGCACTGCCCGAGCGCGCGTATCTCAGCCTTCATGTCTGCGGCGGTTGTGGTGGTCATGGCGGCCTCCTGTGTTCTGAACCCTCACCCGCGCATCGAGATGCGCTCCCTCTCCCAGGGGGAGAGGGGAATCAAGCCTACGTCAGGCGTAGACGTTAAGTGGGGCGATCTTCCCCTTGGTTATCTCGGTGATGCGGGCCTCGTCGACGGGGAGGCCGAACATCTCGTAGCGCATGCGGAGGCGCTGCTGGCAGATGGCGATGACGATGTCGCGCGCCTCGGCCCACTCCTCCTCGGTGTGCAGGTTGTGGGCGAACTCGGTCGCGCCGTGCTCGCCGTGCTCGGTCTCGTCGCCGAAGACGACGGCGCACGCGGCGGCTATCTGGTCGGAGACGGGGTCGCCGCCTATCTTCCGTCCCTCGTAGAAGAACGACGCGCCGCCGCCCTCCGTAAAACCGATGGCGGCCTCGCCGATGCGTCCCCTGTCTTCGCGGGCGGACTGCCGCACCCGCTGGAGCCTCGCGTCCTCCGGCAGCTGCCAGCCGCGCAGCTTCTCCAGGCGGACGGGCTCGCCGGTGGCGTCCTCGAGGATGTCGGCGAAGAGGCGGTAGTGGTTGAACTCCTCGCCGAGCACGCGGATGTCGCGCTCGAACTCGTCGCGCTGCTCCTTCGTCTGGGCGTGGGGCAGCGACTCGGAGAGCTTCTCGATGAAGCCGCGGATGATGCCGTCGGCGTGACCGGAGAGGCCGGAGCCGAACATCTCCTTGTAGACCTGCAGGCGGAGCCAGTGGGCCTGCTCCTCGGTGGTGCGGGGGACGCCCCAGAACTGCCGGCAGATCTCGGCCTCGCCCGCCCAGAAGCGCTGGGCAAGTTCCTTCATCTCTTCGGCGAGTTCATGTTTGCGTGCGTCGTCCATGCTTCGTTCTCCCGTGCGCAAGGCTATCCCGTGCGCCGCGCGGCGAGCAAGCGGGTGAAGTTCCGGGGGGAATTGCGGTCCATTTCGGCCCACCTGCCCGGAATCACCTCTGGAACAGGGCTGGTTAGTGGGCTGTTCTGCGGCCCATAGCAGCCCATTCGCGGTCCGTCAGGGGTCTATTGCGGTCCCATTGCGGCCCATTCCGGTCAACCTTCGCTTCGCTCTGTGGGTGGCGCTGTGTTGGCGGAGTGCGGAGGTCATGCTGACAGGGTACGCGGGGCTGGCGCGATGGCGAAAGGGGCGGATGGCAGTGGTACTATTAAGTTGAGAGGTAGCAGTGGAGGTGGTGGAACGGCGATGCTGAAGCGGCTGTTGGACCTGGTGGGGGCGGCAGAGGCAGGGCGCAGAGCGGCGACGGCTGACGCCGGGCCCGGAGTCGACGCACACAGAGCTCTCAAGGCTGCGGTCCGTAGAGGGGCCATCGACCAGAGGAGCGCCCTCGACTTCGGCGCCGTGTACGCGTACGCCATCGACGAGGGGATAGGCGCGGAGAAGGCGTACCTCCTGGGTTCCGCCTACGCCGAGAGCCTGACGCAGGGCATGTCCAAGGCGTACTCCATCGTCTACGCTGCCGCGTACGGCATCGCGTGCTTCATCATCGGCGCGTCGGAAGGATGGGCCCGCGCCTACGCGCAAGCGTGCGCACATGCGATCGCCGCTCGGGAATCGGTCGAGTTCGCATCCACGTACGGGCGCGCCATCGCCGACGGCGCGTCGCCGGAGGCTGCGCTTGCGTTCGCTCGGCGGTACGCGGCGTAGGGCTGCGCCTCAAGCAGCCCGAGAGATTTCTCGACTCCGCTGCGCTCCGCTCGGAATGACAGGCCGTGCTTCGCCCGTCCGCGCGAGGCTGGGAGGTTCCTGCCTCCGCAGGAACGACGGACGGCAAGCCATCCGTCTGTGGGCGCCCACGAGGGACGCCCCTACACCCGATAGGCACCGCACCTCCTCCACCGGGTTCACCCTCACCCGCCGCTGTGCGGCGACCTCTCCCCTCAAGGGAGAGGAGGAAGCGCTAAAGCGCGGAGCGGTTCGCGTATCCTGTCGGCATGACGACGGAGGAGCTGATCATCGCGGCGGTGCGCATCGCCGGGGCGCTGCTGGTGCTGCGCTGGGCGTTCGCGGGGTCGCTGCTGGCGATCCTGATCGACTTCTCCGACCTGTTCATGATGAACCTGCTCAACCTGGGCGGGGTGCAGAACTACCAGGCGCTCGACAAGTGGCTGGACCTCGCGTACATGGTGACGTTCCTCTGGGTGGCGTGGCGTTGGCAGGGGCCGGTGCGGACGATCGCGGTGGCACTGTTCGCGTACCGGATGGTGGGCGTGCTGGCGTTCGAGGCGCTGGGGAGCCGCGAGGTGCTGCTGGCGTTCCCCAACGTGTTCGAGTTCTGGTTCGTGTTCGTGGCGGGCATGCGCCGGTTCGCGCCGGGCTACGAGTTCACGATGCGGCGGTCGCTGTTGTGGCTCGTGCCGGTGACGCTGCTCAAGGAGTTCCAGGAGTACGCGCTGCACGGCGCACAGTGGCTCGACAACTACCGGGCGGTCGACGTGGTGGTGGATATATGGAGGTGGGTGACGCGGTCTTAGCCCAGCAGGCTGAGGACGGCGTCGTGGAGGAGGCCGTTGGTGGAGAGGGCATTGGGTGCGTGGATGGTGGGCGCGCCGTCGAGGCCGGTGAAGCGTCCGCCTGCCTCCTGAACGATGGGGAGGAGCGGCGCGTTGTCCCAGACGTTCATCAGCGGGTCGATCATCACGTCCACCCTGCCCGTTGCGACGAGGTAGTGGCCGTAGCAGTCGGACCAGCCTCGGGCCTCGCGCACCGCGTCCAGAAGCCGCGCGAGCCCCTCCGCCTTCCCGATCTGTTCGAAGTTGTGGAAGCCGGTCGAGGCGAACATGGCATCGCCGAGGTCGGCGACCGACGAGACGCGCGCGGGGCGGAGGTCGAGCGGATCGGACGGTGCGCCGACGGCGTTGGCCCACCACGTGCCCTGCCCCGTCGCGGCGTAGACGATCTCGCCGAGGGCGGGGAAACAGATGGCGCCGGCGACGGGTTCGCCGTCGTGCTCGAGCGCGGCCATGCAGCCGAAGAGCGGGACGCCCCGGACGAACGACTGCGTGCCGTCGATGGGGTCGAGGTACCAGCGGTAGCCGGACGTGCCGTCCTTCTCACCGTACTCCTCGCCGAGGATGGCGTCGGCGGGGCACTCGGCGTCGAGGATGCGCCGCGCGAGCTCCTCGCCCTCCTTGTCAGCACGGGTGACGGGCGAGCGGTCCGGCTTGAAGTCGAGGCCGATGTCCTGCTGCTGGTAGTACGCGAGGGCGTGCGCGCCGATCTCCCGCACGATACGGACGGCGAGCTGCGTGCGTTCGGTGAGTTCGCTCATGGGAGGAACAGGATACAGCGTCCTGCTCTGCCGGACGTAGTACCATGCGCGCAGTTGTCCCGGAGGTGTGTGCGATGGCGCTGCTGGCCCCCGAGTCGTTGAGCTACGGCCACTACGAGTGCCGCTCGCTGGACGAGACGCTGCCGGTGTTCACCGATCTGCTGGCGTCGGAGGTGGTGCGGCGCGAGGACGGCGCGGCGGTGGTGCGACACCCGAACACGCCGTGGGCGCTCATCGTGCACGAGGGCGGGCCGGACGCCCCGGTGAAGCCGCACGCGAACCACTACGGCTTCCGGGTCTCGGAGCACACGGAGATCGACGCGGCGGCGGCGTACCTCCAGGAGCACCGGGAGCGGTACGGGCTGACGCTCATCGACGGGCCGCGCGGCAGCCACTTCGCGTACTCGGTGTACATCGACGAGCCGGGCGGTAACACCATAGAGATCGAGCACTACAACCCGCGCGCGGCGCTGCACGGGCGGCAGATCGCGGCGCCGCACTGGAGTGAGCCGCTGACGACGGAGCGCTTCCCGGGGCGCGGCTACGTGCCGCAGGCGCTGTCGCACGGGACGATGCAGTGCATCGACAAGGAGACGAGCAACCGTTTCTACACGGACGTGCTGGGGCTGCAGATCGTGGGCGGCGGGAACATCTCGACGTACATCGGCGCGGCGGACGCCCCGTGGTACATCGTCGTGTTGCCCGCAGCGGAGGGCCGGACGCTGCTGCGCCCCGTGAACCGCTACGCGCTGCGGCTCGGGAACCGTGCCGACGTGCTGTCGGCGCACGACGCGCTGGAGCGGCTCGTCGGAGACGGCGTGTCGCACCTGGGCGAGGTGCAGGAGGAGGGCGGCGAGGCGTGGTTCGTGCTGTCGGACCTGGACGCGAACTGGTGGGAGGTCACGTCGTCGGCTGAGGCGAACCTTTTGGGGTTGGGTTAGGTGCTCTCGCGCCAGTTGCGGATGTAGTCGAGCTGCTCCGGCATCTGGGGCGAGCGCGGGTGGCGCGACGACTTCGGGCAGTCCCGCCACAGTTCGTCGAGGCGTTCGAGGGCTTCGTCGCCGGAGCGTCCATGCCGCACGAGCCAGCAGCCGACGATGACGCCGGTCCGCCCGACGCCGCCGAAGCAGTGGACGTACACGGTGCGCCCATTGGCAATGTGGCGGTCGATGGCGTCGAGCGCGGCGGTCGTGAGCGAGGGCGAGTCCGGCACCCCCATGTCAGCGACGGGGAACCGCTCGTGCGACGCGCCGTCGATCATATCGTCGTACGGCTTGATCCAACCCCACGCCTGCGCCTCGACCTTCTCGGTGAGGTCGATGAACGCGGATATGCCCGCGTCCCTCAGCGCGCGGAGCTTCGTGAGCGAAGGCGCGTGGTCCGGCTCCCTGGGGTACTCGCCGGCGAGCAGCTTGCCGGGCTCCACCCAGTAGCAGTTCTGGATGGGGCGTTCCACCCTACCCTTCGCCGCGGAGGCGGGGGATGAAGTCGGCCATCTTCGACTCGCCGCCGACCTTCGAGAGCGTCTCAGCGAAGGTGTCGTGGATCCAGGGGTCCTCGTCCTCGTACTCGATCTGGGCGCCGCCGAGCTTCACGGAGACGTCGGCCTCGCCCTCCATCGCGACGCCGAGGCTGAAGCCGTGCTTCTGCGAGCCCCAGCGGAAGGCGAGGTAGCGGGCGGGCGTCGTGCCGCCGTTGAAGTGCTGGTGGAACCAGTCGTTCGGGGGGACGACCATCGCGCCAGGCTTCCAGTCGACGCGGATGACGTCGTCGGGGACGCTGCCACTGCGGGGCCAGAGGAGGCTGTAGCCGTGGCCGGAGATGATGATGACGTGCGCACCTGGGCCGTGGCGGTGGGCCTTCTTGTAGGTGCCGACGGGGAACTGGGAGACGTGGGCGGCCTGGGTGTTGTCGGCGAACTCAAACATGACGCTGGAGCCGCCCGCGCCGCGCTCCTTCCAGGAGAAGGTGGTGAACGTCTCGATGTCCGGGATGAAGTTGGTCTCCCAGACGTTCACGCGGCCGGTGTTGCCGGTGAACATGTAACCCTCGCCCTGGAACTGGCGGGAGTCGCCGATGCGGTCCTCGAACACGAAGGGGTTGCTGAAGATGAAGTCCGGGTTGTGGAAGAGGTTCATGGTGATGGGGGCGGTGGTGACGGCGAGGAAGCGGGCAGGCTCCGCGCCCGAGCCGTTGAGGTGCTGGTGCCAGACGTTGAGCGGGACGGAGAAGATGCTGCCCTCCTTCCACTCGAACGACGTGCGGCTGTTGGGGTCGTCGCCGACGAGGGTTGCGCCCCTGCCCTGCAGGACGTAGACGTTCTTCTCGAAGAGGTGTTTCTCCGGGGCCATCTTGCCCCCGGGCGGGATCTCGGCGACGTAGGCATCGTTGGTGCCGCCGTTGCCGTCGAGGTTGATGTACGCGCCGAGGCAGTCCAGGCGGGCCCAGGGCGCGACCTCGACGGTGCGGAGGTCGTCCACTGCGAACCCGGTGATGTTGGGGATGCCCTCGCTCTCGACGAAGGCCTCGTAGGCGCTGATCTTGTTGAGCCGGGGCTGGTCGGCTGTGACTTCCGGCTTGGGGCTGAGCTGCGTCATGTGTCGTTCCTCCTGATGGGCGCCGCATAGGGCGGCATTGCTGGGATGCTTTGTACTATCAGGAGTGCGGGGCGTCAAGGAAGGCCGCTCCTTGCCGACGGACGCCTACAGGCATAAGATTGTCGCATCTCCGGATGCGCGGCGGTTGACGGCGGGTTGTGCCCGTTTCGGCACACGCGGACGCCCGCGCTCTCCGATATCCGAAAGGCGACTCATGCACGACGATCCCTGGGAGCACGGACACTACGGCGCAGAAGACGAGGTCATCTTCGGCTCCATCGCGGAAGACGGCTTTCCGATAAACCCGGACTGGCTGCGGCTCACGAGCGTGGGCATCGACATCGGTTCGTCCACGTCGCATCTCATGTTCTCCAAACTGGTGATGCGGCGGCGCAGCACGGAGATGTCCAGCGAGTTCGAAGTGGTGTTCCGGCAGGTGCTCTACCGCTCCCCCATCCTCCTCACCCCCTACTCCGACCCGGACACCATAGACACGGACTCGCTCGGCGAATTCGTGAAGCACAGCTACGCGGAGGCCGAACTCGAGGCGGACGACATCGACACCGGCGCGGTCATCTGCACCGGCGAGGCTGTGCGGAAGCACAACTCCGAGGCGATCATCCGGATGCTGGCCGCGGCGGGCGGACGTTTCGTCTGCGCGACGGCAGGGCCGAACCTGGAGGGCATCCTCGGCGCGCACGGCTCCGGCGCGGCGGCGCGGTCGCTGAAGATTGGCGCGGGGATGAACGTGGACATGGGCGGCGGCACTACGAAGATCGCCATCGTCCAGAACGGCAAGGTCGCGGAGACGATGGCCATCAACGTCGGAGCGCGCCTCATCGCGTGGGACGCGGACAGCGTCGTCGAGCGCATCGAGGAGGCGGGACGCACCATAGCGCACAGCGTGGGCGTGGACGTCGAGGTCGGCAAGCGCATGGAGGAAGAAGAGAAGGAGAAGGTCGCCGAGAAGCTGGCGGACCTGCTTTTCGAGGCGCTGAGCCGCAGCGAGTATTCCCAGCTCGCGTCGGACCTCGTCATCTCGGGGCCCATCGCGTTCGACGAACCGATAGACGAGATCGGCTTCTCGGGCGGCGTCGCAGAGTACGTGTACGACTACGACCAGCAGGACTACGGAGACATGGGGCCGCTGCTGGGTGCTGCGGTGCGGCGCAGGCTGCCGTCGCTCGGCATACCGCTTGCCGGAAGCGCGGAGCGCATCCGCGCGACCGTGATCGGCGCATCGCAGTACACGGTGCAGGTGTCGTCGAGCACGGTCTTCGTATCGAACTCCGAGCTGCTGCCGTACCTCGACCTGCAGGTGGTGCCCGCCTACCTCCCCGCCGACCCGAACGACCTGACGCAAGAGGCCGTCGCGCAGGCGATAGCGCGGGGCTTCGAGCGGCTGGACATCGCCGAACAGGACATCGGGAAGCACATCGCGCTGGCGGTGCTGGGGCCGGTGATTCCCACCTACGACTCCATCAGGTCCATGTGCGCGGCGATAGCGGACGCGCTCGCGCCGTTCCACGACCACGTCTGGACGATCGTGCTGAGCGCGGACGTGGCCGGTCTCGTAGGGGCGATGCTCAAGAACGAGTTCAAGGTGGAGCCGGAAGTCATCGTCGTGGACGGCATCAACGTCGGCGAGTTCAACTTCATCGACCTTGGCGAGCAGCTGGAGTCGGTGGAGGCGATCCCGGTGGTGGTGAAGTCGCTCGTGTTCGAGGGATAGCGGCCTGCATGCCGCCGCTCGACCCACCACGCTCACAACAACCGACCCACGACAGGTGGTCAGCATGACCCTCGCGCAGATGGGGCAGGAGCAACGCGCAGGAGCAGAAGGCGCGGGAACGTTCCCGCCGCTGCCAACGGGCATCTACGACATCATCTACGCGGACCCGCCGTGGGACTACAAGGGGCAGTTGCAGCACGCAGGCCCCGGCAGCAGCGACACCGGCGGCGCGGCGCGCCACTACCCCACCGTAACGCTGGACGACCTGAAACGACTGGGCGTCTCCGGCATCGCGGCGGACGACAGCCTGCTGTTCATGTGGGCGACCAACCCGCACCTGGACCAGGCCATCGAGCTGGGCAAGGCGTGGGGGTTCGCCTGGGCGACCGTAGCGTTCGTGTGGGACAAGAAGCGCGTCAACCCCGGCTTCTACACGCTGAGCCAGTGCGAACTGTGCCTCGTCTTCAAGCGCGGCGCGATACCGCAACCGCGCGGGGCGCGGAACGTGCGCCAACTCGTGAGCGCGCCGCGCGGCCCGCACTCCGCGAAACCGGGAGAAGTCCGCAGCCGTATCGAGCAGATGTTCCCCCACCAGCGCAAGATAGAATTGTTCGCGCGCCAGGAGGCGGCGGGTTGGGAATCGTGGGGACTCGGCTCCGATGGCGCGTGAACCCCGGCAAGGCGGCTGAACGGCGTTGACCACGGCGATCAGGCACATCCGACTGAACATGCCGTTCTACGGCTGGTGGATCGTGCTGTCGTCCGTGCTCTTCCACGGGCTCTCCGGATCGGCGTTCGGGTTCACGTTCGGCCAGTACCTGCTGCGGATCGAGGAGCAGTACGGCTGGAGCACGTTCGCCATCTCCAGCACCTACTCGGGCTCGCTGCTGCTCGCGGGCATCCTGAGCCCGGCGCACGGCTGGCTCCTGGACAAGTTCAGCCCCCGCGCCATCATGCAGGTCGGCACGCTCACCTTCGGGCTGGGCTTCATCGCCCTGCCCTTCGCCACCACCTTCCCCGCGTTCTTCGTCGTCATCATGGTCATGTCCGTCGGGTCGAACCTGTCGGGCTGGCTCACGCTCACGACGGTGACGACGCGCTGGTTCCGCCGCAAGCGCGCGCTCGCACTGGGGCTGAGCTCTACGGGTATCGGGCTCGCAGGCGTGCTCTCGACCATCGTGGCATGGTCGCTCGTGCTCCACGGCTGGGGAGCGACGGCCATCGGCTCCGGCATTGCTGTGCTCGTCATCGGGCTGCCCCTCTGCCAACTGCTACGCGGTTACCCGGAGGACCACGGCATGCTGCCGGACGGCGAGCCGCCTGATATCCGTTCAACGACTGACGCGACACCGGCGCAGGACTTCAGCGAGGTCAATTTCACCGTGAGCGAGGCGATGCGCGATCGCAGCTTTTGGTACGTCTCGCTCGGGCACGGCGTCGCACTCATCGCCGTGTTCGCCGTGCTCGTGCACCTCGTTCCCCACCTCGTGAAAGGACTGCAGTGGAGCGAGACGTCCGCGCAGGCGGTGCTAACGCTCGTGACCATCACGAGCATCGTCGGCCAGGTAGGGGGCGGGTACATCGGCGACCGCTACAACAAGGCGCGGCTGGCGGCCGTCTGCATGCTCATGCACGCGGTCGCGATGCTAATGCTGGCATTCGCCACCAGCGGCGCGGTCATCGTGGCGGCTGCACTGCTGCACGGCCTGGCTTGGGGTACGCGCGGCCCGCTGATGATGGCCATCCGCGCCGATTTCTACGGGCGCCGCCACTTCGGACAGATAGCCGGTTACTCTAATATCATGGTCATGTTCGGGCCCTTGATCGGCCCGTCGCTCGCAGGTTGGATGTTCGACCAGTACGGCGACTACACCGGTGCATTCCTTGCAGTTGCGATTGTTGTTGCGCTGGGCGCGCTCCTCTTCCTGGGGTCGAGGAAACCTCCCGTACCGGTGCGGCTGAGAGCAACAGAGGCGTGATGCAGATGACCAACGTCCGCAGCGGGCTGCAGTGGATATGCGCGATCGAGCACTGGACGGCGCTGGTGCTGATCGCGCTCGTGGCAGTGCTCGTGGGGCAACTGATCGGACTCGCGTTCGGGGCGACCTCCATCGTGAAGTCGCCGCGCGGGACGTTCGAGGCGCTCTATCAGGCGTCGCAGGACCGCGACTACGAGGCTGCTTTCGAGCTGCTCGACAGCAACGGGCAGGCGCAGGCGGAGACGCTCGGCGCCGCGGCGTGGCGCGAGATCGTGGACGGCCTCTCCGAGGGGCGCACCATCGAGAAGATGGACATCGGCTCGCAGCGCATCTTCGGGAAGCACGCGGTGGTGGGGATACTGGTGGAGTACACGGACGGCGGCATCACTCCGCGCGTGGAGGAGCTGGTGCGCGAGGGAACGCACTGGCGCGTCATGTGGCCGCCGGGCACGCGGAAGTTCACCGAGACGGTGCGCAAGTACGATCCGTGGTACGGGTACTAACGCGCCCTACCCGGCAGCCTGGTCGGTGCCCGCCCAGCCGTGGACGGAGAGGTCGAACGTGACGCCGTCCGGGCCGGTGAACTTGACCTCGACGTTGCCGCCGCCCGTCTCGTCCGGCCTGCGCTGGTTGTACTCCTCGCGGATCTTGGGCTCGACGTGCTCGACCGCACCCGCGGACAGTACCTGGGCCTGCGCGGAGTCCATGTCCTCGACGCCGAAGCCGATGTGATGGACGCCGGTGCGCTTGGGCGCGCCTTCCGTGACGGATGCCCATTCCTGGCGCCACTTGAGGATGGCCATGTTCACGTGACCGTCGCTCAGGTAATAGCCCTCCGCGGTCGGCGAGTCCACCCTGCCGACCTGCTCAAGTCCCAACCCTTCCATGTAGAACTTTGCCGTTGCCTCAGGGTCGTCCGTGCCGATGGCGATGTGTCGGATGCGCGCCATGGTGTACCTCCCGCGTGATTCGTTCGTTTGTCTAAACCTGCCTTGCCCGTGCATCATAGCGCACGCACTTGCGCGGCGTCGTACCATGTGGACAGTAAACGGAGCGCAGGAGGTCCAGCATGGGTGGCATCAGCGGCGTGAACCACGTGGCGGCGATAGCGAAGGACATGACGGAGACGGCCAGCTTCTACGGCGAAGTGCTGGACGTGACCGTGCGCAAGATCGTGAACGACGAGCCCGGCCACAAGCACTACTCGTTCGACCTCGGCGGCGAGGGGACGCTCGACTTCTTTGAGGGCGCGCCGGGCATGGGCGGGACCGCTCGCGACACTATCGGCGCGCTGAACCACCTTGCGGTCACCGCAACGCCGGAGTTCATCGACGAGGCGGAGTCGCGGCTGCAGGCGCGCGGCGTGGAAGTGCACGTCACGCAGCGGCAGGGACAGAAGACGATCTACTTCGAGGACCCGAACGGGATCAACCTGCAGCTGTACCCGGCAACGGGCGGCAGCCGGGGGTAGCGGGCGCGCGGGCGCGCGCACCTACCACCACTTCGGCAGTCCCGGCGTTTCCGCTATCCACTCCTGACGCCCACTTGAAACCGCTGCGCGTGCCGCCGCAGCACACTCTTCGCAGCGGCAGTCAGGGTTCTCGTGAAGGAGTGAAGCAAGCTTAAGGCAGACATGTAATGTCAGGCTGTTCGGCGCAAGGTCGCCAACCTTGAGCTCCCCCCTGCTCATGAGGGATACCGTCTCATGAAGAGACTCTGCAAGTACGTCAACGAGTGCGTGTGTGTAGGCTAACTGGCTTGCCGCAGCCATCGATGCGCCATCATCGTGTGCGTGTACACAGGCAGACAGAGCACGGCGCGCACACGAATAAACGTAGTCGTGTACGAAGTCCTCTCTGGATACGCTCATACCAGCCCGGAGCCGGCTACGCGGAGATGCAGTTGACGGGCGCGAGGCCGTCCGCGATGACGTTCCACTCGTCGCTGCCGGCGGCGCGGGCGAGCACCTCACCGCCGTGCGTGCCGGCGTAGACCGTGCCGTCGCCGTCGACGGCGAGCGCCTCGACCGACTCGACGAGGCCGTCGTCCATCAGCGGACGCCACTCCGAGCCGCCGTCGTCACTGCGGTAGACCTTCGCGACCGCGCCCTCGGGCCGATCTCGCCAGTTGCGGGGCCTGCCGAGCGTGGCCGCGGCGTAGAGCCGCTGCCGGTCGGTGGGGTCGTTCGCGAGCGTGACGGTGTACATGGTCTCCATGCCGTCGCAGCGCGACTGCCAGGAGCGCGCGGCGTCCCGCGAGCTGTAGAAGCCGACGCCCGTGACCGCGAAGACGTGGTCGCCGTCGTCCGGCGCTGCGGCGAGTCCGTGGATGTCCGGGTGGATGCTCTCTCGGGCCTCCTGCCATGTTTCGCCCCCGTCCTCGGTGAGCATGACGCCCCCGACCTCGACGCCGACGTACACACGGCCGGGCTGGGTCGGCGAGGCGACCATGGCGCGGATGTTCGGCATGTGGGGGTTCACGGGGAACGTCCAGGTGCCGTAGGTGGGCAGGTCCTTGAAGCTCTCCACCTCGGAGAAGTGCTCCTCGGCGGCGCGGCGGCGGAAGAGCATCGCGTTGTCCGCACCCACGAATGCCGTGCCGTCCAGCGTCACGACGACGCAGCGGGAGTCGACGTCCGACAGGGTCTGCTTCCAGTCGGCGGGGTCCGCTCCACTCTCGAAGACGCCGTCCACCGTCGCGGCCATCGTGCCGCTGTCGGTCGAGCAGACGCCTTCGACGCGCACGCCGGGCAACGCCTTCGCGGCGACTTCCCACGCGCCGTTCTTCTTCTCGAGCGTAACGATGCCGTCGTTCGTGCCTAGCGTGAGCATCCGACGCCTCCTGCTGCAGGGTGCTTGGACTATAGCACGGCGCGTCAACCGGCGCGTGGCTTGACGCGGCGGACGCATCCTTCAACAATGCGCCCGCATGTATGCGCCCGCAGAGGCGAGCCCGCAGTCCACCGGAGGAGCGTGACGCGATGTCAGAGGAGAACAAGGCCTTCGTCCGCCGTCTGTACCAGGAGGTCTACAACAACGGACGCATAGACCTGATCGACGAGATGTACGCGCGGGACGTGGAGCTGCACATCGCCGGCATCCTCGAGGACCCGTTCGGACCGGAACCTATCAAGCAGCTCGTGACGATGACGCGGTCCGCGTTCCCCACGATTCACGTCACGGTCGACGACATCATCGCCGCGGAGGACCGCGTTGCCGCGTGCATAACGTTCACCGGCGCGTTCCAGGGCATCGGCATGGGTACGTCGCCGCGGGCGAACCTGTCGTGGTGGCGGCGCATCGACGTCTACCGCATCCAGCTCGGGCGCGTGGTCGAACAGTGGGGCGACCGCGACGACTTCACGATGCTCCAGCGCCTCGGTGTGGCCGTTCCTGCGTTCAACGACCCGAAACCTACCCCGCGCGAGTTCGGGCGGCTATAGGCACTGACCGAGGCCGGTTCGATATACTGGTGGCGCTAGGTCCATGCACCCCGGAGGCCCACGATCCGTCCCCTCGCCCTGACGTTGCTCCTGCTGCCACTCGTGCTGGCGGCATGCCTGCCTCCTCCCTCCACAGCCACCCCCGTTCCGACGTGGACTCCTGAGCCCACCTGGACCCCGACCCCGCTCCCGACGTGGACCCCGGAGCCGCCCGCGCCTACGGCAACGCCTACGCCGGAGCCCACGCCAACTGCTGAAGCGGCCCCTCGCGCCACTCCAACCCCTACCCCGTCGCCGACGCCGCGTCCAACGGCCACCGCGACCCCCACTCCAACGCCGGAACCGACGCCCACGCCGGACCTCGTCGCGCAGTACATCGAGGAGATCTGCGGCAACAGGCCGAGTTTCAATGTGTCCTCATCGTCGTTCTCGGAACTGGAGCGGAGTTTCCGCGCCTACGCGGAATACCTGCGGACGATCAGCGTCCCCGATGAGGTGATCGACCACTACGAGGCTCACCTATACGCGGCGGACGTGGTGGTGAGCAATCTCGCCCGCGCGGCGGAGACGCGGCCGAACCGCAGGCCGACGGGCAACCTGAACGACTACATCGGCTTCCTGTGGTCGCACCCCGAGGCGTACGAGCGCATCGCGGGCATCGACGTTCCGTGTTTCTAGGGCACTAGTCGATGGCGTAGAGGCGCGCGGGGTTGTCGGAGAGGACCTTGTCGACGATGCGGGGTTCCAGCAGGCCGCTCGTCTTCAACGACTTGAGCGCCTCCAGCTCGCTGGAGGTGTCGGAGTGGCCGTAGTCGGAGCCGATCATGAAGTTGTCCTCCGAGGCGTTCGCGAAGATGTACGGCAGGTCGTCGTTCGTCTGGCAGGTGACGTACATGCGGCTGTCGGCCATGAGGTTGTCGGAGTCGAACCCGTTGCCGTCCCGGCGTGCGCGGTGCTGCACCTCGTTGATGATGTAGGGGACCCAGTTGGCCGCGCCCTCTATGAAGCCGGCGCGGAGGCGCGGGAAGCGCTGCCACAGGCCGCGGTACATCATGGAGTGGAACGCGCTGATGATGGGCAGCTTGTTGCGGGAGTAGGCGTCGGCCTCGGTCAGCCCGACGAACGCGGGGTTGCCGCAGCCTGCGTGGATGCAGACCGGCATGTCGTACTCCTGCGCCGCCTCGTAGAGCGGGTCGAAATACGGGTCGACGAGGCGCCGGTCGCCCTCGAATCCGCGCATGAAGATGGCGCACGCGCCGTGCTCCTTCCCGTAGCGCAGCTGCTCCTCCACCTCGTCCATCGTGTCGAGCGGCGGGACGACGGCCCAGCGGAGGCGTCCGCCGCCCTCGGCCCAGATGTCGGCGAGCCAGCGGTTGTAGCTCCTGGTGAGCGCGAGCTCGACCGCGGGGTTCTCGGAGATGCGGGTGAGGAAGATGGTGGGGAAGAGCACCTGCACGTCCACGCCGAGCTCGTCCATGTGCGCGAGGCGCGCGGTGATGTCGGCGAGCGTCCGTGTCTCCTGGGACGTCTCGGAGAAGCCGGAGAGCTGTTCGGCGGCGGAGCCGGTGCCCCTGGTGGCGAAGGGGCGCTGCCGTTCCTTGCCGTCGATGATCCAGATCGGCCTGTCGGGGCGGTTGGGGTCGAACATGGAGGTAGGCTTGTACTGCTGGTCGGCCGGGTCCAGGTACTCCCAGGCCTGTTCGCTTTCGATAACGTGGCAGTCAGCGTCTATGATGGGCATGGCTGTCCCTCCCTCAGACGGATGGCAGAAGATTACACCTTTCGCGCCGCGTCAACACCTGCGAACGGCGCGTCGAGAGGAGCGCAGATGGTGAAGAGCGACGCAGGAACCGTTGAGGAGTACCTCGCCGGTCTGCCGGAGGAGCGGCGGGAGGCAATTGAGGCTGTGCGCCGGGTGGTGCTGGAGCACCTGCCGGACGGTTACGAGGAGTGCATGCAGTTCGGCATGATCGGCTACGTCGTGCCGCTCAGCCGCTACCCGGTCACGTACAACAAGCAGGCGTTGCAGCTGGCGGCACTGGCGTCGCAGAAGCGGTACATGGCGATCTACCTGAACAACGTCTACGGCGACCCGGAGACGCTGGAGTGGTTCACGTCCGCCTACGCGGCGAGCGGCAAGCGGCTGGACATGGGGAGGTCGTGCGTGCGCTTCAAGCGGCTGGACGACCTGCCGCTCGACCTCATCGGCCAGACGATAGCGCGCACGAGCGTCGACGACTTCCTGTCGTTCTACGAGTCGGCGCGGAGCAAGGCGAAGCGCGGGTAGAGAGTACCCTCAGGAGAGGGGACCAGACAGGAGGCAATCATGGCGAAGCCACGCATAGCGGTCTTCTCGGGGCCGCGATCGACGATAGCGAACACGCCGACGCTCGTGACGAGCAACAAGGGACGAAAGGCGGACGAGCCGCAGATCGAAGGACGGTTCGACCACCTCGTGCCGCAGCGGTTGCACGAGCCGGTTCGCGTGCGCATCGCGAAGTACAGCGCGCATCCGCTGGAGTCCGACGCCGCCGAGGTCTACCACGACGACGGCAACGACTACTACGAGGTGGAGCTGCGGCCGGAGGACGGCGCATACCTCCTGCCTTACATGGCGCGCCGCGCCGACGGGTCAGCCGACGGCATTCCGTTCGAGGACTCCGACCTGACCAACGCGGCCATCAACTTCGGCGGGCGGCAGACGTTCTTCCCAGACGCATCACGGCTGTTCGAGAACATTGACCGTGGCATCGCCGGACGCGGCCACGACGGCGCGGCGAGCGAGCTGGACCGGATCGCAGACTACGACTTCGTGCGCGTGCTGCCCCCGGCAGGCTACACGAAGCAGGGCGAGACGGCGGGCCGCGACTTCTTCCCGTACAGCCCGCGCCCCATCGGCAAGTTCCTGCCGAACGCGGCGATGGCCCGCGCAGTGAACGTCGTGCAGCAGACGATCGACTCGGGGGAGTACGACGGCTTCATCTGGCTGGAGGGCAGCCCGCACGTCGAGGAGACGCTCTACTGGCTGAGTCTCATGCTCGACACCGCCCTGCCCTTCGTCGGCATATCGTCGCAGCGGGCGCACGGAACGCTCGCCAACGACGGCGACCGGAACATCGTGGACGCGGCGCGCTACATCACGTCCGGCCTCGGCGCGGGGCTGGGCGCGGTCGGTATCGTGGACGAGCAGATATTCGCGGCGCGCACGTTCAAGAAGGGCGACGCGCGCCCCGGCGGCTACCGCGCGACGGGCGGGCACGGCGGGGTGCTCGGCAGCGCGGGCGAGACGGTGCGCGTCTGGTTCCGCCCCGCGTACCGCACGACCGGCACGTCCGATGTCGCGGTGAAGGGTTTGCCTGCCGAGGTGACTTTCCAGGAGTACGGCGACAGCCCGGAGACCGTGAGCGTGCGGATCAAGGACAGTGACGGCTCGCTGCGCAGCGACGTCATCGCGCCGGTGCACATGGTGAAGTACGGCCACTACATGGCGGAGGAGGACACGGCGGACCCCGAGGTGGAGGTGGACATCATGGCGCGCATCGAGCGCGGTCTGGCGCAGCAGGCGTCGGACGAGCCGGGCGCTCCGCGCTTCCACGGGTTCGTGCTGGAAGGCGCGGCAGGCACGGGGTCAGCGCTGCCGAGCCAACTGGCAGCGCTCGCCATCGCGGTCTACAGCGGGATGCCGGTCGCGCGGGTGAGCCGGGGCGACCCAGAGGGCGTGATGCCCCCGAACCCGAACGACCTGACGATAGAGGGGAGCAATCTGGACGCCATCAAGGCGCGGGTACTGCTGCGCGCCGCGATGCTCCGGTTGGGGCGATTGCCGAAGGCACGCGACCCGCGCAACCCGACGGCACAGGAACGCAAAGCGACGCTCGCGGCTATCGCTCGCTACCAGGAGCTATTCGACACGCACTAAGGGAGGAGCCTGGCGTCAGGCTAGCGGTGTAGCCAGGCCCGGAACCCGATGTGGCGGGGCCGTGGGGCCGCCTGAGACCTGGCCGCGCGGCGCAGTGCCTCCTGACGCATCTGGCGGGGCAGCATCTCGTCGGCAGGCATGAGTCGCTTGCCTGCGCCGAACAGGACCTCGCTGCTGCCATTGGCTCCCATCAACTGGATCTGTTCGGCTGCCTGAGACTTCCACTCCCGCGGTGCGACCATGCGCCACCTCCGTTGAACTACAGTACGAATTGTAAGACCAGTGAGGGAAACGCGCGAGATGTTATAGACCCCAATTTCAGGGCCGGTTTCATGGCGTGAACAGAGGGCGCCGTTTTAACGCCCTCTGTTTTTCCGTACAGTGCGGTTACGGGGGCAGCGGTGTCCCCTGCCCGCTTACGCGGCGCCGAAGCGTGGGAAACACTCGCGCGCTACATTCTCGAAAACGTTGGCGCGGTCCTCGTCGGTGAGCCAGTCGATGTCCTCGATGACCGGCTTGAGGTCGTCGAGCCAGAGGCCGGTGTTGGGGTCCTTCGACGAACCGGTCCCGGGCCGCTCGGTGCCGAACATGCAGCGGTCCGTCCCCACGATCCTGAACAGCAGTTCCAGCCCCTCCTTGTTGTAGAGGACGGAGTCGAAGTAGAGCTGCCGCAGGCTCTCGTCGAACGGCTTGACGTTGGGCTGCCGCCAGCGGAGTGCGCGCCACCGCCCTATCTGGTACGGGATGGAGCCGCCGCCGTGGCACATGATGATCTTCAGCGTCGGGAAGTCGTCGTACACGGTGGAATCGCAGATCGAGACGGTCTGGATGCTCTCCTCGGTGATGAAGTGGCCGGTGTACGACTCGCGGACGTTCTTGCAGGAGGCGGAGTGCACGAAGGCCGGCACGTCGTACTTCACCATGCGCTCGTACAGCGGGTACCAGTACTCGTCGCCCATCGGCGGCGTGTCGTTGTCGAGCCCTTCTGAGGGGTCGGGGTTGATCATGATGCCGATGAAGCCGAGGTCGTTCACGCAGCGGTCGACCTCCTCCAGGACGACGTCCACGGGCTCGCCGTGGAGCTGCGGCAGCCCGGCGACGCCCTGGTAGCGGTCCGGGTACATCTCGACGGTCTTCGCGATGAGGTCGTTGTTGGCGCGGCAGAACTCTTCAACCAACCTGCCCGGCTTCTCCGAGTGCATCAGCTGGAAGGGTCGCGGCGAGAGGAACTGCATGTCCGTGCCGACGGCGTCCAGCACCGTGGAGATGTGGTTCTCCACGACGGCCCGCAGCTTCTCGTCCGGTATGCCGCCCCAGTGCGAGTAGGCCCCCCGGCTGGAGAGCAACCCGGCCTTGTACGCGTACAGTTCGGGCGGCGCGTTCAGATGTCCGTGGATGTCGATGATCATGGTCCCCCCTCATCGTGTCCGTAGTTGTGTCGCGCCGGATGCTAGCACGCGACGGCGCACGGCGCGCGGTAGGTCGTAACGGTGGTAGGATGCGGCCAGCGCTCGAAAGGCGCAGGAAGTACTCGTACGTTGCAGGAGGGCGGCGATGCTACTGGAAGGCAAGGTTGCGGTCGTGACGGGGAGCGGGCCGAACATCGGCGGGGAGATCTGCCGGACGCTGGCGCGCGAGGGCGCCAGGATCGTATGCGTGGACTTCCTCGACGACCGCGCCGACGTGGCCGCCGCATCCGTCCGGGAGGAAGGCGGCGAGGCGATAGGTTTCAGTTCGGATATCTCGTCCCCCGAGCAGGTGGAGGACCTGTTCCAGCGTGTCGATGAGGAGTACGGGCGCGTCGACATCCTCGTCAACAACGCAGCCGTCAACAACGAGGCGGGGCTGCTGGACATCGAATACGACAAGTGGAAATGGGTGCAGTCCGTCATCATGGACGGGACGATGCTGTGCAGCCAGCAGGCAGCGCGCCGGATGGTGGCGCAGGGCGAGGGCGGCGCCATTGTGAACACGGCCTCCACGACCGGTCACCGCGGCAAGGCGGGGTTCATCGCGTACTCGGCGTCGAAGGGCGCGGTGCTGCAGATGACACGCACGATGGCGGTACAGCTCGCGCCGTACGGCATCCGCGTGAACTCCATCACGCCGACGCAGACCGGCGACAACCGTGGCACGACGCCCGGCGGCAGCACGGCGCCGCGCGCCGCGAAGCCGAAGAACATCCCGCTCGGCAGGTGGGGCCAACCGTCCGACCAGGCAGGGGCGGTGCTGTTCCTCGCGTCGCCGATGTCGGCGTTCGTCACGGGCGAGAACATCAACGTGGACGGCGGACTGCTGGCGCTCTTCCCGTCCGAGCGGGGGTTGATGGAGACGTAGGACGCTACTGCCCTACTCGTTCTCCGGCTCGCTCACACTACGCCCAGGGGTCGTAGGAGCCGACGTGCCAGAGATGGCCCTCCGGGTCGCGGACCGCGAAAAGACTGCCGCCATAGAACTGCTCCTCGAGTTCCATGACGATGTTGGCGCCAGCGGCCTTGACGCGCTCGTAGTGCGCCTCGATGTCGCTGACAACGACGAGGTTCGCCTGGGTGAGCCTGCCACCGGGTTCGGCGGGGAAGACGATCGCGCCGGGGTCGTTCTCCCGCGAGGAGCCGAGCATCACCATGCCGTTGCCGAACGTCAGTTGCGCGTGCGCGATAGTCCCGTTTTCGCCGGGGACGACGAGGCGCCGCTCGAAGCCAAGCACGTCGCAGAGCCAGTCGATGGCTGCGGGCGCGTCGCGGTAGGTCATGCCCGGTATGACATAGCCTGTCGGGCCGGCCGGGTCCGCCATGCGCCGACGCCTACCTGCCCGCCTCGCGGACGAAGTCCGCCACGCGCTCGCCGATCATGATGCAGGTGACGTTCGTCGCCGAGTGCGGAACGGTCGGGATGATGGAGGCGTCCGCCACGTAGAGGTTGTCGATGCCGTGCATCTTGAGGCGGCTGTCGACGACGGCCATGGGGTCCCCCGCGGGGCCCATCTTGCAGGTGCCGGAGCCGTGGTGGTGGCTGTCGTAGGTGGCCTGCGCGAACTCGACCCAGTCCTCGTCCATCGTCGGCAGGATGAGGTCGCCGTAGAACGGGCGCATGAGGTCGTCCTGCATGAACTCGTACATGAAGTTCATCACGGAGCGCACCGCGGCCTGGTCGTCCGGGTGCTGGATCATGCCGTCGTCGACGATGGGGAGCTCGTGCGGATCGGTCGAGGCGAGGTATATGCGCCCCCGGGAGCGCTGCTCGACGAGGTTCATCGCCACGGGCATCATCGGTTTCAGTCCCTCGACGCCGACCGGCGCGCGCATGTAGATGTGGAAGTTGCCGGTCGGCAGGCTGGGGTCGCTCTTGTAGACGAGCTGGAAGCCGGAGACGACCCAGTCCGGCGTGTAGTCCGTCTTGCCCTCGAAGGTCATGTTGATGGCGGCGTGGTCCTGGTAGTTGCGCCCTATCCCCTCCAGCGGGTGCACGACGCGGATGTCGAGCCGCTCCAGTTCGCTGATGGGGCCGATGCCGGAGAGCATGAGGACCTGCGGGCTATGGTAGGTGCCGGCGCTCAGGATGAAGGTGTCGGCGGAGGCGGAGTAGACCTCGTCGCCCTGCTCGTAGAGCACCTCCTCCACTCTGCGCCCGTTCAGCTTGAGCGACACCACCGGCGCCTCCGCGACGATGTGCAGGTTCTTTCTGCCGCGCGCCGGGCCGACGTAGGCAACAGCGGTGGACTGGCGGATGCCGTCCTTCACGTTGCTGGCGGACGCAACGATGCCCGAGCGCTCGGGGCCGTTGCCGTCCTTCATCACGGGGTATCCGAGCGCCTTCGCGCGGTCGACCCACGCCTGCATCGGCGGGGCCAGCTCTTCCTCAAAGTCGATGCGGCGCTTCACGGTGAGCGGGCCGTCGTTGCCGTGGTGGGGCTGGTCGCCGAAGTCCTCGTCGGTCTCGATGCGCTTGAGGATGGGCAGGCAGTCCTCGTACGACCAGCCGGGGTTGCCGAGCGACTCCCAGCGGTCGAGGTCGTACTGCATGGGGCGCGCGACGCCCATCATGTTGACGGAGGAGCCGCCGCCGAGGATGCGTCCGCTGAGGGGGTAGTACTCGCTGCCGTCGATCTTCCGCTTCGTGGGGTACATGACGACGTATTCGGACTCGAGGATGGGGCGGTTGTTGTTGCGTCCGTCGGCGATCATGTGGGGGAGCGGCTGCGGGTCGGGGCCCGCCTCCAGCAGCAGCACCTGCCGGTTGGGGTCCTCGGAAAGCCGGGTTGCGGCCACGCACCCCGCCGAGCCCCCGCCGATCACGATCACGTCGTAGTAGCGCCTCTGGGTCATGCCGCCTCCTGCATGTGTTCGTCGTAGATTGAACCGAGGAAATAATACTCCTGTTAGACCCCTTTACGGAACCATGCCGGGCACGCCCGCGCTTGCCCTGCGGACGGGGCTGGCCGATACTCACCCGCGCGGATGGCGCGGCAACAATGGCGCGCCTGAACCGGGAGGTAACGGAATGACAGAGGTTCCCGGCTGGTACCTGGAGTTCGCGGGGGCAGTGACCGCCGCGCTTCCGCCGGACATAGACCAGGAGGCCGCACAGGTGTGGGTGGACGACCCCGCAGGGCTGCGCGAGGCGCTTGCAGGCGCGCTGGGAGGTTCTGCCGCAGCCGCCGGCCCTGCCCGCCTGCGGAACGACAAGACAGACGAAGGCTGGACGCTCGTGCGGGACGACCCGGAGATGCCGGTTGTCGCAGGCGCGAACATCCGCGCCGGCACCTTCCCTGAGGGGTCGGAGGACCTCATCGGCGAGCCGATGGTGGAGCTCATCCTGGGCATCGACGGCCTGCTGGGACAGCGCCAGGCCGAATACCTGATGGAGCACCCGAACGGGATCCCGGAAGAGCTGGAGCGCTATGCGCTCGTGTTCCCAGGCACGGTCTGGCAGAGCCCGGACCAGAACCACCAGGTGCCCTGCCTCGTGAACCGGGGTGGCTCGTGGGAGATCATCTTCGGGATATTGGAGGGCGGGTTCGACTCGCGCGACCTGCTTGCAGAGGCAGCTTCAGGCTGAGGTGGGGAGCTGTGCATAACAGCCCCTCGTCTGTTCACCCTCACCCGCCGCTGCACGGCGACCTCTCCCGGAGGGAGAAGTGATGGTCGGCGCATGATACGCATCGCTGCTGAAAGGGACCTCCCCGCTATCGTTGCCATCTACAACGCAGCCGTGCCGGGGCGCATGGCGACAGGAGACTTCGAGCCGGTCACCGTCGACTCGCGGCTTGGATGGTTCACGGCTCACACACCCGACCGGCATCCGCTGTGGGTCGACGAGCGCGACGGCGAAGTCGCGGGCTGGCTGAGTCTCGGCACGTTCTACAACCGTCCGGCGTGGGACGTCACCGCGGAGGTCAGCGTGTACGTCTCACCCGCGCACCAGCGGCAGGGCGTCGCGGCGGCCCTGCTGGAGACGGCCATCGCGGCGGCTCCCGCGCTGGGGCTGCGGGTGCTGATAGGCATCATCTTCGGTCACAATGAGCCCAGCCTCGCCCTCTTCGAGCGTTTCGGGTTCGAGCGATGGGGCCTCATGCCGGGCGCTGCGGAGCTCGACGAGGTCGAGCGCGATGTCGTTTTCGTGGGACGCAGGGTCGGCTGAGCGGCGGCGTTGCACGGGACGCCCCCTGCGGATACCCTCACGGGTGGTTCGTGGTCCGGCTTCGCTGGAATGACGGGAATCATGGAGGTGTTGTTATGGCGAAAGTGACATCGCTTGGACACGTTGGCCTGTTCGTGAACGACGTTGCGACGATGCGCGACTTCTACACGCGCGTGCTCGGCATGACGGTGACCGACGAGAGCGCGGAGCGTGGGATGGTCTTCCTGTCGGCAAGGCCGGGCGAGGAGCACCACGAACTGCTGTTGATGCCCGGCAGGTCGGGCGATGGCGACGTGAAGGTCGTGCAGCAGGTGTCGTTTCACGTGGACAGCGTCGAGGACGTGCGCGAGTTCCACAACCGGTTCGTCGAGGATGGCGTGCAGATCGACTCGGTCGTGACGCACGGCAATACGGCGAGCGTCTACTTCCGCGACCCGGAGGATAACCGGCTGGAGATCTACTACAGCCTGCCTGTCGAATGGCCGCAGCCGTTCCGCGCAGAGATAGACGTGACGCAGAGCGACGACGACATCCTGAAGCAGATACACGACGTGACGGTCGGCGCGCAGCGATAGCAGCCCTGTCACGTTGAGCCACAGAAGGAGATAACGATGACGGAACCGAGGTACGTCGAGCCGACCGGGAACCAGCGCGCCGGATGGCACAAGGAAGGCGAAGGCGGCAGCACGAGCTACACCGTGCGGCTGGCGACGGCTTGGGAGAAGTTCCAGCGGTCGGAGGGCATCCCCGTCTTCAAGGGCGTGGGGGTGCGCGACTCCCGTGAACTGCCGCGCGCCGAGTGGAAGCGCGTCGGCGGCAAGGGCACGTACATCCAGGTGACGGGCACGAACAATGCGACCGGCATGTTCGTGGTGGAGGTGCCGCCGCGCGGCGCGCTGCACCCCCAGCGCCAGATGTACGAGGAGCGCTACATCGTGCTGGAAGGCCGTGGCAGCACCGAAGTGTGGCGCAACGGCGATACGGCGATGACCGCGTTCGAGTGGCAGCCGTGGAGCCTGTTCGCGATACCGCTGAACGCTAACTTCCGCATCATCAACGCATCGTCGGCCCCTGCCCTGTTGCTCGCGGTCAACTCCGCGCCCCGGACGATCAACGCGTTCCAGAACATGAACTTCGTGTTCAACTGCGAGTTCAACTTCGACGACCGGCTCGGCGGGAACCTCGAGGACTTCTGGAACCCGAACGACGAGATAGAACCGCAGCCGGTGCGCGGCCGCGCGATGGTGACGTCCAACCTGCTGCCGGACATCCAGAACGCCTACCTGCCGCTCGACAACAACCGGGGCCCCGGCTTCCGGTGGGTAGCTCCGAACCAGGTGGGCAACACGATGATCCAGGGATGGCTCGCCGAGTACCCCAGCGGGCGGTATGCGAAGGCGCACGCACACGCGTCCGGCGCGGTGCTCGTCTGTTGCAAGGGCGAGGGCTTCTCGTGGACTTGGCCGAGCAACGAGGGCGGTCTGACGCCGTGGCAGAACGGCAAGGGCGACCTGGTCAAGATCCAGGAGTACGTACCCGGCGGGCTTATCAGCGCGGCACCCGGTCCGGCCAACTGGTTCCACCAGCATTTTGCAGTCGGGAAAGAGCCGTTCCGCGTCTTCAACTACACGGGCCCGATGCCGGGCAACCCTGAGTCGAGCAGGAACCGGGCCAACGACTTCGCGGAGGAAGGGGAACTCATCAGGCAGCACGCCGACATCACGGACGGCGGGAACGCTATCCCCTACCACCTAGAGGACCCGTACGTACGGCAGCACTTCGAGGAGAAGCTGCGTCAGAACGGGGTGGCCTCCACGATGCCTGAGGTCGTCTACACCGAGGCGGGGGCGAAGATGGAGGTCATGTCCGACTAGGCGCGCTGGTGGAGGCTGCCGTAGACGCGCTCCGGCGTGACGAATACGACGGTGCGCTGCTCGTTCCGCATCGCGGTGTCGAAGTCGTCCCACCGCTCTGGCGGACGCCCCGCGCCGCTGTAGGCCTTGCGCAGCAAGCCGAGCAGCGTGGCCTCGTCAGTGTCGTTCCAGCCGTGCACCGAAGCGGCGCCCTGCACCGTCACGTAGCGCGTGTTCTCCGGGTTGATGACCGTGACTGAGCACTGGCCGCTGCGGCGGGCGTTGCGCACCTTGACCGTCTCGCCGCGCGAGACGAAGGCGACCTGCCCGTCGACGAACCCCGCACTGACCACGGTGGCCTGGGCGCGTCCGGATGTGCCGACCGTGCTGACGACAGCGAGGTGGTTGGCTTCCAGGAACGGGAGTGCTTCGCTGAGTTCCAAGGTCTGTCTCCTATCCCCACACCCCGAAGGTGAGGCCGTGGCCAGTGCCCGCCATCGAGCGGTAGCACGGGAGGTAGTCGAGCAGCGTCATGGTCCCGGGTGACATCGCGCCCGCGACCGCCACCCAATTGAGGATCTCCGGCGTGCCGGGAGCGCCGTTCAGCCGGTTGCGCTCCAGTGCCCCGAGCGCCTGCTCGTCGCCGCTCTCCAGCGCGGCGATAACGCCCCGGTCGAGCTCTTCGTCGATGATTTGGTGGCTGAGGCCGCCGGACGCCATGAGCGCGACGCGGGCGTCGGCGTCCCACGACTCGATGGCGCGGCGCAGCGCTCCTCCCATCGCATAGCAGCGGGCGGCGCTCGCCTGGTACGGCAGGTAGCGGCTGACCATGAACGGCACGACCGGCAGGTTCTCGTCCGGCATGACGAAGTGGTGCGCGTAGGCGAATGCGTCGTCCAGGGCGTGACCGTCGCGCACGCCGTCGCCGCACCCGACGTCGAAGCCGTCGTCGTTGAGCGCCGTGATGAGGTGCTCGGCGAGCTGCGGCTGGCCGGGGCGGTCGTTGATGACGGGCGCCCGGCGCTCCTCGTTCGAGCGGAAGCGAGCATCGGGGTCGAATCCCTGCCGCTCGGCGACCGGAAGCGACTCGGCGCGCATGACGGCGAAGACGGCGCGCGTCTCATCGGCCCATACGCGGTGGGGGTTGCTGATGACGACGAGCACGTCGGGCTTTGCGTCGTCGAGCGCCGTGCGCAGCTTGCCGATGGCGGCATGCGCGGCCTCGTAGCGCTCGCGCTGCTTCTCCGGCGTCAGCTGCGCCTCGATGTCGGACGGCGCGTTGGCGAGCAGCGACTGGTAGTCGAAGCGCGGGTCGCGGGTGTCGGCGTCGCCGAGGCGCGGCCAACCGACGGGGTCGGTCTGTATCGAGGGGCCGTGCGAACTGCCAATGCCGAGGACGATGCTAGCCATGTTCGCCTCCTGGCGCGGCTACGCGCCGCGCGCGTGCTTGCTGTGGTGCCGCAAGCATAGGACGCGGGGCGGCGCAAGGCAAAGGCAAGGTGCTATCCTGCGCCGCATCCGGAGCCTCGCAGGAGGAGGGCGCATGACCACTGAGAACTCGACCGTGCTGGGCATCGGCATCATCGGGCTGGGCGGCGCGGCGGTCGCCATGATCCCGAGGATGGCGTTCAACCCGCGCTTCAAGATCATCGCGGCGGCGGACCTCGACACGGAGATACTCGGCCGCTTCGCGCAGGACTTCCCGGACGCGGCGACGCACACGAGCGCCGAGGAGATGTGCAAGGACCCGCGCATCGATCTCGTCTACATCGCGACGCCGACTATACTGCACTCCCAGCACTGCGAACTCGCGATGTCGTACGGCAAGAACGTGCTCATCGAGAAACCGATGACGATCAACGTGGAGGAGGGCACGGCGCTTGCGGAGTCTGCGGAACGGCAGGGCGTGCTGCTGGGCGTGAACGTGAAGCACAGCTTCGAGCCGCGCGTGCTGCGCATCCGCGAGATGGTGCGCACGGGCGAGTTCGGCGAGCTGCGGATGATGCACCACTGGCGTTACCAGGACTGGCTGTACCGTCCGCGCTCGGGGGAGGAGCTCACGCCGGGGCCCGGCGGCGGCATCCTCTGGCGGCAGGGGCCGCACCAGTTCGACATCATTCGCACCATAGGCGGCGGCATGGTGCGGAGCGTGCGCGGCACCGCTGTCGCGTGGGACCCTGCCCGTCGCGTGCCGGGAGCGCACGCCGCGTACCTGGAGTTCGAGAACGGCGTGTTCTGCACCGCCGTCTACAGCGGCTACGATCACTGGGACTCGCGCGAGTTCATGCACGGCGTCGGGAGGGAGGGCATCTTCCCCGACCCCGATAAGCACGCCGCGGCGCGCAAGGAGCTGGCCGAGGCCACCGACCCGGACTGGGAGGAGGCTGCGGCGCGTGCGGAGCGGTACGGTCTCGGCAGGGCCGGCCCTCCAGAGCCGCCGACCGGGCCATCGAGCGCTGGCTGGCTGCTCGGCGGGCCGCTGATGGTGAGCTTCGACGACGCCGACGTTCGGCTCTCGCCGGGCGGGCTCACCGTCTACGGCAACAAGGAGCGCAGCGAGATCCCGCTCGTGACGGTGGAGGACGGCCGCGACGGGCGGCTCAACACGTTCTACGACGCCATCACGACCGGACGCCCCCTGCCCGCCCACGCGCGTTGGGGCAACGCCACGATCGAACTGCTGCTGGCGATCGAGGAGTCCGGCGAGCAGCGCAAGGAGATGTTCCTCGAGCACCAGGTGCCGACGGTGGACTAGTACACAAAGGAGAAAGAGATGCTGTTGATAGACAACGCGACCGTGGAGCGGCTGCTCCCGATGGACGAGTGCATAGACGCGCAGGACTACGCGTTCCGCGGACTGCCGACCGGCGAGTCCGTTCACCGGCCCCGCATCGACCTGTACATGCCGGCGCAGCGGCCGGACGGCTACTATCGCTGGGGCACGATGGAGGGCGCGAGCGATGCGCTTGGCGTGTTTGCCATCCGCATGAAGTCGGACATCCTCTACTGGCCGCGCGACGAGCACGGCTACTGGAAGGAAGAGAAGTACTGCATGGAGCCGGGCACGTACTGCGGGCTGATCATGCTGTTCAGTACGCGCGACGGCGAGCCCCTGGCGATGATCAACGACGGCATCCTGCAGCACATGCGCGTGGGTGGCGGCGCGGGACTCGGCGTACGGTACCTCTCGCGGCCCGACTCGCAGACCGTGGGGATGCTCGGCTCCGGCGGGATGGCGCGGACGTACCTGGAGGCATTCGCGGCGGTGCGCGACATCCGCAGCGTGAAGGTGTTCAGCCCCACGAAGGCGAACCGCGAGCGCTATGCGGAGGAGATGTCGGCCAAGCTGGAGCTCGAGGTGCGCGCGGTGGACACGCCGGAGGCGGCGGTGGAGGACGTGGACATCGTCTCTGCGTGCACGAACGCGATGGAGCCTGCGCTGAAGGGCGACTGGCTCTCGCCGGGGCAGCACGTGACCGACGTGCGCGGCGAGCTGGACGCTCGCGTGTTCGAGCGCGCCGACGTCACCGTCAAGCAGGGCGTGGCGCACTCGCGGCCCAGCAACGAGGACGTGCGGAGCATGGGTGACGGCTACAACCGCGGCGACTACATCGGGGGGACGGACGAACAGAAGCAGCGCCTCCCTGCCCGGCTGCGCGAGGCGCGGGTGAACGCGGGGGGAACCGACGAGACACCGACGTTCAACGACTTGGCGAGCGGCAGGGTGAGCCGCGCGTCGCGGGACCAGATCACGCTCTACCTGAACTCCGGCAACCAGGGGCTGCAATTTGCGGCGGTCGGCGAGGTCGTCTACCGCAAGGCGAAGGAGCAGGGCCTCGGGCGCGAACTGCCGACGGAGTGGTTCCTGCAGGACATCCGGGACTAGGGCTCGACGTACAGGATTCAAGCAAAGAGGGCGGCCACAAGGCCGCCCTCTTCTAACGTTGCACGTCAGGCTAGAAGCCGCCGACGTCCGCGGCGCCGGGGGGCGGGCTGTAGTCGGTGTAGGCCCACTCCGGCATAGTGCTCACGAGCCCCTCGAGGCCGATCATGCGCTCGTACTCGGCGCGGATGGCGGGGTCCTGGTCGGGGTACGCGATCGCCCTGCCGCCGTCGCGCGTGTCCTGCGCGCCGCCGTCGCGGGATTCGGAGCCGGGCGCCGCGCCGTTGCGCATCCCCGGGCCGTAGGGGCCGTCGAAGATGAGGAAGCGGATGCCGTTGGGCGACGTGCCGAAGTGCTGGTGGAACCAGTCGCCGGTCATGGGCGCGGCGCTGATCATGCCGACGGGCTCGTAGTCCTGCCGTTTCACCTCGTTGCCGGTGCCGGCCTCGAACGGGCGCTCGCCGAGCCTGTCAGGCCAGGTGATGCTGTAGCCCTTGCCCTTGATGCAGACGAGGATGGCCCCGGACGAGTGTTTGTGCGCCTTGGAGTACTGGCCGGTCTCGTACTGGCCGATCTTCATGTAGAAGTTCGCGCCGGCCATGTGCGGCTCCACTCGGCGGTAGCTGAAGGAGCGACGGTTGTCGCGCGGGAGGTGGCAGTTGACGATGTCCGGGATGACGTTCGTGCGGCGCATGGCAAGGCCGCGGACCGGGTCGGCGTGGATGTCCTCGACGGGCTTGAAGTAGTCGTCCTCGGCGTCGAAGAGGTTGGTGAACTCGTAGGGGTTGTTGAGGACGAACTCGGGGTCGCGGACGAGGTTGACGATGTTCGGCGCGGTGGTGGCGGCGAGAAGGAGCGCCGGGCTGGAGGTGGCGTTCACGAGGCGGTGCCGGGCGTTCAGCGGGATGCCGAAGAGCGAGCCCTGGCTCCACTCGAAGACCTGCTTCTTGTTGGGGTTGCTGTCCTGCCAGACCTCGGTGGAGCCCCTGCCCTCCGCGACGTACATGATCTTCTCGTACATGTGCTTCTCGGGGTTGAGGGCGCCCGCGCCGGGGACCTCGACGACGTACATGCCCCAGAGGTGCTCGGTGCCGAGCAGCTGGATGGCGATGCCGTTGCCGCCGAGGCGCTTCCACGGCTTGAGCGGCAGATCCTGGATGCGGCGGACGCCGATGTCGCGGTGGATGTCGATGCCCTGCGACTCCATGAAGAGGTCGTAGTGGGACTTCGGCGTCTTCCAGAAGCCGAAGCCGGCCTTGTTCATGCCTTCCGGTTCTTGCCATTCGGCGAGGTCGGCGGTTCTCGTTACCATGTGTACTCCCTCCGTGGACGTGCGCGCGGCGGCGCAGGATGCGCCCTATTATGCGCGGGAACGCGTGCGGCGTCCACGCGGGGGGCGTGGTCAAGTCAGTCATACCACAGATACCTACTCGGCTAACGTCGAGTGTAGTATTGACACTAACTCCAGCGATGATGTATCCATAACCAAAACTACACAGGAGGCATCGGATGCCCAGGGAGTTGAGGCCTATGCAATCCGTTACTGACCAGATTGCCGCAGCGCTGGAGCAACTCAAGAAGAAGAATCAGAATCCGGAAGCTCTCCGTAAGCACCTCCTCAAGATCCAGTCGGCTGCAGCTGCAGGGATAAGGACGGTAGATGCTGGGGATGACCGCAAGAACCAACTGAATCCAAACAACGATGCCTTCTGGCGGGCTCGCGGGTTCTCAAAGCGACCCGCCGACTGGAAGTCAAGGATAACCGTGAAGTAGGGGGAGTCTACGATGGGTAAGAACAGCGACCGAGACAATCGGGCAAACCAATTGAACCCAAACCATGACGCCTACTGGCAGTCGCGAGGGTACGATGGACGTCCCGACGACTGGGACGAGGAATGGGATGACGAAGACCTTCTGCCCCAGGCCCCCCCGATGCCGGTTCCGAAGCCTTCGCCCAGGTCGCCTTTCTGATTTGCCGCTGGCGTGCCATCGCCGTACAATCCGCGCGCACGTACCCACATAGGAGTACTCAGGAGGCAGGAATGGCTACGGCAAACCTGGAACGCATCATCGACGGCGACGGCCACATCATGGAGGACATCGCCGGCATCGTTTCGTACATGCCGGACGAGTTCAAGGGCAAGAGTTTCGGCGAGGCGCGATCGGAGCGTAATCCCTTCCCGCCCATAGACCACCTCCACTCGGCGAACCGGCACATCACGCCTCCCGGCGCGTTCGCGAACGTCGGGCCGGACGGCTGGATGGAGTTCCTCGACGAGGTCGGCGTGGACTCGACGGTGCTCTACACGACCAGCGGCCTCGGTTTCGGGAAGATCGTGAGCCGCGACTGGGCCGTCATGCTCGCGCAGGCGTACAACAACTGGGTATACGACACCTACCTCAAGCGCGGCGACCGCTTCCAGGCGATGGGCCTGCTGCCCCTGCAGGAGCCGGACGCGGCGGCCGAAGAGCTGCGTCGCATCGTGCAGGACCTGGGTTTCGTCGGCGCGATGCTGCCGTCGACCGGCGCACAGCAGCCGCATCTCGGCGACAGCAGGTTCTGGCCAGTCTACGCGGAGGCTGAGCGGCTCGGCTGCGCCCTCGGCATCCACGGCGGCGCGCACGAGGGCTTCCTGATGGACGACATGAGCCCGTACGCGCCCATCAACGCGCTCGGTCACCCGATGGGGCAGATGGTGGCGTTCGCGGGCATCATCTTCAACGGCGTGTTCGACAAGTACCCCGGCGTCCGCATCGGCTTCCTGGAGGCGGGCGCGGCGTGGCTGCTCACCTGCATGGAGCGCTTCAACGGCTCATGGGCGTCCCACGTCCAATACGACCCGCGAGGCCGCTTCCTCCAGATCCGCGAAGGCGAGCGCGTCTCCGACTACATCTGCCGGCACATCGACGAGGACCGCATCTTCGTCGGCGTCGAGGGCGACGAGCTCGCGCTGCCCGAGGCGGTGCGTCTCACCGGCAACAAGCCGTATCTCTTTTCGTCCGACTACCCGCACGAGGTCGACGCCAACACCTGCAAGGCGGAGTTGGACGAACTGCGTGAGAACGCGGACATGTCGGCTGACGACAAGGAAGCGGTGATGTACCGCAACGCGGCCCGCTTCTACCGGCTGGCGGCGAACTAGGCACGGAACCAGGACGACTCCAAGGAGATAAGAGCCATGGTCACTGAAAACATCGAACGCATCGTTGACGGCGACGGCCACCTGGTCGAGGACCACGACGCCATCTGGGCGCGCATGCCGGAAGATTACCGCGACCGCAGCTTCGTGACGACGCGCGGGCCCTTCCCGCCCAACGACCACCTGCACGCAGCCAACCGCCACTTCCTGCCGGAAGGCGCATTCGCGCGCGTCGGGCGCGAGGGCTGGATCGACTTCCTGAACGACGTGGGCGTCGACAAGACGGTGCTCTACACGTCCAACGGTCTCGCGTTCGGGCGCGTCGTCAGCCGCGACTGGGCAATCGAACTCGCGCGGGCCTACAACAATTGGGTCTACGACGAGTACGTCAGCAAGGACTCGCGCTTCCAGGCGATGGGTCTCATCCCGCTCCAGGAGCCCGCGGAGGCCGCCGTCGAGCTGCGGCGCATCGTGAAAGAACTCGGCTTCTCCGGCGCGATGCTCCCCGGCACGGGCGCGCTCCAATTGCAGAACCACCTGGGCGACCCGAAATACTGGCCGATCTACGAGGAGGCCGACCGCCTCGGCTGCGCTATCGGCATCCACGGCGGCGTGCACGACCACATGGGGCTGGACGACATGAGTCCCTACGCTCCGGTGAACGCGCTCGGCCACCCGTTCGGCCAGATGGTCAACTTCGCCGGCATCGTCTTCAACGGCGTGCTGGAGCGCTACCCGAACGCGAAATACGGCTTCCTGGAGGCGGGCTGCGCCTGGTTCGTGGGCTGCCTGGAGCGCTTCCAGCGCTCGTGGGACAGCCACATCCAGTACGATCCGAACCAGCGATTCATGCAGTTGAAGGACGGCGAGTCCGTAACGGACTACATCCTGAAGCACGTCGACGAGGGCCGCGTGTACGTCGGCGTCGAGGGCGGCGAACTGACGCTCCCCTTCGCCGTGAAGGTGGCCGGCAACAAGGCGTTCATCTTCTCCTCCGACTTCCCGCACGAGGTCAACCACGAGACGTGCAAGGAGGAGATCGCCGAGATCCGCGAGAACCCGTCGCTGACCGACGCGGACAAGGCGGCCATCCTGCACGGCAACGCGGAGCGCTTCTACGGGCTGAACTAGACAGGCAAGGAGGAGCACGATGGCCGATGCCGCAGCCGTTCAAACGGGCGTTGCCAACCTGATCAGGCATTGCGCCACCGTCGAACCGGGCGAGGCGGTGCTGCTGCTGAACGAGCGCGGTGCGCTCGACCCGGAACTCGCGGCGCTGCTGGAGCAGGCCATCGCTGAGGCAGGCGGCGTCCCCTACTCGCTCTGGGTGGACTCGCTGGGCCGCGTCGAGGAGCTGCCCGCCCCGGTAGCCGGCGCGGTGCTGGGCGCCGACAAGCTGCTGATGAACTGCAATCTGAACCGTGCCGTGCTGCTGGACCACCTGCGGGCGAACGGCGCAGCGGGGCTGGTGCGCATTAACAACCGCATCCGCGCGCCCGAGGGCATGACCACGCCCCACGCTCACTTCGACTGGCGTCTCGTCATGGCGCTGGCGCACCGCATCGAGGAGCGGACGGGGCAGGCGTCGACCTACCGCGTCACGAGCCCGCGCGGCACCGAGGTCACGGGGCGAGTCGCGTCGGGGAGCGAGGTTGCGGACGCCTTCTTCGTGCAGGACGCGGAGATGAGCCGCTCCGAACGCGTCTTTCCCGGCGAGGTGTACGCGCCCATCGGCAGCGCGGACGGGAACGGCGTCGTCGCGTTCGACCATCCGGGGATGGCGGACCGCGAGCAGTTCCACAACCCGATGCTGCTGGAGATACGGGACAACACGCTCAAGGGCATCGAGTGGCGCGAGGAGCCTGCGCGCGAGAACCAGAAGGACGACCCGACCGGCAACACGGTCTGGACGAGCGCGCAACTCCAGCACCTGCTGGACGTGAGCGAGGCGCGCTACGGGACCGAGGCCGCGTACGCGCTCGATTCGTTCCACGGCGGCTTCCACCCCAAGGCGACGAAGCGACCGGGACAGCAGAGCAACCAGGACGTGATGCACTTCCACATCGGCAGGACGCCCGCACCGCTCTCCGCCTATGTGTCCGATCAGACGATCGAGCTGGACGGCGAGCTGTTCTGGGAGAACGGCCGCTCCACCCTGCTGCAGGAGACCCACATCCGGGAGATGGCGCGCGAGTACGGAGAGGAGATATAGATGGCGAACGTTCCCCTGAGCATCGCGCTGGAGCATTACGACAGGCACGTGCCGTGGGTGGAAGGGACGGTGCGTCCCAAGGGCATCGACCCCACCGTGCTCATCGTTGGACAGGACGACGTGGGCGGCAGGCGGCACGAGCGCATGCTGCTGCACCGCGAGTTCGACGTCTGCGAGTTGTCGCTCGGTTCGTACGTCATGGCGAAGGCGCGCGGCGCGGCGCTCACGGCCATCCCCGTCTTCCCCCGTCGGCTGTTCAGCCAGTCGCAGATGTACGTAAACACGCAGTCCGGCATCCGCGGGCCGAAGGACCTCATCGGCAAGCGCGTGGCGCTCCGCTCGTTCCAGACGACGCTCTCCGTGCTCGCGAAGGGCGACCTGGGCAGCGAGTACGGGGTGCCGCTGGGCGGCGTCACGTGGGTGACCACCTCGGACGAGCCGGTCGCGTTCGACCCGCCGCCCGGTGTGACGCTCGAGCGCATGGACCGGGGGCGCAGGCTCGGCGACGCGCTCGTGGAAGGAGAGGTGTCGGCTTTCCTGTCGCCGCGACCGCCCCAGCCGTACCTGGACGGCGCGCCGGAGGTCGGCAGGCTGTTCGACGACCCGCGCGCCGAGGAAGTCAGCTACTACCAGCGCAACGGCTTCTATCCCATCATGCACGTGGTGGCGATGAAGTCGGAGGTAGCGGAGCAGCATCCGTGGGCGCCGGTGAGCCTGCTGGACGGCTTCGAACAGGCGAAGCGGCAGTGGTCGCGCTTCATGGACGACCCCAACTGGAGCAGGCTCACGTGGGGCCGTCACTACCTGGAAGAGGAGCGCCGCGTGCTCGGGCCCGACCCGTGGCCGACCGGCGTCGCGGCGAACCGCGCGAACCTAGAGCGGTTCATCGGCTACGAGGTCGAGCAGGGCCTCATCCCCGGCCCGCTCGCCGTTGAGGACCTCTTCTTCGAGACGACGCTGGAGACGTAAACTACCGCCGTTGCAGGCAGGACTTCAGAGAGGAGAACCGATATGACACAGACCGCGGTCTACACCGAGCAGCAGTTCATCGCCGACCTCCGTGAGGTGTTCGCGACGCACCGCGACTCCGTGCAGCAGGCGCACAACATCGCCATCCTGATGCGGCGTGCGTTCGAGAACGGCTGGCCGGAGAACAGCGAGAAGTTCGGCGACGCCAACGGTACCTACGAGATCTACCGGGATACCGAGTACGGCCACCCGAACCCCGGCTTCGTCGTCCTCGCCTACCGGCAGGGCCCGCAGGAGCTCAAGCGTCCTGCGCCGCACGACCACGGCTACTGCTGGGTTGCGTACGGCGTCAAGAGCGGCGGCAACACCCAGTCGCGCTACGCCTACGTGCACACGGGCGACGACAGGGAGATACCGTCGTTCCAACTGGTGCAGACCATGGAGCAGGGGGCGGGCGACGTCCACTACATCCTGCCGGGCGAGATACACAGCGTGCAGGGCTCGACCACCGACGAGACGATCTACTGCCGCATCACGAGCATGGACCTGGACACGGTGCAGCGCCACCGCTACGACGTCGAGAGCGGGCGCAGCGCGGTATTCTCCTCCGCCACGACGACAACGCCGTAATGGCAGTCTCCGTAGCGGTCGGGAACCGCCTCATCACACGACACCTGCTCAGCGGCCGCGTCGCCGTCGACTTTCCTGACGTCGAACTCGTCGACGCCGGCCCTGCCCCGGCGCCCATCTTCCCCGCGATGGTGACGACACGCCCGTACGACGTTGGCGAACTGACCATCGGCAACTTCATCGTAGCGAAGGACAACGGCGTGCGCCTCGTCGCGCTACCCATCTTCCCCAACCTCTTCTTCCCGCTCACCGGCGTCACAGTCAACGACGGCGCGGGCATCGCGGGGATCGGCGACCTCGCGGGCAAGCGTGTCGGCGTGCCGCTCGGGTTCGCGTCGAACCCGGCGGTCTGGCTGCGCGGCATCCTCGCGCACCACTACGGCGTGGCAGCGGACAGCATCACGTGGGTCGAGGGCGAGAACGACTCGCTGCGCGGCGTGCCTTACCCCAAGCCGGAGCGCTTCGCCCGCGAGCAGATGTCGGACCTCGACGCACGGCTCGCGGCGGGCGACCTCGACGCGCTCGTGGTCGCGGGCGGCAACGCGGCGCAGGCCGACAACGTCCATCTGCTGGTCGACGACCCCTACCCGCTGTTGCAGCAGTACCACGAGGAGACGGGCGTCTTCCCCATCAACACGCTGCTGGTGATGAAGGAGGAGTCCGTCACGGAGTACCCCGGCCTCGCCGACGCCGTCTGCAAGGCGATGGACGAGGCGACCGCCATATACATGGACGAGGAGCCGGACGATTCCGTCCACCAGGGGTTGCTCGCGGGCGACCTGCGGCGCATCGGCCTCTTCCCCCGGGCGCAGGGGCTCGACGCGCACGGCGCGTCCGTGCGCGCGGTCGTGGACTATCTCTACGAGACGGAGATCATCCGCAAACGCTGGACGCTCGAAGAGTTGTTCGTCGCTGACTAGATCCGCAGCACGAACGGGTCCGGCGTCGTCTCGGCGAGTTCGACCCAGACGCTCTTGACCTGCGTGAACTCGTTGATGGCCTCGACCCCCAGCTCGCGGCCGTGGCCGGAGCCCTTGTACCCGCCGAACGGCGACGCGTACGACAGCGCCCGGTACATGTTGATCCAGACGGTGCCCGCGTCCAGGTCGCGGGCGAGCCGGTGCGCGCGCTTGATGTCGTCCGTCCAGATGCCCGCCGCGAGTCCGTACCGCGTGTCGTTGGCGAGCGCGACCGCTTCTTCCTCTTCGCGGAAGCGCTGCACGCCGAGCACCGGCCCGAACACCTCCTCCTGCGCGACGTACATGTCGTTCCGGACGTTGCCGAAGATGGTGGGCATGTAGAACCAGCCCGACGCCAGGTCGGGCGAGTCCGGGCGGCAGCCGCCGTAGACGAGTTCTGCCCCCTCCCCGCGTGCGCTCTCCACGAACGACTCCACCTTCGCGAGCTGGGCCGTCGTTGCCAGCGGGCCGAGTTCCGACTCCATCGCGGCGGGGTCGCCCATCCTGATACCGCGGGTGCGCGCCACGAGCCGCTCCATGAACTCGTCGTGGATCTCCTCGTGCAGGAGCAGGCGCGAGCCCGCGATGCACGTCTGGCCGCCGGCGGCGAAGATGCCCGCGATGGTGCCGTTCACCGCGTTCTGCAGGTCGGCGTCCGGGAAGACGATGTTGGGCGACTTCCCTCCGAGCTCGAGCAGCGTCGGCGTGAGGTTCAGCGCCGCCTGCTCCGCGATCTTGCGCGCCGTCTCCGGCCCGCCGGTGAACGAGAGCTTGCCGATGCCGGGGTGGCTCGCCATCGCGGAGCCTGTCACCGCGCCGTACCCCGTCACGACGTTGAAGATGCCCGGCGGGAACCCTGCCTGCTCCACGAGCTTGGCGAACTCCAGCGTGGAGGCCGACGCGTGCTCGGACGGTTTCACGACCACCGCGTTCCCGGCGGCGAGGGCGGCTGCAAGACTGAACGAGAGGAGCAGCAGCGGCGAGTTCCACGGGATGATGATGCCCACGACGCCGATCGGCTCGCGGAGCGTGTAGTTGAAGACGGACGTCTTCTCCAGCGGGATGGTCGCGCCCTGTATCTTGTCGGCGAGTCCGGCGTAGAAGTAGAAGTAGCTGGGCACCGCCTTGCACTGGGCGGACATCTCGCGGATCAGCTTGCCGTTGTCGCGCGTCTCGACTTGGCCGAGGTGCTCGGCGTTCTCAGCGACGATGTCCCCGAGCCTGCGCAGGAGCGCACCGCGCTGCGCGGGCACCATCCCGCGCCACGCCGGGTCCTTCACCGCCTTGCGCGCCGCCTGCACCGCGCGGTCGACGTCCTCCGCCTGCGCGTCCGGCATCTGCGCCCACGTCTGGCCGGTGTACGGGTTCATTGAGTCGTAGGTCTGCCCTGACGCGGCGCCGACCCATTCGCCGCCGATGAGCATCTTGTACTGCGTTACGCTGCTGACTGCCGTTGCCATCGCCTCACCTCCGGGATATGCGCGACAGTATGCAGGCGAGGGTGGAGTGTCAAGGGCGTCGTGCGCGGAGCGGTGCGCAAGGAGTTGCTCGTCTAGATTTCACGAATACCGAGGCAACAGTAGTGCCCATAAGAAGAACAATGCTGCTCCTATGAAGATTGATACTACCCACCTGCCGATGTCGTTTGGGTCAAAGGCTCTTGCCTTAGAAGAAGGCGCACGATGGTTTTTTGCCCACTGGGTGGCCCACAGAAACGGGGGTAAGAATATTAGAGAAACTGCGACTGCCAAGAGGGCCGTCATCCACATTGCTGTCTCATCATCCTTGATCATTTCCAGCGAAGTGGCTAACCATCCAGCAATCAGGCCCGCGAAGATGTAGGGAACTGGTCTGCGACCGACATCTACGACAAAAGCTAATGTATCCAGTACCCAGTTCTTCATGCATGCCCTCGGCGCTAGGCGATTACGGGATAGAGTTCCTACCCGCCGACCTGCTCTTTCATCTCCTGCCACGCGGCGCGGGCCTCGTCGACGGAGCCCTCGTCCTCGATCGTCGTGATGTCGCCGGGGTCGGTGTCGAGCGTAACCGCCTTCAGGACGCGGCGCATGATCTTCCCGCTGCGCGTCTTGGGCAGCATCTTCACGAAGTTGACCTCGCCGATGACGGCGAACGGGCCGAGCTCCCGCCGGACGGTCGCGATGAGTTCGGTGCGCAGCTGGTCGCTCGCGGTGCGCCCCTCCTTGAGGACGATGAACGACGATATGACCTCGCCGCGCAGCTCGTCCGGACGCCCCGTGACGCCAGCCTCGGCGACGTCGTCGTGGCGGAGGAACGCGGACTCGACCTCGATGGTGCCGAGGCGGTGCGCCGCGATCTTGATGACCTCGTCCGCGCGGCCCGAGAACCAGACGTAGCCGTCCTCGTCTATCTCCGCGAGGTCGCCTGTGAAGTAGACGCCGTGCACGCGCTCCCAGTAGTCGGTGCCGTACCGCTCCGGGTCGCCCCAGAGCGTCGGGGTCAGGTTCGGGAACGGGCGGCGCAGCACGAGGATGCCCTTCTCGCCCGGCTCGCACATCTGCCCTTCGGGCGTCATCACCGCGAGGTCCATGCCGGGCAGCGGCACGCCCGCGGAGCCGGGCTTCTGCGGCAGCATCGCGATGCCGTATGGGTTGCCGACGACCGGCGCGCCGGTCTCCGTCTGCCACCAGTTGTCGATGACGGGGATGCGGTCCTCCAGCACGCGCTTCTGCAGCCACTCCCACGCGGGTGGGTTCAGCACCTCGCCGGCGCAGACGATGCGGATGAGCGTCGAGAGGTCGAAACCCTTCGCGGGCTCCTCGCCGAACCGCATCAGCAGGCGAACGGCGGTGGGCGAGGTGAAGACGCCCGTGATGCCGAACTCCTCGATGAGCCGCCAGAACACGTCCGGCCCCGGGTAGTCGAGCGCGCCCTCGTAGAGGATGGACGTCGCGCCGAACAGCAACGGGCCGTAGACGATGTACGAGTGGCCGACGGCCCAGCCGAGGTCGGAGGTCGCCCACCAGACGTCGTTGGCGTTGAGGCCGAAGCACCACTTGCCCTGGTTGTACACGCCGACCGGGTAGCCGCCGTGCGTGTGGACGGCGAGCTTCGGCGTGGCGGTGGTGCCGGACGTGGCAAGGATGTAGGCGGGTTCGTTCGCCTCCATCGGCTCGATAGCGCCGCTGTAGCCCTTCCCGCGCTCGATGAACTCGTCCCAGGAGAGGTCTCGCCCGCTCGTCATCGGCACGTCCTCGTTGCGCAGGAGCACGACCTGGTGCTCGACGGTGTCGCAGCCGAGAGCGAGCGCGTCGTCGACGATGCTCTTGAGGTTGACCTCGCCACCGCGCCGGTAGGCCACGTCCGCGGAGAAGACCAGCCGTGAGCCGCTCGCGCGGATGCGGTCGGCCAGCGCGGGCGCGCTGAACCCCGCGAACACGATGGAGTGGATCGCGCCGATGCGGACGGTTGCCAGCATCAGGATGGTGGTCTCGAGAGCGTTCGGCATGTAGATGGTGAGACGGTCGCCCTTGCGGAGCCCCATGCCGCGCAGCGCGGCGGCGGCCTGCTCCACGCGCCGTTGCAGCTGGGCGTAGGTGAGCACCTGCCGGACGCCCCGCTCGCTGGCGTAGATGAACGCCGCGTGCCCGCCGCGCCCCGATGCATTCTGGTGGTCGACGCACATGTAGGAGAGGTTGGTCTGCCCGCCGACGAACCAGCGGAACGAGGGGTAGTCGGCCTCGTAGACGGTGTCCCATGTTTTCAGCCAGGGCAGCTCCCGCGCGGCGCTGTCCCAGAAGGCGTCCGAGTCCTCCAGCCCTGCGCGCATCCGGTTCCTGACGATGGGGTTGACGATGTCCATTGAGGAGTCCTCCGTGTGTCGTGCGAGCGCGATGTTATGGGAGCGCGCGCGTTCCGGCAACGCACAGCGTTCAGCGACGTGTACCCCTTTCTCCACGGAACCTCGACCGCGTACCATGCCGCCGCATCGGCATGGAGTGAGAGTGCGCGTCAACGAACATATCCGGTACGGCCCCGACGAGCCATGTCCTCTGCCCCTGGCGTTGGGAGTCGCCGTTCAGTACGTCGTACTCGCCCTGCCGCCGACCGTGTTGGTCGTGATTCTCACCGTGCGGGCGACCGGTCAGGACGACGGTTACCTGACATGGGCGGTCTTCGCGGCGTTCATCATCAATGCGGTCGTCACGACTATCCAGGCGGTCCGGTTGTGGCGCCTTGGATGCGGGCTGACGGTGGTCACCGGGCCGACCATCCAGTTCGTGGCGATAACCGCGGCGGCGGTGTCGGAGGGCGGACCTGCCCTGCTGGCGACCCTCCTGGTTGTTTCATCGCTCTTCCAGTTCGCAGTGGCCGCGTGGCTTCCCCTTATGAGACGCATCATCACGCCCGTAGTGTCCGGAACGGTGCTCATGCTGGTTGCAGTCACCATTGCCCCTGTCGTATTCGAGCGGCTAGCGGACGTGTCTGAAGGGAGATCCCAGGCGTCGGGCCCTGTCGTGGCCGCGGTGACGCTGGCGGTGTCTGCGGCGCTCACCCTGCGCGCGTCCGGCATGTGGCGTGTCTGGTCTGCGCTCATCAGCATCGGGGTCGGCTGCGTCGTGGCCGCGGTCTTCGGCATCTACGACTATCAGCGGGTGATCGACGCGCCCTGGTTCGGCATCCCTGACCTTCAGTTCCCCGGGCTCGACCTGATGTTCGGGCTGGAGTTCTGGACGCTGCTGCCGACCTTTATCGTGCTCACGCTGGTGCTCGCCATAAAGGGCATCAGCGATAGTGTCATCATCCAGAACGCCTCCCAGCGCCGACAGCGTGCGATCGACTTCCGGCAGGTGCAGGGGGCGGTGGGTGCCAACAGCGTTGGGATGTTACTGGCCGGCATAGCCGGAACTCCCCCCACGATGGCCTTCTCGTCGTTCGGCTCCTCGCTCATCGGCCTGACGGGAGTTGCCGCGCGCAGGGTCGGGTTCGCCATTGCGGCCGTCTTCGTTTTCCTTGCGCTGTTGCCGAAATTCGCGGCTCTGTTGCTCACCGTTCCCGACCCGGTCATGGGCGCGTATCTGCTCCTGTTACTCGGGCTGTTCTTCGTCGGCGGCCTGCAAACGGCCATGCAGGACGGCCTCGACCAGGGGAAGGTGCTCGTTATCGGCCTGTCGTTCGCTGTCGGCATCGGCATGCAGCATCTGAACGTCGTCGAACTGGTGCTCGGCCCGTCGTGGGGTTCGCTTCTCGGGAACCCGATAGTGTCCGGGCTGGTCGTGGCGGTCCTGCTCACGGCATTCGTCGAGTTCAGCGGCCGCCGGGGTAAACGGCTCGAGGTTGCGCTCGACGACTCGACGCTTCCCGCCATCGACGCGTTCATGGTTGACGTTGCGGCCGGCATGCGATGGAACGAGTCTTCCACGATGCGCCTGCGCTCAGCGGGCGAGGAGGCTGTCACCAGCCTGATGCCGTTGAGTAAGAGTGACAGTGCAGACAGGACACCGTGGTTGCATGTGTCGGCGCGCCCCGGAGCAGGCGTAGCCGAGCTGGAATTCGTGGCCTCGGTTATCGGCAGGGAGAACCTGCAGGACAGGCTCGCGTACCTGGAAGCGCAACCTGCGGTTGCAGACCCGGGCGAACTGTCGTTCCGGCTGCTGCGGCATTACGCATCCGGTGTACAGCACCGGCAGTACTACGGCATCGACGTCGTCACAATCAGGGTTGAGGGTTCGCCTTGACCCGCGTGCGCCCTCTGCCTACCGTTGTGCCATGAGGATATTCCGGGTACTCATGCTCGTCCTGGCAGGGCTCCAGGTAGCCTTCACCGTGTACACGGCGCTCGTGGGCTCGTTCGTGGACGGCGGAAGCCTTGGGGAGCGGCTGGTGCTGGTCCTCGTTCATCCGCTCGCCGCCATAGGGCTGTTTATACTCGTGACGCAGCCCGGGCTCTCGCTCAAAGGGGTCCGCGTCGTCACTGCGCTCCTCGTGGTGAACGTGGTAGCCGACGTGGCGCTCGCGCTGTTGATCGCCGGAGGAACGGTGAAGGGAGACTGGGAGCTCCCGCTGGTGTTCGCGGTCATCCCCGCCATCGGTATCGTCTATGGGGTGAAGCGGATGACGTCGCGCCCGCAGCCGAACGTCGGATAGCTCAACGCGTCGTTGACGCTCCCCCTGCCCGCTTCTAGACTCGCCCCAGCCTGTACGAGGAGTGTGCTTCATGGCGGAGAGTTGTCTGGCAGCGGTGTTCGTCGGAGCTGAGCGCCCGTTGGAAGTGCAGGAGTTCCCGGTGCCGGACGTGGGGCCGGACAACATCCTCGTGCAGATGAGCATGGCCGCGGTCTGCGGGACGGACGCGCACAACTGGTACAACCCCAACGCGCCGCACCCCATCATCTGGGGACACGAAAACATCGGCGTCGTGGCGGCGCTCGGGTCGAACATCCGCACGGACATCCTCGGCGAAACCCTTCGCGAGGGTGACCGCGTGTTGTTCCACTCCGCCCCGTGCGGCCACTGCTACAACTGCCTGATGGGGCTGCGCTGCACGAACGCCATCCACTACGGCAACTCGCACGTCGACCCGTCCACCGGCACGATGCTGCGCGGCGGATTCGGCCAGTACCTGCTGCTGGAGCCGAACCCCGCCATCATGCGCGTGCCCGACGACATGAGCACGGAGCGGGCGCTGATGTCCGTCATCGGCAACCACACGACGATGAGCGGCCTGCGGAAGCTCAACGCGCCCGATCCCGGCGACACGGTCGTCATCCAGGGCTCCGGCCCCATCGGCATGGGCGCGATGGTGCAGGCGAAGGCCCGCGGCGCGGGGCGCGCCATCATGATCGGCGCGCCGTCCCACCGCCTCGCACTCGCCCGCGAACTCGGCGCCGACGAGACGATCGACCTTGCCGACCACTCGACACCCGAGTCGCGCATCGAGCGCGTGCGCGAGCTGACCGGCAACGGCCCGGACCTCGTCGTCGAGGCATCGGGGGCGCGCACGTCCGTTCACGAGGGCTTGCAGATGGTGCGCTATGGCGGGAAGTACCTCGTCATCGGCCTCATCCTGCCGACCTCCGTGGAGATGGACCCGTCGCGCATCGCGGCCAAGGACCTCACCGTTGCGGGTGTCGTTGGTTCGAAGGTGGAGAACATCATCCGCTCCATGCGGCTGATGCGTACGCGCATCGACGTGCCGGTGGAGAAGATGATCACGCACCAGTACCCGCTGGCGCAGGTGAACGAGGCACTGCAGTCGCACGTCGACCTCTCGGCGATGGTGCCGGTCGTCAACCACGCGCTGAGCTAGCCCCCTGCCCTACATGCTTGGGCGGAACCGTCCCCAGACCTCCCACAGCGCGTGGGTGATCTGGCCGACGGTGGCGTGCTCCACGGCGTCGAGCAGCGCCTCGAAGACGTTTGCGTCCGAGACGGCGGCGGCCTGTAGCCGTTCGAGCGCAACCTCGGCCTTGATGGCGTGCTCGCGCTTGAACGCACAGGTGCGGGCGGCCTGGGCGCGCTTCGCCTTCATGGGGATGTGGACGAGTTCGCCGCGCGGCCTCGCCCCGTCCCTGCTCGTGAGGTAGTTCACGCCAACGACGCGGCGCTTGCCGTCGTGCATCGCCCCGCGCTCGCGCTGCACCTCCTCCTGGATGGCGGTGCGGAAGTACTCGTTCTCGATGGCGGGCAGGACGCCGCCCTGCTGGTCGATCTCGCGGAAGATGCGGTGGACGGCGCGCTCCACCTCTGCCTCTAGGTAGGTCAGGCCGTACGCGCCCTGGTTGAGGTTCTCGATGTAGCCGAAGTCGCCGCTCTCCACGAGCGGGATCTGCTGGCTGCCCATCGCGAGCAGTACGTCGTCCTCCTGCGGCGTGGTGTACGTCTCCTTGTAGGAGTTTGTGTGGAGCGAGTTGGTGTTGTTGTGGAGGGCGTGCTCCGCCTGCAGCGCGACGCGGGTGAGGTTGTGCAGCGGCTCCGAGTCCTGCAGCGAGCGCCCGGACGTCTGACTGTGGAAGCGCAGCGCAAGGCCGGGGCCCTCGACGCCGTAGCAGCGTTTGAGCGCGACCGCCCACACGCGCCGTGCGACGCGTCCCAGCACGTTGAACTCCAGCTCGGAGCCGGACGTGAAGAAGAACGAGAACCGGCGCGTGAACTCCTCAATGGGCAGCCCGCGCGCCCGCAGCGTCTCGATGTATGTAAGGCCGTTCGCGAGCGTGAACGCGAGCTCCTGCACCGGGTTCGCGCCCGCCTCGCCGATGTGATAGCCGGAGATGGAGAGCGGGTACCAGCCCGGCGCCTCCCGCATCATGTGCCCGGTCATGTCGGCGATGAGGCGGAGCGACGGCTCCAGCGGGAAGAGCGCCTCGTTCTGCGCCTGCACCTCCTTGAGGATGTCGGCTTGCACGGTGCCGCGCAGCGACTTCCAGTCGAACCCGCGCTTGCGGGCCGCCACGAGGAACATCGCCATCAGCGTCGGCGCGGGGCCGTTGATCGTCATCGAGACGGACGTGCGAGCGAGGTCGAAGCCGTCGTAGAGGCGCAACATGTCGTCGAGCGTGTCGACGGCGACGCCGCCCTCCCCGACCTTGGCGAGCGCGCCCGGTTCGTCGGAGTCCAGGCCGTAGAGCGTGAGCGAATCGAACGCGGTCGAGAGCCGCGGCGCGCCGTGTCCGGCGGCGAGCAGGTGGAAGCGGGCGTTCGTCGTCTCCGGCATCCCCAGCCCGGCGAACATACGGATAGGGTCCTCGTCGCGGCGGCGGAAGCGGTACGCGCCCTCTGTGAACGGGAACGCGCCGGGGAGGTTCTGCGTATACAGATAGCGCACGATCTGGCGCGGGCTGGCGTCGCGGTCCGGCAGTCCGAGCACGGGCGTCCAGAGGCCGGTCGTCGTCTCACGGGCGATGGGAACGCGCCCGCTGGGCGTCTCGCGGTAGGCGACGCCGTCCTCGACGGTCGCGCCGGAGAGGTCGCCGTCGAAACCGTAGGTCTGCCAGATGCGGTCGTACTCGGCCTGGTAGTCGCGCGACGCTCCGCCATTCGATGCGAGCGCCGCCTCTTCCTCCGCCTCGGCGTAGTACGCCTCGTGGGTGTCGACGACCGCGCCGAGGTAGCCGCGCCGGCTGAATGGCACCGGCGACGGGCTCTCGCCCCAGCCGACCGGCCTTCCACTCTCACCCCAACCCTTTCCCTGGAGGGGAGAGGGGGCAAACAAGCCGGAGCGGCGGGCGATCTCTTTGAAGAGCGCGGTGACGCCTGTGTCGCCGAAACGCTTGGCCTCGGTGAGAAAGACGCGCTCCTCGTCTCCGACGAACCGGCGGACGCGGGCGTACCGCGCCTCGGCCTGCGGGAAGTCACGCTTGTTCATCACGACAAGGTCGGCCCTCCTCAGGAGGGCTTCCTTCTCCAATTGCACGTCGCTGCCGTACTCCGGCGTCATGCAGAAGACCGAGGCGTCGGCGACGGGCGCAACGCCAAGCTCGTTCTGCCCGAGGCCGACGGACTCGACGAGGATGAGGTCGAAGCCGTGCGCGCGCAGTTCGGCGACGAGCGGCGCCGTCTTCGCCTCGGTCGAGTCGCCGGGGCCGACGCTGACGGAGCGGACGAACACGCGCGGCGAGTAGCAGTGGACCATGCGCAGACGGTCGCCGAGCGTGGGGTCGGCGGTAAGCACGCCGACGCGTCCGTCCGTGGAACGGAGGAAGCGCAGCAGCAGCTCGTCGATGAGCGTGCTCTTCCCCGCCCCGCCGCGTCCGCCGATGCCCCACACGACTGGTCTGCCGTTGGCGTGCGACTCGGCGGGTTCCACGCCGTTCCACTCGATGGCGGTCAGCCGTTCTGCGAGCGTACGGAAGGGCGCTGCGCCGTTCTTGGGTGCGGCTGGCTGCTTCTTCGCGGCGTCGTTGGCAAGCGACGTCATGTCCCGCACGGCTTCGGCCAGGTCGAGCGGGGGCCGGTAGACCTTCGCCACGCCCATGCGGAGCAGCGGGGCGACTTCGCGTTCGAGGATGGTGCCGCCGCCCCCGGCGAACAATGGAACGTGCGTGATGCCCTGTCGCGACTGCTCGGCGAGCACTTCGCGCAGGAACGACATGTGCCCGCCGTTGTACGTGCTCACTGCGATGCCGGTGGCGTCCTCCTCGGACGCTGCCTTCGCGATCTGGTAGGCGCTCTTGTTGAAGCCGATGTAAACGGCCTCCGTGTCCTGCGCGCGCAGGATGCGGGTGATGGCTGCGGCGGCAACGTCGTGGCCGTCGCAGATGGGTGTGGCGATGACGAATCGAGGCGGGCGGTGCATGGCGGAAAGTATAGCGTGCGGCGAAGGCCGTCCGGGTCATCCTGTATACTTCGCTCGTGCCTGCTCTTCTCGAAGCCCGGAACCTCACCAAACACTACGGCTCCACGGTTGCTCTCGATGGTGTGTCGTTCGACGTTCACGAGGGGGTGACCGGACTCCTCGGCCCCAACGGCGCGGGCAAGAGCACGGCGATGAAGCTCTTCCTCGGCCTCATCCAGCCGACCTCCGGCTCGGCGATGCTGCTCGGCGAGGAGCCGTACCGCTCCACCGAGGGACGCGCGCGCATCGGCTACATGCCGGAGAACGACTGCCTCCCCAAGAGCATGACCGCCTCCGAGTTCCTGATGCACATGGCGCAGGTGAGCGGCATCCCGCCGGGCCAGGCGCGGACCCGCGCCGCCGACGTGCTTCGCCATGTCGGGCTGGACGAGGAGCGCTACCGGCCCATCGGCGAATACTCCACCGGCATGAAGCAGCGCGTGAAGCTCGCGCAGGCCATCGTCCACGACCCGGTGCTGGTGCTGCTCGACGAGCCGACCGCGGGCCTCGACCCGGACGGGCGCCAGGAGATGCTGCGCCTCATCCACCGCACCGCCAACACGTTCGGCATCAGCGTCATGCTCTCCACTCACCTGATGGGCGACGTGGAACGCACCGCTGACTCCGTCATCGTGCTCGAGTCCGGCGTGCTTGCGCAGGAGGGCGCTGTCGCCAAACTCACCGAGGAGACCGAGACGCTCCTCATCGAGGTCGCCGACCGGCACGAGGAGTTCGTGACCGCGCTTGCGGCGAAGGGCGTGCAGGCGTCGGACGACGGGCAGCTGCTCATCGTCGAACAGGCGCGGGAGGCCGATTACGATCTCATCCGGGACGCGGCGGTCGAGTCCGGCGCACGCATACGGCGACTCTCGCCCGAGCGCCGCACGCTCACCGACATCTTCAGGAGCAGACCCAAGTGAGGGCGCGTGAGGCGGAGGTCTTCGACCTCGGATACCAGCGGTACACGGGGCCGCGCGAAGGGCGCAACCGGGCACGGTTGGCGCTGTTCGAGAACGGCGTCCGCACCGTGCTTGGCATCGGGCGCGGGGGACGCGCCAAGATACTGCCCGTCGGCTTGTTCCTCGCGGTAATGACACCCGCGGTGGTGTTCGTCACCATCCTCGCGTTCCTCGACCCGCTCGCCGGTGACGACGCCGCAGACTTCATCCCCGGCCCTGCCGACTACTATTCGATCGTGGGCGTGGTCCTCATCATCTTCGGCGCGATCATGGCGCCGGAACTCCTTTGCCCCGACCGACGCGACAACGTGCTACCCCTGTACCTCGTCCGGCCGCTCACCTCGAACGACTACCTCATCGCGCGCTTCCTCGCGTTCTTCGTTATCGTTCTGGCGTTGGTCTACGCCGGGCAGATAGTCCTGCAAGCGGGACTCATCCTCACGGCGAACGATCAGGTGGAGTACATCCGCGAGAACTGGTTGAACGTGCCCCGCATCCTGCTCATGGGTGCGCTCATCGCAGCCTTCATCTCGGTCGGACCGCTGGCCGTGGCCGCGTTCACGACGCGGCGCGCCTACGCCGCCGCGTTCGTCATCGCCGCATGGTTGCTGCTGAACTCCATCAGCGACGGTCTCACCTTCCAGGAATGCACGTTCGAGACGGTTAATGAGGACGGCCGGATCACATCGAGCTCCGAGGATTGCACGCGCCCTGTGGGCGACCTCGCGCCTTACGTCGGCCTGCTCAACCTGGGCGGCGTTACGGACAACCTCAACAATATGGTGTTCGACGTAGACATCGAGCCGGGGCAAGGCTCCCCGTCCTCGATGGCCGTCGCCGAGCTGCATGATGCATTCCCCATCGGCGTGTACGTGCTGTGGACGGGCATCCCTGCCCTGCTGCTGTGGCACCGCTACCGGAGGATACGGCTATGACCACCGCGTCCGGACCGGCCGTCGAGGTGCAGAACGTTTCGAAGTGGTACGGAAGCGTCGTTGCGGTGAACGAGGCCTCGTTCGACATCTACCCCGGCGTGACAGGCATCCTCGGCCCGAACGGCGCAGGGAAGACGACGCTGCTGAGCATGATGTGCGGTCTCGTCAAACCGTCGCGCGGCAGCGTGCGCGTGCTCGGCGAGGAGGTACAGGGCAACATCGCGCTGTACCGGCGCATCGGCGTGATGCTGGAGCACGACGTGCTCTATCCGTTCATGACCGGGCGTGATTTCGTGCGGCTGGCCGCACGCCTGCAGGGGATGAACGACGAGGCAGCGGTAGACCGCGCCATCCACGCGGCGAACCTGGAGGATGCGCAGCACCGGGCCACCGGCACCTACTCGCGCGGGATGCGGCAGCGCATCAGGCTTGCCGGGGCCATCGTGCATGAACCGGATGTCCTCATATTGGACGAACCGCTGAACGGCACCGACCCGCGACAGCGGGTCGAATTCGCCGACTTCGTGGCCCGGCTCTCGTCGCAGGGCAAGGCCATCCTCATCTCCTCCCACATCCTCGAGGAGGTCGAGGCGCTGGCTGACCGCATCCTGCTCGTCGTGAGCGGCAAGCTGGCGGCGGCGGGCGATTTCCATGCGATACGCGAGAAGCTGGACGAGCGCCCCTTCCAGGTGCGCATCGGTGCATCGAAGCAACGGGAGATGGCCGCGGCGCTCGTTGCGCTGGATGCGGTGGAATCCGTTTCGCTGGACGAGAGCGGCAGCATCGAGGTGCTCACCCGCAACGTCGCTGAGCTGCAGCGCATGGCCCCGAGGCTCGCCCAGGACATCGGAAGCCGCCTCTACCGCATCGAACCGCTGGACGACTCGCTGGAGAGCGTCTTCTCGTACGTGGTGCAGCGGTGATCGGAGCGCTTTTCATGCTGGCGCTGCGCCAGGCGGTCACGAGGCGCAAGATCGCCCTGCTCATCATCCTTGCGCTGCTTCCCCTCGGACTGGCGGTCATCCTCGACTCCACCGTCGCGGATGGGGGCACGCTCATCGGACCCGTGCTGGGCGGGCTCGTCATCTCCGTCACGCTTCCAATCACCGTCATGGTGCTCGCGACCGGCGCGTTCGGGAATGAGGTGGAGGACCGCACGCTGAGCCTGCTCACCACGAAACCGGTGCCGCGCTGGACGATCGTGCTCGCGAAGTTCGCCGCAACCGTGGTTGTCGCCGCTCCGCTCATGGCTGTCGTCGCCGCGGTCATCACAATGATGGACCCGGACGGCGCCGGGAACGCTCCGCTGGCTGCAGCCGTCGGAGTGGTCGTCGGCGTCGTGGCCTACGCCTCCGCGTTCACGTGGCTGGGGCTGCTCACGACGCGTGCGCTGGGGTTCGGCCTCGTTTACGTACTGCTCTGGGAGGCGCTCATCACGACCTTCCTGAGCGGCACGCGCTACCTGAGCATCCGCAGCTACATCTTCGGCACGGCGTACGGGATCAACGACGTGTTCGGCGAGGACCTGACCATCGCGATGACGCCCGCACTCGTTGGCGCGGCACTGGTGACGGTGGTGTTCTTCCTCCTCACCGTGCGGCGTCTCAGCCGGATGGACATCCAGTAGCCCCCGTAGGAGCCCCGTTCGTGGAACGCCCGTTGAGGCGATAGAATCGGGCAACCCCGAAGATATCGAACGGAGCCCGCATGGGCGAATCACGGAACAAGAAGGCGTGGTGGCGCGACACCACGCTCATCACAATGGTGGGCCTGCTGGCCGTCATCTCGCTGGTGGCGTTCGTACGGCATGGCGTGGACGGCCTGCGCGAGGGCGGCGAGAACTCGCTGTTCATCATCCGGCAGGCCGCGCCCGCGCTGTTCCTCGGCTTCATCCTCGCCGGACTCCTGACCGTCCTCTTCCCTCCGCGAGTGGTCGGACGCTGGATGGGCGACGAAGCCGGGGTGAAGGGCGTGCTCATCGGCGCTGCGGCGGGTGTGCTCTCGCCCGGCGGCCCCTACGTCATGTACCCCATCGCGGCAGCGCTCATGCATGGCGGCGCTGGCATCGCATCCATCTCCGCGTTCTCCGTTGCGCGGAACATCTTCACGGCCAACCGCTTCCTCGTTTATGAGTTGCCCTTCCTCGGCGTGCCGCTGGCGCTGGCGAAGACGCTCTCCACGCTCTGGCTGATCGGCGTGGGGACGCTGCTCGTGCCCGTCGTCTTCCGGCTCATGCCGCGCAGCGCGCAGGAAGCGGCGCGCTCGCGCATCGGCGCAGCGGAGCAGGAGCGGACGGAATGACGCTTTATCTGCTGGCTGGGCTCGTTGGTCTGACTCTGTTCCTCGTTTTCCGCAAGGACGGCTTGCCGGGCGTTCGCTACGGCGCCGAGATGAGCGCCTTGCTGTTGCGCTCCGTAGCGCGGATGCTCGTGCTCGGAATGGTGCTCGCGGGGATGACGCAGGTCATCCTGCCGCAGGAGGTCATCATCCTCTGGATCGGCGACGAGTCCGGCTTCACGGGCATCCTCATCGGCGCGGCGGTGGGGATGCTCATCCCCGGCGGACCGTACGTCGTCATCCCGCTCGCTGCGTCCATCTTCCTCGCAGGCGCGGGCGTGGGACCGGTCGCGGCGCTCATTACGGCCTGGAACACCATCCCGTTCACGCGCACAGTCATGTGGGAGTTGCCGTTCCTCGGTGGGGCGTTCACGACGAGCCGGATGCTGGTGAACCTGCCCTTCCCCATCGTGGCGGGGGTCCTCACCCCGCCGGTCTACCGGTTGCTCGTCTGAGCAGGCTCACTGGGAGCCGAACACGTCCAGTGTCGGGAAGAGCAGATTGTTCAGTACGGCCTCGCGCTGGTACGGGAACCCTATGACCGCTGCGAGGAAAAGGCTTGTGGCGCCGGTATCGGATGCGGGAGCCTGGGCTGCCGCTATGGCCTGCAGCCTTCCGTCGATCTCGATCAGGACCACACGCCAGTCGAGACCGCGAACGGAAACCGTGTCCAGTTCCTCCGGCTCGATCCCCGGTATGCTGCCGATCTGTTGCTCCATGAACTGATCGACGGTCGCCCCGGGGATGACGGTCTGTATGAGCACGGGGCCGGCTATCGCATGCCGGAGGAACCTGCCCGGCTGGTTCTCTATCGGCTCCCAGCCTTGGGGTTCAGCGACCTTCACGCCGAATGGAGAGTCCACCGACGTAAGGGTTATCTCCCCCAGGGGCGCCACCCAGGCGGGAGAGGAGAACTCCTCCGCTACGCATGACGTGTCGGGTGTGTCCTCCCCATCGAGGAAGGCGTTGATGATCGACTTCGCGCAGTCGCCCTCCAGGAGGAGGCCGTGGCCTACGGCGGGGAATTCGACGAACGTGGCGTTGGAGAGTTTCGCCGCGACTGCCATCCCGTGCGAAGGCGGTGTGATGGGGTCGTATTCGCCCGCGAGCACGAGCGTCGGGATGTCGCTCCGCACGGGCTCGTTCTCCACTGGCGGAGACGGTTGCACGTCCCAGACGGCACACGTGTCGAACGCATCCTGAGCGTACGTTCCTTCGGAGTCCTGGATACGGGAGAACAGCGGACTGGCCGCGATGCTCGCTGCGATCGCCTCCTGCGAAGTGAACGGCGTCTCGTCCGCGCACTGCGTCGAGAAGTACATCCCCACCGAGGCGAACGCGTCATTGATGAGGCTGTTGGAGAGCATGAGATTGGCAGGCTCTACGTTCCCCTTTGCCGCCTCGGAGATGATCTCCGGCAGCCAGGTGATGACGTCGGTCTGGTAGAGCGCCTCGAACACCAGCCAGGCGAGCCGCTCACCGGTCATCAGCGTGTCGACCACGTCCCCATCGAGATCGAACGACGCGGTGCCCGGCTCCGGCGAAGCGGTGAGCCTGTCGAACGCCTCCAGCAGCGTGCCTTCGAGGTCGGGGTAGTGCTCGCTGCACGCGCTGTCTGCTGCGCAGGAGTCCAGCATCAGGCGGAACGCCCGCTCCGATCCGGCGGGGATGCTCGCGGAGAGGTCCAGTTCGAGGGGATACGATGAGTCCAGCACGACGCGGCGCACGCCCTCCGGGAAGTCGCGCATCACGTTCTGCGCCAGCCGTGTCCCGTATGACGATCCGTACAGGTCCCACTGCTCGTAGCCGAGCGCAGCGCGCAGGCGGTCGACGTCGGCGGCGTTCGCGGCGCTGTTGACCAGTGAAAGGTCTATCCCTTCCTCTACGAGCCGGTCCCGGCACCGTTGCAGCGCATCCGACCAGAGCTCGTTCTCCTCGGCTAACGGGAGCGCCTGGCTGATCAGTTCCCGTGTGAGTTCGCGCGTCTCCGGGCAACTGAGTGAAGGTTCGGAGAATCCGGCGCCGCGCTGGTCGAACACGACCACGTCCCGGTTCTCGTTCAGCGGTTCCAGGATCACGCCGCCGCTCACTTCCAGTCCCTCCAGTGCGTTTCCGCCGGGGCCTCCCTCCAGGTAGATGACAGGCACGTCACTGGTGCGGTCTCCGGTCGCGGGGAAGACGGCTACGGCGATCTCGAACGTCCCGGCTTCAGGGTTGTCGTAGTCGGCGGGGACGGTCAGGTAGCCGCACTCGGCTGCCCACAGTGGCGTGCCGGGCTGATTGCTGAATGGACAGGAGTCTTCCCGGAACGCATCTTCCGCCGCGGGGATATCGGATGCCGGAGCAGGGACTGCCGTAGGCGTGGGAGTTGGCTCCGGCGTTGGTGTTGCCGTCGGCGCAGGCGTTGGTGTCGGTTCGGGCGTTGGTGTGGGAGTCGGGGTTGGTTCAGGGGATTCGCAGGCTGCGAGGAGAGTGAAAAGGGCGGCAAGAACCAGGGCGGCGATATGCGGGAATCTCATGGATTAATGCTAGCACAGGGAAAGGCGCCCACTGGGGGCGCCCTTCCCTTCAGGTCGATGTCTCCTATACCCAGAGGCTAGCCTTCCGAAGTAAGCTCGCTCTGTCCCCGGTACATCCCCACCCCGATGATGATGAAGCAGAGGGTACCGAACGAAAGCATGCCGTTGTCGATCCTGAGGATCACTATGGGGTCGATCCCCGGGGCGTGCTGAAGGACCAGGAAGTTGATGGCCGCCAGTACCCCCATGAGGGCAAGACCGTAGGAAGCCAGCTTGAAGATACTCATCGACCCGAAGCGGGAGCCAAGGCCGATGCCGACCAATATGGAGGCGAGGGGGTAGACCGCCACCAGGGCTATGATGATTCCGGCCATCGGTGTGTAGACGTAGAGAGCAAGGGACTCGAACATGGCCGTGTCGGCGCCGGATTGCATGCCGCGCTGCATGAGGTGGATGCTGAAGTGCCTCATCCCCATCGCAATGATGTAGAGGCTCCATCCGAACAGGCTGGTGAACACTCCCAGCCGCAGGAGCAAACCGCCGAGCCCCGGCTGTTGGGGCAGCCGGAGCCAGGTGAGCGCGGCATATCCGTAGAGGAACATCCCGATGATCGACAGCATGGACGCCAGATGTGCAAGGCTGGCATTCTCGGCCATCGCCTCGAGGGCTACCGGGAAATCGGTCTGGTCCACCGGGTCGAGCAGCACCCCACCGGGAAAGACAAGCGATGCGAACACCATCAGGATGACTCCGCCCAGGAGGGCCAGCCCTCCGAGCCTCGTAGCGGGGGTTGTTGTGGTCGATGCAGCCATGGCAGTACTCCTGGGCGCGCGGCACCCGCTTAGGATGGGAAAAAGGTAGCACTACCTTGCGCGCGCCTGCAATACGGTACGCAACGGCGGGGATGCGGGTTTCGGATTGGCGTGGAATGACGCAGGATGGCACACTGTAGCGCGCTCATCGGCGATCGCATCGATTCAGGAGGGAGCAGCGTGAAAGCAGTCCGGTTCCACGAGTTCGGCGGCCCCGAGGTATTGCGCTACGAGGACATTCCCGAGCCTGAACCCGGCCCCGGCGAGGCCGTTCTCCGCCTCGGCGCGTGCGGCGTCAACTTCATCGACACCTACCAGCGCACCGGCGCGTACAACGTCGCGTTGCCTCACGTGGCGGGACAGGAGGGTGCGGGAGAAGTAGTCGCGGTGGGCGAAGGAGTTACCAGCATCGCCGTCGGCGAACACGCAGGCTACACGGGGACGGGCGCGTCGTACGCGGAGTACGTCAAGGTTTCCGCCGACCGCTTGGTGAAGCTGCCAGAGGGCGTGGACGACGCCGCGGGCGCGGCGGTGCTGCTGCAGGGCATGACCGCGCACTACCTGATGGCCTCGACGTTCCCGCTGGAGTCGGGTCACACCTGCCTCGTGCACGCGGCCGCGGGGGGCGTCGGTCTGCTGCTCACGCAGATGGCGAAGATGCGCGGCGCGCACGTCATCGGCACCGTCTCGACCGAGGAGAAGGCGCAGCTGGCCCGCGAGGCCGGAGCGGACGAGGTGATCCTCTACACGCAGCAGGACTTCGTCGCGGAGGTCGACCGCATCACCGGCGGCGCGAAACTGCACGTGGTCTACGACTCCGTGGGCAAGGACACGTTCGAGGGCAGCCTGGACTGCCTCGCGCCGCGCGGCTACCTCGTGCTTTTCGGGCAGTCGAGCGGACGCGTGCCGCCGGTCGATCCGCAGGTGCTCAATGCGAAAGGATCGCTCTTCCTTACGCGCCCTACCCTCGCCAGCTACGCGCTCACACGAGAGGAGATCGACTGGCGCGCGAGCGAGATATTCGGCTGGCTCGCGGAGGGCTCGCTCAGCGTTCGCGTCGGCGCTTCATTCGCGCTGTCGGAAGCGGCGGAGGCGCACCGGCAGTTGGAAGGCCGCCTCACGACGGGCAAAGTGCTCCTGATCCCGTAGCTCATCTGCGATTTCGGCCAATCCTGATAGCCTTTTGCAGCGTAATCTAATTTAGGAGGCTATCGCCTCAGGAGGGCAATCATGTTGAGCAGCATCCGTAAGTACCGTGGGCGGCTCATCGTCGCCGCCGTGGTCGTGGCGATACCCGTGCTGGCGCTCGCGTGGTGGCTCGGTTCACCCCTCTTCATCAACAAGACGGTCGATGAAGAGTTCCCGTACAGCGTGGGCGCGGTGGTGCCGGAAGGTATGACGCGTGCCCAGGTGGACCGGACCATGGAAACGATGGCCATGATGGAGGAGGTGGTGTCGGAGGCGATGCCTGAGGCAGAGGCGCCGCCTCGGACTGCCGACGAGATGATGGCGGCAGTTATGGACAGCATGACGCCGGAGATGATGGCCGAAGCGATAGAGAGCATGACGCCCGAGATGCGGGCTGAGGTTGCCGAGACGATGGCTGAGGCGGTCCCCGGGATGACGCCGGAGATGGTGGCCGAGGCGATGGAGAGCATGACACCGGAGATGATGACCGGTGTCATGCAGAACATGACGCCGGAGATGATGGCTCAGATGGCCGCGATGATGCCGGAGATGATGGCGCCGGCTGGACCTGTAGCCGTCAAGCAGGGCATGTTCCGCGATGCCGACAGCTTCCACAAAGGCGAAGGCTCCGCGACGCTGTACGCACTGCCGGACGGCTCGCACGTGCTCCGTTTCGAGGACTTCCGCGTGACGAACGGACCTGACCTGCGCGTGCTCCTTGCCAATCACCCCGATCCGCAAGAGCGGAACCAGGTGACTGGGCCGGGCTACGTGGAACTGGGCAAGCTGAAGGGGAACATCGGCAATCAGAACTACACGTTGCCTGAGGGGCTGTCGCCGGACGACTACGGCTCGGTCGTCATCTACTGCAAGCCGTTCCACGTTGTGTTCAGCGTGGCGCCGCTGTCCACCGGCTGAGACAGGTCTCGCCATTTGCATTCGGGGCCTTGTGTCATGCGCCCCCGTGTGACACGAGGCCCTTTCGCGGTCGTCCCCGTTTCCCGTAGCGTGAGTGCTTATGAGAGCAGTACTCGCCGCAGCGCAACCTTGCCGCATGGACGCAGCGCCGGTGCGCCCCGCCACGCGGAGAACGGGTGCACCACTGTGCACCATCACGGCCCCATTCAGCCCCGATCTGGCCCCATTTCAGCATCATTCTGCCCCACATTGGCCTCGCCGTGACCGATTTCCAGGAGTGGATGGTGCCAAATGGTGCAGAATGGTGCCACTCCGAGGCGATTTTGCTTCCGTCGTTCCTGCGAGGGAGACGGCGTGGAGATTGTCATGTTGAGCGGAGCCGAGGGCGAAGTCGAAACATCTCTCGGGGGAACGTTGGGGATCCGATACACCCTTTTGCGAAGGCAGAACCTCGCCTCTCTTCCCTGCTACACTCCGCCCACACGTCACATGAGGGGAGGTGCGCGATGTTCCACGGCAACAAGGTCATCGACGTTCACGGTCACCACTCCACGCCTGCGCAGTTCCGTGCCTACGCCTACAACATGATCGCACTCCGCACGCCGGTCGGCAGTTCGCTGCAGATACCGGAGAAGGCGATGGAGGAGGCGCAGGCGCGTCACCTCGCCATGATGGACGAGCGCAACGTGGAAGTGCAGTTCATCTCGCCGCGTCCCGTCGCGATGATGCACTGGGAGATGCCCCACATCGTCGAGCACTGGACGCAGGTCACGAACGACGTCATCCACCAGACCTGCGAGATGTACCCGGACCGCTTCGTGGGCGTCGCGCAACTCCCGCAGGTCGGCATCGACTATGCCAACGACACGTCGGGCTGCGTCGCCGAGTTGGAGCGCGCGGTGAGCGAACTTGGTTTCGTCGCGGCGACCGTGAATCCGGACCCCGGCGGCGACCGCCGCGTTCCCGGCATGAACGACCCCTACTGGTTCCCGCTCTACCAGCGGTCGGCTGAACTGCAGGCACCCCTCATCGTGCACGCCTCCATCTCCCGCGATCCGCGCATCACCATCATCCCCCACAGCTATCAGTACAACTTCATGACGGAGCAGGCGCTCGCCACGCAACTGCTCGAGCACAGCGACGTATTCGACCGTTTCCCCGACCTCAAGGTGCTCGTCTGTCACTGCGGCGGCGCGCTCAGCCGGTTCATCCCGCGGGCGCAGTCGTCCGGCGTCGCGGGCGGCGGGCAGGTCGGCATCGGTAATGTGGGCATGCCGGCGCACGAGAACGAGCAGCGCACCTGGGCCGACAACCTCTTCTTCGACACCTGTGCCTACGACAAGGACTACCTGGCGACCGCGATGAAACACAAGGGCATCGACCAGATGTGCTTCGGCACCGAGTCGCCCGGCAGCGGCACCGGCGTCCTCAACCCGGACACCGGACGTCCCGCCGACGACATGCTGCCGGTCATCGACTCCATCGATTTCCTGACCGACGACGACAAGCGCAAGCTCGTTCACGACAACGCGCTCAAGGTGTTCCCACTCTTCAGTGGGTGAGAGTGATGAAGGGTTGGACGTGACAGGTTTCAGGGTCATCGGCCATCCGGCGGGCAGAACGGAGGGGCCGGACAAGACGACGGGCGGCGCGCTCTATGCGTTCGACGTGTGCCCGCCGGGCACGCTCTGGGCGAAAGCATTGCGCAGCCCCTACCCCGCTGCCCGCATCGCGTCCATCGACACTTCCCGTGCCGAGGCGCTCCCCGGCGTCCGCGCGGTGCTGACCGGAGGCGACGTTGCGGGCCGGCTGCAGGGGCGCCAGGTACGCGACGTACCGCTGCTGGCGCAGGACGTCGTCCGCTTCGCGGGCGAGAAGGTTGCCGCCGTCGCCGCCGACGATGAGGAGACCGCCCAGCGCGCCGCGGGCATGATCGCCGTCGAGTACGAAGAGATGACGCCGCTGCTCGATGCGCAACAGGCGGCACAGCCGGACGCGCGCCTCATCCATCCCGATATGGGCGTCTACGAAGGCTTCCGCCGCCCGCCCGCGCAACCGTCCAACGTGTTCTTCAGCGCGACGTTCGGCATCGGCGACGTGGACGCGGGCTTCGCCGAAGCAGACCTCGTCTTCGAGGACGACTACTACTGCGCCAGGACCCATCCGGCATTCTTCGAACCGCGGTGCTGCGTCGTTTCGGTGGAGAGCGGCGGACGCGCGCACGTCTGGTCGTCCAACAAGACCCCGTTCGGGCTCAGACAGGCGCTGGCTCTGGCGCTCGGCGTTGACGAGGAAACGATCGTCGTCCACCCCGTCCACGTCGGCGGCGACTTCGGCTCCAAGACCGCGCCGTTCGACGAGCCGCTGGCCTACCTGCTTTCCGTAAGGACGGGCCGTCCGGTGAAGATGGTCATGGATCAGGTGGAGGACCTCGGCGCAGGGAACCCGAAGCACGCCGCCGTCATGCACGTCAGGACCGGTGTGAAGCGCGACGGCACGATCACGGCCCACCTCCAGGAGATGTATTTCGATAGCGGGGCCTACGCCGGGCTGATGCCGCTCGGCGCGCTGGCAGGCGTCGACCGCATCGCCGCCAACTGGTACATCCCCAACGCCCGGTTCGTCCAACACCACGTCTACACGAACAACCTGCCGGGCGGCTACATGCGCGGCCCCGGCGAGGTGCAGGGCTCCTTCGCCATGGAGTCGCACCTCGACGAAGTGGCGCGCGGTCTCAGCATGGACCCGCTGGAATTCCGCATCGGGAACATCCTGCGCGAGGGACAGCGCACGCCGATGAATGAGCTCTTCGCCGAGGTGCGCGCCGGGGAGACGCTGCGTGCGGCGGTCGAGCGGAGCGGCTACGGCGGACCGAAGCGCCCCAACACTGGCATCGGTATCGCGATGTGTGCGCGTCCGGCAGGCGGCGGCGAGTCCTACGCGGAGGTGGTACTGAACGCCGATGCATCGGTGGTCGTCAGGACGCCCATCTTCGAGCCGGGGACGGGCGCGTACACGATGTTCGCACAGGTCGCCGCCGAGGTGCTGGGGGTGGATGTCGCCAGTGTGGACGTGCAGGTGTGGGACACCGACGCCGTCCCCTTCGACTCCGGCGTCGCGGGCAGCCGTACGACCCGCATGGCCATCCCCGCAGTGCACGAGGCGGCAGAGGCCGCGCTGGACGGACTGCTGCAGGCTGCGTCCGCGCAGACCGGGTGGCCCGTGGATGCGCTGACCAGCGACGACGGGCAGATATGGCACGGCGGGACAGAATCGATATCTTGGGCGAGCGTGGTCGAGGCTGTTGGCGGGACCATCAGCGGCAGAGGACATTCGCAGGTCACCGGCCAGCCGGAGCACACAGCATTCGCCGCCCAGGTGGCTGAGGTCGAGGTGGACGAGGAAACAGGGCAGGTGCGCATCCTGCGGTTCACGAGCGCGCACGACGTTGGCACCGTCATCAACCCCATCGCGCACCAGGGCCAGATCAACGGCGCGGTCGTGATGGGCTTCGGCTACGCGTTGCAGGAGGAATTGCTGACGGACGCAGGCAGGGTCACGACGCTCTCACTGGCCGATTTCAAACTGCCGAACGTGGCTGACCTCCCTGCGTTGGAGACGGTGCTCGTCACGTCCACCGCCGGGGCTGCGCCGTACAACGCAAAAGCCATCGGGGAAGTGCCGTTGCTCGCCGTCGCGCCTGCCATCGCCAATGCCATCCGCGACGCCACGGGCGTCCGCATGAAGAGCCTGCCGGTCACCGCAGAGCGCATGTTGGCGACCCTCAGGGAGCGGGACGCAGGTGTTTGACTCCTCTCCTGGGGGAGAGGGAACGCGCTTCAGCGCGGGGTGAGGGCCTGTATGGTCGGGAGAGCGGGGCTCACCCCTGCTTGGTCAACACCGTGATGAGCGCCGAGATATCGCTTTCGCTCAGTCCGAGGGCCATACCCTCGTCGAACAGCGCCCGCGTCCGCTGCACGAGCGGCAGCGGTACCCCGAGGTCGGTAGCGGCATCCTCAACGAGCCCGAGGTCCTTCGCGAGCAGCCGCACCGGCGCGAGCGAGCCGTAGTCGCCGGAGAGCAGCATCGGCCCGTTTCGCGTGAGCATCCCGCTGGCGCCCCACGAGGTCGACAGCACGTCGAGCAACTGCTGTCCGTCTGCCCCCGCCGACGTGCCGAACAGGAAGGCCTCACAGGCAGCCATCGTGTGGATGCCGACGAGCAACTGGTTCGTGAGCTTAACGACGCTGCCCTGCCCCGCGGGCCCCACGAGGTTCAGGCTCGCGCCCATCGCCTCGAGCACCGGACGTGCGGACTCGAAGTGCTGCGCCTCGCCCCCCGCCATGATGGTGAGCGTGCCGCTCTCGGCGCGCTCTACGCCGCCGGAGACCGGCGCGTCGAGATAGCCCGCGCTGCGGTGCGCCGCAGCCTCGCCCACGCGCACCGCAAGTGACGGCGCTATCGTGCTGTGCTCGATGAGCACTTGCCCTGCCCGTGCGTTCGCCGCAAGCCCGTCCGTGCCGAGGTATACGGCCTCCGAGGTTGCAACGTCCGGCAGGCACGTGCAGACGACATCCGCGCGTTCGGCCATGTCGGCGAGCGATGCGGCCTCCTCCGCGCCAGCCTCGACGAGCGCCTCGACCGGAGGGCGCGAGCGCGACAGCACCAGCACGGAGAACCCCGCGCTGAGCAGGTTCAGCGCCATGGGCTTCCCCATGCGCCCCAGTCCTACGAATCCGACGGTGGCGGTCATGGGCGCAGGATACGTCAACGCATGACATCCGCGCTTTGACACGCCTCGCTCACTCCCGTACAGTTTGCACTGGCGTAACGCTCAGGAGGGTCCCGTATGGCAACCGCGCCCGCACAGGCACAACAGCAGTCTTACGTCCGCAGGCCGCAGTTCTACGACCAGTGGATGGAGTCGCAGGGCATCCCCATCTACCGCGACTACTACATCGAGGACGGACGCACCATCGAGCTCGGCTACTGGAAGGAGCGCGGTCACAACGCTGCCTTCCTGCAGCTCGCTGGCCAGGAGGGTGTCTCCGAGGCGCGCATCACAGAGGTCCCCGCCGGAGGCTCCGTCCCGCCGTTCAAGATGACGCTGGAAGACGTCGTCTACGTCCTCAGCGGGCGCGGCGTCACCACCATCTGGAAGGACGGCGGCGAGAAGCATTCGTTCGAGTGGACCGACCACGCGATGTTCCGCATCCCCGGCAACTACTGGGTGGAGTACGCGAGCATGTCCGGCGGTCAGCCCGCCCGGCTGCTGCACTACAACAACATGCCCATCGCGATGTCCGCCGCCAAGGACGCAAGCATCTTCTTCAACACGCCGCTGCAGCCGTCCGAGGAGCTGGTCTCCTCCGACGAGTTCTACTCCGACGCCGTCGTCGTGGACAACGACCCGTCCGGGCGCGGCGCGGTCCGTCAGTACTGGGTGGGCAACTTCTTCCCCGACATGCGCGCCTGGGACAGGCTCGTCCCCTTCAAAGGGCGTGGCGCGGGCGGCACGACCGTGTTCGTGCAGTACCCCGGCTCCGAGCTGACGGCCCACATGTCCGTCTTCCCGGCGAAGACGTACAAGAAGGGGCACCGCCACGGCCCTGCGTACGTCATCGTCATCCCCGCGGGCGAGGGCTTCTCCGTCATGTGGCCGGAGGGACAGGACAAGGTGTTCATCCCGTGGCATGAGGGCAGCATCTTCGTCCCCCCGAACCGCTGGTTCCACCAGCACTTCAACGTCGGCGAGCAGCCCGGTCGCTACCTCGCGTTCCACCCCCTGCCCCAGTTCACGGGCTTCGTGGGCGAGAACGTCGACCGCTCCGCCGACCAGTACGAGTACCACCAGGAGGCGCCGGAGATCCGAGAGCGATTCGAGGCAGAGCTGGCCAAGCGAGGGCTCAAGAGCGAGATGCCCCCCGAGTGCTACACGGACCCCAACTACAAGTTCGAGAACGAGAAGGACTGACCCGGAAGGGCACAGCGAATCGTCGAGAGGGGCCGGTACACCGGCCCCTCTCTCTTTGTCTAGGGAGGACATGATGGCAGATGAGATTACGTTCGAAGCAGTCGCACCGGCCCATCCGGATGCGGAAGCGTTGATGGCCCTGCTCGATGCGGAGGTGCTGGATATCTACTGGGACGCCGGCGACATCGAGACTGGCGCGCTCAGCGACGAACTGAAGACAGCGTTCAATGGCGTCTTCCTGATTGCGCGGCGGAACGGCGCGCCGGTTGCGTGCGGCGGGGTGCTCGTGATGGACGAGGCGATGTGCGAACTGCGGCGTGTGTACGCCCTTCCCGAGGAGCGCGGCACAGGGCTGGCGCGCAGCCTCATGGCTGAACTGGAACGCGCCGCATCGGAACTCGGGATGTCGCGTATCGCTCTCGAGACAGGCGACCGCCAGACCCGCGCCATCGCCTTCTACGAGGCGCTCGGCTACAAACAGGTCCCGCTCTATGGCGAGCACGTCGGGAAGTGGTGGGCCATCTGCTATGAGAAACGCATCCTGCCCACGGGCATCACGTTCGAGCAAGCCACTCCGGACACGCCGGAGGTCGCAGCGCTCCTCGCCGAATACGAGCAGGAATTCCTGTCGTTCAACACGAGAGAGGAGACGGGCTGGCGCGGCGCGGCTGCGCACCAGGGTCTGGCCATGATGCTCGCCCGCCGCGATGGCAGGCCGGTCGGCTGTGGCGGCATACGGTTGGAGGATGCCGCTACTGCCGAGCTCAAGCGGATGTACGTCGTTCCGGAGGAGCGCGGCAGGGGCATCGCGACAGAACTCGTGGGCCGGCTGGAGCGCGCAGCCGCAGAACAGGGCGCGACGCGCATGGTGCTCGACACCACGCCACGGATGGAGACTGCCGTCCGCCTCTACCAGCGGTTGGGCTACGTTCGCACGGAGCCGTTCCTGCGTCACAACTCCGGCGCAGGCATGCCGGCCCTCATCTACTTCGAGAAGCGCTTGGCCTAGTCGCGGATGTCCTGCAGGAACATGGAGGTCGGCATCTCGTGGCCGAGGCCCATCTCCCGCGCCTTGTCGTAGACCACCTTCCCGACCGCGGCGAACTGCAGGCCCTGGTTGCCACCGTTCAGGTAGAGCGTGATGTCGTCGCGCGACGTGCGCCCATCCACGACGCCATTCACGACGTCGGTGAACGTTGGGTAGGAGGACGTGCTGAAGCGTCGCATGCCTCCTCCGCTGGGAGGGAGGCGCTTCATCTCCTCCTCGGTTCCCGCCACAAACGCCACGGGGCTGTGGCCGCGTCCGTACTGGATGCGCGGGTCTTCCTCCAGCTTCGCCCCCGCGATCCCTTGCCGGATGATGACGTTCGCCTTCTTGAACACGGTCTCGTCGAGTTCGTAGCCGCCCAGGTTGGTCACGTGCATCCCGGGCTCCAGCCATTCACCGTTGAACACGGGACGCATCGCGTCCGTGCAGGTCGAGACGATGTCTGCTCCGCGCACGGCGGACTCGGGGTCGTCGACCGGTTCGATGTCGATGTCGAGCAGGTCCATCATCTCGGCGGCGTACGCCTCCCGGTTGCGCTTCGTGGGGCTGTAGACGCGCACCTTCTCGATGGGGCGCTCGTTGCAGAACGCCCTGAGGTACGTCCGCGCCATACCGCCCGAGCCGAGCATCCCCACGACACGTGAGTCCTCTCGCGAGAGGTAGCGCGCACCGAGTCCTCCGCCCGCGCCGACGCGCATGTGCTGGAGTTCGCCGTCGTTGATGATGGCAAGTGGCTCGCCGTTCACCGTGCTGAACAGGAAGATGAGCCCGCAGTAGGTGCCGGGCTCAACGCAGTGCTTCTCCTCCGTCCAGTTGCCGTTCTCGTCCTCCGGCCAGGAGACGATGTCCGACTTCATCCGGATGGCGAACACGCCGAGGTCCCGGCTCGCGCCCTCCATCGTGCCCCAGCGGTAGTAGTCCTCCTCTCTGCCGGTGGGGACGTACATGTCGATGCGGGGGCGGTGGATCGCCGCGCCGTCGACCAACCCGCGGAACGCGGTGTCCTGCGAGTCGATGGCGTCGCCGATACTCAATATCTGTTGGACAGTCTGGTTGTCTATGAACAGCATCGCTTGTGCTCCTTTTGCGTTCGGTCTGGATCCGGGTCGAAGTCCTGTGCGGGTTCGTGCCCGTTGAAGATTGGCTTCCCCCTTTCTACTCCGCCCGGCCGATTCCCACAAGCGCACGGGCAACATTCGGATGCAGGACTCCCCCGCCCGCGCGCAGGTTCGCTAGAATGGAAGGAGCACCCCTGTCCATGGAGGCGGCATGACGACCCGGACGAGCGCTCCCCCCGACGAACTCTGCATCAACTCCATCCGCTTCCTCTCCATAGACGCCGTCCAGAAGGCGAACAGCGGACACCCCGGCGCTCCGATGGGCGCTGCCCCCATGGCCTATGCGCTCTGGGACAGGTTCCTGAAGCACAACCCCGCCGACACGTCATGGCCCGACCGCGACCGCTTCGTGCTCTCCGCCGGCCACGCTTCCATGCTCATCTACTCCCTGCTCCACCTCACCGGCTACCCGGTAACGCTCGACGACATCCGCGAGTTCCGGCAGTGGGAGAGCAGGACGCCCGGTCATCCGGAGTACGGCCTGACGCCCGGCGTCGAAGTGACGACCGGTCCGCTCGGTCAGGGGTTCGCGAACGGCGTCGGCATGGCCTACGCGGAGCGGTTGCTCGCGGAGCGCTACAACCGGCCGGGCCACGAGATCATCGACCATTACGTCTATGGCATCTGCTCGGACGGTGACCTGATGGAAGGTGTTGCTTCGGAGGCTGCGTCGTTCGCCGGCACGCACAAGCTCGGCAAGATCATCTACCTCTACGACGACAACGGCATCTCGATAGAGGGCGACACGGACGTCACGTTCCTGGAGGACGTGGGCGCACGCTTCCGCGCCTACGGCTGGCACGTCGTCGGCCCCATAGACGGCATGGACCTGCCTGCCGTTGAAGCCGCGCTGCGCGAGGCGCAGGCCGAACGCGGACGGCCCAGCCTCATCGTGGCGCAGACGACCATCGGCTACGGCAGCCCGAACAAGGCGAACACAGGCGGCGTCCACGGGGCCCCGCTTGGAGCGGACGAAGTCACGCTCACCCGCGAGATGCTGGGATGGCCGTACGAGCCGTTCATCGTCCCGCAGGAGGCGCTCGACCACATGCGGTTGGCGCTCCCACGCGGCGCCGATGCGCAGGCCGACTGGGAGCGACGTCTGGCTGAGTACCGCGCCGCCTACCCTGACGAGGCCGCGCAGTTGGAAGCCGATCTCAACGGCGACCTGCCGGACGGCTGGGCCGACGCGTTGGACGGCCTCTTCGCGAACGAGGAGAAACCGCTGGCGACCCGTGAGGCCGGTGGCCGCGCGATGAACGCGATAGCGGAGCGCCTGCACACGCTCGTCGGCGGCTCTGCCGACCTTGCGCCGTCCAACAACACGATGCTCCGCGAGTACGCCAACGCGGATGGCGAGAAGGTTGCTCCGCACAACATGCACTTCGGCGTGCGGGAGCACGCGATGGGCTCCATCGCGGGCGGGATGGCGCTGCACGGCGGGGTCATCCCGTACACGGGGACGTTCCTCATCTTCTCCGACTACATGCGCCCGCCGATGCGCCTCGCCGCGCTCATGGGGCAGCGCGTCATCTACGTGTTCACGCACGACTCCATCGGACTCGGCGAGGACGGCCCGACGCACCAGGCGGTCGAACAGCTCATCGGGCTGCGATGCGTGCCGAATATGGTCGTGCTGCGTCCGGCGGAGGCTACCGAGACCGCAGTGGCCTGGCGTGCCGCGATCGAGCGCAGGACGGGCCCGACCGTGCTCGTCTTCACGCGCCAGGGGCTGCCAGTGCTGGACAGGAGCGTCTACCCGTCCGCTGACGGCGTGCTGCGCGGGGCCTACGTGCTCTGGGAGTCATCTGAGACACCGGAGGTTATCGTCATCGGCACAGGTTCCGAGGTGCAGATCGCGCTCGATGCGGGCAAAGCGCTCGCCGAGAAGGACATCGCGGCACGGGTCGTCTCGATGCCCTCGTGGGAGCTGTTCGACGCACAGCCGAAGGAGTACCGCGACACCGTGCTGCCCCCATCGGTCACGGCGCGGGTGTCGGTCGAAGCGGGGCGTACGATCGGCTGGGAGCGGTACGTGGGCACGGACGGCGTCTCGATAGGAGTGGACACGTTCGGCGCGTCCGCTCCGTACCAGCGCATCTACCAGGAATACGGCCTCACCGCTGAGCGCGTTGCAGAGGCTGCCGGATCGCTGGTGCGCGGCGGAGCGTAGTATCGGGTAGAGATTGCTCTATACTGCGCGCGGTTTTGTGACACGAACGGCAGGATCGAATAGAGACGCATGACGCAACGAACGCAACAACCCACCTCTCCCCTTGGCCCGCATCAGCGGGCAGTGACGAATGCGCTGACGCGGCTCGCGCGCAGCAACGTCATGGCGCGCATCTGGGACAAGGACTACACGGTCTGGAACGACGACCCCACCGAGATCGCCGACCGCCTCGGCTGGCTGACCATCTCCCGTGACATGACGGAGCACGTGAGCGACCTGCGCTCGTTCGCGGAAGAGGTGCGCAACGAGGGCATCAGGGACGTAGTGCTGCTCGGCATGGGCGGCAGCAGCCTGGGACCGGAGGTGCTGCGGCAGTGCATCGGCAGCGCGCAGGGCTTCCCCGCCCTCACGGTACTCGACTCCACTGTCCCTGCGAGGATCGGTACCGTAACGCGTTCCATCGACCCGGCGCGCTCGCTCTTCATCGTTTCCTCCAAGTCCGGCGGCACGATAGAGCCGAACTCTTTCTACAAGCACTTCCGCACCATCGTGGAGAGTGCGGTCGGCGTGGAGCGCGCGGGCACACGCTTCGTCGCCATCACGGACCCGGGGACGTCGCTGGAAGAGCTCGGCGCTTCACAGGGCTTCCGCCGCGTCTTCGAGAACCCGCCCGACCTCGGGGGGCGCTACTCCGTCGGTTCGTTCTTCGGGCTCGTCCCCGCCGCGCTCTGCGGCATGGACTGCGGCAAGCTGCTGGACCGCGTCTCACAGATGGCTGCACGTTGCGAGGCCGGGGCAGGCGTCCGGAACAATCCCGGCGGCTGGCTCGGCGCTGCCATCGGAGGGCTGACGCTTCAGGGACGCGACAAGCTCACGCTCGTCGCATCGCCGGAGGTCGCGAGTTTCGGACTCTGGGTCGAACAGCTCATCGCAGAGAGCACCGGCAAGGACGGCAAAGGCATAGTCCCTGTCGTCAACGAGCCGCTGCTCGAAACCGACGCCTACGGCGATGACCGCCTCTTCGTGCACGTACGCCTCTCCGGCGGCGACAACGCGGCGGCGGACGTAGGGCTGGAGCGCATCAGGGACGCAGGCCATCCGGTCATCACGCTGGAGATGGACGATGTGTACGACGTCGGTGCGGAGTTCTTCCGGTGGGAGATGGCCACCGCGGTCGCCGGGCACCTGCTCGGCATCCAACCCTTCGACCAGCCGAACGTGCAGCAGGCGAAGGACGTGACGAACCGCGTTCTGGAGACATATGTGAATGAGGGCGCGCTGCCCGATGCGGAGGAAGGCTCGGTCACCGGCCTGCTTGGAGAGGCAGCCGAGGGCGATTACCTCTCCATCATGGCATACGTTGAGGAGACCGACGGCGTAACGAACGCCGTGAACATGCTCCGGCAGTACGCCATGCGCAAGCATCGCATCGCGACGACGCTCGGCTATGGGCCGCGCTTCCTCCACTCGACGGGCCAGCTGCACAAGGGCGGGCCGAACACGGGCCTCTTCCTGCAGATGGCAGCCGACGTACGCTCGGACATCCCCATACCGGGGGAACGCTTCGGGTTCGGCGCCCTTGCGGCGGCCCAGGCCATCGGCGACTACGAGGCGCTCAAGGAGACCGGGCGGCGCGTCGTCCGGATCAATCTGGGCAGGGATGCGGAGGCTGCGGTGCTGCGCCTGCTGGGAAGCCTCTAACCGACACCCATGACCAAGACAACCATCGTCATCTTCGGCGGTACCGGTGACCTCGCACAGCGCAAGCTCATCCCTGCGCTCTACAACCTGCGCCGCAAGCGCCGCGTCAACGACGAGGTGAACGTCGTGGGTTTCGCCCGTGCCCGGCACGACGACGACTCCTATCGTGACCTGCTGCGAGAGGGCGCCCGCGATCTCGGCGGGCTGGAAGCAGCACCGGAGGAGTGGGCGGGATTCGCACACTGCATGCACTATGTCTGCGGGGACATGGGCGACGCCGCGGCATTCGAGGAGCTGGGACGCAAGCTCACCGAGATCGAGGGAGCTGACGGCGCGAACCGCCTCTTCTACTTTGCCATCGCCCCTTCCCTGCACCGTCTGGCAGCGGAGGGGCTGCGTGACACGGGGCTCACCACGGAGGAGAGCGGTTGGCGCAGGGTCATCATCGAGAAACCCTTCGGTAAGGACGAGGAGTCCGCGCGCGAGCTGAACCGTGCGCTGCACAACGTCTTCCGCGAGGACCAGACGTTCCGCATCGACCACTACCTCGGCAAGGAGACCGTGCAGAACCTGCTGGTGCTGCGCTTCGGCAACGCTATCTTCGAGCCGCTCTGGAACCGCAACTACGTGGACAACGTGCAGGTGACGGTCTCCGAGGCGGTGGACGTGGAAGGCCGCGCGGGCTACTACGACGCTTCCGGCGTCGTGCGCGACATGATCCAGAACCACCTCATGCAGCTGATGTGCCTCGTGGCGATGGAGCCTCCGGAATCCCTGGCGCCCGAATCGGTCCGCGACCGGAAAGGCGACCTGCTGCGCGCAGTGCGCCGGTGGACCCCGGAGGAGTTCCGCAGGCACGCCGTCCGCGCCCAGTACGAGGGGTACATCGACGAGCCGGGCGTGGCGCCGGGCTCGGTAACGCCGACCTACGCCGCGCTGCGTTTGTACGTGGACAACTGGCGCTGGCAGGGCGTGCCCTTCTATCTCCGCTCCGGCAAGGCGATGGAGGGGAAGGTGTCCGAGATCATCATCCAGTTCAAGAGCCCGCCCCTGTCCATGTTCGAGCGCCTCGGCGGCAGCGGGTTCGCGCCGAACATCCTCTCCATCTGCGTCCAGCCGGACGAGGGTGTCCATCTCCAGATAGACAGCAAGGCGGTGGACGCCGGGTTCATCACCCATCCGGTAGACCTGAACTTCCACTACAAGGACGAACTTCGCCTCGGTCAGGAGCTGCCGGAGGCATACGAGCGGCTGCTGGAGGATGCGATGGAAGGCGACGCCAGCCTCTTCATCCGCGCAGACCAGATCGAGGAAGCGTGGAACATCGTCGACCCGCTCCTCCGGTGCTGGGAGTCCCCTGAAGCCAGCGCGCCGGAGACGTACGCCCAAGGCACGTGGGGGCCTTCAGGCTCGGCTCGGCTGCTGCGGGAGGACGGCTTTCTCTGGCAGACGCTCTGCGGCGGCCACTAGCCCCGCCGTACGCCCCGCATCCACAGCGACGGCGCCGCCGCAAGGATGACGAGCACCAGCCCCGACCTGAAGAAGAGCCTGAAGACGTCGAAGGACGCGTTGGAGATGCCCTCCTCGTACACGGCGACGCGCTCCGAGAACGCCGCGGCGCTCTCTCCGGGTAGCTGTATCGGCACTGGGAGACCGCCCGCGAGCGACTGCAGGTAGTCCACGCCCAGCGCGGACATCGCCGCGAGCCCTGCCGTCATCCCGAACATGCGCGACGCCGTTATCCACGCGGCGGCGGTTGCCCGGTATTCGTTCCCTGCCGCCTCCACCGCCGCCACGGTGAACGGCGCGATGAGCAGCCCGAACCCAAGGCCGCCTATCGCCAGGTGTAGCGTGAGGCGTGGGTCGGCTATCGTCTCGTCCCACGTCGTCAGCAGCACGAAGCAGACCGCCGCGAGCGCAAGTCCCACCAGCGCCGGAACGCGGACATCGATGCGCGACGCGGCGTAGCCGCCCAGCAGCGCACCGACCGGTATCGCCCCGGTGAAACGCATCAGCCGCAGGCCGCCTTCCAGCGGCGGCTTGCCGAGCACCGTGTCGGTCATCAGCGGCACGGTCACGAGGATGAGCACGAGTGCGCCGCCGGCCAGCAGTTGAGCGCTCATCGCCGCGGCGAAGCTGCGCGCCCGGAAGAGCGCTGTGCTCACGACCGGTGCGAGCGCCCGCCGCTCCGCGAATGGCAGCGCTACCAGCAGCAGTACGCCGACTCCTATGAGAACGTATGGCAGCGCAGAGCCTCCGCCGAACAGCGAGCGCTGCGCGAGCCCGCCGGTCACCAGCGATAGCCCGCCTGCGAGCAGCACGCCACCGGTAACGTCCAGTCGTCCGCCCGAGCGTCCCGCTTCCGGCATGCCGAGGAGTGCGACCGCCAGCACGGCTACGATCGGCAGATTGCTCCAGAACACCCAGCGCCACCCGATCCAATCGACGATCAGGCCGCCGTAGAGCGGACCGAGCACGCCGCCCGCCTCCGCCGCAGCCCCGACGATGCCGAACACGATCGCTCGCCGCGCCGGAGGCAGGCCCTCGCCCGCGAGTGCTATCGCCGCCGGGACGAGCGCACCACCGCCCACGGCCTGCACGATGCGCGCCGCGATGAGCCAGCCGAGGTTCGGGGCGAGCGCGACGGCCGCGGAGCCCACACCGAAGAGCAGCATCGCGCCGAGGTAGAGCCTCCGGTAGCCGTATACGTCCCCTGCCCGCCCCAGCAGCGGCATCGCCACCGTGAACCCGAGCAGGTATGCCGTCACCACCCACGCGAGGTCGTTCAGCCGGTCGATGCTGATCCCCAGGTCGACCATCACGGCGGGGAGCGCGGTGACGACCGACGTCTGGTCGAGCGAGGCGAGGAACACGCCCGCGCAGACGACTACGAGCGTGGCGTTGGGCGGGAGCCGGAGCGGCATGCGAGTGGACTCCGGAGAGGCCATGCTGTTGCCTATGCCGGCGGCTCGATGGTGACGGGTTCGTCGAACCGGGAGAGTTCCAGCACGCGCACGACGTCCGGCGTGTCGGCTTCTACCAGCCTGCCCGTCAGGCGCACCTTCCGCACGAGGTAGTCGTCACGTCCGATCCAGACTTCCATGTGCAGCGTTTCGCCTTCCGGTGCGCCGGGCACCAGCCCGCGCATCGAAGTCGAGGGCGTCGTGCCGGTGAGCTTGTGCACGGGCGCGCCGTCCACTGAGCCGCCGTCGGTGAGGTCGAGCCCGCCAAGCGAGGCGAGCGCGTCCGCGATGCTGCCGTTGATGTTGGTGAAGTTGATGGCGAGCGTTCCGGCAGGGAGCGCCTGCCAGACCATGCTGATGCGGTCGCGCAGGTGCGTCGTCTCGCCGTACTGCACGATGTCCAGTTCCAGCGCGGCGTTGCCGAAAAGCGCGCTGGTGGCCTTCGCCACGAACTCTGCCTTGTCCGGGAAGACGCCGTCGCCTTCCGCCTCGGTGAGCGTCGAAGAGAAGCCGATGTCCGTGCCGCCCTCCTCGTGCGTCACGAGGAAGTGGACAGTCGAGAGGTTGCGCAGGGCCTCGGCCCCGCTATCCCGCACGTCCTCCGCCGTGATGCTCGGCGTTGGCGTCGGTTCGGGGCCGCCGCAAGCGACGACAACCAGAGCGACGGCCATCGCGAGGATGGCCGCCGCTGCACTGCCCTGTAACGCCGCCTTCACTACTCCTCGTTGTTGCCGGAGGGAGTGGCCTGCGCTCCCTGCAGGAACGGCTGCAGCATGGACGTGAACTCCATCGGGAAGATCCACTTGGTGGACGGGCTGCCGCCGATGTCCTTGAGGGTATCGAAGTACTGCAGGCTCATCGTACGCGGGTCGGCTTCCATCGCGACCTCGTTGATGCGCTGCATGCCCAGGCTGAAGCCTTCGGCGCGCAGGATGGCTGCCTCGCGGTCGCCCTGCGCCTCGAGGATCGCGGCCTGCTTGGAGCCTTCCGCGCGCAGCACGGCGGCCTGCCGTTCACCCTCAGCGCGGTTGATCTCGGCGTCGCGTTCGCCTTCCGCCTCGGTGACGGCGGCGCGGCGCGTGCGCTCCGCGGAGAGTTGGCGGTTCATCGCATCCTGCACGTCGCGCGGCGGCTCGACCTCCTTGATCTCGACGCGGGTCACCTTCACGCCCCAGTTCACCGTGACCTCGTCCAGTTTCACCTGGAGCTGGGAGTTGATGCGCTCGCGCTTGGAGAGCACGTCGTCCAGGTCCATCTCGCCGACGACCGCGCGGAGCGTCGTCATGGAGAGCGCCTGCGCGGCTGCGCCGAAGTCGCTCACGTTCAGGATGGTGTCCTGCGGGCGGTCCTCGATGACGCGCATGTAGACGAAGAAGTCGATGTCTATCGGCGCGTTGTCCCGGGTGATGCTCGTCTGCCGCGGGATGGGAACGGGAATCTCCCGCAGGTCCGCGGTGGTCGAGCCGTTGTTCACGAACGGCCACAGCCACCGGATGCCTGGCCCGCGCGTACCCGTGTACGAACCGAACGTGAAGACCACGAGCCGTTGGTACTGCTTGATAACGTTGATCCCCCAATTAGCCATGCCCTTACTCCTTCTGCGTCTCCTCTGTCTGCGTTGTCTCCGTTCGTTCCACTTCCAGCAGGGGGCCGTGCTCCGCCCGTACGACGACGGACGCTCCGCGCTCGATGTGGGAGCTGTCCAGCGCGCGGGCGTTCCACGTCTCTCCGCGTACGCGCACCTTGCCTTCCGGCGAGAGCGCCGCCGATACCATACCAGTCATGCCGACGAGGATGGGCTCCGGCGTACCGTGTCTGAACTGCTCGCGGCGCACGCGTCCGACCTCTCGCGAGAAGAGCAGGACGCCGGTCCCCACGACAACGGCGACCGGCGTGATGGCCCACCAGCTTACGCTGATGTCCGGGAGCACCGGCGACGGCGTGCCGAAGTGGGAGAAGAGCAGGATGCCGCCAAGGACGAGGCTTGCGACGCCCAACGCGCCAACGACGCCGAACCCGTCGATGTTGAACTCGATGCTGAACAGCACGAACGCCAGCAGGATGAGCGCCACGCCCGCCCAGTTGCCCGGCAGGCTTCCCAGTGCCGCGAGCCCCAGCACGAGCGCGACGAGTCCCGCCACCCCGGGAAAGATGAGGCCCGGGTTCCAGAACTCGACGAACAGCCCGAGCCCGCCGAGGGAGATGAGCAGGAACGCGACGTTCGGGTCGGCGATGTAGGAGAGGATGCGGTCGAACAGCCCCATGCGGATGTTGCGTACCGGGGCGTCGGCTGTATGCAGCGTCACGCTCCGCTCGCCGTCCGTCGTGACAATGACGACGGCGAGCCCGTCCACCTGCTTCAGCAGGTCGTTGACGTTGACCGCGATGACGTCCACGATGCCAAGCTCCACCGCTTCTTCCACCGTGTACGACTCCGCTTCCAACACGGTCGCTTCCAGCGGTTCGGAGGGCCTGCCGCGCACCTCGGCGATGGCGCGGATCATCGCGGCGGTGTCCTCGAACACCTTGTCTTTCAGCGTCTCGTTCAGATCTTCGCCCTGCCCACTGACCGGGCTCGCCGCGCCGATGTTCGTGCCGGGCGCCATCGCTGCTATGTGCGCCGCCGCGGTGACGAACGTCCCGGCGGACGCGGCGTGCGCTCCCTGCGGCGAGACGTAGACGATCACCGGCACGGGCGCGGACAGCAGGGACTCCGTGATGTCCCGCGTTGCACTGAGCAGGCCGCCGGGCGTGTCGAGCGTGATGACGACGGCCTCGGCCCCGCTGCGCTCCGCCTCCTCTAGCGCGCGCGTGATGTAGCGGTCGGTGATGGGGCTGATGATGCCGTTCACCTCGACCACGTGCGCCTCACGCGGTTGGACCTGGGCCAGCGCCATCCCTGTCATACCGGCAGTGACGAACAGGGCGCTCACCGCGAGCCACGCGACTCTCAACCACGCGAGGAGCGTTGAACGCGATCGGGGGCGGGCTGCGGGCGGACGCGGCATCGGAAGGCCTCCATCCTCATTGTAAGGCTTCGGGGCTCCCCGCTCTGCCGGCGCGTGTCAGTTGACGTTGAAGTAGAGCGTGTCCGGATTGTCGACGAGGATCTGCTTCTGGTCGGCGGGGTCGTCGGTGTACATGCCGAAGAGGTCGACGAGGTGCCCGTCGTTGGGCATGTGCCGCACGTTGGGGTGCGGGAAGTCGGTGCCCCAGAGCACGCGGTCCGGTGCGGCGGCGATGAGCGCCTGCGCGAACGGCACCGCGTCCGTGAACGGCGGCCCGTCGGTTGAGACGCGCTCGCCGCCGCAGATCTTCACCCACGCGTTCGGACGTTCCATCAGGCGCAGCAGCTCCTGGAACGGCGTCTGCTCGAGGCCGTCGCCTGCCTTCACCCGAGCCATGTGGTCGATCACGAACGGCACCGGCAACCCGAGCAGCATCGGCGAGAGCTCGACGATGTCCTCCGCGTCCAGGTGGACGACGAGGTGCCAGCCCATCGGCTCGATGCGCTCGGCGATGCGCTTCACGACCTCGGGCTCCGGCACGCTCTCCAGGTGACGCACGAAGTTGAACCGCACGGCGCGGATGCCGCCTTCGTGATAGCGCTGCAGCTCCGCGTCGCTGATGTCCGGTTCCACGATGCTGGTGCCCCGGTACGCCCCATCCGACCACGCGATGGCGTCGAGCGTGGCGTCCATGTAGGCGCCGTGGCAGCTGGCGTGGACGATGACCGCGCGGGCGATGCCGAGGTGGTCGTGGAGCGCCTTCAGCGCCTCCTTCGGCGCGTCGGGCGGCGTGTACGACCGGTTCGGATGGTACGGGAACACGTCGCCGGGCCCGAAGATGTGGCAGTGCGCGTCGCAGGCGTTCTCAGGCAGTTGGAGGTCCGGCTTTTTGGGGTTGGGGTCAGGCCCCGCGATCATGCGTATCTCGCGCTCGGTCATCGTGCAGCAGCCTCCGCGAGAGAACCCTGCCCTTGCCAGACCTCGGCCGGGATGTAGACCTCGCCTTCCATCAGTTTGCGCGCCGTCCGCAGCAGCGCCGCGCGCTCGATGACCGGCTCTTCGTCCGTGCCGCCGACCTCGACCTCGACGGCGAAGTAGCCGGTGGGGTGCTCCAGTTCCAGCATCTTGCGGCGGCCCTCCGGACGCACCGCGTAGTCGTAGGCCGTCGTACCGGGAAAGACGGCTGCCGTCGCGACCGTCACCGCTGCAAGGACGCCTATCGAGGCGTGGGCAACCTTGGGGATGTACGAACGGGTGCAGATGGCCCCACCGTTGACCGGAGGGGCGAGCAGGAACATCTTGGGCACGACGTTGTCCGTCACGTCGCCGAGGTTCATCATGTGCCCCGCCTGCAGGCGGATGCTCTCGATGCGTTCCTTCAGTTCGGTGTCCGCGTTCAACTCGTCGCGCGTCTCGTAGCCGGTGCGTCCGAGGTCTTCGGCGCGCATCGCAACGACCGGCATGCCGTTGTCCATCAGCGAGCATTCGACGCCGTCGATCACGTCGGCACGGTTGCCCGTGGGGAAGAGCGCGCCGCAGAACGAGCCTGCCGTGTCCTCGACGTCGATCATGATGGGCGCGGAGGTGCCGGGCACGCCGTCGATGCGCGCGGCGCCCTGGTACTCCACTTGCCCGCCCGGCGTCATGATGCGCGCGATGGCCCTGTCGCCGGAGTTGACCATGTGGATGCGCACCTCGGTCTCGCCGTCCGCGGCGGGGACGAGGCCGTGCTCGATGGCGAACGGCCCGATGCCCGCGAGCATGTTGCCGCAGTTCGGGCTTACGTCCACGACCGCCTCGTTCACCACGACCTGCGCGAAGAGATAGTCGACGTCGCAGTCCTCACGGGTCGCGGGGCTGACGATGGCGACCTTGCTCGTGAGCGGGTCGGCGCCGCCGAGGCCGTCGATCTGGCGGTCGTCGGGCGAGCCCATGACCGCGAGCAGCACCTTGTCGCGCGTCTCGGGGTCGCTCGGCAGGTCGGACGCGAGGAAGTACGGCCCCCGCGACGTGCCGCCGCGCATGAATACGCATGGGATGGAAGTCTGCATCGCGAACTACCTCCTCTACCTCGTCATTCCCGCGAAGGCGGGAATCTCGCTTGGAAGGGTTGCTGGTTGCTACACCCGGCTCTGCAACTGGTGGTAGCGGAACTTCTCGCGCGCTGCGTCGAGGCGTCCGCCCTTCATGATCTCGTTGCGGATGCGTTCCTCGGCCTCGTCGATCTCCTGCGCGGCCTTCAGCACTTCCTGCTCGTGCTCCTGCGCGATGACGAGCACGCCGTCGCCGTCGCCGATCAGCAGGTCGCCGGGCAGCACGCGGACCTCGCCGAGCGACACCGGCTCCTGGTAGGCGTCGGCGCGGACGCGGTCCTTGCCGGTGCGCATGTACGTCCCGCGGGAGAAGATCGGGTAGTTCAGCTTGAGCGCGCGGTTCGAGTCGCGGCAGACGCCGTGGATCACCGTGCCGCCGAGGTTGTTGCGGTCGGCCATGATGGTGAGGATGTCTCCCCAGACCGTGGCGTCGAGCCGCCCGCCGTTGTCGATGACGACCACGCCGCCGGGCGCGACCTCGTCGATGTAGTCGCCGACACTCTCGCCCTTGTGGGCGGCGGTCATCGGTTCGTTGCGGACGGTGTGGGCGCGCCCGCAGAGCGTGAAGTCGCGGTCGACCGGCTTGATGCCGAAGCACTGGCCTATGAGGCCGAGCCTGTCCATCGCGTCGCTCACGGGGGTCGTGCCGAGTTTCGCGAACGCTTGCACTACGGGGTCGTTGGGGTCGAGATAGCCTGCCATGTCACCTGCTCTCGTCGTTGTGATTTCCTCCGTATGGAGAGGCGGAGGAGCCGTGCTAGGTTCCTACGGAGGAGCGTGCCTCGTCAAGCGCGGAGTGTCCTCAGCGCATTCGCTGCGAGTGAGCTCGCGTCAGGGCTCCACGCGATGCGCTCGTCGGTTGCCTTGAACCATGTTGCCTGTCGACGGATAAGCCGGTGCGTCGCGCCCTTCACCCGTTCCGCCGTCTCCTCCAGCGTTATGCTCCCCTGCACGTACGCCGCGACCTCCCGGTAGCCAACGCTCGAGAACGACGGCAGCTCCGGTCCGTAGCCTGCGTCCAGCAACTCCCGCACTTCCTCCGGCCATCCGCCGGCCAGCATCCCCTCGATGCGGTCATCGGCGCGCTTGCGCAACGCGGCGCGCTCGGGCGCGATGCCGAGCAACACCGGCTCGAACTCCGGCGGCGACTTCCGGCGCTGGCGGGAAAACGGCGCTCCGGTCTCGTGCCACACCTCCAGCGCCCGGACGACGCGCCGCACGTTGCGTGGGTCTATCGCGTCCGCTGCACGGGCGTCGACGGCGCGCAGGCGTTCGTGGAGCGCCTCCGGCCCGTGCAGGCGCGCCTCCTCGGCGAGTTCCGCCCGAAGCACCTGGTTGGGTGGGACGGCAGGGGCGTGCCAGCCCTCCGCGAGCCCCCACACGTACTGCCCGGTGCCGCCCACGACGACCGGCGTTGCGCCGCGCGAGGCGACGCCGGTTATGGCGGCGCGCGCCTCCGAGAGGAACCGTGCGAGGTTGTAGCGTTCGTCGGGGGCGGCGACGTCGATGAGGTGATGGGGTACTGCTGCGAGTTGTTCGGGCGTTGGCTTTCCCGTGCCGACGGACATGCCCCGGTACACCTGTCGGCTGTCCGCATTGACTATCTCGATATGCGCATGGGCCGCGAGTTCCAGCGACGCGGCGGTCTTGCCGCTCGCCGTCGGCCCGACGATGAAGAGCACGCGCGGTGCGGCCATGATCAGGCCGGTACGAACGCCCCGACGATAGCGGCGAAGTCCGCAGCGACGAGACTCGCGCCGCCGACGAGCGCGCCGTCGATGTCCGGCTGCGCCGCGAGCGAGTCCGCGTTGCCGGGGTTGACGCTGCCACCGTAGAGCACCGGTACGATGCCGCCGTCCGCGTCCAGGGCGGCGCCGACCTCGGAGCGCACGACCGCGCACATCTCCTGCGCCATCTCGGGCGTCGCCGCCCTGCCCGTGCCGATGGCCCACACTGGCTCGTAGGCGACCACGATGCTGCCCGCCTGCTCCGGTTCGACACCGGCCAGCCCCGCCGACACCTGACGCCGCACGACGGCCTTCGCGCGACCGGAGTCGCGTTCGTCCATCGTCTCGCCGACGCACAGGATGGGCATCAGCCCCGTAGCGAGCACAGCCTGCACCTTGGCGTTCACGAACGCGTCCGTTTCTCCGAACAGCTGCCGCCGCTCCGAGTGGCCGACGATGACGTACGCGCACAACCCGTTCAACATCCCCAGCGGGACCTCCCCTGTGAACGCGCCTTTCGCCTCGGGATGAGCGTTCTGCGCTCCGACCCCGATGCCTGAACCGGCGAGCGCACCCGCAACGGCGGACAGCGCCACGAACGGCGGGCAGGCGACACGCGTCACGCCGTCGATGCCGCCGACGGCTTCCACGAGCTCCGCGGCGAGCGCCTCAGCATCCGCCACGGACGTCGGGTTCATCTTCCAGTTGCCTGCTACGAATGGCGTTGGCACGTCTTCTCCTCAGTGCAAGGTCTGTCTGCTGCCTATACGTCGTCCAACGCGGCGACGCCGGGCAGCTCTTTGCCTTCCAGGAATTCCAGTGACGCACCGCCTCCTGTAGAGACGTGCGACATCTGTTCGGCGAGTCCCAGGTGCGCGACCGACTCCGCGGTCGAGCCGCCACCGATGACCGTGACCGCGTTGCTCGACGCCAGCGCCTCCGCAACGATGCGCGTCCCCTGGTGGAACGGCGGCACCTCGAACACGCCCATCGGCCCGTTCCAGACCACCGATCCCATCGCCGCGAGACGCTCCGCGTACGCTGCAGCCGTACGAGGCCCGATGTCGAGGATCATCGCGTTGGAGGGAATCGCGTCGATGCCGACAGCGGAGGCCGGTACGTCCGGCTCGATGCGCTCCGCGACGACGACGTCCTCCGGCAGCGTGATGGGCGTCGATGCCGCGGCAGCGCGTTCCATGGTGTCGGAGCAGAAGCCGATGAGGTCCTCTTCCAGCAGCGACGCACCTATCTCGTAGCCCTGCGCCTTGAGGAACGTGCCCGCCATGCCGCCGCCGACAAACAGTCCGTCCGCGTGGCCGATGAGCCGTCCGAGCACCTGCAGTTTGTCACTGACCTTTGCTCCGCCGAGCAAGGCCGCGAGCGGGCGCGCGGGGTTCTCCAGAACGCCGCCGAGGAACGTGATCTCCTTCTCCATGAGCAGGCCCGCCATCGCCGGGAGATGGTGCGCGACGCCTTCCGTCGATGCGTGCGCGCGGTGCGCGGTGCCGAACGCGTCGTTCACGTAGCCGTCGGCCAGCGACGCGAGCGCCGCCGCGAACCCGGAGTCGTTCGCCTCCTCGCCGGGCCAGAAGCGGATGTTGTCGAGCATCAGCACTCCACCCGCATCGAGCGCACCGGCAGCTTCCTTCGCCTCGTCGCCGGGAGCGTCGTGCACGTAGCCGACCGTCGCGCCGAGCAGTTCGCTCAGCCGTTCGACGATGGGGCCGAGCTCCAGTTCCGGGGACCGCTTGCCGTCCGGACGCCCGAGATGGGTGCAGAGGATGACCGATGCTCCCTGCCCGCGCAGGTACTCGATGGTCGGCACCGCCTCGCGGATGCGGACGTCGTCGGAGACGCGAGTCGTGCCGCGCTCGAACGGTACGTTGAAGTCGACGCGGACGAGCGCCCGTTTCCCCTGCCAGTCGAAGTCCCTGAGCGTTCGTTTCATCCCCATGGTTCTCCCGTGAGTCCGTTGACGATCTCCCCCCAGCCGTCGATCTGGATCATCGTCAGGTCGGTCTCTTCGAGCGCCTCTATGGCGCTCCGTTTCGTTTGGTGCATGACGGTGAGCGTCCGTTCCCGTGCGCCCGCGTCCTCCAGTACCGCGCGGATACCCGCGAGGTCGTCCGGCTCCATGACGCGCTTGAAATAGTAGCCGCCGAGCGCCCGCTTCTGCGCGAGCGTCCCGTGCTGCAATGCGGCAACCACCGGGTAGAGCTTGCTCTTGTTCAGCGCGCGCCCTGCCTCTCCGCCCTCGCCCCAGAAGAGGCGCTCCTCGCTCGCTATGAGCGCCGCCACCCCCATCTGGATGCCGGCCTCGCGGAACGCCAGCACCGTGGCCTCGTCCGCTCCCGCTGCGACCGCGCCGAGCGCCAGTGCGCCGCCGGTGAGCGCTCCGTATTTCCCGCGCGCCATGCGCATGTACTGCTGCTCGGTCACGTCCACGCGCTCCTGCAACTGCAGGTCGTGGTACTGGCCCTGGTAGTACTCCAGCGCGGCGGTGTCCAGTTCCGTGAGCGTTGCGGGCAGCCGTGCCACCGCATCTCCGCTGAGCGTGTCGAGTATCGACAGCCGGGCGAGTGCGTAGAGGCCGTCGCCCGCGTTGATGGCCTGCGCCGGCCCCCACACCCACCAGACCGCGTCCTGCCCTGCCCGCTGCTGCGTGGCGGTCTGCATCTCCTCGTGTACGGCGGCGGACTCGCCGAGCAGCTCGATGGCAGCCGCGCTCGGGGCGCACTCTCCGGGGTCGCCCCCCAGCGACGCGGCCGCTTCGAGGCAGAGCGCGCCGAGGGTACGGACGGTCTCGGTGTTGCGCTCCTCGCCTGCGGCGTCGATCCAACCGAGCTGGTAGCGCATCATCCGGTAGAGCGGGAGCGCGGGGTCGGCGGGGAGTTCGAGGCTCGCGCGCAGCGCCTGCTCGACGAGTGGCTGATGCGCGCGCAGGCTGTCGGGTGTCCAGGGTGCGTCAGGCATCGGGTGCGCGTCAGCAGGCGAGGGCGTCGGGGCCTGCGATATCGCAGACCTCCCGCATCTGTTCCAGTGTGATGCCACCGAGGCGGAGCACCTTCGGCGGGTTCTGTGTGGTGTCGACGATGGTGGACGGGACCGCGACGGGGCTCTCGCCGCCGTCGAGGATCATACTGAGCCGGTTGCCGAGCTGCCGCTGTACCTCGACCGCGCTAGACGGCTCCGGCCCGTTGTGGCGGTTCGCGCTCGTCCCCGTGATGGGTTTCCCGAGCGCTTGCACCAGCGTCTGCGGGCACGGATGGTCCGGCAGCCGCACGGCTATCGTGTCGCCGTAGCCTGCGACGAGCGCGGGCACGTTCTCGTTGCGCGGCACCACGAGCGTCAACCCTCCCGGCCAGAAGCGTTCCGCGAGCGCGTAAGCGCTGTCCGGCACGTCCGACGCCACCTCCGGCAGCTGGGACTCCGATGCGATGAGCACCGGCAGCCCCTGGTCCCTGCTGCGGTTCTTGATGACGAACACCATGGAGACCGCTGCGTGGTTGAATGCCGACGCGCCGAGCCCGTACACCGTGTCCGTGGGGAACGCGATGACGCCGCCCTCGCGCAGCAGGATGGACGCGACGGAGCGGTTGTTGGGGTTGTCCGGGGCAAGAGGCATCGGGGGACCGTCCTTACGAACAAGACGTTTCGGAGTATAGCACCGGCCACGCTCACCCCTTGCGGCACGGGCCGGGCGCCGCGGCTAAGGACAGCGTATGGGGGAACGGCATGACCGTGAAAGGGGCGCGTGTCACTGAGCGGTGCGTTGACCGCAGGGGCGCGGCATACTAAATTGCCAGTACCGCATGGACGCGCCCAACGACAACGCCCCACCGCCGCTCACCGACGGAACGCACCGGGTGTCGACGAGCGGCGACGTTGAAGTCTCCACCTACCTGGGGATTGCCCAGGAGCGCGAGCAAGCCTCCGGTGCGCGCCGGAGCATCGGCGAGTCCGAACCCCTGAAGCCCGAGGGCATCGCCGTCATCGACTACGGCTCGCAGTACAGCAGGCTCATCGCCCGCCGCGTCCGCGAGCAGAACGTCTACTGCGAACTCATCTCCGCCACGGCGCCCCGCGCAGCCGTCGACGGGCTGGACCTGAAAGGCATCATCCTCTCCGGCGGCCCTGCGTCCGTGTACGGCGAGGACGCTCCGCTGGCCCAGCCGTGGATATTCGAGAGCGGCGTCCCGGTGCTCGGCATCTGCTATGGCATGCAGTTGCTCGCGCACCAGCTGGGTGGCAGCGTCGTCCCCGCCGCGGAGCGCGAGTACGGCTTCGCGGTCGTCCACAAGAACGACCCCAGTCCGCTCTTCGATGGACTCGACGGCGAAACGGCCGTGTGGATGAGCCACGGCGACCGCATCGCCACCATGCCTCCCGGCTTCCGGGCCGTCGCCTACACGGAGAACTCCCCCATCGCGGCGATGGCGAACGACGCCGGTATGTACGGGATCCAGTTCCACCCGGAGGTCGCCCACACCCCGCAGGGCGCGGAGATCATCCGCAACTTCGCCTACAAGGTCTGCGGCGCGTCCGGCTCGTGGACGCCCGGCAACTTCGTCGCGGAGACCGTGCAGCGCATCCGCGAACAGGTCGGCGACGGGCAGGTCATCTGCGCGCTCTCCGGTGGCGTGGACTCGGCGGTTACCGCTCGGCTCGTCCACGAGGCCATCGGCGACCAGCTGACGTGCATCTTCGTCAACAACGGCCTGCTGCGCCGCGAGGAGCCGGAGCGCGTGCGCGCCGTGTTCGAGCGCAATCTTGGCCTCAACCTCGTCTATGTCGACGCGACTGAGCGGTTCCTCTCCGCACTCGCTGGCGTGACCGACCCCGAGCAGAAGCGCAAGACCATCGGCGCGGAGTTCATCAACGTGTTCGAGGAAGAGGCGCGCACGATGGGAGCGGTGGACTTCCTCGCGCAGGGCACGCTCTACCCGGATGTCATCGAGAGCGAGGCCGCCGAGCACAGTGCGTCGCACAAGATCAAAACGCACCACAACGTCGGCGGTTTGCCGGAGCGTATGCAGCTGGACCTCGTCGAGCCGCTGCGCTACCTGTTCAAGGACGAGGTGAGGCTCGTCGGCGCGGAGCTCGGGCTGCCGCCGGAGATGATCAACCGCCAGCCGTTCCCCGGCCCCGGTCTCGCGATCCGCATCATCGGCGACGTCACGTACGACAAACTCGAGACCCTGCGCGCCGCGGACTGGATTGTGATGGATGAGATCAAGGGCGATGGCCTCTACGACCAGCTCTGGCAGAGTTTCGCGGTCCTCACCGACACGCGCACCGTCGGCGTCATGGGCGACCTCCGCACGTACCAGCACGTCGTGGCACTGCGGGCAGTCACGAGCGAGGACGCGATGACCGCGGACTGGGCGCGCCTGCCCTACGAGACGCTTGCACGCATCTCCAACCGCATCGTCAACGAGGTACAGAGCGTGAACCGCGTCGTCTACGACATCACTAGCAAACCACCCGGCACCATCGAGTGGGAGTAGGCGCGATGGGCATCGTCAATCTCCGGCGCGCCGTAAGGACGGTGTTCGGCGCCTTTGGCATCACGTTCATCGTCGGCGGTCTGGCCATGGGCATCGCAGGTGAGTGGGACGTGCCAACCGTCTTCATATCGATGGGAGTTGGCGTCGTCTGCCTCGTCATCGCGGTCATCATGTTGCGGCAATCGAGGGACAGGGAGTGAAGGTACTCGTCGTTGGGAGCGGCGCGCGCGAGCACGCCATCCTCTGGAAACTCGCGCAGAGCCCCCGGGACCCCGAACTGTTCGCAGCGCCGGGCAACGCAGGTACCGCCGCCATCGCCGCGAACCTTCCGATCGCTGTTACCGACCTCGACGCTCTCGTGACCGCTGCCCGAGAACACGGCATCGGCCTCACCATCGTCGGACCCGAACTCCCGCTCACTGTCGGCATCGTGGACCGCTTCCGGCAGGAAGGTCTCCGCATCTTCGGCCCAACGCAGGCGGCAGCCCGCATCGAGGGCAGCAAATCGTTCGCCAGGCACATCATGTGCGACGCCGGAGCGCCGACGCCTGCATTCGAAGTCTTCGACGACGCTGACGCTGCCCGTGAGTACGTGCGCTCGCAGGGTGCGCCCATCGTCATCAAGGCGGACGGCCTCGCTGCGGGCAAGGGCGTCGTGGTGGCGCAGAGCGTCGACGAGGCGCTCGCCGCTGTGGACGAGGCGATGGTGGACCGGGCGTTCGGGACGTCCGGTGAGCGTGTCGTCATCGAGCAATGTCTCGTGGGGCAGGAGCTCAGCGTCTTCTGCTTCACGGACGGTGAGTGCGTGACACCGCTCGTGCCCGCGTGCGACTACAAGCGGGTCTTCGACGGCGACCGGGGCCCGAACACCGGCGGGATGGGCGGTTACAGCCCGCCTCCGTGGTGGGACGACGCGATGGAGCAACAGATACGTGAGACGTGCGTCGAACCGGTCATACGCGAGATGGCCCGCCAGGGCTCGCCCTTCACCGGCGTCCTCTACGGCGGCCTCATGCTCACCGGGGATGGGCCGTCCATCATCGAGTTCAACTGCCGTCTGGGCGACCCCGAAGCACAGCTCATCCTCCCGCGCATGGAGAACGACCTGCTCGACGTGGTCGAGGCGGCGCTCGACGGTTCGCTGGCCTCATGCGACCTGCGCTGGAGCAGTGCGTGCGCCGCGGGCGTCGTACTTGCTCCCGGGGGATACCCCGGTACGCACGAGACAGGTAAGCCCGTAACCGGACTGGTAGAGGCTGAGGAGGATGCGCTCGTGTTCCATGCGGGCACAGCCCTTGCCAAAGGCGGTGGGTTCACAACGGGCGGCTCGCGCACGATGACGGTCGTGGGACGCGGGGTAACGATGGCCGAGGCCCGCGCTCGCGCTTACGCGGCGGCAGACACGATAAAGTTCGAGGGCAAGCACTACCGCACGGACATCGCGTCGTTCGCGGCGGAGTGAGATACGCGTGATAGATTACTGATTCCAGTCCCCAAACCACCTTCAGGAGAAGTCCCGTGCCACAGGTAGGCATCATCGTTGGAAGTGCAACCGACCAGCCCGTGATGGAAGACACGCTCAAGACGCTCACCGACCTCGGCGTCGAGGCCGAGCTCATCGTCGCGTCGGCCCACCGGAACCCGAAGAAGGTGCAGGAGTACGTGGAGAATGCCCCAAGCACCGGCGTCGAGGTGTTCGTCGCGGCAGCGGGAGGCGCAGCGGCCCTGCCCGGCGTCGTCGCCTCGCACACCACCCTGCCCGTCATCGGCGTGCCGATAGCGTCGAGCGAACTGGGCGGCGGCATCGACGCCCTCTACTCCATCGTGCAGATGCCCCCCGGCATACCGGTCGCAACGGTGGCCGTCGGAGCGTGGGGGGCGCGCAACGCGGCGCTGCTCGCGGCGGAGGTGCTGGGCATCAAGTATGCTAATATCCGAGATGCGGTGGAGCAGTACCGCGAGCGGCTCCGCCAGCGCTGAACGAGACCCCGCAACGCCCCGCCGAATGATCATCCTCTGCGATTTCGACGACACCGCCGCCGTCCAGAACGTCGGTCAGATGTTGCTGGAGCGCTTCCAGCCGGACGTGTCGCAGCCCGGCATCGTTCACTGGCGCGACGTGAGCAAGCGGCGCGCCGACGGCGAGATATCGCTTGCCGAATACCAGGAGATCGCGTTCCGCCAGATGACCGCGACCGTCGAGGAGCAGACGGACTACGTCCGTTCCAACGCGCAGTTGCGTCCCGGTTTCGCCGAACTCGCCGCATACTGCGCGGAGCACGGCATCCGCCTGGCCGTCGCGAGCCACGGGCTCGACTACTACGTCGAGGCCCTCTTCGCCGAACATGGGGTGGACGTGGAATCGCACACGGTGAGGACACACGGCGCCGATGCCAAGACGTATAAGTACGACTTCGCCGATGAGTCGTGCGCGTGGTGGCCCGGGAACTGCAAATGCATGGCGCTGGAGCACGCCCGCCGCGACGGCGAGCAGATCGTCTACGTGGGTGACGGCATCTCGGACGCCTGCCCCGCTGCCCGCGCCGACATGGTCTTCGCCCGCGAGCCGCTTGCGGGCATCTGCCGCGAGCGCGGCATCGCCTACCGGGAACTGCCCGACTTCTTCCCCGTGCTGGAATACGCTCGAACGCACGCGCAGGCCAGGCCATGATTGACCGCTACGCCCGCGAGGCGATGAAGCAGATCTGGACAGACCAGGGCAAGTATGACCGCTGGCTCGCCGTCGAGATCGCGGTCTGCGAGGCATGGGCACGGCTCGGCGTCATCCCGGCGGAGGACATGCAACGCATCCGCGGCGCCTCATGGGATGCCGTGAAGCTCGACGAGAAGTTCGCGCAGACGAAACACGACGTGACCGCGTTCCTCTACTCCGTCACGGAAGGGCTAGGCCCGGAGGGACGCTGGATACACTACGGCCTCACCTCCAACGACGTGTGGGACACCGCCACCGGGCTGCAGTTGCGCGACTCTGCCGCGATCCTGCTCGCGGACGTGGACGCACTCATCGACGCCATCGCCGAGCGCGCGCTCGAACACAAGCACACGCTCATCATGGGACGCACCCACGGCGTGCACGCGGAACCGACCACGTTCGGGCTGAAACTCGCGCTCTGGTGGGACGAGATGCGCCGTAACCGGGACCGCTTGGAGCGCGCCGCGCGGGAAGCGTCCGTCGGCAAGATATCCGGCGTCGTAGGTACGCACGCCACCGTCCCGCTCGAGGTCGAGACCTACGCCTGCGAGGCGCTCGGCATCCCGTACGCGCCGCTCTCCAACCAGATCGTGCAGCGCGACCGGCACGCCAGCTTCATGACCGCGCTCGCGGTGACCGCGGCGTCGCTCGAGAAGTTCGCGACCGAGATACGCGGGCTGCAGCGCACCGAGGTGCACGAGGTCGAGGAGCCGTTCGGTGCAGGCCAGACCGGCTCGTCCGCGATGCCGCACAAGCGCAACCCTGACCTCTCTGAGCGCGTCTGCGGCCTCGCCCGCTTGATACGCGGCAACGCCCTCACCGCACTGGAGAACGTCGCCCTCTGGCACGAGCGCGACATCTCGCACTCGTCAGCGGAGCGGATCATCCTGCCGGACGCCTGCATGGCGCTCGACTACGTCCTCGACCTCTTCACCGGCATCGTGCGCGGGATGAGCGTCTTCCCCGACCGCATGATGGCGAACATCGAGTCCACGCGCGGCTTGCTCTTCTCACAGCGCGTCATGCTTGCGCTCATCGAGGCGGGGATGCCCCGCGAGGACGCCTACCGCATGATGCAACGCCACGCCGCCGCGACATGGGACGCGGGCGGGGACTTCCGCGAACTCGTGAAGAGCGACCCCGACGTGCAGGCTCACCTCGACGCGGCGCAGCTTGCTGAACTCTTCGACTACGGCTACTACACGGCGAACGTCGATGCGCTGTTCGAGCGCGCGGGCCTTGGAGCAGCCGCTGATTCCATAAAGGAGCGAGACCATGCCACTGCTTGAAACGCCACTGCCCGACCGGCTCTACCGCGGTAAGGTGCGGGACACCTACGACCTCGGCGACGGACTGTTGCTGATGGTCGCCACCGACCGCATCTCGGCCTTCGACGTCGTGCTGCCCACCGCCATCCCGGACAAGGGCCGCGTCCTGTCGCTCATGTCGAAGTTCTGGTTCGACCAGACCCGCCACATCGTGCCGAACCACTTCATCGCGCTCGCGGAGGACAAAGATCAGCTGGGCGACCTTGCCGGACACCCGCTGCTGAAGGACCTCGCGCCGGAGATCGCGCAGCAGGCGATGGTCGTGAAGCGCGCGGAGCGCATCGACGCCGAGTGTGTCGTGCGTGCGTACCTCACGGGCTCGGCGCTCGTCGACTACAACGCTACCGGCACGATGTTCGGCGTCCCGATGGCGCCCGGCCTCGTCGACGGCAGCAGGCTCCCCGAGCTCATGTTCACGCCCACCACGAAGGCCGAGATCGGCCACGACGAACCGCTCAACGCCGAGGAGATGGCGTCACTCGTTGGCGCGGAGATGGCGACAAAACTACAGGAGCTCTCGTTCGCCGTCTTCCAGCACGCCCACGACGTCGCCGCGGAGCGTGGCATCATCATCGCCGACACGAAGTTCGAGTTCGGGGTGCACGACGGCGAGGTCATCCTCATCGACGAGGTGCTTACGCCCGACTCCAGCCGCTTCTGGGACGCCGGTGGCTGGAACCCCGGCAAGTCGCAGCCCAACTACGACAAGCAGTTCGTGCGCGACTGGCTCCTCACCCAGAAGGACTGGGACCGCACGCCGCCCGCGCCTGCCCTGCCGGACGACGTCGTAGAGAAGACGACGGAGCGCTACTGGGAGGCCTACCGCAAGCTTACCGGCCAGGCCGCCTGACGCACTCCGCACCACCACTACACCTGAAGGACACCCCACTTGGCAGACGAGGAACAGCAGCAGCCCGACGCGCAACCTGCGCAAGCCCCCACGCGCCCCGCACAGGACCGCCGGGGCCCTTCACGCCGCACCACTGCACGACAGGAGCGCCGTCAGCGTTCCCAGGCGAAGCGAGCACGTAAGCGCCGCTTCTTCATGGCGGGTGGCCTCATCATCGCGCTGGCGCTCATCACCGGACTCGCCCTGCCTTCATTCGGCGTCACGCCGACTCCCGTCGAGCCGGAGACGCGGGACGTCGCGGGGACGCAGCTCGCCATCCAGGAAGGCGGTCTGCTCGAATCCGGCGAAACGGCCGAGTACGACACGTCGCCGCCGACGTCCGGCCCTAGCTGGGCTGAGGCTGCCGCCTGGGGCGTTCACGAGGAGCAGGTGGCCGACGAGGCCGTGGTCCGCAATCTCCGCAACGGCGCGGTCGTCTTCAACTACCAGCTCTCCAGCAGCTCTCAGCGCGCGGAACTGCAGGCGTTCGTCGAAGGCCTGCCCGGTTACCCGGACTGCTACGTGCTGCACCCGCACGCCGGCGTCGACGAAGGCGACATCCAGCTGACGGCGTGGGGTTGGTTGGACACCGTAACGCCCAGCGAGACCGGCGCGATGCGCGACTTCGTCGACGACCACCGCGCTAACGGCCCGGACTCCGAGTCCCGCGGCGACTCCTGCGGCTCGGGAAGCGGCGCGTGATGCGGTTCACTGCCTCCGCCTACCCGTCATTCCCGCGAAGGCGGGAATCCAGGACACCGGCGTCCCTGTCTCGCCACTGGGAGAGCGGCTGATGCGGTTCACTGCGCGTATCCAGGTGATGCTCAAACCCGCCGTCAACGACCCGCAGGGCAACGCTGTGCTTGGCAGCCTGCACTCGCTCGGCTTCGGCGGCGTGCGCGACGTGCGCGTCGGCAAGATGCTCACGCTGGACGTTGAAGCCCCGGATGAACCCAGCGCCCATCGCGACGTGCACGAGATGTGCGACAAGTTGCTCGCAAACCCCGTCATTGAGGCCTACGAGGCTGACATCAGGCCGGGGTGAAGGCTTCGTGCCGGAACCCTTTCCCTACGCAAAACCCCAGGCGATGGGGATGCGATTTCAGGTGCTGAGACGCGGTCACCGGCTGCAGGTCGGCAGGCCTGCGTGAGCCAGGCCGTCGGGTTTGACGTCGCGTAAGCCGCGGGGCACACAGCCTGTCAGGGAGAGCCCGTAGAAACGCACGTCCTCCAGGTTCGGAAGGTCTCCGAGACTCCTTGGGATCTGTCCGGTCAGGAAGTTATCCCACAGGAACAGGTACCGCAGGGAATCTAGATTGCCCAGTTCGGTGGGTATCCTTCCGTTCAGTTCGTTCTCCTGGAGTTTCAACTGTTCCAGCCGGGTGAGTCGTCCCAATTCGCGCGGTATCGCTCCCGTCAGTCGGTTACCTGAGAGGTCCAGCGCACGCAGCCGGGTCAGATTGCTCAACTCCCGCGGTATCGGTCCCGTCAGTTCATTGCCGTTGAGAGCCAGTACTGTCAGATTCCTGAGCCTGCCCAGCCATGATGGAACCTCGCCCGAAAGGTCATTGCCTGGGAGGAACAGGTTCTGCAGATTGGACAGATTGGCCAGATCCGGCGGCAACTCTCCCGACAGAGCGTTGTCGTGCAGAACCAGTGTTTCCAGCCTGAACAGGTTGCCCACTTCCGGCGGTATCTCTCCGATCAGGCGGTTCTTTCCGAGTAGCAAGTGCCTTAGTTCGGCGAGGCTGCCCAGCTCCGGAGGTATGGAGCCGGTCAATTGGCTCTCTCCGAGATCCAGCAGTCGGATATTGGTCAGCGCTCCCAGTTCGGGCGGTATCTCTCCATGCAGCCTCTGTCCAGGCAGAACGAGCCCGATGAGCCGGGGTTGGGGTCTTGCACCATCCAGTTTCACTCCTTCCCATGCCGCCATGGGAAGTTCGTCCGTCCAGTTCAATCTCCCCGTGACGTCGAGCGTTCCCCTGGCCTCCAGCAGCGTTCTGCAGTCCGCTGCCAGGTCAGGGTTCGCGTGAGGGGTCTGCACTGCAACGCCGTTGGTGCATGGCACAGGCGTTGGTGTTGGAGTGAACGTTGGAGTGGGAGTATTCGTGGGGGTAGGTGTTGGCGTCGGGGAAGGTGTCGGTGTAGCGGTCGGCGTTGGAGTGGGTGTAGGGGTCGCCGTAGGCGCCGGAGTGGGGGTCGGGCTTGGCGTCGGCGTTGGAGTGGGAGTGGGCGTTGGTGTCGGAGTAGGCGTTGGGGTCAGGGTGGGAGTAGGCGTAGCCGTGGGTTCCGGTCCGCAAGCCGCTGCGAGCGCTGCCAGCGTCAGGACCATCGCTATCGTGAGCCGGACCCGCATGCGGCCTCCTGCGTATGCGGGCAGCACTCTACCCGATAACGCCCTTGGTGCTGGGCGTATTGCCGCCTGCGCGAGGGTCGATCTCGACCGCGTCGCGCAGTGCCTTGGCGAGTCCCTTGAACGACGCCTCGACCTTGTGGTGCGCGTTGACGCCGTGCAGGACCTGGACGTGCAGGGTGATGCGGGCCTCCACCGCGAACGACTCCAGGAAGTGACGCACGAGATCTCCCGGCAGGTCGGCGATGGTCGTCCCGCTGACGCCGAGGTCGACCACCGCATAGCCGCGCCCGCTGATGTCCAGCGCCACGCGAGCGAGCGTCTCGTCGAGCGGCGTGAGCGCGTGTCCCATCCGCCGGATGCCTGCGCCGCTGCCGATCGCGTCGGCGAACGCGCGCCCGAGCGCGATGCCGCAGTCCTCGACGGTGTGGTGCCAGCCGGTCAATGCGCTGTCCCCGGTGGCCTCGATGTCGAGGTCGAACAAGCCGTGGCGGGAGAGCTGGTTCAGCAGGTGGTCCAGCATCCCGTTGCCGGTTGCGACGTTCCCCTGTCCAGTGCCGTCCAGCCCGATGGTGACCGATACGGACGTTTCGCCCGTGGTCCTGCTGTATGTTCCGATACGGTCCGTCATGCCGTCTGCTGCAGGGCTGCGCGCAGCGCCTCGATGAACCGCCCGGTCTGTTCCGGCGTTCCGACGCTGACGCGCAGGTAATCGGCGAGCTTGCCGCGTGAGTAGTATCGCACCGACACGCCGCGGGCCGCGAGCGCGTCGGTGACCGCTTTCCCCCGCCCTTCCGGCAGGCGGCAGAGGATGAAGTTCGCGTCCGACGGCATCGGCTCGACGCCCCGCATCTCCGCGAGCAACCCTGTCATGTTCTCGCGTTCCTGCACGATGAGCCGCGCGCGCTCGTCCAGTATCTCCGCGTCCTCCAGCGATGCCAGCAGCGCCGCCTCCGCCACCTGCGAAACGTTGTACGGCGGCTTGCCGCGCATCAGGACCTCGGCCATCTCCTCGTTCATCACGCCGTAACCCGCGCGCAGTCCGGCAAGCCCCGCCCATTTGCTCATCGTCCGCAACACAACGAGGTTCGGATGGCGCTCCAGGAGTGGTATGGCGCTGCGACCCGCGAACTCGGCGTACGCCTCGTCCACGACGACGAGGCAGTCGGCGCTGAGCAACCGCTCGACGTCTTCGAGCGGTGTGCTGTTGCCGGAGGGGTTGTTCGGCGACGCCAGCACGATGAGTTTCGCGCCCTCTGCCGCCGCAAGTATGCCGTCAACGTCGATGTCGAAGTGCTCGTCGCGCTCGACCTCCACGATGGCGCCGCCGCAGATATTCGCCGTCACGTCGTACATGCCGAACGTCGGCGGAGCGTTCACGACCATGTCGCCGGGTTCGAGCGTCGCACGGAAGACGAGGTCGATGATCTCGTCGCTGCCGTTCCCGACGACGATCTGCTCCGGCCTGGCGCCCGTGTAGCCGGAGAGCGCCCGCCGCATCGCGACCTGCGCCGGGTCCGGGTAGATGTGCGCCCGCGCGGAGTGGTTCAGCGCCTCCAGCGCCTTCGGCGACGGCCCGTACGGGTTCTCGTTCGCGTTCAGCTTGACGACCTCGTCCTCCGCCACGCCGCTGCGTTCCGCGAGCGACTCCGGAGGCTCCGCGGCCTCGTATGGGTCGAGGTTGCGCCAGTGCGGCTGCACGAAGTCGAGTACGTTCCGGCGCGTCATGGGCGCCTCCTTCCGGTCGGCTGCCCTGCGCCTTCCAGCCGCAGCTCTGCGGCGCGTGCGTGTGCCGTCAGGCCTTCCGCCCGCGCCAGCGCCGACGCCGCGGGGCCTATCTCTCGCGCCGTCTCAGCCGACAGGCCAACCACCGGCACGTGCTTGAGGAACGTGTGCACGCCGAGGCTCGACGCGAAGCGCGCCGTGGCGCCCGTCGGCATGACGTGGCTCGGCCCTGCCGCGTAGTCGCCCATCACTTCGGGGGACGTCTCGCCGACGAAGATGCCGCCCGCGTTCCGTATCAGTCCGACGCAGGCGTGCGGGTCTGCGGTAAGCAGGCAGAGGTGCTCCGGCGCAAAAGCATTGCCGACGGCTGCGGCCTCCTCGATGCTGTCCACGACGACGATCGTCCCCTGGCGCGCCAGCGCTTCCCGTGCGATGGGCTCGCGTGCGAGCAACGCGACTTGGCGCTCCAGCTCGCGCTCGACCGCATCCGCGATGGCTTCGCTCGTCGTTACGAGCACGGGCGAGGCCAGTTCGTCGTGCTCCGCCTGCGCGAGCAGGTCGGCGGCGACGACCTCCGGCGTGGCGGTGTCGTCGGCGATGACGAGCGTCTCCGTCGGACCGTAGAGGCCGTCGATGTCCACGTGGCCGTAGACCAGCCGCTTGGCGATGGAGACGAACACATTGCCGGGGCCGCATATCTTGTCGACCTGGGGCACGCTCTCCGTTCCGAACGCCATCGCCGCTATCGCCTGCGCCCCGCCAACGCCGAAAAGCCGGTCGACGCCTGCGGCGAGCGCCGCGGCGAGCGTCACCGGCGACGGGTCCGGCGTGCAAACGACGACCTCCGATACGCCGGCAACCTTCGCAGGTATCGCCGACATCAGCACCGTCGATGGGTACGCCGCCGAGCCGCCTGGCACGTAGAGACCCACGCGTTCGATGGCGACGCTCCGCAGACCGTAGCCCGAGTCCGTGTCGTCCCACGCGCGCGGCATCGCGGCTTCGTGGTAGGCGCGTATCCGGCCTGCCGCAACGGCGATCGCTTCCTGCAATTCGGCGCCGATAGTGTGTGCGGCGTCCCCCCACGTACTGCGCGGGACCTCGAAAGCGTTCAGGTTCGCGCCGTCGATACGGCGGGCGTAGTCCCTGATCGCCGCATCGCCGTGAGCGCGCACGTCGGCGACGATGCGTTCGACCGCCTGCGTCGCCGTGAGCGGTTCCCCGAACAGCGCCTCGGTGCGTGCAGCCGATGCGGGTGTCAGTTCCGGCTCCTCGTAACCCGGACGGCGCGTCAGTGCTGCCAGTCCCGCGTCGATGCCCTGCAGCACACGCATCACGACAGTCCCAGCGCGCCGAGCAGTCGCGCGTAGATGTTGCTCTCCTCACGGAAGAGGTACACGGCGTCCGACACGCTGACCGATGCGCCGCCGATGCTGCGCAGGTGGTCGACCGCCGCAGTCAGGTCGCGCTTGGGTATGGACACCGTTATCGAGTACACCTGCCGGCCGTCGCGCGAGTACACGGGCGAGATGGTCGGGCCGCTGATGCCGCTCGCTTCCGGCAGCTCCAGTACCTTCGCGGCCACGGCCTGCTCGCTCTCGCCTTCGATGTTCGCTGTAAGGCGCGAGTACGTCGACGCAGACTGGCTCGCCTCGATGCGCTCGATGATCTCGCGTGCCGTCTCCAGGCGCTCGGGATGCTCGCGCAGCATCCGGCGGTTCGCGATGAGTGCGCCTTCCGATTCGAGCACGGTGCCGTCCGCAACGCGCTTCAGGTGGTTCTCGCTCAGGGTCTGGCCGCTCGCTGTGAGGTCGACGATGAAGTCCGCGTAGCCGATGGCGGGCGTCGGTTCCACCGCGCCGGAGAGTCGCTTCAGCGTGAAGTAGTTCACGTCGTGTTGGTGCAGGAAGCGGCGGGTGAGCACCGGGTACTTCGTCGCGATGCGCAGCTCGCGTCCACTCTCCTGGAACTCGATGGAGAGGTCGGCGAGATCGGCCATCGACTCCACGTCCACCCACGAGTCCGGCACTGCCGTCACGAGTTCGCAGTGACCGTAGCCCAGCGCCTCGATCACGACGAGCGCATCGCCGTCGTCTATGCGCGTTTCTGCGAAGTTGTCGAACCCCACGAGGCCGAGGTCGGCGTCGCCCTCTTCCACGCGCGCCGTGATGTCGGAGTTGCGCTGGAAGACGATCTCCACGCCGCGCAGCGTACGCATCTCTCCGGTGTAGCCGCGCGGGTTCGGACGCCGCACGCGCATGCCGCTGGCGCTCAGGAAATCGAGCGTGCCCTCGTACATGACGCCGTCGCTCGGGATGGCGAGGCGCAGGCGGTCACGCACCTGGCCGTTAGACGAACTGTTCTGCAACACGGCCGTCCTGCCCTACCCGCATGATCGTTTCGATGCCGCGCTGCCTCGCGTACTTCGCAGCCGCAGCGTCGCTCTTGCTCTCTAGGTCGAGTTCCGCGGGGATGCCCTGCGCGCGCAGGCGTTCCGCCGTGGCCACGGCCTCGCTGAACGCGGTCTCCTGCGCCGTCACGAGCACCTGCGCCGGACCGTCGACGTCGTCATCCGCGAATCCCGACGGCAGCAGGCGCGCCACGTGGTCCAGTCCATAGGCGAACCCTATCGCCGGTGTCGAACGCTTCCCGCCGAGCGCGCCGATGAGGTCGTCGTACCGTCCGCCGCCTCCAAGCGCGTGCGTGCCGTGTATCCGCTGGTGCTCGATGTCGAACTGCAGGCCGGTGTAGTAGGCCAGTCCGCGCGCAAGCCCCAGGTCGAGCACGACCGGCACGCCGCGCAGGTCGTACTGCTCGAGCGCCGTAAGCACGCCTTCCAGCGGAGCAAGGACGCTCTTGCGGATGCGGAACCGCGACGCGATGCGCGCGAGCCTGCTTCGAACGCGGGCCGCGGGCCCTGCCGCCCGGGCGAGTTCGCCGCAGAGGGCGAGTCCCTTCTCGAATGCGCCGGGCTCGTCGGCCAGCCGCAGCTTCTTCAGGTAGCGCCGCAGTATCTCGTCGGGCGTGCGCTGCCCGGTCGATCCGGCGACGCCCTGCCCCACGAAACTGCGCACCATCTCCGCCGCGTCTTCCGGCGCCATCGCCCGCGTGATGCGCGAGACGTGCTCGTTCGCCTCCGGGGCGAGTAGCCCGAGCCGCGCCGCCTTCGCACGCACGTCCTCCGGCGATTCGCTGCCGGAGCGCAGCGCGGCGAGGCTCCCCATCAGGAACACGCTGGAACGCTCGGAGAGGCCGAGCGCCTCGTACATCGCGGATACGACGCCGACGTGCCCGATGCGCAGCCGGTGGCCTCGAACGCCCAGCACGGTCAGCCCCTGCACGGCGAGCGCGAGCATCTCCGCGTCGGCCGCGACGCTCCCCGCGCCGATCAGTTCCGCGCCGAACTGTTCGAACTCGCCCGAATCGCCGCCCTTTTCGTAGCGGAAGACGGGTCCTGAGTAGCACCAACGCTGCGGCAGCGGGCCCGGCAGGTCGCCGTCCACGAACGCCTGCACGACCGACGACGTGAACTCCGGGCGCAGGCTCACGCGCCGCCCGCTGGGGTCGGTGAAGGAGTACATGCGCGCCGCGAGCTCGCCGCCCGACTTTTTCAGGAAGAGGTCGGTCGGTTCGATCATCGGCGTCGTTATCGGCTGGTAGCCCCTGCGCTGCAGGAATCGTTCCAGGCGCATGCGGCTGCCCGCGACGACGCGCTGGCGGGCAAGCGATTGCTCTCGTGCGTTGCTCATGGGATACGACCGATCGGGACTGTCCCGCCATTGTAGCGCACCGGAGGCGGAACGCAGGACGGGATAAGGGGGCGCGCTATGCCATCATGCCGGTGGCGCGATCTCCCCGTCCGAAAGCGCACGCACGTCGCCCGATGCGAGGCGCACGAGCAGGCGCCCCTCGCTGTCCACGCCTTCCGCCGTCCCGTGCACTGCGCCGTCCTGTCGACGCACGGTCACTTCCTTGCCGAGGGTCGATAGCCGCGCCGACCAGTCGCCGACCAGCGCTTGCGGAGCGTCGAGGCACTGCGCATAGCGCTCGCGCAGTCCGGCGAGGAACGCCTGCTCCGCATCGGCAACCGCGAACTCGATCCCCATCTCCGACGCCAGGCTCGCTGCAACGTCCGCGATGTCGGAGTGCTCTTCGGGGCGAAGGTTCACGTTCAGACCGGCGCCGAGCACCGCGATGACATTGCCGTCCGTGTCCGCGCGGACCTCCGTGAGCACGCCGCAGACCTTCCTGCCGTTCAGCAGCACGTCGTTCGGCCACTTGAACGCGCATGCCAGCCCCGTCAGCGCCCGTACGGCGTCCGACGCCGCGAGTGCGCCTACGATGCTCAGCATCGGCGCGGCGTCTACCGGAGGCCGCAGCAGCACCGAGGTCAGCAGGCAGTCGCCTTCACCGGACACCCAACGGCGCGAGAAGCGTCCGCGTCCCGCCGTCTGTTCCTGGGCAACGACGGTCATGCCGTGCGGCGCGTCCGCCTCCACGAGCTGCCAGGCCACGTCCATCGTCGATGTGACGCGCTGGAAGCGCATCACCTGCCCGCCGATGCCGCCGCGTCGTGACTCGCCTTGTTCCATACGGGGATTCTACCCGTGCCAACGCCGGGCTTCCCAAGCCGAGGCTTGGCACAAGGGTATAATCGACACTGTCACATGGCGGCGCGGACGCCCGTATTCGAGTGAGGACATGAACAAGAACGAGATCATCCGTCTGCTGCAAACGCACAAGCCGGAGCTCGCGGAACGCTTCGGCGTGACCAGTCTCGCCTTGTTCGGTTCTTTCGCGAGGGACGAGGGTACGGACAACAGTGACCTCGACATCCTGGTTACGTTCGATGGGCCTGCTACGTCCCGGTCGTACTTCGGCGTGCAGTTCTACATCGAAGACCTTACGGGCCGGACAGTCGACCTCGTGACCGACAAAGCGCTGCGTCCCGAACTACGGCTGTCCGTCGAGCGATACTGCGTGCATGTCTGATTTCGACGAAGGACCACGGAGTTGGCGTCTCTACATCGAGGACATGCTTGCATGCGGCGAGAAGGTGCTGGTCTACACCCAGGGGATGGCCCAGACTGACTTCATTGCCGACACCCGCACCTACGATGCGGTCCTGCGCAACCTCGAACTCATTGGAGAAGCGGCAACACACGTGCCGGTCGACGTGCGCGAGTCGAACCCGCAGATAGAGTGGCGGAGCATCATAGGCGTCCGCAACCGCGTGGCTCACGGCTATCTGGGCATCGATGGTGATGTCGTCTGGGACATCATTCAGACTGCCGTCCCTCGTTTGCTGTCTGAACTCAGGCGTTTGCTGAGCACTGCCTGCTGAGTGCGCTGATTCTGCCCATCCTGTGCATCCCTGTTGATATGAAGTAGTACCATCGCCCGGCGATGCGCTCTTCCTCATCCTCAGAGCGGTTCCTGGACCTGCTCACTCCCCGGACACTCCCCGTCTTCCTGATGTTCTTCTTCTGGGGGTTCGGCACCGGCGGGCTCTGGCTCGTCAGGCCGCTCTTCGCCTACGAGCTCAGCGGGTCATTGCTCCTCGTCGGGCTCGTCTCCGCTGTCAGCGCCGCGCCCCGGTCGTTTACCGGCCCTCTCACCGGCTACCTCACCGACCGCTTCGGCAGGAAGTGGTTCGTCATCCTTGGCGCGGTCATCCACATCGTCGCCCTTATCGGGCAGTTCAACTCTACTGCATACCTGCAGTACTTCCTCATGGAGCTGCTGGCCGGCCTTGGCATCGGGGCCTGGATGACCTCCTCCAACGCCCTGATGGCCGACTACACCCAGCTCGCGACCCGGGGCAGAGCCGTTGCGCTCCGGCAGACCTCGTCCCGCGCCGGAACGCTCATGGGCCCCCTGGTCGCCGGGCTCGTCGCGGTCGTCGGCGACCTGCGCGACGTCTTCCTGTTCATCGCCGCGTGCAAGGTGGCGGTCATCATCGTCACGCTGCTCTGGGTGCGCGACTCCCGCGCGGCCGCTCGCTCGGCGCCGAAATCCGCGGGTGGTGGCATCGCCCAGCGGCTGAACCTCGCCATGTTCCGGTCGCGGGCCTTCTTCGCGCTCATCATCGCGACGTTCTCCGTCAACCTCGTCACCGGAGGGACCGGCATCTTCCGCACGTTCTTCCCCGTACAGGGAGCGAACGCCGCCGGGCTGGACGAGGCGCGGGTGGGAACGCTCATCATGTTCTCCGGCATCCTCGCGCTCGGCGCGGCCATCCCCGCCGGGATCGCGAACGACCGCATCGGGCGAAAACGCACGCTGATCTTTGCGCTCCTCGCGACATCGCTCACCGTCTGGATGATGTCCGGCATGTCCAACTTCGAGAGCGCGCTCATGGCTGTGCTGGCGTTCGGGCTCGCGGAGGCGTTCGCCACCGGCACGAACCAGGTCTACGCGATGGACCTCGCCCCGCACGACCGCCGTGGCGCGTTCCTTGGCGTCTGGTCGCTCTCCATGATTGCGGGCCAGGTATTCGGCCCCATCGTCATCGGCTCCGTCGCAGACAGCGCGGGCTTCCAGACGGCCTTCATCATGGTGTCGGGCTTCCTTATCGCTGCTGGCGTGGTGGTCGCCATCTTCGGCGTGGAGACTCGGCGCCCCCGGCAGGAGGCGGAGAGCAGCCCGCCGTAGCAGGATGCGCCGCTATAATGGGATGACCACCGGCGGGAGTAGCTCAGTGGTAGAGCTCTTGCCTTCCAAGCAAGATGTCGCGGGTTCGAGTCCCGTCTCCCGCTCCACTCCCCTCGTCCGATAACTCCTGGAGTTGGAGGGCTTGTCATGTTGAGCCGAGCCGGAGGCGGAGTCGAAATATCTCTCGGCGAACGTTGGTGAACGCGGCGTATCTCGAGTGAGTTGCAACGGCTATCAGCCGCGCCTGCGCTCCCCCTGCTTCTCCGTGCTCGGCGGCCTGAACGAGTGCGTGTGACACCCGCCCCTTTCGCCAACGCGCAGGGGGCGCGTACGCTGGTTCGGTGACGGCGCAACGCCGGGGTGGGACTGCCCAGGGGTGGACGGGCTCTCAGGAGTGGAGTGTTACCGAATGTTGCCGAATGTTACAGCTGTGGACGGCCCTTTCCATCGACGCGCTTCTGACGGCCGTTGTCCGCTCGTATGGAACGGCACGCACATCCCGCAACATCCGCACACGGGATTGACTCGGAGGACGCGCCTCGGCATTCCTCCGGCGGAACATCGCATCGTACGGCGTGGTCGCAGGAGTGGATGGCGCGAGCGGTTGTCGGCGGTTTCGAGCGGGAATGGCACGGGAATGAGCGGTTTCGAGCGGTGCGGTGAGGTTGAGCAGCGTGCGGGAACAGGAGTGGATGAGCGCGGAATGAGCGCAGATGAGCGGTTTAGCACGGGGATCCGATTCGCTCCACCCCCGCCATCACTCCTGCAGGGAGCACGCCCCGCCGTTCTCTGCTACACTCCGCGCACGTACGTCTATCCGCGTCCGCTGCAGGGAGGTAATGCATGCTGACCGCTGAACAGAACGACCGCATGACCCGTGTCGGCCCCGGCACGCCGACCGGCGAACTGATGCGCCGCTACTGGCATCCCATCGCCGCAGTGGCCATGATGAACGACCGCTCCACCAAACCCATCACGTTGCTCGGCGAGAACCTCATCCTCTACAAGAGCAAGCAGGGCGTCTTCGGCCTCGTGGACAACTACTGCCCGCACCGCCGCATGGGCATGGTGTACGGCATCCCGACCGACGACGGCATCCGCTGCCCGTACCACGGCTGGATGTTCGACGAGACGGGCCGCTGCCTCGAGCAGCCCTACGAGGAGACTGAGGCGCCGGATAACCGCTTCAAGGACAAGGTGCGCATCAAGGCGTACCCGCTGCAGGTCAAGGCGGGCCTCATCTTCGCCTACCTCGGCCCGTCCCCCGTGCCGTTGCTCCCGAGCTGGGACGTCTTCTCGATCGACGGCGTCGTGCGGGACATCGGCTACACGGAGCTGCCCTGCAACTGGCTGCAGTGCCAGGAGAACTCGCTCGACCCCGTCCACTCCGAATGGCTGCACGGCGAGTGGGGCAACTACGTCGCCATCATGAACGGCCAGGGCGACAAGGTGCGCACGCGGTATGAGAACGAGCGCATCGGCTTCGACAAGTTCGAGTACGGCATCATCAAGCGTCGGTTGGTCAAGGGTGGCGGTTACGAAGACCCCGAGTGGGCGCAGGGCCACCCCATCGTCTTCCCATACTTCCTGCGCCAGGGCGGCAGCGGCATCGCGCTCGACTCCTGGAAGGACCCGGGCGACACCCCCGGCATCGCCCGCGGCGTCGGCCCCTCGTTCCAGATCCGCGTGCCGTTGGACGACCACAGCACCGGCCACTGGTGGGTGATGTGCCACCCGAAGGTGTCGGCTGACGACCCCGACCAGCGCGATGAGGACATCCCCCTCTTCCACCCGCCCCTCATCCAACTGAAGGAGGACGGCCGGGTGCGGTTCGAGATACTCGACTCCAACTCGGCGCAGGACGTCGCCGCGTGGATCACCCAGGGCCTCATCGCCGACCGCACCGGCGAGCACCTCGGACGCTCGGACAAGGGCGTCATCATGTTCCGCCGTATGCTGGAGGAGCAGATACGCATCGTCGAGGACGGCGGCGACCCCATCAACACGTTCCGTGACCCGGAGCGCAACGTCTACCTCGGCATGGACACGGAGCACTGGTCGAAGCGCGCTGAACTCGGCGGTGGCCAGGCGTTCGCGTTCGAGCGTCAGGGTATGGCGAGCAAGTACAGCCCCATCATGAACCAGCGCGGGTTCGAGGGCGGCGAGGACGCCGAGGAGCGCAACAAGGAGATCGCGCAGGAGGCCACTCGCTGATGGGCGCAGAAACGTTGAAAACAGGCGACAAGGTGGAGCTCGCCAATGGCGCGACGGCGCAGGTCGCCGGCCCGCTCGCCGGCGGCACGGTTCCGGTGACCATCATCGACTCACCGTTCGGCCCCGAGAGTCCCGGCGACGCCGTACAGGCCGACCCGGACGACATCTACGGCGTCTTCCTGGACGAAGCGATGACCGAGGTACGCGCCCTTTAGGGCCTGCCGCAGGCAGCCTGTCTGAACAGAAAGAGAGAAGGAGAGCATAACGATGGTTCGCAGTTACTTCACCCACGACAACTGGCTCGACGAGCAGGCCGCCAAGGGCGTGCCCGTGCTCTCTGATTGCTACGTTGAGGACCTCCGCACCCTCGACCTCGCCCACTGGGACGTCCGGGGCTGCGACACGGCCTTCGTCCGATTCACCAACATGGAAGGCGTGACCGAGGCGCGCGTGCAGGAGATCCCGGCCGGAGCATCGCTCAACCCCTTCAAGCTGGGTGTTGAGGAGATGGTCTATGTCCTCGCGGGGCGCGGCTTCGCCTCCGTCTGGGGCGAGATCAGCAACGCCAAGCGCGACTTCGAGTGGTCGGACCGCAGCGTGTTCGTCATCCCCCGCAACTCGTGGTGCGAGCTGCGCAACATGGGCAACACGCCGGTGCGCCTCCTCTTCTTCAACTACCTCCCCATCGCCATGAGCACCATCCCCGACCCCGAGTTCTTCATGAACAACCCCCACGTCAACAAGAGTATCCTCGACAACGCGGACCAGGACTTCTTCTCCGAGGCCAAGGACATCGAGAAGGACTTCGGCAGCGCCTGGGGCGCCGTTGGGGGCACGGTCTGGCGCGGCAACTTCTGGCCGGACCTGCTCGCGTGGGACAAGCTCACCGCCGCCGGAAGCCGCGGCGCAGGCGGGTCGTCCATCGCCATGTACGTCCCCGGCTCGGAGATATCGGCGCACATGTCCGTCTTCCCGCCGGGCACGTACAAGAAGGCGCACCGGCACGGCCCCGGGCGCCTCATCGTCATCCCCGGCGGAGAGGGCTACTCCATCATGTGGCCCCAGGACGGAGGCGAGAAGAAGGTCTACCCCTGGCACGAGGGCAGCGCTGTCACCCCGCCGGACCAGTACTTCCACCAGCACTTCAACCTCGGCCTCAAGGCCGCGCGCTACTTCGCGCTCCACCCGCCCGTCCAGTTCCTCGGCAAGGACGAGGACGAGCAGGGCAACGCCGAAGGCGTCAACATCGAGTACATCGACGAGGATCCGTGGATCCGCGAGTACTTCGAGAACCAGCTCGCCGAGCGCGGCCTCGAATCGAAGATGGCGCCTGAGGTCTACACTGACCGCGACTTCAAGTTCAAGACGGCGTCGGTCTCGTCCACGTAAACCAATTGGATGGCCGGGGAGTTCCCCGGCCATTCGCATTGACCGTGTACCGGACCGCACATACGATTGAAGTGCAGTTAGCAGAGGAGGACGGCCATGCTCACCGCGGAGATGAACGATCGCCTCACGAAGGTCGGGCCCGGCACGCCGATGGGCGAGCTGATGCGCCGCTACTGGCACCCCATCGCCGGGAGCGCCCAGCTGAACGCCGAGACCCCCACGAAAGAGGTGCGCCTCCTCGGCGAGGACCTCGTCCTCTACCGCGACGCCAGCGGCACCGTCGGCTGCATCGAGCCCTCGTGTGCCCATCGCAAGGCCAACCTCTCCTACGGCATACCGGAGGAGAACGGCATCCGCTGCGCCTACCACGGCTGGATATTCAACGAGCACGGCCAGTGCGTCGACCAGCCGTCGGAGCCGGAGGGTTCCAAGTTCAAGGACAAGGTGCGCATCAAGTCCTACCCCGTGGAGGAGCTCGGCGGCCTCGTCTTCGTCTACATGGGGCCCCTGCCCGCTCCCGTTCTTCCCAAGTGGGACGTGCTCAACTGGGAGGGACACAAGGACGCCTGGGGAACGATGCTCCCCTGTAACTGGTTGCAGTGCCAGGAGAACTCGCTCGATCCCCTGCACTTCCAGTGGCTGCACCGCTACTGGGGTGGCTGGCAGATGAACCGCATCAAGTCGCCCGAGGAGCGCGACGCGTGGAACACCGCCGTTGGCGCACGCGGGGCCGACCACCGCAAGATCGGCTTTGAGGTCACGGACTACGGCGTCATCAAGCGCAGGCTCGTCGGTGACGAGCAGGAGAGCGACGACCACTGGGCCATCGGCCACCCTATCCTCTTCCCCAACATCCTCCGAGTCAGCCACGGGCTTGAGATCCGCGTCCCCGTTGACGACACGCACACCTACCACATCATCACCAACTACCGGCAGTACAACGACGGCGAGGAGCCGCAGACCGAGATCCCCTACGACGAGCGCCCCCTGTTCGATGAGAATGGCCGGATCGTCCGCGACTTCGTCGCCGCGCAGGACCAGGTCGCGTGGGTCATCCAGGGCGCCGTCTCCGACCGCACGACCGAGCGTCTCGGCGTGACGGACGTCGGCATCATCATGTTCCGCCGCATGCTCGACGAGCAGGCGGCCGTCGTCGAGGACGGCGGCGAGCCGATGAACGTCCACCGCGAAGAGGAGGGCACCATCGTACTGCCCTGTGAGCACTACATGTACCCCGGCTACGAGGAGATGGGCGGTCCTTACCGTGGCACCACGCCCCGCAAGCCCGACGTGGAAGCGGTGCTCTCCGGCTCCGGCGCGCGCCTCGGTGAGTGGGAAGGCATCAAGGCCGAGTACCAGATCTCCGGCAAGCGGATCGACAGCGGAGGCGCGCTCAGGAAGGGCAAGTGGTTCTCCGACGGCCGGGAGCACTAGGGCCGGCCACACAGGACTCAGGCATCCGCATCGACGTCAACGATTCCACCAACCTGCCGTTGGCGGAGTCGTCCCGCTTCGCCGTCAGGGCGGAGGAACTGGGTTTCTCCGGCGTGGGCATGCCCGACCATCCGCAGACCGGCAGGGACGTGTTCGTGCGGCTGGCACTCGCCGCGCAGCAGACGGAACGGGTGACGCTGTTCCCATCGGTGACTAATCCGGTGACGCGGCACCCCAGGATGCTGGCGACGGACGCGGCGACACTCGCGGAACTCGCGCCGGGACGTTCCTGCCTGATGATCGGCAGCGGCGATCTCGCGGTAAGGTACATGGGCGAACCTGGATCAACCGCCTCCCGGTTGGCCGACGCAGCGAAGACCATCCGCCAGACCCTGGACTCCGAGTTCACCCTTGCGGCGCCCGTGCCGGTCTACATCAACGCGAGCAGCCCCCGGATGCTCGAGGCTGCAGGTGCTGCCGCCGACGGTGTCTACGCCATGGTCGGCGTCGACCCTGAGATCGTCGCCCTGGCGATGGGGCACGTCGAGGCCGGAGCCCGTGAGGCGGGGCGCAGTGTGGACGAAATGGGGCTCGCGCTCGGCCTGCCGGTGTTCATGGCGGATTCCCGGGACGAGGCATACGAGAGCGCTGCTCGGTACGCACTCTCCGGCCTGTTGAACCGCAACCGGGTCTTCTCGCGGGTGATGCGGGAGCGCATGCCCTCGCTCGAGGACGTCTCCCAAGTGTCCGACCTGTCCACGGAACAGTTGCACGCGATGGTCGACGCCATCATGGTGCACGGCGTCCCGCGGGAAGCGGCCGCAAAGACACTGGCCTTCGCGGAGCGAGCGCCGGCACGGCGCTTCATCGCGCGGGTGCAGCTCGCGGGCAATGACCCGGTCCGCGCCATCGAGGCGTTCGCGTCCGCGCTGCGTGCCGCCGGTGGAGAGGACGTCCTGCGTCCGGGTGATTGACACCCTCTGAGAGCGGGGATACCGTCCCGCCAGACCGCCGCGAGTGGGAGGGCACGATGCAGTTGAACCTGAGAGCCGAACCGGAGGCCATCGACTTCGAGGTGTCGAAGAGCGCCCTGTGCGTCATCGACATGCAGAACTACGACATCAAGCCCGGCGGGTTCTTCGACCTCACGGGCGTCGACACGGAGCACGGCAACCGCGTCATCCCGACGATCCGGCGCGCGCTGGCGTACGCCCGTGCGGCGGGCATGCCCGTCCTCTTCACCCGCATGGTCATCCCCGCGGACCCCATGCTGCGCGCAGGCCCCGATTCGCCCTGGTACTGGAAGAGTGCCGCTTACCGGGCAGACCTGAGCGACCCGGCGATGGAGCGCGCCGTCGGCATCGACGGCACCTGGGGCGGTGAGATCGTCGAGGAGCTGGCCCCGCAGGACGGCGAGTACGTCATCGCGAAGAACCTCTACAGCGCATTCCAGCGGACGGACTTCGACCTCGTGCTCAAGCGCCTCGGCGTACGGCACCTCTTCGTCACCGGCATCGGAACGCCCACCTGCGTCGAGGCGACTGCAAGGGATGCGTACTTCCACGAGTACTTCCCCGTGCTCATCGAGGACTGCTGCGGAGGCATCATCCCGGAAACGCACGAGCAGGCGCTGTTCGCCATCAAGCGCCGCTACGGCTGGGTCACCGACCTCGACAGCTGGACGTCTGCCATCGCGGAGGGCGTCCCCGACTTCCAGTCGCCGGACTGACACGGTTCACTCCCCGGCTACCCGGCGCCACGTTCCCGCTCTGATACCATGGCTCACATGGAAGACTTCCTTGCGGCCACTGGCCTCACCAAGAGTTTCGATAGCGTTCAGGTCGTCGACTCAGTCTCATTCACCGTTCGCTCGCAGGAGATATTCGGACTGCTCGGGCCCAACGGTGCGGGCAAGACCACCACGATCCGCATGCTCTCCACCGTTCTCGACCCCGACGACGGCGACGTCACCATCGGCGGGCATCTCGTTGCAAAGGAGAGCGATGCGGTACGCAAGCTCATCGGCGTCTGCCCGCAGGAGCTCGCGCTGTACCCGGAACTCTCCGCCATCGACAACCTCGTCTTCTTCGGGCGCATGGCCGGACTCTCCGGCAGCGAGGCGAAAGAGAGCGCCGCTGACGTGCTGGAGCGCGTCGGGCTGACGGACCGCGCGAAGGACGCCGTCCGTAAGTACTCCGGCGGTATGAAGCGCCGCGTCAACATCGCCATCGCGCTCATGAGCCGGCCGCAGCTGCTCTTCCTCGACGAACCCACCGTCGGCATCGACCCGCAGTCGCGCAACCACATCTTCGACACCGTTCTTGCCCTCCGCGACGAGGGCATGACCGTTCTCTACACCACCCACTACATGGAGGAGGCCGACCGCCTCTGCGACCGCATCGCCATCATGGACGAGGGACACATCATCGCGCTCGGCACGCCCGCCGAACTAAAGGCGCAGGTCGGCGACGCCGGCACGACGAAACTGGAGGAAGTCTTCCTCAGCCTCACAGGCCGGAGCCTCCGCGATTAGCATGGGCCGCCCCACCCTGCTCGCACTCTTCGAGGTCAAGCGTTTCCTTGCAGACCGCGGCGCGCTTGCGTTCAGCATCGCACTCCCCATCCTGCTGTTCGCCTTGATGGTCGGCGTGTTCGGCGGCGACACGTCGTTCAACTCCACCGCCCACGTCGCCGATCTCGACGGCGGCGACGCCGCGCGCAAGCTCATCGAGCGCATCGAGGACGTGGACGGCCTTGACGTGAGGCGGTACACGGAGGCAGGACTCAACGATGCACTCGAACGCTCGGCCGTCCTTACCGGGTTCGTCATCCCCGCGGGGTTCACGGATGCCCTTGAATCAGGTACGCCGGCCACCGTGCGCGTCAAGCGGCGCGGCAACGGCGGCGACGCGGGCCAGATAACCGCGGCCATCGTCCAGGGCGCGGCGGACAGCCTCGCTTCCGAGTACGAACTGCGCCGTGCGCTCGGTGCGCTCGTCAGCGAGGCCGTCCCGCCGGAGCAGGTGGAGGCCCACACCGGGCTCCTCCTCGGCAATGCACGCAGGGACCCGCCCGTCCGCGTCGTCACTCAGACGCTCAACGAGCAGGCGGAGGAAGAGAACATCCTGGACCGCCTGCTGCCTGGCGTCATCGTCATGTTCCTGCTCTTCTCGGTCACCCTCAACGCCCAGACGCTCATCGAGGAGCGGCGCAACGGCACGCTGGAGCGGCTGCTCACCACGCAGCTGAGCACCGGCCAACTCTTCGCCGGGAAGTTCCTCGCAGGTGTCAGCCGCGGCATGCTCCAGACCGTCGTTCTTCTCGTACTGGCGTTCGTGGTGCTGCGTATCGCGGGGCCCGTCGCGCTGGCGCAGAGCGCCGTGCTGGCCCTCGTGGTCTCCGCGGCTGCCAGCGCGATAGCGCTCGTCATCGCCACGGCTGCCCGGACGGAGGACCAGGCTACCTGGGGCGCCGTGTTCATCACGATGTTCATGACCGTGTTCGGCGGCACTTTCTTCCCAATCGGCGACTCCGGCGTGCTCGAACTCCTCAGCCGGTTCACACTGAACCGCTACGCCATCGACGCCTACGAGGGCATCCTCGGTGAAACGGCAACCCTCGGGGATGCCACGTTCGAGATGGCGCTCCTCGGCGGCGTAGCAGTGGTCTGTCTCATCGTCGCGCGCGTGCTCTTCCGCATCTCGTCGGAGGCGAAGTGATGCGCCTCGTCATCCGGCAAGCGCTGCTCCTTTCATTCAAGGACACCCGCCTGTTCTTCAAAGACAGGTTCGCCATGGGGTTTGCGCTCCTCTTTCCGATCCTGTTCATCGTCGCCTTCTCGCTCGCCCTTGGTGACCTCGGCCCGGAGGACGAACAGCTGCGGATGGCCGTCGCAACCGAGGAAGAGAGCGGTTTCTCCCGCGAGGTCATCGACGTCCTCACCCTGACCGAAGCCACCGGCGTGGACGAGTGGGACCCGAAGGATGCAGGGCTGGCGCTCCACGAAGGCCGCATCCCCGGCTACCTGCTCTTCCCCGTGGACTTCACACAGCGCATCTTCAGCGGAGAGGGCACCGAGATACAGGTCATCACCGCCGACGGCGACCCCGAGACCGAGGCCGTGCTGGGCGGGCTCGCGCGCTCCATAGGCGGACGCATCGGCACACTCAGCCTCGCGGCCCGCGGCGTGACCGAACTGGAAGGGCTCGGTTCGCTGGACCTCGTGAGCCTCGGCGAGATCGGCGCAGCGCCGCCTTCCATCGTCTTCACCACCGAGCAGGTGGGAGACGTGGAGCCGTTCAACGCCACCAACTTCACGCTGCCCGGATACCTCACGATGTTCCTGTTCTTCGCTGCTGCGCTGGGCGCGGAAGCTATCGCCCGCGAGCGCCAGACCCAGACCCTCGAGCGTCTGCTTTCGAACGGTGTCCGGCGTTCCGCTATCGTCGCCGGCAAGATGCTCGCGAGTCTCTACCGGGGCCTCATCCAGCTCGCGTTCCTCTGGGCGCTGGGCATCTTCGCCTTCTCCATAGACTTCGGCGTCTCCCCTGTTGCCGTTATCGCCGTCTCCGTGCTCATGGCCGTTGCGTCTTCCGCATTCGGCGTCATGCTCGCCTCGCTCGTCCGTACGGTGAAGAGCGCCTCATCAGCGGCAGTGCTTGCCTCGCTCACGCTCGCGCCGCTCGGCGGATGCTGGTGGCCGCTCTTCATCACGCCGGACTGGATGCAGGCCATCGGACGACTCACCCCGCACGGCTGGGCGAACGACGCCTTCAACAAGCTCATGCTCTTCGGCGCGGAGGGCCAGGACGTGCTTGCGAACATGGCTGCGCTCCTGTTCTTCGCCGCCGCCTTCCTCGCGATCGCGGTCGCACGGTTCCGCACCGTCTCGGCGAACTGACCTGGCTGTTAACGCAAAAGCGCCGGTGGATGCCACCGGCGCTTCCTTCGTCTGCTGCGTACTGTTGCCTAGACCCAGCGGCCGAATCCCCAGCCGCCGCCGGTGCCTGCGGGCGTCCGGTAGACCGGAACGTACTCGATGGTCTCGAAGTTCAGGTCCGTGTCCGCCATCGCGCCGCCGACTGCGATCCAGTTCTGCGTCTCGGATGCCGCCGAGTAGAGGTGGTTGCGCGGGATGGTCATCAGCGTTTCGGAGTCCTTCTCCTCCAGCGCCTTGAGCACCGTGCGGTCCAGCCACTCGTCGACTACGAAGTGGCTCAGCCCGCCGGAGCCGATGATCGCGACACGCGCATCGCTGTCCCATGCGCGGACCGCATTCGCGACCGCACGTCCGAACTCGAACGAGCGCTTCGGCGTCGGTTGGTTCGGCGGGTAGCAGGTGTTCTGGAAGATGGGCAGGATGGTGCGCGGTTCGTTGTCGAACAGCCGCTTCACCACGAATGCGAACCCGTGCGGCAGGCCCTGCTCGCGCGGCGTCGTGGTGCGGACGGAGTCCAGTTCACCGTTCTCCTTCGGGTAGCGGCGCGCGACCTGCCCGCCGTAGGTGTCGTGCAGGTAGGTGAAGTGCGAGACGTCGAAGTCGTTCTGGATCATGTGCTCGATCACGTGCCGTCCCAGGCTGGACGCCACGGGCACGTCCATCGCCAGGTCGCCGTAGCCGTCCGCGATCGACTGCGTGATGTCCGGGTCGCGGAACCCTGCGGCCAGGCTTCGCGGCTTGATGGGCACCGACTCTCCCCAGAAAACGGAGAACGTCGGCATGTTGTCCTCGAAGAACCACTCGTCCTGGTCGTCGGAGATGATGACGGTGATGTCCGGCTTCACCTCGTTGAAAGTCCGGGCGAGTTCGGCGATCCCGCGCTGGCAGGCGTCCACCTGCGCCGAGAACACCTCGTCCGTCAGCGGCTTCTCCTTCACCGCCGTCGGCACGCGCGCCAGTCCCTCGTCGTAAGGCATCGCCCAGCCTTCGGGCGGGAAGACCAGCTCCGGATGCCGCAGGTCACCCACCGCGTAGCGCGGCCACTGCTCCGCATTCAGCGCGAGCATGGGGCTGTGCGACGTTCCTGCTCCAAGCACTATCTCGGCCATATTGACCTCCCTGTGCGGATGTTGCGGACGCGTGCGCCCGCTGAAAGCGTTACTCGGTCTCAGTCGCGCTTAGTCTACCACGCGCTGCAAACGGCGCGCGCTATCCCGTGATACATGCTGTGCGTCACGAGTCTCGATAGCACTCCCGCACTTGACACTCCACGCCTGCGCACTGTAGAAACGCAGCACAGCGCCTGGCGCATCGTTGCGGCGCTGTGCGTCTGTATGCTCGCCGCCATAAGCCCAACCAGGCCGCGAGCGAAAAACACGAGGAGGAGAGATGCTCAACGGACAGAGAATCATCGACATGCACGCCCATACCGTGGCCCCGCCCGAGCTGTACGCAGCCAAGGCCGGGCTCCTCTCCGGGCGCGGCTACCACGGCAAGAGCGGGATCTCGGAAGAGCGTATCGAGCAGTTCGCTCAGAACAACCTGAAGATCATGGACAAGGTCCAGACGGACGTCCAGTTCCTCTCGCCTCGTCCCTTCCAGCTGATGCACTCCGAGAAGCCGGAGGTTCTCGTCCACTGGTGGTGCGAGATGAACAACGACGTCATCGCATCCCAGGTGAAGGCCCACCCCGACCGCTTCCAGGGCATTGCCGGCCTGCCGCACGTCTCCGGTGCGAAGGACTCCTCGCACGTCGTCCCCGAACTCGAGCGCACCGTCAACGAGCTCGGCTTCATCGGCTGCCTCATCAATCCCGACCCTGAAGAGGGCCAGGGCGACCCCACCGACCCGAACCACACCCCGCCGATGGACCACGAGTACTGGTTCCCGCTCTACGAGGCGATGGAGAAGCTGGACGTACCCGGCCTCATTCACTCCGCCGCGTGCAAGAACCCGCACGAGTCCTACAGTGCGCACTTCATCACCACCGAGTCCCAGACCGTCCTGAACCTCGCCCGCCCGTCGAGCAAGGTCTTCAGCACGTTCCCGAACCTCAAGATCATCGTCGCGCACGGCGGCGGCTCCGTCCCCTACCAGATCGGCCGCTGGCGCGTCCGCCGCTACAACGACATGAAGGCCAACCCGGACCTGGAAGACTTCGACACCAGCCTCCGCCGCATGTACTACGACAGCAACCTCTACACCAGGGAGTCGCTGGACTACTGCCTGCAGATCTGCGGCCCGGACCGTGTCATGTTCGGCACGGAGAACCCCGGCAGCGGTTCCTCCGTCCACCCTGACACCAAGTGGGAGAAGGGCAAGAAGCTCCCCGCCGGCGACCTCGAAGGCTGGGAGACCGACGACCTCGCCCCCGTCATCCTCAACCAGATCGACTGGCTGACCGACGAGGACAAGCAGAACGTCATGGAGGGCAACGCCCGCCGCGTATTCACCCGGGGCAACTTCTAACCCCCGGTTGCCCCTCAGATGCCGCCGGGCGTCCGCTTGAACGGCGGGCGCTCGGTGGTATATTTGATTCCGCGCGTATCCACACGTTGCAACCGCAACCATCCGGGGAGGGAACCACCAATGGCGGACAGAGAACTCATCACCGTGATCGAAGGCCCCAAGGGCCGTGCGGAGGTCTACGAGGTCTCCGAGGGCGGCAGCACCACGTCGGCCACGTCTGGCGTGATGTCCTCCAGCTACGAAGTCGTGTGCGGCAGCACCACCGAGACGGTCATGACTCTCGGTGAGGCGTCCATCGTCGCTCACGAGCTTTCCGGCGCGGACCAGTAGGCCATGCCTTGCCGCGGCGCTGCGGCAGGTCAGCCCTCGGCGGCCTCCCGCAGCGCTGCGATGTCCAGCTTCCTCATCGTCAGCATCCGTTCCCACACGCGTGTCCGCGCAGGTTCGGGCACGCTCAGCAGTTCCCCCAGCGACTCCGGCATGATCTGCCACGACACCCCGAAGCGGTCCCGCAGCCACCCGCACATCTCCTCCTCGCCCCCCTCGCTCAGCTTCTCCCACACCGCGTCTATCTCTTCCTGCGACTTGCACTGCACTTGAAGCGAGATCGCAGGGGAGAACTGGTACATCGGTCCGCCGTTCAGCGCAGTGAACTCCGCCCCCTCCAATGTAAACGTCATGAGCTGGACCAACCCCTCCGGCTGTCCTGAGACCTCAGCATCCGTCTCGCCGTAACGGCTCACTGACGTTATCTCAGAGTTTTGAAACACCGAGGTGTACAGGTTGACCGCTTCCTCGGCATCTTTGTCGAACCACAAACACGGCGTGATCTTCTGCACCTGTCGCTCTCCTTGCTCTCCGGGAATACGACACCCATTGTAGCCGCTCGCCATTGCCCCACCTCGATGACGGGCACCGTGGAACCCACCATCCGCGCGGGATGCTACCCTTAACCCTGACCGCGCCATGACATCCCCCGACGAAACGCCCCAGACCAACACGCCACCCAGCGATACGCCTGCTTCCGGAAGGAGACGCCTCTTCTTCTTCCTGCTGAGCATGACGCCCGTGCTCGCGATCATCGCCCTGCTCTTCTGGGGCCAGTTGCGCTCCGACGACAACCCCGGCGGCGTGCTGGTGCACGAAGAGTCGAGCGAGTCGCAGGTCCTCGTGCGTCTGGCGCCCTGGTTCGGCGGGTACGACCGCGTCTCCGGGGAACGAGTGGACCTGGACGATCTGCGCGGGCGTGTGGTTATGGTCGACTTCTGGTCGTCGTGGTGTGTCGCCTGTCGCGTAGAAGCCGCAGACCTCGCTCAGGTCTACCGCGAGTACGACAACGCAGACGTCGAGTTCGTCGGCATCGCCGTCTGGGACCGCCCCGCCGATGCCGACGAACACATCGATCGCTACGACGTGACCTACCTCAACGTCCTAGACCCGCGCGGCACGATGGCCGTCTCCTATGGCGTACGCGGCGTCCCCGAGAAGTTCTTCCTCGACGCCGAGGGGCGCATCGTCCGCAAGCTGATCGGCCCCGTCTCCGCCGAGGAGCTGCGCGGCATCCTCGACGGCCTGCTTACGGCATCGTAGCGCGATGGTCGACGCCCACGCCCTCCACGCCGCTGTTGCCGCCTGGTACGCGCGCAACGCTCGCGTCCTCCCCTGGCGCGGCATCGCCGACCCGTATGCCATCCTCGTCTCGGAGGTCATGCTCCAGCAGACTCAGGTCGAGCGCGTCATCCCGAAGTACCACGCCTTCCTCGAAGCGTTTCCCACGTTCCGGGCGCTGGCCGACGCCCAGCCCGCCGACGTCATCCGCCTCTGGGCCGGCATGGGCTACAACGGTCGCGCCGTGCGCCTGCACAGGCTGGCGAAAAAGGTCGTGGAGCACCACCACGGCGAGCTGCCGCGCACCGTGGCCGAGCTCCGCAGGCTTCCCGGCATCGGCCCGTACACCGCCGCAGCCATCGCCTCTTTTGCGTTCGGCGAGCCCGTCGCGGTGCTGGACACGAACATCTATCGCGTGCTCAGCCGCGTCGTCCACGGCATCGACGCTCCACCGCGTGACGCGCTCCATCCGCTTGCCGAAGAACTGCTGCCGCAGGCCGGCAGCCCGATCAGTCCCGCGGACTGGCACCAGGCGTTGATGGACGTCGGCGCGACGCTCTGCACGGCCCGCCAGCCGCGCTGCATGCTCTGCCCGTTGCGCACGCACTGCGCCGCCGCGCCGCACCTCCAGTCCGGCAGCGAGCCCGCGCTCGCCGAGGCGTCCGTCCCCTACGCCCCTCGGCAGTCGCGGTTCCAGGGTTCGGCGCGCTACTTCCGGGGACGCATCGTGGACCATCTGCGCGAGCAGCCTGACGTCGGTGTCGAGGAAACCGCGCTTGATGCCGTCCTCCGTGACGCCGAAGCCGCCTCCGGCGCGCCCTGCCCCGTGCCCCTGGTAGACCTCCTTGCTGCCCTCGAACGCGACGGCCTCATCCGCCGCGACAACGGGCGCGTGCGGCTGCCCTGACCTATCCCAGCCGGCTCACCAACCCTCGCAGCGGCTCGCGCAGCGACGCCCACGGGTCGCCCAGCCGCACGGTGTCCTCCGCCGTCAACGCCCAGCGCCGAACGCCGTCGCGCGTCACCCAGAGACCGCCCACCCAGAACCCGTTCGTGCCACCCGAAGGCGGGGTGAAGTCGTGCGCGATGTAGCCTTCCAGCCCGTTCGCTTCCCACGCACCCAGCAATTCACCCGACCGCGCGACCGCTACTGCCTCCGTCCACCAGCACGCGCGACGCTCGCCTTCGAGGTCGCGCATACGCCGCAGCAGACGCTGTGCTCGCTCTTCGTCCGGCACGTCGTCGCCCGTCCCTCGACGCGTGATGAGGCTCGACCAGCCGTCGCCCAGCGTAGGGATGCTCAGCCCGCCGTCCGACGCCACTACGAGCGCACCGAGTGCGCGCGACCACGTCACCGCCTTGCCGATGGCTATCGCCAGGTGGGAGCCGCCCTCTTCCTCGACGTCCGGCGCCTCTGGGAACGACGCTCCGTCCGACAGCTCTACGTCGAGCCCGTCCAGCAACTCGCGTAGTTGGGCTGTCTTCGCCGGGTTCCGCGTCGCCAGCACCAGCGCCACACCCATCACAACCTCCCGAACTGCCTCCCGAGCACGTCCGTCGACACCCGGATCACCGTCGGTCTGCCGTGGGGGCAGTGCTGCGGGTTCATCTCGGACGCCAGCGCCTCACCGAGCGCCGTCATCTCCTGGTGGTCGAGCGTCTGCCCTGCCCGCACGGCGCTGTGGCACGCGATGGACGCTGCCGCCGACAGGTGCGTATCCGCGCCGTTGGCGCGCGCTGTGAACCCGTCAAGTGCCTCCGCTACGAGCTTCGCGGCGTCCACGCGGCGCGCCATGACCGGCACCGCGCGCACGAGCAGTGTGTCGTCGCCGAACGGTTCCACGAGCAGGCCGTACCGCTCCAGCACCGCCCTTCCCTCGCCCAGCGCATCCATCTGCTGCGGCGTCAGGCCCATCGGCAGCGGCTCCAGCATCGGCTGCACCTCCGGCGCGCTGTTCGCCCACTGCCGCAGCAGCCGGTAGTACAGCACCGACTCGTGCGCCGCGTGCTGATCGATCAGGTACATGCCGTCCGGCCCGTCGGCCACGATGTACGTGTTCGCGATCTGCCCCAACACCCGCAGGCGCGACAGCGGCGACGCTCCGGGAGGAGGCGCCAGCGGTGCATGCGCTTCCTCTGCGACGGGCGCAGGCTCCGGCAGCGGCGACTGCTCACGCTCCTGAGACGCAAACGTCAGCTCGGGCTGGAGCGATGGCGGAGCGGCCACTGCCTGCGAAAGCAGCCCCTCTCCCTCGGCGATGGGTGACGCTGCGAGCAACGCGTCGCGCACCGCGTGCTGCATGCTGGAAAAGGCGTCGCCCTCGTGCGACAGCCGCACCTCGCGTTTGTTCGGGTGCACGTTCACGTCCACCTCACCCGGCGGCACGTCGAGGAACACGACCGCTATCGGGAAACGCCCGTCCATCAGCAGGCCCCGGTATGCCTCCTCGATAGCGACACCCACTGCACGATGCTGCACCCAGCGATTGTTCACGAACAGGCTGACCCCAGTGCGGTTCGCGCGGCTCTGCTCCGGCGTCCCCACGAGCCCCCACACGGGATACGCTCCTGTCCACGAGCCGACCTCGATCATCGCCTGCGCCAGCTCCGCACCGTGCACCGCCGCGACCGCGTCGCGCAGGCTGCCGTTACCGGAGGTGGAGAGTTGCAGTCTGCCGTCCGTCTTGAGCGAGAACTGCACGTGCGGGTGCGCCATCGCCAGGTGGTCCACCGTCTGCCGCACGCGCGCCGTCTCCGCCGCGGATGAGCGGATGAACTTCAGCCGCGCCGGTATCGTCGAGAAGAGCGCCTCGACCTCGATCGTCGTCCCCAGGCCGGCGCCCGCAGCCGACTGCCGCACGATCTCGCCGCCCTCCAGCTCGACGGTCGTTGCTGACTCCGCATCTGCCGTGCGCGTCGTCATGCGCACGCTCGCCGCAGCCGCGATGCTCGCCAGCGCCTCGCCCCGGAACCCCAGCGTGCCGATGTCCGTGAGGTCCTCCACCGACGCCAGTTTGCTCGTCGCGTGGCGCTCGAACGCCAGCGTAACCTCGTCCGCCGGGATCCCGCAGCCGTCGTCCGTCACCCGTATCGAGGCAAGCCCGCCGTGGCGTATCTCGACGTCGATGACGCGCGCGCCGGCATCCAGTGAGTTCTCAACCAGTTCCTTGACCACTGACGCCGGGCGCTCGATGACCTCTCCGGCGGCGATCCGCGCCGCTACCCCCGCAGGCAGTACCCGTATCGCCATCAGAAACCCAGCGCCGCCCCAAGCTGCTTCGCGTTCGCTCCTGCCATCAACTTCCCGTTCACTACTGCGGCCGGACGCTTCCAGTAGCGCGGCTCCTCCACGAGCAGCTCCAGCATCCGCTCCTCCGTCAGCGACTCCGGATCGATGCCGCTCTTGCGGAACGTTGCCGACCTCAGGTTGAACAGTGCGCTCGGAGACTCGCCGCCCAGCAATGCCTCGATCTCCTCACGGGAGAGACGCTGCTTGAAGAAGTCGCGCTCATCGAACGCTACCCCTGCCTGCGAGAGCGCCGCCCTCGCCGTCTTGCACGTCCCTCACCCCACCCAGTGATACAGCGCGACCTCGGCCATGTATGCACCTCTCGTAGTTGTCTGCCCATGGTACGCACCCGCCTCGCACCCGCGCTAGCGAAACCACCCCTCGATTACCGCGCCTTACCCCCTAACCTCTGTGCCACGGAGCTTAACCGCTCACTTCCGCTCATTCTGTGCACATCCACTCCTGGCTGGCCCCCCGCGTTCACGCCTCCCAGACCGCTCTTTACCGCTCATCGCCGCGCGAAACCGCCGATAACCGCTCCGAATCGCTCTGCCCGCCGGAAGGGACCCCGTGTACGAGTGACCAGCCACACTTGGAGCCGTATCCATGACGGAGACAACGTACCCGCTAGATGGATGTCCGCGTAAGGGGCGGATGTCACACTGCGTTGCCGAACGCCCCGCGCTCCCCTACCATGCCGCCCGCTATGACCGACGCTGCTCTGCTCGCCGCCCGTTGGGCGCACGCCATCGCTGCCGTGGCCTGGGTGGGAGGCGGCATCTTCTACCTGCTCGTCCTGCGGCCTGCGGTCACGAACGGCGCCCTTTCGTCTGACAGCGCTCGCGCCGCGACCGAGCGCTTCGGGGGGCTCGTGAAACTCGCGATGTGGACGCTCGTGGTGACCGGCGCGGTCCTCTTCTTCTCACGGATCTCGGAGCCGACCGCCACCGCGCGCTACGCCGCCGTACTCGCGCTCAAGGTCGCGCTCTCCGCCTGGATGTTCTTCATCGCCATCCGCCGCCGCAGGCGCATCGCGGAGGCTGTGGCCGTCCGGCCAGGACGCATCCGCGCCGTCGCCGCCGCGCTCGGCCACGTCAACACGGTCGTCATCCTGGGCATCATCGTCTTCCTGCTGTCGGACGTGCTGCGCTACATCGTGGAGCAGGAGCTGGCAGGCTGAAGGTTGGGAGCGGCGCCCTAGCCGAACAGGTCCTTGAGCAGCAGCCACACCGCCGGTTGCGGCCAGATGACGAACAGGATGTTGTCGAAGAGACCGATCACCAGCACAGTGATGAACCCGCCGGTCAGCAGGCCCCACTTCGCGTACCCTCTGCCCGAAACGGCGGCAGGAAAGACGAGGGCGAGCGCGATCGCAGCCCATTTCAGTCCGAAGGTGATCGAGATCAGGACGAACATGGCTATCAGGCCGAGCAACACCTTGCCGGTGCGGCGCTGCTCCTCGGCCTTGCTCATCATGCCCAGGTCCAGTATGTCCCCGGACATCACTCCCCTCAACTGAAGCAGCAACTGCAGGCCGGCCAGCCCGAGCAACCCGATACCCACCATCACCGGCATCGACCGCGCCCTCGTGGGGAAGTCGATGGCCTCGATGACGAACACCAGCGCCACCACGATCACCGTAAGCGGGAACAGGTGCTCCCAGGAGCGCCACACGAAGCGTGTCCTCCTCTGCGGTTCCGGTGCAGGTTGCGGCGGGTCTGAACTGGCGCCCGAAGGAGCGCTGCCGCCGATCTCGGCCATCCTGCGTTCTGTCGCTTCGCTCTTGGAAGCGAGGAAGGCGAAGCCCAGGCCGACAGCGATGGACAGGAGTATCAGCGTGATCGTTATCGGGCGCGTGAGCATCCCGACCGGGCCGTGGATGCTGACGGCCGACATCAGGTTGTGCTCGATGATGGGGCCAAGGATGAAGCCGAGGATCATCGGCGGGCGCGGCCAGCGGAAGAACTTCATCAGCATCCCGACCACCGCGAACCCCAGCACGATGGGGATGGCCAGCCAGTGGCGCATGTCCTGGAAGGATGAGAGGAACGCGAGGGGGATGATGGCAGCGGCAAGCAGTGGGTACGGGATGCGGCTCAGCTTCGCCAGCTGACCGGAGGCGAGCAGACCGACCATCGCCAGCGCCGCATTCCCCAGCACCAGGCTCACCACGATGAGGGTGGTGATGTCCGCGAAGCGTGTGAGCATGGGCGGTCCGGGAGAGATGCCGTAGGCCAGCATCGCCACGAGTACGAACGCCCAGCTGAAGCCGCCGGGGATGCCCATCGCCAGCGTCGGGATCGCCTGTCCTCCTTCCTTGGAGCTCTGCACCGATTCGGAGAAGACGAGGCCGTCGAACGAGCCCTTGCCGAACTGGCTCTTGTCCTTGCTCAGCGCTATCCCGACGCCGTACGAGAGCCAGGAGACCACCCGCGAGCCCACGCCCGGTATGGCGCCCATCATGACGCCGAGTATCGAATGCCGGATGATGAGCGGCGTCTTGCTGAGCGCCAGGCCTGCGCCCGCGAACACCTCCCGGACGTTCAGCGCAGCGCTCGACGACGCCAGCGCCCGCCGGGTCATGGTGAGGTCCATCATCTCGGGCAGAGCGAACAGCCCCACTGTCATCGCGATGAGAGGCAACCCCGAATCGAGTTGAAGCGAGCCGAGCGTGTAGCGGTCGGTCCCGGTGAACGGGTCGGTGCCTACCGTGGACAGCAGGATGCCCAGCAGCCCGGCGGCGAGCCCCTTCACCATCGCCCCCCTGCTGAGGGCTCCGACGAGGGCTACTCCGAACAGCCCCATCGCCCCAATCTCGCCGAACCCGAAGGAGAGGATGAAGGGTTTGAGGACGGGCATGGCAAGCAGCAGGACGACCGCGCCCACGACGCCCCCGATGGCCGAAACGACGTACACGAAGCCGAGCGCTCTTGCGGCCTGGCCTCGCTGCGAGAGCGGCCTGCCCTCGATGAACGTGACCTGCCCCCCGCCCGGATGCCCCATCGCGATGATGGGCAGCACGTCAAGCATCTCCTCGACGCCTGTGATGGTCGCCAGGAAGACGATGCCGACGACCGGGTCGTCGATGGTGAAGACGACGAACGGGATCGCGAGCGCCATCAGCAGCGGCGCAGACAGTCCCGGTATCACGCCCGCGGCCGCCGCGATCATGACGGCGGCCCCGAACGTGATCCAGTAGGTTGAGGTCCCCAGGTGCCCGAGTCCCACGAACACCTGGCTGAAATCAGGCATCGGTTCCTCTCCGGCAGGCCTTCGTACGCATCAGACCGGCGTCATGTCACTCGATGTACTTGCTGAACAATCTCTCCTGTATCTCGGCGAGCGAGTCAAGGTGCACGCGGTACCCGTTGACCGTGTCTATGTATATCTGCTGGAGCCGCGCTCCCGGCACCGGGGCTACGGTGGTGCCTAGCACGCGGGAGAAGTCGGCATTGAACTCCGGATCGGCGTTCGCGTCGTCCCATGCCTTGCGCAGCGTCGCGAGCACGGCGGGGTCCATGTTGGGTGGGCCGGCGAAGTGCTTCAGCGCGATGTGCTGGGGAGATGTGAGAGAATTGAACAGGGACGCCTGGTCGGGTTCGAGCAGGTCCCTTGCATGCGGCGCGGTGAACTCGACCTCCGCGTTGGCGTGGATCTCCTGCCCGGGGACCAGGAGGCTCGCGAAAGGCTTCAGGAACCCGTCGGCGAACCAGCCGGGGCGCCGCGCAGGCAGCGTGTACCAGGAGCTCCCCGGCGAGATGATCAGCGCGTTGATGTCGCCGCGCTCCAGCATGAGAAGCGATTGCTCCGTGCCCGTGCCTGCGACAACCCTGTAGTCCATCGGCAGGTTGAGCCAGTCGGCTATCAGCATTCCGCCGAGAGCGCTGCCGGTCACTTCCGGCGCGCTGCCGGGGCCTGTCT
>CBDCQO010000005.1:0-38652 GCA_965220655.1 Dehalococcoidia bacterium | reverse complement strand
ACCGAGAACGTGAACTCGAACGTGGCCACGTTGCCGGCGTCGTCGACCGCCATGTACTCGACCTCGTGCGCTCCCAGCGCCAGATCGCTGGCGAGGAGCGCGAACTTCGATGCGTTCACCCGTGAGAGCTGCCCCATCGCATCGTTGTCGTCCAGCGTGACCGCCGCGATGGTCATCCTGGCGTGCGAGTCGGAGAACTCGGCGTCCGGATTGTCGCCGCCGCAGCCGTTTTCGGGACAGACCGCGTACTCGTCCTCTTCCGCGAGGAAGCTGATGCTGATGATCGGGGAGGAGCTCTCCGTCTCGTCGTTCCGCTGCCTCCGCGTCGGGTTCAGGGCGAACTCGGGCGTTGCGCCGCCGTTGAACTCCTCGTCTATCTCCAGCAGCACCCCGGCCTCGTGCATCTCCGTGAGGTCCAGGCCATCGTCCTCGACGGGTGGGCCCGTCTCCGGCGTTCGCTGGTGCCTGCGCGGCGTCCACCCGCCCGACTCGCCGATGTTGTCCTCGTAGTCGAACCCGTACACCACCAGGCCGAACAGCCCGCCGAGCCCGGTCAGGCCCGATGCCGGGTACGTCCCGGCCCAGTGGGCCTCGTCCTCCTGCACGGTGAGCGGGTGGCCTGTCTGGAGCCCGCCGATGTCGTAAACGTACGCACCGGCGACGTCCACCGTGGCCTCGACGCCGGTGAAGTAGACCACCGGGCGCCGCCGCAGGTCCTCGTCCGCCCGCACGTCCACGACGAACTCCCCGCGAGCGTTCGCGACCGGCCGGTCCTGCGCGGTTGCCGTCACGGTGACCGTGAAGCGCGGTGCGATGCCGTCCCGCGGCGTGATCTCCTCGGTGGCGCTCGCGTTCCCCGCGAGGTCGAGGGCGCCGCCGGCGAAGATCGTCACCTCCGGCGTCTCGTCCGCCTTCAGCTCGCGCGCGAGTTCGATGTAGATGCGCGTGCGCGCGTCGTCGATCTTGTCGCCGTTGATGTCTACCGGCCAGTACCCCAGGTCTGCCAGTGCCTCTGCGTGGGTGAGGCCCGTTATGTCGACGAGCGTGGCGGCGTTGGTCCCCCCTCCCAAGACGTTCGAGACGGGCCAGAGCCGGAAGCTGAACGCGTCGTTCCCGGCGACGTCCTGGATCGGGTTGGCGCCCGGCTTCGTGTAGCTGATCGTCACGCGCTCCCCTGCCGTGACCGGCGAGCCCAGCGTGAGCGCCACGTGCCTGCCGATCACCGACACCCCGTCGACCGCGCGCTGCGCCCCGTCCACGAGGACGTCGAACGCGTTGCCGGCCGGCGTCGAGCCCCCGTCCAGCGCCTCGTTGTAGGTCAGCCTGAGCGTCGTGCCGCTGACCACTGCGGTCTGAAGCAGCGGCGGGCTCCTGTCCACGTTCGGGTTGGTGATCGAGCTGCCGGTGCATCCGACGGTCCGCACCGCCCCCGCGAGCGTCCTTCCGTCCTTCCGGTACACCGCCACAACCTCCCCTTTGGCGTTGTACACCTCCGGGCTCGAGTTGTAGTAGTGCTGGAAACTCACGCTCGTCTCCCAGCCGTCCGCCCCAACCGAGGTGTAGTCGAAGAGGCGGTTCAGGTCGTCGGTGCTGTAGTCAGGCGGGTAGAAGAGCTGTCGGTAGTACCCCACGAGCTCCCACCCGCCGACTGTCAGCGGGGTGTGCGTGAAGGAGAACACGACTTCATCCCAGGAAGGGTCTCCGCTGGTGAAGCCGCACTCGAGCGAGGCGTCGCTCGTCGCGATCGCCGGCAGCACCGCGGGTGCCGACGCCGGGTGCAGCAGGTATGGTCCGGTCACGCTCCCGGATACTGGCGTAGACGGCGCCGTCAGGGCGGCGAGGTCCACGGTGGCGCTCCCCGTCCTGCGTCCGAATTTATCCGTGTTTGGGGCTACGGAGGCGTATCGCAGCCCTGCCAGGATGGTCAGGTCTTCCGAGTCCGAGTCCCCGATGTCGGCCTCGATGTACCGCCCCAGTTCGGACGTCCTCGGTATGCTGAAGGACACGGTCGTCCCGGATGTGGGCCGCTCCAGGTCCGCGATGAACAGCACCGCCCGTCCCGAGAGGATGGCGAGCCGGTAGCCGTCGCAGTCGGCGTTGCTGAGCCGGTTCCAGGAGATCGTGGCGTTGCCCGTGATGCTGCTGTAGTCGAAGCTGAGACCGCGTATCCCGTCGGTGGAGGTGTCCGTGCACACCTGCGCCTGGGGCGCGAGCGAAGCCGCGGCGCGGGGCACGGGCGGCGCGAACGTCGGTCGCTGCGTCCCCGACGGTAACGTGTTCGTGCCGCTGCTATCGATGATCCTCACGAACGACGGCGCGTAGTTCGGTTGGAAAACGCTGACCACCTCGTGGCCGGCGACCCTGGTCCGGTCCGGGTCGATCCCCGTGCGCACCGGCTCGGTGAACTCCACCATGATCCATGAACGGTCGGCGACCTCTCCTTGTACGACCTTGCCCATCATCGTGAGGTCTGGGTCGTACGCGATGCCGGTCCACGCCTGCACCACCGACGGGTCCGTGTCGTCCACGGTGAACGCGTACGGGCCCGGGTATTCGTCGTCCGGCGCTTCGGTTACCGTCCTGTTGCCGGCGCGGTCGTAGGCGGACACCTCCATGAGGTACACGCCCTCGTCCGTGTTGCCGCCGTCCGCCGAGAACGAGTACGCGACTCCCGGTGTGTTCCCCAGGAGCGTCCAACTCCCCGTTTCCGTGATGTCGTCCGCGGCGTTGCGGTCGGTGCCCTTGGGCCACACCCTCAGGTCTATCTCCGCGGCCTCCCCGTTCGTAATGATCTGTCCGCTGGAGGAGCCGACCGAGAGCGGCTCGCCGGTCGTGTCGTGGTCTTTGTCCCGGTTCACCTCCGTGTAGTCGCCGTCGCTGGAGATGATGCTCTCGCCGTCGTGGCGCAGGCCCGCGTCGTTGTCGCGCACGGCGAACGAGTAATGGAGGCTGCTGGAACGCACGTAACTCAGGTCCTCCGGCGTGATGCCGGTCACGTCCGGCCCCTCGCCGTCCACGTCCAGCGTCGCCTCTCCCGCGCCCTCCACCTTTATCGTGACGCGGTCGTCGTGCCGCGCGAGGATGAACGGGGTGGCCTCCTGGAGGACGCCCGCGGTGGTGTTGTAGTCCGCACAGGCCGGGCCGGGACCGCTCGCGGTGTACAGCAGGTCTCCATTCGCACCCTCTGCTCGCTCGTCGAGGATGCGCACGAACGCCTGGAAGTAGCTCTTCATCGTCCCGTTCGTCGCGCCGGTCGGCGCTGTCAGGGGCATCTGTACCGTGATGGAATCGTTGGACCGCGCGTTCCGCACCGTCGCAATGGCGCAGCCGTCGACCTCCGTGACGCTGCCATTGCTCTCCGCGCTGATGAGGATGGTGTTGTGCGCCGCAGGGTCGTTGGAGGCCCAGAGCGTCCCGCCGAAGAACGTGTGCTGCGGTGCGGATCTCCCGTTCGCCAGGTAAGCCGTGTCGTTCATCCGGAGAGCGTGGTCCGTCATGTCCAGGGTGGGCACCGTGGGCGGAGGGTCCACCGGCAGGTAGACCGTCTCTCCGTCGTAGGTCGTCTCCTGGTTCTTGGCAAGCTGAGCGTCCGTGATATCGGCGTACACGCCGACGCTCAGGGCGCCGATGCTGACCTTCCCGTCCGTGCGGTTGAAGGTCGATTGCCCGAACGCGGGCAGCAGCAACAGCAGCAGGAAGGCTGCTGCCATGAACGCTGGCAAGAGGATACGGGTCGAGGCGCCGGGGACGGATACGGTCGGGTGTCTCACGCTGCTCCTGGGGACACGGAACTCGCGTCGGGATCGTATGTTCGGATGCTGCGGGGGCTCGCTCTTCAGGCCCCTGCGCCACCCGCCTGGTCCGCCGTGGGGGACTGGGCGAACCGGAAGTGATCCTTTGTTGGCAATCGATTCTCCGGCACGGAAGCGCGTCCCTCAATGCGATAAGTGTGCGGGTAACCGAGCGTGCAGGGCTGGGGCGCCCTTGCCTCCGTCATTCCCGCACCGGCGGGAATCCAGAGTGACCGGGCAGGTCACACGGTAGGGTGGTGCGGTAGGGAGGCGTGTCGTTCTCTGGGCACCCCCTGCACAGGAGTGGAATGGCACTAAATGGCACCCAATGTTACCCCCAGGACGATTGGACCGCCCACGCTCGCGGCGGGGCGCACTCTGGCCTATACTCCCCGCAGCAGACCGCATGAGCGCAGGAGGAGCACCCAATGGCAACCACGAGCGTTGACCTGGAAACCATCATCGACGCGGACGGACACCTCTTCGAGGACCCGGAGGGCATCAGCGCCCTCATGCCGCCCGGCTATCGCGAGCGCGGCCCGTTCGAACTGGGGCGGCTCTTCCCGCCGCTCGATCACCTCCACTCGGCGTCGCTCGTCCAGTTGCCGCCGGGCTCGTTCGAGCGCTCCGGCACCGACGGCTGGAAGCGCTTCATGGGCGCCGCCGGCATCAGCGCATCCGTCCTCTACCCCACCTCCGCCCTCGCCTACGGCAAGATCGTCTCCATCGACTGGGCCATCGCCGTCTGCCGCGCCTACAACGAGTGGGTCTACGACTCCTACATGCAGAACGACCCCCGCTTCAAGGGCATGGCCCTCATCCCCATGCAGGACCCCGCCGCCGCGGTCGCCGAGTTGCGCCACGCCGTGGAGGATCTCGGCTTCGTCGGTGCGATGCTCCCGTCCACCGGCCTCAAGGCGCACGTCGGCTCGCCGGAGTACTGGCCCATCTTCGAGGAGGCGGAGCGCCTCGGCTGCTGCCTGGGCGTCCACGGCGGCTGCCACAGCGGCATGGGGCTGGACAACATGAACATCTACCCCGCCGTCCACGGCCTCGGCCACCCGTTCGGCATCATGGTCTCGTTCGCCGGCATCCTCATGAACGGCATCTACGACAAGTTCCCCGGCATCCGCGTCGGCTTCCTGGAGGGCGGCGTCTCCTGGTTCCTCCTCTGCCTCGAACGGCTCGACGAGTCCTGGGCCACCCACATCCCGTTCGACCCGGACGCCAAGTACATCAGGCTGCTGGACGGCGAGTCGATCTTCGACTACACCGTGCGGCAGGTGCGCGAGGGCCGCATCTACGTCGGCTGCGAGGGCGGCGAGTTCTCGCTGCCGTACGCCGTGAAGGTCGCCGGACCAGAGGCGTTTATGTACTCGTCCGACTTCCCGCACGAGGTGAACCGCGAGAGCGTCCGCCACGAGATCGAGGAAGTGCTCGAGTCCGAGATGACCGCCGCCGAGAAGGCGATGGTCCTCCACGAGAACGCGGAGCGCTTCTACGGCTTCCGCGCCCGCGAGGTCTAATCCCCTCTCCCCTTGTAGGGAGAGGGTACTCCGGGGATGGGGCGTGAGGCGGACTTGTCATGTTGAGCGCAGCCGGAGGCGGAGTCGAAACATCTCTCGGGCCCACCTCTCCCTCAGGGAGAGGTCGCCGCGCAGCGGCGGGTGAGGGTGAACCGGCGAGCTGGGGGTGAGGGTACCCCTTACGCCACCGACGGCGGCGCCCCCGCCGACACCTGCACCGATGGCCCGCCGCCCTCCTCCTCCACAAACGCGGCTTCCGCCGGGAGCAACCGGCAGTCTCCGGCGTTCATCGCCAGGTAGACACGGTCGCCGCGCGCGACCGGCTGCGACGCGTGAACGAAGGCACGGATGACCGCGCCACCGACGTCCACGCGGCAGTCCACCGAGTCGCCGAGGAAGACCACGGTCTCGACCTCGCCCTCGATGACGTTGTCGGCCTCGCGCCGCTCGGCTGATACGCCGATGTTCGCGGGCCGGATGGCGATCGCCGCGCTGTCGCCCGGCTCGACCAGCTCGACCGCGGCGCAGTTGATCGTCCCCTGCGGCGTCTCGACGCGCATCACACTGCCTTCGCGGCTGGCGACCGTCCCCTCGAGCAGGTTGGTCGTGCCGATGAACTCCGCCGTGAACCGCGAGTTCGGGTCGTCGTAGATATCCTTAGGCCCGCCGAGCTGGACTATCTCGCCGTCCCGCATCACGGCTATCTTGTCGGAGAGCGTCAGCGCCTCCAGCTGGTCGTGGGTCACGAACAGCGTGGTGATGTTCAGCCGCTCGGTGAGCGTCTTCAGCTCGACCCGCATGTCGTCGCGCAGCTTCGCGTCGAGGTTGGAGAGCGGTTCGTCGAGCAGCAGCGCCTTCGGCTGCCGCACGAGCGCCCGAGCGAGTGCGAGCCGCTGCTGCTGGCCGCCGGAGAGCTGCGGCGCAGGCCGCCGCTCCAGGCCGTCGAGCCGCACGAGGCTCAGCGCCTCCAGCACGCGCTCGCGCACCTCGGCCTTGGGCAGCTTGCCCTTGCCCTGCGAGATGGGGAACGCCACGTTGTCGAACACGTCCATGTGCGGCCAGATGGCGTAGGACTGGAACACCATGCCGATGGGGCGCTGGTGCGCCGGGACGTGCGCGCCGCTCCGGGAGATGACCACCAGGTCGTCGATAACAATCTCGCCGCCGTCCGCCTTCTCCAGCCCGGCGATACACCGGAGTGTTGTCGACTTGCCGCAGCCGGAGGGGCCGAGCAGCGTGAAGAACTCGCCGTGCTCCACCTCGAACGACACGCCGCGGACGGCGTTCACCGCGCCTTCATCCGTGGCGTACCGCTTCACCAGGTCCGTGACTCGCACCGTTGCAGGCATACGCTCTCCCCTAACCGTGTTCTCTCGTGAGGCGCAGCGTGACGAACCGCGCCAGGACGACGATGGCCGTCATCATCACCATGAGGACCATGCCCATCGCTGCCGCCTCGCTGATGCGTCCGTTCTCCCATGCGCTCCATGCGACGAGCGAGAGTATCTGGCTGTCGCGCGTGCTGAGCAGCAGCGCCATGGACAGCTCACGCCCACTGTGGATAGCGACCCACAGCCAGCCGGCGATCAGCGACGGCACGAGCAGGCGCAGCGTGATCCGCCGGAACACCGTGAGCCAGCCCAGACCGCTCACCGCGCCTGCCTCCTCCAATTCCTTGTGCAACTGGAACATCGCCCCGTTCGTCGCCCGCGTGCCATAGGCAAGGAAGCGCGCCACGTGAACGAGAACGATGAGCCATATCGTGCCGTAGATGGGTATCCAGTCCACCCGGATAGCGATGAGCAGGAAGGCAAGTCCGAAAACGATGCTCGGCGCAGTGAACGGCACGAAAGCGAGCGTATCGAGCACCCCGCGTCCGCGCATCTTTGACCGGACGACTATCCACGACACGATCGCGGAGAGGATGATGGTTATGAACGGCACGGTTGCTATGAGCGTGAGCGAGTTCCTCAATCCGGTCCAGAACTCCTCCCGTCCGAATATGATTCGGTAGGATTCGAAGTTGGCCTCCTGAAAGGCCGTGAGCGATGGCGGCCTGAAGAAAGGCTGGCCGCTTGCGTAGAACAGAACCACGGTTGGCAGCACCACCATCAGGAGGAAATAGAAGATGATGGCCGCTCCTGCCCATGGACGGTATTTACCGAGGTCTATACGGCGCGGCCGATATCCTTTCCCCGTGATCGTGGCGAACTTCTGCTGCACACGTGTCACGCGGTGGTAGTAGTAGATGCCGATGATGCCGATGAGCGCCGCCACCGTGCCGAGGCTCGTCGCCAGGCCGTAGTCGCGGGGTGTCGTGTCCATCGCGATGTAGATGCGCGTGGCAAAGACGTGGATACCGGCAGGCATACCGAGGATGGCGGGCAATTCGAAGAGGCCGATGGTCGCGGTGCCTACGAAGATGATGACGCCCAGCAGGCCGGGCAGCATGACCGGCAGCGTCACCTTGCGGACGGTCGTCGCGGTGTTAGCGCCTGATGTTGAAGCTGCCTCTTCCAGCGCCGGGTCCATGCTGCGGAACAACCCAACAACCATGAGGAAGATGGTGGGCGTAAGCCGGAATGCCTCCACCACGACGAGCGTGCCGAGGGTGTAGGGGTTGAATATCCCCTTGTCCCATCCCAGTCCCCATTCCTGAGTGAACGGCATATTGAACACGCCAGTCCGCGGATTCAGGAGGAACACCCACGTCATCGCGTAGAGCAATGGCGGGATGCCCGCGGTGACGATGGCAACGACGAACGCGAAGTTGCGGAACGGCGCGTTCGTACGCTCAACGATCCAGGCAAGCGAAACCCCGAACACCAGCCCTACGGCAACGGAGCCGATGCCGAATATGGCGGTGTTGAACAGCAGTTCGTAGGTGGAACCGGAGAGGAACGTATTCCTGTAGTTTTCGAGCGTGAACGACCCGCCGTCGTCCACCGGCCCCACGCTCCACAGGCTGTAGAAGAGGAGGATGGCCAACGGCATGATGACCAGGAGTGCCAGGATGAGTCCCAGCCCTCCAACAAATATGACGTACTGCGGCTCCAGGTTCGCAAAGCGACCCGGTAGTACCTTCCGTGCTACCTGGCCGGCTGTCGCCATGACGCCTCCGATGTGCTTCCCGTCACTCCCACATCGCTCACAGAGAAGGAGATACGCGGGAGCGGGCTGCGGGCCGGGCTTCGCAAGCCCGGCCCGCGTACCTGTTTACTAATCTAGCTGGTCGGTATGCCGAGCACTTCGCGGTACCGCGTCTGCAAGCGCGAGAAGTGATCAGCTATCTCGATACCGTTGTACCCGATCTTGAGGTTGAACTTGGCTGCACGCTCTCCCATGAAGTCGCCCGTGTCAGGGTCGAGGCTCGTGCCAGGCTGCACCTCCACACGGATCGGGAGGCCCTGCGTCGGGCTCTGGAACCAGCGCAGGAAGAGCTTGCCGCCTGCGGTGTTCGGACCACCTTCAACAACCCCGACCAGGAACTGCTCGATGGCGTTGGGTGTCACCGGCGCCAACTCAACGGGTCCGGCGCTGATCGCACTGCCTATCGAGATGAAGTTCACGTCCGGGCTGATGGCGCTCTCACCGCTGGCAACATCCTGCCAGACGGACGTGTTGCCGTGGAGGATCTTGGGCTCCTGTTCCGCCATCTTGGTCAGGTAGTCGACGATCTGCTCCTCAGTCCAGAGGTTCTCGTATCGACCGTTGTACTCCGGAAGGTCGGTCAGGTAGATGAAGCCCTTGAGCCGGTCTTCCAGCACGAGGTCGCCCTTCCACTTGGGGTCGAGCAGGTCCTCGTACGTCTGCGGGATGTCGTCGCCCTTCACACGGTCGGTGTTGTAGATGACGCCGTGCGCGAGTGGCACGTTGAGCATTGCCGCACCGTCGGCATAGCGAGCGCCCTCAGGAACACCGACGTCGTCGAAGATATCTGTGCTGTCGGTGAAGATGCCCCTGTCGAACAAGCGCGTGTCACGTCCCGGGTCGGCAACGTCCGCCGAGAGCTTCCCGGCTTCGTGCTCCAGCAGCAACTGCTCAGTGACCTCGCTCGTGCTCTTCTGCGTGTGTACGACGGTCAGGCCAGGATATTCCTTCTCGAACGCATCTATGACCACGGTGGCCTGAGCCTCGTTTATCGGGAAGAGCCAGTTGATCTCGCCGTTGTTGGTGGCCTTCGCCTCTTCGTAGAGCTTCTCCTCCAGGGTCATCTCAACCATGGCCGCCGTCGGAGTGGCAGTTGGCGGCACAGGGGTTGCCGTTGGGTCGGAGCCGCATGCAGCGGCCACCACCAACAGCGCCAACATCGTGCTCAATACGAGCGTGAACTTTCTCACGACCATCCTCCCTCGGTCGCGGGGCGCAACACTCCCGCGTGTGATTGGCGAACGCTATCTGTATTACCAGCCGCCCGTCAAGAAGCAGCGCCCCGAGTTACGGGGCGCTGCGATGGGGGTCTTGTTGCGCTGTGCTACTCGGCTTCGCTGGTTTCGGTGTGCGTCCAGTCGGACGACCAGACGCTGTGGCCGTCCGGGCGCAGCACGAGGTTCACTTTGTTGCCTTCCTCAGCCGGGTTGTGTCGCTCACCGAAGACCTGCAGCGTCCCCTGGCCGTCCACCTCAACCTGGTACTCGAAGCGCTCGCCCGTGAAGAGGGCTGCGCTGACGGTCCCGCCGATAGCCCCTGATGGGATGTCGTTGCCGGTTGCAGGCTGCACGTCGATGTCCTCGGGGCGTATGGCGGTGTACACGTCCTGGCCAGTAGAGAGCCCGTCCGGGTTGTACGAGCGTCCGAATATGACGCAGTTGGGGCCTCCGGTGATAGCCACGGAGACCTGCCCGGAGGGGTTGCTGCTCTGCACCTTGCCCCGCAACAGCACGGTCTTGCCGATGAAGTCGCGGACGAACTCGTTGGCAGGCTCCTCGTAGAGCAGCTGAGGAGGCCCCTGCTGCTGCATGATGCCGAGGTTCATGAGCGCGATACGGTTCGAGAGGCTGAGCGCCTCGATCTGGTCGTGGGTGACGAACAGGACCGCGATGTTGAGCCGCTTCTGCAGCAGCTTCAATTCCACGCGCATCTGCTCACGAAGTTTCGCGTCGAGGTTGCTGAACGGTTCGTCGAGCAGCAGTATCTTGGGTTCGATGACGAGCGCTCGCGCAAGGGCGACGCGCTGCTGCTGGCCGCCGCTGAGCAACGGCGCGGGGCGCTTCTGCAGGCCAGGGAGGTTCACGAGGTCCAGCACGTGGGCGACCCGCTCCCGTATCTCGGAGCGCTTCATGTGGCGTGTCGCGAGTGGGAACGCGACGTTCTCCTCCACGGTCATGTGCGGCCAGATGGCGTAGGACTGGAAGACCATGCCGAGGTCGCGCTTGTCCGGCGGGAGCCGGAAGCGCTTGCTGGTGACCACGATCTCACGGTCACCGAAGAAGATGTCGCCTTCGTCGGGCACTTCGAGCCCGGCGACCATGCGGAGCGTTGTCGTCTTTCCGCAGCCGGACGGGCCGAGGAGCGTGTAGACCTCGCCGTCCTCCACGTCGAGAGAGAGCTCGTTCACCGCCGGGATCTGAGCGCCAGGGTAGGTCTTGCTCAGCCCCTCGAGCTTCACCGCTGCGTTCCGTTCGGTTGTTACTGTCGTCATCGTTCCCCTCCGTCACTCGTCGGAATCCGAACGGGCCAAGCCCGCACACACAGGAAAAGTTGCGTGAACGCTAACCCCATGAAGCCCAACCGTCAAGGCAGGGTCGCCCCTTGCTGGCCTACCTCCTCCAATGCCCTATCTGCCCAAGCCGGTTGCCTGGTTCGCTGCCGCGATGCCTTGCGACCCCGCGTCTACGGGTGCATTGCTCGCCGCCGTGCTTCGCACGTCGTGCCGCACACCGAGGACCAAGCCGAACCGGCGCGCGATCAAGGCAACGACAACGGTCATACCAACGATGAACAAGCTCACGATACCGGCCTGCTCGAGCAAAGTGCCGTCTGCGTGGGTCATCTTCTCCAGCGCTAGGATCGACAGGGTCGTGGTGCCTCTGCTCGCCAGCAGGATGATGCTGGCGGTGGCCTGAGCCGACAACACGAAGTTGATTGTGCCGATGAGCACCAGCGTGGGCATGATGAGCGGCAACCAGATGCGGAGATAGGTGCGGAACCATCCCGCGCCGGCAACGCGCGCAGCCTCCTCGAGGTCCAACCCCATCTGCAGATAGGCGCCCTTGATGAGCTGCGTGCTGGTGAGCTTGCCTTGGAGGATGACCACCAGAAGCAGCGCGAAGATCGTTCCATAGATGGCAACCAGGCCGGGTGTGCCGAGGAACACCCAGAGTAACCCCAGGCCGGCCAGCATGCCCGGGATAGACGCCGACATCCAGAAGAGCGAGTCCAGGATGGCGCGTCCTCGCCACCTCGTGCGCACGAGGACGTAGGCAACCATCGAGAAGAGCAACGGAGAGATGATGGCTGTGCTCATGCTGAGGATGATGGTTGTGCGGAGGGCTTGCATGAAGAACCGGTCGCCCAGTACGTCCTGCCAGTGCCTGAGGGTCCACACGTCGTTGATGTTGAACCAACCTACGCGAGTCATGAAGCTGCCGCCGACGAGCACGAGAACCGGGACCACGGTAAGCAGTGCCACGAGGAACACGATCGCGCCCCAGGAAACCCACTGCCAGGGGCCGAGGTCGATCAGGCCGGGCCGGAAGCTCCCCGTCACAGTCGTATAGCGGCGCCGGTTCAGCAGCCAGCGCTGGAGCGGGATGACCACGGCGATGATGATGAGCGTGAGGCTCGCGAGCGCGGTGGCCTGCCCGTACTCCGGTGGATCGAAGTAGCGGACGAACTGGAAGATCTTGGTGGAATAGACGTAGAAGTTGATCGGCGTGCCCAGGATCTGTTCGGTCTCGAATGACTGGAAGATGCGGACGATGTTGAGCATGAACACTACGGACAGGGCAGGGACCATCACCGGCAGGGTTACCCGGATCATGGTGCGCACGTTCGAAGCACCGGAGACCCTCGCCGCTTCTTCCATGCTGAGGTCCATATTGCGGAAGGCAGGAGTAAGCAGCATGACCTTTTGGGAGATGGCGTTAGCCATCAGGTGCGCCCAGATGATCCCGGGAACGGAGTAGATGTTGAACGGCCCGCCATCGAAGCTCCTCTCGAAGAACGGCAGCTTCCACAGCAACTGGTTGATGAATCCGATGTGCGGATCGAGCAGGTACGTCCATCCGATGGTGACTGCGATGCCGGGCAACATGAACGACACCCAGAACATGAACTCCAGTCCGTAGCTGAACTTCATCTTGGTGCGGGCGAGAAGCCAGGCTATGACGATGGCTATGGGAAAGCTGATGCCCGTGTACAGGAAATAGACGACGAAGGTATTGCGGAGCGCTACGAAGAGCGAGGCGTCGGAGAACGCCATGCGCCAGTTGTCGAAGGAGAAGACGAAGGGGTCGCGGACGCGCTCGGCAACGTTGAAGCTGTTGATGAAGATGAGGATGACGGGATAGACGATGTAAACGCCGAACACGATGATGAGCACGGCCATCACGAACGCACCGGTAGGCGACTGGCCCCTAATGACGGCTCTGCCTCGAGACACGAGCGCCGGCGTTCTCATCATGAACGCACCTCGTCTCCTGTCGGGGGCCGGAGACTAGCGTCTCCGGCCCCGGTTCTCGTCTATCAGACTACTAGTAGCCGTACTTCGGCAGTTCGGCACGGAACCAGTCAAGAGCATCGTCGATCTTGCTCTGGTGGCCAGGGTCGGCGCTCGGCACCAAGTATTCGATGCCGTCCTTGGGAAGGTTGCCTGGCACGACGTTGTCCTTGGAGATGTCGATGCGCAGCGAGTTGTCGCCGTTGGCTTCCTGATAGAGCGTCTGCGCCTCGGGCCCGAGCATCCAGTTGAGGAAGAGCTGGGCGGCATTGGGGTGCGGCGCCTGATCCATGACGAAGATATTGTTTCCGCCGGTGCCGATAGTCGCTCCCTCCTTCAACGGGTGCGGGAACTGGTCCTGCACGGGCAACCCCTGATCCTTGAGCTCCTCGACTTCAGTGCCGCATGTGAACAGGCAGAGGGTGAACCTGCCCTGGGCCAGCCATTCAGCCGCCTGACGGGCGTCCGACGCGATGACAACCTCCATGTCGCGGAACAGCGGCGTGAGGTACGTTTCGTCGAGACCCTGGTCGAAGTAGAACGGGTGGTTGTTCGCGGTGCCCGCCTCACGGGGATCGCGCATGACGATCTTACCGACGAACTCGGGCTTCACTAAGTCCACGTAAGACTGGATAGCCGTCGGGTCTGGCAGCAGGTCAGTGTTGTACGAGATGGGTGCGTTGGATGCGTTGCCGCCGTAACCGACGATGTACTTCATCTCGGGGTCGCCCCAGAAGAGCTCTCCGAAGTACCAATTGTCGCCGTCCAGCACATCGGGGTGGATCAGTAAGGGCCGCAGGTCGGTCAACGCGCCCTCGGGGACGAGTCGCGTATTGGTGGTGGTGAGGCCCCCCGTCCAAACGTCGAGGCTGTACACGCCGGCGGCACGCTCCGCCAGCACCCGGTCGGCCTGTTGCCGGGATGAGCCGGTAGCGCTGACAATCTCTATGCCAAAGTTCTCCTGGAAGGCGTCGACGTGAGCGTCGAACCTGCGGCCTAGTGCGCAGCAGATAAAGGCATCTAGTTTGCCCTCCTCCCGCGCGGCTGCGATGAGCGCTTCCCATTCAGCCTCGAAGGGGTCCACCGTCGGCTCCGGCGTCGGCGTTGCCGTAGGGTCGTCGGCCATCGCCATGGCGGTCGGTGTAGGTGCGGGTGGTACGGGAGTGGCTGTGGGTTGTGGTGTCGGCGTAGGCGTGGGGTCGGAGCCGCACGCGGCAACAGCCATCAGGAGAGCGAGCGTGCCCACGAGCACGAGTGCCAACTTTCTCATGTCCGTCCTCCCTCGGAGCCGGGCGCGACATCGCCACGTCCGCACAGGAAAGTTGCGCGCACGCTACCGCTACGAGGAGTGAACGTCAAGCGTTGGCCGTGATATGAACGCAATCAGGGAACACCCACCTCAGCAGGCGACGTTATCCGTAACGGATGGAGGAATGTCCCGGAACGGCGTGGCGGGAGTGCGAGGGAGTCGAACCCTCCCCGAACCAGGAAGCTGGCCCGGCAACGGTTTTGAAGACCGCGAGACCCACCGGGACCCATCCACTCCCGCGAGATCCGAGAGGCGCAGTATAAAGGCTGCCTGGCCGTTTGGCTGGCGTGGGAGTGGGTTGGTTAACAACGCAGGCGGCGCCCCTCACGAAAGAGGAGGCGCCGCCCGTGCGCTTATCCGACTTGAGGGCTGAGGTCTTACTCCTCGAGCACCTTGTCGATCTTCTTCTTGAGCACGGCCTTCGGCACCGCGCCGATAACGTTCTCGGCCACCTTGCCGTCCTTGAACAGCAGCAGCGCCGGAATGCTGCGGATGCCGAACTGCATCGCCGTCTGCGGGTTGGAGTCCACGTCCAGCTTCGCGAACGCGAAGCGGCCCTCGTACTCCTCGGCGAGTTCGTCCACCACGGGCGCGATCATCTTGCAGGGGCCGCACCAGTCCGCCCAGAAGTCGACCAGTATCGGCTGGTCGCTCTCGAGCACGGTCGTCGCGAAATCAGCATCGGTCACGGGCTGGGGCTTTGCCATCTCAGAACCTCCGTTCACTTGCGCCAGGGCGTGAGCGCCGCTGTACGTCCAGATTGGTTTCTCATGCACCATCGCCAGTATACCCCAACGACGCTTCATCAGCCCGCTCCGCTGTCCGCAACACCCGCGTGAGCCCACAGGTCACCCGCTCCCATCGGCATATGTGGCACGAACCCTGTCACCCGATCGCTGAACGCCCATCGCTCCGCAGCGCCCGCGGCCATGAAGAAGAGCGCCTCGCTGAGCATCTCCAGTTGTATCTCCCGTGCGAGTCCCGCTCGGGCTGCATCGTCCAGCTCCGACGCCTGCTGCTCGATGAGCGCGTCGAGCGCAGTCGTGCCGCCTGTCACATTGAATGCACCGTCGGAATGCACAAGCCCCAACAGGAAGGCATTCGGTGTATCCGTCGGCGGCACCGGCCCCACGAACGCATCGAAGTCCCGCTCCTCCCACACTCGGCGAAGGTACGCCGCGCGGCTCAGCACCTCGACTGTAACGTCGAATCCTGCATCCTCAAGCTGCTCCGCAAGCAGGCGACCGTGCTCCGCGTACGTCTCGCCGAAGTTGGCGACGATGAGTGTGACCGACTCTTGCGAGCCGACGGCGCCGAGGACAGCTCGCGCCTGCGCCTGGTTGCCAAAGACAGCGTCCACCTCTGCCTGCGGGATACCCCACGTGCCGTCGGCAAGCGGCAATCCCGTGGAGACGGAGCCGATGCCGAATGTCTCCCCCAGTGCATCGTGGGGCGAAAGCGCCAGGAACGCCGCGCGGCGCACGTCGCGGTCGTCGAACGGAGGACGCGTCGAGTTCAGACCGAAGAGCACTCCCCTGCCGGAGCGCAGCACTACCTCCGATGAGAACCCCTCCGCTTCGAGCTGCGGCCACTCAGACTCCGACACCTGCGCGAGGTCGACACGACCCTGGCTGAGCAGACGCGTCACCAATCGGGGATTCGATGCTGGATGGAACACGATGCTTTCGGCTTTCGTCCCGGTGGCGTGGCCGTCCCACGCATTGAGCGTCACCTGGCCGGTCCTGCCTCGTTGGTATAGCCAAGGTCCTGCGCCGGGCGCGCCGCTCGTGCGAACGTCCACCCCGTCCAGTGAATCGGGGGCGAGTATGACCGCGTAGGGACTCGCCAGTTTGATAGCAGGTCGGGGTCCGGGTAGCGCAGGTTGAACCGGACGACGTCCTCGCTCATCGGCTCGACGCTCTCCACAGAGTCGAGTAATGAAGCGTGCGGCAGGCCGTGCATGCGCAGGCGGTTCATGCTGAACGCTACGTCCTGCGACGTCACCGGTCTCGATCCGAAGCCTTCGGCGGGTTGCCACACCGCCTCCGGGTCCAGGCGGAACTCGGCGGTCAGGTCGTCCACGAACCCCCACGACTCACAGAGGTGGCACTCCACCTCCAGCGTGGGAGGGCCATCGGCGTCGAGCACGAACCGCATGAGCCGTCCGTGACTGGGGCCGGGGCCGAACAGCGCTGCCCACTCGGAGAGCATCGCGTGCATGTCCTTGTGCGGCGCCGCGCCGGTGACCCCCACGCGCAACGTGCCCTCGGGCGGCGGGAGCGGGGTAGGGTCGATGATTGGGGGCGCCGTTGGGGTAGCAGTAGGGTCCGGCGTGGGCGTGGCGCTGCTGCACGCGGCGCAGACTGCCAGCAGCACTGCTGCGGCGACGAGCGTCGCGCTTCGTATGAGGAGAGGGGTACGCAACCTAGTCGCCTGACGCGCCATGGGGTGCGCCGGACGGGTCGCGCAGCATGCCCAGGCTCATTCTGCCGGTCATGAACAGGGCGATAGCCGTCGGTGGCAGCACGATCAGCAAGTGCATCATCAGCGCGAAGTTCAGCGCGGCGACCTGATCCGTCCCTGATTCGGTGAGCATCGTTATCACGGCGAAATGGTACGTCCCGAGGCCGGACGGCACGGACGGCACGGCGGATGTGAAGAATGTCGCGGCGACGAGGATGGTCGCTATCGTCACGGGGTGCACGTCCATCCCCAGGCCTGTCCCCAGCACCCATCCGCAGACGCCCAACAGCAGCCAGTGCGCGATATTCACACCCAGCGACAGCCAGAGTCGGAGAGGTTCTTCCTTGAGTTCGGTGAAGCCCTGAATGATCCGTTGCAGGAAGGCGAACCTGTTCTGCCACGGCACTGCCCCGCGCACCACGGCGGTGAGTATCAGCGCGCTGACGATGAACATGATGATTGCGCCGATGAGCTGGATGTTCGCATTGCTTGCGCGAACGCCCGGGCTCAGGAGGACGCCAAGTCCCATCATCAGGGCAGTCGTGAATATGTCGAGCACGTTCTCGCCTACCAGCGTTGCGAACGCCCGCGGGAACGGCACACCGTAGCGGCGGTTGATCATCGCCAGCTGCACCGGCTCGCTCACCATGCGCACGGGCGACAGGTTGTTGAAGCCGAGGCCGGTATTCTGTGTCAGCAGCACCTGCCAGAACGAGACTCGCTCCCGGTGCAGCAGCACATGCCAACGCGACGCACGAAGAGCGATAGCGGCGGCGAGGGGGACGAAAGCGATGAGCGCAAGCTCAGGAGGAAACGCGAGGAACGCGTCGGCTACTTCCTTCCAGACGATGTTGTGGGCAACGAGGTACGCGAGCGAGCCGCTCGCGACGACGCCGAACGCGGCCTGTGCCCACCTGTTCCTGGAAAGTCGTAACGCTGCCTGTGCCCACGAAGGCATGAAGACCGTTCTCCTCCCTCAGCCTTCATCGTCTACAATCCGTCCATGCAGGCACCCGCAACCCAGGATTCCCGGAGCGACCGCCCGCTGATCGACGGGCACACGCACATAGACCAGTTCGCTTCCGAAGATATCGGCCCGCTGCTCGACAGGGCACGAGAGGCCAACGTGGGGCTGATTATAGCAGCGGGGGTCACCCTGGACTCCTGCCGGCACGTACAGACGCTCGCCGACGCCCACCCCATCGTCTATGCGGGCGTCGGCCTGCACCCCGCCGACCTCACCGGCTGGGTGGACGAACGCACCGCCGTCGAACTGCGGCATCTCGCCAGCCATCCGAGGGTCGTCGAGTGGAGCGAGACAGGGCTCGACTACATGCCGCACTCGCCCGCCTACAACGTACAGCAGGACGCGTTCCGCCAGCAGATACGCCTCGCGCGGGAGTTCGGCCTGCCCCTCGTGACCCACTCCCGCGAGGCTGACGACGACACCGTCCGCCTGCTCCAGGAGGAGGGCGCGGGCGAGGTTGGCGGCGCATGGCACTACTTCCAGGGGGATTTGCAGTTGGCCGAGCGCGTCATCGACCTCGGCTTTTACATCTCTCTCGCCAAGCCGCTGCTCCGCCTACCGGAACTGCAGGCCGCCGTGGAACAGATCCCGCTCGACCGCATCGTCATCGAGACCGATTCCTACCCGCAGCCGTTCAAGAAGAACCCCATCCGCCGCACGGAGCCGTGGCATCTCCCGCAGGTCGCCGAGAAGCTCGCCGAACTCCAGCGCACCGACGTCGACACCGTCGCCGAAGTCACGACCGCCAACTACCTCCGGATGCTGCGCGGTCGTATCGACGAGAGCGTGCTGCAGAACACCGACCAGGACTGACTCAGGGGAGCCCGAATACCGACCAGCCCGGTCGCAGTTCGAACGAGTCCTGGTGTGAGACAAACCCGCTCCCGTAGTCCCTGGCGAGCGCAAGCTTGATCGCCCACAGCGACATCGCCTGCATCCCCATCTTCTCTTCGAGCTCCGGCAGGGTGAAGAAACCTGCGTCGAGCGTTTCAACGCCATCGCCGCGCGGCTCGCCCGATACCCATTCCAACCAGAAGACGACATAGAGATTGGCCACCGGACGATCGGGGATGCTCGCCGAGTGACGGAAGCCGATCACCTCCCGCACCTTTGCAATGACCCCCGCCTCCTCGCGTACCTCGCGCTCCGCCGCTGCCGGGATCGCCTCGTCGGCCTCGACGTAGCCGCCCGGTATCTGCCACGTCCCCCGCCCGGGGTTGAGCCCGCGCTGGATCAGGAGAGCCTTGCCGTCCCGGATGACGACGCCTCCGCAGCCGATCGACGACTCGCCGAAGTGCAGGAATCCGCAGTCGTCCGCCAGGCACGCGGGCCGTTCACGGCCCCCATCGAACTTCGCGCCCAACACCGATCCGCACCGCGGGCAGTAGACAGGTGGACTCATGGCATCAGCCCCCTCGAAATCTCCGAGCGTCCACACATCCTACCCCGTCCGCAAAGCCGTACCGAAGCCTGAGCCTCAGCGTTGCGCCTCACCTGGCAACCTCGTACAGTGGGAAGGTCACCTGCAAACGTGAGGAGAGAGGCCATGGCCATCTGGGACAAGATACGAGGCGAATTCGTCGACATCGTCGAGTGGACGGACGATTCGCAAGATACGCTCGTCTACCGCTTCCAGCGGTACGACAACGAGATCAAGTACGGTGCGCAGTTGGTGGTGCGCGAAGGGCAGTCCGCTGCTTTCGTGAACCAGGGCCAGCTGGCCGACGTCTTCAATCCCGGCAGGCACATCCTAGAGACCGCCAACCTGCCCATCCTTTCGACCCTTCAGGGCTGGAAGTACGGTTTCTCCAGTCCGTTCAAGGCGGAGGTCTATTTCGTCAGCACCCGGCGGTTCACAGACCTCAAGTGGGGCACCAAGAATCCCCTGATGCTCCGCGACCAGGACTTCGGACTCGTGCGCCTGCGCGCATTCGGCACCTACGCCATCCGCGTGCACGACGCCGCTGTCCTGTTGCGCGAGCTTGTGGGGACGTCCGGCCACTACAGGACGGACGACATCACCGACCAGTTGCGCAACATCATCGTCTCGCGGTTCGCAGACCTCCTGGGCGAGAGCAACATACCCGCCTTGGACCTCGTCTCGAACTACGACGAGCTTGGTTCCTTCATGGCCTCGAAGGTCAGGCCGGAGTTCAACGCGTACGGACTCGAGCTCACGAAACTCCTTGTCGAGAACGTCTCACTCCCTGCCGAGGTCGAGGCCGCTCTCGACAAGCGCACCAGCATGGGCGCCGTCGGCAACCTGAATGCGTTCACCCAGTTCCAGGCGGCAACGGCTGTGGAGGCCGCCGCCAACAACCCCGGCACCGCGGGCAGCGCGGTCGGCCTCGGCATGGGCATGATGATGGGAGGCCAGCTCGGCCAGACCGCCTCGCCACCGGCAGCGGCGCCCGCCCCGCCCCCTATACCCCAGCCTGTACAGTTCTTCGTAGCCGTCAACGGACAGCAGACCGGGCCATTCGGCATGGACGTGCTGGCAACACAGGTACAGCAGGGCCAGCTCACTCGTGACACACTCGTGTGGCAGGCGGGTATGGCGCAGTGGACCAGAGCAGCGGACGTCGGCACGCTCACCGCGCTGTTCGGCGCCACGCCGCCTCCGCTGCCGCCGCAGGCTCCCTAGGAGCGTCCGCCCACATGACAACGGAACAGCAGGTAGAACGCGGCCCCGATGAATTCTCGTGCGAGCAGTGCGGCTCCTTACTGGAGTTTCAGCCGGGCACAGGGATGCTCGTCTGCGGGCATTGCGGCTTCGAGACTCCCGTCCCCGAGTCCAACGAAGAGATCGAGGAGCTGGACTTCCACGAGCGGCTGGCGTCGCTGGAGAGCGGTGAGGACCTCGAAGAAGTCATCACGATCTCCTGTCCCAGCTGCGGCGCGGAATTCGAGAGGGACGCAAACCTCTCCTCCGAGGAGTGCCCCTTCTGCGGCACCACCATCGTGGCGGAGGGCGGCTCCCACAAGCAGATCAAGCCGCGCTCACTGCTGCCCTTCAAGGTGGAGCGTGAGCGGGCTCGTGCGTTGTTCCGCCAGTGGGTGTCGAAGCTCTGGTTCGCCCCCAACGATTTCAAGCAGCGCGCCCGTCTGGACACGACGCTCTCCGGCATGTACGTCCCGCATTGGACCTACGACGCTTCGGTAACGACGCAGTACACCGGCCAGCGGGGTGTCTACTATTACGTGCCGGTAAGCACAGGCAAGGGCACGACGATGGTCCGGCGTACGTGGTGGACGCCGGTCAGCGGTGTGGTGGACAACGAGTTTGACGACATCCTGGTACTCGCGAGCTACTCCCTGCCCCGGACATATATGGAGAAGCTGGAGCCGTGGGGGCTCTCCGATCTCGTCCCGTTCCAGAACGAGTACATGAGTGGATTCCGCGCCGAGAGCTACCAGGTCGGCCTCGAACAGGGTTTCTCTGAAGCCCGCCGGCATATGGACAGACCCATACGCCAGAACATTCGCTACCACATCGGCGGGGACGAGCAGATCATCCAGTGGATGCACTCGGAGTTCGACGACATCACCTTCAAGCACATCCTGCTGCCCGTCTGGATCAGCGCGTACCGCTACAGGAACAAGCCGTTCCGCTTCCTCATCAACGCACGCACGGGGGAAGTGCAGGGTGAACGGCCCTGGAGCTGGATAAAGATAGCCTCGGCCGTAGCCGGGGCCGCCGCGGTGTTGGCAGCGGTTGTGGGAGCTATTCAACTGGCCGATTGACCACGCGTGAACACTGCCGCGTCTGCCCCTCCCTACGCCACCGCGCCGGATGCGCGGAGCGCTGCAGCCTGTTCCACGGCGACTCCCGCCTCGGCAAGCACCGCGTCCGTATGCTCGCCCAGTTCAGGCGCACCTCGACGTACGCCGCCCGGCGTTCGCGAGTGTTTCACCGGCGTGTTCGTGAACGTCACCGGCCCCACCTGTGGCGCTTCGGCCTCGACGAACATCCCACGGAAGTTCAGCTGCGGGTCGACCGCAACCTGCGAGACGTCCTGCACAGGGCCCACTGCGATGCCCGCCGGTCCGAGCAGGTCCACCCACTCGCCGGTGGTGCGTTGGGCCAGCGCCGACTCGAGGTGCGGCCGCAACTCGTCGTAGTTCACGCGCCGCAGCCAGCCGGACGCGAAGCGCTCGTCGTCCTTGAGTTCGGGTTTGCCGATGAGCGCGGCGAACCGCCCCCAGTGGCCGCTTGGACCGTCCGACACCGCGACCGCCACGTAGCCGTCCTTCGTCGGCAGCGCCTGCACGGGCGCAGTGACCGGGTGCCGCGTGCCGATGCGCTCCGGCATCTCGCCGACGGCGAAGTAGCGCATCAGCGGGTTCTCCAGTATCGCGGCCTGGCAGTCGAGCATCGCCATGTCGATATGCTGGCCGAGGCCGGAGCGGTCGCGCTCGACGATCGCTGACAGCACGCCGATCGTCGTGAACAGCGCGGCGGTGATGTCGCCCATGCTCACGCCGGGACGCACCGGCCCGCCGCCCTCGTCGCCGGTGATGCTCAGCATCCCGCCCATCGCCTGCACGATCACGTCCAGCGCGGCCCGTTTGGCGTACGGGCCATTCTGCCCGAAGCCGGACACCGACGCCATGATGAGCCTCGGATTGCGCGCGCTCAGCGTCGCGTAGTCCACGCCGAGGTTAGTCATCGTCCCCGGCCTGAAGTTCTCGGTCACTACGTCCGCGCCGTCCACCAGGCGCAGGAATGTCTCCTTGCCATCAGGGTTCTTGAGGTCGATGACGATGCTGCGCTTGCCCCGGTTGACGCTGGTGAAGTAGGTGCTGCGCTCCCTGCCATCCCTGCCCGCGAAGAACGGCCCGTTGCGGCGCGCCTGGTCCCCGCCCGGCTGCTCCACCTTCACGACGTCCGCACCGAGGTCGGCGAGGATCATCGTGCAGTAGGGGCCCGCGAGGATGCGGGTGAGGTCGACGACGCGTATCCCTTCAAGCGGGCCGGGCATGGGGTGCCTCCTTCGCGGCGGACCGGATGGCGGGATTGTAGCCGCTGCGCAGGGAGAGTCGCCGGAGTGCGGGTGGAGGGCTAGACGCCCATCACGTTGTAGCCGGCGTCCACGTAGAGGACGTGGCCGGTGATGCCGGATGCGAGCGGGCTCGCGAGGAAGAGCGCCGCGGAGCCGACCTCATCCTGGGTGATGTTGCGCTTCAACGGGGAACGGCTCGCGTGTATCTCGTGCATGTTCGTGAAGCCGGAGATGCCGCGGGCGGCCAGCGTGTTGAGCGGCCCGGCGGATATAGCGTTCACGCGCACGCCGAGCGGGCCGTACTCCGCCGCGAGCTGCTTCACCTCGTTCTCCAGCGCCGCCTTGGCCACGCCCATCACGTTATAGCCGGGGTACACCTTGTCCGCCGCATGGAACGTCAGCGTCAGGATGCTCCCTCCGTCGGTCATCTTCGCGGCAGCAGCCCGCGCTACCGGCAGCAACGAGTAGGCGCTCACCTCAAGCGCAGTGCGGAAACCGTCCACTCCGGTTCGGGAGAACGCTCCTTCGAGGTCGTCCCGGTTCGCGAACGCCACGCTATGCACGGCAACGCCCAGCGGCGCAACAGACGCCGCGGCGTCCACCGCAGCGACGACGGACTCTTCGTCCAGCACGTCGCACTCCACGGCCTGCGTCCGCTCCATGCCCTCGACGAGGCCAAGGACGGAGCGCCCCATCCTCTCGTTCTGGTACGTCACCGTCAGGCTCGCGCCCGCCTTGTGCAACTGCTGCGCGATGGCCCACGCGATGCTGCGCTGGTTCGCCACCCCGAACACCACGGCGCTGCGGCCGGAGAGGTCTATCGCAACCGCCATATCAGGCGCTCTCTCCGGGCCTGCCTGCGTACTGCGCCTCGCGGGCGGCGGGGCCGTGCCTGGGGTCGGGAACGAATGCGACATCCGGGCGGCGGCGGCCCCGGCGCATCTCGTGCTCTATCAGCTGGAAGTCACGCTTGGGGATGAGGTGCAGCAGCCCCTGGAATGCGAGCGGCCAGTCTTCGGGCGGCCACCGCTTCACGTACTCCATCCGAGGAGCGATGAACCGCGCGTCGAGCACGTGGTCGTCGTCGGGCACCACGTCAGGCTTTGTCTTCACCCGCCACGCCAGCGGGTCCGCGCCCTCGAAGCCGGGCCAGAGCGGCGTCTTGTCCTCGTAGTGCGTGCCGGATATCGACGCGATAGCCCCGAACACCAGCCGGTGGGTCACGTAGAACAGCACGCGGTCGCCTATCTCCATGCGCTGCACCCGTCGACGCTGTTGACGCCCCATCGCCAGCACTGAGAAGTCCTTCTCCGCGCACGCGTCGAAGTACTCCGGCCAGACGGAGACCATCCAGTAGTTGCGGGGAGCGTTTGCCACGCCCTCATACTACCATGCGCCCATTCTGCCTCGGGCAGACCGCTACCAGGGATCAGGAGGCTGCACTCAGATGATGCGTGTGAGACGGATCGTTCCGATGGAGATGGTCTATGCCGTCTCCCCGACGGGCACGGTCATCATGGGCGACTCGTTGATGTACGTCGTGCTGCCCGTGGCGGCGCTCGAGTTCGGCGTCGACGGACAGCTCGGTCTCGCGGCGTCGTTCTGGATAGGGCTCGCGCTCAGCATCAACCGCTTCATCCGCCTCGTAAGCAACTCCCTCGCCGCTTCGGTCTACCAGCGGTTCGGCGTGCGCTGGCCGTTCGTCGCCTCCATCGCCGTTGGCGTCCTGTCGACGCTTGCATACGGCCTGGGGAGCGGCGTCGCGGTGCTGCTGCTGGCCCGCGCCGCCTGGGGCGTTGCGTACTCGTTCATGAGGCTCGCCGCGCAACTGACGGCGTTCGCGGTCGGGACATCCGCGATGCGGGGCAGGTTGATGGGGCTGTTCAACTCCGGGCAGCGGTTCGGCAGTTTCGTCGCGGTCACCGCGGGCGCGATGGTCTTCCACCTCACTTCCAGGGAGGTGACCTTCACGATCCTCGCGGCCATCGGGCTGCTCGGCGTGCTGATCGCCACCCGGGTGCCCGACCTCCGGCCTGAGCGTATCCGCTTCTCCGTGGGAGGCCTGCGGGAGCGCCTGAACGCCTGGGACCTCGCGATATCCCGGCTGCCCGGGTATGGCCGGAAGCTGCGGCTCCCGCTCCTGTCCATCAGCCTCATGCGCTTCGCCACCGCGTTCGGAGCGAATGGGTTGGCCATCGCCACCATGGCTCCCTACCTCGCCAGGTTCGCCGACGACAACGACAGGGTGCTCGGCGGGGCGTTTGCCGTGGTGACGCTCGCAGGTCTGCTGGTCGGTTCCCGGTGGCTCGCGGAGATAACGCTCGGCGTGCTGATGGGACACCTCTCGGACCGCATCGGCAGGCGGATGTCCATCGCTTACGGGATGGCCGCGATGGTCGCCGCGCTGGCTGTGATGGTGGCGTTCGATTCCGTGGTTGCCGTGGTGCTCACGATGCCCGTGCTGTTCATCGCGGCGGTGGGCGTCAACACGGCGCTGGACGCCGCTATAGGCGAAACGGCGACCAGCTCGACGCGCGCCGCCGTGCTCGGCAGGTACTCGACGTGGCTGGACCTCGGGGCGGCGCTGGGCCCGTTCGCCGGATTCCTCATCGCGGACAGGATCGGCTTCGAGGGAGGATTCCTCGTCGCGGCCGCGCTCCTGGCGGGCACCTGGGCGCTCTACGTGGCAGCCATGGGCGCCCCGCGCAGACCACAGCCCCGGCAGCAGTAGCAGGAGCCTGGACCTGCGCTCATGGGTTGAACGGGGACGAGGGTTGTACTACCGGCTAGAATGACCGCTGGGAACTACACGAACAACGCCATCTTCAGGAGGGCGGTCGAATGAACTACCACTACATCTCCGGCGACTCTCACATGGAGGTCGACACCGCGAACTGGACGCCCCGTGTCCCGGAGCAGCACCGCGACCGCGCGCCGAAGCTCGTGCGCCTCGATGACGACACCGACGCCTGGTTCATAGACGGCAAGCAGACGCGCAAGGCGAACCCGGCCGACCTGTATGGCGGAAGGGGACGCGAACACTACCTGCCGTCAGGGGTGAAGTACGAGGGCACGCCTGGAACGGGTACGCCTGAGCAGCGCATGCAGGAGCAGGACATCGACGGCGTAGACGCCGAGGTGCTGTTCCCCGCACAGGCCACCGGTCCAAGGATGTGGCGGATGGTGGACGACAACGAGGCCTACCTGAGCATCGTCCGGGCGTACAACGACTGGCTCATCCAGGACTACTGCGCCGAGAACCCGGACCGCCTCATCGGCGTGACCATCATGCCCATCATCGAGGACCTCGACGCCCATATCGATGAGCTGAAGCACTGCAAGGAGATCGGCGCGAAGGCGATCATGTTGCAGGACTTCCCATCCGGCAAACAGTACCCGTCCATCGAGGACGACCGGTTCTGGGAGACGGCGCTAGACCTCGACATGCCGGTGACCGTCCACGTGGACATCGAACGCACCGGCAAGGGCCCCTTCCTGGACTACCCCAGGGCCACGCCCGAACTGCTGAAGGAACTCGAGGCTCCGGGGCGCAGTTTCCCGGAGCAGATGGCGCGGTTCAGCCCTATCAAGGGCAGCGGCGCGATGCCGGCTGTCCAATGGACCCTGTCCGGCCTCTTCGACCGCTTCCCCAGCCTCAAGATACTGTTCGCAGAGAACCAGATCGGATGGATACCGTTCTTCCTGCAGAGCGCCGACATCCGCTACGAGCGGAACCGGTACTGGGCGGAGAACCAGCTCGGCTTCAAGCCGCTCTCCCGCCCACCGAGCGAATACCTGCTGGAGCACACGCTCTGGGGCTTCCAGTACGACCGGGTGGGCGTGCTGGCGCGGGGCCAGTTGAACGTGGACAACCTCATCTGGGGCTCCGACTTCCCACACCAGGAGTCGGACTGGCCCGACTCGTTGAAGATCCTCGACCAGGCGTTCGAGGGCGCGCCCGAAGAGGTGCGCTACAAGATGACCTGCGGCAACGCGATAGAGTTCTTCAGGCTCGACGCAAACTAGGAGTGCGCCTCCCGGCTGGCCACGCCTGCTCCACTCCTGTCGCCATTGAGTCCGCGCCCCCGCGCACGGTACAATAGAGGCTGCGTCACCCCCCGGCGACAACATCGCAGGAATCTTCCCACCGGTTCCGCATCCATTGTGGGTTTGAGTCTTCCTGTTTTCGGCAGAGGAGAGCGACTTGGCTACGTCAACCAATCTCGGATTCCCTCGTATCGGCGCGAAACGCGAACTCAAATGGGCAGTCGAGGCGTACTGGGCCCGCAAGATAGACGAACAGGAACTGCAGCAACGCGCCGCCGCCATACGCCGGACGCACTGGGCCCTCCAGCGCAAGGCCGGCATCGCGCACATCCCCTCTAACGACTTCTCGTTCTACGACCAGGTCCTCGACACGAGCGTCATGGTCGGGGCGGTCCCCGAACGCTACGACGCTCCCGAGGGCGAGGTCAGCCTCGACACCTACTTCGCCATGGGGCGTGGCCGCACCGCCTCCGAAGAGCGCCCCGGCGTCTCCGCCATGGAGATGACCAAGTGGTTCGACACCAACTACCACTACATCGTCCCTGAGATAAACCGGAGCCAGGTCTTCTCCGTGCGCTCGACCAAGCCGGTCGACGAGTTCGTTGAGGCCAAGGAACTCGGCATACACACCCGCCCCGTCCTCGTGGGCCCGGTGACCTACCTGCTGCTCTCCAAGTCGGACGACCCTTCGTTCGACCCGCTCGTGCTGCTCGAAGGACTTGTGGACGTCTACGAGAACATCCTCAAACGGCTGGCAGAGGCGGGCGCGGACTGGGTGCAGATGGACGAACCCGCCCTCAGCCTCACGCTCAATGACAAGCAACGCTCCGCATTCGGACGGGCTTACGCCCGTCTCGTTGCGGCAGTGCCCGGGCTCAACATCCTCGTCGCCGTCTACTTCGGCGACCTGCGCCAGAACACGAAGGCCGCGCTCGCGATGCCGGTGCACGGCCTGCACGTCGACCTCGCCCGCGGGCGCGCCGACCTTGAGAACATCCTCGCCAAGCTCGGCGAAGGTGTTTCTCTCTCGTTAGGGCTCGTCGACGGACGCAACATCTGGAAGACGGACCTCGAAGAGGCCATCGCGACCGCGCGGCGGGCTTCCTCCATGCTCGGCAACGACCGCATCCTCATCGCTCCCTCCTGCTCGCTGCTGCACTCGCCGGTTGACCTGAACAACGAGACGAACCTCGACGATGAGATGAAGTCCTGGCTCGCCTTCGCGAAACAGAAGGTCGAAGAGATCGCCATCATCACGAGGGCTGTCAACGGCGAGTCCGCCCGGGTTGCTGACGCATTGGCCGCCAACGCCGCCGCGATGGCGTCGCGCAGGGCGTCCGCCCGCATCCACAATCCCGACGTGAAGGAGCGGAGCGCCGCCGTGACGCCGGTCATGGCGCAGCGCACGAGCCCCTACCCCGAGCGCCGCAAGGCGCAGCAGCAGGTGCTGCGCCTCCCCGCCTACCCCACCACCACCATCGGCTCGTTCCCGCAGACGCCGGAGATTCGAAAGGCGCGTGCGAGCCGCAACCGCGGCGAACTCACCACCCAGCAGTACGAGCACTTCATCCGCGAGGAGATCGAGCGCTCCGTCCGTTTCCAGGAGCAGACCGGTCTGGACGTGCTCGTTCATGGCGAGCCGGAACGCAACGACATGGTCGAGTACTTCGGCGAGCAGCTGGAGGGCTACGTCTCCACCGCGAACGGCTGGGTGCAGAGCTACGGCTCCCGCGCCGTCAAGCCGCCCATCATCTACGGCGACCTTCACCGGCCCGCCCCCATGACCGTGGACTGGATCTCCTATGCGCAGTCGCTCACGCGGCAGCCGGTCAAGGGCATGCTCACCGGGCCGGTCACGATGCTCCAGTGGTCGTTCGTGCGCGACGACCAGCCGCGCAGCGAGACGTGCCGCCAGCTCGCCCTCGTCATCCGCGACGAGGTCTGCGACCTCGAACGCGCCGGCATACGCGTCATCCAGGTGGACGAGCCCGCGCTTCGCGAAGGGCTGCCCCTCCGCCGCGAGGACTGGGACGCCTACCTCGCGTGGGCCGTCGAGTGCTTCCGCATCGCCACCAGCGGCGTCGAGGACCGCACCCAGATGCACACCCACATGTGCTATGCCGCTTACGACGACATCATCAACGCGGTCGCTGACATGGACGCCGACGTCATCTCGATGGAGAACTCCCGCTCCGACGGCACGCTGCTCGACACCTTCCGCACGCACCCCTACCCCAACGAGATAGGCCCCGGCGTCTACGACATCCACTCGCCGCGCGTCGCCGAGACCGCGGAGATGAGCGACCTCCTTCGCAGGGCAATAGCCGTCATTCCGGCCGAGCGCCTCTGGGTGAACCCGGACTGTGGCCTCAAGACCCGTCGCTGGGAAGAGGTGAAGCCCTCGCTCCTCAACATGGTGGATGCTGCGAAGGAGCTGCGGGGCCAGTCGTGAGCCGTCTCGCCTACCGGCAGGCCGTCGCCTGCTTCCTGGAGACCGCCGGCAAAGTGCAGCCGGAGCAGTGGGATGCACCGGGGCTCGGCGTCTGGACCGTCCGCGACCTCGTCGGCCATGCCAGCCGCTCCATAACGCGTGTCGAAGAGTTCGGCGTTCGGCGCGCTGAGTCGGTCGACATCACGTCCGCCGTGCACCACTATCGCCGCTCCCTCCGACAACCGAGCGACGACGAGCGCGTCGCCCAGCGGGGACGCGAAGCAGGACAGGCGCTGGGCGACGACCCGCTCGCCACCATGAACGCCGACTGGGCACGCGCTGAACCGGTCCTCGACGCAACCGGTGAGGACACCGTCATCGACTACGACAACGGAGGCATCCGCTTCGGAGACTACCTGGAGACGCGCGTCTTCGAACTCACCGTCCACACGCTCGACCTCGCGAACGCCATCGGTGCCGCGGTCGAGCCGTCACGCGAGGCGCTGGGCGTCACCCTGCAACTGCTCGCCGCGCTCGCACTCGAGTCCGGCAGAGGCGCGCCCCTCGCCCTCTCCGGCACCGGCCGCGGGCCCCTCCCGAACGGCTACACCGTCCTCGGGTAGATCCTTCCCGGCTACGCCTATCTCTTCCCCAACGGCTTCACGAAGTTCGCGAACTCCGTGCGCTGGCGGAAACCGGCCTTCGCGAAGAACCCCCGCTCGAACGACTCGGCATCGACGCGATTGTTCAGCATCAGCCGCTGGCACCCCATCGCCTCGGCCCACTCCTCCACCGCCTCCATCAGCCGGTTGCCCAATCCGTGCCCTCGCCAGTCGGCGCGGACGATCAGGTCAGACACGTAGGCTTCTCTCCCACCCAGCATCGGGAAGGGAACCCAGTGCACCACGACGTAGGCGACGACCTCACCTGCGGCTGCAGCAACGATGATCTCGTGGCCGGGTTGACCGATGCACTCCTCCGCAGCAGCCCTCGCCGCACCTGTATCGCTCGTGCCGCTGCGCTCCTGGGCGAGCGCCACTACGAGGTCTCTGATGCCGTCTACGTCCAACGCCTGCGCCGCCCGGAGGGTAACGTCCTCCATGATGCCCCTGGCTACCCCGCCCACGGCCCCTGCTGACCGGACGGGCCCTGACGCTGGAGCACCGTGCTCACCGGCACGACCGGCTCGGACGGCGCGTCGAATGCGGGGATGACTTCTTCCCCGAACAGCCGTATCGACTTGTCGACGTGCTCGGTCGGCATCCGGCCGATGTGGTGGCTGCCCGCCCAAACGGTGAACCCGAGCCGTTTCTGCGTCTCCGCGATCCGCCGCGCCACCGTCTCCGGGCTGCCGATGATGGCCAGGCCGTTGTCTATCCAGAAGTCGTAGGACTGCCGGGCCTGCGCGAATATCCGCCCGTTCGCCCGCGTGTACCGTGTGTTGTCGGTCCCCTTCCCGCGCGGGTCGCTCCCGAAACCGATGCGCGTGTTGGTCACGTGTTCCCGGTCGATGCCGTAGTACTCCAGCAGGTACGGCTCCGCCTCGGCGCGGGCCTGCTCGTCGGTCTCTGCGACGTGGACGACGCGCACCAGCATCTGCCGCGGCATCGGGCCCGGGTGCTCGCATTCGCGCCAGATCCGCCGGAAGTGCTCGAACTTGTCCACCAGTTCGTCGTCGGTAGAGATGTTCGTCGCCACGTCGTTGTTGCGCTCCGCCGCCCACTCGAACGCGCGCAGGCTGTGGCAGGCGATCCAGATGGGCGGGTGCGGCTGCTGGTACGGCTTCGGCATCGGCAGCATCTCGTCGTACTGCCAGAACCGCCCGCGATGCGTGACCTCGTCTTTCGTCCACGCATCCTCGATCACCTTCATCGCCTCTTCGCTCGCTATGTGGCGGTCGTAGTAATCGATGCCCCACCGGATGAACTCGTGCTCGTGCGTCCCCAGCCCGGAGCCGAACTCGACCCTGCCCTTCGACAGGTGGTCGAGCGTCGCCACTTCCTGCGCCAGACGCATCGGGTTGTGGAACGGCAGCTGCCAGATCATCGCGCCGACGTGGATGTGTTCCGTCGCCGCCGCGACCGCCGTGAGGAAGACGGTTGGCGCGGTGATCGCGCCGATGTAGGAGGCCTGGTGCTCGATGATCCAGTAGTAGCGGTAGCCGAGCTCGTCCATCATCCGCGCCTGGCGGATGTGCTCGTCGTACGCCGCAGCCGCTGAGCCGAGGCGCTTGATGTCGTTGATCTTGACCGCGCCCCACGCGCCGAATTCCAGAGGCTGCATCTACACTCTCCTCTACCTGAAGGCGGGGATGACCTCTTCCCCGAACAGCGTGATCGACGATTCCACCATGTCGTGCGGCATCCTCCCGATGTGGAACTTCCCCGCGAAATGGTCGTACCCGATCTTCTCCCGGCCCTCCGCTATCTGGCGTGCGACCGACTCCGGGCTGCCCACGAGCGCAAGCCCGTTGTCGAGCCAGAACTCGTAGGAGCGCGCGCACTCCCGGAAGATGCGCCCCCGCTCGCGGATGTCCTCGCTGTCCTCGTGCCCCATCCCCCGCGGGTGGGACCCGAAACCGATGCGGCTGGACGTGACCAAGTCGCGCCCCAGCGTATTCGCCTCCAGCAGGTACGCCCGTGCCTGTTCGTGCGCCTGCTCGTCCGATTCCGCCACGTGCACGACGCGCATCAGGAACTGGCGCGGCATCGGCCCCTCGTGTCCGTACCCCTTCCACGCCTCGCGCCAGTCCGCGAACTTCTGCGTCATCGACTTATCGGTGTCGATGTTCTGCGCCATGTGATAGCCGCGCTTTGCGGCGAAGTCGATCGCGCGCGGGCTGTGTACAGCGGCCCATATCGGCGGGTGCGGCTTCTGGAACGGCATCGGCTGTATCAGCGCCTCGTCTATCTGCCAGTACTTCCCCTCGTATGTCACCGTGCCGTCGCCGCCCCATGCCAGCTCGATGATGTCCAGCATCTCCTCGCCCATCTCCTGCCGCGAGTAGAAGTCCAGCCCCCAGCGCATGAACTCGTGCTCGTGCACGCCGATGCCGGTGCCGAACTCAGCACGCCCGCCGGAGAGGTGGTCCAGCATCGCCACGTCCTGCGCCAGCCGTATCGGATGGTGGAACGGCAGCTGCCAGATCATCGTCCCGAGACGCAGCGACTCCGTGTGCCGCGCCACCGCCGTCAGGAACATCTGCGGCGACGTGATCGCGCCCACGTAAGAGCCCTGGTGCTCCAGCGTCCAGTAGTACTCGAACCCCACGCGCTCCATCAGCTGCGCTTGACGGATGTGCTTCTCGTACACCTCCGCGGCGCTCGCGGCGTTCATCACCTCGTACGTCTGCATCTGGTCCCACACACCGAAATCGAGACGGTCCATGAGCCGACACCTCCTCTGGCGAAAGCCTCCCTATGCTACGCTTAATGCATGGCAGACGCCCCCCTCCGTACCACTGTCCTGCACGACGACCACGTATCCCTCGGCGCCCGCATGGTGCCGTTCGCCGGGTACGACATGCCCGTTCAGTACGCGGGCGTCCTCGCTGAGGCGCGGGCGGTCCGCACTGCCGCCGGCATCTTCGACGTCTCCCACATGGGACGCTTCGCCGTCGACGGGCCGGACGCCCGCGCCCTCCTCGACTGGGTGCATACCGCCGACGTCGGCGAGGCGATGCCGGTGGGCCGCGCACGCTACGGCCTGCTCTGCAACGAGTCCGGCGGCATCATCGACGACGCCATCGTCTACCGGCTGGGCGAGGAGCGCTTCATGATCGTCGCGAACGCCGCGAACGCCGCGAAGGTCTTCGCGTGGCTGGAGCGCTGGCGCAACGAGCGCTTCCCGAACGCAACGCTCACCGACCGCACCGCCGTCATCGCGATGATCGCGCTCCAGGGGCCCGAGGGCACCTCCATCGCTCGGCAGGTCGCCGGCTTCGACCCCGACGCCGTGCGCCCATTCAACGTCGTCGAGACGGAGGTTATGGGCACGCCCGCGCTCATCGCCCGCACCGGCTACACCGGCGAGGACGGGGTCGAGATTATGCCGGCGTCGGAGACCGCATCCGCGCTCTGGCGCGCCCTCATGGACGCGGGAGCGGCGCCCTGTGGGCTCGGTGCCCGCGACGCCCTGCGCTTGGAGGCTGCACTGCTGCTGCACGGCTCCGACATGGACGAGACGGTCAACCCCATCGAGGCCGGGCTGGAGCGTTTCGTCCGGCTGGAGCGCGACTTCTGCGGCGCCGACGCCGTGCGCGCAGCCGCCGGGAGCGGTACGGCGCGCGTCCTCGCGGGCTTCCGCACGGCGGAACGCGGACCGGCCCCAAGGGCCCATCACCGCATCCTCGTCGACGGCTCCGACGTGGGCGAAGTTACGAGTGGCAGCTACTCGCCTTACCTTGACACCAATATAGGCCTCGGCTATCTTCCGAGGGAGGCCAGCGAGCCCGGAACCCCCATCTCCGTGGACGTTCGTGGACGGCAGATACCGGCGCAGATCGTGGCCCTTCCCTTCTACAAGAGGTCGCGATAGCTATGCCTGTTCCGGAAGACCGTCGCTATTCCAAAGAGCACGAGTGGGCGCTGGCTGAACCGGACGGCCTCATCCTCGTCGGCATCACCGATTTCGCACAGCACGAGTTGGGCGACGTCGTCTACGTCGAGCTCCCTCAGCCCGGCGACCGCGTGACCCAGAACGCCCAGATGGGCGAAGTCGAGTCGGTCAAGGCCGTCTCCGAGCTCTTCTCCCCCGTCTCCGGCGAGGTCACCGCCGTCAACGACGAGGTGAAGAACGCGCCCGAACTGCTGAACGAGAGCCCACACGAGAAGGGCTGGCTCATCCGCGTCAAACCCGACGACCCCGCCGAGCTCGACACCCTGCTGGACGCCGCAGCCTACACGGCGCTGACCGAGTGAAGTTCTGACCACGGCCGGCATGTCTGATTCGCTGCTCACCTCACCCTTCATCCCCAACACCGACGACGACCGCGCTGTCATGCTCGCGGAGGTCGGTGCCCCTGCCGTCGAAGCCCTGTTCAGCGACATCCCGGAGCAGTTCCGCCACCCCGGCCTCGCGCTCCCGGCCCCGGTGCCGGAGATGGAGCTGCGCGCCGAGATGACGGCGCTGGCGCAGCGCAATTTCCATGCGGGCGAGCATCCCAGCTTCCTCGGCGCGGGCGTCTACCACCACTTCTGTCCCGCCGTCGTCGCGCCCCTCGTCACGCGCGGCGAGTTCCTCACCTCCTACACCCCGTATCAGCCGGAGGTGTCGCAGGGCACACTGCAGGGCACGTTCGAGTTCCAGACCCTCACTGCCCAGCTCTTCGGCATGGAGGTTTCCAACGCCGGCATGTACGACGGCGCGAGCAGCCTTGCGGAGGCCGCGCTCATGGCCTGCCGCGTCACGAAGCGCTCCCGCATCGCCGTGCTCGACACCGTCAACCCGCACTACGTCGACACGATCCGCTTCTACGCACAGCCCCAGGGCCTCGAGATCTACCTGACGTCGCCTGCATCCCCGGATCTCCAGCCGGATACCGCCTGCCTCATCTCCCAGTACCCCAACTTCTTCGGAGCGTTCGAGGACTCGCAGGTGCTCGTCGACCTCGCCCACGAGCAGGGTGCGCTCGCCGTCATGTCGTGCGACCCCACCGCGCTCGCCATGTACAAGCCGCCCGGCGCGTTCGGAGCGGACATCGCCACCGGCGAAGGGCAGGCGCTCGGTATCCCGGCCAGCTTCGGCGGCCCGTACGTCGGTATCTTCACCTGCCGCCAGGAGTACATCCGTCAATTGCCGGGGCGTATCGCGGGCAAGACCGTGGACACCGAAGGCCGCACCGGCTACGTGCTCACCCTCCAGCCCCGCGAGCAGCACATCCGCCGCGAGCACGCCACCTCCAACATATGCACCAGTACCGCGCTCATCGGGCTCTGGGCCACTATCTACCTCTCGCTCATGGGCAAGCAGGGACTCCGCCACGTCGCCGAACTCTGCTACCAGAAGGCGCACTACGCCGCGTCCCGCATAGCCGGACTCCCCGGCCACAGCCTCCCCAACAACGACCCCTTCTTCCAGGAGTTTGTCGTCTCCTGTCCCAAGCCCGCGGCCGAGATCAGCGTCGCCCTTGAGCAACGCGGCATCGTCGGCGGGCTGGACGTGAGCGACCGCTACCCTAACGGCATGCTGTTCTGCGTCACCGAGGTCAACACCCGCAACCAGATAGACCGCCTCGTAGACGCACTCGCGGAGATAGGCCGATGACCTCCATGCCCGACACCCCGCTCCGCGAGGAAGCACACAACCGCCGCAGGCTGCTCATGGAGCGCAGCCGCCCCGGACGCACCGGCGTTACGCTCCCCGCGTCCGACGTGCCGCCGCAGCTCATGCCGGAGCAGGCGATGCTCCGCGACGATCTGCAACTGCCGGAGGTCACCGAGGGGGAGGTCGTCCGCTACTTCACGCACCTCAGCCAACTGAACTTCTCCATCGACACCAACTTCTACCCCCTCGGCAGCTGCACGATGAAGTACAACCCCAAGCTGAACGAGGCCGTCGCAGCAACACCCGGCTTCGCGCTCGCGCACCCCGCGCAGCCGGAGCGACAGGTGCAGGGCACGCTCGAAGCCGTCTTCACCCTGCAGACCTACCTGCAGGAGGTCAGTGGCCTGCCCAGCGCCAGCCTCGCCCCGCTCGCGGGAGCGCAGGGCGAGCTCGCGGGCATCCTCACCCTCCGCGCGGCACTCGACGCGCGCGGCGACGGCCATCGCCGCAAGATGCTCATCCCGGACACCGCTCACGGCACCAACCCTGCGTCCGCGGCCATGGCCGGCTTCCAGGTCATCTCCATCCCATCCACGTCCGGCGGTGACATCGACCTCGACGCCGTCCGCGCCGAGGCCGACGAGGACCTCGCGGGCGTCATGTTCACCCAGCCGACAACCCTCGGCCTCTTCGACCGCAACGCCGTCGAGATGTGCCGCATGGTTCACGAGGCGGGCGGCCTCGTCTACGGCGACGGCGCCAACATGAATGCGCTCCTCGGGCGGGCGAAGCTCGGTCACTTCGGCTTCGACGTCGTCCACATGAACCTGCACAAGACGTTCAGCACGCCCCACGGCGGCGGCGGTCCGGGCGCAGGCCCCATCTGCGTCACGGAGGCGCTCGCCCCGTTCCTCCCCGGACCCATCGTCGTGCAGCGGGACGACGGATCCTACGGCAGCGAGATGCCCGCGCAGAGCATCGGGCGATGCGGCGCGTCGCAGGGCAACTTCGGCGTGCTTATCCGCGCGCTCACCTACATCTCGCTCCTCGGCGGCGAGGGCATGCTGAACATCAGCGGCAACGCCGTGCTCAACGCCAACTACCTGCTCGCGAAACTCCGCCCGCTCTTCGAGCTCCCCTACGACCGTTCCGTGATGCACGAGGTCGTATTCGCCGCGCGCAAGCGGGCCGGAGCCACCGCACTCAACGTCTCCAAGCGCCTGCTCGACCACGGCTTCCACGCCCCCACCATGTACTTCCCGCTCGTCGTGCCCGAAGCGCTGATGATCGAGCCCACCGAGACCGAGTCGAAAGAGACGCTCGACGCCTTCATCGAGACGCTCGAACGCATCGACGCCGAGGCCGCCGCGGACGAGGACTTCCTGCGCGGCGCCCCCTACGAGACCCCCATCTCCCGCCTCGACGAGGCCCGCGCCGCGCGCCGCCCCGAACTCCGCTGGCGCCCCGCCGGGGACCAACCTTGAAACTCAAGAGGTGCCAGTATGTCTGCATACGTGATAACCGATGTTGAGATAACGGACGCGGACCTGTTTGGACAGTTCTTCGAGCGCGTGACGGGTACTGTTGAAGCTCACGGCGGCAGGTTCGTGGCGCGTGGTGGCGAGATCGAAGTCAGACTGGGCTCCTGGACGCCCAGGCGCCTCGCGATCCTCGAGTTCGGCAGCATGGAGCAGGTTCACGCATGGCTGGACTCCCCGGAGTACACCGCCCTTGATGACCTTCGCTCGAGGGCGGCCAACATCAACATGGTGGTCACCGAAGGCTTATAGCCTGCGTAGGAGGAAGTGAAAACATGGCCAGGATGAGCGGCGGTGAAGCCCTGGTGCAGTCCCTCGTGCGTGAGGGCGTTTGAAGTCGTATTCGGCATCCCGGGCATACACTTGAACGGCATCGTCGCCGCCATGCGGGACGAACCCCGCATCCGCTTGATCACCACCCGCCACGAGCAGGGCGCCGCGCACATGGCCGACGGTTACGCCCGCGCCTCCGGCAGACCGGGGGTCGCCCTCGTCGTGCCAGGCACGGGCGTCTATAACGCAGCCGCCGGGCTGGCCACCGCGTACGCCCGCTCGTCGCCTGTGCTCCTCATCGCAGGCCAGGTCCCCCGGGGCCAGGTTGGCAAGAACCTTGGCGCCGTCCACGAGATCATGGACCAGGGGGGCACCCTGGCCCCTGTCACCAAGTGGCGGCGGCAGGTGCTCACTCCGCGGGACGTTCCGGCCGCCGTATCCGAGGCATTCAGGCAGATGCGTACCGGACGGCCCCGCCCCGTCCTGATCGAGATGCCTCCTGAGGCCGGGGTGGAGCGCGACGAGGTCCAGCTGCGGGACCCCGCTCCCACCTCGCGCATCGTGCCGAGCCCGGAACAGCTGCAGGAAACCGCCCGCGTCATCGCCGCGTCCCAGCGCCCCCTCATCTTCGTCGGCGGCGGCGTGGCGCAGTCGGGCGCGGAAGAGGCCCTCGTGGCACTCGCCGAAGCAACCCGCATCCCGGTCATGACCTCCGGCGGCGGCAAGGGCGCCATCCCGGACAGCCACCCCCTCTGCTACGGCTCATGCCTCAGCCCCCGGGCGGACGTACAGGAGATGAACGAACTCGTCGACGTGATGCAGTCCGCCGATGTCGTGATAGGCATCGGGACGCGGTTCTCGATGGGTAACCCAGCGGGCGAAGCCTCCACCCTGATCAACATCAACGTAGACGACTCCGAACTTACTCGGGTCCAGGCCAACACCATCCCCCTGCACGGCGACGCAAAGGCGACCATCGAAGCGCTCCTTCCCCACCTCGCCGAGGCCGGAGCGGGCGACCGCTCGTCGCCCGAAGAAGCGGTCGCCGCCGCCCGGCGCCTCATCGCCTACTACGACATCCACCTCCACGAGCCGCAGTTCCCTATCATCCAAGCGATCCAGCACGGTGTCCCCGGCGACGCCTTCACCGTCTGGGACATAACCCAACTCGGCTACTACTCCCGCACGCACTACAAGGTGGACCACCCGAAGACGTACGTCGACTCCGGTTACTCCTACAACCTCGGCGGTGCGTTCCCTACGGCGCTGGGCGTGAAGGTCGCCCAGCCGGACCGTCCCGTCGTCTGTATCAACGGCGAC
>CBDCQO010000004.1:0-288330 GCA_965220655.1 Dehalococcoidia bacterium | reverse complement strand
GCCACCTGATCGACCCGTATTTCTACCCGCTGTACGAGGAGGCGCAGCGCCTGGACCTTGCGATCGTCGTGCACGTCTCGAACGCGGACGCGTGGCTGTCGGAGCGACTGAAGTCGTCGTACGACATGGGGTCGAGCTTCTCAAACCTTCGAGTGCCGACGGTGACGAGCTGCCACGAGTACATCATGAGCGAGGTGCCGACCCTGTTCCCGGAGTTGCGGTGGGGGTTCGTGGAGGTGAGCGCGCAGTGGGTGCCGTGGCTGGTGAAGGAGGCGCGCCGCCGCGCGCGGAAGCTGAGCCGCGACGTGCCGTACGACATCTTCCCCGAGTACCGCATCTACGCCGCGTGCGAGACCGACGACGACATCCCGTTCATCCTGAAGTACGCAGGCCCGGACAACATCGTCATCGGGACGGACTACGGCCACACGGACATCTCCAGCGAGACAGACGCGATCGGCATCTTCCGCGCCACCGACTACGACATCACCGAGGAAGAGAAGATCAAGATCCTCTCGGACAACCCGCGCCGGCTCTACGGGCTGTAGAAGGAGAGAATCCCGGTCGACATGCCTGGAGGCGGGGAGGCGATGGAAGTTCTGAACAGGATCGGAGTGGGATCGGCAGCGAGGGTGTCGGGTACAGGAGGCGTAGTCCTCGGGCTGATCGCCGGGATCGCCTATTCCTTCGGTGGCGCCATCATCGACGCACTCGTCAGTGCAGGATGGGTAACTTCGGACGAAACGCCCGGGCTGAGCTCCGGGACGGCACTTGCCTTCGGCGCTCTCCTTGGAATGCCGGTTATCGGCGGAGTTGCGGGGTCCGTGGCCGGGGCGTTCGGAGCCTGGCTGTACAACTCGGTGGCCAGCCGGGTTGGAGGCGTCAAGATCGACCTCCAACGATAAGTCCACTCCTCAAGGGAGAGGGGATCGATTACTCCCCGGCGGCCCCGCTCTCGAACATCTGCGCGACCGTGGCCTCGTCGAGGCCGAGGACCTCGGAGAGGACGTAGCGCGTGCCCTCGCCGTAGACGGGGGCGGACGCCGACGGGAAGTGCGGCTCCGCATCGCTCAGGATGAACGGCGCGCTCTCGACGACGCCACCGTCCGGGAAGCGGCGGTAGAACCCCCGGCTCGCCATCTGAGGGTCGTCGTCGATGAGTTGCCCGGCGTGCAGCACCGCGCTCGCGGCGACGCCCGCCGCCTGCAGCGCTTCCGCAGCGTCGTGCGGGCCGCGCTGTGAAGTCCACGCCTCGATGGGCTCGTCGATCTCGTTGTGGCGGGCCATGCGGCCTGCGGCGTCGGCGAAGCGGTCGTCGTCCGCCCAGGCGTCGCGGCCGATGAGGCGGCAGAGCGCGGCCCACTCGTCGTTCGAGGCGACGGTGAGCGCGCACCACTGGTCGTCGCCGTCGCAGCGGTAGACGCCCTGGGGCGCGAGGTGGGTCGAGCGGCTGCCGGTGCGCGCGGGCTCGGCGCCGTTGGCCTCGTACTCCAGCAGCGCGGGGCCGAGGAAGTTGATGGTGGACTCGAGCTGGCGGAGCTCGATGTGCTCGCCCTGGCCGGTGACATTGCGCCGGTGGAGCGCGGCGAGCAGCGCGACGAGCGCGTGGCCGGCGTTGCACGTCGTGTCGGCGTAGGCGAAGCCGACGTCGGTGATGTCGCGGTGAGGGTAGCCGATGAGGCCGTCGAGTGCGGCGCGGGCCTGGAAGTACGAGCCGAGCCCCTTGTAGAGGCGGTGGGGGCCGGTCTTGCCGAGCGCGGGCATGCTGAGGGTGATGATGCGGGGGTTGATCTCCGCGAGGCGCTCTGGCGTGAAGCCCCAGTTCGGCAGGACGTCCGGCCCGAAGTTGTCGACCACGATGTCGCTGCGCTCGACGAGCCGCACGATGGCGTCGCGCGCTTCCTCGAAGCCCATGTCGAGCGCGAGTGAGCGCTTGCCGACGTTGAGGTTGTTGAAGCTGACGACGGAGTCCGGGCTCATGTTGCCGCGGTTGAGCGCCGCGCCTTTCTTGAAGCGCTCGACCTTGACGACCTCCGCGCCGTATGCGGCGAGCCACTTCGTGTGCAGCGGTCCGGCGATGACCCAGGTGAAGTCGCAGACGCGGAGACCCGCGAGGGGGCGTGCGGCTCTCTGCGCCGCATCACCCTCACCCGCCGCGCTCGCGCGGCGACCTCTCCCCTCGAGGGAGAGGTGCTGGGTCTCACCCAACGCAGGCGCGGGCGCGCCCTCACGGAGGCCGCTGGCGAAGCGGTAGGGCGGGCCTGCGTCGGTGAAGGTTGCGCTGTCGCGGGCGATCTCGCGGAAGAAGCCTTCGCCCGCCAGTTGCGGGTCGGTGGTGAGTTCGCCGACGCTGTTGAACGCCATGAGCATGATGCCCCGGTCCTGCGCCTCGTGCATGAGCGTGCGGGCGTCCATCGTGCGGAAGAAGCGGTCGAAGACGGGCTCCAGCTCGTTGAGGCCCGCCGTGCGCGCCGCCGGGTCGAGCCAGCGCTCGTCGCGCAGTCCCTCGCCGTGGCCGTGCGACTCGAGCCAGTCCAGCAGCAGCGGCCACTCGCGGTCGGAGCTCTGGCTGAGCAGTTGGAAGCGGACGAGACCGGGGTTGCACTCCCAGATGCGGCGGTAGCGCTTGCCGCTGGAGCCCTGGCCGTGCCCGGCGCGCTTGATGAGCGTCCTGTGGGTCACGTACATCGGCATGACGTCGTACTGCATGAGCGCTATGCCCTCCTGCAGCGACACGTCCACGAAACCGCCCTCGCCGGTGGCGTCGCGTCGCGCGAGCGCGAGCAGGATGCCTCCCGCCGCGTGGGCGGAGCTCTGGTGGTGCGCGAAGCCCTCGCCCATGCTGTTGGGCGGGTCCTCCGGGAAGCCCATGCGGTACATCAGGCTGCCCGCGGCCTGCGCGACGAGGTCCGACGACTTCCAGTGCGCGCGGGGGCCGCTCGCGCCGAAGCCGGAGATGCGCGCGTGGAGCAGGCCGGGGTTTACGGCGCACAGGGCAGCGTGGTCGAGCGATGGGGACGACTCGTCCTCGATGAGCACGTCCGCCGTCGACACGAGCCGTTCGAACGTGTCGTATCCCTCGGGGGTCTCGCGGTCGAGCACGACGCTTTGCCTGCCTCGGTGGAAGTGGAGGAAGTGCAGGCTCACGGAGGGGTCGGATCGCAGGAACGGCGGGAGGCGGCGCTCGGACGATCCACCGGGCGGCTCGACGTCGAACACATCGGCGCCGAGGTCGGCGAGGAGTTTCGCGCAGTACGCGCCGCGCTCGCCCGTCAGGGCGATGACGCGGATGCCGTCCAGTGGGGGCATGAGGTACGCACTCCCGTCAGCCCGTGCTCAGCATGAACACCCAGCTGGGGACGGCGTCGAAGCCGAGCGCCACGAGGCAGTTCTCGAGCCCCGGCACCTGTCGTTCGTCCGCGCGCCCCATCACTTGCATCGCGCCCTCGCGGACGTGGCCCATGCCGTGCAGTCGCCCCTCGCCCTGGCTGCCGCCGAACGTCGTCACCGGCAGCGCGCCGCCGTGCGCGATGCGTCCGTTCCGGGTGAACTCGTGCGCCTCGCCCCTGTCCGCGAAGCCCAACTCCTCCAGCCATTTCCAGACGACAGGGCTGAAGCCGTCGTAGAGCTGCGCGGCCTGCACGGCCTCCCGCCCTATGTCCGACGCCTCGAAGATGGCATCGCCGCGCTCGCGGGTGCTCACGAACCCCGATACGTAGGCGGGCCTGTGAGGCAGGTCCTTCGCGCGGTCGGCGGTCGTCAGCACCACGGCTCCCGCGCCGGTCACGGGGATGTCGTAGTCGTAGAGGCACATCGGCTCGTAGACCCATCGCGACGAGAGGTAGTCGTCGAGCGTGAGCGGCTTGCCGCGCCAGTAGGCGTACGGGTTCAGTTGCGCGTGTCCGCGCAGAGCGCTGACGACGTCGAACAGCTCCTCGCGGGTCGCGCCGTAGTCGTGCATGTAGCGCTGCAGCCACATCGCCATCGCGCCGATGCCGACGCCGTAGGGAGCGGTGAACTGCTCCGGTCCGCCCGAGGCGGACGACTCGGACGCCGCGTAACGCACGCCGGGACGCTCGTACATCGCGCGCAGGCAGACCACGTAGTTCGCGGTGCCGGTGACCAGGGACTGTATCGCCGCCGCGACGGCGTCCCCGACGACCCCCCGGTTGAAGTCGGACGCCCAGCGCAGGTTGAGGCCGAGTGCACTCGCCATGTACCGCTCGCTGATCTCGTCGACGCCGTCCCAATGGAGGGCGGAGGCGTTGGGCGCTTTCGGCGTGCCGGCGTAGCCGTCGACGTCGGCGGGCGTCAGTCCTGCGTCGGCGATGGCGTTCTTCGCCGCTTCCATGGCGACGTCCGGCAGGCTGCGCCCGGACTTGCGCTCCATCGCGGTGTAGCCGACGCCGACGATGGCCGTCCTGTTGCGGAGCGCGGGGTCCATCACGCGCCTCCGTCCTGAGCGGGGCGGAACTGCGGAACGGCGACACCCTCGCCGCGGTCCTCGAACGCGACCTCAACCCGCATCCCGATGCGCGCGTCGTCGACTTCGCAGTCGATGAGGTTCGTGGTCAGGCGGAGGCCGGGCTGCTCGTCGAGCTCGATCTGCGCGACGAGGTAGGGCGGGTCGAAGCCGCGCATGTAGCTCTCGTGCATGACGGCGAACGAGTAGACCGTGCCGCGACCGCTCACCGCGACCCATCGCAGCGCGCCGAGGCAGCGCGTACAGGTGGGGCGGGGCGGGAAGACGTAGCGCGCGCAGGCGTCGCAGTACGGCAGCTCCAGCGCGTGCCGCGCGGCGGCGTCCCAGTAGGGCTGCGACTCCGGGTCGGGGACGGGGATGGGGCGGGCGTTCGTGGTCATCGCTCGCCTACAGCCCGTAGAACGCCTTGGGGTTATCGTAGAGGATCTTGTCGACGGTGGACTGCGAGATGTCGCCGTTGTCGGCGCGCTGCTGCAGGAGCTTCTGGAACTCCAGTTCCTTGGACTGGTCCTGGTGCGTGTAGTCGGAGCCCGCGAGCAGGTTGTCCTCGCTGATGTAGCGCAGCGCGTAGGGCAGGTCCTCGTCCACCTGGACGGTGACGTAGATGCGGTTGGCCTTGAAGATGTCGTCCGCGAGCTCGAACGACGGGTCGGAGCCGATGTTCGACTCCTGGCTGCGGGCGAGCCTGCGGCGGAGGTCGTAGTCGACGAACGGGACCCACGAGACGCCGGACTCAATGCAGCCGAACCGCAGTTTGGGAAACCTGTCGGGCACGCGGTGGAGGATGAGCGAGTAGATGCCGTGGATGGCGGGCATCCGCAGCTTGATGAACGCGCCGTAGGAGAGCTCCCGTGCGGGGGTGTAGTCCGGCGTGCCGGAGCCGAGGTGGAAGCAGATGGGCATGTCCAGCCGCTCGGCCTGCTCGTACAGCGGAAAGAAGTACGGGTCGGCGCTCCACTTGTCGGCTTCGAGGTCGCCCTTCTTCAGCACGCCGCACGCGCCGTTGTCCTTCGCGAAGCGCAGTTCCTCCAGCGCGGCGTCCATGCTGCGCGCCGGGGGCACGCACACCCAGCGCAGCCGTCCGTACGACTGCGCGCAGCGGTCGGCGAGCCAACGGTTGTAGCTGCGGGTGATGGCGAGCTCGGTCTCCGCCGAGTCCGACGGTTCCACGAGGAAGAGCGACGGGTAGATGACCTGCGTCTGCGTGCCGAGTTCGTCCATGTGGCGCAGGCGCGTCGGGACGTCCAGCAGCTCGCGGGCCTCGAGCGGCGTGCCGCTCTTTCCGTCGTCGCGGATGCGGCGGTGCTTGCGCTTGCCGTTCACGAGCCAGTAGCGCACGGGCGGGCGGTTCGGGTCCGGGTTGGACGGGTACTGCGTGGTGGGCCTGTACGCCTCGTCCTCCGGCGCGATGAAGTCCCACGTGTCGTCGGTCTCGTCGACGTGCGTGTCGCTGTCAATGACTCGGAACTGCTCCGCCATGCTGCGCCTCCCCCGTGCGGTGGGGCGCAGTATAGCCCGCGCTTCCGGGCTCGTCATGCCTGCGCGGGCAGGAACCTTGCAGCCGTTCGTTGATGCTCCCTCACGAACCTCCTCCCGGTGCGGTATCCTATGGAGAGCACGGAACCCCGGTCATCGAGCGGCGTCCGCACCGGCGGGCGCCGACGCATGTACAGCACTGGAAGGCGCATGACGGAAACAGCCCAGTCCCACCTCCGTAATATCGCTATCGTCGCGCACGTCGACCACGGCAAGACCAGCCTCGTCGACGCGATGCTGCGCTACAGCCGCGTCTTCCGCCCGGACCAGCAGGTCGACGAACTGATCATGGACTCGGACCCGCAGGAGCGGGAGCGCGGCATCACCATCCTCGCCAAGAACACGGGCATCCGCTATGGCGACGTCACGATCAACATCATCGACACGCCGGGTCACGCCGACTTCAGCGGCGAGGTCGAGCGCGTCGTGAACATGGCCGACGGCTGCCTGCTGGTCGTCGACGCGGTCGAGGGGCCGATGCCGCAGACGCGGTACGTGCTGCGCGTCGCGCTCCAGCAGGGGCTGCGCCCCATCCTCGTTATCAACAAGGTCGACCGGCCCACGGCGGACGCCCCGGCAGCCCTGTCGGCGGTGCAGGATCTCTTCCTGGAGTTGGCAACAGACCCCGACCAACTGGACTTCCCGGTGCTGTACACGTCCGCGCGGAACCAGTACGCCCTCGCTGAGGAGACAGACACGCCGAAGGACATGGGGCCGCTGTTCGACGCGATCGTCGAGCGCGTGCCGCCTCCCGTCGCCGACCCGGACGCGCCGCTGCAGATGCTCGTGGCCGCGCTCGACTACGACAACCACCTCGGCCAGATCGCAGTGGGACGGGTGTCGCGGGGGCGCATCGCGAAGGATGAGCAGGTTGTGTTGCTCGGTCAGGACGACAGTGCGCTTCCGTACCGTGTGGAGCGGCTGTTCACGTTCCGCGACCTCGCGCGGCATGCGATCGAGTCGGCTTCCGCCGGCGAGATCGTGGCGCTCTCCGGCCTGCGCGGCGTCCGTATCGGCGACACGGTAGCGTCGCCGACTGCGCCGGAGCCTCTGGAGCGCATGAAAGTGGAAGACCCGACGGTGCGGATGACGTTCAGCGTCAACACGTCGCCGTTCTCGGGCCGCGAAGGCCAGTACGCGACCTCCCGCATGTTGTGGGACCGGCTCCAGCGGGAGTTGCAGACGAACGTCGCGCTGCGCGTGGAGCGCACCGACAGTGCGGACGAGTTCCTCGTGAGCGGACGCGGCGAGCTGCACCTCTCCGTCCTCATCGAGAAGATGCGGCGGGAGGGCATCGAGTTCCAGGTCTCGCGTCCCGAGGCCGTCACCCGCGTCATCGACGGCAGGCTGCACGAGCCGTACGAGTTGCTCTTCCTCGAAACGCGCGACGACTTCATCGGCCCCGTCACGCAGGAGCTGTCCGCGCGCCTCGCGCAGATGATGGACATGCAGAGCGACGGCTCCGGCAACGTACGCCTGGAGTTCCGGCTGCCGACGCGCGGGCTCATCGGCTTCCAGAGCTTCTTCATGCGAGCGGCGCGCGGCAACGGCCAGATGAGCACGGAGTTCACGGGCATGGAGCCGGTGAGCGGCGAGGTGAAGCCTGAGCGCGCCGGGGCCATCGTCTCGGCGGAGAGCGGCGTTGCCGTCACGTACGGCCTGCAGAACGCGCAGGAGCGCGGCGAGACGTTCGTGGAGCCGCAGACGCCGGTCTACCAGGGGATGATCGTGGGGCGGCACAATCGCGAGCGCGACATGGACCTGAACGTCTGCAAGGAGCGCAAGATGACCAACATGCGCTCCGCGACGCAGGAGATCGTGGAGCGGCTCGCGCCCGCCGTGCGGTTCAGCCTCGAGGAGGCGCTCGGCTTCGTCAACGACGACGAACTCGTTGAGGTGACGCCGAAGAGCATCCGGATGCGGAAGCGCATCCTCAACCCGGACGAGCGTTACCGGGTCAATCGCGCTCGCGCGAAAGCTACGCGCTAGCTGTTCACGTAGACGCTGTCGGCGTGGCGTCCGTCCTGCTGGCGGTCGCGCAGCGCCTCGTAGTTCACGCGCTGGTTCTTGATGGCCGGGTCAGTTGCGGCGTTCCGCATGATCTCCAGCGGCTCGTCGCTCACCGACTCGAACCAGTAGGGCGTGCCCTTCGGGATGAAGAGCGCGTCCTTCGGTCCGAGCTCGACGGACTCGCCCTCCTTGCCGTAGAACTTCGCGCGGCCCGCCAGCACGAACCAGACGGCGTCCTGCCCGGAGTGCGCGTGCAGATTCGTCTCGCCGCCGTCCCTGCTGACGACCTGCACGTTCACGCTGAGCAGCCCGCTGTTAGCCAGCATCGAGCTCCGCTTGGGCGAGCCTGCCAGGTCAGGCGTCTCGTACCGGATCGCTTCCATCCCGCCGATGCTCTCCCGCTCCATGGCCATGCGCCACCTCCTCGCTCGTGCGTTCGCTGCGCGTACCATACGCCTTCCCGCGCTGCGTGTCGTATAGTGCGGACACCACCCGAGGAGGCGCGCCCATGAGCGACGGCGACCTGAAGATAGGGTTCATCAAACCCGGCGCGGGGAACACGCACTACGACGAGTTCGCCGCCATGATCCCGCCCGGCATAGACCTGGAGATGGTGGAGCTCGGCGTCCTGCGCACCGCACTCACCGACTTTGCAGGGCGGGCCGACGCCATCCTCGAGCGCGCCGTCAACCAGACACGCGAGTCAGGCTGGCAGGGCGTCATCATCCCCGGCGCGCCGGTCGAGGTGCAGAACCCCGGCCTCCGTGCGCGGCTGGCGGAGGCGCTGGACGTGCCGTTCACGACGGCGCTGGGCGCAGGGGAGAACGCGCTTCGGGCGTTCGGCGCGAGCCGCATCCTGCTGCTGACGCCGTTCGACGCGTACATGAACTCGCTCGTCGTGCCGCACCTGACGGCCGCCGGGTTCGACGTGCAGCTCGCCGACCTTGGCTTCAACAGCGAGCAGGAGGCGGTCGACCTCGATGCGAGCGTCGTGTTCGACATGGCGCGCGGCGCGGTACGGGCGGCAGAGGGCGTGCAGGCGCTCTACTTCCAGGGCGCGGTGTTGAACCCGCTGCCGGTCATCGACGAAATGGAGGCCGAGTTCGGGCTGCCCGTCGTGGCGAGCAATCCCGCGATGTTGTGGTCGGTCGCCTCGCAGCTGGGCGGCACGTTCAGCATCGCGGACAAGGGACGGCTCGTGCGGGAGTGGCCGCCGCTGCCGTAATCGGCAGGTCCAAGCAAGGAGCGAACGAAGATGAGACTCGGCATAGCGCTGCCCATCGACTTCGGGGGTGACCCCGCGGGCGACGTGCTCTCGGCGGGCGCCCGGGCGGCGGAGGCGAACGGCTTCGACAGCGTCTGGTTCTTCGACTCGATCGGACGGGGGCGGATGGCGCTCGATCCACTCATGGGCGCGGCAGTGGCGGCAGCGGCGACGGAGCGCATCGAGGTCGGGCTCGGCATCCTGCAGGTGCCCCTGCGTCACCCGGTCGAGCTTGCGAACCGCGTCCTCACCGCGCAGGTGGTGTGCGGTCCGCGACTGTTGCTGGGCGTCGGCTCCGGCTCGACGCGCGGCGATTTCGAGGCGGTCGGCAAGCGGTTCGAAGACCGGATGACACTGCTGCGCGACGGGCTCGCGACGATGAAGCGGCTGTGGGACGGCGAGACGGTGGACGGCGTGAACCTCACGCCGTCGGATGCCGTGCGCGGCGGGCCGTCCATCCTTATCGGCAGTTGGGCAGGGCCGCGATGGATCGCCTCAGCGGCGAACGACTACGACGGCTGGATAGCGTCGGCGTTCTTCTCCGGGTACAACACGCTCAAGGAGGGGCTCGACCGCTACCGCGCCGCCGGAGGGAAGCGGGCCATCGTCACGAACATCTCGCTCGACCTGAATGCGCCGACGGAGTTTCTGCGGGATACGGAGAACGCCTATCACCTGCGCTGTGCGCCGCCCGATGCAGCGGTGCGTCTGCAGCGCCTCGCGGACGCCGGGTTCGACGACGCGGTCGTCGTATACCGCGGCGGCGCCCCGCCGGACCTCGCCGCGATACGCGCCTTGCTGCCGTAGGGATGGCGATGGCGGAAGCAGGAAGGCAGGCGAACGCGGCTGCGCCTACGCTCGGGTTCCTCGTGCAAAAGACCGCGCGACATCTCGAGGCTGCGGGTATCGGCGACGCCCGGCTGGAGGCCGACCTCATCTGGACGACGGCGCTCGGTATCGACCGCGCCGCGCTCTACGCCGCGTTCCGCGATACGCCCTCCGAGGAAGAGGCGGGCAGGGCGGAAGCGCTCTGCGAGCGGAGGCTCAATCGCGAACCCGTCGCCTATCTGATGGGCACGCGCGAGTTCTACGGCCTCCCCATCGCCGTCGGGCCCGGCGTGCTCATCCCGCGTCCCGAGACCGAAACCGTCGTCGAGGAGACGCTGCGGCTCGTGGAGGGCCAGGCGTCGCCGGTACTGGCCGACGTGGGGTGCGGCAGCGGGGCGATCGCCGTTGCGCTGGCGGTCGCGCGTCCGGACGCGGTCGTTTACGCACTCGACCTCGCACCGCGCGCGCTGGAACTGACCGCGCACAACGCGGCGACCCACGGCGTGAGCGAGCGTATCCATGTGCTGGAGAGCGACCTGCTCGCGGCGTTGCCGCGCCCCGTGCACGTCGTCGCGGCGAACCTGCCGTACGTGACGTCGGACGAGATTCCGCTGCTGGAGCCGGAGGTTTCGCGCTACGAGCCCCGCGAGGCGCTGGATGGGGGAGCGGACGGACTCATGCTCATACGGCGTCTGCTCGCCGAAGCGGGCGGGCACCTGCTGCCCGGTGGCGCGCTCGTGCTGGAGATGGACCCGCGCCAGATCGCAGCGGCAAGCGACGCGGCTGTCACTTGCTTCCCCGGCGCGCACGTTCGTGCGGTGCGCGACCTCGCGGGGCGGGAGCGGGTCCTGGTTGTCCGAACCGTACACCGTTGACCTGCGGGGCGATGCTTGGCACACTCTCGTCGAGTAACACGGAGGGAGCGAGGACCATGAGCCATCACGATCACCACGACCACGACCACACCGAGCCGCCGTCCGACATCGAGCTGCGCGTGAAGGCGCTCGAATCGCTGCTCGTCGAGAAGAGGCTCGTCGACCCGGAGGCGCTCGACGCGCTCATCGACCTGTACGAGGACAAGATCGGCCCGTCGAACGGCAAGCACGTCGTGGCGCATGCCTGGGCGGACGAGGAGTTCAAGCGGTGGCTGCTGGACGACCCCAACGCTGCCATCGCCTCGATGGGGTACGTCGGTTCGCAAGGCGAGCAGGTACGCGTCGTGGAGAATACGGACGACGTGCACAACCTCGTGGTCTGCACGCTCTGCTCGTGCTATCCGTGGCCGCTCCTTGGGCTGCCCCCCGTGTGGTACAAGTCCGCGCCGTACCGCGCGCAGGCCGTCGCCGACCCGCGCGGCGTGATCCGGCAGTTCGGCTCGGATGTTCCGGAGGAGAAAGAGGTGCGCGTGTGGGACTCGACGTCCGAGATGCGCTACCTCGTGCTCCCGCAACGGCCCGCAGGCACCGAAGGCTGGAGTGAGGAGCAACTGATGGAACTCGTGACGCGCAACTCCATGGTCGGCGTCGAAGGGGCGCGGCTTCCGGCAACGGCGGGTACGGCATGAACGGCGTCCACGACCTCGGTGGGATGCAGGGGTTCGGGCCAGTGAAGCCGGAGCCGGAGTCCGAAGAGCCGGTCTTCCACGCGGAATGGGAGAGCCGGGTGTACGGCATGACGCGGCTCATGGGCCGCCTCGGCCTGTGGAACCTCGACAAGGCACGCTACAACCGGGAGCAGTTGCCTCCCGCGGACTACCTCTCCTACACCTACTACGAAAGCTGGTTCGCGGGGCTGCTGAAGCAACTGGTAACTTCCGGCCTCATCTCGGAGGAGGAGTTGCAGACGGGCAGGGCGTCGTCTCCCGTTCCGGAAGGCATCATGGAGCGAGTCGTTAATGCCGAACAAGTGCGGGCGGTGCCGATCATGACCACGAGCTACGTTCGGCCAGCGTCCGCAGAGCCCCGGTTCGCGCCGGGCGACCGCGTTCGCGCCCTCAACCGCCACCCGCGCGGCCACACGCGCGAGCCGCGCTACGTTCGCGGCCACGTCGGGACGGTACACGAGCACTACGGCTCGCAGGTGTACCCGGACCTGAGCGCGGAGGGCGTGGACGAGGGACGCCACCTCTACAGCGTACGCTTCGACGCGAGCGAACTGTGGGGCGAGTCTGCTGCCGCCAACAGCGTCGTGTACGTCGACCTGTGGGAGGACTACCTGGAGCCCGCGCCATGACGGACGCGCAGCCGATCGGCGGCACGAGCGGACTTGGAGAGATCCCGCTGGGGGACGACGGCAGGCCGGTGTTCGCCGAGCCGTGGGAGGCATCGGCGTTCGCGCTTGCGGTGCGGCTCTCCGGCGAGGGCCACTTCACGTGGGACGAGTGGGCGGCGACGCTGAGCGAGGAGATACGTGCGGCGCAGCGGGAGGGCGATCCGGACCTGGGGGACACGTACTACCGGCACTGGTTGCGCGCGTTAGAGCGCCTGTGCAGGGAGCGGGGACTGGTGTCCGAGCCCGAGGCGTCGGACCGCAAGGAAGCGTGGCGGAGGGCGTACCTCAACACACCGCACGGCAAGCCGGTCAACCTCGCAGCAGGCGGCTGAGCAGGCCGGTTCCCATACAGGTGGGTCGTCTGTGAGAGAGGGCCGGGTGCCGCGTCCGACACCTCTCCCACAGACGCCGCCGCGGCACTGCCTCCATCTTGCATGGCGGCACACGGAGGCTATGTCTATTTACGGGGAGGTCTGTTGCGGCTGTGTTACGTGGGCGTTACGCGGCTGTAACGGTTTCGCAGTGCGCCGCGGCGATAGCGTAGACATGGAGTACGTATACTGAACCGATGCGTCACGGTAGAGTCGCGCCCATCAAGTCGGAGACCGCCCTAGGCAAGGGGAACCTCTGGCGTATCTTCGGTTTCCTCGCGCCGTACTGGTTCCGGCTCGTTCTCATCCTCTTCACGGTTGCTGCCGCGGCCTTCATCGGACTCGTGCCGCCGCTGCTCGTGCGGGGCATCATCGACTCGGCGATCGAGGGAGCGGACCAGCCGCTGCTGCTGTGGCTCTCCGCGGGCCTGTTCGCGGCTGCGGTGGCGCTGGGGCTGGTCGGCGTGCTCAGGAGCTACCTGAACACCGTCGTCAGCCAGCGGATCATGTACGACCTCAAGCTGCGCATGTTCACGCGGCTGCAGTCGCTCTCCCTGCGGTTCTACACGGAGGCTCGGACGGGCGAACTGATGTCCCGGCTGACGAGCGACATCGCCGGCATCGACACCATCATCTCGGGCTCGCTCGTGACCGTTGCGCAGAACGTGCTCATCCTGACGACGACCCTCGTAACGATGCTCGCGCTCGACTGGCGTCTTACCATCGTTTCGCTGATGGTGCTGCCCTGGCTCATCATCCCGACGTTGACGGTCGGAAAGCTGCGCCGGCGCCTGCGTACAGAGCGGCAGCAGCGGAGCGCGTCGGTCAATTCACTCATGGCCGAGAGCCTCGGCATCAGCGGCCTCATGCTCATAAAGACGTTCACCCGCGAACGGGAGGTGCTGGCGCGGTTCCAGCGCGAGAACTGGGAGCTGATGGAGTTGCAGGTCCGCGAAGCGCTCGTGGGGCGCTGGTACTTCATGCTGCTGTTCATCGTGACCACCGGCGGTCCCGCGGTCATCTACTGGTTCGGCGGCGGCCAGGTTATATCCGAGTCATTGACCATCGGGACGATCGTTGCGTTCGTTGCGCTCCTCAGCCGCCTCTACACCCCCGCGACCGACCTGATGTCGCTGCACGTGGACGTGGTCACGTCCGCCGCCTACTTCGAGCGCATCTTCGAGTACCTGGACCTGGAACCCGACATCACGGACGCGCCGGACGCAGTGGACGTAGCCAACGCCGCAGGGGCCCTGGAGTTCGAGAACGTTGTCATGGAGTACACACCCGGCCGGAGAGCGCTGGACGGGCTGGACTTCGCGATCGAGCCGGGCCAGATGGCGGCACTGGTGGGGCCCAGCGGAGCAGGGAAGACGACTATCACCTACCTCATTCCACGCCTGTACGACCCTACCCAGGGGCGGGTGCTGCTCGACGGCGCCGACATCAGGGGACTGAAGCTGGAATCGCTGCGGGAGCAGATCGGGTACGTCTCGCAGGAGACGTTCCTCTTCCACGACACGGTGGGCGTCAACCTGCGCATCGCGCGCCCGGACGCGACCTACGATGAGATGGTGGAGGCATGCCGCGCCGCGTCAGTGCTCGACGTGGTGGAGAACCTCCCTGATGGGTTCGATACCGTGGTCGGGGAGCGGGGCTACCGTCTCTCCGGAGGCGAGAAGCAGCGGCTGGCCATCGCGCGGATGTTGCTCAAGGACCCGCGCATCCTGATACTCGACGAGGCTACCTCGTCCCTCGATTCGCATTCGGAGCGGGCAGTGCAGTCGGCGCTCGCCAGGCTGACCGAAGGCCGCACGACCATCGTGATCGCGCACAGGCTCTCAACGGTGAGGGCAGCGGACGTGATCCTGTACGTCGAGGAAGGCAGAGTGGTCGAACGCGGGACCCACTCCGAGCTGATGACGCTGGACCGGCGCTACGCCGACCTCTGCCGGGAGCAGTTCACCTCGATGATGGGCGCCGGCTGGCTGGACTAGGCGCCCCTTATCCTGAGTAACGAGAGCGGGAGTAACGAGAGAGGCCCCGGAACATTCCGGGGCCTCTCGTAATGAGTGCGGCCTGCCCTGGCTACTGCTCGAGCCAGGCGTTCTCGAATATCTGGTGGTACATCTTGTTCGTGCCGCGCCAGCCGACGTTCTTCACCTCCGGCCTCGCAACGATGCCGTTACCCCACACCGGGCTGGTGATGCGGTACTGGGCGCTCGCCACGTAGTGCTGCAACTGCGTGAGCACTCCTGGGCGGGTCTCCGGAGTGGAGGCCCACAGGTCGGCCACGAGGCCGTCGAGCGTCGCGTCGGGCGCGAGCGTCAGCCCGTTGGCCGGCCGCTGTCCGCTCCAGTAATAGGTGGAAGCGAGGTCGTTGAAGTCGAACGAGTTGTTCCATCCGAAGTACAGGTCGTCCCAGGTCTGCTGGCTTCCCATGCCGAGGAACGGGCCGTACTCCTGGATGTTGAACTGCGCGTCGATCCCGACAGCGCGGAGCATCGTGAGCATGATCTCCGCGACGCCCTGCCACGGGTCGCCGTACGCGGGCGTCCAGACGACCGTGGTGCTGAAGCCGTCGGGGAAGCCGGCCTCGGCCAGCAGCTCCTTCGCCTTCTCCGGGTTGTACTGCTGGTACTGCGCCAGCTCCTCCGGGTAGTCCTCCAACTGGAGGGTCTCCGGGTCGAGCGGCCAGCCCTGGAGGACGATCTCGCCGTTGCCGCGCAGTGCGGTGTCGATGATGGCCTGGCGGTCGAGCGCCATCGAGACGGCGCGGCGGACGCGGACGTCGTTCCACGGCGCCTTGTCGAGCCTCATGCGGATGCCGAGGTGGAAGAGGCTCGGGCAGGACTTCACGAAGAAGTCCGGGTTCGTCCGCTGGATCTCTTCCTGCACGCGCGGGCCGGCCGCGGGGAAGACGTTGATCAGGCCGGAGCGGAGCGACGCGATGCGCGTTGCCGCGTCCGGGATGATGTGCGCCTCGACCGTGTCGGCGTAGGGGAGCCCTTCCTTGAAGTAGTTGGGGTTCCGCTCGAAAACGACCTTCGTGCCGGTCTCGTGCTCGGCGAACATGAACGGGCCGGTGCCGACCCAGGAGAGGTTCGGGTCTGCGAGGGCTTCCTCGCCGGACGCCTCCTCGGCCACGATCCAGCCCTGCCGGTTACCGGACGTGACGCCTCTCACGAAGTCGAACGGCTGGTTGAGGTGGATGCGCACGGTGTGGTCGTCCACCGCCTCGGCCCGGTCGAAGAAGACCTGCCCGACGTACGCCTGACCGGCGAGGCCCTTGGCGAAGCGCTCGTTGTAGGTGTAGGCGACGTCGTCCGCCGTGAGCTCGCGTCCGTTCAGCGGGGCCTTGTCGTGCCACTGGATGCCCTCACGGAGCTTGAACTCCAGGATGGTGGGCTCGACGTACTCCCAGCTCTCCGCGATCTCGGGATCGAGGTCTATCTCGCAGCTGTCGCCGAGCTGGGCCGCAGGCGAGTAGAGCGGGTTGAACACGAGTTCAGCGATCTTGCGGGTGGGGTCCCAGAAGCGGGTGCGGCCCCACGGGTCCCAGCCGGGGGGGTCGCTGCGGATCCAGTAGGCGAGCGTGCCGCCGTACTGTCCCTCGGGCTTCTCCATCATGGAGTCGTCCTTCTCCTCCATCGCGGAGTCGTCCTTCTCCTCCATGGCGGGCTCTTCCGTTGCGGGCATCGCGGGCTCTTCGGTCGCCTCCATCTGGGGGGCGCTCGTCGCGGTCGGCGTGGCCGTCGGGTCATCCGACGCACACGCAGCGAGCACCGCCAAGCCGGCGATCGCAAGAGCGAGCAGAGCGAATGCCCGCAGTGTCCATCCTCTGGTCATGTCTTCCTCCCGGGGCACAACTACGTATAGCAACGGAGCACGCCCGCTGCGCGAGCGTTTGTACGCTTTCTGGGGCGTTGTGTCAATGAACCGGGGGCAACCCTCACCCGCCGCGCAAGCGCGTCTCCCTCTCCCAGGGGGCGAGGGGAGATCGAATAAGAATGTCAACGGGCGGGGGTTTGAGATTCTTAATGCCCGATCTCAGGAGTAACGGGCCATGCCGTTCTGACATTCTTAATCGGCTGATGACAGGCATTTTCATGGCCGTGGCCTGCTTCCCGTGATTAAGGCAATAACAATCTCATACCGTTTTAACTTTAGCGGCCGGAGGAACCCTCACCCACGGGCAAGCGCGTCTCCCCTCCCAGGGGGCGAGGGGGCCATACAGGGCTGTCATGCAGCCAGCGTACCGCGCAGAGGGGCGACGGCGGAAGGGGCATGTGTCACGAATCGGGGAGGCAACCCTCACCCGCCGCGCAAGGGGGGCGAGGGGGGGCAGACATCCAGTACCCTCTCCCTAGCCCTCTCCCCTTGTAGGGCGAGGGGACCAAGCATGCCCCGAGAGATGTTTCGACTCCGCTGCGCTCCGCTCAACATGACATGAGACGCGCTGCGCTCCGGGACGCCCTCACCCGTTCACCCCCATCCTAACCTTCCCCCGTCAAGGGGGAAGGGACCAAACAGGCCCCGAGAGATGTTTCGACTGCGCTGGCGCTCCGCTCAACATGACATTGGGGTTGGGCGTCGCTCAACCCTCACCCGCCGCGCAAGCGCGTCTTCCCTCTCCCAGGGGGCGAGGGGATTACGGTTGGGCGTCGATGAGGATGAACGCGATGATGCAGGGCGCGTCGCCGCGGTTGTTCCAGTTGTGGACGGTGGCCCGCTGCACGAGGACGTCGCCCGCCTGCAGGTGCACCTCGACGCCGTCGTCGAGTTCCATGTCGATCTCGCCGGAGATGACGACGGCGTAGTCGATGGTGGGGGTGACGTGCATGTCGCGCTCGTTGCCGGGGGAGAACTCGATGATGCGGAAGATGGAGCCCCGGTAGGAGGGAGGACGCTCCACGGTGCGCGCGCCGAGGTCCTCGCGGCCGGTCAGCTCCGCGGGCGTCGAATCGGTCATCCAGGCGAGCACGGTCTCGACGCCGGGACGCGGGTTGCGCTTGTTGCCGGCGGTGTCGTCGATGAACACGACGGCCTTTCCGTTGTCGTCGTGGCCGGTGACTACTCTGCGAACGTTCAAAGCCATGGGTCTTCTCCTTGGCGTAGCGCCGGTGCTATGCTGCTTCCATGCTGAGCCGGGCTCTCCGGCTCGTCCCAAGCGTGGGCCTGTGGCGCAGTTGGGAGCGCGCCTCAATGGCATTGAGGAGGCCGGGGGTTCGAATCCCCCCAGGTCCACCAGACGTTACCGAACTCATAACTCGACGGCTGAGGGCGACCTCCGCGACGTCCGCGCCGCCGATGTCGTTGTCCTCCGGGGTGGGAATCGTGTAGTGAATCGTCGCCCTGCTGGGCCGGACCGCGACCTCCTTCACGAACGACCGGATGAACGCCTTTGTCTCGGTGAGGTCGCTCTCCATCAGGAAATCGCTCATCTCCCTGGCGTAGGCCGCTATCCGCTCCACGTCCTGGACATTGGCCCTGCGCATGGCCAACAGGGTTCGCGCCTCGTCGGCCGCCCGCTCCAGTCGCTCTTGGTTCTCCAGGTGATGCCGGATGCGCGGCAGAATCTCCTCGGTGGTGAGGTCGGTCTTCTCGACCAGTTCCCAGAGGCGGTCCATGCGCCTGCGGATGTCGGCGAGCTCGGCGTCGGCCGCCTCGATACGCTCCTGCTGCTCCCTGATGACGGAGTCCATCTCCTCGTTGGCCATCTTCACGAGGTCGCGGACGTTGGACTCGGTGAGGATGTGCTCCCTGATCTGGTCGATGATGAGCCGCTCGAAGCGCTTGGCGTTGAGGCGCGGGGTTGTGCACTCGCCGCTCCCGCGCTTGAGGAGGGAGTGGCAGACATAGTAGGTGTACCTGCCGCCCTTGGCCTCTGCCGCAGTGAGGGCCTTGCCGCACGTCTCGCAGGTGAGGAGCCCGCTGAGGAGGTAGGGGCTGGCAACGCGGCGGGGATTCGTGACCTTCGGGGCCTTGGAGCGCAGCATCTTCTCCACCCGCTTGAACTCCCGCTGGGAGACGATGGCGGGGAATGCGTGCTCGACGCGGACGGGAGGCGTGTTGTCCTTCGCAGTGGTTCCCCAGACGAGGGTTCCCGCGTAAGCCTCGTTGCCGAGCATGCGGTGGACGGTGGTCTTCATCCATCGCTTGCCGTCGGGGGAGGGGACGCCTTCGGCGTTGAGGGTCTTGGTGATGTCGAGGACGCTCGTGCTGCTGAGCGCCATGTTGAAGATGCGCCTGACCACGGCGTCGGCGGGCGGGTCGAGCTCCAGCACAGGGCGCTTCTTGGCGCCGTCCTGCACGTGGACCTTCTTGTAGCCGTAGGGGGCCTGGGGTGCTACCCAGAAGCCGCGCGAGGCCGCCTCGCGCATCCCCCGGATGACCTCCTGGGCGAGGTTCTCCGAGTAGAACTCGTCCACGCTCTCGATGATGGCCTCCATGAGCTTGCCGGTGGGAGTATCGTCTGCGTGCTCGGTGATGGAGACGACGCGGATGCCCTTCTTGCGGAGCATGGACTTGAAGGCCACCGCGTGCTCGCGCTTGCGCGTGAAGCGGGAGAACTTCCAGACCAGGATGACCTCGAAGGGTGAGTTGGTCTTGCTGCCCTCGTCGATCATGCGGCGGAACTGGGGCCGGTCGGCGACGCGTCCGCTCTCGGCCTCGTCGATGTACTCGCGGACGATGGCGACGTTGTTCTTCTGCGCGTAGTCCCTGAGGGCTCTGAGCTGGGCGGCGACGGAGAGGTCGACGTCCTGCCGGTCGCTGGAGACCCGCGCGTAGAGGGCTGCGGTGGTGGGGTTCTGTCGTTCGGTCATGTGATTCGCTCCTTCTGGGCCATCTGCCGTGTACTGCCCTGTGAGTAGCCATTATGGGCAACGCATAGAGCGATGGTCTGGTCCGGGTCGTGAGAAGTCAACGGCCTGGTGTCAGACGTCATCGCTAGGCCGCGCAACGGGTATTCGGCAGGAACTGTACGAATCGGTGGGGTCGCCCAGCTTGAATCTTCCTAAGGCTCACGGAGGTTACTCAACTCCCCACCTCCCACAGCCCCTGCAATGCCTTGACGAACGCCTGCGCCTCGCTCACGGACCACTGCTCCTGCCCTGACCCGAACAGCGCCACCTTCCTGTTCTGGCACAGGAAGTCCCCGAGCTTAGCTGTATTCAGCCAGGCGAGGATGCCGGTATACGTCGGCGCCAGCTTCGGCTTGAACAGCCTATCGGGAACGTTGTAGAGCAGGCACTCGATGAAATAAGAGGGCGCGTGGCCCTTGGTGAGTGCCTTCGTGTCAACGAGCCGGTTCCGGGCCGCCTTGAACATCCGGACCGTCCTTTTGAACCGCTGGCTCGTTGCCCTGTCCTTCTTCGATCCCCACTGGTGGTGTTGCTGCGGATAGCTGACGACCCATCGCCTCTCGTCGGAGAGGTAGAACGCTATGCCACCTCGGTACCTCAGTGTGACGACGAGGTCTGCGTCTGCCGGCAACGTGCCCTTCTTGATCTTCAGGGTCTTGCGACCGCTCGATGCTTCATCCCCGAAGCGGGCTCTCATGGCCCTCAGCGCATGTCGCCGAAACAGCTGCCACTGCCTGTGGGCTGCCTTGTGTGAATCGGCCCTCTGTAACTCCGTCCCAGTGAGGGCAACCACGCCGGGATCGAGCTTGTGGGCCAACCGGATGACCACGTCGACGTCGCTGTCTCCTCCCAGGTTCGTGTCGTTCTTGTAGGAACCCTGCAGGAAGACCTCGTAGGTGAACTGCGACAGTCCCTTGTGTTCCTCCATCGCCCTACGGATAGGCACGTGCGCCTGTTTGAAGGCCGTCGCGGCCTGATGGCGGCTCCACCTGGAGAGCGTTGATTCAGGGATAGGCATATTTGCACCCTACTATGGGTAATCCTTCATCTTCTGGATCGTTCCTACTTCGTCGGCTTGGACAGGTCTACCATCGTGATGAGGGGTAAGTTCCCGTTGGGGTCGGCCGCCCTCTCCGCCGCCCTTCGGACGAAGGCGGCCACCGCCGCCTCGAGAAACCGGCTCTCTTCCTTTGTGAATGGGTCGCCGCGACCCCCGGCTTTCCGAGCGACAGAGCCACCTTTCCGAGCTGAGAGCATTCCAACTCTCTTCAGTACCGCATCTGAAATCCGGTAGTGGTTGGCCGCCGATTGGCGCTTGTTACCTCCGCCTCCGGCTGCCCGCGGGGCTGAACGCTCCAACACCGTGAGGCAGACGTTGGCAACGCCCGCCAGCGGCTCTTTTCCCTGACGATAGAGGTCGAGCCGGTAGAGCATGAAGGATGCGTCAGGATCACCGGGGTCGATGGCCGCGCCTTGAGGAGGAGCGGGATAGCCAGCCGCCAGCTTGGTCAACCCAACCCGCACCGTTGATGCCCCTGACCGTATTGTCACGGGCCCCAACGTTACAACTCCGGGCGGCGGTGGAGGCGGGTTACGGTCGATGATGTCGACTCCCGCATATACAAGCCTGAAATGGCTGGAGCTCGCGTGAAGGGCCGCCTCGAACTCCCACCGCCTGACGAAACCTTCGACCGCATTCCTTGCATCTGCCTCCGTCGCGTAGTGACTCTTCGGCTCTAGGATCACTTCGCCCTCATCGACCCGAATACGGAAGAACTCGTCCTTGTAAACCAAGGGTTCAGCGTTCCGGTAGTCGACCGAGTCGTCATGTTCGATCAAGTAGTGGATGGCCTTCACGTGGGGGTCGTTCATGGTCTCTTCCGCGCCTCCTCGTCCTCGTGGGTGTACTCCTGCCCGCCTTCCGAGAGTAGCCAATCGTTGGTGCCCGTTTAGCATGTCAGGGAGGTGAGGAGAGCACAACAAAGCCAGACGGAGACTTACCCATTCGAACCAACCAAACTAACAACCTGCTGTACAAGGAGGGTCGTGAAGCCACTAGAGCGTTTGACGCCAATGGGCAAAAGGAGAACTCGCACTGAAAGTTCACAATAAGGTACGCCTTGGCCCTCCAGATAAGACTAATTGATTCCAATCAGGGACCCGACGTTGGCGGCCCGCTCCAGCCGCTCCTGATTCTCTTGGTAATGCCGGATGCGGGAGAGGTTCTCATCGACCGTGAGGTCGGTGTTCTCGACTAGATGCCAGAGGCGGTTCATGCGCTGCCGGATGTCCGCCCACTCGGTCTCGGCAGCCTCGATGTGCACTAGAACCGAGGCATGGGGAACCCAAGTCTTCGCATCCGTCTGCACGTTCCCGTCGTTTAACGATATAGAGGGGCCGAGGGGATGGAGGACTCGAGAGGTGGCCAACAGGAGGGGGATGCAGTGTTGGGAGTGTTAGGTCGACCCGAGGAAAGGCTCACAGGAGTTGGAATCCCAGGTGATCCGTCCGCCGCCCGGACTCCCGGCGTACAAGGTAAAAGCGTGTATAAATGTGATTATGCACGCTTTTACCCCTCGACCAAAACGCCTGTAAGCGTAGGTTCGCCATAACCGAACGTCAATGCGTTTTCCTCCCACGTTGCCGTCAGGTAGTCCTGAAGGCGGGGGAGCTGAGGCGATAGAACTGCGCCACGGCGCCCTTGCCAGCCGTTTCGTTGCGGATGTAGTGGGCCGGCATGCCAGGCGTGCGCCAGCGCCCCGCAATCATGAGACTCGGCAGTTCGATCCCCGCCCGCGCGAGGTCGCGCGCCATGCCCACTCGGGGTGAGTGGCCGCTGAAGCCGTCCCCCAGGCCTGCGGCCAGAGCTGCCTTCTTGATGCGCTGCGCCATCTGGTTGGGCCGGAGTCCGAACACGCTCTCGGAACCGAGTGCGCCGTTTCGTATGCGGCTCAGCGCCTCCATGGTCTGAGCGGACAGGAAGGCGACTGCGCCATCTCCGTCGACGTCTGTCTTGGAGCGTCGGATCAGGAGGCGTCCCGTCTCGTCTGACTCGGTCTCGATGTCCCTCCACTGGAGGGCCGCGGCCTCGGACACCCTCAGCATCGCGTCGCGCATGAGCGAGACCAACGCGACGTCAAGGTCTCCCCTGCGCCTGGCGACACGGGGACTCTCCAGTTTTCCACCTCGCCCAGGCCGGGGTTCGCGCGCGGTTGACCGGATGGCTGCCAGCGCCTCCGCGGTGAGCGCCTGGGCCTGCTTCTGCGCCTTTCCCGCCTTGCGGATGGCGCTTCTGAGCGTCCTCTTGACCTCCGGCCATGCACAGGGATTGACGAGTCCGGTGGTCCTGTGGACGTACGCGATGGCGGCGGCGGCCATCTGCAGGGTGGCTGGCTTGTGGCCGTGCTCCTCAAGGCGATTCGCCAGGTAGGCGGCAATCTGGGCTGGATCGGCAGGAAGGACCTGTACGCCCTTCTTCAATGCCCATGCGACGAAGCTCCGCCACTGCACGCGGTAGTTCATCGCAGTGTTAGGGGCCATCTCATGGTCGAGAACGGCGTTCAGGTTGCCGACGTCTGATTCCGTCAGGCCTTCGGTCCGCTGCGGGGGGGCTCCGAGTGCGACAGAGGCGGCGTTACCGGGTATGGCGCCACCATCCCGCACGGGCATGTCATCTGGGGCATTGGCTATCTCCTCTGCGGTCGAGCTCTCTCGCACGTCCACAACCGGAAGGCCAAGGCGTGCATAATCACATTTATACACTCCTTAGGTGGGCAACGTCGTACACGCCCCTGCTGGGGATGACCCGTCGCACGTCCCGATGTCGCACCAGCCCTGGCACTGATGATCCCCGCGCACAGGGGCTCCATGTGGGCGGCTTGCGAACCGGCTTCGAAGGGGGGCTGGCACGGTGAGCCGCTCCTCTCCCTTATACGCCCGCCCGCTGCGCCGGTGGCTGTCACGCCGCCTGCTGGTCGCCCTCGCCCTCGCCGGACTGCTCCTCGTCTCCCTGAGCCTCCCCGCCTCGGCCGTCAACGAGGAACAGATCCTCGTCTCCAACCTCACCATTGGCAATGACGCCACCGGAACCGGGTTCGACGTTGCCCAGCCGTTCACGACCGGCTCCCACCCGGGCGGCTACACCGTGAAGAAGGTCGCCCTCGAGTTCAACGTGACCGGCGCCACCCCGACCATCGACACCCACACCGTCTCGCTCTGGTCGACCACCGCCTCGGGAGACCTCGACACGAAGCTGGTCGACTTCACCAACCCCGCGACCGTCACCAACGGCTTCAACAGCTACACGCTTGCCACCGCCCACAACCTCGACACCGACACCACCTACGCGGTCTTCTTCGACCGCACCGGCGCCAGCAACGACATGAAGAGCGTGACTGTCTCGGATGACGGGGAGCAAAAGGCCAGCACTGTCGGGGCACCGGGTTGGAGCATCGCCAACGAGAGCATCTGGCGAGGACATAGCAGCACAGGCGCCTGGAACACGTCCCATGACTCGCTGAGGATCGCCGTCTTCGGCGCAGCCCGGGATCCCGCCGTGCCCGCCACCCTGGTCAGCACTATTGACCAGACCCACAGTCCGACGGATCCCGATAATTTAGTCCTCTCCTCCTTTGACCATGCCCAGGCGTTCACGACCGGTGGCGATACGGCGGGCTACGTCCTGACCAAGCTGCAAATCGGGATGAATGCCGTCGGGACGAACGCGAACGCGCCGACCTACACGGTCAATATCTGCTCGACCGACGGCAGCGGCCACCCGACCAGCACCTGCCATGGTGAACTGGCGGGTCCCAGTTCGCTGGCGGTGGGCCACAACACCTTCACGCCGAAGAGCGGCGGCATTGTACTGAACCACAACACCACCTACGCCGTGGTCTGGGACACCACCAACGGAGGGACGGGGTTCAAGGTCAACGGGGTCTCCACCAGTGACGAGGACGTCGGCGCGGTTGCGGGCTGGAGCATCGCCAATTCTGGATTGAAGAGAACCCAAACCACTGGCACCACGTGGAACTCAGTTGGCATGGCGACGATGCACATCGCCCTGACCGGGCGCTTGAAGGTCGCGACGGCTGCCGAGCGGCTGAGCGCCGAGATCGATGGCAGCACCATGATCCTCGGCTACGCGCGCGGCCTGAACACGGCGGCGCCGGTCCCGGGCCGGTTCGGCCGCACCGTCGGCAGCACTGCGGGGAACGCCACTGCGGCCAGCGTCGACGGCCGCCTGCTCAAGCTCACCGTGCCCACTGTCAACAGCGGCGACACCGTGACGTTCTTCTACACCGTGCCGACCACGGGCAACAAGCTGAAGGACATCGACGGCAACGAGATTGCTAGGGTCTCCCATGAAGCCGTGACCAACCTGACCGGCGTGACGCCCTCGATAAGCACGGCCACGATCGACGGCGACACGCTCGTCCTGACCTTCGACCGCGCGCTCGATGCGAACGTCATCGTCCCCGTAACGAATCTCGGTATCGCCGTCGATGGCGGCGCGGCGCAAGCCGCCACCAAGGTCTCGATCAGCAGCAAGCAGGTGACTGCGACCGTGCCAGCCGTGACCGCCGGGCAGACGGTGAAGGTGCGTTACACGAGACACCCCGTCAGCGCCGCTAACCGGCTGAAGGACCTGTTCGGGAACGAGTTCGCTACCTTCACAAATCAAGACGTGACCAACAACACGCGGGCGGTGGGCGTCTCGGCGGCCCCGACCGGCCTGACGGCGCAGGGCGGCGTCGGCCAGGTCGTGCTCAACTGGACCGACCCCTCGGACTCGACGATCACCGGGTACCAGACCCGCCAGAGCACCGACGGCGGGAGCACGTGGTCGGCCTGGACGGACATCTCCGGCAGCGACGATACGACAGTCACGCACACCGTGAGCAGCCTGACCAACGGGACGAAGTACACGTTCGAGCTGCGCGCCGTCGTCGGGACCACCAACGGCGAGGCCGCCAGCGTCAGCGCTACGCCCGCGGCGGCGCTGGTCCACAACCTCGGCATGCCGGCCAAGAACAGCAACAACGTGATCGCCAACGACGCCGCGCAGGCCTTCACCACCGGCTCGCACGAGGCTGGCTACCGGCTGCTCAGGGTCATTCTCGGGATGCATGTCGATGGGACGGGCGTGGCGCCGACCAACTACAGCGTGAGCATCCAGGGCAACAACTCCTCCAACCAGCCGGACGGGACCGAGATCGGCGATCTGATAGAACCGGCCGCGCTGACGAACGGGGGCAATACGATCGAGGCGGCTGGCGACGGCATCCACCTGAGCTCGGGCACCACGTACTGGATCGTGTTCGACTCCGTCAGCGGCGGCACCGCCACGGTCGCCATGCGCGATACCGGCAACGACGGCGAGACTCAGAGCCAGACGGGTTGGGGCATCGGCGACAACCGTTTGACCCGAGGCAGAGTCACCACAACCTGGGGCACCAACAACGATCCGCACAAGATCGGAGTCTACGGCTACGCCAAGACCGGCCCGCCCGCGCCGACCAACCCACAGGCCGCAGCCAGCGACGGTCAGGTCACGCTGAGCTGGGCCAACCCCAGCAACACGGCGATCAGCAAGTACCAGTACCGCCAGAGCACCGACGGCGGGACCAACTGGTCGGCCTGGACCGACGTTCCAAGCAGCGGCGCAGGCACGACCTCGCACACCGTGGGAAGCCTGACCAACGGCACGGCCTACACGTTCCAGGTGCGCGCGGTGATCGACCAGGGCAACACGCCGGGCACGGCCAGCGCCAACGTCACCGCCACCCCCAGGCAGCAGCCCCCGGCGGCCCCGAGCGGCCTGTCGGCCCAGGCCGGGGACACTCAGGTCAGGCTGACCTGGACCAACCCCGGCGACTCCTTGATCACCAAGTACCAGTACCGGGTGAGCGCGGACGGCGGAACGAACTGGAACCCCAACTGGACCGACGTCAGCGGCAGCGGCGCGGGCACCACCTCGTACACCGTGACCGGGCTGACGAACGGCACCACCTACAGGATCGAGCTGCGGGCCGTGCGCGGCGCCAGCAACGCGGGCCCGGCCGCCAGCGTCACCGCCGTCGCCGGAGTGCCGCCCCCGGCGGTCCCTACCGGCTTGAGGGCCACGGCCGGCGACACCCAGGCCTCACTGCGCTGGACCAACCCCGGCAACTCGGCGATCAGCAAGTACCAGTACCGGGTGAGCGCGGACGGCGGCAGCAGTTGGAGCCCCAACTGGACCGACATCAGCGGCAGCGGCGCGACCACCACCTCATACACCGTGACCGGTCTGACCAACGGCACGACCTACAGGATCGAACTGCGGGCCGTGCGCGGCACCAGCAACGCTGGCCCGTCTGCGGCGACCAGCGCCACCCCCGGGCAGCCGCCCCCTGCGACCCCCATGGGGCTGACCGTAACGGCGGGGCAGGGCGGCATCACGCTGAGGTGGAGCAACCCGGGCGACAGCAGCATCACGCGCTACGAGTACTCGCTCGACGGGAGCACGTGGATAGCCATCCCCAACAGCGGCCCCGGCACCACGTCCTACACCATCGCGGGCGTGACTACCGGGACGGTGCGGCTGCGCGCGGTGAACGCCAGCGGCGCCGGCTCCGGCTTCCTCGCAACCTCCCGCCCGGTTGTTGCCGGGGAGCGGCTCGTGCTCGTGGCGGTGTATGACACCGTGGGGTGGCGGCGCTTCCACGCGCGGTTCGGGGAGAACTGCTGGGACGAGATGGAGGCCGCCATCGCCGCGGCGTCGCGCACGTCGTCCGGTCGGACGCCGGAGGGCGATGAGCTGGCGCTGTGCCAGCGGTTCCTCGCGGAGGACATACGGGACGTGGAGTACGTGTGGCGGGTGGTGCGGTAGGCGGGATGCCCTATCCGGCGTTGTGGACTCCTTGGGGGCTTCTAGGGCGTGTGCACGCACCCGTCCATCGCGTGCGCGGATTCGTCCGCGCACACCCGGACCGCATGCCGCTCGGAAGGGACGGCGGGTATGTCCGGTAGGCGTCGTCCGCTCGTCGCGATACTCAAGCCCCGTGCGGTGTGGGAGCGGCTCAACCGGCTGAACATGACCCAGAACGAACTGGCACACCTGGCAGGCATCTCGTCGGGCTACCTCTCGCAACTGATGACCGGGAAGCGCCAACCCGGGCCGGAGACGCGGAGGCGCCTGCTGGAGGCGCTGGCAGCCTCATTCGACGACCTCTTCGTCCTGGAGACGGCGCGTGAACCGTAGGTACGGCTTGTACCGGGTGGGCGAGAGGGATACCTGATGGCGAAGAGGGTCGAGGCGATGCTGCAGTACCAGGGTCCCTACCTGATGGAGTCACCGGGCAGGCAGCCCATGGAGGGCTACGTGGTGACGCTGGTGCACAGCCCGGACGCGGTGTTCCTGGAGACCTACTCGACGGCGCGCTATGCGCGCGTGGACGCCGACAGCCATGCCATCCGGACGGACACCGGCAAGGAGTTCACCGGAGAGACCTTTGAGGCCGTGCATGACCAGCTCGTAGCGTGGCTGCAGTTCCTCTTTGGAGTGACCGTCACCCGGGTGGAGGAGGTTGCACCGGACCCCAAGGTGCAGCTCCGGCCTTACCCGTTGGAGAGTTGACCGGACCAGTCAACTGCGCGACCTGAGCGAACTCTTGTTTCATCCGAGCAAGCGATCGGTCGGTCGGTCGCCTCGATGCGTCACCGGGGCCGTTGTGTTCGCGCGGAGCCCGTGGTTACACTCGGCTCCGTGGAAGAACGTATGTTCCCATCAAGCGATACACCAACACCACCGGGGCGTGACCGGGATCGGATGAATTCGGAGCGGAGACGTGCGGCAGAAGAAGCGGAGACTGACGGAGGAGCAAGAGGAGCTGCGGTTGGACGGGCTGCGGATATTGGCCCGTCTCATCGCGCGCCGCTGCCTTGTCGACCAGGAGCCGGACGCCGCCATGGAACTCGAGACCGGACGCCACGGGGGCACAGACGGGGAGGATGTCGGCATGCAGGGCATGGAGGAAGCTGCGTAAGGCGCAGGCGGCCCTCCTCGTCCGAGCAAGGTCACTCGAAGGCGTACCCCGGCTCCGACACGCCGGGCCTGCGCCACGCCGCCCCCACCGGCCCCACGGCCTCAAGCCTCTCCCTGTGGGACACGAACAGCGGTAGACGGACGCGGTTGCGCGCCATCTCCCGCCGCGCGACCACCAGGAAGCGCGCCTCGACCGCCGCATCGTCGAAGACCATCAGCACGACCGGCTCCGCGCCGTGGTCGTCGACGGGCTCGCGCGTCGCGTAGTAGCGCAGGTAGGGCGCGAGGCGCGCCGCCATCGTACCGGGACGCACGGCGCGGTGCTCCCACTCCAGGAAGAAGGGCCTCCTCGCGCGGCCCACCCGCAGCATGCCGAACGCATCGGGATGCACCGCCCGCATCTCGCCCCGGTGGCGGAAGTGCCGCGATGCCCGGTGCGCCGGGTCGATCTGCACCACCCGATACCCTTTGACCCTCGCCTGCGTCGCCAGTTGCGCCAGGAAGCCGTGCACCGCGTCGGTGTGGGCCATGTTCCGCGCGAGCAGCCTGCTCCGCCTCCCCGAGACCCTGCGCCACGTCAGCGGACCCCTTCCCTCGACCCGTTCGACGCTCCACTGCCGGCGCAGCCCGCCGACGGACGTGCGGTCGCGGCGCGCCAGCACCGCCAGCCCCCAGTCCGTCAGCGCCAGCCGCTCCCTTCCACCCATCTCCACCCGGCTGGCGAGCCTTGCGCTCACGAGCGGGACCGTCAACTGCGACGTGCGCCCCTTTGAGACCCCCAGCAGCCCGCCCAGCTCCTTCGACGTGAGCCACGGCCAGTCCGCCAGCACGTCCATCACGCGCTTCAACGCCGGCTTCAGCACCACCGGGAGAAGAAGGTCTGGGACGGTCAGGAGCGCGTCGGGTATCCGGATATCGGCGGGCACCAGCGGCTTCGACAGCCGCCGCTCCTCCATCGGCGATCCGTGGAGCCGCGTGCTCGACAGGGCCGTGCAGAGGTCGACCGCGTTGTCGAGGGAGGGCAGGCGCCATATACGCTCGCCGGGTGAGGAGAGGACGGCATCGCGCTCCGGGGCCAGGAACACGGGCACGTTCGCCCGCCTGAGCAGCTTCGCGCCATGCCGGAGGCGCACCTCGTCCGGTGCGAGCACGAGCACGGCGCCGGGCCGGGGGCCGTCGAGGAGCCGCCAAACCCGCCTCGAGAAGCCCGTCCTGTCCGACGTCGCTCCCTGCCGCACGATGCCGACGACGCGCCCGTCGTCCAGGATGATCGACGCGTCCACCGGCGCGCTCCGGTGCCAGTGCAAGCGCACGGGGCCTTCGGCCTCCGCGATCCTGCGTACCAGCCGGTAGATGACCGCAACCGCATCGAGGCGGCCCAGCAGGATTCGCCGCCAGTGCGCGGAGACAGGGTAGCGGCCGAGGAGCTGCTGCACGCTCTCCTCCTCGCACTCGGCGAGCCGGTCGAGCCCCCTGCGCGTCACGTACAGGCGGTGAGTCGGGGCCAGCAGGTCGGTGGCGTGCGGCACCGCATCGACGAGCCCCTTCCGCCTCAGGGCGCTCACCGCATCGTGCATGGTGCGTGCGGGCATCCCGGAGACGGCGGCCAGCTCCTGGCTATCGAGGAACGGCATCGACGCCAGGCTGCGCTGCGCGTGTATCTCCCGATCTATCGGATTCATTTGCTCGTCTCGGTGCAAAAGGCCGGGTATCAGCATGCGCGCTCCACCGCGCGGAACGTCATGTCTCGTAAGGGGGGCTCGCGCACAGGCCCCCCTTACGAGGCCCGCATGGCGAACGGGGGTGCGCGGGGTGCGGGGGTAGTACAGAGAAACGACTTCTGTGGTGACGGGCGAACTGGGTCGTGGGCAGGGCGAGTGCGGCGTTCCGCGTCATCGCGGGAACGGCGCAGCGAGCAGTTCCGGTTTACCGCCGGAGGCGGGAAGCGGAACAAGCCCCCCGAGTGGCAACTACAAGTTTGCAGGCCCCGGAATCGGGGTGGTCGGACAAACACCCCGAGTGAGAACGACAAGTTTGCAGCCGGTGGACGGAGGGTGAGGGCGAACTTGTCTCAGGCGGCGAGGACGGTGACGTGTCGCGGTGGCCTGGGTGTTTCGGGGGAGGCGCTGGGCATGGCTGGAGTCGTGAGGGAGGACCTGTTCCAGCGCCTTCGGCTGGCCGACGTCGGGAGTGTGGGCAGGACCACATGGTGGCCGGGACATCGTGGTGGGAGCACACCACCTTGGCGACGACTGCGGAGTTGGCGGCGAGCAGGAGGCGGGCGGGAGTGCCGTTCCGTCGGCTGCGTGGGATGGGGAAGGTGGTCCTGGGATGGGCCGACGAGGGGGTACGGCGGCGGGAGCTGCGCGGGCAGAACACAGCAGGGCGCTGCGGCGGCAGTGGCTGTGGCCGGACACGCTCGACGGCGCCGTGGATGGTGAGCGGGCTCAGGGTGCTATAGTCTCCAGCCACAGAAGCGGCTGCCGTACGCGGCTGCACGCACCAGGAGGTGGACCGGATGCCCACGTTCGGCACGCTACCGATCGGCGAGGCCCGCGCGCGAGCGGCAACGGGCAAGCGCGCGGCGCTGCTGCAGGAGTACGTCGGCTACATCCAGCAGGTGACCGCGGGAGAGGCGGGGAAACTGGAGGCGGGAGAGGGTGAGACGACGCAGGCGATCCGGCGCAGGCTGAACACGGCGGCCAAAGCGCTGGGCAAGCAGCTGGAGTTCCGGCGCACTGATACCACGGTCTACTTCTGGTCGTTGGATGGGCGACGGCGCGGCAGGCCGCGCAAGAACCCAGTCGAGTAGTCCCACGGTCCATGGGGAGAGCACCTCTCCCCCTGTCCCCGCATGCAGCGGACGGCGTCATTGCTGTGGCGGTTGCCGACGATTGGCCTGCGGTGCGGCTAGCGGGCAGTAAGGTTCGAGCGAGTTCCACCTCGCCGAGCACGACCTGGAATGCAAGGCCCTTCTGCTGGCAACCGTATCATTTCTGTACGTGATTCATATGGAGGGCATCAGTGACGTGACCGACTTCATGAACATACAAGGAGAGTTGCCTGGGGTCGAACCTGATGTCGAACCCGTCCGCTATATAGCTGCCACCAATGCTTATGCGCCAACAGACTTACCCTTGCGAAATAGTCCTCTCAGGTTCGCTCTGATGAACAAGGACGGTCTCAGCTCTGAGTCGTGGGTCGTTAAGGTCACAAATCGGGGCGATGTCTATATCGTCTGCCGAGAGGGCGACCCGCACATCAAGGTGAGTCTGCACGAATCTGGAGAGCAAAAAATCGCCTATCGCGGGATATGGCAGGATACCAGTGTAAACTACGATCAGCGGTGGAAAGAACACCGATATTACAGGGGTGATCGTGTGCGCCCTAGTTTCACCCTGATGTTTCCTGGTTTCGGGCTGTGTCTTGATGAGGTATCGCGACGAACTCACCGCGATACGTGGTCGGCTCGCCACGTGCTTGTACAGGCCCCTCGGCGACCTCTGGCAACGGTTGTAGCATTCGCAGTGACGGATGAGGACGTTGGCGTAATGCAACGTGTTGGCTACGCGGTGCTGGCGGAGATACCGACACGGCCGGGTAAGAAGCTATGTGTGATTGCAGGGCACATACCAGAGCATAGGATATCTCGTATGCTGCAAGACGGATTAGAAAAAATGATGCGTGAGAGTAGTCCAGAGGACTTCAGTGCCTCATTTGACGAACCCTTCCGAGTGTTTGGGCTGAGTTTCCCCGAGGAAGGAGGGCCTTGGCTGTTGTGCCTACCTGTGCAACTGGACAGGGTCGACATCCTGGAGACAAGCGCGGACTTATTGATTAACGAATTGTCACCACCGAGCTAGGAGACGTGGTCGATCCAGCATTGGTGCTTGGTCTGGTTTGAGCACCTCGACGAGATTGAAAACCAATCGGAGCACCCGTCTACGGGGGCACCGAGTTTTTGGACCCCACTGTAGCCGGCCAGTTCACGGCCTATGTCGCCGACGAGGAGCCACGGTCAACTCAGCAGACGGCGCCGGTTGCAGACCGACTTCGCGACCTGCTCACTCTGAGCGAGGAACCGTCGACTGGCAGGGGCTACCGAAGGGTCGTCGCGCTGGCGGGCCATCGCCAAGCGGATCATCCGCGATTACTACTACGACCACCGACACCGGTCTCGTGGCACTTGCAGTGACCAAGCACTCGGGCTGCCCTGAGCAATCGTCCCCTAGCCGAGGCCGAACAGGTCGTACTCGATTGGCTCGCCTCGTCCCTCTTCCCGGGAAAGGTGTGCGCTAGAGCACCTAACCTGCTTCTTCGATTATCTGTTTGACGAGACCCATTGTTACTGCCACGCCTATACCGCTATCGATAGGATCGTCACCCGAAGCTTCTACCCTTCGAGCAAGTACTCCGACGACCACATAACTACCATCGTCAGATCTAAACCCAACCGGGGAGCCGCTGAACCCACGGTTGAATTGACCATCGATATACAGACGTCTATCTCTAAACCCAGAGATATACCCGTGTTTGATTAAGGGTACTGGTACTCCGCCCAGAATTCCATTCCCATCATAGTCGTCATACTCCGCTACCGAAGGGAATCCTATCACATGAACAAGAGAACTGATATATACTCCACCTGCTTGATAACGTACGGGAGGGCGGTTAAAATAGGGTACATTGAGCTGTAGGACCGCAATATCATAATTGCTGACAGTCCTAATCGAGGCAACTTGCACGTGATCCCATTGACCATCAACACGTATCTGGATGGAATCCCCTGGGCATATGCCAGAAACGACATGACCGGCTGTCACCCAATACTGCCGACTCTCGTTCTCTATGGCAAATATGGTGCCAGTACCGTCCGGAGTGCCAATCCTGAAAACACGCGATAAAATGTTCGAAGTGGGGTAGTTCAATGGTGCGGGTTTCATTGACCCTCCGTCTGTTGAACTAGTAGCGTCACTAATATCAACCGTCGCAAAGCAGGTTGTGTCTACCTCCCGGTTCTCCTCAACATTTTGGGCTGAACAAGCAGCCAACATTAGCAGCCCTAACAAGACCGCAGCCGTCCATCGCTGTTGCATCAACTCTCTCCCTGTCGCCTCTGAGGGGAAGAAACTCGTTCTCGAACCGTGGGCAGTGGCCGTTCTTCTTAAGTGTACCACCAGACATAGACGGCTGGACCGCTAGCATCCGTTCCAGGTGGAGCAGCGAGGCGTGTTCCGGCCACGCGCCACCCGGCAGATGTCACAGGGAATCTCAACGGAACTGTACAGCAGCCAAATGCTCTTGGAGGCTAGTAGTTCGGCCGCCGCAGCCTCCCCGGTGCCCTTGGCATGAGGAACCATTTCCCAATCGGTGCAACTGTCGTGTGCGCCTCGCCGAGGATAAGTGCCAGTTCCAGCGCGTCGATGGACGGCATCGACGCCAAGGCGCGCTGCGCTCCCATCTCTAGTTGACGGGGGCGTCATCAGTTCTTTAGACTTAGGCCGTCTGCTTCATCACCAGTTGGTTGGGTTGACATATCAGCACTCGTTCGCACCCTACATGGAACCTAGTCCAGCCAAGGCCGCTGCCAATCCGCTATCCAACCCCAATCATCTTGGGTCAGGCATTGATCCATGGCCTATCCGTTTCACGTCATCCCGGAACCATCAGCTTCCCACCGACCCAGATCGCGGCCAGCCCTCCCCCGAGAGATGCGCCGGTGGTGGCGTTGCCTCTGATGGCTTCGATCGGCTAATCCGGCCTAGAGCCAAACGTCGAGGACAACCATGACAACAGAACGGACGGACAACAGCACGAATCCTAACCCAGACACCGAACAGACCGTTGAACGGGAGACCATCCCCGCCATCGAAGTAGGATTGTCGCTCTCACTCAGCGACGAGGCAATGAAGGAGTTCGACCGCATTCAAGAGGAGGTGATTAGGGCCGCTGAGAAGGATCAGAACTTCTCGTGGCGCTGAGCCCTGCTCCCAGCGACTACTTCCTAGGACCCACCGCCATCCTTCGGCCCAACCATGAAGATAACCCACACCGTCGAGCCACTCAATAGTCCAGAGTCTTGGTCGCGTCTGGCGGACCTCATGGGTGGAGAGGCTATTGAGGTAGTACGCAACACGATCCAACACCTTCGCGTACTCGACGTCAAATCCTACGTCCTCGAAGAACCATACATCGACCAAGACTACTCATCGGATTACTCGCAGTTTTACGCCCGCACGTTCCGGACCTACGAGCGGTATTGCAGACGCGTCCATTTTTTTTCGCACGACATCACGCCGCTGCTCCAACGGCCCTTGTCGACAACTCGACTGCGTCGCTTAGACGAATACGCGGAGCAAGCCTATTGTGGCTTCTGCGTCATCCGTCCCTTGTCAACCGCACCGATTGGTAGGACGGTGCTCCAAGCCCGTGTAGCCAACGGCTTTGACATGGAGGCGACTGTAACGTGCCGTGCCGACTTCGAGGTCCACCTTCTCGGCACCAGCCTGCACGTAACCGGTACCTCATTCCTTCAGCAGGACACACGTGTCGGTGCCTGCGCTCAGGTTGCCATTTGGACAGGCATGCGCCATATGCACGCGAGACACAATTACAACTGGGTATCCGTTGCCGACATTACGAGATTCGCCAGTCCTCCATCGCAAATTGAGGCTGTCTCACTACCCAACGCATCGGACCGACTCTCGACGGACGCGATGATACGGGCTATAGCCGCAGCTGGCTATCAACCGCTTATTCTTCCTGGCCCAGACATGGCCAGTGCCATCCTCCCGTACGTCGAGTCCGGGATTCCCGTCATTCTCGGCCTCAACATCGATGGCTCGGTGGGGCACGCCGTCACTGTCATCGGTCGCGTGTTCGCCAAGCAGAAGAACCCAACCAACAGTGCAATCGACTATGTCCCTGCCTACATTGTTCACGACGACCAAAGCGGCCCTTATAGGAAGCTCCCTGTGGACAAACATGCCAGCGCTACGTATTCTCTCGACGACCAGACCATCAAACGTCACTCGGTCAGCGGTCCAGTCGAGTTGAATGTGCGATGCCATGCCGTTTTAGCCATAGCACTGATGTCCACCAGAGTCTTCTCCACTGCAGCTCGTGCAGAGCACAACGCTTGGAGCCAGGTCAATGACATTCTGAACGCTCTGCCAAATGCCCGTCGAGCTCTTAAGCAGCGTGGCATGCCCATAAACGAAATGTTGTTGGACGAGTTGCAGGCGGCCCACAGTTCAGGCAGCATCGTTCTACGGACCTACTTAACATCTGCTGCCGGCTACCGGCGCCACCTTTCCCGTGGCTCCGCAGGCGACGACCTGAAAGACGCGCTCCTAGACCTCCACCTTCCGCACTTCACATGGATTACCGAGATATCCACCATTGATTCCTACAACCAGCCCTCTCCTGGGCTGCGCCGTATTTACGGCCACACGGTCCTGGACGCCACCTCGACCGCTGAACGCGGAAACGATCTCCTTCTGCTCCATCTCCCCGGTCTCCTTCTGACCAACGATCCAGACGGGCGTCGTCCGCGAGAACTAACCGTTATCAGAGGCGATAAACTGTACGAGTGTCGCGAAAAGCGTCTCTAGCCCCGAGTCGACTTCGTTGGCAAAGTCCCGTTGTCGCCCATTCCCCACCGACTGTGTTCTGTTGCCGAACACTCAGCGCAGTCCGCGTCCCGCCTCGGCATGTCGTAACCTGCCAAAGCCCGGCGGGAGTTCCAACGAAACCACCCGGTCTCGGCATCGTCGTACTTTAGGCCGGTCATATGGAACAGGAAGTCGTCAGCGGCGTGCGCACAAGCTATCGCATTCATCGTCACCACGCTGGGAGCCGCTACGTCAGGGTCGTCCAAGTAGGAGTAGCCCTGCCTAGCCGCATCCGGTACGGCCTCGTCCTGCAGCCTCGCGGGGTTGATTAGCCCATTGCACCAGAGGCACCCCTGTTCGGGCGTGACCATACGGCTAACGCAAAACACATTTCCGACCGTCCCATCTTCCGCAACCGGAATCTTGGCACCTACCTGGATACCTGGGACCCCGTACTGGTGCACAACGGCGTTGAACAGCAGTCGAGCTCCCATCGTGTCTGCCGCCAGAAACAGGAAATCGCAGTCTGTGAAACGCGCCGCGACATCGGCATCCAAGAAGTCTCTCGCCAACACCTCAATGCGCGCGTCGCGGTTCGCACGACGGATGTTCCGGGCTGCCATTTGCACTTTGTGACTCCGCAATCGGTCTGCGATTACCCGTGGCAACCATGACGGCAGGATCGCGTCACGGCGCCGTGATGCAATAAGGCGGGGAAGGTTCGTCTCCTCGGCCTTGTCGGGGTCAGCAAGTACGAATTCTCCAACCCCCAGCCGCCCCAGAAGTTCCGCCAACACCGAGCCCGCGCCTCCCAGACCCACGATTCCTACTCGCGTCCGCCGCAGCAGCTCCTGACCCGCGTCGCCGAACAGTCGACTCTGCCTGTCGTATATTCCTACCGCAACCTTCGGCTCCGGTTTCGGGAACAATAGCCTTCGTTGGGACCCGATAACCGCTGCGTAGCCTAACGGTGCACGGTTGCCGCCCGGAAACCACAAGTCCCCGGCCGCGGCGGACCGGGCGAGAACCAGTGCTCCAACCGGCATGCCTCGCGCGATGTCGAGGAGCGCCGGATACCCTCTTTCGTGGGACTCCATATCAGGTCTGGAGAACCCAACCGAGTCGGTCCCGCCGTGGTTGTGAATAGCCAGATAAGCTAGCTTATGGTCGCGCGCGCGCAGAATCTTGCTCTGGATAAACTCCGCCTTCAGCATGCGGTAGCCCCGCTTCCCAGGAACGTACTCCACGCCATCCCTAGCTAGGTGGAGCTCCCGCGCAACTAGTCTCAGGCCGCGGTCGGACTCACATGTTCCCGCTAGGATTACGGCACCGTGCTCGTCACAGTCACCGGGAAACAGATGCCTCTGCAGTTCGGCATACAGTCCCGCTGGAATCGTCAGCCGCCAAGGCCTCATGTCTGGCTCTTCATCCACGTGACCACCTTCAACAGCTTCAACGCCGCCGTGTCTGTTTCGGGGTTCAGCCTGTTCGACCGACGCGAGACTTGGATTGCCGGCTGACCCTGGAACGATGCTGTCCCGAAGCCACCGCCTAAGCCTCCACCGTCCGACCGCGCCAAGTCCGCATTGGTGAAGTGCGGGTATACGTCAGCGTACGGGTACTGGAAGGTGATGCGAAACCCGAACCAGACCTCGGCCTGCACGTACGGACATCCCATCGGGACGCCCCGGACTACTACAATCGCTCCACCCGCCTCGTCCGCTTCTATCTCCACGTCGCATCCCTCAAACGTACAGCGAATCTCCTCTATGGCCTTCGCCACTGCTGGGATGATAGTGCTCATGAGTTGTCATCGTTCTCGATCGCCAGGAAGCGCTCGCCGTCGTGCACCTCGATCTCCTCCTCATCCCCAACCAGCTTCGTCTTCCCACCGCCGAGCTCGATGCTCAGCACGAAGTCCTCCTTGATGTTGACATCCTGTTCAATGGCTCTCTTCTTGACGCTCGCACCCGTCTGCTTCGTGCCTTCGAGCACCACAGGCTTGTCATTGACCGTGACCTTGATCTTGCCGTCGTCACCCATCCTTCACCTCCTGTTCGCTTGCCAATATGTAGCTCTTTCAAAGTTGGCGTGCAGTTGCTATAATGCAATATACCACCTGTGGCCGTTAGTTGCAAGAGTGAAATCGATGGATAACCGTGCCCATAGCTTTGATGTCACCACATTCCATGCGGCGTTGGACTCCGAGCGACGTTTCCGGCGCCTGACCTGGAAGGAGGTAGCTGCAGAATCGGGTATCAGCGCGTCCACTCTCACCCGTCTGTCCCAAGGACGTCAGCCCGACGTCAACAGCCTAGCGGCGCTTACGAGTTGGCTCGGCATGTCGGCAGACCACTTCATGCGAGGGGAGCGCATGGAGCAGTTCGGTAGTGCGAGTCCTCTTGCTCAGATATCGTCCCTCCTCCACCGAGATCCCAATCTCAATCCCGAGGGCAGCGCCGCCCTTGAGGAATTGATTAGGGCGACGTACTCCCGCCTTAGGATCGACAGGGAAGGACAGCGGGAGTAAACCGAGTCACGGAATCGCAGTGTGAGCCGGTGGGGGTCCGCGCACGAACCCGTTCACGCTTCGCTAGTTTGCCGGGCCCCGATTAGCCCTACAGCGAATGGTTGCTGCGTCGTAAGGGAATGGGGCAGCAGTTCGTCGCTATGCCGTTGGGGGAAGGCTCCTCGGCCGAGGAGCAACTGACGGGAGCCGCTGAGCACGGCGGGCTCCAGATTGTCGTCTACTCCATGAAGGCTGAGGTTTACGAGAAGCGGTTGGGGACGCGGGGTCGGTGTTTGTTGCGCGATGGCACTGCCTCAACTACAACCTCCTGGCACTTAGAGCTCCACCACCCACTCGAAGGTTCGTAGTACAGTACCGCTTGGCCCACCACGCATCCCCGTCCGCCGCGACCCTCACCCGCGCGCAAGCGCGTCTCCCTCTCCCAGGGGGCGAGGGGGGATCATACATCCAGTACCCTCTCCCTAACCCTCTCCCCTTGTAGGGCGAGGGGATCAAGCATGCCCGAGGCGACCCTCACCCGCCGCGCACGCGCGTCTTCCCTCTCCCAGGGGGCGAGGGGGATCATACAGGGCACCCACAAGGGATGCCCCTACACCAGGCGAGGTTCCTGCCTTCGCAGGAACGACGGATCTGCACTCCGTCCGGTTCGCCCTCACCCGTTCACCCCCCAGTACCCTCTCCCTAGCCCTCTCCCCTTGTAGGGCGAGGGGATCAGACGCGCCCGAGAGGATGTTGCGCGCTAAAGCGCGGGACTGCGCGGCGCTCCGCTCAACATGACAGGCGCCCTCACGCGTGGCGTTTTCTCCATATCTTCTCCATGCCGTTCCGTGCTGCCTTCACGCCTTTTCTATATTAAGGGGGTCACCCGCTGCAGGAGAGCTGCCACGGCCTGCGCCTGCTGCGATTGTTCAGATTCTCACGCATCACGCATCCAACGGGGTTGACAGCCCCCGACACTAAATGTGTAGAATCGCTCACGTGACTCTACGTGTGTAGAGAAATCTGCATGGATTCTCCCCACGCGGGGAGTCGCAGCATCCCTGTGAAGGTGAGGATTGACATGATCGACGCGTTGTACCGCTCCCTCGGCTCCCTCCGGGCTTGGGTTACCTTTATTATAGGGGCCGTCGCCGCGACGGCGACCTGGCGTTCACCGAGCCGGGCGAACGCGGCAGCTCCCCTGGGGGCCGCTTCTTCTCTCTCCCACAGGAAGCACACCCTTCCTCTGCTCGCGCTGCTCGCAGCCGCGGCCCTCGGGCTCGCGCTGCTGCTGCCGGGTGGGGCTCTCCAGGCGCAGAGCAACACGATCGAGTACCCCGAGGGCGGCACGGACCCCGTGGCGACCTTCACGGCCGACGACCCCGAGGGCTCCACGTCGATTACTTGGGGAATTGCGACCGTCGGGGGGGCACCCGCCCTTCCTAGCACCATTGACGCTACTGCCAATGAGGATTCCGCTCAATTCACGATCGACGATGAGGACGGGACACTTGAGTTCCAGAACTCGCCTGACTATGAGGCCCCGGCGGACGTCGGCACCAACAACACCTACCAGGTGGTGGTGACGGCCACCGACGCTGCTACAGACGGGCAGACGGGCTTCTACGAGGTTACCGTCAAGGTCACGGATGTGGACGAGCCGGGTGAGGTGACCTGGACCGTCGCTCCAGACGGCAGCAGCACTCTGGATGTAACGCAGTTCGATGTCGGAGGCGCACTCCTGACCGCCACCGCGACCGATGGCGATATAGCAGGGGGGACCAAGACCGTAACCAATGCCATATGGCGGTGGTACAGGTCGTCGGACAAGGCCTCGACGGGAACGCTGATAGAGAATGCAAACGCGGCCACATACACCACCACGCTCGACGACGCAGGCATGTACCTGCGGGTCGTGGCGCACTACGTCGTCGCGGGCAACGTGGGCCAGGAGACCGCCTCTCTGACCTCCGACTACCCCGTGCTGGCGGAACGGGTCGGGAACCACGAGCTCGAGTTCGACCCGACAGCGGTTTCCAGGTCGGTGGCCGAAGGCGACGAGGGCGCGAACGTGGGCGCCCCGGTGACAGCCACGGGCAACCACGGCGCGGTGTACTACACGCTGGGCGGCACTGACGTGGCCAAGTTTGAGATCGACGCGAAGAGCGGCCAGATAACGACCGGCGCGGATCTGGACTTCGAGGCGGATGCGGGCGCGGACGCCAATTGCACAGCCAAGAACAGCTGCGTAGTCGAAGTCACCGCGAGGGACGCATCCGGTGAGGCCACCGGCACGGCGGCGACTGTGACTATCAAGATTACGGACGTGGACGAGAAGCCGACGTTCCCGACAACCGCAGTAACGGCAGTAACGGTGCCGGAGAACCGGGCAGAGCTGTTCCACGCGTCGGACAGTGGGTTCAGTGAGACAGAGGAAGCCAGCGTCACCTACATGGCGACGGACCCGGAGGACCGAAACATCGCCTACACACTGATGGGGCCGGACGCGGCCAGGTTCAAGCTCAGCGCCACCCATGTCCTCTCCTTCAGGGCGGAGCCCGACTACGAGACTCCGACGGACAGGGGCAGGGACAACGTGTACGAGGTGACCGTACGGGCCTCGGATGGCACGTTGAACGCCGACCGGGCGGTCAAAGTGACCATCACTGGCGTCGACGAAGCCCCGGTTGTAACGGGCAGAGACAGCGTCAACTACGCCGAGAACGGCGAGGGCGTGGTTGCCACCTTCATGGCCAGCGACCCAGAAGGCGCCACGTCGATCACCTGGGGAATTGCGACCGTCGGAGGGGCACCCGCCCTTCCTGGCACCATTGACGCTACTGCCAATGAGGATTCCGCTCAATTCACGATCGACGATGAGGACGGGACACTTGAGTTCCAGAACTCGCCTGACTATGAGGCCCCGGCGGACGTCGGCACCAACAACACCTACCAGGTGGTGGTGACGGCCACCGACGCTGCCACAGACGGGCAGACGGGCTTCCACGAGGTAACCGTCAAGGTCACCAACGTAGCAGAGGCGGGTAAGGTGACCTGGACCGTCGCTCCGGACGGCAGCAGCACTCTGGATGTAACGCAGTTCGATGTCGGTGCACTCCTGACCGCCACCGCGACCGATGGCGACATAGCAGGGGCGACTAAGGACGTGGTAACAACCGGCGACGCCGCCAGGGACATCGCATGGCGGTGGTACAGAGGAAGCACCCTCATCACCGGCGACGACGCCCAGGACAACACCTACACCGTCACGCTCGCCGACGTGGGCCAGCGCATCCGCGCGACGGTGGCCTACCAGGTTGGGACCAGCACAACCCGGGAGACCGCCTCTCTGACCTCTGACTACCCCGTGCTGGCGGACCGGGTCGGGAGCCACGAGCTCGAGTTCGACCCGACAGCGGTTTCCAGGTCGGTGGCCGAAGGCGACGAGGGCAGGAACGTGGGCGCCCCGGTGACAGCCACGGGCAACCACGGCGCGGTGTACTACACGCTGGGCGGCACTGACGTGGCCAAGTTTGAGATCGACGCGAAGAGCGGCCAGATAACGACCGGCGCGGATCTGGACTTCGAGGCGGATGCGGGCGCGGACGCCAATTGCACAGCCAAGAACAGCTGCGTAGTCGAAGTCACCGCGAGGGACGCATCCGGTGAGGCCACCGGCACGGCGGCGACTGTGACTATCAAGATTACGGACGTGGACGAGAAGCCGACGTTCAGTACCGGGGCCGAGACGGTGACCGTTGACGAAGGCGTGCAGATAGTAAGGGCCGACAGCGACGGTAATGGCACCTTCGACAGCTCTGACGCCGCTAATCTCTACGTGGCAACGGACGAGGATGGACTCAACGTCAACCTGTCGCTGATGGGGCCGGATGCGGCCGACTTCAGCCTCAGTTCCACGGGTGTCCTCTCCTTCGTGCAGAAGCCCGACTACGAGAATCCGGCGGACGCGAACGGAGACAACCTGTACGAGGTGACGGTGCGGGCCTCGGACGGCACACTGCACGCCGACCGGATGGTCAGGGTGACCGTCGAAAACGTGAACGAAGCTCCGGCGATCATAGCCGGCGGCCTGGTGGTGACGGGGCCGGTCAGCCGCTCCATCGAGGAGAACACGCCGGCGACCACCGCGGTGGCGACCTACAGAGCGGCAGGGCCCGACGCGGCCTCGGCAATGTGGTCGCTCTCAGGAGCCGACGCTGCGGACTTCACGATCACGGGTGGCGTGCTCCGCTTCAGGAGCGTGCCCAACTTCGAGCGCCCGGCGGACGCCAACACGGACAACGTGTACGAGGTGACGGTGACGGCCAACGATGGCACGAACACTGCCGAGCGTGACGTGACGGTAACGGTCACGGACGTCGAGGAACTTGATCCCATCAGCGGCTACGACGCCAACAACGACGGTTCGATCGACGAGAGCGAGGTAAGAGCCGCCATACGGGACCACCTCATCAACCAGACGATCACTGAGGACGTCGTGCGCGGGGTCATACGGCTCTACTTCGGCCTCTAGCCGAAGGAGCTGCGGCGACCTGCGAAAGCGAGACGCTGACCTGCTTCCAACAGCCAAAGTGGAGCCTCCCCCCGTCCACTGAGGCTGTTGAAGCAGGTAGGGCTCTCAGATGAAACCAAGGGAGATAGAGGCTTTGTTCAGAAAGCACCTCGCGTTGATGACAGCGATCGTGGTAGTGGGCCTGGTGGGGCTGCTGGGGTTCGCTTCCGTAGCCGCACAGTCCACTCCGAGCGCCACAAGGTCGTTCGACACTACGTCCGTGGCGCCCGGCGGGCAGGTGGTCGTCACCGTCGCTGTATCGGGCTACGGCGCAGCGGGCGCCTTGATCGAGACGCTGCCCGACGGGTTCAGCTTCGTGTCGAGCACCCACTCCGATGCTGTAGCCAGCGGCCAAGAGGTGAGTTTCACGCTTTTCGGCGAAACTTCGGTTACCTACACGGTGACGGCCTCCCAGACGGCCGGAGATCACAGTTTCTCCGGCGAGGTGAAGGGTGTCGGGGATCCTCCGACCACAGCCTCGGTCGGGGGCGCAACGGACGTGACGGTTGAGGCTGGGTCGACGCCTGCTGGTACGCCGACGCCCACCGCTACGCCCACAGCCGCTCCGGCGGGCAGTCCGAGCGGAAGCCGCTCGTTCTCCCCGTCGTCGGTGGCGGCAGGCGGGCAGGTGGACGTCACTGTCAGCGTTTCGGGCTACGGGAGCGCGGGCGCCCTCATCGAGACGCTGCCCGCCGGGTTCAGCTTCGTGTCGAGCAGCACGCACTCCGGGGCCGTAGCCAGCGGCCAGGAGGTGAGTTTCACCCTGCTCGGCGACAGTTCGGTCACCTACACGGTGACGGCCTCGCAGACGGCCGGACGGCATGCGTTCTCCGGCGAGGTGAGGGGTATCGGGACCCCGCCGCCCACGGCCACGGTCGGGGGTGCGACTAACGTGACGGTTACGGCTGCCACCGGGGGGCCGAGTGGAAGCCGGTCGTTCTCCCCGTCGTCGGTGACGGCAGGCGGGCAGGTGGACGTCACCGTCAGCGTGTCGGGCTACGGAAGCGCGGGCGCCTTGATCGAGACGCTGCCCGCCGGATTCAGCTTCGTGTCGAGCAGCACGCACTCCGGGGCCGTAGCCAACGGCCAGGAGGTGAGTTTCACCCTGCTCGGCGACAGTTCGGTTACCTACACGGTGACGGCCTCGCAGACAGCCGGGAGGCACAGTTTCTCCGGCGAGGTGAGGGGCATCGGAACCCCGCCGCCCACGGCCACGGTCGGAGGCGCGACCAACGTGACGGTTACGGCTGCCACCGGGGGTCCGAGCGGAAGCCGGTCGTTCTCCCCGTCATCGGTGGAGAGGGGCGCCCAGTTCACGGTGAGAGTGGCTGTGTCGGGCTACGGCGCAGCGGGCGCCTTGATCGAGACACTGCCCGCCGGGTTCAGCTTCGTGTCGAGCACGCACTCCGATGCTACGGCCAACGGGCAGGAGGTGAGTTTCACCCTGCTCGGCGACAGTTCGGTCACCTACACGGTGAGGGCCTCCCAGACAGCCGGAAGGCATGCGTTCTCCGGTCAGGTGAGGGGTATCGGGACTCCTCCGCCCACGGCCACGGTCGGGGGCGCGACTGACGTGACGGTTACCGCTCCCGTCGGGGGCCCCACTGCGCGGCGGTCGTTCTCTCCTGCGTGGGCACCTCCGGGCGGTCAAGTCACGGTGACGGTGACTGTGTCGGGCTACGGCGCAGCGGGCGCCTTGATCGAGACGCTGCCCGCCGGGTTCAGCTTCGTGTCGAGCACGCACTCCGATGCCATGCCCAACGGGCAGCAGGTGAGCTTCACGCTTTTCGGTGAGACTTCGGTTACCTACACGGTGGAGGCTCCCCAGACGACCGGAACGAGGGCGTTCTCCGGCGAAGTGAGAGACCTCGAGCAGAATTCCCGTACGGTAAGCGGCACTTCGCGCCTGAGCGTCGGCGCACCTCCGCCTACGCCCACGCCGAGGCCCAGCACCGGCAGCGGCGGTGGGAGCGGCGGCGGTGGCGGCGGTGGAACGTTCACGCCGGCGCCCACGGCTACGCCGACGCCTACGGCTACGCCGGTGCCGCCAACGGCGACACCTGTTCCGACGGCAACGCCGACGCCGGTCCCGCCTGCTCCAACGGCGACGCCCACGCCGGCGCCGACGGCAACGCCTACGCCTACAGCGACGGCCACGCCGGTCCCGCCCGCTCCGACGGCGACGCCTACGCCCCGGCCGACAGCAACGCCGACGCCTACGGCGACGGCCACGCCGGTCCCGCCCGCTCCGGCGGCGACGGCTACGCCAGTCCCGACGGCTACGCCGACGCCGACTGCGACGCCGGTACCGACCACACCACCGGTCGTTCCGGAAGATGAGGGCGGCATCCCGGTCTGGGTGATCGTCCTGATCGTCCTCGTCCTGGCAGCCGTGGTGGTAGTCGGAGGCCTCGCGATGCGGTCGCGGCAGCGGTGAGCGGGGTCTGAATCCGTAGTGACTTGAACAGGGGGCGGATACGCCCCCTGTTCTCTTGCCGGAGGCGCACCCCTCGTTCATGGAGACAGAAGCGGATGGCATCGTCGAGAAGAAGGCAGACCGTGACGGCGGTCGCGGTCGCGACGGCGCTGGGGCTGTTGGGGCTGGGCGCGGTCTCCGCGCAGGCCGGCGGCGCGCGGTCGTTCGACCCGCCGACCGTCGCTCCCGGCGGGCAGGTCGTGGTTACCGTGACCGTCACCGGCTATGGGGCATTCGGCGCCCTCATCGAGACGCTGCCGGAAGGGTTCAGCTTCGTGTCGAGCACCCACTCCGATGCTGTAGCTAACGGGCAGGAGGTGAGTTTCACCCTGCTCGGCGACAGTTCGGTTACGTACACGGTGACCGTGCCGACGTCCGAGGGCGCGTACCGGTTCGCGGGGACGCTGAGGGACGAGAACCGGAACGATCGCGCGATCGGCGGAGCGTCGGAGGTGACAGTCGGGGTTGTCACGCCCACACCGACACCGACGCCCACGCCGACTCCCACCGCCGAGCCCACGCCCACGCCGACTGCAGGGCCTGCGCCGACGGCCACGCCGACGCCAACAACGGGCCCGGGGCCCATAGTCCCCACGCCGACGGCGGGGCCTGCACCGACGTCCACGCCCACGCCACGGCCAACGGCTACGCCGACGCCTGTTCCGACGGCTACGCCGACCGCGACGCCGGTCCCGCCTACGCCGACCGCGACGTCAACCCCCGCGCCGACAGCGACGCCGACGTTCACGCCGACACCAACGCCGAGCCCGACGCCCGGGCCGACGGCGACGCCGATCCCGCGGGTGCCTGTCGTGCCCCCGGCGGATGAAGGCGGCCTGCCGGCGTGGGCGGTCCCCGTGGGGGTCGTCGCCTTCCTCCTGCTGCTGGTCGCGGGCGCGGGCGTGTACATCACCTCGAGGCAGCGATGACGACGTCGGGGATGGGCGGCCCTCCCGTTGGCGCGTGGTACACTTCCGCCGTCGATCCCCCGTGGGCAGGGTGGTCATCCGAGGTGGGCGCGTTGGACGAAACCGAACGGTTGAAGGCGGAGAACGAGGCACTGCGGGCCCGGCTTGCGGGACTGACGGGGGCCATCCTCCGCATAAACGAGGCGCTCGACGTGGACTCCGTCCTGCAGGAGGTCGCGGACAGCGCTCGCTCGCTCTCCGGCGCCCGCTACAGCGCGATCACCACGACGGACGAGGCCGGCGGGTTCCAGCACCTCGTGGTCTCGGGCATGACGGAGGAAGAGTGGCGGCGGGTGTACTACGAGACGCCCGACGGATGGGACATCCTGTGGTACCTGAGCGGGCTGCGGGAGCCGTTGCGGACGCGTGACCTCGACGCGCACATGGCGTCGCTGGGGTTCACGGGGTTCCCGTTGCCGGTCGGGGCGTTCCTGGGCCTGCAGATCCGGGAGGGCGAGCGGCACGTGGGGCACATCTACCTCGCGATGGAGCCGGGGGGGCCGGACTTCACCCAGGAGGACGAGGAGACGCTGCAGATATTCGCCGCGCAGGCGGCGATGGCGATCACCAACGCGCGCATCTACGGGGAAGAGCAGCGGGAGAAGGCGAACCTGGAGGTACTGGTCAACACGTCCCCGGTGGGCGTGCTGGTCTTCGACGCGAAGACGAGGGGCGTGGTGCGGTTCAACCGGGAGGCGCTCCGCATCGTCACCGGCGCCCGCGGGACGGCCCTCGCGTTCGACGAGCTGCTCCGGACGGTGTCGTACCGGCGGATGGACGGAGGCGCGATCGCCCCCCAGGAGCTCCCGCTGGAACGGGCGGCCACGAGCGGGGAGAGCGTCAGGGCGGAGGAGGTGGTGTTCCGCCTGCCGGACGGGACGGAGACGAGCACGCTCGTCAACGCCACGCCCATATGGTCGGAGGACGGAGAGGTCGTCTCCGTCGTGGTTACGGTCCAGGACATAACGCCCCTGGAAGAGTTGGAGCGTTTGCGGGCCGAGTTCCTCGGCGTGGTCAGCCACGAACTGCGCGCGCCGCTGACGTCGATAAAGGGCTCGGCAGCCACCGTGCTGACGGCCTCGTCCCCGCTCGACCAGGCGGAGATACTCCAGTTCTTCCGCATCGTCGAGGAGCGCGCCGACCACATGCGCGACCTCATCAACAACCTGCTTGACCTGACGCGCATCGAGGCGGGAACGCTCTCCATCGCGCCCGAACCGACCGACGTGACGTCGGTGATCGAACTGGCGAGGAACGCCTTCCTCAGCGGCGGCTACAAGAACAGCGTTGAGATCGGCACGGCACCGCACCTGCCCAGGATACTGTCGGACGGCCACAGGATCGTCCAGGTGCTGCACAACCTCTTCACCAACGCGTCCCGGTACTCGCGCGAGTGGTCGTCCATCAGGGTCGCCGCGTGGCTGGAGGAGCTGCACGTCGCCATCTCCGTCACGGACGAGGGTACGGGCATACCCACGGAGTTCCGGCCGTACCTGTTCAGCAAGTTCGCCCGCGCGGAGTCCGGCGGCAGAACGCACGAGCTGGACGGATACGGTCTCGGCCTCGCCATCTGCAAGGGCATAGTGGAGGCGCACGGCGGCCGGATATGGGCGGAGAGCCCGGAACAGAGCCCCGGCACGCGGGTCGTCTTCACGGTGCCCGTCGTGGATGAGGCCGCCGCCGGCATCGCATCGCCGGGAGAGGAGGCGAGGTCCGGCCCGGCGCAGGAGGCGTTGCAGTCGGAGCGCATCCTCGTCGTCGACGACGACCCGCAGATACTGCGGTACGTCCGCAACACGCTGTCGCAGGTCGGCTACGTCCCGACGGTCACCGGCGACCCGGAGGAGATGAGAGGTCTCCTGGAGTCGGTGGACCCCGACCTCGTGCTGCTGAACCTCGTGCTGCCCGGAACGGACGGATTCGAGTTGATGAAGGGCATCCCCGGGGAGACGCCGGTCATCTTCCTGTCCGGCCGCGGCAGGGGACAGGACATCGCCAAAGCCTTCGAGATGGGGGCCGCAGACTACGTCGTCAAGCCCTTCTCGCCCACGGAACTGGTGGCCCGTGTCAGGGCAACCCTCCGCAGGCGTTCGTCCTTCTTCCAGCGACAGCCGTTCGTGGTGGGAGGCCTCACCATCGATTTCATGGAGCGCACGGTTTCGGTGGCGGGCCGTCCCGTGCCGATGACTCCGACCGAGTACAAGCTGCTGTACGAACTCTCCGCCAACGCCGGACGGGTCGTGACTCACGATCAGATCATCCAGCGGGTCTGGGGCGAAGAGCACACGGTCGACGAGCGCTTGCTGCGGTCGTACATAAAGAACCTGCGTCAGAAACTGGGCGACGACGCGAGGAACCCGTCCTACATCTTCACGGCATCCCGCACCGGCTACCGGTTCGCCGAACCCGGCGCCGCTCGGACCGGCGCAGCGGAGGTCGGAGGAGACGCCGAAGAGACGGTCTGAAGCGGGGCCGTCCTCGTGCTATTCTCAGTTGCCGTCTACTCGTGAGGTGAAGCCGGAATGCGCTTGAGCGGTCGGTTTGCGTTCTGCGGGCTGTTGCTGGCCCTGTCTCTGCTGCCGGGTTGTAATAGGGAACCGGACACCGGCGAAGTCCCTGCGGCGACGCCGACGGCTCCCTCCGAAGCGGAGTCAGAAAAGGTCTATCGGATCGGTATCGCGTCGGACCTGACCACCACGAACCACTGGGCCTACCTGGGGCCGGACGGGACGATATGGAACGGCTACGTGCTCGGCGGAAGCAAGCCGGCGCTCTACGCGTACTCGGCCCAGAGGTACGACTGGGTCCCATCGCTGGCAGCCGACTTCCCCACTCCGCTCGCGGAGGAGGTGGTGGAGGGCGAGACGTTGTGGGCCACGGAAGTGGAACTGCTGGAAGGCGTGAAGTGGAGCGACGGCAGCGACGTTACCGCCGAGGACTTCGCGTTCACGGCCAATACAGCCGCGGAGATGCAGCTCACCGGCAACTGGCCGTCCATAGTGGACCCGGAGTTCTTCGACCACACTGAAACCGACGGCCCGTACCGGCTCAAGGTCTTCTTCAAGGAGAAGCCGGGCCTGGCGCGATGGCAGTTCGGGCTGGCGTTCATGCCCATCTTCTCGAAGTCCTACTGGGAGCCGGTGGTGGCCGAGGCCCGGCAGGCCGGCGACACCACCGAGCAGCAGAAAGTGCTGTTCTCCCACGTCCCCGAAGGCGAACCGAGCGCCGGGGGCTTCATCTTCGACCAGTGGGAGCGGGGCGCCTTCGCAGAGAAGGACGAAAACCCGGCCTACTCCTTCAGGGGGACAGAAGTTGCGCTGTATGCCAGCGGTGCATACTCGGCCACCACCCCCGGGCTCACCGAGTTCACTGCCTACGGCGAACCCGGCGGCGAGACGGTCCTTGAGTACGTGGAAGGCCCCAACGCGGCGAGCACGATCTACTCGATCTACGGCAGCCAGGACGCCGCCGTTCTGGCCCTCAAGAAAGGCGACATCGACTTCATGCTGAACCCGCTGGGGCTGTCCAAGGGGCTGCAGGAGCAGTTGGCGGGAGAGGATGGCCTGACAACCATCGAGAACGCATCCGACGGCCTCCGCTACCTGGGGTTCAACTTCCGCAAAGCGCCCATGGACAGCAGGGCCTTCCGGCAGGCAGTCGCAACCCTGATAGACAAGGAATTCCTGGTGGACACCGTGCTGCAGGGGGTGGCGATCCCCATATACACGATGGTGCCGGAGGGCAACGGCGCCTGGTACAACGCCGACGTGCCGCTCATCGGGAAGGGACTGAACCGCCAGGAGCGCGTCGGCAGGGCTGTAGATCTGCTCAAGGGAGCAGGATTCACCTGGGAGACGGAGCCCCGCGTCAGCGAGGACGGCAATTTCATCGAACAACAGGGTGAGGGGCTGAGGATGCCCAACGGCGAGCCGGTACCGGCGATGGAGGTGCTCGCCCCCAGTGCGGGATACGACCCGCTGCGCTCCACCTTCGCCATCTGGATCGAGCGGTGGTTGAGCGAGGTGGGCATCCCTTTGCGGGCCAATCTCACGGGGTTCAACGTCATCGTCGAGAAGGTGTTCGACCAGCAGGACTTCGATATGTGGATCCTCGGCTGGGGTCTCAACCCCTTCCCGGACTACCTCGAGTCGTTCTTCCACAGCCGTCATTCGGAGCTGGAAGGGTACAACGCCGGCGGGTACAACAACCCCGACTTCGACCGTCTGGCCGACGGACTGCTCACCGAAACCGACCTGGAAGCAGCGCGTCAACAGGCCTTCGAGATGCAGGCATTCCTCGCGGAAGACCTGCCCTACGTGGTGCTGTTCGATACTCCCATCGTGGAAACCTACCGGAGCGAGCGGGTCGAGTTTCCCTACACCGAAACCTGGGGCGGTCTGCAAAGCGTTGCCGGGATGCCCACCCTGGTGGACTTCAGGTAGAAGTCAGAACTGATGACAGGCTATCTGGTCAGGCGAACCGGGCAGATGGTGTTGACGCTGTTCCTCATAATCACGTTCACCTTCTTCCTGGTGCAGGCGCAGCCGGGGGACTACGCTTCCTTCTATGTGCTCAACCCCGACCTCCCACCCGAAGTGAAGGACCAGATCAGGGCCGCGTTCGGGCTGGACAAACCGGCGTGGCAGCAGTACCTGATCCATCTCAAGAACACCTTCACGGGCAACCTCGGGGTTTCCTTCGGGAACTTCCCGCGGCCCGTCCTGGACGTGCTGGCAGAGCGGGTGCCCCGGACGCTGGTGCTGTTCCTCACCGCCACTGCTGTGTCCTTCTACATCGGGTTCTTCCTGGGAAAGGCCATAGCCTGGCGCCGGGGCGGCCTGTTCGAGTACGCCACTACCATCTCGGGAGCCCTGCTGTTCACCGCCTTCACTCCGGCTTTCGCCCTGATGATGATCTGGGCGTTCGCCTTCAAGCTGGGCTGGTTTCCAGTGGGCAAGTTCCTGGACCCCCTGGTGTGGCGGGGGGCCGATGTCAGCGCGAACTACGTCTTCGGCAACATGCTTCTCAGCGCAGCGGCCTTCATCACGTTCGCACTGCTGGTAATGCTGTGCCTCAAGAGGTTCGGCCGGAAAGTGCCGTCCGTAGTGGCCTTTCCGATAGTCCTTGGCGGCGCGCTGGTCATCGTGGTGGCCTGGGCCCTCTCAGGTATCGGCGGGCTGGCCCTGGATATCGTGAAGCACATGGTGCTGCCCGTCGCTACCCTCACGCTCATATCCTTCGCCGGAACCATGCTGCTGACCCGCAACAGCATGCTGGAGACCATCCGCGAGGACTACGTGATGGCTGCGCGGGCCAAGGGCCTGCCGGACAAGCTGGTGCGTGACCGCCACGCCGCCCGGAACGCCATGCTGCCGATCGTGACCAGCCTGGTCTACAGCCTGATATTCGCGATAGACGGGAGCGTGATCATCGAGAGTGTCTTCTCCTGGCCTGGCACCGGCTTGACCCTTCTCCAGGCGGTGAGGAGCGAAGACCTGCCTCTGGTCATGGGGGCCATGCTCTTCATAGGGATGCTCTCGCTCCTGGCGCACGTCATAGTCGATGTCCTCTACGTCTATCTCGATCCCAGGATCCGGTACCAGTGAATACCTCAGGACCGGTAGGCCCCATACTCTCCCCGGAGTTCGGGGTCGAGCCCGGCCGTGACAGGGTGCGTTTCCTACTGGCGCGCCTGCGACTGATGTGGCGGTCGTTCAGGAACGGCTGGGGGATATTCATGGAGAGCCGGATCGGCATGCTGTCCCTGTTCACCATAATCGCCTTTGCCCTGATGGCGGTCGCTCATCCCATACTGATGGCGTTCGTCTGGGACCCCGCCACCTACGACCCGGTGACCGGCTACTCCTTCGACCAGGTGGAGCAGCCGGCTCCGCCGAGTTGGAAGCATCCCCTTGGGACCGATCCGTTGGGCCGGGACGTGCTGAGCCAGCTGCTCTACAGTACCCGCTCCGAGTTCGTGCTGGGAATAACCGCGGCACTCGTGACCGTAGGCATCGCGACCTTCGTCGGAGCGGTGGCCGCGTACTACGGCAGGCTGGTGGATGCCTTCTTCATGCGGCTGGCCGACCTGATCATCGCTCTGCCGGCTATCTCATTGCTGATAGTGTTGAGCGCCCTGTTCCATCTGAACCTGTTCTACCTCGCGCTGATAATCGGTGTCCTGGGCGGGTTCGGGGGAACCGCCATCATCCTGAAGTCTCAGGCGCTCAGCATCAAGGTGAAGCCCTTCATCGAAGCCGCGCGAGTGGCCGGCGGGGGCCATTTCCACATCATATTCGTGCACATCATCCCTCACCTGTTGCCCCTGGCCCTGCTCTACATGATGTTCACCGTCACCAGCGCCATCTTCGCCGAGGCTGTGCTGTCGTTCCTTGGCCTCCTGGACCTCAGGATGAGCTGGGGAATCATGATCCACACGGCCAACACCGGCGGCTACCTGCTGGGCGGCACCCGGTATTGGTGGCTGATAGTGCCTGCCGGGGCGTCCATCACCCTTCTCTGCAGTGCGTTCTACCTGGCAGGGCGAGCCCTGGACGAGGTAGTGAACCCCCGGTTGAGGCGTCGCAATGACTGACCGGCGCGACCCCTTGCTGAAGGTGGACGGTCTGAGCCTGAGCTATCAGACCAGGCTGGGAGAGATACAGGCCGTCCGGAACGTCAGCTTCGAATTAGCCCGGGGCTCCGCTCTGGGTCTGGTGGGTGAGTCCGGCTGCGGAAAGACTTCCGTCGCCAACTGCCTGATGCGCCTGCTGCCCGACAACGCCCGGTTGTCGGCCGGCCGGGTGCTCCTGGACGGGCAGGACGTCCTGCCCTTGACCGAGGAGGAGATGCGGCTCCTGCGGTGGCGGCGCATCTCCATGGTCTTCCAAGCCGCCATGAACGTTCTGGACCCGGTGTACCGCGTGGGCCGGCAGATCATCGAAGCCATCGAGACGCACAGCGTCGAGTCCACTGATACCGCAGCCAGGGAGCGGGTGGCCCGCCTGTTCCGGATGGTGGGGCTGGACCCGCAACTGATGGAGCGCTATCCCCACGAGTTCAGCGGCGGTATGCGCCAGCGGGCGGTCATAGCGATGGCCCTGTCGTGCGACCCCGACCTGGTGATCGCTGACGAGCCGACCACCGCCCTGGACGTGATAGTGCAGGACCGGATACTCCGGGAGCTGAAGGCCATTCAGCAGCAACTCGCCATGAGCATCATCTACATCAGCCACGATATAGCGGTGGTTGCAGAGGTGACGGACGTGGTGGGAGTGATGTACGCCGGGCGGCTGGTGGAGATGGGAGACACATCCGACGTGTTCCGGGCCCCCGCCCATCCCTACACCGCGGCGCTGATGTCTTCATTCCCCAGCGTGAGCGGGGAGAGGCGTCCGTTGACCGGCCTCCGCGGCGAGCCGCCGAACCTCTCGGATCTGCCCCAGGGTTGCCCGTTCCATCCCCGCTGCGCCTACGCCACGGACGTATGCCGGACCGAGTATCCGCCCCAGGCCAGATACGGCAGTCATTGGGCCGCCTGCTGGCATCCACTGGACCCTGTGATGGCCGTGCAGAGCTGACGGATGGAAAGCGCAAGCAACCCTCCCGAGACCCCGAATGCCCGGGCCGCCGGCTCTAACGTTTCAGACGGCGAGCCTTTGGTGGCCGTTCACGGCCTGACCAAACTGTTCCCGGTGGGCGGCGGTCCTTTCCGCAAGCCCTCGAGCTTCATCCATGCCGTTGACGACGTCAGCTTCCAACTGGGGCACGGAGAGAGCCTCGGGCTGGTGGGAGAGTCGGGCTGCGGCAAGACCACCGTGGGCAAGCTATTGGTCAAGCTGCTCGATCCCACCGGCGGCGAGATACTCTTCCGGTTCGCCGATGACTCGGTTGCCTCCCCGGCTGAGGCTCCCTGGGATGCTGCCGCCATCAAGGGACGGCTGTTGCGCTCCTTCCGCAGGCGCGTGCAGATGATCTTCCAGGACCCCTATGAGTCCATGAATCCCCGTCGGACCATCTACGACATCATCTCAGAGCCGCTGTCAGTACAGGGCATGGGCGACGTTCAGTACCGGGTCGACCGCGTGCTGGAGATCCTGATGCTGGTCGGCCTCACACCGGCAGGGGCGTTCCTGTTCCGCCACCCCCATGAGCTCTCGGGCGGGCAGCGCCAGCGAGTAGCCATCGCCCGCGCGTTGGTGATCCGGCCATCCTTCGTTGTGGCCGACGAGCCGACTTCCATGCTCGACGTTTCCAGCAGAGCGGGGGTGATGTCCCTGATGCAGGACCTTGCCACTGAACTGGGGGTAGCCTACCTGTACGTTACGCACGACCTGGCGGTGGCGCGCTACATGTGCAACCGCATCGCTGTGATGTACCTTGGGAAAGTGGTGGAACTGGCTGAGACCGAGGAGTTACTCCGCAACCCGCTGCATCCCTACACGAAAGCGCTGTTGTCTGCTGTGCCCGTGGCTGATCCGGGACACCGCCGCCAGGTGCCGGACATACGCGGCGACCTTGCTACGCCGATAGACCCGCCTTCCCGCTGCCGGTTCTACGAAAGATGCCCCGCCGCCACCGAGCACTGCCTGCACCATCCGCATCCCCCCATGGAGGAGAAAAGCCCGGGACACTTCGTGGCGTGCTACGAGGTCTGAGTACCCAACCTCAGGTGACCGAGATGACCTGCAGGAACGGGTCTCGTTATACGCGTATGCAGGCGACGGAGTGTCCCGGACGCTTCTCTTCGAGTGGAGGCACCGTGGTGCGGCATTCGTCTATGGCCATGGGACACCGGGTGTGGAACACGCATCCTGTCGGCGGGTTCAGAGGACTGGGGATGGACCCCTCGAGGATGATCCGCTCCCTGCTGCGCTCAGCCCTGGGGTTCGGGATCGGCACTGCGGACATGAGCGCCTTCGAGTAAGGATGCAGCGGTTCCTGGAAGATGCTGACCCTGTCGGCTATCTCCATGATCTTGCCGAGGTACATGACCGCTACACGGTCGGAGATGTGGCGCACCACCGACAGGTCGTGCGCGATGAAGAGGTACGTGAGCCCGAACTGCTTCTGCAGGTCTTCCAGCAGATTGATGAGCTGCGCCTGTATGGAGACGTCCAGCGCGGAGACCGGCTCGTCAGCCACGATGAAGTCCGGCTGCACTGCCAGCGCCCGGGCGACACCGATACGCTGGCGTTGTCCCCCACTGAACTCGTGCGGATACCGGTCTGCCATATTGGGGTTCAACCCCACGGTACGGAACAGGTCGGCAACCTTGGCAAGGTACTCCTCTTTCGTTTCGACCAGCTTATGCACTCTCAGCGGCTCACCGACGATGTCGCCGGTCTTGATCCGGGGGTTGAGTGAACTGTACGGATCCTGGAAGACGACCTGGATGCGCCGACGCATCGCCCGCATGGCCCCACCCTTGAGGGTTCCGAGGTCGACACCATCGAACGTGATGTGACCGCTCGTGGGCTGGTAGACCTGGAGTATGACGCGCCCGATGGTGGTCTTGCCCGAGCCGCTCTCACCCACGAGCCCCAACGTCTCGCCGCGCCGTACGGTGAAGCTCACGTCGTCCACAGCCTTGACTTCTCCAACCTGGCGCTGAAGGATGACGCCCGACATCACGGGGAAGTACATCTTGACGTCGCTGACTTCCAGCAGGTTGTCCTGGCTCGACGCTGCTGTGGTGAGGGCAGGGGAGGTCTGTGTCATGCTCGTGTCTGCACGAGTTCCAGTGGGCCGAACTCGTGTCCTTTCCAACACGCGTACACGTGTTCGGTGCCGTCCTTCGACGAAAGCGGAGGCATCTCGGCGCGGCAGTGGTCGTCTGCATGGGGACAACGGGGGACGAAGGAGCAGCCGGGAGGAAGCCGGTCCAGGTCCGGCGGCATCCCTTCGATAGACGCCAGCCTGTCCTCGCGGTCGACATCCAACCGGGGCACGGAGCCCAGCAACCCGCGCGTGTACGGGTGTTTCGGCGTCTCATAGATCTCGTCCGCAGTTCCGCGTTCGATGATCTTGCCCGCATACATCACGTTCACGCGGTCTGCGTACCGGGCAACCACTCCAAGGTTGTGCGTGATGATGATGACGGCGGTACCCAGTTCGGTACTGAGGTTCTTGATGAGTTCGAGTATCTGGGCCTGGATCGTCACGTCGAGCGCGGTAGTTGCTTCGTCGGCGAGGAGCAGTCTCGGGGTGCAGCTGAGGGCGATCGCGATCATCACCCGCTGGCGCATCCCTCCACTGAACTGGTGGGGGTAGTTGCTCAGGCGGCTCCTGGCGTCCGGTATGCCGACCATCTCCAGCAGTTCCACGCTCCGGCGGACCGCCGCCTCCGGGGAGTACCCCATGTGGAGCTCGACCGTCTCTGTGAGTTGTCGTCCTATCGTCAACACGGGGTTGAGGGAGGTCATCGGCTCCTGGAAGATCATGGCGATCTTGTTGCCGCGGATGCTCCTCATCTGGCGCTCCGTCAGCTTCATCAGGTCCTGGCCTTCGAAGATGACTTCCCCGCCGACGATCCTGCCGGGCGGGTTCGGGATGAGCCTGAGGAGCGACAGGGCGCTGACGCTCTTGCCGCATCCGCTCTCGCCGACGAGGCCCAGCGTCTCGCCCTCCTGCAGGTCGTAGCTCACGCCGTCCACGGCTTTGACGATGCCGCCCTCGGAGTTGAACTCGGTGCGAAGGTCACGCACCTCCAGCAACGTACCCAAACAGCAACTCCCTTCTGACTCGTTCGTACCTACAGCCGACAGTCTGCTAAGAATCGCCTCGCCGCAGACGCGGGTCGAGCACGTCGCGCAGAGCGTCGCCGAGCAGGGCGAACGTGAACACGACCGCCGACAGCGCGATGCCCGGGAAGATAACCATCCACGGCGCCGCTTCCATGTAGCCGCGCGCACCGATGTTCAGCATGCCGCCCCAACTCGGCGACGGCGGTGGTATGCCGAGGCCGAGGAATGCCAGTCCGGCCTCGGCGACGATCACGCCGCCAAGCGCGCCCGTCGCGAGGACGAACACCGGACCGAGCGTGTTCGGCAGGATGTGCCGCAAGACCATGCGCAGCAGGCTCACCCCGATTGTCACCGCCGCCAGCACGTACACCTCTTCCTTCACGCTCAACGTACTCGAACGCGACAGGCGCACGACCCGAGGCACGATGGCAACCGATAACGAAAGGCCCACGTTGAGCAGCGATGCGCCCAGGGCGACGACGAGCAGCATGGCCAGAATGATGAACGGGAACCCCATCAACACATCCACCACGCGTTGCACCACCAAGTCGAGTTTGCCTCCCAGGTAACCCGAGAGGACTCCGATGACCATGCCGACCACCGTGCCCAGTCCGATGGCGAGGAACCCCACCTGAAGTGAGATGCGCGCACCGTAGACAACCCGGCTGAAGACATCGCGCCCCAGGTTATCGGTACCCATGAAGTGCGATGCCGAAGGGGCCTCGAGCCGTTCTGCCGCGACCTGATCGCGGATCGGGTCATGCGTCGCGATCACCGGCGCGAACAGCGCGATGAGTGCGAGCAGGATGAGCACGACGGCGCTGATGGCGCCTGCGGGTTTCCGGCGGGCGAACCGCTTCAGGTTCTGCGCCACCGTGCGCTTCGGCCTCGCCTCCTGGACCAGCTGATCGAAGGCTGACTGGCCTCCTGCTGTCGCTTCTATCGCCATCCTGTCCAGACCTCCCAGTCCACCTACGAGTACCGTACTCGCGGGTCTACGTACGAGTACGCGATGTCGACCACGAGATTGAGGCCGAGCATGAAGAAGACGAGCATCATCGCGAGGCTCTGCACAACGGGGAAGTCCCTGCCCACCGAGGCCTGGACGATCTCCTGCCCCAGGCCTGGGATGCCGAACAGGTTCTCCAGGATCACGGTGCCCCCCAGCAGCGTGCTCACCTCCAGGCCGCCCAGGGTGATGACCGGGATGAGCACGTTCGGCAGGCTGTGCCGGCGCACCACCAACTGCTGGCCGAGCCCTTTCGCCTTCGCCGTCCGCACGTAGTCCTGGGCGAGCACTTCCAGCATGCCGGAGCGCGTGATGCGTGTCATGTAGGCGCTGAACCGCCAGGCGAGGATCAACGCCGGCCAGATCATAATCTGGAGGTGGTGGAACGGGTCCACCCAGATATTGGAGTAGCCCAACGGGGGCGACCAGCCGATCTGCGTCACCATGAAGAGCAGGAGCAGGAGCGCTATCCAGAAGTTCGGCATCGATTGGCCGAGGATCGCCCCCATGCGGAGGACATAGTCCGGCCACTTGTCCTGGTACAGGGCAGAGAACACCCCGAGCGGCACGGCGACGATTATGGAGAGCAGCACCGTATAGACGGTGAGTTGGAGCGTCACCGGCAGGCGCCGGGCGATGATCGAGGAGAGCGGCTCCGTGGAGCGGATCGACTCCCCGCCGAAGTCCCCGTTGACCATGGACCAGGCCCATTTGGCGTACTGGATGGGGAGAGGGTCGTTCAGGCCGAGTTCCTCGCGGAGCTCCCTGATCTGGGTCTCGGTGTACCCGCCGCCGCCCTCGGCCGCTTCCTGTCCGAGGATGGCGAGCGCCACATCCCCGGGCAGGACCCGGAGTATCCCGAAGATCAGGATGCTCGCAAGTATGAGGGTTGGGATGAAGAGGAGCACCCGGCGTGCTATGTACTTCTGCATCCCCTACTCCTCAGGCCTGTTTCTGCAACGCGACTCGCCATCTATTGTTTATCACTTGTCCAGCCAGACTGTAGCGAAGTCCAGGTTCCGGCGGTAGTTGTCGATGGGCACCTCGATGCCCTTCACGTACTCGCGGACGACCGTGTGGGTGTTCTCCGTGTAGAGCCACGCCCCGTAAGCCTGCTCCACGGCGACGTACCGCTCCATCTCCCGTGCGATCTCGATCCGTTCTTCGACGCTGCCTGCACCCGCCAGGCGGACGAAGAAGTCGTCCACCTTCGCGTCGTTGTGCTTCGGGTCGGCTGTGGCGCTGGTGCCTGCGCTGGACGTGATCGACCCGTACTGGCTGGGCAGCGCGAGCGTCGGGCCGCTCATCACCATGTCGTACGAACCTTCCAGTGTCCTGGCTGCTCGCGTCGCGTCGTCCACGAGCTGAAGGTCGATATTGATGCCGAGGTCTTCCAACTGGCCAACCAGGGGCTCACAGACGAACCCCCACAGCCTGCGGCACATGAACTCAGCATCGAAGCCGTCCGGGTAGCCCGCCTCGGCCAGCAGGGCCTTCGCCTGCTGCCGGTCGGCGTCCTTGGTCGCGGGGTTCCAGCCGGCCGTCTCCATGAGGCCGGGGTTCGCCCACGCGGTGTCAGGGTCGAACATGCCGGTCATCTTCCCGAAGCCGCCGAACGTCACCTGGACCAGTTCCGGGCGGTCGAGCCAGAGGTGTATGGCCTGCCTGACCCGTACGTCCTGCAGCGGCCCCTCGCGCAGCGTGTTGAAGGCGAGCGCCCAGAAGCTGGACTGCGCCATCTCCAGGATCGTCACCCTTTCGGTGCCGAGGGTGGAGAGGATGGCTGCTTCACGCTCCGGGGTGAGCTGGAAGCCGGAACCACGGGCCGTGGCGTCCAGCCGTCCCGTGCGGAAGGCGGTGTCCATGCCGGACGGGTCGGGCGTGATGTAGAAGTCGATACCGTCGAGGTAGGGGAGCTGGTTCCCGTCCTCGTCCGTCTTGTAGTACTGGTCGAACCGGCGCATCTTCGCAACGCTGCCGGGCCGGTACTCCTCCAGGTAGAACGGGCCGAGCGCAACGAGCCCTATATCCAGCGGGGAGACGTTGACGTTCCCGGCGTCTATCTCGGGCTGCATCAGGTGGCGCGGGTGGGCGATGATCTGGTTGTCGACCGCCAGCAGCTGGTCGAAGTCGAAGACGGCGCTCTTGAGGTTGATGACCACGGTGAGGTCATCCGGCGCCTCGACGCTCTCCACCCATCGTGCGAAGTTCCAGCTTACGGGGCGCCTGGAGTTCTCTCCGACCGTTACGCCGAACACGGCCAGGTCCAGCCAGAACTTCACGTCCGCGGCGGTGAGCTTGACGCCGTCGTGCCAGTAGACATCGTCGCGAAGCGTGAATGTCCAGGACGTCCTATCGTCGTTAGGTGACCACTCGGTTGCGACGCCGGGGCAGACCGCCGTACCGTCGTCCGGGCATTGGCGGATCATATTTCCCATGCCGAAGATCGACCCCGCCGGCATCAGCACGCTGATACTGCCGGACCGCATCGGGTCCCATCCGAGAGGCGGGTCGGCGCGAGTGGAGAAGTTGACGATACCTCCGTATCGGGACTTCTCCTCCATCATCATGGCCGTCGGGGTAGGCGCGGGCGCGGCGTCGCCGCTGTCCGATGGCGCAGCTGTCGCCGCGGGAGCTTGCGTGTCCGGCGCTCTGGTGGGGGTAGGAGTCGGGTCGTCGTCTGACGCGCAAGCGGCCAGCACCATGGTCAGGGCGAGGATGCTCGTAAAGAGCACCAGTGCTTTGAGCACGCGATTGTTGATAGTCATCGGAAACCTCCCTGGTCCACTTGCCGTTCCCTTACTCGGCCGGTGCAGGCGCGACGAAGGTGATGGGTGCAGTTGCCAGGGAGCCCATACTGCCTTCGGCTCTTACGGTGTACGTGCCGGGGGCGGAACGGATGCGCTCCATCCTGAACCGTCCGCGCGGCGTTGCTTCGAATGTTCCGTACGGGGACGCGTCGATGCCGGCGACGGTGCCGGGGCCGTAGACGTCGGTGTGGAAGATGATGAGGACGGACTCACCGGGCTGGAATCCCCAGCCGGTGACGGTGAAGGTGCGCTCGGAGCCGAGGGTGTAGACGGCTTTATCGAGCGAGATGCCGGCAGCGGAGACGGGCGCTGGGTCGCCGGGAGGGCCCTGGGCGCCATCGGCGCCGGCGGGTCCGGTGGGGCCAGCCGGCCCGGCGGCTCCCTGTTGTCCCTGTTGTCCTGCAGGACCGGCGGGGCCAGTCTGTCCCGCTTCGCCCTGGCATGCCGTAGCAACCAGTGCGAGCGTAAGCATCAGAAGGCAGACGGCTGGAACGATTCGCATCGGAGTTCCTCCCTCTCACGTGCCATTCCGAAGAGCAGACTCGGGCTTCTAACAGCCTGCGCATTCTAGGAATGGGTGTGTGACCTGTCAACAAAATCGAAGGGCATAAGGCTTGCGTGTGACTGATTTCACAAATTTAGCGGGATACGATAGGCAAGTGACAAAACAATTCTACTGAATCTCAACGGATTCCGACCAATATGCCACTCGCTCCGGTCGCGTAGAGTGCGTCAGCGCCGACCGCGACGCCGAGGACCGCGCCGCCTCCTACCTCGATGCGCCATCGCATCTCTCCAGTCGCAGAGTCGACTGAGGCCAACATGCCTGTTCGTGTTCCGACAACGACTTCGTTCCCGATAACAGTGGGGGAGGTTGCTGCAGGCGCATCGAGGTGAGTTTGCCATGAGGCAGCGCCCGTCTCCTTGTCGTATGCGAACACCGTCCCGCCTGCCGCGCTTACATACACTGTCTCTGCATCGACTGCGGGAGTCCCGGTGAAGCTCTCTCCTCTTTCCTGACGTACCCAGACCACGCCCTTCTGAGGCGGCAGCTCACTGGCCATCCCCCACCTGAACATCCACTGGCGAACGTTCCGGGTCGACTTCTCGAACGGCCATTCCCGGTTGTCCCAACGCACACGCCGGATGGTCCCACTGATGTCCGCGGCATAGACCGAGTCTCCAGCTATCGCTGCGGAACCGTCGGCGAGTAATGTCTCGTAGTCGAACCACCGCTTCGCGGTGTGCCTGTCGATGAAATGGATAAGGTTGTCCTGGGAGACGATAACGACGAGCTGTTCATTCACCGCAGGGCCGGAGGTGATACGTCCTTCCGTGGCGAAGCTCCACCGCTCTTCGCCGGTGAGCGCATCGAGCGCATAGAGGCGGCGGTCGCTGGAGCCCGCGTACAGCACTCCGTCGGCGACGGCCGGGGAGGAACGCACGGGTGCGCCGGCCCGGAATGTCCAGACTACGCTGCCGTCATCGCGGTCGAGGGCTACGACCTGTCCGTTCAGCGTGCCGAAGTAGATCAGGTGCCCGGCGATGGATGGCGTCGAGCTGAGGGGCGCTTCAAGGCATCTATTCCACAGGGGAGCGCCGTCCGAGGCGGAGAATGCGTGCATGCATCCGTCGACGTCGCCTGCGTACACGACGTCTTTCAGCACGACGGGGCCGCCTCCCGGAGAGGCGCCGAGGTCTGCCTTCCAGGCCACTTCACCGGCCAGCGGCGTGGCCGCTTCGGGCATCGCGTTCGCTCGGAGAGGGCTTCCGCCTTCGGTGGGCCAATCGCCGGACCGGAGTTCGGACGTCAGGTCTGACGCGGGGTCCGGGAGGAAGCGGACGAGACCGATATTCTCGACGGCGACCCACGATACGACGAGCAGCACGAGGACCGCCGCTGCAGCACGGATAAGCGTCCGCCGGAGCCTCGCGCGGGCGCGCCATCGAGCGACGAGCGGAGAGCCGGAAGCGGGCAGAAGCTGCGTGCGACATCCGGCACAGAACCGCGAACCCATCTCATTGGTATGCCCGCAGACGCGGCACACCGATGAGGCGCCGATCTCACTCAACGTGCACTCTCAGGCGCTCAGGCCCCCGCGTAGTTGACCGGCTGCAGAGCGACCCGGTGCTCTCTGGTCGCTTTGACCCAGTCTTCTTCCTTCTGCAGGACGGTAGCCGCAGACCGGACAGCGAACAGCGTGGGGTCGTCCACGCTCGGTGGCAAATCGCCGGTGTCGCGGAAGGCCTTGGCTGCGTTCAGCAAGCGGTAGCGGGTATGGATGATTCCGGAGTCCGTCGAGACGAGGTGCTCTTTCGTCCTGTCATAGATGGGGCCCATCGTCTCCTGCATACCGGAGTCCTGTGCCCATGTGCCGGGAATGCCGCACCAGCGCTCGGTCTGCTGAGCATGGTAGTCGTTCCAGTAGTCGTTCATGATGTTCTGGCGCGGGCGCCACTGGCTCCCGGGGAGCGTCGGGTCGGGAGGCATGAAGCCCACGGTGCCGATGTTGTAGACGCCGGGGCGCTTCTCCATGTTGTCCAGCTCCTCCTCGGTCAGCGGGCGGTTGGGGTGGTACGTGGCCCCGAAGACCATGGTGTTCTCGTCGTCGATGGGGATCCAGGCGCGGAAGGCGCGCAGCGGGTCTTTCCCGTACGGGCCGGTCATGGTGTAGAAGGGCAGGACGAACTGGCTCATCCGCCAGTAGTAGTTGTCTTCGTCCACGTTGCGGTGGCATCCGATCAGCACGCCGTAGTCGGTGTCGATCGCCTCGAACACGGGGCAGCGGTCGATCTCCTTGTAGTAGGGGCCCATGGTCTTTTCGTTCGGCTGGGCCATCTGGAACGGGAACTTCGTGTGGAGGTAGGAGTTATGCGAGTTGTCGATGTCGCCCTCCAACGCCTGCACGAAGTTGTTGATCTGCAGCCGCTTGGCTATGTGGCGGTGCTCCACCGGCACCATGTTCCATTCGAGGTCTGGCAGGGGAGGAGCGGGCTCCCGGGGGCCCATGTACGTCCATATGACCCCGTTCCGCTCCTGGCAGGGGTACGCTTTGATGCTGACCTTGTTCTTGAAGGTCTCGCCCTCAGGAGCGTTGGGCATGTCGATGCACGCCCCGGTAGTGTCGAACTTCCATCCGTGGTAGACGCACCGGAGTCCGTACTCCTCGTTGCGTCCGAAGAACATGCCCGCGCCACGGTGGGGACAGCGGTCGTCGACCATGCCGATGTGTCCGGCGGTGTCCCGGTAGGCGACGAGGTCCTCGCCAAGCAACCGCACGCGGAGCGGCTGGCCGTCGCGTTCGGGTAGCTCCGACGACATCAGCGCAGGGATCCAGTAGTGCCGGATCAGGTCTCCCGTGGGGGTCCCGGCTCCGACGCGGCACATCAGTTCGTTATCTTCCCTCGTCAGCATGGCTACCTCCTGCCTTCCTGCACAAACCTCACTCTCAACGACGAAGCCTGCACATCTTATTGCAGCAACCGAATGATTGCTATCAGAGCCTCAGCGCAGGTCGACGGTCGGGGTCTGGTGCTCCAGCATGACTTCGCGCCTGGTCTGCGAGGACTCCAGCATCGCGAGGCAGACCTCCATGGTCGCCTTCGCCCACCGGCCGTGATGGACGAGAGGACGGCCCTCGGTAACGGCGAAGTACAGTTCGTCGATCACCGCGCCGCGCCCCTGGACGCCTCGCCATGGATCGGGCTCGATCAGCCTGAAACCGTCGGTCGTGTATGCCCCGACGCCGTCCGGGAGCATCCGGAGGTCGGCTCCCTCGCATGTAACGAGGAAGGAACCGAGTTCACCCTGAAGCAGCGACGGCGTTCCCTGAGCGGCGCGCGCGCGTGCCACGGGCTGCTCTCCTCCGTATCCGGTGTTGATGCGCATCGACACTTCTTCCTCAGGAGACCGGGCCGCACGCAGCGCTCTGCGCGTCTTTCCGTAGCCCGCAGGCTCTTTCGCAGCGCTTCCGCCGGCCAGTTCGGACGAGTCGAAGTGGTCATAGCCGCTGTACGAAAGTGTGGCGACTGCGCCATTCTCGAAATCGAGGAACGCTGTGTAGCTACCCTCTGTGTGCCGCTCGTGGTCGAGGTCGAACGCTGCTGCACGCACGCTGCGGGCCATGCCGCCCGCGATGAATCGCGCGGCGTCGACCTGGTGCGGCACCTGGTTGTACATGATGCCGCCGCCCAAATCGGTGACGAGCTCCTCGGGACGCCGGGGACGGTAGAGGAAGTCGGTGTACGCGGAGGCTGTGATAAAGCCTAGGCGCCCGAACTCCTCATCGACGACGAGCCTGTGCATCTTCCGGACGATGGGGTTGAAACTTGCCGTATGGCCTATGACGAGCGCGGTCCCGGCCTGCTCGGCGGCAACGGTCATCGCCTCGCAGTCCCCCAGCGTCAGGGCCATCGGCTTCTCAACGATGGCGTGCTTGCCGTTCGCTGCGGCGAGCTGCAGGTGTTCCACGTGCATCGCGTGGGGCGTGGCGATGTAGACGGCGTCCACGCTCGCACTCTTACAGAGGTCCTCGGCATCGGAGAACGTCTCGCCGCCGAAGTCTGCCTCGAACCGGTCGCGGTGCTGCTTATGGAGGTCTGCCGCCGCCGTCACCCGGATGTCGGGATGCTTCGCCAGCGCGGACAGCATCCCGCTGCCGGCGCGCCCCAATCCAATCACGCCGAACCGTAGTTCAGGTCCGTCCATCGTGCCTCCGTGCCGGGGTCGCTATGCCGGACAGTCCGGATTGCCGGCGGCAACCTTGCGGCGCTCGGTCGTGTGGTCGAACCAGGACTCCTCGGCGGGTATGAGCACCGCGTCCGACCTGATCGCGTAGACCTCGGGCTCCAGCACCTCGCGAGGAGTCTCTCCGGTCTCGGCGAATGCCCTGGCGGTCCGGATGAGACGCCTTCGCATGGAGATGATGCCGAGGTCCGACGTCCCGAGATGCTCCTGCGTGCGGTCAAAGATCTTCCCCATGCTGAGCTGCGGCGCGGCGTCCTGCGCCCAGAACTCGGCGATGCCCGAGAAGGTCTCGTACTTCTGCATCTCCCTGTCCTGGTGGAAGTCGTTCTCGATGGAGAGCGCGGGTCGCCAGCGCCCGAACGGAGCGCTGGAAACAGGCGCGCGGTGCTCCGGCGATATGTTCCAGACTCCGGCCTTGGTGAGCAGGTTCTCGCGCTGCTCGCCGGTGAACGGTTTCGTCGGGTGGAAAGTCACGCCGATGACGAAGACGTTCTCGTCGTCGATGGGCACCCACGCACGCCAGTTCCGCGTCGGGTTGTTCCCGTAGGGCCCGGTCATGGTGTGGAAGGGCATCAGGTGCTGGCTGATGCGCCAGTACCGTTCGTCGTTCGGCGCCTTGCGTCCGGAGCCGATGCACACGCCGTAGTCGGTCTCGACCACCTGGAACCGGGGGTGCGTGTCGTAGTGGCGTATAGCGTCCACACCTGCCCTCGGGGAGTTCGGATCGAGGTTAAGCCGCGAGTGCACGAAGGAGACGTGGCTCTGGTCCAAGTCTCCCTCCATGCCCTGCACCCAGTTGGAATACTGCACCCGCTTGGACGCGACGATGTGATCATCCGGCAGATCCAGCCACTCCAGGGCGGGCAGGGGCGGGGGCTCGTCCTTCGGCCCCATGTACGTCCAGATCATGCCGGCGCGTTCCACCACCGGATACGACGCCGTACGCACCTTCCACTGGAAGTTGCTGTCCGGCGGCTCGCTCGGCATGTCGACGCACCTGCCCGCCACGTCGAACTTCCAGCCGTGGTAGATGCACCGGAGCCCGTTCTCCTCATTGCGGCCGAAGTAGAGCGACGCTCCGCGGTGCGGGCACCGCTCCGCGATAAGGCCCGGTCGACCGGAGGAGTCGCGTATCGCCAGGAGGTCCTCGCCCAGCAGCCGGACACGTTCCGGCGAGCCGTTGGACTCGATCTCCCAGGAGAAGAGGAAAGGTATCCAGTACTCGCGGAGCAGGTTCCCCATGGGAGTTCCAGCCCCGACGCGAGTCATCAGTTCGTTATCCGTGGCGCTCAGCATCTCATGCTCCTTCACGGGCCAACTGCATAATCAGCCCGCATCATAGGCAGAGGCCTGTCGGCCTTCAAGCATCCTCCGGCCGAACCCTCTCGCCGGAGAGAGCAGGCGCGTTCGGCAGTGTCTACACGTACGTGGCGAGCACGCGCTCGATGTCGGCATGAGCGACGCTGGGGCCTGCCTCCTGCGGGACATATCTCGTGGGAGCCCCGTTGACGAACCCCCTGCTCGGTTCCACGGGCAGCCTGAGCGCGTCGTCTAGGTCGCTGCGGAACACGTTCATGGGATCGCCGCCATCCTGCACGACCTCCATCTGCTCGTTCAGCATCTTGCGGAACATGATGATGCCCTTGTCGGACTCGCCGAGTTTCTCGAGGTCGCGACGCGCCACCGGCCCCTGCGTCACCCACGCCATGTAGTCCTGATTGAAGGTGACGTTGGTGATGAAGCGGCCGTCTTCGCCTATCAGCGGGTTGTAGTAGTACGGCACCGGGTCCTGTTTGGGCACGACTGCCCCGTCGGCGGCGCGGAAGATATAGATCGAGACGTGCAGCGTGTTCTCGTCGTCCACGGGGACACGGAACTGCATAGTGAGCTTCTGCGGAGACCCTACCTGCAGGATGTTGGGAAACAGGATGGGATGTCCCACCTTCCACAGGTCGTGGTTCTCGTCGAGCCCCTTGAGGATGCGCCGCTTGATGATGCCGTGCTCGAACAGGTCGAAGCTGATGCGCTCATGGGGTGCGGACTCGCCGCGCACGTTTACCGTCTGCCCTGCTGCGAGCTGCTGGTATCGCGTCCAGTAGGAGTGGAGCCACTCGGTGTGCACGGGGTCCAATGAGTTCTCCTGGCACTGGAGCCAGTTGCATGGCAGTTCGGTGATGGCGATGTCACACGCCACGTTCTCAGCGATCAGCGGTTCCCAGTGCGGCAGGAGCGGGGTGGGCTGCGGCCCCAGGTAAGCGAAGATCAGCCCGGAGAGCTCCCGGACGGGGTAGCCCGCGACCTTCACCTTCTCCTTGAAGCGCCCGTCCGGGTGGACGGTCTCCTCGAAGGGCTGCTCGATGCACTGGCCGGTCTCGTCCATCATCCAGCCGTGGTACATGCAGCGCAGGCCGTGCTCCTCAGGTATGCCGTAGGAGAGGTCGACGCGGCGGTGGGGGCAGAAGCGGTCGATGAGCCCCAGCGTACCGGACTTGTCCTTGTAGAGGACGAGGTCCTCGCCGAGCACTCGCACCGACTTGGTGGGGCGCTCGTACAGCTCCCCGGCGGCGGCGATGGGCTGCCAGTAGCGGCGCATCAACTCGCCCATCGGCGTTCCCTGTCCTACCTGGGTCAACTTCTGATTCTGTGCAGTGCTCAGCATCGCCATGCCTCCTGTCATCGATACTCGTTACCGCTGTGGACTGTCCGGTGCTGGGGGAGGCTGTGAGGAGGGCTTATCGGGGAGCGGAAAGGCAGCGTCATAAACCCGGACAGCGACGACTGGCGTCGCACGACAACTATACCACTACGATATCCGAATGTACCGGCCAGCTCCGTGGCGTCTCGCAAACTGAAGGGCGGCGCTGGAGCGAGCGCTAGTACGGGACCGGCGTCTGAAGCGACATCGTCACTTCCCGACGTTCGTTGGACGACTGCAGGATGCCGAGGATCACCTCGAGGCTTGCCATCCCCCATCGCGCGTCCGGGAAAGTAGGACGTTCTTCCCGGATGGCGTCGCGGAGCTCGGTCAGTTCGCCGCGTCCCTGTCCCCTGTTGTCGAACGTTATCTCGCGCCTTCCGTTCTCGTCGTAGATGTACAGCCCGTCCGGGGACTGGCGGATGTCGCCCCGCTCGCAACTCGCGATGGTAAGCCCGAAGAAGGGCTGGTTGCGGCGCCCCGACAACCGCTCGGCTTCCTCGCGCTCGGCGCGTTTCCCTGCGAAGGCATACTTGGCGTCGGCCTCCACGGAGTTGTCGTAGCGCTCGAAGGGTACCGGGATATCGATGTCCCGGCGCTGACCGCCCTCGCCGATGCCCCACGTGAGCTCCGTGATGTCGAAGTAGCCGTAGCCGTTGAACATCATCGTTGCGGCAACGCCGTCCTCGAACTCCAGGAATGCGGTGTAATCGCCCTCAGCGAGCGGGAATGACGGGTTCCAGCGGCCCGCGACAGCACGGACGCTCTTCACCATGCCCCCGCCGATGCCGCGCACGATGTCGGTCTGGTGCGGTCCCTGCCGGTAGAGCACGCCGCCGCCCATGCTGGAGTCCACTTCCGACCCCAGGCGAGGCTGCCCTGAGATCCACGGCTTGTACTCCCAGGTGTTGAGCTGGACCAGCCGGCCCAACTCGCCGCTGGAGACGACCTCGCGCATCCGGCGGATGGGAGGGTCGAATATCTTGGAGTGTCCCTGGACGTACCGGACGCCGTTCCGCTCGACGGCGTCTACCATGGCCTGCGCCTGTTCGAGCGTCACGGCCATGGGTTTCTCGCAGATGACGTGCTTGCCGTGCTCGGCAGCGATGATGGTGTGTTCGGAGTGGAAGAGGTTGGGAGTACATACCCAGACAGCGTCGACGTCGGGGCTCTCGCACATGGCCTCAACGCTGTCGAAGGTCTCGACACCGTACTTCTCGCAGGCTGCATCCAGCGGCTCCTGCCGGATGTCCGCGACCGCCGTGAGTTTCACGCCTTCGATGGAGTCGACACTTCCGAGGATCGTTCGTGCGACGCTGCCCAGACCGGCGAGCCCGACTCGAAGAACGGATCCCATGACTTCCCCTCCCTTGAGCCTGAACGGCCCGGCTTGACACGAGCCTACCAAAGACGAAACTCGGCTCGTAGAGTAGCGATGGATACCAGGAATCTAACGATCCACGGCAAATCTGCGCGCCGAAGCGTTGCACAACGCCCTATCATACGCTGGCAAGAGGCTGCGGGCGCCTTGCACCTGTCCGAATGCAGGAGGCGGGACATGCTGACGGCTGAAGAGAACGAACTGTTCACGAGCGTTGGTGCGGGCACCGCGGGAGGCGGCCTGCTCCGGCGGTACTGGCATCCCGTTTGCACGACGAACGAGGTTACCCCCGAGAAGCCCACGCGACGCGTCACCCTGCTGGGCGAGCAGCTCGTGGTCTATCGCAACCGCCGTGGCGTCTATGGGCTGGTCGCTGAGCACTGTCCCCACCGTGGCGCTTCCCTCTACTACGGGTACGTCGAAGACGAGGGTATCCGTTGCGCGTATCACGGCTGGCTGTTCGACGAGCAGGGCCGGTGCCTCGAACAGCCCTTCGAACTCAAACAGGAGACGACGAAGGAAGCCTTCCGCCACACGGCCTACCCCGTGCAGGAGTTGGGTGGTCTGCTGTTCGCCTACCTCGGCCCCGCCCCGGCGCCTCTGCTTCCCAGGTGGGATGTGCTCGCCCGCGAGGACGGCAATCGCACCGTCGAGGTCCACGATCTGTTGAACTGCAACTGGCTGCAGTGCCAGGAGAACTCCCTCGACCCCGCGCACACCTACTATCTGCACCTGCGAAGGATGGTGGAGAAGGGGAAGTTCCGCGGGAGGGAGCTCCGGGCCCCGGAGCGCTACCTGTTCCAGGAGCATCCTTACGGCATCGTCAAGCGGCGCATCTTTGGAGGAGACGGGGATATCGCATGGGAGCAGCTCGGTCATCCCGCCATCTTCCCGAACATCCTTCGACACGCCACCGAGCGACCAAGCGCGACGGGCGATCCAACGCCTGAGGAGGCCTCGGCGTGGCCCATCGACCTTCAGATCCGCGTGCCCATCGATGACACCCACACCCAGATCTACATCATCTACTTCGCGCCCACGCCCGACGGCACGCTTGAAGGGGTGAGCAGCGAACCCACGTTCACGCGGAACAACGTACGCGACGAGAACGGCGACTTCCACCTCGAAACCTTCCCCAGCCAGGACGAGATGGCTTGGGAGACACAGGGCCCGATAGCGGACCGGACAGTCGAGCGATTGGGCGTCTCGGACATGGGCATCGCCATCTGGCGGCGGCTCCTCCATGAGCAGATCAGAATCGTCCAGGACGGCGGCGACCCGATGTGCGTGTTCCGCTCTTACGACGGCATCATCGACATCGGTCCGTCGCGCGAATGGAACGGCGAGCGATACGTCCCCAAGGCCTGGGAGGGCTGGGGCGAAGGCAGAGTCTGGACGACGCCGAACGTCTGGCTCGGCCACGAATCGGCGGTCGCGTAGTAGCAGCCTGTCAGGAGAGAATCATGACCAGCGAGCGCAAAGATACCTGGACCCTGACTCCCTTCGAGCGGTGGGTGCAGGATGAAGGTCTGAAGATCATCACCCAGCATACGGTCCCCAGCGTGTTCACCGAGGAGTTGGCGCCCTGGGAGCGCACAGGCTGCGACGCCGCTTTGCTCGATCTGACGCACCATCCGTCCGAGGAGCGCTTGGTGCAGAACCAGGGAGGCATCCGCTACCTGATCGAGATCCCGCCCGGCGGCACGCTCAACCTCGAACGCCACATGTACGAGGAGATCTTCTACGTCCTCACCGGGCGCGGGGCTACGACCCTCTGGTACGACGGGACCCCCCGGCAGACGTTCGAGTGGCACGCGGACAGCGCCTTCGCGATACCGCTCAATGCGTGGCATGAATTACACAACGGAAGCGGCACGGACCCCGTGCGTCTGTATGCGGCCACCAACATGCCGCACGTCTTCAATCTCTTCGCCAGCGCCGACTTCGTGTTCAATACGCCGAAGGCGTTTACCGACCGGTTCGACCCAAGCGACGAGATGTACTTCAGCGGTCAGACCGTCCGCGTCGCCGACCGTCTGATGGCCGCGAACTTCATCCCCAGCATCACGCACATGTCGCTGGACCAGTGGTCCTACCGGGGGCCGGGCTCCAACATGTACGTCATCATGGCCGGGGGACGCTACGTCTGTCACGTCTCCGAGTTCCCCACCGCTTCGTACAAGAAGGGACACGGCTTCGGGATGGCGTATGAAGACCCCAGCAGGGGCCAGACGACGGATGTCAGCTACCTCTTTCTCACCGGAGAGGGGTACGACCTTCAGTGGCCTCCCGGAGTCATGCCGGGGCCGGATGCAGAGTGGTCGCGGATCGAGTTCAAGCCGGGCTCGCTGATGTCGAACGGGCACGGCGGTCATCAGCACTTCAACGTCAGTGATGAACCCGCGCGCTACCTCGTCCTGCGGGAAGGGAATCCCGGGTTCACAGGCAGTGGAAGGAGGGCCGGGGCCGGCCAGGGACAGATCGAATTCGAGGACGAAGACCCACGCATCCGTGAGCTCTTCGACCAGGAATGCGCCGCCTGGCGCGAGAGAACCATATCCCAGTAGGAGGAACCCTTATGACACAGGCAGCATCCGGCCAGCCAAGCGTCGACGAGCTACGAGAGAAGGTTGCGCTCGCGTGTCAGATGCTGGCGCAGCACGGCCTCGTGAAGGGCTCGACAGGCCACGTCAGCACCCGCGAACCCGGCACCGACAACATCCTCGTGCGGGGTCGGCCTCAGGGCGACAGAGGGCTGCGTTTCGCAGAGCCGACGAGCATCATGCGCGTGGACCTCGAGGGGCAGCCTGTCGGAGACAACGGCGGCGTCAACCGCGTCAGCGAGATATACCTCCACACGGACCTGTACAAGTACCGCCCAGACGTCAACGCGGTGATTCACGCGCACCCTCCCGGCGTTCTGCTCTGCACCATGAACAGGGTCGAACTGCGCCCCATCTTCAGCGGCTACGAGCCGGGGGCAATGCGCATCGCGCTGAATAACGAAGCGCCCGTCTACGACCGTTCGATCACGCTGCACACGCCCGAGGAGACCGCGCCGTTCCTCGACCTCATGGCGCATCACAACATGGTGATGATGCGAGGCCACGGCATCGTCGTCGCCGGCAGGACGGTGGAGCAGGCGGTCTCCCGCGCGCTGGCACTCGAGAGCCTCGCACGCATCAACTGGCTCGCGCACCTGGGGGGTGGAGCGCCGGACATCTCTGAAGAAGACAAGGCGGAGTGGCGACGACGCAGTCGGAGTCCATCGCGCGCGGACCGCGAAGGCGGCGGTTGGAACGGGCTGGTCGCCATACTCGAGCATGGGGCTCTGCGGGCCGATGCCATCGGCCTGGGCGGGCAGTTCGGATAAGGACCGGCGTCCCTTTACTCGAGGTCCAGCGTACCGGGCGCGAAGAGGCTGTCGATGTCCACCGGCTCGGGGATGATGTGCTGGTCGACGTCTATCCGGACCATCGCCTCCATCGCCTTGCGGTTCTTCGCCATGCCCATCGGGAACGGGTCTCCGCCGACCAGGTCCCGGTTGCGTATGGCCTGCAGGTCGCGGTGTCCCGGATTGGCGATGCTCGACAGTGAGTCAACGTACAGGTCCTTCGACGCAGCGAAAGCCCTGAACATCGCCGGAGCCACCCATGGGTGCTCTCGCAGCACGTCGTCCTTGATCGTCATGACGTGTCCTATGGGATAGACGCCTGTCCTTCTGAAGAACCCGAGGCCTACTTCGTTCGCTTCCTCCTCGGTGAACAGCAGCCGGATGTCGCCTTCCGGCTTGACCGCGAGCTGAAGTCCCGCGTCCAGCTCTCCGTCCGCCAGCATCTGTTCCAGCGTCTTATCCGGCGCGATCTGCGTGACGTTCGGCGGGTTGACGTACTGCGCCACGTGGGCGTCCTCGCTCACCGAGTACCGGATGGAGTCCGTGTCGACGCCGAACTCGTAGTTGAGCAGGGCGCGGCATTGGGTGGTGTTCGTCACCGTGTAGGAGCGAAGCCCTATCCGCTTTCCTTCCAGGTCCTTGGGGCCCTTGATGCCCGACCGGACGTTGTAGGAGATGGGACTCATGGTCACGTCCCGGTTCGAGAAGATGGGGATACCGGTGATGGGGACCCCGAACCACCTGGCCGCAACGAACGTGGTGAGCGCCACTTCAGCGACATCGAACTCGAGGTCCCGTACCATCCGCCGGTATGTGTTGGGGCTGGCCTGAACATGCTCCAGCTCGATGCCTTCCGGCTTGACCCGCCCGTCCTTCAGTCCATCCCACTGACCGTGAGGGAAGGTGGCGGTCTTCAATCGCAGGTCTGCCATGGCTCCGCTCCTCCTACCCTTCCAACGCTCGCGTGCTCGGTTCGAACACTGCTTCCGGAGATATGGTCGCAGGGATGATCTGCTGGTCGACCGTGAAACCGATGAAGGTCTCCAGAGAAGCCCGGTTGGCCTCGACCCCGAACGGAAGAGGGTCGCCTCCGAGAACTCCGTGCATGTCTCTGGCGCGTGCGTCTTCATTTGCCAGCGCTGGCGCTGTGTCGAGCGTGGGAAGGAACTGCTCCTTCGCCTGCTTGAACAACCCGAACAGCTCGACGGCAAGCCCGGGACTGGCTGCCAGATGTTCGTTGCGGACGACCAGCGTGTGGTTGATCGGGTAGACGCCGGTCGCCTGCAGCCACGAGATGCTTGCCTCGCGGGCATTCGGGATCAGCGGGGCGAACCCCGCTTCTGCCGATGGCGCCACACCGATGGCCGCGTCGATCTCCCCGTCGCTCAGCAGGTCGGCGAGGCTGCGGTCGAACGGCGCTGATTCGACGTTCGGCGGGGTCTGGTACTCGGCAACGTGCTCGTCGCTGTTGATGACCCATGTGACCTCATCGAGGTCCACGCCGTACTCCGACTGGAGGATGCCGCGATTCCAGACGCCGGTGGTCACCGTGTAGGCGCGCACGCCCACTCTTCGCCCGTGGAGGTCTGCTGGAGTACGGATGCCGGACTTGACGTTGTAGACGATCGAGCCGTGGTGCAGGGCCCTGACGAGAAAGACGGGCAAAGCGGTGATCGGTTTGCCGTGGGCCCGGGCGCAGAGGTAGGTGGAGAGCGCCATCTCCGAGACGTCGAACTCGAGGTCGCGGATCATGCGGCGGAATGCATTGATGATGTTCGGCACCTCGACGTGCTCGAACGCTACCCACTCGGAAGTGACCGTTCCGTCCTTGAGCGGACGGGTATGTCCGTAATCGCCCGTTGCCATCTTCAACGAAAGAGGCGGCATAGTCGGTTCATCTCCTGCAACGCGACTCTCCGCGAGTCGCGGTCCGGGCGGGGCGCGCTAGGAGTCCTTCTCGTTCCATTGGAAGGGGCCGGGCACTCCGGCGGGCATGACCACAGACTCCAGAACGGAGTCGTCACGCCTCCCTTCCAACCGCAGCGACTCGTCCAGGTTGGTGTCGATGATCGGGTGGTCCGGGTCGCGTAGCACTCCCTTGGGGTCTTCGCCCGCCTGCACCTTCATGATGTTGTCCCGCAACACCCTCCGCAGGAGAGCGATGCCCTTGTCGGAGTAGCTCAGGTGCTCCCTCGTCCGGTCGGCGATGGGGCCCTGTGTCTCCCACGCCATGTGGTCCTCAGGCTGGGCAGTATGTCCCTTGAGCCAGGGCGGTCTCAGTTCGAAGCGCGTGAAGGGGTGCAGCGCGTCCGCCGGGGACTTGAACGGGGCGACGTACTCCACCTCGGGCTCGTCGTCGGGCGGTTCGCTCCCATCGGCCGTTGGGTAGAAGTCGATGATGAATATCTGTGTATGCGTATCGTCGACGGGGACTCGTATCTGCGTCTCTCTGAAGTGCCTCAGGATGTTCGGGAAGAGCAAGGGGTGCTCATCGACGACTCCGCTCTTGAGAACACGCTTCTTCATCAGTCCGTACGGAAGCTCGTAGAAGTCGAACTGCGCGACGTCGTCGATATTGCCGCGCGTTGTGTTGACGACCTTGCGGAACCCCTGGTGCAGGATGTGCGCGTGGGCGGGGTCCATCGAGTTCTCCGTGGGCTGGAGCCAGTTGCAGTCCAGCACGGGTTGCACCCAGATCTTGCGCGTGCCGTCGCGCCTCGCCCATACATCAAACTTCGGGATGACCGGCGCGGGAAGGGGTCCCAGGTACGCCCAGTAGAGGCCTACCATCTCTTGGACGGGGTACGCCTGCTGTTTCACCGAGTGGATGATCGCCTCATTCCGCTCCGGCGGGGTTTCGAGGACGTTCCCCTCCGTGTCGTACAGCCAGCCGTGGTAGGCACAGGCGATGCCGCGTTCCTCGACACGCCCGTAGACGAGTGACGCGCTGCGGTGCGCACAATGGTCCGCAAGAAGCCCAACACGGCCTGACCTGTCGCGGAACAGGACGAGGTCCTCGCCCAGCAGCCGTACGAACCGGGTCGGTTGCTCGTCCGTGAGCTCTCGCGCGACCGCGACAGGATGCCAGTAGCGCCGCAGCAACTCACCCGCAGGCTGGCCTGGCCCCACGAGCGTCAGCAGGTCGTTCATCTCCTGCGTTTCCATAGCTCTCCCCGCGTCAGCCTGCGTCGTTGGTGCGGAGCGGCAGCGCTGCCGCTCCGCTGAGGGTTACTGGACGATGATGAAGAAGTTGCCCTTGGTGTGTTCGGGGTCGGAGGAGTCGTAGAGGCGGTAGACGCCGGGTTCCTCGAATACCAACTCGATACCGAGGTTGGTGTCTTCGCCCGGCGGGACCTCGGCGTCCAGTCCGATCTCGTCGATGGTGACGAAGTAGGTTGCCGCGTTGCCGCTGCTGCCGGTGAGGCCGTCCGGGAAGACGATCTTGTCGCCGGCGTTGATGGCGATGCGTATGTCACCGACCTCATCGGTGCGGACGCGCTGTTCGACCTCGTAGCCCCAGTACGCAGTGGCGCCTATGCGGAGCTCCCACACGTCGTCGCGCACCCTGATCTCGTCGAGCTCGTAGGTGGCCGGCTGACCGGTCGGAGGAGTGGCGACGATGATGAAGAAGTTGCCCTTGGTGTGCTCAGGGTCAGAGGAGTCGTAGAGGCGGTAGACGCCGGGCTCCGGGAATTCGAGCTCGATGCCAGCGTTGGTGTCCTCGCCCGGCGGGACCTCGGCGTCCAGTCCGATCTCGTCGATGGTGACGAAGTACGTGGCTGCGTTACCGCTGCTGCCGGTGAGGCCGTCCGGGAAGACGATCTTGTCGCCAGCGTTCAGGAAGACACGTATGTCTCCAACCTCGTCGGTGCGTACGCGTTGCTCGGCTTCGTAGCCCCAGAGGGCTTCAGTGCCCGTGCGAAGCTCCCACACGTCGTCGCGCACGCGGATCTCGTCGAGGATGTACGTCACAGGTGTGTATGCGGTGAGGTCGACGTCGCCAACGGCGAAGAACGCCCTGCCGTGATTGTGTGCGTCCTTGATCGCGTAGATGCCCTCGTCGTAGAACGTGAACTTCCAATTGGTCACCGGCCCGCCGGCGTCGATCTCGTGCAGTGGGAAGCCCACGCCCAGGTCCGGCATGGCGAACTGGTGGCGGTCGACGGCGGTCGGGCTCTGGCTGATCTCTCTGACGAATACCTTGTCGCCGGGGTCGAGCCAGATTGCCCATCCGTCGCCTTCTTTCGAACGGGCGACTTCCCCAGCCTCGAATCCACCCCCGGCCTCGGGGCCCATCGTAATCACGATGTGCTCGTCTTCAAACACGATCGACTCGATAACGAGCGCACCCGCGGCGGGGTCCGGTGTCGGCGTCGGAGTTGGCGGAGGAACCGGTGTCGGTGTGGCAGTGGGGGCTGGAGTAGGCGTTGCTGTCGGGACTGGGGTTGCCGTGGGGTCGCTCTGGCAGGCGGCCAGCAAGGACAGGAGGACCACTGGAACCAGTACCGCCCATATGCGCTTGATAGTGAGCATCCGATGACCTCCAACCCGGCGAATGGACAGGCCTCGGGGCGCCCTTGGAGTCGATTGAGGCGCAGAAGGGCGCCGGCGACGCGCGAACAGGTTTCGAGCGAGTCTAGTGAAGCGGGTTTCCTTTGACAAGGCCGACGGCTTGACGGTGGTTTCCACGATGGCCTCCTAAGCGTTTCGGGCTGGTGTGGTCGGTGAAGCAGCGGTTGCAGATGTCTCGGTTACGCCGAACCTGCGTGCGACCTTCATGTCCTGTCGCAAGCCCAGTTTCAGCGCGTAGTGACGACCGATGAGAGCAAGGACAAGTGTGTACATCATGATTACCAGGCTGATGATTCCGGCGTTCTCGGTCCTGCCGAGCGAGGGAGAAGCCCACTCCAACCCGATGATGGAAAGCGTCACGGTGTCACGGGACGCGAGGAGGATGATGCTCGACGTCGTGGATGCCGCGCTGATGAAGTTGAGCATGCCGATGAGGACCATAGTAGGCATGAGGAGCGGGATGACGATCCTGAAGTAGGTCTTCAACCAGCCCGCGCCCGCCACGCGTGCGGCCTCTTCCACGTCATTCCCAAGCTGGACCATCACGCCCTTGAAGATGTTGGTGCCGGTGGTATTTCCGGCTATGAGCACCACCAGGATCAGCGCCCAGATGGAGCCGTACAGGAACCTGAGGCCTGGGACGGAGAGGAACATCAGGAGTAGGCCCAGGCTGGAGATGATGCCGGGGAAGACCGCCGATACCCAGATGGTGCCGTCCAGGATGCGCCGTCCCCGCCACTTCGTGCGGACGATCATGTAGGCGATGAGGGAGAAGAGGATCGGGCTGCCGATGCCGGCGCTGAAAGCCAGGATGGTGGTGGTTCGCAACCCCCTCAGGAAGAGAGGATCGCTGAAGACGTCCACCCAGTGCTTGGTGGTCCACAGGGGGACCGCATCGAAGAAGCCCACCCGTGACATGAAACTGCCGATGATGATGACGAAGAAGGGGAGGGCCGTGAACATGGCGATGAGCAGGATGATGGCGACGAGGACCACCCACCGCCAGCGCCCGATGTCGATGAGGCCCGGCCTGAACTGACTGGAGATGGTGGTGTAGTGCCGCCTGCTCACAACCCAGCGTTGCATCGGGAAGATGACTGCGATGATGACCATCGTGAGGCTGGCGAGGACGATGGCGTTGCCATACTGCGGGATGAACTGGGAGGTCTGGTTGAAGATGAGGGTGGAGTAGACGAAGAAACCCCAACTCGCGCCCAGTATCCATTCGGTCTCGAACCCACTGAAGATGCGGAGCAACTGGAGCGCGGTGACGAGGATAACGGGCGAAATCATGACGGGTAGGGTGACCTTGAAGATGGCGCCGAACTTGGACGCGCCGGAGACCCGCGCCGCCTCTTCAAGCGCCTGGTCCATGTTGCGAAAGGCCGGGGTGAGCAGGATGACGAAATAGGAGACGCTGTCGGACTGGAGCTTGGTCCAGACGATGCCCCAGAAGCTGAAGATGTTGAAGGGGCCTTCCTCGATGAATGGGAGCGCCTCGAGCGCTGTGTTGATCATGCCGATGTCCGGGTCGAGCAGCATGATCCAGCCGACGGTGTTCGCGAGGCTCGGAAAGACGAAGGAGATCCAGAAGAGATACTCGAGTCCGTGGGTCCAGGGGATGTGAGTGCGAGCCAGGACCAGGGAGATGCCTATCGCCAGAGGGAAGCTGAATATGAAGTTGAGGAACCAGAGTACGAACGTATTCCTGATCGCCTCGAAGATGCGGGGGTCTCTGAACGACTCGATCCAGTTGTCGAAGCCCCAGACGATGGGCGGGACGAGGAAGTCGTCCGCGACGTTGAAGCTCAGGATGAGCAGCAGGATAACGGGGAACATGAGGTAGAAGCCGAGTACCAGGATGGTGACGGCCATGACCATCGTTCCGGTCTCCGACCGCAGTCGTGAGACCAGCCAGTTCGGGACGCCTGACCGGATCGGTATGGCGGCCAATCGAAGCTCCAGCGTGGGATTGAGGCCGGCTCCAGGGGTCGCGCAGCGACCTCGGAGCCGGCCTTCCATGCTGACTACGGCAGGTTGTAGTTCACCCAGGCATCGTAGCCGAGTTCCTTGTAGAGGTCGTTGAAGAACACCTCGGTGCTCTCGCGGACCTGGAACCACTCGTCGTTGAGTTCGTAGACCACGAGGTACTCGTCTATGGTGCCCTCAGCCCTCCACTTCGGGACGTTCTGTAGCGTCTCCTTCAGGTGCTCCGGGAACGTGCCCAGCGTCACGTCGGAGCGCAGGGAGACAGCCCCGAGAGGTCCGAAGGAGGATGTGCTCTCGATGTCCGCGGTCTGGCCGTCCCTGGAGTACCACCAGTTGACGAACAGTTTGGCGGCGTTCGGGTGAGGAGCCTGGTCCACCACGCCGACCCCGCCGCTGATCTCCGTGGACAGCGCGCCGATCGTCTTGGTCAGCGTGAGCTCTCTGACGGGGAGCTGCAGGTTCTGGAGTGCCCTGAAGTCGCGGCCGCCGCCGAAGAGGCCGAAGTCCCACTTCCCATTGGCGACGCCTTCCGCCAACTCCCTGTCCGCCTCGGCCCCGACCAGGTCCATATCGGTTTCGCGGTGGATGGCGTCCAGGAATTCCGGCCCCAGTCCCGGAGCGAGCCACAGCCTTGCGATAACGGACTTGCTGCCGGGGTTGTTCATGGCGCGCATGGCCATGCGTCCCTTGAACTCGGGGCGGAGCAGGTCCTGGTAGGTGTTGATGAGGTCCAGCTCTTCCTGCGTGACGTTTTCGGTGTTGTACCAGATGCTCCCGATGGCTCCTACGCTGAGAGCGTCCGACATCACGTACTTGCTCTCGGAGTCGGACCAGAGCACGTTTTCGAAGTACCAACCGGTGGAGCGGTCGAGCACATCCGGGTGGATCAGCAGAGGCTCCACGGGGACGTAGACCCCGGCTTCCCGCAGGCGCTCCATCGAGCCGCCGCTCACGGTGGTGAGGTCAACAGTGTAGGCGCCCCTCGACCGCTCGGCGAGGATGCGGTTGGCGTTGTCCGCCCCGCTCCCACTGCTCGTTACAACCTCGATGTCGAACGTGTCCTCGAATGTCTGGAAGGCGAATCGGCCCGTCAGGGAGTCCGAGCCGCTGAGCGCGATGACGAGCTGACCCTCAGCCTGTGCCGCCTCAATCAGATTAGCCCACTCCTCGGCGAATGGGTCCGGTGTGGGCGTAGGCTGCGGCGTCACCCCGGAAGGCACGGGTGTGGGAGTAGCGGCTGGGGGCGCCGGCGTGGGAGTCGGATCATCTCCCCCGCAGGCTGCGGCAAGCCCGAGTAGGACCAACACAGCTATCAGTCCGAAAGTGACCTTGACCCTCTGCATCGTTCCCCTCCCGCCGTCGGTTTGCAGTAGGTTGCGAGTCCTCTTCACTTGTATACGAGCGTGTGGCTGGGCTGCGATGACTGTGCGAACTCGCGCTCGTTTGCGAGTGAGGGCAGAATACGCTGATTCTTCTTGCCAGAGCAAGCCTGCTTCAAGGAGGCGGCTGTTCTCGTACCTCATATTCCGCTATACGCTCTGGATTCCTATCTCAGGCGCTGGCCAGAGTGCGGGTCTTGCGCCACTCTTCGAGTGCGGGGTCGACGGGAGGCTCGGGCATGGGGGCGGGGATGGGCTTGCCGTAGAGCTGAGCGACATTCTCGGCCAGCACCTTCGCCTGCGTCGTTGGTTCGAGGTGTCCCAGCGTGCGGTCGATGACCTCATCTGAGAAGAGCCAGATGTTGCCCGTTCCCACGTGGGGGTAGTCCGTCGACCACATGAAGTTGTCTGCGCCGTACCACTCCAACAGGCGGCCGCCCACCTCGTCTTCCGTGAAGGTGGAGTAGCACTGCCGGTAGAAGTATTCGCTCGGCTTGAGGGGGAGGGACTGACGCCGGGAGCGTTTGTCCATCTCCGTCAGCCAGAACGGGATCCAGCCCACCTCCACCTCGGCCACGATGATCTTCAGGCGCGGGTGACGCTCCAGCACGCCTGAGCAGATGATGTCCGTCAACGCCTCGGCAGTGACCTGCTTGTGGCCGCTGGCGCTGCGCTTGAGCGATGCGAGGTGGTCCCGGCTTCGGCCTGCCTCGCGCGCCCCGGCATCGTAGGATCTGAACCCCGTGTTGATGTGCATGCTGACGGGCGCGTCCATGTCCTGCGCCGCCGCCCAGAACCGCTCGTAGTGGTCGGAGCTGAACGGGATATCGGGAGGCGGCACCATCCAGACCGTCGCGCCGACGAGTCCCGCCTTCCGGCAGCGTTCCAACTCCTCGATGGCATTGTCGATGTTCCATAGGGGAATCTCCGGCTGGCCCCACAGGCGGTCGGGAGACTCCTGGCAGAACTCGATCATCCAGTCGTTGTAGACGCGGGCGCAGGCCTCCGCGGCTTCGGGCGGCCTCTCCGTGTCGTACATGTCCTTTCCGAACGTCGGATAGAGGACCTCGGCGACTACGCCGTCGCGGGCCATGTCTTCGAGGCGAGGGCCGGGCTCGTACCCGCCCGACCTGAAGTAGAAGCCGGTGCCGTACTCGTGCCGCAGGTGGATCGCATACTCGCGGAACCGCTCCGGGAGCCGCGTCTCCCACAGGTCCAGCGGCTCGCACATGTGAGAGTCTGCCGATATGCGGGGCTGGCGGTCGCTTACTGGCGTGCTCAAGGCTTCACCTCCAACGCGTACCTCTACAGACCGGTCAGGAGATACCGACGTAGTACCCGTCCCGCTCCGCGCACCACTCCTGCATCGACTCGTCGTATTCGGACGGCGCGGGCATGGGCTCCGGTATGGGTTTGCCGTAGAGCGCGGCGACGCTCTCGCGCACGACCTTCGCCCGTGTCTCGCCGGGCAGGTGACCAAGGTCCCGTTCGATGATCGCTCCGGAGAAGAGCCAGGTGTCGCCGGTGCCGGGGTGGGGGTAGTCGTTCGCCCACAGGAAGCTGTCCGCGCCCCAGCGCGAGAGCAATTGTCCCCCGACGGGGTCGTCGCTGAACGTGGCGTAGCACTGGCGGTAGAAGTATTCACTGGGTTCAAACGGAAGGTCGCCCTTGCGTCGCAGTCGCTTGTCGAGCTCCTCCAGCCAGAACGGGATCCATCCGACCTCGGTCTCAGCGACGATGATCTTCAGCCGGGGGTGCCGTTCGAGCACTCCGGAGCAGATGATGTCGGTCAGAGTGTCCGCGGCGATCTTCTTGTGGCCGGTGGCGGTGAAGCTCAACTCGGAGAGCGCGTCTCCCTTGTTGCGGGTGCGAACCGACTCTGCTGCCTCGGCGTACGGGCCGAAGCCGTTGTTGATGTGCATGCTGATGGGCGTTTCCGTGGCCTCGGCCGCGTCCCAGAACCGTTCGTAATGGTCGGACGAGAACCGCAGGGGGTCCGGCGGCACCATCCACGTCGTGACGCCAGCCAGCCCTTCATTCCGGCACCGCTCCATCTCGATGATGGCGTTCTCGATGTTCCAGAGAGAGAGAAGTGCCTGTCCCCAGAGGCGGGTCGGATCCTCCTGGCAGAACTCGATCATCCAGTCGTTGTAGACGCGGGCCGCTGCCTCCGATATCTCCGGTTCGTAATCGAGCCGGAACACGCTCTTGGCCCGCGTGGGATAGAGGACGTCCGCGACCACGCCGTCGGCGGCCATATCCTTGAGGCGTGCGACGGGGTCCCAGCCGCCTTCCCGCCGGTACTGCCCCTTGCCGTATTGCTGGCCGGGCCAGTGGAAAGCGCGGTCGCGGTACCTGGCCGGCATCCGTTGCTGCCACAGGTCGAGCGGCTCAGCGACGTGCGCGTCGGCCGAGATCTTGACTTCCGCAGTAGGGTCGACCATGTGCCCTCCTTTGTCGGGCCTTGCTGGGCTCGCTTATGCCCCGACGCCGGCCAGCGACGGCACCACGCCGGTTAGCTGGGGCATGAACCGGAGCGCGTTCTCTCCCAGAAGCTTGATCTTGGCGCTCTCAGGCATCTCCTGCTCCGCGATCAGCGGCACTCCCTCCGGCCACGGGCTGCCGCCGTGAGGGTAGTCCGTGGAGAACAGCCACAGGTGCTCTCCGAGAGTCTCGACCGCGTAAGGGATGTGCTGCTCGTCTGCCTCGACCGAGACGAAGAGCTGCCCGCTCTCCACGATCTCAGAGGCGGTACGCTTCATCTTGGGCGTCACGGTGGAACCCGGAGTGAAGCCGTCGTCCAGCTTCTCGATCAGGTACGGCATCCACCCGCCGAAGCTCTCGAACAGGCCGATGCGAAGATCGGGAAACAGGTCGAAGACCCCTCCGCCCACGAGGGCCGTCAGCGCGTACTGCCCTCCTATGGCGTGGTAGAGGCCGTTGGGGGCGTGCACCCAAGGGGTCAGCGGGGGCCGGTTGGCGCCCCCGTGCACCCAGAGGGGCAGGTTGAGGTCCTGACACGCCGCGTACAACGGGTAGAGGTCAGGGTTGTCGAGCATCCGCCCGTCGGGGCAGGCCCGCGGGAGGTGTACGCCCGCGAAGTGGGGGTCCTCCTTCGCCCAGTACTCGAGCTGCGCGATGCTCTCCGGCAGGTCGCGCATGGTGAGTACGCCCATCCACCAGAGTCGGCCGTTGGCGTCGGCGCAGTAGTTGCTCATGAAGCGGTGGTAGGAGCGGTGGAGCGCGCTCTCGAACCCGATGTCGCCCAGCGTGCAGAAACCGTCGGCCTGGCTGGGGAAGATGAAGCTGACGTCCACACCCGCAACTTCCATGTCGTGCAGGCGTGTCGACGGGTCCCAGTTGCACGTGGGGTCGATGTCGTATCCCCTGCCGGTGACGGTGGGCGCCGGTCGCTCCGGGCGGTCCTGGGGCAGTGCGGGGTCGGCGAGTTCGAACGCCTCATCAAGTCCCAGGGGACGGTCCGGGTGGCGCGGCCAGAACAGCGGCGTGAAGCCCACGTCGCCGGGCTTGGCCTGCCTGGAGCGTACGGCGGCGCTGAACCAGGCGTACTTCTCCCGGTACTCAGGGTCCATAGTCTCCTTATATGTCCTGTCCAGCTCCCAGTACTCGCGGAGGTGGCAGTCCGAGTCCACCACCACATGCCCGTTGTAGCTCATCGCGATCCTCCTCCTATCGCCAGTAGGCGAGCGTTACTCCGTGGCCGGTGCCGGCGAGGGAGCGGTAACAGGGGACGTAATCGATCAGGGTCATGTCCAGATCGTCCACCGCGCCCGCGAGAACGACCCAATTCAGGATCTCCGGGGTCCCCGGAGCGCGGTTGAGCCGCTCCCGAGGCAGGTAGCTCAGCGTCTCGACGTCCTTGTGCTGGAGCGCCTCGATGACCTGGCGGTCCAACTCCTCGTCGATGATCTGGTGGCTGAGTCCCCCGGACGCCATAATGGCGACGCGCATGTCGCTGTCCCACGACTCGATGGCGCGCCGGATCGATTGCCCCACCGTGTAGCACCGTGCTGATGTGGCTTGATGCGGGAGGTAACGGCTGAGCAGGAACGGCACGACGGGTGTGCTGCGGTCGGGCAGGAACATGTCGTAGGCGAAGGTGAAGGGACCCTCGATGCCCGCTGTCGGGTCGGACTGGAAGCAGCTTGCCACGTCGATGCCGTCGGCGATGAGGCAGTGCATCAAGCGGTCCGCAAGTTCCGGGCAGATGGCGTACGGCTCCACCTGCCTGAACGTCTGCTGAGGTTCGGCCCCCTTGCGCCGGCCGCTGGTCTGGTGCCCGGAGCGTTCGACCTTCGACTCAGTGTGGCTCATGTAGATGCCGAACACCGGCTCCATGCGGTCCTGCGGTGGTACGCCGTGGGGGTTGCTGACGCACACGATGGCGTCGGGCGCGGCCTCCCGCAGGACGTTTGACATCTCCTCGATGGCGCGCTGGATGGACTCGTAGCGTTCCTGGAGCACTTCCGGCTCGAGCTCGCGCTCGATCTCCGGCGAGGCCGACGCGAGCACCGCGTCGAAATCGTATCGCGGGTCCTCCATGTCCTTCTGTCCGAGTCGCAGCCAGTCCTCGGGCTGCGACTGGATCGTCGGCCCGTGAGATGCCCCTATCCCCAGGACGATCTCCGCCATCGCACACCTCCTCCTCGTCTACGGCATCAGGGTTACGTGGATCGCGCCCGGTTCGCCCTCGCCTGCGGCGGTGTCCAGGGCACGCCTTACTTCCGGCAGTGGGAACTGGTGGGTCGAGACCTCGAGCAGTTCCGGGTAGCTGCCGGAGGTCAGGTAAGCGATGGACTCGGACACCGACGAGTATGAGTGTCCGTGCGCGGTCTTGATGGTGATGTCCTTCCGCCGCCGCTCGCCGACTGCGCTCAGGGATATAGGGTCGTCTCCTGCTGCGGCGAGCACCAGCGTGCACTCCTTGCTTGCGACTGCGAGCGCGTCGGAGACTGCTCCTGCGCCGCCGCCCGTCACGTTCACCACCACGTCGATGCCTCCGCCGGTGATCTCATGCACGCGCTCCCTGAAGTCCTCGGTCTCGATATCTATGGTGTAGTCCGCTCCGAGGCGCTTCGCCATGTCGAGGCGAACGGAGTCGCGGCTCAGTCCGGTCACGATGACGCAATCGGAACCGGCTTGGCTCGCCGCGAAAGCGCACGCGAGCCCCATCTGCCCCGGCCCCTGGATGAGGACGTTCTTGCCGCGCTGCGCTCCGCCGTAGCGGCACGCCCACTCGATCCCGTTGGCGAGCGGGAGGTAGAGGGCTAGCACGTGCACCGGAACGGGCTTGTCCACGCGGTGCATCACCGTGTTCCGGGGCAGATACATGTACTGGCTGAAGCCGCCCCAGATGGAAGGCCAGACGTCTGTCGTCGTGGAGCCGTGCCTGAGCAGAGTTCCGTAGCCGCGGTCCGTCTGGTTGCAGAAGCGGAACCGTCCTGTGTAGCAGTACTTGCAGTGGAAGCACGGCACGTACTCTTCCGGGATGACCAGGTCGCCTTCCTTCACTCCCCAGCGTTCGGCGGCCTCCCTCCCCACTGCAGCCATCACTCCAACGTTCTCGTGTCCCATGATCCTGGGCACGGGGACCGGCTGCCGGTACGACCGGACGTCGCTGCCGCAGATGCCGACGGCTTCCACTTTCATGAGCCCCGTCTCTGACGTGAGTTCGGGTACGTCGTACTCGCGGATCTCGAACTGCTTGGGCGCCACGAGGGTGGCGGCCTGAGTCTTCACGACCATCCTCGACCTCCCGTTCAGCTGCCGAGCGCGGCATAGAGCCTGGGACGCTGGCGCTCGATGCACTCGTCGAACGTGACATCCTTCTCTTCCACGAACTGCACGCCGACGACCGAGTACGCCTCCGGCGTGTGCGGTTCCGCGGGCTCGATGCCCTCCTGCAGGTCGATTGCCTGGCCGAGCATCAGGCGCCGCGCCTGGATGATGGCGATGTCCGTCACACCGAGGTGCTCCTTCGTCCGGTTGGCGATGGCGCCCATCGTCACCTGGGCCATCGAGTCCTGGATGCCCGTGCCGGCAAGGCCGGTGAAGTTCACTTCCTTCTGCATCTGGCGGTCGATCAGGAAGTCGTTGTCGCGGTTGCGGATGGTCCGGTAGGTGCCGGGGACGAGTCCGCCGTGCATGTTGACTCCACCCGCGAGGTCGTGGTCTGAGGCGACCCCGGCGAGCTGGTGTTCCCGCTCCTCCTCCGTGTACGGACGGTCGACCCGGGAAGAGAGATTGAACGACCAGCAGTTGTAGTCGTCGATGGGTACGAAGGCGTGTCCACCTCCGCCGCGTGGCGTCATCGAGTAGAAGGGCATGAGGAAGTGGTTGAAGCGCCAGTAGTACTTGTTCTCGGCTTCGAGGTTCCTGCGCGCGCCTACCAGCAGACCGTAGTCCGTGCGCTTGGTCATGAACTTCGGCGCGTCGTCTGCCGTCCGGTAGAGCAGGTCGAGGTCGCTGCTGCCCTTGATGCGCTCCCTGTAGGCGTCGGTCTTGCGGTAACGGTCGAGGCCGGCGTGCAGGAAGTTGGTGTGGACGGAGTCGATACCTCCGTCGATGGCCTGGGCGAAGTTGCACTCCCTGAGGTACTTGGTATGGAGCCGGTGCTCCTCCGGCACGTCCATGAACCGGAACTTCGGGAGCTCGGGAGGCATGAACTCCCTGGGCCCGAGGTACGCCCAGATGAGCCCTCCGCCGTCCCTTGCCTCATAGGAGACCAGTTTCACCTTGTGCTTGAAGTTGCTCTCCGGAGACTCGGTCGGCATGTCGATGCAGTTCCCGGCCACGTCGTACTTCCAGCCGTGGTAGGGACAGCGCAGGCCGCCCTCTTCGTTGCGTCCGAAGAAGAGACTGGTCTGCCGGTGAGCGCAGAGTTCCTCGACGAGGCCGAGCCGCCCTTCGCTGTCGCGGAACGCGATGAGGTCCTCACAGAAGATGCGGACGCGCACAGGAGGACAGTCGGGCTCGGGCAGTTCCTCTTGCAGCAGGATGGGGGTCCAATACCTCCGCAGCAGGTCGCCCATCGGAGTACCGGGGCCGACCCTCGTCAGCATCTCCGTCTGCTCGACGCTCAGCATCTCAGTCCTCCTTCAGCCACTCTTCGTCCCACTCGAAGTCCGGGTTCGTGTACGCCTCCTCCGGCATGAGCGAGGTGAGCCCGCGCTTGGCCAGTTCCTCCTCGAACTTCTGCCGGATCCAGGGGTCCTGTTCGTGGAAGGGGATCATGCGCTTGGAGTCGGCGGAGGGGTTCGCTCCCGGCCGCGGCGCCCGGATGCGGAGCTGCCTGTTCTCGACGGGCCCCGCGTTCATGTGCATGTGATACCAGTGGTAGGGAGGCACGAACACGGCCCCCTCCTTCCATGGCGCAACCAGGTAGTCGCCTCCCTCGGGCCACATCAGGACGAACCCGTCCGCCTCCTGGATGCCGACGATGGTGACGCCCGCCGCGTGGCGATGGGCGGCCCGGTACCTTCGCGAAGGGAGCACCATGAGGCTGGTGCTGAACGCCGACCCGGGGAAGAAGATGCCGCCTCGGTAGGAGAGGCGCCCCGCCCCGCCGCCGACCTCCAGCTTGTCCCACACCGACAGGTCGGGGAAGAAGTTGCCGTACCACCGCATGCTGCTCCGGCCCGCGGACCGGGAGTCTTCCGCCAGCGTTCCGGCCCCTGCGCCCGGCTCGTACCCCATCGACCGGGCGCCCGACGAGAAGCTCGCCGACCCCGAGAGGCGCACGGGCTGCGCCGCCGCCGAGTAGAACTTCGCCTGGTTCCCGTAGAGCTGGGTGGTGTCGACGTAGGGGTTGTTGAAGAAGTAGTCCTCGCTGGGGTTCGTGCCCATGGCCATGGGCAACAGGTTTACGTGGAGCGTGATCGCGGACTGGTCGCCTCTCGCGTTGCTCAGTTCGTAGTTGTAGTTGACCGGGATTCGGAACAGGCTGTGCTTCTGCCACTCGAAGGTGATCTTCGGCTGGCCCTCGGCCCAGACGTTCGCGATGCCGTTGCCTTCAAAGACGTAGATGACCTCTTCGAGCGCCATGCGGAACGGAGGGATTGTCTCTCCGGGAGGTATCTCCAGCACGTGGACGTGCTCGATGCCCCGGTGGCCCTCCAGACTGATGACCGCGGCGGGACACCCGCGCAGCGACCAGTACCCGCGTTCGAGTGTGCGTGCATCCTCGACGTAGTAGCCCGTGTGAACGGGGACGTCCTGCTTGGCCAGCCAGCCGTCGTAGGCGTGGTTGCGCCAGAAATCGACTACCTCGGGAAGGGCGGATTCTGTGACCATTAAAGGACCTCCTCCTGTTGACGCCGCGCCTGGGCGAGTTCCAGAGGCCCCTGAGGGCGCAGGGAGCGCTGCTGGCTCGGACGGTACGACGCTGTCTGGGTGCTGTCAAATGAGCTATGGAAGGCTCAGTCCTCCTTCAACCACTCCCCGTCCCATTCGAAGTCCGGGTTCGTGAATCCCTCCTCCGGCATGAGGGAGGTCAGGCCCCGCTTGGCCAGTTCCTCCTCGAACTTCTGCCGGATCCAGGGGTCCTGTTTCGTGAACGGGATCATGCGGTCGGGGTCGGCGGTGGGGTTCGCTCCAGGCCGGGGCGCACGGATGCGGAGCTGCCTGTTCTCGACCGGCCCGGCATTCATGTGCATGTGGTACCAGTGGTAGGGCGGTACGAACACTGACCCTTCCTTCCACGGGGCAACTAGGTATTCCCCGCCCTCGGGCCACATGATGACGAAGCCGTCCGCCTCCTGGATGCCGACGATAGTGACGCCCGCCGCATGACGATGGCCTGCGCGGTACCTTCGCGAGGGGAGCACCATCAGGTCGATGCTGAACGCCGAGCCGGGGAAGAAGATGCCGCCCCTGTAGGCGAGACGGCCCGCGCCGCCGCCAACCTGCAGCTTGTCCCACACCGACAGGTCGGGGAAGAAGTTGCCGTACCACCGCATGCTGCCCTCGGATGCTGGGCGCGTTGGCGCTAGCACGCCCGGGTCCGGCGCGTGACTCATGGCCCTGGCCCCCGACGAGAAGCTCCCCTGTCCGGACACTTGGACAGGGCGAGCCGCCGAGTAGAACTTCGCCTGGTTCCCATAGAGCTGGCCGAGGTCAACGTAGGGGTTGTTGAAGAAGTAGTCCTCGCTGGGATTCGTGCCCATCGCCATCGGCAGCAGGTTCACGTGGAGCGTCAGCGCAGGCCGGTCGCCCCTTGCGTTGCTCAGTTCGTAGTTGTAGTTGACGGGGATGCGGAAGAGGCTGTGTTTCTGCCATTCGAACGTTATCTTCGGCTGCCCCTCTGCCCAGACGTTCGCGATGCCGTTGCCCTCGAAGACGTAGATGACCTCTTCGAGCGCCATGCGGAACGGAGGGATCGTCTCTCCCGGGGGTATCTCCAGCACGTGGACGTGTTCGACGCCACGGTGGCCTTCGAGGCTGATGACGGCAGCCGGGCATCCGCGCAGCGACCAGTACCCGCGTTCGAGTGTGCGGGCGTCCTCGACGTAGTAGCCGGTGTGGACCGGCACGTCCTGCTTGGCCAGCCAGCCGTCGTAAGCGTGGTTGCGCCAGAAGTCGATCACCTCGGGAAGAGCCGATTCAGTCACCATGGGTCCCTCCTGTGGTGTCGTCTTCTGCTGCGCTCGGACGGTACGACGGAGCCTTGTGCTCGTCAACCAGGATGCTGGCCCCTCGCGTCTTCTGTAGCGTAATCCGCTTGTCATGTCGACAATGACGCCGAAACTCGAACCAGTTCCGTTGCTCTTTCGTGTGGATGCTCGCCCTACTTCCGATGGTGCGTTGAATTTCGGCGAGGAGCAGGCTACGATTCGGCCTGTCCCTGGGTCACGCGGGCGGTGCAGGGGATACGTTCGGCCGTGCGTGGCGGACCGGCGGAGCGGTCGGTCCTTGCGGAGGGGACTGGGAGGAACGACATGAGCTTCACCGATCGATTCGCCCGGTTTACAGCTCTGGTGGCCCTGGCTGTTGCGGCAGCGCTGCTGACAGCCGCGTGTGGTTCAGATCCCACGGCCACACCTGTGCCTACCCCCACGCCCCCTCCCCAGGCGACCCCAACCTCCACGCCCACTGCGGATGAGCAGTTCCAGGCGGAGTGGGATGTGCTCATCAGTGCGGCGCAGGATGAAGGGAAGCTGGTCATCGCTGCCGGAGGCTCCGGCGCGCGTGACAGCAGACCCGTCTGGGACGTCTTCCAGGACAAGTTCGGCGTCGAAGTGCTCATCACCACAGGCACAAGCAACGAGGTCGTCCAACGTCTGCTGGCCGAGCAATCGGCCCAACGCTACGAGGTCGACCTGTTCATGATGGACATCCTCAAACAGAACCAGGTGATTGACGCCAACGGCCTGCGGGAACTGGAGCCGCTGCTGGTCCACCCGGAGGTGACGGACCTGTCGCTCTGGTACAACAACCAGTACCTCTGGGCTGACGTGGACAGGAAGTACGTGCTGGGGTATGCCGCCATAGTGAACCGTGACAGCATCATTACGGCCGGCTACAACACGGACATGGTCAGCGAAGAGGACATCGAGCGCATCACGGTGGACCAGGACTTCGTCGCCCCGTGGTTCGTCGAGAAGTTCAAGGGCAACGTCCTGATGATGGCGCCTCCTCCGTACTCCACGGCGGGAGGAGGGAACTACTACACGATAGCCAAGCACCCGTCGCTTGGCCGTGAGTTCCTCAAGGAGTTCATGACGGTGCTCGACGCGGCATGGGAGACGGACAACCGCCGGGCGTGCGACTTCGTCGCCCAGGGCAAGTACGCGTGGGCATTCTTCGGGTCAAACGTGGCGCAGTGCCTTGATGAGCTGAGCGAGTCCGGCCTGCCGACAGCAGAGTTTGAAATGGAGGCCGGGGCCGGCCAGGAACCGTTCCTGAGCGGTGGCTCGTCTGCGATGCAGATCAGCTCGCCCATCAATCCGCCTCACCCGAACGCGGCGCAGCTCGCGCTCAACTGGCTCCTCTCTGTCGATGGACAGACCGCGAACAACGAGCTTGCGAACGTGCGGGACAACAGGTACCCGAGGCCGAGCCTCCGGAACGACGTGCCTCCCGGGAAGACGGACCCGGACCAGCGCCGGGAGCCGGGAGTCATCTACGAGCTCTGCATCGAGTGCAACCCGAACGAGCACATAGAGGCGATCGAGATATACGAGTACGCGCAAGGGATCTACGAGGAGATACAGGGAATCAACTGATCCGATTCGAGGAGGGTCGGGTAGATGGCAAGCGTAGCAGCTGCACGAGCGATCGCTACTGTCGGGGGCCTGCGCCCCCGGCGGAGCACGTACTTCATGGCCGTGCTCCTGGTCGTGCTGGGCTTCTTCCTCATCTACCCGATCATCCTCATCCTCGGTCTCAGCTTCAACACGGCCGAATACATCTGGTTCGGAGAGCGGGAATGGGGCCTGGCCAACTGGAGGGTGGCCTGGGAGGAACCGCGCCTCATCCGGGCCCTAGGCAATACCCTGATGGTCTGGATACTGGTAGTGGTGATCAGCTTCCCGATCGCCACGGTTATCGCCTGGACCCTCGCGCGCACCAATATCCCGTTCAGCAACACCCTGGAGGTCGTGTTCTGGGTGTCGTTCATGATGCCGGGGCTCGCCACCACGCTCTCATGGATCATGCTGATGGACCCGTCCATCGGCCTCTTCAACAAACTGCTGGAACGCCTCCCGTTCGTTGAGGAAGGGCCGTTCAACATCTTCAGCGTGCCGGGGATCATATGGGCGCACCTGATGGCCAACGGGATATCCACCAAGGTCATGCTGCTGACGCCTGCGTTCCGCAACATGGACTCGCGGTTGGAGGAGCAGGCGCGCGTGGGCGGGGCGGGCAACCTGCAGACCATGATGCGGGTCACATTGCCCCTTATGATCTCGCCCATGGTGCTCGTCTTCTCGCTTCAGCTGCTGCGCATCCTTTCGGGGTTCGAGATCGAGTACCTGCTGGGGACGCCCATCGGCTTCTTCGTCTACTCCACCCTGATCTATGAGTTGGTGGACGCCAACAACCCACCGCTCTACGGTCAGGCGACGGTGCTGGCGAGCCTGACGCTGCTGGTCGTGGCGCTGGTCATACCGGTGCAGCGCTGGGTGAGCCATCGCCGCCGCTATACGACCATCACCGGGCAGTTCAAGCCCGGACTGCTCGATCTGGGCAAGTTCAAATGGATCATCTTCGGACTCATGGCAGGGCTCCTGATCGCGCTCACACTCCTCCCCGCGGCGACGCTGACGGTTGGCAGCTTCATGAACCGTATCGGCTACTTCAACATCGACCCGCTCTTCAGCATGAAGCACTGGGACTTCGTGCTGGCCGACAACTTCTTCTGGGTGGGCCTCCGCACCACGCTGACCATCTCCATCGCTGCCGCCATCGGAAGCCCGCTCCTCTTCATGATTCTTGCGTACATTCTCGTGCGGACGAGGTTCGCAGGGCGCATCTATCTGGACCTCGTCATCTGGACGTCTGCGGCGATCCCGGGGATCCTCTCGGGGCTCGGCCTCTTGCTCATCTTCCTGGGCACGCCCGGTCTCAGCTTCCTGTTCGGAACGGTATTCGCGCTCATCATCGTGGTGCTGCTCCAGGGCAATACGGTCGGCGTGAACATCAGCAAGGGTGTGCTCTTGCAGGTCGGTGCGGAGATCGAGGAGGCCGCCCGCATCGCGGGCGCGAGTTGGACGAGGACGTTCGTCCGCATCATGATTCCCGTGTTGATGCCGACGCTGATACTGCTCGCGATGATCAATTTCGTATCCGCTGCGGGCGCCACGTCGAGCGTGGTGCTCCTGGCGAGCCGTGAGACGATGACGTTGTCGCTCGTCGCCCTCGACTACGCGACGGGTGACTACCTCGAAGAGGCGGCCATCGTGAGCGTGATCATCACCTTGTTCACGACCGTGCTTGTGTTCGCCGCACGCTGGCGGGGCTTGCGCATGAGCGTGCACCATTAGGGGACGTTCAACGACGGCAAGGGCGCCAATCAGAGGAGGACTGCCATGGCCACGAGGACCGCTACGCGCATCGTTGATTGCGACAGCCACATCGTGCCCCGCGTTGACCTCGATTCGCTGCGCGACCTCCTTCCGGACGGGCTGACCGAACAGGCCCGCGACATGTATGCCAGGGAAGCGTGCCTCTGGGCCGAGCCTCCCTCGACGCGGGGGTTCAGCGCGGGCGCGGAGGTCAAACGTGTCCCGCTCCGCGACCCCGAAGAGCGGGTGAAGGTGCTTGACGAGGAGTTGGGCGTCGATACGCAGGTGCTGATTCCGCACGGGCCGTTCGGTCATCTCTACGGCGGCACGCCCGAGGGCGACGACCGGCCGTTGCCGGTCCGTATCGCGATGATAAAGGCCTACAACAACGCGGTCGGCGCGATACAACGGCAGTACCCCGACCGGTTCATCGCAACCGCCATCCTGCCGTTCGACGATCTGGAGGAGTCTCGCAAGGAGGCCGTGCGCGTCGTCAGAGAGTTGGGCATCGAGGCTATCCAGATACCTTCCAACTGGATGGGGCAGAACTTCGATTGCATGGAGCTCTATCCCTTCTGGGACACCATCAATGAGCTGGACGTTCCCATCTTCGTCCACCACATCCCGCAGAGTTGCGCCGGGTCGCTGGTGGATCACGCGCCTCGGTACCCCATCATCGGCTCCGACCGCATGCGGCGGCTCCACGTCGGCGTGTACGTGGGGTTCGGCCTCGAGTACAGCCTCACGGTTGCTGCGCTGTCGCTCGGCGGAGTATTCGACATGTTTCCGAACCTGCGGTTCTGCTTCTTCGAGGCGGGCGCGGGATGGCTGCCCTACGCGATGATGGGTTGCGACCGCTCCTTCTACATCCAGGGCAACTGCTCGCGCACGCCCAACCTGCCCAGCGAGCAGATCAAGCGGCACTGCTTCACGGCCATCGAGTCCACCGAACACATCCCGGCGCTCGTGCAGATGATGGGCAGTGAGAACTTCTTCTACGGTTCCGATTACCCCCACGGGGAGTTCATGAAACTGCCCAACTACGTGAACGCCGTTACGGACCTCGACGGAATCACCGAGCGGGACAAGGAGAACATCCTGGGCCGCACGATGCTGACCGCTCTGAAACGCGAGTAGCCTCGAAGGCTGGCGCATGACCGGAATGAGGAGTTGCAATGACCACATCGCCTGCCATTGACCAGGAGATACGCATATCGGGGGACTCGCACGTGTCGGAGCCTCCCGACCTCTGGCAGAAGGAGATGCCGCTCAGGTACCGCGACCGCGCGCTCAGCTTTCCCCGCATCGAGTACGGCCGGGGCAACCACGCGCGCGCCGGAGGATGGGACCCCAGGGAACGGCTGAAGGACATGGCCGCCGACGGCATAAGCGCCGAGGTACTCTATCCCACGCTTGCCAAGGGACTCTTCGAGCAGTTCTTCTTCGAGCCGGTGGATCTGCCGCTCGGTCAGGCCGGGGAGCAGGTCTACAACGACTGGATGATGGATTTCTGCAAGGAAGCGCCGGACCGGCTCTGGGGCCAGGCTTTCATAGGGCTCTGGGACATCGACTACGCTATCAGGGAGATGCAGCGCGCTAAGGACGGCGGCCTCAAGGGAGTAGCGACCTGGATAGCCCCGCCCGATGAGTTGCCCTTCACCGGCGACCACTACGAGCGGTTCTGGTCGGCGGCCGAAGAGATGGACATGCCCATCGGCTGGCACATCAACACGGGGTTCGGCGCCTACGTCACACGCGGCGACGAGGACCGGTTCGGCACCTTCATGCGCCAGGCCTTCGGACACAAGACCGTGGCCATGCAGGCCGTCGCGGAACTGATTTTCTCGGGCGTGCTGCACAGGCATCCTCGATTGAAGATCGTCCTTTCGGAGTTCGAGGTCGGCTGGATTCCGTTCTACCTCGAGGACTTGGACCGCAAGTCGGGCAGAGGCAGGGACCTCGGCCTCGACCTCCTGCCCAGCGAGTACTTCAGCCGGCAGGTGTACTCGACGTTCATGCAGGACGGCGTTGGAGGCTATCTGCTCCAGCGGTGGGGCGCTGATAACTTCGTCTACGCGAACGACTATCCGCACGGGGGCGGTATCTGGCCCTACACCGACGACACGATCGAACTCACCCTGAGCGACCTGCCGTCCGGGACACGGCGGAAAGTACTGGGTGAGACGATGGCGAAGGTGTACGGTCAGCCCATGCCCGAGCCCATCGAGCGCATGGAGTCGGACTACACGGACGAGATATGGAGCCGCCCCTGGCTCAAGAAGGCCGGGGAGTTTACCTTCGACAAGAGGACGATGGGGCTCAAGATGTAGCTGTGCCGCTTCCGGCTGGCGCTGGCGCCGCAGGGACGGCGTACGGGATTCGCGAAGGAGGTCTGCCTTGAGGAACGACGAAGAACTCGAGATGATCCAGGTAGGGCCGGGAACACCGTCCGGTGAGGTCTTCCGCCGGTATTGGTTACCGGTGGAGGTCTCCCAGAACGTGGGCGGCGGCAGCAACCGCGGGGTCAACAATCCCGTGCGCGTCACCGTCCTTGGAGAGCATCTCATCCTGTTCCGCGACTCACGGGGCGAACCCCACCTCCTCGGCGAGCACTGCAGCCACCGCGGCACCTCCCTGAGCTACGGCCGCGTGGAGGACGACTGCATCCGCTGCCTCTACCACGGCTGGCTCTACGACGGCGACGGCAACGTGGTCGAGATGCCCGGCGAGCCGCCCGGCAGCAGGTTCAACGAGAAGGTGACGCACCTCTCGTATCCGTGCTACGAGGTCGGGGGCCTGATATTCGCCTACATGGGGCCGCCGGAACTGAAACCGCTCTTCCCCCGGTACCACCAGCTGTTCAGCGACGACGGTGTCCGCGTCACCGGCAACGGCGGCTACATCGAGCGATGCAACGTGTTCCAGGCCCTCCATGACAACAACATGGACCCCTGGCACGGCGAGATCGCCCACGGCTGGTTCAGGGATCCGCCGAAAGTCGGCTCGATGTACTGGGGCGCCGACGGCCAGCTTGCGACGCCCGTGAAGTTCGAGCGGACCCGGTGGGGAACGCGCATGAAGGTGCTGAAGGAGATGGCGAAGCATCCCGGCCAGTTCATGTACCACGAGACCCACACCGTATGGCCGACCCAGCGCTGCAATCAGGACAACGCCGGCAGCATAAAGTGGGCCATGCCGGTGGACGACTACAACACGCGCTGGTTCACGGTCGACTTCTACCCCTTCGAGGACGGGAAGATCTCGAGGGAAGGGCAGGCTGCTATCGATGCGATGAACAGCCCGCTGCCGAGTATCGGAAGGGCGCGGGACCTGCCGCCCGACTGGGCGCAGCAGGTCGGCTCCTACTGGAACTACGGCCATCCATGGCGGCAGGGCAACATCTGGGAGGACGAGGTCGCGCAGCAGACCCAGGGGCCTGCGGAGCGGAACTTCCTTCCGGACTGGGAGCAGTGGCACCTCGGCACAACCGACGAGGGACTCATCCTCAACCGCAGGGTCTGGAGAGAGCAGATGGTGCGGGTGAAGGAGGGGCAGGACCCCATCGGCATCATCCGCGCTCCCGAGGACAACGGCATCATCCGCATCACGTCCGACAACATCGCCGGACTCAGCAGGGAGGAAGGGATGCGGCTGTTCAACATGGACCAGGAGGAGCGGTCCGCCATGGTGGCCGGGCGCCCGTTCCACACCAGCGGCAGGTCCAGGCTGGGACACGAGTAACGGGCTCGCCGCTCGTTCAGGAGGAGCATGTCGGATACCGTCCGTATCGGCATAGTCGGGGCCGGGGGCTTCACGCGCCGCCGTATGCTTCCCAACCTGCTCGCAGTCGAAGGAACGGAGGTCGTGGCCGTCGCCAACCGCAGCCTCGAAAGCGCCGATCGGGTCGCGGCGGAGTTCGGCATCCCCGCTCCGATGGGCGACTGGCGCGAGTTGGTGGCGCGGGACGATATCGACGCGGTTTTCGTCGGCACCCAGCCCTACTTTCACTACGAGGCCGTCATGGCGGCGCTCGACGCGGGAAAACACGTGCTCTGTCAGACGCGCATGGCCGCGAGCCTCCGCGAAGCACGGGAGATGCTGGCCAGGGTTGAAGAGACGGGCCTGAAGGCCCGCTTGGCGCCGCCGACCTCCTACGAGCGGGCCCGCCGCTACGTGAAGCACCTGCTGGACGACGGCTACGTCGGCACCGTTCGGCAGGTGTTCGCCTACTACCTTGTCTCTGACTACGCGGACGGCTCGGCCCCGCTGCAGCGGCGGCAGGATCATCGCATGTTCGGGGCGGTGAATCCTCTCCACCTCGGCCTCGACTGGGACGTGCTCCGGCCCTGGTTCGGCGACCCCGAGCGTGTCCTTGCGTGGGGACGCACGTTCACTTCCCAGCGGGCCGACGGACCGGGCGGTGCTCCCATCGACGTCGAGATGCCGGACGCCCTGACGGTCATCGCTGAGATGCCGGGAGGTGCGACCGTCACCTGCGTTCAGAGCGGCGTGACGCTCTTCGGTGAGGAGCGAATCGAGATCTACGGAGAAGAGGGCACGCTGGTCTACCCGCGGAGAGGGGAGTTGATGGGCGCCCGCGTAGGTGACGAGGCGCTGGCCCCGCTGCCGGTTCCGGCCGGGCTGGAGGAGACGTGGCATGCGGAGGAGGACTTCGTGCGCCTCGTGCGCGGAGAAGACGTCGCAGAGAGCGACACCTTCCGGGACGGGGTCAGGAACATGGAGTTCCTGGAGGCGTCTGCGCTCTCGCTGGCCCGGGGCGAGTGGGTCGACCTGCCGCTGCCCTGAGTGTAGGGTGGTTCGGCACATACGAAGGAGGGAACCATGGCGATGCTCACGGTCGAAGACCTGCACGAGATGAAGCGGAACGGACAGAAGATCGCCGCTGCGGTCGTCTACGAGTACCAGATGACGAAGATATGCGAGATGGCCGGTGTGGACGTGCTGTCGGTCGGTGACAGCCTGGGCCGGAACATGCTCGGGCACGACCACGTCGACGAGTGCACCGTGGACGACATGATCCCCTTCGCGCGGGCGGTCGTACGTGGCAGGGAGCGGGCCATCGTGAGTGTGGACATGCCCACCGTCCCCTCCGCCGCTGGAGTGGAGGCCGTGGCTGCCGCGGCCAAACGCTTCAAGGAAGAAGCGGGTGTGGACATGTGCAAGATCGATATCCGGACGCACGAGGAAGAGCTCTTCGACGAGGTCTACGCCGTTCAGGAGGTCGGCTTGCACGCCTACCCGCAGATAGGCTTCCCCACGCAGGGGGCGGCACGCGGGGTCCAGGGCGGGTCGGACGTCCACGAGTACGTCCAGAAGTGGGCGCACAAGATCGAGGAAGCGGGCGCCGCCATGATCGACCTCACGAACGTAACGCCGGACATCTACGCTGACGTCTGCTCCAGCCTCCGCATCCCCGTCATCGGAGGGCAGGCACCGCCGGAGGCCGACGGCAAGATCCAGGTCATGGTGAGCGGGACAGGCTACTCATACGCCACCATAGGCCGTGACGACGGGCGTCCCGACGGCGCCAGGTTCATGTTCGACGTGATGAAGTCGATCATCGACAGCATCCACGCCGGCAACTGGACGACGCGCCAGTAACCCTCGGAGGGTGATATTGCCATGCCAGCCCCAGACGACCTCATTCGACAGCTGATCGAGGCCCGGTTCGCCGGGAAGCTCTCTCCTGAAGAGGTCGAGACGTTGTTACCCTATGTCCGGCGTGGGCAGGCCACGAGCGAACGGCTTGCCGCGTTCCCGCTGGAAGGCCTCGACCCACGGCTCGTGTCGTACATCTCCGACAAGCGGCTGGCGCCATGAACGAACTGCTCTTTGAACCCATCTCGTCCATAGGAGAGCAACTGCGGACGCGAGCAGTCTCGTCCGTCGAGTTGGTCAGCGCCGCGCTCGAACAGATCGCGGCGACCGATGGCCGGCTCAACGCGTTCCCCGTGGTGAAGGCCGAAGAGGCCCTTGCCCAGGCGGAAGCCGCCGACGCCGAACTCGCACAGGGACACTGGCGAGGCCCACTCCATGGCGTCCCTGTGGGAGTGAAGGACAACATCGCAGTGTCGGGATGGGTCACCACCTGCGGGTCGCCCATCCTGGCCGAGCATGTCACCGACTTCGATGCCGCCGTGGTGGAGCGCCTTCGGAGTGCCGGGGCAGTCGTGCTCGGCAAGAACAATATGCACGAATGGGCGCTCGCGGGCAGCTGCATCCAGAGCGTGTTCGGCTCGACGCACAACCCCTGGGACACTGACCACATCACCGGCGGATCGAGCGGTGGGTCGGCGGCTGCGGTGGCAGCGGGGCAGGCGTTCATGTCTATCGGCACGGACGCTCGCGCATCCATCCGCAATCCGGCGTCGTACTGCGGCGTCGTGGGGTTGAAACCCACGCACGGGCTCGTCAGCCGGTTCGGGGAACTCCCGCCGACCAGTTCGTGGTACATGACCCTCGGCCCCATCGCGCGGCGCGTTGAAGACGTGGCGTTGACCATGGATGCGCTCGCCGGATACGACCCCCGTGACCCGTCATCGGCTGAGGCGGAGCATCGAGAGTACGCCGCGCGGCTCGACGAGGGCGTACGCGGGCTCCGCATCGCTGTCGTGACGAACTACTTCTACAACGACACGCTGCCGGAGGTCGCGGAGAGCGTGCGCGCGGCAGCCGATACCCTCGCCAACCTGGGCGCCGAGGTCGTCGAGCTCGAGATCGGGATGCTGGAGCACTGGCCGCTGATCGAGTCCTCGTTCGAAGGTGAGAACAAGGGCTGGCTGTTGGACTTGGCGCTGGAGCGCGGCGACGAGTTCCTCCACGACGACATCCGGTACCGCATCCTGGCGAGCGCCTTCACCAACACCGTCGACACGATGCGCTCCACGCGGATACTCAGCATGCTGCGCCACGAGGTGCAGGACCTCATGCGCGAGACCGACCTGCTGCTCACCCCCACAAACTCCACTCCCGCCTACCGTGCCGACGCCAGGGACGTTGCGGTCCGCGAGGGAACGGTCGATGTCGAAGCGCCGGGCGGGCAGGGCAGGATCACGACACGACTGACCGTACCGTTCAACGCGTTGGCGCTGCCCGCCATCTCGGTGCCGTGCGGCTTCTCGGCGGAGGGGTTGCCGATCGGGCTGCAACTGGTGGGGCGCGCTTTTGAGGACGACGTGGTGCTCAGGGCGGCGCGGGCGTACGAGCAGGCGGGGCCGGGCTACCAGCGCCCGACAGTGGTGCGTTAAGCGGCCGAGGAGCCGACGCGCTGGATGATCTGGCCGCTTCCCGGTTCGGCGAGCACTTCGCCGTCCCGGAATATGATCTCTCCGCGCCGGATCGTCATCGTCGGCCAGCCCGTCAGCGTCATCTCGTCGAAGGCGCTCGTGAAGCGGCTGTGGGTCGAGACGGCGTTCACCCGTTTCTCGAGGTCGAGGTCGACGATGGCGAAGTCCGCGTCGCTGCCGACAGCCATGACGCCCTTCTGCGGGTAGTAGCCGAACGTCCGGGCAGGGTTCAGTGAGGTCACCTCGGCGATCTTCTCGAGGCTGATGCGCCCCGGCTTCAGCCCGAACGTGATGAGCGCGGGCAGGATCGTCGCCATCCCGGCGAAGCCCGGACGCTCCTCCCACAGCGCGCTGCCGCTCTTCTCGATGGGCACGTGGTCCGAGCCCACCGTCGTGATGTCGCCGGTCGCCAGCCCTTCCCACAGGCGGTCCTGGTTCTCCGTGTCTCGGAGGGGTGGGCTCACCTTGCCGATGCCGGCGCGATGGCCGTGGAACACCTCGTGGTCGGCGGTCAGTCCTAGGTAGTGAGGACACGTCTCCAGGACGATGCGGGCGCCGCGATTCTTTGCCGCGATCGCCGCATCGATAGCAGCCCCGACCGTGACGTGCGGGATGTAGAGCGGGCAGCCCAGCAGCTCCGCCATCCAGATGGCACGGAGCACGTCCTGCTCCTCCACGAAGTCCGGCCTGGAGTCCGTGTATGCCTGCAGGTCCTGCCTGCCGGTCTGCTTCACTTCTGCGGTGAACAGCTCGACGAGTGGGTGGTCTTCGGCGTGGACCATGCAGAACGAATAGTCGCCGAGGTGCCTGATGCGCTCCATCCCTGCGTAGAGCACGCCGTCGTCGGCAGTGACGATGCCTATCGGGTTCCCCGGCTCGTATCCCCCCATGTAGTACTTGAACGTCTTGATGCCGAACCGGTCGGAGAAGTTGAGGATGTCTTTCGACTGCTCCATCCCGCTCACGATGAAGTGGAAGTACGTGTCGACCAGCGACCGTTCCGCCGACAGTTCGATACGCCTCGCGACGTTCTCATATCCCATGCTGTCGGAGCGCAGGTACTGCAGGAAGGAGGTGACTCCCCCGGCAGCCGCGCTCTGCGTCTCCGTGATGATGTTCTCCTCGTAGGGAGTCCGCCCTCCCATGTGGACGTGCGGGTCGAACAGGCCTGGGAACACGTACTGTCCGCTGCAGTCGATCACCTCCTCTGCTGGCGGTAGGTCGGACTTCGCGGCGATCGCGGTGATACGCCCGTCTTCGACCGCGACACCTGCGTCGAGCACGCCCCACGGGGTGACGAGCCTACCGTTCTCCAGTACGAGGTCTGCCATGGTGTGCCTCTCTTTCACCCGCACGTACGCGCGAACCGCAGTTCCAGCGCGCCGACCCGCTGTTCCAGTTGGCGCAGTACCGGCTCCGTCTCCTCGAACCGCGTGAAGCGTTCAGGGAGGCTTGCCCACACCCGGGCTGCGAGTTCTTGCGCCTCGCCGAGCACTGCATCAACGTCGATGGTCTGTATCCGGCGGCTCCGGACGACGACCTCTCCTCCGACGATAACCGTTTCGACGGACATGCCCAACTCCGAGTAGACGATCTGGTTCATCAACTGCTCTTTGGGCGCCATGAGCAGCGAATCGGTGGCGAGCACCGTCAGGTCGGCCTTGTAACCGGGAGCGATACGCCCTATCGGCTTGCCCATGACTGCCGCGCCGCCGTGCCAGCACATCCGGAGCGCGTCCTCCGCCCCCGGCCACTCATCCGGAGGGTTCGCGATGCGGTGCAGGATAGCGGCCGACTTGACCGTCTCGAACATGTTCTGGCTGTCGTTGCTCGACGCCCCGTCCGAACCGAGCGCGACGTTGACGCCTGCACGGACGAGTGCGGGGGCGGGCGCGATGCCGGCCCCGAGCTTCTGGTTGCTGACCGGGTTGTGGACGATGCCGGCGTCAGTCTCCCCCAGCGCCGCGACCTCTTCATCGCTGAGCCAGATGCCGTGCGCGAAGGAGGTCCACTCCTGCAGGCCGCCGAGGCTGCGCAGGTAGTCGACGGTCGACCCGGCGAAACGCTCCTCCGCCACGGGCACCTGCGACTTCGCCGAGAGCAGGTGGGTCTGCAGCCGCACGCCCTTCTGCTGCGCGAGTGCCAGCGAGCTCTCGAAGAGCTCCTGCGAACATCGCGGCACGGAGGAGGGGCCGAGCATCGGGGTCAGCCGTGGGTGGCGGTCCTTCCAACGGTCGATGAAGCGCCCCGCGCGGTCCAGCGAGTCGTTGACGTTCGCTCGCCGGGCGCGGCTCGTGAGGTCTTCGGGGGCGTCGATCAGCCCCAGAGGGATCGAGGAGAAGAAATCGAGGTCGGCGTACTGGGTGGCGACGTTCGCCCGCATCCCGATGTCGATGTAGGCCTGCATGACGGCGTCCATGCCCTCGTCGTACCAGGCGGGCTCCGTGCGGTTGCAGTCGAGCACTGAGGTCGTGCCCGTGCTCAGCATCTCGATCGCCCCCAGCATCGCGGAGACGTACAGATCGCGCGGCTCCAGCCGTGCTCCCGCGCCGCCGTACGATGCCAGCACCATCCAGGCATCGAGCGGGAGCTTGTCGCACAACCCTTTCTCGATGGACTGGTTCGAGTGCGTGTGGGCGTTGATGAGGCCGGGGATGACGACCTTTCCGGTGACGTCGAGGACGTCCGCACCGGGTGGCGCCGTCGCGTCGCCGACCGCCGCGATCTCATCCCCGGTTATCAGCAGGTCAGCCTGAACGAGCGACTCGTCAGGCTGGAGAAGGTAACCCCCCTTGATCAGCAGCGTAGGCATGTGCTCAACCGAACAGCCAGTTCCGGATGAAGGGCTTGGGCCAGAACACGTTGAGCAGGTTGTCCATGATCCCGAGAGTGACTGCGGCGATCATCCCCATCGAGACGAGGACCCAGATCCAGGCCTTGCCTCGCAGGCCCAACACGAATGGAAGGAAGACCAGGGGGAAGAGGATGGCGGACGTCTGGAAACCGAAGAAGCCGATGGCCACGATGAACCCCAGCAGCCAGCCGATGAGGGGCAGGAGACGCCTGACGGCGGCTGTGCCGGTTCCTGTCCGCATGCCGATGTCCATGATCCGGAGCTCGCCCCTGCGCGTGGTGAACTCCATCGCTGCCAGGAGAGTCATCAACGAAAGGAATGCGATGCTGGCCCACATCGGCACGAACGCTGCACTGTCCACGTGTCCGAGCGCCTCACGCAGCACGATGCCTGCAACCCATGCGATCAGGATGGCCCAGAGCAGGTACTCCCACCGCCAGCGGAGGCTGAATGTGAACGATGGCAGCCGCGCCAGCACGCCCCTTCGTCCGTTCCTTGGTTCATCGCCTGATCCGCCGGAGATAACCGGCTGTTCGACGGCGCGTTCTGCCTGTGGCCGCAAGGCCCAGAGGAGGAAGCCTATCGCTAGGGCAGCCAGGATGAGGATGCTTAGCGCGAAAGGCCTCGTGAAGAAGATGAGCACGCCATCGCCCATCTGGAGCGCCGGCCATGCGTTCTGCTCGACCACCGGACCCAGGATGAAGGCGATGATGAACGGTGGGCGCGGCCACCCGTGCCATTTCATAGCGAGCCCCAATGCCCCCATCGCCAGCACGACGTAGATGTCGGCCATGTTGAACCGCGACTGGTAGGCCGCCAGCAGCATCAGCGGGAAGAGCGTCGCGGCGATGAAGGGATAGGGCACCTGCGTGAGTTTGAGCAGCAGTGGCGTCATCGCAAGCGCGAGGATGACCATGAGTACGTTGCCGATCCCGATAGAGAGCACTACGCCGACCGTGATATCGAGGTGCTCTCCGAGCAATGGCAACCCGGGCGCGATCCCGTACCCGAGGATGACGGCGAGCAGGATCGCCCATGGGAGGCTGCCGGGGATGCCGAAACCCAGCGTGGGGACGGCCTGCCCGGAGTTCTGAGCGTTCTGGGCGGACTCGGCGAAGAGGAGACCGTCCAGGCTTCCCTTGCCGAACTGGGAGCGGTCCTTCGTGAATACGATGCCCAGCATGTAGGAGAGCCAGTCGATCACCCCGGAGCCGACCCCGGGAATGATCCCGAGCCCCACGCCGAACAGCCCCTGGCGTATGGCGATGTGCCACCGCTGCAGTCCGTACTTGATGCCCTCCCAGATCTGGCGGTTGGACAGCTTGGTGCCGGGGTCGGAAACCGGCTTGCCCGTCATCGTCAGATCGAGCACTTCCGGCAGCGCGAACAGTCCGAGAACCACGGGGATGATGGGCAGTCCACTGTTGAGGTAGAGGATGTCGAACGTGAATCGCGGTTGAGCCGAGAACGCGCTCAGTCCTATCGTCGCAATTATCAGCCCGAGCATCGCGCCAGCGAGGCCCCGCACGAACGCTCCGCGCGACAGAACCGAGACCATGAGGATGCCGAACAGGGCCATCGCCGTGATCTCAGGGAACGAGAAACGGATGATGAACGGCCTGACAACAGGAAGCAGCAGGGCCAGTGCGATGGCGCCTGCCACGCCGCCGATGGTCGAAACGGCATAGACGGCCCCCAGTGCGCGGGCCGCTTCTCCTCTTTGGGCGAGTTGATGCCCCTCCAGGAAGGTGACCTGCGTGGGAGCGGTGACGTACCCCAGCAGGATGGCTGGGACCGAGTCCATGGTGTTGGCGAGCGAGATGATCGCCGCGACGAGCATGACCCCGTGCACGGGGTCCAGGTTCAGGATCGCGAAAGGCACCAGGATGGCAGCGATCGTCAGGCTGCCCACCCCCGGAATCATCCCGAGGGGCCCGGCCAGCACCAGCGCGATTCCGAGGATCAGCCAGAACTGCGGGCTGGTCAGAAAGTCCGCTATCAGCGGCACGCTCTTTGCGAGAGCTTCCATCCCCTATACCTCAATGGTGGCCCGCCCTGTGCAAGAGCGGGCCACCATCAGTTCAACCAGCGTTGAGTCGCGCGCCTAGAACTTCGACTCGTAGGTCTCCACCCACTCGTCGTAGATGGCGTCGAGGCGGCGCAGGTCGAAGTTCGCTGCGACCTCTTCTGCGTCCTCTCCGGCGACGATGCTCGGCGGGTTGCCCGTGACTTCCTGGAACTCTGCCCCGAAGCCCGGATCAGCGAAGGCTGCATATGCGGCCTCGCGGAGGATCTGCACGATCGAGTCGGGTGTGCTCGGCGCCATGGTCATGCCGTCGAAGAAGATGCCGTTCGACCCGGCGTTCTGGAGCGTCACGATGTCGCCACGCAGTTCGCTCGGAACGATGTCGGCGATGTTCATCAGGTCGTCGGGCAGCTCAGGCAACTCCGCGCTCGGCAGGATCGGGATGTCGGAGGACGATGCGATCGCCCACGGACGGAACTCGCCGCTCTCGATCCAGCCCGGCCGCAGACGCTGGAGGAAGTAGGGGCTGAACGTGCGGCCGTCGACGTCGCCCCGCTCCATGACGGTGACGCCGACGTTGTAGGCGGGCGATATCCCGAAGATATGCTCGATGGGCACGCCGAGTTCCTTGATGAGGATCGAGTCGATGACGAAGCCTGAGCCGGCCGGGCCGATCTGCGGGAGTATGACCGGGGTGTCACCACCGAACGAGTCCTGCATCCGGTTGTAGGGCACGTCCCTGTGGACCATGTAGATGTTCGGCCGGTTCAGATAGAAGACACGGCGGAAGTCCTGCCACTCGTAGGTGACGCCGGGCACGCTCAGCACGTTGTCCGGGTATCCGCCAACGCCGTACGTGATGGTCAAACCGTCATCCGATCCCGAGTGGAACTCGTTCAGGAACGCTTCGAACCCGGCGCGGTCAGGCTGGGTGGTCACTTCTATGGACGGGTTGCCGGGGATGAAGTCGGAGAGTTTGGAGGCGAGGAAACGTCCCTCGGTGTCCGCGCCGCTGCCGACGCGATAACCGATCACCATCCTGATCGTCTTGCCCTCGTAGTAGGGCGCGGGCTCTGGCGTGGGGGTTGGGGTTGCAGCAGGAACGGGCGTCGCGGTCGGCGTAGGCGTTGGGTCTGCACCGCATGCTGCAACGAGCACAGCCAGCAGCCCGCCCAGTGCTATCAGCATCCATCTCTTTGTTGTTCTCATGGCTCCTCCCTTGCCGTGCTTATGTGAGACCCGATTCTCTCAAGGCTGCTTCCTCATCACGCCTTGAGTCCGTAGAACACCTGAGCGTTCGTACGAAGTATGCCTTCCTTGTCCCGTTGGGACATGTCCTCCCGCTCGAGGAGTTCGTTGATTTCCTCGTTGATGGTGTCGTCGTTGACCTCGTGGGGGAAGTCGGAGGAGAACATGAACGGTTCGCTGCCGACGACGCTCACCGCGTAGCCGATAGCGCCCTCGTCTCCCTCGACGCCCACGAAGAGCCTGCGCTCCCGGCATAGCCGGATGATGTACTCGGCGATGCTCTCGCCTTTGGGCAACTGGAGGAACGCGGAGTGCGGGTCCGCGGGCGTGAATGCCCTGTGCGAACCGTTGAAGCGCTCCAGGGCGAGCAGGAACCAGGCTAGACCGCCCTCCAGGAATCCCCAACGCACGTTGGGGAATTGGTCGAACACGCCGTTGAAGAGCAGGCTGCCGAAGCTGATGGTGATGCCGAACGGGTGCCCCATCGCGTGGATCGGAGCGAACAGGTTCAGGTTGTCCATGCCGAGGCCCATGTGGCAGCCGCCGTGGAAGGCGACGGCTATGCCCATCCGGTTGGCCTCCTCGTACACGGGCCAGTACACCTTCGCGCCGAGGTGGTTCGCCAGGCCGGTCGAGGGCAGCATGATGCCCGCCATCCCCAGCTCGTCGATGCAACGGTGCATCTCCGCTATCGCGGCAGGAGGGTTCTGCATGGGTATGAGCCCCATGCCCATCAGGCGGGGCGTGTGCCTCGTGAAGGTGTCGTACAGCCAGTCGTTGTAGGCCATGCATGCTGCGGTGGCGTAGTCCAGATCGACCATGCGCCCGCACGCGAGGCCCGACGTCGGGTAAAGCACTGCGCCCTCGATGCCCGCGCGGTCCTGGAAGTCCACCCAGCGGTCGACGGGGGCGGGCATGAACGAGCCCGGCGGGCGTACGTTGAGCCCCTCGTGCAGGTGATCGAGGGCGGGGAACACCTTCCCAACGCGGCGGCTCAGGAACGTCTCGTACTCCTTGGGGAAGTAGGTGGCGATGGCAGGCTCGTCTTCGAGTACGTGTCCGTCACCGTCGATGATCGCTATCTTCGATTGGACTACCATCCCACTGCTCCTCTCGCTCGCCATTGGTTCTGCTTACACCGCCGAAGGTTGTGGCAAGACAACCGGTTTTACTTCCTTGAACTCTGACATCGCCTGCAGCGCGTCGGTGGTGCTCTCCAGGGAGTAGGTGCCGGTGATCATCGACTCGAAGGGGAAGTGTCTGCTCTGAGCAGACAGGAACTGCACTGCCTGAAGGAAGTGCCGGGCCTCCGCCTGCAGGACACTCGAGATGGTCAGGTACTTGGTGGTCATCGCGAACGCCGATATCTCCAGATTGCCGGCCCCGCCGCCGATGCTGATCACGCGGCCTCCCCTGCGAACGATGTCCACCGCTTCGGGGATGGCCTGCGCCGTCGCTGCCTGGATCACGACGTCAACACCGACGCCGCGCGTGTGCTCGGCGAGCCACGCCTTCCGATCGGCCGCCGAGGTCTGTTCGATGTCCATCGTGCCCGCTGCGCCCCAGCTCCTGGCAACCTCCAGGCGGGACTCCGGGGCCCCGAACACGAAGACCTTGTCGGCGCCCTTCGAGAGCGCGACAGCGAGGCAGTAGAGCCCCACCGGACCCGCTCCCTGCACCAGCACGGTCTCGTGGCTCTTGATGGGGCCGAGCCGCTCTGCCGCGTGCATCGCGGTCCGCAGGGCGCAGGCCGCCGACGCAGCGAGTGCCGCGGGCACGTCATCCGGGACGGGGATGAAATCTGCGCCGGGAGGGTAGTAGTGGTATTCGGCGGTGCCGCCGAGCAGGTAGGGGTACTGGTCGACGCGCTCTCTGCCGTACCGCGCGCCTTCCAGGCACAGGCTGGGCTGCATCGCTACGGAGCAGTGGTAGCAGTGGCCGCAGAACGGGTAGTTCCCGATGATGCGCTGGCCCGGCTGGACGGGGCGATTGAAGACGTCCCTGGGGTCTCCCGCGACGTCAACGACTGTGACGGCCGTCTCATGGCCGGGGATGTAGGGCAGTTTCTCGGGCCCGACGAAGCTGTGCCCGCCCCAGATGTGCACGTCGGTGCCGCAGAGCGTTGCCGCATCGACACGGCCGAGCACGCTGCCGGCCTGCATCTCGGGGAGGGGGATGTCCTGAACGGACAGAGGTGCGGCGAACTCGGTCACCACCGCGGCGCGAACTGTCTCTGCCATAACACCATCCCCCCGCCCCACAGTCCCGGGACTGCAGAACTTAACCGTTTACCCTCGCAGCCGGTACGCTTCGATCGGCGCAACCATACGCCCCGTTCAAATGGTTCACAAGCCAGATTCCCGTTGGGTAGTGGCTCAGTTTGAAATCGCATGGATCTGCCCTTTACGCTGGGAAGGAGCGGTGCTAGAGTGGCGCAGCCCTGATAGAGGAGGTAGCCGGAAATGGACTTCATGCAACGCGCCAAGCGTGTCGTGGACATAGCGACCGGACAGGTCGACGAGCCGAGGAAGCAGCCCTCCGCTAAGGCCAGGGGCGGCAATGCCCGCGCCGATGCACTCACAGCAGCCCAGCGGAGCGAGATAGCCCGCAAGGCCGCACAGACCCGCTGGCAGAAGCACGACGCCGCGTAGGCCCATGCCCCGCGCGCGTGTGAACGCTACCCCCCGACAGAATTGGGCTAACCAGACAATCTGGACGGGAGACAACCTCTCCATCATGCGAGGCATGAACAGCGAGAGCGTCGACCTCATCTATCTCGACCCCCCGTTCAACTCGAACCATGACTACGCTGCTCCCATCGGCTCCAAGGCCGCAGGAGCGGCGTTCAAAGACACGTGGGGACTGGACGACGTGAACATCGCATGGCACGGGGAGATCGCGCACGACTACCCCGGCCTGTACGCGCTCCTGTCCGCAACGCGCCAGGTGCACGGGGACTCGATGATGAGTTACCTCATCTACATGGCAATACGGCTCATGGAGATGCGCCGTATCCTCGCGCCGGACGGGAGCATCTATCTCCATTGCGACCCCTACGCCAGCCACTACCTGAAACTGCTGATGGACAGCATCTTCGGCGCGCGCCGCTTTCGGAGTGAAATAGTCTGGCGTCGGTATGGCGGTTACAAGAACACGGCGTCGCGGAAATTCACGGCGGAGACGGACTCACTTCTCTACTACACGAAGGCCGACGACTTCACGTTCCATCAGGTATTCCGTCCACTAGGGCCGAGCACACTCAAGGAGTACAAGCACATCGATGACGATGGCCGTCGCTACGCCATCCCGCGCGGGCGCATGTACCGGCAAGGCATCATCAAGCGCGTCTACCTCGATGAGAATCCGGGTGTTGCCATCGGCAGTCTGTGGGCTGAGAAAGAGTTGACCATGCAAGGCCGCGACACTGAGCGGACGGGCTACCCGACGCAGAAGCCGCTCGCGCTGGTACGGCGGATCATCGCGGCAAGCAGCAACCCCGGCGGTATGGTCTTGGACCCGTTCTGTGGCTGCGCTACGGCCTGTATCGCTGCGGAGCTGGAAGGGCGGGAGTGGGTAGGGATAGATATCGCGCCGATGGCGGCCAACCTCGTAAAGACTCGGATGCGGAACGAACTCGGTCTGTTCTACAGGGGGAAGCACCGCGAGGACGTACCCAGCCGGAGCGACCTCGGCGTGCTGTTGCGGTACAACGACGAACGGAACAAGCGTTACCTGTACGGCGAACAGGGCGGGTATTGCAACGGATGCGAGCATCACTTTGAGTTGCGCAATCTGACGGTTGACCACATCGTGCCGCAAGCGCATGGAGGGACAGACCACATCAGCAACCTTCAACTGCTTTGCGGAGCATGTAACTCGATGAAGGGAACGCGGTCTCATGAGCACCTGCTAGCATGCCTCACGGATAAGGGGTGGGTCAAGCGTAAACATGCCGCATAATGCTTGCATTATCTCTCACTTTCAAGTAATATTATCAGTATGAACACGCTACCACGACACAAGAAGATTCTCATCCTCAAGTGCCTCGTTGACGGCATGAGCATCCGCGCCACTTCCCGCATCGCGGACGTGTCTCGGAACACCGTCGCACAGTTGGCCGTAAACGCTGGCAAGGTCTGCGCCGCATATCAGGACGACGCGCTCCGCGAACTGAACTGCCAGCGCATCGAAGTTGATGAGGTCTGGTCATTCATCTACGCGAAAGCGAAGAACGTCGACCGCGCCGTGAGTGCGCCGCCGGACGCGGGGGATGTGTGGACGTGGGTAGCCATCGACGCGGACACGAAACTCGTTCCGTCGTGGTGGGTGGGTGACCGCTCCGGCGCAACCGCTATCGAGTTCCTGGACGACTTGCGCGGGCGGCTGGAGCACCGCGTCCAACTCACGAGCGACGGCCACAAGGCGTACCTTGAGGCCGTAGAGGGCGCGTTCGGCTCCAACGTGGACTATGCGATGCTGGTGAAGATGTACGGCAAGTGGGGAGACGAACGGCAGCAGGAGACGCGCTACAGCCCGTCAGAGTGCATCGGGACCCGGCAGGAGATCGTCATGGGGAACCCGAACCCCGACCTGATAGGCACGTCCTATGTTGAGCGGCAGAACCTGACGATGCGGATGAGCATGCGCCGGTTCACCCGCCTGACGAACGCCTTCTCGAAGAAACTGGAGAACCACGTCCACGCCATCGCCGTCTACTTCATGCACTACAACTTCTGCCGGATACACGGGACGCTCAAGCAGACCCCCGCGATGGCGGCAGGCATCACGGACAGAATCTTCGAGGTGGGTGACATCGTGGACATGGTGGACGCCGCCGCGCCGAAGCCGAACCGCCCAGCAACCTACAGGCCGCGCATTTCAAACTGAGCCACTACCTCCCGTTGACCCTCTCATGAGGCAGCCCCTGCTGCCGCTCGGTCCATCTCCGCGATTTCGTGACACCCGCCCCTTACGCGATCGCCCTGTCCGTCCTACCATGGTCCCCGTTGCGAGACCACGGCATCGACGTGAGCCGCCCGGCTCGTTCAGGAGTGGCGTGGCACTGAATGTCACCAAATGTCACCGCTGGGCTTACGCGGGGGTGCGATGTCTCACAATGTCCCGGGATGTCCCACCCACGACGCCGCGCGGTGGCGGCGTTGTCAGGAGTGACAGTGAGACCGGATGAGACCAGATGAGACTGCGATTTCAACGGGGCGCCTCTGGTGGCCCTGTCCATACGAGTGCAGCGCTTGTCACTACGGACCGTCCGCTGCCGTCTGCCTGCAGGACGTGCTCGTCGCCGGTCCTTCGCGGCACTGTGTGGCGCCGGACGTTGACCCTCTCGGGCGCTGGGGGTATCTTGTCCCCGGATGCGTCCGTGCGCGGACGTGACCGGGAGGAACGACAACAACCAACTGTAACGGAGGCGAGGCGCGATGGCTGAGAAGGCACTGGTAGCAGCGAAGGTAGGCCCCAACCAGACCGAGCAGATGGAGTTCGACCTGCCGGACATCCCGGTCGACGGTGCGCTTCTGAAGGTCGAGGCCGCGGGTGTCTGCGGCAGCGACGTGGGGGGCTACGAGCGGGAGATGAAGGGCGGCCCCGTCATCATGGGGCATGAGAACGTCGGCTACCTCGTGAAGGTCGGTCACGTCTTCGCGAACCGCTGGGGCGTGAAGGAAGGCGACATGGTCGCCCTCGAGGAGTACCTGCCGTGTGGCCGCTGCGAGTTCTGCCGCGTCGGCGAATACAGGCACTGCTTTGCCACCGACGCCTCCGCGAACGCCGCTGCCATCCGCTACGGCTCGACGTCAGTGGAAGTCGCGCCGTCACTCTGGGGTGGCTACGCGCAGTACCTCTACGTTCCGCCGAATGCCCCGCTGCACCGGGTGCCCGCGGGCATTACCGCTGAGGAGGCCGCGATGGCATTGCCCATGGGCAACGGCATCCAGTGGGCGCTCATCGAGGGGCAGGTCGGCTACGGCAAGAGCGTCCTCATCCAGGGGCCGGGCCAGCAGGGGCTTGCGTGCGTCGTCGCGTCCAAACAGGCGGGTGCTGACTGCATCATCATCACCGGCAAGGGGTCGAAGGACGCGAAGCGGATGGAGGTCGCCCGGGCGCTCGGCGCGGACTTCACCATCGACATCGACGAGGAAGACCCCCTCCCCCGTATCAAGGAGATCACCGGCGGCGGCCCGGAGGCCGGCGTGGACGTGGTGGTGGACTGCACCTCCCACGCGGGCAAGGCGCCGACGCTGCTCGCCATCGAGGCGACGAAGCGCAAGGGCGGCAGGATGGTTGCTCAAGCGGAGGACCCGCTCTTCCCGGACTTTCCCATCGGCAGGCTCACGCGGAAGTACATGACGCTCGCGAGCGCGCGCGGCCACAGCTTCGAGGCGGTCGAACTCGCGCTGCGGCAGATCGCGTCGCACCGCTTCCCGCTCGAACTCATGCGGACCCACACCTTCGGACTCGTGGACGTTCACACCGCCATCCGCGCGGTGGCTGGAGAAGGCTTTGATAACGCCATCCACGTCTCCATCCTGCCCTGGGAATAGGCGCCGACACGACGTACCATAAGGTCTCCATCAGGAGGTAACGGCAAGATGCTGTCGATAACAGAGAATGAGAAACTGACGCAGGTAGGTCCGGGAACGCCTATGGGCGACTACATCCGCCGTTTCTGGCTGCCCTTCCGGCTCTCCAGTGACGTGCCGGAGGCTGACGGCGAGCCCGTCCGCATCCGCCTCATGGGCGAGGAGTTGCTGGCGTTCCGCAGCACGTCGGGCAAGGTTGGCCTCATCCAGCGTAACTGCCCCCATCGGTGGGCGGACCTCTTCTTCGCCCGCAACGAGGAGAACGGCCTCCGCTGCACCTACCACGGCTGGAAGTTCGACACGCAGGGCCAGTGCATCGACATGCCCACGGAGACAGACGAGAGCACCTACAAGGACAAGATCAGGATCGTCTCCTACCCGGTGGAAGAGGTCGCCGGCCTTCTCTGGACGTACATGGGACCGAAAGACCTCACCCCTGAACTGCCGGATTTCGAGTACCTGCGCGTGCCGGAGTCCCACCGGTTCGCTTCATGGAACTGGCAGCAGACCAACTACGCTCAGGCGATCGAGGGCGGCATCGATTCCGCGCACTCCAACTACCTGCACGCCACACTGGACGCCTATCATATGACCGACGCCTGGCGCTCGACGTGGGAGCGCTCCCAGAACCTGCGCGACAGGTACCACGCACGCGACCAGCACCCGAAGTTCTTCGCCGAGGACACGGACTACGGCGTCATTACGGGCGCGCGTCGTGACACCGGCGAGGGCGAGTTCTACTGGCGCTACAACCTCTTCCTGCTTCCGTTCTACACGATGCCGCCGTCGGCCCCGTCCCAGAAGTTCTTCCACGCTTTCGTTCCCATCGACGACCTGCACAACATGCGATGGACGTTCGTGTGGAACCTCAAGAGCGCGCTGCCGGCAGGCTCCATCGAAGAGTGGCGGAACGGCGCGGGGCTGCACGCGGCGTCGCTCCCCGGCCACTTCCGCATCGGCTCCACCGCCGACTCTGTTCCTGTCTTCGCCGAGCACTTCCCGCTCCGGAACAAGGAGAATGACTACCTCGTCAGCCGCGACTACCAGAAGCGCCTCACCTTCACGGGTATCACCGGCACCGGCGAGCAGGACCTCTCCGTGCAGGAAGGCATGGGGCACATCACCCCGCGCAACAAGGAGCATCTTGGCACGACGGACATCGGCATCATCAAGTCCCGCCGCCGTCTGCTGAAAGAGGCCACCGCGCTGCAGGACGGCGAGGAGCCCTACTCCGCCTCCCACGGCAGCGTCTACTACGTGCGAGCCGGGGACACCCTGCTTTCCCCCGAGGAGAACTGGGTGCACGACCAGAAGATCAAGGACCTGCAGACCGCTACCTGGTAGCGCGTCCGTCCCCACTGGACGTAACGATGAGGGCAGGGGTCTCTCCTGCCCTCATCGGTTGTCTGCGGGGCGCGATACCGAACTGCACCGGCTCGGTTAGAATGACTGCACGTCATGACGAACCGTCGCTATCAACGTTCCGCACCTACGCCTCCTCCTGATCCTGCGCTCGTAGAAGGCAGCGCGAATGAAGTCCGCCGCCGGTTGCGGCAGGCCGGCCGGAAGGACGTGGCCGAACGCATCCGAAAGGAGGCAGGCCGGGACGCGCCCTGCTATGGCGTGCCGTCAGCCGAGGTCTATCGCATCGGCCTCGACCTCGTTCGACGGCTGCGCTCCGTGGGGCTCCCCGCCACCATCGCCATTGCGGACAACCTCTTCCGCACCGGCAACGTGGAGGAAGGGCTCGTCGGCGCGCAGATAGTCGGCGCGCTGGCGCGCCTCATCACGGGCGACGACTTTCAGCGCATCGAACCGTGGGGGGATACGCTGACCGCCCCGCAAACGGCTGATGCTCTGGGCGCGAACTGCCTCAGCCCGGCCCTTGCTGCCAAGCCCTCCCTCGTCAAGACGATGCGCGAGTGGGCGCGATCCTCGAATCCCTCCAAGCGGCGCGCAGCCGTCTCCGCGTTCGGCCCACTCGTGCGGGAAGGGCGTTTCATGACGGATGCACTCGAAGTCGCCGAGGTCGTCATGAAAGACGACAACGAGGAAGTGCAGCGTGGTGTCGGCACGATGCTCATGGAGGCGACTCGTCTGAGGTCCGACCGGGTTGTCGAGTTCCTCATGGAATGGAGAGAGCAGAGCCCTCGCCTCATCCTCCAGACTGCTGCCACCAAGCTGCAGCCTGCCCAGCGCGGACAGGTACTCGGCTGATGACGAACAACCCGGAGGCGCGTCCTGCCCCCGGTATCGGACGGCGGCTCTATCGCGGGTTCGCGTTCGCGCTCATCGTTGGTCTGGCCGGCGCCGGGCTCAGTGGAGTCCCGGCCCTCTTTATCCAGTCCATATTCGTCGGCGAGGCCCAGCGGTGCATCGAGGCCATCGAAATGGCCGAGGCGGGAGGCGATGTGACGCTGACCTGTCCTGACGAGTTCACCGACCCGCCGGTCTGGCTGCCCGTCATCATGGTGGTTGGGGGCGCAGCCCTTGGGGCAGTTGGGGGCCTTGCTTACGGCATAGCCTCACCGGGGCGCAGAGCACGTGGTTCCACGCCTCCGGCGGAGTCTCCATGGCTGCCTTTCTGAGAGCCGATATGGCACGGCGGATTCCGCGCAACTGCCGTCGCTAAAGCGTCGCACCTGCTATTTCGGCCGTGTATCCTTAAACACGGTTTCTCTCATGCGATATCACTTCGTTCGCGTTCCTATCGTCTTGCTCACAGCCGTTCTCCTTCTGGGGACGGCGCTGCCTGCGTGCACCCCCTTCCCCGAGCCTGACTACATCACCTACACGTCGGGACTCCCGGGTGCTCGCGACATCGCGGTCGTCCGGCCGGATGGCGGCCATGCATTCATACTTACCGACGATCCTCAGGGGCTCTCCTCCGACAACTTCGAACCCGTCTGGGACCCCAACCGCCAGCGTATCGCCTTCCTCAGCAACCGGGATGGGAACGTCGAGGTCTACGTCGGTGTGGCCTCCGAGGACGCGCCCGTCTTCTACCGGATCACCAACTCGGAGTTCGACGAATCCCAGATCTCCTGGTCAGCAGACGGCAATCGCATCGCGTACACGTCTGAGGACCACGAGGGGAGGCGCACCGTCCAGCACGTTGCGCTCAATGAGCTCGTCCCGACCGCCGTCGTATTCGGAAGCGAAGGCGAGACCGACGCCGCATGGTCTCCCACTGACAACCTGATCGTCTTTGCCAAGCTCAAGGAGAATGGCGAGTCTGACGGCATCTTCCTGCGCGACCCTTCGAATGTGAATATCGTCCAGCTCACTGCAGGCCCCCACCACTTCCCCACGTGGGCGCCCGACGGCAAGAGCATCGCCTACATCTCCACTCAGAACGATGGTCAGCGGGATATCTACGTCATCAACGTCAGCGCCCTCGGCCCTACTTCGGAACCGCTTCGGGTCACGCAGCACGGCGCTGAAGACTATGGGCCTGTCTGGTCGCGCGACGGCAGCAGGATCGCATTCATCTCGGACCGCTCCGGCAATGCCGACGTCTACACCATCGCTCCGAACGGAGCCGGCATTGAGATGATTACGCAGAACGCCGTGAACGAGTTGTCGGTTGCATGGGGCCCCGACGGCAGCCTCGTCTTCCCCTCCGGCCCGGAGGACCGGACGGCGCTCTTCATCGCGGACGCGGACGGCCAGCAGCAACTCACGTCGGGTGCGACGGCGACCTTCCCGGACTGGTAGCCTCCCTTCGTGGGGATCGACGCTCTCACTTACAACGATGCAGGCATCTATGCCGCCCCTGCTTCTCCCGAAGCATGGGGGAACTGGGTTTCGGCCACGCGGCTCAGGGGCTATCTCCTGAAGAACACGCTCGGCGACTGGCTCAACCTGTACGGCGAGGCCAACGGGTTCCAGCGCGACGACACGGTGGAGGGCTACGACGAACGGCTCGTCTTCGCGCCGTTCATCATGGGCCAGGGGGGCAGGTTCGAGGACGCTGTCGCCCGGCACCTGGCCTCTTTCCACGAGCTCACCACTATCTCGCGCGAAGCGGAGGACGTGCGTGAGTTGGAGATCGCCCAACAGACCTTCCAGGCGCTCGCGGATGGCCACCCCATCATCCATCAGGCGGTGCTCTGGAACCCGGAGTCCATGACCTATGGCGCGGCCGACTTCCTCATCCGTTCCGACGTCTTCGACGCGATGTTCCCCGGGCATCTCTCCCCGGGAGAGGCCACCATCGCCGCGCCGGACCTTGGCGGGCCGTGGCACTACATCGTGGTGGATGCCAAGTTCACCACCGTACACGCCTCCAAACAGGGCGAGGTCGGCAACAGCGGCTCGTCGCCTGCTTACAAGGCGCAGCTGTACGTCTACAACGACGCCCTTGCCCGCTTGCAGGGCTACGCGCCGCGCCGGGCGTTCCTGCTCGGACGCAGCTGGGAGCAGAGCTCGGAGCGCGTGACCAACGCCATGAAGCGGCTCGGCCAGGTTTCCATGAGTGCGGAGGTGCAAGTGGAAGTGGAGGCTGCGGCTGGGTGGGTGCGCAGACTGCGTTCGGAGGGTGCGCAGTGGCAGCCGCTGCCCACGCCGACGGTGCCCGAGCTCTGGCCCTCCGGCGGGGACTGGCCTTGGGAGAACGCCGTCAAGGACATCACGGAGAAACTGGAGGACCTCACCCAACTCTGGCAGGTCGGTCCTGAGAAGCGCGACAAGGCTGTGCGCAAGGGCATCACCTCCTGGCTGGACCCGCAGGCGACCGCCGAGTCGCTCGGCGTTACGGGACCGACCACGCAACCGGTCCTGGAGGCGATCCTGGACGTGCACCGGAACGACGGCCCGGTTGTTCGCCCCGCCCACGTCCGCGCCGCGGAGGGCGAATGGCGCGCGCAGCCTTCGCTCGAGTTCTTCGTGGACTTCGAGTACGTCACCGACCTGAAAGACGACTTCTCCACGTTCCCCGAACGCGGCGGGAAGACCATCATCTTCATGATTGGCTGCGGGCACATGGAGAACGGCGCGTGGAAGTTCGCGCAGTTCTCCACCGACCGCCTGGACGAACCCAGCGAGGCGCGTGCGATAGACGCGTGGCTCGCCCACATGCGCGAAACCCGGGCCCGGCTGGGCGGTGAAGATGAGCCGCGCCTCTTCCACTGGGCGCCTGCCGAGGAGATCAACTACGAGACGGCGTACAACTCGGCGCGGAAGCGGCATCCTGCGAAAGGCTGGCCCATGGTCAACTGGTTCGACCTGCTGCGGAAGGTTGTTCGCAAGGAGCCGGTCGTCGTGAAAGGTTCGATGGGCTTCGGGCTCAAGTCTGTCGCGCGAGCGTTCCACGAACACGGCCTCACCGAGACCGACTGGGGCAGTTCCAAGGTGGACGGGATGGGCGCGATGGTTGGCGCGTGGCGCTGCGACGACGAGGCTGCCGAGCGTGGCGTTCGTCTCATCGATACCCCGCTCATGGAAGAGATCGCCGCCTACAACGAGGTGGACTGCAAGGTGATGCAGGAGATCCTTCACTACCTCCGCGCTCACCACTAGCCTCTTCTCCAACCGCTGCTTAACCGCCTCATCTGCAATCTTCCCGCCTCTATTGCCGGGTAACATCGAGGGTGCTACCATCCGATTGTGCATTCTTTCTCAATCTTTGCTGCAGACGATCCCGGATACAGTGAGGTCAGGCACGGATGACGCTGCACATAGTGGTGACCGCCAAGCAAGTGCTCGACCCTGAAACCCCGCTATCCGCCTTCAACGTTGCTGACAACGCCGTCTCCACCGCAGGCAACATCCCCCCCGTCGTCAACGGGTACGACGAGCAGGCCGTCGAGGCGGCGCTGCGCATCAAGGAAGCCCACGGCGACGCGAAAGTCACCGTGCTCTCCTGCGGTACGGATTTCGCTCTGGACGTCATCAAGAAGCCACTGGCGATGGGGGCGGACGAGCTCGTTCTCCTGCAGGACGCTGCCTTCGAGAACTCCATAGACCCCACCATGGCGGTCGCGGCGCTCACCGCCGCGATACGCAAACTTGGCGACGTGGACCTCGTCATCTCCGGGAGGCAGGCGAGCGACTGGGACAACGCGCAGGTGCCGCTCGGCGTTGCGGAGTCCCTCGGATGGGCGGTCGCGACCATCGGGCGGAAGGTCGACGTGCAGGACGGCACGGTGCGCGTCGAGCGCGTCCTGCCGGACGGCCACGAGACCGTCGAGGCGCCGCTGCCCGCGGTTGTAACCGTCTCGAACGAGCTGGGCACGCCCCGGTACCCCAACATGCGCGGCATCATGGCGGCGCGGCGCGTGCAGCCCACCGTCTGGACTGTTGCCGACCTCGACCTCGACGGCACGGCATCCCCTGCGTTCGAACTCGTGTCCCTGAAGAAACCGGAGCGCGCGGTGCAGACCGAGATGATCACCGGCGACGACGACGCGGACGCCGGACGCAAGCTCGCCCTCCGCCTCCGCGAGGAGCGGGTGCTCTGATGGCTGACGCACTCATCATCGGTGAGATCACGGACGGCGCGCCCGCGTCTGCCACGCTGGAAGGCATCGCCGCCGCGCGCCGCATGGGTGTCGGCCAGGTGGCCGTCCTGCTGCCGGGCGCGGACGCCGCGAGCGCAGCCTCCGCCGCCATCGCGGGCGGCGCGGACATCGTCTACACCATCGTCGACGGCCCGGCTGCTGACGGCGAGTTCGACGCGCTGGTGGACGCGGCGCAGGCCGCCGTCACGCTGAGCGGGGCACGCTACGTCATCGGCGCGAAGACGCTCACCGGACGGGACGTGATGCCGCGCCTCGCCTTCCGGCTGGGGACCGCGCTGGCGTCCGACTGCTCCGCTGTTTCCCTCGACGACTCCGGACGCCTCATCGCGACCCGGCCGGTCTACGGCGGCAACGCGGAGGCGTCGGTTGCCTGCCTCGGCAGCGTTGCTGTCGCCTCGCTGCGGTCCAAGAGCGTGGATGCGCTCGAACCGGACGCCTCGCGCACCGGCGAGGTATCGCCGCTGGCCTTCGAGGCGAACGTGCGCACCCGGGTGCTGGAGCGTGTCGAGGAGGCAGGAGAGGGCGTCCGCCTGGAGAATGCGCGCGTCGTCGTCTCCGGCGGGCGTGGACTCGGCGGGCCGGAGCCGTTCGACTCGCTGCGGGAGCTGGCGAACATGCTCGGCGGCGCGGTCGGCGCGTCCCGTGCGGCCTGCGACGCCGGTTGGGTCCCCTCCGGTTACCAGGTCGGCCTCACCGGCAAGACGGTCACGCCGGACCTGTACATCGCGGTCGGGATATCCGGCGCGAGCCAGCACATGGCCGGATGCAGCAACTCCCGGACGCTCGTGGCCATCAACAAGGATGCTGGGGCCAACATCTTCAAGGAGGCCCGCTTCGGGGTCGCCGGAGACTGGCAGAAAGTGCTGCCCGCATTCATGGAACAACTGCACGAGCTGATGGGGTAGGATTAAGCGAGAGGGAGGTCGGACGATGGCAGACCAGGAATACGACCGCGAGATGGCTGAAGCGATCGAGCACGCCGAGACGTCGGAGGTGGTCTGCATCATCCTTCCCCTCATCAACCAGTGCTTGGTCTACGACAACCGGAGCACGGCGGAAGACCCGCCGCGCATCTCGGTCTCGCCGCCGCTCGGCTCGGCTGAGCGCCGCCTGCGCCACGTCAACCGCGCCCGCCCCAACATGCCCCACGCACGGGAGCTCGCCGCCATCCCCTGGGTCGGTTCGATCCGGAGCCTCGAGGAGTCCGGCGTCTGCGACATGCTGTACCGCCGCGTCAGCGGCTCGGGCTTCGACTCGGTGCAGCGCCAGTACGACGAGGCGCTCGACGAATTGCGGCAGTGGGAGCGGCGCTCCACCATCGCGATGATCCGTGGGCAGGGGCCCTACCACACGCTGTGGTCGCGTAACGGCTCCTGATCCGGCAGCGCGCGCTGCGCGCGGGAGAGTCAGCCCCAGACCTCTCGCGCCGTGTCCGCGACCACGCGGAGTTTCACGTTCTGCTCCGCGATGCTGAGCTTGTTGCCGACGATCGACGTCCCGAAGCCGCACTGCGGGCTGATTCCAAGCTGCTCCTGGGGAAAGTGCCGTGCGGCCTCGGCGATACGCTCTGCTAGCCCCTCCGGCGTCTCGAGACGCGGCGACTTGGTCGTCACCAGCCCGAGCACGACCGTCTTATCGTCAGGTACGGAGCGCAGCGGTTCGAACGAGCCTGAGCGTTCGTCGTCGTACTCCAGCATGAGCCGCTGCGCGTTCACACGGCGCAGCACGGGTTCGACGAGCCGGTCGTAGCCGCCTTCGGCCAGCCAGCGGCTTCCCTGGTTGCCCTTGCAGAGGTGGAAGGCGAACGTCACATCCGGGAAACCGTCCATGACGGCGTTGTCCAGCTCGACGCCCTGTGCGACCCAGTCCTCCGCCGTCCAGCCACGGCTCCGGTAGAACTCAGCCCACGTGGGGTCCAGCACGAGCGGGTACTGCGGGGCATCGAGTTGGATGTACGTTGCGCCGAGCCTGACGAGCTCCTCGATCTCCTCCCGGAGTATCTGCGCGACGTCGGCCAGGAACGCGTCGAGGGTCGGGTAGGCCGCGGCTGACTTCGCGGGCGACCAGAAGTTGGCGAAGAGGCTGGGGCTCGGCAGCGTTACCTTGGGGATGCGGGTAGTGCGGCCCCGAAGGTAGGTGAACTCCTCGGCTGAGAGGTGACGCTTGCGCCGAAGCTTGCCGGTGACCCCGAGCGTGGACGGGCGCTCCCTGTTCAGGTCCCCGACCCGCTCGTCGCCCTTCCAGTCACCCCAGAGGAAGGCGTTGAGGTCGAACTCACCGAACCCCTCGACCGCCTCCGGCATCTGGCTCTGGAACGAGAGCCTGCGCATCTCCCCGTCGGTGAGTATCTCCAGCCCCGCCTCCTCTTGTGCGGCCACGGCCTGATCGACTGCGGCGTCCTCGACGCGCTTGAACTCCGCGGGCGTGATCCGCCCGGCGTCGGAGTCCTCGCGGGCAGTCAGCAGTTCTGCCGGCCTGATCATGCTGCCGACCACGTCGGCGTGGGGGAGGGTCGTCATGTCGTTTTCCTCATCGCCCAAGCCTACGTTCCTCTTCGGGGCGTCCACAAGGGACGTCCTGCACCAGACATGGAAACCTGCTTCGCGCGTCCCTGCGCCGTTGTCCACTTGGCGGGCAGGCCATCGCCTGCGATAATGGTGGAGATTCCCCACCGGCGTGAACGCTCGAGAACGCAGCGGCGCAAGCACGCTGAGGCGAGGCATATGTCATACCAGGTCTATTTCGCAGATCTGACCGAGGAGAACCGCGGGCTCACCATGACGCTCCTCCGGTTGAAGGAAGAGGCGGGCGAGATCGAGCCTGACGAGGCCAAGCTCCTGGAAGAGTTGCGCGGCAGTCCCACGCCCTGGCCCGCGATAGCGGACGAACCCCAGCCCCGGCAGCACTTCAACCGCGGCGGCGGCCGCCGCGGCCCGCGCCGCGGCCCCTCCAACGGGCGCGCTTACCGCATCGAGGGCTGAGCGAGCAACGCGCTCAACTCTCCCGCCCGTTCCCGGAACGCAGCAAGCTCCTCCAGCACTTCCAGCAGCGCCTGCCCCCAGGGCGTTCGTCCCTGCTCGAGCGGGACGTGCACCTGCTGATTCCCGACCGTCGTCCCGTGTCCGAGCGCGCGCTCCAGAGCGATGCGCGCTCCTCCCACCTCGTCCACCAGCTTCAGCGTAACGCGGTCGGTGCGGCGGGTTACCGATTCCACCCCCGCGGTCTTCGCCAGTACGCGTATGCGTACGCCGAAGAGCAGGTTGTGCAACTCGTCCGGCAGGCGGTGGCCGAAGCGCTCCATGAACTCGCGCGGGAGGTCGTCCACGTCGGCGACGGTCGTGGCGCGTGCCAGCCGCTGGTACATCCCCATCCGCGCGGGCATGTGCGGTACGAGTTCCTCCGGGATCGATGCAGGCAGGCCGAGGTCTATCACCGGGTCGGGCGTCTGCGGCGGAGGCGGGGCGCCGCCTTCCCGCATCGCCCGCAGTTCGGCCACGGCTTCCGAGAGCAGCCGCGTGTAGAGGTCGAACCCCACGGCCTGGATGTGCCCGCTCTGCTCACCGCCGAGCAGGTTGCCCGCGCCGCGTATCTCCAGGTCCTTCATCGCGATGCGGAACCCGGCGCCCAGTTCGGTCGCCGCCATGATGGTCTCCAGCCTGCGCTTCGCCGTATCCGTCAGCCGCCGCCCGCGCTCCACGAGCAGATAGGCGTAGGCGCGCTGCGACCGCCGCCCGATGCGCCCGCGCAACTGGTAGAGCTGCGCCAGTCCGAACCGGTCCGCGTGGTCCACGACCAGCGTGTTCACGTTGGGGATGTCCAGGCCCGACTCGATGATCGTCGTGCAGACGAGCACGTCCCCCTCGCCGTCGGCGAAGCGCTCCATGATCTCCGCGAGTTCGTCCTCCGGCATCTGCCCGTGTCCTATGAGTATCCGTGCCTCCGGCACGAGGTCGCGCAGCGCTCCTGCCGCCAGGTGGATGCTCTTCACGCGGTTGTGGAGAAAGAAGACCTGCCCACCCCGGTCCAACTCGCGCTGCACCGCCTCCTTCACGAGGTCGTCGGAGCGCTCTGCGAGGTACGTCTTGATGGGCAGCCGCTCCTCCGGCGGGGTCTCGATGGTGGAGATGTCGCGTATGCCGGACATCGCCATGTGGAGCGTGCGCGGGATGGGCGTTGCCGTGAGCGTGAGCACGTCCACCTCGCTCCGCAGTTCGCGCAGCCGCTCCTTGTGCGCCACGCCGAAGCGGTGCTCCTCGTCGATGATGAGGATGCCGAGGTCCTTGAAGTCCACGTCCTTCTGCACGAGCCGGTGGGTGCCGATGACCACGTCCACCTCGCCGCTCTTCAGCCCGCGCACCACCTCGTCCTGCTCCTTCGGGGTAAGGAACCGGCTGAGCATCTCCACCCGTGCCGGGAAGGGGCCCAGGCGTTCGGCGAAACTGCGGTAGTGCTGTTGCGCGAGGACGGTCGTGGGCACCAGCACGGCCGCCTGCTTGCCGCTCATCACCGCCTTGAACGCAGCCCGCAGCGCGACCTCCGTTTTGCCGTAGCCCACGTCGCCGCAGACGAGCCGGTCCATCGGGCGCGCGATCTCCATGTCCTCCTTAACGTCGTCTATCGCGCGCTGCTGATCGGGCGTCTCGACGAACGGGAAGGCGTCCTCCATCTCCCGCTGCCACGGCGTGTCGTTGCCGTGCGGGAAGCCCTCTGAGGACTCGCGCCGGGCGTAGAGCGCCAGCAGGTCTATCGCGAGCCGTTTGGTGGACTCCCGTGCCCGCGATACTGCGCGAGTCCACTCCTGCCCTCCGAGGCTCGTCAGCGACGGCGGCTTCTCCTCTCCTCCGGCGTAGGGCGAGAGTCGCGCAAGATGCTCCATCGGTACGTAGAGGCGGTCGCCGCCCGCGTATTCGAGGATGAGGTACTCGCGCCCTCCGGGCGCGTCCGTCTCCTCCGACCGTGAACCCGTGCCGGCGAAGCGTCCTATGCCGTGGTCGACGTGCACGACGTATGCTCCGGGCGTCAGCTCCTCGACGGTCGTGGCCTGGAAGCGCTGCGCGTGCCTCCGGGCGCGGGTAACGCGCTGCTTGCGCGCACCGAACACTTCCGCGTCCGACAGCAGTGTGGCGAGGGGTTCGCCGCCTTCCTCCGCTGCGAGCGTCCACCCTCCTGCGACCGTTGTGTGCACGATGGTAACGCCCCGCTCCGGCGCGGCGTCCAGCGTCCGCTCCTCCGCGGCTCCCACGTCCGCCTCGGCGAGCAGTTCCCGCAGCCGTTGCGAGTGCTGCGTCGCGATCACCACCGCGCCGCGATGTCCGGCCTGCACGGCCTCGGCGAGGTCCTCGATGGTGCCCTGATAGGACGGCGCCGCGTCGAACGGCAGCGCCACGGCAGCGCCGCCGGTCTCTCCCTGGTGGTAGCGGCTGAGCTCCAGTCGAGGGAGCCCTTCCAGCGCACCGGAAACCGTGTCCCAGTCGGCGAGCGGCGCGGGGAACCCCATCGGCAGGGCCCCGCGCTCCTCCTTCGCAAGGCGCATCTTCTCGGCGCCGCCTTCCACGTGCCGCGCCGCCTCGACGGTCTCGGAGGGCTCGTTCATCACTACGACGACGTCTTCCGGCAGGTGGTCGAGCAGCGTGTGACGCAGCAGGAAGCCGGCGTAGAACGAGGCGTTGTCCAGCGACACCCCGGCGAGCAGGTCGGCCAGTTCGTCCTGGATGCGGTCACGCTCCGACGTTCCCGTGTTGGCGAAGTCCAGACCGCGTATGAGTTCGTCGATCCGCTCGTGGTCGGCGAGCAGGGGAAGCGTCTCTCCGGCGGGAAGCATGGTAACCGCGTCCAGGTGCTCGCCGGACCGCTGCGTGTTCGCGTCGAACGTGCGGATCGAGTCGACCTCGTCGCCCCACAGGTCTATCCGCACGGGACGGTCGTTCCCCGGCCCGTAGACGTCGACGATGCCGCCGCGCCTCGCCAGGGTACCGGGATGGTCCACCATCGACCCGACGGCATAGCCCATGCGCGCCCAGCGGGTCAGCATAGGCTCGACGGCGAGGCGCTGTCCGCGCGTGAGCGTGTGCATCGCGTCCCGGAGCACGGCGGGCGGGAGCGTCTTCTGCAGGATGCCCGTTACCGACGCGACGATGAGTGCAGGCGCATCGGCTGTCCGGTGCAGCGCACCGAGGGCGCGGATGCGCTCGTGCACCGTCCCTGCTTCCACGGAGAGCCGCTCGTAGGGCAGCACCTCCGCCTCGGCGAAGTGCAGCAGCGGGGCGTCTTCGCCGCAGTACGCCTCCAGTTGGTCGAGCAGGCGCCGCGCGTCGTCAGGATGGGGACAGAGCACCAGCATCGGGCGTTGGAGGTCGCGCCACAGTCCCGCGATCACGAGCGGTTTGGCCGCGTCCGGCGCAACGGCCGCATGGACGCCGCCGGACGCCATCGCTTCCGTCGTCCGCCGGTAGGCTGACGCCTGCCCAAGCACATCCAGCAGTCCCGAGAGGCTCAAGCGATCCCTCCGTGCTGTCGCGATAGACGCAGACAAGCGCCCCACGCTCGGATATCGAGGGACGCACTGGTCGCCGGTTAGCTCCGGCATGGGGTTGAGTGTAACAGGCCGCGCTGTCTCGTTGACGGAGCGGGGGCGCGTCGCTAATGTTCGTTGAGGGTTATGTCGCCTTTACGCACCCTCCCCATCTCCCGCCTCGCGACGATGCTTTCGGGGCGGTCAATGTCCTGCGCCGTGCTCCTGTGCGCGTGCGCGGCGCTCGTTGTGCTGGCCGCATGCAGGTTGGAAGAGCCGACCCCTACGCCTGCGCCTGAGCCGACGCCGACTCCCACGAGCACACCGACGCCCACGCCGGTGCCTACGTTTACTCCGGTGCCGACGTCAACGCCCACGCCGAGTCCGACTGCCACCGCCACTCTGGTCCCCCAGCCCGCGACGCCCACTCCCGTTCCGCCTACTCACACGCCTACACCCATCCCGCCTACCCACACGCCTACACCGACGCCCACCGCCACGGCGACCCCCACCGCCACGCCCACTCCTCTTCCCAAGCCGTGGACGGCGTTCAGGCCTGGCTGGTGGCGCGTGGATGTGGACATCGTCCCCGGCGTGTACGTGAGTGAGGGCCTCACCGAGAACTGCGAGTGGATCCGCGCGCATAACATCCGTGCCCGCGAGGGTGAGGTCATCGCCTCCGGTTCGGCGAACAGCGGCGTGTTGCGCGTGGCTGTCCTGCCCACCGATGCGGCCATCATCACCTCGACCGGCTGTGGCACGTGGACGCTCGAAACGCCCGCAAGCAACCCGCCGCCTCAGGACTCCACCTTCTCCCGGCGCAACCAGCCCACGACGCTGAGCAGCAGCGGCGACCACACCTGCGCGCTCCGGCCGGACATGACTGTCGTCTGCTGGGGGAGCGACGTCTACGAACAGTCATCGCCTGAGAAGCTCAAGGACGAGAACGACGACCCGCTTCCTCCGGAGGAGCTGCTCTTCACGTCCATCAGCGCGGGCAGTTTCAACACGTGCGGACTGCGCCCGGACCTCACGTTGCTCTGCTGGGGCGACGACAGCGAGGGGCAGTCGACTCCGCGCGTACGGACCACGCCCGGTATCGGCGATTTCTTCATCGGTCTGGATCTCGGCGCGCTCCACGGTTGTGCGATACGCCGCGACTTCGCTCCCGTCTGCTGGGGCAGCAACGGGCCTGAACTCGCAGGCGTCCCGACTCCCACGCCCGCTAGCACTGACCCGGACTACTGGGACGGTCTGAAGCGCGCTGACCCGCCGCCGAACGAGCGGTTCGACGTGGTCAGCAGCGGCGGGCAGCACACCTGCGCGCTCCGCAGGAACGGCTCCGCCGTCTGCTGGGGCGACGCTCGCTACGGGCAGACCACGCCGCCGCCGGAGGGCGGAACGTTCACTGCTATCAGCGCCGGCGGGCTGCACACGTGCGCCATCGATACGGACGGGGCAGCCGTCTGCTGGGGCTCCAACGAGATGGGACAGGCGTCGCCGCCGCAGGGGGTCAACTTCAGCGCCATCAGCAGCGGCATCCGGCACACCTGCGCGCTGCGGTCGGACGGGGCGGCCGTGTGCTGGGGCAGCGACGCGCAGGGGCAGTCGTCCCCACCGGACCCGGACGCCCGGTACGCGGCCATCAGCAGCGGTGGCGTGCACACCTGCGCGTTGGAGGTGGACGGGACGGCGGTCTGCTGGGGGCGGGATGCGTACGGACAGGCGTCGCCGCCGGAAGGCGAGCGTTTCGCGGTGGGCCGTACCGGAGCGGTGATGACCGAGCCGATGAGGTGACATCCGCCCGTTGCGCGTTCCGGCGCCCGCCTGACATGATGTCTACGGCGGCATAGGACAGAGCGACACGTCGGGGAGAGCCCCGGTCTGAGAGAGACCGGGGCTCTTTCGCGTTTCGCGAACGTGCGCCGCACACACAAGACCGGCAAAGGAGGCTGGAGATGCTGGGAACGTTGCGGGAAGTCATGGACGGTATCGCGGTGCGACGGGCGAACGCGCCGCTTGCTGCGTCGTTGCGGACGCTCGCGCCGGACAGAGGGACCGGCGCCGAGTGGCAGTCGACTGGCTACGGCGAGTACTACGCCAGGAGCGCCGACGTGTATGCGGCGGTGAAGCTCCGTGCGGAGGCGGCGTCCCGTCCGCCGCTGCAGGTGCGGGAGGTCGATGCCTCGGGCGCGTGGCGTTGGGTAGGGCCGGAGCATCCGGCGCAGCGGCTGCTCGATACGGTCAACGGCTGGTGGAGCAGGAGCGACCTGCTCATCGCGACTGAGACGTACCTCTGCTTGTGGGGCGCCGCGTTCTGGTACCTGGGACGCTCAGCGAAGGCGTCTGCGTCCGGCGTGCCGGACGAGATATGGGCGCTGCGGCCCGACCGTATGCGGATCGTGCGGGACCCGGAGCGGTACGTCGCGGGGTTCGTCTACGAGGAGCGGGGACGGGAGACAGCGCTCCTTCCGGAGGAGGTGGTCTGGTTCCGCTACTTCAACCCGCTGGAGGAGTTCGCCGGGTTCTCGCCCATGGCGGCCGCGCGGCTCACCGCCGACATGGGCATGGACGCGCTGCGGTTCAACCGCGAGTTCTTCCGCAACGGCGCGCAGCCGCAGGACCTCGTCTTCCGTGCGAGCGGGCCCGTCACCGACGGGCAGATCACCGAGTTCTTCTCGAGGCTGGAAGCTCGCCACACCGGGCCGGGCCGAGCGCATCTACCGCTCGTCACCGGCGACGCCTGGGACGTGCAGCGGCTGGGGCTGAACCAGCGGGACATGGAGTGGCTCGCCGGACTGCGGTGGAGCCTCGAGGGCGTTGCGCGCGTGTATGGCGTCCCGCTGCCGCTGCTGGAGGACTTCAGCCACGCGACGCTCAACAACGTGCGGGAGGCGCGCCGCATGTTCTGGGAGAAGACGATGGTCCCGGAGCTGACGTTCCTCGCGGGCGCGATCAACGAGGGCCTGCTGCCGAGGCTCGGCCCGTCAGCGCAGGGGCTGTCCGTGGCGTTCGACCTCACGCAGGTCGAGGCCCTGTCGGAGACGGAGAGCGAGCGCACCAGACGCCAGGTGGCGCTCGTGCAGGCAGGCATCCTCACGGCGGAAGAGGCTCGGCGGGAGCGCGGGCTGCTCTAGCCCCGCTTGCGCTTGCTCACCCAGGGACCCGGCGGGCCGTCCAGCGGTGTGCAGACGCGGCACGGGCGGTAGCCCGCCCCGGCGGCCTCGCGTTCGTCTGCGAAAGCGACGCGGTGCTCCGGCTTGGTGCGGCGGCCCGGCGGGCAGTCGGGACGGCAGAAGATGCGCGTCGTCGTGCAGCCGTTGAACACGGCGTCAACCGGCCCGTCAGACGGGGAGGTCTGCGGCAGAGTTGAGGTGGTCATAAGCGCTCTTGAAGTCTGCGAGGGTGTCGATGTCCGTCCAGAAGAGGCCTTCTATGTCGCGCGTTGTGACTCCGTACGGCGTGTTCGCCAGATGCTGCATCACGCTGCTCAACTCCAGTGCGGAGCCTTCCCGTGCATAGAGGTGGTCGAGGGTGGCGAAGATGGACGGCTGGAATACGAAGACGCCGATGTCCACGGCGTTCCAGCGCCGCAGCCCCTTGCCGATGCGCCGGAGGAAGCCGTCACCGTCCACCAGCACCTTCGTGGCGTCGCTCAACTGGCTCTCCATCGACGCAGCCGAGTCCACGCCCAGCATCGCCGGGTGCTCGCTCTCTCCCATCAGCCGGACGGCAACACCCGGCTCGATGATGTGGTCGCTCATTGCGAGCATGAATGGGCCGCCTCCCGCGAAGTCCCGCGCGGCGCGGACCGAGACCGCATTGCCGCCCTCGAACTCCGGGTTGTGGATGAACTCCAGCCGCACCCCGTCGGGCGCCCAATCGACGAGTCCTTCCATGATCTGCTCCGCCCGGTAGCCGACGACGATGCCGACCTCCCTGATGCCTGCCTCCGCCATGGCGGTGAGCGGGTACCAGATGAGCGGACGCTCTCTCAGATGTATCAGCGGTTTCGGCGTCCGGTACGTGAATGGCCGGAGTCTGCCGCCGTCACCGGCAGCGAGGATCACTCCCTGCATGGCACGCTCCTTCAGCGTTGTGCTATAGAAGCCTGTCCGCCGGGGGAATGACGGAAGGCGGCGCCCTCATCTAGCCAGGGCGCGAGAGAGAAAACAGCCTGAGGCGGTTAAGCCCTGGCCAGCTCCTGGGACTCCTCCACTATCTTCGGAGTCAGGTGCGCCGGTACCTCGCCATAATGGTCGAACTGCATGGAGAGGGTCCCGCGTCCCTGTGTGAGCGCGCGCAGATGGGTGGAGTACTGCTGCGCCTCCGATTGAGGCACCTCGGCCTCGATGTGTGCGACGCCGCCCACCGGGGTCATGCCCGATATGTGCGCGCGCCGTGTATTCAGGTCGCTCACTACCGCGCCGGCGAACTGCTCCGGCGTCTCGATGGCCATGCGCATCACCGGCTCAAGCAATGTGGGGGAGGCTTCCACGACTCCCTTCTTCATCGCCATGCTGCCGGCTATCTCGAAACTCTGGCCGGACGAGTCCACGGAATGCGAACTCCCGTCCGTGAGGACGACTTTCACGTCCACGATGGGGAAGCCCGCAAGGGCGCCCTCTTCCATCGTCTTGTGTATGCCCTTCTCAACGGCGGGGATGTACTCGCGCGGCACGTTCCCGCCCACGACCTCGGAGGCGAACTCGAAGCCCTCGCCCCTGCCGCGGGGCTCCAGCCGGAGCAGCACGTGCCCGTACTGGCCGTGGCCGCCGGTCTGTTTCTTGTGCTTGTATTCGACGTTCGTTATCCGGGAGATGGTCTCGCGGTACGCCACGCGCGGCGCGGCGAGCTCCAGCTCGACGCCGAACTTCCGCTTCGCGCGCTCTGCCATCACTTCCACGTGCGTGTTGCCCTGGCCTGCGATGACCAGTTCGGCCGTCGCCTGATCACGGTTGAGCACCAGCGACGGGTCTTCTTCCGTAAGCCGGGCGAGCGACGAGGAGAGCTTCTCCAGGTCGGCCTTGCTCTTGGGGTGCACGGCGATGCGGAAGACGGGCTCCGGGTACTCCACGCGGGGTAGCGATACGGCGTCAGCCTTGGTCGTGAGCGTGTCTCCGGTGACGGCGTGCGCCAGTTTCGAGACGCTGCCGATGTCGCCGGCGGCGAGGCTCGCGACGCTCTCCTGCTTCTTGCCTACGGGAACGAACACCTGCCCGATGCGCTCGGTGTCACCCGATCCGCTGTCGAACACCTCGCTGTTCGCGGAGAGCGTGCCGCTCATCACGCGGAAGAACGAGAGCTTGCCGACGAACGGGTCGGCGGTCGTCTTGAAGATGAAGGCTGCGAGCGGGCCGTTCGCGTCGGCGGTCAGTTCCACGTCCGCGCCGCCCTTCGTGGCCTTCACGGCCGGTACGTCGGCAGGGGAGGGGATGTAGCTCACGATGGCGTCCATCAGCTCCCCGATACCCAGTTCGGTGGTGGAGGAGCCGGCCAGCACGGGGACGGTCTGCCCCGTCCGGACGCCGATGCTCAACCCCTGGGCTATCTCCTCGTCGCTGAGCTCGCCTTCGTCCAGGAATTTCATCGTGAGGTCGTCGTCCGTTTCGGCGACGGCCTCCCCGAGCTGGTCCTTCGCCGTTGCGATGGCGTCTTCCATCCCGGCGGGCGCGCTGCCCGAGACGCAGCTGGCGACGCCGCTGAAAGAGGACTCCGCGCCGATGGGGAGGTTGATGGGCGCACACCGGCTCCCGAACTGTGAGCGGATCTGGGCCATCGTGGCCTCATAGTCGGCATGCTCGCGGTCCATCTTGTTGATGAAGACGATGGTGGGGATACCGAGGTCGCGGACGCGCTGCCACGCGATCTCCGCGCCGACTTCCACGCCGCTGGGGGCGGAGAGGACGATCACCGCGGCGTCGGCGGCGCGCAGCGCGGAGACGGTCTCGCCCAGGAAGTCCGCGTAGCCGGGGGTGTCGATCACGTTGATCTTCACGCCCTTCCAGACGCACGGGAGCACGGCGAGTTGCAGGCTGGTCTGCCTGCGATGCTCTTCGGGCTCGAAGTCGGAGGCGGTGTTGCCGTCCTCGACACGCCCCGGCCGGTTGATGGCCTGGGTTGCGTGGAGCATCGCTTCTGCGAGCGACGTCTTGCCTGCGCCTGAGTGCGCCAGGAGTACTACGTTGCGGATCTGCTGCGTCGTGAATTGGTCCACGATAGGCGCCTCCCCTGTAACGCCGGAGTGGGTTGTGCAGCGCATAATAGTTATCAGGCCATGAACGTGCAACGCACAAAACGGCAGAACAACCGCAGGCGCCCCAAGATGAGACAAGGCTGACCGATGCGCGCGCTGACGGGCAACCTTACGCTCGGCCTGTGGACCCTGGCGGCCATGCTCCTGATCGCCGCGGGCATGGGACGCGGCGATTCCATCGAGCAGCTGCACCGCGCCTCCGCTCCTTACGAGCAGGACATCCTGCGGTGGGAGATAGTTCACTTCCCGGACAAGTGGTTCAACCTCGCCGTGGGCGTCTTCGGCAGGCCGGATGCGGAAGAACGGCTGGAGCGGGCGCAGGAGTTCTTCCGTGTAGGCGGGGAACTGAACGCAAAGCGGCGGGAGATAGAGCGCGTTCTCGCCGAGGGGGCATCGGATGCCGAAGTCGCGGCTCTGGAGGCGGAGAGAGAACGGCTGGAGCGCCGCCGCGCGGAGCTGTTGCCGCTGGTGGAAGAAACGCTCGAGGGCGCGATATCGCAGAGCGCCGACGACCTGGGCGTCATCGCTCGCTTCGGCCCGGTGCGCTGGCCTCCGGTGGACTTCGCGTTCCAGGAGGGCGGCCACGTGCTGGTGCGCTCGCCTCGGGACGACATCGTCCGCCTCGACGACCGCCTGCTCACTTCCGACATCAGCCTGCCGGAGCAGGACGAGTTGGAGCGGAAGGTGGAATCGCTCGACGACAACATCTCCGCGATCGTGGCCCGCATCGGCGGGGTGGCGACGTATCCCGCGCAGGTGACGCCGGACACGTCGCTCCGCGGCGCCCTGTCGGTCGCCAGCCATGAGTGGATGCATCACTGGCTCATCTTCCGCCCGCTGGGGCGAGCGTGGTTCGCGGGCGGCGAGCTCACGAGCGTGAACGAGACCGTGGCCAACATCGCTGCGGAGGAACTGAGCGACCGGGCGCTGGAACTGCTGACCGGCGAGGTGGTGCAGCGTGACCCGTGGCAGCCCCCCAAAGCGGGCGAACCCCGGCCCACGCCGGAGCCCGGCGTGTTCGACTTCCGGTATGAGATGCGGGAGACGCGCGCCCGGCTGGAAGAGCTGCTGGAGGAGGGGAAGGTTCAGGAGGCGGAGACTTACCTGGAAGAGCGGCGGCTCCGGTTCGTGGAAGAGGGCTACAGCATCCGTAAGCTTAACACGGCGTGGTTCGCTTTCCACGGCACGTACGCGGACAGTGGGGCGGTGTCGCACGAGAACCCCATCGAGCCGCAGCTGCGCACGATACGCGCCGATTCTGCGGGCCTCGCCGAGTTCCTCGAACGCGTCGCCGTCATCGACGAGGACGGCGAGTTGGAGCGCCTCGCGCGGGAGGCGGGTTGGCGTCCGTAGCGGCATCCCGCGCTGTTAGAATCCTGCCACTCCCGCCAGTGAGGCTGCATTGCTTCCGATAAGCCTCTCGCTCTCCAACTTCCTCTCCTACCGTGACGCCGCCCCCACGCTCCACCTGGAGGGCATCCGCGTCGCGTGCCTCTGTGGCCCGAACGGCAATGGCAAGTCCGCGCTGCTGGACGCCGTCACGTGGGCGCTCTGGGGCAAGGCGCGCGGCCAGCGCCACGAGCAGCTCCTTCACCACGGCCAGACCGAGATGCAGGTCGAGCTGGTGTTCGACGTCGGCAGCGAGCGCTATCGCGTCTCCCGCCGCTACTCCCAGGCGAGACGCAATCCGCAGAGTTCGCTGGAGTTGGCGGTCCGGACTGCCAGCGGGGAGTTCACCACGGCGGGGACGGAGGGCACCGGAGACACCATCCGGGAGACCCAGGCGAGGATCGAGCGCCTCATCAACATGGACTACGGAACGTTCGTGAACAGCGCGTTCCTCGTGCAGGGACGCGCCGACGAGTTCACGATGGCCACTCCCGGCGAGCGCAAGGACGTGCTCTCCAGGGTGCTCGGGCTGGGGCGGTACGACGAACTCGCGGAGCGCGCCCGTCTCCGGGGACGCGACGCACGGGCGAAGCTCGACGCCACCGCCATCAACATCGACCGCCTGCGCGAGCGTGCCGCGAAGGCCGGTGAGACGCGCGTGGCGCTGGCCGAAGCTGAACGTGAACTCGCCGAGGCGATTGCGTACGCGAACGGCCTCGCGGAGCGACTGCAGCTCCTCCGCGACAAGGTCGCGCACCTCGAACGGCGGCAAGCGGAGCGGGACGAGCAGGACGCTGCTGCGCAACGCGCGCGCCAGCGGCAGGCAAGCGAGGAAGCGGAAGCCGCGACCCTCAACCAGCGTCTCGTCGGCTGGCAGCGCACGATCGAGCGCGCCGGTGAGATCGAGCAGGGGGTCGCCGCGTTGCAGGGGGCACGCGAACACGCACGGTCGCTGGCTGAGGCAGCGCAGCAGGCGTACGCGCTCCAAACGCAACTCGCGCCGTTGGAGAACGCGATAGGCCAGGCCCGCGCGCGGCTGGAGAGCGACATCCAGGCGCAGCGGCAGCACATCGACACCCAGCTCACACCGAGGGCGGAGTCGCTGCCTTCGCTCCAGCGCGGCCAGGATGCGCTGGCGGAGCGTCAGGCGGCGATGGAGAGCCGCCGGAACGACGCGGCGCAGGCTGAGGAATCGCGGCGGCAACTCGAACTCGAGGCGCAGACCCTGCGGCGCGACAACGAGCAGGTTGAGAAGAGCGGTAGGGAGCTGAGGGGCAAACTCAACATGCTCGGCCACGAACACACGGACGCAACGACCTGCCCGCTCTGCAACGCACAGCTCGGGGCGGACGATTTTGAACGGATCCGGGCCACCTATGAGAGTGACATAGAGGGGCTGCTTCAGCGTCACAAGATACAGAAGCAACGCGCGGAGGAGCTGGAGCGACAGGCGACCGAGGCTGCGGCAGGCGCGGAGCGCGCGCAGAGCGAGTTGGCCGCCGAGCAGCAGCGCATCGCGGAGGAGCAGAGCCGTCTGACCGTGCAGCGGGAGGAAGCGGAGCGGGCCGTGGAGCAGTTGAAGCAAACCGTGCCCCTGCTTCAGCAGAATGAGGCCGCGCTTGCGAACGGCGCGTACGCGCAGGAGGAGCAGGCGGCGGCGAAAGGCTTGCGGGAACAGCTTGCCGTGCTCTCGTTCGACCCCGCTGCGCTTGATGCCGCGGAGGCGGAAGTACAGGGGCTTGGTCACTGGGAGGAAGAGCGGCAGGCGCTCGTCACGGCGCGCGAACGCATGGATGACGATACCGCGGCCCTCGAGCGTGCCCGTGCCCGTGCGTCGGAGGCGGCGGGCGACGCCGCCCGCGCCGAGCAGGCGAGCGCTGCGATAGCGGAAGAGTTGGCGGAACTGCCGTCGTGGAAGGCGCAGCGCGGGCAGGTCGAGGAGGAGTTGCGTGTCGCGTCCGCGGCTCGCGACAGCCTGCAGGCCCGCAAGGGCTCGCTGGAGAACGAGATGCTGCAGATCGAACAGGCCGCCGCCGACCTTGCGCATGCGGAGGCCCGGCGGGAAACGCTCACCGGCGAAGCGAGCGCCTACGCCGAGCTTGCGCTCGCGTTCGGCAAGGGCGGCGTGCAGGCGCTCCTGATGGAGGCCGCCATCCCGCGCCTGGAAGACGAGGCCAACGACCTGCTGCGCCGCATGACGGATGGCAGGATGACGCTGAAGCTGGAGACGCAGAAGGAGCGCAGGAGCGGCGGAGACGCCGTCGAGACGCTGGAGATCGTCATCGCGGACGAGCTCGGCTCGCGTGCCTACGAGATGTTCAGCGGAGGTGAGCGCTTCCGCATCGACTTCGCCGTCCGCATCGCGCTCAGCAAGGTGCTCGCGTGGCGTTCCGGCGCGCCGCTGCCCACGCTCTTCATCGACGAAGGGTTCGGTACGCAGGACGCCGAGGGGCGCGACCGCATCCTGGAGGTCATCCAGGCGATCGAGGACCGGTTCGAGCGCATCCTCGTCATCACCCACATGGACGACATCAAAGAGGCGTTCCCGGTGCGCATCGAGGTCACGCGCGGCCCGAAGGGCTCGACGTTCTCGCTCTCCTGACGCGCCGAAGGCGCGCCTTCTCGTGTAGCATCGCCTCGCCGGCGAACGCCGGCGCACACGTCTCACTGACAGGAGGACTGCCCATGACGCTGCACCAGGCGGAGGAGAGCAAGGCGCGGGGACGCGCGGTACGGAAGGCGATCAGCGGGTCGGAGGGCTCGCGGAGCACCGGCAACGCCGCCGGGCTGGACATGGTCCCGGGGTTGGAGGACTTCGTCATCGGCTTCAACTTCGGCGAGATCTGGTCGCGCGAGCGCATCGACCTCAGGACGCGCTGCATGATCGTGCTCGGCATGATGACGGCGCTGGGCCGCACGCCGCAGGTCGCGGCCTACACCCGTTACGCGCTGCACCTCGGCATCACGCCGGAGGAGATTGCGGAAGTGTTCATGCAGGCGATCCCGTACGCCGGGCTGCCCGCCGCGTTCAACGCCATGCAGGCCGGCAGCGACGTCTTCAAGGAGCAGGGCGTCACCGTCAACATGGAGGCGTAGCGGCGCATGACCATCGATTCCCGCTGGGACCAGAGCGCGATGGTGGAGCGGATGTCGTCCGACTTCGGACGCCGCTATCCGCTCGCGTTCTGGGAGTTCTTCGAGTCCCAGGTGCGCCCGCGCACCGGCGACGCTCCCGCCATCGCCGACCTCGGCTGCGGGGCCGGGCTGCTGCTGCAGGAGCTGTCGTCGCGCTTGCCGGACGCCACGCTGCGCGGTATCGACGTGTCCAGGGCGATGCTCGCGAACGCCAGGGAACTCGATTACGCCACGGCCACGCCGACGTTCACGCTGCACGATCTGAACCACGCGCCGTATCCGGTGGAGGACGCGTCGCTCGACCTCTGCATCAGTGCGAACGTGACCTGCTTCCTCGACAACCCCCTCGTGCTGTTCGCGGAGGTGCGCCGGATACTGCGGCCCGGCGGGGTCTACCTGCTGTTCGACTGGAAGCGGCAGACGCTCCCGGCCTACGTCGAGGGCAGGGGAGGGTTCGGCAACGATCCGGCGGCGCTGATGAGCCTCCAGCCGTACCACAACCGTTTCACGCTGGACGAGTGGCGCTGGCTGCTCGCGGAAGGCGGCTTCGACCTCGTCGGTGAGGCGCACCCGCGCACCAGCCACGTCGCGCTCGCGGGGGCGCCGCGATGACGCAGCGGGACGAGCGCGCTCTGCGGCGCCAGTTGGAGCGGTACACGCTCCGCTTCAACGATGCGTTCTGGCGGTTCTGGGACGAGCAGGTCGCGCCGGTGCTGCCGCCCGCGCCGGTCATCGTGGACGTGGGGCCGGGGCCCGGCCTCTTCCTGCGCGACCTCTCCGAGCGTCTGCCGGACGCGACGCTCCACGGCGTCGACGCGAACGAGGCGATGGTCGAGAACGCCCGCGCCATCGACTACGCCGGGCCCGTGCCCACGCTCGTGCTGGCAGACGCGGAGAGTTCGCCGTTGCCCTACGACGACGGGTCGGTCGACCTGCTCACGATGGCGGCGGTGCTCCACACGTTCGACGACCCGTTCTCGTTCCTGCGGGAGCAGGCTGCCCGCGTGCTGAAGCCGGATGGGCGGATGCTGCTGTTCGACTGGTTCCGCCAGCCGATGCGGGACTACGTCGAGCGTCGGCTGATCGAGCCGGGCGAGCCCGAGGAGACGCGCTACGAGCGAGCGCTGGAGCAGTTCCGCATCCACAACAAGTACACGCTGGACGATTGGCGCTGGGTGCTCGCGGAGTCGGGGATGCGCGTCGAGGCGGAGACGTCCGAGCCGCACCCGTTCGCCCGCGTCTGGCTGCTCCGCCCTGAGTAGGGGCGCTACCCGCCCAGCCGGGCGCGGATGACGAGCAGGATGACGAACCCCTCCGCGCCGAGCACGAGGCTGTACCAGAGCTGGTCCGCCCCCACCGTGAGCACGAACCCGACGAGACCGGGGGCGTGGGCCAGTATGAGGAGGGTCTGCGCGAGACGTGCGGGGGGCCGCTGGCTCGCCAGGGCATTCGCGGTGATGAGCAGCGAGGCGATGGGTACTGCGATGCCGGTGGCAACCGCCGCGATGGTCGCGAGCCGCGTCCCGAAGAACGGCTCGCTGTCGACGATCGCGAAGTAGATCACGGCGACGGCGACGTAGACGAATGGGGCGGGGAGCATCCCCCGCACCAGCATCTGGAATCGGCGCCGCTCGATGGGGTTCATCGCGGGTGGGGTCTCCGCGCACTTCTTTCCTTGTCATGCTGAGCGGAGCCGAAGGCGGAAGCCTGAGGCGCAGTCGAAGCATCTCTCGGAGAACGTTCGTGAGTACAGCCCCGCTCGTCCTGAGCTTGTCGAAGGGCTGCCCGAGAGATTCCTCGACTCCGCTGCGCTGCGCTCGGAATGACACTTCCTCCCGCCCGTCACTTGACGACGACGCTGACGAGGTAGCGGCCGGGGACGAAGACGACCTTGTCCACGCTCTTGCCGTCGGTCCAGGCGAGCACCTTCTGGGAGGTGAGCGCGGCCTCTTTCGCGTCGCCCTCGGAGATCGAGGCAGGGACGGCGATGCGGTCGCGCACTTTGCCGTTCACCTGCACGACGAGCGTGGCCTCCTCGATGGCGGCGAGCGCCTCGTCCCACTCCGGCAGGGGCTGATTGTGGACGCTGTACTCGTGTCCGGTGCGCTCCCAGAGCTCCTCGGCGAGGTGCGGCCCCATCGGCGCGAGCAGCAGGAGCAGCGACTCGACCGCCTCGTTCCACGCGCCGCGCGAGACTGCGCCGGCGTCGTAGGCGGGCGACATCTCGTTGGTGAGTTCCATCATCGCCGCGATCGCGGTGTTGTACTTGAAGCGCTCCAGCCCCTCGATGACGGCGCGGATGGTCTGGTGCGTCTTGCGCACGACTGCGCGGTCGGAAGCGCCCTCGGACTCGGGCAGCGTGCTGGTGTCCCGCAGGCAGAGGTCCCAGAAGCGGTTCACCCAGCGGGCGACGCCGTTGATGCCGGAGTCGCTCCAGTCGCCGCCGCCCTCCCACGGGCCCATGAACATCAGGTAGAGGCGCACAACGTCCGCGCCCAGCTCATGCACGTACTCGTCAGGCGCGACGACGTTGCCGCGGCTCTTGCTCATCTTCATGTGGTCGGAGAGCACGACGCCCTGGTTGAAGAGGCGGAGGAACGGCTCGCCGAAGTCGATGAGGCCGAGGTCGCGGACGACCTTGGTGAAGAAGCGGGCGTAGAGCAGGTGCATCACCGCGTGCTCCGCGCCGCCGGTGTACTGGTCGACCGGGTTCCACGAGCCGACGCGGGCGGGGTCGAAGGGGCCCTCGGCGAAGTCCGGACTGACGTAGCGCAGGAAGTACCACGACGAGTCCACGAACGTGTCCATCGTGTCGGTCTCGCGGGTCGCGGGGCCGCCGCAGCCGGGGCAGGTCGTGTGCAGGAAGCCGTCGTGGTAGCGGAGCGGCGACTCGCCGGTCGGTTTGAACTGGGCGTCGTCCGGCAGCACGACGGGAAGTTGGTCGTACGGCACGGGCTGCGCGCCGCAGTCGTTGCAGTAGACGATGGGGATGGGCGTGCCCCAGTAGCGCTGGCGGCTGATGAGCCAGTCGCGCATCCGGTAGCCGACGGTGCGTTTGCCCCAGCTCTGCTGCTCGACGTGGTCGGCGATCGCCTCGTAGCCCTCCGCGTTCGGCATGCCGTTGAACTGTCCGGAGTTGACCTGCGAGCCGCTCTTCTCGACCCATGCCTCGCGGAGCGGGGCGCCGTTCCACCCCGGCGGCGCGACGACGACGCGGATCTCCAGCCCGTACTTCAGCGCGAAGTCGAAGTCGCGGGAGTCGTGGGCGGGGACGCCCATCACCGCGCCGGTGCCGTAGGTGAGCAGCACGTAGTCGCCCACCCAGATGGGCACGCGGTCGCCGTTGAGCGGGTTGACCGCGTAAGAGCCGGTGAAGACGCCGGTCTTCTCGCGCTCGACCGAGAGGCGGTCTATCTCGGTGGCCTCGCGGGCACGGGCGACGTACGCCTCGACGGCGCCGCGCTGCTCCGGCGTCGTGAGCCGCTCGACGAGCGGGTGCTCCGGCGCGAGGACGACGAACGTGACGCCGAAGATGGTGTCGATGCGCGTCGTGAACGTCGTGATGTTCTGCTCGTCGAGGCCGTACTCCGAGATGTCGAACGAGATGTCGACGCCCTCGCTGCGGCCTATCCAGTTGGTCTGCATCGTCTTGATGCGTTCGGGCCAGTCGACGACGCCGGAGAAGTCGAGCAGTTCGTCGGCATAGTCGGTGATGCGGAAGAACCATTGGTCCATCTCGCGGCGGATGACGACGTCGCCGGTGCGCTCGCACTTGCCGTCGACGACCTGCTCGTTGGCGAGCACGGTCTGGCAGGTGGGGCACCAGTTGACGGGGGCCGAAGCGCGGTAGGCGAGGCCCTGCTCGTACATCTTGAGGAAGAACCACTGGTTCCAGGCGTAGTAGCCCGGGTCGCAGGTGACGACCTCCCGGTCCCAGTCGTAGACCGTGCCCATGGAGCGGAGCTGGTCGCGCATGCGGTCGATGTTCCCCATCGTCCAGATGGACGGGTGGATGCCGCGGTTGATGGCGGCGTTCTCCGCCGGAAGGCCGAACGCGTCGAACCCCATGGGGTGCAGGACGTTGTAGCCGCGCATGCGCATGAAGCGGGCGTGAGCGTCTGACGGCGCCATGGCGTACCAGTGGCCGATGTGGAGGTCGCCGGAGGGGTAGGGGTACATGGTGAGGGCGTACCACCGGGGGCGGGGGTCGTCGTCGTTCACCTGGTAGAGGTTGTCGTCGGCCCACCGCTGCTGCCACTTGCGGTCTATCTCGCGCGGGTCGTAGCGGAGAGGGGCCATGCGCTGGCGGGTCGTCATACGTCGCTCCGAGAACGGGAACTGTGGAATATCAGTTTAACCGATAGCGGTAAGGCGTGTGGCGGATTGTCATGTTGAGCGGAGCCGGAGGCGGAGTCGAAAGATCTCTCGGGGAGCGTTTGCGCGGAACGGGATGCCTCCTGAGGGATTCTCGACTTCGTACCGCCTCGCCTGGGTAACAGACTTGTGACACGCGCCCCTTTCGCGGTCGTGGCAGGAGCGCGTACGCTGGTTGGCGATGGCGCACTGCCACCGCCGGAGAGCGCCGGGGTCCAGCCCGCTCGGGGGACGGCTTGCAGGAGTGAAATGAGACTGAATGAGAAGAAATGAGACACCTTTTTCACGGGAGTGTGCCTGACGCCCCCGTCCGCAGGAGTGAAGCGGCGTGGTCATTCGGTGCCGTTTGCGCTCGCGGGCGCGCAGAACGCGCTCATCGCCGGGCGCCTGCTGCTCATCGTGAGTCATCTGCTGCTGCGGTACACTCGCGCCAGCGATGAACCAGGCCCACCCTTGATGGAGGTAGGAGGCTTGCCATGGGGATCCTCGAACGGACGTACGCTCCCGAGGTCGGCCCTGCGGTCGACGAGGTGCTCATCTCGTCGGACTCGCACGTGATCGAGCCCGCGGGCCTGTGGAAGGAGAACCTGCCGAAGGAGTTCCGCGACCGCGCTCCCGACCTCGGAGGGGCCCGCAGGAACGACGCTCCCGGCGGGATGGACAAGGCGGAGCGAGTCAACGAGATGGCCCGCGACGGCGTCAGCGCCGAGGTGCTGTACCCGACGCACGGCTTGAAGACGCTCGTCCTCGGCGATCGCGAGCTCGAAGAGGCGTGCGCCCGGGTCTACAACGACTGGCTGGCGGACTACTGCTCGGCTGCGCCGGACAGGCTCATCGGCCTCGCCTTGCTGTCGACGTACCGTATCGAGACGGCGGTCGAGGAGATGGAGCGCAGCCGCAAGGCGGGCATGGCCGGCGTCATCGTCTGGCAGGTCCCCGACCCCACGCTTCCCTTCACGTCGCGCCACTACGACCCGCTGTGGGCGCGCGCCCAGGACCTCGACATGCCGGTCTCGCTGCACATCCTCAGCGGCCACGGCTACAACCTGCGTCAGTCGTTCGGACAGGGGGAGCGCGGCATCGAGCAGGAGCGTACCAGCGTCAACCTGAAGCTCGTCTACGCGATGGACGCCCTGTACGACTTCATCTTCTCCGGCGTGCTGGAGCGCTTCCCCCGCCTCCAGCTGGTGCTCGTCGAGAACGAGATAGGCTGGCTCCCGTTCGTCCTGGAGCAGTGGGACTACTACTTCCGGCGCCACGGCACGGACCGGGCCGCCCTCGACCTCACGATGCTCCCCAGCGAGTACTTCAACCGGCAGGTGTACGCAACGTTCTTCAACGACGCGGTGGGCGGCAGGCTGCTCTCCTGGTGGGGCGCCGACAACTGCATGTGGTCGAGCGACTACCCGCACGGCAACTCGACGTGGCCGGACTCGCGGCAGGTCGTCGCGCGCGACATGGGCAACCTGCCCACGGACGTGCGCGCCAGACTGTTGCGTGAGAACGTCTCGAAGCTGTACGGGATCGAGGTCAGCGCCTGAGCTAGATGGCGCCGGGGCCGACGCGGATGCAGGCCGTCCAGTGGCCGGGGCTTGTCTCCTTGAGCGGCGGTATGACGGCGCGGCACTCGTCGACTGCCATGGGACACCGCGTGTGGAAAACGCACCCCTGCGGCGGGTTCTGCGGGCTGGGGATGTCGCCCTGCAGCACGATGCGCTCCCGCACCTCCTCCACCCCGGGGTCAGGCACCGGCACGGCGGAGAGCAGCGCCCTGGTGTACGGATGCTGCGGGTCCTCGTAGAGGTCGTCGCAGGGCGCGAGCTCCATCAGCCGCCCCAGGTACATGACCGCGACCCTGTCCGAGATGTGCCGCACCACGGAGAGGTCGTGCGCGATGAGGAGGTACGTGAGCCCGAACTGCTCCTGCAACTCCTGCATGAGGTTGATGATCTGCGCCTGTATCGAGACGTCGAGCGCGGAGACGGGCTCGTCGGCGACGATGAACTCCGGCTCCGCCGCGATGGCCCGGGCGATGCCGATGCGCTGGCGCTGGCCTCCGGAGAACTCGTGCGGGAAGCGGTCGGCCATGTACGGGTTCAGCCCGACGACCTCCAGCAACTCCTGAATGCGCTCCCGCATCCGGGCCTTGCCCTGCACCAGCCCGTGGACGCTCACCGGCTCGCCGATGATGCCGGCTGCGGTCATGCGGGGGCTGAGCGACGAGTACGGGTCCTGGAAGATGGCGTTGATGCGCCTGCGCATGGAGCGCAGTTCCCTGCCGCTCAGCGTGCTCATCTCCACGCCGTCGAACTTCACCTCGCCCTCGGTCTGCTGGTGCAACTGCAGGATGCAGCGCCCCAGCGTGCTCTTGCCGCTGCCGCTCTCGCCGACGAGGCCGAGCGTCTCGCCGCGCTGTATCGTGAGCGATACGTCGTCTACGGCCTTGACCTCGCCGATGCGCTTCTTGAACACGATGCCGGACGTGACCGGGAAGTACTTCTTCACCCGGCTCACTTCGACGAGGGGCGTTTCCGATCGGGTTGTCGTCATGCGCCGCCTCCCGTTTCCACAGCCCAGCAAGCGACGTGGTGCTCGACGCCTGCGCCGCGCACGTGCCGCACCTCGGGCACGTCGTCTTCACAGCGCGCGATGGCGTAGGCGCATCGCTCGCGGAACGCGCAGCCCGGCGGGAGGTTGCTCAGGTCGGGCGGCATCCCCTCGATGGGGATGAGGCGCTCGCCCTTCGGCTTGTCCAGCCGCGGCACGGACGCCAGCAGCCCCTTCGTGTAGGGATGCTGCGGCTCGTCGAACACCTGGTGCAGCGTGCCGCGCTCGACGATGCGGCCCGCGTACATGACGTTGATGCGGTCGACGTAGCGCGCCACGACGCCGAGGTTGTGGGTGATGATGATGACCGCGATGCCGAGCTCACGCTGCACCTGCTGGATGAGCTCCAGGATCTGGGCCTGGATCGTCACGTCCAGCGCGGTCGTGGGCTCATCGGCGATGAGCAGCTTCGGGTTGCAGGAGAGCGCCATGGCGATCATGACGCGCTGGCGCATGCCGCCGGAGAACTCGTGGGGATAGGCGCGGAGCCGGTTCGCGGCGTCCGGTATGCCGACGAGCTCCAGCAGCTCCGATGCGCGGGCGTGCGCCGTGTCCGTGTCGTAGTCGAGGTGCCGTTGAACGGCCTCGGTGAGCTGGCGGCCTATCGTGAGCACGGGGTTCAGGGAGGTCATGGGCTCCTGGAAGACCATGCCGATGCGGTTCCCCCGGATGTCCCGCATCGTCTTCTCGTCCTGCTGGAGCAGGTCGTCGCCCATGAAGCGTATCGTCCCGGCCAGGATGCGGCCGGGCGGACTGGGGATGAGCCGCATGATGGAGAGGGCGGTGATGCTCTTGCCGCAGCCGCTCTCACCGACGAGGGCGAGCGATTCGCCTTCCATGAGGTCGAAGGTGACCCCATCCACGGCCTTCACCACGCCGGCAGACGTGAAGAAGTGCGTGCGCAGGCCGTTCACTTCGAGGAGAGCCGTCAAGTAGTCCCCGCTCCAGGGCGCTCGAGCGCCATCCGATACGGCGTGAACCTAGCCTAACGAGGGGCGGGTGTAAAGTGCGCTACGCCTTCCGGGGTATCTTGTAGCGGCGGCCGCGTTCGCGCACGGTGCGCTGCGCCCCGAACTCCATCACCGGCACGCCGTAGCCGCAGCTCGTGACGGTGCTCTCGACGTCGACCACGATGGCCTGCCGCTCCGGCAGCGCGATGTTCTCCGCGGGGGCGGCGAGCAACCGCTCGGCGAGCGGCGATTCGGCGATGGGCGTCGCCGTGGCGTGGCCGTAGAGCCGCACGACGGCGGCGTCCTCGCGGTCGAACGAGCAGACCATGACGGTGATGGGGCCGCCGGCCATCGAGTGGCGCGCGGTCTCGTTGCCGCTGCCGGTGTAGTCCAGGTAGGCGACGCGGCGCTCGTTCAGCACGTGGAGCGGTACGCCGCCCTTCGGCGACACGTTCACTGCGCCGACGCCGTGCTTCCCGGGCGCAAGGCCGGGGTCGGCGGTGGCGACGAAGAAGACCTGCGCCTGCCGGATGAGGTCGGCCTGCTTGTCCGTGATGCGGTCGAAGTAGTCGGCCATGGCGTGCTCCTACGCTGTCCTCGCCACCCAGACGAGGTCTTCCGTGTCCCCGGTCACGGGGCCGCCGTCGAAGTCGCCATAGACGGCTTCGAGATCGAAACCGCACAGCTCCAGCAGGTGCTCCATCTCGTACCGGAACGTGTAGCGCTGATCGACGTCGCGGATCAGGCGCCGTTCCACCACACCCTCATCGCTCACTTCCTCGATGATGAGGCGCGACTCGTTCACCTGCGTAACCGGGTCCCAGCCGTTCTGTCCCCAGACGATGAGCGTGCCGCCCCCCTCGCGCTCGACGTCCTTCATGTGGTACGCGAGCCGTGCCTGCTCGTCGTTCACGAGAGAACTGACGTCCGGATTGAACGTGTCCATCACCAAGACGCCGCCGGGCGCCAGCCGCTCCCGCACCCGGGCAAGCGCCTGCCGCTGCTCCTCCGTCGTGAGCATGCTGTGGAACGAGCGGAACGGCATGATGACGAGCGGGAAGCGCTCGGCGAGTTGCACCGTCGCCATGTCGCCGGACTGGAAGACGCACCGCTCGGAGAGCCCGCGCTTCACGGCCTTCGCCTGTGCGACCTCGACCATGCGGGGCGAGATGTCGATGCCGGTGACGGCGACGCCTTCCCGTGCGATGGCGAGGCTGATGCGCCCCGTGCCGCAGCCGAGTTCCAGGACGGGACCGCCGGACTCCCGCGCCTGCTCGACGTAGAAGTCGACGTCGTGCACGAGGTCGGCGTGCACCGCATCGTAGATGTCGGCCCAGTCGTCGTAAGGAAAGTCGAATGGCATGGGGATCAGTCTATCAACTCCCCCCCATGCGCTGGAGCGCGCGTCTGACGCGCTCCTCGGTGGGGGCGTCTGCCGCGCCGTCCTCGGCGGCGAGCGCCTGCCGTGCTTCGAGCGCGGAGTAGCCGAGCGCCATCAGCCATTGCAGCGCGGGGTCGCCCGCGCCGCCTGCTGTCGTTGTGGCGCCTGCGGTGGTCACCATCGGCGCGCCGATCTCGTCCTCCAGCTTGCTCTTGAGGTCGAGGATGATGCGCTCGGCGGTGCGCTTGCCGACGCCCGGCGCGCGGCTGATGGCCGTGGCGTCGCCCGCGACGATGGCGGTGGCGAGGTCTTCCGGCGGCAGTACGCTCAACACGGCGAGCGCGGCCTTCGGGCCAACCTGGCTCACGCCGATCAGCATCTCGAACAGGCGGCGTCCGTGCTCGGAGGCGAAGCCGTACAGTTGCAGATCGTCCTCGCGGACGATGAGGTGGGTATGCAGCCGCACGGGGCTGTCCGCGCCGGGCAGGCCGCCGAGGTCGTGCGCGGGGACGAAGACGCGCAGGAGGATGCCGCCGCCGACGCGCACGACGACCGAGTCGGCGTGCTTCGCCTCGATCGTGCCCTCGACGCCGGCGATGATGCTCATCGCGCCCTCACACGACCGGCAGCGCGGAGCGTCTGCGCGTGGCAGAGTGCGATGGCGATGGCGTCCGAGGCATCCTCCGCCATCGGTTCGTCGCCGAGCCCGAGCAGGATGCGGACGGAGCGCTGGACCTGGGCCTTGTCGCCCGCGCCGTAGTTGGCGACCGCGCTCTTCACGGATGCCGGGGAGTAGCGGTGGATGGGGATGCCGGCGCGCGCGGCGACGAGTAGCGCGACAGCCTGCGCCTGCCCCACGGCGACGGCGGACTTCGCGCCCCTCGCCGCCGCGACGAACGGCTCCTCAATCGCGAGTTGGTCCGGCGCCCAGCGCTCCGCAAGCGCCTGCAGTTCGCCGAGGAGCAGGTGGAGCCGCTCCGCGATCTCCTTCGAGCGTCCGCCGTCGAACGTGCCCCATGTCAGGCAGCGGGGCGTGTCGCTGTCGTCGTCGAGGTCGAGGATGCTGTAGCCCATCGTCTGGGTGCCGGGGTCGACGCCGAGGATACGCATAGCGCTCCGTCCGTTCTCCTTCTACCGCAGGGCGTAGCGGTCGTTCTCTTCGGCAACAACCGCCTGCTCCTCGATGAGCTTGGTGAGCGTGGTAACGAGCTGCCGCTCGGCGAGGCGCTCGCGGGCCTGCGGGAGGCGCTTGTAGATGCGGACGCGGAGCTCGGCGGGTGAGAGCGGGCCGTCGCGCAGTGCGTTCAGGATAGCCTGCTCCCGCTCGTGCCGGTGCTTGATGAGGGCGTTGAGCCGCGCCTTCGGCCGCTTCACCGGCCCGCCGTGGCCGGTGTACATGATGCGGGCGTCCATGTCTTTCAGCATCTCCAGTGTCCGCATGTAGTCGGCAAGGTTTCCGTCCTGCGGGCCGATGCTGGTGGTGGAGACCGCAAGGACGGTGTCGCTGGTGAAGAGGGCCTTGCGTTCCGGCGCGAAGAGGGCGAGCGAGCCGGAGGTGTGGCCGGGCGCCCAGACGGCTTCCAGCGAGAGGCCGCCCAGCTCGCGGCGGTCGCCGTGCTGCAGGTCGTCGGCGACGTGCAGTTCGCCGTGGAGGCGGTCGTTCTCGATGGCCTCGCGGTCATTCGGATGGCACGCGAGCGGCGCGCCGGTCTCGCGGTGCATGTGCAGCGCACCGCCCCCGTGGTCGGGATGGCGGTGCGTGATGATGATCTCGGAGACGGGCGGCGCATTGACCTCGCGGATGTAGGCGGCGCGGGCGTGGTGGTCGTCCTCGTTCTCCCAGCCCGTGTCGATGAGGACGGCGGTGTCCGAGCCGAATACGAGGTAGGCGTTGGGCGGGGGGAAACCGGGCAGCGGCTCCCGTCCGAACGTGAGTTGGTGTATCCCCTGCTCCAGTTCCACGGCGCGCCCATTCTAGCGCACCGGGCGGACGCCCCCGCTACGTCGCTAACTGGCCTAAACTATGGCCGACCCTCGACCCCGTAAGGAGTGCTCAGTGAGCGACGTTGCGTTTCAAGACTTGCTGGCCGGCAACCATTGCTGGGGCTGCGGGCCGGACGCGAAGGACGGCCTGAAGCTGCGGAGCTACTGGGACGGGGAAGAGACGGTGTGCACGTGGATGCCGCGCCCGGAGTTCGCTGCAGGGCCGCGGCACATCCTCTACGGCGGCATGATCGGCAGCGTCATCGACTGCCACAGCATCTGGACGGCCATCGCAGAGGCGTACAAGGTCGAGGAGCGCGAGATCGGCTCCGGGCCGGTCATCTGGTACGCGACGGCGTCGCTGCACGTCACCTACCGGAAGCCGACGCCGATAGACCAGCCGTTGACGATGCGTGCACGGGTGACGGAGATGGTGCGGCGCAAGGCGCTGGTGAGCTGCACGCTGGAGTCGGGCGGCGTTGAGACGGCAACGGGGGAGATGGTCGCGGTACGCGTCCCGCCGGAGTGGTTCGAGGACGAGCAGGAAGGAGGATGAGGCGATGACGGTAAGCGTTTCAGGACTGGTTGGGCGTCCGTTGGAGTTGAGTCACGAGGACCTCTCGGCGTTGCCGGGGCAGGTGGACGACGTCTCGACGCTCGCGCCAGGGCGGGAAGGGTCAGCGGTGCGCATCGCATCGGTGCTGGAGGCGGCGTCAGCGCAGTGGGGCGCGGAGTTCCTCACGCTGGAGGCCGACGGGGGCTTCGCGGCGAGCATCCCCCTGGCGGCGGTCGCTGACCAGGCGTTGCTGCTGTATGCGCTGGACGGTGAGCCGCTGCCGCACGACAAGGGCGGTCCGGTGCGCTTCCTCATCCCGAACCCCGCCGCGTGCGGCACCGCGGAGATCGACACGTGCGCGAATGTGAAGTGGCTGAACTCGATCAGTCTCAGCACCGAACGTGGGCGTGACGTGCGTCCGGCCACGCTGCGAGCGCATGAGGCCCCTGCACGAGGCCGAGCGTAAGGAAGGAGGCGCGTGATGACCCGACTGCCGGAGGTAACGCGGGACGCGGTGGCCGAGGAGTTGCGCGACGCTTTTGACGCGCTCATAGCCGACAGCGGCGGTACCGTCCCCCTCGGGCCCGGCGCCGTCGCGGCGCTGAGTCCGGAGATGGCGCTGCGCCGCCGTCCGCTGAGCAACTACGTGCGCTGGGAGCTGACGCTCCCCCAGCACGTGCAGGAGCTCGCGATCCTCGCGACAGCGCGGCAGATGGACTGTCCGTACGTGTGGAACGCGCACGCCCCCATGGCCCGAAAGGCCGGTGTGAGCGCCGAACTGGTGGACGCGATGCGCGAGCGCACGCCGCTCCCCGCGATGGCGGAGGACGAGTCGGCGGTCGTGACGTTCGTGACGGAGATGCTGAGCGGTCACCGCGTATCGCAGGAGGCGTACGACGCGGCTGTCGCTCAGTTCGGGCTACGGCAGACGATAGACCTCATCGCGCTGGCAGGGCAGTACGTGACCAACGCGTGCTTCCTGAACGCATTTGAGGTAGCGTTGCCGGAAACGGCGGAGCCGGTGTTGCCGGTCTGATTCAGAGGAGGCAGACGATGGGCATCATAGACGCGGACGCGCACGTCATAGAGATAGACCAGACGTGGGACTACATGGACCCGTCTGAGCGTCACTACAGGCCTGGCACGGCCTACCAGACGCTCGAGAACGGGGAGGTGATGAAGTACTGGATCATCGGCGGACGCGCCATCAGGACGGCGTGGCCGGGCGGCGGCCCGCGCGGCGAGTTCGGCCTCTTCATCGGCAACGTCGTGCTGCCGACCGATTCCAAGTTCATGCTGGACGTGCAGGCGCGCATCGCTCACATGGACGAGCTCGGCACCGACCTGCAGGTGCTCTACCCCTCCATGTGGACGGGACCCATCACCACCAATCCTGCCGAAGAGGTTGCCCTCTGCCGGAGCTACAACCGGTGGATGGCCGACATATACGCGGAGGGCAAGGGCCGTTTCCGCTGGGCAGCCGCGATGCCGGTGCTGGACCTGGAGGAGGCGGAGCGCCAGTTGCGGTTCGCGAAGGACAACGGCGCGGTCGCCATCAACCTGCGCGGCATCGAGGTCGGGAACCGGCTCATCAACGACCCGTACTTCTACCCGGTCTACGAGTGGGCGGCGGAGCTGGACATGCCCATCTGCCCGCACTCCGGCACCGGGAGTTTCGAACTGGACGCCATCTTCGGCAGCCGGGAGACGCAGTTCGAGCGCAACAAGTTCAGCGGCCTCTCCGCGTTCCACACGTTGTTGATGTCCGGCCTGCCGGAGCGGTTCCCCAACACGAAGTGGGGCATCATCGAATTCAGCGCCGATTGGATCCCCTATCTGCTGAACGATCTCGCCCGTCGCATGGAGCGGCGCGGCGACGGCCTGAGCGCCGACCCGCTGACCGAGAACAACATCTGGGTGACGGTGCAGTTGAACGACGACCTGGAGCAGATACACCGCTACGTGGGTGGCAACCGGCTCGTCATCGGCACCGACTACGGCCACGCCGACTCAGCGACCGAGATATACGCGCTCAAAACGTTCGAGAACGACGAGCGCATGCCGGCGGAGAGCCGCGAACGCATCCTCTGGGACAACCCCAGGGAGCTGTACGGCATCCAGAACTGAACCAGGTCCGCAACCGCTACGACCTGCGAAGGGGCGCCCATCGGGCGCCCCTTTCACGTGCGTAGTTCTTTGAAGCGGCGATGCGCGCGGTCAGGTCCCCAGCGTAAGGTTCGGCAGGAAGAGGACGATCTGGGGGAAGGCGACGAGGATCCCCAGCGATATGAGGTCGAGCACGACGAACGGTATCGCGGCTTTGTATATCTCCGTGATGCTGGCGGTCGGGATAACGCCCTTGAGTGCGAACAGGACGAGGCCGAAGGGCGGTGTCTCCGCCCCGATCGATATCGCCACCAGGAACAGCATCCAGAACCAGATGGGGTCGAATCCCAGCGGGCCGATGATGGGTGAGAAGATCGGGATGGCGACCATCATCATCGATATCTGGTCGAGGAAGAGGCCGAGGAAGATCAACGCTCCCAGCATGGCCAGCAGCAACAGCGTCGGTGGTATGTCGAGCCCCACGAGCACGTTCAGGAACCCCTGCGTCGCCCCGCTGAGCGCGAGTGTCTGGCTCATGGCTATGGACCCGCTGATGATCAGGAGGATCATCCCGGCGATGCGCATGGCGTCGCGGAGTGCGTCGCTGAGTACGCGCATCGAGAGCCGCCGGTAGATGAGCGCCACGATCACGGCGCCGATGGCTCCGGTGGCGGCGGCCTCGCTTGGCGTCGTGATGCCGAACAGGATGAACCCCATCACCATGAAGAACACGATGGAGAACGGGGCGAGTTTCACCGTGGCGTAGAGCTTGATCTTCACGGGGGCCGGTGGCGCATCGTATATCGGGGCGAGGCGCGGGTTCAGGCGCACGCGGATGAACACGAAGATGACGTAGGTAGTGGCCATCATCAGGCCGGGGAAGAAGCCGGACACGAGCAGCTTGCCGACGGGTATCTGGGCGAGCGTCGCCGTGAGCACGGCCAGACCGCTGGGCGGGATGATGGCGGCGAGCAGGCCCGAGTTGAAGATCGTCCCCAGGGCCAGGCGCGGCGAGTAGCCCCGCTTCTCCATCTCCGGGTAGAGCGTCGAACCGAGCAGCGCCGTGTCCGCGATGCCCGCCCCGCTCAGGGTGGCGAGGATGGTGCCGGAGCCCATCGTCACGTAGAGGAGGCGTGCTCTCACCTTGCCGACCCACTTGTCGACCGCGTCGATGATCAGCCCGAATGCGCCCGAACGGTAGAGCACGGCACCCATGAGGAAGAACATGGGCGCGGCGATGAACCGGAAGTTGGCCACCGAGTCCACGATGCTGCCGGTGAGCAACAGCAGGCCCTGCGTTCCGCCCGTCACCCAGATCAGCCCGACGATGTTGAGCCCGGCGAACGCGAACGCGACCGGAATGCCGGACATGAGCAGCAGGATCAGCAGCGTAAAGCCGATGAGCAGGACAGCCCACCACTCCATGGCTAGCCTCCTGCCTCAGCTGTGTGGAGAGCCCGTACGGACACCGTGCGGATGGGCGAGGTCATATCTCGGCGAACTCCGATGGAGATACCACCTCGCCCTCAACACGGTTCCGACCGCGATAGCTTGCGTATGCGTCGCGCAGGAACTGGATGCCGAGCGTTGCGAACCCGAACGGCAGCACCCACCAGATCCAGGCTTGGCGGATGCTGAACGCGTCGCCCCGGATGATCGTCCCCGCGTCGATGCCCTCCCAGACGCGGCTGCCTGTCTTCCACACGAGCATGCCGCAGATCGCGGCTGCGAGGATGGAAGTGCCGACCCGCATGAGGCTGGCCGTTCGCGGGCTCACCCGCTCCATGATCAGTGTCAGACGCGTGTGGGCGTCGTGCTTGAGCAGCCAGGCGCCGGCAAGGAACGGGATCGCCATCACGGCGTATTCGTTGATCTGGATCACCCAGGGCAGCGAGTCGTTGAAGACGCGCCGCATGAGCACTTCCAGCCCGATGGTCAGCGCCATCACCGCGATCAGCCAAGTGGCGGCGAACGCCCCCACGTCGATCACGATGTCGAATGCCCTGCCCAGCACGTGCAGCGCTCGATTCAAGGGCTGTGTCTCCTTCCGGACGGCGGCACTGTCGCCGTCCGTTCACAGGCGGGTGTCCGGCGGTCCAGCCGAGACCGGACCGCCGGATGCTCATCCCCGGTTATCTTCCCGGGCGCCTATCCTGTCGAATTCTTTACACAGGCAACCGTGTCCAGGAAGCGCTCGACATACTCGGCGGGCTCGTTCTCTGCCATGTATGCCCATTGGGCGTTGGCGTTGACGTCGTCCACGCGCTGCGCCGCCTCTGGCGTAAGCGTGACGATCTCAACGCCCGAGTCGGCCATCACCTGGAGCGCTTCCTGGTCGAGCCGGAAGAATTCACTCGCCGCCCTGTGGTTGGCAAGCACCATGCCGTCGATGACGGCCTGTTGCAGGTCGGGCTCCAGGCTGTTCCACGCGTCCAGGTTCATCAGGAACATCAGCTGCCCTGACCCGACCGACTGCTCGACTACGTACTTGAAGTGCTCGTGCCAGCCGAACTGCACTGCGAGCTGAGCGCCGCCGCCTATCGTCCCACCCTCTACGAGGCCACGGTCGAGCGCTTCGTAGAGTTCGCCGATGGGCATGGCGACGGCGGTGCCGCCCAGCTCTTCAACGAACGCCGTCGCGGTCGGGCCCGATGCCCGCAGCTTGATGCCGTCGAGCCGGCCGGTGGTGGGGTCGATCGGCTTGGTCAGGTAGGTGCGGCTGCCGACCCGCGGGCTGACTCCACCCAGGTACTTCACGCCGACCTCGTTCTGGTAGAACTCGTCGATCAGGTCCCACATGCCGCAGGCCACCTTGCTGTCCAGCGAGCCCTTGATGGCGTTCCATCCGCAGGCCAGCGAGGTGAAGTCCGGGTGGTAAGCACAGGTCGTCGAGTTCACTTCGAACAGGCCGTCCCTCATCGGCACGAGCTGTTGGAACGAGGGGACGGACTCAGGGCCGCCCGAGCGAACCACGCGGACACGTCCGCCGGTGGCGTCCTCGATGGCCCCGATAACGTTCCTGTCCCCGAATTCCTCAAGGGAGATGCCATCGGCCCATGAACTGATCATGCGCAGCTCGATCACCTCCGGTTCCGGCGTGGGCGTGGGCTGGGCCGGTACCGGTGTAGGCGTGGGGTCGTCGCTGCCGCATGCGGCGAGCAGCGCGATGAACAGTACGGACCCGATGAGCAACTGGAATCTTCGTAGCATGGCGTCCTCCCTTTCGATTGTGCGTGGGCCGTCGACCGGCTCCGGGTTAAGCGACCGCCTCCTCGAGTTCGTAGAAGCGGATGGTGTTGTTGCGGAAGATGTTGCGTTTCTCATCGTCGGAGAGGTCGTCACGGTTCCGGAGGATCTCGATGTCCTCGACGATCTCGGCCGGGTGCTCGTGCCAGTAGTCGCTGGCGTAGAGCACGACCTGGTCTCCCAGGCGGTCGATCGCGTAGCGGAGGCTCTGCTCGCCGCTCTGGCAGCTCAGGAAGATGCGGCCGCTCGTGAACAGGTCGACAGGGTCGGTGACGCCTTCGCGCGTCCGCCCGGTGAACCGGTCGATGAGGTACGGCACCCAGCCCGTGTCTGCTTCCAGGTAGGCCATGCGCAGTTTGGGATACTCGTCGAAGAGGCCCGACATCATCATGCTGCTCGCCTGGATCATCTGGGCGAGCGGGTGCTCAAGCAGCACTGCCTCGGTACGGGCAAGGGAGTTCGTGCCGAGTCCTATGGACGGCGCGCCGTGGACCGCCAGCGGGATGTTCAGGCGCTCCGCCTCGGCGTATATCGGCCAGAAGCACTTGTCGCCGAGCGGTCTGCGCACGCCCATGTCCGCGCTGTTGGCGGGAAGCATCGCGCTGACCATCCCGAGTTCGGTGACGCTGCGTCGCAGTTCCTTGACGGACTCGTCCACGTCCTGCAGGGGCAGCAGGGCTACGCCCTTGAACCGGGGGCTCCTGCGGGAGTAGCGGTCATGGAACCAGTTGTTGTAGGCGCGGCAGAGCAGCACGGCCCAGTCGGCGTCCTGGATCATGCCGACCGACAGCCCGGCGGTCGGATAAAGGACGGTGGACTCGATGCCCGTCTCGTCCATGAAACTGAGCCATTCCTCAGCGCCGACGTAGCCGGGGTGCATGCCGGAAGCGGCACGGAAGATGTCGCGCTGGTAGCCGTCCAGAGTGGGGAAGAAAGGGAAGTTGGGCCCGTCCTTGATGCCGCTCCTGACAGGCTCGTCGAGGTACTCCCGTATCTCGTCGTCGTGTTCCTGTATGTGTCCGTCGCCGTCGATGATCAGGTACTCGTTGTCCGCCATGCTCCCAACTCCTTGTGCTGAATGCTCAGTGGAGCCGTCCTGCTTACCCCGTGCGGGGGAGCACGACCGGCTTCACCTCCCGGAACTCCGACATCGCCTGCAGCGCCTCGGTCACGGTATCCAGCGTGTACGTGCCGCTGATGAGCCGCTCGAACGGGAAGCGGTCGCTGCGCGTTGCGAGGAACTGCAGCGCCTTGTAGAAGTGCCGCCCCACCGCGCCGATCACCCCGTTCACCTGCAGCGACTTCACCGTGATCAGGCCGCCGGGCAGCGTGATGTCCCGGCCCTCGACCCCGATCGCAAGGAACCGCCCGCCCCGGCGGACCATCGCCAGGCCCTCGGGGTTCGCTGAGGACGACGCGCACTGCACCACGATGTCCGGCCCTATCCCGCGCGTCCGTTCTCGCACCCACGCGATGCGGTCAGCCGCCTCGGTGACCTCGTCGATGTTCAGGACCTCGTCTGCGCCCCAGTCTGTCGCCACGGCGAGCCGCTCGGCGGGCGCGCCGATGACGATGACCTTCGCCGCGCCGCGGTCGCGCGCCAGCGCGCTGGCGTACAACCCCAGCGGTCCGCATCCCTGCACCACGACGGTCTCGTGCGGCTCGATGGCGCCGAGCCGTTCGAAGCCGTGCACTACCGTCCGCAATGCGCATGCGGCGGACGCCGCCAAGGGCGAGGAGACCTCCTCGGGCACCTTCACGACGTCGCTCAGCGGCGGGTAGTAGTGGTACTCCGCACAGCCGCCCTGGACGTAGGGGAATACGTCAGCCCGCTGGCGACCGAAGGCGTAGCTGTTCATGCAGAGGTTGGTCTGGTGCGCCACTGTGCAGAAGTAGCAGTGGCCGCAGTAGGGGTAGCTGACGATGATGCGGTCACCCTTCACCACCGGCTGTCCGAGGATGTCGCGGCGGTCGCCGCGCACTTCCTCGACGATGGCCGCGGTCTCGTGTCCCGGCACGTACGGCGTGGTGCCCGGCGGGATGAGGTCGCCCTGCCAGTAGTGGACGTCGGTGCCGCAGAGCGTCGCCGCGTCGACGCGCGCGATGATGCCCTGATCGTCGAGGTCGGGGAGGGGGACGCGCTGCAACTCCACCGGGGCCAGTACACCCGTCACTACTGCAGCGAGGCAGTCGCTCATATCAGGCCTCCCTCCCTGTGGGGCTGCTGACGGAGCGTTCGATGCTCGATTCCGTTGCAGCGTGCGCGGAGTATCGGAGCCTTCAACAGGAGTGTCAAGTTACGGATACGATAACCTGCGCTATGGAGTAGAAACGCTACGATTTACATATCCTTGGGATACCCGTCGTGCAGTTCGCTCTGAGCGGGGTATGATACGGGCACGCTGCGGGACAGGAGGGAGACGATGCCGGTTATCGATGCCGATACCCATGTGGATGAGACCGAGTTCACCTGGCAGGCCCTGGAAGGCGCCATGGCCAGGTACACACCCACGACAATGACGCCGCCCGATGAGGCGATCGAGCATGCGAGTCTCGACCCTCACCGCAGCCGCTTCTGGCTGGTGGAGGGCCGCCTGCAGGTCCGGGCGGTGCGGGACGACGAGCATCACCCGGCACGAGCCCGGCGGGAGCTGGATGACCTGAAGGGCCGGTTGGAGGACATGGACCGGATGGGTGTGGACATCCAGGTACTGTTCCCCACCTTCTTCATACGCTACATCTCGCTCAACCCGGAACCGGAGGCGGCGCTGGCGAGCGCCTACAACCGCTGGGTGGCGGAGAGATGCGACCAGACCGGCGGGCGTCTGCGCTGGGCAGCGGTGCTGCCGTGGCTCGATACCGACGCATCCATCAGGGAGTTGCGCTGGGCGAAGGAGAACGGCGCCTGCGGCATCTTCAAGCGCGGACTCGACCTCCTGAAGCCAGTGGGCGACCCGCACTTCTACCCGGTGTACGAGGCGGCGAACGATCTGGACATGCCGCTCTGCGTGCACACCGGCCACCCGGGCAGCGACGGCGACCGTGGCTTTCCCATCATGTCCGCCTTCCTCTCGGTCATGCGGTCGAAGCTGCCCGCCAGGTTCCCCAACCTCCGGTTCGGCTTCATCGAGGCCGGGGCGTCCTGGATCCCGTACGTCCTGTCCCAGATCGCCATGAACGAGCGCTCGGACACGCTCCATGAGCGGACGGTCAAGCTGGCAACGTCCGGGGACCTGTTCCGGGACAACCGCCTCTACGTCTCCATCGACCCCGTGGACGACGTCGAGTACCTGCTCACGCTCGGGACCGAGGACAACCTCATGATCGGCACGGACTACAGCCACTCCGACGTATCCGCGAACATCAGCGCGCTGAACGAAGTCCGCCGCTGGGCCGACTCCGGCATGATCAGCGGCGACGTGGCCGGGAAGATACTGGAGGACAACCCCAGGACGTTCTACGGCCTGTAAGACAGACGATGCTCAGCAGGAGGGCAGGATGACGAACCGGGTCGTGGGCGCCCCGACGAGGCGTGTCGAGGGGCCGGACAAGGTGACCGGCAGGCAGCGGTACTCAGCCGACATGGAGATGGAAGGGCTGCTCTGGGGCAAGATACTGCGCAGCCCGTATCCTCACGCGCGGATCGTGCGCGTCGACGCGTCCAGGGCGAGGGCGGTGCCCGGCGTGCATGCGGTCATCACCGGGGGCGACGACCCCCGCCTGATCGGCCGGGCGCTGAAAGACCTCCCGGTGCTGGCCTACGAGAAGGTACGTTTCATCGGCGAGCGAGTCGCCGCCGTGGCGGCCAACACCGCGGCTGCGGCGAAGGAGGCGCTCGACCTCATCGAGGTCGAATACGAGGAACTCACCCCCGTCTTCGACATGCAGGAGGCGATCACACCTGGCGCGCCTATCGTCCACGACGATCCGACGTCCTACACCGGCGCGTTCGTCCACCCGGAACGGCCCGATCTGCCCAACCTCTGCTCCTTCGACCGCTGGTCGCGCGGCGACCTCGCGGCGGGCTTCGCGGCGGCGGACCGCATCTCGGAGAACACCTTCCGCACGCAGAAGCAGCACCACGTCTACATGGAGACGCACGCCTGCGTGGTCTCGGTGACGGAGGACGGCACCGCCGAAGTGTGGGCGTCCAACAAGAGCCCGTATGCGCTCCGGGGCCAGCTTGCCATGTCGCTCGGCGTCGAGCCGGCCTCCATCCGCATCCACCCGATGACAGTGGGCGGCGACTTCGGCGGCAAGGGCTCGCCCATGGACACGCCGGTCGCCTACCTGCTCTCGCAGGCCGCCGGGAGGCCGGTCAAGATCGTCATGGGCTACGACGAGGAGCTCCTCGCCGCGAACACCCGGCACCCGAGCGAGATCACGGTCCGCACGGGTGTCACCAACGACGGCATGCTGACCGCGCTGGAGGTCAGCGCCTGCTTCGACAGCGGCGCGTACGGCGCGTTCAAGGCGGTGCCTAACATCAACCTCCACGCCATGGAGCAGACCGCGAGCTGCTACCGGGTGCCGGCCTTCGACGTGAAAAGCTACGTGGCGTACACCAACGTCATCCCCTCCGGCCACATGCGCTCGCCCGGCGGGCCCCAGATCACCTTCGCGGTCGAGGCGCAGCTGAACATCGTCGCCGCCGAACTCGGCATCGACCCTGCGGAACTGCGCATGAAGAACCTCGTGCAGCCCGGCGACACCGCTCCGAACGGGGAGCAGTGGGTCAACATCAAGGCGACCGAGACACTGCAGGCCGCGCTGGACGCCGTCGGCTGGGAGGACCCCAAACCGGCATTCGTGGGACGCGGTATCGCGATGTACGAGCGCGGCCCCATCGGGGGCGACTCCAGCTGCAAGCTGGTGCTGCACGCGGACCGTTCGCTGTCCCTGATCCTGCCGATACCCGACCCTGGACAGGGCGGCCCCACGGTGATGCAGCAGATCGCCGCCGAGCACCTCGGCGTCGAGTCCGGCCGCGTCGCCGTGCGGCTGGCGCCGACCGACCAGCTCCCCTTCGACATGGGCGTCGGCGGAAGCCGCACGACCTTCGCCGTTGGCGTGGCGGTCGCCCAGGCCGCGGAGACGCTGATGGCGCGGCTGAAGGAGACCGCGGGCGACGCTCCCTTCGACGAGGCCGCCGCCGCGCTCGTGGCTGCGGAAGGAGGCGACGTCACCATCGACGTCTACCGCAAGACGCCCTTCATCCCGGACCCCGCCACGACGGAGTTCACCGCCCAGGTGGCGGAGGTCGAGGTCGACCCGGAAACCGGACAGGTGACCGTGCGCCGCGTCATCACCTCGCACGACGTCGGCACCATCATCAACCCGGCGGGCCACCAGGGCCAGATCGCGGGCGGGGCGGTGCAGGGTCTCGGCATGGCGATGATGGAGGAGTTCGCCTTGGACGGCGGCAAGCCGGTCGCCCTGAACCTCGCCGACTACAAGATACCGACCATCATGGACGTCCCCACGCTCGAAACGGTGCTGGTCAGCCGCGACGACGGGCCGGGGCCCTTCAACAGCGGCGCGATCGCGGAATCGGCGAACGTGCCCACGGCGGCGGCGGTCGCCAATGCGGTCAGCGACGCGATAGGGAAGCCTGTGCTCCAGCTCCCCGTCAGCGCCGAGTACGTCCTCGGCCTGCTGCGCGGGAGTTGAGTAGGGGAGGAGCAACGCCATGAAGGTCATTGACGCGGACGCGCACGTTGACGAGACCGACGCCACCTGGGACTTCCTGGAGCCGGAACACGCGAAGCTGCGCCCCATCACTGCGATTGCGGTCGAGGATGCGGCGACCGCCGGCATCGCAAAGAACTTCCTGCGCTACTGGAACATCGACGGTCGGATGCGCCTCCGCCGGATGCGCGACGACGTCCGCACCGGCACGACCGAAGCCACGCGCGAACTGAAGGACGTGCCCGCGCGCCTGCGCCAGATGGACGAACTCGGCGTCGACGTGCAGGTGCTCTACCCGACGACGATGCTGAGCGCCGTGAGCGAGAAGCCGGAGGTGGAGGTGGCGCTCTGCCGCTCCTACAACCGCTGGATAGCCAGCCGCTGCGCCGAGTCCGGCGGCCGCCTCCGGTGGGTCGCGTCGCTTCCCGTGCTCAGCATCGACGTTGCCGTCGAGGAGATGGCGTGGGCGAAGGAGAACGGCGCGGCGGGCGCGATCAAGCGCGGCGTCGAGGCGGGGCAACGCTCGGCGGGCGACCCGTATTTCTACCCCCTGTACCGGCAGGCGGAGGAACTGGACATGGCGATGTGCATCCACATCGGCGCGGGCGAAGTGACGGAGGGGATGACGAACCCCATCTGGCAACACCGCCTGCCGCCGATCGATGCGTTCGTCTCGCTCGTGCTGGAGCGCGTTCCGGAGAAGTTTCCCCGGCTGCGCGTCGGCTTCGTGGAAGCGATGTCGTCCTGGGTGCCGTTCGCCCTTGCGGAGTTGGAGGCGCGGAAAGAGCGCATGGCCTGGCTGATGGACATCGATCTGCAGGAGGACCTGCTGCGCGAGTGCCGCTTCTACGTCGCCTGCCAGACGCACGAGGACCTGAACTACATCGCGTCGCGCACGGGCAGCGACAACCTCGTCATCGGGACGGACTACGGCCACGCCGACCAGTCGGCCGAGATCAACGCGTTGAGCATCCTGCGGGAGAAGGGCGAGCGCGAGGAGATCCCCGCCAGTCTTGCGGAGAAGGTGCTCACCGCCAACCCCGCCGCGCTTTACGGCATCGACTAGGGCTCGCCGAAGAAGCGGACGGCGTTGTCCCACATGAACTTGCGCATCGTGTCGGGCCCGATGCTCGGCCATCCCTGCACGATGGAGGGCGAGTTCGGGAACTGGCACTCCGCGTGCGGGTAGTCCGATGCGTACATCAGGATGTCGTCGCCGAGGAAGTCCATGACCATCCGGACCATGTCCTCCTCCTCCGTCATCTCGATGCTCGCGAAGAAGCGTCCGTTCGCGACGTACTCGCTCATCTTGTGCTGCAGGTCGGCGGTGAAGCCGACGTAGGCGGCGTTCACGTCCATGCGGCGCACCCAGAACGGCAGCCAGCCGACGCCTGATTCGAGGACGCCGAAGTTGATGGGGTAGCGGTCCATGATCCCCGCGCCGATGAACGCGGCCATCGTCTTCATCGCGCCCCACGGGTGGGAGCAGAGACGCGCGAGGAAGCGGTTGTTGTCCATGTCCTTGTAGCCGGGGAAGTACGGCGGCGCCCACGTCATGCTGTGGTGCACCGCGCCGAGGCCCCGGTTGGCGGACGCCGCCCAGACCGGCTCCATCCGCGGATGGTCCATCGGCTCGCCGACGCCGGCGAACGGCAGGACGCCGGCGGCCCACCGCTCCTTCCCCCAGCGGTCGACCTCCGCGACCGAGCCCTCGACGTCCGTACCGGAGACGGCGAGGAGCGCCTTGAATCGGCCCGGATGCGCGGCGGCGAGGTCGTTCACCATGCGGTGATACGCGCGGATCAGCCCCATCTCCAGCGCGGGGTCGCCGAGCAGCGAGACGCCGATGGCGACGTCCGGCACCATCATGTGCACGTCCGTGCCTTCCTCGTCCATATCGGCGACGCGCTGCTCGAAGGCGTCGTCGATGACGCCCACCCCGGGGAGTTTCTCGCCGGTGTACTCGCCGAAGTGCAGGCGGGAGTGCGCGTCCTTCGGGACCTCGCGCGGCTCGGCGTCGCCCAGGTGCCGGCGGTACGGGCTGAGGCTCACCGCGTAGTGGTGGCGCGCGGGGTCTTCGCGGGGAGTGGTCGTCTGGTCGGAGCGCGCTCCGACCTTGTACTGCTCGAGCTCAGGGAGCCGCTCCCGGAACTCGCTGTCGAAGTATGGCTCCAGCGCCTCCACCGACGGGTGGATGTGCGTGTCAGCGTCGAAGACTCTCTGTCCGTTCAGCATTTGCGTCCTCCGTGAGAGAGGAGTATATCCCTCATCTTATGATGGCGACTCCCCCAACGAGCGGTTCCGGCGCGGTGGAAGTGCGCGAGGTGGATGCCGCGCGCTGGCCCGACTTCGAGTGGCTGTTCGAGTCGCGCGGTGGGCCTCGATGGTGCTGGTGCCGGATGTGGCGCAGGGACGCCGACGGCAGGATGCCGCACGACCGCGCCCACATGAAAGAGGCGATGCGGCAGCGGATCGCGGGCGGGGGGCGCGTCGGCCTGCTGGCGTACGTGGACGGCGAACCCGCCGCGTGGTGCTCGGTTGCGCCTCGCGAGACGTTCGTGGGCCTCGGTGGGGTGGAGGAGCCGGGCGAGGACGAGAACAAAGTCTGGTCGCTCACCTGCTTCTACGTACGGAACGCGTTCCGGCATCGTGGCCTGATGGATCGCCTCATCGAAGAGGCGGCGCGGCACGCCCGCGAGCACGGAGCGTCGGTCATCGAAGCGTACCCGGTCCCGCCCGACGGCCCGAGTTACCGCTTCTGCGGGTTCGTGCCCGTGTTCGCGGTGCACGGGTTCACGGAGGTGGGGCGTGCGGGGAAGCGGCGGCACGTCATGCGGCGGGAGTTGGGATGAGCGTCAGAGGATCTGGTCGAGGAAGGTCTTGGTGCGCTCTTCCTGGGGGTTGTTGAAGATCTGCTCAGGCGTGCCCGTCTCGAGGAGCATGCCCTCGTCGAAGAGGGCCATGCGGTCGGCGACCTCCCTGGCGAAGCCCATCTCGTGCGTGACGCAGACCATCGTCATGCCGGTGGCGGCGAGTTCGCGCATCACGTCTAGCACTTCCTTGATCATCTCCGGGTCGAGCGCGGACGTGGGCTCGTCGAAGAGCATGATCTGCGGTTGCATGGCGAGCGCGCGGGCGATGGCGACGCGCTGCTGCTGCCCGCCGGAGAGCTCGGCCGGGTACTTGGCGGCCTGTTCGGGGATGCCGACGCGTTCGAGGAGTTGCATAGCGGCCTGTTCGGCCTCCCTGCGGGGCGTGTGCCGCACGCGCATGGGGGCGAGGGTGATGTTGGAGAGGGCGGTCATGTGAGGGAAGAGGTTGAACTGCTGGAAGACCATGCCGGTCTCACGGCGGATGGCGTCGAGGTTGCGGATGTCGTTCGTCATTTCGATGCCGTCGACGACGATACGCCCGCGCTGGTGCTGTTCGAGACGGTTGATGGTCCGCAGGAAGGTCGACTTGCCGGAGCCGGACGGCCCGAACACGACGACGACCTCCCCGCGCTTGATCCGCACGTTGACGTCCCTCAACACGCAGAAGTTGCCGAACCATTTGTGCACGCCCTCGTAGATGATGATGTCGTCGCGCTGCTCGAGGGGCAGTTGGAGGATGTCGCTCTTGCTCATGCCGTTAGCGGCAGCGGGCTGATCGTCTTGCATTGCGGTCTCCTTGGGCGCTACCGCCGGCCGACCCCGAGGGTCCGTTCGATACGCCGGCTGATGTAGGCCATGCTGAAGGTGAACACCCAGAACACCAGGGCGAGGAAGAGGTAGACCTCCATGCCGTTGTCGGAGTACTCGATCTTCCCGGAGAGTCCGGCCCGCCCGATTTCGACGAGATCGAGCATCCCGATGATGAACACGAGGCTGGTGTCCTTGAAGAGGGAGATGAACTGGCCCACGATGGCGGGAATGATGTTGCGGAGGCCCTGGGGAAGCGTAACGAAGAGGGTGGTCTGCCACTGCTTGAGCCCCAGCGCCTGGGCAGCCTGGGACTGCTGAGGGGAGACAGCGGCCATTCCCCCGCGCACGTTTTCGGCCATGTAGGCGGAACTGAAGATGGTGATGGTGATGCCGGAGAGGTAGAGCAGGCTCACGTCGATGTTCTCCGGGAAGGTGAGCGGGAGGATGTGGCGTGACATGAACAGGAGCGTGATGAGCGGGACGCCGCGGATGGTCTCGATGAAGGCGACGCAGGCGAACTTGAGGACGGGAAGGCGGCTGCGCCGTCCGAGCGCCAGGGCGATGCCGATGGGCAGCGAGGCGATGATGCCGAAGGCTGCGAGGAGGAGGTTCAGCATCAGGCCGCCGACTTCGGACTCGGTTACAGGGTGAAGACCGGGCGGAGGGCCGACGCCGGGCAGGCTGAACCCGGCTATCACGAGGAGGGAGACGATGAGCACTCCAGCCCCGGTGATGCCGAACCACTTGGCGCGGCCTTGTTCGGGGATGAAGTGCGCGCAGTAGTAGCCGCCGGCAATGGCGGCGGGAACGGCGAGCAGAAGGGCGCGGTAGAGAACGTCCATCTGGTAGGGGATGAGGGCTACGACGAAGACGAGCGCACCGAAGGCTGCAGCGAAGGCGCGCGCGGGCCCGCCCCAGGTGCGCCAGGCCATCCCCATCAGGCCGCTGACCAGAAGGAGCGCGATCTCCGGTCGCCAGTAATACTCCCGCGGATAGGTTCCGACGATATAGAGCGGGACGCGGTCGGTTATGACCGCCCAGTCGGAGGTGAAGATCAGCCAGCGGACGCCTCCCAGCGCGGCGAAGAAGAGCGCGACGCCAAGAACGACGGTCAGGATGCCGCTGGACCAGGAGTTGAAGAGGTTCATGCGGAGCCAACCCTGCCAGCCGACGGTGAATGCCGGGGGAGGCGGCGCGGGCCCGAAGCGTTCTGCGGTGGTGGTGCTCATCAGTGCATCACAGGGCCTTGTAGCGGATAAGGCGGTTGTAGACGTTGCCTATCAGCGCGTAGAACAGGCTGAGGCCCAGGTAGGAGACCATGACGATGCCGATGAGCGAGACGGCAGGCGCTGTCTGGGTGAGGGTGGTGGCGACGCCCACCATGTCGGGGTAGCCGATGGCCGCGGCAAGGCTCGAGTTCTTGGTGAGGTTCAGGTAGTGGCTGATGGTCGGAGGAATGATGACCCGCAGCGCCTGAGGGAAGATGACGAACCTGAGGGACGCCGTTCCGTTCAGTCCGGTGGAGCGCGCGGCTTCGGTCTGCCCCTTGCTGACGGACTGGATGCCGGCGCGGACGATCTCAGCGATGAACGACGACGTGTAGACGACGAGGCCGATGAGGAGAGCGACGAAGCTGCCGCTTACCTGCGTTCCGCCGCTCAGCCGCTCGAAAGCGCCACGCTCCGGCATTGTGACGTCAAGCGGGCCGCCGAAAGCGAAGAACGCCGCTGTCCCTACTCCGAACGCGATAACCAGAAACGCGAGCAGCGAATGGCTTGCTCTACCGGACTCTGTCTCCCGGCGCTCCATGACCCGCGCCGTGTAGAAGGCGGCGCCCAGCCCCAGAGCGCAGACGAGGACCCACGGCCAGAACGAGCCTTGGGGAGCAACCCACGGCATGGCGAAACCGCTGTTGCTCAGGAAGAAGGCGTCGCCTATGACGTAGGCCTCTCTGATGGGGGGAAGGGCGAGCACGATGAAGAACCAGAAAAGCAGTTGGACGAGAAGCGGGATATTGCGGAAGACGTCGATATAGACGAGGGCGAGGCGGTTGAGCAGCCAGTTTGGCGAAAGGCGGGCGACCCCGACGATGATGCCGACGATCGTGGCGAAGACCACGCCTGCGAAGGCGACCTTGACGGTGTTGAGAAACGCGACGAAGAGGGTGTAGCGGTACGAGTCCTCCGGGGTGTAACTGATAAGCGTCTCGCCGATGGGGATGCCAGTGGAGCGGTCGAGGAAGGAGAACCCGAAGGGTATCTCGCGCTGGTCAATCTCACGGAGGAGGTTGGTGAAGAAGAAGGCGAGGAAGGAGACGACGAGGACGGCGGAGACTATCTGCAGGGTGAACTGGAGGAAGACGACGTTGCGCCAAAGGGGGATTCCCTGATATTGCAGGAGTCGCATCATGGCGCGAGCAGTTTACTCCATGCTCGATTTGCGCGGAACGGCGCCGGGCTGCATGAGAACGCCCCCTCCCGTGGAAGGGAGGGGGCGTTCCGCGCATGCGTGTGTGCGCCGTGTCGGTCTGCGGGTTAGCGCAGCGGCGGAGCGTAGATCTGGCCGCCGTCGGTCCAGAGGCGGTTGCGCCCGGTCCGTGGGAGGTTGATGGGGGTATCCGGGCCGAGGTTGCGGTCGTAGATCTCGCCGTAGTTGCCGACGGCGCGGAGCACGTCCTGCATCACGGTCTGGCTGAGACCGAGCGATTCCTGCCCAAAGCTCGTGTCCGGCGCTCCGAGGAGCCGCTGAGCCTTTGCGTTCTCGCCTGCGAGCACCTGGTCGATGTTGCCGCTGGTGATGCCGTAGGCTTCGGCGTAGATGAGGCCGGCCATGATGGTCTTGACCAGGTCGAACCACTGGGTGTCGCCGTGGGGGACGACGGGAGTGAGGGGCTCCTCGGAGATGGTCTCCGGGAGAATGACGTGGCCGCCGGGGTTGTCGAACGTGCTGCGGATGGCGGCCAACTGGGAGCGGTCGTTGGTGAAGACGTCACATGCGCCGGAGAGGTATGCCGCCCGGGCCGCGTCGTTCTCCTCGAACACGTTCGGGTTGTAGTCGTAGCTGTTCTGGCGGAAGAAGTCGGCCATGTTCAATTCGGTCGTTGTGCCGGAGATGACGCACACCGCCGCGCCGCTCAAGTCATGCGCGGAGTCAACGGGGGTTCCGTCCGCCGCCAGGAGGTCATCCGGGACCATGAAGCCCTGCCCGTCGTAGAACGTCGTGTAGGTGTAGTCGCCCCACTGCGCGTCGCGGGAGGTGGTCCAGGTTACGGTGCGGGCCATCATGTCGATTTCGGCGGCCTGCAGGGCCGGGCCGCGCTCGGCGGCGGTGAAGGGGCGGACCTCAATGGCTTCGCTGTTGCCGAGGACGGCTGCGGCCACCGCGCGGCAGAGGTCGATGTCGAATCCGATGTTGCGGCCTGCGTCGTCGAGTGCGCCGTATCCGGCGACGTCGATTCGGCTGCCGCAGATGAGCACGCCGCGGTCGCGGACACGCTGGAGGCGGTCGCCCCCGGCAGCGGCAGCGGCAGCCTCAGCCTCAGCCAGCATCGCCTTGGTGTCGCCGAGCTCGCCTTCCAGTTCCGTGATGCGGGCGTTGGCGTCATCCAACTCCCCTGAATCGCCACAGGCGACCACCGCGGTCAAGGCCACGGCAAGAACCGATATGACCAGTAGCATTCGCACTTTCATTTCGATGACCCTCCAAGGTTCGTTTCGGTTCCATCGTTGGAAGCCGAGCGGCGGATTGTGCCGTCACGGTGACGGATTGTAATGCATGCAACAGTCAATTACTACAAACACAATCTATCCGATACCGTGTATCAGAGTATGTGCGGGTCGCGGGTCTCTGGAGGGCGGATAGTAGTAGGATTCTCCCGTCCATTGTCCTGTTCGACATGAAACCTACAAGAGGAGGCTTTCGTGAACGTCGTCAGCCGCTACACCGTTGAAGAGTTCGGCCATGATGTCCGGCGATCGCTCGACGCCAATGCAGCCGGCATGGAGTCGATCCTCCAGCTCGGGCATCTGTTGCAGCGCTTCGGTGGGGAGAACAGCAGGGACTACTTCTGGAGCATCGGCGAACCCGCCACGATCAGCTCAGGCCTGCCCGGGCAGAAACTGTACGATGACCCGGACGGCCTGTTCCGGCTGCTGCTGGCGCAGTATCCGCCGAACACGCCGACCGCCATCCACAGCCACGAGGGGTGGGTCGTTATCGGCCTGCTCGAAGGCAGCGAACGTTACACGTCCTGGCGCCGCGTCGACGACGGCTCGACGCCCCTCGCGACACTGGAGTTGGTGCAGGACCACCACATCCTGCCGGGCGAGTTCGGCTACCTGTACGACGGGCCGTTCAACGTGCACCGGCAGGCCGCGGAGGCAGAAGGCGCCGTGGAACTCGTGCTGATGAAGGGCCGTGGTCAGCGGTTGGAGCACATAGATGAAGCGACAGGTGAGTGCTCGCAGCCGATGGAGTTGAACCGCTAGCGCTGCGTCAGGGCGAGCGCGCCGGTTCTTCGGCAGGCGAAGGCGGGGGCAGGATGCCGATACGTAACCATCTGCCCGTGAAGTAGTACCCGCCGTAGAGCGCGAATCGGATGAGCATCGCGATGGCGATGGCGACCGCGATGCCCAGCGCCTCGGCGGACGTCCACCTCGACAGCACGAACGCTATCGGAATCTCCATGACCCACATGCTCATGAACGTCACGAGCATGGGCGCGAGGGTGTCGCCTGCCACGTTGAACGATTGCTGGAACACCTGCCCTCCGCCGAGCAGGGTGCCGGCCACCGCCTGGATGCGCAGCCAGACTACCGCTGTATCGACGAATTCCGGGTCGCTGCTGAACAGACTGATGAAGAACTCGGGGAAAACGATGAGGAGTATCCCGGCGGCGCCCCGTATGACCATCACATAGCCCACAGCCCACTTGACGGTGCTCCGCGCACGGGCTGGTTGCTCCGCGCCGAGGTTCTGCGCAACCAGGATGCCGGACGCCCGCCCCATCCCTTGGCTGCCGATGTTCGTCATCCGCTCCAGCCTGCGGGTCAGCGAGTATGCCGCCAGTGGCAGGTCGCCGAAGGGGGAGACGAGCCTGATCAGGACCATCTCTGAGAGGCCGCGCTCCATCTGTGTGGCCGTGGCGGGAGCGCCGATCTTGATGATGCGCCACATCAGCGGCAGGTCCACGCGGTAGTCGAGCAGCGAAAGCTTGAGCCGCGAGGAGCCGGAGCTGAGCGCGTACAGGTTCCAGACAACGCCCACGACCTGCGCAGCGGCGTTGGCCGCCGCTGCTCCGGCGATGCCCATCTCCGGCATGCTGAACCAGCCGAAGATGAGGAAGGGGCTGATGATGAGATGCAGCACCCGCGACGCTATCGTGGACTTCATGTGCGTGAACGTGTCGCCGGACGCCTGCAGCGCCGCCCCGGTGGTCTGCCGGAAGCTCTGGATCCCCGATGAGACGAACTGGAACTGCAGGTAGTAGACCGCCACGTCTGCCACGGCCTCGCTCACGCCGACGATGCGGAGCAGGAGCGGGGCGAGCAGGATTCCGAAGATGGTCAGCACGAGCGAGAGCAGGAAGGTGAGCGTGAACGCCTGCAGCATGGCGTGGTTCGCAAGGTCGATCCGCCGCGCGCCGACGGCACGGGCGATAACCGCCTGCATCCCTACGTCCAGACCCATCCGTGCCATCATGATGAGATGGCCGTACGCCTGCGCGACGCCCACTCCGCCTATCGCGTTGAATCCGGCGACCTTCGCGGCCCAGAAGATGTCGGCCAGCTGGTCTGACGCATTGAAGACGCCGGCCACCATCTGCGGCCACGCGATGAACCAGAGGTTGCGTCGTACGTCACCCTGCGTCAGGTCGCGCGTCGCGTAAGCGGAGCGCATGCGTCCGTGCCGCATGGGGCGCATGTTCAAGCCGCCTGGGCTCGCAGGAGAAAGCCGGAGGCCGCCCCGACGAGCATGGAAGCGACGGATGTCCAGAGGAATATGATGCCGTTCACTCTGCGCGCGGTGTCTTCACCCCAGAATCCCCGCAACGAGAGCGCTGTCTTGAGCGTGAGCCAGGCGATGCCCGCGAGTACAGCGTCTTCCGGTGAGAAGAAGACGACTCCTCCTATCAACAGGCGTTCGATGATGCCGTTCCCGATCCCTACCCAGAGGGGAGGGACCGTCCATGAGGTGGCGCTGTAGCCTCTCAATTCGCGTGTCGCCCATCTGCTGATGGGCCGGACGGTCAGAAATACGACCACTGCGGCGAGCTGAACAGCACCGAAGAGGAGCCATGCTTCGCGGGTTATGTCAGAGAAGGATGGGTCCATGCGAGCCTCGACTCTGTATTACCGGAAAGTAGGAAACCGCGCAAGCAGCGCAGTTCCCAACGGACAGGCAGTGATTTCCTGACGCTGGACGCCCTGCGCGTCACGGAGCTGGTTGCGACAGCCGTCTGACCGCTACCGCTTCCGCAGCCTACGAGGTATCCAGCACGTACGCCGCGTAGAGCAACTCTCCCTGTTCGTTGTTCTCGAACGTGAGGCTCCCCTCGGGGAAGGCCGATTCCAACTGCGGGATGAGCGTCAGGTAGTTCTCGGCCAGCAGCCAGACCGTCGACCCGCGCACCGTCTCCGCGTCTATCTCGCCGCTTCCCCCGAAGACCGGGCTGCCGTTGGTGGTCTCCGTATCGTGGAGGAACCATTGCACGACCGCATTCGTTCGAGGCAGGCGGTCGTTGTACAGGCGCACCTCGTACCCGGCGCCAAGCGACTGCGCGAACCGCACCGCCTCTACCTCCTTGCGGGCCAGGGCCCACTCCGATTCGACGAGCCAGTTGTCGTAGTCGCGGGCCTGCTGTCCGGCGAAGAGGAGCACGAATGCGGCGAGCGCGACCGCGGCTGCCGCGTTCCCGAACCACCCGGCGAGGATGGGGATGGGGAGCGCGCCTGCAAACCGGTTCCAGCGGTTGTGCACCAGCGACACGATGGTGTCCAGCCCGACCGCTGCGATCGCGAGGACGAAGAAGATGCCGAGCAGGTAGCGCCGGCTCTCCGCGTCTGGTGTCAGAACGGCGGGTACGAGCGAGATGAGCCAGCCTGCGAGCAGCAGTTGGCTGGGGCGTTTCCTGATGGACAGGAGGAGTGCTGCCAGTCCTATCCAGAAGAACACCTCCGTGCTGAAGTGCAGCAGTGGTATCCCTCCGGTCCCGACATTGCCCTCGCGCGGCATCGGCGTGTGGACGTACGTCACCACCTCCCACGCCCGGCTGATGAGCGCTGAAGGGGAGAGAGGCGTCCTGTCGTACAGGCGCAGGGACGCCTCGATGACGTCCGAGGTGAGGTAGAAGAAGACCATGTGCGCGCTGACCGCCACGGAAGCGCCGAGGAACCAGTAGACCTCCTTGCGTCGCGTTTCCGGGCGCAGTAGCAGGAAGAGGACGAGCACCCCCCACACAGCAATCGCATAGAGAGGGAAGGACTTGTAGGTGTACCACCCGAGTCCAAAGAGGACGCCGCCGAGCCCGGCAGCCCACCAGCGGTTCGACCGTACGCCGGCGGCGAACAGCCAGATGCTCGCCGCGAAGCAGAAGACGGCGGGCATGGCCGGGAATGCGATGCGGCTGAAGACGAGGAGCCAGACGTGGAAGGTGAGGAATGCTGCGGTTAGGATGGCCGTCCGGGCAGGGAAGAGCTGCCGCATCAGGAAGTATGCGACGGGTATGAGCGCGACGCCGGGGAGCACGGCGCTCCATCGCGCCGTAGCGATGCTCGCGTCCCGGAAGAGCAGGAGCAGCGCCTGCACGTGGACGAGCCCCGCGGGTGTGCCCAGCGTCACGCCGGTCCAGGCGCCGGGCCACACCTCGCCTCGAGAGATCCGCAGCGCCTCGAGCGCCAACTCTGCCTCGTCGTTCGCGATGCCGGGCGGCATGGTCTCCAGGTTCTGTGTGCGGATGACCGCTGCAACGAAGGTCAACGCTGCGATGACCGCGATCTCCCACAGCCGTATCCGGCTGCCTGCGCGGGCGGTCTGCTCGGCGAATACGGGGAGAGCGGCGAACGCACCTGCCAGAGGGGCCAGCGCCCGCGCGGCCTGCCGCCCCAGTCCCTGTGCTGCTCTCCACCCTGCCCCGATACCCTTGCTGACCGCTTCCGTGGACGTGTGCCATGGGGCCGGTCGTGGAGGAGTTGAGGCAGGAGGAATACCCGCAGGCATGAGGGCGTAGCCGCAGTAGAAGCAGAAGCGGTGGTGGACGGCGTTCGCGGTGCCGCATTGCGGGCAGATGGTGTTCAAGCGAGGCTGCTCAGAGGCTGCTGGGGAGGATGGTAGAAGAGTACCGGTTCATCCTACCGCATCCGCTGTGGTTTGGGTTGCTGTTCGCGGCATCGTGGCTTGCCCGTCCGTGGGGCTGGGAGTATCGTGCGGGAGAGTCCGCACGATGGAGGCGCATCAGGCGATGCTCACTGCTCAGCAGAATGAACTGCTCACCCGGGTTGGCCCGGGCACGCCGATGGGGGAGACGCTCCGGCGCTACTGGCTGCCGGCGCTGCTCGATTGGGAACTGCCGGAACCGGACTGTACTCCCGTGCGCTTGCGGCTCCTCGGCGAGGACCTCGTCGCATTCCGCGACACGAGCGGACGCGTGGGCGTGCTCGACGAGTACTGCCCGCACCGGCTCACGTCGCTCTGGCTCGGCCGGAACGAGGAGAACGGTCTGCGTTGCGTCTACCACGGCTGGAAGTTCGACGTGACCGGGCAGTGCGTCGACCAGATGAACGAGCCGAACCAGTTCGCGGCCAAGATCAAGACGGTCTCTTACCCGGTTGCAGAGGTGGGAGGCGTGCTGTGGGTATATATGGGGCCGAAGGAGAAGCAGCCCCCGCCCCCCAATTTCGCATGGACGGGCGTGCCTGCGGAGCATCGCGTGGTGACGAAGGTGGTGGAGGAGTGCAACTGGCTGCAGGCGCTCGAGGGCGGGATAGACACCTCGCACGCGCCCATCATGCACCGGGCGCTGCGCCCGAACCCCTCGCAACCCGGCCTGCCGGTGAACGACGCGTTCGTACAGGGCGCCGCGCCGTCGCTGGAAGTGGACGTGACCGACTACGGCTACCGCTACTTCGGCATCCGCCCGCTCGGCACGGACCAGCAGTACGTGCGGGGCTACCACTTCATCATGCCGTGGACGCAGCTGCGCCCGGCGGGACGGGGCATCCAGAACCAGGTCCACGGGCACCACTGGGTGCCCATAGACGACTACAAGTGCCTTGTATGGAACTGGTACTACAACGAGGTCCAGCCGCTGGACAAGGGCAAGGCCGGACCGGAGGAGACGGGCAACATCTTCGGCATCGACGTGGACGCGGAGAACGGGTTCCGCTCCATCCGCAACCGCTCCAACAGCTGGCTGATAGACCGTGCTGTGCAGAAGACGGACACCTTCACCGGCATCGTTGGCATCAACACGCAGGACCGCGCGGTGCAGGAGATGATGGGCCCGATCGTGGACCGCTCCCGTGAGCACCTTGGCCCTGCGGACAAGGCGATCATCGTCGCACGGAAGTTGCTGGAGGAAGCGGTGCGCACCGTGCAGGATGGCGGCGACCCGCAGGGCGTGTCGCCCAGCTACTACGAGTTGCGCGCCGCGGAGAGCATCCTGCCGGCGGACGATGATTGGCGCACCGAGCTCATCCCGCGCATGGACCCCTTGCTCGTCAGTGCATAGCGAGCTGTCCCGCATTCCAGGCATCGGGCGATTTCCGCCTCTTCTGCCTCGTGCGTGAGCGTTGACGCTCGGCATACGCGGTGTTAGGTTCCCGCGTGGGTAACGCCGCTGTGCAGGGCTCCGCGCAAGGGAGGTCGGTGCGGGACGGCAGCCCCATCTGTCAGAGGGAGGATGACATGAACCGGAAGGTGATCAGCATCTGTACGCGCGCCGTTCTGGCGACACTGGTTGCGCTGCTGGCCGTGGCGTCGCTCGCTGCCTGTGGCAGCGACCCGACGCCCACGCCAACCGCGACGCCCGCGCCCCAGGCGACCCCGACGCCGGTGCCCGGCCTGCTGGAGCAGTTGTACGCGGCCGCGCAGGAGGAAGGCGAGATCGTCTGGGCGACGACCGACACCGAGGAGCGCACCACCGCTATGATCGGCGCCTTCCAGGCGAAGTACCCCGGCGTCAAGGTGAGCCTCATCACCGCGAACAGCGCCGAGTTGCGCGAGCGTCTCTTCCTGGAGGCGCAGGCGGGCAGGATCACGGTTGACGTTACCGACCCCGGACGCGACAACCGCGTCATCGAGGAGGACCTCGCCGAAGACCTGACGGACATCGTCGAGGAACTCGGCGTCGACCCGAACCTGGTCTACTCGGACAACCGCATCTGGTTGAAGGTGGGTGTGCCGCACGCGCCCATCTGCAACACCGACCGGCTCTCCGCGAGTGAGTTCCCGCAGTCCTACGCGGACCTGCTCGACCCGAGCCTGAAGGGCGAGATCGTCGTCGAGAACCGGCTCAAGGGCTTCATCTACTTGACCAACCTTCCTGAGTACGGGGACTCGCGTCCCGGCCTCTGGGAGGAAGACGAGGTCGCGGAGTACCTGTCCGCTGTGAAGGCGAACGACCTCAAGGCGCAGCGCGGCAACGGTGTCGTCGGCGACCTCGTGGCCTCCGGTGAGGTCTCCTGTGCGCTGGAGATCAACCTCAGTTCCTTCGAGAACCTGCGCGAGGACGGCGCGCCGCTGGACATCGTTCCGGTCGAGACCATCTCGGTGGAGCCGGTGCACCACTTCGTGCCGAAGAACTCCCCCAACCCGAACGCCGCCAAGCTGTTCGCTGCGTTCCTGATGGGACCGGAAGGCCGTGCCCTCTGGACGAAGGTGCGCCCGACGTCCGACCTGGCTCTTGTCGAGGACACGCCCTACGCCAACCTGGTCAAGTCCAAGGGCTCGAAGATCGTTCCGCCGGGGACCGAGCTGAACGAACACTTCGGCAGACTGACGGACAAGTACCTCGAGGCTATCGGCATCCCGACCGGGTAGGACTCGAAGTCTGATGCAGCGAGGGCGCCGGGACGATGCTCATCATCCCGGCGCCCTGTGGCTTTATGAGGGGCAGCACAGTTCTGCTCTGGGAGTGAGCGGCGCGTCATGATCGGGCAGCAGACAACGATGGGGCGCACTCTGCGCCGGGGGCTGCGGACGGACCCGCAGGTGCTGATCGTCATCGGCTCCCTGGGGGCGCTGCTGGCGTTTCTCGTTGTCGTGCCCCTGGTGCTCGTGCTGTGGTTCAGCTTCCGTACGGCGGGGCCTGGCGAGCGCGGCGGCACGTTCACCATCAGCAACTACGTTGACACGTTCCTCAACCCGCTCACGTACGAACTGCTCATCAACACGTTCTGGTTCTCGGTCGGCTCCATCATCGTCGGCCTCATCATCGGCGTCGGTTTCGCGTGGCTCATCGAGCGCACGAACACGCCGCTGCGCAACTTCGGCTTCGTATCCATCGTCATCAACAGCGCGATGCCTGCGGCGATGTTCGCCATCGCGTGGGTGCTGGTGCTGAACCCGCGCACCGGTCTCGTGAACCTGCCGTTCACGGCGTGGCTGGACTGGGACAGGGGGCCGTTCAACCCGAACACGATGTGGGCGCTGATATTCGTCGAGGGACTGCGGCTCGCGGCCACCATCTTCCTCATGGTCATCGGCCTCTTCCGCAGCATGGACCCGTCGCTGGAGGAGGCGTCCTCCATGTCGCAGGTGGGCACGTTCAAGACGGCGCGCCACATCACGCTGCCCATCATGACGCCGGGCATCCTGGGCGTCGTGGTCTATATCGCCACGTCGACGGTCGGAGTCTTCGAGATCCCGGGTGTGATGGGGATGCCGGCGGACATCCACGTGCTCGCCACGCGCATCTACCTGGCGACGAGCCAGGTGCCGCCGGACTACGGCTTCGCCACGAGCCTCGCGACGATCGCGGGCATCCTCGGCGTGGTCGGCATCTTCATCTACCACCGCGTGACGCGGATACAGCAGCGGTTCGCGACGGTGACCGGCAAGGGCTACCGCCCGCGGCGCATCGAGTTGGGGCCGACAGGCCGGTTCGTCAGTGCGGGCCTCATCATCCTCTTCTTCATCCTCACGTTCGGCCTGCCGATGTTCATCCTCCTCTGGGCGAGCCTCATCCCGTTCTACCAGGCGCCGCTCCCGAAGGCACTGGAGTTCGTGAGCCTGGACGCCTACCGCTTCATCCTCACCGGGCCGGGGAGACACGAGTTCATGCAGGGCCTGCGGAACTCGCTGCTGCTCATCCTCGTCGTGCCCGCGCTGACGATGCTCCTCTCGGCGGTCGTCTCGTGGTTCGTGGTGCGGAGCAGGGCGCGAGGGAAGTCGATACTGGACATGCTGGCGTTCATGCCCCATACCGTGCCCGGCATCGTCATGGGGCTTGCGTGGCTCATCATCGGGCTGTTCGTCCTCGTACCCACCTACGGGACGATATGGCTCATCGTCATCGCCCACATCTCGCTCTTCATCGCCTACGGCACGCGGACGACGAACGGGGCGATGTTCCAGATACACCGCGAGTTGGAGGAGGCCGGCGCGATGAGCGGCGCGGCGTGGTTCAGCACGTTCCGGCGCATCATCCTGCCGCTGCTCATGCCGTCGCTGGTCGCGGGCTGGCTGTGGGTAGCCATCCACAGCGGACGCGAGCTGACGGTGGCGCTGCTGCTGCAGTCCAGCTCCAACCGCATCATCTCGGCCTACGTCTGGCAGCAGTTCTTCGGGGGGCGGCTGAGCCTCGCGGCGGCGGCGGGCGTGGTGCTGGTGGTGCTCATCATCCTGCTCGTGGTGCTCACGCGGATCGTGGGCCAGCGATTGAGCAGGCAACAGTAAGGGGAGGTCAACGTGGCGGTAGCGCTTCAGGTCAGGAACCTCTTCAAGCGGTTCGACACCGATCAGGGCGAGGTGCGCGCGGTCGAGGACGTGACGTTCGACGTCGAGTCGGGCGCGTTCTTCACGCTGCTCGGCCCGTCCGGCTGCGGCAAGTCCACGACGCTCCGCTGCATCGCGGGGCTCGAACGCCCGGACGACGGCGACATCACACTGGAGGACGCGGTGCTCGTGTCATCGAGCCGGGGCATGTGGACGCCCCCGCACAAGCGGCCGATGGGCATGGTCTTCCAGTCGTACGCCATCTGGCCGCACATGAACGTCTTCGACAACGTCGCGTTCCCGCTGAAGCAGGGGCCGCAGAAGTTCTCCAACGCGGAGACGCGGGACCGCGTGATGCGCTCGCTCGCGCTCGTCCACCTGGACGGACTGGAGAAGCGTCCCGCGCCGCAGTTGAGCGGCGGCCAGCAGCAGCGGCTCGCGCTTGCCCGGGCGCTCGTGAACGAACCGAAGGCGCTCCTGCTCGACGAACCCCTGAGCAATTTGGACGCCAAGCTGCGCGAGGAAATGCGCAACGAGCTGAAGCTGCTTACCTCCACGCTCGGCATCACTACCCTGTTCGTGACGCACGACCAGCTGGAGGCGCTGACGCTCTCCGACCAGGTGGCCGTGATGGACAGCGGACGCCTCGTCCAGTACGGCCCGCCGCGCGAGATTTACGAGGCGCCGCGCAACCGGTTCGCGGCAGAGTTCATCGGCTCCGCCAACTTCTTCGAGGGCACCGTCACGGATGCCGTGGAGACGGGCGGTGTCACCGGCGTGGAGACGGAGCACGGCGTGCTGCGCTGCACGACGGCGGAGGCGGTGGGCAAGGGAACGCGGGTTGCCGTGGCCGTGCGACCGGAGAACGTCATGCTGCACACTGGCGCGCCTCCTGCCGGAGACGATGTCAACGTGCTCTCCGGCACGGTGGCCAGCGTCGTCTACCTCGGCAACACGCTCGACTGCCAGGTGGAGGTGAACGGCGCGCTGGTGAAGGCGGACGTGCATCCCGGCGAGGACGTGAACGAGAACGATACAGTTACGCTATCGTTCAAGGTATCGGCCTCCCGGGTCGTGCCGGTCGGCGTGGCCGTCGCGGCGGCGGAACAGGCGGGCTAACCCCAACAGGAGCAGACGCATGAGACTGGAGAACCAGGTAGCTATCGTTACGGGCGCGGGACGGAACATCGGCGAGTCGGTGGGCCACTACTTCGTCGGGGAGGGCGCGAAGGTCGCGCTCGTCGACGTACGGCTGGAGGCCGCGCAGGCCGTCGCCGACGCCATCAACGCCGAGCACCCCGGCTGCGCCATCGCGGTCCAGGCGGACGTGTCTTCCAGCGAGGACGTGCAGCACATGGTGAGCGCGACCGTCGAGGCGTTCGGCGGCGTGGACATCCTCGTGAACAACGCCGCGATCACCGACCACACCCCCGCGCTCGACCTCCCGGAGGACGAGTGGGACCGCATCATCGACGTGACGCTCAAGAGCGTGTTCCTGACGTGCAAGTACGCGGGGCGGCAGATGCGCGACCAGGGGCGCGGCGGCAAGATTATCAACATCGCGTCCACGTCCGGTCATCGGGGCCGCGCCGACGCGACGGCGTACTCGGCGGCGAAGGGCGGCGTGCTGAACCTCACCCGCTCGCTCGCTATCCAGTTCGCGCAGTTCGGCGTGCGGGTGAACTCGCTGACCCCCAACCGCATCGGCTCGCCGGTCGGACAGGAAGAGCTGCCTGCGCAGGGCCGGGGCGTGTCGAACCTCGTGGGACGCCAGGGCATGCCGCCGGACATCGCGAAGGCGGTCGTCTTCCTCGCGTCGGACGACGCCGACTTCATCGCGGCAGCCGACCTGCTGGTGGATGGCGGCTCGCTCGCTGGCAGCGTTCCCTTCTCGACGCAGCCCCCGAGCCGCTAGACAACCGTCATTCCCGCCTTCTCCGGCAGCCCGCCTTCTCCCGTCATTCCCGCGAAGGCGGGAATCCAGCGTGTGGCTCTACGACAGCCACACCCGAAGCAGCACCGACTCCGACGCCGGCAGCGCGACGAGCGTCCGCGCGACCACGCCCCGCGACGCCAGCGCGCGCTCGACCTCCGGCGGGTCGTCGACGCCGCGCACGATGTCGATGCGCGCCTCGCGCTCGCGGCCCCTGTAGTAGACCGTCGCCGGAGCGCCGCTTGCGACGTTGCGCCACCAGAGAGCGCGGATGCTCGTCAGCGCATGGAGCGCCCCGCTGCCGGCCGGCCGGCACGTCACCGGCACGAGGTACGTCCTCCCGGTGCGCCGTCCCTCGCAGCGCACGACGAGCACGCTTCCGAGCAGCAGCGGGTGCAGCGGCGAGCGCACGACCCACGCGGTGATGGCGTTGACGCGACGGAACACGGCGGGGATGACCGTCGCCACCATCCACCGAGCGAGTCCGAGCCTGAGCGCGCGCATGCGTCGAGGCTATCGGGGGCGGGTAGGGGTGTCTATAATCCGCACCGATGGCCAAAGGGCTGGCACGAGTGCTCCTGCGCTGGGCGGAGGAAGAAGGAAGGACCTTCGCATGGCGGGGTGAGCATGACGCCTTCCGCATTCTCCTAGCAGAGATACTGCTTCAACGTTCCCGCTCCTCCACGGTCGAGAAGGTCTACGTGGAGTTGACCCGGCGTTGGGGGGAGCCTTCATCCCTTGCGGATGCCAGCACCGAGGAGATTACTAGTGTGATTAGGCCACTGGGACTGACCTCCCGGGCGCCTCGCATCAGGGAACTCGCGCAAGCTGTCAGCCTGAAGGGCAAGGTTCCAACTCGGGCGCGTGAACTTAGAAAGTTGCCTGGAGTCGGAGACTACGTGGCAAGCGCTACTGCTGCTGCCCTGGGCAAGCCGGACCTCCCTCTTGTTGACACGGTCAGCGCCCGCGTCTTCCTCCGGTACTTCGGAGGTTCACCAAGGAGAAGCGCTACCGACATGGCAGCGATGGCCTACGCGTCCGTATCGCGTAAGCGTTGGTACCGATTGAACTGGGCCGCCCTGGATCTGGCTGCCACCATATGCCTGCCCAAGCACCCGCAGTGCGAGAGATGTCCACTGGCAAAGGGGTGCGCATGGCACTCTTCAGCGAAGATGACAAGTGGGGCTTGGGCTGACAACGCAGCCCTTGTATAGTCGCATCGTCATGGTTCAAACCGTCACGCAGCCACCACCGGTTCCGTACCCCGAGCAGCATCCTTCGACAGAGTTGCGGGTGGTGGAGCTCTTCGCTGGCGTAGGTGGGTTTCGGCGTGGGCTGGAGCAAGCCGGGTGGTCGGTCGTCTGGAGTAACCAGTGGGAGCCGTCGACCAAGAACCAGCATGCCTCCGATTGCTACGTCTCTCACTTCGGAGAGCGTGGGCATAGCAACGAAGACATCGCCAAGGTCTTGGACCGGGTTGAGCAAGGCGAATGCACCTTGCCGGAACATGACTTGGTTGTCGGCGGGTTTCCTTGCCAGGACTACTCGGTCGCCCGCACGCTGAACCAAGCGGCTGGGCTCGTTGGCAAGAAGGGAGTCCTTTGGTGGGAGATCTACCGTCTCCTTAGGCTTAAGCAGCCCCGGTTCATTCTCCTTGAGAACGTTGACCGCCTGCTCAAGTCTCCCGCTTACCAGAGAGGCAGGGACTTCGCCGTAATGCTGGCCTGCCTTGCTGAGCTTGGCTACACCGTCGAGTGGCGTGTGGTCAATGCCGCTGATTATGGATTCCCTCAACGCAGGCGACGCGTCTTCATCGTTGGAGAGCACACAGCGAGTCGCGTACGTGAACCGACGGCTATGCTTGAGAAGGATGGGATCCTTGCGGCCGCACTACCTGCTCGTAGAGATGAGTCACAGATGGCTGAGGCCGGTCCGGATTCCTTCAAGCTGTCGCGAAGTTTGGACCGGGTATCTGCGGAGTTTGGGTTGGGTACACGGATGACCCGGTTCAAGAGTGCGGGATTGATGCAGGATTTCAGAGTGTGGACCACCGACGTTCAGCCTGATTATTCAGGAGAGCGGTGGACTTTGGGCGACGTTCTCCTGGACGATGAGGAGGTTGCCCCTGCATTCTTTATCCCTGAAGAAGCGGTAGAAGCGTGGCGATACCTTAAGGGAGCCAAAGCCGAACCGAGAATCCATAGCTCGGGCTTCACCTACAACTGGTCTGAAGGGGCCATTGCTTTTCCTGACCCTCTCGACAAGCCGTCCAGAACTGTGCTTACAGGTGAGGGAGGCTCCAGCCCCTCGAGATTCAAGCACGTGATAGAGGCGAAGAGCGGACGACTGCGGCGGCTTACGCCTGTAGAGATTGAGCGCCTGAATGGCTTCCCGGACGATTGGACGGCCGGACTCCCTGATAACCGTAGGGCTTTTCTCATGGGCAATGCATTGGTGGTGGGAATCGTGAAGATGGTTGCGGAGTCATTGGCGGAGCGTGCATCCCTTGCACATGTCCGCCACCCAAGGTTGCTGGAACCGACGGTCGTAGGAGTCGAGTAGCGGTGGATTTCGATACCTTCAACTTCCGCAATGCCCTAGCGATTCTGCAGTATCGTCCAGAGTGGGATGAGCTACGGAGCGTAATCGGGGCGATGACTCGAAAAATGGTTATCGACAAACAAGAAGAGATTGCTGCACGACGGCAACGCCCTAAGGGTGCACAAGTCGCGACAAACGCCTTGTTCAGAGAGAAGCTCTCTCATTCCCCATGGCAGAGCGAGTCTCGCCTGTTTGAACAGGACTACCTGTTTGGCAACAGCAAGACAACTGGATGGAAGATGGACTTCTTGATTCGAGGCGACCCGCTTACAGAGGGTAGCGGCACCGACTTTGGCATGGGCGTAGAGATTGCCTTCAACCATGCTGAAGCCATCCCATGGACGTTGATTAGGATGAATCTAGCAGCTCAGTTCGAAGATGTCCGGAAGGAATCGCGCATCGATGTTGGAATCGGGATATTCGCGTCAGAAACCTTCAAGTCATGGGGTCGCCTAGACGGTGCTGCTGGTACATTCGAGCAGGCTCAGCGGTGGCTAAGCATTTCGAGACACGCGATACCAACCCCAATCTTGCTGATTGGCCTCAGGCCGCGAGACGATTCATCCGCTCGCGATTGGGACCCAACCAACGCCTTCCCCGGGACAGGGAAGAGCTAGGACTACGTTGACGACGACCTGGGCCAGGAGCAGTTCGATTTGCTTGCACCTGTGTTCTACGAGGCGCGGTTCAAGGAGAAGCCGCCCGTCCGGTGGCGGGACGAGCCTTGGGAGTAGGTGCTAACCCTTCTCGGCCTCATTCCCCACCTCCCTAAACACCCGCAGCACGGCCTCCGTGGGGACGTAGTGCACCCCGCGGCCGGTGCCGTGCCGGGTGAGGAGCCCTGCCGTCAGCATCCCGCGCAGGTGCCTGGCCGCCGTCTGGTTGCCGACGTCCGCGAAGTCGCGGTACTCGCTGTTCGTGATTGATCCGTTCTGACATGCGACCCACAGTCCGATGAGCCGGTCGAGGTTGTCGCGCAGCTGCGCTGCGAACGCCTCCTCCAGCTTGTCGACCTGTGCTCTGTGCAGTTGCGTCTCGGCAGCAGCGGCGCCTGCCTGTGCCGCGTGCGCGCGTAGGTAGTAGTCCGTCCAGGGCGTCACGTCGCGGTCCTGGGGGTCGTAGACCGGCCCGAGCGAGTCGGCTATCGCGCGGTAGTAGCCCTGCGTGTCTCGTCCGAAGTACGCCTCCAGCGAGACGAGCTCCTGCGATTTGTAGCCTGCGAGGTAGAGGACGAGCGCTTCCAGGATGCGCGCCGTGCGCCCGTTGCCGTCGTCGAACGGGTGGATGGCGACGAAGTTGAGGTGGGCGAGCGCGGCGCGGTAGTAGGGGGGCAGCCCCTCGCGTGGCGTGTTGAGCCACTGCACGTACTCCTCCATGAGCGGCTGGACCCGGTCGGGCGGCGGAGGCCGGAAGAGCGGGCGCTGCGTCGCGCTGTTGATGACGAAGTTCTGCACGAACCGGTACTGTCCGGGGTTGTAGCCGCCGGGCAGCGACTTGGTGACGAGGAAGTGGATGGCCTTGACGGTCTCCTCGGTGATGCGCGGCGAGGCCGCGTTGGCGACGACCTGGGCGTACTGCATCGCCTCCCGGTAGTTGAGCGCTTCCTGCTGCTGGCTGACCGGCGCGGCGATCTGTCTGCCCCGCAGCAGGCTCTCCACTTGCTCCAGCGTAAGCGTGTTGCCCTCGATGCGGGTGGAGTAGTGGACGCTGAGGGCGATGGCGTGCCGCCGCAGCTCGCCCATGTAGGCGCCGGGGTAGTCCTGGTACTCGTCGAGGGTCTCGCGGGCGCGCTGCAGGTCGTCCAGCAGGCGGCTGGCGTCGAGCGATGGACTGAAGCGCAGGTAGAGCATAGCGACGATTAAACCGGTACATCACACGATTGAATCGTGTGATGCATGCATTCTAATGCATCAACGGCTGTGCGGCTACGCGCGGATGACGTGGAAAGCTAGACCCCGACCTTGGCGCGCTTGCGCGGCTTGGGGGCGGGGGCGGGCGTCGGCTCCTCCGGCGCGACACCGTGCTTCGCGAGGGAGTCGCGGAGGAAGGCGGCGGTGCGCGACTCCGGGTGCGCGGCGACGCGCTCCGGCGTCCCCTCGATGACGACGTCGCCGCCGTGGATGCCGGGGCCGGGGCCCATGTCGATGATCCAGTCCGCGTTCTTGATGAGGTCCAGGTGGTGCTCGATGAGCAGCACCGTGTTGCCGCCGTCCACCAGCCGGTGCAGCACCCGCAGCAGGTGCGCCGCGTCCTCGAACGACAGCCCCGTGGTCGGCTCGTCCAGGATGTAGAGCGTCTTGCCGGTCGCGCGCTTGGAGAGCTCGGTGGCGAGCTTCACACGCTGCGCCTCGCCGCCGCTGATGGTCGTCGCCGGCTGGCCGAGCCGGATGTAGCCGAGGCCGACCGCCTCCAGCGTTTCGAGCTTCGACTTGATGCGCGGGATGTTGGCGAACAGTTCGTGCGCCTCCGTGACGGTCATCTCCAGCACGTCGGCGATGCTCTTGCCGCGGAACGCTATCTCCAGCGCGTCCTCGTTGTAGCGCCTGCCGTTGCAGATCTCGCACGGCACGGTCACGTCCGGCAGGAACTGCATCTGTATCTGCACGTAGCCGTCGCCCTGGCACGCCTCGCAGCGCCCGCCCTTCACGTTGAACGAGAAGCGGCCCGGCATATAGCCGCGCGCCTTCGACTCCGGCAGGGCGGCGAACAGCTCCCGGATGGGGGTGAACGCGCCGGTGTAGGTAGCCGGATTGCTACGGGGCGTCCTGCCGATGGGCGACTGGTCGATGTTGACGACCTTGTCGACGTGGTCGAGGCCGTCGACGCCGTCGCTCGCGCCGGGGCGGTCCTTGGCGCGGTAGAGACGCTGCGCGAGCCACTTGTAGAGCACCTCGTAGACCAGCGTCGACTTGCCCGAGCCGGAAACCCCGGTGACGCAGACCAGCTTGCCGAGCGGGAAGTCCACGTTGAGGCCGCGCAGGTTGTTCTCCCGCGCGTTCTTCACGCGCAGCCGCTTCCCGTTCCCCTTGCGCCTCGCGAGCGGCATCGAGATCTCGCGCCGCCCCGAGAGGTACGCGCCGGTGAGCGACCCTTCGCTCTCCTCGACGTCGTCGATGGTGCCCTCGGCGACGACCCACCCGCCGTGCTCGCCCGCGCCGGGGCCGAGGTCCACGAGGTGGTCGGCGGAGCGCATCATCGCCTCGTCGTGCTCGACGATAAGGACGGTGTTGCCGAGGTCGCGCAGTCCCTTGAGCGTCTCGATGAGACGTGCGTTGTCGATGGGGTGCAGTCCGACGGACGGCTCGTCGCAGACGTAGAGCACGCCCATGAGGCCGGAGCCGATCTGCGTGGCGAGCCGTATCCGCTGGCCCTCGCCGCCGCTGAGCGTGCCCGCCGCCCGTGAGAGCGAGAGGTACTCCAGCCCCACGTTCAGCAGGAAGGAGAGGCGCGAACCGATCTCCTTGAGTATCTGGTTCCCGATGGTCAGCTCGCGCTCGTTGAACACCGGCGCGTCGGCGTGCTCCGGCCAGCGCGGCTCGACGGGCACCTCCGGCGCGAGCCCCTGCACCGACAGCGCCCACTCGCTCGCCTCGGCGACCGAGAGCGCGGTGACCTGCATGATGGAGCGGTTCGCGATGGTGACCGCGAGCGCCTCGGGCCGCAGCCGTTCGCCGCCGCACGCCTCGCAGGGCAGGGCGGTCATGTACCGCTCGATCTCGTTGCGCATGTAGTCGGACTGCGTGTCGCGGTAGCGGCGTTCCAGATTGGGGATAATGCCCTCGTAGCGCGACTCCCACTCGAACACGCGCCCGTGGTGCGTGCGGTGGCGCACCTTCACCCTGCGCCGGTCCGGGTAGCCGTAGAGGATCGTCTTCCGCACCTGCTCCGGCATCTTCCGCCAGGGCGTGTGCATCCCGACGCCCTCCGCCTCAGCGACCCCGCGCAGGATGCTGAAGTACCACGCGGTGCTCGAGCCCGCGCGCGCCCACGGGTGTATCGCGCCGTCGTCCAGGCTGCGCGATACGTCCGGCACGATGAGCTCGGGGTCGACCACGAGCTTCTGCCCGAGCCCGGAGCAGGTGGGGCACGCGCCGTGCGGGCTGTTGAACGAGAACGTGCGTGGCTCGATCTCCGCGAAGCTGATGCCGCAGTACGGGCACGCGAACTGCTCCGAGAACACCTGCTCCTCGCCCGAGTCAGCGTCGACCGCGAGCATCCGACCGTCGCCGTAGCGGAGCGACGTCTCGACCGAGTCGAGGACGCGGCTGCGCTCGGTCTCGCCGTCGAGCACGAGCCGGTCGACGACGATTTCGATGGTGTGCCACTGCTGCTTGTTCAGCTCGATGGTCTCGTCGAGGCTGCGCACCTCGCCGTTGACGCGGACGCGGACGAATCCTGCGGCGCGGGCGTCGTCCAGCACGTCCTTGTGCTCGCCCTTCTTGTGGACGACGCGGGGGGCGAGGAGCATGAGCCGCGCGCCCCGGCGGGAGAGCACGGCCTCGGTGACCTGCTGCGCCGTCTGGTGCTGCACCGGCCTGCCGCAACGGTAGCAGTGCGGGCGTCCGACCCGGGCGAAGAGCAGCCGCAGGTAGTCGTACACCTCGGTGACGGTGCCCACCGTCGAGCGCGGGTTGTTCGACACGCCCTTCTGGTCGATGGAGATGGCCGGCGACAGCCCCTCGATGTACTCGACGTCCGGCTTGTCCATGCGCCCGAGGAACTGGCGGGCGTACGCGGAGAGCGACTCGACGTAGCGGCGCTGGCCCTCGGCGTAGATGGTGTCGAAGGCGAGCGTGGACTTGCCGGAGCCGGACGGGCCGGTGATGACGACGAGCCGGTCGCGGGGGATGGTTACGTCTATGTTCTTGAGGTTGTGCTCGCGAGCGCCGCGAACGACGATGCTTTCGAGGGCCATGGGGTTAGATGGTATCACCTGCGCGACGGCGGGAACGCATGTGTTTCCGTCATTCCTGCGTAGGCAGGAATCTCGCAGCCCACCTCGCCCTCAGGGAGAGGTCGCCGTCCGCAGGGCGGCGGGTGAGGGACCCTACCGCTGCGCGATGGGGCGCCCCGGCAGGCGCGCCCAGACCTCGTCGCCGCGCACGAACGTCTCGAACGCCGTCGCGTCGTACGTGTAGCGATCGAGGCACTCGCCGGTGACGATGTCGAAGATCGCCGAGTGCAGCGGACAGATGACCTGCCCCGGCTCGATCGTCCCCCAGGAGAGCATCGCGCCCTGGTGCGGGCAGAAGTTCTCCAGCGTGCCGATGCGCTCCCCGTCCCAGAAGACGGCGATCTCCCACCCGCGGTACTTCGGATGCTCGATCTCGATGGCGAGCACCCCCTTCTCCTGCAGCTCGCTCAGCGGGCAGAGGTAGTACTCGTTCAGGGTTGTGGGGGCCTGGCTGAACATGGTGCTACTGGATCTCCAGGAGCGGCTGACCGGCCTCCACCGCCTGGTCCTTCTTGATCTTCACGCCCTTCACGACCCCGCTGCGCGCCATGCGCACGCTCTGCTCCATCTTCATCGACTCCAGCAGGCAGATCTCGTCGCCCGCCTCCAACTCCTGCCCCTTCGTGACCGTGACGGAGACGATCTTCCCGGGCAGCGGACAGCGGATGACGCGCTCGTCGCCCTGCGTGATGCCGCGCAGACCGGGCAGCTCTGCCTTGCGGGGCGCCGAGCGCCGCACCGGAACGCCCGCATCGCCCGGGTTCCCGACCTCCACCATGTACGTCTCGCCGTCCACGACGACCTCCACCGGGTTCTGGAAGAGGTCGGCGATCTCGACGTCGTACCAATCGTCGTTCACTCGCACGCGCATCCGTTTCACTACAACACTCCGTTGCTGAGGCGGTTCACCATGGCCATGCGCCGGCCGTGCATCCGCCACTTGCTGAACTGTATCTCCTGCGGGGACTCCTGTTCCAGCGCCATCGCGACCGCTATCGCGGCGGCGAGCGCGCTGTTGCGCGCCGGTTCGTTCAGCATCCGCTCCAGGAACGCGTTGTCGAACGCCCCGCTCCTGAAGTCCTTGTGCTCCAGCACGCGCTGCACGAGCGGGATGTTCACGACCGGCCCCTCGACGACGTACTGGTCGAGCGCCGCCAGCATGCGGGCGATCGCCTCCTCCCGCGTCTCGCCGTGGACGATGAGCTTCGCCATCATCGACTCGTAGTGCGGCGACACCTCGTAGCCCTGGTACAGCGCGCTGTCGACGCGCACGTTCGGCCCCTCCGGCTCGACGAGCACCGAGACCGTGCCCGCGGTCGGCAGCAGCATTACCGGGTCCTCCGGGTAGATGCGCGCCTCGATGGCCGCCCCGTGCTGGTGGACGTCGCTCTGCGAGAGCGGCAGACGCTCGCCCGCCGCGACCCGGAGTTGCAGCTCGACGAGGTCCAGCCCCGTGACCATCTCCGTGACGGGATGCTCCACCTGCAGCCGCGTGTTCATCTCCAGGAAGTAGAAGCGCTCCTCCTTCGCGTCGTACAGGTACTCGATGGTGCCCGCGTTCGTGTAGCCGATGCTCTTCACGAGCCGGACCGCGGACTCGAGCAGCGCGCTCCGCACCTCCGGCGTCAGCTTCGCGCACGGCGTCTCCTCGACCACCTTCTGGTTGCGCCGCTGCACCGAGCAGTCGCGCTCGAACAGGTGCAGCGCCTTGCCGAAGTGGTCCGCGATGACCTGCACCTCGACGTGCGACGCGTTCAGGATGCGGCGCTCCATGTAGACGCGGCTGCTGCCGAACGCGTTCAGCGCCTGCGACCGCGCGCGCTCCACCGCCTCCGGCACCTCTTCGATGCTGTTCACGACGCGGATGCCCATGCCGCCGCCGCCGTCCGCCGCCTTGATCATCAGCGGGAAGCCGATGCCCCGCGCGATCGCCACGGCCTGCGCGTCGTCTATCTCCCCCTCCGCGCCCGGGCTGATGGGCACCCCGGCCTCGCGGGCGAGCCTGCGCGCCATGATCTTGTCGCCCATCTGCGCGATGACCTTCGACGACGGCCCGATGAACGTGAGCCCTTCCTTCTCGACCGCCTCGACGAACGACGGGTTCTCGGAGAGGAAGCCGTAGCCGGGGTGGATGGCCTGCGCCTTGACCTTCTTCGCCGCCTTGATGATGTTCTCGCCGTTCAGGTACGACTCGGACGCGGGCGCCCCGCCTATCTGGACGGCGCGGTCGGCCATGCCGACGTGCTTCGCCTTCGCGTCGGCGGACGAGTAGACCGCCACGGCCTCGATGCCGAGACGCTGGCAGGTGCGGATGACGCGGCAGGCGATCTCGCCGCGATTGGCGATGAGCACGGTGTCGAACATGGGAGATTAGTGTAACGGGCGCAGCCGCCCCCGGCCAACTACATCTGGCTCCCTCTCCCTTGAGGGGAGAGGGTTGGGGTGAGGGTGAACTGTCATGTTGAGCGCAGTCGAAACATCTCTCGGGCATCCGTGTCCTGGGTTGTCTTTCCCGCGCCTCCTCTCGGGTGCCCCCGCGCAGGCGTAGACCCCGCGACCCGGTCGTTCCCAAGTGGGACATTTGGGGACATTCAGGGACATTCCACTCCTGCGACTCCGGCTCCGGTCCGGGCAGGCCCCCAGCGGCGCCCCGCCGTCACCGACCAGCGTACGCGCCCCTGCCGCGACCGCGAAAGGGGCGCGTGTCACAGCCTCCGTCATTCCCGCGAAGACGGGAACCGTTTTGGAGTTAGACGCGTTCCACAGAGGAACCACTTATCAGAGCATCAAGGGCCTGCGCAACGATCGCTGCTGTCGGGCCTTGCAGATACAGGGCTAGTTCGTGGTTTGCAAGCAACCCCCTCCTGGACATATTGGACGAACCAACCAGTGCCACCCTACGATCCGCAACGGCCGTCTTCGCATGAAGCGCGGATGCAGAGTCGCCTCGAAAGTCATGGAGATGGAAGTGGGGATACCTGCCTGCGATCTCGAGTAGGCGCGCAATCACATCCCCGGGTTGCTTGTGCAAGGAGTTGATGATCAACCTAACCTGTACACCGCGGCCCAGTGCGCTCTCGATCCATCGGAATACAAGATCAGCCCCGGATCCGATGGTATACACCGAAAGCATGATTTCATCGGCCGCGTTGCGAAACAGTTCATCGATGGCCGATTCAATCGAGCCGATTCCCGACCCCATCCAATCTGTCCCGGTGACCACGACACGGACGGTCTCTTTGCTCATGGCGGGTTGTCCAGCAGCAGCCTGCGATCGAGACTCATATTGCGATGTTCGCACGACGTCTCCGAAACCAGCGCACACGAGTAGCAGGCCGATCCGTTGTGCTTGGTGGGACCGAAAGTCTCCTCACTGCACAACGGGTCGTTGGAGCAGGCATCCAAATCCCTCATGGCGGCTTCAAGAACCCGCTCAAACTGGGGGACTAGCGCGATTAGTCCCCCGAGCGTGCCATCCCCACCGGGCTGGGCAGTGTATAGGAGCACTCCGCCGCTTGCGTCCCCTGACTGCTCGTCGATCTCGACAAAGACTCGCTCCCGTAGCGAGGCTGCGGAGTATCCCGAATCAATGGCCATCCCGTTCATCAACCGATGCGCGAGGGTGTGCCACCAAACGAACACCGGATGCAGCTCGTGACGAGAATGCGGTCTCGCCTGAAGATGCGAGGAACTTGGGCTTACCCAAGCATCGAACCAAGCGTTGGCAGCTGGTCCCTGCAGATCACGGGAGGGATGGCCATGGGCTGTTGCGGGGTTGAGGTCGACAAAGACACCCTCTCCGAAGAGTTCCACCCCTGGATACCAGAGTCGTTGCCCGTCATCGAAAGGCAGGTCCACTAGCAAGTTCAGTGGCCCCAACCTCCTGTACCCCTTCTGCACCATCACCACACGGAGCCTGCTCACTGGAGTAATCCGTAGTCCGTACCAAGCACTCTCCATCAGAACGCGAACGTGTTGCTCTATCACCTCGAACTGGGGTGGAGAGCCCCGAACCGGGGATTGCTGAGGGGGGGCTCCCCGGGAAGCAGCCTCCGACAGCGCTTTGTATTCCTCCAATCGCAACTCACGGTCGTTGGAGGCTGTACCACCGGTCAACACATCGCCGACTGCTCCGAGGATGTTCTCCTCTGGATAATCCTGAATCTCCTCAACGAGCGACTGGTTCAAAAGACCCCTAGAAGCAAGATCCTCTAGGGAAAGGACCAAATCGTGCTTACTCTGGGGACGCGCTGTCACTAACATTGTCTGCACAACACTCATCTCAAACAATCTGTGGAGACGCGTGTAGCGTGGAGGAATCGTCAGGGCAGTTCGTATTTCTGGCATTCTTAGGTTAGCCGCCCCACGTTGTACGATCTTTGAGGGCTGGTCACATCCGGGACGAAAGTTGCCCTGTTCAGGCTGTCGTCCAGAGCATGGCCAGTCCGCTGAGTATGCGTATCCGAGGTTGACTTGACCTCCGCAGTCGGGGCAGACGACGTTCACGTCCCGCAGCGCTCCCCCCCCACCACGCCAATGCAAGTATGCAGGACTGCAAGGCGTGTTTCTGTGACGAATCATGTGCAACCAGTCCACATCGTCCATGTGTCCAGACTGGCACGCTCGAACAAAGCGGATTGCCTCTCGCCTCGCTTGTCGCCAAGCGTCGTCCCGCGACACACGAGGTGGGCAACGCGGGCAAGCACGGTTGTCGCTGCTGGTCTTCTGGTAGAGAACGCCATGCGTGACACATAAAGACCATGATGGAAAGGGACGGGTGCTGTAGATCCCTCTGAAGTCGGCCTCGTGTACTTCGGCATTCGAGGGCAGCCTCAGTATCCCGCTTCCCTCAAGTAGAGCTTGAGACAACCTCTGATCCGCAATTTCGAAGTCGGTAGGACGTCTACCAGTGAAGATGCCAGAGTCACCGAGCGTCGGTATCACACGTGGCCCATCTGGACCTTCTAGGATTGCCCCGGGCCCGTAGGTCGTGATGAATTGTGAGCGACGTATCGGCTGTGCCATTCTTAGGTTTGGAATCCTGTGGTCTCTTCCACTTCTCTCAGCGATTGAGGCGCATTCTCAAAGGCCTCGGCCAGTCCTTGCGCTCTGTGCTGCGCGTCACCCAATACGACGTGTCGTTGTGGAAGGGTCCTGGTCGCAGGCTCGTGGTAGATAAAACTCCCCACTCCGGGGTGCGTTGCCGCCAGCGCCGCCCAGCGGTCCAATTCCGAGGCTACCTCGGATTCGGTCGCACCACTGGCAGGTCGACGGCCAGTGGGCTGACGACTTGCTCTGGTCTCCATAATGTCGGGAATCACGTCTACTTCCGGGTCATGACGGTGTCCAGCCATTCTTCCGGCTTGGGAGAAGTAGCCTCCACGGTGACGCTGCTGCACGAGCCAATCCGGAGCCACTGGATGCCCCCCGATTTCGGACGCGTGTCTGAGGAGAATCACCGCCACGGGACCCAATGCCTGCTCGCGAGCGCGAGGAGAAAACGGAGCAACCGACGGCGGCTCAACGTAGCGATAGAGCGCTTGGTGATAGCCGGTGAAGAACTCGTAGTGGTCTAAGTCTCGTGGTCTGCTGGCCCGGAAGAACGTCACGATGACTCCCCCGTTGCGTCGACCCACACGGCCCGTTGCCTGGATGTATGCCGCCGTTGTCTTCGGTTGGCCGTGCACGACCATCAGGCCGAGGCGTTCGACATCCACGCCAGTGCCGAACATCGAGGTGGCGAAAACACCATCCGGGCCATCAGGAGCTTCGTGACTCAACCTCTCCAGCATGCTGGGGAGGTCCAACGACCTTGCCCGTCCAGACAGCTCCAGCGGTGGTCGGTCGAGAGGGCGTGCAGCGGCAGAGGGCCTCCTGAATGCTATCCGTTCAGGGATGTCCTGCCGGTATAGGGAGAGAGCGCCTGCGAGTTCCCGAATGGCATTGAAATACCCGACTACGGTCCAGAATCGATCCAGCTCGGCACTCAAGCCGACCTGCCAACGATCATAGACAGACTGCAGAAGCTGGGACCATATGCGCACGATTGGCGTTTGGGCGCCCTTTCCCGGTGCACACACGCCCACGTAAAGGCGGCCAGCTCTTGCGCTGTCCAAGGGGTGCACATCCCTGTCTCGAGCAAAGAACCGATCATCTGCGGAGATGCCCCAAGGGGGGAACTGCGATAGGTGCCGATCGAACAATGCCTGAACTTGAGGGCCAGCCTGCCGGACTGTTGCAGTGGACGCTACATACTTCGGTCCGGCACCGGTCCGTCCGATGCAGAGCAGCTCTATTCCAGATTCGTATAATCCCACCATACTGCCCAGCGGACCCTCTATCAGGTGCAACTCATCTTGCAGAATCAAGTCAGGGGGATTGAATTCCCGAACGGCGGTTCGAAGCGTAATGCTTCCATGACCACCTGGTGGATGTTCTCGATATGACTGCGGGAGGTCACCCCAAGAAGGGGGAGCACCCTGCCGGTAATATCCCCATCTACTATGGTAATGCGTCACCTTGCCGAACAGGCTGGAGGCCTTGGGTTCAAAGGCCAACCTTGCAAATTTGTCCACCGTCGCAATTACCAGCGATGGACACCTGTGATAAACCTGCTCGTCGACAGTGAACGCGGGAATGGGGATTCGCCCAGAGAGCGAAGGAATATTCGCCAACCTGCAGGCAGCTGGCACGTCCTGCCACTGCTTTCCCTTCACCTTGGGCAATTCGGCTGTGGAGCCCGTGGGAGGAACGCTGTTGGAGACCGGGTCGCTACCATCTGACCGCGCGGATCTGTCCGTTCTAGCCAGTGGAACCTGCTCAGCCCACGCATGGTTATTGAGTTCACAAGCCGGATTGGGACAGAAGATGTCAAAATCACATGGATGAGTGGCATCATAGCCGAGTATGAAGTAACCAGGACGTGTGGGGCGCGCGGCCAAGAGTATGGTTCCGGCACCGATGGCAGGTGCGACAACACTGTACCACCAGTCGTCGATCTGCTTGGGGGTGAGTTCCTTGTTGGCGGGTACTGTGAGCGTGATTGAGAACGTCCGAACTCCGGAGCCAGCCTCAACCGTAGTCGCGTCATCCACCGAAAGGGGCAGGTTCGGGCTCTGCAACTGAACTAACGAAGGCATCCTTGAATGTCCGCCCTGAAAGAGAAAATGCAGTGTATGTTGTCCGGGCAGCAGCCCCTCGTCGGGCACCGCCAACACGGATGAACAGCACGGACAGGCCAACACCTGAGCTGGTTCCCCATTGACCTCCAAGTAGCTCGACCGCACATTCTGGGCAAGCCTTGGGTCGGGCCCCTGATAGTCATGCCCTGCACCCTTGAGTATGTCTAGGGCACCCGCGATAAACGTGTAGCCTCCTTGGCCTTGGCTGGGGAAGGGGCCAATCGACAGGAGGTTGTTCGGCGTAACGCCACCTCCGACCCACAAACCGGCAGCGAATCTGCTCCCTCCCCAGAGAAATGTCTCGCGGCTCCCATAGTGCGCGGGCCTCCAACCCACGGGGCTGGCTGGTGAATCCAAGCCATGAACTCGGAGGAACTCACATGCGGTGACCACACCGAGAGCCCGTCGGAACTGCTGAATCGTGAGCAGGCGTAGCGTGTAGCGGGAGAGCACACCTGTTCCATATCCATCGTCCGGGTGATCGGATGTCAATGCTCGACGTCTACGTAGGGCAACTGTGAATGCGGCAAGGCCAAGATAGGCCTCCGTTTTGCCTCCACCTGTGGGAAACCAGAGCAGATCGCAGGTGTTCCTGTCCCGGTGTGCCGGGTTCACAATTGCTGGAATATTCAAGAGAATGAAGGCCAGCTGGAACGGACGCCACTCAAAGACCCGACCGTGTGCCCACCTGGACTGCACTGCCATCGCCTTGTTGGCAAAGCAAAACGCGAGTCGAACATCGGAATCACTTGCCAGCATGTCTATGGATTCCCGGATTCTCGCTATTATCCCTCTGCACGACCCGATGTGAGACGAGGCGGTCGTCTGCTGGTTCAGGGGTAGGCTGGGTATAAGGTTCTGCTGAGAATCGACCCACGCACTGTACGCATCCATCATTGGTGTGAGTGCCTGTCTGATATCGTGTTCAGTCCACTTTTCTGACAGTTCGTCTGGATTCAGGACAGGGGAAGGGCCGAACTGGTCGCTCCAGCCCATCTCGGGTGCCTCCAAGGGATAACAGGGCACCATCTCAGTTCGAACGTCGGCTGGCGAGAACCTCGCGCTCTCCGCTTCAGCAACTGAAGCTGCATCCGTCCATGTAAATGGAGCCTTCCCGGGAGACGGAACAACTAAGTGCGGTCTCTCGGGGTCGATGTCTCTCCAGATGGCACCGCACAGATGGCCTCTTGCGAGAGCGATTCTCTCACGATAGACCAACTCGATGGATGCATCCTCAGCAGGTAGTAAATCGGAATCACCCTCGTCATTCTCTCTTGGGATGCGCTGTCGTACCGGCTGCAGAGAGGTACCCGGGCAGCAGTTCACCCTGATCTGTGGTTGGAAGAGGTGCTCATCGGTTGATGGACGCGAGGGGTCTGCCAAATCGGTATTGTTAATCAGAAACAGTGATATCCGCCAAAGGCCTGAATACACTTGAATCGAGCGCATCCGGACCCTTACTCCACGACTAGCAGACCACGTGTCATCGCGGTTCGCGCGAACTGGACCTGTGAGGAACGCCTCGGGTTGTCGCTGCCATCCGTTGGGGTGTTGCTGGTACCGGGCCCATGTGCAGCACACCTCAATCTCCGGAATTAAGTCGGCTGCACTCAGCGTGAAGGATAGGCCGATGGAAGAGGGTAGCGCCTTGGGGTCCAATGCCGGAGACACCAGCCCCTCACCCACCGTGACGCCCTGCGGAGCCTGATCCTCCTGCGGGTCGGGCATGCCCGTCCCCTCGACTAGGTTCGCCTCTTCGACCAAGTCATCGGGTTCGGACTCAATGTCATCTGGGGGATGAAGCCCCGACACCGGCGCCAAGACTCCGGTCACGTATTCTGTGCGGGGGTCTTCGGTGGCGGGCAATATCTCGTAAGGTCCATCCCGTGGTCCCAGCACCTCCTCGACCAGTGCAGTTAGAATGTGTTCACGTTCAGCCACTAAGTCAACTTCCCTTCCCCGAGTTGTTCGGTCAGCCGCGCCCCTGTCCAGCGCTGGCCAGAAGGGATAACATCAGCGAAACTGCCGGAATGGACAGGCTATACCTGTCCACGGGGTACTTACGGGGCAATTTATAGTAGAGGTTGTTGCATTGGCAACCGGACGAATCCTATCCACTCAGGGTGCAATGACCACCAGTCCCGTGCTGACCACAGGTGCGCGACGCCAAGTGCCTCTCGTACGGCGCACCCAGGCCTTTCGATGACGACTCACCGCATACCAGTGGTTGACGTCTTCGCCGGGTGCGGTGGCCTTGGCGAAGGCTTCACTTCAGCTCCGTTCGAGTTGCGCCTCTCAATAGAAAAGGAAAAGGCACCTCACGCGACCCTCTGGCTACGTAGTTTCTTTCATCAGTTCGGCAAAGGAGAAGTGCCAAGGCACTACTACGACTACGTGGCCGGTCGAATCCCTCGCGAGGAGCTATGCTTGCATCATCCTATACAAGCGCTGGAAGCATCCCTGCGCTGTTTGCGAGTAGAACTCGGTAACGAGGAGCAAGGTAACTCGCGCGTTAACGCCTCCATAGAAAGAGCAATCGACCGCAATAGAGAATGGGTACTCATCGGTGGCCCACCCTGCCAAGCGTATTCCACCATTGGTCGTGTGAAAAACCAATCACTCGACCATTATAATCCCGATACCGATATCCGGTTTGAACTGTATCGCGAGTATCTGAAAATAATTGGCGCTCATTGGCCTAGCGTATTCGTCTTCGAGAATGTGAAGGGTTTGCTCAGCTCCTCACACCGTGACCAATTGATTTTCGACCGGGTGCTGACCGACCTTAGCGATCCCGCAAACGCTCTAGCACCAGACGGCATCCGCCTGTCACGTGACCACACGTACAAACTGTATTCTCTTTCCTCAGAGAGACAATCTCTCGACGAGGAATATGCACCATGCCACCCCAACGATTTTGTCGTCAAAACAGAACATTACGGTATCCCACAAGCGCGCCACCGAATCATTATTGTGGGTGTTCGTAACGACATCCGGAAGCATCCGGAGCCACTGCAAAGGCTTAGTGAACCTGTTAATGCCATAGAGGCCTTGGGTGGCCTCCCTGCTCTGCGTAGTGGAATCTCAACTCAGGATAGCCCCGAGGCATGGGTCAATGCCGTCAAAGGCATACGTAACCATTCTTGGTGGCAACAGATACCAAGGCCTCTCCAGCAAAGAATGACTGAAGTGCTGGAGAGTCTCGCGGTGCCGCCCAGCAATCGAGGCTCACTGCGATTCCTCGACGCTCCTTCTCAATGTAACTACAGGCCTGACTGGTTCGAAGACGAACGTTTATCGGGGACCCTGAATCATGAGTCTAGGACACATCGTATGGACGACCTTTGGCGTTATCTGTTCGCAGCAAGCTTTATGGAGAATTCGACACGCCCTTTCCGTCTGAGCGATTTCCCGGGCGGTCTGATGCCGAATCACCGAAACATCTACAACTCCTCGGGGGACACTCATTTCGCTGACCGCTTCAGTGTCGTGCTTCCGAATGCTCCCTCTCGTACTATAGTGAGCCACATCCAGAAAGACGGGCATTACTACATTCACTACGATCCTACACAATGTAGAAGCCTTACAGTGAGGGAAGCAGCGCGTCTACAGACGTTCCCTGACAACTACTTCTTTGAGGGCAACCGTACTGAACAGTACAGCCAGGTAGGGAATGCTGTGCCCCCTATGTTGTCATGCCAGATTGCAGATCGAGTGGCTGAACTCTTTGAGTAGTAAGGGAGGTGACGTAGTGGATAGCCTCTCTACTGAACACCGAAGTTGGAATATGTCGCGTATCAGAGGGTCGAACACCAACCCTGAACGACTGGTACGTTCACTACTCCATCGCATGGGGTACAGGTATCGTCTACACCAGAAGAATCTACCGGCTCGCCCGGACATCGTAATGGCCGGCAGGCGAGCAGTTATTCTCGTGCACGGCTGCTACTGGCATCGCCATCCTGGCTGTCGACTCGCGTACACCCCGAAGACTAATCGCGCGTTCTGGGAAGCCAAGTTTGAGGAGAACGTAGCCCGCGACGTGCGTCAGAGTCGCCAGTTGCAGGAACTCGGCTGGACTGTCATCACGGTATGGGAATGTGAGACGAAAGACCCCGTGACCCTTGCCGAGCGGCTTCAAATTTCAATCCCTCCACGCCTACTCCCCTAATCCCCCCCTCCCCAACCACTGACACCCGCCCCTATCGCGGTCGAGGGGTGACCCCGTACGCTGGTTGGATGACCGTCGTACGCACAGCGCCTATAGGCCGCGTCGATAGCTCGGGGCCCAGCCATGGCTCTGGCCTATGGGCCGAGGTCTTAACTACACACTCATGCGCGCACCTTGACGCCTTACCTCCGCAAGCAGGCCACGGCCTTGTCGATAAAGGCGTCAAAATGACGCCTTGCTCGCCTTGGTCACTCGTAATGCGCGCCCTAGAGCACCGCCATCATGTGGTGCTGGACGCGGTTGCCGCGCTGCACGCCCATCTTCATCACCTGCCGCGCCGGGCGGTCGTCCGGGTCCGGGAACATCGCGGTCCATGCCGCGTCGATGGCGGTCAGGTCGGCGTAGTCCTGGATGAGCAGCGTGATGAGGCCCACGTTGTCCATCGTGCCGCCGCCCGACTCCACGAGCGACCGGATGTTGCGGATGCCGTGGTGCGCCTGCCCCTCGATGCCCTTCACCGGCTCCAGCTTGTCCGGCCCCGCCGTGTCGACGCCGGAGACGCCGCCCGAGCAGAAGAGGTCGCCGATGCGCGCGCCCATCGGGATCGGGTCGTGGTGGCCGTGCCCCTCTATCTCGTGGTTCGTCCGCTCGCCGCCTATCCTGCCGATCACCTGCATCTGGATCTGCCCGCCCATGGGGTAGCGGTACGTCTTGCGCGCCGCCTGGTACTGGCCGATGGGCCACGCCTCCAGGTACACGTCCACCATGTACGGCTGGTAGGCGAAGTCGTTCAGGTACACCCACTGCAGCACCACGTCGTCCACCGTGCCGCCCGCGTGCTCCATGAACACCCGCATGTTGTCGAAGCACTGGTCGGTCTGCGCGTCCTCGCCGATGACCGGCAGCGAGGTCGAGAGGTCCCACGGCACGATGACGGACGAGAAGACGTAGTCGCCCATCCGCACGCCGTTCGGGAGCGGGTCGCGGTGCGTGAGCCCGGGCACCTCGATGCGCTGCCGCTTCTGCCCGGCCACGCCTATCGCGTGCAGCTCGACGCCCTCGCCGGGCGGCAGCGGGTAGGAGGTCGTCTTGCGCGCGGGCCGGTTGTCCGGGTCCGGGAACAGCTCCAGCCAGCCGGTGTTGATGTGCGGCCGGAAGTCCTGACTGTCGATGAAGTTCGTGACGATGCCGATGTCGTCGGTCGAGAGCCCGGCGGACTCCACGAGCGTCCGGAGGTTCCGCCACGCGTTGAGGAACTGCTCCGCGGGATCGTCCGGCATCACGCCGGTCTCGAGGTCGATGCCGCGGATGCCGGAGGTGAAGAACATCCCGCCGACCTGCACGAGGTCCGGGGCGACGGCGTCCGGCGCGCTGAGGCCGGGCAGGCGCGTCGTCGCGCGCTTGTTGGGCCTTCCGGGCGCGCCCTTGTCGCTCAGCGCGGGGCCGGGTGCACTGCGGAACCTCGGACGGAGCGAGGCGTCGGCCAGCCGGGCGTCGCCCGCTGGCTTGACCATCGCCTCGGCGCCTGCGAGCGCGAGCCGCTCGTCGCGGTCCTCGTCGCCGGTGCCGCTCACGCCGATGCCGCCGATGACCTCGCTCGCCCGGTGCAGCGTCAGCCCGCCGTGCAGCGTCGTGACGCCGTCGTTCGACCAGTCGGCGACGGTGCGGCCGTCGTGCGATATCTGCTGGCGGTAGATGAGGGTGTCGCGCCCGATGAACGCGGCCGTGTACGCCTTGCGCTCGGCGTTCCGCACGTCGGTCGCGGACGCGCCGTCGCGGCGCACGGAGTAGACGAGCGCGCCGCTCTCGTCGACGACCGCCAGGGCGAACGGGCGCTCGTTGGGCCGCGCCGCGGCCATCGCCGCTCCTATCGCGCGTTCGGCGTCTTCCAGGCTGATCGTCTCTCGTGCGGGCATGTCTCAGACTCCTTCCACCGCGATCACGGAGGCCGTCGCGGCCTCCCAGCGGATCCCCACGATGCCCTGGTACGCGTCGGAGTTGTACCAGGCTTTCAGCGTCTCCATGTCCGGGAACTCCAGCACGACGACGCGCTTCGGCTGCCACTCGCCCTCGAGCACCTCGCTCGCGCCGCCGCGGACGACGAACCGCCCGCCGAACGGCTCCAGCGTCCCGGGCACCTGCGCGCCGTACCCCGCGTACGAGTCGGGGTCGTGCACGTCGACGTCGGCTATCAGGTACGCCGGCATCACTCCACCCCCATCGCTTCGAGCCCGATGCGCGCCAGCGCCTCGTCCCGTATCGTCGAGTTGCCGCTCATCGCTATCCCGCCGACGACCTGCCCGCCGGAGACGATGGCGAGCCCGCCCTGGAGCGTCGTCAGCTTCGGGTCGCCCCAGTCGTTCAGCGTGCGCGCGTTCGCCTTCACGACGTGGTCGCGGAAGTCGACGGTGTTCATGCCGATGCGGGCGGCGGTGTACGCCTTCGCGCGGGCGCGCCCCAGCATCCGCGCAGGAGCGCCGTCCACGCGGGCGCAGAGCACCTCCGCGCCGTGGGCGTCGGTGATGCAGAGCGCGCCGGGATTGTCCGTGCCGTCGGCGAACTCGGCGAATATCGCCTCCTTCGCCTTCAGGGCCTCCTCGAGGCCGATGCTCTTCGTCTCGAACATGGCTTACATCTCCCGCAGCAGCCGGCCGAAGCCGGGTATCTTGTCGTCCACTCCCGCGAGGCGCAGCGACTGCCACGCCATCGCCTGCATACTGCTCACGACCGGCACGCCGAGCTCCTGTTCCAGCGTGTCGACGACGGCGACGCTCGGCATGAGCGCGCCGGTGATCCAGACGCCGTCGGCGTTGGGCGTCGCGCGGAACAGGTCCGCCGCCATCCGCCGCACGATGCCGAGGTCCATCGTCGAGACCTCGTACGCCCGCAGCTCGCCGCCCGCCACCTCGCCGACCACCGAGCCCGCGTTCGCGACCTCGATGTCCGCGTTCGCCACGTACTCGGCCAACTGCGCGTGCGTCTTGTCGTCGAACGGCGTCAGCATCGCCACCCGGCTCATGCCGAGCGCGTTCATCGCCTTGATGCACGAGCCGAGGTCCGTCGCCGCGGGCGTGTCGGTGACGCTGCCGATGCGGGCCAGGATTTCATCCTCGAACTTCCAGCCGCGCCCGGCGATGATGGGCACGCCCGCCTGCATGATCGACTGCGGGCGGCGGGTCATGATCTCCTCGGTCGCAGCCGGCAGGCGCTCGATGCCCGCCGCGTACGACCGCTCGCCCTCCGAGAGGACGACGCCGAGCGAGGTCATGACGATGGTCACGCCCTCCGGGGCGATGAGGTAGAACTCGTACGAGTTGTTCTCGTGCGCGGGCGACGGGGTGATGAACCCGCAGCGTGCGCGCCAGCCGTAGGGGCGGTCTGCGGTCGCGGTCAGCGCCATGCGTCCTCCTCCTCTACCGGGGTGCGGGGGGAGTGTAATCGGCAGGGGAGCGCCGCGCCACCGTGGGGGGCAGGGCTACCCGCGGCGCTTGCGCAGCTCCGCCCAGACGTCGTCCGGCGAGAGCCCCGCGTCGGCGAGCAGGACGAGCGTGTGGTAGAAGAGGTCGGCGACCTCGCCGGGGAGGCTCTCCGTGTCCTGCGTGGCTGCGGAGAGCGCGACTTCGACGCCCTCCTCGCCGACCTTCTGCGCGATGCGCGACGTGCCGCTCTCGAACAGCGAGGTGGTGTAGCTGCCCTCGGGGCGCTCCTGCTGTCGCTGGCGTATGACCTGGAAGACCTCCGATAGCACGCCGGGCCCCGCGTCGCTGCGCTCGTACTCCGGCTGCTCGGGCAGCGGCGTGAAGAAGCACGAGCGCTCGCCGGTGTGGCACGCCGGACCGTCCGCGCGCACCTTGAACAGCAGCACGTCGCCGTCGCAGTCGACCTGCGCCGACGAGACGTGCAGGAACGCGCCGGACGTCTCACCCTTGTGCCACGGCGCCTGTCGCGAGCGGCTGTAGAAGTGCATCTCGCCCGACTCCAGCGTGCGCGCGACTGCATCCGGGTTCATGTACGCGACCATCAGCACCTCGCCGGTGGCCTCGTCCTGGCATATCGCCGTCACGAGCCCCTGGGCGTCCAGCTGTATCCGTGGGTTCTCTGCGGTCGTCATCGGGTCCCTCCCGCGTTCGCGGCGCGTCAGTCCAGCAGCGCCGGGATCTCGGACAGATCGCTCACGATGTGGTCCGGCGGCAGCAGTGCGCCGTTCTCTGGCGGGGGCGTACGCCCCGGCGTGTCCTGCGTCCGTTGCACGAGCACGGTCTGCATGCCGGCGAGCTTCGCCCCGTGCGCGTCGTCGTAGGGTGAGTCGCCCACGTAGAGCACCGCCTCCGGCGCGACGCCCATCTCGTCCACGAGGCGGGCGAAGATGCGCGGGTCCGGCTTGTAGGCCTGAGCCTCCTCTGACGAGAGGACGTAGGCGAAGCAGTCCCACCCGTTGTGCGCGATCGTCCCGTACAGGAAGCGGTCGTCCGCGTTGGAGAGCACGGCGAGCGTCCGCATCTCCCCCAGCGCCGCGAGCGCGTCGTTCGTCTCGGGGAAGGCGTCCCTGGCGGCGAGCGCCGTCACGCTGTCGGAAGCCGCCTGCTCCGCATCGCCGGTCAGCCCCATCGCCTCGAACGTGCCGACGAAGGCGTCGCGCCACGCCTCCCAGTACGTCCTGAACGGCGGGCTCGCCTCGGGGTCGGCCATGTTCGTGCGCACCTTGCGGAACTGCACGTCGCGCGTGGCCCACTCCTTCCAGAACGCGAGCGCGTCCACGGGCAGTCGCTGCTGCTCCACGATCGCCTTGTGCGCCATCTGCCATTCGGCGGTGTCGTTCTTCACGAGTGTACTGAACATGTCGAATGCGACGACCTCGATGTTGCGAAGGTCTCCCATTGCCTCAGTGGACCTCGCGCGTGGGGATGCCCTGCGCCGCCAGCGAGCGCTTCACGTCTGCGATGACGTGCTGGCCGTAGTGGAAGATGGAGGCCGCGAGCGCCGCGTCGGCGTGGCCGTCGGTCACCGCCTGCGCGAGGTGCTCGATGCAGCCCGCGCCGCCGCTCGCGATGACGGGGATGGGGACGGCGTCGGCGACCGCGCGGGTGAGCTCGAGGTCGTAGCCGTCCTGGTGGCCGTCGGCGTCCATGCTCGTGAGCAGCACTTCGCCCGCGCCGAGCTCCGCCGCGTAGACGGCCCAGCGCACCGCGTCGATGCCGGTTGGCGTGCGTCCGCCGTGCACGTACACCTCCCACTGCGAGCCGGCGTCGATGGCGAGCGCGCCCTTGCCGGGGTGGCCGTCCGGCAGGAAGAGCGGGTCCGCCGACGGGTTGTCGGGCGCGATGCGCCGCGCGTCGATGGCGATGACGAGGCACTGGTTGCCGAACGCCGCCGTCGCCGCCGCGAACGCCTCCGGGTTCTGCACCGCCGCCGTGTTCATCGACACCTTGTCCGCGCCCGCGTTCAGCAGCTTCCGCACGTCCTCGACCGTGCGCACGCCCCCGCCGACCGTCAGCGGGATGAACACCTGCTCCGACACGTGCTCCACGACGTCGATGATGGTGTCGCGTCCGTCCGAGCTGGCGGTGATGTCGAGGAAGACGAGCTCGTCCGCGCCCTCGCGGTCGTAGAAGGCCGCGAGTTCGACCGGGTCTCCGGCGTCGCGCAGGTTGACGAACGACGCGCCCTTGACGACGCGCCCGCCGGTGACGTCGAGGCACGGGATGATGCGCTTGGTGAGCATGGCCCTAACAGGATACCGGACGCGCGACAGGAGCGGGGCGGGGTGGGTCCGCTACGCCGTCCACGACACGTGGCCGTGCAGGTCGGCGGGCTGCGGCTTGCTCTTGAAGACGGCGAACTCCGCCTTCGACGTGGCGAGAGTCGTGTCCGCGCCATGACCGGGGAGCACGAGCGAGCCGTCCGGCAGCGTCAGCAGCCGCTCCTCGATGCTCGCCACCACCTGCCACAGATCGTCGGGCGTGTTCGTGCGGCCGGGTCCGCCGGGGAAGAGCGTGTCGCCGGAGACGAGCGTGCCGTCGGCGAAGAGGCAGAGCGCGCCGGGCGTGTGGCCGGGCGTGTGCAGGATGCGGATGCGCGTCGCGCCGACGTGCAGTTCGTCGTTGTGGGCGAGCAGCGCGTCCGGCTCGCCGGGCAGCCTGCGGGCGTCGCTCTCGTGCACCGAGACGGGGAGGTCGGTGAGCCGCTTGAGGTCGGCGTAGCCCGCGACGTGGTCCGGGTGCGTGTGCGTGACGATGACGCCCTTCACCTGGAAGCCGTCCGCCTCGCTCAGCAGCCGCTCGATCTCCGCCGGCGCGTCGACGAGGTACGCCTCCTTCGTGGCGGGGTCGGCGATGACGTAGCCGTTGTTGTCGTACGGCCCCATGCCGGCGACCTTGAACACGAGATGCGGGCCATCGTAGACGAGCGTCATGCGGGACTCCTCCGAGCGGGTGTCGCCATAGGATAACGCGGCGCGCCCGGGGCCGGGTGCTATGCTGCGCGCCGCACGACACTGGGGAGGCGCAGGACGTGGAAGGCTCGTTGAAGGAAGCGGTGCGCGAATACGCGCTGGGGCTGCCCGGAGCGTGGGAGGACCACCCGTGGGGCGAGAGCGCCATGAAGGTGGGGAAGAAGGTGTTCGCGTTCCTCGGCGTGCCGGGCGCCGGGTTCGGCATGGGCGTGAAGCTGCCCGACTCCGGGGGCGCGCTCCTCTCGATGCCATTCGCGCGTCCGGCGGGCTACAACCTCGGCAGGAGCGGATGGGTGGAGATGAGGTTCGGCGAGGACGACGCCGGCGCGCCCCCGCTCGATCTGCTGCTGGAGTGCGTCGAGGAGAGCTACCGCGCCATCGCGCCCAAGACGCTCGTGAAGGAGTTGGACGCGCGAGGCGGGTAGGGCGTCAGCGAAGGACGGGCGTCGCCTGGTGGAAGAGCAGCCGCCAGCCGTCCTCCGTCCGCGACCAGAGCGAACTGCGGTGCGCGGCCTGCTCTTCGCCCTCGTACGTCTCGATGCTGATGTAGGTGACCTGCGCGATGTCCGCGCTCAGCGAGCGAACGCTAACGTCCTCGAGCCTGGCGTCGATGGGCCGCGCAGCCATCCCCAGCGTGTCCTCCCGGCTGTACACGCAGCCCGACCTGCCGAACTCAAAGAAGCCCGGCGCGAGCACGCGCTCCATCCATGCCCGGTCGAACCGCGTCTCGGCGCGCCACAGACCCTCTTCGAGCAGTTGCAGTTCCGTGCAGTCGTGCTCGCTGAGCTCCATGCGGGGGCCTACCGCAGCGCGGGCAGGACCTCGGCGGCGGCCAGGCGTATCGCGCCCTCGACGACGTCGCGCGGGGTGCCCGGCCACCCGAAGCGCAGCGATGCGTGCGTGACGCCCACGTCGGCGAAGCGCTGCAGGTCGGCGGTGACGTCGTCGGGGCTGCCGACGATGAAACGTCCCGCGGCCAGCTCCTCGAACGGCTGGGTGAAGTCCTCCTCGCCGGGCAGCGCCTTGTCCTGACCCCACGCGGCGTAGGCCTTGTACTTCCCCTCCAGGAACGGGCGGGCGGTGGCAATCGCCTCCTCGCGCGTGGGCGCGACGAACGTTTCGCGCGACATCGGCATCGTGTCCGGCGGCGGGTGGCCGTGCTCGGCGCGCACCGTCTTGTACATTTCGACCTGCCGCGCCAGCGTGGCGAACGGCGCGTGCGGGTTGAGGTACCACGTGTCGCCGTTGCGGGCGATGCGGCGCACCATGCCGTCGCCGTTCGCGGCGATCCAGATGCGCGGGTGCGGCTGCTGGATGGGGCGTATGCCGAGGTGCACGCCGGTGACCTTCGTGAAGCGGCCCTCGAACGTCACCTCGCCGCCGGCCCAGAGCTGCTTGGCGAGGCGCAGGTTCTCGAACATCCGCGCGATGCGGTCCTCGTGCGTGACGCCGAACGCCTCGTACTCCTCGTCGCGGTAGCCGAGCGCCGCGTTGATGATGACGCGACCGTTCGTGAGCACGTCGAGCGTTGCGACGTCCTCGGCCATCTGCACCGGGTTCTGCAGCGGGATGAGGACGGTCGAGAGCATGTCCATGTCGCCGGTCTCGGCGCTGATGCGGGCGAGCGCGATGAGCGGCTGCAGCATCTGGAACGGGTGTGAGAGGTAGTGCTGCCCGGCGTAGATGTAGTCGAAGCCAAGCTCGCGGCCGACGCGCACGAGGTGGAGCACGTCGGCGAACCGCTGCACCATGTCCCCGTCGCCGGAGTGCTGGAGGAGGCCTGAGAGGGAGAGTCCGAACTTCACGACGCCGCGTCCAGCCGCGCGATGTCGGCCTGCATACTCGTGAGCTCGGTGATGATCTCCCTGATGCGGGCCCGGTTCTGCCTGCTCTCAGCCTGGATGCTCTGCACCCATTCGTTGTGGGATTGCATCCATCCCTCGTGCCCCTGAATCCATTCCTCTATCGTCTGCAGGTGCCTGTCGTGCGACTGCTGCTCCTGCTCCATCCGGTCCATCGCCTGGACGAGGTTGGCTATCGCCCTCGCGTGCATCTCCATGCGGTCCGGTGAACTCATGTAACTCCTCCCGTACGCGGCGATTATAGCAACGGGCGTCCGCCCCAACGACCGCCGCGTGTCACTTTTGGTCCCTCTCCCTCGAGGAGAGAGGGTTCGAGCCTGCCCCGCACTTGATGCGGGGGTGAGGGTGAACCGATGGGGCGAGGATGCACTGCTATCATCCCTTGGAACCCCCGACGGAGGCACGACACCTGATGGACCGCACAGCCCACATCGCGCAGCGCATCGTTGGCGCGCGCATATTCGAGTACGGCATCATCGCGCTCATCCTCGCGAGCGGCGCGCTGCTCGGACTCGCCACCTCGCCCGCCATCGTCGACCAGTACGGCGACGCGATCGCGATGGGCAACCGGGTCATCCTCGGCGTGTTCATCGTCGAGGCCGCGCTCAAGATGCTGGCGCTCGCCCCGACTTCGCAGCGCTACTTCCGCGACGGCTGGAACGTCTTCGATTTCGCCATCATCGTCTTCGCGCTCGTGCCCGCCACCGGCTCGTTCGCCATGGTCGCCCGGCTCGGACGGCTGCTGCGCGTGCTGCGCCTCATCTCCGCGATCAAGGAGCTGCGGCTCATCGTCGGGGCGCTCGTGCGCTCCATACCCAGCGTCGCCAACATCATGATGCTCATGAGCATCGTCGTGTACATCTACGCCATCGTCGGCTACCACCTCTTCCACGAAGCCGACCCCACGCACTGGCGCACGCTCGGCATATCGCTGCTGTCGCTCTTCCGCGTCATCACGCTGGAGGACTGGACGGACATCATGTACGCCGCGATGGAGCACCACGGCCTCGCGTGGCTCTACTTCCTCAGCTTCGTGGTCGGCGGCACGTTCGTCGTGGCCAACCTCTTCATCGCGGTCGTCATCAACAACCTGGACAAGGCGAAGGTCGACCAGCTGATGACACTGGAGACGCCACCCTCGCGTGAGGAGCTGCTGCGCGAGCTCCGCACGACCCAGGAGACGCTCCGCCGCCTCGAGGACCGCCTCAGCGGATACGGCGGGGAGGGGCGGTAGGAGGGCAGGGCGAAGCGTAAGCAAGTCCTGCGGACGGGGAGCGTCAGGGTTTCACACCGACACGACCGGCAGCTCCTGGCGGTCTCGCGAACCGGCTACGCGCGCCTCGTAGAGCGCCCGCTTCAGCCGTTCTCCGTCACCCGGCCTGCCCCAGGCGCCGGCGGACGCCTTCGAACGCTGCCGTCTCCGCTCCCCGGTTTCAGCCGGCCCCACGTCGAGCGTTATGAACACTTCCGCGCCCTCTTCGAGGTCGAGCCGTTCCAGCGGCTTGAGCACGCCTTCTGAGAACCTGGCTTTCAACTGCATGATTCGCTGCCGTTCCTTTCGCCTCAGTCCGCACCAGTCTGCCGGATTTCGCCGGACAGGTGCAAGCCGCTATGGCTGGGCGCCGAGCTATAGACGCTCTCTATGGCTGCTGTCCGCACGACGGTCATGCAACCAGCGTACGCAATCGTGTGGCGACCGCGTAAGAGGCGCGTGTCGCGGAGCGAAGCGTGTCACGTTGAGCGTAACGCAGAGGAGTCGAAGCATCTGTCGGGGGGTGTCGCTCGGCGGCCTTGAAACGGCACCCTGTCCCTCTACTCCTGCTCCTTGGCCTGGACCTGCTCTCTGACCATCACTGTAGCAAGATTGGCCGTCAGCACGCCGAAAACTGTTATCCCTCCTATCAGGAGTGGGACAGCCACGGCCTTTCCTGTATCCGTGGCTGGTGAGATGTCGCCGTAGCCCACCGTGGACATCGTAACCAGTGCCCACCACAGTGCATCTATCAGTGTCGGGAACGTCTCTGGTTCGACTATCCGCACAGCGCATGCGCAAACCACCGCGAGTGTCGTCGCGTAGATGAGCATCCGCTCTATCGACAGGGCATGACCAACACCAACGCCGATCCGCACCGCAAAGACTGCTATGCGCAACACCCGCAGAGGACGGAAGAAGGGCACTACTACTAGGAGAACGTCTATCCAATGGGACCTGAGATAAGAACGTCTGTCAGGTGCTAGGAAGACACGCACGAGGAGCTCTATCGCAAAGACGCTCCAGACCGCGAAGTCCCATCCAAGGTGAGGCTCGTCGCCCCAGAGATAGGGGCCTAGCAGCAGCGGTATCGTGAAAACGGCGAGCAACGTCATCGGTGTTTCGGTGATTCGTTCGACCCGCTTCAACCGGTCTTCTCGATTCGTGAGCACGCTCTTTCCTCCAAATCGTGGTTAGGGTCTGCATGCTAAATGACCCTCGATGCAAATGCTTACCTAAGAGAAGCTGTCTCTCAGTGTTCTATAGACTTCAGGGCATGTGCTGCGCGCTCGCTCCCCTCTCCCCCAACCCGTGACACGCGCCCCTTATGCGGTCGCCCGACCTCCGCGTACGCTGTCCTGCATGACGGCACACGCTTGCCAACTCGTATCTCTGACCCGCTTCTCGTTGCACTGTCGCGTGCGCGCCGCATGACAGACGCACGGTGGCGCATGGCAGGCGTGGAACGCCGCGAACGCGTTGCAGATGGGCAGCCGGGCCCACGAGTGAAAAGGACGGAATGCGACACTTCGCCACAGCCGAAGAAGTTAACGGCATTCAGCTTGGCCCCCTCGCCCTCCGGGAGAGGGTTGGGGTGAGGGTGTCCCTAGCCGCGCGAGGAGCGGCTGCCGCGTCGCGCCGAGGCCTTGCTCCTGCGAGCGGCTGCGCCGTTCTTCCCGGCGGCGCCGTTGCGCGCTGCGGACCTGGGCGGCGGCTTGTGCGCCGTGCGGTTCACGCTGCGCACGCCGCGCACTCCCTCGATCCGCGTGAACAGCCGCGAGAGCTGCTCGATGTTCGTGACCTGCGTGTTCAGGTGGATGACCACCATCCCGCCCTCGGTCGGCTCCGTCGTCGACCCGGCGATGTTCACGTGCTCGGCGGAGGTCGCGCCGGTGATGTCGTGCAGCAGCCCCACGCGGTCGAAGCACTCGATGACGATGCGGGCGGGGAAGACGTTGCGGCTCTGCCCCCACGTCACCGGCACGATGCGGTCCGTCTCCGACACGCTGCGGACGTTGGGGCAGTCCACCTTGTGGACAGTGACGCCCCGCGTGCGGGTGATGAAGCCCTCGATCTCGTCGCCCGGCAGCGGGTTGCAGCACTCGCCCATGCGGGTGAGGAGGTCGCCGACGCCGAGAACGCTGACGCTGCCGAGCACGGGGGCCTCGGGCGTGTCCGGCGCTTCCCGCGGCAGCGCGCGCTCCGCCGCTGCCTGCGCCGCGGAGAGCCGCCCGGCGATCTGCGCTATCGTCACGAGCCCGGAGCCAATCGCCGCGTACAGGTCGTCCGTCGACTCGTAGTGGAACCAGCGGGCGACCTCGGCCTCGTCCACCTGCGCCGAGAGGCGCTTCAGCTCCTTCTTCAGGATGGCGCGGCCCCGCTCGATGTTCGTGCCGCGCTCCTGGTGCCGGAACCACGAGCGTATCGCCTGCCGCGCGCTCGCCGTCTTCACATAGTCCAGGTGCGGGTTCAGCCAGTCCAGGCTCGGCCCGCGGGCCACCTTGCTGGTCAGCACCTCGACCGTGTCGCCGTTCTTCAGCGGCGTGTTGAGGGCGACGAGCCGCCCGTTCACCTTCGCGCCGATGCACTTGTGGCCGATCTCCGTGTGGATGCGGTAGGCGAAGTCGATGGGCGTCGCGCCCGCCGGCAATTCGCGTATCTCGTTCTTCGGGGTGTAGACGAACACCTGGTCGCGGAAGAGGTCGCCGGTTACGTTCTCCAGGAACTCGTCGGTCACGCTCACGTCGCGCTGCCACTCGAGCAGCTGGCGCAGCCACGTCATCCGCTCCTCGAACTGGCTGCTGCGCGCGCCGCCCTCCTTGTAGCTCCAGTGGGACGCGACGCCGTACTCGGAGATGCGGTGCATCTCGTACGTGCGCACCTGCACCTCAACCGGCAGCCCGTCGATCGAGCGCACCGTCGTGTGCAGCGACTGGTACATGTTCTCCTTGGGGCTGGCGATGTAGTCGTCGAACTGGCCGGGAACGGGGCGCCAGAGCGAGTGCACGAGGCCGAGCACGCCGTAGCAGTCCTGCACCGTGGGGACGAGGACGCGCACCGCGAAGAGGTCGTAGATGTCGCTCATCTGCTTCCCCTGCGCGGCGTACGACTGCGTCTTGCGGTAGATGCTGTAGATGTGCTTGGGACGTCCGGTCACCTCGGCGTCGAAGCCCGCGTTGGCGAGTTCGTCCCGCAGCAGGTCGGTCACCTGCTTGATGTACGCCTCCCGCTCCGTGCGCTTGGTGGAGAGCAGGGTGGAGATGCTCCGGTACTGGTTCGGCTGGATGTAGCGGAAGGCGAGGTCCTCCAGCTGCCACTTGATCTCGCCCATGCCGAGGCGGTGCGCGAGCGGGGCGTAGATGTCCAGCGTCTCCTGAGCGATGGCGACGCGCCGGTCCGGCGGCAGCGCGCGGAGCGTCTGCATGTTGTGCAGCCGGTCCGCCAGCTTGATGAGCACGACGCGGATGTCGTTCGCCATCGCGACGAGCATCTTGCGCAGGCTCTCCGCCTCGCTGTCGCTCTTGGCGATGAGCGGCATGGCGCCGCCGGTGATGGTGTCCATGCGCGTGAGCTTGGTGACGCCGTCGGCCAGTTTCGCCACGTCCTCGCCGAACTCCTTGCGGAGGTCGTCCAGGCAGACGTCACAGTCTTCGAGAACGTCGTGGAGGAGCGCAGCGGCGACGGTCGGCGCGTCGAGGCTGAGGTCGGCCAGGTACTCGGCGACGGAGATGGGGTGCTCGATGTAGTCCTCGCCGGACTTGCGCTTCTGCCCCTCGTGCGCGGCGGCGGCGAAATCGAGCGCCCGTTCAATCATCTCGGCTCGATCGCCGGGCAGGTAGCCGCGCACTTTGTCGAGAAGGTCAGGCACACCGGCATTATACGTGCTGCCTTCGTGAATTGAGACCTCTCTACGATGCGCCGCCTATAATGAACCGCACCCCCGTCTGAATGAGAGGTCCGATGCACCAGGCCCCCAGAGGAACAGCCGACATCCTGCCGGAGCAGCAACGGTACTGGTCGTTCGTGTACGGCACGGTCGCCGGGGCCGCACGGGCGTTCGGCTATGAGCGCATCGACACGCCCGTCTTCGAGGACACGGCGCTCTTCGCCCGCACGGTCGGCGAGGAGACGGACATCGTCCAGAAGGAGATGTACAGCTTCCAGGACCGGGGCGGGCAGGAGATCACGCTCCGGCCCGAGGGGACAGCCGCCGTCTGCCGCGCGTACCTGGAGCACGGCCTGCACAACCAGCCGCTGCCGGTGCGCCTCTACTACCTCTGCCCGATGTTCCGGTACGACCGCCCGCAGGCCGGACGCTACCGCCAGTTCCACCAGTTCGGCATCGAGGCCATCGGCGACCCGGACGCGACCGTCGACCTGGAGGTGCTGCAGCTCGCGATGGAGAGCATGGAGCGGCTCGGCCTCGGCGGCATGACGCTCGTGCTCAACAACATCGGCGACGCCGCCGACAGGCCGCGCTACGTCGAGGCGCTCCGCGAGCACTTCAGCCCGCACGCCGCCCACATGGGGCGGGACGACCGCCGCCGCCTCGACACCAACCCGCTGCGGCTGCTCGACTCCAAGGAGCTTGCGGGCGAGTCGTTCATGGCGACAGCCCCGCGCAGCGTCGACTACCTCGGCGACCCCGCGCGCGAGCACTGGCAGGAGCTGCTCGGCTACCTCGACGCGCTCGGCATCCCGTACCGGCTCGACCACACGCTCGTGCGCGGGCTGGACTACTACACCCGCACCGTGTTCGAGGTGCATCCGTCGCGCGAGGGCGCGCAGAGCGCGGTCTGCGCCGGGGGGCGCTACGACGGCCTCATCGAGCAGCTGGGGGGCCGCCCCACGCCGGGCATCGGCTTCGCGGCGGGGATCGAGCGGCTCATCCTCAATCTGCGGGAGCAGGGGACGGAGCCGCCCGACACGGCGTCCGCCCCGCTGGTGATGGCCTATCGCGGGGAGCGCGCCAAGGCGGAGGCGGTGCGCCTCGCCGCGACGCTTCGCTCTGCCTCGGATGCGGTGGTCGTCGTCGCGCCTCCACGCAGCCTCAAGGCGCAGCTGCGCTACGCGTCGGCGCTTGGCGCGCGCGGGGTCTTCATCCTGGGCGACGCGGAACTCGAGAACGGCACGGTGACGTACCGCGACATGGCAACGAGCGAGCAGCGCGAAGTGGCGATGGCGCAGGCGGCGGACGCCCCTGCGCGCTAGAACCTCAGGTCGAAAGAGTGCACGTTGTTGCTTGCGCGCGTGACCTGGGCGGTCATGAGAGAGGCTTCCCCGTTCACCCAGAACTCGATGGTCGCTCCCAGGTAGGTTGAGACGTTCAGCGATATCGGCAAGTCGTACTCACCCGCGACCCGGATCTGCCGGGCGAACCAGAGAGTGGGCTTCCCTTCCTTGATCACCTTCGCGTACAACCAGGTTCCGTCGGGGGGAGGCTGGCCGTCCACGGTAACGTCGCCGAGGAACACGATGGGGATCTGCGGCGGCGCGCCGGTCGGGCCGGAGGTGTCCACCGGGGGCGGGCTGATCTGCGTGTGGCCGCTGCGTAGCCCAGGGATGACCCGCCCTCCGACATCGGCGGAGGACGCGGCATAGACCTCCCTCGGCTCGCTGATGTCGTCCCTGGCGAGCAGCCACGACGCAGGCATCCGGATGCCCTGCAGTTTCGCCTCGTCGTTGACCAGCGCCGCGCCGTCGAACGCGGAGCTCTCGCCGATGTGCAGCTGGACGTAGCCGTACCCGGTGAAGGTCGTGGTGTAGCCCCTCACGTTCACCGGACGCGGGTCCAATGAGCCGTTGAACGGGTCGTACTGCACCAGCACCATCCGCTCCCCGATGGCGGGGATCCTGGAGGAGAGCGGGAGGAAGTCGTAGGTGCGCGGCTCGCCGAGCGGCGTGAGCAGCGCGAGCCCCTGTTCGTCGTTCCGCCCGGTCACCCACGCGGTTCCCTCTGTGCCGTCGGCCAGCGTGAACGTCACCTGCGGCGCGTTCCCCAGCGGACCGGATACGGTCAGTATCTCACCGCTCTCGCTGATGACCGTGCCGGTCCAGATGGTCTCGCCGAGCGTGAGCTTTGCGACCGCGCCGCTGGCCTGGGCCGCAGCCTCCTCCAGCGTGAGCATCGGCACGGGCGTCGCGGTGGCCATCGGCGTCGGAGTCGCCGTTGGCGCCGGCGTCGCGGTGGCCGTTGGCGTCGGTGTGGGGGTGTGCGTAGCCGTTGGCGTCGGCGTAGCGGTCGCCGTGGGCGTTGGCGTGGCTGTGGGCACCGGGGTGGGTGTGGGCGTTGGCGTCGGCGGGGTCCGGGTCGGCGTGGGGGTTGGCGTCGGCGCGGGCTCTTCTTCCCGGGAAGCGTCGTACGCGACGACCAGCGCCAGCGCAAAGATGGCTGCAAGGATGATCAGGGTTGGGATGCGCAGGGATTTCCGCATAGCTTATAGGGGTCTCGCCCACTCTTCAGCGCCGCAGGCCCGGTTCCGTTCATCGCAGGGACGGCGGACGTGCTCGCCCCACTTCAAGCCGGCATCAGTTAGAACGCGAGGTTCAACTCTACGACAGACCCCGCGGGCCGGTCGTAGGACCCCGTTGCCCCGGCGAGCCTGCCATTCGTCCAGAACTCTATGACAGCTCCGGCGTAGTTATTGTTCGGAGCCGACACTTCGATGAGGAAGAACCCGAGCTCATTCGTTGGCGCCGACTCCCAGTAGTCGGGTTGACCGGACTTCTTCAAACGGGCGTACAGCTGAGTCCCGGACGGTGCGTCCACGCCGTCTATGGTGAAGTGGCCCTTGAAGATGATGGGGAGAGCCGGCGGGCTATCGCCCGGCCCATCGGTTGAGGTCGTGATGTCTCTGATGACGATGCGTCCCGTCCGCAGTGCGGGGATAGCGGCGGTTCCAACCTGCGCCGCGTCAACGGCGCAGACCTCTCCCGGGGCGCATACCTGTTGCTGCAGCAGCCACAGGGTAGGCATGCGGATGCCCTGGATCTTCCCCTGGGGGTTGATCAGCATCGCTCCGTCCGCCGTGGAATCCGTGGCCTGTATCTTGATGTAGCTGTACCCGATGGGAGAGGAGTTGTATCCGTTCACGCGGGTGATGCGCTGGTCCAACGCCGGCGAGAAGCTGGAGTGTTGGAGCAACCCGAGCTGGTCTCCTATCGTGGGAGGAGTGGCCGAGAGCGCGATGGTGTCGTACGGGGGCGAAGGGTTGACGGGGCTGAGCAAGGCAAGCCCCAGGTCGTCGTCCCTGCCGGTTACCCATGCCTGCCCCTGGTTGCCGTTACTCAGGACGAAGTCGGCAACCGGCGCACTTCCCAGTGCGGCAGAGGTCGTCAGGATCTCCCCGCTGTCGTTGATGACGGCGCCTGTCCAGACAGTCTCGTTCGCCAATAGCCTGACCATCGCCTTGCTGGAGAAGTCAACGACCTCTTCGGCCGTGGGGGTGGCCGTTGCGGTCGGCGTTGCGGTCGGCGTGGGAGTGTGCGTCGCCGTGGGGGTCGGTGTCGGGGTGAGGGTTGCCGTGGGAGTAGGCGTTACGGTGGGCGTGGGCGTGGCGGTAGGCGTGGCGGTAGGCGTCGCCGTGGGGGTAGGAGTGGCCGTGGGCAGCGGGGTAGGCGTCGCGACGACAGGCACAACCACCGGCTGAGGGTCCTCGCAGGCGACAGCAACCGTCATCGCAAGCGCGATGGCGAGGATGGCAGTCACAGGGGCAGTCGGAGATATCCGCATAAGCCTCATTTTGGGTAACAAGTTATGTCGTCCACTGCGGGGACAATGGAGCGATTCTATGCTGCCGGGGGACTATCTCCAATGAGTTACGGTTGCCTGTTTGGTACGGTGTGCCGGGCGTGGGTTCCGGCCGGGACCGGACGCTATGCTATGCTGACTACTACGTTCCCGGGCCTCCCGGGGTTCCATCCGAGAGCACCTGCCATGTTCGAACGGCTCGATAATCTGCTGAAGCGCCGTGAGGAGATAGACACGCTCCTTGCTTCGCCGGAAGTCGTTGCCGATCCGGCCCAGCTCACGAGGCTGGGCAGGGAGCGTGCCGCTCTGCTGCCGGTGGTGAACGCCTTCGAGCGGCTCCAGATCGCTCAGAATGAACTGGCCGAAGCGAAAGAACTCGCCTCCGATGATGACCCGGAGGTCGCGGCGCTGGCCGTGGAGGAGGCTGAGAGCCTCGATACCGAAGTGGAGCGGCTGAACGAGGAACTGCGCGAGGCCCTGCTGCCCAAGGATCCGAACGACAGCAAGAACGTGATCATGGAGATTCGCGGCGGGGCCGGGGGGGACGAGGCTGCGCTCTTCGCGGGCGACCTCTTCCGCATGTACCAGCGGTACGCACAGCGCCACGGGTTACGCGTGGACATCGTCAACACGAGCGAGACCGAGCAGGGCGGGTTGAAAGAGGTGGTCTGCGAGATCGAGGGAGCGGACGCCTACCGTCTCCTGAAGCATGAGAGCGGCGTGCATCGCGTACAACGCGTGCCGGTGACCGAGGCGCAGGGGCGCATCCACACCTCGACCGCTACGGTCGCCGTGCTGCCGGAGGCGGATGAAGTGGACGTGGACATCAGACCCGAGGACCTGCGGGTAGACATCTTCCACTCCGGCGGCCCCGGCGGGCAGAACGTGAACAAGGTCGCCACCGCCGTGCGCGTCGTGCATAACCCCACGGGCATCATGGTCGTCTCGCAGGACGAACGATCGCAGTTGCGGAACAAGACGAAGGCGATGGCCGTGCTCCGCTCACGCCTCTACGAGCAGCAGTTGCGCGAGCAGCAGGCCGCGACGTCGGCGACGCGGCGCTCCCAGGTGGGCGCGGGCGACCGCTCGGAGAAGGTACGCACCTACAACTTCCCGCAAGACCGCCTCACGGACCATCGCATCGGCATGTCGGTCCACGGCCTGCAGGAGATCATGGCCGGACAGATAGACGCGGTGGTCGATGCGCTGCTGCGGGACGAGCAGGCCCGGTTGCTGGAGGAGGCGGAGGCAGCCGTCTGAGGTCCGTTGGTCCGAGAGGGGACTACGCCGCCACCGGCTCGGCGGCCTCGGCGCTCGTACCGGGAGCCGAGGCAGCGGGGAGGGACTCGTCCCACTCCATGCCTCCGCGCTTCCACTCGTAGGCCCATCCCGCGACCATCACGGCGGTGAAGAACAGGATGGCCCCGAACGCGGACCAGCCCATGACGCCCGCCTGGGACGCCCACGGGAAGAGGAAGACGACCTCCACGTCGAACAGGAGGAAGAGGAGCGCGAACCGGTAGTAGCGCACGTTGAAGCGCTCCCAGCGTCCGCGCTCCGGCTCCATGCCGCACTCGTACGGGGTGTACTTGATGGGGTTGGGCCGGAACGGCCGGGCCTTGATCCGGGTGCTTATCTGGGAGAGCACGAGCACGCTTGCGGGTATGACGACCGCAACAGCGGAGAGCATCAGCACGAGCCCGTACTGTCGGAGGTAGTCTTCCATGGCCTCATGCTATGGAGGCCGGGACACGGGCGTCAAGCCGGGAAGACGCGGGGAGTGCGGCTATCGCTTGCACCGCGTACTCGGCAGGTGCTAGCATGCGCTATTGTGTCCGCTTGTTCCGCAGGGAACTCCGCAAGCGGTACTTTCCGGAAAGGGGGGCTGCTTGATTGGAAGCGCTGGGTCGCCACGTTCTGCTGGAGCTCCGCTCCTGTAATCCCGCATCACTCGATGACCTTCCTCTGCTGGAAGGCATGATGCTGCGCGCCGCCGAGGAAACCGGCGCGACCGTTATAGACAAGATCTTCCACCAGTTCAGTCCCCAGGGCGTTACCGGCGTTATCGCGATCGCGGAATCCCATCTTTGCATCCATACCTGGCCTGAGTTCTCCTACGCCGCGGTAGACATCTTCACCTGCGGGGAGAACTTCGATCCCACGGAAGCGGCCAAACTCATCATCGCTGGCCTCGAATCGAGCGATCCGGAGATAACGGAGATCGAACGCGGTGTCGGTATCCTCTCCTCCGTCGCCACCCCCGCCTGACATGAACGGACCCTCTCCCCGGACGCTCTGGTACATGGAGTACCTGACGCCTGACCTTGTGCAGGCATCCAGTGTCCGGCAGGTGATCTACGAAGGCGACACTCCCTATCAGCACGTGCAGGTGCTCGAGACCGGCTCCTTCGGCAGGATGCTGGTGCTGGACGGCAAGACGCAGTCTTCCGAGTCTGACGAATGGGTCTACCATGAGGCGCTCGTCCAGCCGGTGATGCTCGCGCACGCGGACCCCCGGCGCGTCATGGTCGCCGGCGGCGGCGAAGGCGCGACCATCCGGGAGGTGCTGCGGCACGACTCGGTCGAGGAGGTCGTTATGGTCGACCTCGACAAGGCCGTGGTCGACCTCTGCAAGGAGCATCTGCCCGAGCACCATGCGGGCGCATTCGACGACCCGCGCGTAACCCTGCTGCACGAGGACGCACTGGCGTACCTCGAACAGCGGGAGACGCCCTTCGACGTCATCATCATCGACGTGCCGGACCCGTTGGAGGGCGGCCCTGCGTACCTGCTCTTCACGGTGGAGTTCTACGAACTGGTGCGGGCGCGGCTCGCGCCGGACGGGCTGATGGTCGCGCAGTCCGGTCCCACGGGGCCCACGAACGTACGCGAGGTGTTCACGGCGATCGCTCAGACGATGCAGCGTGTGTTCGACCACACCTCCGGCTACGACGCCCACATACCGAGTTTCGGGATGACGTGGGGGTTCATCGCGTGCGGCGGCGCGGACGCCCCCGACCCCGGCGCGATGAGCGGGACCGAGGTCGACGCGCGCGTGCGCGAGCGCGTTGCATCGCCGCTGCGCTTCTACGACGGCGCAGCGCACCGGGGGATGTTCGGCCTGCCGAAGTACGTGCGTGAGGCGGTCGCCGCGGAGACGCGCATCATCACGCGGGACAACCCCATCTACGCGGTCTAGAAGCAAACCCAGCCAACAGCGAGCAGGGGGCGCAACATACGCCCCCTGCCCCTCATGGCTGTTGCTCCTGTTCAGGCGTCGGAGTCTCCGCTGCCCGACTTCCAGCCGTATCCCCAGGACCCGCCCCGCTTGCCGCGGTGGTGGCCGCGTCCGGAAGCGAACTTCTTGCCGAACTTGCCGGACGCCAACTCCGGAGGGTTCAGGTACCAGTCCAGGTACTCGTCCGCCTGCTCCTGCGTGATGCTGCCGTCCTCGACCATCGCTGCCAGCTTGTCGCGCAGCTGCTGTTCCCGGGCAGCCTTCCGTTCTGCCTGCAACTCCGCCTTCGTTTCCTCTACCGCTGTCTGGACCTGGTCCTCATCGATGCCGAGCTTCTCCGCGAGTATCTCCACGAAGCGTGACACCGAAGAAGGATCGTCGTCCGATTCGCTCTGGGCGAACGCTGTTCCTGCGATGGCTCCGGTCAGGAGCAGGGCCGCGAGGGCCGGGATGATCAGCCATTTTCTGCGCATTGATGCTGCCTCCTCGATCTCGATTGGTGTTCCTGGTTCCGAACGCGCGCTACAGGACACTACGCGCCGCATCTCCGTGCGGATTCATCGCATCGAGCGGGTTCCCCGAAGCGCGCAGCGCTACGTCGTTGAAGGCACAGTGCGGCGGGTGCATAGTTGACGTCCATGAACCCGATAGATCTGCTCATCCTCGTGCTGGTGATAGGCGGAGGTTTCCTCGGCTGGGTGAACGGGCTCGTCAAGTGGCTGTTCACTTTCCTCGGGTTCATCGTGGGTGTCTTCGTCGCCAGCAGGCTCTATGAGACGCTCGATTGGGCCATCCCGCTGGTCGATGACGATGGGGTGAGGCAGTTCGTCATATTCATCCTCATCGTCGCCGCCGCCTCGATAGGGGGGTGGATGCTGGGACGCGCAATCAAGACGGCGTTGAGCATCCTGCTGATGGGGTGGGTCGACAGAGGCGCGGGGATGGTTCTCGGCCTCGTTGTCGGCCTGCTCGCCGGGTCTGCCATCGCGCTGGCGGCGAGCACCGTGCCGTCCGACGGGGTGCAGCAGGCGGTCGAGGAGTCGCTCCTGGCGGACGCGCTCCTGGATGCGACGACGCTCCTGCGTGAGCTCATGCCGTCGGAGTTCGACGTGAAGAGTTCGTTGTTCGGCGGTGTGGGCCGTGCATAGCCCCTCTGGCCGGTTAACGGACAGAGGTTGCCGTATGCTCCGCCGCCCTCTTATGATTTGAGAGGGCGGGCCTCTGAACGGACGGTGGGCCCGCTGGGGTGGACGCTCTGAGCGAGGCTGTTCTCATCCTGAACCAGAACTACGAGCCGTTGAACGTCTGCGGCGTGAGGCGGGCGCTGCTCCTTGTCCTGGGGCAGAAGGCGCAGCCCCTCGAGTTGGGAACCGGCGAGTACCACTCCGTGTCGCAGAACTTCCCCATCCCCTCGGTCATACGCCTGCTGTACATGGTGAAGCGGCCGCTCTTCACGCGCCGCCTCTCCCGCCGTGAGGTCTTCTGGCGGGACCAGTTCTCGTGCCAGTACTGCGGCAGACAGACGCGGGAGCTGACGCTCGACCACGTCGTGCCCCGCGTGCTGAACGGCCCTCACACCTGGGAGAACGTCGTGGCAGCCTGCGTCCCGTGCAACCACCGCAAGGCAGGACGCACGCCCGCACAGGCGAACATGCGCCTGCTGCGCGAGCCATCGCCGCCGAGAGCGAACCCGTACTACCACCTGATGCACCGGAGCCTGCCCGACGAGTGGAGCATGTACCTCCCGTGGATGGCGCAGCCGCGTCAGCGTGTGGAGAACGGGTTCGTCCAGGTGTAGGCCGCTTCCGCGCGGCGCTGCCTTCTCCGTCACACCCGCGTTGTCAGCGCCGGTGCTTCCAGCATGAACACGTCCAGCGCGAGCCGGACGTTGGCGTTGCGCTCCAGCGCCTCGATGGTGCGGGTCACGTTCTGCGCCCACCGGACGACGTCGGCCGGTTGCAGGGCGCCCGAGTGCCGCTCCAGCACCTCCCGCCAGGAGAGGTTGGTTATGCTTGCGCCGTGCCCCTGCTGGATGAGCATGATGTCCCGCAGCCACCGCAGCCAGAGGAAGAGCTCCTCCCGGCCCGCGCTGCGGTCGCGGTCGATGCGCCGTGCGAGTTCGCCCGCGTAGGTGAACCGCTCCTCCAGTCCGCCGTCGATGGCGTCCACGATCTGCTCCATCCGCTGGTGCACCGACGCATAGAGCGTGTCGTCTCCCGTTGCGGCGATGGCCCAGCCGATGCAGCCGCGCGAGAGGCGGGCGAGCACCTGCGCCTGCTCTGCGCTCACGCCGTGCTCCTCCTGCAGGACGCGCGAGACCGCGTCGACCGGCAGGGGGCGGAAGTAGAGGGTCTGACAGCGGGAGCGGACGGTCGGCAGCTGGTTGTCCGCGCTCGTGCCGACGAGGATGAGCACCACGTTGTCGGGCGGCTCTTCCAGCACCTTGAGCAGGGCGTTGGCGGCGTCGCGGGTGAGCAGGTCGGCCTCGGTGATGACGAACACGCGGGTGCGTCCTTCGTAGGGTCGCAGGTGAGCGGAGTTGATGATGTCGCGCACCGCGTCGATGCCGATGGATGCTGCGTTCCCGCCGAGGTCGATGAGGCGCACGTCAGCGTGGTTGCCCTCGGCGATGCGTGTGCAACTCGGGCAGACGCCGCACGGCGGCGTATCCGCGTCGCAGTTCAGGGCCTGCGCGAACTGGACGGCGAGGGTTGCCTTGCCCAGGTGCGCGGGGCCGGTGAAGAGGTAGGCGTGGTGGAGGCGGCCCTCTGCCAGTGAGCGCTCCAGGGTCTGGACGGGAAGTTGCTGACCGTGCAGACGGAGCATGGGTCAGACGACGTCCTGCGCGATGAGGTCCTCGTACGATTCACGGCGTCGCATCAGGGTCGCCGCGCCCTCCGACGCCATGACGATGGCGGGGCGGCCGTTCATGTTGTAGACGCTGGCCATGGAAGGGGCGTACGCGCCGGACGCGGGGATGGCGATGATGTCGTTCGCGCGCACGGGAGCGAGCGACGCGTCGTGGATCAGTACGTCGCCGGACTCGCAGTACTTCCCGGCAATGGTGACGGTCTCGGTGGCTTCGTCGTTGGCGCGGTTGGCGACGTTGGCGATGTAGCGCGAGCCGTAGAGCGCGGGGCGGATGTTGTCGCCCATGCCGCCGTCCACGGAGACGTAGGTTCGGACTCCGGGCACCTCCTTGATCGCGCCGACGGTGTAGACGGCGACCCCGGCAGGGCCGGCGAGCGAGCGTCCCGGCTCGATGGTCAGCTCGGGCTGGAGCAGCCCGTTGGCCGTGCAGGCGTCCGTGAGCGCGCCGACGATGGCCTCGGCGTAGTCGTCTATCGCGGGGGGCTCGTCGTCCTCGGTGTAGGCGATGGCGAAGCCGCCGCCGGGACTGAAGCGGCGCATCTCCAGGCCGTATTCACCCATACGCGCCGCGAACCGCAGCACGCGCTCAATCGCCTCGGTGTACGGCTCCAGTTCGAAGATGGGCGAGCCGAGGTGGAAGTGGATGCCCTGCATGTCCAGGTTGGGCGCGGCCATCACCTGCCGGACCGCCTCCTCGGCGTCGCCGGTCTCGATGGGGAAGCCGAACTTGCTGTCGAGCACTCCCGTGGTGGTGAGGCGGTGGGTGTGCGGGTCTATGGAGGGCGAGACGCGGATGAGGACGGGCTGCCTGCGTCCGACCGCGCCGGCCGCTTCGTCCAGCAGGCGCAGCTCGTGGAAGCTGTCTATCACGAAAGTCCCAACGCCCCAGGCGACTCCCTGTGCGATCTCCTCGGGCGTCTTGTTGTTGCCGTGGAAGTCGACGGTTGCGAGGTCGACGCCCGCGGCGCGCAGCACGGCCACCTCTCCGCCCGACACGACGTCGAACCCGAGGCCGAGGCCCGCGAGGTAGCGCGCGAGCGGGACGTTGATGAACGCCTTGCAGGCGTAGACGACGCGGCTTTCGGGGTAGCGGGAGCGGAAGGAGTCCAGGAAGCCTGTCGCCTGGTTGCGGAGGGTGGCCTCATCGAAGACGTACAGCGGCGTGCCGAACTCGCGGGCGAGTGACGTCACGTCGCAGCCGCCGACCTCGAGGTGGCCGTCGTCGTTGATGGCGGTGGTGATGGGGAACACTTTCGAGTCGAGCGGGACGGACATGGGGTTCTCCTGTCTGTAATCGCGCACTCCGCCGCACACGGCGTAGGAGCGTTGGTTAAGTATGCCGCCTCAGGCCGCCGCGCGCCATCGGCGGGTGCAGGACGAGCAACGCGGACGGATAATATCCCCGAACAAGATGCCGCCAGGAGAAGTCATGCCACGCATCGAGATGATTACCGACAAGGCCCAGATCCCCGAGGACCGGCACGCTGAGTTTGACGCGATCGTCGAAACGCTGCACGGGGTGCGCGGGCCCTTCGCCGTCCTCATGCACAGCCCCGGCCTCGCCCGGAAGGTCATGGAGGCGGGCGCGCAGGTCAGGTTGGGCTCGACCCTCAGCCCGGTCGAGCGCGAACTGGCCATCATCGCCGTCGCCAGGGAGAAGGACGCGACCTACGAGTGGGCCGCGCACGTGAGAGCCGGACGCGCCGCCGATATGCGGGAAGAGGCCATCGAAGCCGTCAGGCACAGGCAGGACACCGGTAGCCTCGAAGAGGACGAGCGCGACATCATCGAGTTCGTACGGCAACTCCTGCAGCGCAACAAGGTCGAGCAAGACCTCTTCGACGCGCTGGAGGGCCGCAAGGGCGTCCGGTGGCTCGTCGAGCTCGCTGCCACCGTCGGCCAGTACCAGTACATCTCGGCGATCAACACCGCGTTCGGCGTCGTTGCGGCCCCGGACGCCGACCAGCTCCCCGTCTGAGGCGCTCCGGCCCCCCTCAACATGACAGGGCTCGTCATGCGGCGTCGTGCAGCGTGCGCTAGAATCCGGCCATCCGGAGTACGGGAGGACACGTATGAAGGCAGCGGTATTGCAGGGCGTCGACCAGGACCTCGTGATCGAGGACTTCGACTCGCCCGTTGTTGAGGACGACGACGTACTGCTCGAGGTGACAGCGTGCGGCGTCTGTCACACGGACCTGAAGGTGCAGGACGGCTCGATACCCACGTCGCTGCCGGCGGTGCTGGGGCACGAGGTCTCCGGCGTCGTCGTGGGCGCGGGCAAGAACCAGCGCGAGCACTTCAAGGATGGCGACAACGTCACCGTGGGCATGCGCTTCCGCTGCGGCCGCTGCGAGTACTGTATGACGGGCCTGTCGAACCTCTGCCAGCAGATGCCGCTCGGCTCGCCGTACCGCAGGGGTGGGGACTCCGTGACGCGCTGGAACGTCGGCGGCTTCACGCAGCTGCTGTCGGTGCCCGCCTACATGGTCTTCCACCTGCCGGACGGTGTGGGGCTGGAGGAATCCTGCATCGTCGGCTGCCGGGTGACGACCGCCTACAACGCGGTGAAGAACGGCGCCCACCTTGCGCCCGGCGAGTCGGCGATGGTCATCGGCTGCGGCGGCGTGGGGCTGAACATCATCCAGATGCTGCGGCTCTTCGGCGCGTACCCCATCATTGCGGTGGACGTGGTCGGCAGCAAGCTCGAGGCGGCGCTCTCCTACGGCGCGTCCCATATCGTGAACGCGACCTCCGACGACCCGGTCGAGGCGACGAAGGAGATCACGAAGGGCGGCGCGCGCAAGACGTTCGAGGCCATCGGCAACCCGGTGACCGCCGACCAGATCGTGCGGGCGACGCGCCCCACGGGCACCGCCACCATCGTCGGCGCGATGCCGCCGGGTCCCATCACCATCAACGACTCGCGCTTCCCGTTCAAGGAGATCAAGGTGACGGGCGTGGCGATGCGCCGGACGAGCGACGTGACCGAAGTGCTCGACCTCGTGTCGCAGGGGCGCATCGAGCTCGGCTCCTTCATCACGAAGCGCTACGGTTACGAGCAGATCAACGAGGCTATCGAGGACGTGCACCACGGCAACGTGCTGATGGGCATCACCCTCTGGAACTAGGAGCGCGAGGTTCCTGCCTGCGCAGGAACGACAGGTTAAGGATGAAAGGAGGACGGCATGACGCAGGTGTTCAGAGCGTACGAGATCGACGCACAGGGTATCGGGGAGCATGTCGCTTTCCTGGAGCCGACGCCCAAGCGCATCCGCGTGACCTTCGGCGGCGAGACGGTCGTCGACAGCAAGCACGCAGTCCTGATGTACGAGACGAGGCACCAGCCGGTCTACTACTTCCCGATGGCCGACGTGCGGATGGACCTGCTGGAGGAGACCGATAAGAGCACCTTCTGACCGATCAAGGGAGACGCTCAGTACTGGAGCGTCAAGGTCGGCGACCGGGTGGAGGAGAACGCGGTCTGGGCATACCAGGAGCCGTTGGAAGGCTGCATAGACGCCCGCGACTACCTGGCGTTCTACTGGAACCGGATGGACGGCTGGTTCGAGGAGGAGGAAGAGGTCTTCATCGGCCCGAAGGACCCGTACACCCGCGTGGACTGCCTGCAGAGCTCCCGCCACGTCCGAGTCGAACTGAACGGCGTCACCGTTGCGGAGACGCACCAGCCCGTGATGCTGTTCGAGACCGGGATGCCGCACCGCTACTACATCCCCGGCAAGGACGTGCGGAAGGACCTGCTGCGTTCGAGCGAGCGCGTGCTGGGCTCCACCTACAAGGGACTGGCGGGCTACTTCCACGCGGACGTGGGCGGCGAGACGTTCGAGGACATCGCGTGGACGTACCGCGACCCGACGGCGGAGTCTGCCAAGATCGCGGGGTACGTCTGCTTCCCGCAGGGCAAGGCAGACGTCTACGTGGACGGCGAACTGGAGCCGAAGCCGAATACCCGCTGGGACTAGGGGGTCACTCCTCGAACTCGCCGCGCAGCTCGCGGTAGAGGCGGGACATGAGCGGCGGGAGGCGGTCCTCCTGCCGCCCCCAGCCTGAGAACGGGCCGAGGTCGAGCGACGCCAGCGCCTCCTCCTCGGAGCGTCCCTGAGCGAAACTGCGCTCGCCGTGCGCCGTGATGCGCAGCAGGCACTCGAGCATCTCGGCCATGTCGGCGCGCGTCCCCAGTGGCCCGTGCCCCGGCACCACGACGTCGCACTCGACCTGCGCTGCACGGTCGGCGGTGTCCGCCCACGCGAGCGGAAAGCCGTCGCGCGCGTTCGGGATGTACTGGTGGAAGGAGAGGTCGCCCGCGAACAGCACGCCCTCCGTCGGCAGGTAAACGGCGATGTCGCCGCGCGTGTGTGCCCTGCCGAAGAAGCGCAGCTCGACCGGCCGCTCGCCCAGGTGGAGCGTGAGCGTATCGCTGAAGGTCAGGTTGGGCGGCGTCTGCGGCAGGTCGCGCCACTCCTCGTAGATCGCGGGGTAGAGGTCGCGCAGGAATGCGCGGTGCGTGTCCCACTCCGTGGCGAGGTCTTCGCGGCAGGTGTCGTGTGCGACGATGGGCGCCTGCGGCATGAGCGCGTTGCCGAAGAGGTGGTCGCCGTGCCAGTGCGTGTTCACGACGTAGCGCACCGGCTTGTCGGTCACGCGGCGCGCCTCGGCGAGCAGCCGCTCGGCGAGCGTGGGCGTCATGAGCGTGTCGATGATGACGACGCCCTCCTCCTCGACGAGGAAGCCCGCGTCCGTCGCGCCGCCCGCCTGGATGAAGGCATACGCGCCGGGGGCGACCTCGATGGCGCCGGTCTGGTAGTCGTCCTGCGTCATGACCGCAACTCCGGCACGACCTTCGTGCTGAGCAGGTCGATGGTCCGCTGGACGTCGGCGAGGCTTCGCGCCTGCGGCAGGAAGACGAAGTGGCTCACGCCTGCTTCCGCGTACTCCGCGAGCGTCGCCGTGATCTGCTGCGGCTCGCCGGTGAGCGCGCCGCGCTTCTCCGCGCCGGTGAGGTCCGGCTCGCTGCGCAGGTCGACCAGCACGCGCAGGGAGAGCGAGACGGCGTCGTCGCCGCGCCCGTGGGCTGCCGCCTCCTCGTTCATGGTTCGATGCGCCTCTGCGAGCGCCTGGGGCGTCGTGGCGAACAGCGGCGGGAACCACGCGTCGCCGTACTTCGCGGCGCGGCGCATGACCGGCTTCGTGTGACCTCCCACCCATATGGGCGGATGCGGCGTCTGGGCCGGGTGCGGGTACGACTGGACACCGCTCACGTCGAAGAAGCGTCCCTCGAACTGCACCTCCTGCTCCGTCCATGCCGCACGCACCAGCCGCAGGCTCTCGTCGAGCACGGCACCGCGCCGGTCGAAGTCGAGGCCGAGGGCGTCGAACTCCTCGCGCAGCCAGCCCGCGGCGACGCCGAGGATGCTGCGTCCGCCGGAGAGCACGTCCAGCGTCGCCGTCGTCTTGGCTGCGGCAAGCGGGTGGCGCAGCGGCAGCAGCGTCACGGCGGTGCCGAGCTTCACCCGGGAGGTGAATCCGGCGACCCAAGCGAGCGTCGTGAACTGGTCGAGGAACGGCAGGCCGGGGGCGATGAGGAACTCGCCGTCGGCGCTGTAGGGATAGGTGGAGGTGTGGCTGGTCGGCAGCACGATGTGGTCGGCGGCCCAGACCGAGTCGAGACCGGACGCCTCGGCCTGCTCGGCGACGAGCCGCACGGCTGAGGGGTCGTCCATGCCGATAGTGGGGAGCGACACGCCGAACTCGATCATGGGGCGCATGGTACAGGACGAGCGGCCGCTCGCGTATACTCTCGCCCGCATCCCCCATCACACACGGAGGCATATCGATGGCGCTCGATACCAGGGAGTTTCTCGCCGAGATGCAGCAGTTGCAGGAGCGGAAGCACAGCCGCAAGCATCCGCTGTTCGAGATGATCGAGGAGGGCCAGCTCACCCGCCCCCAGCTCAACGGCTTCATCAAGCAGTTCTACCTGCTCTTCCCCAAGCCGTTCCCGAAGCCCATCGCGGCGATGTTCGCGCGCTCTCCACAGGACACGGAGCTGGAGCGGATGTGGTTCGAGAACCTCTCTGAGGAGGCGGAGGGCGGCGAGACCGGCACGGCAGGGCACAAGGAGCTGTACATCCGCTTCGCCGAGGCCGCCGGCATCCCGCGCGACGAACTCAACGCGACCCAGCCGCTGCCGGAGACGCGCGGCCTGCTGAACTGGCGGGAGTTGCTCATCGGCCAGCGCTCGTGGCTGGAGCTGTATGCATCGCAGGGGCTCGCGCTCGAGGGCACCGCCAGCGGTCGGATGCACCGCGTGGTCAACGGCCTCGTCGACCACTATGGCTTCGAGCGCGACAGCGACGACATCCTGTACTGGACGCTGCACATGTCGGTCGACGAGGAGCACATGAAGGTGGGTCCGTACGTCATCGAGAAGTACGCGGTGAGCGACCTCGAGCAGCAGTCCGTGCGCGAGTCGCTGAACGCGACGCTGGACATCTTCTGGCTGGTCTACGACGGCATCGTGCGCGCGTTCGTGGACGAGGACCCGCTCTACGAGGAGTGGCGGTAGGGGTGGGGCCGTCGGGGCGCGTCGTTAGACTTCAAGAAGACCCAAATGATTGTCGGTGGCAACGCTTACAAGGAGGAGTCGTAGATGAGATCACTCTACCTAAATAAGCTCTCTGCTGAAGAGCGTCAGGAGTTGGTTGACAGTCTGTTAAGCGCTCAAGCGAAGAGATGTTTCATTTGCCTGAAACCTATCGATGAAGTCCTTCACAGGAACAGCATTGACGTTGACCACGTGGAACCCTTGACAACTGGAGGCAAAGATGGGCCTGATAACTTTGCCGTCACACACGCTTCATGCAATCGATCGAAACAGGCGAGTGACCTGCGAGTTGCTCGTGTCCTCGCGGCGTTCAACGCAATCGCGGAGACGGTCGAGGGCCGCTCTCCTAATCTAGCGGATGTACTAGCGGAATACGATGGAGCGAAGTATAGTCTCCCTGCGTCCGTCGAGGACTCCGTATTGAAGATATCTCTTCCCGATGTCGGTCAGAATGAGATACTGGCCTTTCCGATTTACAGAGACGAAGTCTCAGGATTCCAGTCTGTCTTCCTGAACCTGCCTATAGAATATCTGCATCATGATGACCATATCAATCCAAGGTCGATAGGGAAGAACTTAAACAAACTGGTGGCAGAATTCCATCGAAAACTCCCACAACTCCATATTGCGTTGGGTTGGCTCAATTGTTCCAGTGAAGAGCACTCACACGTGCAGTTATTCGACGGCCAGCACAAAGCAGCAGCGCAAATTCTCCTAGGCGCTCGCCACTTGCCAGTCCGTGTGTTCATCGATCCTGACATAGATGCGCTTTTGACTGCCAACACACACGCGGGCACTACCTTACGACAAGTGGCTTTTGATAAGTCAGTGCAACGGAGTTTAGGGAACGCCTTGCTTGAGGACAGGATTACTCGATACCAACGTGAACATGGTATGAGTGAGGATGACGAGAGCTTTACTGAACAAGGCTTGGTGAACTACTTTAAAGGCGAGAGCCGTGAGATGAAACGATATGTACTCGATGGCGTGCGTCATAGCATTACAGCACATGCTGACAATAAGCTAAGCAGCTATATTGAATACGGCGGACGCGGAACAGGACTACCATGGAGTTATAGCACGATAGAAAAGACCTTCTACTCCTTCTTTATCTATGGTGATTTGCTTACGACACCTTTCAATTATAGATTCGAGGAAGGCGCAAACCCAAGGCAATTAGAGATAGAACAAGTCGTGCGTTTGATGAACATAATTGCTGAACGTATCTATATAGGGCAATTTGAACTGGGCATTGGAACTAGCCAAATAGAGAGTAAGGTGTCAAAAGGAATTGATGTACCAGAACCACACCTGCGCGCATATAGAATGGCGAAGGAAGAAATAGTTTACAATTGGCTTAGATACATACGTCAGATTGTACAGACTTACTTTGTCACAACTGGACATCCAGTTGATGAGAGTCGTCTGTTCCAATATCAAATCCCAGATACCTGCTGGGACAACATAGAACGATTCGTGGTTGCACTGTCAAAGCTGCCCGTATGGGTTAACAAGAGCTTACCTGTGTTCGGAGGAAAACGAAACAACGATTACTGGCAGTCTATCTTCTCAACTGGACAAACACCCGATAACCCCCCAGTGGAGGTGATGCCATCGGGCATCAATATTATCGAAATGATTCAAGAAGAGTGATTGGCCCTGTGTTCGAATTGTCAGCGTGAGACAGAGGGACGGTCGCCGGCCGGATACCTCGCCACCACCTGAAACCATTCGCAGTTAGTGCACTCGAACACCAGCTCCACCCAGACGGTGTCCTCCCAGTCCAGAAGTTGCCGGGGCTCGGTTTCTTGCTGGGTCACCGTCGTGTTCGCGCAGCGGGGACACGCGTAGGCGATGACCGGTCGGGGTCCCGTCGGTGTGGCTGGATTCCTCATCGGTGGGCGTCCCTGTCTGCGATCAGCGTACCGTGCCGTAGGCATCTTCGACGCGCCGGTGCAACTCCTGCACGAGCTCGTTGGCGGGAGCGTAGCGGCCCACGTCGTCGCGCCAGTAGCCGCGATGGTACTGCTCGCGGTAGCCGCCGATCCTGCTGCCGATGCGCCGGAGGGCCTCGTCCTCATCCCGGTAGCGCACCTGCGCGACGATCTCCTCCATGCGGTCCGGGTCGCGGAAGACGTTGAGGGGATCGCCCCCGTCCTCGACGATGCGGATGTTCTCCTCCAACTGACGCCGGAGAAAGACGATGGGGATGTCGGTACGGCCGAGGTTCTCGGCGGTGCGGTCGGTTATGGCGCCCTGCGACCACCACGCGATCATGTCCTGGGTAAAGGTGTGGTCGAGGATGGCCTTTCCCTGCCTGTCCCAGAGAGGGACTTCATAGAAGGGGACGATGTCCTGCGGGGGCGTGTCGACGCCCTTCGGTGCGGCGGCTATCTCGTAATGGATGTAGTAGGTGCTGGTGTCGTCGATGGGGACGCGCACCTGGGTCCTGTTGTACATGGTGTTGCCGATCTCGCCGCCGGTCATGACCGGGAAGATGACGGTCGAGTGTCCGGCTTCCCCGTCGAAGTCGGCGCCGAGGGCTCTGGAGTAAGTGATCCCCTTCTCCATACCGTACGGGGTGGGCCGGGCGTAGAGGTCTGCTATGCCGACGCCGGAGCGGATGGAGGTGAAGGCCCGGTGCGTCTGTTCGTCCGGCACCCGGTCCTCCAGCAGTCCGTCTTTCTCCAGCGCGTACTTGAAGAGCTCGCCGTGCAGCCACGGATTGTGAGCGGGGTCTCCGGTGTTCTCCCAGCTCTGGAGCCAGTTGCAGGGCAGGACCGTGCAGGCGATCTGGCGGATGGCGTTAGGCCATACGAAGACGGGCCAGGGCGGGAGGAGAGGCGCGGGTTCGGGTCCGAGGTACGCCCAGATGAGCCCGCCCATCTCCCGGGTCGGGTAGCCCTTGAGCTTGATGCGGCCCGTGAAGGCGCTGTCGCGCGCTTCCAGTGGGGTGTCTAGGCATCGCCCGTCGGTGCCGTAGAGCCAGCCGTGGTACGAGCAGCGCAAGCCGTCTTCGTCCGGGATGCCCCATTCCATCCCCATCGAGCGGTGAGCGCACCTGTCCCCGATGAGCCCGATCTCTCCGCCCAGCGTGCGGAAGAGGACGAGGTCTTCGCCCAGCAGGCGCACCTTCATGACCGGTTCGGACAGGAGTTGGGCATAGGGCCTGAGCGGCAGCCAATAGCGGCGCAGCAGTTCGCCGCCCGGAGTCCCCGGGCCCACCCGAGCCAACCGCTCGTTGGATTCCGCCGTGAGCATGCCGGCCTCCTCCTGGCTTTCGGCTATGCCCGGACGGCGCCCCAGCGGTGGGTGGGCTGCTTCTGCCAGACGTCCTCGTCGATGTTGGTGTCGACGATGGGGTGGTCGGGGTCGCGGATGACGCCCATCGGGTCCTCGCCGCGGGCGACGCGCTCCATCTGCTCGAACATCGTCCGGCGCAGCAGGACGACGCCCCGGTCCGAGTACGAGAGGTGCTCGACCGAGCGGTCGGTGATGGGGCCCTGCGTCTCCCAGGCCATGTGGTCCTGCGAGAGCACGGAGCGGCGGTCGTACCACGCCTCCGGGTGGCTCTTGTCCGCGGGCTCCTTGTAGGGCTCGATGTACTCGACGGGCGGGTCCCACGTCGTCTCGTCGGGCTGGCCGTCATCGGTGAGCCAGAAGTTGATGTGGACGTGCCAGGTGTGGGTGTCGTCTATCGGCGTGCGGAACTGCGTGCTCGGCCCCTGCCGGAGGATGGAGGGGAAGAGGACGGGGTGCTCGTCGACCACGCCGTTGGTGTAGGTGCGCTTCTTCATCATGCCGTAGCTGGTGGTGTAGAACTCGAACGAGTCCACGTCGTCGGTGAAGCCGCGCGTCGTGTTGACCGGCTCGCGCAGGCCCCGCGCGTAGTACTCCTGGTGGAGGATCTGGAGGTGCGCCGGGTCCATGGAGTTCTCCATGGCCTGGAACCAGTTGCAGTCCAGCACGGGGTGGAGGTTTATCTTGCGCCGTCCGTCCTCTCGGACGAGCGTGTCGAACGGGGTGAAGACGGGCGCGGGCTTCGGCCCCATGTACGCCCAGACGACGCCGAGGTAGACCATGCAGTCGTAGGCGGGCTGCTTCACGGAGCGCATGATCGCCTCGTTCTTCTCGGGCGGCGTCTCCAGGATGTTGCCCTCGGTGTCGTACAGCCAGCCGTGGTAGGCGCAGGCGATGCCGCGTTCCTCGACGCGGCCGTAGACGAGCGACGCGCTGCGATGCGCGCAGTGGTCGGCGAGCAACCCCCACCGCCCGGACTTGTCCTTGAAGATGACGAGGTCCTCTCCCAGGATGCGGACGGCCTTCGTCGGGCGCTCGTCCGTGACCTCGGACGCGATGGCGATGGGGTGCCAGTAGCGGCGCAGCAGTTCGCCCGCGGGCGTGCCGGGGCCGACGCGCGTGAGCTTCTCGTTGTCCTCTTTCGTCAGCATGACGTTCTCCTCCCGGAGTTACGCTATACGTTCTGTCCCACCATCTTGCGGCGCTCGATGGAGTCCGCGCCGCCCTCGACGCCGCGCTGGTTCAGGATGGGGCTGTACTTGCTCGCCATGCCCTGGCGCCTGATGCCCTTGTCTCCTTCGCCGCGCTCCTGGTACTGCTCGTTCCGCCGGGACTTGTGCTCGGTGTCCATGCCCAGGTAGACGTTGGACGCCGGGTCCCGGAACGTGTTGATGGGGTCGCCGCCGTCCTCGACGATGCGGATGTTCTCCTCCAGCATGCGCCGGAACATGATGATGCCCTTGTCCGAGCGTCCGAGCGATTCCTTCGTGCGGTCGGCGATCGAGCCCTGCGTGATCCACGCCGCGACGTCCTGCGCCGAGTTGGAGTCGAGTATCTCGAAGCGCACCCGACCGTCCTCGGCCAGTTGGATGAGCGGCGGGAAGAACAGCGGCACGTCCTCGTCGCGCTGCTCGGGGTCGTCCGGCGACAGCTTCGGGTGGCACATCACCCACCAGTGGCCGGTGTGCGTGTCGTCCAGCGGTACGCGGATCTGGAACGACGGGCCGACGCCGACGCTCATGCCGGCGCCCCGCCTGCCGCCCCACGTGTCGATGGCGGTGCCGCTGCCGCCCTGGCGGAGGAAGTACGGGAAGACGATGGGGTGTCCCTGCGCCCACTCGCCGTCTTCGTAGCTTCCGCCCTTGACGAGCCTGCGCTTGTAGATGCCGTACTGGAACTTGTCGAAGCCGATGCGCTCGTTCTCGTAGCGCTTGCGCACCTTGTCTCCCTCGCCGCGCATCTCGAGGATGTAGTTCGCCCACTCGCCGTGCAGCCACTCGGAGTGCACCGGGTCGAGCGAGTTCTCCTGGCACTGCAGCCAGTTGCTCGGCAGTTCCGTGTAGCCGATGTCCCGCACGACGTTGTCGAGCGCGAACACGTCCCAGTTGGGGAGGAGCGGCACCGGGGCCGGGCCGAGGTAGGCGAAGATGAGGCCCGCCTTGACCTGCAGCGGGTACGCCTTGATGCGCACCTTGTCCTTGAAGCGGTTATCCGGAGCCTCGGTCTCTTCGTAGGGCTGCTCGAGGCAGCGGCCGGTCTCGTCGAACATCCAGCCGTGGTACGGGCAGCGGATGCCGTCGTCGGTCGGGATGCCGTACACCATGCCCATGCGACGGTGGGGGCAGTAGTTGTCCACGAGGCCGAAGACGCCCTGTTTGCTCTTGTAGAGGATGAGGTTCTCGCCGAGCAACGTGATGGGTTTGGTGGAACGGTCGTTCATCATGGCGACGGCGGCGATGGGATGCCAGTAGCGGCGCATCAGTTCGCCGGTCGGCGTGCCGGGGCCGACACGGGTCAAGCGGTCGTTCTGTTCAGCGGTCAGCATCGGTGTTCCTCCCTGGGTTGAGGTTGCTTCGGTTGCATTCCTATGCGGCGGTCCCGGCGAGCACAGGCGACTCTACGGTGATGCCGTAGAAGTCGAGGGCGTTCTGGCCCATGATGTCGTCGATGACACCCGGCGCGAGGCCGCCCTCCTCCCTGATGATGCGCATCGCCTCGATCTCGCTCGACTGGTCTTGGTGGCCGTAGTCGGTGCCGATGAGGATGTGGCGGTGGTTCACGTACTTCAGCACGTCCACGAGGTTGTCGTCGGTCTGGGCGGTGACCCAGATGTTGTACGCGCCGAGCACGTCCTCCTCCAGTTCGCGGCCCCGCGTCTCCAGCCTGCGGCGCAGGTCGTGGATGGCGTAGGGGAGCCACTGGCTGCTCGCCTCGATGTAGCCCCAGCGCAGGTCCGGGAACCTCTTCGGGGTGGCCGTGGTGATGAGCTGGTGGAAACTGGCGACGGACATGAGGCGCAGGCCGCCGAATGTGCCGCCGATGCCGTCCTTGGCCATGAGGTTGCGGATGTAGGCGTTGGAGTTGCCGATATGGATGGCGATGGGCTGGTTGAGCCGTGCGGCCTCTTCGTAGAGCGGGTAGAAATACTCGTCTATGAGCAGCCGCTCGTCCTCGATGGTGCGCATCGTGACGCCGCAGGCGCCGTGCTCGGCTGACCACCGCAACTGGTCCAACGCCTCGTCCATCGTGGCGAGAGGAAGAATGGACGTCCAGCGGAGACGTCCCTTGCTCTGCTCCCAGATGTCGGCGAGCCAGCGGTTGTAGCTCTTGGACAGCGCGACCTCCGTGTCGGGGTTCTCGCACATGCGCCCGATGTACATGGTGGGGTAGAGCACCTGCACGTCGATGCCTAGCTCGTCCATATGGGCGACGCGTCCGGGGATGTCCTCCATGTAGCGCTTGGCGTCGTCCGTCACCATGTTGCGCTTCACCTTGTCGGAGAGCCCGAACGCGGCGACAGGGCCTCTTGCGCGGCCGCGTATCTCGCCGTCTATCTTCCAGAACTTCCCGCCGCTGCCGTCGTCCACGACCTGCGGGCGGTACTTCTCGTCCCCGGGGTCCATGTAGTCCCAGGTCTGCTCTGTCTCAACGACATGCGCGTCAGAGTCGATAACCGGCATGGCAGCCCTCCTTGCCGTTCCTGTTTCCGGCATCCGCTCTGGAGCGGATATACACACTTCGACAGATGGGAAACTAGCACCGCACGGACTGGGTGTCAAAGGATGTGCGCCTGCGCGCGGGCGCTGCGGCCTACAATGCACCGACCAACCGATCGGAGGCTTCGCCATGCTCGAACTACCTGCACGGGAGACGCTTGCATACGTCTGCCACGACATGCAGAACGACTACCTGAAGGAGGGTGGACGGACGCCCGAGGCGGGGCGCAATCCGCGCACGCCGCAACTCATCGAGAATCACGTCCGCCTGCTGTCGGCGGCCCGCGCTGCCGGTGTGCCGGTCTTCTTCACCGGCCACTTCCTGCGCGAGGACTACCTGGACGCCGCGCGGCACGGACGCGCCCGCTCGCTGGGCTCGCTGCGCGACGGCACGTGGGGCGCGGAGGTCATCGACGAACTTGCGCCGCGGCCGGGCGAGTTCCTCATCCGCAAGGGCGGCGGGATGAGCGCCTTCACAGGCACGGCGCTGGAGAAGTGGCTGCGGCGCCTCGGTGTCTCGACGCTCATCGTGGCGGGCATCGCCACGCAGGCCGGCGTCGAGAGCACGGTGCGCGACGCCCGCGAGCGGGACTTCGACAGCGTCGTCGTCGGCGACGCTTGCGATGGGCGCACCGAGAACCACGAGGCGTCACTGCTGAACATGGGCACGTTCGCGCAGGTCGTATCGACGGAGGAGGTCGTGGCTGCGCTCGGTTGAGCGGTCACTCTTCGAGGCGGCTGAACCCGTCCAGGGCAGCCGACACGTAGGCTTCCGCCAGCGTCGGGAAGCTGGTGACGGACTCCACGAAGTAGTCGAGCTTTCCGCCATGGGCGATGACCGCCTGTCCTATCTGGATCATCTCCGCGGCGCCTTCGCCCGCGATATGGACGCCGAGCAGCTCCCGCGTCTCGATGTGGAACAGCAGCTTCAGGACGCCGGACTCGTCGCCCTCGATGACGCTCTTCGCGATCTCCCGGTACTGGGCCTTGCCTACCTCGTAGGGGATGCCCTCATCCGTCAACCGTGACTCCGTCTTGCCGACCATCGCGACCTCCGGAGTCGTCTTGACCGCGTACGGGAAGAGGCCGGGGACGCTGTTGGTGGAGATGTCGAACGCGTGACACGCGGCCAGCCGTCCCTGCATCTGTGAGGTCGACACCAGGTCGGGGAAGCCGATGACGCCCCCTACCGCGTAGATGCCCTCCACGCTCGTCTGGTAGTTGTCGTCGACGCTGATGCGCCCTCGCTCATCTGTTTCCAGTCCTGCTGCCTTCAGGTTCAGCCCCTCCGTTGCACCGGTGCGCCCCACGCAGTACATCACCGCATCGCTCATGATCTGCTTGCCGCTTCTCAGCAGCACGCGCACGTGGTTGCCTCGTTCGCCGGGGAGGTACTCGATGTCGAAGACGTCCTCGTTCAGGCGGAACGTCACTCCGTTCTCCCGCAGGTGGTAGACGAGCGCGTCCACGATCTCGTCATCCGCGAATGGCAGCAGCCGCGGGCTCCTGTCCACGAGCGTCACCCGCACGCCAAGCGCCGCGAACGTGCTGGCGTACTCCAACCCGATGGCGCCGCCGCCCACAACCGTGAGCACGCGTGGCAGCTCCGGCAGGTCCATCACGTCGTCGCTGAGGAAGATGAGCCTCCCGTCCGTGTGGATCGTCGGGGGCTGGGTCGAGTGCGACCCGACGGCGATGATCACCTTGTCCGTGGTGATGGTGGTGTTGGGGTCGTCCTCGGTGGCGATGTTGATGGTGTGGCGGTCGACGAAGGACGCCTCCGCGTGGAGCATATCCGTCCGGTTCCGGGCGAGCTGACTGCGGAGCATCTCCGCCTGTTGGTGCATCACGTGGTTCGTGCTGACCATCAGGTCGCTCATCGTGATGTTCTGCTTGACGGTGTACGACTCGCCGTAGAGGGTGCGCTCGCGGAAGCCGCTCAGGTGCAGCGCGGCCTCGCGCAGCGCCTTGCTCGCCGTGCCGGTGGTGACGTTGAGGCCGCCGATGTGCGGCAGGCGTTCGACGACAGCCACCCGCTTCCCGATCTTCGCGGTCTGGACGGCGGCTCTGTGGCCGGCCGGGCCTGACCCGATGACCACCATGTCGTAGTCGTAGCCGCTCATCGCGGTGCTCTCCCTCCGGGCGCCAACGGCGGGGACCATGGCAATCCTGTATCAGGGCGGGGGCTGCGTCAAGCGCGCTCGCCGAAGGTCCGCTCCGCGCCGGGAACGAACCAGCGATAGAGCAACGGGAACAGCAGGCCCGCCGCGACGAACAGGATTCCGGCGACCCAGAAGCCCGCTTCGAGTCCGAACGCTCCCGCAAACGCGCCGAACCCTACCGGCACCAGGACCTGCGCCGTGCCCCAGTAGAGCCCCACGTAGGCCATCGCCATCCCGCGCTGGTCCGGCGCGCTGTGGTCCGCCGCCGCGATGGGATACAGGATGCCGAGCATCGCCCTGAAGAGTCCGTAGAGCAGCATGAGCGGCACGAGCGTTGCGTACACTCCCCCGCCCCCGGGCATGCCGACCATCACGAGGCCTACCATAATCAGGGCGCTCGTGTACGTCCAGCGCCGCCCCAGTCGTCCGAGGAGGTGGCCGAACACCATGCCGACGGCGACACTGCCGCCGACGCTGACGGCCTGCATACCGCCGTTCACCGCCTCGCTGTACCCGAGTTCGCGGAGATAGGGGATGAAGAGGACGCTGGACATGATGATGGACGTGGAGGCGGTGAATGCCGCGAACCCTCCGAGGCCCATGCCGCGGTGCCGCGCGATGCCCCGCAGCTGCCCGAGCGGGGCGCGGAAGCCGCGCCGCGCCGAACGCGCCGTGAGCGGCGGCAGCGCGAGACTGCCGAGGAACCCGGCGAGCGCTACCGCCCCGGTGATGCCGAACGCCGCGCCGTAGCCCAGCGCCGTCACCAGCACGCCGCTCAGGAACGCACCGATGAGGCCGCCCGCGTTGCCGGCGCCGTTGACGCGCCCGTAGATCTCGCCGGAGCGGTCCGGGTTGATGCGGCTCGCGTAGGACTGCGTCGCCGTCCAGTACGTGGCCCGCGAGTAGCCGACGAACGACTGCCCGAGGATGAGCATCCAGAAGTAGCCGGACGCGATGAAGAACACCATGCCCGCGACCATCGTCACGAAGCTCGCCCAGAGCACCCAGCGCTCGCCGAACTGGTCGGCTATCGCGCCGGCGAACAGCCGCAGCATCAGCCCGAACACGGCCTGCGACGCCACGATGACGCCGAGCGTCGTGAGGTCGTAGCCGAGGTGCAGCGCGTAGAGCGGCACGAGCACCTGGATGAGGCCGAGGGTGATCTGGTAGGAGAACGCCGCGCTGTAGATGAGCAGGATGGCGCGGGATTCGGTGCGCTGGTCCAGTTGCCCCTGGGGCTGGGCGCTCATGTGGAGAAGCGGCCCGGGTCGTGAGGCGCGAGGTCGATCGCAGCGGCGCCTCCGGCGATGAGGTCCGCCATCGCCTTGCCCATGCCCGGCCCCATCATGATCCCCTGCCGGCCCCCCGCCGGTGGCGACGTATGCGCCGTCGGTGCCCGGGACCGGGCCGAGCGTGACCGCGCCGTCCGGCGTGACGGGGCGCAGGCAGGCGGTCTGCAGCACGAGTTCGGCGTCCTCGAGCGACGGCAGCATCCGCAGCGTGGACTCGATGATGGTGTCGCGCGCCTCGGTCGTGCGGGACTCGTCGAAGTCGGCGTGCTCCTCCGTCGTGCCGCACCAGACGAGGCCGTCCGACGGCTTGGTCATGGCATAGTTCCCGAGATGGCCGACGCTCAGCGCGTACGGCGCGCCGGGCGCCTGCAAGCGGATGATCTGCCCCTTGAGCGGGTGCACCGGCAGCGGCACGCCGAACCAATCCGACGCCCGCGCGGTCCACGGGCCCATCGCGGACGACGACCGTGTCGCAGGCGATGCGCTCCGCGCTCCCGGCGCCGGTCGCGATGCTGACGCCGTCGACATGCCCACCGTCGACATGGACGGTTGTGACCTCGCCGGTGCGGAGCGTGACGCCGCGCTGCTCCGCCGCCTGTCCGAGCGCAAGTGTCAGCCGGTACGGCTCGATGTCCGACGACCCCTCGACGTGGAGCGCGCCGACGGTCTCAGGTGAGATGCGCGGCTCCAGTGCGCGGGCCTCGTCCGGCGTCAGCCACTGCACGGCGTAGCCCGGCAGCGCCTGCTGCCAGTCGAGGTGCCGCGTGAGCGCGGCGGCCTCGTCGTCGTCGAGGGCGAGCCGCAGGAGGGGGCGCGGCTGGAACTGGATGTCGACGTTCGTCTCGGCGGTGAGCGCTTCGGCGAGCGGGGAGTAGAGCGACATGCTGTACTCGATGAGCGGCGTGTTGGCGTTCGGGCCGCTCGTGACGCCGCCGGAGAGCCCGCCGTAGGCGAACCCGGAGGCGTGGCTCGCGATGCCATCGCGCTCGATGACCGTGCTGCGGACGCCCATCGCCGCGAGGTAGTACGCCGTGCCTATGCCGGCGATGCCCCCGCCGATGATGACGACGTCCCGCTCCCCGTTGGTGGTCATGCGCGTTATGCCGCGCCGAGCTTGCGGACGGTGTCTCCAGTCCGCACCGCGCCGGACTGCACGACCTTCGCGTTGATGCCGCGCAGGCAGAGCTCCTTGCCGACTTCCGAAACGACGAGCCGCAGGGCGTCCGTACCGAACCGCTCACTGAACTTCGCGCAGCCATTGTGGGGCTTGGCCGAGACCTCCAGCACCGCCGTCCCGATGGCGAGCCGTGTGCCCGCTGGGAGGTTCGCCTTGCTGATGTCCATGTCGACGAACAGCTGGTCACCTGCGATATGCCATCGCTCCCGCCCGCCCGCTACGAGATCGGCAACACGGCTGTTCATGAGCGTGACCTGCAACTCGGGGTCAGCCGAACCGTCCGGCGTGCCGGTGCTGCCGCGAGTGCTCCAGTTGTCGCCTACCAGTCCGACGGTTACGTCGAGCGTGCCCTCGTCGACCAACTCGCGTTCCAACCTCTGCGGGCGCCGCACGATGAGTTCCAGCGTGCCTTCGTCCTTCGGCGACTGGCGAATCTCATCGAGTCCCGCTTCCAGTTGCGCGGTCGTCCGGTGCTGTTCCGTCGTTGCCACTCTAGACCTTGTAGCCGCCGACGAGGGCGAGCGAGAGGTTCTTCCAGAAACACTCCACGTGGGTGAAACCTGCGGCGCGCAGCCACTCCAAGTGACGCGCGAGCGTGGCGTTGCGGTGGTGGTGCATCGCGTCGTGGGCGATCTGTTCCGGCGTGCGGCGCTCCTCGCGGGGCGGCCGGTTCTCGTTGCGCCGTCGCGCGCCCCGCATGGCATTGCGCAGGAAGTCCGTCTCCGGCGACGCGGTGTCGAGGTTGAAGAACACGCCGCCCGGGTTGAGCGCGCCGTGGACGCTGGCGTAGAGGCTCGCCATCAGTTCCGCAGGCAGGTGGTGGATAGCGCGCGCGGAGACGACGAGGTCGTACGGCCCGGCGTCGATGACGTCCTGCGGCAGCACGCCGTCCGCGAAGTCGCCGAACATGTAGGCGAAGCGCTCGCCGAACCGGGCCATGCGCGGTTTGCCTGCCTCCATCATCGCCTCTGACACGTCGAGGCCGACCGCAGTGGCGTTCGGGAACGCGTCGAGGCACGCCGTCGCGACGGGGCCGTAGCCCGTACCGATGTCGAGGATGCGGATCGGTGCGTCTGCATCGGCCTGCACGAGGCGCGTCAGCAGGTCGAAGACGGGCTGACGCTCGTCCTGCTGCTCGTCCATCCGCTCGACGTAGTCGGCGACGCGGTCCTCCTCCTTCCAAGAGTGGCCCCACCGGAGCCCTTCGTGCTCGCCGTGGCCTCGGTGTTCGTGCTGGTGCGTTGTCATGGCGTTCTCACCTCAGCCCGACTGGCGCATGGCGAGGTTGCCTCCGTCCACAGGCAGGTCCGCGCCGGTGATGAAGTCCGCGTTATCGGAGACGAGGAAGAGGACGGCCTGCGCCTGGTCGCGGGGCTTGCCCCAGCGTCCGCGCGGCACGCTCGCGGGTACCTCATCGTCGGGGCGCGCGGGCTTGCCGCCCACCGGCATGCCGGTCTGCGTTGGGGTGAGCGAGTTGACGCGGATGTTGTGCGGGGCGAGCTCCATCGCGCAGGCGCGCGTGAAGTTGAGGATGCCCGCCTTCGCCGACTGGTACGCGATCGCGCCGCTCTTGCCGCGGTGGCCGGACGTGGAAGCTACGTTGACGATGGCGCCGCCGGTGCCCTGCGCCACCATCTGCCGCGCGACGTGCTGCGTGCAGTTGAACGTCCCCGCGAGGATGACGTCCACGATCTTGCGGAACGTGCCGAGGTCCTCGTCGAGCAGGCCGGGCGTGCTGGTGATGGCCGCGTTGTTCACGAGGATGTCTATGTGGCCGTAGGCCGCTAGCGCTTGGGAGACGAGGTTCTCCATGTCCTCCGGCTTCGTGATGTCGCCGTCGACGGCGATGGCCTCGTAGCCGCGGTCGACGACCTCGCGCGCGGTGGCCTCAGCCGCGTCTCTGCGTATGTCCAGGCAGACGACGCTCGCGCCGTTCTGGGCGAGCGTTCCCGCTATCTCGCGTCCGATGTTCGGGCCTGCGCCCGATACGACTGCAACCTTTCCTTCCAGCATGTGCGCCCTCCTTCTGGGTGAACCCTCACCCCGGCCCTCTCCCAAGGGGAGAGGGGGCGGAGTTTATTCCCACGCCCGCGACACTATGACGGGGCGGGTGACGTGTCAACTTGCGGGCCGGAACCTACATGGATGGACAGGATGGGATGGGATGAACATCGAATGAGCGGCGATGAGTGCAGTCTGCTCGCGTCCGAGCGCGGATGGTGCGGAATGAGAAAGAGGTGGCACTCCTGAAGCACGGCGCTCCACGCCTACAGACGGCACTGGCAGAAGCAGCCGTCGAAAAAAGTGTCTCATTTCTTCTCATTCAGTCTCATTGCACCTCTGCCGACGCCTTCCTCAACTGGCGCAGTCGCCTCGCATCGCGGGAGCTCCGCTGCCGAAACCATGGTAGGGCGGCCAGGGGCGACTGCGTAAGGGGCGGGTGTCAGTCTCTTGACCCTCCGCGCCGTATCCCATAGGTTGCGGGGTAAGGCGAGGGGAGCATGTTTTTGAATATGGAGGCGCGAAGATGCTGAAGGACAAGTCCGTGGTCATCACGGGTTCCGCGAAGGGGATAGGACGCTACATCGCCCACGGGTTCGCCAGGGAAGGGGCGAAGGTGGCGATAGCCGACGTCGACGAGACCCGCCTGCAGCAGACGCTCGGCGAGCTCGGCGAGCTCGGCGCGGAGGCGATGGCCGTTCCCACCGACGTCACGAACGAGGACACGGTCGCCGCGCTCATGGCGCAGGTGAACGAGCGCTTCGGCGGCATCGACGTGCTCATCAACGACGCCGCGATCGTTCCGCACTTCAACTGGAACGACAAGCCGCGCTGGCCGAAGATCCAGGACATGGAGAAGACGTGGTTCTGGGACACGGTGATGGGCGTGGCGCTGCTCGGCTCGTTCCTCGCGTCCAAGCATGCGGTGCCGTACATGGAGGCGGGCGGCGGCGGGAACATCGTGAACCTGCACGGCGGTGGCGGCCTCACTCCGCCCGGCGCGCTCGCCTACGCGACGGCGAAGGACTCGCTCATCACGTTCACGAAGTTCCACGCGGAAGAGGTGCGTGACTCCAACATCAGCGTGGTCATCATCTCGCCGGGCGCGGCGATCGCGACGGAGGACGCGCCGGAGGAGGCGCGCAACCGGATGCCGGGACCGGACTACGCCGGGCCGCGCTTCCTGCTCGCCGCCGAGGCTTCGATGGAGCTGTCCGGCCACCTGCTCGACTACAAGGACGGCGAGCTGGTGATCTTGCAGTAGCGATGCTGACGGTGACGGAATCGGCGCTCGCCGAGCTTCGGCGAGTGGGGGACGCGCGGGCGCTGGAGCCGGGCAGGCTGCTACGCCTCGCGGTGCCGCCGGTCTGGACGGGCCAGGGCGACTGGGGCATCGTGATCGACCAGCGCGGCGCGGCGGACGTCGCCTACGCGCACGACGGTGCGACCGTGCTGGTTGTCGAGCAGATCGTTGCGGACGGGCTCGCCAACGCGGTGCTCGACTACAAGACGAGCGGCGTCCCGAGCCCGAGGTTCACGCTGGACATCTACTAGGGGCAAGGGCGCCTCGTCCACCCTCACCAGCCACGCTACCGGGCGTCGACCTCTCCCAGGGGGAGAGGTGGGATCTATTCGACGACGGCAACGACCTCGATCTGGATCTTCATGCCGCCGGGGGGCGGCTCGTATTTCGACGTGTGGCGCGAGGGGCGGTCGTTCTCGTCGGGGAAGAGCTCGAGCCAGGGCTCGTTGAGCGCCTGCCGGTCGCCGAGGTCGGCGAGGAAGCAGGTGAGGCGCACGATGTCGTCCGGCGTCGCGCCCGCGTGCTGCAGGAAGGTGTGCATGTTGCGGAAGCACTGCCGCGCCTGCTCGTAGACGTCCTCCGGGAGCTCGCCGGTGTCGGCGTTGATGCCCTGGATCGCGGAGCTGTAGACGACGTTGCCGACGCGCGCTCCGTAGGGGATGGGGGCGTTGTGCTGCACGCCGGGGATGTGGATGGTCTGCCGTCTGCCCATGGCCTCGTCTCCTGCCGCCGGAGCGGCGGTTGGTTGTCGCGGGGGATGGTACGACAGCGCGGCGCGGCGTGCGCTACTCCGCGCTCAGTCCGAACTCGCGGGCGACGAGCTCGTAGGAGCGGATGCGGTCCTCCAAGCGGTACGTGATGGTGACGACGCCGACGTCCGTCGTCTCGTAGCGTTCGGCCATCGCGAGCAGCGCCTCCTTCACCTGCGCGGGGTCGCCGTCGATGTAGCCCTCGGTGAACTGCGCGACGTACTCCGTTGCCGTGGGGCCGAGGTCGACCTGCGACGCCTCCTCCGGCGGGGCGAGGCCCTGCATCTGCTCGCCGCCCTGCGCCTGGATGGCTCGCCGCGCGCGGTTGAGGTTACGGCTCGACGCGAGGAAGCGGGCCTCCTCCTCGGTCGGGGCGCAGACGACCTGCGCGGTGACGTTGACGCGCGGCTCCGGGCAGAGCGGGGAAGGGCGGAAGTTGCGGCGGTAGATCTCGGCGACGGCGGGCCCGTGCTTGCCGGTGTGGCCGAAGAAGTCGGCGAACGCAAACGGCAGCCCGATGTAGGCGGCGAGGTTCGCTGAGTAGTCGCTGGAGCCGAGCAGCCAGACCTCCGGCGCGGACTCGGGCGGGGCGGGCCGCGCCTTCACCGCCGCGAAGGGGTGGTCTGCCTGCAGTCCGTCGTGCAGGTAGCCGATGAGGTCGACGACCTGCTGCGGGAACGTCTCGATGTCCGCCGGGCGCTTCGGGTAGGCGAGCGCGAACATGGTGGTGTGGTCGCTGCCGGGCGCTCGCCCGATGCCGAGGTCGACGCGTCCGGGGTAGAGCGCCTCCAGGACGGAGAACTGCTCGGCGACCTTGAGCGCGGAGTAGTGGGAGAGCATGACGCCGCCGCTGCCGACGCGGATGCGGGAGGTGTTCGCGAGGAGCTGTCCGGCGAGTATCTCCGGGCTGGTGCCCGCGTACGTGCCGGTGTTGTGGTGCTCGGCGACCCAGTAGCGCTCGTAGCCGAGGCGCTCGGCGGCCTGCGCCAGCAGGACGGTGTCGCGCAGCGCGCTTGCGGGCGACTCGCCGCGGCGCATCGGCGACTGGTCGGTGACGCTGAGCGTGAGCTGCATGCGGCCTAGTGCTTGCCGAGGAAGGCGAGCACTTCGCGTGTGATGGCTTCCGGCTGTTCCGGGAGCAGCGCGTGGCTGGCATCCGGCAGGTCGACGACCTCGACCCGGTCGGCGCCCAGCTGGTCGCGCAGGACGTAGCCGTTCTCCGGAGTGGCCATCGGGTCGTCGAGGCCCTGGATGGCGAGCACCGGCGCGGAGCCGGCGTACCCCCACTCGGCGTAGGGCACGGAGTCGCGCGCGTCCCACTGCATCTTCCGGGTCGCCGGGAACCAGCCGTCGAGCCAGATCGAGGCGTCGCGGCCGGGCGCGAAGAAGACGCGCTGCACGTCGGCGAGGCGGTCGGCGGCGGGGCGGTCGAGCTCGAAGATGCGCATGAGCGTGGGCGGGATGTCGGGCGCGGGAGGCGCCTGGCCGCCGGGAGCGATGAGCGTGACGCTGCGGGTGAGGTCAGGGCGGTCGGACGCGACGCAGCGCACGATGCGGTTGCCGAACGCGTGGCCGATGAGGTGGGCAGGCGCGCCGCCGACGTGCTCGATGGCGCGCGCCACGTCGTCGGCGAAGTCGCGGAGGGTCAGCCCGTCGACAGCGGGAGAGCTGTCGCCCACGCCGCGATGGTTCACTCCGGCGACCCGGTATCCGGCTGCTTCGAGGTCCTGCGCAAGCGCGTCGAAGTCCTCGATGCCGCGCCCCAGCGAGGAGACGCAGACCACGAGGTCGCCGCTGCCTCGCTCGATAACTTCGACCTCACCGTCTTTCACCGCAACGCGCACTGGGGTCCTCCTTTGGATGGGCTGGGGCGGAGTATAGCGTCCCGAGAGATGCTTCGACTCCGCTCCGCTCTGCTCAGCTTGACAGGGGCGCCTGTCAGTAGCCGCGCTGCCAGTCGACCTCGTTGATGAGGGGCTCTCCCGCGAGGAAGCTGGCGATGTTCCGCTTGAGCACGTCCATCGCGAACGAGGTCGCCACGTCGACGTGGCCGGAGTTGTGCGGCGTCATGAGGACGCGCGGGTGAGCGAGCAGCTCGGGGTCCGGCGGGCGGAACCACTCGTCGACGTAGACGTCGAGGTAGGCGCCGCCGACCTTGCCGGAGCGCAGGCCGTCCTTCAGGGCGCGCTCGTCGATCAGCTCGCCGCGCCCGACGTTCAGGAGCACCGCGCCGTCCTTCATCGCGGCGACCGCGCCGTCGTCGATCATGTCGCGCGTCTCGTCCGTGAGGGCGGTCGTGAGCGCGACGTAGTCGCACTCGGCGAGCATGTCGCGCAACTCGTGCGGCGGGTAGAGGGTCTCGACGCCGTTCCCGCCGGGCTGCCGCTCCGCGATGGAGAGGCGCGAAGCGACGACGCGCATGCCCATCGCGCCCGCGAGCCGCGCGACCTCCAGCCCGATGCCGCCGAGGCCGACGACGCCCATCGTCCTGCCCGCGAGCATGCGGAGGTCGTACCCTGAGGCGTCCATCCCGCCTGCGACGGCCTGGTCGACGGCGACGCGGAGGTCCTTTGCGAAGTGGAGCGCGGCGGCGACGACCATCTCCGCGATGGGGGTGGTGTCGACGTAGCCGCGCGACGAGGTGAGCCGGACGCGCCCGCCCCAGAGGTCGGAGTGCTGGAGGTCGGATATGCCGGCCCAGAGGTACTGTGCCCAGAGCAGGTTGGGCATTCGGGGGAGGAGCCGCCTCGGGTAGGGGAGCGTGAGCACGAGGACGTGGGTGTCGTGGAGGATCTGCTCGCACTGCTCCGGCGTGAGGCCGGTGCTCCAGGGCCGCGGCTTCCAGAGGCCTGTGGTCGCGGGGAGCATCCCTGCGTCGTCCACGAACGCCTGCGCGGGGACGGCGGTGACGCCGAGGTGTCCGGGCGCGACGGCCTCCAATTCGGCGATGGGGGCGTTCTCGGTGTCCATGAACAGGAGGACGTTCAGAGGGTTGGGCAGGTCAGTCATAGGGGCGATTCTACCTCCAAAACCTCGATGGCATTGCTCCGCACAAGTTGTATAGTGCCATCGTTCACTGCTGAAAGGGGTAAGAGTGGATCAACCGTCGACACCTGTCAGGGTCATGATCGTGGATGATCACGGGATCATGCGGGACGGCCTTCGAGAGTTGCTGGAGAACGCGGGCGGCTTCGAAGTGGTCGGTCAAGCCGAAAACGGCGTGACAGCGGTCAAGACAGCCCAGGACCTCAAGCCCGACGTGGTCGTCATGGACGTCCTGATGCCGGTGAAGAACGGCATCGAGGCGTGCAGGGAGATCACGGATATGCTGCCCGATACGCACGTGCTCATCCTGACCGTCGCGACCGAAGAGGACGCGGTCATCGAATCGGTCGCCGCCGGAGCGGCAGGGTTCCTTCAGAAGCACACAGGGAAAGACGAGTTCCTCAGCGCGGTGCGGGACGTTGCCGGCGGCGAATACCGCATACCCGGCGACGTCATAAAACGCGTTTTCGCCGGGATACGCACGACAGCCCGCCGGGCTGACCCGCCGGACCTCGAGAAACTGACTGCCCGGGAGCAGGAGATACTCACGCTCTTTGCGAAGGGGATGTCGTACGCCCAGATCGGGGAGGTCCGGGGCAGCCGTCCATTGACCATCCGCAACGCCATCTACGGCATCCAGAACAAGCTGGGGACCAGGACGAAGCAGGAGATGGTGGTCTGGGCGGTGCGCAGCGGCCTGCTGGATGACGGCTCCCGGGAGTAAGCGGCGGTCCAGCCCTGGCCAGGAGTCCCAGCGATGAGCGGCGAGCACCACCACGACCATAACCACGATCACCACCACCACGACCACCACGGCGGGCATGAGCACCGCCGGCGGCGCGGGTGGAGAGACGCCTTCTCGCCCGAAGCCTGGTCGATGACCCTCGCCAACTTCCGGGAGAGCGAACTGCCGTGGCACAGGAGGCTCCTCGTCGCAGCCTCCAACTACGGGCGGAAGTTCAAGGGAGGGGAGCAGGAGTGCTGCGGCAACCCCGGGCAACCGGGTTGCTGAGTGCGGTAGCCCGCCGGGGTGCCCGGCGACCGCGAGAGAACAGGGAAGGGACGCCGCGCGCGTCGGAAGCGCCGGAGTCTGAATAGGGTAGCCGTCGTGGGACACGTCATGCGTTGGACAGAGAAGAGGCTGGGCGGCTGGTCCCTGCTGGTCGGGGCCGCAGCAGTGGCGGTGGGCTATGCGCTCTCGCCGGGCCGCGGCGCGGTGGACACCGTGCCCTCCACCAGCCTCAGCGACCTCACGCTGGCGATGGCGCGCAACGAGGCGCTGTCCTACACCGTGCCCATCGTCATCATCTTCGGGGCACTGCTCATGCTCAACGGCATCGTGACCCTGTGGCGGTACGCGGCACCGGTGCCGCGGATCGGCCTCATGGCGATGGCGATCGCCCTGGTACTGCAGATGGTGATGCGGGGTTTCGACTACATGATCACCGGTATGGGGGTGGCATCGCTGGAGAGCAGCGGGATGGAGTCGGAGGAATGGCTCCAGTCGGCGCAGCACCTCCAACGGGTGGTGTGGGGGTTGCTCTTCACGTCCAACGTGGCCGGCCTTGCCGGTGTGGCAGTCCTGGCGCTGGGGCTCGCTTTCCGGCCTGAGCCTCTCCGTCTGCCCCCCGTGTTGAACGGCATCGTTGCGGTGTTGGCCGTGGCGTCGCTGGTGGTGTTCGTCACCGCGTGGCATTCGGACAGGCTGGAGCTGGCATTCGCGCCGGTGTTCGCGGCGATGTCCGTGGCGGGACTCGTCTACATGGTGCTGTTGGGGCGGGGGCTGGCGTCGTCGAAAGACACCCGGACGAGCGAACCGGACTCGGAGGCCCTTTAGGGACCGCGGCGAACGCTCGCCGTAGCAACCCTCACCCCCAGCCCCTCTCCCAGCGGGAGAGGGGAGCAGACGGTCCGCTCCGCGCAAGGGCTGCGAGGTTCCTGCCTTCGCAGGAACGACGGGGGCTAGTCTTCTTCGAGCGTGGAGGTGTCGCCCTCGTCGAGGCCGAGCTCGCGGGCCTTGAGGAGACGGCGCATGATCTTGCCGCTGCGCGTCTTGGGGAGGCCGGGGATGATCTCGATCTCGCGCGGGGCGACGGCGGCGGCGAGCTTCTGGCGCGCGAAGCCCATCAGCTCGCGGCGCAGTTCGTCGCTCGGCTCGTAGCCGTCCTTGAGGGAGACGAACGCCTTGACGACCTCCATCGCGATGGGGTCCGGCTTGCCGATGACGCCGGCCTCCGCGACGGCGGGGTGCTCGATGAGGGCGGACTCGACCTCGAACGGGCCGACGAGGTGCCCTGCGGTGTTGATGACGTCGTCCGAGCGTCCGATGAACCAGTAGTAGCCGTCGGAGTCGCGGACGGCCTCGTCGCCGGTGATGTACCAGCCGTTGACGAAGCGGGAGTCGTAGCGCTCCTGCTGCTGCCAGTAGGTCTGGAACATGGAGGGCCAGGGCGTACGGACGGCGAGGTTGCCCTCCTGGCCGTCCGGCTTCTCGTTGCCCTCGGCGTCGATGATGCCGGGGTTGATGCCGGGGAGCGGTCTGCCCATCGAGCCGGGACGGATGTCCATGCAGGCGTAGTTGGCGATCATGATGCCGCCGGTCTCGGTCTGCCACCAGTTGTCGTGGAAGGGCATGCCGATGGCCTCGACGCCCCACTCGACGGCCTCCGGGTTGAGCGGCTCGCCGACGGACGCGGCGAAGCGGAGGTTGGAGAGGTCGAACGTCTTCGGGAGCTCGACGCCGGACTTCATCAGCATACGGATGGCGGTGGGCGCGGTGTACCAGACGGTGACGTTGTAGTCCTCCAATATCTGGTACCACTTGCGTGCGCTGAAGCCGCCCTCGTAGATGACCTGCGTGACGCCGTTCGTCCACGGGGCCGACATGCCGTAAGAGGTGCCGGTGACCCAGCCGGGGTCGGCGGTGCACCAGTAGATGTCGTCCGGGTGGAGGTCCAGGCACCACTTGCCGGTGAGGTAGTGCTGGATAACGGCGTTGTGGCGGTGGACGGCGCCCTTGGGCTTGCCGGTGGTGCCGGACGTGTAGTGCATGATGGAGTAGTCGTCGCGCGTGGTGGCGATGGGGCCGAAGTCGTCCGACGCCTCGTTCATCAGGGCGTAGTAGTCGAGGTCACCCTCGGCGAGCGGCTCGGTGGAGCGGCCGTTCTTGTTGACGACGATGACGTGCTGGAGGTCGGGGAGTTGCGGGATGATCTCCGCGATCTTCTTCCGCAGGTCGGGCTGGGTGACGAGCACCTTCGCTCCGCTGTCCTCCATGCGGTCGCGCACGGGGTCGGGGCCGAATGCGGAGAAGAGGGGGCCGATGACGCAGCCGGCCTTGAGCGTCCCGAAGACGGTGAAGTAGATCTCGGGCACGCGCTCCATGAAGGTGAAGACGCGGGTGCCCTTCTCGACGCCGAGCGAGCCGAGGACGTTGGCGAACTTATCGGTCTCGCGCCGCATGTCGTCGTAGGTGTAGGTCTCCTTCTCGCCGTTCTTGCCCTCCCAGAGCATGGCGGGCTTGGCGCCGTTGCCGTGGGCGACGTGGCGGTCGATGGCCTCGTAGGCGAGGTTGAGCCCGCCGCCGGGAAGGAAGTCGATCTCCTTCTCGACCTCGTCCCAGTCGAACGAGGCCCGCGTGGCGTCGTAGTCGGCGAGATTGGGGTTGTCGCGCGGGGTGGAGGGTTTGGTGATGGTCTCGTGGCGTTGCATCGTCATGTCGCGCCTCTCCGGTGAGGGAGTGTTCGAGGAGTCATGGGGCAGGCGCAAGTGTATGGAGGGGCGGGTGGAGTGGCAAGTGGTGGTTCGAGGCACCGGGGTGACGTTCTTGCCGAGTTACATAACGTTTCGATGACATTCGGGCAGTCATGCTGGGCGAATCATCGGATCCGCCGCGAATCGGCAGTTCGCGCGCCACAACGGCGTCCCGTTCCACTAGAATCCGCAGGCCATCCGGTGACGGGACATGACCAACGCTGAACAGGCAAACGGGAGCATCGAGCGGCGGCACGACCTCGACGCGCTGCGGGCGTTCGCGATGCTGCTCGGCATCGTGCTGCACGCGGCGCTCGCGTTCATCCCCGGAGCGTGGGCGGTCAGCGATGCGTCGGTCGAGGGCGACGGGACGCCATACGCCATCCTGGTGACGGCGATCCACGGGTTCCGGATGCCGGTCTTCTTCCTGATGAGCGGCTTCTTCACGGCGATGCTGTGGCGTCAGCGCGGGCTGCAGGCGCTGGTGACTCACCGGGCGCGGCGGGTCCTTCTGCCGCTGGTGATCGCGATGATCGTCGTGATCCCGCTGACGTGGGCGGCGTGGGGCTACGCGGAGAGCGCGTCCGACGCGGTCGACGATGGCGCTGCCGCCGAAGAAGCGGAGACCGTGCCGGAGGACAACGTGTGGATGGCTGCTGCGCGGGGCGACGTCGCCGCGCTGGAGCGCCACGCGGAAGCGGGCGCGCCGTTGGACGTTCCCGACCCAGCCCTCGGCACGACGCCGCTGGGCTGGACGGCGTTGCACGGTCATGTGGACGCGGCGGAGTGGCTGCTCGACAACGGCGCGGCGGTCCACACACTCAACGGCGACGGGAGCACGGCGCTGCACTCGGCAGCGTTCATGGGCCGGGCGGAAGTCGTGCGGCTGATGCTGGAGCGCGGCGCGGACCCCCATGCCCGGCACCCGAACGGCGCCCTTCCGATCCACAGCAGCCAGGCGGACGCCGCGACGACGGCGTACTACGTGGGCCTGCTGGGGCTGTCGTACGAGCAGGCGGCGCTGGACGCGGGGCGCGCGGCAGTCGTGCAGCTCCTGACCGAAGCGATGGAGCGGCCGAAGGAGGCAGCCGGCGCTGCCGGGGCAGGGACAGACGAGGAGGCCGACGCCGCGGGGGAGCGGACGGACGCGGCAAGCGGCGTGGCGCCGTACCGGGACGACCCGCATGCGGACGTAGACGAGGGGCAGGGTCTGCTCGTGCCGTGGTACTGGGAGGCGCTGTACCTGCAGCAGTGGGGCGGGCTGTTCACCTACGACGTCTTCAGCCACCTCTGGTTCCTCTGGTATCTCGTCTGGCTGGTGGGAGCGTTCGCCCTGGTCGCGTGGGCCGCGGCGCGGCTGGGACTCGGCCTGTCCTGGCTGCCGGACCGGCTGGTCGTGACCCCGGCGCTCTACCTGTGGGCGGTGCCGGTGACGATGGCGACGCAGTACTTCATGGGCGTCGAGGGCGCATACCCCGAGTTCGGGGCGGACACCTTCACGGGGCTCCTGCCCGCGCCGCACGTGCTGGTCTACTACGGCGTCTTCTTCGCGTTCGGGGCCGTCTACTTCGGCCGCAACGAGGGAGGAGCGCGCATCGGACGCTGGTGGCAGGCGACGCTGCCGCTCGCGGTGGTCGTGTTGCTCGCGGGCCTCGTGCTGACGTTCCCCGAGGACGGCGGCACGGCGCAGGGCGGCGCGCGCTGGGGTTCGCTGTTCTTCCAGGCCGCTTACGCCTGGATGATGGCGCTGGGGCTGATGGGGCTCTTCCGCGCGGTGCTGGGCGCCGGGAACGCGCGCGTGCGCTACCTGTCGGACGCCTCGTACTGGCTCTACGTGGCGCACCTGCCGCTGATCATCGCGCTGCAGGGGTTGTCGTTCGAGTGGGCGCTGCCCTCGGCGGTCAAACTGGTGCTGCTGATCGTCGTGACGACGGGCGTGCTGCTGGTCGTCTACGAGTGGGGCGTGCGGTACACGCCGGTGGGGACGCTGCTGAACGGACGGCGTACGCGGGCGGGTTCACCCTCACCCTAGCCCTCTCCCCTCAAGGGAGAGGGGATCAGACGCCCTTCAGCGGTAGACCGCGCTGACGTGGTCGCACAGGGCGTACAATGCGGGCTGAGGCCATCGTGGAGCGGTGAGCATGGAGTTGTACCAGTTGGACTACGTGTTGCACGAACCCTGCGAGGAACAGGGGTGGTTCTACATGGCTGAGATCCCCGAACTTCCCGGGTGCCGAGCCTGGGCTGAGACACCGAAAGAGACTTTGGCTGAGCTGTGCACGGTGGCTGAGCACTTCATCCTCTCCTACCAGGACCGTGGAAAACCTCTGCCTGCGCGGATAGCCCGGTTGCGGACAGGACAAGGCAGCATCTCCGTCGCTGTATGACCTACAGGGAGTTGACGAGGAAGCTCAGAAGGCTGGGCTGCGCCTTTGACCGCCAAGCGGGAGGTTCGCACGAAATCTGGATCAACCCGGCCAACAACCAGGAAACCACCATCCCAAGACATGGCAATCGAGACCTGGCCACAGGGACGGTCCACGGGATCCGGAGAGACCTGGGTATCACCAGGCAGGAGTTCGACCAGGCGTAGGGCCGGCATGACATGCAATGCCGGCTTTCTTCAGCGGTAGACCGCGCTGACGTGGTCCCGCAGGGCGGGCATGACCTGCTCCGCGATGCGCTCCATGTTCCCGACCGCCTGCTCGTGGGGCATCGAGCCGAACTGCGGGAGGAGGACGAGCGTACCGATGCCAGACTCGTCGATGCACTCGCGCAGGCGGTGCGTTACGGTCTCGGCCGAGCCGACGATCATCTGCGAGTTGGTGTCCAGCTGCTCGATGGTGGTGCGCTGGGTCCCGATGGCGGAGAAGGCGCGCAGGACGTTCTTCGCCGAGTCCTCGGAGAGGTAGCCGGGCGGGAAGAAGACGGGCAGCGGGCGGCGCACCAGCTGGTTGAAGAGGTACTCGGCGTGCGGTCGCGCCTCGTCGATGGCGGCCTCGTCGGTCGCGCCGACGTAGACGGGAAGCGCCCAGCCCATCTGCTCCGGCGCGGCGTCGTAGCCGTTCTCTCGCGCGGCGTCGCGGTACTGTCCCATGAAGCGGGCAACGTTGCGGAACGGCGTGAAGGTGACGATGAAGGTGTAGCGCCGCTCCGCCGCCCAGCCGATCGTCTCGCCGCTGCCCTGCGACGGTATCCAGATGGGCGGGTGCGGCTGCTGGAGCGGGCGGGGCCACGGGTTCACGTACTCGAAGCGGTAGTGCTTCCCCTCCCAGCGGAACGGGCCGGGGCGCGTCCACGACTCGACGATGAGGTCGTGGGCCTCGCGGAAGCGCTCGAGGCTGGTGGCAGGGTTCATCGTGAAGTTGTGGTACTCCGGCCCGATGCCGCGCACGAAGCCGCAGATGACCCGCCCGCCGCTGATGACGTCCATCATCGCGACCTCCTCAGCGACGCGCAGGGGGTGGTCGCGCAGCGGCGTCGCATTGCCGAGGATGGCGATCTTCGCGCGGCTCGTGCGGGCGACGAGGTACGAGGCGATGACGTCGGGCGACGGCATGAGCCCGTAGGCGGTCTGGTGGTGCTCGTTGACGGCGATGGCGTCGAACCCCAACTCCTCGGCGTAGACGAGTTGCGAGAGGTATTGCTCGTAGACCTCGGCGCCGCGCTCCGGGTCGAAGTGGGCGTTGGAGTAGGTGACCCATGCCGAGCGCTCGCTCTCGAACGACTCGTCGAGGTGCGGCCAGGGCATGAGGTGGAAGTAGACGAACTGCATGGGGTTTACGCTCCGACGAACCCGGCGACGAGTGCGGCTGTCGCGTCGGGTTGCTCGCGTGCGGGGAAGTGGCCGGCGTTGTTCACGACGGCGAGCCGCCCGTCCGGCGCGCCGTTCGCGAGCACCTCGCCGTGGGCGCGTGAGAGGAAGCGGTCGTTCGCGCCCCAGACCACGAGCGCCGGGGCCCGCAGGCGGTGGAGGCGTCCGGCGAGCGCGGGGTTGACGTAGCGGGGTTGCCAGACGAGGCGCGCGGTCATGCTCTCGTTGCGGATGGCGGAGTCCTCGTCTACCTCCGGCGCGCACTCGGGGTTGTCGAAGAAGAGGGCGGGCCGCTCGTCCTGCCGCAGCACGAAGTAGTCGAATGGCGGGTCGCCGAGGATGTCGATGCCGGGCGCACCGATGGCGACGAGCGCGGAAGCGGGCGCGCCGCGTACGGCGGCCTCGACCGCGAGCCAACCGCCGAGACTCGCGCCGACTATGGCCGTGGGGGCGAGGGCGTCGGCGAGGTCGGCGACGGTGAACGCGAGGTCGTCGAGCGTGTCGGCCCAGTCGGGGCGTTCGCTGCAGCCGAAGCCGGGCAGCTCCGGCGCGGTGACCTCGAAGCGCTCGGCGAGGCGGTCGAGGAACGGTGTCCACCCGGACGAGAGCTCGTCGTGGATGTAGAGCAGGCGCGGGCCGTTCCCGGCGCGGAGGGCGGCGACGCTGACTTGGGGGAGGTCGATGGTGGTCTGGGTTGGCGGCATGAGGGTTAGAGCGGCGAGGGGACGGGGCCGAAAGGCACCTCGATGAGGGTTGGGGCGTCGTCCGAGGCGATGGAGTTGCGGAGCGCTTCTTCCAGGGCGGCGGGCGTTTCGGCGCGGAGTCCGCGTGCGCCGTACGCCTCGGCGAGCTTCACGAAGTCCGGATTGTGGAGCTGGGAGCCGATGACACGGCCATCGAAGCGGTCCTCCTGGTCGCGCATGACGTTGCCGAAGGCGTGGTCGTTGAAGACGACGCAGACGGCGTTGATGCCGTACTGGACGGCGGTGGCGAGCTCCTGCGAGTTGAAGAGGAAGCCGCCGTCGCCGGAGACGCAGACGACGGGCCTGTCCGGCTGCCCGGTCTTCGCGCCGAGTGCGGTCGGCCAGGCGAAGCCGAGGTTGCCGAAATAGGAGGAGTTGAGGTACGTGCCCGGCTGCTCGACAGGGTAGAAGAGCCTGCTGTAGTAGCCGAGCTGGGTCATGCCGGCGACGAAGATGCCGTCCGGCGGGATGGCGGCGCGGACGGCGTTCATGTAGGAGTCGAGCGGTTCGACGCGGAGGGGGCCGAAGCGCGCCGCGCGCAGCTTGTCCAGCAGTTCGCGCTTGCTCTCGGCGGGGGGCATGGCGTCCGCAAGGGCGTCGCCGAGCTTCTCCAGCGAGCCCTTGGCGTCGCCGACTATGCCGAGCGTGTTGCCGGGGTAGTTGCGCCCGATCTCCTCAGGATCGATGTCTATCTGCACGATCTGCGCGTCGTGGGTGAGCATCGCGCTGGCGAAGCGGGTGCCGACCGCGAGGAAGACGTCGTGGTGCCGGAGGTGGTTGCGGAAGTCGTCGGCGCGCGACTTCAACGTGCCCATGCTGAGGTAGTGGGAGTCGGGGACCGCGCCCTTGCCCTCGTGCGTCGTCATCACCGGGGCCTGCAGGTGCTCGGCGACGCGCAGCAGCGCGTCGGACGCGCCGGAGGAGATGACGCCGCCGCCCGCCCAGATGATGGGGTTCTTCGCTTCCGCCAGCGCGCGCGCCGCCCGCTCGATGTCCGAGTCGGAGGCGGCGTCGCGGCGGTAGTCGCCGGGCTCCAGCAGGTCGATGTCCGCGACCTCCGAGAGCGTCTCCGGCGGTATCTCGATCTCGACCGGGCGCGGGCGTCCGGTGCGGAGCTGGCGGAACGCTTCGTGGACGACGCCGGGCACGTCGACGGCGTCGAGGACACGGTAGGCCGCCTTGGTCACGGGGCGTATCGCGTCCATCTGGTCGTTGACCTCGTGGAGTATGCCCACGTCCTTGCCGATGAGGTCCTTCTGCACCTGCCCGGAGACGACGAGGATGGGCGAGGACGCCGCGTACGCGGTGCCGATGGCGGCAGAGGCGTTGAGGAGGCCGGGGCCGGGAACGACCATCGCCGTGCCGGTGCCGCCTCCCGCGCGGGTGAAGCCGTCGGCCATGTAGGCGGTGGCCTGCTCGTGCCGGACGGTGATGAAGCGCATCCCGGGCTCGTCCAGGATGGGGTCGATCGCGTGGTACATCTGGACGCCGGGCAGGCCGAAGACGACCTCCGCGCCCTCGCGGCGCATGGAGCGTATGAGCGCTTGTCCGCCGGTCATCTCTGGCATGGGGTTGCTCCTGCGCTCGGACGCGCGTGACCGCGCCCGACAGGCGCGGCGGAGGCATTATAGCGCGAGGGCGGGGCGGGTTGACGGTATGGAGGGTTGGATGCGGGGGAGCTTAACTGGACAGTGCGCGGAAGTGGCGTACAATGCGCGCCGGTTTGTGAACAAGCTCGCATTTCCAGTACAGACATCTGGACGAAGGGAGTTGATTCTATGGTTGGGGAAGTAGCTGTATTCATCGATCTGGAGAACCTGCGCTACGGCCTGTTGAACCACTACGGTATGGAGCCGGACTTCCGGCAGATAGTGGACAAGGCGCAGAAGTATGGGCGGCCCACGATGATGCGGGCCTATGCCGATTTCAGCGAGCACCCGTCCGAGATAACACGGCAACTGTCCATGTGCGGCATCGAGGCGATCAACATCCCCGTGAAACGATCGCTGGTGACGAAGGGCGGACAGCAGATAGAGCGCGTCAAGAACGCGGCCGACATGGCCCTGTCGCTCGACATGATGGTGGAGGCGTTCGACGCGGACAACAGCGGGAAGGAGAAGGTCTTCCTGATGGTGTCCGGCGACGCGGACTACATGCGGCTGGTGACGCAGGTGAAGAACCGCTTCGGCCAGCGCGTCATCATCTGCAGCGTGCCGGAGAGCGTGAGCAACGATCTGGTAGCCGCGGCGGGCAACGAGACGGACTACTACGAAACGCCGGAAGTGGAGAGCGTCGACCCCGACACGCTGAAGGCGGCGATCGTGGCGATGGTGCAGCGCGGGCCCGCGCCTCTGCACTACTGGAGTCTGCGCATCATCGACTCCTGGTGCCAGGACCCCCGGCAGGCCATCCCCGGGACGGCGAAAGAGAAGCGCGACGCCATCGGCGAGTTGTGCGACGAGGGCGTGCTGTACCGGCAACCGTTCCACGACGAGCGCTCCGGCCGGCAGGTGTCGGAGGCGTTGCTGGACGAGGAGCGCGCGATGGAGTTGGGCTACCTGTAGATCTGGACGAAGGAGCACGCCATGGCGCGATTTCCACGGGTCACGACCCGCGAACAAGTGTCCCCCGAGCACCAGGAGCACTACGACTACATAGCGGGAAGCCGCGGGCACGTGGTCGGGCCGTTCACGGTGCTGCTGAACAGCCCCGACGTCGCCCAGCGCATCGCGCACGTGGGGACGTACATCCGCTTCGAGAACACGCTTCCGGGCCCGCTGCGCGAGCTGGCGATCCTGACGGTCGCGCGCGAGTGGAACTGCCAGTTCGAATGGACCGCCCACCAGCCGATAGGAGAGGGCGAGGGGCTGAGCGCCGGAACGATCGCGGCGGTGCGCGACCGTACCGCACCGGACGGCCTCTCCGGCGACGAGGCGCTGGTGTTCCGGTACGTCAGTTCGCTCCTGGAGAAGGGGCGTGTGCCGGACGACGTGTTCCAGCAGGCGCAGGAACGGTTCGGGACGCGGACGGTCACGGACCTGACGGCGACGGCGGGCTACTACTCGATGCTGGCGTGCGTGCTGAACGCGGGCGCGGTCACGCCGGACGAGGGGACACCCCACCTGCTCCCGGACGCGGAGTACTAGGGAGCGCGTCGCGTCGCAGCAGGCCCTAACCCATGAATCCGATCCGCTCCCGCGTTCGTAGATGAGCGTGGGCGGAGTTCCCGCCACGCGCTACGTTCTCAGGACGGTATCATCCTCCGCGCAGGTTCCAGGAGCATCGGCATGCGTTTCTTGTCTGCGAAGGCAGGCCCGTTCTACGTCTGGCAGGTCCCGGTACTGCTCGCGGCTCTCATCGGAGCAGGGGTCGCCGCGTACTTCTACGCGCCGATGCCGTCGACCGCTCCGGCCGGGGGGCTCGCCGAGGGCGAACAGCTGGTCCCTGTGCAGCGCGGGACGCTGACTGACGCCATCGCCACGAGCGGGACGGTGGTGTTCCCGATGCGCGAGGAGGTCGCGTTCTCCGTTGCGGGCGACGTGGGCGAGGTGCTCGTGGAGGTGGGGAGCGTGGTGCGGGCGGGCGACGTGCTCGCGCGGCTCGACGCGGCGACGATGGCGTCGCTGGAGCGGGACATCGCGAAGGCGGAGGTGGACCTGCGGGATGCCCAGGAGGCGCTGGCCGACGCGCTCGGCCTGCCGGACGCGTCCGAGATCGCGGCGGCGAGCGATGCGGTAAGGCTCAGCCGCCGCGCGTTGGAGAACGCGCAGGCCGACCTCGAGCTCACGATGAGAAACACAGCACGGGACGAGGCCGACGCGGAGGACGCGATCCGGGATGCGATGGACCTCGTGGACGATGCGCTCGACGTGGTGCACGAGATGGCGGAGGAGTACGCGGACGCGTTCGTGCAGTGGCTGGGCGTTCCCGCATCGAGCGTGAACACAGCCCAGAGCCCCTCGGAAGTGTTGAGTGGGTGGCACTTGGACCTCGACGCGTTGTTCGACGACCGCCAGGTGCTGAACCACGACCTGTCGTGGATGGACCCGCCCGACGACGACCCCGCGACGCTGTGGGACGAGCTGGTCGTCTTCTCCTGGAAGACGTTGTACGTAGGCCGGCTGGCGGGCACGTGTCCCGACGGCCCGCCATACCAGGGAAGATGCGCGGAGGAGGAATTGGAAGAGGCGTGGACGGCGCTGGAAGACGCCCGCACAACGGTGGACGATGCCCGTGCAGTGGTGGACGACAAGCGGGCGGAGCTGGAGAACACGATCGCGAAGATAGCGCGGGACGTGCTGTCGGCTGAGGAGGCGGTCGAGAAAGCGGAGAACGCGCTCGTTGCCGACGAGGAAGCGGCGGCGGACCTCGTCGTCGAGACGGAGACGCTGGATGTGGCGTTGCTGCAGTCCGAGATCACCGTGGCGGAGCACGCGCTCGCCGATGCGCTGGAGGCCGTGGAGAACGCGGCGCTGACAGCCCCGGTATCCGGCATTGTGGAGGACGTTTCGATGGAGGCGGGCGACCGCCTGGGCGAGCAGGGCGGTCAACAGCAGCCGTCCATCACCATCCTGGACCCGTCCGTGGTGGAGGTCGACGGCTCCGTGGACGAGATAGACGTGCTGGCGGTGTCGGTGGGGATGCCCGTGGCGGTGAGCCTGAGCGCGCTGGAGGGGCAGACGCTGACAGGGGAGATCGTCGAGATCGGCGCGGCGTCGTCCGGGCAGACGGGCGTGGTCACGTTCCCCGTGACGGTACGGCTGGACGTTCCGGCGGGGCTGACGCTGCGCGACGGGTTGAGCGCGGTCTCGGAGATCGTGCTGGCGCAGTACCCCGACGAGCTGCTGATACCGACGTCGTCGGTGAGCGGCAGCATCATCGCGCCGGTGGTGCGCGTGTCGGTCGACGGCGTCGTCGAGGAACGGCAGGTTACGCTCGGCCCGAGCGACGACTTCTGGGTGGTGGTGATCGATGGGCTGTCGGAGGGTGAGCAGGTGGTGATGCCGGAGCCCGCGTCGGCGGCGCAGGGCGGCGGCGGGGCGTTCGGGGCCGTGTTCGGCGGTGGGACGAGGCGCTTGCAAGGCGGCGGTGGCGGTGGCGGCGGTGGAGGCGGATAGCCGTGCCAAGCCTGATCGAAGTGACCGACCTGCGGAAGACCTACCGCTTGGGCGCGCTGGACGTTCCGGTGCTGAACGGCGTGAGCCTCGCGGTGGAGCACGGAGAGATGGTCTCCATCATGGGGCCGTCCGGCTCGGGCAAGTCCACGCTGATGAACATCATCGGCTGTCTCGATGCGCCAACCTCCGGCAGCTACCGGCTCGAGGGAGAGGAGGTGAGCCGCTGGAGCGACGCCCGGCTGGCGGCGGCGCGCAACAGCAGGATCGGGTTCGTGTTCCAGACCTACAACCTGCTGCCCCGGCTCTCCGCGCTGGCCAACGTGGAGCTGGCGTTGCAGTACGGCGACCGGCGGAACGCCCGCGCCCGTTCGCTCCGGGCGCTGGAATCGGTAGGGCTGGGGCACCGCTACAAGCACCGTCCGCTGGAGCTCTCCGGCGGCGAGCAGCAGCGGGTCGCGATAGCGCGGGCGCTGGTGAAGGGCCCGGCCATCGTGCTCGCGGACGAGCCGACGGGCGCGCTCGACACCCGATCGAGCGCCGAGATCATGGCCATCCTGCAGCGGCTGAACCGCGACGACGGGCTGACGGTCGCGCTGGTGACGCACGAGGCCGACGTGGCGCACCACACGCAGCGCATCGTCTCGCTGCGCGACGGGCTGATCGTGAGCGACGAGCCGGTCCCTGACCCGCTGCTGGCGCAGGCCGCGGAGGGGGCACCCGCATGACGCCGATCGCGCTCATCGGCACGGCATGGTCGTCCATCGGCGGGAACCGCCTGCGGACGGGCCTGACGCTGCTCGGCATCATCATCGGCGTGGCGGCGGTTATCGCGCTCATGTCCATCGGTCGCGGCGCACAGGAGGAGATAACCAACCGCATCGAGTCGCTCGGCTCGAACCTGCTCTATGTGCGCCCGCTGGACGGCGATCTGACGTTGGACGACGCGCTGGCGCTGGTGGACCCCGTGTTCACGCCTTCCATCGTGAACGTCGCGCCGGAGGTCTCCGTGAGCGGTTCGGTGACGTACCGGTCCACCGATACGTTCACGCAGGTGGCCGGGGTCACGGCGGAGTTCGCGGACGTGCGGAACTTCGAGGTCGCGTCGGGCGAGTTCATCTCACCCGCGCACGTGCTGAACCGGAAGAACGTGGCGGTGCTCGGTTCGCAGACCGCCGAGGACCTGTTCGAGGAGCGCGACCCGATTGGCGTGGACATCGCCATCTCCGGCATCCGCTTCACGGTCATCGGGGTGCTGGAGAGCAAGGGGGCTACCGCCTTCGGGAACGAGGACAACCGCGTGCTCGTCCCGCTGACGACGGCGTTCTTCCGGTTGAGCGGCCAGCGCACCGCCGCGGGCGACCTCACGGTCTCGCTCATCAACGTGCAGGCGGACGGCGAACGGATCGAGGAGGCGCAGCAGGAAGCGGCGACGGTGCTCCGCCTGCGGCACGAGATCACGGACACGGACGACTTCCGGGTCGATACGCAGCAGTCGGTCATCGATGCGCTGAGCGAGACGACGGGGACGCTGACCGTGTTCCTGGGCGCGGTCGCGGGCATCTCGCTCGTCGTTGGCGGCATCGGCATCATGAACATCATGCTCGTGTCGGTGACGGAGCGTACGCGGGAGATAGGCATCCGCAAGGCGCTGGGGGCGAAGCGGCGCGACATCCTCGCGCAGTTCGTGACCGAGGCGGTGCTGCTGAGCATCGGCGGCGGTCTGCTTGGCGTCGGCGCGGGCGTGGTGGCATCCCGGGTGATGGACGGGTTCACGCTCGCGGGCTCGGAACTGACGACGGTGTTCAGCGGCGACATCGCGGCGCTGGCGCTCGTGGTGTCGGCGGCGATAGGACTCTTCTTCGGCATCTATCCGGCGGCGCGGGCGGCGCAACTGCATCCCATAGAGGCGCTGCGGCATGAGTAACGGAGGTTCACGCTGATGGGTGCGAGAGGGTTCATACTGACGCTGCTGCTGTTCGCCCTCGTGGGGGCGGGCGCGGGTTACGGCGCTGCGCAGTTCGTTCCGATGGAGGAAGAGGAGGCCGCGCCCGAGACGGCGGGCCTCGTCGCGCCGGGCGCGGGCGGCGCGGATGCGGGCACAGGGGCCGGCGCTGGGACCGGGCGGGCCCGACAGACCGGCGGGCAACCCTCTGTGGACGACATCATGGCGGCACTGCCGGAGGAGCAGCGCCAGGAGTTGGAGAACAACCCCGAAGCAGCGGCGATGGCGCGCGCCCAGATACAGATGGCTATCGACTCCGGCATGATCCCGGCGGAGGCCCTGCAGGGACTGGCAGGTGGAGGGGTGGTGGGCGACGCACCCGACGCGGCAGGAGCGGAAGGCGTGCGGAACGCCGAACCGCTGGCGGGGACGGTGGTGTCGTTCGAGGGCGGTACGCTGCGGCTGGAGACGCCGGACGGCGAGGCTGCGATCGCCGTGGCAGACGATGCGCCGGTGAACGTGACGAAGGCAGTGAGCGACGCGGGGCCTTATCTCGTGGAAGGAGCGGAGGTGTCGGTCATCGCGCGCCCGGACGACTCCGGCGGATTGGCAGCCGCGTCGGTCACCGTGGGCGGTGCGGGACAGGGCGCGGGCGGCGGTGGCGGCTTCGGCGGGCTCGCGGCTGTGGTCACGGGTTCGGTCGCGTCGTTCGCGGACGGCGTGCTGACGCTGGAGACGGCGGACGGTCCGGCGGAGTTCGCGCTGGCGGATGAGACGCCGGTGCGGATCACGACGACGGCCGCCGAGGCGGCTGGCGAGTTGGCCGCCGGCGTGACCGTAACGGCGTTCGTGCAGCGTGAGGCGGACGGCAGCCTGTCCGCGGCGAGCGTGAACGTCGGCGGTGCGGGTGGCGGCTTCGGCCGCGGGCTGTTCGGCGGCGGCCAGGGCGGTCGTCAGCGCGGCGGCGGCCAAGGCGGCGATGGCGGGGAGTCCGATGGCTGAGACGCCGGACAGCGCCGGTGGGGTGAGCGTTCTCCAGAACGCCGTCGAAGGCGCGGAGTGGACGTTCGTCTACGCGCCGGGCGCGGGCTCGAACCTGCGCGACCCGTTCGGTCGGCGGCTCGCTGAACGGTTGCCGGAGACGGGCATATCGCTCGTGCGCTTCCAGTTTCCGTACCAGGAGGCGGGCAGTCGCAGGCCGGACAGCCCGGCGACGCTGCTGGCGACGTGGCGCGCCGTGCTGGAGTCGTCGCGTTCGGACGGGACGCGCATCTCCATAGGTGGGAGGTCGCTGGGCGGACGCATCGCGTCGGTGCTGGCGTCGGAGGGAGCGTCGGTGGACGCGCTCGCGCTGTTCGCGTACCCGCTGCACCCGCCGGGCAGGCCGGAGCGGCTGCGCACCGCGCACCTGCCGGCCATCGCGTGTCCGGCGCTCTTCTGCTCGGGCACGCGCGACGCCTTTGCCTCGCCGGACGAGCTGACGGCAACCGCCGCGCTCGTGCCGGACGCGCGTGTGCACCTGCTCGACGGCGCGGACCACGGCTTCGCGACGCTCAAATCGAGCGGGCGCTCGCGGGAAGACGTCTGGGACGAGGCGGCGGGCGTGTTGGTGAGGTGGTTGGGCGGGTTGTAGGGAGTGGTTTCAAACCGCCCCCTACGCCGCAGTTCGCGGAGCCCCCTCAGGAAGCGAGCGAGAGCACGTCGCAGTCGCGCGGGTTGATGTCCGGGCGGAGCGAGTTGAAGACGAGGAAGCGCAGCGTGCCGTCCGGTGAGCGCTCGCCGTATTCGACCTCGACCGCGAGGGACGGCTCGCACCAGTGGGAGAAGAGGCTGACGCCGGGCTCGCGGGCGAAGGGGCACTGGTCGGTGTGCCGCTGGGAGAGCATCCGGTGGAGGAGGCGCTGGTCGCCCCGCGCCGTGCCCCCGCCCGCAGCGCCGGTGAACCGGAGCAGTCCGTCCTCGAACACCCCGAGCAGGAGCGAGTCGAAGGGCTGCCTGCTGCCGCCGAACGTGTAGCCGCCGACCACGAGGTTCATCGTGCGGGCGTGCTTGGTGGAGAGCCAGTGGCGGGAGCGCTTGCCCGGTTCGTAGAGGCTGTGCTTGTCCTTGGCGACGATGCCGTGGAGGCCGAGCTCCCGCGCGGCGGCGTACATCGCCACGCCCTCGCCCTCCTCGAAGTGGCAGACGTGGACGGTGGCGTTGGGCCGCAGCGCGTCGTGGAGGCGGGCCTTGCGCTCGTAGAGCGGGTGGTTCAGGAGCGGCTTGCCGTCCAGGTGGAGGATGTCGAACACCTCGTAGTTGACGGGCGTCCTGCGCCTGGCTTCGGCCCCGGCGAGCCAGCGCTCGACGACGGCGTAGCGCTGGGGGATGCCCTCGTCGCTGAGCGCGACCAGTTCCCCGTCGAGCACGACACTCGCGTCCCCGGCGGCGTTGCGAAGCGCATCGGCGACTTCGGGGAACGCGGCGGTGATGTCGGCCCCGCCGCGCGTGTGCATGCGCACGTCGCCCTTGCTGACGACGGAGATGGCGCGGATGCCCTCCCACTTGATCTCGTAGAGGCGGTCGGGCGCGTCGGTCGGCTCGGGGGACGGGGTGGGGATCATGGGCTCGACCAGACCGAAGGCGAGTGCAGCGCGTTCGGAGCCGGTCTGCGAGGTTGTCGTCATGGGATCAGGAAGCCTTCCTCGCCTTGCGAGCGGCGGCGACAGGTTCCTCAGTTTCGGCCTCGGAAGTGGGCGCGCGGGCTGCCTCGATGGATGCGCGCAGGGCCTCCATGAGGTCGCGCACCTTGCCCTGCGGGGCCTCCGGGGCCGCGGAGATGGGCGCGCCGGAGCCGAGCTTGGTCTCGATTACCTGCTGGAGGGCATCGCGGTACTCGTCCTGGTACTCGCCGGGCTGGAACTCGCCGGTGAGCTGATCGATGAGCATCACCGCCATCTGCAGCTCGGCCTCGCTCAGTTCGACGTCGCCCGGCAGGTCGAGCTCGGCGGTGCCCCGTATCTCGTCCGGGTAGTACATCGTCTCCATGATGAGGCCGTCGACGTACGGGCGGATGAGGCAGAGGTGCTCCTTGTTGCGGAGTGCGACCTTGGCGACGGCGACGCGGTCCGTGGCCTCCAGCGCCTTCTTCAGGAGGGCGAACGGCTTTACGCCGACGCTCTCGGGCTCGATGTAGTAGCTCTTCTCGTAGTGGACGGGGTCGATGGTGGCGATGTCCACGAACCGGAGGATGTCGATGGTGTGGGTGGTCTTGAGCGGGAGGTTGTCGAAGTCCTCCGCCTCCATCACGAGGTACTCGTCACGGGCGAACTCGAAGCCGCGGACGACCTCGCTGTACTCGACCTCCTCCTCGTGATAGGGGCACCAGCGCTTCTGCTTGAGGCGGGTGTGGCAGGAGTCGTGGAGCTGGACGAAGCCGATGTCCTTGCTCTCGGTGGCGATATAGAGCTTCATGGGGATGGCGACCATCCCGAAACTTATCGCGCCTTTCCATATCGCACGGGCCATGAGCACCCCCGAGAGCGGAGTTAGTGTAGGTGTGCCGGACGCGGCGGGTCAACGGGAGAATGGCACTGGGATTGCGCTACGCTTGCGCTTCGTCGAGGTAGGAGTGGTCGAGGTAGGAGGCGATGTCGGGCCCGTGCGGCGGGGTGAGGCCGAAGCGGAGGCGTATCTCCAGCGGGATGGCGAACGTCTCCGTCTCCGGGCGCATGGGGCTGGGGATGTCGTCGAGTTCTCGCGCGGCCCGTTCCTCACTGATGTCCGTGGCGCTCGTGAGCAGCGCGATCGCTGCATCGCGGCGCGACGGGTCTGCTGCCCAGCGGGCGGCGTCGAGCAGCGCCCGGAGGAAGCCGACGACGATGCCGCGGTTCGCCTCGCCCCACGGGCGGCTGACGGCGATCACGCCTCCGGGGTAGCCGGGGACGACGTCCGAATGGCGGGCGATGAGCCGCATCCCTGCCTCCTCGGCGCGGGCGTTCCACGGGGGGTTGAGGACGCCGGCGAACGTCTCGCCCTTCTCCATGGACTCGAGCCGGTAGCCGGTCGCGCCGGCGGGGACGAACGTGTAGTCGCGGTCGAGCTCCAGCCCGTGCTCCTGCAGGATGCGGCGCAGGACAAGGCCGTAGGCCGTGTCGACGGCGTCGACCGCGAGCGCCTTCCCGCGCAGGTCGTCCCACGTCCGGATCTCGGGCCGCACGTAGACGGACAGGTTCACCCCCGAACTTGCCCGGGCGACGGCGACGACCTCCGGCCCTTCGCGCTCCGACCACGCGAGCACGTTGTCGAACGCGGTGGACGCGATCTGCCAGCGGCCCTGGATGAGGCCGCGCATCTGTTCCGTGGAGCTCGGTGTGCGCGTCACCTCGACCTCGAGGCCCTGCGTCTCGAAGAGTCCGCCCGCTCTCGCGAGCGTGACCGCCGCGCCCTCACCGAACGTGATGAAGCCGATCTTCGTGAGGTCTGCCATCGTTCCTCTCCTTGTGCAGGTTCCGCTTGCGCACCGGCCCACACCCCGCCGGTTCACCCTCTCCCCTCAAGGGAGAGGGGATCAGACACCCATCGCCGACGTAGGACGCGGGTACTATATCCTGTCGCGCGAAGACGGCGTGGCGCAGGGGAAGGGCATGGAGATAGGCCAGTTGGAGGCGTTCCTGACGGCGGTACGGCTGCACTCGTTCAGCCGCGCGGCGTCAGAGCTGGGCGTCACGCAGCCGACGCTCAGCACCCGCATCCTTCTGCTGGAGAGCGATCTGGGCGAGCCGCTGTTCAACCGCATCGGCAGGGGCGTGCGCCTGACCGACGCGGGCCGGACGTTCCTGCCGTACGCGCAGCGTGCGCTCGATACGCTGGAGCGCGGCAAGGAGACGGTCGTGGCGAGCCGGACCGCGGCGACGGGACGGCTGCACATCGGCGCGGCGCGCGGGATATCGTCGGCAGTGCTGCCGGGGATACTGGAGACGTTCCACGAGCGTTATCCCGCCGTGGACGTGGCGATCAAGACAGGGCGCTCGTCGGAAGTGCTGGAGTGGGTGCTGTCGGAGCAGATACAGGTGGGCGTGTCGCGTGCGCTGAACCACCCGGAGGTGGTCACGACGCACCTGTACGACGAGGAGATCGTGCTGGTGACGCACCCGGAGCACCGGTTCACGAAGGACGGTCACGCCAGCATCTACGAGGTGGGGTCGGAGCCGCTCATCATCTACGACAAGGAGAGCACGTACTTCGTGCTGATGGACCGGGTCTGCCGGGAGGCGGGCATCGTGCCGAACATCGCGATGGACCTGGACAGCATCGAGTCGACCAAGCGGATGATCGAGCGCGGGCTTGGGGTGAGCTTCCTGCCGTACAAGTCGGTGGAGCGGGAGTTCGGGATGGGCACGCTCGCGCACGTGCAGCTGGAGGAGGGGCACCGCATCACGCTGCCGACGGCGGCGATGGTGCGGAGGGCGTCGTCCTACGGCCCGCTGGTCACGGCGTTCCTCGACCTGCTGCAGAGCATGTACGGCAGTGCGGAACCGGAGGGGGACTAACGTTCAACGCGCTGCATGAAGGCGTCGTCTATCTCATGCCGTTCGTCGGCACGTGTCCAGAGTTCTCTTGCATAGCCGGAGCTCGGACCGTGGAACAACCAGACGGCAACACCTTCTTGCGCCGCTACTTCGATAGCTGGGAGGAAATCGCTGTCGCCACCGAGAATCGCGGCGTGTGTGATCTGTCGTTTGGCGCTCAGAAGAGCTACGTCCAGACCGAGCAGCATATCTGTGCGCTTCTGCTGAAAGATGGGCCTCCCCTGCCTGTTCATACCAACAAATGCGAGTCTCCCCTCCCTGACCTCGAACCGCGGTATCTGCCGGAGTGCGTCAAAGAACCGTCGCTTGTTCGCGTAGCGTGTGGCCTCTTCATGTTTCGGGTTCTTGCTCTGGTACGGAAGGCAGTGATAGTAGTAGGTACGAAGGAGGTCCAGTGGCTCAGCGGTCTTCGCTGCCACGATTCCCTTTATCTCGTTGCAGAGCGATTCGTAGTTGACCCTTCGGCGGAATTGCTGCTCAGCGAGCACATCCATGTATCCGCCGTCGATGAAGATTGCAAGACGCGCCATCTGCCACCTGTAGTATCGGGAAAGAGAGCCGGGGAACCCCCGGCTCTCTTTACACGGTATAACGCCCTGGGCGTGCTTGACCGCACTTTAGGCGGGAGGACGCCAGGGGGCATCACGATGTTGTTATAACAGGGGTGTCTATAAGGGGTCAACGTAAGTGTGGCTCTCCAATTGCCCTTAGCCTCACGCCGGAGACTGCCTGCTTTGCTAGACTCGACGCATGAGCACGCTCGACGATCTGCAACGCTTCCTCGATAACCCGCTGCCCGCGGAGGTGGCGGGGCGCTCGCTGTTGTCCGGCTCGATGGGCGAGTCGCCGTCCAAGTACTCGCGCAGCCCCGCGATGTGGAACGCGGCATTCGGCGACATCGGGCTCGACGCGGTGCACTGCCCGTTCGACGTGCGCCCGGAGAACCTGGCCGGGTTCGTCGAGACGGCGCGTGCCTACCCCGGCTTCATGGGCTCCAACGTGACGGTGCCGCACAAGCTGGCCATCATGCCGCTGCTGGACGAGATAGACCCCATCGCACGGGAGATCGGCGCGGTCAACACGTTCATGCAGACCGAGGACGGCAGGCTGGTGGGGTTCAACACGGACGCCGATGGCCTGGTCGCGAGCATGCTGCGCACACTGCCGGGCCAGTCCGAGCCGTTCCTGCTGACGCTGTCGGGCAAGCGCGTGCTGCTGCTGGGCGCCGGCGGCGCGGGCCGGGCGTCGGCGTTCGCGCTGGCGAAGGAGGTCGGCGACGGCTCGGTGCTGCTCACGAACCGCTCGTTGGAGCGCGCGGAGGAGCTGGCGAAGCAGGCGGCAGCGGCCACCGGCGCGAGGGTAACCGCCACCGCGCAGGAGCTTGCATTGGACGTCGTCTGGAGCATGGACGTCATCGTCAACGCCTCGACGGTGGGGCAGTCCGGTGTCCGGCGTCTGGGCAATGGCGAGGCGACCTCGCTCGAAGCGTTCTCGTCGCTCGCGCCCGCTTCGCCCGCGATCGTCCCAGAAGGAGACGGCAGGGCGTCGTTCTGGCGCGAGTGGTTCGCGGCGTCGTTCAAGGCGATAGCGGAGAACAACGCACGGTCTGCCGCGGCGATAGCCATGTGCAAGCCGGATACGGCGTTCGTTGACGCGGTGTACTCGCCGGACGAGACGGTGCTGCTGCGGCAGGCGCGGCTGTCGGGACGCAAGACGCTGAACGGCAAGGGGATGCTGGTGATGCAGGCGGCGTTCTCGTTCGTGAACCGGATGACGCGCCGCCACCTGCAGGCCGCGGGCCATGACCCCGACGCGCTGTACGACCGCGTCGTCGAGGTGATGGCGGCGGGGTTCTGAGGCGTCCCATGGAGATACCGGCAGGCGACTGGGTGCTGCGTCCGTGGCGCGAGGGAGACGAGCCCGCGCTGGTGAAGTACGCCAACAACCGCAACGTCTGGATAAACCTCAAGGACCTCTTCCCCCATCCGTACACGATGGAGGACGCCGAAGCCTGGGTGCAGTCGCAGAAGGACCAAGACCCTCCGACGAACTTCGCCATCGCCAACGCCGACGAGGCTATCGGCGCGATCGGGCTCAGGCTGCAGAGCGACATCTACAAGCGGTCCGCCGAGGTGGGGTACTGGCTGGGCGAGCCGTTCTGGGGGCAGGGCATCGCCACCCATGCGCTCCGGGCGTTGACGGAGCACGCCTTCGCCACCTTCGACCTCGTCCGACTCTACGCCACGGTCAAGGAGTGGAACCCGGCTTCGGCGCGTGTGCTGGAGAAGTGCGGGTACACGCTGGAGGCGCGGCTGCGACGCAGCTTCACCAAGGATGGGAAGACGGGAGACCTACTCCTGTACGCGCTCGTCCGGGAGTAGGCGCGCTGCCTCGCCTCGACAGTGAGAGTAAGATAGGCGCGGCACATCCACAGGCGGAGGCGCAGCGATGGTCGACACAGCCCCCCAGCAGGCGAAGACGCGCCGGATAGACGGCGACAGCCACTTCTTCCCGCCGCCAGACTTCACCGGCGTGAGTGAGACGATAGGCGTCTCCGAGCAGGCGCTGGACATGTTGCTGCGCGACGCGCTGTTCTTCTCCGACCGTGAGGCGCGTCGCGGCGGTTTCCGGGCGTCGGCGGCTGGGCAGCGCACGGGCGCCATCAATCCCACGGCGGCGGTGACCGGGCAGCGCGGTGGGCCCATCGGCCACGGGGTCGCGGACCAGCGCGTGAAGCTGCTGCCGGAGACGGGGTTCGAGATGCAGGTGCTCATCCCGGACGGCATCTACGGCAACCCGTTCGGCTCTCCGAACGAGCGCGAGTGGGACCCCGGCCTGCGGCTGGCGCTTTGCATGGCCTACAACAATGCGACCGCCGATGCGCAGCGCCAGTACCCGGACCAACTGATAGGGACAGGCGTCGTGCCGTTCGGGACGGAGTCGGTGGAGGCGTGCGTCGCCGAGGCGCGCCGCGCCGTGGCGGAGCTGGGGCTGCAGGCGTTGACCATCAACAGCAACTGGCGCGGCAAGAACTGGGACAGCATCGAGCTGTACCCGTTCTGGGAGGCGGTCGCGGAGTTGGACGTCCCGCTGTACGTGCATGGCAACCCGTTCCAGTGCCAGGTGAACGACCACATCCCGACGAACTTCACGCTGGGCTGGGAGCGGCTGCGGCGGCTGCACATCAGCAACTACCTGGGGTTCGCATTCGAGTACATGGTGTCGATGGCGAGCCTGACGCTCGGCGGCGTGCTCAAGGAGTTCCCGAACCTGCGCATGGCGTTCTTCGAGGCGGGCGGCTCCTGGCTGCCGTGGATCATGTACACGCTCGATCGCGTCTACCAGATCGAGCCGCAGTGCGCCCGTTGCGACGAACCGCCCAGCGAACTGCTCGCGCGCAGCTGCATGGTGGCGGTGGAGCCGGACGAGCAGGCGATCGTGGGAGCGGTGCACACCATCGGCAGCAAGAACTTCATCGTCGGCAGCGACTACCCGCACCCGCCGTCCACGTTCCCGAACACGGCGGCAGGCATCGAGACGATGGAAGGGCTCAGCGACGAAGCCAAGCGCGACATCCTGGGCGACAACATGGCGCGCTTCTTCCGGATGGCGCAGGGCTAGAACAGCTCCGTCTCGCCTTCCTCAGCCGCTTCCTCGATGCGGTCGGGGCAGTCGGCGGCGGTGATGTCGCAGAAGGCGCACTCGGATGCGCTGGGGGTCCTCGGCGGGGGTTGCTCCGTGTCGGCGAGCCGCTTGATGAGGTCGGCGGCGCGGTCGATGAACGTCGTGTCGATGGCTGAACCGGGCACGTCGATAGCGTGGTCCTCGTAGACGACGCGTCCCGCCATCGGCATACCCGCGTACTCGCGCCGCGCGAGCGGGAACGCCCACATGTAGAGCATCACCTGTATGGCGTGGTAGGCGTGCGGCTCGCCCGACTTCACGTCATGGATGACGACCTGGCCGTCCTGGAGCGACACGAGGTCCGGCATTCCGGATAGCGTGGCGTACCAGCCCCTGAGCCGGAACTGGTTCTGGCGCTCCGTCTTCACGGTTGCGCCGTCGGACTCCAGCCGCTTCTGCTCGGCGCGGAGGAGCGCGGTGTGGTCGAGCGCCCAGCGGGTGTGGTCGAACGTGGACGGCGCTCGCTGCCAGGTGGAGCCTTCGTGCTGCGCCTTGAACCAAGACGCCCACTCGCAGCGGTTGTTACCAGAGAGCAGGCGCGGCAGCCACGTCACCCAGACGTAGGGGCGCTCACGTGCCTGCGGTGCGTCGGTGGTCACCCGGCGGTCTACCTGAAGGCGTAGCGCTCTTCGCCGGAGAGGGTGCGCACGCCCTCCCACTCGCTGAGCGCAGCGCCCTCGCCGGAGAGGACGGCCTCGACCTCGGCGGGAGCGGGGCGGAGGTCCTTGAACGGCCCGCCGGTGCCCTCGTAGCCGGGGTACTGGAAGTACTCGCAGGGGAGGATGATGATCTCGTTCTCCGCCTCGTCGCGGTGGATGTTCATGGGCTCGCCGCCCTCCTCCACGACGCGGGCCTGCTCGTCCAGCAAGCGGCGGTACATGATGACGCCGACGTCGGTGACGCCGAGGCGTTCCGTCGTCCTGTCGGAGATGGGGCCCTGGATGATCCACGCCAACTGGTCCTGGGCGAGGACGTAGTCGTAGCGGATCTTGCCGTTGTCGTCGAAGACCGGCATCTCGGTGAACGGGATCTCGGCCTGGGGTTCCTCGCCGCTCTTGAGCGGACGGAACGTCATGGAGATGTGCAGCGTATGGGTGTCGTCGGCGGGCGTGCGGAACTGCATGCCGTGGGCGACGCGGAGGATGTTGGGGAAGAGCACGGGGTGGCCGATGCGCCAGAACTCGCTCTCCTCGGTCTCGTCGCCGACGAGGCGGCGCTTGATGACGCCGTAGTCGGTGACGTCGAAGCCGATCTTCTTGTGCTCGCGGCCCTTCGCACCGGTGATGGCGTTCCAGGCGTCGCGCTCCTCGGGCGGCTTACCGCGGTTCATCATCCAGCCGCCGAAGTAGCGGTGGAGCCACTGGAAGTGGAGCGGGTCGAGGGAGTTCTCCTGGCACTGGAGCCAGTTGCAGGGCAGGTCGTGCACCTGCCACTCCTTGTAGCCTTCCCACTCGAGCACGTCCCATCGCGGGAGCAGCGGCGCGGGGTCGGGGCCCATGTACGCCCAGACGACGCCTGCGTACTCCTGCACGGGGTACGCCTTGATGCGCACCTTGTCCTTGAACTTGGAGCCCTCCGGCTCGGACGGCTGGTCGACGCACTGGCCGGTCTCGTTGAATATCCAGCCGTGGTAGGCGCAGCGGATGCCGTTCTCCTCGGGGATGCCGTAGGAGAGGTTGGCCTTGCGGTGCGCGCACGAGGGCTCGATGAGGCCGACGGTGCCGCTGGCGTCGCGGTAGAGGACGAGGTCCTCGCCGAGCAGGCGTATCTCCTTCGTGGGATTGTCGGCGTCCAACTGCACGCTTCCGGCGATAGGGTGCCAGTAGCGGCGCATGAGTTCGCCCATCGGCGTTCCCGGCCCTACGCGGGTGACGCGGTCGTTCATCTCCTGGGTGAGCATTGTCGGCCTCCCTGAGGGACGGATATGTGTCAGTGCTGTTGCTGCTGCGACTCCCGGACGTGCATGACATACGCCAACGCGGAGAGCGTCGCGGCGATGACGAACCAGGCCATGAACGCGACGACGTAGCTCTTGTCGAGCGAACCTCCGAGCCAGACGACTCCGAGCAGATAGGGGAAGACAACCAGGGTCAGCCATATAGCGGCTGTGATCAGAAGCGTGCGGACACTCATCGAGACGTTACCTCACAAGCCATAGCGGGCATGCATACTTTAGGGAGAAGACGCACTTGGCGCAAGCGGCACGCGTCCGGCTGCGCGCCGACGGGCGGAGGCGGCGCGGGATAGTCGCCTGCGATAGCATCAGGAATGCGATGACGCTGGAACGATACGAAGAGAAGCGCGACTTCAGCGGCACGAACGAGCCCGCGCTGCACGCGCCGGAGCGACGGCCCGGTGCGCTGACGTTCGTGGTGCAGAAGCACGCCGCCTCACGCCTGCACTACGACTTCCGCCTCGAGTTCGGCGGCGCGCTCAAGTCGTGGGCCGTGCCGAAAGGGCCGTCGACGGACAACGCCGAGAAACGCCTCGCGGTGCTCGTCGAGGACCACCCGCTGGACTATGCGTCGTTCGAGGGCGTTATCGGCGACGGCAACTACGGCGCCGGGCAGGTCATCGTCTGGGACATGGGCATCTACTCCCCGGACGAGGGCGGACTCAGCTGGCACGACCGCGAGGAAGCGGAGCGCCGGATGCTCGCCGGACTCGACGCAGGGAAGCTGTCGTTCACGCTGCGCGGTCACAAGCTGCAGGGTTCGTGGACGCTCGTGCGGACGACCCGCGGCCCGAACGAGTGGCTGCTCATCAAGCACAAGGACGCTCACACCGACGCCGAGCGCGACGTCCTCGACGACGGCACGTCGGTCGTGTGCGGGCTGACCTTGGAGCAACTGAAATCGGGCAGGCTGCCGGACCCGTCACTCGCCGCCGGTGTCGTCTCGTTCGGCAAGCCCGCGCGGATGCCGCGAACGCTCAAGCCGATGCTTGCGCACGCGGTGGACGGCGTCTTCTCCTCGCCCGGCTGGCTGTTCGAGCCGAAGCTGGACGGCTTCCGCGCGCTCGCGTTCCTGCAGGACGGCAACGTGCGGCTCATCAGCCGGACGGGCAAGGACATGACGAAGAACTTCCGAGGCATCGCAGACGACCTCTCCGTTCTGCCGCACCGCGAGATGGTCCTCGACGGCGAGATCGTCGCGCTGGGCGAGGACGGCCTGCCGGACTTCGTGCTGCTGCAGAACAACGCGGGCATGTACAAGGTGCCCGGAGCGGAGAGCGCCTCCGTCAAGGCGGCCACCATCGCCTACTACCCGTTCGACATCCTCTACCTGGACGGGCGCGACCTGCGGCAGGCGCCGCTCCAGCAGCGCAAGCACGCGCTGCGGCTCGCGGTCCCGCCGAGCGAGCGCATCCGCTCGATGGAGTACGTGGAAGGGGAGGGCGAGGCGTTCTTCCGCGTGGCGGAGCAGCTGGGGCTGGAGGGCATCGTCGCCAAGCGCAGGGACTCGCGCTACAACGCAGGGGAGCGCTCGCGCGACTGGCTGAAGATCAAGCAGGCGCTCTCACAGGAGTTCGTCATCGCCGGGTATACGAAAGGCGAGGGCGAGCGTGCGGAGACGTTCGGCGCGGTGGCGTTGGGCTACTACGACGGCGGGACGCTCACCTACGCCGGACGCGCCGGGAGCGGCTTCACGCAGCAGACGCTCCAGAGCACGCTGGCGGCGCTGGAGCCGCTGCAGACGGACGTATGTCCGTTCCCTGCCATCCCCGCCGACCTCGAGTCCCTGCAGGTGACGTGGGTGCAGCCCGAGCGGGTGGCGCAAGTGAAGTTCTCGCAGTGGACAGGCGAGGGCGTGCTGCGCACTCCCGTCTTCCTCGGGCTGCGGGACGACGTACAGCCGCGAGCCATCGTGCGCGAGACGCTGGAGCCTGTGTCATCGGTCGTAGAGGAGGCAGCGCCGGCGCCAGACGCGCACGCCGAGTCGCGCGACGTAGCCGAGCAGCTGGCGCGCATCCGCAAGGACGGCCACGTCGAGGTCGGCGGGCAGCGGTTCGCGGTCACGAACATGGACAAGGTGTTCTGGCCGGAGACCGAGAGCCGGGCGGCGGTGACGAAGGGCGATATGCTCCGGTACTACGCGCGGGTCGCGCCGTATCTGCTGCCGCACCTGCGGGACAGGCCGCTGACGATGACGCGCTACCCGAACGGCATCGACGGCGGGAGCTTCTACCAGAAGCGGTGGGAGCACGACCTGCCGCCGTTCGCGGAGACGGTGCGGCTCTTCTCGACGGCGGCGGAAGGCGACGTGGACTACCTCGTCGTCAACAACCTCGCAACGCTCATCTGGCTGGCGCAGCTCGCGGACCTCGAACTGCACCCGTGGCTGTCGCGCACGGCCATCGAGCCTGACGCCGTGCACCTGCGGGAGAGTTTCACCGGCTCGAAGGAGGAGTTGCGGCAGAGCGTGCTGAACTACCCGGACTTCATCGTGTTCGACCTCGACCCGTACATCTACTCCGGCGAGGAGAAGGCGGGGGAAGAGCCGGAGCTGAACCGGCGTGCGTTCGCGAAGGGCGCCGAGGTTGCGCTGTCGCTGAAGGACCTGCTCGACCAGCTATCGCTCTCGTCATTCCTGAAGACGTCGGGAAAGACGGGGCTGCACATCTACGTGCCCATCCTGCGGGAGTACGACTACGCGGTGACTCGGAAGGCGTGCGAACTCATCGGGCGGTTCCTGCTGCGGCAGCGGCCCCGCGACCTGACGATGGAGTGGAGCGTGAGCAAGCGCGCGGGGAAGATCTTCCTGGACCACAACATGAACGTGATGGGGAAGAACATGGCGTCGATCTATTCGCTGCGGCCATTGCCGGGGGCGCCGGTGTCGGTACCTCTCCGCTGGGACGAACTGCCCGACGTCTACCCGAGCGACTTCAACATCGACACGGTGCACCAACGGCTGGCGGACGTGGGCGACCTGTGGGGCGACATCCTGGAGGCGAAGCACGATCTGAGGCGGTTGCTGGAGGCGGCAGGGGAGTGAGGGGACACCCTCACCCGCCGCGCAAGCGCGTCGACCTCTCCCCGGGGGAGAGGTGAACCCGAGAGGATGCTGGGCGCTAAAGCGCGGGACTCCGCTCAGCATGACAACGACAAGAGAGCCGGGGCATTGCCCCGGCTCTCCTCGTGCCGTCTTGTTCGTGGCGCTTACGCAGCGGTCTTGCGCTGCTCCATGATGAGGGCGGCGGCAGTCTGCAGGTCGAGCGCCCGGCCGCACTGGAGGCAGCGGCACTCGATGCCATCGAGGTCCCTGCGGCACTGAACGTCGCCGCCGCAGTTGGCACATGCCCTGAGTAGTATCATCTTCGCCCTCCTTCCTATCTTCTCGTCACCCCGTGGAGCGTGGGGCCTTACGCGGCCACCAGCTCCTCGACCTCAACGGCGGGGGTGAGCGTTACCGGCCCCGCCACCAGCTCTCGCGGGTGGAAGAGTGCGCGGATCGCGTCGGCCATCGTGGCGGGGTCGTTGGCGTGGCGCTCTGCGATGAGCGCCAAGACAGCTCCCTGTTCCATCGCGCGGTACAGTCCTGTGATCAGTCGAAACATCTCTCCTACCTCTATCCTTTCGCCGTGCGCTTATCTTGGTTTCCGGCAGTCCTCTGGTGGCGCCACGATTCAGCCGACGGTGACAGTATACGACACCTGAATGGCGGAATCAACCGTTTCTGTTACGAATCTGTGTAGCCTGTTTTAACGGTTGTGTCAGGACTGGGCATCGAGCCTGAGCAGCGCTCCCCCAAGCACCTGCGCGCCGGTAACGATATCGTCCAGCTCGGCCCATTCCTCGGGGCAGTGACTGCGCCCGTCCAGGCAGGGGATGAACACCATTCCCACAGGAGCGACGGGCGCGAGGCGGGCGGCGTCGTGCGATGCCCGGCTCGGGAGGCGCAGCGTCCGCAGCCGGAGGCTTTCGGCGGATTCCGCCACGATCTCCTGCATCCCGAGGGGTATGGTTACGGGTTCCTCCAAATGCTGCCATTCCAGCGTTGCGTCGAGCCCGCGCCGGTCGGCGATCTCCCGCAGCGAACGTTCGATCTCCTCGCGCGCCCACAAGAGCGCCTCGGTCTGCGTGCTGCGGACCTCAACGGTGAGGTCGACGCGGCCCGGTATGACGTTGACCATGTTCGGGCTGACGCGCAGGAAGCCGACGGTGCCGACGCTCTCCTGCACGATGTCCGGCGTGCTGACGGTGCGCTCTACGGCGAGCGTGAGCTCGGCTGCGCCGGCGAGGGCGTCGCGCCGGTCCGGCATGGCGGTCGCGCCCGCGTGGTCGGCGACGCCGGTGAGCGAGACGACGGCCCGGCACGGGGCGGCGACTATGGTGACGACGCCGACCTCCATACCCGCACGCTCCAGCACAGGGCCCTGCTCGATGTGCATCTCCAGGTAGCCGTAGATATCGCCGGGTTTCCGTCGCGCCTCGTCGAGCCGCGATGGGTCGCCGCCGAGCCGTCTGATGGCGTCCGTCAGCCTGCCGCCGTCCGGCGTTGCGGCGAGCGCCACCATGCCGGCGGTCACGTCGCCAGCCATGATGCGGCTGCCGAGCGGGCTGAGGTTGACGACGGACGGCTCCTCGCAGAGGAAGTCGACGACCTCCAGCGGGCGTGAGAGCGTGACGCCGGACTCGCGCAGGCAGCGAACGACCTCCAGCGCGCCGAGCACGCCGACGATGCCGTCGAACCGCCCGCCGGACTCGACGGTGTCGGTATGCGAGCCGAGCATGAGGACGGGGCCTCTGCCGTTGCCGAAGCGTCCGATGAGGTTGCCCGCGGGATCGACGCGGGTGTCGAGTCCCGCGTCGCGGAAGCGGTCTGCGAGCCAGACGCGCGCCTCCTCGTAGTAGTGAGAGAACGCGCGGCGCGTGTAGGGCAGGTCAGGGTCGGTGAACTCGGCGATGCGTCTCAGGTCGGCGTCGATGCGGTCGCGGTTTATGTCGAGGGTCGGCAGGTTGTCGGTCACGTTCACTCTCCGTTCGTTATTGTGGGACATTGTGGGACATTCTGAGCCATTCCACTCCTGCGATCCGGCCTCCGCGCCGGGGCGTCCCAACGGCCAGCGTACGCGGTCATGGGGCGACCGCGGAAGGGGCGCGTGTCACAAATTCACCCTCACCCGCCGCTGAGCGGCGACCTCTCCCTCAAGGAGAGGTGGGCCAGACAGCCCGAGAGGATACGGCGCGCTAAAGCGCGGGACTCCGCTGCGCTACGCTCAGCATGACAGACCTCATCCGCTGCTCCTGTGCTAGACTCGCCGCCACTTCGTCGGCCGGAGACGCCTCCCTTGCGAACGCCCGCACTCCTCGCTCTCACACTGCTTGCGTCCGCGCTCATCGCCTGCGGCTCCAACCCACCTAACCAGGATGCCTCGGACGAGGGGGCCCTTCGGGCCGAGGTTGTTGCTGCCCTCGATACCCTGGCGGCGGAACTAGCGGCGGAGCGACCGGCCGACGCTGCCGCTTATGCAGAGCGCTTGCGGGCCTACCTGGAGGAGCACCCCGGGTTCTACGGCAGCGCCGCCGCCTTACTGGACAGGGCCGGCAACATCACCGCGAGCCCCTATATCCATCGCACAGATGACGGCTATGCCACCCTCGACCTCGCCGTGCCGTCGTACAACATCGAAACGCAGTCCTGGGTGACCGAGCCGTTAGCGGCTGACGCGGGTGTCTGGACGGAGCCTTACTTCGATGCGGGCGGCGGAGAGATATGGATGGTAACGAGGTCTGTCCCCGTGCGCGATGTCGAGGGTGTTTTCGCCATAGTTACCACCGATCTGCCAGTGGACGCTCCCAGCCAGTAGGGGTGGGCTGCGAGGTTGCGCGTTAAAGCGCGGGCTCCGCTCGGCATGACACGCCGCGAGTCCGGTTCACCCTCACCCGCCGCTGTGCGGCGACCTCTCCCCTCAAGGGAGAGGGGATCAGGCAGCCCGACAGATACTTCGACTCCGCTCCGCTACGCTCAGCATGACAGACCTCACCTGCATGACACACCACGCCAAGATGGGTGTTACGCTGAGCAGGAGTCCTCGATCAGAGCAGGCGACAGGAATCCATGCCGACCCCTCCGGAGACGATAGAGACTGCAAGGCTGCGGTTGCGCCCGCCCACGATGGAGGACGCTCCTGCCATCTATGAGCGGTATGCCAGCGATCCGGAGGTGAGTCGTCTCCTGCCGTGGCGGCCCCACAAGAGCGTGGAAGAGACCCGCGCCTTCCTCCGTTCGCTGTTGACGGCACTGGAGGTCGGCACTACTCACGCCTGGGTTATCGAAGGCAGGACGGACCGCAGGCTCATGGGGCTCATATCGATGACGATAGAGTCCGCCAGAGAGGCGGATCTGCTGAGCACCGAAGAGGAACGCCGGTACTGCAAGGTCAGCTTCGGGTACCACCTCTCCCGGTCCGAATGGGGCAGGGGTTTCGCAACGGAGGCGGCACAGGCGATCGTGCAGTGGGCGATGGCCCAGCCCGAGGTCTACCGCGTCTGGACGGTCTGCGACATCGAGAACCACGCCTCCGCGAGGGTACTGGAGAAGGTCGGCCTCGTCCGTGAGGGAACGCTCAGGCGATGGGGCGTCCATCCCAACGTCAGCGCCGAGCCCCGGGACTTCTACTGCTACGCGCTGGTCAAGTGAGGTCAGCGGCCTACGGCGGCGTCGATGCGGGCGATGAGGGCGGGGTCGAGGGGCGCGGCGGACTCTGCGTCGATGCACTCGCGGAGTTCCTCGCGGTTCTTGACGCCGAGGACGACGGTGCCGATGCCGTCCATCGAGAGCGCGTAGCAGTGGGCGAGCCATGCGGCGGACCTGCCGGTCTCGGCGGCGATGGCGCGGAACGGGGCGGCGCGGTCGTAGTCGGCGAGCTCGGAGTGGCCGTCGGGCAACGGGCGGTCGATGGCGTCGGTGAGCGCTCCGGCCTGGACGGCGCGGATGCCCATGACGGCTGTCCCGTTGGCGTTGGCGGCGGCGATGATGTCGCGCGGGCGGGCGGCGATACCGCCGCGCAGCAGGCCGCCGGGGGAGTCGAGCAGGTTGGCGATGCACTGGACGTAGTCCGGTCGCGGGCCGTTGTCGAGCAGGTGGATGAGGGCGTCGGGCTCGCCGATGCCGGTGAGCCCCCAGTGGCGGATGCGCCCCTCGGCGATGAGCCGCTCGAACGCTGGGGCGACGGCCTCCGCGACAGCGGCGGCGGTCGTCAGGCGCTCGTGGCCCTCGCTGCCAAGGGTGACGGCGTTGTGGACGAACATGACGTCGACGTGGTCGAGCCGCATGCGCTCAAGGCTGCCGTTCAGGCTGGCAGAGAGGTGGTCATAGACCTCGTCCGGCGGGGTGTCGCCGACGCGGCACTTGGTGGTGACGCGCACGCCGTCCGGCAGGTTGCCGCCGAACGCCTCGCCGATGACGTCCTCGGCCTCGCCGTTGCCGTAGGAGGGCGCGAGGTCAAGCAGGTCGATGCCGGAGTCGACGGCCTCGCGGACGGTGGCGACGCATTCCTCGCGGGTGGTCTCGCCCCATATGCCTGCGATGCCGCCTCCGCCGAGGGTGAGCGCGCTCGCTGTGCCGAGTTTGCCGAATGGCCGTTGACGCATGGGGGGAGTATTTCACATGGATGGGCAGGATGCACTCCGAGAGATGCTTCGACTCCGCTGGCTCCGCTCAGCATGACAGCCTCCCACAGAGGGCCAGAGCGAAGGAGAGCAGCGTGGTAGCATGGCCGTTGGCGCCGCCGCGTGAGAGCGACTGCCCGGCTTCGCCCGCTTGTTCGCGGTTGATCCCTCACCGGAGATGTTCATGACCTGGGTAACGGCGGCGCTCATCAGCACCATCCTGTTCGCGGTCGTGACGGTGCTGGACAAACGCCTGACGACCAACCTGTACCCGAGCGCGGGCGCGTTCAACGTCGGGTTCGGGGTGATGCAGGCGAGCATCTCGCTCATCTATTTCGCGTTCGTGATCCCTCTGGTGGGATTCGACGGCGGTTCCGGCGTCCCCTGGGCGATGGCGAGCGGCGTGCTGTGGGGCCTGGGGCTGGCGCTCTTCTTCCAGGCGCTGCGGCTGGAAGAGATGTCCCGCGCGGTGCCGGTGCAGCAGATGGCGCCGGTGTTCGCGGCCATCGTGGCCGTGCTCTTCCTTGGCGACATGCTGAACCTGCTGCAGTGGGCAGCGGTGCTCGTGGTGATCTTCGGGGCGGTGCTGGTGTCCGCGAGGCCGGAGCAGGGGCTGTTCCGCATCGCGCGCGGGCGTGCGTTCTTCCTGCTGCTGGGCGGGAGCTTCTCGCTGGGGATGGCGTTCGTGGTAAGCGAGCAGGCGACGCGGGAGATGAACGTGTGGGCGATCCAGGCGGTGCGCTCCGGGACGATGAGCGTGGCGATGTTCCTGCTGGCGGCGCGCCCCGTGACCGTGCGCCAGTTCACCTCCGCGTCACGGGACCTGTACACGTTCTCGATGCTGGTGCTTGCGGAAGGGCTGCTTGCGCCGCTGGCTGCACTGGCGTTCATCATCGCGCTGGACCTGGGGCAGGTGTCGTCGGTGAGCGTGCTGTCGGCGTCGCGTCCGCTCTTCACGCTCATGCTCGGCGTGGCGCTGAGCACGCGCTATTGGAACGTGCTGAACGAACCACTCGACCGGGAAACCGTGGGGTTGAAGACGCTTGCGGTCGTGATGATCGTGGGGGGCGTGGTGGTGCTGAGCGTGGGGTGAGGGGGTCAGCCGCCGCCGACGGGGCGGACGATCTCGACGCGGTCGCCGTGCTCCAGCGTGACGCTCGCGAACGTCCCGCGCTCCAGCACGTCGCCGTTGCGGGCGACCGCGACGTAGCGTCCGGCGAGTCCGAGCGTGTCGAGGTACTGCGCGATGGTGATGGGCGCATCGAGTTCGTGGGTCGCGCCGTTTATGGTGAGGGTGATCATGGCGAGCAGCCTTCGCCTACTAGCGTAACGCGCGGGGAGGCGTTTCGCTATCTGGTGCAGCCCCCAGCTCCACCTGTTCACCCTCTCCCTAACCCTCTCCCCTCAAGGGAGAGGGGACCGAACAGGGCGCCCACAAGGGACGCCCCTACACCAGGCGAGGTTCCTGCCTGCGCAGGAACGACGGCAACGCCCTCGCCCCCCACCGGGTTCACCCTCACCCCAGCCCTCTCCCCTCAAGGGAGAGGGGGTCAGGCAGAGGGGACGGCGTCGCTGATGGCGGCGGCGAGTCGGGCTGCGGCGCCGGCGGGGTTGGCGGAGCCGAGGATGGCGCTGATGACGGCGACGCCGGACGCGCCCGCCTGCATGACCGCGCCCGCGGTTCTGCGCAGTGATGCCGCCGATGCCGACGACGGGAACGCCGGGTTGCGCGCACCATCCGACGAGGCCTACGCCGGCGGGCGGCTGGCCGGGGTGCGTCGGGGAGTCGTAGACCGTGCCGACGACGAGGAGGTCGGCCCCTTGGGCGGCCGCTTCCCGTGCAGCGTCGACGCCGTGGCACGGAGCGTCCGACGAGGAGCGGACGGGCCATGCGTGCTCGTGCGGACGCGATGCTGCGGGAGTTCTCGGTGAGCTGCACGCCGTCCGCGCGGGACGCCTCGGCGATGCTGACGCTGTCGTTGATGAAGAGCAGCGCCTTGCCGTTCGTCACCTCGCGCAGCCGTTGCGCAAGCGCGAGCTGCATGGCGTCCGGCAGGTCCTTCTCGCGCATCTGCACGAGGTTCACGCCGTTGTCGACGGCCTGCGCGACGGCGTCGACGAGCGCATCCGGCCCTCCTGCGAGATTCCTGTCCGTAACGAGTGCGACGATGGGGCGGGGAAGACTGGAGGGGGAGGCGTTGTTCACAAGGTAGTCCTTCTCTAGGTGGTGGATCGGATGACGCCTTCCAGCGGGCTGCTGGCCTGGGCGTAGCGCTGGGCTTCGATGCGCCCGGCGAGGTAAGCCTTGCGCCCTGCCTCGACGCCGAGCCTGAACGCTTCGCCCATGAGGGCGGGGTCCTGCGCCCGGGCGATGGCGGTGTTCACGAGCACGGCGTCCGCACCCATCTCCATCGCCTGCGACGCCTGGGAGGGGACGGCGAGCCCGGCGTCGACGACAACGGGGATGCTCGCCTGCTCGATGATGATGGTGATCTCCTCGGCGGTGTGGATACCCTGGCCAGAGCCGATGGCGGAGCCGAGCGGCATGACGGTCGCGCAGCCTGCCTCCTCCAGCCACTTCGCGAGCACGGGGTCTGCGTGGATGTAGGGGAGCACGGTGAAGCCGTCGGCGATGAGCGCTCTGGCGGCCTCGAGCGTGCCGATGGGGTCGGGCAGGAGGTACTTAGGGTCGGGGATGATCTCGAGTTTCACCCAATTGGGGAGTCCGAGCGAGCGTGCGAGGCGGGGCGATCATGAGCGCCTCCTCGACGGTCGCGCACCCGGCGGTGTTGGGGAGGATGGTGTAGCGGTCGGGATCGAGCACGTCGAGGACGGTCGGCTCGGTGGGGTTGTCGAGGTTGAGCCTGCGGATGGCGACGGTGACGATCTCCGCGCCGGAGGCCGCGATGGAGGAGACGAGTTCGTCGTTGCTCCGGTGGCGTCCGGTGCCTGCGAGGAGGCGAGAGGAGAAGGAGAAGTCGCCTATGTGGAGGCGGTCGTCAGTCGTCATGGGGATATGATACCGCACGCGCTCCGCTCAGCATGACATCCTTGGGTCAGCGGAAGAGGTCCTTGCCGGGCTCGCGGATGACGGGGCGTATGCCGGAGTCACCCTTCTCGTAGGGGTAGCCGCGCACGACGGCCACGGGCACGCGGTGCAGCTTGTGCATGACGAGCTCCGACGCCGCGGCGAGTTCGTCGGCGACGGCGATGACGGTCGAGCGCAATTCCCGCCCATCGCTGTCCACGTCGCCGCGGTAGTCGAGCAGCGGCTCGATGCCGGCGCAGCCGATGGCGACGTTGAGCGCACCCTCGCGCCACGGGCGTCCGAACGTGTCCGAGACGATGACGGCGACGTCCGCTCCGGTGACGTCGCGCAGGGTGTCGCGGATGCGGCGCGCCGAGGCATCGGGGTCGAGTGGGAGCAGGACGATGTAGTCGCCGCCCTTGCCGACGTTGGAGGCGTCGACGCCGGAGTTGGCGCAGACGAAGCCGTGGCGCGTCTCCGTGATGAGCACGCCGCCCTCCATGCGGACGACGCGGACGGCCTCGCGCAGGATGATCTCGACGGCGCGCGCGTCCTTCTCCCACGTCAGCGCGAAGTCGCGGGCCCGGTCCGACGGCTCTATGCCGCGCAGGTCGGCGACGCGTCCCTCCGCCTTCGAGACGATCTTCTGCGTCACGACGACCACGTCGCCGTCGGCGAGCGGCGTCTGCTGTGCGGCGCAGGCGTCGGCGATGAGGCGTCCGATGTCGTCGCCTTCCGAGACTTCCGGCAGCCCGTCGACGGGGATGGATGAGGGTTACTTCGGGAGGCATAGCGGGGCGATGCTAGCAGGCAGCAGGCGAATGTGACATCTGCCCGTAGACGCGGGCGGTGGGGCTGGTAGCATGCGGGGCATGAGTCTCGATGCGTTCCATCCCATCGTGCGGATGTGGTTCGAGCGACGGTTCGGCGCGCCGACGGAGGCGCAGGCGCTCGGCTGGCCCGCGATTGCGTCCGGGCGACACACGCTCATCGCCGCGCCCACGGGCTCCGGCAAGACGCTCGCGGCGTTCCTCACGAGCCTCGGACATGCTCGTGAAGCAGGCGCTGGGGGACGATGGGGACGAGGCGGGGCTGGCGGATGCGACGCAGGTGGTGTACGTGTCGCCGCTGAAGGCGCTGGCGAACGACATCCAGCGGAACCTGCTCGCGCCGCTGGAGGAGATACGCGCGCTCGCGGAGGAGATGGGGCAACCGCTGCCGGAGATACGCGTGGCGGTGCGGACGGGCGATACGCCGCAGAAGGAGCGGACGCTCCACGCGCGCAGGCCGCCGCACGTGTTCATCACGACGCCGGAGTCGCTGTTCATCCTGCTGACGTCGGAGCGGGGACGGCACGCGCTCAGGACGACGCGCACGCTGATCCTCGACGAGCTGCACGCGGTCGCGCCGAGCAAGCGCGGCTCGCACCTTGCGCTGTCGGTGGAGCGGCTGTGCCATCTGGCGGAGGCCCCGGTCACGCGCATCGGGCTGTCGGCGACGCAGAAGCCGATCGAGGAGATGGCGCGCTTCCTGACGGGTTCACCCTCACCCGCCGCTGGCGCAGCGACCTCTCCCCTCAAGGGAGAGGTGGAAGGCGAGATTCCTGCCTCCACAGGAACGACCGCGGAGTGCGAGATCGTGGACACGGGGCATCGACGGGCGATGGACGTGGCCATCGAGTTGCCGCGCGACTTCGAACTGGGGCCCATCGCGACGCACGAGCAGTGGGCGCGGACGCTCGACCAGGTGGTGGAACTCTCGGAGCAGCACCAGACGACGCTCGTGTTCGTGAACACGCGCCGCCTGGTGGAGCGCGTCGCGCACCTGCTGTCGGACCGGCTCGGCGAGGAGAACGTGGCCGCGCACCACGGGAGCCTCTCGCGGGAGACGCGGTACGACACGGAGCAGCGGTTGAAGGAAGGGCGCGTGCGGGTGTGCGTCGCAAGCGCGTCGCTGGAGCTGGGGATCGACATCGGCGACATCGACCTCGTCTGCCAGATCGGCTCGCCGCGCAACATCGGGGTCGCGCTACAGCGGGTCGGGCGGTCGGGGCACTTCCTCGGCGGTACGCCGAAGGGGCGCTTCTTCCCGCTGACGCGAGACGAACTCGTGGAGACGGTCGCGCTGCTGCGGTGCATCAGGGACGGCGCGCTGGACATGTTGCACATCCCGCCGTGGCCGCTGGACGTGCTCGCGCAGCAGGTAGTGGCATCGTGCGTGATGGAGGAGTGGGGCGAGGACGCGCTCTATGCGCTGCTGACGCAGGCGTACCCATACCGCGAACTGTCGCGTGAGCGCTTCGACGAGGTGGTGCGGATGCTGTCGGAGGGCGTCGCGGGACGCTGGGGGCGCACGACCGCGTACCTGCACCGCGACGGCGTGAATCACAAGGTGAAAGCGCGGCGCGGCGCGCGGATGATGGCCGTGTCCAACGGCGGCGCGATACCGGACACGGCGGACTACCGCGTCATCGCGGAGCCGGACGGCACGATGGTGGGGACGGTCAACGAGGACTTCGCCATCGAGAGCATGGCAGGCGACATCTTCCTGCTGGGGGAACAACGCCGTGGAAGATACGCCGCATCGAGCAGGGGACGGTGCGCGTGGAGGAGGCGCAGGGCCAGCCGCCGACGATCCCGTTCTGGCTGGGCGAGGCGCCGGGGCGCACGGTGGAACTCTCGCACGAGGTGTCGGCGTTGCGGCGCGACGTGGACGAGCGGTTGCACGCGCGCGATACGGCGCTGGCGCTCGTGATGGAGAGCGGCGCATCGCCTGAGGTGGCCGAGCAGGTGGTGGCGTACGTGGAGGAGGGGAAGCGGGTGCTCGGCATCGTGCCGACGGCGGAGAAGATCGTGGCGGAGCGCTTCTTCGACGAGGCGGGCGGGATGCAGTTGGTGGTGCACTCGCCGCTGGGGAGCCGCATCAACCGGGCGTGGGGGCTCGCGCTGCGCAAGCGGTTCTGCGCCGGGTTCAACTTCGAGTTGCAGGCGGCGGCGACGGACGAGGGCATCAATATCTCGCTCGGGCCGCAGCACTCGTTCCCGGTCGAGGAGGTGTTCAGCTACCTGAAACCGGCGACCGCGGAAGACGTGCTGACGCAGGCCGTGTTGCAATCCCCAATCTTCCCGCTGCGCTGGCGGTGGACGGCGTCGCGGTCGCTCGCGCTGCTGCGCCAGGTGGGCGGCAAGCGTGTGCCGACGCCCATCCAACGGATGCGCTCGGACGACCTGCTCGCGGCGGTGTTCCCCGCAGCGGCAGCCTGCCAGGACAACATGCCGGTGGGTGGCAGGGTCGAGCCGCCTGATCACCCGCTCGTGTTCGAGACGCTGCGCGACTGTCTCACCGAGGCGCTCGACGCGGAGGGAATGGTCGGCGTGCTGGAGGCCATCGAGAGCGGGGAGATCGAGGTGTTCGGCAAGGACACGCTCCAGCCGTCGGCGTTCTCGCACCAACTGCTGAACGCGATGCCGTACGCGTTCCTGGACGACGCGCCGCTGGAGGAGCGCCGCGCCCGGGCCGTCACGCTCCGTCGCGCGC
>CBDCQO010000003.1:0-200171 GCA_965220655.1 Dehalococcoidia bacterium | reverse complement strand
GAGCCGCGTGAAGCGCCGCTCCTCGCGGCGGGGGTCGTCGTGCTCGACGAGGTCCCACTTGTTGACGACGACGAGCAGCGACTTGAACGCGTCCGCCGCCTGCCCTGCGATATGGAGGTCCTGGTCGGTCGTGGGATTGGTGGCGTCGAGTACGAGCAGGGCAACGTCGCAGCGGTGGATGGCGGCTGCGGCGCGCAGGACGCTGAACTTCTCGATGCCGGGCTGCACGGCCCCGCGCCTGCGGATGCCGGCGGTGTCGATGAGGACGGCGGGCGCCCCCTCGAACTCGAACGGCGTGTCGAGCGCGTCGCGCGTCGTGCCGGGCACCGGGCTTACGATGGAGCGCTCCTCGTGCAGGACGGCGTTCGTGAGCGCGGACTTGCCAACGTTCGGCCTGCCGATGATGGCGATGCGCGGGGTCTCCGGGTCAGGGGCGTCCGCAGCGTCGTCCATCGGCACCTGCGCCATGAGGGCGTCCATGAGGTCGCCGAGTCCGCGCCGGTGCAGCGCGCTCACGGGGACGGGCTCGCCGAGGCTGAGGGCGTAGGCGTCGGCCGCCAGGGACTCCTGGCCGGGGTTGTCGGCCTTGTTGACCGCGACGACGGTCGGCTTATGCGCCTGCCGCAGCCGCTGCGCGACGTACTCGTCGGCGTAGGCGGGGCCGGTGCGGGCGTCGGTGACGAAGATGACGGCGTCCGCGCCCGCGATGGCGGCGTCGACCTGCGCGGCGATGTGCGCTTCGATCTCGGTCTCGGGCTCCGGCAGCAGGCCGCCGGTGTCGGCGAGCAGGAAGTGGCGTCCCTCGAACTCGGCGGGCGCGATCATGCGGTCACGGGTCGTTCCGGACTCCTCGGCGACGATGGCTGAGCGCCTGCCGAGCAGCGCGTTGAACAGGCTGGACTTGCCGACATTCGGGCGTCCGACGATGGCAACGAGCGTCGTGGCGGGCGGGGCGCCCGCCGTTGGTGCGGCGGCGTTGGTCATGGTGCTACTCGCCGGATACGAGCAGGCGCAGGACGGCCTTCTGCGCGTGCAGGCGATTCTCGGCCTGGGTGTAGGCGACGGACTGCGGGTGCTCCAGCATCCCCGGCTCCATCTCCTCTCCGTAGTGCACGGGCATCGGATGCATGACGAGCGCGCCGGGGTTGGCGAGCCCGAGCAGGCGCTCGTTCACCTGGAAGCCTTGGAATGCGGTCCGGCGCTGCGCGGTCTCGGCCTCCTGTCCCATGCTCGTCCACACGTCGGTGTAGAGGACGTCCGCACCGCCGGCGGCCTCCTCGGGGTCGGCGGTGAGCATGAGCGCGCCGCCGTTCGAGCGCGCCCGCAGGCGTGCAGCGTCCGCGTCGGGGAAGGCGTATCCGTCGGGCGAGGCGACGGCGAAGTCCGCGCCGAGCGCGAGCGCGCCGAGGCCGAGGCTGAGCGCGCAGTTGTTGGCGTCGCCGATGTAGGTCACCTTCAGCCCCTCGACGCGGCCCTTGCGCTGTCGGATGGTGAGCAGGTCGGCCGCGGCCTGGCAGGGGTGCTCGACGTCTGAGAGGGCGTTGACGACGGGAACGGAGGCGTTGTCGGCGAAGCGCTCCAGCGTGCTGTGCGCCATGACGCGCGCCACGATGACGGATGCCCAGCGCTCGAGCACGCGGGCCACGTCCTCGACCGGCTCGCGCTTGTCGAGGCCGACCTCGTCCGCGCCGAGGTAGACGGCATGTCCACCCAGCTCGTAGGCGGCGATGTCGAACGATACCTTGGTGCGGAGCGACGGCTTCTCGAAGAGCATGGCGATGGTCCGTCCCTGCAGCGGCTGCGGTCCGCCCTCCCGCTGCGACGCGTAGGCGTTGCCGGTGTCGAGCAGCCAGGCGAGCTCGTCGTTGGTGACGTCGTCGATGGAGAGGAAGTCGGTGGCCACAGCGTCACTCCTGCCTCGGCCCGTTCAGGTCGGAGATCGTCTCGACGTAGGCGTCCCATGCCTCGTCGGCGAGCACCTTGGTCGCCTGCACCTCGACGGCGGGCACACCCCTGCGGACGGCGTCGTGGTAGAGCAGGCTCAACTCGTACCAGCGGTAGTAGCTCCGCTCGCGCTCGGTTTCGGGGACTATCGCAGCCATGGTCTAAGCATACGCCCTGTGCCAAGAGCAGGGAATCAAACATGGATGGACATGATGGACAGGATAGGGTGCGGGAATGACGGCGTAGGGGCGGTTCGCGAACCGCCCCTACGCCAGGCGAGGTTCCTGCGCAGGAACGACGAGCGGAGGGTGGTTAACGGAACTGGTTGAGGAAGCGGACGTCGTTGGCGAGGAAGTGGCGGACGTCGTTGATGCCGTACTTGAGCATGGCGATGCGCTCCGGCCCCATGCCGAAGGCGAAGCCGGTGTAGACGTCCGGGTCGTAGCCCGCGGCGCGCAGGACGTTGGGGTGCACCATGCCCGCGCCGAGGATCTCCAGCCAGTCGCCGCGCCACTCGATGGCCATGTCGACGCCGGGCTCGACGAACGGGAAGTAATCGCAGCGGAAGCGGACGCGCGTCTCCGGGCCGAACATCTGGCGAGCGAACTGGAAGAGCGTGTGCTTGAGGTTGGCGAAGGTGATGCCCTTGTCGACGGCGAGCCCCTCGATCTGGTGGAACTGCGACTCGTGGGGTGGCGTCGGTGGCCTCGTAGCGGTAGCACTTGCCGGGGACGATGACGCGGATGGGCGGCTCGTGCGCCTCCATGATGCGCGCCTGCATCGGCGAGGTGTGCGTGCGCAGGAGCGTCGTGAAGCCGCCGTCCGGGTCGCGGTTGGCATCGAGCCAGAAGGTGTCGAACATGTCGCGAGCGGGGTGGTCCTTCGGGATATTCAGCATCTCGAAGTTGTATCGGTCCCACTCGACCTCGGGCCCCTCGGCAACCTGGAAGCCCATGCCGCGGAAGATGGCCTCGATCTCGCGCATGACGATGGTGGAGGGGTGGTAGCGCCCGTTTGGGGCGGGCCTGCCGGGGAGCGTGACGTCTATCGCGTCCGCGCCGAGTCCCTCCGCGAGCGCGGCTTCGATCTCGGCGCGGCGTTCGGCGAGCCGCTGTTCGAGGACGTTCTTCGCCTCGTTGGCGGCTGCACCCGCGGCGCGGCGCTCCTCCGGTGGGAGTTGCGCCACGCCCCTGAGCACCTGCGTCATCCTGCCGGAGCGGCCGAGGTACTCGACGCGCCACGCTTCGAGCGCGTCAGCCGAGCCGGCGCGTTCAAGCGCATCGAGAGCCGCGTCGCGTACGACGGCAGCGTCCTGGGGCGGAGCGTCAGTCATGGGACGCCAGTATACAGGCCGCGCCCCCTCACCCGCAGCCCGCGCGGGTTCGGAAGGAATGCGGGCGTGGTATCGTCCGGCGTCGGAGGTGAAGATGCGACTGTTCACGATCGGGTACTCGAGGCGGAGCCTGGACGAGGTCATCGGGATGCTGCGCGAGCACGAGGTCCCGGCGCTCGTGGACGTGCGGATGTGGGCGAGCAGCAGGTTCAAGCCGGAGTTCTCGAAGAACCGCCTGGCGGCTTCGCTCGAAGCGTCAGACATCGCGTACGTCTACCTGCGGACGCTGGGGAACGCGGGCAAGTTCAGCGGGGCCGGCAGAGTGGTCATCCACGAGCCCGAGAAAGGCTTTCCCCAACTCACTGAGTTGCTGGAGCGCCATGGGTCGGTTGCCATCATGTGCCTCGAGCGGGACGCGCGTGAGTGCCACCGGATGGACGTGGCGGTCGAGATGGCGCGACGGCTGCCGGACCTCGAGGTAACACACCTGGGGATGCCGGAGCCGTCTGCGCAACTGCTCTAGCGGACGCACGAGAGCCCCCGCGATCCCTCGCGAGGGCTCTCCTCCCAACCGGAGGTTGTGTCGCCACCCTGCCCCGCCGGTTCACCCTCACCCTGGCCCTCTCTCCTCAAGGGAGAGGGGACCGAACAGGTTACGCAGCGGGAGCGGGGTCCGGCGCCGGGGCCTCGTCGGTGACGTGGAGCGTGAGGCGCTTCGCCTTGCTGCTCTCCGCCTTCGGGAGCCGGACGGTCACGACACCGTGCTCGTACGAGGACGCTGCATGCTCCACGTCCACGCTCTCCGGCAGCCGGACTGAGCGGCGGAAGGAGCCGGAGCGGCGTTCCCGCAGGAGGTAGCCGCCCTCCTCGTGTTCGCCCTCCGACGCGGTCGTGCCCTCGATGGTGAGGACGCCGTCTTCGATCGTGATGTCGATGTCGGAGGGCGCGACGCCCGGCAGCGTGCCCTTTACGACGAAGTCGTCGCCGTCGCGCTCAACGTCGAGCGGGATCGCCCAGCCCCCGGCGTAGGGATAGTGGTACGGTACGCCGAAGTGGCGGTGCACGCGCTCCAACCGGCGCAGGTCTCGGAAGGGGGTCCAACGTTCGATAGCCATGAGTCTCCTCCTTGCTCTCGCGCGAGCCTCTTGCATCACCCGGCTCGCTTGACTTGATATGAACTGTATCAAAGCCATATGGATGTGTCAACAGGTCTGCTACGATTCATATCAATATCGGGCAATGCATCGGCAGGAGTGCATGCGCTTCAAGGCAGCTATTCGGCCCTGGGTATCAATAGGCGAAAGGACGTGCGCGCATCATTGCGGGAGCGTCACGACGTAGGCCATAATGGACTTATCCACCCAGCGTGTCGCTGGGTCAACGAGGGAGCGCAAACCATCATGCTGAGATTCGCTGAAGAGATCGTCCTCCTGCTCCTGGATGATGAAGACGGGTCGTTCGCCCACGTGCCGAGGCTGGCGCTGAACTACGCCCTGGCAGGCGGCGTCCTGATGGACCTGGCGATGGAGAACCGCGTCGACACCGACGTCGAGAACCTCGCCCTGATCGACGGTACTCCGACAGGCGACAGCCTGCTCGATCCCACGCTGGCCGATATCCAGACGGTGGAGGAGCGCAATCTCAGCTTCTGGGTGGAGCGCACAGCCCATAACGGCGACGCCATCAGGGAGGAGGCTCTCTCCCGGCTCGTAAGCGCAGGCATCCTCGAGGAGCGGGACGAGCGGTTCCTCTGGGTGTTCAAGGCCCGCCGCTACCCCTCCGTGCACGGTGAGGAAGAGCGCGAAGTGAAGCTGCGGATCATGGAAGTGCTCTTCAGCGACGATATCCCCGACCCGCGGGACGTGATGCTTATCTGTCTCGCGGAGGCGTGCGGGATCCTCGCGCGGCTGGTTACCCGGGAAGAGCTTGAGCGGGCATCGGCGCGCATCGAGCAGGTGCGGAAGCTGGACCTCATCGGGCAGGCGATGTCGCAGGCGATCACGGACATCGAGCTGTCGGTCATCGCGCTGGCGCAGCCGCACCTCTACTAGGCAACGGATACAACACATAGGCAACGGATACAACACAGCGCTTCGTGACAGCGCCCGCCAAACCGGCGGGCGCTGTTCGTTCTACGTCTCCCCCGCAGCCTTCCACATCCGTACGCCCATCACCGCTGCGATCATGATGACAAGCGTATCGACGTAGATCCACAGGGAGCCCGTGTTGGAGAGCCCCGAGTTGCCCCACGCGAGGTCGTTCAGGTACGCAGACCACTGGAAGCCGTAGCCGACGAAGAGGATGGCGGCGGCGTAGAAATGGACGTTCACGTCGAGGAAGCGCACCGTGTCGCCCGCGTCCTCACTGTCGGCGTCGAACCGCCGCTTGAACCAGTACGCGGCGGCCAACGAGATGACGACGGCAGGCGCCATCAGCCAGCTCAGGAGCTCCCAGTCCGGCTGCGGCACGTCGAACACCGACTTCACGGTAACGGCAAGCGCCACGAGCACGTTGTAGGCGGCGAGCAGTCTGACGAACAACCGCATGGGTCAATGCTCCTTCGTGCGGCTTCCCCGCCACAGCCGCACGCCCGCCGCGGCGAGCACCACCGGCAGCACCATGTTGATGGAGCCCCAGACGAACAGGTCGTATTCACCGCCCCTGAGCAGGGAAGGCCAGCTCCGGAAGAAGATCAGTCCCACCCCGAGCAGCGCGTAGAAGAGGACGTTGACGGAGAGGTGTTCCCGGACTCCGTCGTCCAGACCGAGCCGCAGTTTGCCTGCGAATGCACTGAACAGCGCGATGAGGATGGCGGCGGCCATGAACCAGTGCAGCACCTCCCAGACGGGGTATGCCTTGACGGGATAGGGCTGGTCCGCGCCGGAGTACTGCCACGAGACGGCGATGAAGTAGACGGCGACCGCGAGGCCGGTCAGCACGAGGTAGAGGGCGATCAAGCGCGTTACGCCAGGCATGTGCGCACTCCTGCAACCATCCCTACATCTTCCCCGCAGCGTTCCAGATGCGCACGCCCACCATGCCGGTGACGACGATGTACGCCGTGTCGATGTAGGCCCACATCGAGCTGACGGGGACGTCACTGCCGGCCACAACGTCGTTGACGGTCAGATCGGCGAGTATCTGGACGTGGTCCCCCAACTCCGAGAACCACTGGAAGGCGAAGGCGATGAGAAGGGCGAGGGCCGCGTAGAACGGCACGTTCACGTCCAGGAAGCGGCGGACGTCCGGCGAGCCGCCATCCGCTTCCATCCCGCGTTTGCAGTAAACGGCGCCGCCGAGGGTGATGAGGACCCCGGCAGCCATGAGCCAGTTGAGTACGGACCACTCGGGTTGCTCGATATCGAAGAAGAACTTGACGGCCACGAGCAGGGCCACCAGCACGGTGTAGGCGGAGAGCAGTTTCAGCAGTATGGCCATGGTTGTATCTCCTGTGTGCAGGGGTATCGCTCGATCCATTCACGCGGAGGCGCGCCAGAGCTGCCGGCCGGCGGCGACCAGCACGAGCGGCAGGGCGACGTCTATGAAGTTCCAGATGAGCCAGTCCGCCCCACCGGTGTCGCGCAGCAGGTGGGACCAGTTCCAGAAGAAGAGGATGCCCACGGCGAGCACGCCATAGAAGACGGTGTTCACGGATATGTGCTCAAGTACACCCGTATCGTCGCCTGCATCGTGACGTCGTTTGTGGACGAAGGCGCCGACGAGGGCGATGACGATGGCGACCGCCATGAACCAGTCCAGCACTTCCCAGATGGGATAGGGCTCATCGCCGCCGGGATGGTAGAGCGGCACCGCGATGAAGTGCACCGCGACGGCGAGGCCTACAAGCGTGACATAGAGGGAAAGGAGACGTGTGACGACAGGCATGAGCGACCTCCTTTGCGTCCGGCGCTGCGGAGGACACTCCGTGCGGCGCCGGACTGCCTGCACACAGCATAAGCGTCCCCGGCTAGGCGATTCCACAACTTCTGCATGACTTTTCGTCGAGGTACGCATGCTCGCCGTGCGCGCCTTTACGCGGCAGTGACTCAGTTGGAACAGAGTTATCGTCATCGAAACGTAATCAAAATCTGCCCGAAAGTCATCCAATTGTTACCCGATGAACGTTTATAGTCCGTCAAGGGAGGTTTGGGGACATCGGGCTATGCGGCTGAGGACCGCCCGTGGCTCGGATATCTCGGATATGAGGAGAAGTCGCATGACGAACCCTGACCTAGGTAATCTCATGGGGCGCTACAACGAATGCCTGGAGGAGATCGACAGATTGCGTACCCGGATACACGACGGGTGTGGTTCTCATCTGCAGGACCTCCTGGAGTGGGTATCGTCATCCGGAACCAAGCTGAGCGACGTTCAGCTCCCCGGTGATGATTGCCCCACTCTGATCCGGGAGTTAGCCGCCGCGGTCCGGCGGAAGCGAAACCTGGACGATCAGCTACGCACCAAGGGGCTCGACCGACTGATCATCTGGCTGTGAAGCAGGCGGCTGTACCCACCGGGGCGGATGTTCGCACCGAGTTTTGCCCGGAGTAACTGAGGCACTGCCCGCGCCATCCGCTCCTTTACGCGGTTGACGTACACGGTGTATGCTGAAGCGCCGGAATCGCCGTTACGGCGTTTCCCAACTTTGATGGCGCAGGAAGGAACACAATAGCTAAGGAATACCGCGTCAACGAGCGCATCCGGGTGCCGCAGGTCCGGGTAGTCGATGAGCGAGGCGAGCAGTTCGGCGTGATGGCGATAGCCGATGCTCTGGCCCTTGCGCGCGAACACGACCTCGACCTCGTAGAGGTGGCGCCCAACTCCGACCCGCCGGTCTGCCGGCTCCTGGACTACGGGAAGTTCCGCTATCTCCAGTCCACCAAAGAACGCGAGATGCGCAGGTCCCACAAGAACGTGGGGCTGCGCGAGGTGCGCTTCCGTCCCCGCATCGGACGGCACGACATCGAGGCCAAGGAACGCCTGGTGTTGAAGTTGCTGGACGAAGGCAACAAGGTGAAGGTGTCGGTGATGCACCGTGGACGCGAGCTTGACCACCGGGACCTGTCCGTGGGTCTGCTGAAGCAGGTGCACGAGGCAGTGAAAGAAGGGGCCAAGCTAGAACAGCCTCCCAAACAGGAGGGGCGGTTCATCAGCATCGTGCTCGCGCCTGGCCGAGCGGCGGCAGGCCGCTCTCAGGCGGCGACAACGAAGGAGACCGAAGAAGATGCCGAAGATGAAAACGCATAAGGGCGCTGCACGGCGCTTCCGCGTGAGCGGATCGGGCAAGCTGCTGCGCATGAAGCGCCATTCCAGCCACCTGCGCCGGAAGAAGCCGCGCTCCATAACCCGCACCTACAGCGACACGGTTACCGCGAGCGCGAGCAGCCGCAAAAAGGTGATGAAGCTCGTTCCCGGGCTCAACAAGTAGGAGATCTGAACGATGGCACGCGTGAAGCGCGGAGTAACCGCGCATCGAAGACACAAGAAGGTGCTTCAGTTCACCAAGGGGCACCGGGGCACGAAGCACTCCCTCTACCGTCGTGCGCATGAGTCCATGCTGCACGCCCTGGCCTACTCCTACGCACATCGCCGCGAACTGAAGGGCGACATGCGCAGGCTGTGGGTCGTGCGGATCGGGGCCGCTGCGCGCGAGCACGGCATCTCTTACTCGCAGTTCATCCACGGGTTGAAGCTGGCGAACGTGGAGCTGGACCGCAAGGTGCTTGCCGACCTGGCCATGGCCGATCCCGACGCGTTCGGCCAGCTTGCGGAGCAGGCCAAGGCGCAACTCACCGCCGCCTGACCCCTCTTCCCTTCACTCACCGTCCACGAGAACAGGGCGCTCAAGTGAGCGCCCTGTCGTTCGAGTCCAAGTTGCCGCCTGGGCCGCTATGCGCGGGTGATGCCCTGGGTCCCGGCGTGGTCCAGGAGACGGCGCATCGCGCCGATGTTGAGGGACGGCGACCACGCAGACGTGAGCCACAGGTTGGAGACCTGTTCGTATATCTCCGACAGGGGCAGCGCGTCTTCCGGTGCGGCGAGCAGTATCCGCACCACCGTCTCCAGCACGGGATGCTGCGGTGAGAGATAGCCCTCCTGTCCCGCGCAAGCCCTGAAGAGCGTGTGCAACTCCTTGTAGCTGAGGTCGCTCGGGTTGCCCTTGGCCTTGGCCTTTGCTGCGTCGCACAGCCGTGCTCCCAGCACGACGCCAACGGAGCGCCCCTGCCTCGTGATCAGACCGGGGTCGAAGGTGTAGCTGGGGTTCTCGTCGTTCTCCTGGGAAGTGGCTTCAGCGGGAGCCTTCGTCGTCATGCATGTTCCTCTCAGTCGATGTGGTGTTCCGTGATGTCGAGCCGTTCCGTGAGGATGCCGGAGTGGTCGAGCCAGTCCAGCAACTGCACGGGGGCGCGTTCGCCTGCGCGGCGCACTGGCATGTCCTCCGGGCAGATTGCGAGTCCCTGTGCGAGACCCATGGAGGTGAGCAGGTTGGAGCCCTGCCCGCCGGTGAGGCGTGCGTGCAGCCCGTCCGCGCGGCGTTCGAGCGTCACGCGAGCGTACACGCGGCGCTCGTCCGTGTTCAAGAGGTCGTCGTCCATCGTGGCGCGCACGGTGGGGAGCGGCTCCGGTTCGCGTCCCATCATCTTCGCGAGCGCGGGCCTGCCCAGCTCAACGAGCGCCACGAGCGCGCTGACCGGATTGCCCGGCAGGCCGAGGTGAGGCACTTCGCGCCCGTCCGGCGTGCGCAGCAGCCCGAATGCGATTGGACGCGCGGGGCGCATCCGCACGGACCAGAAGTCGATGCTGCCCAGCTCCGCGAGCGTCTCCTTCACCATGTCGAACGCGCCCGCGCTCACGCCCGCGCTCGTGATGAGCAGGTCGGCTTCGAGCCCCTGCCGGATCTTCGCGCGCAGGTCGTCCATGTTGTCGCGGGCGATGCCGAGCAGCACGGGCTCGGCGCCCCAGCGCCGCAGCGCGGTCGCCGTCCCGTAGCTGTTACTGTCGAACAGCCGCCCGGGCTCCAGCGCCTCACCGGGCGTCTGCACCTCGTCTCCCGTTGCGAGCACCGCTACGCGCGGCCTTCGCACCACGGGGGCGTCGGCGAACCCGAACGAGGCGAGCAGTCCGATGGCGGGCGGGTCGAGCACGCGCCCCTTCTCCAGAATCAGCGCGCCCTTCGCGGCATCCTCACCCGCCGGGCGCATGTGGTCGCCGAGGTGCGCGGCGTGGCGGATGGCGATGTACTGCAGCGCGAGGCCGGTGGAGCGCCGCTCCACCTCGTCGGTGAACTCGTAGGGTACGATGGCGTCCGCGCCCTGGGGCGTTGGCGCGCCGGTCATGATGCGGACGGTCTCGCCCTCACGCACGGTTGCGGAAGGGAGTTGTCCCGCCTGCACCTGCCCCACGATCTCCAGCGTGACCGGGGACTCCGCCGACGCTCCGGCGACGTCCGCGGCGCGCACAGCGTAGCCGTCCATAGCGGAGTTGGTCAGGGCCGGGATATCGAACGGCGAGCGCACGTCCTCCGCCAGCGTGAGTCCGTCCGCTTCGAGGAGCGGAACACGTTCGACCGGCAACTCGTATACAAGGCGCAGCACACGCTCGAGGGCGTCCTCGACGCTGAGCATGTCGGCGGTCCGCGGGTGAGCGTGGGCATGCTCCTGATGCGCGTGCCCGCCATGCTCATGCGCGTGCCCGTGGTCGTGGCCATGGGACGTGTGCGACTCGTGGCCGCCATGCCCGTGCTCGTGTCCGTGATGGTGGTCGTGCTCTGCCATTGCGTTATGCCCTGAGCGATGCGCCGGTCTCGCGCTCCATGCGCTTGACGATGGCGGCTACGGCGTCATTGACTTCGGCTGTTTCGAGCGTCTTGCTCGGCGACTGGAACTCCACGGTGAATGCGAGCGACTTCTTGCCCTCCGGCAGCGGGTCGCCCTCGAACAGGTCGAACAGCGTTGCACGGACGACGAGCGGGCCGCTTTCGATGATCTCCTGCGCCTGCCGCGCGGGGACGGAGGCGTCCAGCACGAGCGCGAGGTCGCGCACGGCGCTGGGGTATCGGGAGAATACCGCGAACGAGGAGCGCATCTCAGGGACGTGAGGCGCGAGGCGCTGCAGGTCCAGTTCGATGAACGCGGCCTGCGCGGCGGGGATGTCGTACTGCGCGACGGCCTGTGGTTTCAGTTCGCCTACGACGCCTGCCTGCTCGCCGTTCACGAGCACAGCGGCGGTGCGTCCGGGGTGGAGCAGCGGGTCGGTCGTGCGCTCGAACGTGGCGCTCAGCCCCAAGCGCGCCAGCGCGCCCTCCACGACACCCTTCGCATCGAAGAAGCCGAGCGGCTCCGCGTCCTGCTCCCACAGCACGCTGCCGCGCGGCCCCGCGAGGACGGCTATCGCCGTCTCGCGCTCGTCGGGCAGGTCGCCGTCGCGTGGGATGAAGACGCGCCCGACCTCGAACATCCCCGCGCCGCCATGCTGGCGCATCGCACCCGCGGCGCCCCGCAGCAGCGCCGGACGCAGCGACGTGCGCAGGTACGCCTGCTCCTGGCTCATGGGGTTCGCGGTGCCGAGCGGCGCGGCGCCATCCGGCAGTGCGGCGTCGTCTCCGCTGACGAGGGTGTGATAGATCGCCTCCTGGAGGCCGAACGAGACGAGCGCGTCCCGCACCTCCTCACGCAGCTCGCGCTCCGGCTGGCGGATGGCCTCTGGCACGCGCCCGCCGAGCGGTTCGCCCTCCACGGCGTCATAGCCGACGATGCGGGCAACCTCCTCGACGATGTCCTCCTCGATGCCGACGTCCGTGCGCCAGTAGGGCGGCACGACGGTCATCGCGCCGTCGGCGCCCGGCTCGACGGTGAAGCCCAGCGAAGCGAGCACGCCGGACACCTGCCCTGTGGGGAAGTCGACGCCCAGCACGCGGCGCAGGCTCTCGTGGGAGAACGGGATGCGGGGCGGGTCGCTCCTGTCCGGGAAGACGTCGTAGACGCCCTGCGCGGCCTCGCCGCCTGCCGTCTCCAGGATGAGGCGCGTCGCGCGGCGTACCGCCCGCACGGCCAGTTCAGGGTTCAGTCCCTTCTCGAAGCGGAGCGAGGCGTCCGTGCGCAGTTTCAGCGCGTTGGAAGTGCGCCGTGTGTTGATGGCGTTGAATGTCGCGGACTCCAGCAGCACGTTCTGCGTCGCGTCCGTCATCTCGGAGTTCGCGCCGCCCATCACGCCGGCGAGTCCTATCGACCGCTCGGGGTCCGCGATCATCAGCATCGGCGGGCGCAGCTCGTGTTCCTGGCCGTCGAGGCTCGTGAAGCGCTCGCCGTCGGCGGCGGGCCGAACGATGACCTTCGCGTCGCGCACCTCCTCGAGGTCGAAGGCGTGCAGCGGCTGGCCGTACTCCAGCATGACGTAGTTGGTCACGTCCACGACGTTGTTGATGGAGCGGTGGCCCGCGTCCTGCAGCCGCTGGCGCAGCCAGTCCGGGGATGGCCCGATCCGCACGCCACGCACCAGCGTGCAGGTGTAGCGCGAGCAGAGGGCGGGGTTGGTTATCTCGATGCCGACGCTGTCCGCTATCGCACCGCCGTTCTCGTCGTACCCGGACGGAGGCTCGGTTACCTGTTCGCCGGTGATGGCAGCCGCTTCGTGGGCGATGCCGAGAACGGAGAGGCAGTCGCCGCGATTCGGGGTGACCTCCACCTCCAGCGCGCCGGACGACGGGAGCACGTCAACGAGAGCAGTGCCGACCGGGCTGTCGTCCGGCAGCACGAGGATGCCCTCGTGTTCGTCGCTCAGCCCGAGTTCGCGCTCGGAGCAGACCATGCCCGCGGATTCGACGCCGCGTATAACCGCTGCCGTCAGCTCCATCGGCTCGCCCGTCTTGCCGCTCGTCAGCACCGCGCCCACCCGCGCGAACGCGATCTTCTGCCCCGCCGCGACGTTGGGCGCGCCGCAGACGACGGTGGACGTCTCGCCGCCCGTGTCCACGTCGGCCAGCCGCAGCCGGTCGGCGTTCGGGTGCGGGCGCACGTCCAGAACACGACCGACGACGACGTTGTCCCATCCGCCGCCGGGGCCGGGGTCGTACGTCGTCTCCAGGCCAGCCATGGTGAGGCGGTGGGCCAACTCTGCCGGAGGCATCCGCAACGGAACGTACTCGGCAAGCCAGGAAAGCGGGACTCTCATGGTGGAAGGGCAGGCTCCGAAAGTAGTGCGTCAGGCAAGTATAACGGCAGATCCGCCGACAGCGCGTCTGCGTATCTATAATAATAGGAGAGCCATGCGGAAGGGCATGGGCAACGGGGAGGAGGGTGCCGCATGATGGGCCCGAGTTTGACTGTCCGCATTTCCCTGAGCGTGTTCCTGCTGGTGCTGCTTGCCGTCGTGGCCGGGTGCAGCGGAGAGGAGGCCACGCCCACCAGCGAGCCCGCCGCGTCGCCTGTGGCGACAGTAACTGGTGAATCTGCCGCGCCCGCGGCGTCCGATGCCGCGGCACAAGGCGCCGAGGCCGAGCCCACGCCCATGATGCCGGACTTCAACGCATCCGGAAGCACAGGCGGGGCGGTCGGAGACAGCGCGCCGGAGTTCTCGGGCATCAACCAGTGGCTCAACAGCGACCCGCTCACGATGGAGGGCCTGCGCGGGGACGTCGTTCTCATCGACTTCTGGACGTACACGTGCGTCAACTGCGTCCGCACGATGCCCTACCTTCGCGACTGGAACGAGAAGTACGCGGACCGGGGACTCACGATGGTCGGCGTGCACACGCCGGAGTTCGACTTCGAGAAGATCACGGAGAACGTGGCCGCCGCCAACGAAGAGTTGGGCGTTGTCTGGCCTGTCGCGCAGGACAACAACTTCCGCACCTGGCGTTCCTACAACAACCGCTTCTGGCCCGCGAAGTACCTGATAGACGCGAACGGCGTCGTGCGGTACACGCACTTCGGCGAGGGCGCGTACGACGAGACGGAGCACCACATCCGCGCCTTGCTGGAAGAGGCGGGCAACGACGTGTCGGACATCACCGTGAATATCGACGAGGGGCCGAGGCACGACCCCAGGGCGCGGGGCACTACTCGCGAGGCCAACGATTCTCAGACGCGCGAGATCTACGGCGGCTGGCAGCGGAACGCGTCGACCAACGGGCTGTACATCGCGCACCCGCAGTACTACGACGGGCAGGGAATCGCGCAGTTCTACCGCGATCCCGGCAACCACCTGAACCAGTTCATGTACCTGCACGGCTCGTGGCGCTCCGACCTGGAGGCGATAACCCACGCCAGAGAGACCGAGAACTACGAGGACTACATCGCGCTCCGCTTCTTCGCCCGGTCGGTCAACATCGTCGTCGACCTCGAGGAGGGCGTGGAGCCGTTCGAGGTCGAGGTCACGATCGCCGACAGCCCGGCGGAGGACGCCGACCCATCCGCGCCGCTGGACTACCGGCCGCTCACCGCGGATGAGGCAGGCGATCACATCGTCATCGAGGGTGGACGCAGCTACTTCGTGGTGAACGAACCGGACCTGTACAACGTCATCTCGTTGCCGGAATTCGGGGACGCCGAGCTGAAGTTCTCGTCGAACTCCCAGCACTTCGCTCTCTTCGCGCTCACGTTCGGCTCGTATGACGAGGTCTACTAGGAGACTCGATGCGGAACCTGCGCGTGCATATGACCATCGTGGGCGTGCTCGCCGGTGCGTGCCTCGCCGTCGCATGCTCGTCAGAGTCCGGCCCCACCGCCACCCCAACCCCCACGCCAGCCCCGACCGCGACGCCGACGCCCGTGCCCACACCCACGCCCGAGCTGCCCGCGTTCGAGGCGTCCGGAAACACCGGAGGGCTGGTCGGCGACAGCGCATCGGAGTTCACGGGCATCGAGCAGTGGCTCAACAGCGAACCTCTGACGATGGAAGAGTTGCGCGGGAAGGTAGTGCTGATCGACTTCTGGACGTACATATGAATCAACTGCAGACGTACCGTGCCGTACTTGAAGGACTGGAACGAGAAATACGCCGGAGACGGCTTCACGATCGTGGGCGTGCACACGCCGGAGTTCGACGTCGATAAGGTGACCGCGAACGTGATCGAGGCAGCGGCCCAGCTGGGGGTCGTCTGGCCCATCGCGCAGGACAACGATTACCGCACGTGGCGCTCCTACAACAACCGCTTCTGGCCCGCGAAGTACCTGGTCGATGCGAACGGCGTCATCCGCTTCACTCACTTCGGCGAGGGCAGATACGAGCAGACCGAGCACCACATCCGTGCGCTGATGGCGGAGGCGGGTTACGAGGTGCCGGACGTTCCCATCGGCAGGCAGGAGTCCTAGGGACGATGCGACGCCTGACTCGCACTGCCGCCATCTTCGGGGCAGTCCTTGCATCCCTGCTCGTTGCCGCGTGCTCTCCCGAGCCGACGCCAACCCCTACGGCCACGCCCACGCCCGAGATGCAGGAATGGAATTCGATCCTCGGCACGACGCTTCTGCGCACGGGAACGCAGCGCGTGGCATTCCTGCTTGCCACGAATACTGATTTCGTCCGCGTGCCCGAGGCGACCGTCACGACGACGTTCCTGGACGGTGACGCTGGCGGCGAGACTGCGACGGCGCAGTTCCACGAGTGGCCGTTCGGCACGCGCGGCTCCTACGTAACGGAGCTGACGTTCCCGCAGGCGGGGACGTGGCGGCTGGACATAGAGGGAGAGGGCGGCGCGGCGATGCTCGACGTCCAGGTGGACGAGATGTCCATCGTACGGGACATCGGGCAGATCGGCCTGTTCAGCGATACGAAGACGCTGGACAGCGCGGGTGGAGACATCAGCCGGATCACGTCCCACTACCGGCCGGACCCTGCCCTGTACGAGATAAGCATCGCGGAGTCGCTGTTCAGCGGCAGGCCGACGGTGGTGGTGTTCGCGTCGCCCGCGTTCTGCACGACGGCAACGTGCGGCCCGCAGGTGGAGACCGTCACCGAGTTGCGGGAGGCGTACCCGGACGCCGCGGACTACATCCACGTCGAGGTGTACGACAACCCGCACGAGATACAGGGCGACCTCACGAAGGGCGTCCTATCGCCGGTGCTGGCCGAGTGGGGCATCGACCAGGTCGAGCACTACCGGAACGAGTCGTGGACGTTCGTTCTCGGCGCTGACGCCCGCATCGCGGAGCGTTTCGAGGGCTACGCCACGTTCGAGGAGCTGGAAGAAGCGCTGCAGGCCGTGCTGGCGAGTTGACCATCCGCCCCGCGACCGGCGTGCAGCTGTCGGCAACCTAGGAGTTGAGGTTCTCGAAGGCTTTGGTGAACCGGCCGGCGTGGGAACGCTCGGCGCGAGCAAGGGTCTCGAACCACTCGGCGAGCTCGTCGAAGCCCTCGTCACGCGCGGTACGGGCGAAGCCGGGGTACATCTCGGTGTAATCGTAGGTCTCGCCTGCGATGGCGGACTTGAGGTTGTCCTCGGTATTGCCGAGGGGCTCGCCGGTCGCAGGGTCGCCGGTCTCTTTCAGGAAGTCGAGGTGCCCGAAGGCGTGGCCGGTCTCGGCCTCGGAGATGTCCCGGAAGAGCCCGCCGATCTCGGGGTAGCCCTCGATGTCGGCGCGGCGTGCGAAGTAGAGGTAGCGCCGGTTGGCTTCGGACTCACGGGCGAACGCCGCCTTCAGGTTCGCCTCGCTCTGTGTTCCTTGCAATCCTGCCATTCGATATCTCCTCGGCGTTGGGGTGAGCCGCTGGAGGCGAGCGCCTTCAATCGCCATAGGACTTGGGCTGTCGACTATAGGGGGGGCTCCCGCACGGGTCAACCCTGCGTGCCCTAACGTGTCATCACTGGTTTGCGGGCGTTCGGGCGCGGGGCATATCCTGTTCCTGAAGGGCGTGGCCGAGGTTATTGAGCGCTCCTGCGCGCTCCGGATGGCCTGATTCCCACATCAAGGACAGAGGTGGATTGCCGTGAGCGTGTTGATGGAGCGTGACCCCGAGATCGCGGAGGCCATCCGGAAGGAGTCGGACCGGCAGCGCCGGAACATCGTGCTCATCGCGTCGGAGAATTATGCGAGCCGTGCGGTGCTGGAGGCACAGGGCTCTCCGCTGACCAACAAGTATGCGGAGGGCTACCCCGGACGCCGCTACTACGGCTCCTGCGAGTTCGTTGACATCGCCGAACAGCTGGCTATCGACCGCGCGAAGGAGCTGTTCGGGGCGGAGCACGTGAACGTACAGCCTCACGCCGGAGCGACCGCCAACATGGAGGCGTACGCCGCGCTCTGCGACATCGGCGACACCATCATGGGCCTGCAGCTGGACCAGGGCGGGCACCTCACGCACGGCAGCCCCGTCAACTTCTCGGCCAAGCTGTACAACTTCGTAGCCTACGGCCTCGACCCCGAGACGGAGCAACTGGACTACGACGCTATCGCGGCGCAGGCGCGGGAGGTCAGGCCGAAGGTCATCGTGGCGGGATACACGGCGTACCCCCGGACGATAGATTTCGCGCGGTTCGCGGAGATAGCGGAAGAGGTGGGTGCCGTGCTCATGGTGGACATGGCGCACATAGCCGGGCTGGTGGCTGCGGGCGCACACCCGTCGCCGCTGCCCCACGCGTCCGTCGTGACCAGCACGACGCACAAGTCGCTGCGGGGGCCGCGCGGCGCGTTCATCCTCAGCACGGCGGAGCATCGCCGGAACATCGACCGTGCGGTGTTCCCCTACGCGCAGGGTGGGCCGCTCATGCATGCCATCGCCGCGAAGGCGGTCTGCTTCGGCGAGGCGCTCCAGCCCGAGTTTGCGACGTACGGTCACCAGATCGTGGAGAACGCGCGTGCCATGGCGGCGGCGCTCGAGGGCGAGGGGCTGCGTATCGTCTCCGGCGGCACTGACAACCACCTCATGCTCGTGGACCTGCGGCCTCTCGGTTGGACGGGACAGGAGGCCGAGGAGGCGCTCGGCAGTGTGCGCATCACGGTGAACAAGAACGCGATCCCGAACGACCCCCAGCCTCCGCGTGTCACGAGCGGTTTGCGTCTCGGCACACCGGCTGTGACGGCTCGCGGCTTCGGCGTGGAAGAGTGCCAGAAGGTTGCACAGCTACTCGTCCGGACGCTGAACAGCAAGGGCGACGACGCAGCGCTCAGCGCCATCGCCGACGAGGTCGGCCAGCTGACCGCAGGCTTCCCCGTGCCGGGGCTCGACGACTAGGCGCGGTTGTCGTTCTCACAGGCGCGCGTGCTATAATCGCCAGACGTGCGCGGAACAACCGCGCCGTTTCGGCTGAGATAGCGGAAGACGTCAGCGGAACAAGAGGGAGTGGGGAGTGCGTCAGTACGAGTTGATGCTGTTGGTCCATCCTGATGCCGACGAAGAGCGGCTGGGGGCGGTCGTCGAGCGCGTTCGTCGCGTGGCGTCCGATCACGGCGGCGGGGTCGTGAGCGAGGACAACTGGGGCAGGCGCAAACTGGCGTACAAGATAGGCCGGTTCACCGAGGCCAACTACCACATGGCGAACATCGAGATGGAAGGCACCGGAACGACCGTGTTGGAGAATTCCCTCAAACTCACGGACGACGTTATCCGGCATCTCCTCATCCGCAAGGACGAGGAGTAGAGAGGGAAGCGCGCGTGGTTGGACTCAACAAGATCATGGTGATCGGGAACGTGGGAACGGACCCGGAGATGCGGTACACGCCCTCCGGCGCTCCGGTGACCTCCTTCCGCATCGCCGCGAGCCGCTCCTACAACACGCGCGAAGGCGAGCGGCGCCAGGAGACTGAGTGGTTCACCGTGGTCGCGTGGAACGCCCTCGCTGAGCAGGTGAACCAGTACCTTTCCAAGGGACGCAGGGCCTACGTCGACGGCCGCCTTCGGAGTCACTCTTTCCAGGGCAACGACGGGCAGATGCGGTTCCGGAACGAGATTATCGCGGACCGGGTGCTGTTCCTGGACAGGCCCGGCACGGGCGACGAAGGCGGCGAGTACGGCGGAGGTTCCTACGGGCAGAGCACCGGCGGCGGGTACGACACCGGCCCTGAGGTGCTTTCGCCGGACGACCTCCCGTTCTGAGCACAGAGGAGAGCAGGTAGATGCAGAACATACGACGGCGGCGTCCCGGAGGGCGCCGGTACTTCCCCAGGCGGAAGGTCTGCTATTTCAGTGCAGAGAAGAAGACGCCGGACTACAAGGACGTTCCCGTCCTGCGCCGGTTCATCTCCGAGTGGGGGAAGATCGACTCCAGCAGGCGCACGGGCACGCGGGCGCGGCACCAGCGCAAGCTCGCCGTTGCCATCAAGCGCGCGCGCTTCCTCGCACTCCTGCCGTATACCGGTGGGCACAGCCTCATCGAACTGACGCGCCCCGACCGCGGCGGACGCCGGTTCGGCCAGCGGGAAGGCGGCTTCAGTCGTGGCCCGCGCCCCGAAGCGGCTGCTGCTCCCGCTGAGGGAGAGGCAGCAGAGACCAGTGCTCCCGTCGCTGAAGGCGCACCCGCTGCCGAGGAAGGTACTGTGGAGAGCGACGCTCCCGTGGCTGAGGCGGAGCCTGTCGTCGAGGCCGAGGCCGCGTCTCCCGCAGAAGACACTGCTGCCGCAGAAGAAGCCTCTCCTGCAGAGGATGCCGCCGAATCCCCTGCACCCGCCGCTGATGCGGCAGACTCCGAAGAGTAGTACACGCCTGCATGCGACAACGCCGACGCGCGGAACGCCAGCATTCGGGGCGCTCAGCGTCTCCACAGGTCGCTGGCCGCCGCCTGAACGAACGCCAGCGCCAGCGCATCCTCTACGTAGCCATCGCAGTTGTGCTCGTGGGACTCGCCGCGATGCTCGCGGTGGGCTGGTATCTCAACTCCTATCGCATCCCCCGCAAGGTTGTGGCCGAGATCGATGGGGTGCAATACCAGCTGCGGGAGGCGCTCCCCTACGCGCTTCTGGACGCCGGCGTAACCGGCTCTTTCGTGCCGGACCAGGGTCTGAACAACCTGCTCGGCGACGGCATCATCGAGCGCAACATCGGTGAGATAGGCGGCGACATCGAACGGGGCGCGGTGGATGCGGAGATCGTGAGGCAGTATGAACCGCTCCCGGAAGGCAACGAAGAGGCCGAGCCTCCCACGAGCCTGAGTGAGGAAGGGCGCGATTCTTTCGAGCAGTTCCTCGATTTCGTGCGGGTCGACGAAGACGACTACCGCGCATGGCTCACGGGCCAGTTGCGCCGACAGTCTGCACTCGAATACTTCTCTGCCGAAGCGCCCGAGACCACCGAGCAGATACACGTGGAGTGGATCGTGACGCAGAGCGTGACGGTCGCGCGGGGCGCGGTCGCGCGCCTCGAAGAGGGCGAAGAGTTCGCCGACGTCGCTGGAGAGTTGAACGAGGACTTCCTCTTCTCGGACGCTGAGGGCGTCGTTGGCTGGGTGCCTGAGGGTATCCTGCAGGCCGACGTGAACGGCGTGCTGTTCGCGGAAGGCATCGAACAGGACGAAGTGCAAGGACCGCACACGACGGCGTTCGGTACTATCGTATTCCGGGTAACCGACGGCCCGTCCGATGAACCGCTGACCGGCGTCATGCGGGAGCTGTGGGCGCAGAACGATTTCCAGGAATGGGTGGACGGCAAGAGCCTCGGACTACAGTACTACTTCACTGCAGACGACGCTCGATGGCTGGTGGAGCAGCTAGAGAGTCTCCAATGAGCACGCATGAGGCAGTCGGCGTGGCACTCCTTGGCGCGGGTACCGTCGGGACCGGTGTGGCGCAGACGCTCTCCGGCAAAGCCGACGAACTGACGCGCTACGCGGGGCGTCCGCTGCGGCTTGCCGGCGTGTCGGTACGCGATACCACGCGGCAAAGACCCGGACTGCCGCAGGACGTACGCCTCACCAACGACCCCACGACGCTGATCGGCGCCGCCGACGTGGATATCGTCGTCGAGGTGATGGGCGGCGAGCAGCCTGCACTGGGCTGTATCGAAGCTGCGCTGCGTTCCGGCAAGCACGTCGTGACCGCCAACAAGCAGGTGATGGCCTTGCATGGGCCGGAACTGCTGGCGCTCGCCGCGGAGCACGGTGTTACGCTGGCGTTCGAGGCAAGCGTCGGTGGGGGCATCCCCATTATCGGGCCGCTGGTGCGCGACCTCGCAGGGAACCGCGTCACGGCGGTCAATGCCGTCATCAACGGCACGACGAACTACATGCTCACCCGCATGGCGCAGCAGGGCGCGTCGTACGAGGACGCGCTCGCAGAGGCGCAGCGCAACGGCTATGCCGAACCAGACCCGTCCGACGACGTCGACGGCAGGGACGCCGCGTACAAGCTCGCCATCCTCAGCACGCTGGCGTTCCGGTGCACCGTGCGCGAGCCGGACGTCTACCGCGAAGGCATACGCGAGTTGGACGCGGCGGACTTCGAGTACGCGCGTGAGCTGGGCTACGTCATCAAACTGCTGGCCGCCAGCAGGCTTCAGGACGGCGCCGTCCAGGCGCGGGTACATCCGGCGTTCCTCCACGAACAGCATCCGCTGGCGAAGGTGGACGGCGTCTACAACGCGGTCGAACTCGAGGGAGACCTGGTTGGCTGGGCGATGTTCCAGGGGCCGGGCGCAGGCGCTGCTCCCACGACCTCCGCCATCATCGGCGACGTGCTCTCCATCGTCCGGGCTTCGAGGTCCGGGGGCGCGGTCCTCGCATACCCGGACGTGCGGGAGCGCCTCTCTATGCTGCCGGTGGCGGAGCTGGAAACGAAGTACTATCTTCGACTACGGGCGTACGACAAACCCGGCGTCATGGCCCAGATCACAGGCGTCCTCGGAGAGATGGGCGTCAGCCTCGCCTCGATCATCCAGAAAGAGGTGCCGGAAGACGCCGGCACGCCCGCTGAGGTCGTCATCATCACCCACAAGGCGCGGGAGTCGGCAGTGCAGGAAGCCGCGCGTAAACTGGAGGCGCTGTCGGTGGTCTATGGTGAGCCGAAACTCGTGCGGATCGAGGACGGCTCCGCGTAGGGCCGGACAGGTACGGAGGTAGTGTGATCGAAGGAGTGCTGAAGCGCTATGCGGGCCGCCTGCCCGTGACGGCGGCGACTCCGGCGCTGACCATAGGCGAGGGTGACACGCCGCTCGTGCGGTCGCGCAGCCTGGAGCGTGAGTTCGGGGTCGGCGCGCTCTACTTCAAACTGGAGGGCTGTAATCCCACTGGGTCGTTCAAGGACCGGGGGATGGTCGTCGCCGTGGCGAAGGCGATGGAGGAAGGGATGACGCGTCTGCTGTGCGCGTCCACCGGCAACACGAGCGCGTCGGCGTCGGCCTTCGGCGCCGCGTCAGGGCTGGAGACGGTTGTCCTTATCCCCGAGGGCAGCGTCGCTCCAGCCAAGATGAGCCAGGCCGTCGCCTACGGCGCGCGCATCGTGACGATCCAGGGCAACTTCGACGACGCTCTCCGCATCGCCCGCGAGCTGGCCGCTTACGAGGAGCGTTTCGCACTGGTCAACTCCGTGAACCCCAACCGCCTGGAAGGGCAGAAGACGGCGGCTTTCGAGATCGTCGACGACCTCGGCGACGCTCCGGACTACCTGTTCATCCCCGTGGGGAACGCGGGCAACATCACCGCCTACTGGCGGGGGTTCGTGGAGTATCACCAGGCAGGTATGGCGACCCGGCGCCCCCGGATGATGGGCATGGAGGCTGCCGGCGCGGCCCCCATCGTTCAGGGCGCGCCCGTCCTAAAACCGGAGACGGTCGCCTCCGCGATACGCATCGGCAACCCCGCGAACTGGGCGGGAGCCGTCGCCGCCCGCGACGAGTCCGGCGGAACGATAGACGCCGTCACCGATAGTGAGATACTCGAAGCCTACGGCCTGCTCCCGAGCATGGAGGGCATCTTCTGCGAGCCTGCGTCCGCCGCAGGAGTCGCCGGGCTCATCAAGCAGGCGCGTGCAGGCACGGACTTCTCTTCCGCGACGGTGGTGTGCATCATCACCGGCACGGGGCTGAAAGACACCCCGGTTGCGGAGCAGCTGATGACGCGCCCCCCGGAGACGGCGCCGCCGGACGTGCGCGAGGTCGCACGGGTCATAGCGGGCTGAGGAGGAGACGTTGACGATAGACTCGGCCAGAGTGGAGCATGCCATCCGCGAACTGCTGCTCGCCATAGGCGAGGACCCGCAACGCGAAGGGCTGCGCGACACTCCGGAGCGCGTCGCAAGGATGTACGAAGAGATATCGGGAGGCATCGATCAGAGCGCGAAGGAAGTGCTCTCCGTGCAGTTCGACGAATCGCACCAGGAGATGGTGCTGATGCGCGACATGCCGTTCTACTCGCTCTGCGAACATCACCTGCTCCCGTTCTTCGGTACGGCGCACGTTGCCTACATCCCGCATGGGAAGATCGTTGGCATCAGCAAGCTGGCGCGCGCCGTGGACATCTTCGCGAAGCGCCCGCAGGTGCAGGAGCGCCTGACGTCCCAGATAGCGGACGCCATCATGGAAACGGTCGAGCCGTCCGGCGCCGCGGTGGTCATGCGTGCGGAACACCTGTGCATGTCCATGCGCGGCGTCCGCAAACCGGGCACGTCCATCGTCACGTCCGCGCTGCGCGGCGTCTTCGTATCCGACGAGGCGACCCGGGCAGAGGCGCTGAGCCTGCTGCAGGAGGGGCTGCATTGACGTGCGCCGAGGCTACGAGGTCGTTCGCGCCCGTCCGTGCGGTCTGGCGGGAACTGCTGGGCCGTCTGCCCTGGAGCACCATCTTCATCACGCCGGAGTGGCAGGAGGCGTGGTGGGACGAGTTCGGCAATGACGACGAACTGCGGCTCGTCACCGTCGGCCCGCCTGACGCCCCATCAGGACTCGCGCCGCTGCAGTTGAGCGGCGGGCGTATCACCTTCGTCGGTGGTACCGATCTCTTCGACTACCACGATTTCATCGCGCCGGACCCTGCGTTCTACTTCGAACTGTTCGACTGCCTGGAGAGCGAGCCGTGGCGCACGATGGAGCTTTCCTCCGTGCCGGAGTGGTCGCCGACGTTCACTCTCCTTCCGCAGGCGGCCCGCGAGCGCGGCTACGCCATCGTCGTCGAGGAGGAGGACGTGGTGCCCGGCGTGACGCTGCCGGACTCGTGGGACGCCTACCTCGCGAGCTTGCGCAAGAAGGACCGGCACGAGCTGCGGCGTAAGCTGCGGCGGCTGGAGTCCGCTGGTCCGGTGCGTGTGCGGCTCGCTGACGCTGAAACACTCGAACGTGACCTGGCGCTCTTCCAGGAGGTGATGGCGGAGAGCCGGGCGGAGAAGCGTGAGTTCCTCAGCCCGGCGCGCGAGGCATTCTTCCAGCGTATGACGGACCGGATGTTCGAGGCAGGGCATCTGCGCCTCTTCCTGCTGGAGATAGGCGACGACCCTGCCGCGGCCGCCGTCCTCTCGTTCGACTATGCAGGTCGGCGGCTCCTCTACAACAGCGGCTACCGCCACGGCTACGACCATCTTGCCACGGGGCTCATGCTCAAGGCGCTCTGCATCAAGGATGCGATAGAGAACGGCCTCACCTACTTCGACCTGCTCAGGGGCGCGGAGCACTACAAGTATCACCTCGGCGGGGTGGACGCGCGCATCCATCGCATCGTTGTCACGCGCTGATCGTGCGGAGGTGAGCGGGTTGCGCGTCGCCTACGTCTCCGCTCACGGCTGCCCGCTCGCTGCCCCCGGTGCGGGTTCGGCTGGCGGGATGAGCGTTTTCCTGCGTAGCATGGCGCAGGCGCTCGCCCAGGCTGGCGTGCAGGTGGACGTCTACGCGGCTTCCCACGGGCCATGCCCGGCATCCTCCGGTCCCGAACCGCTGCGCCTGACGCACGTCAGCACTGAAGGCGCACCGGACTTCGCGGACGACCTGCTCGCCGCCGTCAAGGAAGCCGGCACCGACTACGCCCTCGTCCACAGCCACTACTGGACCTCGGCGGAACCGGGCCTGCGGCTCGCGGAAGAGATCGGCGTTCCACACGTCTTCACCGGACACACCATCGCGGCCATCAAGGAGCGAGCGGGCGGTGCGTCGGAACCCGACGCCCGCAAGGTCGCAGAGGATGCGGCCGTTCGCCGTTCCCACGCCGTCGTGACGTTCACAGAAGAGGAATCTGCGTCGCTCTGCGAACTGTTCGAGCTTGCGCCGGAACGAGCGTACGCCGTGCCGATGGGAGTGGACCTGGGGCTGTTCAGACCGCATGCCCGTGCGGAGGCGCGGGCGACGCTCGGTATCGGACGGCGCGAGCGAGTCCTGCTCTTTGTAGGGCGGATCGAGCCGTTCAAGGGGACAGATGTGCTCATGCGTGCGATCGCGCTCGTGCAGGAGCGCGTTCGGATGCTCGTCGTTGGGGGCAGGAAGGACGAGCCGGGAGTCGCCTGGCTGCGGAACGAGGTGTGCGCGAACGGCGTGAGCAACCTGCTCGACTGGCGCGCTGCCGTCCCACAGAGTGACTTGCCCGCGTACTACGCTGCCTCCGACATCTGCGTAGTGCCGTCGCTGCACGAGATGTTCGGACTCGTCGCTCTGGAGGCGATGGCCTGCGGCACACCGGTGGTGGCGTCTGATGCAGGCGGTCTGCGCGAACTCGTGCGCCATAGCGAAACGGGACTCCTCTGCAAACCCGGCGACGCTGTCGCACTCGCGGAGGCACTCGATGCTCTGCTCGGTGACGCGTCGCTTGCAGAGCGCATGGGCGTGAAGGGCGCGTTCCTGGCGGAGCGATTCACGTGGGACGCGTCGGCTGCACGCCTCGCGGCGGTCTACGAGCAGGTGGCGTCGGCGGGCCTTGGCGAGTGAAGGGCGGCTCAGGTCAGCCGGAACTCGTACCAGAACGAGCGCCAGTCCAGCACGAAGCCGAGGCTCTCGTAGACGCGGATGGCGGGCGGGTTCTCGCTGTCGACGGTGATCTCCAGGCTGGGGGAACCGAGTTCCAGCAGCTCGTCCATCCCTGCCCCGGTCACCGCACGCCCCAGTCCCTTCCCTTGCCGACCGGGCAGCACGCCGACCATGCCGACGATGCCTGGCGCGTCTTCGGCCTCGCGGTGGCACCAGCAGTAGCCGACGAGCGTGCCGTCCTCCTCCAACAGCACGACGGGATCGGGGCGCAGTTCCGGCAGCTCGAAGATGCGGTACGCGATCTCCTCCGGCGTGTTGGGCGCGTAGCCCCAGCTGCCGGTGAACGCCGTGTTCTGCACGTCCGTAACAGCCGGGGCGTCGGCGGGTTCAGCGCGACGTAGCGTCATGCCGTCCGGCGCGGGGACGTTGGTCCGTTCCGTTCCCTCCCTGCGCAGGTGGAGGTGCGTGCGGATGTGGGTCCAGCCCCGCTCCGCGAACGCCTTCCGGCGGGCCTCGTCGGACTCCGGCACGTCCACCTGCAGCACATCCAGCCCTGCCGCGCGCCCGTGCTCGTACACCTCCCTCAGCAGTGCGTCGCCCGCACCGCCGCCCCTGTGCTGATTGCTGCCGTTCATCTCGACGACACCCCGTCCGATGGCAGGCTCGCGGATGAGGCAGGCGAAGCCTGCGGGCGTGCCGTCGTCGTTGAACGCGAGCATGCAGTCGCGCCTGGCGTCGATGTTGGGCTGTGCCAGCCAGCGCGCGAGGGCAGCCGTTTCGGCGGGCGAAGGCGCGTGCCTGAGCCGGAACGCGGCGAGCGTCTCCAGGTCGCCGGATGTGTAGGAGCGTATGGTCGGAGGGTTCGGCATGAACGTGGCGGAAAGCGTATCATCTTGTCAGACCCCAATCGACCCCACGGAGACGCATGGAGACGATCGACACTCCCGAACGAGCCATGCTCGTGATACCTCACCCCGACGACGGCGAGTCCGGTCCCGGAGGCAGCGTTGCGAAATGGTCTCGCGACGGCAGCCGCATCCTCTACGTCATCTGTACGAACGGAGACAAGGGCACGTCCGACCCCGAGATGACGAGCGAGCGCCTTGCGGCGATACGCGAAGAGGAGCAGCTCAAGGCGGCAGCGACAGCGGGTGCGGAAGACGTGGTCTTCCTCCGCTACGGCGACGGCGAATTGGAAGACACGCGCGAGTTCCGCGGAAGGCTCGTGGAGCAGATCCGGCGGTGGAAGCCCGACGTGGTGCTGGCGACGGACCCGGTCCGGAATGAAGGACACGGCCATCGCGACCACCGCATCTCAGGCCGGGTGGCGATGGACGCCTGCTTCCCCTACGCTCGCGACCGCCTGCACTACCCGGAGCACCTCGTATGGGGGCTCGAGCCGCACAAGGTAGGCTCCGTCCTCCTCTGGGGCTCGGAGAGACCGGACGTGGTCGTCGACATCGCGGACGCCATCGAGACCAAGATGCAGGCGCTTGCTGCGCATGAGAGCCAGCTCTCCTCAGACCCGGTGCGTATCGAGGGGTTCGTGAAGCGCCGCGCCGAGGCTGCTGCCGAACGCGCGGCTGAGCACGGCTACGACCTCACCTACGCGGAGCTGTTCCGGCGCATCAACTTCCGGCGATAAAGGTACCTGCGTATCTGGTACATTTGTGCCGGCATGGACTGGCACAGTACCTATCGCATCGCTCTCAGCCTCATCGCGCTCCTCGCGTTCGCCGGCGCAGCCTGGTTCGTGGTTGCGCCGGAGCCCAGCCCCGGTGTCGAGATTACGAGGCCCACGCCTGCGGCAACCGCCGCTGCGCTGCCGGACGCCTCCGGTGCTGACGCGTCCCCGACCGGCGAAGCGGCGCTTTCAGTGAACCTCAACACAGCCTCGGTGCAGGGGCTGATGGAGCTCCCCGGCATCGGCGAGACACTTGCCGGACGCATCATCGCGTACCGCGAGGAGAACGGTCCCTTTATCCGCATCGACCAGATCATGGCAGTCTCCGGCATCGGCCCCGGCACCTATGAGAAGCTGCGCCGTTACGTCCGTGTGCGTGAATAGCCGCATCACTGTCTCGTTGACCCTGTATGCACCCGCCCGTATGCTAGCTCCTCGATGGTGGATTTCTCCGCAAACGCCGCCCCTCAGGTACCGCTCATGCAAGGCGAGACCATTGAGGTTGTATTCGACGCCCAGGGTGGGCTCGTCCCCGAACCTGCCCCGCGCACCGACGCTCTCGTTGTTACGAATGAACGCGTGGTACGTGACGGCGTTGCCGACGGCGCCCGGGTCGTGAGCATGTTCCCGCTCCGCGAACTCGCCGCTATGGAAGTCGCCGACAACGGGCGCTCGTTCGAAAAGCTGGGCCAGGGCATCGTGCTGGTCGCTGCCGGCCTGATCCTCGGGGGCCTGAGCTGGTTCATCCTCGAGATACAGGTGCTCTCGGTCATCCTGGGCGGGCTGCCCATCCTTGCGGGCATCTACATGCTGACCGGCTGGGCGTTCCCTGACAACGCGGGGTCCCTGCAGTTGTACGCGCCGGGCCATGCCATCGCCCTGCCGCTGCAGTCGGCCGCCGCGCGCGAGTCCGTCTACGCCGCGATGCAGCGTATCTACGAACTGCGGTGGGGCAGCCAGCCTGAGCCACGGACCCAGGCGCCCACGCAGATGTTCGCACCGCCTCCTGAGCCCGAAGCAGCGCCCGCTGCTGCCGAACCTGAAACCGAAGCGGAAGCAGGTGAGCCGGAGGAGATGGAGGACGCGATCGGCAGGCTCGTCGACGAGGCGGACGCGAACCTGGGGTCTCCACCCCCCGAAGAGCCTCGCTCGAGCTTCTGGGACATCTTCCGCCGCAAGTAGCGCGGCAAGCTTTCACCGCTCTCGTTGTACGCTCATCCGGGCCAGCGGCCCCGGCCCTACGCTCAGACTCCCGTCTCTCCCCAGCGATAGCCGACCGCCCCTCGCCACAACGTGCGCGGCCTGCGCCAGTTTCTGGTGTCCGAGCGTCGCCCCGTCGCCGTGCAGCGAGCGCCATGCCCGCTCCAACACGCGCGGCAGCAGCGCGGGCGGCAGCGCCCGCAGTGCGCTCTTCGGCCACGACACCGACGCCTCAGAACGCTCCTCGACCTCACTGACGGCGTCGGCGGCAAGCTGGTCGAGCAGCGCGTCGTCATCTGCTGCGCGCTCGGCGAACCCTGCGAGCGCCGCCCGGACGTGCGGATTGAGCGCTGTGAGTTCGCGCAGCACGCGCAGCCGGACGCGATTGCGGGCGTAGCGAAGCGACCTGTTCGTCGCATCGCGGGCAGGGCGGATTCCGGCTTCCGCGCAGACGGCCTCCGTATCGGCGCGGGTGACATGCAGCATCGGACGAAGCAGCGTCAGCGTCTGACCGTCAACGCTGCGCTCGGAGCACTCGCGGATCGCGCCCGCGCCCCGTAGGCCGCTCCCCCGGGTCAGGCGCAGCAGCACCGTCTCGGCCTGGTCGTCCTGCGTGTGAGCGGTGAGGACGGCGACCGCGCCCTGTTCGGCGGCAGCCGCAGCGAGGAAGCGGTAGCGGGCTTCCCGCGCTCCTGCCTCGTTCGACGGCGACTGTGCCGCGCCCGACGTGAACGGCACGCCGAGCGACTCGGCGGCCCGCCGCACGGATGCGCGCTCGCGGCGGTCTGCGGAGGGGCGGAGTCCGTGGGAGAAATGCGCAGCGGCCATGCGTCGCTGTGTCCGTGCGCCTATCTCGGCGCAGGCGAGCAGCATCGCCATCGAATCTGCGCCCCCGGATACCGCGAGCAGCAGCACTCCGCTGCTCAGACGCTCGCGATGGCGGGCGAGTGCACGGCGCATCGCCATCGCCACACGCCGCGTCGCGTTGCGTGAGCCGGAGGCCGTCATTCCTCTTCCGGGTCAGGCTCACGCGTGACGCGCACGCGTCCGATGCGGACTCCCCGCATCTCCAGCACGGCGAAGTGCAGGTTCGCGAACGCGACCTCTGCCCCCACCTCCGGTATGCTGCCCAACCGCTCCAGGAGGAAACCCGCGACGGTCTCGTACTCGCCGCTGGGCAGATCTAGCGACAGCTGCTCGTTGGCGTCTGCGATGGTGAGCCCGCCGTCCAGGTAGGCGGTGCGGTCGTCCAGTATCTCGACCTGCGGCACGTTGCCTTCCTCGTCGGCTCCTTCCTCGACCTTCCCCACGATGGACTCCACGAGCCGCTTGAACGTGACGAGACCTGCGACCCCGCCGTACTCGTCCGCCACCATCACGATGGGGTCACCGTTGGAGCGCATCTCGTCGAAGAGGTCGTCCAGGCTCTTGGTCTCGGGGACGAAGCGGGGCGAGCGCGACTCCAGAGGGGCAGGGGAGCCGGCATCGGCTCCTTCCGCAAGGGCGCGCATCACGTCCTTGACGCTGACCGTCCCCACGATGTCGTCGAGTTCGTCGCGCACCACGGGGAAGCGGGTGTGGTAGTTGCTGCTGTAGAGGTCCTGGAAGTCCCGGATGGTGGCGCCGACCTTCAGCGCGATGATCTCCGGGCGCGGGGTCATCAGTTCGCTGACGCGCCGGTCGCCGAAGTCCAGCACGCGGCGGATGATATCGGCTTCCCCCTGCTCCACGGCGCCTGACTCGCTGCCGACCTCTACCATCGCCTTGATCTCTTCCTCGGTGACGAGGCGGGAGAGCGACCCAGCGCCGAACAGCTTGGCGATGGTGAGACTGATCGTCTGCAGGATTATCGAGATGGGTTTGAGCACCCAGCCGATGCCCTGGATGGCGGGGGCGACGATGATGGAAACGCGCTCCGCGTGCCGTGCGGCCACCGTCTTGGGGATGGTCTCTCCGAAGATGAGCAGCACGATGGTGACGGCTGCCGTGGCGACCACCACGGCGAGGTTCTCGTCCTGTACGAGCAGCAACGCTATGCTCGTGGCGATGGCCGCTACGCCGGTGTTGACGAGATTGTTGCCGAGCAGGATGGGCGGCAGCAGGCGCTCCGGGTGCTCGACCATGCGTTCGACGCGCGCGGCCCCTGCCGTCTTGTCGGTGACGAGCCGCCGCAGCCGCACTCGTTGCACGGAGAGCAGTGCCGCCTCCGAACCTGAGAAGAATGCCGAGAAGAAAAGAAACACCGCCAGCAGGATCAGGCTGGCGGCGCTGACATCGCTCCACATCGTGGGAAACCTCTCTCCGCCGCGGGGTTGGTCCCGCGCCGGTACGTATCTGTCATGGCGGGGATGGTAGCATAAGATGCAGGGCACAGCCCTTCGCTGTTGACATGCTCATCCTCGGCATCGAAAGCTCCTGCGACGAGACCGCCGCCGCTGTGGTGGAGGACGGTCGTCGTGTGCTGTCCGATACCGTCTCGTCGCAGGTGGCGCTGCACGCGCGCTATGGCGGCATCGTGCCTGAGGTGGCGTCGCGCCAGCACCTCCTGCAGATCATTCCGGTAATAGAGGGAGCGCTGAGCGCGGCCGAGGTTGAACTGGCCGACATCGGAGCCGTCGCCGTCACGTACGGGCCCGGCCTCGCGGGAGCGCTGATGGTAGGCGTCAACGCCGCGAAAGCCTTGGCGTTCGCACGTGGACTCCCGCTCGTGGGCGTCCACCACCTGGAGGGACACACCTACGCCGCGTGGCTGGAGTACAACGACCCCGCCACGGACCCGGGTTTCCCGCTCATCGTGCTCATCGCGTCTGGTGCGCATACCGACCTCATCCTCATGCGCGGCCACGGCGACTACGAACTGTTGGGGCGCACCCGCGACGATGCCTCGGGCGAGGCGTTCGACAAAGCGGCGCGGCTCCTGGGGCTCGGCTTCCCCGGCGGGCCTGTGGTGCAACGGACCGCCGAGGGCGTGACGCCGAGCTTCCAGCTGCCCCGCGCGTGGCTCAGGGGTACTCTCGATTTCAGTTTCTCGGGTCTGAAGACGGCGCTGCTGCACAAGGCGCAGGAGTTGGGCGTATACCCCGCGCCGGAGGAAGGCCCCGACCAGGAGGTCGTCGCGGAACTCGCGGCGGCGTTCCAGGAGTCCGTGGTGGACGTCATCTCGGCGAAGGCTGCGGAAGCCGTGCGTCTCTACGACGCGAAGGGGCTGGTGCTCGGCGGAGGCGTCTCCGCGAACGGCCCCTTGCGGCAGGCCTGCCGGGACCGGGTGGACGTTCCCGTGCTCATCCCTGCTCCGCGCCTTTGCACGGACAATGGCTCGATGATCGCCGCAGCGGGCTACTACCGGCACAGCAGGGGAGTAGCGCACGGACTCGACCTCGACGTCGCGCCGAGCCTTGCCTTGGCATGAGGGACTGAACGCATGTACGTAGGACGCATCGTTACCGCCGGCAGGACGCGGAGCGGCTACAACGCTGTTGCCTACCGCGTCTCCAGCCGCTCCTTCCCGAACCGCATGGCCGTGGATCGCGAGGGCACGATGGTCATCGTGCCCCGCCCCGGCTTCGAGAGCGACCTGCAGCAGAGTCCGTACATCTCCTATAACGCACTCCGCCTGGCGGGCGACTGGGCCATCGCCACGAACGGCTCCCACACCGATCCCATCACCGAGAAGGTGAACGCGGGCCTTCCGGTGCGCGATGCCATGGCGTTGACGCTGCTCGCGATGGACTACGAACACGACGCCTACGACACCCCGCGCATCGCCGCAGCGGTGCCGTTGCGCGGCGACACCGGCTGGATGGCCATCGTGCGGCGCGACGGGCTGGTCGTTCGGGAGGTGCCGTTGGAGGACGGCGTCGCCCGCTACGTCGCCACCTACGAGACGAACGACGTGCGAGACGACCAGTCGAGCGATTTCGATGCGTCCACGGCGGCGGAAGCCGCGCTCTTCACCGTGATCGGCGGCGCGTTCGCTGACTTCGAGAAACCGGTCACGAGCGTCGCCGCACTCGCGAACGACGCAGGCTTCGCCCTCGGTGTGCACATCGTCGAGTAGGGGAGTGTGGGACGGCTAGAGCAGCCGCCTCAGGCGCGGGTTCGGCGGGGGCGGCTCCGTTTCTTGGGGCACCTCGCGGTCGCTGATGGTGCGGATGTTGGGCAGGAACGCCACCGGAGCGGCAGACGCGATGTAACTCACGTCGTGGAACACGTCAACCGGCGCACCCTGGTCGAGCAACTGCGAGACCCGCTCCGGCGTGAGGCGTCCGCTCACGACGATGCCGACCTTTCGCGCGCTCATGCTGTCCAGCTTCTCTCGCACGCGCTGGACGTCTTCCGCGGCAACGGGCCTTCCACCCCCCGTGCGTGCAAGGCGTACGCTATCCAGGTTCGTCCCCGAGGCCCGCGCGACCTGCTCGACCTGCTCGACGATGTCCTTCCGAGGGTCGACGTAGGCGATGCGTTGGACATCCGGCGCGACCGCCTTGTCGAACGCCAGCATCGCCTGCACGGCGGTGCCCATCAGTTGCACAAGCGCGCCGGAAACCGTGGCCACGGGCGCGGTGCCTGCGAGCTGCGCCCCCAGCACCGTCGAACCGGAGACGCACCCGCCGACGACAGCGGCGTAGTCCATCACCGCGGCGACCGACGGGTGTACGTTGTGCGCGCCCAGCGAGACAACGGGCACGCCGTTCGCGGTCTTCACGACGTCCCGCGCGGCGGTTGCCCAGCCGGTCTGGTGTGCGAGGATGCCGCAGATGGCGGTCTCGTACAGCCCGAACGACGAGTAGGGCGCCTTGATCTCCAGGCAGACCTCGTCCTGCGAAATTGGCGAGCCTTCCTCGACCGCCCATAACTCGCGGTTGCCTTCGGACGTCACCTTGCCGATGAGCGCCTTCACCTCCAGCGAACCGCTGAGCACGGCCTCGCGGCTGGCGGAGAACTGCATGGAGACGGTGGGGTTCAGTCCTTCGTTGCGAAGGATCCGTTGCGTCCGGTGCAGGTAAACGTCGGCAGTATCGCCGGTGATCACCGACGGGCGTACTTCGAATGTGGGGTTACGCATCTGCATGTTGCAGATCCATACGAACGCTTCAATGCTATGACGCGCAGGAGCGTGCTTCAATACGCTGACCATTCCTGATTTGCGCTGCTGTGTGCATCATGGCGCTTCTATGCGCGGTATCCCCCCGAACCGGAGCCGTGCGAGGCCGCGCAGATCGTCCAGCGCTGTCTTCACCACTTTCACCCGGGTATCAGGGTCTTCCTCCCATGCCACGGGGATCTCCTTCCACCGGAACCCGCGCTTTTCCGCGATGACGAGTAACTCCGTGTCGAAGAACCATCCGTTGTCCTCTATGTGCGGGAGCAGAACATCTGCTGCGGTTCGGCTCATCGCCTTGAAGCCGCACTGCGCGTCGCGGAAGTGCGTGCCCATGCTCAGCCGGATGATGCGGTTGTACGACTGCGAGATGAACTCGCGCTTGAACGACCGCTCCGTCTGCGACTCCCGCGAGAGCCGCGAACCCCACGCCAGGTGGCAGTCCTCGTCCGTTATGGCGGCGACGAGCGGCGGGAACGCCTCGAGCCCTGTCGAGAGGTCCACGTCCATGTACGAGACCACGTCCGCCGTGCTCTCGCGCCACGCCCGCTTGAGCGCTCGACCGCGCCCACGCTCATCCAGGTGGATGACCCCCACCTCGACCGGCCTCGACTCCGCGAACCCGGTGGCGACCGCCAGCGTCGCGTCGGTTGAGCCGTTGTCCGCGACGACGATGCGCCACTCGTGCGGGAGGTTGTCACGCAGGAACGTGCCCAGCGTCTCGATGCAGCGAGGTAGCGAGTGCTCCTCGTTCAGAACGGGTATCACGACGTCAACGGTTGCCATCGGTTACTGCTGCTCCTTCGGGGCCGCGGGCCGGAGGGCCGCGGCTACAGCGAACGGGTCGGACGCGACGACCGGCTCCGCGAACAGTTCCATGGCGCCGATGTCGCTCGTCCTCATGCCGAGCAGACCCCGGTCGACGATGCGGATGACGCACGGGAAGCCTCGCCAGTCTTCAGGTGTCTCGCCCAACGGCGGCAGTTGCGCGCCTGCGTTGAACGACTGCACGCCGAGCGCGTCGCGGAACACCGCGAGCGTGTCGTACAGGGCGTCCGCGGCATCCTCATCGAACGCGGACGCGACGATGAGCGTCTCCTTCTCTTTCGTAGGTGTGAGACTCGCCAGCACCCGGACGTTCCCTTGTACGTACGCGAGGCCGAGCGCGCCGTGCGTGGCCGCGAGGTCGTCGAAGTAGTCTGCGCCGTGCTCCTCTCGATATGCGGCGGCGGCGCGCCGGAGCGCCTCGATGCGGGCGTAGTGGCGTCCGCGCGCCAGTTGCACCTGTGCGTGTCCGTGAACGATCGAGCCTCCGGACCGCCAGAGGCAGTTCCAGAGGAAGAACGGGTATATCGCGTCCGGGTCTTCCCCATGCGCCGCAGCGAACCAGCGGTTCGCCAGTTCCACGCAGCCGCGTACGGATGCACGGTCGAACCGCAGCGGGTTGGCCTCCGCGAAGATGAGCAGGCTGTGGTGCGCGTCGTACTTCGCCGCGTTCGCGGCGGTCAGCGCAGTGTCGTTGCGGAGGCGTCCGAACAGGTCCTCCGGCGTGTTCTCATCGGGCTGCGCCCACGGGTCGTTCGCCAGTTCGTCCTGGATGTCGGGTGAGACCCCGCCCCGCATCGGTCGCCGTGCCCGCAGCTCGTTGAAGATGGCGGCTTCGCCGGTGACGAGGTTCGAGACGCGCACGACGCGCTGCGACTCCACCGCCGCCACGCTCCCGAACGTGCGCTCCACCCATGGGGCCATCGTCGAGGGGACGCGCAGGCGCCCCTCGCTCTCGGTTATGTCGTAGATGCGGCGGAAACGCGCGGCGTCGTCCGGCGCGAGGCACTGCACCTGTTCGCGCAGGTTCAGTATGGATGGGGACAGCGGGGCAGCGGTCAAAGCGTCGTGTCTGGGGGGTTCGTAGCTGCAAGTGTGCGTTCGAGCGAGAGTTTGTCCAACTGCAACTGGACGGGGATGGGGTACTTGCCGGTGAAGCAGGCGTCGCAGAACCCTTTACCGGACGGATCGCCGCTGACGGCCTCGTGCAACTGATCGACGCTCAGATAACCGAGCGAGTCCGCGTCGATCTCCTTGCATATCTCCGGGATTGACCTGCCGGTTGCGATGAACTCGGCTTTCGTCGCCATGTCGACGCCGAAGAAGCAGGGGTCGGTGATGGGCGGCGCGCAGACGCGAACGTGCACCTCTCGGGCGCCCGCCTTTCGGAGGAGCGCGACGATGCGCGGCGTGGTCGTGCCGCGGACGATGCTGTCGTCCACCACCACCACGCGCTTGCCGCTGAGCACTTCCGGCAAGGGATTGAACTTGTTGCGCACGCCGAGCTCACGGAACCACTGGTCAGGCTCGATGAACGTCCTGCCCATGTAGCGGTTCTTGATGAGGCCGTAGCTGAACGGGATGCCGGACTCCTGCGCGTAGCCGATCGCGGCGGAGTTGGCCGACTCCGGCACCGGGATGACGATGTCAGCGTCCACCGGATGCGCCCGTGCAAGCGCCATCCCCATACGCGTTCGCGATGCGTGCGTGAGGGAGCCGTCCAGTATCGAGTCCGGGCGGGCGAAGTAGATGTGCTCGAAGACGCAGTGCGCGTTGCGGGTGTCGGGGACCTGCGACGGGATGCTCCGCAGGCCGGTGCGGCTGATGACGACGGTCTCACCCGGCTCGACGTCGCGCACGAACTGCGCGCCGACGTGGTCCAGTGCGCAGGTCTCCGACGCGATGATCCAGCCGCTGTGCTCGATGCGCCCGATGCAGAGCGGGTGCACGCCGAGCGGGTCGCGGATGCCGATCAGCGTGTCGGCTGTGCAAACCGTGAGACAGTACGCGCCCTTCAGCGAGCGCATGAGGTGGGCAGTCTTCTCCTCCCACGAATCGCCGGGCGCCCACGCCAGCAGGTGCGCGATGACCTCGGAGTCGGTGCCGGTCGAGCAGGTGACGCCCCAGTCGTCCAGCAGTCGCTGGCGTATCTCGGCGGCGTTGATGACGTTGCCGTTGTGTGCGAGCGCCAACTCGACGCGCGGGCCCTTGGAGACGATGGGCTGCGCGTTCAGCGGGCTGCTGGAGCCGGTGGTGGAGTAGCGCGTGTGCCCGATGGCGATGTGGCCGGGCAGCCGTTCGAGGTCCTCCTGGCGGAAGACGTTGGAGACGAGCCCCTGGTTGGTGAAGTTACGGAGCGTCCGGCCGTCCGCCGCGGCGATGCCGGCGCTCTCCTGCCCGCGGTGCTGCAGGGCGAACAGGCCGTAGAAGGCGACCTGTGCGGCTTCGTCGTGGGTCGATCCGGGAAGGTATGCGCCAATGACCCCGCACGCTTCGTGGGGAGCGTCGGACTCAACGACAGGCAACCTGCGGCCTATTGCCAAGAGAGCCTCGCTCAATGGGTCAGGACTGGTAGCCGGATGTTAATCATTCTACGGCCAAACAAGCAAACCGGCGAGCCCGACGTTTTCACCCGGTTTTACTGACGCGCTGCTGCGGCAGAACCCAGGTTCTCCAGCACCTCGGCGGTCGGGCGCACGTCGCACCACTCAGCGAGCGATGGGAGATCGGGCGAGTCCGGCGGGTACGTGGCATCGGCGATGACGGTGATGTCGTAGCCGAGCGCGACGCCGTCGAGCGCAGTCGCCCAGACGCACCCGGTCACGGCCCCGCCGGTCATGATGAGGCGGTGTGCGTTCAGGTTCCGCAGGATGCGGTGCAGCGGGGTGTATCCGAAGCCGCTGCCGCCCTTCTTCTCGACCACGTAGTCGTCCTCTTCCGGTCGGAGTTCGTCCACCATCTCGGCGCCCCACGTGCCGTAGGCGCAGTGCGTGACGCCTGGCGGGAGCGTGCGCGCCCGCCGGTGCGTCCTGCTGTGGACGTCATCCGAATTGTCCTGGCGGCGCACCACCCGCACGTAGACGACGGGCCAGCCGCGCTCGCGCATCGCCGCGCTCAACTGCTGCGTGTTCTCGACGATGCTCACCCGCTTCTCCTCCGGCATCGGGTCACTGAGGCCGTAGAGGACGTGCGGGCGCTCCGCGTTCATGAAGTCGTTCTGCATGTCCACGAGCACCATCGCGTAGTCGGGGCCAGGCCGCGGGGCCGGCGGCGCGGCGGACGCGGCGGCATAGACGTCCTCCGCGAGCACGACCTCGGCCTGCTTGCGCGGCGCGTGCAGCTTCGCGGCGTCCGGTGGGTAGAGCGCGTCCTCGACGACGAACTGCTCGTACCCCAGCCGTCCGCCGGTGCGGGCGGTCTCGGCGATCGAGTCCGTCACCCCGCCGCCAACGACGATGCATTGAGTGACGCCGAGGTTCGTGAGGAGGCGGTCGAGGTGCGTGTTGTCGTACGCGCTGTGCCCCTTCTTGACGAGAACGTAGTCGTCCGGCGCGGCGTCGAGTCCGTCCATGAGTTCAGCACCCCACGAGCCCTCGATGAAGAACGGGCCCGCCTCCTGCAGGCGGCGCTCCAGCCAGAGAGGCGCGTAGGCGCTGTCGGCGAAGTCGGGGCGCAGGCTGGTCTTCACCCATACGATGGGCCTTCCCCTCTCGCGCATGAGGTCGATGAGCCCACCCCACGCGTCCACGAGGCGGGAAACCTCGGCGGCGCCGGGCACCTGCCCTGCGCGACCCAGCGCTCCGCCGGGATGGAGGGCGTCGCGTTGAACGTCGACCAGCAGCAGCGCGGCGTTATCGAGAGCCATCTGCATCTCCCACCTCCTCGCACCGTGAGGGTGTCGCGGCCATCATAGGGGTGCAGCCGCACCGGCTCAAGAGATGTCTGCTCGTGGTGAGCCTGTCGAACCGCGTCCTACTCTTTCGGCGCTGGGCCGAGCACCCGGTACTGCCGGTCGGCAGTGCGCTCCGCCACGGGCAGCACCTCCAGGACCATGCGGGAGAGGCCTACGACCTCACCGTCGGCGTCGAAACTGTAGTTGTCGCCTATCGCGCCGCTCCAGGTGATGTCGTACATGCAGTCGCGGAAGCCGTCCGCGTCCTGGTCGTCGCCGGTCTGCCTGAGGCACTCGGCTGCGATGTAGACGTCGTCGTACGCTGAGCTCAGGTGCCAGGGCTGCGTCACATAGTTGTAACGCTCCCGGAAGTCGGCCAGCACCTGCCGGGCCTTCTCGTTGTTCGGGTCCAGGGCAGTGGCGATGGCCTTCATGCCGGTCGCGGCCTCGCCCGCGATGTCCAGGGCGGTCGTCCCCACTGCTATCGTCTCCGCGTAGATCGGCCCCTCGTAGCCCAGCTCCCGGGCCTGCTTCATGATGGTGCCCGCCGAGAACTCGGACTGGGGTGCGATGTGGAGCGCGTCAGGGTCGGCCTCGAACAGCTTCGTCAACTGGGTCCTGAAGTCGGCAACGTCGGATGCGTACGACTCGGCTGCCACCACCTGCCCGCCGCGCTGCTCGAACTGCGCGGTCGTGGAGCGGCGCACGCCCTCGGCGTAATCGGTGGACTCGGTGATGGTCGCGAGGGTGCGCGCTCCGTCCGTCCAGAGGGCGTTCCCGGTGCCGACGCCCACCTCCAGGTCGTTGATCTGCGTGCGGAATATGTAGTCGCCCGCGTTGGCGATGTCCGGGTTGCTCGCCAGCCCGGAGAAGAGGATCACGCCGTCGGCCTCCGCCAGGGGAGCGACGCCGAGCATCGCGCTGCTGCACGAGGTGCCCAGGATGATCTTCACGCCCTCCACGTCGGTGAGTTTGCGGTAGGCGGTGATGGCGTCCTGGGCGTTGCACTTGGAGTCCTCGACCACGAACTCGAGGCGGCGTCCGTCGATGCCGCCCGCGGCGTTGATCTCGTCCGCCGCCATCTGTTTGGACTGGCTGGCTACCGTGCCGTACGTCTCGCCGGCGCCCGTCAGCGACTCCATCACGCCGATCGTGAACGGCTCGTCCTGACCGTCGTTACCGTCGCCGCAGGCGACGACTCCCAGCGCAAGGACGGGCAGCAGGCAGAGGATGAGGAGCAGTTGACGCACGGAGTTGCTCAAGAGGGGACCTCCGAAGTCTGGTGTGGGATGGCTGCGAGTGTAGCACGAGGCTCTGCCGCCTCCATCCGGCATCCTGTCCTCCGGTGTGGACGCCGCGTACGTGTTCTGCGGATGGTTACAAGAAGTCATACCGAATCCGGCAAAAAGTAACGCGTAAGTTACACATAGGCGGATAGAGTGTCATGAACGTGACGGACGTGCCGGGCCAGTAGAAGGATGGTCTGCTGACAGCGCTGGCCGGTGGGGTACATTGCCCGGCCACGCTGGAGACGGGGGGCGGGACCGAACCCGTAGAACACCTCCAAGGAGGCGGTAATGATGCAGCAAAGGAGAACGGCGTCGGCCATCGGGCTCGTAATGCTGCTGATTGCCGTGGGATGCAGTGGAGAGTCCAACTCTTACGACGAGTACGCACAGACCATCTGTGGGTTGGCGAGCGTCAGTGAGTTGGAATCCGGGACGTGGAGCGACACGGTGCGTGTCCTTGACGACGCGCTGGAAGTCGCGAACGACATGACGCCGCCGGAGGAACTCACGGCGTTCCACGAGACGCAGACAGAGCTCTTCGAGGCTATGCGAGAACGCGCCCTGGAGTACCCATCGGATGGACGCGCAGACTTCTTCGGCCTCGCCAGTATCCGTGCGCTCGATGCCGTGATGGAACTCGACTCGATGAAGGATACCCTGAACGCAAACGTGAGCGCCCCCTTGTACGAGCACGGCTGCTTCGAAGATCAGTAGCTGCCAGGCTGTGTCTCTGGTGCTCCGATGACGTAGTCCGCGCCGTAGTTGGAGAAGTCTATCTGGTTCAGCCATTCGTCAACACCGGACAGGGACCCCTCTGGGATCCAAGTCTCTGTGCGGCGGATGGGCCGTCCGTATTCATCGCCCCACCAGTCGTTCTCCACCTTCGAGAAGGTGTGGATGGTGCTCTCGCTTACGGTTGATGCGTGTGGTTGGCTCGGATCGATCACGCTTGCATCGTATGTGCTGGCATCCAGGCAGAGCATTGCGTCGTCCGCGCGAGGGGGGAAGGGGAACGGCGATCCACTCATCCAATCGTCGAGCACCGTGACCTCGCCGTCAGGCCCCTTTCGGGTTGTACGGAAGTAAGACGCATCGCCTATCACGATCAGCTCAAGGACCTCGACTCTCCCGCCTCTCTCGCTTGAAACCGTCTGATGGTAGTCCGGCCCGGAATGCCGAGACTCGGTGACGGTCCTCTCGTCCGTAAGGTCCGTGGCGGTCGACAGATATGTCGCCTGATCCAGGTTGCCGCACGTCAAGACTCCGCTATCCGTGTAGGTCAGCCCCTGACGGCTGAGTTCAGATTCGGATAGCCGCGTCGGGGTCGGAGTCAGGGTGGGCGGCTGTGTTGGCGTCTCGGTCGGCGCTGGCACCGGGGTTACCGTTGACGTTGGCGCCGCGAAGGGGGTTGGTTCGGGTGTGCATCCCGCTACAACCATAGCGGTCAGGCAGAGGGACGTGAATATTCCGATTCGGAGTTGGTTCAATAGTCTTCCCTTCGTTGGTGCTACCACGGTTTGTGGTGCTTGAAGTGTACCGGAACCACGCTGCGGGAGTGCAGGATGGTTCGACAGGCTCACCATGAGCGGGCAAGGGCGTCCCGCCAGCACCTCCCTCAGCGCCGCCGGAATGGTGCTGGCCTCTCGTCCTGCCAGGTGGTTCACGCGGGAGCGCGCTTCCTGCTAGAATGCCTTTTTGTTGCGCCGTGCGCTCCACCTGTGCGCGGCGCGTCGTGTGAGACTGGAAGGAATGCTCCGCCAACTTCGCTGGAAATCACTCCTCGCCATCATCATCATCGTTGGCGTCGCTGCCGCTGCGCTCGTGGTGCCGGACTACCGCATACCCGGCATCGGCGCGCGCGGCTCGGAGGACATCCTCGGCCTGCGGTTGGGGCTGGACCTCGCGGGCGGCACGCAACTCATCTACCAGGCCGGAGTGGAAGGCGAAGTCCCGACCCCAGAGCAGATGGAAGGTCTCGTCGGCACCATCACCCGGCGCATAGACCGCCTCGGCGTGGCGGAACCGTCCATCCAGCAGCTCGGCGAGGACCGGCTGCTCATCCAGTTACCGGGCGTCGAGGACACCCAGCAGGCGAGAGACCTCATCGGCCAGACGGCGCAGTTGGAGATCGTTGAGCGCATCTGCGAGGACGCTACCTGCTCCGTGTTCGAAGACCGCCCGAGCGGCCTCACTGGCGGCGACATGGCCCGGGCCTTCCCGAGCCAGGACCAGACGACGAACCGGCCGGTCCTGAGTTTCGAGTTGAACCGGGACGCGGCGCAGCAGTTCGCGGTGATGACGCAGCGCATCTTCTCCACGAACATCACCGACAGCCCGGACCAGCTGGCGTTCATGCTGGACGGCGAGGTGCTCGTGTCGGCGGTCGTGAACAGCCCCATCCTCGCGGGCGTCGGCATCATTCAGGGCACCTTCACCACGGAAGAGGTACGGCAGCTCGCGATACAGGTCGAGTCCGGACGCCTGCCGGTGGACATCGAGGAGATATCGTCGAGCGTCGTCGCAGGCTCGCTCGGAGCGCAGTCGCTGGACGAGGCGCTCATCGCGGGCGGCGTCGGGCTGCTCCTGGTGTTGTTCTTCATGGCCGCCTACTACCGGGTCTCCGGAGTCGTCGCCGGCATGGCGCTCATCTGCTACACCCTCATCGTCCTCGCCCTCTTCAAGCTCATTCCGGTGACGCTCACGCTGGCGGGACTGGCCGGGTTCATCCTCTCGCTCGGTATGGCGGTGGACGCGAACATCCTCATCTTCGAGCGGTTGAAGGAGGAGTTGCAGATAGGCCGCACCGTGCAGCTGGCGATGCAGATCGGCTTCAACCGCGCGTGGCCGTCCATCCGTGACGGCAACGTCTCCACCATACTCATCGCGCTCGTGCTCTTCTTCTTCGGCAGCGGGTCGGCGAACTCGGCGGTGACCGGCTTCGCGGTATCCCTGCTCATCGGCGTGCTCACGAGTATGTTCACCGCAATCTTCATCAGCCGGAACCTGCTGGGCATCGTCGCTGCAACGTGGCTGCGGCGCTCCGCGCGGCTCTTCACTCCCGACGCGGGCAGGCGCGACCGCGCCGCACCGGCGGGAGGAGGCGGCTGATGCGCGTCGCCAGCTTCCGCAAGTGGTTCTTCGGCATCTCGGCGCTGCTCGTGCTCCTTTCCGCAGCGTCGCTCATCTCGTTCCAGTTGAAACCGGGCATCGACTTCACCGGCGGCGCGGCGATCACCGCCACCTACGAAACGGACGTGACCTCCTCGCGGGTCGCGGACGCGCTCAGCCGCGTGGGCCAGCCGGACGCCATCGTGCAGGGTTCCGGCAGCAACACGTTCTTCATCCGCCTCGGCATCCTGGAGCTGGACGAGCGCGACGCCGCCGGGAACGTCGTGCGCCGCGGCGATGAGTCCCGCGTGCGGGATGCGCTCGCGGAGGTCGGTCCGGTGGAGATCGGCTCGTTCGACTCGATCTCCGGCATCATCGGCGCGGAGAACGTGCGCAACGCCACCATCGCCGTCATCGTTGCCTCGCTCGTCATCCTGATCTACGTGACGTGGGCGTTCCGCCGTGTGCCCTCGCCGTTCCGTTACGGCGTCGCAGCCGTCGTCGCGCTCGTGCACGACGTCTTCATCGTCCTGGGAGTCTTCTCGGTGCTTGGCGAGACGATCAACCTGGAAGTGAACGCCATGTTCATCACCGGGGTGCTCACCACGATCGGCTACAGCGTCAACGACACCATCGTCGTGTTCGACCGCCTGCGGGAGAACGTGGCGCGTTACGCTGGAGTGAGCACGCGCGAGCTCGTGAACCTGAGCGTTCGCGAGACCATAGCCCGCTCGCTGAACACGTCCATCACGCTCATCGTGGTCGTCGTCACGCTGCTCCTCTTCGCCGGACCTTCCATCCGGCCGCTGCTCTACGTGCTGCTCGCGGGCGTCACGGTGGGGACGTACAGCTCCATCTTCATTGCGAGCCTGCTCCTCGTCTCCTGGGACGAGGGCGAGATAGGCCGCTTCTGGCGCCGCGTCCGCTTCAAGCGCGCCACCGCTTAGCGGCGGGGTTCCGATAGGGCACTAATACAACCTACAACGCCTCAGTAGCAGTGGCGGCAGCCGAGCGAGTGCGGGTGGCATAGCCCGCAGTCCTCAGGCTTGCGTTGCTGGCTAACAGCATAGGCTAGAGCACCCTTGTAGGTTGGGCGTTGTTCCCAGCGAGAACGACCATTAGGCGAATCGACCTGCTGCCGCCATTTCCTACAGCAGTCATGGTGAATCCATGCTTGTTTCCTATGTATCCCCTTGCCTAGCCGGGTTATGAACATGGAATTTCCCTCTTGTCCTGCCTGTTCCTCATTGTAGAGCGGCCTTACTCCCTACGGCCGCAGCACCACCCGCCCCATAACCTCGCGCCCCTTGACCGCGCGACAGGCCCGCAGCACCGATTCCGCCGAGAGCGGGAGTTCCTCGTGGACCAGGGGCGTCACTTGCCCGCCCGCCACCAGCGATAACGCACGCTCGACGTGCCGCCGCTCGACGCCCAGGCTCCCCACGAGCGTCAACTCGCGGAAGATGGCCTCGGCAGGAGCGAACGGCGCGGCCTCCGGCGACGTTTGCCCCACGAGTGCGATGCGCCCGCCCTGTCGCATCGCCGCGACGAGCCGCCCGAGCGATGTCCCCGTCGTGTCGAGCGCAGCGTCCGCGCCCGCGTCGCCGGTCAGCGCCGCGACGACCTCCTCCCATGGCTCATCGTCGAGCAGGACCGTATCCAGCCACGGCTCGGCCTCCAGCCGCTGCGCCTTCTCAGGGGAACCGGTGATGCCGATGACGCTGGCGCCGAGCGCGTGAGCCGTCTGCGCCGCGTGTGCGCCGACGCCTCCGCTGACGCCGGTCACCACGAGCGTCTCGCCCTCCGCGACCCCGCACGCCTCCAGCGCCCTGAGCGCAACGCCGATGGGCGAGGCGAGCAGCGCACCGCCCGTTGCGGCCATCCCTTGGGGGAGCGGAACGAGCGATGCCGCAGGCGCGGTCAGCATCTCGGCGAAACCGCCGTCGCGCCGGTGTCCGATATCGCCCGGCATCACCACTGCTTCTGTACCGACCAAACTCTTGGACACTCCCTCGCCGACCCCGCCTACGACTCCCGCCACCTCATGCCCGAGGACGCGCGGCAGCGTCACCCCTCGCCGGAGCGTGCCTTCCATGATGAGCGCGTCGTGGTGAGAGAAGCCGCACGCCGCCACGCGCAGCAGCGCTTCGCCCGGCGCGGGCTCCGGGTCGGGCAGGGTCGTGTCGCGCAGGTGCGGCTCCGTCCCTGCGGCGTCGAGGACGACGGCTCTCATGCGGATACTCTAACCGGACTTGGCGGCGGGTGTACGATGTGCGCGTAGAGGAGGGGCGCCATGCACGTCGACGATTTCATCGAGGAACTCTGGACGTACGCGAACAGCTTCCCCATGCGGGAGCACCCGTGGTTCCGCGGCATCGCGGAGCACTGGTGGACGCGCGAGCAGATCATCGCGGGCGAGGTGCAGCACTACCTGCGCGTGCGGGAGAACCCGGTCTACTTCGGCTACATCGCGGCGCACGCGGCCGAGGAGCGCCTGCCCGGGCTCACCGAGGCGGTGCTGGAGAACTACATGGAGGAGCTCTCCGGCGAGCGTACGCATGTCGACATCATGTTCCAGTTCCTGGAGGAGGGCGGTGTGTCCCGCGAGGATGCCGACAACGCGCAACCGGCGCCCGGGACCCTCGCGGCGATCGAGATGATCCTCGGCCACTGCCAGCGGCGCTCTGCGCTGGAGGGCGTCGCGATGCTGGCGTTCGTGGAGAGCCAGCACGGCGGACCGGACGGCGCGGCGGCGTCCGCCTATCCGGCGCTCGTTGGTCACTACGGCTTCTCGGAGTGGGCGGCAGAAACGTACCGCATCCATGCCGAGCAGGACGTGGGGCACGGCCAGAGCCAGATCGACGTGATCAGGCGCTACGCGACCACCGACGAGACGCAGGCGAAGATACGGCGCGCGGTGCGGCTCGGGCTGACGGCGTGGAACCTCGAGTACGACGGCCACGTGCAGGCGATGACCGGCCTCCGCGACCACTGGGACGGCGGCCGTCCGCTCATCCACCAGAACCCGCCGATGCGCGTTCCTCTGTCATAGGCTGGCGTCCGAACAGACGCAGGAGAGGCGTGCTTAGCGTGGCTTCATGAAAGACAAACAGCTCGATGCCGCAAGCTTCGTCGGGCGGGCCGCCACGATGCTGGCCCTGGGGTTCTTCGTGGAGCGCGTCGGGACCGCGTATTTCGGCGCGGTGTGGGGTGCAGTGATCGCCGTCGTGCTGATGCTGGCCATCCTCGCCGGGATCCTGCTGTGGCCGCGGCTGCAGAGCAGGGGCAGTGAAGAAGAACAGGGCGAGAGTCCCGGCGAAGCAGCAGGCCCCTAGAACGGGAACTCGTCGGGCAGCGCTGACCGAAGCTCGGCGTACTCAGGGTCGCCGGCATACTCGTTGGCGATGCTTTCGAGGCGCTCGACGAGCTCCTCGACCGGCGCCCGGAACACGCTCGAGACCATACCCGTGGTCTCCTCGAAGTCTCCCCTTCAGTTCCGGTATCAGCCGCGCATCCGCTCCATGAGGTAGCGGTCTTCTTCGCGCATGCTCCCATTGTAGCCCCTCCGCAAGCCTGCGCGGCGTACTGCTACCGCGAGAACCCCACGGGATGGAACGTGATCAGCTCTGTCGACGCGACAGGGCTGCCGTCGGCGTCTGCCGTCACCGCGAGCCGCGTGAGCACGCGCCACTCCCGGCCCTGCCACCGCACGCGAAGGATGACGAACGCGTTCTCCACCAGTTCGTCCGGCGGCTCGTCGAACCCCACGGTGAACCCGAGCCGTGCGCTTGCGCCGGACGCTAACGGCGGCTGCGCTGTCAGCGGCACCGCCTCCGCCCGGAAGCGCCCGTGCGGCAGCCACGCTTCTAGCAGTTCGATCGGCCCCTCTTCCTCGTTCCGCACCGCGAACGCAACGTCCCACGCGCCCGGTCCGCCGGAGGTCGGGCCGGTTTGCAGAACACTGATGGACGGGCTCGTCATAGCATCAGGATATATCTCCCGCGGGGGCGCCCGGCGGGTCGTGCGAGACAGACGATATTCGTAAGAAGTAACGGGGATCGCAGTGCGAAACTGCGCAGCGACGGCTTTGCTTGACCGGTCTACCCCTGCTCGTTAGTATCGCCGAGCGGGATATGCGCGTGACGCAACCCGAGGAGGAGGCGGCGAAATGGCGCACGTCGATTACAAGGACATGCGGGACTACCTCGGCGTTCTGGAGGAGAACGGCCTGCTCAAACACGTCACCGCGCCGGTCGACCTCGACTACGAGATCGGAGGCATCGCGGCGCGCGGGCTGGACAAGGGCGGCGACAGCCTCGTGGGGCTGCTCTTCGAGAACATCAACGGCTACCCCGGCAAGCGGGTGGTCGCGAACATCCTCGCCAAGACGGAGCAGCTCGCGCTGGCTATCGGCGCTGAGCCGGACGACATGACGCTCTACGAACGCATCGGGGAGGCGCGGCAGAGTCCCATTGCTCCGGTGCAGGTGTCGGAAGCCGTCTGCCAGGAGGAGGTGATCGCGGAGGAGGACGTGAACCTGCATGACCTGCCCATCCCGTGGTGGCACGAGGGGGACGCCGGACGCTACATCGGCACGACCGCGGGCGTCACGACGATGGACCCCGAGACCGGCTACATCAACCAGGGGCTCTATCGCTGCATGATCCTCGACGACAAGACGTTCTCCCTGCAGGCGCGCGGCGGCCACGAGATCGGCGAGAACCCCACGAAGACCGGCTACGGCGGGCAGTCCCACATCCTCATGAACGAGGCGCAGGGGAAGCCGACTCCGGTCGCGCTCGCCATCGGCATGGACCCCGCGCTCACCTACGCCGCGGGTGCGTTCGTGCACTCGGACGAGATAGAACACGCCGAGTACGCCTTCGCGGGCGCCCTGAAGGGCGAGCCCATCGAGATCGTGAAGTGCCTCAACAGCGACCTGCTCGTCCCCGCCTACTCCGAGATGATCATCGAGGGCGAGATACTTCCCTACGAGCGCATCAACGAGGGGCCGCACGGCGAGCACCAGGGTTTCTACACGGCGGTGGACAACGTGTTCGTCGTGCACGTGAAGTCGATCTCGCACCGGAAGGACGCCATCCACTACGGCCTGATATGCCGCCAGCAGGAGGACTATCCCAAGTTCATGTACTCGGCGGGGATGCGCACTCGCCTCAAGGAGATGGGCATCGCCGACCTGCTGGAGGACGTGTGGTGTCCGGACAGCACGGGCGGCGGCTTCGGGGTCTTCGCCATCATCGCCGCGAAGGCCAGGACGCCCGCCGACGTGGCGCGCATCAAGGAAGCGATAACCAACCTCAAGGAAGAGCGCTATCTCGTCCGCAGGCCCCGCTGGACGATCGTCGTGGACGACGACTGCGACGTTCGGGACTGGGCGGAGGTGATGTGGCGGGTCGCCCTCGGCGTGATGCCGGATGCACACCTGAGTATCAGTGAGCGCAACAACGCGATATGGCACGAGCCGCTTGAGGTGGAGTTCGACGCAGGCTCCTGCGTCTTCGTCGACGCGACGTTCAAGACGAAGCGCGGGTTCGACCGTCCCATCAATGCGTTGAGCAGGGACCTGAAAGCGCGCGTCGACGGACGCTGGCGGGAGTTGGGGCTCGACTAGCGGCACGGGCGCTGCACGAAAGGACGACAACCATGACGACCGAAGCGGAGATGGGGGTCGCGTACGACGACCTGCGTTCCTACATCGAGGCATGCCAGGCAGCCGATAACTGGCGGCTCATCGAGGGCGCGGACTGGGACGCGGAGATCGGAGCGTTGACCGAGGCGGCGGCCGACCGCATACCGGAGCCGCCGATGCTCCTGTTCGACAACATCAAGGGCTACCCGGAGGGCTACCGCGTCGTCAGCCTCACGGAGTCGTCATGGAAGCGCGCGTGCATCGCGCTGGGCCTGCCACTGGACCGTCCGAAGCTGGAACTGGTGCGGATGGCGGCCCGGAAACTGAAGGCCGCGCACGACAACCTTATCGGCCCTACCGAGGTGACGAGCGGCCCCGTGATGGAGAACGTGTTCGAGGGCGAGCACGTCGACGTCTGGCAGCTGCCCATCCCCCGCTACCACGCCGCGGACGGAGGCCGCTATCTCGGCACCGGCGGCGTGCTCATCAACAAGGACCCGGAGTCGGAGTTCATCAACGTCGGCACCTACCGGATGCAGGCGCACGAGAAAGACCTGCTCGGCCTGTGGATGAGCCCCGGCCAGCAGGGCAGGCAGATATGCCAGCGGTACTGGGACCAGGGGAAGGCTGCGCCGGTCGTTGCCGCCTACGGGCTGGATCCGCTCACGTTCTCTGCCGGACACATGAAGCTTCCGTGGGGGAAGAGCGAACTGGACCTGGCCGGCGGCCTGCGCGGGCGTTCCGTGGACGTCATCCCGGGCCCGATCACCGGACTGCCCATACCGGCCGGGGCGGAGATAGCCATCGAGGGAGAGGTGCCGCCCCCCTGGGAGCAGGCCGAGGAAGAGGGACCGTTCGGGGAGTGGCCGGGCTACTACTCCGGCGGCACGCGCGGCACCGGCGAACCGCAGCCGGTCATCCGCATCAAGGCGCTCTACCACCGCAACTCGCCCATCATCCACAACCAGGCGCCTATGTGGCCGGGCGCGGCGAAGTTCGCCATCCCGATCGGCGCAGGGCTGCTGTGGGACCAGTTGGAGGCGGCAGGCATACAGGACATCACGGGCGTCTTCTCCTACACCGGCTACCTCGTCGCCATCTCCATCAAGCAGCGCTACGCCGGACACGCGAAGCAGACCGGCCATGCAGCCATCTCCGCCGCCTCAGGCGCGCGCAACGGGCGGTACGTCGTCATCGTCGACGAGGACATCGACGTCACGGATCTCAAGGAGGTCATCTGGGCGATGCAGACGCGCGTCGACCCCTACACCGACATCGAAACGATAGAGGGGACGTGGAGCACGCCGCTCGACCCCCGGATGCCGCCGGAGAAGCGCGCGAGCGGCGACCACACCAACAGCAGGGCTATCTTCTACGCCGTGCGCCCCTTCCACTGGAAGGACGAGTTCCCCGTGGTCAGCCGCACTCCGGCCGACCTGCGCCAGAGCGTGATTGAGAAGTACCGCGACATCCTCCCGTTCCCGGGGTTCTAGTCCGGCGGACGCAGGGTCTACGCATCGAGACGGGCGCGGCACAGCCGCGCCCGTCGGCATGTGTCGACGTCCGACGCCTGCCCGGTAGCGCCCTCCGCCCGGGTTCGGGATAATGGGCTATCCCTAACGCAGGAGGGGTGCGTTGCGCATCGGGGCTCACGTTTCCGGATCAGGCTCACTCGACAAGGCCATAGACAGGGCGCTGGACATCGGCGCGGAGTGCATCCAGCTCTTCCCCTCCGCCCCGCAGGGGTGGGGGTTCAAGGTCCCGGACGAGAAGGTCGTCGCCGAGTTCAAGCGCAAGGCGTTCGAGCAGGGTATCGGCCCGAACGTCTTTCACGGCATCTACCTCGTCAGCCTCGCCGCGGAGGACCCGGCACTCGTGGAGCGCGGCAAGGCGTCGCTCGTCAAGTACATGAACGTCGCGGGCGACATGGGCGTGCAGGGCGTCATCTTCCACTTGAACAGCCACAAGGGGCGCGGTTTCGACGGCGTGTTCGGGCAGGTCATCGAGGGCATCCGCGAGGTGCTGGCGCAGTCGCCGCCGGACGTGCAGCTCATCCTGGAGAACAGCGCGGGGATGGGGAACCACATCGGCTCCAAGTTCGCCGAGATCGGCGCGTTCATCCGTGAACTGGACGACCCGCGCGTGCAGGTCTGCCTGGACACACAGCACTCGTTCGCGGCCGGCTACGATCTCCGGACACCGGACAGCGTCGACGCGGTGATGGACGAGTTCGACCGCGACATCGGCGTCGAGCACCTCGTCGCCGTCCATTGCAACGACTCCAAGCCTCCGCTCGGCGGCGCGCTCGACCGGCATGAGAACATCGGCGAGGGGCAGATGGGCATCGGCGCGTTCGAGTCGATACTCGGCCACTCGGCGTTCGCCAAGGTGCCGTTCTACCTCGAGGTGCCCGGCTACGAGGGCAAGGGGCCGGACGAGCCGAACGTGACCACCATGAAGTCGGTGCGGGAGCGCGCCGCGCCGGACGCGGGCTGATCCTCGATGCGCAAGCGGCAGTTCGAAGAGCTGGTCAGGCGCGCGGTCGAGGAAGTGGCGGACGACTGGCCGGATGCGAAGAAGGAGGGATGGCCCGTATTCGTGGACAACCTCCTGAGCAACAACGTGGATATCCAGGTGCGGCGCCAGCCAACGAAACGGCAACGCAAGTCGCTGGGACTCAGGCCGGACGAGACGCTACTCGGTCTCTACGAGGGCGTGCCGCTCACGGACCGCGACGGCTACAACATGGTCCTGCCGGACGTCATCACCATCTTCCAGGTACCCATCGAGGAGATGTGCGAAACGGAGGAAGAGGTGATGGAGGAAGTGCGCAAGACGCTCGTGCACGAGGTCGCGCACCACTTCAGCATCACGGACGTGGAACTCGAAGCGTGGGGCGTGGCGTAGCCGCGTCTGCTACCCCACGCAAGCGGTGCGCGCTGCCGTGAGCCGCTCCTCGGCGAGGCGGTTCGCCGCCTCTGCTGTCGTGATGCCCTCCGCATCCGCGATCGCGAGCACCCGCTGCATCGTGTCGTAGATGGTGGCGGTGTGGGCGCGCGCGCCTTCGCGATCGTAGGGCTGTCCTATCTCGAAGTAGACGTTCGTCACGCCGCCCGCGTTCGCGATGAAGTCCGGCGCGTAGACGATGCCGCGCTCCACCAGCCGCTGCGCGTCCTCCGGTGTGGCGAGCTGGTTGTTCGCCGCGCCGCAGATCACGTCACAGCGAAGGCGGGGCAGGGTTGCCTCGTTCAACGTGCCGCCCAGCGCACACGGTGCGAACACGTCGCACTCCACGTCGTAGATGGCGTCCGGCGCCACGAGCGACGTGCACGGAAGGCCCGCGGCGCGCTGCAGGGCGTCGTCGTGGATGTCGGTCACGATGAGCTCCGCGCCCGCCTCCACGAGGTGCAGGGCGAGTGACGACGCGGCGTTGCCGAAGCCCTGGATGGCGACCCGCCGTCCCTCCAGCGAATCGCTGCCCCACGCAGCCTCGGCGCAGGCGCGCATCGCCTGGAACACCCCGAACCCGGTCATGCCTGCGGGGTTGCCGCTGCCGCCCAGCTCCTCCGGCAGGCCTACGACGTGCTGCGTCTCCTCGGCTATCCACACCATGTTCTGCGCGTTCGCACCCACGTCCTCTGTCGTGACGTAGCGCCCGCCAAGCGACTCCACGAACCGCCCGTAGGAGCGGAACATCGCCTCCGTCTTGTCGGTGCGGGGATCGGCGACGATGAGACCCTTGCCTCCGCCGAGGTTGAGGCCTGCCGCCGCGGACTTGTAGGTCATCGCGCGGGAGAGGCGGAGCACATCCATGATGGCGTCCTCGTCCGTGGGATGCGGCCAGATACGCGTGCCGCCGAGCGATGGCCCCAGCGTGCGGTCGTGGATGGCGATGAACGCCTTCACGCCGTTGGCGGGGTCTGTCCAGACGGCCAACTCTTCGTGCCCGCTCGCCTGCATGTACTCGATGAATTCCATGGATGACACCCCCTCCGGTGCTACGTTAATCGTAGCATCTTCAGCGGATACGTGCACTCGTAACCATCACTCATTCATCGTGTGGTTTCTCGTGCAGGAGCCCCTGCCAGCCCTGCATGAGCCCGATCCCCTCGCGAGGCAGCACCACGATCGCGAATATGGTCGTTGGCCCCAGCAGCACGAGGTGCAGGATGAGTCCGAACCCGATCCCCAACTCGCGCGGCACGTCCCATAGCGCCAGTATCTCCACTACCGCGAGTTCGAACGTGCCGACGGCGCCCGGCAGCCCCGGTAGCGACGTCGCGAAGAAGATCGCGCCGAGCGCGACGATGGTCGCCTGGAAGATCGAGATCTCGATCCCCATGCCCTGCGCCAGCACCCACGCGCACGGTCCCAGCAAGAGCGAATAGATGATGGTCAGCGACCCTGTGGTCGCCAGCTCCCGCTTCCGCCGCATCGCCTCGCTTATCGTCTGCTCGTAGGTAAGGATCCCGGGGATCCTTCCGACCAGGGAGATGCGGCGCGCCACCCGCCCCAGGTTCAGCAGCAGCACGAAGAAGACGATGAGTATCCCGCTCAGGTAGATCGCAGGGCCTGCGAAGTCTGCTATCCGCGGCTCGGATACGATCGCCACGAACGCGAATACCATCGTGAACATGATGTCCTGCACGCGCGTCATCACGATGGTCGCCACCACGGTCGCCGCGGGATGCCTGTCCCGCAGCGTCAGCATCGTCAGCACGGCGGGCTCGTCCATCAGCCGCACCGGCGCGAAGTTGTTCAGGCCCAGCGCCGCCATCTCCACGGTGAAGAGCCGCCAGGAGGTGACGCGTTCGGACGTCCACATCAGCCGCCACCGGTAGGCGCGCAGGAAGCTGGAGAAGAGCATGATCGCGATGGCGCCCGCTACCGCCAGGAGCGACGTTGTCGCCAGCTGCTCGCCCACCTCTCCCCATGCGATGCCGCGTATCGTCAGATAGAGGAAGAACCCGCCGAGCCCAAACCCGAACGGAACGAGGAAGCGGGGGTTCCTGATGATGGAGAAGAGCATGGAGAGGAAAGCCATGGGCGCGGTCTCAGCCGAACAGATCGCTCCTCGATGGAGTGGAGGCCGTTCCCGGCGCTGAGCCGTGTCCCGGCACGCTCATATCCGCGTAGAACGCTTCGTCGTAGGCCCGCGTCCGCACGACCACCGGCATCGGCAGCGCGTGCCCGAACATGAGCGACTGCTGCTGCGACTCCAGCCGCGACAGCACGGTCTTCAGCTCCCGGGAACCAGGCGCGCCGGTCAGCACCGCGTCGACGTCGCGGTCGTTGTCGAGCTGGCAGACGATGCGCGTACCCACCTGGCTCAGCACCTCGCCGTCGATGCCGGACGGGCGCTGGTCCACCACCAGCAGCGTCACGCGGTACTTCCGCATCTCCCGCGCGATGGTGCCGAATATGGTCTGCCCCGCGACGCCGGGGTCGAGGAAGCGGTGCGCCTCCTCGATGGTGATGAGCAGTGGCGTGGGCTGGGGTTTTCCCTCGGCGAGCGCCTTCTCGGTGCGCTCGCGGTACTCGGCGTGGATGCGCCGCGTGATGAGGTTGGCCACCAGCAGGTAGGCCGTGATGTTGTCGCCGTAGCTGCCGAACTCCAGCACCACGTGCCGGTTGTCCTGCAGGTGCTCGAGCACCTGGCGCACGGCGCTGCCGCCCGTGGAGTGTTCCGACATGAACCCGAACCGCTGCAGTTGAGAGAGCCTGCGCCGCAACGCGCCGAGCGTCCCGGAGTTCTCACCCATCGAATCGGCCAGCGATGCCAGGTCCTCCTGCGAGTGGTCCAGGAACTCCAGCAGCCAGTTCCGCCCGAAGCGGCGCTCCAGCGCGTAGCACGACTGCACGCCTAGGTCGGTCACGTGCAGCGTGGAGGCGAGCACCGCGATGTCGTCCGGCTCGATCTCGTCGAACCCGATGACCACGTCGTAGTCCGTTGACGCGCCCCGGCGTCGGGACGACGCGGGGTCGAGCGTGAACACGGAGACGCGGCTCCCGAACAGCTGCTTCAGCCCCTTCGCCGCGTAGCCGGACTCGGACGTGGACTGCCAGCCGTACTCGCTGTGCATGTCGAACACGAGGTTGATGGCCGCGTTGCGTTGCAGGATGCCCGCGAGCAGGATGCGCGTGAGGAAGCTCTTGCCGGAGCCGCTCTTGCCGAAGACGCCGTTGGAGCGCTTCACGAACTCCTCGAGGTTCAGGCAGACGCGCGTGTCTTCCATGTCCAGCGGGCTGCCTATCCAGATGTGGCGTGCGTCCTCGCTGCCGAAGACGGCGGCCACGTCGTCGTTGGACGCCCGGTACGCGTTCGCGAAGTGGGGCGGCATCGAGCGCGCGGGCTGTGGCCCCTCGTCGCCTGCGGTCATCGTAAGCATCGGCGTTACCGACGCCGTCGAGTACGCCGTCGTGCCGGAGAGCGCCTCCGCCAGCGCCGCTCCGCCCCCCACGACCGCCGACGCCATGCGCGGGTCGCTGCTCTCCAGCAGCAGGTCGGTCACGATGCCGAAGAAGCGGTTGAACTGCCCCTGCACGGTGACGAACGTGCCGACCTTCACGTCTTCGACCGCGCGCGCGGACTCCAGCCGCACGTCGAGCCCGCGCGAGAGCGACCCGCCCACGACCGCGCCGATGCGGACGGGGCCCTCGGGTTCCGTGCCGTTCGTGGTCACGAGCCCTCGCCCAAGGGAAGCCGCCGCATGATTGCGGCGAGCCGCGCCGCGTCCGTGGGCAGTTGCGAAGCTATCGTGCGGCACGTCTCCATCAGGAACGCGCGCGGGTCGTCGAAGTGCGGCGCGGCCTCCCGCAGCGACGCGGCGAGCACGTCGTCGGCGGTCGGCAGCGCGCTCGCAAGCACGAGCGCGGTCCAGTCGCTCCGCTCCATGAACCCGCGCACCTCCGCGCCGGAGCAGGCGTAGAGGAACGTGTGGATGCGCGGCGGCAGCGGCGGCAGGTGCTGGAAGTAGCGTCCGCCCTCCTCGTGGCCGACGACCGTGAGCGTCACGTCGGTGCGGAGCAGCCGCTCCAACTGTGGGTTCTCCGCGTACACGTCCGACTCCGACTCCAGCCCGGCGCCGCGAGCGATGACGCGCCTGCCCGGGTCGAGCGCCGCCGTGCTCACGCCGTCCACGACCGCGAACAGCGACGCGCCTACCCGCACGAGCGTTCCGAGCGGCGGGGCGCCGTACAGCGTATGGCACTGCCCCACGACGCTGTCCACCGACGCCTCGACGACCTCCCCGAACTTCGTCGTTGCGCCGGGGTCTGCAGTCGTGGGGTCGGTGGAGGGAGAGGGGCTGCTTGCTGGCCGTGCGGCGGGCATGCGGCTATTGTAGCGTAGCAACGTTGGAGGACACGCCTATGACATCGAACGGTTCCAACCCCATCGAGGCCCCGCACTTCACGCGCGAGTGGCTGATCGACGCCCTCCGCTACGTCCGGCGCGACTTCGAGGCTGCCGCCTCAGGGGAGGCGGGCGTCTCCGGCGTCGCGGCCAACGACGCCCGCGCCCGCTCGCGCATGGAGATGGCGCGACGCATGGGGCTGGACGCGCTCGCCGGTGAGGCGATGGCTGCGATAGACCGCGCCGTCGACGATGCAGCGCGCCTCGAATGGCCCGGCGGGCTGGAGGTGCGCTACACCGCATTCCTCGGCGCGCTCAAGACGCTCGCGCAGGCGAGCAGCGCCTTCAACGATCACACGCCGGAGCGCCCGCACCTGACCTATCTCGCGGAGACGATGGCGCGAGCCGAGATTGCTGCCGCGAGCCTCGTCCGCAGGCGCAGCGCCGAGCGCCTGCGCGGGCTGTACGTCATCGTCGACCCGTCGCTCACGCTCGACCGCGACCCCGTCTGGATTACGCAGGAGGCCGTCGCCGGAGGCGCGACCGCCATCCAGCTGCGCGTGAAGGAGACCGACAAGGGCCGCTGGCTGCCGCTGGCCGGGGCGCTGCGCGGTGTCTGCGCGGCCGCGGGCGCGGCGCTCATCATCAACGACCACCCGGACGTTGCCGTTGCCGTGGACGCGGACGGCGTCCACCTCGGCCAGAACGACATGCCCGTTGCGGCTGCCCGCGCCACGCTGCGCCCGTGGCAGATCGCGGGCACGTCCAACGCACTCACGACCGAGGCGGACGTCTCGGTGCAGGTCGGGGCTGACTACGTCGCGGTGGGGCGTATGTTCCCCACCGGCTCGAAGGCTGACACGCGCCCCGCGGGGCCGGAGACGCTGCGCGCCGTGCGCGACGCCATGCCATCTGACGGCCCACCGCTGCTCGCGATAGGCGGCATCACACCGGAGAACGTCCGCGAGGTCGCCCGCGCGGGAGCCGACGGCATCTGCGTCATCGCCGCCGTCACCCAGGCCGACGACCCCCGCGCCGCCGCCGCCCGCCTGCTGGAGGCGTTTGAGGCCGCCCGGCCGGGCTGACCCGTATGCCCATAGCTTCGTCATTCCCGCGAAGGCGGGAATCCAGAGTGGCTGCCAGCCGCTCACCCTAATGCTGATACCATGCCCGCATGCCCGCTTTACCCCCAGGCGAGGAGACAACGACGCTTACGCTGACGCTGCGCGCGCTCGGCAGGCACGGCGAGGCGCTCGCGGAGACCGAAGACGGCAAGCCCGTCTTCGTCTTCGGCGGTATCCCCGGCGAGACCGTCACCGCGGAGGTCGTCGCGACCCGGCGGGGCTACGTCGCGGCACGCGTTACGGACGTCGCGGACCCGTCGCCGCACCGCGTCGAACCCGCATGCCGCTACTTCGGCGAGTGCACCGGCTGCCAGTGGCAGCACGTCGCCTACGAGCGCCAGTTGGAGATGAAGCGCGAGACGCTGGCCGACGCCCTGCACCGCATCGGCGGGCTGGACGTGGAACCGCTGCCGACGCTCCCCAGCCCCGACACGCTCGGCTATCGCAACCACGCCCGCTTCACCGTGAGCAAGCAAGGCGGGCGGCTCGGCTACGTCCACAAGGAGCGACGCCGTCACGTGGAGGTGAAGGAGTGCTTGCTCATGGCGCCGTGGATCAACCATGCGCTGGCTTCGCTGCAGGGACGCGTTGGAGAGACGACCCAGCTTTCGCTCCGCTACGGCGTGCATACCGGCGACTACCTGCTGCAGCCGACCTTCCAGGACATGGACGTGCCGCTCGCTTCCGGACAGAAGCACTACGAGGAGGCGTTGCTCGGCCACCGCTTCCGCGTCAGCTCCCCGTCCTTCTTCCAGGTGAACACCCGCCAGGCGGAGCAGATGGCCGAACTCGTCATGGGAGAACTGCGGCTGGACGGCTCGCAGACTGTCGTGGACGCCTACGCCGGTGTCGCGACGTTCGCCGTGCTGATGGCCGACCGCGCGCTGCGCGTCATCGCGGTCGAAGAGTCCAAGTCGGCGGTGGCCGACGCACGGGTGAACGTCGAGGGCATCCCGAACGTGGAACTGCGGCAGGCGCGCACCGAAGATGTGCTGCTGGAGCTCGCCGAGGGAGGCGTCGACGCGGTGCTGCTCGACCCGCCCCGCGCCGGTTGCATGCCGGGAACGCTCGACGCGCTGCTGGACGTGCCGCCGGAACGCGTCGTCTACGTCTCGTGCGACCCCGAAACGCTGGCGCGCGACCTCGCCGTCCTCACCGCGGGGCCGTTCCGCATTGAGCAGGTGCGGCCTGTCGACATGTTTCCGCAGACCTACCACGTCGAGGCCGTCGCGACGCTCGTCCGCGACGACGAACGGCTCGCAGCGCTGCGGGCGCGTGAGTCGCTCGTGCTCGCGTCGTCGTCGCCGCGCCGCACGGAGATACTCGGACGGCTGGGGCTGCCGTTCGAGACCGACGAACCCGGTGTGGACGAGCCGCACGCCGCCCCCGGCGAGGACCCGGTCGAGGTCGCGCGGGAGCGAGCGCTCGAGAAGGCCCGTGCCGTGGCATCCCGAAGAAACGCGGGAAGCGTGCTCGGCGCCGACACCGTCGTCGAGTTGGACGGCGTCGTGCTCGGCAAGCCCCGCGACGAACAGGACGCCGTGCGGATGCTGCGCGACCTGCGCGGCCGCGAGCACCGCGTTATCACGGCGGTGGCGCTCGTCGACGCCGCGACCGGCGAGGCGGCGGAGGGCTACCGGGCGTCGCGCGTGGTGATGCGCGACTACACCGACGACGAGATCGCGGCGTACGTCGCCTCCGGCGCACCGATGGACAAGGCGGGCGGGTACGGCGTGCAGGACGAGGCGTTCGCTCCGGCGTCGGAAGTGCGCGGCTGCTACCTGAACGTCGTCGGGCTGCCGGTCTGCGAGACCCTCAAACTGGCCGACCGGTTCGGGCTCCAGCTCCGCCCCCGGCTCGATGGGCAGTGGCCCGCACTGGAGCGCTGCCCCGCGTGCGCGCAGCAGGTGCGCCCGAAACCCCTCAGCGGACGCAGCAAGCGATGAACATCCTCGGCATCGGCAACCTGGAGCTCATCTGGATACTGCTGCTCGCGCTCGTGCTGCTGGGGCCGGGACGCATGGTCGATGCGGCGCGTGCGGCGGGGAAGTTCTGGCGCGAGGCCCAACACGTATTGCGCGCCGCCGCAGACGCGGCGACGGTCAGCCTCGATGCGCCGCCGCCTCGCAGCGCCCCCCGCGACCCGCTCCCTGAGCCGGAGGACGCGGTCGCACGCGATGGCGCCGGCGACGAGGCAGCGGATGCTGAGGATACGTCTCCGGAGGCGCGGTAGCCATGGCCGCCAGGGAGATGACGCTCCGCGAGCACTTGGAGGAGTTGCGCAGGCGGCTCGTCATCGTCGTCGTGTTCGTCATCCTCGCGATGATCGTGGCGTTCGTCTTCCGCAACCCCATCTTCGCCTTTCTGCTGGAGCCCGGTTTCTCGCAACTGGACGAGAAACCGATAGCGACCGAGGTGCTGGAGACGGTTGGCGTGACGTTCAAGGTGACCCTCCTCGTCGCATTCGCCGCCTCGCTTCCCGTCGTGCTCTATCACGTCATCATGTTCGCCTCGCCCGGACTCACCACGCGGGAGCGGCTCTACGTCTTCCTCTTCCTGCCGGGCGTGCTCATCGCGTTCGGCGCGGGCGTGGCGTTCGGCTACTACGTGCTCTTCCCTCCGGCGTTCTACTTCCTCTTCAACTTCGGCTCGGAGAACGTGAACCCGGAGATACGCATCGCCAGCTACGTCAACGTCATCACGTCGCTCATGTTCTGGATGGGCGTCGTCTTCCAGATACCGCTCGTGCTCTTCGCGCTCGGACGCCTCGGCGTCGTCAGCTCGCGATGGCTGCTGCGCCGGTGGCGCTTTGCCGTCCTGATCGCGTTCATCGCCGCCGCGATGATCACCCCGACGTTCGACCCGGTGAACCAGACGTTCGTCGCCGTGCCCATCATCGTCCTCTACCTGTTCGGCATCCTGCTGGCGCGTTTCGGCGAGCGGCTGCGGCGCGGCGCAAGGGCGGAGAAGACCGAGCGCGGCCCCGGCCTGCTGCGGCGCATCGGGCGCCGCCTCGCCTTCTGGCGGCTGCCCGGCTTCCTGTGGCGCAAGCTCTTCCGGCGCGGGCGCGGCGAGTCGTAGGTTGAGAGTCCCGGAGCGACTCGCCGGTACACTCCCGTTCTACTACGGCTGGGTCGTCGTGGGCGTGGGAGCGGCGGCGGTCACGTCCCGGGTCGTGGGTTCCGTCGAGGCGGCGAGCGTCTTCGTCGCCGCGCTCACCGCCGAGTACGGATGGAGCGCAACCCTGCTCGCGGTGCCGACGCTGATCGGCAGCTCCGGCAGCGCGCTGGGCGGTCCGTTCGTGGGGCGCCTGCTGGACAGGCGCGGTCCTCGCCTCGTCACCGCCGTGGGGACGGCGCTCGTCGGCGTCTCCTGCTTCGTGCTCGCGGCCACGCAGTCCATCCTCTTCTACATCGCCTTCTACGGCCTGCTCCGCATGGCCGGGCAGGGGATGGTGCAGCTCTCCAGCCAGATCACCGCCGCCAAGTGGTTCGAGCGTCGACGCGGGCGCGCCATCGCGCTCATCACGCTCATATCGAGCGTCGGACTCGTCGGCGCGCCGCCCGTCGCGCAGGCGCTCATCGACGGCCCCGGCATCGCCGTGGCATGGATGTTCTTCGGCTGCCTTGCGCTGGGGATAGGCACGGTGCCGTCCCTCCTGCTCCTCGTCCGCAGCCCGGAGGACCTCGGTCTCCGGCCGGACGGCGCTCCGCAGGCGAGCGCGCCGGCCCAGCGGCAGAGCTTCACCGCGGGCCAGGCGGTCCATACCCCGGCGCTCTGGGCCATCGTCTTTGCCGTGTTCATGGTCTCGTCGGTGATGACGGGCGTCGGGTTCCACCAGCTCGCCTACTACACCGAGCGCGGCATCGACCCCACCGTCGGCGCGTACGTCGTGAGCAGCTTCGCGTTCGGGTTCTTCGTCGGTGGCGTCACCTGGGCCCCCCTGGCCGACCGCCTGCCCGTCCGCTTCATCCTCACCGGGCTCTACCTCTCCGGCGTGGGCACCATGATGCTGATGCTGCAGGTGCACGCTCCGTGGCAGGCGTTCATGGCGGCGCTGGCGTTCGGCATGCTCGTGGGCGGCTCCATCCAGTTGCCCACCATGCTCCTCGCCAACTACTTCGGGCGGGCGCACATCGGCGCGATAGGCGGCACGGTGCACATGGCGCGGGGGTTCGGGCTCGGCAGCGGGCCGGTCATCGGCGGACTGCTGATCGACGGGGTCGGCTACGAGGCGGCGTGGATAGCGTTCGGGGCGTTCGCAGCGGCGGCTGCGGTGCTGATGGGGTTCGCGCGACGGCCCCGGCTGCCGGTGGGCGTGAGTGTCTGATCCCCTCTCCTTACAAGGGGAGAGGGCTAGGGTGAGGGTGAACCCTTGTCGGACGTGGTCTCGGCCTTCTCCGGTTCGCCCGAGCCGGACTCGGCGGCCTTGCCTTCGACGCCTTCCTTGACCTCGCTGACGGAGCCGCGGAACTCGCGGATGCCCTTGCCGAGCGCGCGCCCGATCTCCGGCACACGGCTCGCCCCGAAGATGACGAGGACGATGACGAGGATGATGACCAGTTCCGGCCAGCCCAGTCCGAATGGCATCGCACAGACTCCCGCTCGTTAACGAGCACACGCAGGATACCACAGAGGGGCAATCACTCTCCCTACCGCCCCGCACGTGCAGCGGATGGCAGCGCCGACGTGCGCGCCAGCATCTCCGTGAGCGCGAGCTCGTCCGACGTGCCCGTCTTCAGCGCGACGTCCGTCTCCAGCAGCAGACGGTACAGCGACCGCACGGCTTCCGGTGAGAACCTGCGGGCCTGGTCCATCGTCTTGCGCACCACGAAATCGGACGATGTCCCGAGCCGCGCGGGCCACTCCTGTTGCGGCGCCTTGCGCGCAAGCAACTCCTGGGCGAGCGCCACCATCCGCGCCTGCCGCGCGACCATCGTGAGCAGGTACGGCCCGGCCGCTCCCTCGTCGAGCAGTTGCCGCATCGAGTTGAGCGCCGCGCCCGTCCGGCGCTCCATGATGGCGTCCACGAGCGCGAAGACATTTGCGTCCTTCGTGCTGCTCACGAGCGCCTTCACGTCGTCCTCGCCGATGGGCCTGCCGTCGCAGTAGATGGTCAGCTTCTCCAGCTCGGAGTCCATCACCCACAGGTTCGGCCCTATCTGCTCCGCGAGCATCGAGGCGGTGCGGCGGTCGATCTCGCCGCCCTTCTGCGCCGCGCGCTCCGACACCCACGCCGCGAGCGCGTCCCGCCGCAGCGGGGCGAACTCGCGCACCCGCACCTGGCCGTCGCCGGCCTCCGCGACCGCCTTCAGGAACGGGTTGGCGGGTGAGAGCCTGCCTTCGAAGAAGACGACGTCCGACGTCGGCGGCAGCTCGCCGAGCAGCGCGCTCAGCTCCGCCGGAGGCCGCGCCTGCGCGCCGTCCTGCCCGCGTCTCCCGCCGCGACGCTGGCCGCCTTCCGCCGTCCCCATCAGCCCGCGCACGACGACCGCCCGGCGGTCCGCCAGGAACGGCACGACCATCGCGGCGGCGGCCAGCTTGTCGACCGAGAACTCGCGCGCCTCGAGCTCCGAGACGTTGGAGCTGCGCACGTCCTCCGGCCCGACGGCCTCCAGCAGCTCGCGGAGTGCCTCCGTGGCCGAGAACGAGTCTTCACCGTGCAGGACGTATATCACGAGGGCGCACCATCTCCGCTTGATGATGAACACCTCTCCCTTGAGGGGAGAGGTCGCCGTCGCGCTTCGAGGCGTGAGCGGCGGGTGAGGGTGAACTGGAGCGCGCGGGCGTATACTCGTAGCAGGAGGCTTGGCGTGGGGATGTTCCTGTTCCTGAGGCGGCTCCTGTCGGTAGTCTACCTGATGACGCACCCGGCGGTGCCGGTGCACCTGAAGGTGCTGCCCGTGCTCGCGTTCATCTACCTCGTCTTCCCGCGCGACCTCTGGTTCGATTTCCGCGCCTTCGGCTTCCTGGACGACTTCATCGTTGGCGGGCTCTTCATAGGCACGTTCGTCAACAAGGGCTGGGCCCGCGTGCTGGAGGCGCAGCGCAAGCGCGACGAGACCATCCCCGCCGAGTTCCGCGTCATCAACGAGGACGATCCGCCCCCGGCTGAGGACGCCTCCTCTGGCGACACCCCGGACGCCGACGCGCAGGACGAAGACGGCGCCCCCTCCTCCGACCTCCGCGGTTGAGGGCGGGTGTAACATCCCCCAACGGAGGTCCCCATGGCCGTACATGAACTCTGCTTCCTCCCCAACGGAGTCCTGAGCCTGCCCCGCTCGCGCGTCATCTACGGCGACACGAGCGACGAGCGGCTCCTCACGCCCGTCTACAGCGTCCTGCTCCGCACCGACGACGGCGACATCCTCTACGACACCGGCATCGACCCGGATGCCGCTTACGACCCGAAGGCGCTCGAGGGCATCACGCGCAACCTCCACTCGTTCACCGAGGAGGACGACATCCGCAACCGCCTGCGCGACGTGGGCACGACCGAGGAGAAGATCCGCGCCGTCATCATGTCGCACTTCCACTACGACCACGTCGGCGGGCTGCGCTACTTCCGGAACGCGAAGGTCTACGTGCAGAACAACGAGTACCGGGCCGGGATGCACCCCGACATGGGCATGGACCGCGTCCTCCGCAAGCAGTACTTCGACCACCCGCTCGATTTCGAGACCGTCATGGGCGACACCGAGATCGTGCCCGGCGTATGGGCGCTGTCGACGTTCGGCCACACGCCGGGACACCAGAGCCTGCTCGTGGAGCTGCCCAACAGCGGCACCATGATCTTCAGCGGCGACGCCATCCATGTCTGGGAGAACGCCGAGAAGGAGCGCCCCTTCAACGGCTTCTACAACCTCCAGGACGCCTTTGAGTCGATCCGCCGCCTGAAGATGCTCGCCGCCGTCACCAAGGGCACGCTCGTCCCCAGCCACGACCCCGCCGTCTGGGAGACGTTCAAGCCCGCGCCGTACCGGTACACGTAGGGACCTCGTCATTCCCGCGAAGGCGGGAGTCCAGGGCGACCGAGAGGTCGCGTGGTGGGGCTGGGTTGACTCCCGTCCGGGTGCCTCAGGCAGCGCAGGCTATAATCGAGAGCGCACCCAACCGGAGGAGTCCTCATGGCAACGAACCCGCTCAAGAAGCACTCAGCAGAGATGACCGACGGCCCGTCCCGCGCTCCGGCGCGCGCGATGCTCAAGGCCATCGGCTTCACCGACGACGACCTCGCCAAGCCCCTCATCGGCGTCGCCACCACCTGGATCGAGACGATGCCCTGCAACTACAACCAGCGCGAACTGGCGCAGTACGTCAAGGAGGGCATCAGGGAGGCCGGCGGCACGCCCATGGAGTTCAACACCATCTCCGTCTCGGACGGTGTTGCGATGGGCACGGAGGGCATGCGCGGCTCGCTCGTCAGCCGCGAGGTCATCGCCGACTCCATCGAGACGGTCGCGCGCGGCCACTCGTTCGATGGCCTCGTCGTGCTCGTCGGCTGCGACAAGACGCTCCCGGCGGGCGGGATGGCCCTCGCGCGCCTCAACCTGCCTGGCCTCGCCTTCTACAACGGCTCCATCCTGCCCGGCAAGCTGGACGGGAAGGACATCACCATCCTGGACGTGTTCGAGGCCGTCGGCGCGCACGGCGCGGGACGCATCGACGATGCGCGGCTGAAGGCGGTCGAGGACCACGCCTGCCCCGGCGCGGGCGCGTGCGGCGGGCAGTTCACCGCCAACACGATGGCGATGGCGCTCGAGTTCCTCGGGATCAGCCCCGCGGGCGCGAACGCCGTCCCCGCCGTCTTCGACGCGAAGGCGGAGGCAGCGCGGAACGCGGGCAGGCTCGCGATGGACCTCCTGCGCAGCGGCACGACGCCCCGCGACATCATGACGCGCGAGGCGTTCGAGAACGCCATCGCCGGCGTCGCCGCGACCGCGGGCTCGACGAACGCGGTGCTCCACCTGCTCGCGATAGCGCGCGAGGCGGGCGTCGAGCTCTCCATCGACGACTTCGACGAGATTGCGTGGCGCACGCCCATCGTCGCCAGTATGAAGCCCGGCGGCGCGTACAACGCGGTGGACCTGTACGCGGCGGGCGGCTACGGCCTCGTCTCGAAGGAGCTGGTCGGCGCGGAACTCGCCCATGCGGGCGCGGCCAACGTGAGCGGCCAGAGCTTCGGCCAGATCGGCGCCGCGGCGGTCGCCGAGCCCGGCCAGCAGGTCGTCGTCTCCGCAAGCAACCCCATCAACCCGAACGGCGGCGTCGCCATCCTGCGCGGGAACCTGGCGCCGGAGGGCTGCGTTGTCAAGCTCGCCGGACACGGGCGCAGGCTGCATCGCGGCCCCGCCCGCGTCTACGACCGCGAGGAGGACTGCTTCGCCGCCATCCGGGCCCGTGAGGTGCAGGACGGCGACGTGGTCGTCATCCGCTACGAGGGGCCGGTCGGCGGGCCGGGCATGCGCGAGATGCTGGCCGTCACTGCGGCCATCCAGGGCGCGGGGCTCGGCGACACCGTCGCGCTCATCACGGACGGGCGCTTCTCCGGCGCGACGCACGGCTTCATGGTCGGCCACATCACGCCGGAGGCCGCGAACGGCGGCCCGCTCGCCTTCCTGCGCGACGGCGACACCATCGTGCTGGACGTGGAGCGCCGCGTGCTGGAGACCGAGGTGCCGGACGAGGAGATGGCACGCCGTCGCGAGGGCTGGAGCGCTCCGCCGCCGCGTTACACGACAGGCGTGTTCGCCAAGTACGCGCGCAGCGTCGCCTCTGCCAGCGAGGGAGCCATCACCAGCCCCGGCCTCCATGGCAGCGTCTGGTAGGTGAGGGAAGTGGGAAGCGCGTGGCTCCCTCTTCCTACAAGGGGAGAGGGTTGGGGTGAGGGTACTGTGCATGGGGCTGGGTGGGGTGCGATGAAACGTACGATTGCACTGTGCCTCCTGACCCTCCTGCTCACTGCCGCCTGCGGCAGTGACGATGACCCCGGTGTCGTCGTCATTGGCCCCGACCATCCCATCGAGATTCGCACGCTGCTCTCGGGGACCGGCGCATCGCGCGCCGCCGTCGAGATGGCCGTCGCCGACTTCGGACTCATCCACGGCCACGAGGTGGAGCTCGGCCCGCCCGTGGATGCCATGTGCTCACGGGAGGGAGGACACGAGGGCGCGGATCAGATCGTCGACGACCCGAAGGTGCTCGGCATCGTCGGCACGTCGTGCTCGGTGTCGGCGGTGGCCGCGTCCCCCCGCGTCAGCGTCGCCGGGCTCGTCATGGTCTCCCCTTCGAACACGTCGCCCGCGCTCACGTCCGACCTGCGCGGCAACGCGGGCCCCAGCAACCACGCGGGCTATTTCCGGGTTGCCAACAACGACCTCTACCAGGGGCAGGCGGTCGCCGGTTTCGCCTACGACGAGCTCGGCCTGCGCCGCATGGTTGCGCTGCACGACGGCGACCCGTACACCAGCGCCCTTGCGAGAGCGTTCAGAGAGGAGTTCCGCGCCCGCGGCGGCAGGGTTCCGGCCCTCGGCGTTATCGAGAAGGGACAGACCGACATGACGGACGTGCTCCGGGAGTTCGCTATCGCGGAGCCGGACGGCATCTTCTTCCCGGTCTTTCAGGCGGAGGCCGAACACTTCATCCGGCAGGTGCGGGAGTCCATCCGCCTGGAGGGCGTGACGTTCATATCGGCGGACGGCGCGTTCACGTCGGAGTTCCTCGCCCTGCCGGAGACGGAGGGACTCTACTTCGCGGGGTTCCCCTCCCACGTCTGGGGCAACCGCAACGCCGCGACCGGCAAGACCACCCGCGAAGCGCTCGCGGCGTTCGAGGCTGCACACGGCGACCTGGCGCACGCGTCGCCCTTCTGGGCGCACGCCTACGATGCCGCGACGCTGCTGCTCGCCGCCATTGAGCGCGCCGCCGTCCCCGACGACGGCACCTTCTTCGGTCGGCTCGTCGGCATCGACGCGAGGGGAACGTTGCGCGTCGACCGCGGCGCGCTGCGGGAGGCCGTGTTCCAGGTCTCTCGGAACGAGGGCGAGGGCTTCTCCGGCCTCACCGGCGTGCTTGCCTGCGACGACTTCGGAGACTGCGGACCGGGAGTGCAGGTCATCTACCACCACACCGATGCAGCCGTCACCGACCCCGGCGAACTGCCCGTCGTCTACCGGTTCGAGCCGTGAGCTCGACGCCCCGCATCCCGTCATTCCCGCGAAGGCGGGGAATCCAGCGTGGCCGACAGGCCGCATGGGGTGTGGTGTGTTGGGCGTCTGACCCCCTCTCCCTCGAGGGGAGAGGGTTGGGGTGAGGGTGAACCGGGGAGGAGGGGAGGCTGAACCATGGCAGCGCAGGCGGTCCTCATCGCGGTCCTCGTCGTCGTTGCGGCTGCTGCCGCCGTTCCGTTCGTCTGGCTGGAGCGCACCCGCACCCGCCGCAGGCGGGACGCCAACGTGCTCGTCCTCGGCGGCGCGGTGCTCGGCGGCGGGCAGGGCGCCATCGCCTTCGGCATCTTCGCCGCCGCCACCGCCGACCTCACGACGCCGTGGCTGCTCCTGCTGCCGCTGCTCAGCGTTGCGGCGGCGTTGCTGGCGCTCTGGGCCGCTTTCCGGCGTGAAGGCATGGCGCGGCGCGGGCTGCTGCTGGCGGCGGCAGGGCTCTCGCTCGGTGGAGCGTCCGCCGGGGCGCTGTTCGTGCTGACGGGCGTCGCGTCGTTCGTCGCGGCGCTCTGCTACCTCGCGGGGCTCTCCGACAACCCCCGCACCCTGTTACGCAGACTCGACCCGCGCGAGTAGGGCCGCTACATTAGGTGCGGCAGAGATTTTGCGCAGCCTGGGGTCCGCCGGGAGGCAGGGGACGATCCTTACCGCGCTGTGTGCTCAGACAAGGAGCAAGGCAATGACGACCGGTACGGAACAACACCACGAGCACGACTGGCAGTCCCAGGAGTACGTCGACTACTGGATAGGGCGCGACGTCACTCGCGACGACGAGAGGCGCGAGCACCTGCTGCGGATGGCCGCGCTGCTGCCGTACGAGCCCGATGCGGAGATCCGCGTGCTCGACGTCGGTGCGGGCTACGGCGCTGTCAGCCAGGCGGTGCTGGAGACGTTCCCCAACGCGCACGTCGTCCTGCACGACTTCTCGGCGCCCATGCTGCAGCACGCCCGCCAGCGCCTGGCGCGATACGAGGACCGCACCTCCCAGGTGATGGCCGACCTCACAGACCCGGCGTGGCCGCAGGCGGTCGGAGAACAGGTGGACGGCGTGGTCTCCGGCATCGCCATCCACAACCTTCGCGAGCCCGAACTCATCGCCCGGGTCTATGCCGACATCTTCACACTCGTGAAGCCAGGAGGCGCCTTCCTCAACTGGGAGCTCATACAGCAGGGGGACACATCGAGAGCGGCGAACGCGAGGGCTGCGCTCGTGATGGAGCATCGACGCCGGTTCGAAGAGACCGGCGTCCGGCCCTCGCTGGAAGAGTTGGCCGCCGAACGGGAGAGCCGCAGGCCCTCATGGGGCATTGGCCGGAGATTGCGCAGGAACCGCCCCACGCTCCCGGACCACCTCAACTGGCTCCGCGCCGCCGGCTTCGACGAGGCTGAGTGCTTCTGGCGGGACGGCAGCAATGCCCTGATCGGCGGCTACCGCCGGGGCCCGGACGCGTAGAGATGGTCTGCGTCAAGCCGAGGACCACGGTCGAACATGATTCCCAAGCGGTGCCGCGCATGAACAGGTGGTGCGCATGAACCTCGAAGACCTGTTCCCCGAGGGGTTGTACGTCGTACACGCACTCGACCTGCTGGGGCCTGTGGCGGTCTACGTCCTCGGCATGAGCGTCTACGCCATCTTCATCTTCAGGTTCTACCGTTTCCTCGCCGCGAGGGACATGTTCGCGCTGGACCTCTCCCGGTACGAGAGGTCGCGCCGCCGGTCCGTGCGGCGTGTCCTCGGCGTGGTGATGTACGTGGCCAGGTACCTCATCGTCTTCCCGCTCTTCGCGTTCTTCTGGTTCGCCGTGCTCACGCTCATCCTGGCGTTCCTGGGGAAGGACCGCTCGTTCGCGGATACCCTGCTCATCGCGCTGGCGACCGTGAGCGCGATCCGCGTGACGGCGTACTACAACGAAGACCTCTCGCGCGACCTCGCCAAGATACTGCCGTTCGCGGTGCTCGCCATCTTCCTGATCGACGCGTCCTTCTTCGAGATAGGCGAATCGCTGTCGCTCCTGGAGCGTGCCAACGACCACCGCGAGACCATTCTCTACTACCTGCTCTTCCTGGTGCTTCTGGAGTTTGCACTGCGGCTCGTGCGGGCGGTGCTCAGGGGCATATTCCGGCGGAGGAGGCGTGCGCAACCGGCTCCCGCAGCCGGGCCTCGGCAGGACGAGGAACCATCGACCGCGGAAGACGATGCCGGGGACGACGCCGGAGGCCCAACCGCCGGTGCTCCTACCGGGGAACGCCCCCCTGCGTGAGGCGCACGCTCACCGCCCACTGCCCTATACTTCCGGCAGGCAGGGATCCATGAGTGGCATACGAGTGCTGCGCCTCAAGTTCCAGTACCCCAAGACCGAGGCTCCCGCGGTCGATATCGCGGACCTCGAGGTCGGTGCGGGCGAGTTCGTCGCGATCATGGGCGAGTCGGGGTCGGGCAAGACCACGCTGCTGCGCCTCATTGCGGGACTCGAACGCCCTGACCAGGGCGACATCTACATCGGCGGCGAGTACATGAACGACGTTCCGGTCGGGCGCAGGCCAGTGCAGCTCATCTTCCAGAGCCTCGCCCTCTGGCCGCACCTGCGGGTCATGGAGGAGCGCGGCTACTCCAACCTCAGCCTGCCGTTGAAGGCCCGCCGCTGGGGCGATGAGCAGATCCGTTCCCGCGTGAACAACGTGGCGCGCCGTGTCGGGCTCAGGGAGTACCTCTTCCCTCGCAAGCCGGACGAGCTGTCGGGCGGGGAGCGCCAGCGCGTTGCCCTCGCCCGTGCGATGGTCACGGAGGCCACGTCGTTCCTGATGGACGAACCGCTGAGCAACCTCGATCCCATCAGCAGGCCGAAGATGCGCACGGAGATCCGGCGCGTTCACGACGAGTTCGGCGCCACGACGCTGTACGTGACGCACAACGTCACCGATGCACGCGCCATGGCGGACCGCATCGCCATCATCCGCGACGGCAGCATACTCCGCACCGGCACGTACCAGGAGCTCATCCAGAACCCGGGCGACGAGTACACCCGCCTCCTGCTGTCGTCGTCCTAGGCAGCCGTCCGCTACTTCCCGCGGGCGCTCATGACCAGCATCTCCAGTATCTCGTGGGCGGAGATGGAGCCTCTGAACTCGCCGGTCTCGGAGTCGACGACGGGGAGGACGGAGAGGGAGTGCTCGGTCATGCGTTGCAGCGCGTCCTCCAGGTGTTCGTCGGAGTAGGCGGTCGGCGTATGCTGCCGCAGCATCTGGCTGAGCGGCGTGTGGTCCCACTCGGCGTTGGGCAGGTAGCGCAGCATGCCCAGGGACACGATGCCGACCAGCGCCCCGTGTTCCACGATCACGTAGTCGTGCTGGTCCTGCAACAGCCAGTCTTCCGCGAAGGTCTTGACCGTCTGCGAGGCCTCCGGATGGAGGCGGTAGGGGTCCAGCAGGTCGCGCACCCTGACCTCGTCCAGCACGAAGCGCTCGAACGACGGAGGGATCCTGTCGAACGAGAGTTCGCGCGTCGGGCGGGCCATCCGCCGCAGCGCGTAACCGATGCCCATGGGCGTGAGCATGATGTAGATCAGCATCACCAGCACCAGCAGGGAGAAGATGTCCTTGCCGATGGCGCCGCTGTGCAGCATCACGAGGAGCAGCGCGATCTCCGCGACGCCCTTCGCCGTGAGGCCCACCGCCGTGGCGAAGGGCGCGTCGACCCGTGTGACGTATGTGCTGAGTAGGGACGCGCCGACCTTGCCCGCCAGGGGGACGAGGGCCAGTATGAGGATCGTCTCCACGGGCAGTCTGGTGAATTCCAGGCTGAAGTACAGGCCCGCGGAAGCGAAGAACAGCGGCACGAAGAAGCCCTCGGCAGCCCCGCGCATGCCGGGCATGATGTCGCGCCGCATCTGGTACGGCAGGAATGAGAGGGCGGCGCCGAAGAGGAGCGCGCCCAGAGAGCCGTGCAACCCCACCTGTTCGGCGGCGACGACGACGAGGAAGAGGCCGCCGAGAAGCATGCCGAAGGCGAACTGGGGCACACGCAGGATGCGGTGCAACAGACCGAGGGCCCGCGGCAACAGCTTGCTGGCCACGAACCACGTGACGATGGCGAACCCGATGATCTCCGCGATGATGATGGCCACGCCCGCCGTGTCGAGGCCGCCGTGCTCGTCCACCGAGAAGTGCCCGCTGATGGCGAAGCCCACGATGAAGAGGGCAATCAGCTCGACGATGATGGCGGCGGTGAATATCTGCACGCCGACGGGCTCGCGCAGCCGGCCCTCGTCGATGAGCGCCTTCGCGACGACGCCCAGGCTGGAGAGGGAGAGCACGCCGGCGAGGCCGAGCGCCTCCGTGAAACTGAGGTCCAGCCCGAGGTCAAAGACGTAGTCGGTTGTGACCGCGAGGGAGACGAGCATGGAGAGGGTGACGGCAAGCACGGCGGTGAAGAAGATGCGGCCCCGGATGGCGGCGAGGAAGCCAGCGATGTCCAACTCCTCCAGTCCGATAAGGAAGAAGAACATGAAGATGCCGATGCTGAGGATGAGGTCGATCTCCCTGCCGGTGTGGACGAGGCCGGTCACGGGGCCGAGGACCACGCCCGCGATGGCGTAGGCGAAGATGGCGTTCACGCCGAGGCGCTTGAAGACGCCTTCCAGCAGCTTGGCGGTGACGATGAGCACGCCAACCGCAAAGAGGGCTTCGTGGACCTCCACTCTGTCGCCTCCCTCATCCCCCTTGCGGTCAACGAGGCCGGTCGAGTATGGGTGCGCCGTCGAGACCGGTCCTCTACCGCCTTGGTGGACGCGCTGACACTAGCACCAGCAGGCAGGGCAGGCAAGGTGGACGGCGCCTCATCGAGAAAGTACCTTCACCGTCCAGCCGGTCCTGTTGGGAGTGAGGCATGAGCGACACCGGCCACTGGGGTCCGCTCGGCACACAGGGCGGACGCATCGAGATAGTCGAGTACCACCCCGACTGGCCCCGGCTCTTCGAGCGCGAGGCTGCGGCCATCCGCGAGGCCTGCGGGCCCCGGGTCGTCGAGGTGCACCACGTCGGCAGTACCTCTGTGCCGGGGCTGGCGGCGAAACCCGTCCTGGACATGATGCCGGTCGTCGCAAGCCCGTCGGAAGCCCTGGAAGCCGTCCCCCGGATGACGGCGCTCGGCTACCGTTGCCTCCGGGAGAACGGCATCCCCGGACGCCTGTATTTCGAGAAGGACGTCGATGGCCGCGACGTCGCGCACATCCACATGTTCCCCGCGGGCCATCCCGCCATCCGGACGCACCTGTCCTTCCGCGACTACCTCAGGACGCATCCCGACGCCGCCCGCGACTACGAACGCCTGAAGCGAGCGCTCGCCGCGAAACACCGGAACGACCGCGAGGCCTACACCGACGCCAAGGCCGCCTTCATCGAGGGCATCATCGCCGCCGCGATGCATAATGAGAGATAGGGCGATTCTGTAGCGTGCCCGAGGCGCTCGATGATGAGAGAGAACACCGATGACACCAAAAGCGGGTAAAAACGAGAACGAGGCGGCGTTGGCGCTGCTCCGCACGGCAAGGGCTCCGTTGGAGGAGGCGCGCGCCCTCCCATTTGCGGCCTACCACAGCGAGGAACTCTTCGCCCTGGAGATGGACCGCGTGTTTCGCAGCGACTGGGTAGCGGTCTGCGCGGAAGCGGCGCTTGCAGACCCTGGGGACTACCTTGCCATTGACATCGCCGGAGAACCGCTGGTGCTGATCCGCGGCGCGGACGGCGAGTTGCGGGCGCTGTCGAACGTGTGCCGCCATCGCGGCACAGTTTTGCTAGATTCGGGAGTCGACAATCTCCATACGGGGAGGATTGTCTGCCCGTACCACGGCTGGAGCTATAGCGACTCAGGGACATTCCGGGGCGCGCCGTACGCGCAAGGCGCAGGGATTGACCGCGACGAGCACTGCCTTCCCTCCTTCAGGACTGAAGTCTGGATGGGGGTCGTGTTCGTGTGCCTGTCAGCCGATGCCCCACCGTTGGCCGAACGGCTTGCCGGCATCGCCCCGCACCTTGCCGAGTTCGACATGGAGTCGTTCACGGTTCCCGGCACACTCTCAGCGCCGGAAGTCTGGGCGGCCAACTGGAAACTGATCGTCGAGAACGGGATGGAGAGTTACCACCTCTTCAAGGTGCACGAGAAGACGCTCGAGCGGGTCACCCCGACGCGCGGGGCCTACTACATCGAGGGCTCGGCCTCATGGACGCTGACCGGCGGGGAGATCGTGCAGGGCGGCGGAGGCATCGCCGGGAAACTGCTTGCAACGCTGTTCGGCAGCGGGGCCGGCGGCGACCACTACGTCCTCGTCTCGATCCCGCCTTCATTCGTTGGCGTGGTCACGAAGGACTCCTGGGACTGGATAATCGCTCATCCCGTGAGCCCGACCTCGACCCGCGTGCTGTTGGGGTCGCTGGCGAGGTCGTCGCCCGACCTGGTGACGCGCATGGCCGTCAGCGGCTATACGGCTGCCTTCCTGGAAGAGGACCGCGCCATCTGCGAGCGCGTCCAGACTGGGATGGCGGCGCGGGCCTCCGCCGGAGGGCGACTGGTCCCCCTGGAGCGGGTGGTCGTGGACTTTCATCACTACCTGGCCTGGCATCTCACCGGGGAGAGTCCCCCGGAACGACACGTGGAGGCAGCGAGATGAGTTACGACCGCCGTAGAAGCCGTCAGGCAGGCGCCGGGATCCGCGTACGCACGCTCTGTGCCCTCGTGGTCCTGCTCGCCGCGGTGGTGTTCAACCTGCAGTGGATCTGGGGCGTGCTGTTCCTGTTCTGGTCGGCGCAGAGTCTCGTTGCCGGCGTGACCTTTCTCGTGGAGCCGGTCTACCGCGACGAGAACCCCCGGCTCTTCTGGGCCATAGCGGTGTTGTGGTTCGGCCTGAGCCTTGCGCTCATCGCCACCGAGCTGGCGGGGCTGGTTGGTTGATGGCTGTCACTACCTGGATTCGAACAGTGCCCCCTACGTGAACCGGACGCTCACGCCGCCGAGCGTGGCGAACTCCGCGCGGACCGTGTCGCCTGCGCGGACGTCCATCGCCGTCGTGATGGTGCCCGTCATCACGAACTCGCCCGCGCGCAGCCCCTGGCCGAACTCCGCCAGCTTGTTCGCGCACCACGCCACCGAGCGCGCCGGGTTCCCCAGCACCGCCGACGCCCGCGCCCGCTCGAACTCCTCGCCGTTGCGGTAGAGCACAACCTCCTCCGTCGAGAGGTTGAACGCGCCGGGGGACAGCCGCGTGCTCCCGACCACGACCCGGGCCGCCACGCCGTTGTCCGCGATGATGTCCTGCTCTTTGATGCGCCACCCCTCGATGCGGCAGTCTACGATCTCCAGCGCCGGGAACACGTAGTCCGTCGCGGCCACCACGTCCTGCATCGTCAGGCCCGGCCCGCGCAGCGGCGACTTCAACCGGAACGCCAGCTCCGGCTCCGCCTTCGGGTGGATGAGCTCGGACGACTTGATGCGCCCGTTGTCCCGTACCGTCGTGTCGTCGAATATCGTGCCGTAGATGGGCGTGTCGATGCCGAACACGGCCTGCATCGCCTTGTTCGTGAGGCCGACCTTCCGTCCGACGATCCGGTGCCCGTGCTCCAACTCGTGCACAACGATGTCCGCGGCGACGGCGTACGCGTCCTCGGACGTGATCTCCGGCGCCTGCTCGGTGAGCGGCGGGATGGGCGTCGCGTTGTGCTCGGCCTCGCTCAGCGCGTGGGCGAGTGCGTGCAACTGGTCGTGCGGTACCGGCATGGGGGGACCTCCGTTGGGGCTGCGCCTGCGCCAAGATTACCAGCGGCGGTAAGATGTCCGCCATGACCGAGAACGAGCCTCGCATCGCGGCGGTGCTGCTCGCGGCGGGCGAGTCGACGCGGATGCACGAGATGAAGGCGCTGCTGCCCTGGATAAGCGGCAGGCCACTGCTGGCGCACCAGGCGCACGCGCTTGCGGCGGCGGGCTACGAGCCCATCGTCGTGGTGCTCGGACACCTCGCCGAGCGGCTGCGGCAGGTGCTCACCGGCCCGGAGCCGCTGCAGCTCGTCGAGAACCCGCGCTACCGCGAGGGGCGCACCACCTCCATCACCGCCGGTCTGGCCGTCGTGCCGGACGACGTTTCGGGCGTGCTCATCGTCTCGGTCGACCAGCCCCGCTCCGGCGCGCTGCTGTCGCGGCTGCGCGAGGCGTGGCTCGCGTCGCGCCCCGCCATCGCCGTGCCGTCGCTCGACGGCAACGCCGGGCATCCGCCCTTGTTCGACACCGCGCTGCTGCCGGAGCTGCGCGCCATCACGGAGGAAGGGCAGGGGCTGCGGGAGGTCGTCTCGCGCCATCGCGGCGAGCGGGTGCTCGTGCCGGTGGACGACCCCCTCACGCTTACGAACCTGAACACGCGCGAGCAGTACGAGGCCGCGCTGCGGCTCGCGCAGGCGTAGGCGCTCAGCGCTGTGCCGCGGCGACCACCAATAGCGCCGACCCCACGAACGACACCAGCACGCCGAGGACGACGCCCAGCGTGATGTGCTCCAGCCTCCGGTTCACCAAGTACGAGAGGACGAGCGTGAAGACGCCGACGGTGCGCATCAGCGGGTCCACGATGGTCACGTCGGCGAGGGCGAGCGAGAAGAAGCGCAGCAGTTGCGCCATGAAGACGCTCAGCCCCGCGCTGCCGAACAGCCGCATGTAGCGGAAGTTGATGGCGCCGACGAGGTGCCGCTGCGCTGGCAGCGCGAGCGACGCCAGCAGTACCGCCGACGCGCCGAAGTAGGCGACGAACGTGCCGATGGCGGCGGTGCCGGTCGAGTCCTCCAGCGCCGCGCGGATCAGGATGGGGCTCGTGCCGTACCCCACAGACGCCAGCAGGGAGAACACCACTCCTTCCACCATGCGTATCTCGACGGCTGGAGCGCCGCTCGCGGGTCTGGTGCCCGTGCTCGTTGTCCCCGGGACGGGGCGTTTCCGGCGGTCGATCATCAGGAACGGGCTGGCCAGGATGAGGGCGATGGCTACGTACATGAAGAGCGTGGGGCGCTCGCCGAGCAGCACGATCGCCATGACGATGCTGTACGGCACGGCGATGGCCTGGATGGTGACGGTGCGCGACGCGCCGATGGCCGCGATGCTCCGGTAGTTGCAGTAGCGCCCGATGCAGAAGTGGACGATGCCCGCCCCAGCGAGCAGCAGGAAGCTGCTCAGCGGGATCTGGTCGAAGTTGAAGATCTGCCCGGTGACGACGACCGCCACGAAGCCGAACGGCACGCCGAGCAGCACGGTGATGAACGCGCCCTGCGCCGCCGTCGCGCCTGCGTCGGCGAGGCCGCGCCGGATGAGGATGGAGTTGACGCTGAACGAGAACGCCGACCCCAGCGCGAGGAGCGCACCGAATATCACGCTGTCACCCCCTCGCTCACGGCCTCACCTCGTAGCCGCCGCGTAAACGAGCAGGGCGGAGCCCGCGAAGGAGACCAGCACGCCTACGACGACGCGCAGCGTGATCGTCTCCAGCGAGCGGTTGAACATCCAGGTGAGGATGACGGTGAAGACGTTCGCCATGCGCTGCAGCGGGTTCACGACGCTGACGTCGGCCACCGACAGCGCGGAGAATCGCAGCAGCTGGGCGAGGAAGACGAAGAGGCCCGCGCCCCCGAACAGCCGCATGTAGCGCAGGTTGATGGCGCCGATGAGCTGCCGCCGCCCGGGCAGCACCAGAGTCGCCATGAGCACCGCCGCCGCGCCGAAGTAGGCGACGAATGTGCCTATCGCAGCCGTCCGCGCCGCGTCCATCAGCGCGGCGCGGATGAGGATGGGGCTCGTGCCGTACATGACCGCCGCGAGCGTGGCGAACAAGTATCCCTCGAGCAGGCGTACCTCCAGCGCCCGGGCGGGTGGGGCGGTCGAGCCTCCGCCATGGCTGCTCGAGGTCGGGGCCGGCGTGGGGCTCGGCGGCTTGCGCTCGAGGATCACTGCCGGTCCGAGCAGCACGAGCGCGATGGCGAACAGCATCGTGAGCGTCACGACCTCGTCGAGCAGGATGACGGCCATCAGAATGCTGAAGGGGGTGGTGACGCCCATGATAGGCCCGGCGCGCGCCGCTCCGATCGCTTCGACGGAGCGGTAGTTGCAGTACCTGCCGACGCCGAAGTGGATGATGCCCGCCGTGAGCAGGAGGAGGTAGCCCATCGGCGATATCTCGCCGAACCGCAGGACCTGGCCGGTGAGGACCACCGCGATGAAACCGAACGGCACGCCGAGCAGCACGGTGATGAACGCGCCCTGTGACGCCGTCGCGCCCGCGCCCGCGATGCCCCGCCGCACGAGGATGGCGTTGACGCTGAACGAGAGTGCGGAAGTGAGCGAGAGGAGTGCGCCGAATATCACGTCGTGCTCCCTTGCTCAACGCCCCGCCGCCGCGGTCACCAGCAGCGCCGAGCCGGTGAACGACACCAACACGCCGAGGACGACGCCCAGCGTGATGTGCTCCAATCGCCGGTTGACCAGGTACGAGAGGATGAGCGTGAACACGCCGATCATGCGCATGAGGGGGTTCACGATGCTTACGTCGGCTATCGCCAGTGCGAAGAAGCGTAGCAGTTGCGCGAAGAACACGGCGAACCCCGCGCCGCCGAACAGCCGCATGTAGCGGAGGTTGATGGTGCCCATGAGGTTCCGCTGCGCAGGCAGCGCCAGCGTGGCCATGAGCATCGCCGACGCGCCGACGTAGGCGATGAACGTGCCGATGGCGGCGGTGCCGGTCGCGTCCTCCACCGCGGCGCGGATCAGGATGGGGCTGGTGCCGTACGCCCCCGCCGCGAGCAGGGAGAAGGTATAGCCCTCCACCATGCGCATCTCGACGGCAGGAGCGGTCGTTGTGCTTCTGACTCCCTCTCCTGGGGGAGAGGGCGCACGTGCCTCTGCATGCGTGGGTGCGGGGCGCTTCCCGCGGTCGACCATCAGCGCCGGGCTGCCGAGGATGAGCGCGATGCCCGCGTACATCAGGATGGTGGGGCGTTCGTCGAGGAGGAGCATCGCCATGACGACGCTGTACGGCACGGCGATGGCCTGGATGGTCGCGGCGCGCGGCGCGCCGATGGCGGCGATGCCGCGGTAGTTGCAGTAGCGCCCGATGCCGAAGTGCACGATGCCCGCTGCGGCGAACAGCAGGTAACCCTCCGGCGTGATCTGGCCGAAGTTGAAGAGCTGGCCGGTGACGATGACCGCCACGAGTCCGAATGGGACGCCGAGCAGCACGGTGATGAAGGCGCCCTGCGCCGCCGTCGCTCCGGCGTCGGCGATGCCACGGCGCACGAGGATGAAGTTGACTGCGAAGGAGAATGCGGAGGCGAGCGAGAGCAGTGCGCCGAATATCACGCCACGACTCCCTCGCTCAGCAGCGCCGCAGCCTCATCCTGCGGCATGCCGAGGTCGGCAGTCAGCACCTCCATCGTCTGTTCGCCAAGCTGCGGCGGGACGCGGCTGGGGCCGCTGGGCGTTCGCGAGAGTTTGATGGGGTTGCCGGTGAACCGCACCGGCCCCAGCACGGGGTGCTCCATCTCCACGAACATCTCCCGGTGGTTCACCTGCGGGTCCACGGCCACCTCTGCGATGTCCTGCACCGGCCCCGCCGGAACGCCCATCTCGTTCAGTATCTCCACCCACTCGGCGGTCGTCTTCTGCAGCATCGCTTCCTCGATCACGGGGATCAGCTCGTCATAGTGCTGCGTGCGCGACCAGCCGGTGAGGTAGCGCTCGTCGTCCATCAGCTCCACGTGGTCTATCGCCGCGCAGAAGAGCGGCCACTGGTCGGTCCCGCCGCCCATGATGGCGACCACGACGTGGCCGTCGGCGGTCCGGAACGCCTGGAATGGCGTGGAGCTCGGATGGCGCGTGCCGATGCGCTGCGGCACCTGCCCGAGCGTGAAGTAGCGCATGAACGCGTTCTCCATGATGGAGACCTGGCAGTCCAGCATCCCGATGTCGATGTACTGCCCCTCGCCGGAGCGCTCGCGCTCCAGCAGCGCGCTCTGGATGGCGACGGTGGCGAAGAGCGCGGCGGTGATGTCGCCGATGCTCGCGCCGGGGCGCACGGGACCGCGTCCGGGCTCGCCCGTGATGCTCAGCATCCCGCCCATCCCTTGCACGATGACGTCGAGCGCGGCGCGCTGGGCGTACGGCCCCGTCTGGCCGAAGCCGGAGACCGAACACATGACGATGCGCGGGTTGCGCGCCCGCACGGCCTCGTAGTCCAGCCCCAGCCGCTGCATCGAGCCGGGGCGGAAGTTCTCGATGAGCACGTCGGCGGTCTCGGCGAGCCGCAGCAGCACTTCGCGCCCCTTCGGGTTGGCGAGGTTGATGGCGATGCTCCGCTTCCCGCGGTTGATGCTCATGAAGTACGTGCTGAACGCCTGCTCGTCTGTCTCCGCCCCTTCCGGCGTGAGGAACGGCCCGTTGCCGCGCGCCGGGTCGCCCGTCTCCGGCTGCTCGACCTTGATGACGTCCGCGCCGAGGTCGGCCATCAGCATCGTGGAGAACGGCCCCGCGAGGATGCGGGTGAGGTCTATGACGCGTATGCCTTCGAGCGGGCCGGGCATGGGGCAACTCCTCGTGCGGAAGGTTCGGAACCCCGCGATTCTACCCGACGCACGTAGGGACGTGGGGGCGAGCGACGCTCCTCCGCACCCTTCGATGCCAACCGGTGCAAACCGTGGGTGCTAGACTCGCGCCATCTCCGAGACCGGAGGCCCCTTCTCGTGCGCACGCCTGCGCTGCTTGCCGCCACTCTGTTGCTGCTCTTGCTCGCAGCGTGCGAATCTGCCCCCACGCCCACCGCCACTCCCACGGCGACGCCCATTCCCATAGCCACGTCTACCGCTGCCCCCACTCTGACGCCCACACCCTCTCCGACTCCGACGCTCGCCCCAACACCCACGGCTACCCCCACCGCTACTCCGACTTCCCCACCTCCGACCCCCACCCCTGTTCGAGAACCGACGGCTACACCCACGCCACGACCGACTCCCACGCCTGAGCCGCCATGGACTGCGGGAGGCCGCATCGTCACGATGGTGCATGCGCAGTGGAACATCGTGCACTTCAATGTGCTGCGTGACCTCGCACGCACTGCGCCGATGGCCTTCCACGCATTCATGGACTGGCTCGGAGACGGTGAACAGCCAGGGCGGAGCACCAGATTATTGCTTGACGACTATGTGGAACTGGCAGAAGCGGACGAATCAACCGCCGCGCGTCTCATCCGGATGCCCTTCCTGGAAGACGTGAACCCTCTCGACCAAGCTGTGGTGCGCCTGCTGCGTGACCTTGCGCAACAGGACAAGGAAGCCCTGGCCCGAATACTTGCGGACCCTGCGCTGGACACGAGTATCACGGACATGGATGCGGGGGTTGTTTTTCTGCTGCGCCTCGAGCAGACGGAGCCGACCGCAGCGCGCGAGATGCGGAGCTTGCCCTGGGTGCAGGACGGCGTGATGCATGAGGGATGGGAAGACGAAGCGGTCGCCGCCTTGGTCGCGATCGCCCAGCGGCTCCCCTTGACGTTCCAATCCCTCCTCGGACGGGCTTGGATGCGGGACGGGATTACCTCGGAAGAATGGTCCATGCTCACGGCATTCTCCGCAGTGCCGTCGTCCAACGATGAGGAGGTGGCGCTCCTCCTGGGGATGCCGTTCTTGGACTCCGTCGACAGGGCCGACGCCAGGCTCATCCGTGTGCTGTTCAGCGCGCTTCCCACCTGGCCTCAGGCCGCCAGTGACATCATCTCCCGGCCGGAATTGGAGGGTGGCATCACGGATACCCAGCGTTCAACGGTTGCCCTCTTGGTGCTTGACCTGTATGACGCGGAGGATGCCGGGCTGTTCGGTGCGCTGCCCTGGCTCCAGGACGGGCTTCAGCCAGACGAGGCCGCAGCATTCTGGACGCTCTGGGACAGTGCGCGTCTGGACGAGGCCCACACGCTCTTCCGGCGGCTGTTGAACAGATCATGGATACAGGACGGGGTCACACCGACCGAGTCCCGTGTGCTCACTGGGATCATGACGATCTACGCTGCGTCCGATGATGGCCCTGAGGAAGCTGCGGAGATTGTCAGGCTGCCGCTGCTCGATACGATCGAGAGCACGGATGTGGACTTCCTGCGCACGCTGGCCCGCCAATCGCACGACCAGCGCAGGGTGTTCCTTGCGCATGCAGGGGTAGCACGGGACGTAAGGGACTGGAACACCAGGTTCGACGTGCTGGACATCGAAGGGAGCCTGCGTTCCCTCGAAAGACAGGATTCTCAACTTGCGGCGGCAGTGCGGGCACTCCCGTGGGTCGAGGACGGAGTGGATGACTCCGAAGCAAGAGCGGCCGAGGCCGTTATAGTGACTGCACAGGAGTTCCCGGCCCTTATCGATATGCCCTTCGTGCAGAGCATGGACAGCCTGGATGTCGCAGCCCTCGTCTCCCTGTACGCACTCTCGCAGGAGCACGGCAAGGGTTACCTGGATCAGGTCACGTCGCACTGGTGGTTGGCGGACGGCATAACGGATGAGAAGACGAACGTCGTCGCCGTGCTCCAAAGGGTGATTCCGCGTCCGGAGTTTTTCCGTGTTTTGTTGGACCCGACACTGACACATGTGGAAGAGCGCACGATTACGCTTCCGCTGGCAGGATCTGTGCGCCTCTCGGTGATCAGGACCAACGCAACAGCCTCCGATGCCGTTGGGTCGCCCACCATGGACCTGCTGGAACAGGCGGTGCGCTCACAGGAAGAGTTCATGGGTGTAGCCTTCCCGCAGAACCACGCGATAGTGCTCGCGGCAGATGTGCACCGTTTCGGCGGTACGGGAGGCCGTGACGCGATTATCGTCTCGAACTACGAGGAGCACCGCGGGGTCATCGCACACGAGGTTGCCCATACCTACTGGTACCGGGGCCCTGGCTGGGTAGTGGAGGGAGGCGCGAGCTTCCTGGATGTCATCTCTCACCGGGCATATGACGGTACTCCTCTTCCCTCTGAGGAGTTGCCGTGCTCGCTGTTCTCCACCCTGGCCCAACTGGAGCGGACGGAGCTGGGGTGGGAGGCTATCTTCGCGTCGGGCTGCAACTACTTCCTGGGGCGGGGGATAGTTCGGGAGTTGTACAACCTCTTGGGAGACGAGACGTTCCGGCAAGGGTATGGCCGGTTCTACCTCGCGGTGCGCGACGACCTGTACAGCAACACCTGCACGGAAGCCGACAGGTACGCTTGCTACCTCCGCGAATCGTTCGCAGAAGGTGCGACGTCCGATCAGATGGCTATCGTCGAGGATGTCCTGAAACGCAGGTACTACGGCTAGTCTGGGGAATGCCGTGAGGATCCAGCGGGGGAAGGCCCGGGAGGGCGAGTGAACGAGGAGCGGGAAACCGAACGGCTGCCGGGGCTCCTGAGCAAGGAAGCGCTGCCGGTGTTCTCGGCGTTCTTCCTGTGGGGGTTCGGCACGGGGGCCCTCTGGATGGCGCGCCCGCTGCTCGCTTTCGACCTGGGTGGTACGTTCTTCCTCGTCGGTCTCGTCTCGGCGTTCAGCGCCGCTCCGCGGATCATCGGCGGGCCGCTGGGCGGAGCCCTGGCCGACCGGCTGGGGCGCCGCCCCATCGTGGTTGCCGGCTGTGTGCTGCACGGTGGCGCGGCGGCCATGCAGGGGTTCACCGACAGCTACACCGTCTTCCTGATGCTCGAACTCGTCTCCGGCTTCGGCGTGGCCGTGTGGGTGACCGGGTCGGCTGCGCTGCTCGCGGACTTCACGCGGGTGACCAACCGGGGCAGGGGAGTCGCCCTGCGGAACATGTCCATGCGGCTGGGTATCCTCTCGGGACCGGTGGCTGCCGGCTTGATCGCGACGGCATTCGACATCGGAGCGGTCATGGTCTTCATCGGCGTGACCAAGATATTCATCGTGGCCATCACCTGGCTCCTGATCAAGGAGACTCACCCACCCCGTGCTCCTGCCCCCGAGGCCGGGGATCGTCAGCGACGGCGTCTGCGGCTGGATATCTCGGTGTTCAGGACACGCAACTTCCTCACACTCAGCGTGGTGACGCTCGCTGTCGGGCTGGTCACGGCGGGGCCGGGCGCATTCCGGACGTACTTCCCGGTGCAGGCCGAGGACGTGGGACTGAGCGTCTCGGACATCGGGCTCGCCATCGGCCTGTCCGGCCTGCTTGCGATGCTCATCTCGATGCCGGTGGGCGCTGCGGTGGACTGGTGGGGGCGCAAACCCATCCTGCTGCTCGGGCTCGTGACGATGGCGGCGTCGATGTTCTTCATCTTCGGGATGGAGGGACTGCTGATCGCGCTGATCGTGGCGGGCGTGTTCGGCATTGGCGAGGTGGTGGGCATGAACACGCTGCAGACGTACGCTATGGACCTCGCGCCCGAAGAGAAGCGGGGTTACTTCCTCGGGACGTGGCAGGGGACCGTGAACGTCGGCCAACTGGGCGGGCCGCTCCTCGTAGGCGCCATAGCCGCGCCGCTGGGCATCCCGGCAGCGTTCGGGATCATCGGGGTCGTGCTGCTCTGCGCGGCGGCGTTCCTGGCCGTTTCGAGGACGACGCCCACGCCTGCACAGGTGTAGGCGGGCCGGTTGCCCACGCCGCATGGGCGTGCGATGGTATGTAGTCGCAGTTGAAGGGGTACAGGAGGACTGTGTGACGAACATCATAGAGGCGCGGGGCGTGGTGAAGACGTACCGGGCGGGCGAGATAGAGGTGCATGCCCTGCAGGGGATAGACCTCTCGATAGGCAGGGGGCAGATGGTCGCGGTGATGGGGCCCTCCGGTTCCGGCAAGACCACCCTGCTCAACACCTTCTCCGGCATAGACGACGTGACGAGCGGAGAGGTCGTCATAGATGGGGCGTCCGTGCACGAGATGTCGGACAGGGAGCGGACCCGGTTCCGTGCGATGAGCATGGGATTCGTGTTCCAGGCCTACAACCTCCTGCCGGTGCTCACCGGGGCGGAGAACGTGGAGTTGCCCCTGCTGCTTGCAGGCCACGGCCAGGCGAAGGCCCGCGCCCGCGCACTGGAAGTGCTGGAGATGGTGGAACTCGCGGACCAGGCGAACAAGCGCCCGGCGGAGATGTCCGGCGGTCAGCAGCAGCGCGTGACGATAGCGCGGGCGCTCGTGAACGACCCCGCGATCGTATGGGCGGACGAGCCGACCGGCGCGCTGGACAGTGAGACCGGTACGCACATCATGGACCTGCTCTGCCGCCTCAACCAAGAGCGCGAGCAGACCTTCGTGCTCGTCACCCACGACTCCGTGGTCGGCTCCCGCGCAGGGCGCATGGTGCGGATGCGGGACGGCCACATCGAGAGCGACGAGACGATCTCCGCTGACGGGAAGGGCAACTGACGGTGGAGACGCTCTTCGGCATACCCATCGGCACGCTGACCACCGCCCTCACGGTCGTGTTCCTCGTCGCAGCCGCGATAACGGCGTACTTCGTGCTGCGCAACCCCGTCGTGCTGAAGATGGCGGTGCGCAACATCCCCCGGCGGCGGGCGCAGACCGTGCTCATCGTCGTCGGCCTCATGCTGGCGACGCTCCTCTTCTCGGCCTCATTCGCCACTGGCGACACGCTCTCGCACTCGGTGCGCGTGCTGGTGGTCAAGCAGTTGGGGCATCTCGACGAAACCGTCTTCTCTGAAGAGCGGGATGCGTCCGGCGTACGGGCGTTCATCCCCGCCGAGACCGCGGATGCCGTGCGTGTGGCGCTCGCTGATGCCCCTGTCGACGGCGTGATGCCAGCGATCAGCCGGTCGGCGCCCGCCATATCGCTCGCGTCGGAGCGCAACGTACCGGGGCTGCAGGTGCAGGGCCTCGATCCCGCGCACACGGACGGCTTCGGGCGCTATCTCGATGCGGACGGCAGCGAACTCGACCTGGGGGCGCTCGGAAAGAACGAGCTGTACCTGAGCGCCGACGTCGCCGAGGACCTGCGCGCCGAGCCCGGTGATCAACTCGTGCTCTTCTTCGAGGAGATACCGGTGACGGTGAGCGTTGCGGGCATCTTCGACGAAGGCGGGGCCACCAGCTCACCTTCCCCGTTGTCGGTCATGCGCCTGACCGACATGCAGGCGCTGCTGGGCGAGCTGGGGAATATCAACTTCGTCTTCATCTCGAACGAGGGCGATGCCATCTCGGGCGCGCGGCACACGGAAACGGTGCTGGACGCCTTCGAGGACCTCCGCGAGGAGCGCGGGCTGGACTACAACGACGTCAAGCGGGACGGACTCGAACAGGCCGACCAGACAGGCGACCAGTTCGCGAGCATCTTCCTGCTGTTCGGGACGTTCTCCATCATGGCGGGCATCCTACTCATCGCGCTCATCTTCGTGATGCTTGCGGCCGAGCGGAAGCGCGAGCTGGGCATCGCCCGGGCAGTGGGCGCACAGCGCGGCGACATCGTGCGGCTGTTCACGTTCGAGGGAGCGGTCTACTCGCTCGCCGCGGCTGCGGTCGGCAGCGTGCTGGGCATCGTTATCGGTCTCGTCATGGTGCGCATCATATCTGCCGCGTTGGGGGCGATAGACGAGTTCGACGGCTTCGAGATCGTGTTCGCATTCCGGTGGCAGAGCCTGCTGCTGGCGTACACCTTGGGGATGGTGGTCACGTACCTCGTGGTGATCGTCTCGGCTGCGCGAGTGAGTGCCTTGAACATCGTGCGCGCCGTGCGCGACATCCCGGAGCCGCCCGGCGAGGGACGCCGGCTCCGTGAGTCGTGGCGTGCGGTCGGCGCCGCCTACATGGACGGCCTGCGGGCGATACCGCGCCTGCGTCCGCTCCGCGTGCTGCGGCGGCTGTTGCTCAGCGGGCCGTGCGCCATCGTGAAACTGGCGTGGGCGCTGTTCATCGCCGGCTATCTCATGGTTGTGGTCGGCGTCCTTTTCACGCTGAACGGCATATCGACCGAGCAGTTGGGACTCTTCTCCATCGGCCTGTCGCTCGTGGTGGTCGGTGTGCCGCTCGTGCTCAACCATGCCGTGCGCCTGCCGGAGCGCATCGCGTACACGGCTGCAGGCGTGGTCCTCGTGCTGCTCTGGCTCATCCCCATCGACTGGGAAGACTTCGGGTTGCCCCAGTTCAACGAGGGGATAGAGCTGTTCATCCTCTCCGGCATAACACTTGTGGTCGGTGCGGTATGGGTTGTGATGTACAACTCCGGGTACCTGGTCAGCGCGATATCAGTCCTTGGAGGGCGGGGGCGCACGCTCGCGCCTATCATCCGTACCGCGCTGGCGTACCCGATGGCGAGCCGCTTCCGCACGGGGATGACCCTCGCCATGTTCTCGCTCGTCATCTTCACACTGTCGATCATCGGCTTCATCGACGCCGCCTTCAACAGTGCGTTCGACGACACCCGGAAGTTCTCCGGCGGGTTCGATGTCACCGTCAACGCCAGCTTCACCAACCCCGTCGGCGACCTCGCTGCGCGCATCGATGAGTCCCTGGCGCTGGACGCTGCCGAGTTCACGGCCATCGGCGCAACGAGCGGCCTGCCCGTGCGCATCAGGCAGGAGGACACCGAACAGGATCTGCAGGACTGGTTTGTCACGAGCGTGGACCCCGCCTACGCGGAGGCGGTCGGCTACGGGTTCCTCATGCGGGACGAGCGGTACGCCGACGGCCGCGCCGTCTGGCGCGCGCTGGCTGACGGGGAGGAGGTCGCGGTCGTCAGCGCCGCGATGGTCCCGGCTGCGTCCGACTTCCAGCAGGGCGGCCCGGACTTCTCGTTCCAGCTGGAGGGCTTCCAGCGCGAGGACGACGTGCTTCCGGAGGTGTACGTGGAGGTGTACGACTCATCCGAGGAGCGGATGGTGCGCCTGCGCGTCATCGGCGTGATAGAGGAATCGGCGTTCTTCGTCAACACGGTTACCACCGGGCACGAGGTGCTGCAGCGGCTTGCGCCGGTGGACCTGCCGTACGTGGGCTACGAGATCGTGCTGAGCGACCCGTCGCGCGCGGAGGAGATCGCGACGGCGCTGGAAGAGGAGTTCGAGGAGCACGGCGTGCAGGCATCCTCGCTCGAGAAGATCGTGCGGGACCTCACCGCACTGAACCGCACGTTCAACCGCCTCATCCAGGGCTTCATGGGCCTTGGCCTGGTGGTGGGCATCGCGGCGCTGGGCGTCATCGCGGCGCGCTCCGTCGTGGAGCGGCGCGTACAGATCGGCATACTGCGCGCCATCGGCTACCGCAGCGGCATGGTGCAGCTCTCCTTCCTGATTGAATCGTCGTTCATCGCACTGCTGGGCATCGCCGTTGGACTGGGACTGGGGTTCGGGCTATCCGCCGGCATAATCCGTGAGGTAGGCCAGAGCTTCGAAGGCGTCGCGTACGCCGTCCCCTGGGAGACGATCATCCTCGTGGTAGTTGTCGCATACGGCGCGTCGCTCCTGACGACGTACCTGCCGGCACGGCAGGCGTCGCGCATCTACCCGGCAGAAGCGCTGCGATACGACGAATAGGGGCAACTCGTCGTCGTATCTGTTCCCGTCGAGTGGGTCGAGGACGCTGACGACGCAAGACCGTGTGGCGCGACCGACCTCGCAGATAGTTACAACTACTCACACCAAATTGCGCCGATAGTTACGCAACGGTAACACGCATGGTGGTACAGTGCGTTGGCTAGTCTGCCCAAAGCGGGGAGGTGTGGGGGCTGTCTCCTGAACGTATCCAACCCGGACCGGACGCATTGAGGACGCCGTCGGCCCACATGCCACGCTTCCCTGGAACGATTGGCTCTCCCCGGCACGCTGCTGCGATCGCGGCCTTCGTCCTTCTCGCCCTCGTCGTCGCGGCGGCGTGCTCGCCGGAGCCGACACCTACGCCAACCCCTGTGCCGACGCCGACTCCTACCGCCACTCCGACGCCTGCCCCGACGCCGACGCCGATACCCGCCCCTTCGTCGGGAGCGCTGAGGTGTCTGCTGGTTCACGAGTGCAGCGGGCTATTCCGATGGGACGGCAAGGCGTTCAAGTCCCCGGCATGGGAGCGGGGTGTGTTCTGGGTTGACCCCGGCCTGCCTCTGTCGATTCAGTGGGTTATTCGGGAGCAGGTCATGCCGCTCTTGGCAGAGTGGCGGCGTGCCGAGTGGAGGGAGGTGGATGAGCATGGTGCGGATATTCTGCGGTGGTGGGACGGGCGGCGGAACGAGGATTGCCGCGTTCTCTTGGATCATCGCACGCCGGGATGCTCCAAGATCGACGAAGTGTGGATATGGGCCGACCACATACAGGCCTCGGGGAAGGTGCACTATCCGCAGGAACACTTGTTCGAGGTAGCCTTGCACGAGGCTATTCATGCCCTATGGTTCGCGAGCCACACCCCAAGGGGAATCATGTGCGCGGGGGAGCTGCATTGCCCCGAGGTAAGCTACGTTGAGCATAACGGCTACAGGTTCAAACTCGTCATGAACGACCTCGACGAGCAAGTGTTCTCTCTGTTTGGTCACCCTGCCGTAGAGGCCGGCATGACCCCCGCCGAGGTGGGCCGCCTGTTCGAAGCGGGGTAACGTGTTGCAATAACGGGCTCGCTAACCGTACTGTCGCAAGGGCCTGCAAGTTCACACCGTCGCTCGTAGAGCACGCGTACGTTGGGGAGGCTGGTGGGCTGGCGTCGGTGTGGGGTCTCGGGCCTCTCCCTATCGCGCTGCCGCGCCGTTCACCTTGGCGACGAGCCGGTCGAGGTGGAACGGCTCCATCGTCATCGGACCGCCCTCGCGGCCGTTCCGCCACGCCACGATCTCCGACACGATGCTGAGCGCGATCTCCTCCGGCGCGCGTCCGCCGAGGTCGAGGCCCACCGGCGCGTGTATCTCGCGCAGCCGCTCCTCCGGCACGCCCTTCCGCAGCAATGACTCGTAGATCATGATGGTTTTGCGCTTGCTGCCGAGCAGCCCCACGTAGCCTGCGTTCGTTCGCGCCGCAGCCTCGGTCGCGAGATCGTCGAAGTGGTGCCCGCGCGAGCCGATGACGATGGCCGTGTTCGGCGTCACGGGGAACGCGTCCACGCCCCGGTCGTACGGCGCGACGTTTGTCGCCTCCGCCATCGGGAAGCGCTCGTTGTTCGCGAACTCGCGCCGGTCGTCGGTCACCATGACGCGCAGGCCCATCATGTGGCCGATGCGCGCGACCTGCAGGTTGACGTGCCCCCCGCCGATGAGCACCAGCAGCGCGGGCGCGGTGTAGCCTTCCACGAACAGCTCGTCGCCCTGATCGGTGTGGATGCGCGCGGTGCGCCCCATCGGCATGACATCCTTCGCGGTCTCGATCGCCTCCGCGTCGAGCGCGGCGTCGCCGAGCGTTCCCTCGGACGTGCCGTCCTCGCGGACGACGATGCGCGTGCCTGCAGTCAGCCGGTCGCTCTTCACGAGCGTTGCGACCGAGAGGCTGGGGCCTCCGGCGTAGGCGTCGGCAATCTCCGCGGAGAGTGCCCGTCCGCCTGCGTCGCCGGTGAGCGGTTCGATGTAGAAGTACATCGTGCCACCGCAGACGAGGCCGTCACGCGCGGCGATGTCCTCGTTCAGGTAGTAGCGCTTGTACTGCGGGCCGGTGTTCTCGCGGAGCGCTTCCTTGGCGGCGAACCAGATGTCGCCCTCGACGCAGCCCCCGCCGAGCGTGCCGACGGTCGAGCCGTCGCCGCGCACCAAGAGCGCCGCGCCCGGCTTCTGGGGCGTCGAGCCCTGCGTGTGCACGACGGTTGCGATGACGAAATCCTGCCCGTCATGCGTCAGCGCGGTTGCTTCGTCGTAGACGGCCTTCATGCGCTCACCCTCCCCCGCGTCTTCCCCGTCATTCCCGCGAAGGCGGGAATCCAGAGTGAAACGATTGTAGCACCGGCGTCCATGCCGTTTGTGAGCCCGTGCTACAATGCCCGCGTCATGCAGCGCGCCGCAGCCACGACAACGACGACGACCCGCACTACGAGGGCCGCGGCTGCGCGCGTCCGCGAGACGGCAGCCGTGGCCTGAGCCGCCTGGGCGCGAACGTATCTCCAACCATGCATGAAGGGGCGCGCCGAGCGCCCCTTTCTCGTAACAGGACCAGCAGAGAGGCAGACCGATGCCCGTCAAACAGAAGAGCCCCGAAGAACAGCAACTCGAGGACCTGCGCTTCCGCATCCGCCACTCCGCAGCCCACATCATGGCCGAGGCCGTGCTCGACCTCTTCCCCGAGGCGAAGTTCGCGGTCGGCCCGCCCACCGCGGACGGCTTCTACTATGACTTCTCGGTCGAGCGCCCGTTCTCGCCTGACGACCTCGATCGCATCGAGGCGCGCATGCGCGAGAGCGTCGCCGCCAACGCGTCGTTCAACATGACGGAGCTGACCCGCGACGGGGCGAGCAGCCACTTCGCGGGCCAGCCGTTCAAACTGGAGATCATCGACGAGATACCGGAGGGCGAGGCGATCACGACCTACGCGCACGGCGGCTTCGTCGACCTCTGCCGTGGCCCGCACGTCGGCTCCACCGGCGAGGTAGCCGCGTTCAAATTGGTGACTGTCGCGGGCGCGTACTGGCGCGGCGACGAGCACAACGAGATGCTGCAGCGCATCTACGGCACAGCGTGGGAGTCCGAGGAGGCGCTGCAGGCGCACCTGGAGCGCCTGGAGGAGGCCGGTCGGCGTGACCACCGCAGGCTCGGGCAGGAGCTGGGGCTGTTCTTCTTCGACCCCGTCGCCCCTGCAAGCCCCTTCTTCCTGCCGCGCGGCGCGGCGCTCAACAACGCGCTCACCACCTACGTGCGCGGCCTCTACGAGCGCTACGGCTACCAGGAGGTCATCACCCCGCAGGTGTTCGACTCCTCCCTCTGGAAGCGCTCCGGCCACTACGACAACTACCGCGAGAACATGTACTTCACCTATGTGGACGAGCAGGAATTCGCCGTCAAACCGATGAATTGCCCCGCCGCCGCCATCCTGTACGCCTCCCATCTCCACTCCTACCGCGAACTCCCGATACGCTACGCCGACTTCGGACGCCTCCACCGCTTCGAGCGCTCCGGCGTCACACACGGCCTCACCCGCGTACGCACGTTCTCCCAGGACGACGCGCACATCTTCTGCGCGCCGGAGCAGGTGGAGAGCGAGGTGCTCTCGTTCATCAGCATGGTCAGCGAGACGTTCGACGTCTTCGGCTTCGACGATGTCCGCGTCGTGCTCTCGCTGCGCCCGGAGAAGCGCATCGGCACTGACGACCTGTGGGACGTAGCGGAGGGCGCGCTGGCGTCGGCGCTGGACGCGCGCGGCATGGAGTATGAGCCCGCCGAGAACGAGGGCGCCTTCTACGGCCCCAAGATCGACTTCTTCGTCGCCGACGCCATCGGTCGCGAGTGGCAGTTGAGCACCGTGCAGCTGGACTACAACCTGCCGGAGCGCTTTGACCTCGAGTACGTCGACTCGGAGGGCGCGCGGCAGCGTCCCGTGGTCATCCACCGAGCCATGCTTGGCAGCATCGAGCGCTTCCTCGGCGTCGTCATCGAGCACTTCGGCGGCGCGTTCCCGGTCTGGCTCGCGCCCGTGCAGGCGGAGGTCATCCCCATCGCCGACCGCCACGTCGAGTACGCGGAGTCTGTGCAATCGCAACTCGAAGCTGCTGGCGTGCGGGTGCACGTCGACGCTCGCAGTGAGCGCATGAACGCCAAGATACGCGACGCCCAGCTGATGAAGACGCCCTATATGCTCGTGGTCGGCGACAAGGAGGCCGAGGCTGGCGGCGCTGCGGTGCGCCTCCGCTCCGGTGAGGACCTCGGCCTGCTGCCTGTGTCGGACGTCGCCGCCCGCATCGCGGACGAGGCTGCGCGCCGGGCCTGACCCCTCACTGAACGAGCCATGTCCGACACGGCTGTACAAAATGTATCGTTTAGCGATACTCTATAGGGACAATCACGTGCTTGGGGGCTCCATGTGCCGACGGTAGCGGTCGAGGGCCAGTTCCGCTTCGTCGTCAATACGAGGGAGAACGGGTTCGAACCTCCTCACGTGCATGTGTGGGTCGGGAACGAGGACGTATGCCGTATAGAGCTGAACGGTGGCACCTATATGGATGCCCCGCCGCCCGGCAACTTCCGCGACATCATGAAGGCGTATGAGAGGTACGCTGAGGAGATCCGGAGCACGTGGGACGCTATTCACAGGAGGTAATCCAATGAACGCCGTTCTCGTGAGAAACGCAGAGCGCATGATGACGTTCGCCAGCCTCCGTGAGGATGGAGTCGAACTGCACTTCGCAGATGGCTGCAAAGGGCTGGTGCCGTTTGCCGACGTTCCTGGAGTCAAGGAGCGCGTGGCACTGTCCGGCGTGGAACTGCCGAACCCGTACGAGATGATCCTCCAGACAGTTGATGGTGAACAGGTGGAGATTCCCTGGGACTTCGCGCGTCACTATTGCGATGAATCCTACCGCCCCACTATCGAGGCAATAGCAATGCGTGGGAGGCAGACGCTTGGCGAACGCGTCCGCCGCTTCCGGGAATCAGCAGGCTTGACCCAGGAAGCGCTTGCGGGCACCGCGAACGTCGGGCGGGTGACGCTGGTCCGCATCGAGCGAGGCGAGCAGAGCCCTCGATACAAGACGCTGGCCGCACTCGCCCAAGCCTTGGGGAAGGGCGTCTCGGAACTGCTCGTAGACCCTGTGTAACCCCCTGATTTGACGGCTGGCGCGTGCGGGCGTACCTTCCCGATACTGCGCAGGCTGGCGCGTTCGCCTGCGTGGAATTCGTCAGAGGAGGACACCATGACGACGAACTACGATCCGGCAACCGCTCCGGTCTTCGAGCGCATCGACACGTATGAGGAGTGGCAGCAGAACGAGGGCGTGAAGCTCCACGGAGGGCTCTACATCCGGGACCTCTATGCCCTCGATCTCGAATACTGGCCCCGCAAGGGCTGCTATGGCGCGGTCGTCTACCTCGACGGCGACGAGGAGACCGACGAGCACGTCATTGAGATCGAGCCTGCGGGCAAGACCAATCCAGAGCATCACATGTACAACGAGGTCATCTACGTCCTCAGCGGTCGCGGCGCCACTTCCGTCTGGTACGACGAGTCCCGAAAGCAGACGTTCGAGTGGAACGAGGGCGCGTACTTCTCGATCCCCATGAACGCCTCGTACCAGCACTTCAACGGCAGCGGCACGGAGCCCACGCGCATGGTCTCCGTCACCAACCTGCCCGGCATGATCCGCAAGTTCATCACGCCGGACTTCATCTGGAACAACCCCTACGTCTTCCCGGACCGCCTCACCGCGGACGAGGGCTGGGCCTCCGGCTCCGGCATGATGTACAAGGGCCGGGTGTGGGAGACCAACTTCCTGCCGGACGCGGCCAACATGGCCATGCCGGACTGGTCCGAGCGCGGCGCGGGCGGCACCAACATCATGCTGTCGCTGTCCGACAACACCGTCTCCTCCCACATCTCCGAGTTCCCGGTCGGCACCTACAAGAAGGCGCACCGCCACGGCCCCGGCGCGCACCTGCTCATCACCGGCGGCGTCGGCTTCGCGCTCGTCTGGCAGAAGGAGGACATGTCCGACCTCGTGAAGGCGGACTGGCAGCGCGGCAGCCTCTACCTGCCGACTCAGGACTCCTACAGCGAGTACTTCCACCAGCACTTCAACGTCGGCACTACTCCCGCGCGCTACATCAACATGAGCCCGTCCAACTCCCGCAAGTACACCTACCAGCGCGGCATCAACGACCCCTCCCGCCGGGGGGAGATCCGTGCCATGGTGAGCATCAAGGAGGGCGGCATCCAGCTCGAGTACGAGGACGAAGACCCCCGCGTCCACGAGATCTTCGAGGCGGAGTTGGCCAAGTACGGCCAGCAGTGCCGGATGAAGAACCTCGTCGCGACCTGCACCGGGGTCCCCGGCCCCGAGAACAAGAAGGGCGCGCTCCAGGACTACGACTAGCGCTCGCTCCGTCATTCCTGCCTCCTCCGTCATTCCCGCGGAGGCGGGAATCTCGTGTCTGTGTAGAAGGGCGCCCCTTCGCGGGGCGCTCTTCGCTTACGCCGGTGCATGGAGAACTGCCTGGCTTACTCCAAGGCCGTCCGCTTATCGCCTCCCTGTCGCCCCCGCGCGACGTTAGAATCGCCTCTGCCGTGGGAGGCGGTGCATGACCTCAGCAGAGCAGCAAGGGCCCGTTGCGGTCGTCGGCACGACGTCGTGGGGCGGAACGCTCGCCCTCATTCTGGCGCGACGCGGCATCGACGTGCGACTGCTTGCGCGTTCGGACGCCGAGGCGCAGCGGCTCGCGTCGGACGGCGAACTCACGGCGCGGCTGCCGGGCCACCCCTTCCCCGATTCGCTGCGCGTGACGTCTGACTGGGCCGCGGGCATGGACGGCGCGCCCTTTGTGCTCTTCGCAGTGCCAAGCCACACCCTGCGCGATAACGCCCGCCGCGCCGCGCCATACGTCCCATCGGACGCCATAGTCATCTCCGCGTGCAAGGGACTGGAGCAGGGGACGTTCAAGCGCATGAGCGTCGTACTCGCCGAGGAACTGCCCGGCGCTGCGCCGACCCTCTGCGCGCTCTCCGGCCCCAACCTCGCCCGCGAGGTCGTGCGCGGTCTGCCGTCGGCAACGGTCATCGCGTCCGCATCTCCCGACGCGGCGTCATCGGTCCAGCGGCTGTTCAACTCGCCGACGTTCCGCGTCTACACGAACGCCGACATCATCGGGACGGAGCTGGGCGGAACGCTGAAGAACGTCATGGCCATTGGCGCGGCCATCTGCGACGGCATGGCGCTCGGCGACAACGCGAAGGCGGCGTTCGTCACACGGGGACTGGCGGAGATGGTGCGGCTGGGGGTCGCGGCGGGCGCACAGGCTGCGACGTTCGCGGGCACGGCCGGCTTCGGCGACCTCATCGCGACCTGCTACAGCAACCTCAGCCGCAACTATCGCGTCGGGCTCGCGCTTGCCGAGGGCCGCACGCTCGAAGAGGCGATCGAGTCGCTCGGCGGGCAGGTCGCCGAGGGCGTCGGCACGACCTCCGCGGCGCTGGAGATGGCGAACGCGCTGGGCGTCGAAGCCCCCATCGCCGCCGCGACCGCCCGCGTCCTGTTCGACGGCGCATCGCCGCAGGACGCCCTCCTCGAACTGATGGCCCGCGCCCCAAAGCAGGAGTAGGGATGCTGCTCGTAGGGGCGTATCGCGAAACGCCCTTAGCTAGGCGGCCCGCCTCCGTAAGGGCTGCCCTTTCCTGTATGTAGCGACCCGCCACAGCCACTCGGCGGGGCCGAAGCGGAAACGGCTGAGCCAGAGCGGCGACCACCAGAGCTGCACCACCCAGATGCCCACGCAGAACGCCAATATCCCCGTGCGGGTCACGGAAACGTCCGCCAGCAGAACGTTGAGCACCAGCATCCCCAGGACGGTCTGCGAGAGGTAGTTGGTGAGCGCCATTCGTCCGGTGGCGAGCAACCGGCGCTTCAGCCAGTTGTCACGTCTCTGGTTCCAGAGGATGAAGAGACTCATGTACCCGAGGGACGCGGGGATCGAGCCCAGCGTATTGGGGACCTGGCCGATGAAGGCCACGTCCCGCGAGTAATCGCCGAGCGCAGTGACGACCACGCCGGCAGTGGCCAGCGCCAACCCGATGCCCAGGCCGAACGCGGCGACGAGTCGGTAGGTGCTCGCCGCCATGCTGCCGTTCATGAACCCGAGGCGGTACAGACCCGCGCCCATTAATATCAGCCCCAGCGCGCGCAGGAAATAACCGAGGAGCACGAGCCCCGCGAGACTGTCGCTGAGGGCCGGGTTGCTGCCGCTGCCGAGCTCTCCCGGCTCCCAGATGCCAGCGAGCGATACGTCGGTGCCGTTGACGATGGCCTGCATCACCAGCATGAGGGGAACGGAGAGCAGATACACGACAGCGCCGGTGGCGATGAGGGCTCTGGAAGGCAGTTTGCGCAACGCAAGCAGGAAGACGGCTGAGACGGCATAGGCGATCAGCACGTCGCCGTCCCACAGGATGGCATGGAGGATGCCGATGCCCAGCAGCAGGACGTTGCGCCACAGGTTCAGCAGGACGGGTCGGCCTTCCCGGCGTTCGGCCCGTTCGATGAACAGGAGTATCCCGGCGCCGAACAGCAGCGAGAAGATGCCCATGAACTTCTGGTCGACGAATATCTCGCCGAACACGCCGACGGCCCAGTCCAGCCAGGTCTCCGACCCGCCCGCGCTGAGGTTCAGGTACGGGGCCAGTCCGTGCTTGAAGGAGACGGCGTTCATCAGCACGATGACCAGCACGGCCACCCCTCGCAGCAGGTCGAGGCTCGTGATGCGGTCGGATTCCGTTACCGGGCCGGACCCGTTCCCATCGTGCGCGCTGCCCGGACGTTGGTCGTCTGCCATCCCTGCGAAGTCTCCGTTGCTTCGGTTCTCTGCCGCCTACGTGTCCAGCAGGGTAGGGGCCATCAGCTCCTCGATGCTCACGACGCGCGGAGTGAGCCCCTGCTCCGTCGAGTAGGCGAGCGCGGTCTCCAGCGTGTGACGGATCCCCGCGACGCCGTACGGGAAGAGGTCCGTCGTCAGTGCGGACCGTGAGTTCGACGGCAGCAGCCCTGCGTCGACGAACGGCTGCGCCTGTTCGAGCGTCCGCGACACCCACAGCTCCTTCGCCTTCACGAACGCGTCGTACAGGTTCCGCGCCGCCCACGGGTGCTGCTCGTAGAGCGACCGCCGCATGATGACGACGTGGTTGATGGGGTAGATGCCCGTACTGGCGTAGTAGCGCGCCGACTCCGCGAGCGGGTCGGGGAAGAGCGTCCGCACCTTCTCGTGAGTGCGCAGGTCGAGCGTGCTCCGGTTGATACCGCCCCCGCCGTAGAAATAGACGTAGATGGCGTCCAGCTCGCCGTTCGCCATCATGCCGCCGAGGTTCTGGTTCTTCGCGGGGTCCATGTAGTGCAGCGTCACGCCGGGCGGTGGCTCGAACCCCGTCGCGCCGCCGTGGCTCAGCTCCTGCGTGCGCTCCATCCACCACTCCACGTCTGTCGGCGCGACGCCGTACTCGTGCTGGAAGAAGCCCCGCGCCCAGAGCGCTGCCGTCTGCTGGTACTCGTTGACGCCCACGCGCTTCCCTTTCAGGTCGGCGGGCGACTCGATGCCTGCGTCCGTGCGGATGAGCGCGCCGGTGCCGAAGAACGTCCGCGTGGTGCAGATGGGCAGCGTCACCCAGTCGCGGTTCCCCTGCGCGGTGATGATGGCCAGCGAAGAGAGCGACATCTCCGAGACGTCGAACTCCTGGTGCGTGAGTTGCCGGTGGAACGTCTCCGCCGGGCCCGACGCTGTCGGGATGAGCTCGATGCCCTCCGGCTTGATCGTGCCGTCCATGATGGGGCGGCTGCGTGGGTTGGGCGCGAATGCGAGACTGAACGTCGGCTTGGTGGTCATGGAGCGCTCCTTCGTGTTGGTTGGGCGATGCGGGGAGGGGTGTGGGGCACATGGGAGTGTACCTGCCCGGAGCGGCCGGCACAGGAGTGCGGGAACCCTGAATAGCGCATTTGAGAATTGCTCAGCACGCTCCAGCACTGCGGATATGGGCACAGAAAACATGGCCTCAGGGCGAAATACGGCGTTGACATGGCGCAAATGCGGAACGGTAACGGCGTTGTAGGGGCTGGTGGTGCTCCTTCACCCGTATCGTCAGGAGTGGATGCTTCTTGACGGCCTCGCTTGTGATTGCCCCGGCCCGGCGCCGGTGCCCTGCCCTGGCCCTGTCGGGCTGAGCATGGCCATGACCTTGCCCACGCTGGTCATCGCTGAGGCTGCGTAGCCGCGTCGATTTATGACGGCATCGGGTTTTCCTGTTGACGGATTCGGTAAGTTGACACCCCCCAACGCTCCTGCCTATGGTAGGCAATGACCCGCCGTCGCTTGGCTGGCTGCAAGCTAACCCGAGGTAAAACAACCGGTCCCTGCAGCCCGAGAAAGGCCGAACACCAGGCGAGTCACCCCCTTTCGGTGATACCGAACAAGAGATTCCTCTCCGCTGCGCCCTGACCTTCCCCCCAAAGGGACTCCCTCAGCAGGCGTTACGCGGGAGCTTTGTGCTTGTCGCGGGAGCGGAATGGCAATCTCGAACCATTTCCCCAGGGAGGGACAGCCTCCAAGTTGGGTTACGAGAGAGGTGAACGGATGAGAGAGAGAACAGACAGGACGATAGTCGGGGCCCGGTGGCCGCGCCTGATGGCGCTCAGCGGGCTTGTTATCGCATTGCTCCTGATGATCAGCGCGTGCGGAGACGACGGAGAGGGCGGTAGTACAGGTTCCGGCGACGTGAAGACCGGCGGAACGCTCACGGTAACACTGGTGTCGGAGAACAACACGCTCGACCCGCCCGTCACGCTCGGCACGGCGGACACCCTCATAACGCAGCAGATGTACGACAACCTGCTGATGATCCAGCCCGACCTCTCCATGAAGCCCGAGCTGGCCACGTCGTGGGAACCCAGTGAGGACCTGTCGTCCTGGACCTTCCAACTCCGGGAGGGCGTGACGTTCCACAACGGCAAGGAGTTCAAGGCTGAGGACGTCGTGTTCTCGTTCAATCGCCTGCTCGATCCGGTGATCGACTCCCCCGCCCGGCCCACGTTCGAAGTCATCGAGAACATGGAGATCATCGACGACTACACGATCCGGTTCGACCTGGTCAGCCCCAGCGCGTTCTTCCCCGAGGTGCTCTCCATCTACCAGGCGAGGATCATTCCGTCGAACGTCGACCTTGAAACGCTGACGCTCGGAGGCGTCGGGACGGGCCCCTTCGTCCTGGAGGAGTATCTGCCCGGTCAGCGGACGGTGCTCTCGAAGAACCCCGACTACTGGGACGAGGGCAAGCCGTACCTGGATGAGGTCGTGTTCCAGCTGATCCCGGACCCGTCGACCCGGGCGGAAGCGCTCAAGAGCGGCGACGTGGACGTGATCTACCAGCTCGAGCCGCCTACCGCTCCCAGCATCGAGGCCAGCCCCGGAACCGTGGTGCTGGAAACGGCCAGTTCCTCGCACATCGGGCTGGACCTCGGCAACTGGGAGGCCCCGTTCGACAACAAGCTGGTCCGGCAGGCCTTCCAGGCCGCGACCGACCGTGAAGCCATCCGCCAGGCTGCGCTCTTCGGCCGGGGCAGCATCGCCTACGACCACCCGATAGCGCCGAACGACCCGATGTTTACGGAGGAGTGCAAGCCTCCGGACTACGACCCCGAACTTGCGAAGCAGTTGCTGGCCGAAGCCGGTTACCCGGACGGCATAGAAGTCACCCTGTACACCGGAAACGTCGGCCCGGGGATGCTGGAACAATCAGTTGCCTTCAAGGAGGGAGCGGCGCCGGCAGGCATCAACGTGAATCTCGTCCAGAGGCCGGAGGACCAGTTCTGGGCGAACACCTGGCTGATCGAGAACTTCACCGTGGTGTACTGGTTCGGCCGCACGCCCGACCAGGCGCTCAGCATCCAGTACATGAGTGACTCTACCTGGAACGCTCCGCGTTACTACAACGACGAGCTCGACTCGCTCATCGTCAAGGCCCGCGGACAGGTGGACGATGCCGAGCGTGCGGAGACGTACAAACAGGTCCAGTGCATCCTGGTCGAAGACGTTCCGCGCCTCGTAACCGCCTTCCAGCCGGTGCTCTACGGCGTGCGGGACGACGTCAACAACGTGAACCCGCACCCGCTCGGATGGCTCATCCTGAACGAGGCGTGGGTCGACAGGTAGAGAAAGGCAGGCAAACGGCAAATGACGCGGTTCCTGGTAAGGCGCATCAGCCTGATCGTCGTGACCCTCCTTGTGGTCTCGGTGGCTATCTTTGCCATCACCGAGATCCTGCCCGGCGACGTCGCCCAGATGATCATGGGGCAGGGGGCTACCGAACAGAACCTGAAGCACATCCGGGAGACGCTTGGCCTGGACCGCCCCGCCCCGGTCCGTTACCTGGACTGGATCGGCGGGGTGGTCCGGGGTGACATGGGCGACTCTTTCGTCCAGAAGATCCCCGTGACTGAGGTGATCGAACCCAGGCTGGCGAACTCGCTGATCCTTGCGGCCTTCGCCTTCCTCGTCGCGGTGCCCTCGGCCGTCGCCATAGGCGTATGGATGGGGGTGCGGCAAGGGTCGAAGACAGACCACGCCGTGTCGGTTGGAAGTCTCGTGGCCATCTCGCTGCCCGAGTTCGTGACGGGAGTCCTGTTGATTATCGTGTTCTCTTCGTTCCTCGGCTGGCTCCCCTCATCGAGTGCGATCCTGCCGGGGACGAGCCCGCTCACGAGACCCTTGATCCTCGTGCTCCCCACGCTGACGCTGACCGGTGTGCTGTTCGCGTACATCATGCGGATGACGCGGGCCAACGTCATCGAGGTACTGAACACGCAATACGTGCGCACGGCGGTGCTGAAGGGATTGCCGATGCGGCGCGTACTGCTCCGTCACGTCGTCCCGAATGCCATGCTCCCGACGATCAGCGTGATCGCCGTGAACATGGGGTGGATGCTCGGCGGGCTCATCATCGTGGAGAACGTCTTCGCATACCCCGGTTTGGGACAGCTGCTCCTGACTGCCATCAACACGCGTGACGTTCCTCTGTTGCAGACTCTCGCACTCATCATCGCGGGGACATACGCACTCAGTAATCTCCTGGCGGACCTCAGCTACGGCGCCCTCGATCCGCGGATAAGGCTGACGTGATGGCAGCTCCGGCGACTTCCCCCAGGATGCAGTTGGGCCCGCTCGATGTGGCAACATCGATAGCGGCTGCCCTCCTGCGGGCGCTTGCCTCACTGGTACGGCTTGCGCTCCGCACTCCGGCGGGCAGGATCGGCTTGCCGCTGGTGGTCCTGCACGTGGTTCTCGCGCTGTTCGGTCAGGCCCTGGCGCCGTACCCGCCAACGCAGTTCCACATCGAGGACCATCAACTGGAAGGGCCGTCGCTCCAGTTCCTGCTCGGCACCGACCAGTTCGGCAGGGACGTGCTCAGCAGGGTGATGTCGGGCGCCACGTCGCTGATCTCGGTGGCAGCGGCGGGCGCGTTGCTCGGCATCGCCCTGGGCACCGTCGTCGGGATGAGCAGCGGGTACAAGGGAGGGCGCACGGACGAAGTGGTGATGCGCATCATGGATGCCATGATGTCGTTCCCCTCGCTGCTGATAGCGCTTCTGGTGCTCACGAGCCTTGGGCCGAACCCCATCAACATCGCCGGCACCATCGGCATCGTGTTCATCGCGCCTGTTGCCCGGGTGATGCGCTCCTCCACGCTGGCGGTGAAGAGCCTCGAGTTCGTCGATGCTGCGCGGCTGCGCGGCGAGCCGAACGTCTACATCATCTTCCGGGAGATCCTGCCGAACACGCTGCCGGTCCTCGCCGTCGAGGCGTCTGTCCGGTTCAGCTACTCGATCCTGCTGGTCGCGTCGCTCGGGTTCCTCGGACTCGGCGTGCAGCCGCCGTCCTCGGACTGGGGGCTCATGATCAGCGAGAGCCGCATCTTCATCACCGGGGCTCCATGGGTTGCGCTTGCGCCGGCAGCCGCGGTCGCGTCGCTCGTGATCGGCGTAAACCTGCTGGCGGACGGCATCAAGCAGGCAAGGGAGTTGCCAAAGAGGGAGGCGTAATGGCCACCACAACTACTGTGATGCTCGAGACCACCACGGCCGCCGACGGCGCGGAACAGCCGCTGCTGAAGGTGGACGGACTCTCGGTCACCTTCTTCACGCCGACCGGGGCCGTGCACGCCGTGCGCGATGCCTCGTTCGAGATCAAGCGCGGCGAGGTCGTCGGCCTCGTGGGCGAATCGGGCTGCGGCAAGTCCACCATGGCCTATGCCATCATGGGCTATCTGCCCGGCGAGCCGGAGGTGGGTGGAGCGGTCTACCTCGATGGTCAGGACATGGCCGAGCTTGGGCCTGCCGAGCTCCGCGCGCTGCGCGGGAACCGCATAGCGATGGTCTACCAGGACCCGGCCCTCGCGCTGAACCCCACCATGAAGGTGGGTCTCCAGATATTGGAGGCCATCAGCGAGCACCTGACCCTCGACGCCGCGCAGGCCGTCGAGCGCATGGCGGAGCTGATAGAGAGCGTCGGTCTGCCCGACCCCGAGCGGATCGCTGAGAGCTACCCCCATCAGCTCAGCGGAGGCCAGCAGCAGCGCATCGTCATCGCCATGGCTCTCGCGTGCGACCCCGACCTCCTGTTGATGGACGAGCCAACGACCGGACTGGATGTCACCACGGAGGCCACCATCCTCGACCTCGTCGCGGACCTCAAGGGCAGGGTGAACGCCGGGATCCTCTACGTGAGTCACAACCTGGGCGTCGTTGCCCGCATCGCGGACCGTGTCGTGGTGATGTACGCCGGTCAGACCGTGGAGGAAGCGCCGGTGCGGGACCTGTTCAAGGACCCCCGGCACCCGTACACCGTGGGCCTGCTCAGTTGCGTCCCCAAGCCGGTGGTCGATACCGGAGCAGTCACGAGGCTGCAGAGCATCCGGGGCTCGGTTTTCCCCAGCGCCCAGTCCGATCCGGGCATGTGCCTGTTTGCCGACCGCTGCCCCATGGCGACCGATCGCTGCACCAGCGAGGCCCCACTCCCAGCATCGGTGAGCGACTCCCACGAGTCGCGCTGTTTCTACCCCGACGACGTCAGCACTGATCTCTGGGACGAGTCGGTGGAGCGGGAGGCCCCGCACGAGAACGGCAAGGAGCCGACGCTGACCGTCAAGGGACTGCATCGCGTCTACGGCAAGTGGCAGCGGAAGTACCTCTTCTTCGGTCCGAAGGTGAAGCCTCCTGTTCGTGCGGTGGAGAACGTCGACTTTGAGGTCGGCGCCGGACGCACCGTCGGCATCGTCGGCGAGAGCGGCTCGGGCAAGAGCACCGTCGCCCGCAGCATCGTGGGCCTCGTGCCGCGCGACAAGGGCGACCTCGAGCTGCGCGGAGAGGACCTGCCGGCGGAGGCCGACGAGCGGAACCCGGACCAGAAGGCCTCGCTCAGGATGGTCTTCCAGAACCCGACCTCCTCGCTCAATCCGAAACTCCCCGTTCGCCACAACATCCTGCGCCCGCTGCAGAAGTTCACTGAGATGAGCGCCAGCGAGCGCGAAGAGCGGGCCTGCGAACTGCTGGAGTCCGTTGGCCTCGACGCGTCGTACATGGACCGTCAGCCGCTGCAGCTCAGCGGCGGGCAGCAGCAGCGCGTGGCGCTCGCGGCCGCGTTCGCCGGCGACCCCGAGCTCATCGTCGCCGACGAGCCCGTCTCCGCGCTCGACGTCTCGGTCCAGGCGCAGGTGCTCAACCTGCTGGAGGACCACCAGCGCGAGAAGGGGACGTCCTACGTCTTCATCTCCCACGACCTCGGCGTCGTGCGCTACGTCTCCGACGAGATCGTCGTGCTCTACGCGGGCCACGTCGCCGAGTCGGGCCCTGCGGAGGACGTGCTCTCCACGCCGTCGCACCCGTACACGGAGGCGTTGCTGTCCGCGGCGCCGGTGCCCGACCCGGACGCCATCCCGACGCCGATACGCCTGGGCGGTTCGGTGCCGAAGCAGCACGAGCAGTTCAAGGGCTGCTTCTTCGCATCCCGATGCCCGCGCAAACTCGGCGACGTCTGCGACAACACCCCGCCACCGATGCAGACCTCGCCCGGCTCGCCGACGCACGAGATCCACTGCCACATCCCGCTCGAAGAGTTGGCCCACCTGCAGGACAGTTCCGCTGTCACCCCTGCCTGACTTGGGGAACGAGACGGCCTGATCCCTTCCCCCTCGATGGGGGAAGGTTGGGATGGGGGTGAACCGGCGGGACGTCTGTCCCCTCTCCCCCTGGGAGAGGGTTAGGGTGAGGGTGTGTGGGCGCACACGAACGTCACCCAGTCGCCGTCGTGGTGCTCCTCAACGAACGACAGGCCCGCGGCGGTGAACGCATCCACGACCTGCTGGCGCCGCTCCTGCAGGATGCCCGCGGCGACGAGCCGCCCGTCCGTTGCGAGCGCTTGGCGCAGCTCCGGCGCGAGGTTCGCCAGCGCGACCGAGTTGACGTTCGCGAGCAGCAACTCCGCCCACCCGGCTGGGATCTTCTCGTTCGGGAGCGTCCCAGCGTAGAAGCGGACGCGACCCGAGACACCGTTCGAGCGCACGTTGACGCGCCCCGCCTTCAGCGCGACGCGGTCTATCTCGACGCCCAGCACGCGGGCTGCGCCCAGTTTCGCCGCGCCGATGCTGAGGATGCCGGAGCCTGAGCCCACGTCCAGCACTTGCAGGCCGGCGCGCATCAGCCGCTCCATGCACTCCAGCGTGCGGTTCGTTGTCGGGTGGTGGCCCGTCCCGAACGCGAGACCGGGGTCGATCTCGATGACTATGTCGTCCGCCCCCGCCTCCTCGCGAAGCCAGGGCGGTTGCACGAGCAGGCGCTTGCCGATGCGGAGCGGTGTGAAGTGCGCCTTCCACGCGTCTTCCCACTCCCGCTCCAGTATCTCGCGCTCTTCCAGCTCCGGCAGGTCGGTCAGCTTGCCGACGAGTTGGATGCCGATGTGGACGATCTCCCGGTTGCGCCGGTAGCCGGGCGTCTGCGGCATGTACGTGCGGAGCACGGCGCTCTGCCGCTCCGGCGGCGACTCGCCTTCGTCCGGGTTCCAGCCGCCGGCCTCCTCGATCGCCACGCCGCCCTTGCCGTAGCGCCGGAACAGCTCCGCCACCGGCTCCACGAACTCGAACGGCACGCGTATCTTCAGTTCCAACCAGGGATGCTCAGCCAACCACCAACCTCGTCATTCCAGCGAAGGCTGGAATCTTGCTTGTCATTCCGAGCGAAGTCGAGGAATCTCTCGGGGAGACCCGCCGCTGTCAACAGACGTTCCCTGAGAGATGCTTCGGCTCCGCCTGCGGTTGCGCTCAGCATGACACTCCGGGATGCCGTGCGTGCGCCTACTTCTTCTCGAAGGAGCGCTGGAGCTCCTCCAGCAGTTTCTTCTGCTCCTTCGACAGCTTGTCCGGCGTCTGCACGCGGACGGTCACGAGCTGGTCGCCGCGACGCCCCTCGCGTCCGAGGTGCGGGATGCCCTTGCCCTTCATGCGCAGCACCTCGCCGGACTGTATCCCCGCGGGCACCTTGATCCTGTCCATCCCGTCGAGCGTCGGCACCTCCATCTCGATGCCGAGCGCTGCGCCGGGGAAGGTGACGTTGAGGTCCAGCAGCACGTCGGCGCTGTTCTCGCGGCGTTTGAACCACCCGTGTTGCTGCACCTGCACACCCACCAGCAGGCTGCCCGGAGGCCCGCCGAACATCCCCGCGTGGCCTTGTCCGCGCAGCTCCAGCAGCGCTCCGTGGTACACCCCTGCGGGGATGGAGACCTCGATGCGCTGCTTCACGCGCTTGTTCCCGGCGCCCCTGCAGTCGGTGCAGGGCGTCGTGATGCGGCGGCCCTCGCCGCCGCAGACGTTGCACGCGGCCTCCGTGACGAACTGCCCGAACACGGAACGCTGGGCCCGGCGGACCCGACCGCTGCCGTTGCAGTTCGTGCACGTCTCCGGCTGGGTTCCCGGCTCGGCGCGCGTGCCCTTGCACGACGGGCACTGCTCGGTGCGGTTGATCTCGACCTCCCGATCGACCCCGAACGCGGCTTCCTCGAACGTGACGCTGACGTTCACGCGCACGTCCTCGCCCTGCCGCGGGCGTGTCCGCGACGCCGTCCCGCTGCCGAAGAATGCGTCGAAGATGTCGCCGAAGCCGCCGAAGATGTCGAAGCCCTCGAAGCCCCCTGCGCCTTGTCCCGCGCCGTTGCGGACGCCCGCGTGGCCGAAGCGGTCGTACTGCTGCCGGCGCTCCGGGTCGCTCAGCACCTGGTACGCCTCGTTGACCTCCTTGAAGCGCTCGGACGCGTCGCTCGCCTTGTTGCGGTCCGGGTGGTACTCCATCGCCTTCTGGCGGAAGGCCTTGCGGATGTCCTCCTCGGACGCCTGCGCGCTGACGCCAAGCACGTCGTAGTAATCGCGTTTCGTGGTCATGGGGGCGCGGCTACTGCCACTGGGGCGGGGGTTCGAGTGCCTGAACGAGTTCGCTCAGGAACGCGGCGAGGTAGCGGACGCTGGACATGGAGCGCGTGTAGTCCATGCGTGTGGGCCCCATCGTGCCGATGACGCCCGTCGCCCCGTCCGGCGCGCCGTAGGTCGCGTAGACGACGCTGTAGGGGCGCAGGTGCTCGTCGTGGCTCTCCTGGCCGATGACGACCCGTACCTCCGCCGGGCGCGGCGAGTCGTCGAATATCCGCGTGATGGAGTCGTCGTCGAGCACCTCGGCGGCGTCCTGCGCGCTCTTGCCGGACTGGAACTCGGGCTGGCTCAGCATGTGGCCCAGGCCGTTCAGGTACCGCTCGCGCGTCTCCTTGCGCTCCTCGTCGGAGAGGATGCGGATCGTCTCCATGAGCGCGGCGATGATGATGTTCCCGCCGGAGAAGCCGGAGTCCCAGAGCGTGCGCAGTTCCGCGGCGCTCATGCCGCCGATGAGCTGGTTCAGCCGGTTGGCGACCTGGGTCAACTCGTCCTGCGGGGTGTCGGAGTCCAGGTGGATGATGCGCTGCCGCACCTGCGCGTCCTGCATCACCGCCACGAGCAGCGCCTCCCGGTCGTGCAGGTGGACGATCTGGACCTGTTTCACCCGTGCGACAGCGCGCTTGACCGTCGTGGCGATGGCGAGGTTGTGGACGGCGCTGGCGAGCACGCGGGCGGCGCTGCGCGCCCACGCCGCGGGGTCGGCCTCGTCGAAGTCGATGGCGTCCCGCACGCGCTCCTGGAAGTGGCGGGGCAGGCGGTTGCGCTGTCCGGCGCGCTCCACGTAGAAGCGGTAGCCCGGGTCGGACGGTACGCCTCCCGCCGACGTGTGCGGTCGGGAGATGTAGCCCATCTCCTCCAGCTCCGCCATGTCGTTGCGTATAGTCGCTGGACTGACGCGCAGCTCGTAGCGTCGTGCGAGCTGCTGCGACGAGACGGGCGCCGCCGTCTCGATGTAGTCGCTGACGATGATCTCCAGCAGCGCCTGTCTGCGGGTGTTGAGGGCGGGTGTCGCCGGATTAGCAGTCGGCTCGCTCAAGTGCTAACTCCTCGGAACGAATGTAGCACCGGCAGGGGTGGGCGTCAACGTGAGAGCCCTCATACCCAGATCTCCAGGGACGGGGGTTCCATGTCACCAGTATGACCTATAAGCGTCGGTTATGCAGGAGGAAGCATATGGGAACTCACCCTTCGCCACAGATGCTGTCATCCCCACCGCCTTGACCGCCTCCCGGATAGACTCTGCAATCCGCGTCCCAGGTGCCTGTCGTTGTCCACCTGATCCCACGGCGCTCTCCATTATCTAACTCGCAGGTGCGCACGATCATCACGTACTCGCCCTCGTCGATACCCCATTCTGCTGAGTCCAAAGTCATCTCCAGGGTATCGATAGGCCGGAACGTTTGCTCAGCGTACCGCTCTCCAACTGCCTCGTAGATAGCATCGACTGGGATATCCCCATCGCAGTCGCATGGGCCTGTGGTGGGAGTCGGTATGGGGGTGGCGGTGGGAGTGGGAGTGGGGGCTCTTGGCGTCACCTCAACCCTTCTGCTACCCCACATGCCGGGCGTAGACGTGGGCGCGGGGTGCTCGACGGCCGGGTCTGGCAGATCGTTGGGCTCGCCGAAGCCAGTGGTGGTCAAGACAGCACTGCCTACTGCGTCGAACCGGTCAAACTCTGTCTCGGTGCGCACGATGTAGCCCTGCAGGTTGACCCATAGCTGAATCTTCTGACCGGCCTGTTCGAACGGCTGGACGCTTTCCAGGTGCCTGACCGTCTCGCCGTCCAGTCTCGTGTCGCCCACGTACCGGTAGAGCCACAGGCCTTTGGCGAAGTAGCCGCTCTCATGCGGGATAGGGCCGCATGCGTTCCCTGATCGATCGCCTCCGCCACCGATGGTCTCATCCCAGTCCTGGTCGCCGAACTTGTACCACTTCACGCCGTCCTTCCAGAGCTGCTGGTACGTAACGTTGCCTTCTTCGTCATAAGTGACGCTGTGGTAAGCACCCCCGCTGGCGAATCTCGTCTCGGTGGTGCTGGTGACTTCTCCATGCTCCTTGTAGGTGAGCATCTCCTCGGTCAAGACGTCGTAGGGCATGTTGGGGTCGCACGAGGGCAGCGGCGTGGGGGTCGATGAAGGCGTGGGGGTCGACGGCTCGTCCACCATTGACGCGAGCGTCGGTGTTGCCGTTGGCGCGGACGAGCAGGCCGTCAGCAGCAGAAGCAGGGGCAGCAGGTAGCGCATGGGGTCGTTATTCCTATGTCATGAGTCGAGAATCACGCCCGGGGTGTCGGGCGAGTGATTGTAGGTTCTCCGGGCTACTCCTGTCTCGCAGGCGGCTCCCGTACCGCCGACACCGCCGACCACAGCAGGAAGACGCCCGTGAGCAGCTCGCCTCCGGCCCCGATGAACAGGGTCGGGCGTAGCCCGATGGCCTCACCGAGGACTCCGCCTGCCAGCGCTCCGATGGGGATGGCCCCCAGGAAGGCCATCCTCAGCACGACGTTGACCCTTCCCTGCAGGCGGTCCGGCGTCATGCTCTGCTGCAGGCTCGTCCGCGCGATGATGTAGGTCACGAGACCCGCTCCGAACAGGAACGTGGCGCCCCCGACGAGCGCGAGTACAACGGCCATCGGCCCGCCGGCCAGCGGGATGATCAGATCGCAGGCCCCCATGAGGAAGAGCCCGGCCGCCGCCGACCTGCCGAGACCCACCCTCCGGGTCGTCTGCTTCGCAAGCGAGGCCCCAAGCAGCCATCCGACACCGGCGCCCGACATCACCAGCCCGATGAGACCCGGGGTGAGGTCCAGGCGGCGCACGAGGTAGAGCAGCCCCACGGCGTCCAGCAACGCGTTGGAACCGCCGACCATCGCCGCGGCGATCGTCAGGGCCCGGAGGACGGGACTTTTCATCACGAACGCCAGTCCCTCACGCAACTCGTCCCGGACGCTCAGCGCAGTTGCCCTCGGTGAGACGTCCGTCGGTGGGCGCATCCGGTGGAGCGACAGCGCCGAGGCCGCGTAGGCGGCGGCCCCCACCGCCAGGGTGAACGGCGCGGACACGACCTGCACGAGGACTCCGGTGAAGCCGGGGCCTCCGATCTCGGTTGCGGACCGGCCCACCTCCAGCTTGCTGTTCGCGTCGACCAACTGCCCACGCATGACGAGCGACGGCAGGAATGCGCGGTAGGTGACGTCCACGATGAATCGCAGGCCTCCCAGTACGAACGCCATCGCGAACAGGAGCGGGATGCTCAGGAAGCCGAGCCATGCGGCGATGGCGATGACGAGGAGAGCGAGCACGTGCCCCCAGGCTGCGCCGATGAGCACCGCCCGCTTCGACCGCCGGTCTATCCAGATGCCCGCGAACACGCCCACCACGATCGCGGGAGCGCCTCCGAACGAGGCGAGGATGCCCATCTGCAGGGGCGTCGCATCGAGAAGCAGGGCTGCTACCAGCGGCACGGCGAGGAGCTGTACCTGGAAACCGGCGAACGTGGACGTCTGGCTTGCCCAGAGCTTGAGGAAAGTCTCCTGCCGCCAGAGTCCCGATGCCTGCCGCCGGAGTCTCGATGGAAGAAAGCGCAATGAACACGACCTGGGCGGCCGCGCTCGACGATGCGCCTCGGTCCGCCAACCTGAAGGCCAGTGTGTCCCCGCCGCACGAGACCGTCAAGGCGGCCCTTGTCATTCCGAGCGAAGCCGAGGAATCTCTCGGGTTGCCCGGTGTAGGGGCACTCCTTGTGGGTGCCCTTGTCTGCCAGGCGGTGCGCCCCCTTTCTGCATGTCGATAATCGACGCAAACAGGCGGGATATGCGGGAGATTAGCGCGATACAGGCCGCTGCTGTGGTAGTATCCCGCCTATCGACGTCTCCTTGAATGACAGGCCCGTACAGGGAGGGACCATGAGGAAGTTACGCTGGCTCATCTTGCCACTGCTCGTCGTGATGGCGCTGGGTATCGTCGGTTGCGGAGGGGACGACGAGCCGACACCCACCCCTGCGCCTGCCGCGACGCCCACTCCGACGCCCAAGCCCGAGCCCGTCACGCTGCGGATGCTCACCTCGTGGGGAAAGACGGATGCGAGCGGCACGGACTTCATGGGCATCCTCCAGCCATACATGGAGGAAGAATCTGACGGGCGTATCGTTATCGACTGGGTCGCCGACATCAGCGCCGTCCCTGCGTTCGAACAGTTCACGCCCATTCGCGAAGGCATCTACGACCTCGTCTACACGCACCCGTTCTACCACTCGGAGTTCAACTCCCTCGCGGGCACGAATGACCTGGTGAACGCCCCGTACGGGGACCGCGAGGCCTGCGGCCTCGTCGACGCCATCAACCAGAACTACGTCGACGGCGCCGGCGTCTACTTCTTCCCGACGCCGAACGGCGTGGGCAACGGCGTCGTGCTGAAGGAAGCCATCCCGCCCGATAACGCGAACCTCACCGGCCGGAACCTGCGGGTCTACCCGAGCGTGCAGCCGTTCGTGGAGGAGCTGGAGGGCATTCCCGTCGCGATGCCCATCACCGATGTCTACACCGCGTTCGACCGCGGCGTGATCGAAGGCGCGGTGCTCGGCGGCGGAGCGCAGAGCGCGCTGACGTTCAGCTGGCACGAGGTCAGCCAGTACGTCGTGCGCCCGTTCTTCGGCGAGAACGTGCCCGGCGTCATCTTCAACCAGGCTGCCTTCGACTCCCTGCCGGCCGACGTCCAGGCGACCTTCAGGGAGCTCTGGGAAGGCTTCTCCGACTCCTTCCGCGATTTCAGCCTCCAGACTGCGGAAGAAGTGGTCGCGGAGCTCGAAGAGATCGGCATGGAGGTCATCACGCTGACGGACTCCGAGGCCGCGCGGTGGAGCCAGATCTGGTTCGAGACGTCCCGCGACCGCATCCTCGAAGCGGACGCCACCCGCGGGCCGGAACTGCTGGACATGGCCGCCTGCGTTGCGGATAGGGTCAAGTAGGAGTTTTGGGGGCAGGGGAGCGCTCCGCTGACGGGGCGCTCCCGGCCCTGCCGGTTGCCGGAGGCAGACCATGGCCATCGCCGATTCGCTCGACCGGAGCAAACTCCACTTCGTCGACGTGGACGGGGTGAACGTGCGCTACTACGAGGACGGAGACGGCGAACCGCTGCTCCTGTTCAGCGGCGGCGAGATCGGGACGCTCGACGGCCTCGACAGGTGGAGCCTCAACCTCTCCGGCCTCGCCGAACGGTTCCACGTCTTCTGCATCGACAAGCTCGGCCAGGGCCACACCGGCAACCCGCCGCGACTGGAGGACTACACTTTCGAGTACCAGCTGCGGCACACGCACCGGCTTATCGAGACGCTCGGCCTCTCGCAGGTCAACATCGCCGGGCAGTCCCGCGGCGCGCTGCTCGTCACCCGGCTCACGCTCGACCATCCGGGGCTGGTGAAGAACCTCATCATCGTGGACAGCGCGACGCTCTCGCCGGAGAACCCCATGTTCCCGTCGCTCCGCTGGTACGAGAACATCTTCCTCGGCGTGCCGCAGGGCCCGCCGACCCGCGAGTCGGTCCGGCTGGAGATGGACGGCCAGGCCTTCTCGCGCGAGCAGGTCACCGACGACTACGTGGACCGGATGCTGGAGATAGCGCAGCTCCCCAAGTTCCAGGAGGCGCAGACCACGATGGCCGAGATCCGCCACGGGCAGTGGCTCCCGAGCATCAACCGCATACGGAGCGAGACCGTCCGCAGGATCGACGACGAGGGCATACCCGTTCCCACGCTCGTCATCTGGGGCATGAACGACCTCTCGGCGCCTCTGCCGCTGGGGCAACGGCTCTTCGAGCGCATCACGGCGACCACGCCGCACGCTGAGATGCACGTGCTGAACGGCGCGGGGCACTACTCCTACCGGGAGCAGCCGGCCGCGTTCAACCGCATCGTCAAGAGCTTCTGCCTCGACCCGCTGTAGGGCCGGAGACCGCCCATGACGCAAGACCGGCTCAGCAGATACCTCTCGCGCACGGCCACCGTCTACGATCTGCTCGTGCGCTACGCCTTCTACGCCTCCGGCGTGCTCGTCATGGCCCTGGCGCTCTCCATCGGCGTGAACGTCGTCATGCGCTGGCTCTTCGATGATTCCCTCACCTGGATAGTGGAGGGCGGCGAGTACATCCTCCTCTTCGTCACCTTCCTGGCGTCGGCGCACATCCTCCACGAGAACGGCCACGCGCGGATGCTGCTGCTCGTGGAACGCTTCAGCCCCCAACGTGCGCGGCTGCTCAACCTCTTCTCGTCCGTCCTCGGAGCGATCGTCAGTCTCGTCCTGGCGTGGGTCACGACCGACTCCACGCTCGAGTCCATCCGGTTCGGCAACTTCTACCGCGGCGCCGCCATCGAGGTGCCCCAGGCCGCGCTCTGGTGGGTCATCCCGTTTGGCTTCCTGCTCCTGGCCGTCGAGTTCATACGGCAGGCGGTTGGCTTCGCGCGGGCGACCCGCGAGTCGGCGGGGCAGACCGAAGGCGCCCGCGAGGGAGGGTCGTCGCTGTGAATGCGATGCGCTGCCTTGCGGGTGAAAGGGAGGATTGAGCCATGGAGTGGTGGCTGGTCCTCGGCATCATCTTCGGTTCGCTCATCATCGCCTTCCTGACGGGCATACCGGTTGCGTTCGCGTTCCTCGGGCTGAACATCGTCGGACTCGTGCTCCTCACCGGCGGCACCGTCGGCCTGACGCTCATCATCGGGAGCGTCTTCGATTCCGTCACCACCTTCACGCTCATCGCCATCCCCATGTTCTTCCTCATGGGGGAGGTGCTCTTCCACTCCCGCGTCATCGACATGGTGATGGAGGCGACGGACAAGTGGATCGGCAGGGTGCGCGCCCGGCTGCTCTACGTGTCGCTCGGCGCAGGAACGGGGCTCGCCACGTTGAGCGGGGCAGGCATGGCCGACACCGCGCTCATCGCATCGACGCTCTACCCCGACATGGAGCGCCGTGGCTACGACCCCCGGCTCAGCATCGGCGTCATCACGTCGTCCGGTCTGCTCGCGGCCATCATCCCGCCGAGCGCCCTCGCGGTGCTCTTGGCCAGCCTCGCGAGCGTCTCGGCAGGACGCCTGCTGATCGCCGGCCTCATTCCGGGGCTGATGATTGCGGGCATCTACGCCGTGTACATCGGCGTACGGGCCTGGCTCAACCCCTCGCTCACGCCGAGCTACCCGTACGAGTCGGTCACGTGGATGGAGAAGCTCGTCCTTACGGCCAAGCTCATGCCGCTCGGCATCGTCGTCTTCAGCGTCATGGGCTTCATCATCCTCGGCATCGCGACCCCAAGCGAAGCCGCGGCGACGGGCGCCCTGGCCGCGATCGTCGTGACCGCGGTCTACCGGCGGTTGAACCTCAGGGTGCTCGCGAACTCGGTCATGGGCGTCGTGCGCATCGCCACCATGATCCTCCTCATCGTGGCGGGCGCGAAGGGGTTCGGGCAGGTGCTGGCCATGACCGGCGCGACCCAGGGCCTGCTCGAGTTCGTCACCGGGCTCGACGTCAGCCCCATCGTCCTCCTGCTGCTGATCCAGCTCGCGGTCATCATCCTGGGACTCTTCGTCGACCCCGTCGCCATCATGCTCATCACCATCCCCATCGTGGCCCCGCTGATCCCCGCGTTCGGCTGGGACCCCATCTGGTTCTACATCCTCTTCCTCATCAACATCGTCATCGGTAACGAATCACCCCCCTTCGGCCTGACGCTGTTCGTCGTCAAGGGAGTGCTGCCGCACATCTCCATCGGGACTATCTTCCGCGCCCAGATACCCTTCATCATCATGGACGCGGCGGCCATGGGCATCCTCATAATGTTTCCGCAGATCGTCCTCTGGCTCCCCAACAGGGTTCTCAACTAGACCCCTTACCGGTCATTCCGATCGAAGCCGGGGAATCTCTCGGGCCTGCCTCGTGTGGCCCCCCCCCCCCGTGGAGGCCTCATCCGGATTGACCCCGGAATTGATTGTGAAATCTGTCTCAAACGTTTGACTACCGCCCTTGCGCTTGGTTACACTTGCTCTAATAACCACAACACGCAGGGGGGCCGTGCGATGGTGCTACCAGCAGTCCGCGTAAAGGAACTACGAAGGACCTACGGATTCGAAGAAGTCGCCATCGTTCCCGGCGACGTCACCACCAACCCGGAGCTCTCTGTCACCCAGCTTGCCATAGGCCCATACCGCTTCTCGATTCCCATCATCGCCTCCGCCATGGATGCCATCGTCAACCCCGCCTTTGCGGGGTTGATGGCTAAAGCGGGCGGTTTCGGTGTCATGAACCTCGAAGGCCTCTACTGCCGCTACGACGACCCCTCAGACGCCCTCAACGCCATCTCCTCCGCCCCCAAGGAGGAAGCGACCGACGTCATGCAGCGCGTCTACACCGCCGAGTTCCGCGAGGACCTCGTCGGCCGGCGCGTCCGCGAGATCAAGGACGCCGGAGCGGTCGCCGCCGTGTCGGTGACCCCGGCGCGCACCAAGCGGCTCGCCCCCTTGGCGGTCGAGGCCGGCGCCGACATCATCGTCGTCCAGTCCACCGTCACCACCGCGCGCCACATCTCCAGCAGCTTCACCGGCCTGCGGCTGAACGACCTCGTCCGTGAGATCGGCGTCCCGGTCGTTGTCGGCAACACCGTCACCGCCAGCGCCTCGCTCGAACTGATGGAGCAGGGCATCGACGGCATCCTCGTCGGCGTGGGCCCAGGCGCGGCCTGCACGACCCGCGACGTCACCGGCGTCGGCGTACCGCAGGTGTCGGCGACGCTTGAGGTTGCCGCGGCGCGGGACGAGTTCTACTCCCGCACGGGCAAGTACGTCAGCGTCATCACGGACGGCGGCATCCGCATCGGCGGCGACCTCTGCAAGGCGATGGCGGCGGGCGCGGACGGCGTCATGATCGGCACCCCGTTTGCCCAGACCTACGAGGCGCCCGGTCAGGGCTTCAACTGGGGCATGGCGAGCCCGCACCCCGCGCTCCCGCGCGGCACGCGCATCAACGTCGGCAGGCACGCCAGCCTGGAGCAAGTGCTCTTCGGCCCGAGCCATCGCATGGACGGCACGCACAACCTCGTCGGCGCGCTGCAGATGTGCATGAGCATGGTCGGCGCGCAGACCATCCCCGAGTTCCACGAGCGCGCCGAACTCGTCGTCGCCCCCACCATCGCCACCGAAGGCAAGGTCTTCCAGCGCTCCGGCCAGATCTAGCAACCCGTCGTTCCCGCTCCCTCCGTCATTCCCGCGAAGGCGGGAATCCAGAGTGCATACTACGAGGCACAGCTGCGAAAGAGCCGTGCCTCGTTTCTTGCCATATTCAGGGTTAGTGGTGCTCCTCCCCCTCCTCCGGGACCTCCGGCGGCTTGGCCGCCCCTGCCAGCACGGCTGCAACGACGTTCGAGACCACGAACACGACGAAGATGAGGCGGTAGCTTCCCGTCACGTCGAACGCCAGCGCGGCCACCAGCGGCCCCGCCGCCTGCGTCACGTTCGTGAACGCCCGCGCGACCCCCTCGATCGACCCGAGGTGCCGCCGTCCGTAGTAGTCCGCGAACGCCAGCCGCTGCAGCGTCACTGATGCCCCCTGCGCAAGGCCGTAGAACACGCCCCACGCCATCGCCAGCAGCGGCGTGTCCACGGCAAGCAGGAGCACGAACGCGAGCCCGTTCATCAGGAAGTCGATGGCGATGAGGTAGCGCACGCTGAACTTGTCGCGCAGGAACCCCGCGGCGAACGCCCCCAGCGCCCCGATCGCTGAATGGACGGCCAGCGCGCCGACCGCCACCGCGTCGGAGAGGCCGGTGTCCGTCATGTACGGCACGGCGTGGAGCATGACGCCGGTGCGTCCGAACCACCACAGCGAGACGGCGGTGATGAGCAGGTAGAGCGCGGGGTGCCGCGCGGCCTCCCTCAGCCGCAGCGAGCGGTCGGAGACGCGCAGGTCGCGGGCCGGGGTGTCCGATGCGGACTCCGGTGGCGCGCCGTCCGGCAGCAGCCCCATGTCCTCCGGTCTGCGACGCAGCAGCAGCGCGGTGGGGACGGCAGAGACGAGGAGGATCATGATGCCCGCGCCGAGTGACGCCTCGCGCCAGCTGTAGGCGGCAACCATGAACGCGATGAACAGTGGGATGAGCGACGCCCCGGCAGGGAAGCCGAGCCCCGCGAGGGCGGTGGCCTTCCCGCGCTTGGCGATGAACCAGTTCGGCACGATGACCGCGGAGGCGACGGAGAGGACGCCCGTGTTCATGCTCCGCGCGAAGATCTGCAGCCCGTACAGGTGCCACAGCTCCGACATGAAGTACATGAGGACGAACGTCACGCCGATGAGCGTGTACGCGAACGTGAGCGCCCAGCGCGGGCCGAACCGGTCCACGATGGGCCCCGTCGCCAGCGCCGCTCCGCTCCCGACCAGCCCGCCGAGGCTGATCGCCCCCGTGAACTCCGCACGCGTCCAGCCGAACTCCTCCGTGATGGGCTTCAGGAAGATGCTCAGGACCGGGAACGTCTCCGTGCTCGAGCTGAACGTGCCCAGCGCCGCGACGGCTACGACGACCCATCCGTAGAAGAAACGGGGCTTGCCGGGAGGTTTGTCAGCGCGGTTCAAATGATGCTGCCAGCGAACGGTGCCCGCATCATAGTCCCTCCCGACGCTGCGCGTGCGTCTGGGCGTGGCGTGGGAGGGGTCCGTCGTTCCTGCGAAGGCAGGAACCTCGCCTGGTGCAGGGGCACCCACAAGGGGTGCCCTTCGGCCACCTCGCCCCCTGGGAGAGGTCGACGCGCTTGCGCGGCGGGTGAGGGTGGATCGGACGCGGGGCTCCGCCTACCCCGGCGACCCTGCGACGCTCACCGTGACGATGTCCTCTCCGTGGTACTTCTGGTGACGCACCGACGAGGCGTAGTGCCGCAGCAGCCGGAACGATATCTCCCGACCGTCCGCGATATCCGGCATCTCGCCCATGTACGCAAGGCGGTCCTCGAGGTTCTCTCCCTCGGAGCCCGTCACGAACTCCAACTCCGCCCCGGCGTGGTCGCCCCGCGCGGTCACCACCAGCCGCCGCGCCCCCGAGCCCTCCGGCCTGTCGCCGTCCTCCGCCAGCAGGCTCGACAGTGTCTCCTCGCCCACCAGCACCAGGCGCTCCGTCGAGGCGTCGTTCCACCCGGCTCTCGCCGCGATGCCGCGCAGGAACTCGTCCAACTGCGGCAGGCTCTCCGTATCCAACGCCACCTGAAGGCGCCTGCGCCGGGCGGACGTCAGCTCCATGAACAGCATCATGATGATGGCCACGAGAGCGCCGGACGTCATGCCGTTGCCGAGCAGTACGCTCAGGAACCCGTCGCCCAACCGGTCTGCGAATATCCACTGGTTCTGAAAGCCCGTGCCTACCCAGAACGCGACTCCTGCGACCGCCGCCTTCCGGTGGTCCACGCCGTCCTGGATGACGATCTTCATCCCCTGCACGAAGAGCAGGCCGAGCAGCACGGTGATGTACGCCGCGGCAACGGGACTGGGGATGGCGATCAGCACTGCCGCTACCTTCGGCAGGAATGCGACCGCAGCGATGATGACGCCGATGACGACGCCCACCCGCCTGGCCCCGATGCCAGTGACCTCGGCGAGAGCGATGCTGGACGAATACGTGGTGTTGGGCAGCGTTCCCGCGAGGCCGGAGAGCAGGTTGCCCATCCCGTCGGCGTTGAGCGCCCCCTGCACGACGCGGAAGTCCGTCGCCTGCGGCCTGCGGCGGGAGACGCGCTGGATGGCGACGCCGTCCCCGATGGTCTCGATAGCGCCCACGAGCGTGACGATGATGAACGCGGGCAGCAGCCCCCAGAACTCGGGGCCCGGGCTCAGGTCGAACCCCGGCCATGCGCCCAGGGGTACGCCGACCCACGGCGCGTCCAGTATCGCCTGCGCGTCGTACAGCCCGAAGGGCGCGGCGACTGCGCAGCCCACCACTATCCCGATGATCGGCGACCACAGCCGCCACCTCGGCGGAGCGCGCAGCACGAGCACCAGGACGGTGACGAGCGTCGCGATGGCAACGATGGGTGCGGCGGTTGAGGACGAGCCCTCGGGGACGTCCGTGAGCATGCCGAATATGATGGGGAACACCGTTGCGGCTATCAGCATGATGACGGTGCCGGATACCACCGGCGTGAATATCCGCCGCAGGAGCGACAGCCGCGCGGCCATCGCGAACTGGAACAGCGACGACACCACGATCAGGCTCGCCATCGTGGCGGGTCCCGCCGTGACCAGCGCGGCAACGCACACCGCGATGAACGCCCCGGACGTGCCCATCATGAGCACGTGGCCCGCCCCGATACGCCCCAGCCGTGCGGCCTGCAGGACAGTCGTGGCCCCGCTGACGAGCAGGGCTGCGAACACGCCCCACGCAAGGTAACTGTCCGACTCCTCCGCGATTCGCACCACGATGACGACGGTCAGCGCCACTGGCGCAAGGATCACCAGCGCGGCCTGGAAGCCCGCGCCCAGGGCCACTAACGGGGGAGGACTCTCTTCCGGTTCGTAGCGGACGCTTTCATTCACGCTTGCCATACCTGCCATTTACCTCTCTTCGTCGTTCCTGCGGAGGCAGGAACCTCGCAGCCTTTCCTATCATTCCGAGCGAAGCCCGCGCTTTAGCGCGCGGAATCCTCTCGGCTTGCCTGGTGTAGCGACGTCCCTTGTGGCGCCCCCTCACTCCACCTTCCGCAGCCCGAGGTACCTCGGGCCCGCGAACCCGCTCGCCAGGTCCTCCCAGAAGGTCGTCTTCAGCTCCTCCGGGTGAACGATGAGTTCCGCCATCTCGTCCCGATGGACGAAGCGCACGTCCTTGATGAGATGGTCGAGGTCGTAGATGCCGGCGCCGGGTTCGCCTCGCTTCACCGTTCCGCTGTACGAGTCCGCTATGAAGTACACCTCGCAGTGGTACCAACCCGGTTCCACGAATACTCCGACGTAGGCGATTCTACCAAGCTCGACGCTCAGCCCCGTCTCTTCGATGGCCTCGCGCTTTGCGCACTCCGTGAGCGACTCCTCCCCCTCGACCCCGCCTCCCGGCGTCACCCACCACGGCTCCCCGCCGAAGGAATCGTCGGACTGGTGCTGCACGAGGAGCATCGAGTCGCCGTCGACCACGATTGCGCCCGCGCGGATGCGGTACTGCAATCCTCCGCTCTGCTCACCCTGCATCGGCATGGACGCCAGCGCGCAGGCTTAGAACATCCGGCCTGACGGCTCGAACCCTAGGAGATACTGCCCTGCGCTGTCGTAGTGCTCCAGCCGCCCCTGTATCTGCTGCGTTATCGCGTGGGCGTCCTGGAACTTGCGCTGGATGGGGCTCGACTCGAATATCGCGCTCGACCCGAACACCGAGTACGCCATGTCCGCCACCTGCGCGCCCTGCCGGATGGCGTGCGAGCTCGCCAGCCGCAGTTCCATGCGGTGCTCCAGCGGCAGGTCGTGGTCGTCCAGCGCCTTCTGCCACAGCTTGACCGCCTTCTCGTTGAGGAAGGCGTTGGCCGCGCCCCAGGTCGCCTCGGCCTGCCCGATGATGCGCTGGATGGCGGGCTGGTCGCGCAGCAGCGTCTGCTCCTGCGGCTTCTTCCGCGTCGCGATCTCTATCGCGGCGTCGAGCGCGGAGCGCGCCACGCCCAGCGCCACCATGCCGAAGCCGGAGCCGAAGAAGAGGCTGCGGGGGATGAGATACAGCGGCCCGTCCTCGCGCGGCGTCTGCGCCTCCACGTACACCCGGCTGGAAGGCACGAACACGTCCTTCGCCTCGAAAGAGAAGCTGCCGGTGCCTTTGAGGCCGTTCACCTGCCACGTGTCGATGAACGTGAACTCGCCCTTCGGGATGATGCAGGTCAGCGCGGTGGGGTCGGCGATGCGCTCCAGCCCCACGGCCCAGGTGGCGTGCCGCGAGCCGCTGCTGAAGTTCCACCGCCCGCTCACCGAATAGCCGCCGTCCACCTGCTTGAACTCGGAGTGCGCCGGCGGCCCGTTGCACAGGATCGACCGGCTGTCGCTCCATATCTCCTGCGCCAGCGGCTCCGGCATCAGCGACGCCATCGTCCCCAGGATGTTGTTCTGGTTGAAGCACCACGCCGTGCTGCCGTCCGCCGTCGCGACCGCCTGCACTATCGCTAGGTAGTCGAGATAGTCGACTTCGAGTCCACCGACGGAGCGCGGGACGAGCAGCCGGAACAGTCCCAGGTCCACCATCGCGTCGATGACGTCCTGCGGTATCTGCCGCTCCCGCTCGATGGCGTCGCCCGCGTCCGCGATGCGCGCGAGGACCGCCTGGAAATCGGCGCTCTGCACCGTCGGGCTGCTCTCTGTGATTGTCATCGTCTGCACCTTCTGGCTAGAGGTCGAGGCCGAACACGCGGATGGCGTTCTCCGAGTAGATCGCCTCGCGCTGCGCGTCGGTGAGACGCGGCACGGCCTGCACGCTCACGGGCGGCGTGTAGTCGCCCATGCCGAACGGGTAGTCGCTGCCGAGCATCAGCCGCTCGGACCCGACCGTCTCGACGAGGTAGTTCAGGACGGGCGTGCTATGCGTGAGCGTATCGAAGTACAGCTTGCTGAAGTACTCGGATGGCGGACGCGGGATGGCCGTCTCCAGGATGAGGTGCTGCCGCCACGCGTGCTCCCAGCGACCTCGCAGCAGCGGACACGTGCCGCCGCCGTGGGCGAGCACGAACCGCAGGTCGGGCATCTCCTCCAGCACGCCGCCGAAGATGAGGCAGCCCGCGGCGACCGCAGTGTCGCTCGGGTTGCCGATGATGTTGTTCATGAAGAACTCGCCGAGCCGGTCCTGGCCGAGCACGTTCTGCGGGTGCACGAACGCCGCAACGTCCAGCTCCTGCATCTTGCGGTAGAGCGAGGCGAAGCGCGGCGCGTGCAGGTTCTCGCCCTGCACGTTCGTCAGTATCTCCAGCCCCCGGAAGCCAAGCTCCTTCACGCAGCGCTCCAGCTCGGCGGCTGCGGCCTCCGGCTCCTGCATCGGGAGCGTCGCCAGCCCGATGAACCGCTCCGACCCCGCGATCGCCTCGGCGGTCTTGTCGTTCATCTGGCGGCAGAGGTCCGGCGCGGAGTTCTGCACGTACGGCGGCGCGGAGACCAGCTCCACGTCGATGCCGCGCTCGTCCATGTCGGCGAGCCGCTGGTCGAGGTCGGACATGCTGTCGCGCATGTTCGCCGCGGGCCCGAACCCGCCCCGCCGGTTCGCGAGTTCCGGCAGCGTCGCCGGTATGTAGTGCGCGTGAACGTCTATCCGCATAACGCGGCGTATCCTACCCCATTTACGGAGTTGGCGTGCCTGCGCCACCACTGGCGAGCCAAGGCCCGGGGTTGACGGAGTAAGCTCGGTTCGTGGAGCATCGGTGCATCCCCTGTGCGTTGCTTATCCCCACCTTTGAACACTGGAGACCCCGCCGCTTGCGTACGCCCGCGCTCGTCCTGACGCTCTTTGCTCTGACGCTCGTTGCATGTGACTCTACCCCGCCGACCGTCGGGGTCGTGGAAACCGGCGCGCGCCCCACGCCCACCCTCGCGCCTGCCTCTACATCCAGCCCGACACCGACTCCGGCCTCAACTGCAACCCCAACCTCGACTCCCTTGCCTGCCCCAACGCCCGCACTCACTCCCACTCCAGCGCTGTTGCCATCCCCTACGCCTGCTGCCATCCTCCCGATAACCCCAACCGCAACGCCTGCCCCCACTCAGGCCGCGACCCCCACGCCTGCCCCCACTCCAACTCCCTCAGTGCATCTGATCAGGGAGGGAGAACTATTCAAAGACTTTGGTTACGATGAGAACGGCAACCGGGTCGTACAGATTGGGGTCCGGGTGGTCAATGACGACTCTATGCCGACTGACCGTGTCTTCGTCGGGGCTGTCTGCGAGGGATCAGAGCAGGAATGTTCTTCCCCGGAGCTGGTTGGTCCCATATCCCCGGGTGACGAGTGGGAGGTTGCATTCCGCACGGTCGTCCCAGGCGGGCAGACCGCTGTGGCTGCTTTCGTTCAGTCCCCGGACGGCCAGATCGATCGATTTCCCATTGATGTGCCACACCCCCTCGTACGTCGGCCCGACCTTGAACCGGGCTCAGCCGTGCGCGGATATTGGTCGGACGGAACGGTCGATCTGGAGATTGTGACGGTTCTTCAGAATGAGGGGCACCAGCATGTCAGCCCGGGTCTGCGGCTGATCAAACTGGAATGCAGCCACGACGGCGGTCCAGCCGAAGCCTGTGGCCCGGACGGCGAGCTTCCGTTGCCGGAGGGCGCCCTGTCTGATCAGGACTCTGTCCTCGTCCGCGTTCCCACCGGCCAGGTTACGCTGACCTTTGATCGCCCCCTCGGCGGGAGGAACTACCTGACTGTTGATGTTCCCCACCGGATCGTCGGAGTGGATCGCGACGCCTGGGAGTGTTTCAGCGACACTTCGAACATAGCCAAACTTTGGAAGGAGAGCCAGGGTGAGGGTATAGGATGCGCCGCCTGGACTGAGGATTGGATTGTGAAATGGCCACAGGCCCAGCCGCTCAAATTGTGGACGCACGGACAGGATAGCTGGATCAGGGAATTCCTCACGATATTGGACGACCTTTCCAGAGTGCTCAACCTCAGATTCGAGCATACACAGAGCAAGGATGCAGCCGATATCACTGCGTACATCGGAGTGCCCCATGTGCCGGGCGGCGACTTCGATGAGACCTGCCGGGAAGGAGCGCTGGGCTGTGCAAAGGTGAAGATCAGACGTACAGAGCGAATATACTTCGGTGAAGTCAGGATTCATGCCGATGAACCGGACGTCGAGTTCGCCGATCTGCGCGACTCGAAACAGCGGAGGGTTCGGCTGGCTATGCTCCACGAAGCGGTTCATGCCCTGACCTGGATGCAGCACCGCACCGAACCCGGCAGCATAATGCAGGCCTCCCCTTACGCTGGACAGGGTATCAATCCGATGGACGAGGCGCTGCTTCGGATACACGCGCATCCCTTGGTGGAGCCGGGGATGACGATATGGGAAGTAGAGAACAGGGTCGTCTTTGAAGACGAGCTGCTCAACCCCCCGCCGCCGAGCCGACTTACGGCTTGGAACCTCGTCAAGAACACCTACGACAGCCTGAGGGAGGCGGGAGCGGCGCAGTTCACCATCAGGACATCGTCAGCAGGCTGCGACACGGACTTCGGATGGGCGGACTACGAAGTGGGGAACATCATATCCGAGGTTACCGGCTTCGGATGGGTCCGGGTGCGGGACGGCTCCGACGCTACGCTTACGATTCATTCAAGAGGAGGTCTGACTGAGCACTGGAGCGAGTCTGAAGATGATTGGGAGCAGGTCCCACCGAATGAGTTCGCTGAGCTCGTACCCGGGTGGCGCAGTGATCTTGCCGATCCGCACTCACTGCTCACCACGGCCCTGCATACAGCCGACTGGGATGGGGCTGAGGTCACGAGGGACACGAACGGTCTTGTAACGCTTCGGCTTACGTTGAACCCAAGAGCCAGCATCTCCGATCTGGTACTCACGGTCGATCCGGTTACCTTTGCGCTGGTCAGGTACGAGGTTCTCTGGAGCCTTGAGCACCAGAGTTGCAACCTGTACCGCGTAGAGGCCAGGGACGGAGTGCTGACGTCGGAGTTCGAGTTCCCGACCGACGTCCTCCAGGGGTCCGCGATACTGTCAACCTGTACGGACGAGTTGGCTGAGCTATCAGGGTTTGTGGAACTTGGTGTTCGGTGGGCGAGACAGTGCGTCCCCAGCACCTCGACAGGCCGACCCGACGGGTTCTCGCACACGGCCGTATTCTCACTGTCCGAATGGTCGGTGGTCCGGGCAGAGGTCAGGGTCGAGTCTGTGGACAAGGTGGACGTCTACTTGCTATCGGACTCGGCAGGGGTCCTCGACCAGAGCGCGGGAAACCCATACTGGGATGGTTGGGTGCAGAAACTCCTCCCTCCCGGCTCCTACTCTGTGGAAGTCGTGTCGGGCCGGACGCAGCCGCCTCAGGACTTTGTCCTGTCGCTCAGCGCATCGAAGGTTCCCCCGCCTCCCCACCGGTTCAAGCACGTCGAAACCGGAGGGAGGACGACCTGCGGGCTGCTTGTAGACGGAACACCTGTCTGCTGGGGTAACGACTGGGGAGGTAAGCTGTCTGCCCCTGACGGAGAGTCGTTCACTTCGCTCGTCGTGAGTAACACTGCCACGTGCGGGCTGCGAGCAGATGGCACACTGGTCTGCTGGGGGCTCGAGATAGGCAGCATCATGAGAGAGATACCGCCGGCAGGCGAAGTGTTCAGATCGATTTCCGCGGGTTCTGCATTCGTGTGCGGGCTGCGGGAGGCTGGCGACGTAGTCTGCTGGGGTGGCTATGATGAAGATGTGTGGGCCACGATGCCGGTTCCCACCGATGAGAGATTCGCGGCCATCGCCAGCGGTGGGCACCACGCGTGCGGGCTGCGTCCGGACGGAACAGTCGTGTGCTGGGGAGCCAATTTCCATGGGCAGGCGGAACCTCCCGTTGGCGAACGCTTCACCTCGATCAGTTGCGGTGATGAGCACAGTTGTGGATTGCGCGAGGACGGTTCAGTCGTGTGCTGGGGTGGCGGTGGAAACGTAAGATGCTGGGAACTGCCGGACGGAACTTTAGCCTGCCGGAGAGGCCCAGGCGATTGGCCGCTCGCCCCCTCCGAAGACGAACGCCTGTCGTCCATCAGTTCCCGGCTACCAGTATGCGGACTCAGGACAGACGGTACCCCTGTCTGTTGGGGGGTCGATCGGTTTGGAAACAACGCGCCTCCAGAGGGGGAGCGTTTCGACCTGATGTCAAGCTCCGGCGCACACTCATGTGGTCTGCGCCCCGACGGGACAGTAGTGTGTTGGGGATGGGATCAGTTTGGCCAGTCGTCTCCTCCTCTGGGTACGGGGACCGTTGGATCGCCTTAGCGCTCCGTAGCCACGTGCGCCTTGTACGTGGTGCCCCAAGGGACGGGTGCATCCGGCTTCTTGGAGCGGCAGAAGAGGATGCCGTGCCACGCGGCGGCCGTGAGGACCCTGTGGTGCGCGGTACCCCCTATCCCCTTGGCCCTGCGAAATGGTCCGCCATCCGGTTCTGCGCGGCAGCCGAGACCGTCTCCCCGATGCGCGCCGCGCGCGTCTCCGGCCTCTTCGCCGTCTTGATCCACCAGAGGATGGCCTTCTTCGACCTGTCAGGGAAGCGCTCGAAGAACCCTCGCGCCGTCTCGTCCTCCGCCAGCGCCGCGCCAAGGTCGGCCGGTATGATGACGTCCTCGATCTCGTCGGCGACCGTCCACGAACCGTTCGCCTGCGCCGTCTCGACCATCCGCAGGCCAGCGGGGGCCATCAGCCCCTCCGTCGACAGCCGCGCGACCTTCTCCTTGTTGAGCCGCGACCACGGACCCTTCGGCCTGCGCGGCGTGAACAACTGCATCGCGCGCTCGTCGTCCAGCCTGTTCGTGCGTGAGTCGATCCAGCCGAAGCAGAGCGCCTCGTCGACCTTCTCCGAGTATGGGATGAACGGTTTGCCCGTCGCCTTCTTCCACGAAACGAGCCACACGCCCTTCGAGTCGTGGTTCTGTTCCAGCCACGCCCGCCACTCCGCCCGCGTCTCCACGAGCACCATGGGCCGCCCGTCGCTCGGGTGTGTCCCGATCACCTCTGCCATGCCTGTTTAGGGCGCGCCCAGCGCTAACCCCAGCGCGCTGAACGCCCGCTGCGGGTTCACCGACAGAATCTTGTCGATGGTCGTGGCGCTCAGGTCCCCGCGCCGGTCCAGCTCCTCGGCGAGGTGGTCTTCGCGGAACGCGTCCCCGTGCGGGTAATCGCTCGCGGTCACGAGGAAGTCGTCGCCGAGCCGGTCGACCACGTGCGACAGGTCGTCGCCGACCGCGCACGACACGAAGATGCGGTCGCCCAGCCAGTCGTCGATGCGGTTCTTCGTGCGCGAGCGCAGCCCCTTCACGATCCAGGGCGCCCAGTCGCAGCCGATCTCCAGGATGACGAGCTTCAGGTCCGGGAACCGCTCCATCGCACCCGAGTCCATCAGCTGCCAGAAGCCGTAGATGACCTGGTTCAGCCCCCCGCTGTACGGGTTCGTCTGGGGGAACTGCTGCCGGTCGGGCCGGGGGTACGGCTCCGCCATGTGCCGCAGCGCCGGCGATGTGCTGCCTGTATGGATGAGGATGGGAAGGCCCAGCCGCGCCGCTTCCTCGTAGATCGGCATGAACCCGGGATTGCTCAGCGGCATGTCCCACGGGATGCCGTGCGTGTAGATGCCCGCCGCGCCGCCCAACTCCTTCACCCGCTGCAACTCGGCAACAGCGAGGTCGGGCCGGCGGTACGGGATGACGGCGGCGAAGAAGAGACGCCCCTCGGACTTGGCGCACTGCGTCGCCATGAATGTGTTCCAGCTCCGGGCCAGCGCCGCCTCCAGCTCCGGGTTCTCGGCCACCGGCCCCTGCCAGATGGTCGGGAACACGATCTGCTTGTCGATGCCGGCCTCGGCCATCGCCGCGATGCGCCCCTCGATGTCCGTCAGCTCCTGAACGCCGATGTCGGCGCCCTTCTGCAAGGCTCGCTTCATGATGGTGGGCGTGCCGCCGTAGAGGCGGATCTTGTAGTCGATCACCCAGGCCGCGTTGTGCGCGCCGAACGCGGTGTCTTCTGGGAACTGCACCGGGAACGGCCGGTACCGCTCGAACGCCGGGTCCAGGTAGTCCCATGTTTCGAGTCCTTCTTCGACGTGCGCGTCGCAATCGATGACTGCCATGACCCCTCCTCGAGTGCGCAGGATCTCCTGACAAGCGTGAGGATACGGCGGGTGCTCGGCGCCGCCAAGACCGCCGCCACCCGGGTTGACAGATTAATAGTGCGTCGTACTATTATCGAACTGTGATTCGGAGTTACGGGGACAGGGATACTCAGGCCATCGCCGAGCGGCGGCGTGTACGGAGGTTTCCCGAGGACATTCAGCGGCGGGCACAACGGAAGTTGATGATGCTGAACAATGCTATGAACCTGAACGACCTGCGAGTTCCGCCCGGCAATCGATTGGAAGCTCTGTCAGGAGACCGGGAGGGCCAGCACAGCATCCGCATCAACGACCAGTGGCGCATCTGCTTCGTGTGGGATGAGGGAGACGCCTACCAGGTAGAGATAGTCGACTACCATTGAGCGCGAACCCAGGAGTGCAAGCAATCATGACCGAGACAACAGCCCACACGGAGAGACTGTCTCCCATCCATCCGGGCGAGATACTCAACGAGGAGTTCCTCCTCCCGATGCATATCACCCAGTACCGGCTTGCCAAGGCCATCGGCGTCGATGCGCGCCGCATCCATTCCATCGTGCACGGTGAACGCTCCATCACGGCGGAGACTGCCTTGCTCTTCTCGCGATTCTTCGGCAACTCGGCGGGGTTCTGGATGGGCCTGCAGAGCCAGTACGACCTCGAGATCGCCGGGGACCGTATCTCCGGGAGGCTGGACGCGGTGGCGCCCGCAGTTGCGGGTGGCGTGGCATAGCAGCAACACCATTGCCTCGCTGGCAGTACGGGTCGCCTATTCCCCCCGCGTTCGCGCTGCCTGCCTCGTCATCGCTAGGCAGGTCTCCAGGTCGGCGATGTACTCGGCGAACTCGCGCCGGCCCTCCGGCGTCGCCTCCACCCACGTACGCGGCTTGGAGCCTTGAAACTCCTTCGTCATCGCGACGTACCCTGCCTCCTCCAGCTTCCGCAGGTGCGTGGTCATGTTCCCGCCCGTCAGGTTGAGCGTCTGTTGGATGAACGTGTAGGCGAGCCGGTCCGTCCCGGGCTCGGCGGTCAGCAGCGTCATGATGCGCAGCCGCGTCGGCTGGTGGAACGTCTCGTTGAGGACGATGGGCTCGTCGGTCATAGCGTGCCGCTCTTGCGCGCCCACGCTGCGCCGAGCAGGGCCACGGCCAGCATGCACGACGCCGACACCGCCAGCGCCCCGTCGCCCGCGAAATGGTGGGGGAGGTAGTACGCCGCCGCGATCCCCGCGCCCACCGCCGCCAGCATCGGCCGCGTCATGATGCCGAACAGGACGAACCCCAGGGCCACGATGCCGACCACGACGCCCGGTATCTGCTCCCCCGACTCCCCGGTCCACATACCGGCGCCTGCGGTGATGAGGAAGGCCGACGCAACCACCGTGAGCCAGTAGGAGAACACCCGGATGCCTGCGCCGCGTGCGGCGGCCCCTGCTGCGTTGCCTTTGCTCGCGCGGTGCCCGATGAAGGCGCTGCCCGCCGTCCCTGCCGCCGCCAGAACGCCCCACAACGGCCCGGGGAACCACGGACGCTCATCCGCGAACCCGGTCGCGAACGTCTCGACCGCGTACTGCGAGAGGTACCCCAGCGCCACTATCACGCCCCACAGCAGTAGGATCGCCGTTGTCCCCGCGAGATACATCGAGTTCCGTCCCCGCTCCATCGTCTCGTAGATCGCCTCCCAGCCCTCGCCGGGCGTGAGCGCCTGTCCTTCCCCGTTCGCTGCTGCCATCGCGCACCTCCTCCGGCCACCCTCCGCATTGGCGTGACCGTTTGGTTTGTACTGCAAACTATCATACCGCAAACTGATTTGCAATGCAAACTATCATGTAGATTGGACGATTCCTTCTCCTGAGGGAGAGGGTGACGCCCAGCGAACTGCGGGTGAGGGCCCGTTTGACGCCTGCGCCTCATCGTTCGTATCCTCACCCATGCCGCCGACCCGGCGCACGGGCGGCGAGCCTCATCGCACCGGAGGGCCCGGAGCGCCGACCGGATCGCAAACCGACCGGCACGGCAACACGGACAAGGGCTTCCCCATGAACGGCACGCTCACCGACGTGCCCGGCCTGCTGACCGGGCACTACACCGACGCTGAGAACGGCACCGGCTGCACCGTCGTCCTCACGCCCCCCGGCACGACGGGCGGAGTCGACGTGCGCGGCGCGGCCCCCGGCACTCGCGAGACCGACCTCCTCCGCTCTGAGAACACCGTCGCCGGCGTGAACGGCGTCGTGCTGAGCGGAGGGAGCGCCTACGGCCTCGGCTCCGCAGATGGCGTCATGCGCTTCCTGGAGGAGCGCGGCGTCGGCCATTCGGTCGGCGGCCATCTCGTGCCCATCGTCCCCGCCGCCATCATCTTCGACCTCGGCGTCGGCAACGGCATGGTGCGCCCCACGGCGACAGAGGGCTACACAGCCGCCGAAGCAGCGACCGGAGCTCCCGTGCAGCAGGGCAGTGTCGGCGCGGGCGCCGGCGCGACGGTCGGCAAGGCGCTGGGACGCGAGCGCGCCATGAAGGGCGGCGTCGGCAGCGCCTCGCTCGATCTGGGCGACGGCGTCGTTCTTGCGGCGCTGACCGTGGTCAACGCCGTCGGCGGCGTCCACGACCCCGGCACCGGTGCGCTGCTCGCGGGTTCGCGCGGCGCGGACGGCGCTCCGATCGAGAGCACCGCGCTCTACGCCAACCACGACTACGGCAGGACCCCGGCGCAGGGGCCGAGCGCCCTCGGCAACACGACCATCGGCGTCGTCGCGACCAACCTCCGGCTCACGAAGGCGCAGGCGAACCGCCTCGCGACGCTCGCCCACGATGGCCTCGCGCTTGCCATTCGCCCCGCGCACACGCCCCATGACGGCGACACGATGTTCGCGCTCGCAACCTGCGAGGTCGATGCACCGGAGGAGTTCACGCGCCTCTGCGCCCTGACGCCGTCGGTCGTCGCCCGTGCCGTCGTCTCGGCTATCGAGCACGCCACCGACCTCCACGGGTATCCCGCTTACCGGAGCATGGGCCATGGATGAGCGTCCGAGCATCGCGTTCATCGGCGCGGGCCGCGTTGCAGGCATGCTTGCCTGCGCCTTCGCTGACCTCGGCTACCCGGTACCCGCCGTCGCGAGCCGCTCGCCGGAGTCGGCGCAGCGCGTCGCGTCGCTCGTGCCTGGCTGCCGCGCGGTCTCCCCGCAGGATGCCGCCGACGCCGCTGAGGTCGTCTTCATCACGACGTCCGACGGCGCGGTGGCCGACGTGGCCGCGTCTGTCGCGTGGCGGGTAGGGCAGGGCGTGGTCCACTGCAGCGGCGCGCTGACGTGCGGACCGCTCGCGCCTGCCCGCGACGCCGGAGCGAGCGTCGGCTCGTGGCACCCCTTCCAGACGTTCGGAGGCGAGACCACGCTCACGGGCGTGACGTTCGGCATCGAGGCCGAGGGCGAGCTGCTCGCGTTCCTGGAACGCCTCGCGTCGGAGGTCGGCGGCTACCCCCTCCGCGTCCCCGCCGACGCCCGCGCGCTCTACCACGCCGCCTCTGTGTTCAGCTGCGGCTACCTGACGACCCTCCTCGGCGAGGCGCGGACGCTCTGGACGCGCGCCGGCCTGCCGCCGGAGCAGGCCTTCCAGGCGATAACCCGCATCGCGAACTCGACCCTGGCTAACATCGAGCGCTTCGGCGCCGGGACAGCGCTCACCGGCCCCACCTCGCGCGGCGATACGGGCACGGTCCGGCTGCACCTGGACGCCGTGCGGGAGGTCGCGCCGGAGCTGCTGCCGCTCTACCGCGAGATCTGCCTGCGCTCGGTCGAATTGGCGCGCGAGGCGGGGCGTCCGGGCGGCGACACGGACCTGCGGCCGCTGTTCGCTGAGTACGAGGACGGAGACACCGAACGATGAGGGTACGCACCTCGAAGTTGCTGGAGATGAAGCAGGCGGACGAGCCCATCGTCTGCGTGACCGCCTACGACTACACGATGGCGCAACTCGTGGACGAGGCCGGCATCCCCGTCGTCCTCGTCGGCGACAGCCTCGGCAACGTCGTGCTCGGCTACGACTCCACGCTCCCCGTGACGCTCGATGACGTCATCCACCACACCCGGGCGGTCGTCCGCGGCGCGAAGAACGCCCTCATCGTGGCCGACATGCCCTTCATGACCTACAACGTGAGCGTCGAGGACGCGCTGCGCAACGCGGGGCGGCTGCTGCAGGAGGGAGGCGCGCAGGCGGTGAAGCTGGAGGGCGGCGCGTTCGTCGCCGAGACCGTGCGCCGCCTCACGGAGAACGGCATCCCGGTGATGGGGCACCTCGGCCTGACCCCGCAGTCGGTCCACCAGCTGGGCGGCTACCGCGTGCAGGGACGCACCGCCGGCCAGGCCAGACGCCTGCTGGACGACGCGCTCGCCATCGAGGACGCAGGCGCATTCGCCATCGTCCTGGAGACGGTACCGGGCAACGTCGCGCAGGCCGTCACGAGCAGGCTTACGGTGCCGACCATCGGCATCGGCGCGGGCCCCGGCTGCGACGGCCAGATACAGGTGGTACACGACATCCTCGGGCTGGGCACGCGCCAGCCGCGCCACGCCAGGCGCTACGCTGAGCTGAATGCCGTGACGCTGGACGCCCTCCGCGCTTACAAGGACGAGGTCAGCGCGCGCAGCTTCCCCACCGCCGACCATACGACCGAGGCCGACGCCGCAGTCGTCGCGGAGTTGCCCGGCGCGGACGGTTGACGCGATGCGGGAGGTTGAGACCGTCGCCGCGTTGCGCGCGGCCCTGCGGGACGCGCCCCGCCCCCTCGGCCTCGTGCCGACGATGGGCGCGCTCCACGACGGCCATCTTGCCCTCGTACGCGCCGCCCGTGAGGAGTGCGCGACGGTCGCGGCTACCATCTTCGTGAACCCTACGCAGTTCGGCCCCAACGAGGACCTCGACCGCTACCCGCGCTCGCTCGCCGCCGACCTCGCGCTGCTGGAAGGGGAGGGCGTCGACTGCGTCTTTAGCCCCTCTGTCGACGAGATGTACCCGTCCGGCTTCACGACCACCGTCCACCTGGACGGCCCCGCGCTGCCGCTGGAAGGCACGGCGAGGCCCGGACACTTCGACGGCGTCGCCACTGTCGTGGCCAAACTCCTGCTGCAGTCGCTGCCGGACCGCGCCTACCTCGGACGCAAGGATGGCCAGCAGACGGCGGTCGTGCGTCGGCTCGTCCGCGACCTCGACATCCCCACGGAGATCGTCGTTGTCCCCACGGTGCGCGAACCGGACGGACTCGCGATGAGCAGCCGCAATGCCTACCTCACGCCGGAACAGCGCGCCGCCGCGCCGGTCGTCTTCCGGGCCCTCTCGGCATCGCGCGACCGCTTCCGGGCGGGACAGCAGGACATGGCTGCGCTGGAGGATGCCGCGCGTCGCATGATCGAGGCGTCGCCGCTGGCGTCGGTCGAGTACGTCGCCGGGGTCGACCCCGACACGATGGAGCCGTGGGCCGGGCGTGGGCCATGCATGCTCGCCGCCGCCGTCCGCATCGGCAGCGTGCGGCTGATCGACAACGTCATCCTGGACTGATTGAGAGGGTGGATTGGTGGGGTAGGGACGCGGTTCCCTAGATCTCGCGCGTCAGCGTCGCCAGGAACTCCTGGTTGCTCTTCGTGCGGCTCATCCGCTCTATGACGCGCTCCGCGGCCTCCGACGGGTTCATCGCGTCCGTCGAGATGAGCGAGCTCATGCGCCGCAGCAGGTACACCTGCCGGAGCGTCAGCTCGTCCAGCAGCAGCTCCTCGCGGCGGGTGCCGGAGCGCTGGATGTCGATCGACGGGAACGTGCGGCGCTCGGCGAGGCGGCGGTCCAGGTGCAACTCCATGTTGCCGGTGCCCTTGAACTCCTCGTAGATGACGTCGTCCATGCGGCTGCCGGTCTCGACGAGGCACGCGGCGAGCACGGTGAGGCTCCCGGCCTCCTCTGTATTCCGCGCTGCGCCGAAGAAGCGCTTGGGCGGGTAGAGCGCCACCGGGTCGATGCCGCCGGAGAGCGTGCGCCCGCTCGTCGGCACCGCGACGTTGTACGCGCGGGTGAGGCGCGTGATCGAGTCGAGCAGCACCACGACGTCGCGCCCGTCCTCGACGAGACGCTTGGCGCGCTCCAGGCAGAGCTCCGCGACGCGGCAGTGGTCCTCGACCGGCTCGTCGAACGTCGCGCTGTACACCTCGCCGTCGACGGAGCGCTTGATGTCGGTCACTTCCTCGGGGCGTTCGCCGATGAGCGCGACCATGATCTGGATGTCGGAGTAGTTCGCCGTGATGCCGGAGGCGATCTGCTTGAGAAGCGTCGTCTTGCCGGCCTTGGGCGCCGCGACGATGAGTCCGCGCTGGCCCCGCCCGACCGGGGCGAGGATGTCCATCATCCGCGTGGAGACCTCGTGCGCGGTGGTCTCGAGCTTGATCTGCGTGTCGGGGAAGATGGGTGTGAGACGCTCGAAGCTCTTGCGCCGCCGCGCGACCACCGGGTCGAGGCCGTTGATCGATTCGACCTTCGTGAGGCCGTGGTAGCGCTCCGACTCCTTCGGTGTGCGCACCTGCCCCAGCACGAGGTCGCCGGTGCGGAGACCGTACCGCCGCACCTGCGTCTGGGAGACGTACGTGTCGGTCATGCTGCGCGAGCGTCCGTTGTGGCGGAGGAAGCCGTAGCCGTCCGGCAGCACCTCCAGCACCCCGCTCGCGAGCTGGTGCCCCTGGCTCTCCGCCCACGACGTGAGCACCCCGTAGAGAAGGGCGTCGTGGGTCCGGGGCGGCGGACCTTCCCGCTCAGGTTCAATCTCGTTGAGGAGCGCGAGCAACTGCTCAGAGGTCTTGGTCTGGAGTTCCGCGAGGTTCATGCAGCGACTTCTCCGGTGCTATGCGATGCGCGTGCGCGCACTTCGCGCGCCTTGCGCCACAGGGATATGCATACTGGTGAGTGGTGTATGGGCCGTGGATGGGGTTTGTACTGCCTGGCGGGTTCCGAGGGACTGGCGCGAAGCAGGATGCATCCGAACGATGCGTTGACTGTCCCAGTGTACCCCGCGTACCCGATACAGTTCAACCCCTGCGCGTCGCATGAACGACGTCATTCCGGCCTTTCCCGTCATTCCGCGAAGGACCGCGCTTTAGCCTCTCTCTGTTCCACCCCTGGCATAGACTACGCGCCATGATGCTCACCCCTGCCTGGCTCGCGCGGGCGCCCGGTGCGTTGTCCGTGACGCGCCTGCTCGACCGCGCCGCCGTGGCCGGTTCGCGTCCGGTGAGCGGAGCGTCCGCGGCGGCGTTCCGCATCGCGTTCGGGACGCTCGGCGTCATCGCCGTCATCCGCTTCGCCGCGCGCGGCTGGATCGACGAGTTCTACATCGCGCCCGAGCACCACTTCACCTACTCCGGCTTCTGGTGGGTGCAGCCGTGGCCCGGCTGGGGCATGTACGCCCACTTCGCGCTGCTCGGCGTCGCCGCCCTCGGCGTGGCGCTCGGCTACCGCTACCGCCTCTCCATCGCCGCCTTCTTCCTGCTCTTCACCTACGTCGAACTGCTGGACAAGACCACCTACCTGAACCACTACTACCTCGTCAGCCTGCTCAGCTTCCTCATGCTCTTCATGCCGCTGCACCGGACGGCGTCGTTCGACGCAAGACGCAGCCCGCACCCGCTGAACGGCACAGTGCCCGTCTGGGTGGTGTGGGTGCTCCGCTCGCAACTCGCTGCCGTCTACTTCTTCTCCGGCATCGCCAAGCTCAATCCGGACTGGCTCTTCCACGCGCAGCCCCTGCAGGTATGGCTCTACAACAGCAGCGACGTATTCCTCATCGGCGCGCTCCTCAGGGAACCCTGGATCGCCTGGGCCATGAGCTGGATGGGCGCCGCATTCGACCTCACGATAATCGGCTGGCTGCTGTGGCGGCGCAGCAGGCCGTGGGCCTACGCCGTCGTGGTCGTCTTCCACGTGCTGACGTGGCTGCTCTTCCCCATCGGCATGTTCCCTTGGATCATGATTACCGCAGCCCTCATCTTCTTCCCGCCCGACTGGCCCCTGCGAATGAGGTCTCGTCATTCCCGCGCAGGCGGGAATCCAGCGAGCGGTGCGCCCGATGCTCCTCTCTCCCCCTGGGCGGGAGAGGGGCCGGGGGTGAGGGTTGGTTGGGCCACACGACTCGCCGTGATTGCCCTGGTGCTCTTCGCCCTCGTGCAGGTGCTCGTCCCGCTGCGGCACTGGGCCTACCCCGGCAACGTCCGCTGGAACGAAGACGGCTACCGCTTCTCTTGGCGGGTGCTGCTCACGGAGAAGACCGGCCATGCCCGCTTCCGCGTGCTCGACCCCGCGAGCGGGCAGGAGCGGCTCGTCTACCCGGACGAGTACCTCACGCCCCTGCAGGTCGAGCGCATGGCGACTCACCCGGACATGCTCCTGGCGACGGCGCACATCATCGCGCGGGATTTCGCGGGCCGGGGCGTGCCGGACGCCGAGGTGCGCGCCGACATATCGGTCGCGTTCAATGGACGGCAGGCCGCACGCTTCATCGACCCCACGGTCGACCTGGCGCGGGTGGAGCCGGGCATCTGGCCGAAGTGGTGGGTGCTGCCCGGACCGCCCGAGCGCTAGCGGAGGCTGTCGCCGTCCGCGTCGCTGAAGCCGACCGAAACGCCGAGCAGGCTGACGACCTCCGTGGAGATCGTGTCCTGCAGCGCCATCAGCGCCTCGTACACCGCGAGCGCCTGCGGCGAACTCTGTGTCGCTGCTTCCCGCAGCGGATCGTCCACCGCGTCGATAGCGGCCAGCGACGCCTCGAATCCGGCGCGCACCCGCTCGTCCGCATCCTCCGAGAGCGGCACGATGAGGTCCGAGACGCCGTGCCCTTCCCCCACGCCCTCGTACACGTCGCGCATGCCCAGCACCTGGTTGCGCAGGTCGGCGAGCGCATTCAGCCCCGCGCCGCCCGGTATCGCGGTCGGGTCGGCGTCGCCCCGCAGTCCGAGCGCTCCTGCGAGCCGCATGTCCACGATGGTGCGGATGAGGAACACCTGCGTCCGCACGACCTCCGCCACCGCTTCGCTCGTCTCCAGCGGCTCGTCGGCGCGTCCGGTGAAGTAGTCCTTGTAAGGGGAGCCGCCTGCCGTCCAGTCATCGCGGAGGGCGGCGGCCTCGTCGGCTATCATGGAGGCCGCGCTGGTGAGATACGAGCAACGCCTGGAGTCTGCTGTGAGCACTGCATTCTCCCCGAACAGCACGTACTCGATGCCGCCGAGTCCCCGCTGCGTGGACGAGATGTTGCTCCGCACGAAGTCCGCGGTGATGGCCGAGTCGGACGCCAGCAGCGTGTCGATGCGCTCGGGCTGCACGATCGCCCACGCGATGACACCGGTCGAGCGCCTGTCCAGCACCGGCCCGACCCCCGACGCCTCCGAGCGCGCCCATGCCTCGCGCGCGCCGCGCCACGCCTCCTGCGCATCGCTCAGCGCGGCCTCGGACGGTGCGGCGCAAAGCGCGTTCAGCGCGTCGCGGAGTTCTGCTGTCTCCGAGGCCAGCGCCTCGTAGCTCGGGACCATGACGTCGTCCGTGATGCTGGCGAGCACCTCGGCCTCGTCTGGCCCGCCCGGCCCGCAGGCAACGGCAGTGGCCACGAGAGCCCCGGCCAGCAGGGAGAGGCGCAAGGCGGTCTTCATCACAACGACTCCAGGAAACGCAGTAGTGCGGCCCGCTCATCGGCGGACATCAGCGTGAACGCGTCGCGGGATGCCTGCGCTTCGCCTCCGTGCCAGAGGATAGCCTCCTCCAGCCCGCGCGCTCGTCCGTCGTGCAGGAACATCGTGTGGCCGCTCACCGTGTCCACCAGCCCGATGCCCCACAGCGGCGGTGTGCGCCACTCGCTGCCAGTAGCCAGCCCCTCCTGGTGGCCGCCGTCGGACAGCCCCTCGCCCATGTCGTGCAGCAGCAGGTCGGTGTACGGGTAGATGGTCTGCTCGCGCAGCGGGCGCACCGGGTGCGACACGTCGGTCAAGTGCCGTGGCGTGTGGCAGGCGATGCAGTTGGCCTGCGCGAACAGCTGCGCCCCCTCGCGCACCTGGTCGTCCTCCATGTCGCGCATGGCGGGCACGGCGACTGTCTGCACGTAGAACGTCACGGTTGAGAGGCGTTCGTCCTCGATCTCAGGCGTCCCCCCGTTGATAGCGTCCCGGCAGGCCTGCTGCGCTTCCGGGCAGTTCTGTTCCGGGAAGAGCACGGACGTGATGCCGATATCCCCAAGGAATGCCCCCGCGGACTGCTGCTCCACGCTGGGCTGACCGGCCTTCCACCCGAAACGCCCCAGCGCCGTGTTCCCGGTCCTGAGGTCGGTCACCATGTTCGGGCGGCCGGATATGCCGTCGCCGTCGGCGTCGTCCGGGTCCGCAAGCGCCAGGATGTCCTCCGCGGGGATAGCCTCCAGAAGCCCCATGCCGATGGTCGCAGGCCCGACGCGCGGCGATATCGTCACGTCCGCGTGCAGCGGGCCGAAAGCCAGGTCCTTTATCGAGTAGGTGGGCTTGCGGAGCGAGTACGGCGTCCCGTCTGGGTACTCGCCGGGCATCTCCTCGTACTGGATGCTGATACGGCCCTCGGGCGGAACGCGGAGGATGCCCCGGTCCTGCAACTGTCCGCCGTACGCGGGGTCGTCCACCGGGCCGTCCGGGCCGGGCACGTTGAGCCGCAGCAGCAGGCCGCGCTCCGGGTCGTCGTCGTTGTCGGGGGGCTTCGCGCGACCGTCGTGCGCGTGACACGACGAGCAGGCAAGGGCGTTGAACGTCGGGCCCAGCCCGTCGCGTGCCTCCGTCGACGCAGGCGCGGTTACCCAGTTCTGGTTGAAGAAGCTGTCTCCCACCTCGAACATCCGCCGCTCCTCGTTCGTGAGATTGCGCGCGGACAGCTCGAAGGCGTTGGTTCCCTTGCTGAACGCCGTCGTCTCGCCCCCGAGACGTTCGTCGAACAGCAGCGACTCGTCTATCCGGTCGTCCTGTGAACAGGCAGCCATCGAGATGGCCAGTAGCCCCGCTGCGATGAGCAGCGCTGCTGCCGGCCATCTCGATACGCGCACGATCACGTCTCTACTCCCGTCGCTCACCGCATCACGTTAACTGACGCTGATGGTGATGCCGATAGCCTCTGCCGCCGAAACGATCGTGTCGGTCTGGTCCTCCAGCGCGACGATGGTGCTCAGCACCGCCTGGCGGCCCGGGTCCGCGTCCGACACGCCCTCGCGCAGGTGCTGGTCGAACGGCGCCGGGATCGCGTTGGCGAGAGCAACGCTCTTCCGTATCTCGTCCTCCAGCTGCTGGGCAAGCTCCTCGTCCTCGGCGGCGATGAGGTCCCGGATGCCGGGGCCGTTCACGGTGCCGTAGTCGCCCGTGTACACCAGCCAGACGCCGTACGCGTTGCCGATGATGTCGGCGGTCGTGTTGTCCGCGAAGCAGGAGTGTTCGTCCTCCTGCGACCGCGCTTCGTAGGCGACCGTCATCCGCTCGCCCGCGAGCTCGCCTCTGCTCATCTCGCCGATGCCGGTGACGATGCGCCGGAGCGCCTCGTCGGAGTCGACGGAGAGGAACTCGGCCCGGTAGTTGCCGCTGTTGCCGGGCGCCCACGCATCGACCATGTCGCGCAGGTGACGCACGAGCACGTCCGACGCGGTCGCCAGGTAGGTGCTGCGCCGGTCGGCGTTGGCGTTCGTGATGTAGTCCTCAACCGGGCGCAGGCCGGGGCCGTCGTCGTTCAGGTCCTGGCCCCAGAGCAGGAACTCGATGGCGTGCCAGCCGGTCGAGACGTTCTCCTCACCGCCTTCCTCGTTGAGGGAGACGATGAGGTCCGCGTCGATGGTCGGGAAGTCGCCGGGGTTGTTGATGATGCCGGCGTCCGGGTTTCCCTCGACGTAGTCGATGTACGCCTCGTCGAGAGGCCACGCGTTCACCAGCCCTTCGGGGCCGTCTTCCGCGTTGTCTATCGGGCCGTCGTAGAACCGGTAGACCTCCGTGGGGCCGTAGTCGTCGCGGGCGAGCAGCCACGCGCGCTTGGCGGCGTCGAGCCGCACCTCCGACGGGGAGGCAAGGAAGCGGTCTATGGCCGCGTCCAGCGCCTCCGCGCTCGCGAGGCTCTTCGCGTACATCGCGTGCGCGCCGTCAGCGTAGTTCCGTACCACGTCCTGCGTCAGGTCGTCGTCTGGCCCCCCGCTGCCGCAGGCTGCCACCAGGCCGCCCACAACTGCGAGGAGCACGGAAAGGGTCACTGACTTACGCATCGACCACTCCCTCGCTGGCCCTCATGGGACCTCCCTCGTTCGGCGGCATGTCGCCATGCGCCCCCGCTACTGCCGGGCGAGCGCTGTGCACGATACGCCAGTTGCTATGTATTGACAAGTTCTCCATTTAGTATGCACTAACTACTGCAGGTAATACTGCCCTAGGGAAACGCCATGTGCGCATGCGTGTAAGGGGAGAGGTTAGGGTGAAGGTATTGCGGAGGTGGGTGTGGGGTATCCCGGTAGGGACACGTGAAGTGGCGCCTCGCCCGTCCTACGCCCCGCCGTTGCCCATCGGCAGTTCGGGCTGCGCGCCCTCGCGCATGACGTGTGTCGCCGCGGCGGCGAACTCGCGGAAGAGCGGGTGCGGCTGCTCCGGGCGCGACCGGAACTCCGGGTGGAACTGCACCCCCACCATGAACGGGTGCTTCTCCAGCTCGACGATCTCCACGAGTGTGCCATCCGGCGACAGCCCGGACGCGAGCATCCCCGCCTCGTAGAGCGTTTCGCGGTACGCGTTGTTGAACTCGAAGCGGTGCCGGTGGCGCTCGTTCACCTCCGGCGTGCCGTAGGCCTTCGCGGCCTTGGAGCCGTGCGCCAGCGCGCACGGATAGTTGCCGAGGCGCATCGTTCCGCCCATGTCGTTGACGCTCCGCTGATCGAGCATGAGGTCGATCACGGGGTCCGGCGTCTCCGGATCGAACTCGGTCGAGTTCGCACCCGCGAGGCCGAGGACGTTCCGTGCGTGCTCGATGACCATCACCTGCATGCCGAGGCACAGCCCGAGGTACGGCAATTGACGCTCGCGCGCGTAGCGTACCGCCTGGATCATCCCCTCGACGCCACGGCTGCCGAAGCCGCCCGGCACGACGATCCCCAGCGTGTGGCTGAGCCACGCGTCCGCGCCGTCGCGCTCGATGTCCTCCGACCGCACCCAGTCGATGCTTACGTCGCGATCGTGGAACAGCGACGCGTGACGCAGCGCCTCGCGGACCGACAGGTACGCGTCCGGCAGGTCGGCGTACTTCCCCACGACCGCGATCGGAAGCGGGCCGTGCGGGTTCGCCATGCGTTGGGTCATCGCCTCCCAGCGCGACAGGTCGCTGCCGTTGGGAACGTCGAGGTTCAGCTCGCGCACGAGGATGTCGCCGACGCCCTCCTGCTCGAGCACCAGCGGCGCCTCGTAGATGTTCGACAGCGTCTCCATCGGGATGACCGCGTCCGGGGCCACGTCGCAGAAGAGCGCTATCTTTTCCTTGATTGAATGGGGGATCGGATGGTCCGACCGGCACACGATGGCGTCCGGCTGGATGCCTATCGCGCGAAGCTCTTTAACGGAGTGCTGCGTCGGCTTCGTCTTGAGCTCTCCCGTCGCCCCGATGTACGGCAGAAGCGTGACGTGGACGTAGAACGTGTTGCGCCGGCCCACCGACGTCCGCATCTGACGTATCGCCTCGAGGAACGGCTGACCCTCGATGTCGCCGACCGTCCCCCCGACCTCGACCAGGACGACGTCCGGGCCCTCGTGCTGCGCGCGAAGCATGAACTCCTTGATGACGTTCGTGACGTGCGGCACCGTCTGGATCGTACCCCCGAGGTGGACCCCGCGACGCTCCTCCCCGAGCAGCTGCGTGTACACCTGCCCCGCCGTGATGTTCGAGTTGTGCGTCAGCTCGATGTCGATGAAACGCTCGTAGTGGCCCAGGTCGAGGTCCGTCTCGCTCCCGTCGCGAGTCACGAACACTTCCCCGTGCTGGTACGGCGACATCGTCCCCGGGTCGACGTTCAGGTACGGGTCGAGCTTCTGCACCGCGACCGTCAGCCCGCGGCTCTTGAGGATGCGCCCGATCGCCGCCGCGCAGATCCCCTTCCCGATCGAACTCACCACGCCCCCCGTCACGAAGATGTACTTCGTCGTCATACGCGCACCGCGGGGTGAGGGTGGAGGGGCGTCTCTGAGAGGCGCCCGACGCGGGGCGCAGCCCCCGTCGTTCCTGCGAAGGCAGGAACCTCGCCTGGCGTAGGGGCGTCTCTCAGAGGCGCCCGCCATACGGGTACTGCGGCGTGGAACGTGCCTGCGAAACTGGGGACACTACGCCGCAGGTGGCTCGCCACCGGGTCCGGACGCGGCGTCGTCGCTTGCACGATTGCGATTCTAGGCAGCGCGCAGGCGGGGTGTCAATCGACGCGCCCCCCGTTTCTGCAACGTGGCGCATTGACACATCACGCCGGACGCTGGTAGAAAGAACCTTGCGTGTTGACGCAGAGACATACGCGAGGCGATTGGCCGGAACTGCCCTTTGCATCCTATTGCAAGGGCGGCGGCTGTCGTTGGACAATAGCATCCCTGCCATGCCGCGCAGTACGTGGCGTGCACGCAGACACAGAGGAATAACGGACCACCCTGCTCTCGGAGAGAGCGCCAAGCCCAAGACTACAGCTCCATAAGGGGGGTAGAAGTGAGATTCACCAAGATTCCGCTCATAGCGACATTGATGGCAGTGGCGCTCTCGCTGCTCATCGTTCTCCCGACGCTGGCTCAGGTCAGCGGCGACCGCACCGATGGTCGGCTCTCCGTCGGTGACTGGATCGACGTCCGCGTCGCCGACAACCTCGACGACCTCAACAACTTGCCGAATGAGGACACGCCCGCCCCCGCGAGCATCGCGGAGTCCGCCGACGCGTGGGCTACCGCAGCGGGCGGCGGCGCCTTCGATGCGCGCGACACCTACTTCAAGGGCAATCTCTACGTCTCCAACAAGGAGAAGGCCTACAACACCATCCTCATCACCGCCAAGGTGAGTGACCAGGAGAACCTCCAGGAGACAGGGGTATCAGGGATCGCGGATGACCCCGCTACTGGCACGGCAGATTCCCCTGTGGACGAAAGCATAGCGAACTGTATCTCCTACAACGGCACGACAGGTGGTACTGCCATTGCGACCGTCAGGAACGGTCGCAGCAACACCCCGGCAACGGTCTACCTCGTACCGACAGGTGAAACCGACCCTGCGGCGGGTGGAACCACGATCTACCAGGGCATCGTCGCGGTCTGGGACCAGGAAGAGGATGTCGAGCGGCACCATGGTCCCTGTAACGTTGCCCACGTCGACCCGACCAGGCACGACCCGGACGCGTCTGACACCGACTTGGACCCCGAGGACGGCTGGACGCACGCCAGCGCCGCGGTCATCCCCGCGCGCGACGGCGACACCCTCACCATCACGGTGAAGGGCGTCTCCGGCTCCATCAGGGTCGTCGTCGACGGCGACGCGCCCGAGATTGAGGAAGCTACCCCCATCGCCAGCGACCCGCAGAAGAGCAAGACCGTGCAGCTCGGCTTCGTCATCAGCGACGACGGCTCCGGCATCCGCTACGACGGCGAGTCCGGCAACAGCGTTGACCAGGACCCCGCGCCCCAGAACGGCGACGGCGACCAGAACCTCAGCGAGCCGCTCACCTGTGGCCCGGACCCCGACGCGTCTGACACCGCTGCCACCGACTGTGGAGGCCGGGGTGGCAGGGCGGTTGGAAGCACGACCGCCGGCGACGGCACCACGAGGGACATTGAGGTGCGCTTCACCGGAGAAGTGGACGGCACCTACAACCCGCAGGACGTGGACGAGAACGGCGACCCTGCGGTCGACAGCACCCAGGCGGGCACCGACCCCTATGGCCCCAATGGTGAGATCCCGATCGACCTCGAGAAGAACTACAACCCCGACGTGGCTTCGGGCAACGTAGGCATCCTCAAGGACATGAATGCCGTTTGGGGCATGAACACCGACGACTCCGACAAGGCTGTCGGCGGCGACTGGACGGAGAACACCAGGGGCGTCGAGTACACGCTCGACATGACCCTCACCGGCAAGGGCTTCGGCACCTACCATTGGCAGGTGACCGCCCGCGACCGCGTCGGCAACTCAGTCACCACCGACGGCGACGAGGACGAGAAGGGCAAGCAGCCGTACTCCTTCAAGGTGGACGACGCGGACCCTGAGGTCACCCTCGCTCGCACCGGCATCGGCTACGAGCCCGGCGAGGGCGAGTTCAGGAATCGCTCCTGGATCGCGCTCCACTTCGTCAACGGCGACGACAGAGGCGGCGACGACCGCATCCGCTCCTCCACCGTTGAGGCGGACGAGTTCACGGTCGAGGGCAACACGGTCATAAACGCCATCTCCCCGACCGACAAGCCCGTCTGCAAGGACGACGACCCGGACACCACCCGCGTGGACGAGTCCGCCAAGAACATCCAGTGGTACGCGGAGCGCAACGCAAGCCTCGACTGTGACGGCTACGACCCGCGGGCGCACGTCTACCTGGAGTTGGCGGAAGCCCTCGATTCCGACGATGAGCCGACCATCCAGCTGCTCGGCGGCATCCTCCAGGACATCGCCGGCAACAACAACGCGACGCAGTCGCTCGAGAACGAGGTCCAGGACTGGATCGCGCCGGGCATCACCATCAGCATCACCAGCAGCTCCGGCACCGCCGCCCGCGCGGCCACGGACGACGACGGCTCCTTCACCGTCAGCGTCTCCTCGGACGAGGACCTGGTCACCTTCCCGCGCCTCTACTTCGCCACCATCACGGGCAAGGCGGACGTCACGGGCGCTGACGACGACGGCGCCAACGGCGTCGGCGGCGCGGCCTCCGGTCTGACGATCCTTGAGACCGGCGGCGAGGTGAACCTCTCTGAGGACACCCCGAACAACTGGGAGAAGAAGGTCAACGCGGACAGCACCAGCATCCCGGGTTCGGTCGACCGCATCGTGGCCGTGGTCATCACCGCCACGGACCTGAACCGCAACTCCGGCAACAGCGCCGGCTGGACGGACGGCGACGACGACGGCGTTCCGGAAGCCACTGAGAAGCTGGACTTCAAGAAGCTCGACGCAGGCGGTTTCCTTCTGGAGATCGACAACAACCTGGCGGCTGCGGACATCGAGGTGCTGCCGTCCACGAACCCCGGCACCGTCAAGAACATGACGGAGAGCACCAACCCGTACATCCAGATCACCTTCTCGGAGCCCAACGAGTACGGCATCGCCGTCACCGACGACAAGGGCACCACGGAACTCGACCCGGATGACACGACCTACGACCCGGCCGCTGATGACGAGACCGGCACGTCCAAGTCCATCGTCATCAAGGACAGCAAGCCGGCCAGGACCGACTCGCACTCGCGCGTCACCATCACGGCCCTCACGCTCAACGGCGAGGACCGCCTGGCCGAGGTCGTCGAGGTTGAACCGTACAAGTACGTGCTCGCGGTCACCGGCCTCGAGATCGGCGACTACACCATCGCCTACGAGGCTATGGACGACGTCGGCAACGAGGTGGACGAGGACGACCGGGAGTTCGACTTCGAGGTGCTGGAGCGCCAGCCCTACGAGATCGACCTCCAGCCCGGCTGGAACCTCATCTCCATCCCCGGCGACCCCTTCAACCCCGCCGTGGGCAACGTCATCGGCTCCGACCTCAAGGCCGACACCGTCCTCGGCTACCAGAGCGGCGAGTGGGTAACCGCCGTCAGGAACGAGGACGGCCGCTGGCAGGGCACGCTGACCGACATCCAGGGCGGCTACGGCTACTGGGTCCGGACGACGGTCGTTGAGACCATCGAAACCGTGATCCCGCCGACACTGCCGACCTCCAACCTGCCGACGGTGCCGATCATCTCCGGCTGGAACCTCGTGGGTGTCGTGGACGCGCAGCAGCGGGAGGTCGATGAGGGCGTCGGCGAGGACGCTGACCAGTACCTCACGAGCCTGGGTAACAACTGGCGCGTGGCCTACAGCTTCGAGACCCAGCTCAACCGTTGGGAGAAGCTGATACCGGACGGCGGAACGGCGGACGCCCCGCACATGATGCTGAACGGCAAGGGCTACTGGCTCTGGAACAGCGCACCGGGCACCCTCGTCCCGTAACCTGCACGGCCTTCCGGCCGCGACAGCGAGACACACAGAAAGCCCCCTCCGGCAACGGAGGGGGCTCTCTCGTCCCCCCCCCCCCGTCATTCTCGCGAAGGCGGGAATCCAGCGCCTGGTGTAGGGGCGTCTCTGAGAGGCGCCCCCGGCTTGGTCCCCTCGCCCCCCTGTCATGTTGAGCGTAGCCGAAGGCGGAAGCCTGCGGCGTAGTCGAAACATCTCTCAGGGAGCGTCCCCCCCTGTCATGTTGAGCGTAGCCGAAGGCGGAGGCCTGAGGCGCAGTCGAAACATCTCTCGGGGGAGAACGTCCCGATGATCGATGCGCCACCTGAGAGATTCCTCGACTCCGCTCCACTCCGCTCAGAATGACACCCCCCTTGTCATGTTGAGCGCAGCCGAAGGCGGAAGCCTGCGGCGCAGTCGAAACATCTCTCGGGGAGCGTTCGTATAGGGCAGGGCGCCACCTGAGAGATTCCTCGACTCCGCTGCGCTCCGCTCAGAATGACAACCCCCCCCCCTTTGTCATGTTGAGCGTAGTCGAAACATCTCTCGGGGGAGCGTTCGCAGTGCTGAAGGCTTCAGCCCTCCCGATCCTCCGCTGCCAGGTCGGCCCAGGTAGGATTCAACGATTCAATGAGCGCGGTCTTCTTGCGACGTGTCCACCGCTTGAGCTGCTTCTCCCGTGCGATAGCTTCGCGCACGTCGGCAGTCTCCTCGAAGTAGACGAGGTGCCCGATGTTGTAGCGCGCCGTGAAGCCTTCGTAGGTCTTTGCCTGGTGCTCTGCTGCTCGTCGAGGCAGGTTGTTCGTCACGCCCACGTACAGCGTCCGGGATGCGTTGGTGGCCATGTACACGTAATAGCGCTTCGCCATCGCTGTGCTCCACGGACCAGTGTAGTTGTGCCCTGCCATGCTGTCGTGAGGCGCGTGTCACCTTTTCAAGCAGGGGTGCACCTGAGAGATTCCTCGACTCCGCTGCGCTCCGCTCAGAATGACAGATCCCACCTTGTCATGGTGACCCCCTCCCCTTGTCATGTTGAGCGAAGCCGAAGGCGGAAGCCTGAGGCGCAGTCGAAACATCTCTCGGGGAGAACGTCCCGATGAGCGATGCGCCCCCCTGAGAGATTCCTCGACTCCGCTGCGCTCCGCTCAGAATGACAACCACCTTGTCATGTTGACCCCCCCACCTTGTCATGTTGAGCGCAGCCGTAGACCCCCCCACCTTGTCATGTTGAGCGCAGCCGAAGGCGGAAGGCTGAGGCGCAGTCGAAACATCTCTCGGGGAGAACGTCCCGATGAGCGATGCGCCACCTGAGAGATTCCTCGACTCCGCTGCGCTCCGCTCGGAATGACAAATTGATCTTGTGACACCGCCCCATTGCGCGGACGCCCCCTCCTGCCGCATCATGGAATGCGACACCCAACCGAATACCCGATCGCACCCTCGCGGACGAGCCGCGGGAAAGGGCAACAGCCCCCTGAGACCAGGGGGCTTTCTCTGTTAACCGCCCACCTTTAACCGCCGCCCTTGTCATGTTGAGCGCAGCCGTATACCCCCCACCTTGTCATGTTGAGCGAAGCCGGAGATGCCCCCTTGCCTTGTCATGTTGAGCGAAGCCGAAGGCGGAAGCCTGAGGCGTAGTCGAAACATCTCTCGGGGAGCGTTCGTACAGGGCAGGGCGTCACCTGAGAGATTCCTCGACTCCGCTGCGCTCCGCTCAGAATGACAAACCCCCTTGTCATGTTGAGCGAAGCCGAAGGCGGAAGCCTGAGGCGTAGTCGAAACATCTCTCGGGGGAGAACGTCCCGATGTAGCGATGCGCCACCTGAGAGATTCCTCGACTCCGCTGCGCTCCGCTCAGAATGACAAACCGCCCGCGTTAGCCCTAAGAAAAAAGGAGGAGGAACCACATTGACCGCCGTACTCGAAGACTACAGGGACGACCCTGTCCGCTTCGTCGAAGACGTCCTGGGCCACCCGCCCCCCTACGAGAAGCAGCGCGAGATCCTTCGCGCCCTCGCCGTCCAGCGCCGCGTCAGCGTCGTCGGCGCTAACGGCTCCGGCAAGGACTGGGCCGCCGCGCGCGCCATCCTCTGGTGGCTCGCCACGCGCCTCCGCGCCATCGTCGTCGTCACCGGCCCCACCCAGCGCCAGGTCGAACAGATCGTCTGGCGCGAGCTCCGCGCCGCGTACAAGGCCTCCAGCGTCCCCCTCGGCGGACGCCTCTCCGGCTCACAGTGGAACATCGCCGACGACCGCTACGCCATCGGCTTCTCCACCAACAAGGCCGACAACCTCCAGGGCTTCCACTCCCCGGAGCTCCTCGTCGTCGTCACCGAGGCACACGCCATGCCCCAGGACCAGATGGAGGCCCTCAAGCGCCTCTACCCCGCGCGCATGCTCCTCACCGGCAACGCCTTCTCGCGCGACGGCGAGTTCTTCGACTCCCACCACACCAAGCGCCACATCTACGCCGGCGTCACCGTCTCCGTCTACGACACCCCCAACTTCACCGGCGAGAACGGCGGCGCCCCCGGCATGCCCACCGAGGAAGACGTCGAGGAGCGCAAGCTCGACTGGGGCGAGGACCACCCCCTCTACCAGGGCTCCATCCTCGCCCGCTTCCCCGACATGCTCGACGACTCCCTCCTCTCCCGCTCCGCCATCGAAGCCGCCGTCGCCCGCTGGGAGGGCGACATTGTCCCGCCCGCCACCCTCTCCTCCGCCCCCACCGCCAACCCCCTCTCCCTTGAGGGGAGAGGTCGCCACGCAGTGGCGGGAGAGGGTGAATCAGAGGGGAGCGGAGAGGGTGAACCCGCCACCCCCGACCACAGTACCCTCTCCCTAACCCTCTCCCCTTGTAGGGCGAGGGGACCAGACAACCCCCTCTCCCTTGAGGGGAGAGGTCGCGCTGCAAGCGCGGGAGAGGGTGGATCAGACGCGGGCGCCGCTAACCCCCTCTCCCTCGAGGGGAGAGGTCGCCATGCAGTGGCGGGAGAGGGTGATCCCCCCTCGGGTGACCTCCGCCTCGGCGTCGACGTCGCCCGCTTCGGCTCCGACAAGACCGCCCTCTGCGTCCGACGAGGCTGGAGCGTCGAGTACCTCCGCTCCTTCTCCCGCATCGACACCATGCGCACCGCCGGCGAGGCCGTCACCCTCGTCCGCGACCACGACATCCCCGCCGTCTTCGTCGACGAGGGCGGACTCGGCGCGGGCGTCGTCGACCGCCTGCGTGAGCTCCGGGCGCCCGTGTACGGCGTCCAGTTCGGCGGCAAGGCCCGCCAGTCCGGACGCTTCGCCAACATGCGCGCCGAGCTCTTCTGGGAGCTCCGCCGCCTCTTCAACGACAACCTCATCGCCATCCCGCCCGACGAAGAGCTCATCAGCCAGCTCCTCGGCCTCCGCTACGACGTCACCAGCGCCGGCCAGGTCAAGATGGAGAGCAAGTCCTCCCTGCGCCGCCGCGGCCTCCGCTCCCCGGACAAGGCCGACGCCCTCGCCCTCGCCTTCATGGAGCCGCCCAGCCTCCAGATCTGGACCGGCCCCCCCAACGCGCCCCCGCCGCCGCCCCCGCGCCCCGTCCGCGACTCCACCGACCTCCCCTCCGACTCCGGCGCCCTCGCCAACCGCCTGGGCATCTGGTGAGTGGTGTCATGTTGAGCGAAGCCGGAGGCGTAGTCGAAACATCTCTCGGGTTGCCTGGTGTAGGGGCGTCCCTTGTGGGCGTCCGCCTTGTCATGTTGAGCGTCCGCGCTTCAGCGCGCAACATCCTCTCGGGTTGCCTGGTGTAGGGGCGTCCCTTGTGGGCGCCCACCTTGTCATGTTGAGCGTCCGCGCTTCAGCGCGCAAACATCCTCTCGGGCCGTCTGGTGTAGGGGCGTCTCTTAGAGACGCCCACCCTTGTCATGTTGAGCGAAGCCGCAGGCGCAGTCGAAACATCTCTCGGGGTGCCCCGGTGGAGAGGGGGGGGGCAGGGTGTCTGGACGGGGAGTGCAGAGGGGCGGAGCGCCCTATGCCGGGGGCGTGGGGGTGTCCCCCACAAGCGTACCGGGTGGGTGGGTGGGAAGAACTACGTCCATTGGGGCAAGCCCACCACTCCCAGAGGGGTGAGGCTCGCCCCTCATCCTCATTGACACGCGCGCCATGCGCTGGTAGAAAGAACCTTGCGTGTTGACGCAGAGACATACACGAGGCGATTGGCCGGAACTGCCCTTTGCATCCTATTGCAAGGGCGGCGGCTCTCGTTGGACAATAGCATCCCTGCAATGCCGCGCAGCACGTTGCACGCTTGCAGGTACAGAGGAATAACGGACCACCCTGCTCTCGGAGAGAGCGCCAAGCCCAAGACTACAGCTCCATAAGGGGGGTAGAAGTGAGATTCACCAAGATTCCGCTCATAGCGACATTGATGGCAGTGGCGCTCTCGCTGCTCATCGTTCTACCGGTCCTCGCACAGGCCCGGGACTACGACGACACTCGTGGCACGCTCTCCAGCGGCTCCGGCCTGAAGGTCGATGTGCTGAAGGGCGACACCGGCACGGACATGGCCGACTCGTACTTCAACGGCAACCTCTACGTGTCGAACGACGATGAGGCGAACTTCCGCGTGATGATCACGGCCATGTCTACCACCGTGAACGCGCTCCCCGGTGCTGACGGTGTTGAGGGTGTCAGGGCTGACACTACCGTTACTCCTGCGATTGAGGAGAGCGCCGAGGCTGCCGATGACTTCGACTGTGGAGCGAAGGCGACGGTCAAGAACAACCGCTCAGGCCGTTCGTACACGGTCTACCTGGACAACGACTCCGACGATGACTCCGGCACCCCTCAGGACCCGGTGGGCACACAGAGTGCCGTCTTCCAGGTCGTGGGCGCCGGCACCGAGAGCGAGACCGGCACCTGTGACAGCACGGCTGTTTCACTGGATGCCGACACCAACGGCTCGCCGGACGACATCCCTGCCGTGATCGGCCTGGTTCCGGCGCGGCACGGCGACACCCTCACCATCACGGTCGCGGGCGTCTCCGGCAGCGTCACGATTATGGTCGACGCCGAAGGGCCGGACTTCTCCGAGGTCTTCCCGAACGACGGCGACTTCCTCAGCTCCCAGACCGTCAAGTTCCGCTTCGCCGTGACCGACTCCGACTCCGGTCTCGCGCACGACGGCGAGCTCGACTACTCGCGCGGCGACACCGACCCCCGCGCCATCAACGGCGACGACGACAACTTCCTCTCGGGCGAGCCCCGCTCCATGGACGGCGGCGCGACCCGCGACATCAAGGTGCTGCTCGGCACCAGCCAGCCGCTCAGCGACGTCAGCGATGACCAGAGCCAGGCCGGCAACAGCAGTTGGAGCCAGCGCGGCACCAGCCCCGGCGTCGCCTACTTCCTCGACATGTCCGTCACCGGACAGGACGAGACCAGGTACTACTGGCAGCTCAAGGCCACCGACCGCGCGGGCAACAAGACGGAGACCGACAGCGACTCCGACGAGAGCGGCGCCCAGCCGTACGAGCTCTTCGTGGACACCACCTCGCCGGAGTTCAAGGACGCCCGCACGGGCATCTCCTTCGACGAGGACAAGCGGACGGAGATCGTCGACCGCTCCTCCATCGCGGTGACGTTCAACGACCGCAACAAGAACTTCGACGCCGTCACGGGCGTGGACATCGACAAGTTCCTCGTCGAGGGCAACACGGTCGTCGGCTTCGTCCAGCCCGGCGCCAAGTCGGACTGCAAGGAGACCACGGACGTGGAAGACAGGTACCCGAAGGACATCGACGGGAACTGCCTGGGCTCGCAGGACGTTCCGACGGCGCGCGTCTACCTGCAGCTGGCCGAGGAGCTGGCGCCTGACGCGGTTCCGCAGGTCTCCATGTTCGGCGGCGCGGTGCTCGACCTCGCCGGCAACCCCAGCAGCCAGGACGAGATCGACCCCGTGGACCTGATCGCCCCCGGCCTCACCGTAACGCTGGTCACGGACGTGACGGGCCGCCCGGTCATCAAGCGCGGCGGCGAGATCGCCGTCACCATCAGTTCGGACGAGGAGTTGCGGCGTCTGCCGACGGTCTACTTCGCTCCGGTCCTGGATGACAGTTCGACCGAAGACAAGGTCAAGGCGATCCTGGGCAACCCCCGGCCCGGCGACCGCGTGACGGTGGTGAGCGGCGAGACGGAATCCTGGTCGCGCACCTACGACGACAGCGACATCGGCAACAGTGACGGCCTCTACGCGCTCGTCGTGGTCGGCGAGGACGACAACAACAACGTTGGCGGGACCCCCGGCTGGAACATGGCGCGGACAGACAAGGCGCCGACGAACACGCACAAGGCCGACATCAAGGCTCTCGAGGCAGCCGGGCTGCTCGTCGAGATAGACAAGAACATCGCGGACCCTGCCTTCTCCATCTCGCCCGAAACGGATGTGGACACGGACGAGACCGAGAGCAGCAACCCGTTCATCACCATCGACTTCGCCCTCGAGAGGGGTGAATACGAGAAGGACGACAACGGGAACACGATCAAGAACTTCCCGGCCGACTCCCACAGCGCGGTGGAGATCGTCTCCATCACGCTGAACGGCAGCGACGTCAGCGGTCACGTGTCCGCGGTCTCCAACCGCAAGTACACGCTGGGCGCGCGGGATCTGGGCACCGGCTCCTACGAGCTGAAGGTGACGGGCCGCGACGACGTCGGCAACGAGGTCTCCGACACCTACGACTTCGACGTCGTGGCGCGGAAGCCGTACAAGGTGAGCCTCACGCCGGGCTGGAACCTCGTCTCGGTGCCGGGCACCCCGCTCGACTCCAGCGTCCAGGCGGTCATGAGCGACTCCATGCAGGCCTCCATCGTGCTGGCCTACCAGGACGACGCATGGCTCACCGCCGTCAACGACAACGGCACGTGGCGCGGCACCCTCACCGACATCGTCGGCGGCTACGGCTACTGGGTCCAGACCACCGCCTTCGAGTCCATCTCGGCCCTGATCCCGGAGACGGACACATCGTCCGTCCTCCCGACCGCCAGCGTCATCGCCGGCTGGAACCTGCTCGGCGTCGTGGACGTGCAGCAGAACTCCTTCGGCAAGGCGCCGTCCGGCGGCGACGAGGCCGACGACTACTTCAAGAACCTCGAGTGGAAGGTCGCCTACAGCTTCGACACCTCGAACAACACCTGGGCGAAGTCCATCCCGGACGACGGCGACAACGATAACGAGATAGTCAACGGCAAGGGCTACTGGGTCTGGAGCACGGAGGCCGGCACACTGGTCCCGTAAACCAACAGGCTGAACCTATCCCCGCGGAGGCAGCAACCTCCGCGGGGAACGTAACGAAGAGAGAAAGAACGGACCACCCTGCTCTCGGAGAGAGCGCCAAACCGAAACTACAGCTCCACAAGGGGGGTAGAAGTGAGATTCACCAAGATTCCGCTCATAGCGACATTGATGGCAGTGGCGCTCTCGCTGCTCATCGTGCTGCCCACACTGGCGCAGCAGGACATCACCGACGGGAAGCAGGGTAACGGCGTTATCGCCGTCGGCATCTTCGACGACATCGCCGACGCGCAGATGGGCAAACTGGCGCGGAGTACGTTCTCCTTTGCCTCTGATCGGACGCCTGCCGATGAGGATTGGCCCTACATCCCCGCCGACACGCCTGCGCACCTATCTACTCTCAACGCCACTGCAGGGACGATGGGCGTCGACGACCCCGCTTACCTGGCGGACCGCCGCGTCGACCCGCAGAACACGTTCTTCCGGCGCGTACTCTACGTCTCCAACGACAACGTGAACGACGAGGTCGATGACCCAGGTACGACAGGAGTTGTAGAAGGCGAAGGCGAAGGCGCCTACAACACCGTCCTCATCAACGTCCAGCACCCTGGCGACGCGGCTCAAGCAACCTCCGTCTGGGGTCCTGACTGTGTGCTGATAGACGGTGGCGGCGATGGCAATGTCGACGACCCCGGTCCCGAGGCAACGGTGAAGGCCGTTGTGCGGAACAACCGTTCCACCAGGAGCATCACTATAGAACTCGCCGTGGCTGCGGCCGGGGACGGCACACATGCAATCGCAACCGACCGCGTCGCGGGGCGGAACGCCCAGGGATTCTTCAAGGTCGTTCCCGACGACGGTATCAACAAGGAGAACGACGGTCCGCAGTTCTGCCACCCCACAGAAGACTTGAACGAAGACGGCGACACCACTGACCCAGGAGAAGCGCCGGTAACGAGCGCCGACAACGACGGGATCGCGCAGATTCCCGCGCGGCACGGCGACCGGCTCGTCATCACCGTGCCCGGCCAGTCCGGCCGGATTGAGCTGACCGTCGACGGCTTGGGCCCTGACTTCTCGGCCATCACGCCGGAGGACAACGCCGTGACGCGCTCCAGCCGTCTTACGTACGGCTTCGAGGTGCGGGACGACGACTCCGGCCTCCGCCACGACGGCGAGAGCGTCATCTCACCGGACGACGACCTTCGGGAGATCAACCCGGACGGCGACCAGATCCTGCACAACGAGCCGCTCTCCGTCGACCCGGAGACGGCGGTGCCTGCGAACGGCGCTGCCGCCGACATTGACGTGCACATCGCGGACAACCCGATGAGCACCGCCCAGGACCCGCCTGCTGTGGAGTACAGGGACATCAGCGCGTCCGGCGAGTGGCGGATGGCGGGCAGCCGTGCAGGCGTCGCCTACGCCTTCACCGCCAGCGGCGCGGACAAGAACGACGACACCGGAGGGAACTTCCTCTACCGGCTGCGCGCGCGTGACCGCGCGGGCAACTGGACCGTGACCGACGCGGACGATTCCAACAACGTGGCCGACGAGCCGTTCGTGTTCCGCGTGGACGACACCGACCCTGCCCTGGTTGAGGCGCGCACAGGCATCGCCTGGGACGCGGACAAGGACCGGGAGAAGGTCGACCGCTCATACATCGCGCTCGAGTTCAAGGGCGGCGGCGCGAACGGCAGCCCGGATGCGCTGGGCGACGTGGACACGGGCAACATCACGGTGGTCGGCTACACCATCGTGGGCTTCATCCGCCCGAACGAGGCGCCGTCTATCGACAGGAATCTGGGCATCCCCAAGCGGGCGGACTACCCGCCGACGGTTATCAGGTACACGCCCGACGAACCGGCTCTCTCGCAGCCGAGCGCCCGCACGGACGCGGATGAGTCAGCTGCGTGGATCGCTGCGCGGGATTCTGTTGCTGGCAGGACGTCGGCGCAGGTCGCTCTGCTGCTCCTTGAGGGCCGGTGGACCCAGCACGCCGCCAACGTGACAACCATCGACATCGACAACCTCGCTGCTGATGCAGACGCTCCGGAACCCGACGGTACGATAAATGGGGTCACCACGGAACCGACAGAGTGTGCCGGCGACCTCACCACTATCGCTGCCGGCGCTGATGTGCAGATCTGCGGTCAGTGGGACCAGTACATCATCGACAAGGCCGCGTACGACGCCGCTGCCAAGGCAAAGACCGACGCAACGGCCGACCACCAGGCTGCCGTCGATAAGCACAACGCTGCCAAGACGCCCGGCACGGAGATTAACGACACTGCCGACAAGGCCGACGACAACATCCCCGAGCCGCGCTCCCGCGTGTACATCGAGCTGTCGGAGGACCTCCCGTCCGACGCGAAGCCGGACGTGGTGGTGGTCGGCGGCGCCGTGCACGACCTCGCCGGGAACACCAACGAGGCGGACACGATCGAGGCCATGGACTGGATCGCGCCGGGCCTGACGGTGACGGTGACCGGCACCGCGAACGACCGCCCGGTTGCGAACGACGACGGTTCGTTCACGATAGACGTGCGGTCGGACGAGGACCTGGCCCGCCGCCCGAAGGTCTACTTCGTCTCGGTGATGCCGACGGAGCTCAACGATGACGAGGACGGCTACGACTACACGATAGCCACGGCCAGCGAGGCCAACTCGATCACGCAACAGGAAGACGAGAACCACTGGGCCAAGACGTACAAGGTCGACAGCCCTGACTTCGAGGCGTTCAACAACCAGTTGGTCGGTGTGGTGGTACTCGCTGACGACGATGCAGAAAACTCCGGCGCCACGGCGGGCTGGTCGCCCGGCGCGCACCGAGAGGCTGCACCGCCGATGGACGACACCGCAGGCACTGACGAGAACGAAGGCGACGCCATCGACGTGGGCAAGCTGGACGGCGCGGGCCTGCTGATCGAGCTCGACGACCAGTTCAACGGCAATGAAGCCCCGGTGGGCACGGTGACGCCTCGCAGCGACGCCGACGGCGAGGAGACCGAGAGCGCGAACCCGTTCGTGCGGCTCAGCTTCTCTGACGAAGACGGCGAGTACGACGCCTGCCCGGAGGATGCGGACGGTAATAGCGACTGCGCGAGCGGCGCCGACGCGGCCGATGACTCCCACGACACCGTCACCGTGACGGCCATCACGCTGAACGGCGACGACGTGCTGGGGAACCTGAACCGCGTGAACGCGACCGACTTCTCGCTGGTGACGCGCGACCTCGCGGTCGACACCCACGAGGTGACCTACACGGCCGAGGACGACGCGGGCAACGAGTACGACGGCGAGTTCTCCTTCGAGGTGAAGGAGCGGCAGCCGTACGAGATCGCGGTGTCGCCCGGCTGGAACCTGGTCTCGCTGCCGGCAACGCCGATAGAACCCGCGATAGACGCGGTGCTGTCGGGCAACCAGTACATCTCGCCGGTGCTCGGCTACCAGCAGGGCGACTGGATCACGGCCGTCCGTGAAGAGGACGGGACGTGGCGCGGTCGGCTGACGGAGATCGTCGGCGGCTACGGATACTGGGTGCACGCCCGGACGTTCGAATCGGTCGAGACGATGTTGGCGGAGGTCGACCAGGCCCAGACCCTGCCGACGGTGCCGGTGACGGCGGGCTGGAACCTGCTCGGCGTGCTGGACATCTTCCAGAACGACGAGGGCGACGCGCCCGGCGAGACGGTCAGGGATGAAGAAGCTGGCACTACGACCGTCGGTGACGGCGAAGCTGACAACTACTTCAGCAGCATCCCCTGGAGGGTGGCGTACTCCTACAACACCACCCACAGCCAGTGGGAGAAGACCGTGCCGGACGTCAACGACAACGCTGACGATGAGGTCCAGAACGGCAAGGGCTACTGGGTCTGGTCGCCCACGCCGGGAACGCTCGTCCCGTAACACGGACGCGCACAGCAAGGGTACGTACGAGAGCCCCCGCCGCACACCGGCGGGGGCTCTCCGCTCCCCGAAACGCATGACAACCGACCCCCGTCTCCCATAGAATCGGGCCATGCCTCGATTCCGCCCCTTCCGAGTCCCCGCGCCCCGCACACCCCTCGCCGCAGCCGCGCTGCTCCTCGCCGCGCTGCTCCTCCCCCTCGCCGCCTCCGCCCAGGACAACGGCGGCGAAGACCGCCTCGAAAGCATCCCCCCCTTCCCCGTCGTCTACCTCCAGGGAACCGCCACCCTCGATGGCGCCCCCGTCGACGCAGGCGAGATCGTCGTCCGCGTCGGCGACTGGGAACGCCCCACCCGCATCCCCGTCGTCGACGGCCGCTTCGACTGCGCCAGCGACCAGGGCTGCCTCCTCGTCGGCCCCCCCGGCTACATCACCGAGGACCCCCTCCGCTACATCTACGTCGGCGAACCCGTCACCTTCCACCTGAACGGCGAACAGCAGGCCGACCTCACCTACCCCTTCGCCCACATGGCCGAGCCCTGCTTCGTGGAGAGCGTCGAGCTCCGCTTCGGCGCAGGCGCCGACCCCCGCACCGACCAGCCGTGCCCCGGCGCCCCGTCCCCCGACGCCATCGTCGCACCCCCGCCGACCCCAACCGCGACCCCCACCCCCACCGCAACCCCGACGGCGACGCCCACCCCGGCCCCCACCCCGACGCCCGTGCCGCCCACGGCAACGCCCGTTCCGGCGCCTGAGCCCACGCCGACGCCCGCGCCTGAGCCGTCGTCCGTCGGCGGCGCGGGAATGCTCATCGTGGCGCTCGTGGTGCTCGTTGGCATCGCGGCCATCGTTGGCGTCGGAGTCGTCGCGCTGCGTCGCCGGCGGTCGTAGGGTCGGCATCCTGTATACTTCCCGTATGCAGACAACCCAGTCACGCCTCCCCCTCATAGACTCGATACTCCCCGGCAAGGGCCTCCTGCGCGACGCTGCGCTCGTGGCGGGCTTCGCGCTGCTCGTTGCGCTGTTTGCCCAGATCGCGGTCAAGCTTCCCTTCACGCCCGTCCCCATCACGGGGCAGACGCTCGCGGTGCTGCTCACGGGCGGCGCGCTGGGCGCGAACCGCGGCGCGGCGAGCCTCGCGCTCTACATGCTCGTCGGCATGGTCGGCCTGCCGGTGTTCGCACCGTCGCTCGGCGAAGGGACGGTCTTCCACTTCATCTTCCCGTGGGAGGGTAGCGGCGACCTCGTCTGGCAGATCGCCAGCGGCGGCTACATCGTCGGCTTCATCGGCGCAGCGTGGGTCGTCGGACGGCTGGCGGAGCGCGGCTGGGACCGCAGCTGGCGCGTGCTGCTGGCGCTGCTCGCGGGCAACGTCGTGCTGTACGTTCCGGGGCTGCTCTGGCTCGGCTACTGGGCCGTGGACAACGAGTGGACGTCCGGCGCGAGCATCATCCCGGACACACTGCAGTGGGGCCTCTGGCCGTTCGTGGCGGGCGACCTCGCGAAGCTGTACGTGGCCTCGGTCGCACTGCCGGGCGCGTGGGCGCTGGTTGGGCGCAAGGAGCGTTAGGTTGGACATCACCTGGATAGGCCACGCCGCGTTCCGCGTGCGCACCGGAAACAAGACGCTCGTCATGGACCCGTTCCCGCCGGAGTTGGGGCTGCGCATACCGCCGCCGCAGGCGCAGGCAGACCTCGTTACCCAGAGCAGCAGCGACCCACTTCACTCGGCGCTCGGCGTGGTGTCGGGCGAGCCGATAGCGCTCGACGGCCCCGGCGAGTACGAGGCCGCAGGGATGCACCTGCGCGGCCTCCGCACGACGCGCCGCACGCAGGAGGGCGAGCCGCAGCAGTGGAACACCGTGTTCTCCGCGCAGGCCGAGGGCATCGTGTTCTGCCACCTGGGGAACCCGGACCGGCTGCTCACGAACCGGGAGGTTGACGCGCTGGGGTCGCCGCACGTGCTGATGGCGCCCGTGGGGAGCGACACCGGGCTGTCGGCCGCGGATGTGGTCGAGATCGTGAAGAACGTCGAGCCGCGCATCATCATCCCGATGCTGTACGCGCACAGCGGCAACAAGCATCCGCTGCGCGAGCTGAAGCCGTTCCTGAACGAGCTGGGCGTCCGCGAGCCGGAGGCGCAGCCGCGTCTGACGGTGACGCGGGCGAACCTGCCGGACGACACGCAGGTGGTCGTGCTGCAGCCCACCGGCGCGATGCTGTAAGGGCCCCCTTGCGTTGACCGTTTGCGTGGCGTCTCCCTAGAATGGCCGCCGGAAGGTGTGCCATGCAAGAGATGCTCATCGACAGTATCCGCGTCAGCCTGATGAACTATCAGCGCGTCGTCATCCTCAAGGAGCGGGAGTCGGACCGCTACCTGCCGATACGTATCGGCTCGCCGGAGGCGGACGCCATCGCGCTGAAGCTGCAGGATGTCACGGCTGCGCGCCCCCTCACACACGACCTGCTGGGCTCCGTCATCACGTCGCTTGGAGCGGGTATCAAGCACGTCGTCGTCTGCGACCTAGAGAACGACACCTTCTTCGCCAGGCTCGTGCTGACGCTGGCGGACGGTTCGGAGTCGGAGATCGACTGCCGTCCGAGCGACGCGATAGCAGTGGCAGTGCGCGGCGGGCAACTCGTGCGGGGCAAGGACGGCGAGGAGCACTGGTTCTCGTCGCTGCAGGAGGCGGAGGAGTTCGCGCGGCAGGAAGGCGGCGACGCGGCAGCCGTACGCTCCAAGGTGCCGATCTTCGTAGAGGACCGCGTGCTCGAGCGCGCGGGGGTCGTTGTGGACGGCAGCGTGGAGGAGGAGGGTGGCGAGGGTTCGCCGCGCCGGAGGCCGCGTCCCGCGAAGCAGGGGGTCACCGAGGAAGAGATGGAGAAGCTCTCCGCGTTCTCGGAATTCCTCGAGGACCTGCCGGGGCTCGAGGACCTCGGGAAGCCCGGCGAGACGCAGTAGGCATCTGGCTGACTGAGGCTTCCCCAAGAGATTCCTCGACTCCGCTGCGCTTTGCTCGGAATGACGTGGTTATGAGCGTTCCGCTTTGCTTGCGCGGCGTATTGTGATAGGATTCACGCAGCTCCTGATCAGTGTATGAAACGCCGTTCGTGGTGGGTTTCAGCGGCGCAGTTCACCGGCCTTGGCTGGTACATCGCCACGGCGATAGTTCTCCCGACGCTGGCAGGGGTGTGGCTCGACGACAGAGCGGGAACCTCGCCTCTCTTTCTTCTAGGAGGGCTCCTCTTCGGAGTAGTCCTCGCGTTCTACGGGGTCTACCGGATGGCGTCGGGTTACCTCACCGGCAGCAGGGACAGCAGCCGGGACGAAGAGGCTGACGGATAGTGAAGAGTCGTTTGATCCTGTTGCCGGTCCTGGCGCTGGCCTTGCTTGGTCTGGCGCTGGGGCCGATAGGCGCCAAGCTCCTGGGCTTCGAGCGCTTGATCGACGCTCCGGCGGTGCACCTGGCGCCCCAGAAGATATTCGCTATCGGCGGCTTCACCGTCACCAACACGCTCCTCTCCGCGTGGCTCACCTGCATCGTCATCCTGCTCCTGTTCGGACTCGGCTCGCGCCGCATGGCCATGGTCCCAGGGCGCCTGCAGGGCTTCCTGGAGGTGCTGGTGGAGGCGCTCTACGGTTTCATCAAGGGCATGGCCGGAGAGCGCTACGCGCGGCGCTGGTTCCCGCTCCTCGCGACCATCTTCGTATTCGTCGCGTTCAACGCGTGGATGGCGCTGTTGCCTATCTACCCCACGGTGGGTTTCAAGGCAGAGGGCGCGGACCACGTAACGACACACCTGCTGCGGAGCGCGGGCACGGACATCAACATGCCGCTGGCGCTCGCGCTCATCGCGTTCGTATTCATCGAGGTGTGGGGCTTCCGCGTCCACCGGTTCGGGTACCTCCGGGAGTTCTTCCGGTTCGGGAACCCGGTGCAGACGTTCATCGGGCTGCTGGAACTCATCAGCCACTTCATCCGCATCATCAGCTTCACGTTCCGTCTCTTCGGCAACATGCTCGCCGGAGAGATCGTTCTGTTCATGATGACGTTCCTGACCTTCTTCGTAACGCCCATCATCTTCTACGGGCTGGAGATACTGGTCGGGGGCGTGCAGGCGCTCGTATTCATGGGCCTGACGCTCGTGTTCGCGGTGCTTGCGGTGGCCCCGCACGAGGGTCACAAGGAAGAGCACGCAGAGGCCGGACAGCACTAGACCCGCCACCGCGCGGGCAGACGAGGCGGAACGCGGAACGCGCCGCCTGAACAGACCAAGGAGGTTTGAGGGATGAACGACTACGGAGAGATGGGCAAGTTCCTCGCCGTGGGCCTGGCCGGGCTGGGCATGGCCGGCGCCGGCATCGGCCTGGGTATCCTGGGCAGCGGCGCGATGAACGCCCTCGGCAGGAACCCGGAAGCCCGTGACGCGATCGCGCCGAACATGATCCTGGCGCTGGCGTTCACGGAGGCCATCGGCATCTACGGCCTCGTGGTGGCCATCCTGCTCATCTTCGTTGCGTAAGCGGCGCGGCGTGAGCAACGTAACGCACATGAGGAGGCGGGCGACGTGCTGGCAGCACCAAGACTAGCCGAAGAAGCAACCGGCATAGGAGCGCTGGGCATAGACCCGTGGAGCCTGCTGGCTTACCTGGTCACCTTTGGCCTGCTCGTAGTGCTCCTCTACACCCTCGCGTACAAGCGCATCCTGGGAGTGCTCGACGCCCGGTCGGGCAGGATCCGGGACAGCCTGGAAGAGGCCGACCGCGTGCGGCGCGAGGCCCAGGAGCAGCAGGAGGCGATGCAACGCACCCTGCTGGAGGGGCGCGAGGAGGGCCAGCGCGTGCTCGCTGAGGCGCGCGAGGCTGCGGAACGCTACCGCGAACAGCAGGCGACGCAGGCGCGAGCCGAGGCGGCGCAGCTGATCGACCGGGCCCGCGAGGAGATCCGGCAGGAGCGCGACGCTGCCCTCGAGCAGGTGCGCTCTGAATTCGCGTCACTCGCGGTCAGTGCCGCCGAGCGTATCATCCACCGTTCGCTGGACCCCGACGCGCACCGCGATCTGATCGACGAGGTGCTCGCGGAGGGGGACGCCCGCGCAGGGCGGAACTAGGAGCGTGGGATGGCGAAAGCGCCCATAGCGAAGCGCTACGCGCAGGCGCTCTTCTCCTTGGCAGAGACCGAGGGGAAGCAGGAAGCCTGGCTGGACAGCCTCTCCGGCATAGCGGAGGGGCTTGCAGACCCGTCGTCGGCGCTGTTCTTCAACGAACCGCGCATACCGGCGGCGCGCAAGGCGCAAGCAGCGGCGCAACTCGCTGAAGGCGCAGACCCACTGGTGCGGAACTTCGTGGGGCTGCTCGTGCAGCGACAGGCGGTTGGCTCGTTCGGCGCGGTCGTCAGCGAGTACGGGCGTCTGCTGAACGAGAGTCTCGGGCGGGTGCAGGCATCGGTGACGAGCGCCGTACCCATCTCCGCGGAGCAGCGGAGCACACTGACGGCCTCGCTCGGGGCCATGCTGGACAAAGAGGTCGTCCTCGACGTCCAGGAGGATTCGGACATCATCGGCGGAATCGTCGTGCGGGTGGGAGACCAGATCATCGACGGGAGCGTTCGCTCCCGCCTGAGCGGTCTGCGGCAGAGCCTCGAACGGCAGGGCCTCCCCCGGACGGCGCGTGAAACGGAGGAGCGGGCATGACGACTCGCGGACAGGACATCGCAGCCGTACTCAAGCGGCAGATCGAGGAGTTCGGCGGCGAGACTACCCTCACAGAGGTGGGGACTGTCGTAGAGGTTGGAGACGGCATCGCCACCATCCACGGCCTGAGCAAGGTGGGTTTCGGCGAGCTGCTGGAGTTCCCGAGCGGCCTTGCTGGTCTCGCGCTCAACCTCGAGGAAGACCTCGTCGGCGCGGCGGTCATGGGGTCGGACGTTGGCGTGAAGGAAGGCGATCTAGTCAAGGCGACCGGCGAGATCGCCCGCGTGCCGGTTGGCGACGCGCTCCTGGGCCGGGTTGTGAACCCGCTCGGCGAACCGCTGGACGGCAAGGGCGCCGTGCAGACGGACGGCATCCGTCCTATCGAGATCGTCGCGCCGAACGTCGTGGTGCGGCAGTCGGTCAACAGGCCGGTGCAGACGGGCATCAAGTCGATCGACGGCATGATCCCCATCGGGCGCGGCCAGCGTGAGCTGATCATCGGCGACCGCTTCACGGGCAAGACCGCCATCGCCATCGACACCATCATCAACCAGAAGGGCGAGAACCTCATCTGCATCTACGTGGCTGTGGGCCAGAAGCAGAGTAAGGTTGCCTCGATCCAGGCGACGCTGGAAGAGTACGGCGCGATGGAGCACACCGTCATCGTGGCGGCCAACGCGTCAGACCCCGCGCCGCTGCAGTACCTCGCGCCATACGCGGGCTGCGCCATCGGCGAGGAGTTCATGGCGAGCGGGCGCGAGGCGCTCATCATCTACGACGACCTCACGAAGCACGCGTGGGCGTACCGCCAGATGTCGCTGCTGCTCCGTCGCCCGCCGGGCCGCGAGGCGTACCCCGGCGACGTGTTCTACCTGCACAGCAGGCTGCTCGAGCGTGCGGCGCGCCTCGACGACGCGCACGGCGGCGGGTCGCTGACCGCGCTGCCCATCATCGAGACGCAGGCGGGCGACGTGTCCGCCTACATCCCCACGAACGTCATCTCCATCACGGACGGCCAGATCTACCTGGAGGCGGACCTGTTCAACAGCGGCATCCGCCCTGCGGTGAACGCGGGCCTCTCCGTGAGCCGTGTCGGTAGCTCGGCGCAGACGCGCGCGATGCGGCGCGTTGCGGGTCGCATGCGGCTGGAACTTGCGCAGTACCGTGCGCTCGCCAGCTTCGCGCAGTTCGGTGCGTCCGACCTCGACGCGGCGACACGGGCGCAGCTGGAGCGCGGTCAGCGGCTCACGGAGCTGCTGAAGCAGCCGCAGTACCGCCCGCAGAGCCTTCCCCAGCAGGTCTGCTCCATGTACGCCGCAGTGAACGGCCATATGGACGACGTGCCGGTGGACCGCGTGCGGGAGTTCGAGGAGCGCTTCATCGGCTACCTGGAGACCTCCAAGCCTGAGTTGATGAGCGCGATTCAGGAGAAGAAGGACATAGACGAGGCGGTTGAAGAGTCCCTGAAAGAGGCGATAGCCGCCTTCAAGGCCACGTTCTAGGAGACCGCGTTGCCGAGCGTCAGACAGATACGCGGGCGCATCAGGAGTGTCCGCAACACCGCAAGGGTCACGCGCGCCATGCAGATGGTCGCCGCGTCCAAGATGCGGCGCGCGCAGGAGGCCACGACCGCCTCGCGCCCGTACGCGGAGAAGCTGCGCGAGGTGCTCGGCGGGCTCGTCGGAGCGGGCGCTGTGGACCCGGACATCTCGCATCCGCTGCTGGAGCGCAGGCCGGTGGTGAACAACGTGCTGCTGCTCGCGATATCGCCGGACCGTGGGCTCGCGGGTGGCATGCCGGGCAACCTCTCCCGCGCATCGGGCGAGTTCCTGCGTGCTCAGCAGCACCAGCATCCCGTGGCAGTCATAACGGTGGGCAAGAAGGTGCGCGACTTTATGGTGCGCGCCGGAGCCGACCTCAGGGCCTCGTTCACGGACATAACCGACAGGCCGACGATGGCCGACACGCTGGCCGTGACACACCTGGTGCAGCAGATGTACACCTCCGGCGACGTGGACGAGGTGCACATCGCCTATACGCGGTATGTGAATACGCTCACCCAGCAACCGATGGTGCGGCAGTTGCTGCCGATAGCCGCCGAGGGGCTGGAGGACGAGTCCGCCAAGGCCACGGACTACATCTACGAACCGGACGCAGGCATAGTACTCGGCGCACTGCTGCCGCGTTTCTTCGAGATGCAGGTCTACCAGGCATTCCTGGAGAACAGTGCGAGCGAGCAGTCCGCGCGCATGGTCGCGATGCGCAATGCGACCGAGGCGGCGGAAGACATGATGGACTCGCTCACGCTGGAGTTGAACAAGGCCCGCCAGAACATGATTACCGCGGAGCTGCTCGACCTGGTCGGCGGCGCCGCCGCCCTCGAAGGGTAGGGCGTCAGGAGGAGCGGAGATGGCCGCAGGAGCCGAAGGAAGAGTCGTACAGGTGATCGGGACGGTCGTGGACGTTGAGTTCCCGCCGGAGCAATTGCCCAGCATCTTCAACGCGCTGGACCTCGATCTCGCGGGCGAGAAGCTCGTCCTGGAGGTCGAGCAGCAGGTGGGCAACAGCTGGGTGCGCTGCCTTGCGCTCGGCCCGACAGAGGGACTGACGCGCGGCGCTGTCGCGACGGACACCGGACAGCCCATCGCCGTCCCCGTCGGCGAGCCGAGCCTCGGCCGGCTGTTCAACGTCACCGGCGACGCGCTCGACGACCTCGGTGCGGTCGACGCCAAGGAGTTCTGGCCCATCCACCGCGACCCTCCGGCCTACGAAGAGCAGAGCATGACCACCGAAGTGCTGGAGACCGGGGTGAAGGCGCTCGATCTCATCTGCCCGTTCACCAAGGGCGGGAAGGTCGGCGCGTACGGCGGCGCCGGTGTTGGCAAGACGGTCATCATCCAGGAGCTCATCCGGAACATCGCCGAGGAGCACAGCGGCTACTCCGTGTTCGCCGGCGTGGGCGAGCGCTCGCGCGAGGGGAACGACCTCTGGCACGAGATGCAGGAGTCCGGCGTGCTGAAGAACACGGTGCTCGTGTTCGGCCAGATGAACGAGCCGCCGGGCGTGCGCCTGCGCATCGCCATGACCGGCCTGACGATGGCCGAGTACTTCCGCGACACGATGAACCAGGACGTGCTCCTGTTCGTGGACAACCTCTACCGTTACATCCTCGCGGGCATGGAGGTCTCCGCGCTGCTGGGCCGCATGCCGTCCGCGGTCGGCTACCAGCCGACGCTCGGCACGGAGATGGGCGACCTGCAGGAGCGCATCACGTCCACCAACAAGGGCTCCATCACGTCCTTCCAGGCGATCTACGTTCCGGCCGACGACTACACCGACCCCGGCGTGGCGACGAGCTTCGGCCACCTGGACGCGGTCGTGGCGCTGGAGCGCTCCATCGCGGAGCAGGGCCTCTTCCCCGCCGTCGACCCCCTCACGTCCTCCTCGCGCATCCTGGACCCGCTCATCGTGGGCGAGGACCACTACAACACGGCGCGCGGCGTGCAGGCTGTGCTGCAGCGCTACAAGGACCTGCAAGACATCATCGCCATCCTCGGCATGGAGGAGCTCTCCGACGAGGACAAGACGACCGTGAACCGGGCGCGCCGCATTCAGCGCTTCCTCTCGCAGCCGTTCTTCGTGGCGGAGCAGTTCACAGGGCGCGACGGGCGGTACGTCCCCGTTACCGAGACGGTGCGCGGCTTCAAGGAGATCCTCGAAGGCAAGCACGACGACGTCGCGGAGCAGGACTTCTACATGGCCGGCACGATAGACGAGGTGGTCGAGCGCTCGAAGGAGCGCGCGGCGGCGGGAGCGTAAGGCGCCATGCCCATGCGGCTCGAGATCGTAACTGCGGAGCGCGTGCTCTTCCAGGGCGACGTGGACGCCGTCGTGGCGCCCGGGATCGACGGCGAGATCGGCATCTTGCCGAAGCACGCCGCCTTGATGACCGTGCTCCAACCCGGCGAGCTCCGCTACCGCACCGGCGACAACGAAGAGCATTTCGTCGTGACGGGCGGATTCATCGACGTTCACGCCGACAAGGTGTCTGTTCTGGCGGACGCAGCGGAGCGAGCGGACGAGATTGACCTCGCAAGGGCCGAGGAAGCCGTCAATCGCGCCCGTCAGCGCATCGCAGAGCGTCAGGGGGACGTGGACCTCGAACGGGCGCTGCACTCGCTCCGCAGGGCGCAGGTGCGGCTCAACGTGACGCGCCGCCGGCGCGGGGCGGGCGTGCCGCAGCGGGAGCGCGGCTCCCAAGCCTGAGCCCCAGCCCGCTACTCCCCTTCCTCCCCCGTCTCTCCGTTCGGGTTCAGGTAGTACGTCATCGACTGCAGCGAGACGACGGGATCGACGTTCTGTATCCGCACGCCGTTCGGGACGATGGCTGACGTGGGCGCGTAGTTGAGGATGGCCTTCACGTCCGCTTCCACGAGCAGGTCTATCACGTCCTGGGCCACGCCCGCGGGCACGGCGACGATGGCGATCTTCACGCCTTCGGCGTCGGCCACCTCACGGAAGTTGGCGAAATCGTGCACGAGCAGACCTCCGGCCCATTGCCCGATGATCTGAGAGTTGGAGTCGAACGCGCAGACGACGCGGAAGCCCTCCGGCTCGAACCCCGGATAGCTGATGATCGACCTGCCGAGCCGCCCGACGCCCACGACCGCGACGTTCCACGTCTGGTCGAGGCCGAGGATGTGCCGGAGTTGGCGCAGCAGATTGGGGATGCTGTAGCCGCGTCCCTGCTTGCCGAAGCGTCCGAAGTAGCTGAGATCCTTCCGTATCTGGGCGGGTGTCGCCTGCAGGAACTCGCCCAACTGCTGCGAACTGATGACTTCCAGCCCTATCTCCTGGAGGTGGGAGAGCGCCCGGAGGTATTGGGGAAGGCGCTCGACGACCACTCCGGGAACCTGAGGTTCGGTGGTCATGTGGGCTCCGTCTCCTCGATTGTGAAACGTTTGTGAAACGATAGTAACGACGTTCACAAACGTCAAGCAGACGGGAGTGCTGCTAGAGCGTCAGCTCGAGGATGTAGAGGCCGCCCTTGAGCCGGTCCACGACGTACATGATGCCGTTCTCGTCCACGTAGACGTCGTTGATGCCGTTGGACGCCGCGCCCTCGGGCACCGGCGGCACGAACCAGGCCACCTCCTCCGGCTGGAAGGGGTTGCTCGTGTCGAACACCCTGACGCCCGCGTTGAAGAACGTGCCGTAGACCAGCGTTTCGGAGAAGAAGCAGGTGGGACCGGGCTGGTTCTCGAAGACGTTGTGCGCGCCGAACCGGCCGCCGCGGCTGAAGAAGTCGTTGGTGTCCGGCATCGGGAAGGTGCTGATGATGACGGGGTTGCTCTCCTCCCGGATGTCCATCATCCAGATCAGCTTGGGGTGGTCCTCGCCGTTCTCCTTCACCGCCTCGTGGGTCACTACCATCAGGTCGCGGCTGAAGAACGGGAGCGCCGTGTGGCAGAACCCCGGGAAGGGCGGCGCGACGTTGATGCTGCCGACCACCGAGGGGTTCGCCTTGTCGGCGATGTCGAGGATGAACACGCCGGAGTCCAGGTAGCAGCAGTAGGCGCGGTCGGGGCGCTGGGGGTAGACGTTGGCGTTGTGCAGCCGGTGGCCGGAGTCGATCAGGGGATGGCGCTGCATGGGCGGCGCGTCGTCTCCCTCTCTGGTGCCGGGCGCCCACCAGCGTCCGGCCTCGACCGGATTGGTGGGGTCGCGCACGTCCACGATCATGTAGAACTGGTCGTCCAGCGGGTTGCGGGGCTGGAAGTCGGCGGCGCCGGTGGAGAGATGCGCGTACTCCCCGTCCACCCACCAGAGGCAGTGACAGCCTCGCGAGTAGGGGCCACCCAGGTCGAGGAAGCCGATGCGCCGCGGTCCCTCGTCTGCATTGCTGATGTCGTAGACGCCCATCCCGACGCCCGGCTGGCCCGGCCGCACGGACTGGTAGGCCACCAGCATCACGTCGTCCACGATGGCGAGCGAGTTGGAGCGCAGGTGCGGGTAGGGCAGCTCCGTCTGCACCACGAGCCTGGGGTTGGCGACGTCCGTGACGTCCACGCTGGTGATGTCCTTGGGCGCGCTCTCATGCGCGAGGTAGAGGATGCGTCGGCCGTCGGCGTTCGCGTGGAGGTGCACCCCTTCGCCGATGTTGCCGAAGCCGTTGAGGTCGTGGTGGGAGATGAGCCGCATGTTGCGGATCTCCTGCGTCTGCGTTGCCATAGCGCCTCCTTCGGAGCACCGTCTGCGTCTGTGAAGTGCAAGTTAGCAGCAAACCGCACACGCGTCATCTGCCTCTGGCGCGCGTCATGGCGCGTGCTATAGTGGCGGGCATCCTCCTCCCGCGGGGTGCGGCCCCTTGTACATCGGCTCCTGCCGCCTCACCTTCCGGTTGCACGGCAACGACTCGCTCAAGGGCAAGCGACAGGTCTCGCGCTCGCTCATCGAGCGCTTCCGGCAGCGCTACCACCTTGCTGCCGCGGAAGTCGCCGCGATGGACGAGCACCAGCGGCTCGTCATCGGTATCGCCTGCGTCAGCAACGAGTACTCCCACGCGGAGGAGATGCTGGACAAGGCCGTCGCCTTCGCCGACAACCACAACTCCGAAGCCGAGCTCGTCGACGTCGAACGCGCCGTCAGCGCCGAGGACTGAGGGATGGATGCGGCGCGGTTCGTCGAGCACCTGCGCACCGGCAGCCTCGCCGGCGAGATCGAGCATGTGCAGGAGATGGCGGAGCGCGAGGCCGCGCACGGCGAGCTCGCGTACGCGCTCGACCCCCGTCTCGTAACCGCGCTCGACGAGCGCGGCCTGCTGCCGCTGTACACCCACCAGGCGCGGGCTGTCGACGCGGCGCTGAACAGGCGGGACGTTGCGCTCGCCACGCCCACGGCGAGCGGCAAGAGCCTCTGCTACCACGTGCCGGTTGCGCAGGCGATGCTGACCGACCCCTCGGCCCGCGCGCTCTACCTCTTCCCCACCAAGGCGCTCACGCAGGACCAGCTGCGCGGCCTGAATGGCCTGCTCCCTCCGAAGCTGGCGGCACGCGTCGCGATATTCGACGGCGACACGCCGTCCGGCGAGCGGAGCGCGGTGCGGCGCTCGGCGCAGGCCGTCTTCACGAACCCGGACATGCTGCACGTCGGCATGCTGCCGCACCACCGCACGTGGGCGCGGCTGTGGCAGTCGCTGCGCTACGTCGTCATCGACGAGATGCACGTCTACCGGGGCGTGTTCGGCTCGCACGTCGCCAACGTGCTGCGGCGGCTGCGCAGGCTGTGCGCGCACTACGGCAGCGACCCGGTCTTTATCCTCTGCTCGGCCACCATCGCCAACCCCGACGAGCTGGCTGAGCGTCTCACCGGCAAGCCGGTGGAGGCGATCGAGGAGGACGGCGCCCCCCACGGCGGGAAGCACTTCGTTTTCTGGAACCCGCCCGTCGACCCGGAGGGGATACGCATCCGCGCGGGGAGCACGTCGTCCGCGCTGCTGGAGATGCTCGTAAAGCGCGACGCGCGGACACTCGTGTTCGTCCGGACCCGGCGGCAGGCGGAGGTCGTCTGCCTCGACGTCCGCAGGCGGCTCGAGCGGAGCGACGCCGAACTCGCGACGCGCGTGCGCCCGTACCGCGGCTCGTACCTGCCGGAGGAGCGGCGCGCGGTGGAGCAGGGGATGCTGAACGGCGACCTGATGGGCGTGGTCGCGACGAACGCGCTGGAGCTCGGCATCGACATCGGCGGGCTCGACACGACCGTCCTCACCGGCTACCCGGGGAGCGTCGCAAGCACCTGGCAGCAGGCGGGGCGCAGCGGACGCACGCACGAGGGCGCGCTGAGCATCCTCGTGGCGCGCGACGACCCGCTCGACCAGTACCTCATGCGCCACCCGAACTTCGTCTTCGGGCGCTCGCACGAGCACGCGCGCATACGGCCGGACAACCCGTACGTGCTCGGCCCGCACCTGAAGGCCGCAGCGTACGAACTGCCCCTGGCGCCGGAGGAGGGCGTACTGTTCGGCAACGGCTTCGAGCCGCAGGTGGCCGCGCTCGCCGACGAGGGCGCACTGCAGGAGCGCAACGGACGCTGGTTCATCGCGCCGTCGGTCGAGTACCCCGCCGGCGAGGTCAACATACGCTCGACGTCGCACGTGGACTATGCGGTGGTCGAGGCGCGGTCTGGCCGCGTGATGGAGCACGTCGACGAGTACTCGGCGTTCAGCCAATTGCACCCCGGCGCGGTCTACCTCCATCTCGGCGAGTCGTACGTCGTCGAGGACCTCGACCTCGAGGCGCACGTCGCCCGGCTCTCGCGCAGCGAGCCCGCCTACTACACGGACGTGCACGAGCTGACCGATATCCGTATCGCGGAGACGCGCGCGACGAAGACGCTGAACGGCGCGACGGTCTGCTTCGGCGACGTGGAGGTGTCGCGGCAGGTGATCGGCTACCGCAAGCGGCCGCTCTACGACGGCTCGCAGCGGCGCGGGGACAGCCTGAGCGAGACGGCGCTCCAGCTTCCCGCGCGCGTCTTCTCCACCGCCGCCGTCTGGTTCGACCTGCCGCCGGAGGTGCACGACCGCGCACGGAAGGAGCGCACCGACCTGCCCGGCGGCCTGCACGCGACGGAGCACGCAGCCATCGGCGTCCTCCCGCTGTTCGCGCTCTGCGATCGGAACGACATCGGCGGCGTCTCCACGGCGCTCCATCCGGACACGGGCGAACCGCAGGTGTTCATCTACGACGGCCACCCGGGCGGCGTCGGCATCGCGGAGCACGCCTATGCGGTGATCGAGGAGCTGCTGGAGGCGACGCTTGGTGCGGTCGCTGAGTGCTCGTGCGCGGACGGCTGTCCGTCGTGCATACAGTCGCCCAAGTGCGGGAACAACAACTACCCGCTGGACAAGCAAGTCGCGGCGGACCTGCTCAGGGGTTTGTTGGGGAGAGGGTAGGGGGGATGCGTGTGTTCGTCATAATCCTATCGCGGCAAAATCTGCTTCAACTGCTCCTTATTCGATCTTCCTTGCTCGAGTGGAGGCTGTGCGGCTGTGGCCTCGTGTGCTAGAGTAACCTCTACCACACGTTGACCTGACTTTGGGGAGAGCGTGGACGCTTGCCACCTGACACCGACAACATTGCTCCCCGTAACTGTGGAGACGCGCCGGTATCACATGGCTCACACTTCTCCATGTGTGGCCTTCAGTCCGGCGAGGCATCGCAACTTGATGCTAATCCCGTGCTGCCCGGTCTGCCCTCCCGGTTCCAATACAACTTAGGCTGGAGTAGCCTGGCTACATCCCGTGACCTAAAGACGACACCACGCCATCGCTGGTACTACTTTCCTCACAGTTATTCGTACAGGCTCGTCGAGAAGATCCTCCAGCACTGGCAGTTCGACGAGAGACACACCCTGGCAGATAGTTTCGTCGGTTCTGGAACTACTCTATTGACTGGTAAATCTCATGGTCTTCGCGCAGTTGGTTTTGACCTATCCCCTTTAGCAATTACCGTATCTAATACCAAGGTTTCCACATATGATGTTGAGGATTTAAATCGAACCTTCCAACAAATCATGGACGCAGAAGAAAGTAATATAATATTCGATTCCAGTCGTCTCTCCAAAGCTTTCTCTGAGCAAGAACTTCGCGTTGTGTCGCAGTTACTGCGGCCTATTACTGCTATAGCAAATAGGCAGCTGCGCCAGTTTTTTGAAGTAGCGTTGCTGAACACACTAAGATCCTTTAGCCGGGCAGTTCCAGATGGTGGGTGGTTTAGGTGGAAAGAATGGCCCGACCGGAGTACTGAACTGACAACTCACTTTGAGAGGTGTGTTCTTGACATGCTCACAGATGTCTCAGATACAGACTGGTCCCATCAAATGCGTACCACTGGAGCGAGACTAGCAGACGCAAGAAGATTGCCATTGACGAAAGAGTCTATTGACGGTGTCATTACTTCTCCACCCTATGTGAATCGGCATGATTATTCCCGAATATTTCACATAGAACTACTGTTGCTAGGTTTGGAAGAAGCCTCAGTCAAACTCTTCCGTCAGAAATCTATACGCTCTCATGTTGAAGCCAAGGTCCCTACCGATTTTCCTCGTAGACTGAAACAGTACAATGCGCCTCAACTCCTTACATTAACGCTGGATGAACTCCCAGCACAAGCTGATTCTAGAATCAAACACCTATTGTGTGGTTACTTTGAAGACCTGTTCTTGTCATTGCAAGAAGTTTGGCGTATACTACGCCCGGGTGGCCGAGTCGCTTATGTGCTAGGTAACGTTCGCCATGCTGGTGTGATGGTTCCGGTTGATGAGATTACCGTGAGCATAGCCACGCAAATAGGATTCACATTAGATACCGCCTGGGTTCTGCGTTTACGAGGAAACAGTGCACAGCAAATGGGACAGCATGGCCGACATCCAGCAAGAGAAACTGTTCTTCTTTTCGTTAAGGAAACTAAGTCATGAACCTGTGGATGCGATGGGTGAATTTCCAAGCATTGCGCGACATGTTGCTAATCGTTGCAGCGAGCTCTGAAGGACTGCGCGCGAACGAACTCATAAGGCGTACTGCGGAAGCTGGCATTTTACTCGGACGCGGAGGCCAGCAGTTGAGAGCTAGCACACATTACCACCACCGCAATGCACTGGAGCATTTGGGATTGATGAAAAGAGTTGACCATCGTTATTCGGTAGATACTAACCTCAAAGAGACTTTATCTCTTATCGGTGATAAGAATATTGGCCAGTTGTTGACAGAATCTGATAAGGAGGCATTCGCCAGTGTTGTCTTGCGGAACCAAGACTGCCGAAAAGTGTTTTTCAATCACTTCCTCCCTCCCGATTCTGTCTGCCGTGGTACGGGCGATCTAGTCCGTTTTGGACACCCAATCGAGATGCGTATTACTAAGGAACAGACCATTCTGAATGGCAAAACTACGCAAAGCAGGCAAGTCAGAATTCGAGGGAAAGGCGCGTCAGAGTGGGTAGTTATTCCGGGAACACCTGCTGTACAGGCAATCCATTACGGGCTGAGGGTATGGGGAGTAGGCCAGCTGGGATTTTTAGATGAACTCTATCACTCAAACGGGATATACACCATTTATCCTATCCATCTTGCTCGTACCGACGATGATGCTCAACTAGTCACGATGATGGTTCAGGATCTTCTATTTGATGACGATTGGACCGTTGTCCGTGTGCAAGATTTTGCTCTGAGGATAGGCATTCAACACCATGCTCCCTTTCGTCAACCTATAGATATCCTGAATGTTTGGATGAACAAACATCGAGATATCATCGCCCCCATTCCTACTAACGAAAGGTTCATTACGGCTGGCCTTTCAAAAACCGAACGTGAGTTGGCTCTCAAAGGCTTCCTTCGTGAAAGCACCGGCACGTATGTGTCTCATTTGAGGATCCATCGGTCCCTAGTAGACAAGGTCTTAGCGGAGGTGCAGAACCGTGACTGATCCAACTTCTCATCTTGAACGGCTAGGCTTGCAATACAACCCTTTCCCTCCAGCTACCACAGGTGTCGCCTTTATCGATGACGTCGCGCTTCCTAGGACTTGGGAGCAAAGCATTGGCCAGTGTATGGATCGCCTGCATGCTTCAGTAGGCGATAAAGCGTTAGCCGTCGTGGGTGGCTATGGGTCAGGAAAGACCTTTATCCTGAGTTGGATTGCCCGGAAAGACTTACCACAAAGAAGGATTCAGCCTTACTTTTTCGATAATCCGGGCGTCGCCTTTTATGATCTTGCTAACCGTTTGATGCGTGAGGTAGGGCGTTATGAGTTGTCGAAGGCCCTTTGGGAAATGCTTTATCGGCCTGAAGAACAGCAAAGACAGCTGTTGTTGATGCCGAGAGAATACCCCGATTGGTTGGCAACGCTGAGAGATCGGAACTTGCGTCAGGAAGCAACACAATCACTGTCATCAGCACTTCAACAGACCGGCATAGCCACCGATGAAGAGATTGCTTATAAATTCGCACGCGTAGTTGTGGAAACCCGAGAGCGTCCCTACTACGAATACCGAGACTTCGTCCCGCGGGGGACAAGTTCGTTCGTCGCTGAGAGGGAAGAAGCCAACTATTTTCGCACCTTAGTTCGCCTGCTCGTACGCATCCTTGAGGTAGACGGTATTGCCTTTTTGATTGACGAATTTGAGGATGTTGCGCTAGGCAAACGCCTAAACAAAAGGCAGACCTCGGAGTATATTGCTACCTTGAGACGCCTGCTGGATACCGCAAGAGAGGAGAATCTTTGGATAATTGTGTCGATGACTCCTGAAGGTTTTGACCAAACCAGAAGTTTAGACCCATCGTTGATTGAAAGGTTTACGGAACGATATGATATTCCTGCCATGTCATCCCAAGATGCCTACACAATGGTGAGTGATCGGCTTAGGAGAGCGAGAATCAACGAGGCCAACGGACTGCATCCGTTCCCTGAGGAAGCACTTTCTTCCTTACGACCAACTACTGTTGCTAGTCCGCGGCGTTTGATAAAGGTGTTATGGCGCACATTGGCCCTCGTGAATTCCCAAGAGAAAAATCCGTCGATTTCCCTAGAAGCACTTAGCCGGGCAGAAGAAGAATTGTATCCAGGGAGGATCGAATAATGGCTTATGGAGTCAGCGCTCCATCTCCCTCGAAGATGGCTTTCTTGGATACCAATGCCTTGATAAACCTTTTCTGGTTTTGGGATGCTTGTACTGCATTGCAGATTAGGCTAGATAGAGTGAAAGACTGGCGTGTATTGGAAACGAAGCTTTCTGCGCGGTCTAGGTTTGCCGGACAGTTCTCTACGGAAGGCGCTGATGGAATAGTAGCTGGACTGAAATGCTTTTGGAATATGAAACAAAGGAATAATGATTATCAATATTGTTCTTCGGTAGTCTGCGGGTCTGAAATGCACCACGTTATGCTTGAATCGATGAGTATGGTGCGGCTTGTAAGACGGAAAATTCCGCGAGCAGTGCGTGTAAAGCGACCTCTAGTGCTCTACAGAAAAGCCTTGGATGCTCGAGACTACAGTGCTATTCGTCGCAATGTCGAGAATTTTCGAGAATCCCTGCGGCAAGATTATGGCATCGACATTATCGACGCTGAGCAGGCTTCTGCAGGCACAGCCGTCAATTCAGAAGATGTTTGGAATACCGCTCGCCAAATCTGGTCCCGTGTTCTGATTGATGTCATGGATTCATATATCTACGCTGCTGCTGTGGAAATTGAAGCAGACCTATTCTTGACTTCAGATGGAGCGTTATTCCAAGCTCTGTATAATCTTTGGAGACCAACAGGCGAATGGGTAGCTCTGACGCGGTCTCTGAAACTCGCACTAGGCAAGAAACAAGCTGAAATGCTACCGCAGCCGTTGAAACCGGGGAAGAACTGGCCTCGATGACTGGAGGACGATAAAACGGGATACCGGTGTGTGATCCTTCGTGACTGGTCTATCTAGGAACTAGAAGAGCTCAGCCATCGAGCACTTGGGACAGGCCATGGGCACACGACGCCGGTCATGAGCGCGGTCGATATTGCGAGCCAAGGGACGTGAGCCCCAAGGTGGACGACCTCGATCCGTTGGACGGGACTTGGGAGCCGATTCCTCGTCCGGTGTTATCATCCAGCGCGTGCACCGAGGCGTCCGTTTCTTCTCTATCGCTCTCCTGCTGTCCGTGACGGCGCTGATGTCCGGTTGCTCGACGCAGGCGGACGAGGTCGTTGAGACTCCTCCGGCGTCCGGCGAGATCCCGCTGCGCATCCTGGCCATCAACGACTTCCACGGCCACATCGCGACTTCCTCCGACTCCTTCGGTGGGGTTGGGCGCGCCGATTACCTCGCCGCCAACATCGAGGCCGCGCGCGCCGAGGTCGAGCACTCCGTCTTCGTTTCCGCCGGCGACCTCATCGGAGGGTCGCCTCTCATCTCCGCTCTCTTCTACGACGAGCCGACCATCGAGGCGATGAACCTGATGGGGCTGGACTTCAACGGCGTGGGGAACCACGAGTTCGACGAGGGACTCGCCGAGCTCCGGCGGATGCAGCACGGCGGCCCCCATCCCGTCGAAGGCGATCTGGACGGCGACCCGTTCGGCGGCGCCGACTTCGGGTTCCTCGCCGCCAATGTCATAGAGGACGCCACTGGCGATACCGTCCTTCCTCCCTACGCCGTCCGGCGCTACGAAGGGGTTGGCGTCGCGTTCATCGGCCTCACCCTCAAGGGCACCCCGTCCATCGTGTCTCAGTGGGCATTGAAGGGGATGACCTTCCTCGACGAGGCAGAGACGGTCAATGCGCTGGTGCCCGGCCTGCAGGCCGAGGGTATCGAAGCCATCGTCGTCCTGCTGCACGAGGGCGGGAGGTCCGACGGCGGTCAGAACGACTGCGGCTCGGGGCTTACCGGCCGGATCGCCGACGTGGCCGCGCGTATGGACGACGCGGTGGACGTCATCATCGCGGGCCAGGCCAACGACGAGTTCGTCTGCCGGGTGGACGGCAAGTGGGTCACCATGGCCGACAACCGGGGACGGCTGTTCACGGTCATCGACGTCACCCTGGACCGGGCCACGGGAGACCTCACGGTGCAGGCCGTCGAGAACGTTCCCAACTCCCAGGCCGGAGTCACGCCCGATCCGGCGCTCACGGCGCTCATCGACCGGTACGACGGCCTCTCCGCCCCGCTTGCCAACGCCGTCGTCGGCTCCGTCACCGCGGACATCTCCCGCTGGAGGAATGCCGCCGGCGAGTCCGCGCTCGGAGACGTTATCGCCGATGCCCACCTGGCGTCGACGCGAGCCGCTGACGCCGGAGGCGCCGTGGTGGCCTTCATGCACCCCGGCGGCATCCGCGAAGATCTCCTCTTCGACAGCACCGGCCCGGAGTCCGACGGGGAGGTGACCTACGGAGAAGCGTTCTCGGTGCTGCCTTTCGGGAACAGCCTCGTTACCGTGTCGCTCACGGGCGCCCAGATCGAAGCTCTGCTGCAGTCCCAGTTCCGCGGCCCCCCGGACGACACCAGCGACGTGCTCCAGGTCTCGAGCGGGTTCAGCTACACCTGGGATGCGGCGCGTCCGGCGGGCGCACGGGTGGACCCCTCCACCATCATGGTCGACGGCATCCCGGTCGATCCCGAGGCAACCTACCGGGTCACCGCCAACAATTTCCTGGCCGACGGCGGCGACGACTACAACGTGTTCAGGCAAGGCACGGAGCGCACCGGCGGCGACGTCGACGTCGCCGCGCTGGTCGCATACTTCGAAGCTGCCGGCATGGTCGACCCCGGCCCGCAGGACCGTATCACCCGTCTCAACTGACCGCATCGCTCCCTCTCCCACCGGGAGAAGGCCGGGGGTGAGGGTTGTCCGGGCCGCTGATAGACTGCGCCCCATGACGGTCCCCACCGGGAAAGCGGCCTACGTCTACGACGACGTGCTCTCCGGCCACGTGCTGCGCGAGGGACATCCGATGCGCCCCGTGCGTCTGCGCCACACCTACGCCCTGCTGCGCGCCTACGGGGCATTCGAGGACGAGCACGCGCTACTGGTTCCGCCGCGCCCCGCGACGCTCGACGAGTTGACGACGTTCCACACCGAGGAGTACGTCGAGACCGTCCGCCGCCTGAGCAGCGGCGATGAGGCCGACGGTGACCGGCATGGCTTCTCCGCGCACGGCGACAATCCGGTCTACGAGGGCATGTACGAGGCCGCGCTGCTCTCGACCGGCGCGTCGGTGCAGGCCGCGGAACTCATCGCGGACGGCGAGGCGTCGGCGGCGTTCGCTCCGGCGGGCGGGCTGCACCACGCGATGCGCGGCTGGGCGTCCGGCTTCTGCATCTTCAACGACCCCGTCGTCGCCATCAACGTGCTGCGCAAGCGCGGCCTGCGCGTGGTGTACGTGGACGTCGACGCACACCACGGCGACGGCGTGCAGGCCGCCTTCTACCGCGACACGGACGTGATGACGATCTCCGTGCACGAGAGCGGGCGTTGGCTCTTCCCCGGCACCGGCGCGGTGAACGAGGTCGGCGCTGGCGAGGCGGCGGGCTACTCCGTGAACCTGCCGCTCTTCCCGTACACGGGCGACGACATCTACCTAGACGCGTTCGAGCGCGTCGTCCCGCCGCTCATCGAGGCGTTCGCGCCGGACGTGCTCGCGGTGCAGATGGGCGCCGACGCCTATGTCACCGACCCGCTGACCCACCTCGCGCTCAGCACGCACGGCTATGAGGCCGTCGTGCGCCGCCTCGGCGGCATGGGCTACCCGATGCTCGCGTTCGGGGGCGGCGGCTATGACCTGGACGCGACGGCGCGCTGCTGGACGCTCGCGTACGGCTTGATGGTCGGCCGCGAGTGGCCGGACGAGCTGCCGCCCGGGTCGGACGCCTACCTGACGAGCCTGCACCTGCGGGACGCTGTGCTCCCCCAGATCGAACCGCAACTGCACGAGAAGTCGCGCGAGTTCGCGGGGCAGCAGGTCGCGGAGATCGAGCGGCTCATCTTCCCGGCGCACGGGCTCGCGTAGGAGGCAGGCACATGCGTATAGCGTCGTTCGAGACGATGGCAGTCCGTATCCCGCGCGAGCCGGGGCCGTCCGCGCCGCGCGAGGAAGCCGACTACGTCACGCTGCGCCTGCGCACCGACGACGGCATAGAGGGCATCGCCTACGCGGGCTTCGCGTCGACGCTCGTGACAAAGGCGCTGAAAGAGATGGTAGACGCGCTCGCGGCGGAGACGGTCGGTATGGACCCCCACGCCGTTGAGGCGATCGGGCGTAACCTCGCGCGCAGGGCGGGCGGCGGGTCGCCCGCAGGACTCGTGACGCGCGCCATCTCCGCGATCGACGTGGCGCTCTGGGACATCCGCGGCAAGGCGCTGGGGATGCCGGTCTGGAAGCTGCTCGGCGCGGACTCGGGCTCGGTCCCCACCTACGCCAGCGGCTTCCTCTGGCGTCACTACGACCTCGAAGCGCTCGCCACCACCGCCGCCGACCTCGTTGGACAAGGCTTCCGCGCGATGAAGTTCCGCATGGGCGCCGAGGCGTCGGCGGACGCGGAGTTGGCGCGGCTGCGCACGATGCGCGAGGCGACCGGCCCGAATGTCGACATCATGGTCGACATCAACCAGGGGTGGGACGTGAACAGGGCCATCACGGTGGGGCGCGGCATGGCCGAGTACGGCCTCTTCTGGCTGGAGGATCCGGTGCACTTCCAGGACTACGCCGGGCTCGCGCGCATCGCCGACGCGTTGGACACACCCATCGCCGCGGGCGAGTACCACTACGGCGTCGAGCCGTTCCGCCACATGCTGGAAGCGCGCTCCATCGACATCGTCATGGTGGACCTGCTGCGCGTGGGCGGCATCACGCAGTGGATGAAGGCCGCGCACATGGCGGAGGCGTACAACCTGCCGGTGGTGACGCACCTCGCGCCGGAGATACTCGGCCACGCGCTCGCCGCCGCGCCGAACGGCCTCTACGTGGAGCACATGCCGTGGGCGTTCGCACTCTTCGAGGAGGTACCGCAGCTCGACCCCGCGACGGGACGCCTCGTGATGCCGGACGAGCCCGGACTCGGACTGCGTTTCGACGAGGACCGAATCTCGGCCAGCGCACTCTAGGATGGCGCTGAGCGACGCGGTAGAATCGTAGTTGAGATGAAACCGGGCGACGTCATACCGAAGCCATGGGGCAGCGAGCACATCGTTGATCTGAACGACGCGTACTGCGTGAAGTACCTGCGCATCCGCCGCGGCCAACGGCTGAGCAAGCAGTACCACGAACACAAGCGCGAGACGATGCTGCTGGTGCGCGGCTACGCGCTCCTGACGCTCACCGATGAACGAGGCCCGCAGGACATCACCATGGGGTTCGGCGAGGCGTACGTCGTCGAGCCCGGCACGGTGCATCGCATCGAGGGGATGTCCACGGAGCCGGCCGTCATTCTCGAGGTGAGCACGCCGGAGCTGGACGACGTGGTGCGGCTGCAGGACGACTACGGGCGTTAGCCTGCACCATGCGCCTGGAGACGCCCCGGCTCGTCCTCCGCGAGTACACGGAGGACGACTCCACCGCAGTCCTCGCCTACCAGAGCGACCCTCGCTACCTCCGCTACTACCCGTGGGAAGGGCGCACGCTCGACGATGCGCAGCGGTTCGTCCGCACCTTCATCGACTGGCAGTCCGAGTCCCCGCGCCGCCGCTTCCAACTCGCTGTCCTGCTGCGCGAGAGCGGGGCGCTCATCGGCAGTTGCGGCGTGCGCCGCAAGCCTGACGACGACACCGAGGCGGACATCGGCTTCGAGCTGTCGCCGGAGCACTGGGGCCGGGGCTACGCGACCGAGGCGGCAACGGCGATGGCGGAGTTCGCGTTCCGCGAGCTGGGGGTGCGCCGGCTCTCGTCGTGGTGCATCGCGGAAAACGCTGCCTCGGGCCGCGTACTGGAGAAGCTGGGGATGTCGCTCGAGAGCAGGCTGCCCGCCGCCGAACACTTCAAGGGCCGCGACTGGGACACGCTGCTCTACGGCATGACCCGCGAGCGCCGGGAGGGGCGTATCTGATCGTTGCTCCGGTGAACCCACCGGCCATATACAATATATGCTCTGCCGGTAGTCACAGGCTTCCGCGTCGCACCACGCACCGGAGAAGGCATCATGAGCAGCGATCAGTTGAACTTCTACCAGGCCAAACTGGCGTACGAGACGGACTCGGCGGACCTGCGCGAGGCCATCGAGAACGGCGAAGCCATCGTCGTGGTCGACGGACGCGCCGCGGCTGCCTACGCTCACGAGCACATCCCGGACGCGATAAGCCTCCCGCACCGGGAGATCAGCGCCGAGACGACCGCCTCGTTCGACAGGTCCAAGACGTACGTCTGCTACTGCGACGGCATCGGGTGCAACGCGTCGACGAAGACGGCGTTGAAGCTCCTGCAACTCGGGTTCCAGGTGCGCGAACTGATCGGAGGGCTGGACTGGTGGAAGCGGGACGGCTATCCAACCCACGGGTCCGGAGCGGTCGTCGCGGCGGGCATCAGGTGCGGCTGTAACTGACCTTCGCCTACTCAGGCTCGTATATCTCGAGACCCAGCGCCCGTTCGCCGGGGCCGCTCGACCGGCCGGGGCAGGCTGAGACCGCGACGATGCACGGCATCAGCGCCCGCATGTCGATGTAGTCGCCCGCCTTCACGTCGAACGGCTCCTCCCAGAACGTCCGGCCGTTCTCGTCTATCCCCGTGCGCATGAAGATGTTGAACGGGTCGTGCACGTAGTTCCCGTCGAGCCCGAACGGCTCCACCGCTTTCGCGAGGATCTCCTGGCATCCCGGCGAGTCGATGCCGTAGCGCTCCACCCTGCTCACGGCGCAGCACCGCCCGCTGAGCATGTCGTGCGTGACCGCGCCGCTGGGCGACGGCCGGTGTTCGACGGTGTCCGCGGTGACCTCGAGCATCGGACGTTCCCATGGCGCCCGCGTCCAGAGGGTGTTCCCTGCCGTGGGATGGATCGTCTCCCGGCGGCGCGTCACCGACGATCCCAGGTGCTCCCAGGGGTTGTCCAGGTTGAACGCGTTGAAGTCGATCACCTGCGGGCCCTCGGGCTGCGTCAACCGCAGGAGCTGCCCTTCCCGCAGAACAACCGCCAGACCGTCGTGTTTCCTGACGACATGCGTCTCAAGCAGTCCCACGTCGCCCCTCCGAGCGCACAGCCTACGGTACGAGCGTGCCCGGCTCCGCGGACCATACCCAGTAGCCCCGGCCGTTCACGATCTCCGGCGGCTCGTCGTCGTCCTCTTCTTCGGCGTCCTTGTCGTCCTCCGGAGCGATGCGCACCCAGCGGTGGTACTGCCCGTCGAAGGTGTAGGCAACGCGCCAATCGAAGCTGCCGAAGTAGTTGTCGGCCTCGCCGTCCCCGTCTCCTGCTCCCGGCGCCTTTCCTGCAGCGTTCTGGAACAGGTCTATGACGCCCAGCAGGTTCCAGCCGTGGTTCACGCGGACCGTCGGCGGCAGCGACGTCGTCTCCGGTTCCGGTATCAGCGGGGCGACCGTTGCGAACGACGTTGCGAACACCCAGTAGCCGTAGCCCGCCTCGACCTCCGTCAGGCTGCCGCGCCACGAACCGTCCTCACCCACCGCCGCCGTCAGCCAGTTGCTGTCCTGGTACGACATCACTGCCGAGATTCCCCCACTGGGAGGGATCACGGCGTTCAGCGACGGGTCCACCGGCGTTCCCGGTACCGAGACCAGGTTCCAGCCCGGCGATATGTCGATCTCATAAGCGCCGCGCGCCACAACCGAGAATGCGAACTCGCCCTCGGCCTCGTTGCCCGCCTCGTCGACCGCGGTGTAGGCGACCTCATGGCGGCCCTGCGCCAGGTTCCCCGCCTGGAGCGCGAACTGCGCATCGTCGACCCTGCTCAGCCGCGACGACGCGTCGCTGCCGTTCAGCGTGATCCCGGTGATGTACACCTTCGCGTGGGAGTCCGAGAACTCCGCGTCCGGGTTGTCGCCGCCGCAGCCGCCATTGGTGCCCGTCGGGCAGAGCGCGTACTCCTCCCCCTCCGCCGAGAACAGCATGGCCACGATCGGCCTTGCGCTCTCCGTTTCGTCGTCTTCCTGCCCGCGCCGCGGCGTCACCCGCAACTCCGGCGTCGCGTCGTCGTTGAAGTCCGTGTCCAGCTCGAGCAGCAGCCCCGCCTCGTCCATCGCCTCGACGTCGAGCGTGTCGCCGTCCGTCGGGTTGTCGCGGGAACCGGGCTTCCAGCCGGGTGTCGAGAAGACGTTGCGGTTCTCGTCCTCCGCAGACACGATCACGCCGATCAGTCCACCCAGGCTGGTCAGGCGGGACGCCTCGTATGCTCTGCGCCAGTGGAGCGGGTCCTCCTGCTCCACGAGCGCGCTGCCGGTCTGCATGCCCCGTATCGTGTAGACGTACTCGCCGGTCTTCGTGCCGTTCTTCGTCCCCTCAGCCGTCGCGATGCCCACGAAGTAGACCGTGGGGCGGCGACGCACCTCCTCGTCGGAGCGCACGTCCACGACGAACTCGCCGTCGCTGTTGGCGACCAGCCGCCCTTCGCCTTCCTCCCTGCCGGGCAGGGGACCGGGAGTGAGGGTTGCGTCCTCTGCGAGCGCAGCCAGGCCCACCGTGAAGAGCGGCGCGACGGTGTCCTCCGCGGTGCGGTCGACGGAGTCGTTGGGGTTGCCTGCGAGGTCGTAGACGACCCCTCCGAAGAGCAGCACGTCCGGCGTCTCGTCGGATGCCAGGTCGTCCGCCAATCGCAGGTAGATGCGGCTGCGCGGGTCGTCTATCTCGTTGCCCTCGATGTCCGTGGCCATCTCATCCTCAGACAGGCGGCCCGGGTGGACGATGCCCACCACGCGATGACCGGAGACCGTGAACTGCTCATGGTCGATCCCGGAGCGCAACGCCTCTCCGAAGTCCACCATGATGGACCTGCGGTCGGGGACCTCCTTCTCCTCGCGTGTGTCGTACCCGACGCCCGCCTGAACCGCGCGGACGGACGGCTCGGTATCGTCGATCGTGAACTCGTACGGCTGGGCGCCATCGTCGTCGAACGACGAGTCCGTCTCGGTCTCGTTGCCGGCGCGGTCCCTGGCGGTTATCCGCATCTCGTAGCGGCCTTCGTCGAAGTTGTTCCCGCGCGCCGAGAACTCGTAGGCGACGCCCGGGCGGCTCCCGAGCAGCGTCCAGCGCCCGATGTCCGTGATGTCCGTGTCGCGCCCGATGCCGAGGCTGATGTCGGCGGCCTTGCCGTTCGGGCTGATCGAGCCGCCGGAGCGCACGGTGAGCGGTTCGCCGGAGGTTACCTGGTCGCGGTCGCCGTTGACCTGCGTGTCGTCGCCGTCCAACGACCTGACGAGCTCGCCGTCGTGCCGCAGGCCGGAGTCGTCGTCGCGCACCTCGAACGAGAAGTCGAGACGGCTGGAGCGCCAGGCGCTCTCGTGCTCCGGCATGATCTCCGTCAGGTCCGGCCCCTCGCCGTCCACCTCCAGCGACACCTGCCCGGCGCCCGCGATGCTGATGGTGATGGTGTCGCCGTGCCGCCCGAGGATCGAGGCGATAGAGTTCTGGGTAATGCCGCCGTCCACGTAGTTGGGGGGAGTGGGGGTGATGCTGGTGTCCGCTACGCAGTCCGGGCCGTCACTGGACTCGTAGTCCGGTGTTCCCTGCGGCAACTCGGCACGCGGGTCGAGGACGCGGACGAACGCCTGGTAGTAGGTATTCCCGCCCGTATCAGCCGTCACCGGCATCTGCACCGTGATGCTGTCGCGTCCGCTCCGCACCGTCGCCTCGGCGCAGCCACCGGTGGCCGTAATGGAGGGGGAATCGACCGCCGTGATGAGGATCGTGTTGTGCGCGTCGGGGTCGTTGGAGACAAAAACCGTTCCGTCGAAGTGGGTGTACTGGGTCTGCACCACCGGGTTCGCCAGGTACGCGGTGTCGCCCGTGGTGTGCGAGCCGCTAGTTATCGTTGAGATGGTTGAGTACGGAGGATTGGTGGGGACGTACGTGTTGTAGGTGGTGTTCAGTACATTCTTCTCGAGCTGCGCGTCTGAGATGTTGCTGAACACGCCGACGCTGAACCCGCCGCTCCTTGCTATCCCCTCTGTCTTGTCGAAAGTCTGGCCGGACGCGGGCACCAGCAGGAGAGACGCGAAGGCAGCCGCGATGAGCGCCGCCAGCAGGACGAGGGGTGTGTGTCTTCGGATGATCATGGCCTTCATACCATCGTAACCCGCACGTCACCACCACGTCACCTCGATAAGGCAACGGAGAGGTGGCCCGGGCAGGACGGGGAAGCCGCAGGGCGGCCCCAAGGCCGCCCCCGTGATGCCTTACACGGCGTAAGCGCGGTACCTACACCTCGCGGTACTCGCCCTCGATGGTGTCGTCGTCCCCGGCATCGCCGGGACCCTCGTCGGAAGGCGGGGTGTCGTCCGGCCCGGAGGCTGACGCGGCCTCGGCCTGCTGGCGGGCGTAGACCGCCTCGCCGATCTTCTGGACGGCTGCGGAGAGCGCCTGGGTGGCCGCCTGGAGCGACGCGGCGTCCGCGTCCTCCTGCGCAAGCACGCTCCGCACGTCGGCGATGCGCGCTTCCACCTCGCTCTTCAGGTCGGCGTCTATCTGCTCGCTGAACTCCTGCAGCGTCTTCTCGGCCTGGTAGGCGCTGGTGTCGGCGATGTTGCGCGCCTCGATCTGCTCGCGCTTGCGGGCGTCCTCCTCGGCGTGCGCCTCCGCCTCCTTCACGAGCCGCTCGACCTCGTCCTTGGCGAGGCCGGAGCTCGCGGTGATGGTGATGCGCTGCTCCTTGCCGGTGGCCTTGTCCTTCGCGGAGACGTTCAGGATGCCGTTGGCGTCCAGGTCGAACGTCACCTCGATCTGCGGGATGCCGCGCGGGGCGGGAGCGATGCCGTCCAGGTTGAAGCGGCCGATCGTCTTGTTCTCGCCGGCCATCGTCCGCTCGCCCTGCAGGACGTGGATCTCCACGCTGGGCTGGCCGTCCGCGGCGGTGGTGAACATCTCGCTCATGGACGTGGGGATGGTGGTATTGCGCTTGATGAGCGGCGTCGCCACGCCGCCGAGCGTCTCGATGCCGAGCGTGAGCGGCGTCACGTCCAGCAGCAGGATGTCGGTCACGTCGCCCTGGAGGACGCCGGCCTGGATGGCCGCGCCGACGGCGACGACCTCGTCCGGGTTGACGCCCTTGTGCGGCTCCTTGCCGAACAGCTCCTTCGCCCGGTCGATGACGGCGGGCATGCGCGTCATGCCGCCCACGAGGACGACCTCCGCAACGTCGCCGGCGCTGACGCCTGCGTCCTTCAGCGCCTGCTGGCACGGGCCGACGGTGCGGGCGACGAGGTCGACGGTCAGCTGCTCCAGCTTGGAGCGGGTGAGGCTCATCGCGAGGTGCTTCGGCCCGGAGGCGTCCGCCGTGACGAACGGCAGGTTGATCTCCGTCTGCTGCGCGCTGGAGAGCTCGATCTTCGCGCGCTCGGCGGCCTCCTTCAGGCGCTGGAGGGCCATGCGGTCCTCGCGCAGGTCGATGCCCTGCTCGCGCTTGAACTCGTCGGCGAGCCAGTCGATGACGCGCTGGTCGAAGTCGTCGCCGCCGAGGTGCGTGTCGCCGTTGGTGGACTTCACCTCGAAGACGCCGTCGCCGATGTGGAGGATGGAGATGTCGAAGGTGCCGCCGCCGAGGTCGTAGACGGCGATAACCTCGTCCTGGTGCTTGTCGAGTCCGTAGGCGAGCGCCGCGGCGGTGGGCTCGTTGATGATGCGCAGCACCTCGAGGCCCGCGATGGTCCCGGCGTCCTTGGTCGCCTGCCGCTGGCTGTCGTTGAAGTAGGCGGGCACCGTGATGACGGCCTGGTTCACCGGCTCGCCCAGCTTGGCCTCCGCGTCGGACTTGAGCTTCTGCAGCACCATGGCGGAGATCTCCGGCGGCGAGTAGTCGCGGTCGTTCATGACGACGGCGGCGTCTCCCGCCTTGCCGGCCTTGGTGACGTAGCCGAGCGTCTTGCGCTCCGCCTCGGTCTCGGTGAACTTCCGGCCGATGAGCCGCTTCACGGAGTAGACGGTGTTGACCGGGTTGGTCACGGCCTGCCGCTTGGCGACCATGCCGACGTATCGCTCGCCGTTCTTGGGGTTGACGGCGACGACGGACGGGGTCGTGCGCCCGCCCTCCGTGTTCTCGAGGACGAGCGGCTCGCCCGCGTCCATGACGGCCATCGCCGAGTTGGTCGTTCCGAGGTCTATCCCTATTACCTTCGCCATCTCCGGTCACTCCTTCGCGTGTTAGTCGTTCGTTGTCGTGTCGTCCGGCGCGCCCTGCGAGACGACGACCTGTGCGGCGCGCAGCACGCGGTCCCTGCCGCGGTAGCCTGCGCTGATAGTCATGAGGACGGCGCCGGAGGGGTGCTCGGCGCTCGGCTGGGAGGCGATGGCCTCCTGCTCGGCGGGGTCGAACGGGTCGCCCGGCGCGGGTTCGAACCGGGTCACGCCCTCCGATTCCAGCAGCGCGCGCATGTTCTGGGAGACGAGCTGCAGCCCGCTGCTCCAGCTCTCCGGCGCGTCGTCCGGGAGCGCGTCCACGGCGCGCTGCAGGTCGTCGGCGATGGGGAGGAGCTTGCTGACGACGCCGTTGGACGCGCTGCGTGCGAGCGCCCAGCGCTCCTCCTCAGCCCTGCGTTTGTAGTTGACCAGGTCGGCCTGTGCGCGCTGGGCGATCGCCTTCATCTCGTCGCGCTCGCGCTCCAGCAGCCCGATGGGGTCCTCCTGGGCCTGCGCCCCGGCAGCGTCCGGCTGGGCAGCGTCGGTCTGTTCTTGTTCGTCGGCGGTAAACATCGTGGTCTTACTGCTCTCCGGGGTTCCGGGGTGTCGGTCTGCTCGTTCCGAGGAACATCTCCAGGATGTCCTGCATCGCCTGCTCGAACGGCATGGCCGTCCGCGCGGGTTGGGCGGGAGGGGCCTGCGCCGCTTCCATCGCCGAAGAGAGACGGTCGAAGACGGCCATCGCCATCTCGACTCCGGCAAGGTTCAGGCGCATCTCATCCACGAGGTGCTTGATCATGCGCAGTTTCGCGATGTCGCGCTCCGAATACAGCCGCAGCATCCCGACCGTCCGCGACGGCCGCACGAGCCCCACGCGCTCGTACTTGCGGAGCGTCTGCGGGTGCATGTGCAGGATGCGTGCGGCCACGCTGATGATGTACAGCCCCTCCTCCGGAACGGACGCTTGCGGGCGCTCCGCAGGAGCCTGCGCCCGGCGTGCGGGCGGCGCGGCGCGCTGTCCCTCGCCGGGCATCCGGAGGGACGACAGGAGCCGTTCGGTAGCCGTTGGTCTGCGTCGCTGTTGCATCGTTGAATGCCTCGTCCGCTCCTCAGGCGGGAGCGTCAGCGTCCCCGCATGTGCTGATATCCGTATGATATGGATTGACACGATTCATGTCAACTCTTATCATGCAGCCAGCCCGGCGAGAAACGGAACGAAAGAAGAGGAAACCGAAACAGCCCGGCCAGCGTAGTTCTCTGTAGGAAGAGTGGGGAAGGAGGACACCGATGATACTCTTCAAAGCCTGCAAGCGGTGTAACGGGGACCTTTACGACGCGATCGACATCTACGGCCCCTACCTGGAGTGCATCCAGTGCGGCCACATGATCGACCTGCCGGACGGACGACTCGTCAGGGCCGAGGCGGAAGGGCGCGCGCTCAGAGCGGCGAAGGTGGCGGCAAGGGCGGCAGCGTAGGACGAAGCGCTCGCCCCTCCCGCGGCATCTGGCGAAGCCGGAGCCCCGCCTCTCGAAAGAGGGGCGGGGCGTTTTCTTGTCCTCAGGCATCGACATCAGCCCTGGCGATGGTGGGGAACGGCGGGCCGAAGCGGTCGTCGCCGGGAGCGAGCCGGGCGTTGACGTCGGCGATCAGCCGCTGCGTGTCCACGCCGGCGTAGGCCGGAGCGAACGCCCGCAGGATGCGGACGGCCTCGGTGAGCTGGCTGCGCATCCCCTTATCGTTCCGGCGGAGCGCGTGGGCGAACCCCGCGCCGAGCTTCGTGAGCGCGAGCAGGAAGAGCCGCTCAGGGTAAGAGGTGCTCCTCCACAGCTCTTCGAACGTGTCGTGGCTGTCGCGGAATTTCCCGTCGTTGAACTCGGCGATGCCGCGCCGCAGCGCCACGGACCGCGACAGCGACGCGCCGTCGCCGGTGTCGCCGGTCCCCGCGACGTACGCAAGCCATTGCGCGTCGGCGAGGCGCCGTGCGCCGTGCGGGAACTCCTGCGGGGGACGGGTGAGCGGCTGTTGCGCCATCAGGCCGGGTCGGAGGGCGCGGCGTAGGTGTCCGAGTAGTCGTCGTACGGGGCCTCGCCTTCGAGGGACTGGTACTTGGAGGCGCACTTCACGAAGACGCGGTCGGTCATGAACACGCCGCCGGGCTCGTAGGTGCCCTCGAGCACGATCTCCGAGTGCGGGTTGAAGAAGAGGTCCGGCAGCACGCCGTCGTACGTGGCGTCGATCTGCGCGCCGTTCTCGTGCAGTTGGAACGTGGCGATGGTGTTCTCGGTACTCGCGCGGTCGAAGCTGTCCTCGACGAGCGCGCCCTTCACCTTGACTGACTCTCCGGCGGCGGGGCCCTGTGCAACGAGCTCGTCGACCGTCAGGTAGAACGACGTCGCGGCCTGGAACGCGGTGAAGCCGAAGTAGCCGAACGCGGCGAGCAGCACGATGCCGACGATGATGAGCTTGCGCTGCTTCGTGAGGAACGACGGAGCGCCGGTCGCCGCGATGGGCGTTGCGGGCTGTTCTGCGGGCGTGTACTGCATGGGTCTGCGCCAGAGTCTGTGAACCGCATCACATTGTAGCAGAATCCCCGCTCCTCGGAGGGAGCGGGGACTCGTAACTGCTGCGCTTCCGAGCACCCCTGTGGGCGCTCAACCCCTACGCCCGGGCGGGGATGAACTCGTGCATGCGGGACTTCAGGCCGCGCTTCTCCAGCTCGCTCTCGAAGAGCGCGTGGATGCGCGGGTCCTCGTCCTCGTACTCGATCTGCATGCCGCCGGCCTTCTCCGACTTGTCCATGTTCTCGTAGCTCCACATCTTGGACTCGAGAACCGGGTAGCGCGCGCCGCCGAAGTCGAACACGAGGTAGCGCGACTGCCCCGGCGAGACGTTGAAGTGCTGGTGGTACGTCGGCCCGTCGGGCGGGGCGTAGAGGGTGCCCGGCTTCCAGTCGACGCGCACCGTGTCGACCGGGCTCTCGCCCTCCTTCCAGAGCAGCGAGTAGCCCTCGCCCGTGACGCAGAAGATGTGCGCGCCGGCGTTGTGCGCGTGCGCCTTCTTGTATGTGCCCTCGAAGAACTGCGAGATGTGGCAGTGCATCGACGAGTCGCCGAGCAGGAACTGGATGTTGTTCCCCGCGGCGCCCCGGGCGACCCACGGCGGCAACTCGAAGTTGACGAGCTCCGGTACGAAGTTGGTCTCCCACTGGTGGCGTCCGGGCTTCACCTGCCGGAACTCGCCTTCGCCGTCGAAGTACTTCTCAGCGGCCATCCGCTCCGGGAAGGAGAACGGGTTGTCGAAGATGAAGTCCGGGTTGCGGAAGACGTTGAAGATGATGGGCAGGTCGGTCACCGCGGCGAGCCGCGCGGGCTCGGTGCCGGAGCCGTTGAAGATCTGGTGCTTCGCGTTCAGCGGGATGGCGAAGATGGCGCTCGGCCCCCACTCGAACGAGTACCTGCGCCCGTCCGGACGCTCGATGACCGTCGAGCCGCGGCCTGAGATGACGTGGATCAGCTCGTCGTGCATGTGCTGCTCGGGGTTGAGCTCGCCGCCCGGCGGGATCTCCACGACGTACGCCGAGAGGTAGTCGCTCTTGCCCGCGACGTGCACGTACGTGCCGAGGCCGCCCAAGCGCTCCCACGGCTCGACCGGCACGGTGTGGCAGTCGACGGCGTACCCCTCGAAGACGGGGATGTTCTCTTCCTTCAGGAAATCGCGGTAGGGGAATACCCCGTAGAAGGGATTGAATTCGACTTCGTCGCCCATGAGTAACGCTCCGTTCGATGTATTCGGGACAGGCGTGAGCCTACACGACGCGGCCCACGCCCGCCACCCTGATTCACCCTAGCTTCGTGCCCCCACGAACTCCCGCATCTTCGAGTTGAGGCCGCGCCTGGCGAGCTCGCCCTCGTAGAGGTCCAGCACGCGCGGGTCCTCGTCCGTGTACTCGATCTGGTGGCCGCCTTCCTTCGTGGACTTGTCCATGTTCTCGTAGCCGACCATCTTCGATTCGAGGACGGGGTAGCGCGCGCCGCCGAAGCCGAACACGAGGTAGCGCGACGGGCCGTCGGCGACGTTGAAGTGCTGGTGGTACGTCGGGCCGTCCGGCGGTGCGTAGAGGGAGCCGGGCTTCCAGTCGACGCGGACGGTGTCGACCGGGTTCTCGCCCTCGCGCCAGAGGAGGGAGTAGCCCTCGCCGGTGACGCAGAAGATGTGGGCGCCCGCGTTGTGCCGGTGCGCCTTCTTGTACGTACCCTGCTGGAACTCCGAGATGTGGCAGTGCATGGACGAGTCGGCGAGCAGGAACTGGATGTTGTTGCCTGCCGCGCCGCGCGCCGCCCACGGCGGCAGCTCGAAGTTGACGAGCTCCGGCACGAAGTTCGTCTCCCACTGGTGCCTTCCGGGCTTCACCTCGCGGAACTCGCCCTCGCCGTCGAAGTAGCGGGAGACGTCGGAGCGCTCCGGGAACTGCACGGGGTTGTCGAAGATGAAGTTAGGGTTGCGGAAGATGTTGAAGATGATGGGGAGGTCGGTCACGGCGGCGAGCCGCGCGGGCTCGGTGCCGGAGCCGTTGAAGATCTGGTGCTTCGCGTTCATGGGGATGCCGAAGATGGCCGTCGGCCCCCACTCGAACGAGTACTTCTTCCCCTCGGGCGTCTCGATGACCGTCGCGCCCCTGCCGGAGATGACGTGGATCAGCTCGTCGTGCATGTGCTGCTCCGGGTTGAGCTGACCGCCGGGCGGGATCTCGACGACGTACGACGACAGGTAGTCGGAGCGTCCGGCGAGATGCACGTACGCGCCGAGGCCGCCCATGCGCTCCCACGGCTCGACCTGCACCGTGTGGCAGTCGACCGAGTACGCCTCGTGGATGGGGATGCCCTCGCTCTTGATGAAGTCGGTGTACGGGAAGTTGCCGTACCAGGGGTTGATCTCGAACTCGTCTCCCATGGCTCTCGCCTCCTTGCGCCAGGATGCCGCGAGCGTACATCACCCACGCTCGCGCCGCCAAGCGGGGGGGGGGCACCCTCACCCCGCGCTGAAGCGCGTTCCCTCTCCCAGAGGGCGAGGAGAGCCAGGCAGGGTGTCCACAAGGGGCACCCCTACATCAGGCCGGAGTACCCTCTCCCCAACCCTCTCCCCTTGTAGGGAGAGGGGGTCAAGCAAGGCACCCACAAGGGCGCTCCTACATCAGGCCGGGGTCCCCTCACGAATAGTAGGGGGAGGGGACGAGGACCTTGCGGGCGGGGCAGCGGCAGGGTTTGTCGAACGCGAAGTTCATCTCGGCGTGGCCGTGGACGATGGTCTGGATGATGCGCGCGGGGTCGGGGACGCGGTTGCCGCGGGCGCACGCGTCGATGTAGGCCCTGAGGGGATGGAAGGAGAGTATGGGGACGCCGTTGCTGGTGGCGGCCTCGGCGAGATCGAGGGCGTCGGGCGGGAACTCGCCCATGTCCGTGGCGTGTAGCCAGCGCGCGATGTAGTCCTCGACGATGGGTTCGAGGAGCACCTGGATGACCTGGCAGACGAGGTAGCGGTCCATGGTTCGGAGTGCGGCTCTCATAGGTGACGCTCCTTTACGGCTGGTTCTTGAGGAGATGGATGGCGCGGTCGATGACGTCGAAGTGGTTGCGGATGTCCTGGTTCTCGTTAGCCCTGAACGCGTTGCGGAGCGCGGCGCGAACGGCGCTGAGGCGTACGGCGGGGGTACCGTCATCGAGGAGCTCGGCGAGGGTGTTGATGCTCTTGAGGACGAGTCCCTGGAGCTCGACGTAGGCGAGGGCGGCGGCGTCCTTGCGCATGCGTTCGAGCTCGGCGCGGAAGTAGGGGTCTTTCTGCCAGCGCACCAAGGTTGCCCTGCCGATGCCCGCGGACCTTGCGCCCTCGCTGACAGTGGGGGCGGCTGCGATAAAGGGCATGGCGAGGACCTGCTTGGGTGAGAGGGCGATATTCCTGTTAGCCGGATCATTCTGAGTCATCGTGCATCCTCCGTTCGTGGTTCCGGGTCTGCCGGTGAGCCAGGCGTGAGGCACCTCACTCGTGGCGTTCGATGCAGCGGTGACGCATTCTGAGTCAGAGTGATGCACTTTGAGTCACCCGCCTCCCGGCCCGGCCGCGCCGCCGGTCAGCCCGTCGGAGACAGCGTATGGAGGGGGTTATCGTCCGCGCAATGGGCGCGTGTCACAGTGGTGATGGAAGGAGTGTTCCTCTGGCGATGAGGGGTGGTGAAGGGTTATAGTGCTCCCCGCTACAACCGGACTACGCCGACCGAACAACGGCGCAAGTCATTCCGCGATGAGTCAGGGCGCATCGCGCCCCCTTGTCCGACTTGCGCTGGGTCCGGTTGTAGCAAGCCTTCTCATCGCTGGGCAAGGGGGTTCCTGCTATGACCGACCATCCCTACCTCTCCGGCAACGCGCTCGTCTGTGACGACAACATCAACGCGCTGCGGGAACTGCCGGACGAGTGCATCGACCTGGTCTACCTGGACCCGCCGTTCAACTCCAACCAGTTCTACGTCGCCGCGTTCGGGGACAAGGGGATGGTGGCGAGCCAGCTGCGGGACATCTGGCACTGGACTGTGGCGGCACAGAACGCGTTCGACGGCATACCGCGCGGCCAGTTGCGGGACACCTTGCGGGGGATACGGCTCCAAGCAGGAGAGAAGTCGCCCATGGCGGCGTATGCGGTGTTCATGGGCACCCGTCTTGCGGAGATGCGCCGTGTTCTCAAACCCGCAGGGAGCATCTATCTCCACTGTGACTGGCATGCCAACGCCTATCTGCGCATCCTCATGGATGCCATCTTTGGTGAAGACAGGTTTCAGAATGAAATTGTCTGGCGCTACCGGCGGTGGCCGTCCAAGCAGCGTCGATTCCAGCGGATGCATGATGTGATCCTGGCCTACACCAAAGACAGTCGAGAGATGGGTGTCTTCAATCAACTCTACGAATCTCTTGCACAATCAACCCTGCGCACATGGGGCACAAAACAGCAGGTTGCCGACTTTTCGTCAGGCCGACGGAAACCGAGTCAAACTGATAAGGAATCAGCGGGGGCACCTCTGCCAGACGTGTGGGACATCGGAATAATCGCGCCTATCGCTAAAGAACGACTTGGGTATCCAACCCAGAAACCGCTTGCCCTCCTCGAACGCATCATCAGCGCGTCGTCCAATCCGGGCGACCTCGTGCTCGATCCGTTCTGCGGGTGTGGGACTGCCGCCGATGCGGCAGTCTCACTTGGCAGGAAGTACCTGGGCATCGACATCAGCGGCATTGCGGTGCGCGTCATGCAGCAGCGGTTGGAGTCGCGCGGGTCTGCCGTCGCGCCGGTGGTCCACGGCCTGACGTGGGACGAGTTTGAGTGGGATGAGTTCGAGAAGCGGGCGCTCGCGCAGCGCGACGAGGTGGAGGACGGGATACCCGGCTGGGCGTGGGCAGAGGACCGGGTCGCAGCGCTGCTGAACGCGGTGCCGAACGAGCGGAAGTCAGGCGACGGTGGGGTGGACGCGCGCTACTTCGGGGCGATGGACATCGAGAAGCACGAGGGAATCATCGTCCCGATCCAGGTGAAGATGCACCGCACGCACTCGGTAGGGCGTCCCGATATGGACCGGCTGCTCGGCACACAGACGGCGATGCAGAACCGGGGTCTGCACGCGCCGATGTCGATCATGGTCAGCCTGTACCCACCCCCGAATTCCCTGCGGGTGTTCGCGGCGGAACAGGGCCGCGTGACGCTGAGGACGAATGAGGGTACGGCGGAGTACCCGCGCATGCAGGTGCTGAGCGTCGAGGAGATGCTGCGTCACGGGGAGCGTCCGAAGCTTCCGCCGGTGGACCCGCGCTCGCTGGTCGGGGACACGCAGGACAAGATGTTGATGTTGTAGGGGGGCCTATGGGTGATGCACTCCGTTGGCTGACCCAGGGGTTAGCTCTACGGCGGCGAGTAGAGGGATAGCTTTCAGCGCCATTTGGGCGTAGTGCTCGTCTCTCTCCAACCCAATGCTGCGGAGGCCGAGCGCCGTCGCTGCTGCCAAGGTAGACCCTGACCCTGCAAAGGGGTCGAGTATGACACCTTGTCCCAAAGGTAAGCACGCCCACACGATTTCCCGAAGGAAACGTTGGGGTTTGAGAGAAGGATGGTTTGCTATCTCCCGTTCGGCAACAGGTGTGATGCCCGACGCGATGACGTCCTTGAATGGTTTGCCGTCCAGTGGACGCCGAAGCGCACCCGTTCCCCAACGTTTCAGGTTGTCGGCGATTCTCCCCTCGAGTGGCTTCCGAAAGAGTAGCCACGGTTCCCAAGCTCCCCTGGGGGTGACTGACGTGTCGGCGAATTCATCATGAGCGTTCTTCGGACGGTCTCCTCCTCGCATGGTCTGCACCAACCTAACAATTTCCCCGCGCTTCTCAAAGGTGCCTTCAGTTGTAAACCCTGAGATTACAGTGTGCGAGACGAGAGGATTTGAGGCAACAAATATGTGCGCTCCGGGTACTAGGGCCTGATTGAGCAGCGTTGCGAGTTGGCTGAAGAAATCATGGATGGCTTTATGATCTTTTGCGGTCAGCACGGTAAAGCGTGGGAGGGGATTTCTCTGGTGACCGTCGTAAGCAGGCGGCAAGCGCCAGATGCCTTTGCCCTCTCTGAGGTGGCCTAGGCCAATTTCGGAGTAGTCCTTGAGTGCATAAGGAGGATCGCAGACTACCGCATGGAAAGTGTTGGGTTCTGTGGTCTCCAACCAACGGAAGGCGTCTGTGTTGTGGAGCTGCCACAGGGCTTCACGATTCAAGCTGCACCTTCTAACGCTTGGTCAAGCACTTTCTCTAGTGCCCTGTGCCTTGCGACCCGTCGGGCGCGGTCTGATGAACCACGTCTGACTGCTCCGATGTAGTCCACTACGTGTTCAGGACCCTTGAGCGGGCGTCCAGGTTTCTCACTGGCTTGCGCCGATTTAATCTCAGATGCGAACACGTCCAGTGTATCCCGCATACGACTAACTGGTATTCCAATTTTAGAAAACTCTAGCCTACCAGCAAGTGCTACGAATAAACTATAGAAATCAGATCGATTACGCCATCGAGTGTACTTGATGTCGGGAAACATCGCTTGCATAGTATCCAGTGTCCGCAAAAACACGCGTCGTATGTGTAGGAGGTCAGAAGACTCGTCTAACTCGTACCTCATGTAGTAATCGTCCAAGGTTTTGACATTTCCAGATTGTGGTCCATCCAAAACTCCAATGAGTAAATCACTCGTGAATTCGATATCCTTCATTCGGCGTATTGACTTCGTGTCTACAACCTGATTCTCAGCCCAGTAAGGGTCATTTGCAAGTTCTTCTGCCAAGTGAGCAAAAGGGCCTGTGTACGTAGCGTGCCGAAGTTCCTGGGGGTTGAGCGGTGTGAGATATTTGTTGAAGCGGATAAACAAGTCTTGGATATCCTCGAAGGAGACTTCCGGCAACAATCTAACCGCAAGCGCATACCCATAGAATTGCGACTTTTCAGTATCACTGAGTAGTTCAAAAGTGAACCCTTCCCAACGTGATCCAGTTCGAAGCCCCTTTAACTCGAAAGCTCTGAGGTCGCCTGCACCCACGAACTCCAATATTGACGTGATTCTTTGTTGGCCATCCACCACCAGATGTGTCGTTGCACCATCAGGCTCAACGTTCGAAGTCATGTATATTTCAGGTATAGGTAAACTCAGCAGGACAGACTCGATTAGGTTGGACTTCTGTATCTCAGTCCACACAGGCCTGCGTTGAAAGGCGGGTTGGATGACAAGACTGCCATCGTCGAAGTGTTGCCTAAACCATGCTATTGAATTTTCGGTAGATCGGTAGTTCATGGCCTGCCTCCTATCAACTAGGTTATGCGTCCAGGTTTTTTCGGATTGTTATCAACGATCTCTTGTGGTAGTGCCTAGCATGAGCCCATGTCCGGTACAGACGCCCATGGAATTCATGCTCAAGGATGTTGGTTTGCTTTGGCAAGCTCTTGAATAAGTTGAACCAATCCGAACCGATTCTGAAAGCGGGTGTTATAGGGTCAGGCCAAATCCAACCGTTGTAGATGTATCCTTCGGTACGATGTTGGTTCAAGTAATGCCAGACGTTGGGAGACTGCCATGGGCGACCGTGTTTCCTGGTGAGAATGTCCATCCAGCTCAAATCGAATAGTCGTTTAGAAACGATTACCACATCAATGTCTGATCCAATACTGAAACCAGCAGGGAATCTATTGGGATTTAAACTGAAGCCTGTTCGGGCACTTCCCACAACTGTGACTGCGCTCTTGTCTATTCCTAGCTGTTGTGCAGCTGTATCCTTCAACAGTTGAAACGCGTTACCTTTATTGCGAAATTCGCTAGGTATTCCTCTAAAAATGGCAGTGTTGACAAGGTTATCCATCGCTGCATCTGTATCAGCTGTTAGTAAGAGGTGCTTGAAGCGATTGAGGTCCATGGAATCTGGGACTCCTTGCTGCCTACTATAACAGGAGACATGCTCAAGTTGGTACTGAGCCTTCGCCTAGCTGAGCAAATAAGTCGATGCGGGCTGCGAGGTTCCTGCCTGCGCAGGAACGACGGGACCTACTCCCGCTCCCCGAGCGTGCGGCGCAGGTCGTCGACCTCGCGGCGGAGGTCGCGGTTCTTGCGCCAGAGGTAGACGGCGTAGGCGAAGAAGCCCGCCCAGGTGAGCAGCGTGCCCGCGAGCAGGTAGCCGAGGTTGCTCTCGCCGGGCGCGTCCTGCGCGATCGGAGCGGCCAGCGCGGCGGGGGCGGTGAGCGCGAGCACCAGCAGGGCAACGGCGACGGCGGTGAAAGCGCGCGCGGTACGAGAGGCGGCAGTGGGACGCCAGAAAATCCGGGAGAGGGAGACGGGAGTGGATCGGTTGCGCATGTGGTCCTCAGGCGGCGGCGAGCCGCAGCTCCTCGACGGCGTCCTCGTCGCTGCGGAGCGCGTAACGCTCGGCGATGAGGGCCGCGAAGAGCACGATGAACGTGACGAACGAGAAGAGGAGCGTGAGCAGCATCTCGCGCTCCAGCGAGCCCTGCGCGCCGGGGCCGGTGACCCGCTCCGGGTGCAGCCCGCCCCACCAGTCGGCCGCCATGTAGACGAACGGTACGGTCGCCGCGCCGATGATGGCGGTCACGGCGGACCAGCGTCGTCCACGCTCGGCGTCGGGGGCGTAGGCGCGCACCATCAGGTAGCCGATGAAGATGAGCCACAGCACGAAGGTGAGCGTGCCGTTGGCGTCCCACACCCACCACGTGCCCCATACCGGCTTCGCCCAGACCGCGCCGGTGACGATGGCGACGGTGAAGAAGACGACGCCGACCTCCGCCGAGGCGTAGGCGAGACGGTCCCAGGCGCGGTTGCGCTTCACGAGGTAGAGGACGCTGCCCGCCGCGGCGAGCGCGAACGAGAGGAAGCTGGTGAGGATGACGGGGACGTGGAAGTAGAAGAGGCGCTGGACGATACCCATCGACCGCTCGGTCGGCGCGTAGCCGAAGATGAGGTACATGTCTATCAGCACGAGGACTCCCGCCACGAGCAGGAGTCCCAGTCTCAAGGCGCCAGTCACGCTCACTCCTCCAACACGTACTCGAACACGAGCGATGATAGCACGAGGAAGACGACGTCGAAGGCGACGATGAGCTGCAGCCAGCCGCCCACGCCGCTCCAACCCTCGCCGTCGAGCGCCTCCCGCGCGCCGGTGACCGCGCCGATGAGCAGCGGCAGCGCGACCGGCAGGAAGAGCATCGGCAGCAGCACCTCGCGCGCCCGGGTGTGGACGGCGATCGCCGAGAAGAGCGTGCCGACCGCCGCGATGCCGACCGTCGCGGCGAGCGCGACGGCGATGAACCAGACGTTGAAGAGCGAGAGGTCGTACAGGACGAGGAAGGCGGGCAGCATGAGCGCCTCGACCGTCACGAGCAGCGTCACGACGCTCAGCAGCTTGCCGAGGTACAGCGCCTCACGGGGGACGGGTGCGAGTCGCAGGCCGTCCAGGGTGCCGCGCTCGTGCTCCAGCAGGAAGGTGCGGTTCATGCCGAGGACGGCGGTGAAGATGTAGGCAACCCAGACGATGCCCGGCCCGATGGAGGCGATGAGTTGCGGCGACGGCTCGAAGGCGAACGTGAAGATGAAGGCGACGACGAAGGCGAACGCGAGCACGGAGAAGAGCGTCTCGCGCGTCCGGAGTTCGAGGCGCACGTCCTTGGCGTAGATGGTGAGCGCGGCGCGCAGCGTCTCCCGCATCAGGCGGCTCCTTCTGACATATTGGGCGCCGGAGCGCTCAGCAGCGCGGCGATCTCGTCCGGCGTCGCGCTCCCCGTCTCCCCCTGTGAGGCGACGCGTCCGCCGCGCAGGACGGCGAAGTCGTCGGCGAGCGCGAGCCCCTGCGCGGGGTCGTGCGCCGAGAAGACGACGGCCCCGCCGCCGTTCGCGACGGCCCGCACGACGGTCTCGACGAACGCGCGGCCCTGCACGTCGAGGCCGGAGTCGGGCTCGTCGAGGAGGAGGAGGGCGGGTCGGTGCAGGAGCGCCCGCGCGATGGCGACGCGCTTCTGCATGCCGTTGGAGAGGCCGCGGACGCGGCGGTGGGCCCAGCGCTCCGCGCCAACGTCGCGCAACACCCCGGCGGCGCGCTCGTTGGGGTCCGGCACACCGTAGAGGCGGGCGTAGAAGCGGAGGTTCTCCTCCGGCGTGAGGTCGTCGTAGAGGAGGGTGCCGTGGCCGGCGTAGCCGGTGGCGGCGCGGATGCGTCCGGCGTCCTTGTCGGCGTCGAAGCCCGCCGTCGTCACGCTGCCGGCGGTCGGCTTGACGAGCGCAGCGGCGA
>CBDCQO010000002.1:0-116942 GCA_965220655.1 Dehalococcoidia bacterium | reverse complement strand
ACGAGGACAACGCCGCCGTCTCGGTGGGGTCGGAGGTGAGCGCACTCATAGCGGAGCACGCGTTCGAGTACCTCGACGCGCCGGTGATGCGCTGCGCGGGGCCGGAGATACCGGCGATGCCGTTCGCGCCCACACTGGAGGCGGCGTACATGCCCACGGCGGAGAAGATAGCCGCGAAACTCAGAGAACTGGTGGCCTACTGAGCATGATCAAGATCATCGAACTGCCGCAGGTGGGTGAATCGGTGACCGAGGGCGTCATCGGCAAGTGGCTCGTGGAGCCGGGGCAGCACGTCGAGAGATACGACCCCCTCGTGGAGGTCGTCACCGACAAGGTCAGCATGGAAGCGCCGTCGCCGTACACGGGCGTCTTCGTTCGCGCCTTGGCCGAAGAGGGCGAGACCGTCCCGATGGGCCAGCCCATCTGCGAGATGGAAGTGGAGGGTGATGAGCCGGGCGTCGTTCCTGCGGAGGCAGGAACCTCGCAGCCTGATGAGCCCGACTCTGCGGCGCCCCCGTCCTCCCTCTTCACCGAAAGCGCGGGTGAGGGTGAACCCGCAGCGGATGATGCGGAAGAGGCACCTACCGAAGAAGAGTCGGCTGACGACGACGCCGGACGCGTCGGAGGCGCGTGGGCGATGCCGGCCGCGCACGGCGCGGAGCCTCAGGAGAGCGGGCAGGGCGAGGAGGCCGGCCAGCACACGTTCGAGTTCATGGACAGCGTCCGCAGCGTCGGCCCGACCGGCTCCGGCGAACGCGGAGAGGGACGTCCCGACGCACTGCAGGAGCAGGCGATCGCGGAGCACGAGCACGAGGAGCACGGCGCGCACGAGAGCGAAGCGCAGAGCGTCGCGGAGCCGGACCGCAGTCACGTCATATCGCCGCTGGTCGCAAGGCTGTCGGCGCAGTACGGCATAGACCTGTCGACGGTCCGGGGCACCGGCACCGGCGGCCGCATCACGAGCAAGGACCTGCTCGAAGCCGTCAGCCGCATGACCTCCGGAGTGCAGGAGGCCGAAGCAGCGGAGGTTGCCGGAGAAGAACCGGAAACGGCTGCGGAGCCCGCACCTGAGGAGGTTGCAGAAGAGGCCGTCCCCGAAGCGGTGGAAGCTGAGCCTGAGGCCGCAATCCCCGTCGTTCCCGCGGAGGCGGGAATCCAGGAACCCATCGCCGACGAGGACGTTGCGCCTGAGGAAGCGGCGGCAGAAGACCCCCTCTCCCTCGAGGGGAGAGGTCGCGCTGAAAGCGCGGGAGAGGGTGAATCAGAGGCGGAGCCGGAGGAGACTGCCGAAGAAGCGGAAGCCGATGCTGAAGAGCCAGTGGAGGAGTTTACGGAAGAGGAAGGGGTTGAGGACGTCGAGGAGGCGCTGGACGAGGCTGAGGAAGAGGAAGCTCCGGAGGAGCCCGCTCCCGCAGCGGCCGAAGACACCTCCGTGATGCCGCTCACCCCCGTCCGCCGCATCATCGCCGAGCACATGGCGCGCTCCTCGCGCGAGATACCCGCCGCGTGGTCGATGCTGGAGGTGGACGTCACCCGCCTCGTGCGGACGCGGGACGCGCTCAAGGCGGCGTTTGAGGAGAAGCACGGCATACCGCTCACGTACCTGCCGTTCGCGGCGGGCGCGGTGGCAGCCGTGCTACGGGAGCATCCGCGCCTCAACGCCCGCTGGGACGACGGCCACATCACGCTCAACAACCGCGTCAACCTCGCGGTCGCGGTCGCGACCGAGGCCGGCCTCATGGTCCCCGTGCTGCGCGACGCCGACACGCTGACCATCGCGGGCATCGCCGCCGAGCTGCGACGGCTGTCCGACGGCGCCCGGGCGGGCACGCTCGGCATCGACGACGTCCAGGGTGGGACGTTCACGCTCAACAACACCGGCGCGCTCGGCTCCGTCGTCTCCGTGCCCATCATCAACCACCCGCAGGCCGCCATCATGACGACGGAGGCCATCGTGAAGCGTCCGGTCGTCGTCGAGGGCGACGCCATCGCCGTGCGCTCGATGATGAACCTCTGCCTCACCTTCGACCACCGTGTCTGCGACGGCGCGGAGGCGGCTGCGTTCCTGAGCGCGGTTAAGGCCCGGCTCGAAGTCATCGACGAGAGCATCGGGCTCGGGTAGGGCGCGAGGATGCCTGAGTCCGAGATCACCCTGCGCTACGGGATGAACCCGCACCAGACCCCGGCGAAGGCGTTCGTCGACCAGGGCACGCTCCCGTTCGAGGTCCGCAACGGCTCGCCCGGCTTCATCAACCTGCTGGACGCCCTCAACTCGTGGCAACTCGTCCGCGAGTTGCGCGCCGCGACCGGCATGCCCGCCGCGGCCTCGTTCAAGCACGTCAGCCCCGCCGGAGCGGCGGTCGGCGTGCCGCTGAGCGACACCCTCGCGCAGGCGTACTTCGTCGACGGCTCGTCCCTGTCCCCCCTCGCCGCTGCATACGCCCGCGCTCGCGGCGCCGACCGCGTCTCGTCGTTCGGCGACTGGATCGCCCTCTCGGACGTGGTCGACGAGTCCACGGCCCGCCTCATACGCCGCGAGGTGTCGGACGGCATCATCGCGCCGGGCTTCACGCCGGAGGCGGCTGAGCTGCTGTCAGGGAAGCAGGGCGGACGCTACTGCATGCTGGAGGCCGACCGGGACTACGAGCCGCCGGACGAGGAGACGCGCACTGTGTTCGGCGTCCGGATGCGGCAGGGACGCAACGACGCCTCCGACTGGGCCGCGCAGCTGTCCAACGTGACCGGTGCCGACGGGGGCTTGCCGGAGTCGGCCCGGCGCGACCTCACCGTGGCGCTCGTCACCCTCAAGTACACGCAGTCCAACTCGATGTGTCTCGCGCTGGACGGACAGGTCATCGGCAACGGGGCAGGGCAGCAGTCGCGCATCCACTGCACGCGGCTGGCCGCGAGCAAGGCCGACACCTGGTGGCTGCGCCAGCACCCGGCGACGATCGGGCTGCCGTTCAGGGAGGGCATCGGGCGTCCCGAGCGCGACAACGCCGTCGACGGCTTCCTGCGCGACGACCTCGCGCCCGCCGAGGACGAGGTCTGGCGAGCCGCGTTCGCCGAGGTCCCGCAGCGCCTCACGCCTGCGGAGCGGCGCGAATGGCTCGACGCCCTCACCGGCGTCTCGATGGCGTCGGACGCGTTCATCCCGTTTCGCGACAACATCGACCGCGCGGCGATGAGCGGCGTGAAGTACGTCGTGCAGCCCGGCGGCTCCGTCCGTGATGACGACGTCGCCGCCGCCTGCACCGAGTACGGCATCGCCATGGCCATCTCAGGAGTCAGGCTCTTCCATCATTAGAGACGTTGCCGTCGTTCCTGCGAAGGCCCGCGCTTTAGCGCGCAACCTCGCCCACCTCTCCCTCGGGGAGAGGTCGACGCGCTTGCGCGGCGGGTGAGGGGTGTCCCGGCGGGGTGGGGTATGCTGTGCCCACGCTCGATTGAAGGGTGAACCCCCCATGGAACTGACCCTGCTCGGCACAGGCACGCCCCAACCCAGCCCGCGGCGCGCGGGGCCCAGCAACCACCTGCGCATCGGCGGCGAGTCCGTCCTCGTGGACACGGGCACCGGCTGCGTGCGCCGCATGGTGGAGGTGGGGGTGGACACCACCGAGCTGGACTACATCTTCCTCACCCACATGCACTCCGACCACACCATCGACCTCGCCCACGTGCTGCTCACCGGCTGGATCCGCTACCGCAAGCGACCCTTCACCGTCGTCGGCCCGGCCCGGACGCGGGACTTCGTCGAGCGGCTCGTCCACGCCTTCGAGGAGGACATCCGCATCCGCCGGCTCCACGACCGCGTGGGCGACGACGTCATGAACGTGCGCGTCGTCGAGGTGTACCACGGCGACCGCGTCGAGGGCAACGGCTGGCGCGCCACCGCGCTCGAGGTCGAGCACGGCTACGTGAAGCCCGCGCTCGGATTCGTGTTCGAGGAGGACAGCAGCAGGCTGGTCATCTCCGGCGACACGGCCGTGAGCGACGCCATCGTCGATGCTGCCGCGTCCGCCGACATGCTGCTGCACGAGCTGATGTACACACAGCCGCACCGCGGAGGGCCCGCGCCCGACGGACGCGACTACCACGAGGTCGACCGCGAGGACCTCACCGAGTTCGCGCGGCGCATCGCCAACTCGCACACGTGTCCGCACGGGCTCGCGGAAGTCGCTGCCCGGTCCGGCGTCCCCCACGTCGTCGCCACGCACATGGGCGACGTCGACGAGCCGTGGTCGCGCGAGATCATCTGTGCCAGCTACGAGAGGACGCTCACCTTCGGCGAAGACCTCATGCGGTTCACGGTGTAGCGGGAGCCATGACACGCCGCGGCGAGGTCCACTGGCTCGGTGAGGGCATCGACTACGCGTGGGCGTGGGGGCTGCAGCGCGAGCTGCTCGAGGAGCGGGTCGCCGGCGAGCGCGGGGACACGCTCCTGCTACTCGGTCATGCGCCGGTCTACACCGCGGGGCGCCGCTCTGTGCCGGAGGATGTCCTCGCCCACCTCGACTTCCCGCTCGTCGAGACTGACAGGGGCGGGCAGACGACCTACCACGGGCCCGGGCAACTCGTGGGCTATCCCATCGTCTCGCTGGCCGACCTTGGCCTGGGGCCGAAGCGGTACGTGGAGGCGGTCGAGAGCGCCCTGATCGCCGCGTTGCACGAGTACGGCGTCGCCGCGCATCGTGAAGACGGGCTGACGGGGGTGTGGACGGATGCGGGGAAGATCGCCGCGATAGGCGTGAAGGTCTCGCGCGGGGTCACGATGCACGGCTTCGCGCTGAACGTCGCAACCGATCTGCGGGCTTACGAGGCCATCGTCCCGTGCGGCATCGGCGACAGGCCGGTGACGTCGCTGGCCGCGCTCCTGGGGCGCGCGCCGGAGCTGAAGGAGGCCGCGTACGTCGTGACGGAGGCGCTCGGCGCGTCGCTCGGCATCGCGTGGCGCGCCCGTTAGCCCCTAACCCGCATCCCTTTTTCATGTACGGGCAGGTTGCCGCTCCCTAGAATTGCTCCATGCCCGCGACCCGCGAACTGCTCGCGCTGCAATCGGTGGACGGAGAGCTTGCCGTCCGCCGCGCGCGGCTGTCCGAGATCGCCCCGCTGCTCGGCGACGACTCCGCGATACATGCGCTGACCCGGCGTCTCGCGTCGGAGCAGGCGGAGGTCGACTCGGCGCTCTCCCGGCAGCAGGAGTTCGACTCGGTCATCGCCGGTTTCACCGAGCGCGTGGACGCCGCCGAGAAGAGGCTCTACAGCGGTGTGGTCGTGAACCCCCGCGAACTCCAGGACCTCCAGGCCGACGTCAACATGCTCAAGCGGCAGCGGGGCCACGAGGAAGACGCGCTCCTCGAAGTGATGGTGGAGCTCGACACGGCGCGCGGCAAGCGCGACGCCTCCACGCAGGAGCTGGAATCGCTGAAGGTGTCGTGGGCTGCCGAGCAGGAGTCGCTCACGGCGGAGAAAGCGCGGCTGGAGGCCGAGGTGGCCGACCTCGAGCGCCGTCGCGCCGACACGGTCGCTCGCACTCCCGCCCCCGAGGTGGCGCTGTACGAGCAGGTGCGGAGGAATCACCCGCATCCCGTGGCGCAGATGCACAACAACGCATGCAACACGTGCCGCGTCGGGGTCCCGATGCGCACGGCACAGGAGGTGCGCACCTCCTCGGCCCCGGTTCGATGTCCGAACTGCGGGCGCATCCTGCTTCCGGAGTAAGGGATGCGCAAACCCCGTCATTCCCGCGCAGGCGGGAATCCAGCGCGCGAAGCGCCCGCCTGAAAGCGTCCGAACAGATAAGCAGCACGGAGTAGAGACGATGCGAGCGATAGGCTATTTCACCGTGGACACGGAGGCCCGGAACGCCCGCGCATCCAGCGAGGCGCTGATGCAGGCGTTCCAGGAGTACTGCGAGACGAGGCGGCACATCCCGCACGGAACGTTCGCCGACCTCAAGGGGGAGGGCGGCGGCGAGGGCTGGCAGGAGATGATGGACTTCATCCGCGAGAACCGCCAGGGCTACCTCGTCGTGACGCCGGACGCGGCCCACCTCGGCACGACGCTGGAAGAGCAGGTGGAGCGCGTGCTGGAGATGGACGCCCTCTCCTCCAAGGTCGTGTGCGACGACCTCGACCTGCCGGACCCGCTGCAGAACGCGCTGCGCAACTCGCGGAAGGCGGCGCAGCGGAGCGAGCGCATCAGGGCGGGGATGATGGCGAAGGCCGCGAAGGGCCTCGCCCTCGGCAAGCCGCCCTACGGCTACTACGTCACCGCTGACGGCGCCTTCCACGTCTCGCCGAAGGAGTCGGAGGTCGTCAAGACCATCTTCCGCCTCTACCTTGCGCGGGGCGGCAGCGTCCGCTCGGTCGCCGCGGCGCTGAACGCCCGGAACGTCCGCACGAGGAGCGGACGCCGGTGGAGCCTCGTGACGGTGCGGGACGTGCTGCGCAACGCCGCTTACATCGGCACTTACCACCGGTTCGGGATGCGCATACCGGGGAGCTACGAGCCGATCGTCTCGTCGTTCGAATTCCGCCGGGCGCAGGACCGGCTGCAGGAGCGCAGCCCGTCGCAGCGCACCTCCCGTCCCGCGCCCGTGTTCCTGCTCTCGGGCGTGCTCTACTGCCACCACTGCGGCAAGCGGATGATGGGCATCGTGCGCCGCCAGACGTGGCGCCGGAAGGACGGCGAGCGCGCGCGCGCGCAGTACCGCTACTACCAGTGCCAGTCGCGCATCAACCGCAACCAGTGCAGCTACCGCACGATGAAGGCCGACGAGCTCGAGGCGGAGGTCGTGAGCGTCGTGCGCGAGCGTCTCGCTGCGGGCGAGCGCGGCGACGACCCCGGCGACGTCTCGTGGCTCGCGGGCGACAAGGCGCGCTCCGAGGCGACGATGCAGTCGCTCGACCGGCAGTTCATGGAAGGCGTGCATCGCGCGGCCAACGGGACGATGTCGCTGTCGACGCTGCGGGGCGGCCTGGAGCAGCTGCGCGCCATCAAGCACGACCTGGGCGAGCAGGTGCGGCAAGCGGGCGACAGCGCAGCGGCGCGCGCCCGGCTCGAGGCCAACGTCACGAAGATCCTCAACGAGTGGAACAACCTCCCTGACGCCGACCGCCGCGACCTGCTCCGTTCCGTCGTCTCGAAGGTCGCCGTCAAGCGCGGCAAGCCGGAGGTCACCCTGCGCTAGGGCTGCCTGATTCCCTCTCCCTACAAGGGGAGAGGGCTAGGGAGAGGGTACCCCGGTGGGGTGGTGGGGCGGCCTTGTCATGTTGAGCGGAGCGCAGCGGAGTCGAAACATCTCTCGGGGGCGTTCGTTGTTGCTGCGCAGGCAGGACGCCCCCACGGGCGTATACTGAGCACGTCAAGAGGGCCGGGCGGCCGCTCCGGCATCGCCGGGGAGGAAAGTCCGGACTCCGCCGGGCAGGGTGCTGGGTAACGCCCAGGCGCAGCGATGCGACGGAAAGTGCCACAGAGACGATAGCGCCGATGGCCTCGCGGCGACGCGAGGGACAGGCAAGCGTGAAACGGTGCGGTAAGAGCGCACCAGGTCCCGGCGCAAGCCGGGATGCTGGCAAACCCCACCCGGAGCAAGGCCAAATAGGGGGACGTCTCCGCTCTGCGGAGCGCAGCGCCCGGCTGCAGTCCCCGGGTAGGCCGCACGATCCCTTCCGGCAACGGGGGGACCAGATAGATGGCCGCCGCCTCGCAAGCGAGGTACAGAATCCGGCTTACAGGCCCTCTTGACGCTCGCCTTAGCACTGGCGCAGGCGTAGTCCTGCCATAGCGTCTGCCTAGCGACGCCCCATAGTTGCACAGGCAACACTGTATCGCTTATCATGTGCTTGAATGCAGCAGCCGGTTGATCCGGTCGGCGCGCACAGCGAACGGGGACGAGCCCCGGCCTCTCGAAGGCCGGGGCTCTTTTGGTTAACGAAGGGTCGCAAGCATCACGAAGGACTGGCACCGAACGGAAGGCACGCATGACAAACGAGGTCCGCTATCCACAGTACCGGGACGACCCCGTGGGGTTCGTCGAGAACGTCCTCGGCGCGGCGGGGAAGCCCTACTCCAAGCAGCGCGAGATGCTCGAGGCTGCCGCGAAGTCCCGCCGCGTCTCCGTCGCCGGCGCGAACGGCTGCGGCAAGGGCTGGGTGCTCGCCCGCCTCATCCTCTGGTGGGTCGAGACACGCGCCCAGGCGAAGGTCGTCGTCCTGTCGTCCACCAACCGCCAGGTGCGCGAGGTCCTCTGGCAGGAGCTCGCCGCCGTCTGCGACGCCGCAGGCGACGCCCTCAGCGGCAAGCTCACGAAGGGCCGCTACACCATATCGCCGGAGCGGTTCGCCATCGGCTTCGCCACGAACAACCCGGACAACATCCACGGCTTCCACTCGCCGGAGCTCCTCCTCATCGTCGACGAGGCGCACGCCGTCCGGGAGTCCCACTTCGACGCCGCCGTCCGCCTCAACCCGTCCCGGACGCTCCTCGCGGGCAACGCCTTCTCCACCTCCGGCACGTTCTACGAGTCCCACCACGCGAAGCGCCATCACTACCACCACATGCGCATCTCCGCCTACGAGACGCCCAACCTCACCGGCGAGGAGCCCGCCGCCCCGGGTCTGATCAACGCCGACGACATCGCCGACAAGGCGCTGCAGTGGGGCGCCGACCACCCCAAGTTCATCGCCGCCGTCTACGCGCAGTTCCCCGACGCGCTCGAGGACTCGCTCGTGGGGCGCGCCGCCGTCGAGGACGCCATGCGCGAGGACGCCCCTTCCGGCGAAGGCGCGCCGACCGAGGAGGAGGACGCGCAGCAGCCCGTCTACATAGGCGTGGACGTGGGCCGGTTCGGCGACGACGAGTCGGTGCTCTGCGCGCGCCGGGGGCAGCGCGTCGTCGCGCTCAAGTCGTTCGGGCGCGTGGACACCATGCGCACCGCAGGGGAGGCCGCGCTCATGGCGCGCGAGCTCGGCGCGGAGGCGATATTCGTGGACGAGGGCGGCCTCGGAGGGGGCGTCGTCGACCGCCTGCGCGAGCTGCAAGCGCCCGTCTATGGCGTGCAGTTCGGGCGGAAGGCGCCGCACCCCACGCGCTTCGCGAACTACCGCTCCGAGATCTTCTGGGAGCTGCGCCGCTTGCTCAACGACCGCCTCATCGCCCTGCCGAACGACGAGGAGATGACCGCGCAACTCCTCTCGCTGCGCTACGACGTCTCCAGCTCCGGCCAGGTGTGGATGGAGAGCAAGCGCGAGCTGCGCAAGAAGAATCTCCCGTCGCCCGACCGCGCCGACGCGCTGGCGCTCGCGTTCATGACCCCGCCCTCGCTCCAGATATGGACCGGCTACGAGCCGTTCCTGCTGCACCCCCGCCCGCGTCCGCCGGTCGGCATCCCCGTCGTTCCTGCGGAGGCAGGAACCCCGCAGCCTGGGGGTGGGGAGCACACTGGTAACGGCGTGGACTCCACCACCCTGCCGCCGAGCCTCGGAGTGTGGTGATGGGGGTGGTTGTCATTCCGAGCGGAGCGTCGGCGATAGCCGAGGGCGGAGTCGAGGAATCTCTCGGGCGCCGGCCATCTCTCCGACGTTCTTCCCGAGAGATGCTTCGACTGCGCTTCAGGCTGCGCCTTCGGCTTCGCTCAGCATGACAGTACTACCGCGGTATCGCGAGTTCGAGCGCGGGCGGCTCGTCCACCTTGGCGTAGAGCCAGTCGTGCATGTGCTCGTACCAGGACTCGCCCTTCGGGAGCGTGCCGATGGCGGAGCGCACGCGGTACCACTCCGGGTTGTCGACGCACGGGGGCGTCACGTTGTCGTAGTGGAGCGCCTTCGCCGCGTTGAGCAGGCGGCGGCGCACCTGGATGATCATGCCGTCCGAGCGGCCGAGGTGCTCGATGCTGCGGTTCTGGACGGGGCCCATGCTCTCGGTCACGGCCTGGTCCTGCAGGAAGACGGTGGCGATGCCGGTGAACGTCTCGGTGCGCTGCCGGCCGCGGTCGATCTCGTAGTCGTTCGTCTTGTTGGCGCGGGGCCGGAACCGTCCGAGCCCGCCCGCGGTGTCGGGCAGCAGCTCGCCCGCGGGATGCGTCGCGTTGCCGAGCACGCCGAACCGCCTGCTGTCCGCGATGTTCTGCGTGGGATGCCAGGAGACCGTCCAGACCATCGTGTGGTGGTCGTCCATCGGCACCCACATGTGGCCCGGCACCGTGCCGCCGGGAGCGGCGGGGAAGAAGGTGAAGACGGGGAAGAGGAACTGCGTGATGCGCCAGTAGGTGGTCTCCTCGTTCTCCTCGCGGTTCGCGCCGTAGACGACGCCGTACTTGGTGGGGACGACCTCCAGCGTGGGGTGCTTGTCATTGTGCCAGACGCCGATGTTGCCGGAGCCGTCCGGGTCCAGTCGTCCGTGGAGGAAGAAGAGGTGGCTCGTGTCGATGTCGCCCTCGAGGCCCTGCATCCAATTGCAGGCGCGCTGCGCGAGCGAGAAGTTGCGCTGCTCCTCCGGCATGACGGTCCACTCGAAGTCGGGCAGGCCGGGCGGGTCGCCTTCGCCGAGGTATGCCCAGACGACGCCGCCATGGACCGCGCCGCGGTACGCCCACGCCCGTATCTTGTCCTTGAAGTTGCTCTCGCCGGGCTCGTTGGGCATGTCGATGCACTGGCCGGTGACGTCGTACTTCCACCCGTGGTAGACGCAGCGCAGGCCGCCATGCTCGCTGCGTCCGTAGAAGAGCGAGGCGCCGCGGTGGGGGCACGTCTCGGAGAAGACACCCACGTCGCCGTTGGAGTCGCGGAAGACGATGAGGTCCTCGCCGAGCAGGCGGAAACGCTGGGGGTCGCAGTCCGGGCCTCCGAGCTCCTCGACGGGCATGACGGGCAGCCAGTAGCGCCGCATGAGCTCGCCCATCGGCGTTCCCTTGCCCACCTGCGTCAGCATCTCGTTGTCTGCCGTGCTCAGCATGGCGAATCCTCCGTGTCCCGCTTGGACTGCGCTCCGATTACGCGCTATCTTATAGCCGTGTCGTCACGGTTGCCATTGTGGCGGCGAGGGCGCTCCCGCTTCAAGAGGGCAGGGGCGCAGAGGAAGGAGCACTTATGGCCATCAATCCGTACACGCTACCGGCGGACCTGCAGGGCTGGCGCGGCGAGTCGATACCCGGAGCGCACAAGCGCAAGTGGTTCACGCTCGTCGAGAACGACAAGTGCCTCGTGACGGCGCTGCTGCTCATCCCCGGCGAGGTCGGCATCCGCCACTCGCACGAGTCCGGCGAGCTGTCGGTCCACTTCTCGGACGAGATGCGGCCCGAGGTGACGTGGAACCCGCCCGGCATGGTACACGGCGGCGTTCCTGCGCCCGCGAACCCGGTCGAGGCCGCGGTTGAGGGGCTGATAGACGAGGAGGCCATCAAGGCGTCCGGCAACCCGGAGTTCGCGCGGTTCGTCGCGAGTGTGCTCGAGGCGCACGTGAAGCGGGTCGACGAGATCGTCGCGGAGCGGACACGCCCCGCGCCTGCGCCGCGCGTCATCGTGGACGTGCTCTTCCCGCCGTTCAAGACGACGATCGTCGACCCCGGCGTCGCGGACGGCAAAACGGTCACCGGCCAGTGGTACGACTAGCGGGTTTTGCGTAAGGGCAGGGCGAGCGGCAGGCTCGGGACAGCAAAGGAGGCATCCGATGGTGCGAACGTACAACGGCCCGATCTACGACGGCGACGGCCACGTGCTGGAGAACAAGGAAGCGATCATCGACCGGATGCCGGGCGACCTGCAGGCCAGCCGCGCGGTGACGCGGATGCGCCGGCGCGGCATCTTCCCCGAGCTGGACAACTACCACAACCTGCTCAGCATCTCCCCCGAAGGCTCGTTCTCCAACCCGGAGGAAGTGCGCGGGTGGACGCGGTTCATGGACGAGCTGAAGATCGGCGGAGCCGTGATCTATCCGACCGACGGGCTTGCGGTGGGGCGGATGGTCGACCTCGACCAGATCGAGATGGTGACGAGGGCCTACAACGACTGGGTGCACCAGGAGTACCTGCAGAAGGACGACCGCTTGCAGGCGGTGGCGCTGCTGCCGATGCAGGAGCCTGAGCTCGCGGCAGCGGAGCTGCGCCGGGCAGTGGAGGAGTTGGGGATGTGCGGCGGGATGCTCCCCGCGACCGGCCTGCAGGGTCACCTGGGCGCCAAACACTTCTGGCCCGTCCACGAAGAGGCGGACCGGTTGGGGTGCTGCCTCTCGGTGCACGGCGGCTCATACCCGGACCTGGGGTTCCACGACCTGAACATCTTCGCGGCGATACACGCGATGGGGCACCCGTTCGGCATCATGATCTCGTTCATGGGCATGCTGTTCAACGGCGTCTTCGACAGATTCCCGAACGTGCGCTACGGCTTCATGGAGGGCGGCGTCTCCTGGTTCCTCATGGCGCTCGAGCGCGGCGAAGGCTCCTACAACGCGTTCACCCCGCTCGACCCGAACCGGCGCTTCCTGCAGCTGCGCGACGGCGACAGCGTGCGCGACTACATCCTGCGCCTGGTCCACGATGGCCGCATCTTCGTGGGCGTCGAGGGCGACGAGCCGGACCTCGCCCACGCCGTGCGGACGATCGGCAGCGACCCGTTCATCTGGTCGAGCGACTTCCCGCACGAGGTGACGGTGGAGACGTGTGCGCTGGAGATACGGGAACTGGTCGAGAACGAGGAAGTGCCGGACGCGGACCTCGAGGCGATCCTCTGGAAGAACGCCGCGCGGATGTACGGTCTGCGCACGCCCGCAGTGGCGTAGGGGAAGGGGCGAGGTTCCTGCCATCGCAGGAACGACGGTCCTAGAGCTGGCGGAGTTTGGGGTCGAGGTAGTCGCGGAGCCAGTCGCCGAGGAGGTTCATGGAGAGCACCGTGAACATGATGGCGAGGCCCGGGATGACCGAGAGCCACCAGGACGTGACGATGAAGTCGCGGCCCTCGGCGACCATGACTCCCCACGCGGGGTTCGGCGGCGGGATGCCTGCGCCGAGGAAGCTGAGCGACGCCTCCAGCAGGATGACGTTCCCCACCTGGAGCGTCGCGAGGACGATGATGGTGTTGAAGACGTTCGGGAGGATGTGGCGGAAGACGATGCGCAGGTTCGAGGCCCCCGCGACGCGGGCGCGCGCGACGAAGTCCATCTCCTTGAGCGTCAGCACCTCCGCGCGCACCTGCCGGGCGTAGCGCGACCAGAGCAGCAGCGCGACGACGGCGACCGTCGTGGCCGTGCCGGGCTCGAACAGCACGACGAGTACGAGCGCGAGCAGGATGAGCGGCAGCGAGAGGTTGATGTCGACCAGCCGCATGATGACGTGGTCCCACCAGCTGCCGAAGTAGCCCGCGACGAGGCCGAGCAGCGAGCCGACGATGCCGCCGACGGCCAGCGCGGCGAGCGAGACGAGCGCCGCCGTGCGCGCGCCGAAGATCATGCGGCTGAGGATGTCGCGTCCCTGGCGGTCGCTGCCGAGCGGGTAACTCCAGTCGCCGCCGTCGGTCCAGGCGGGGGGCAGCAGCCGGGCGCGCAGGTTGCCGTCTATTGGGTCGTGCGGCGCGATGAGCTCGGCGAAGAGGGCGGGGATGACGAGGACGATGAGGAGCACCGCGACGGGTATTACGGGGTAGCGGCGCAGGAAGGACCATACGCGGCCGACGGCCCGGGCGCCCGGCACACGCGCGACAGGGGCAGGAGAGGTTGCGACAGCCATGTCAGCCTCTCCCTCCGCCGTAGCGGACGCGCGGGTCTATGTAGGCGTAGAGGATGTCCACGATGAGGTTGATGGTGATGAACATCGCTGAGATGAGGATGACGAGTCCCTGCACGACGGAGTAGTCGCGCGCTCGCACCGAGGTCAGCGCAAGCTGGCCGATGCCGGGCCACGCGAAGACGGTCTCCAGCGTCACGACGCCGGTGACCATGATGCCGGCGATGATGCCGAACAGGGTGAGCGGGGGAATGGCGGCGTTCTTGAGCGCGTGCTTCCAGATGACCTTCCACTCCGGCGCGCCCTTGATGCGGGCGAACTTCACGTACTCGCTGTCCAGCACGTTCAGCATCGCTGAGCGGGTGAGCCGCATGAACGCGGCGACGGAGAACCAGCCGAGCGCGATGCCGGGCAGGATGATGTGGGTGAAGCCGCCCCGACCGGAGACCGGGAGCCACCCCAGGTTTACTGAAAATATCCAGATGAGGACGATGCCGAGCCAGAAGGGCGGCAGCGACTGGCCTAGGAGGGCGATGAGCTTGCCGATCATGTCGATGGGGGTGCCCTTCTTGACCGCCGAAACGACGCCGATGGGCACCGCCATGAGCACGCTGACGAACATGGCGAAACCGGCGAGTTGCAGGCTCGCGGGGATGGCGTTGCCGATGAGGTCCATCGCGCTCTGTCCCTGGAACTTGATGGACGGGCCGAAGTCCAGCCGGAGCGCGTTGCCGACGAAGAGGAAGTACTGCTCCCAGAGGGGCTTGTCGAAGCCCCAGAGGGCCGCGACGCGCCTGAGGTCCTCCTCCGTCGCGTCGGCGGGGGCGAGCACGTCGAGGGGGCTGCCGGTGATGCGGACGAGCGTGAAGACGATGATGCTCACGCCTATGAGCGCGAGCACCGCCTGGAAGAGCCGGATGATGATGTAGCGTTGCACGCGGGCTATGTTAGCGCATCGCCCCCGTTTCCTTGTGCACGAGGGCCATGGCGCGGACGCCGGCCTTGTAGTGCTCCTCGGGCGTGACGATGGGGCCGGGGTGGTAGGTGTAGTCGTTGCCGGGGGTGAGGAACTCCTCGTACAGGAGCTCCCGGTGCCCGGGCCAGGTGACGGTCATGGCGTAGCAGGCGAAGCCCGGCACGTAGAGCCGCGCGACGCCCCGGGCGTCGGTCCTCGAGCGGCCCAGACCCGCGACGGCCAGCTCCGCGCCTGCCACGGGATCGCCATCGCGGTCGAAGATCTGCACACTGACGTTGGGGCGCGGCAGCAGGCCCAGGGAGAGCCTGCGCAGGAGCCGGGGTCCGCGGTCGAGCAGGGCGTCCTCCGCGACCTCTCCGACGACGTCGGACTCAAACCCGGGTCCTTTGGGCGTCCGCCAATCGGGGCCGTACTTCCGTCGCAGGTACTCCTCGGGCGGGTTGGGGGTGCGGAAGCGCTCGCCGATGAACTCGATCTCTCCAAGGGTCTCGAAGAGGTGCAGCGGCAGCTCGACGCCGGGGAACTCGTACGCCCTGCCGTTGATGATCTTGTGGCACGTCCAGTCTGTGCGGATGCCGTCCTTGATGAGGGCGACGCTGACGTGGCGGACGTTGGGCCTGATACGCGGGTAGAAGCCGTGCGCCCGGAACGCCTCGCCGACGCGGTAGATGGTGTCCATGTCGAGGCCGTGCATCCCGATGACACCCGCGGTGTCCATCTCGTCGTCCCAGGGGATGAAGCGCCCCTCGCGCACGGCGCCCAGGAGCGTGCCTGAGCCGATCCAGAAGTGAACGCCCTCCTCGTCGAAGATGCGTTTCACTTCCTTGAGCCGCGTGGCGGCGACATCGGGATCGAGAGGCGTGGGGTCCTTGATGGTCTTCTCGTAGGCTGCTTCGCCTGCTGCGTCCCTTTCGGTCATGGTGCGCCTCCTGTCGATGGGGGCGACCCTCCCAACACGCCCCGCACTGGTTCACCCTCACCCCAGCCCTCTCCCCTCAAGGGAGAGGGGGCCAAGCAAGGGGGCGAGGTTCCTGCCTTCGCAGGAACGACGAGGGGCGGGCTCCAAAGCGGAGCCCGCCCTGTGAGCGGTCGTTACTTGGCGACGGCGCCTTCGAGGTGGTCGATCGGGGCGCCGGAGACCATGCCGGAGTAGATGAAGTCGGCGACCACGTCGGGGTCGGCGACGACCTCGTTCGGCAGGTAGAAGAGCGGGATGTCCTGGTGGAGGTTGTAGTACATGTCGCCGAGCTCCCGGAGGAGGTCATCGCGGTCCTGCGGCGTGTTGGTGTCGAGGGCTTCGCGCATGATGGCCTCGGCGGCCGGGTCCTGCAGCCCGATGTAGAGGACCGGGATGAGGGAGCTGCCATAGACGTGCACGGTCACCAACTGTGCGCCGCTCGTTGCGATGGGCACGACGTGGTTGTCCCAGCGCATCTCACGCTGCTTCGTGCGGTACTCCGCAGCGTCGACGCTCTGTTCGATGACGTCGACGCCGATGTCGCGCCAGTAGTTGGCGATGGCCTGCATGACGTCCACACCAGCGGGGACGGCGGGTTGGACGGTGAGCTGGATCGTCGTCTGCAGCTGGTCGATGCCGAGTTCCTGCAGACCCTGCTCGAGGAGCGCCTCCGCAGCCTCCGGGTCATAGCCGTACTCGTCCGGGAAGCGGGCCACCCACTCGGGGTTCCAGCCCACACGCTGCGCGTTGTCCGGCAGGTAGTGGTTCTTGTACATGGTGAGACCCTTGCCCGCGAAGAAGGCGTCGTTGAGCTCGTCGCGGTCGATGGCCTTGTTCAGCGCCTTCCGCACGTTCAGGTTGGCGAGCGGCGTGTTGGGGTAGGCGGGGTACTCCTTCTGTGCGAGGTCGCCGCTCCACTCTCCGTGGCGGTCGTTGGCGAGGTTGGGCCCAGCGGGGACGTAGACGCCCTGCCAGGCGAGGAAGTAGCGCGCCGCGGGAACCTGAGCGGTGAAGGTGACGAAGCCGCGCGCCTCCGCGTCCACGAGCAGCTCCTCCGGCAGCTTGGCGAGGTGTACCTCGCCTGCTACCAGTTTCGCGTGCCGAGTGGATGCCTCGTTGATGAACTGGAACTCGAACTCGGGAAAGTCCGGCGTGTCGCGCCAGTGGTCTTCCACGCGCTCGTAGACGACGCCGGTCTGCTCGTCCATGGAGACGATGGTGTAGGGGCCGGTGCCTGCGAGCGGTACCTCGTTCCCGAGCGGGTCGCGTCCGTCAACGAGTTCAGCGAGGCGCGGGTCGTCCTCGTAGGCGCCCCACTCGGAGGACTGCTTGCTTGCGAGCAGTCCGGGACCGCGCGAGAGGAAGTCTGCCTTGCTGGCGATCTCCATGCCGCCCTGGATCTCCGAGATGACTTCGAAGACGTCGGCGTTCGGGGCCTCGGTCCGGAAGACGACCTCGTAAGGGCCGACGATTTCGACGTCCTTGACGATGTCGCGCATCGTGCGCGCCTCGCTGCCGACGTCGTCGGGCAGGATGTTCATGAGCCAGGAGAAGCGGACGTCCTCGGCAGTGAACTCGCCGTGGCCGTTGTGGAACTGGACACCCTCACGCAGCTTGAACCGCCACGAGTGGCCGTCGGGCTCGAGGCCATATTCGACCGCGAGCTGGGGCACATAGGCGCCGTTCGTCTTGTCGAAGCCGACGAGGTACTCGTAGTGCGGGCGGATGTACCAGTTGCTGGCCTGGCCGGGGATGCGCCGGATGTTGCTGAAGTCGGTCGGTGACGCAACGGCCATGACGACGCGGTCGACAGCGGGACCCGTGGGTTCAGGCACAGGGGTGGCCGTCGGGTCGGGCGCGGGAGCGTCCGGCGTCGTTCCGGACGGGGCCGGCGGGCTGGTAGGCGTGGGCGTTGCGGTGGGGTCTTCGCCGTTACATGCCGCGCCGAACAGGGCGAGCAGCATGCTGAGCGCCACCACTATGAGTAAACGAGTGTGATCCCTGACGGTACGCACGACGCCTCCCTTATCGCGTATGAGCGTATGCTGTTGCGAAACCGTGCGCCCCCGTTAAGATTGAGGTGCACGGCTGCAAGAGCAGGGGCGCATTATACGCACGGAGGCGCATGCGCGCCAAAGGCGCGTGCGTCAGTGAAGAGAAAGGGAGGCGCCGCATGTTGAGCCACGCTGACAACGAGCTCATCACCCGCACGGGCAGGGGCACGCTGATGGGCGCGCTCTTCCGCCGCTACTGGCTGCCCGCGCTGATCTCCGACGAGTTGGAGGCCGACGGGGCACCGGTGCGCTTCCGCCTGCTGAACGAGGACCTGGTCGCTTTCCGGGACACAAGCGGCGAGGTGGGCATCCTTTCCGAGTACTGCCCGCACCGCGGCGTCTCGCTCGCGCTCGCCCGCAACGAATACGACGGCCTGCGCTGCCTCTACCACGGCTGGAAGTTCGACGTCTCCGGGCGATGCGTGGACATGCCGACCGAGCCGGTGGAGAGCGGCTTCCGCAACAAGGTGCGGGCAGGGGCGTACGCAGTGCGGGAGCACGGAGGCGCGGTGTGGGTGTACATGGGCGCTCCGGAGAGCGAGCCGCCGTTCCCGGTCTACTACTGGACGACGGCGCCGGACTCGAACCGCATCATGGCGAAGTGGATACAGGACGCGAACTGGCTGCAGAGCCTGGAGGGCGGCATCGACACGGTGCACGCCTCGTTCCTGCACAACAGTGCGGAAGGGCCGATGGTTGCGCCCGGCGCACAGAGCGGGAACAACCTCATGTTCAACGACACGAGGCCGAAGCTGGAGATAGAGGAGACGACCTACGGCTTCCGGTACGCCTCGATACGCAGGGGGCCGGACGAGGACAAGCGCTACGTGCGGATAACGCCCCACATCATGCCGGCGTCGTCGTACCCGCCGTTCTCCCGGGAGGACAACCGCATCTGGAACATGTGGGTGCCGCGCGACGACGGCACCTGCTGGGCGTGGGACGTGTGCTTCAACGAGACGAAACCCATGTCCGATGAACTTAAGGAGCAACTGAAGGAGTACCGGGGCTACTACGCGTTCGACCCGAAGACGTTCGTGAAGTACGCGGGGCCTCAGAACATGTGGCTGCAGGACCGCGAACTGATGAGGAAGGAGAGCTGGTCCGGCATCCGCGGGCTGTTCGTGCAGGACAACGCGGTGCAGGAGAGCATGGGGCCCATCGTCGACCGCACCATCGAGCACCTGGGGACGACGGACGCGGCCATCATCAGGGCGCGCAAGCTGTACATCAAGGCCGCCATCGCGCTTGCTGAGGAGGGCGTCGAGCCGCCGGGCGTGTGGGAGCAGGGCGACTACGAGCTGATCAAGTCGGACGCATACGTGCAGCCGGTGGACAGTCCGTGGCGGGTCGAGCGCCCGCTGGAAGAGCGGTTCGCGGTCGGGGTGTCGTGAGCAACGTCGTCCTGGACGTGCAGGAGCTCCAGACGCACCTCTTCACCAAGTGGGGGGTTACGCGCGCGGTCGACGGGGTCAGTTTCCAGATACGCGAGGGCGAGACGCTGGGGCTCGTGGGGGAGTCCGGATCCGGCAAGAGCATGACCGCGCTCTCGCTGCTGCGCCTGCTGCCGGAGGCCGCGCGCATCGTTGGCGGGCGCATCCTGCTCGACGGCGACGACATCGTGCGCATGCGGATGTCGGACGTTCGCCAGATGCGGGGGCGGAAGATATCGATGATCCTGCAGGACCCGCAGACGGCGCTGAACCCGGTGTTCACCATCGGCAACCAGCTGACGGAGTCGATCGCGGCGAACAGGGGCAGGGGCCGCGCCGCTCCTCACCCCGCAGTACCCTCTCCCTCACCCTCTCCCCTTGTAGGGAGAGGGGACCAAGCACCCAGCCCGTGCCCCTCCCCCGCAGGCGAGGTTCCTGCCTCCGCAGGAACGATGGGTAGGGGGCGGCAATCGGTCAGGGAGCGGGCGGTGGAGGTGCTGCGGATGATGCGGGTCGCGGCGCCGGAGCGCCGTCTCTCCGACTTCCCGCACCAGATGAGCGGTGGCATGAAGCAGCGCGTCGTGGGCGGCATCGCGATCGAGAGCCAGCCACGGCTGCTCATCGCGGACGAGCCGACGACGGCGCTGGACGTGACGATACAGGCGCAGTACCTCAACCTGCTCAAGGAGATACAGCGCGAGACGGGCGTCGCCATCCTGTTCATCACGCACGACCTGGGCGTCGTTGCGCGCATGTGCGACCGGGTCGCGGTGATGTACGCGGGGCGCATCGTCGAGCAGGGCGGCATCCACGAGATATTCGACAATCCGTCGCACCCGTACACGCAGGCATTGCTCGGCTCCATCCCGAAGATGGAGGAGCGTGTCGAGCGGCTGACGGCGATAGAGGGACAGCCGCCCGCGCTCTTCGCGCTGCCGCAGGGCTGCCGGTTCGCGGTGCGCTGCCCCCACGTCCACGACCGGTGCGAGGAGACGTACCCGTCGGAGTTCACCGGCCCCGGAGGACACACCACCGCCTGCTGGCTGATGGAGGAGAAGTGGCAGACGTCCTCGTAAAGGCCGAGAACCTCCAGAAGCACTTCCCTGTGACTGAGGGGCTGGTGCTGATGAAGACGGTGGGCTGGGTGCGCGCCGTGGACGGCATCAGTTTCGAGGTGCGGCGCGGTCAGACGCTCGCGCTCGTGGGTGAGTCGGGCTGCGGCAAGACGACGACGGCGAAGCTGGTGCTTCGCTTGGAAAAGCCTACCGGCGGCACGATCTCGATGGACGGGCAGGAAATCCATGCGCTCGGCGGGCAGGACCTGAGACAGTTCCGCATGCAGGTGCAGGCGGTCTTCCAGGACCCGTGGAGCTCGCTCAGCCCCCGGATGCGGGTGCGGGACATCATCGCGGAGCCGCTGGTCGTGAACAGGCACGTGAGCGCGCGCGAGGCGCGCGAGCGCGTGCTGGAGCTGCTGAACGACGTGGGACTGCGTCCCGAGCAGGCCGACCTCTTCCCGCACGAGTTCAGCGGAGGCCAGCGGCAGCGCATCGCGATGGCGAGCGCGCTCAGCGTGGAGCCGTCGCTGATCGTGCTCGACGAGCCGGTGTCGGCGCTCGATGTGTCGGTGCAGGCGCAGATCATGAACCTGCTGCGCGACCTGCAGGTACAGCACAACGTGAGCTACCTGATGGTGTCGCACAACCTTGCGACGGTCCGCTACCTCGCGCACGAGGTGGCGGTGATGTATCTCGGCGAGATCGTCGAGCGGGCGGAGACGGACGACCTGTACGAGCATCCGCTGCACCCGTACACGCAGGCGCTGTTCTCGGCGGCGCTCCCGGCGCATCCGGCGCTCCAGCGTGACGAGATGATCCTGCAGGGCGAGGTGCCGAGCCCGCTCAACCCACCGTCGGGATGCCGCTTCCACCCGCGGTGCCCGTTCGCGAAGGACGTCTGCGCAGAGGTCGCGCCGGAGTGGAAAGAGGAGACGCCGGGGCACTTCGTGGCGTGTCATCTGTACTAGGGGGGCAACCCTCATCCCCATCCTAACCTTCCCCCATCGAAGGGGAAGGGACCAAACGGCGCAAGCACAACCGCGCAGACGCACCCCACGTTCAGACTATCCCTAACCCCTGGCGAGGATGGCGATGATACCGCCCAGCGTCGTCGCCCAAAGCGCTCCCAAGAGTACGAGCATGGTGTTGAACCGGCTGTTGATCTCGGAGAGCCGCTCGTTCATCTCGGAGCGAAAGGTGGCGAGCGCCTGGGTGAGGTCGCCCAGCCGCTCGTTCACCTGCTCGTAGGCGCCTTCGAGTCGGCTGACCCGCTCTTCAATGGCTGGGGTCTGTGTCGTCATCGTGTAATCACTCCTCCGAATAGTACCACGCTTGCTCACCGGAGCGGGGCGCGTTGCCATGCAGCGTATGGAGCGACGTGCAGAAGGGGCAATGGGCGGATGTCACATGCGGCGTTGACCGGAGGACGGCGCGCTCCTAGACTCCCGTTGTCCCGTTCAACGTAGCCAAGCAAGGGAGGCCACGCCATGTTGACGAGGGAAGAGAACGAACTGCTCTGCCGCACGGGGCCGAACGATCCCGCAGGGGAGCTGCTCCGACGCTACTGGCAGCCGGTCGCGCTGGCGGAGGAGATCGAGCCGGGCAGCGCGCCGATGCCGGTGCGCGTTCTCAGCGAGGACCTGACGCTCTTCCGCGACCAGTACGACCGCCTCGGGCTCGTGGACCGGCACTGCGCCCACCGCGCGGCGGACCTGAGCTACGCGCGTATCGAGGACGGCGGGCTGCGCTGCCTGTACCACGGCTGGCTGTACGACGTCCACGGCAACTGCCTCGAGCAGCCGGGCGAGCCGGAAGGCAGCACGTTCAAGGACAAGATCCAACTGCGCTCGTACCCGGTGATGGAGCGCGCGGGTGTCGTGTTCGCGTACCTGGGGCCGGGCGAGCCGCCGCTGCTGCCGGCGTACGAATTCCTGGACATCGCCCCGGAGAACCGCGTGGTCACGAAGATCTACCACGAGTGCAACTACCAGCAGGGGAACGAAGGGAACATCGACCCCCAGCACCTGTCGTTCCTGCACTTCTTCATCCGCGAGGACGCCAGCGGCAGCAGGGTCGCAACCGGCAACGTGCAGGGCGGAGGGGCGACGTCGAACCGCATGATGGGCGACGACCCATCGCCGACGATCGAGGTCGAGGAGACGGACTACGGCATCCGCATCTACGCGGTGCGCGACACGGACGCGGGCGACGACTACGTGCGCATCACGAACTTCATCTATCCGAACCTGGCGTCGTTCCCTGCGTTCCCGGGCGTGTTCGGGGTCAACTGGCATGTGCCGATAGACGACACGCACCACTGGAAGTTCATGTTCATGGTGCGGTCGGAGGGGCCGCTGCCGAAGAACGCGCTCGGGCTCACGATGTTCGAGGGGCTGAAGGACGACTACACGAACGAGCGCAACCTGCGGAACCGCTACCTGCAGGACCGCGAGGAGATGCGCACGCGCAGTTTCCTCGGCATGGGGCCGAGCTTCCCCGTCCACGACATGTGGGCGACGGAGGGGGAGGGCGCGATACAGGACCGGACGACGGAGCACCTCGGCTACACGGACAAGGCGGTCGCGCTCTCGCGGCGTCTGCTGCTCAAGGCGACGCGGCAGGTGCAGGACGGGGCAGAGGCCCCGCACGTGGTCCGGGATGCGTCGGCCAACGTCTTCAACCACATCGGCGCGTGGCAGGAGGTCATCCCGAAGTCGGAGGAGTGGTCGTCCGTGTGGAAGCGCAACGCGGAGGCGCTGGCGGCTCGGATGGGGACGAACGGGCACTAGTTTGGAGTGAGGTTGGGTAGGGGGAGCATGTTTACCCCGCGCCCCGTCCGATCCATCCTCACCCGCCGCGCAAGCGCGTCGACCTCTCCCACGGGGAGAGGTGGGCTGCGAGGTTGCGCGCTAAAGCGCGGGAACGACGGGTTCCCCGAGAGATGCTTCGACTCCGCTGCGCTCCGCTCAGCATGACAAGTTCCACCCCACACCAGCCGTACCCCCAGGGTACCCTCTCCCTAACCCTCTCCCCTTGTAGGGAGAGGGGATCAAGCCGCCGATGAATCGTCCTGTCCTGTCCGCTTTGTGTGCAGCCGCCGTTCTTGTCCTAGCCGGAACGCTCGGCTGCGGCGATGCCCCGGAGCCAACGCCTACGCCGACACAGGAGCAGGCGAGCGTCGATACCGGGCCTTCGCCGGACGCCTCCGATGCGGACTTCGAGGCGTGTCAGGAGACGTGCATCGCGAAGGGCGGCAGCGATGCGAACTGTCGGACGTTCTGCGCGGGCGGGACGGTCGAGCCTCTGGCGAAGGAAGAAGCGGGCGGCAAGGCGGAACCTTCGACAGGGGACGAGGCGAAGGACGACGCAAAGTCTGCGAGCGCAGACCCGGAAGCGTGCTACGAGCAGTGCATCGCGAAAGGCGGCGACGACTCGACGTGCCGGGGGTTCTGCGAGGATGGGAAGGTTGGCGTTGGCGGGGAGAAGGACGGTACGGAGTGGGCGAAGAAGCCCGCTCCCGATACGGGCGCAGTCCTGACGTTCGAGCATGAGGGCGTCACCCGGCACTACCTGTACCACGCGCCTCCGGACCTGCCGGCGGACGCTCCGTTGGTCTTCTTCCTGCACGGCCACGGAGGGAACGCGGGCGAAACGCGGTCGTGGATAGGGCTGGACCGTGTCGCGGACGCCAACGGGTTCGCGGTGGTCTATCCGCAGGGCAGCGGCAACTACGAAGGGACGCCGTACTGGAACGCGCTCACGTTCCCGGGCGTCGACGACGACATCGGTTTCCTGAGCGCGCTGGCGCGAAGCCTGCAGAGCGAGCACGGCCTCGATCCGGAGCGGACGTTCACGGCGGGGTTCTCGAATGGCGGGATGATGAGCTACCTGCTGGCGATGGAAGCCCCAGACGTCTTTCGAGGGGCGGCGTCGGTCGTGGGGGCGGCGTGGGGCAGTGCGTGGGAAGACCGGGAGAGGGCCAGCACCGGGTTCCCGCTGCTCCAGATATCGGGGCTCGACGACGCGGTCGTGCCCGTCGACGGCATCGTCGACCCGAGCGGCGGGCCGGGCGCTCCCGCCCACGATGAGATCGTCGCGTACTGGAGCGAGCGGAACGGGTGCGCGACGGTGGAGACGGATACGCTCAACGCGAACACGACGCGCGTCCGGCACGTCGACTGCGCGGACGGCAACGAGGTGTGGTACTACAGGGTCGACAACTTCGGGCACGAGTGGCCGACAGTCGACGGCAGCGCGGGTTTCACGGGCGCGGAGGCGATCTGGGAGTTCTTCGGGCGGTTCTAGGGCAAATGCGGCTCCTTCGCGAAGCCTTCCCGAGAGATGTTTCGACTCCGCTGTGCTCCGCTCAACATGACAAGGCGCGTTGACACTCCGCAGGGGGCGGCTTACCTTTACTCGCACCATGCTGACGCCTGACCAGAACGATCTGCTCGCCAAGGTGGGGCCGGGGACGCCGATGGGGCGGCTGATGCGCCGCTACTGGCATCCGGTGGCCGCCGTGGGGGAGCTGGACGACAACCCGGTCAAGCCCATCCGCCTGATGGGCGAGGACCTGGTGCTGTTCAAGGACGTGTCGGGCGAATACGGGCTGCTGGGGCGTCACTGTCCGCACCGCCGCGCCGACCTGTCGTATGGCTGGGTGGAGGAGAGTGGCGGGCTGCGGTGCAGCTACCACGGCTGGCTGTTCGACACGTCAGGCAGATGCATCGGTCAGCCGTACGAGCAGATCGCTCATCCGGAGGCGAAGTTCAAAGACAAGGTGCGCGCGACCGCGTACCACGCGCAGGCGAAGGCCGGGCTGCTCTGGGCGTACATCGGCGAGGAGCCCGTGCCGGAGCTGTGGGACTGGGACCGCTACTACGACCGCGGCTACAAGCAAGTGGTGTTCTCAGAGGTCCCGTGCAACTGGCTGCAGTGCCAGGAGAACTCGATAGACCCGGTGCACTTCGAGTGGCTGCACTCCAACTGGTCGCTGCGCATGAAGGGCGACCCCAACTACTCGCCGACGCACACGCGCATCGGGTTCGACGAGTTCGAGTTCGGCATCCGCTATCTCCGCATCCGCGCCGATACCGACGAGGAGAACGAGCTGTGGAAGGTGGGGCGCGTCTGCCTGTGGCCGAACGCGCTCTACACCGGGCACTTCGAGTGGCGCGTGCCGATAGACGACGAGAACACGCTGAGCGTGGGGTGGTTCATCGACCCGGTCCCGGGCGAGCAGCCGTTCGAGCAGGAACGCATCCCGTACTGGCACTCGCCCATCGTGGACGAGCAGACGGGCCGCTGGGTGACGAGCCACATCATGAACCAGGACTTCGTGGGCTGGGTCGGGCAGGGCGCTGTCTCCGATCGCTGGAACGAGCACCTCGGCGAGAGCGACCGTGGCGTCATCATGATCCGCAAGCAGTTCATGGACGACATCGCGGTGGTCGAGGACGGCGGCGACCCGAAGGGCGTGCTGCGCGACGCGGCCCGCAACACGATGGTGCCGCTCCCGCGCATCCGCGCCGAGATCGGGCAATTCGCGCCCACGAGGCACCCGCCGCGTTTCCCATTCCTCGTGGGTCAGCCCGAGGCGATCGTCGATGAGTATCACTCGATCTGGCGGGAATACGGCGGCGAGTTGCCTGCCTGAAGCGCCCTTTTTCTCGGAAATTCACAGAAGCTGTGGCATCGCCGGAACCGGTGTTTGACAAGCCTTGCAATGCCGTTAGAATGTACTCCACAGTTCCTGTGGGGATACGCGGATGAAGAACATCACCGTGACTGTGGACGACGAAACATATCGTTCGGCACGCATCAGAGCGGCGGAATTGGACACGTCGGTGTCCGCGATGGTCCGCGAGTACCTCCGATTACTTGCTGTAAGACAGGTGGAGGAAGCGCGCTCCGAAACTGCGGGTCAACGGCGCGACAGGCTGTTGCGCGAGGTCATCCAGGACTTCGACACGCGCGGTACGGCGTTGCGGGCAGCGGACCATCTGTCCAGGGAAGAGCTGTTCGATCGCGCTGCCGCGCAGATAGACGCAGAGGTGAAACGCCGCAACGAGCGGAGCCGCGACCGGCGTTTCTGATCCCACGTCTTACGTCACGTCACCCGACGGGCGCGATTCCCATGCCGTCGAGCATCGCCCGCACCTTCGCTTCGATCTCGTCGCGGATGCGGCGGACGGTTTCGATGGGCTGTCCGGCGGGGTCATCGAGACCCCAGTCCTCGCTGGGGACGAACACGGCAGGGCAGGCCTCGTCTATGGCGCACCCCATCGTGAACGCGTAATCGGCCTCGTCCACCATCTGCTGGTCGATCAGTTTCGGGTACTGCCCCGTCAGCGGGATGCCCCGCTCCACCATCGCCTGCGCGACGAGCGGGTTGAGCTCGCCGCCGGGCATCGTGCCCGCTGAACGAGCCTCCACAGTTTCACAGGAAAGCGCTCGCGTGAAGGCTTCGGCCATCTGGCTGCGCCCCGAATTGTGGACGCATACGAACAAAACCCTCACGATCGCCCTCCATCCTCGCCGCGCAACAGGCGGTAGCAGAGGGCGGCAAGCGACGTACCCGCCACCGGCCCCACCACGTATATCCAGAAGCTGCCGAGTTCACCCGCTACGAGGGCAGGGGCGAACGAACGTGCGGGGTTCATCGACGCGCCGGAGATGGGACCGGCGAATATCGCCTCCAGCCCCACGGTCGCGCCGATAGCGATCGCGGCGGCCTGGCCGACGGCGCGCACGTCCGTCGCGACGGCCATGATGACGAACATGAGGATGAACGAGAGCACCGCCTCCAGAGCGAGGGATTGCAGGTCGCTGCCGGACGGAAGCGTCGCACCCATCGAGCCGACGCTGCCGAACATGGCGAGGAGCGAGAGGCTCGCGACGGTCGCGCCGGTCAACTGCGCCGCCCAGTAGAGCGGGGCCATCCGAACTGGAAAATGACGCGCCAGTGCGAACGCGAACGTGACCGCGGGATTGATGTGCGCGCCGGATATGTGGCCCGTCGCGTAGATCATCGCGGCGACGGTCAGACCGAACACGATGCCGATGCCGAGCGTGCCGATGTCGCCGCCGTTCAGGTCGTCGATGATGATGGCGCCAGTCCCGGCGAAGACGAGGACGAACGTGCCTACGGCCTCCGCGGCGAGGCGGCGCAGCGTCGGGGCTTCGAACATGTGGTGATGATAGATGCGGGGCGTCGGGGATTCGGTTAACGGTCTGCTAACAGCGGGGCACCCGAGAGATACTTCGACTCCGCCTCCGGCTGCGCTCAGCATGACAACACTACCCACGCCCCAGCCCGGCCCCGCGTGCACTGCCCGTGCACCCTGGATTCCCGCCGGTGCGGGAATGACGGGAGGGGCGGTTTGACCTGCCTGCGCTGACGGGGTAGGTTGCCGTGAGCAGACCCGACGGGAGACAGGATGGCTTCATCCGGCTCGGCCCAAAGCCCACAGACCCCGAAAAGCAACCTGACGTACCTGCTGCTCACGCTGCACCTGCCCTCTATCTCAATGGGGTTGGGGCTTGGCCTCACCGTGCCGGTGATACCGGAACTGGCCAAGGAGATGGGCGTCGACCTCGAGGGCGCGGCGCTCGTCTTCGTCTTCCAACTGCTGGGGACGTTCGCCGCGCCGCTGCCGACCGGTTTCCTCATCGACAAGCTCGGACGCCGCCGAGTGCTGCTCGCGGGGCCCATCATCACTGCGGCAGCGTCGCTGCTCGTCGCCAAGGTGGCGCTGGAAGGCGCGGACGGTTCGTACGTGGAGCTGTTGATCTACCGCTTCATCGCAGGGTGGGGCGAGCAGATGTGGATGATGAGCCGCATCACCGTCATCGCCGACACGGGAGCGTCGAACCAGCGCGGCAAGCAGGTCACGCAGATGTTCGGGGTGCAGCAGATCGGCAACCTCTCCGGCCCGATCGTCGGCGGGTTCGCCGCGGTGCTGCTGGGGCTGTGGGCGCCGTTCGTCATGCACGCGGCCATCGTCCTCGTCGCGCTCATCCCCAGCTTCTACCTGCTGCGGGAGACCGCGCCGCCGACCAGCCCGCGGCAGGCGTCCGCTTCCGGCGCACCAGCGCAGGGGGTCTGGCGTCACATGATGGCCGCCCCGATCCCCGCGGTGTTCGTGGTGCAGTTCCTCGCGAACGTCACGCGCGGCGGCGTCTTCGGCGGGGGTGTCATCGTGGTCTACGCCGCGTACGCCTACGGGCTGGAGCCGGACGAACTTGGCGTGCTGCGCGGGGCGATGGCAGCCGTCGCCATCCCCATCGTCTTCACCGGCGGCTACGTGATGGACCGGTTCGGGCGGAAGTACACCATCGTCCCCGGCCTCATCCTCTCCGGGGCCTCGATGGTGTTCCTCGCCGGGATCGCGTACACGGAGGCTTCCTACGCGTGGTTCGTCGCGGGCTTCATCGCCATACACATGTCCGCGAACATCATCTCCGGCAACATGCAGACGCTCGGGACGGACGTCGCGCCCGCGGAGGCTCGCGGCAAGTTCTTCGGGGTGTCGCGCACCGTAGCGCAGGGCGGGATGGTGCTCAGCCCCGCGAGCTTCGGCTGGCTCACGGCGCTCTCCACGGCCACGGTGGGGTTCGGGTTCCTGGCCGCGACAGCCCTCGTGGGCGCCGTTATCGTGATAGCAGTGATACCGGAGACGCTGCGGCGGGGAGATCCTGCCCCCGCAGCACAGTCAACCGTAACCCCCACCGCCCCCGGAGGGCCCTCACCCTAATGACAATCTCCCACATCCCCCCACCCTGAGTACCCTCACCCTAGCCCTCTCCCCTTGTAGGGAGAGGGGATAATACACTCCAACCTCACCATCGAGTTGTGCACAGGGACAAGTAAGGAGGAGGGCGTCATGGACTACCTGGACGAGAACAACCGGCTGATCACAGCGCCGGAGCCGCGCTGGATAACGAGCCCCAAGCGCTTGCGGGTGTTCTTCGGCGGCGAGGCCATCGTCGACACCACGCGCGCGAACCTGTTCCGCGGTGGCGGTCCCCCGGTGTACTACTTCCCGAAGGATGACGTGCGGCAGGGCGCGCTGGCGGGCACCGGGCGTACCGAGACGAACGCTCGCGGGACGATGTCGCTGTTCGACGTGCAGGTGGGGGAGCGCTCCGCGGAGGGCGCGGCGTGGGAGTACACGGAGACGGCGGACGACGTACCGTTCCTCGCGGGGACGGTGGCGTTCCGCTGGGGCGAGATGGACGCCTGGTACGAGGAAGAGGAGGAGGTGTTCGTCCACGCGAAGGACCCGTTCAAGCGCATCGAGACGTTCAGGTCGGCGCGCCACGTCGAGGTGTACGCGGGAGAGGAGAAGGTCGCCGACAGTACGTCGCCGGTGGTGCTGCTGGAGCCGGGCCACCCACTGCGCTACTACCTGCCGAAGATGGACATCCGGATGGACCTGCTGCGCCCCAGCGCGACGGAGAGCCGCTGCCCGTACAAGGGGAAGGCGAACTACTACTCTGTTGAGACGGAGGGCGGCTTGCTGGAAGACGCGGCGTGGTGCTACAAGTATCCCACGACGGAGACCGCAGGGGTCGCAGGGCTGGTCTGCTTCTTCAACGAGCGGGTGGATGCCATTCGTGTCGACGGAGAAGAATTGGAGAAGCCGGTGACCAACTGGCGGCGATAGGAGGACTGACATGGCCGGAACCAGGAACGGGTACTCGGAAGCGGAATGGCAGGCGCGGGTCGATCTGGCCGCGGCGTACCGCCTCACCGATCACTTCGGCATGACGACGCTCATCTATAACCACATCACCGCGCGGGTGCCGGGCACGGACGATCAGTTCCTCATCAACGAGTACGGCCTCGGCTACGACGAGGTGAAGGCCTCCAACCTCGTGAAGATAGACCTGGACGGCAACGTGCGGGAGGAGGGCGACCACCGGATCAACTTCGCCGGCTACGTCATCCACTCCGCCGTCCACGGCGCGCGACACGACGTCAACTGCGTGATGCACACGCACACGCCCTACGGCATGGCCGTCTCCGCGCTGGAAGAGGGTCTGATCCCGCTGCAGCAGGACACGTACCGCTTCCACGAGCGCGTCGCCTACCACGAGTTCGAGGGGCTTGCGGTCGACACGGACGAGTGCGAGCGGCTCGTGACCGACCTCGGCGACAAGGACGCGATGATCATGCGGAACCACGGGCTGCTCACCGCGGGCCGCACAGTGGGGGAGGCGTGGGCGCTCATGTGGCAGCTCGAGCGCGCCTGCCAGGTGCAGGTGCTCGCGCAGTCGACGGGGCAGGCGCTCCACCAGGCGCCGCTGCCCGCCATCGAGAAGACCGCCGAGCTCCTCGGCCAGACCCACGGCTCGATGGAGTGGGAGTGGCTGCTGCGGGTGCTCGACCGGAAGGACACGTCGTACCGGGAGTAGGGGGCACTAAGAGCCCTCACCGCGCGCTGAAGCGCGTACCCGAGAGATGCCTCGACTCCGCTGCGCTTCGCTCAGCATGACAGGGCCGCCGCCCCACCGGTTCACCCTCACCCGCGCTTTCAGCGCGACCTCTCCCCTCAAGGGAGAGGTGAGGATCAGGCACGTTCCAAGGCGTTGACGATGGCGTCGCCGATGGCCTGAGTCGAGGCTGAGCCGCCGAGGTCCACGGGCACCGTCTCGCCGTCGCGGAGGACGCTCTCGACGGCAGCGTCCACGGCGTCTGCGGCCTCGGTCTCGCCGAGGTGGCGGAGCATCATCGCGCCGGAGAAGACAGTCGCCATCGGGTTCGCGATGCCCTTGCCCGCGATGTCGGGCGCGCTGCCGTGCACCGGTTCGAACACGGAGGGGAACGCGCGCTCCGGGTTGATGTTCCCGCTCGGCGCGAGGCCCATGCTGCCCGTGATGATGGCGCCGATGTCCGTGAGCACGTCACCGAACAGGTTGCTCGCGACCACGACGTCGAACGACTGCGGGCGGCGGATGAAGTTCATGCACGCGGCATCCACGAGCAGCGACTCGGTCTCGATGTCCGGGTACTCGGCCGCGACCTGGTCGAAGACCTCGTCCCAGAGCACCATGCCGTAGCCCTGCGCGTTCGATTTCGTGATGGAGGCGACGCGCCGCTGCTTGTTGCGGGAGCGCGCGAGCTCGAAGGAGTAGCGCACGACGCGCTCGATGCCGCGCCGGGTGAATACAGAGGTCTGCACCGCGACCTCCTCCGGGAAGCCCTTGTACTGGAATCCGCCGACGTTGGCGTACTCGCCCTCCGTGTTCTCGCGGATAACAATCATGTCGATGTCGCCGCTCTCCATACCCCGCAGCGGGGAGGTGACGCCGGGCAGCAGGATGCTGGGCCGCTGGCATACGTACTGGTCGAAGCCTCGGCGCATCGGGAGCAGCAGGCCGTTCAGCGTGACGTGGTCCTGGATGTCCGGGTGCCCCACCGCACCGAAGAAGACGGCGTCGAACCCGCGCAGGGCGTCCAGCCCGTTCGCGTCCATCATCCTGCCGTGCTCGAAGTAGTAGTTGGAGCCCCACGGGAACTCGGTGTACGTGAACCCGACGCCGAACCTGCGCTGCGCGGCGTTCAGCACCTTGATGCCTTCCTCGATGACCTCCGGCCCGATGCCGTCTCCGCGGATGACCGCGATGTTGTGAGTGCCCATGCGCGCGCCTGCCTCCGTTCTCGTGTGGGGTGGTGGGGATTCTCCCACGCTCCCGCCGTCCACGCTACACCGCGTTGGTTTCACAGGAACGACGAGTTTACGGGTCTGACGTTACAATCGGACGAGCAGGGAAGAGCCATGAATCCGAAGCATCCCGTGCATCGTAGTACCTCACGTAGAGAAAGAGTGCCGCGCTATGGCGAGCGGTGAGAACGTGTCCCTCACTCTGACTGCCCAACCGGACGCCGTTCTGGCTTCTCGTGTTGCGGCCGGAGACGCGGGCTCGCTCGAAGAGCTCTACAACCGCTACGGCGTGCAGGTGTTCAGCATGGCGTACGGGATACTCAGGGACTACGCACTTGCCGAGGACCTCGCACAGGAGGTCTTCATGGCGCTCTGGACGCGGGCAGGGCGGTTCGACGCAGCGAAGGGCGTCTTCCGGCACTGGTTCCTGCACCTGGCGCACAACCGCGTGATCGACGAGGTGCGGCGCAGGCGCCGGACTGCACTGATGGACGCGGACAAGGCTCCGGAGGATGCGACGCTCGGGCTCGTGTCCAACGGCGACACCGCCGACGAGGCGATAACGTCCGTGCTGGCCGGCGAGGCGCGCGTGGCCCTGCGCGCACTGCCGGAGGAGCAGCGGGTCGTCATCGTGATGGCGTACCTGGAAGGCGCGACACAACAGGAGATAGCGCAGCGCACGGGGACACCGCTCGGCACGGTCAAGACCCGCCTGCGCCTGGGACTGAGCAAGTTGAGGCAGACGATGCAAGCACCCGCACCGGAGGGGGCGTGATGGCCGACGAGCCGCAGGAGCCGCAGTACCCTCACTCTGATCCTCTCCCGGAGGGCGAGGGGAATGAGGCGGGGGACGAGATAGCCGGACTGCTGCCGGCCTACGCCCTCGGGGCGCTGGACGCGGCGGACGCGCTGGTCGTCGAACGCGCCCTCGACCGCGAGCCACGCTACCGGGAGATGCTGGAGCAACACCTGGAGAGCGTCGGCGCGCTCGCGGCTGCCCATACGTTCGCCGTTCCGAGCGCCGAAGTGCGCGAGCGCATCATGGGCCGCGTGCGCGGTTCCGTGGCGGAGCCGGTCGTGCGTCCCGCTCCGCGCGTGCCGTTCGCATTGCTCGGCGTGGCCGCCGCGCTGGCCGTGGCGGTCATGGGGCTGGGCGCGTTCTCGACCATGCAGCAGCAGCGCGTGGTGCAGTTGCAGGGTGAGGTGGACGTGGTGACGGCGGAGGCGGAAGATGTCCGCAGCGATCTCGTCGGGCTCAGCGACATGGTCGCGGACAGCGTTGCGATGACCGCCCTCACGCCCGCGCAGCCCGTACCGGAGACCGAGGAGGCGCCGAAGGAGCAGGAGCAGCCGCATCTCGGCAAGCGCGTTCGCGGCATCCTCATCACGAGGCCGGACGGCCAGAGCATGCTCGTCGTGCGGGGTCTCCGAGCACTGGAGCCCGGCTTCATCTACCGGGCGTGGTGGTGGGACCAGGAGCACCAGACCAAGAGCGCGGCGGTGTTCACCGTGGGAGAGGACGGCTACGCCTGGGTACAGCTGCTCGGAGACGTGGGCGGCATGAGCATGCTCGGTGTCAGCGTCGAATCGGAGATGGGCGCGGTCGAACCCAGCCCGCAGATCGTGCTGCACGGCCACGTCCACGTGATAGAGGGTGGGCAGTAGGGGGTAACCCTCACCCGCCGCTGCGCGGGCACCCACAAGGGATGCCCCTACACCAAACTTCTGGATTCCAGCTTTCGCTGGAATGACGGGGCTGGGCTACAGGAACTCGGGTGGGCGTTTGTCAGCCCAGGGATGGGCCGCCTCGAACGCGGCGGACGCCCGGAGCAGCGTCGATTCCTCGCCCATGCGTCCCACGAGCATCAGCCCCACAGGCAGGCCCTCGGCGGTGAAGCCGCACGGGATGCTGGCTGCGGGCCTTCCCGTAAGGTTTGCATGCAGGCAGAACGGCGTGAAGCCCCACGAGGGATGCACGTCCCGCCCCGCGATCATCTTCGGGTTGCGCTCGACCGGGAAGGCAGGAACGGCCATCGTCGGGAGCGCGAGCACGTCGTACCGCTCGAAGAGTTCGTCGAACCAGTGGCGGTGCCACTCGCGCATGTGCAGCGCCTCGGCGTAGCGCGACGCGGGCCACGCCTTCGCGTCGGTGAGCCACTTCAGCAGCATCGACGGCAGGAAGTCGCCCTGGCCGCCCTCGATGGCCGGGCCGAGCGTGATACAGAGGTCCGTGAGCATGAACGTCACGAATGCCCAGATGGCGTCGTCCGTCGTGACGGCGGGCATGTCTTCCTCGACGCTGGCGCCCAACTCCGCGAATGCCTCCGCACCCGCCTGCGCGAGCGCCAGCACCTGCGGGTCGGTCGGCTGGTCGTCCATCGCGCCGCCCCACGCGATGCGCAGGCCGTCGACGGACGTCTCTTCGATCGCCGCGAGGTAGTCGCCGGAGGGCTGTCCCAGCGAACGCGGGTCGCGGGGATCGGGTCCGGCGAGGATGTCCAGCAGCAGGGCGGAGTCGCGTACGTTCGTGGACATCGGCCCGTTCTGCGAGAGCCCGCCCCAAGTGGTGCTCGCGGTGTAATCGCCGGGGACGCGTCCCGCGCCCGGCTTGATGCCGTAGACGCCGCAGAAGCTCGCGGGGATGCGGATGGAGCCGCCCGCGTCGCCGCCGTTACAGAGCGGCACGAGCCGCGCGGCCAGCGCCGCACCCGACCCGCCGGACGACCCGCCGGACGTGCGCGTCGTGTCCCACGGGTTGAAGCACGGCCCGGAGATGGTGCTCTCAGTCGTGCCCTTCCAGCCGAAGTCGGGCGTGTTCGTCTTGCCGACGATGATGGCGCCGCTCGCGCGGATGCGCTCGGTGACGATGTCGTCGTTCTTCGGGACGTTGTCGCCGAACAGGAGTGAGCCGAAGGTTGTGCGGATGCCCTTCGTGGCGTTGAGGTCCTTGACGCCGAAGGGGACGCCGTGCAGCGGCCCCAGCTCCTCGCCCGCGATGACCGCCGCCTCCGCGCGATGCGCCTCCGCCATCGCCTGCTCCGGCACGGTGGTGATGAACGCGCGCAGTTCGCCGTCGTACTTCGCGATGCGTTCCAGGAAGTGCGCCGTCACCTCGACGGGCGAGACCTGCCGCTCGCGGATGAGCGCGGCCAGTTCGGAGGCGGTGAACTCGGTGAGGTCGGCGCCCGCCATGTTGCTTACCGCGCCTCCGCGAAACGAGTAGGAGAGAACGGGGAGATGTCGATGTCGCTCTTGCCGGTCGCTATCTGCTGCGCCATCGCCTTGCCCGAGATGATCGCGAGCGTGATGCCCTTGTAGCCGTGGCCGGTCGACAGGTAGAGCGACTCGGTCCCGGGCACGGCGCCGAGGATGGGCATCTGGTCCGGCGAGTAGGGGCGCAAGCAGGCGGTGAGGTCGCGTATCGGCGCGTCGAGCACGTTCGGCGCGAGGCGTATGACCGCTTCGAGGATGCTGTTCTGCGCCTCCATCGTCGGGTAGGGGTCGAACCCGGCCAATTCTTCGGTGGTGCCCACGAGCAGGTCGCCGCCCGCCTTCGGGAGCACGTAGCCGGTCTCGTGGAAGATGGAGTGCGTCGGCATGGGCACGCCGTCGGGAGGCGAGAGGTGCACGATCTGGCCGCGCAGCGGAACGACGGGGACCTCCGTGCCCAGCCACTCCGCCGTGTGCTGCGACCACGGGCCGTTCGCCACGAGTACGGCGCCCGCCTCGATGCGCTCGCCCGATGCGAGCGTGACGCCGCACGCGCGGTCTCCGTTGCGGAGCACGCCGTTCACTTCGGCGGTGCGTATCGACACGCCGCGACGCTCGCACGCCTGCGCCAGCGCTATGGCGAACGGGTACGCTTCCAACTGCTTCTCGACGGTGTACGCCGCGCCGAACGCGTCCTCGGTGAGCCACGAGCCGAGCGAGCGCACCTGCGTCTCGTCGAGCCACTCGACGTCGATGCCTATCTCGCGCTGCCAGCCCATCTGCGCCCGCAGGTCGCGAGCCTCCTCCTCGTCGAGCGCCGGACGCAGGATGGGGATGTCGGAGAAGAGGTAGTCGACACCCGACTCGGCGATGAGCGTCTCCGCGATCTCCGTGTGCATGCGGATGGCGTCGAGCAGGAAGCGCGTGTACTCCACGGAGTAGCGGTGCCTGCCGACCGCCCCCAGCTCACCCGCCGCGCCGCCGGACGCGCCGCTGGCGACCGCGTCGCGCTCCACGATGACTGAGCGCATGCCGTGGTCGGCTGCGAGGAAGTACGCGGTGGAGCAACCCATGACTCCACCGCCCACGACAACGACATCGGCGGTTACATTCGTGGTCATGGGGAGGTCACCGCCTCGCCCTGGTAGACGCCGGCGTAGGGCGTCTCGGTGGCGTCGTCGAGCGTGAAGAAGACCATCTGCACGATGCGGGCGTTGCGGGCGAGCGTCAGCCCGTGCGGGTTATAGACGGCCACCTGTATCTGGGACCTGCCGGTGTAACCGGCGTCCCAGACAGCGTTGTGCGCCGCGGCGCCGTTCCGCAGCAGCGTGGAGCGCGGCTTCGCCAGCGCCATGACGTGGCGGGGCAAAGCGACGGTCTCGTTCAGCCGCACGGCGTACACGCCCGGCTGCAGGTGCACCCAGCCGTCCGCGTCGAACGCCAATTCCTGCGTTTCGGCGAGGATGCGGTCCGCGTTGCTGACGCCGATGCGGCCTGCGCCGGTGAAGGCGGCGATGGACTCCAGCGTCATGTCGAAGCCGTTGGCCTGCAACTGCTCGTCGATGTCCAGGAACCCCGCGATGAGCGGCGGGGCGTCGGAGAGCATGGCGCGTATCTGTTGCGATGAGAGGACGCCCATCGGTGCAATCGACCTCGGCGGACGGAATGGCGCTTCAAACTATAGCAGCGCGGGGCAGGGGCGCGCCAAAGGCGGAGACTATGTCCCAATCATCCTGTCGTAGTCGGCGTGGGTGCCTATCCACACCCAGATGAAATCCGCCTCGTCCTCCACGGCGAGTGCACGATAAGAGCGGCCAATCCTTGCGGACCAGAAGTTGCCCACCTTCTTGAACCGGAGAGAGGGATGTTGCGAGTTCTCCTTGAGGCGCTCGAAATTGCGCCTCGCGATTCTCTGGGCTGCTTCGGGGAGTTGTTCGAAATGCCCCCAGAAGTCAGGCGTCGTGCGATGCACTACAAGCTGTCCAGCGTTCCTTGACGCTTGGCTTCCAACGCCTGGGAGACGAGCGAATCCAGCTTGCCCTCCGACGAGTCCGCGTCGATCTGGCGGTCCCACTCTGCCCAGTCGTATTCATTGAGCCAGCGCATCAGCTGGACGTAGTCGGACCTGGTGAGGCTCATGATCGCCTGCTGTATCTCAGCGACACTCATCGTTGCGACCCTGTGGAACAGTGTAAGTCCAGCGTATCACGTCGCAGACTATAATGACGCGAGCCCGCGTCCGGCCCGCGTTCAACAGGGCGAGCCGGAGCCCCAGGAGCCAGTGTGGATTTCGACATCACGTTTCGCGGCCTCATCCTCTTCGGTCTGGAGATACGCTACTACTCCCTGATGATTCTCGCGGGGCTACTCGCGGGCATCGTCCTAGCGCAGTTCGAGGCGAAACGCCTCGGCGAGAACCCGGACCACGTCCTGAACATCGCGGTGCTCGGCGTCGTGTTCGGACTCATCGGCGCGCGGCTCTACCACATCATAGACCTGTGGAACTTCTACTCCGAGAACCCCGGGCAGATCTTCGTGTTGCGCGCCGGGGGCATCGGCATCTTCGGCGCGATAGCGGGCGCCGCGTTCGCGCTCGTGGCCTACGTCTGGTGGGTGAACCGCCGGGCGCGCGCGGGACGGGGACAGCGCATCCGCTCGCTCCGCTGGTTCGATATCGGAGCGCCCGCTTTTCTGTTAGGGCAGGCGGTCGGAAGGTGGGGCAACTTCTTCAATAAGGAACTCTACGGACCGGAGACGAGTCTCCCCTGGGGCATCCCCGTAGGGCCGGAGCACCACTTCCCGTGGGACTCAGGTGCGGCGGCGTACTTCCATCCGCTCTTCCTCTACGAATCGCTGTTGAGCTTCCTCGGCGTCATCGTGCTGCTGTGGGTTGGCCGCCGCTTCGGCAACAGCCTCCGGCAGGGTGACCTGCTCTTCCTCTACTTCATCTGGTATGCGCTGGAGCGCTCGGCGTTGGAGTTCATGCGCATCGACAACTGGAAGGTGGGCGACGTGCCGGTCGCGCACCTCGTCTCCGCCGCGATGATCGTCGTTGCGCTCCTTGCACTCTTCCTCTGGCGCCGGCCGCCGTACCTCGCTTCGGGCAGGGAAGACGCCCGGCGGGCCGACACGAGGCCGGTGGAGCAGCCCGCTGCCCGGTCGCGGTCGGCGGAGCGGCGGGCACGCCGCCGCACGCAGGGGTCCGAAACGGACACGGAATCGCCGTCCTGAGGGGTTGGCGCCCGGAGTGACAATCACCCGGAGTACTGGGCCAACCCGGACGCGGCCTGCCGGTCGAGCATCCATGTCAGCGTGCCGTCGACCGGCGCGACGAGCGCGGCGGGGAGGGGAGTCTCGCCGTCCGGCGGATGGAGCGCGAGTTGTACCGCATCCGCCTTGTCCTGCCCCTGCGCGAGGAAGACGACGTGCCGCGAGGCGTTGATGAGCGGTAGCGTGGCCGTGATGCGCCATGTGTCGAGTTGCGGTACGCGGTTGGCGGTGAAGAGCCGCTCGCGCTCGTCGAGCGCGCTCGTTCCCGGGAAGAGCGAAGCCGTGTGCCCGTCGGGGCCGATGCCGAGCAGCAGCAGGTCCGGTCGCACTGCTTCGTCTCCGAACAGGCCACGCAGCGCATCCTCGACGGCGGCTGCGGACTCGTCCGGGGAAGTGTTCTCCATCGGTACAGGGATGATGTTCGCTCTGGCGGCGGGGCCGTGGGCGAGTAGCGCTTCGGCTGCCATCCGCTGGTTGCTGTCCGGGTGGCCGGTTGGCACCCAGCGCTCGTCGCCCCAGAACACGAACGTGGCGCGCCACGGCATCGCGGTCGAGTAGGGCGGTACCGTGAGTTTCCGGTACAGCGCTTCCGGCGTGCTGCCACCGGACAGTCCCCAAACGAAACGCCCGCGCTCGCGGACGGCCTCCTCCGCCGACGCCAGCACGAGGTTCGCCGCGGCCTGCGTGAGCGCGGTGGGAGTGGGGAAGACGCGGACGTCGGTCATGGTGCGCTAGGACTGGCGCCTCACGGCATGGCCGCCGAACTGGTTGCGCATCGCCGCGAGCAGCCTGAAGCCGAACTGGGTCTCGTCGCGAGAGCGGAAGCGCGCCTGGAGCGCCATCGAGATCACCGGCAGCGGGACCGCAAGCTCGATGGACTCCTCCACCGTCCAGCGTCCTTCTCCGGAGTCGTCCACCCACGGCACGATGGCCGAGAGGGAGTCGTCCTCTTCGAGCGCCGCGGCGGTGAGGTCGAGCAGCCATGAGCGTACGACGCTCCCGTGCCGCCATATCTCGGCTATCTGCGCGACGTCGAGGTCGAGGCTCTGCTTGGCGCGCATCAGCTCGAAGCCCTCGGCGTACGCCTGCATGAGCCCGTACTCGATGCCGTTGTGCACCATCTTAACGAAGTGCCCGGCGCCGAGCGGCCCGACGTGGGCGTAGCCCTTCTCCGGCGTTGGCGCGAGCGTGCGGAACACGGGCTCCACAATCGCGACTGCTTCCTCGCTGCCGCCAACCATGAGGCAGTAGCCCTCCGCGAGCCCCCATATGCCGCCGCTGACACCGGCGTCGACCATCTCGATGCCCTTGCGCCGCAGAGACTCGCCGCGCCGCATCGAGTCGTTGTAGTTCGAGTTGCCACCGTCCACCACGAGGTCACCGGACTCCAGCACGTCGCCAAGCGCGGCGACCGTTGCCTCGGTCGGGTTGCCGGACGGCACCATCACCCAGACGACGCGGGGCGCCTCCAGCGCCTCCACGAACCCCTCGAGCGAGTCCACGACCTCGCAGCCGGATGCCGCGGCTGCCTGGCGCGTGTCCGGGTCGCGGTCGTAGGAGACGACGCGGTGCCCGCCCCGGCGCAGGCGTTCGGACATATTGCCCCCCATCCGTCCCAGCCCCACCATGCCGATGTCCATAACCATCCTCCTGTGTAATGGGTCCCGCGTCGTGTCAGCTGCGCGCCTGGGCCAGCAGACCGCACTTCGCCTCGATGCTCTCCAGCAGTTGCCGGTATGAGCCGGCGAACGCGTCCACGCCGTCGCTGAGCAGCTTGTCCGTGACGGCATCCATGTCCACGCCCGCCTCTGCCAGAGCCGCGAGGGTGGCGTTCGCCTCCTGTTCGGTGCCTTCCAGCGTCAGCGCGGAGACGCCGTGGTCCAGCGTGGCCTGCAGCGTGTCGGGCGGCATCGTGTTCACGGAGTCGGGGCCGATCAGATTGTCGATGTAAAGCGTGTCGGGGTAGGCGGGGTTCTTGGTGCTCGTGCTCGCCCAGAGCGGACGCTGCACCTGTGCGCCCTGCGCCCGCAGTGCAGCGAAGTCGTCCCGTGCAAACCGCTCCTTGAAGAGCGCGTAGGCGGCTTGAGCGTTCGCTACCGCCGCCTTGCCGTGCAGCGACGGCTCAGCGCCACTCTTTTCGAGTGCGTTGTCGACCGCGGTGTCCACGCGGCTCACGAAGAACGACGCCACCGACGCGACGCGCTCGAGCGGGCCGCCTCGCTGCGCGAGCGCCTGCAGCCCGGCGATGTAGGCGTCCATCACGCGCCGGTAGGCGTCCAGCGCGAAGATGAGCGTGACGTTCACGTTGATGCCCTCGCCGATGAGCTGCGTGATGGCCGGCAGCCCTTCGGGCGTTCCGGGCACCTTGATCATCACGTTCGGCTCACCGACTGCGGCCCAGAGGCGACGCGCGTCGCGTACGGTGCCTTCCGTGTCGTAGGCGAGGGTAGGTGCGACCTCGAGCGAGACGAAGCCGTCGCGTCCGCCGGAGGCGTCGTAGACGGGGCGGAGCGCCTGCGCGGCGGCGCGGATGTCCTCGACGGCGAGCGCCTCGAATATCTGCGTGGGGGTCTTCCCTTCGTTCGACAGCGCTGCGAGCGCCTCGTCGTAGTCGGCGCTGCCGGAGATGGCCTTCTCGAAGATTGTGGGATTGGACGTGAGGCCAGTGACGCCGTCCCGTACAAGCCGGTCCAACTCGCCGTTCACCAGCATGTTGCGGCTGATGTAGTCCACCCAGGTGGACTGTCCGAGCGCGAGGTTCCGGCGGATGGTGTTCTCCATGATGCTGCCTCCTGATCTCACTCTTGCATTCACGCGCCCGCTGCAGCCTTGCGCTCCAGCGCCTTCACTTTCTCCAGCCTGCGGACGTGGCGCTCCTCGCCGGTGAACGACGCTCCGAGGAAGGCCGTGATGACCTCCCGAGCCGTCTCCGGTCCGATGACGCGCCCGCCGATGCAGAGCACGTTCATGTCGTCGTGCTCCACGCCCTGGTGTGCCGAGTAGGTGTCGTGGCACATCGCGGCGCGTACGCCCATCACTTTGTTCGCCGCGACGCTCGCGCCGACCCCGCTGCCGCAAACGATGACGCCGCGCTCCGCCTTGCCGTCGGCGACAGCCCTCGCGGCAAGCGCGGCGAAGTCGGGGTAGTCGTCGTCCGGGTCGTACTCGTGCGCACCGAGGTCGAGCACATCGTGGCCCCATGCGCCGAGCATCGCGGCAACGTCGGTCTTCAGTGTGAACCCTGCGTGATCGGCTGCTATGGCTATGCGCACTCCGGCTCCCGGTGCTTCGTCTTCGGTGTACGCAGCATCGCTGAGTACACCCCTATCGTAGCAGCAGTTCGGGTCGCGGGGGTTAACATTCCATCCGGATGAACACGCTCTATTCTGAGGGATGTCGTTTGCACGACGCTTAAGCGGTGCTACCGCCCAGCGTTATTCCGTGCCCTCCACAACGGCAGGAGCGGGCGTTAAAAGCCCATAGCGCCACGAACTGCTCGGGGCGAAGCAGATGAGGCGCTATGCGTGGGCTGGAAAAGGAAGTGACTAGGCGACGGGGTTCTTGCGGGGCCTGCCGCGGCGCCGGCCGTCCGAGGTCCAGAAGTAGACGGTGGTGGCGGACCGGCGAACGTCCAGGTTCTTGCCCAGTGCCTGCGCGGCTGCGTTGAGCCTGCGCCGGATAGCCTGCGTCGTTTCGCCCTCTCCGGCCTCCAGCTTGCCAGCCTCCCCGGGGGCTACGCGCTGGATGTAGCCGATGTATTCCTGCAGCAGCGCCGCGCGCTTGCCCGTTGCGCTGTTTGCGCGTGCTTCACCTATCGAAACTATGTCGAAAGTGGGCATCCCACTTACCTCCTGTGTATGGCAGCCGCATCGAATCGCTGCCCTTTGCGTGCGCAGGATAACGTGCTGAATCCGACAAGTCCAGTGCAGATTCCGATAGCAAGGTCTGAACGCTTTAGCAGCGTGCCATAAGGTGTGTTGAGAGAGGTTTGTTGAGGGGCGGAACGACAGGTGTTGGCATGGCTTATGGATCGTAAGTTCAGCGCAAGAGGGTAGAACGCACTACCCGGCTATCGAGGGCCGAGGCGCAGGGATCGTGTGCAGGCTCCGCCTGTAGTCCGGCCATGCTAGGATAGGGCGAGCCCGCAGCAGCGGGTTCGCCCACAACGGAACCATGGACCTCCCACCCATCGTAGACGCCCATCGCCAGCCCGCAGCGCCGGATAACGCTGAGGAGTTCGCTGCGCTCCTGGCCTCCAACGGCGTGCAGCGCACCGTGCTCGTGCAGCCCGACCCTTCGAACGAGGCCACGAACGCCGCTCTGGCTGCCGCGGCGAAGGACGAACTCGTGGCCGCCGCCACGGTCTGGGTGGACGTTACGTCGCGGGACCTTGGCAAGACGCTCAAACAGCTGGAACGCAACAAGAAGGTGCGGGGGCTCTGTCTCCCGGCGCATCGCGAGGAAGACAACCACTGGCTGACGCAGCCTGCGGTGCTGACGGGCCTCCGCGAGGCAGGGAAGCGCGGCCTCAGCCTCGACGTCATCGTGGAGCCACGCCAGGTCCCCTCCGTACGCGATCTGGCCGAGGCCGTCCCCGATCTGCGTATCGCCCTCGCGCACATCGGCTCGCCGTTCATCGCGCGGAGCGAGCGGGAGCCGTGGGGCGTCCACATGCTCAACCTCGCGCCGTACACGAACGTGTCCGTCAAGTTGAGCGGACTCGTGACGCTCGACACGGAGCCATGGAGCACGGCCCACCTCAAACTGTTCGTGGAGCCGATGGTGCGGCTCTTCGGCTATCGCCGCATGATGTTCGGCAGCGACTGGCCGAACCACCTGTCCGTTGCGTCGTACGAGCAGGTGGTGCAGGCAACGATCGATGCGGCGGGCCCGATGACGGACGGGCAACTCGCCGACGTGCTGAGCGGCACCGCCGCAGCGTTCTACCGCCTCGATTGACGCAGCAGCCACGGGACCTATTCGTTACGATTTCGTTACGCCTTGCGCCGCACCCCCTTTTCTCGCTTGCCCCGCCACCTGCCAGCGCATATCCTCTCCGCTAACGCAGCACGTTCGGATCCCTCGGGGACGCTGCCGCCGGACGATGAGAAGACACTTCCTAACGACACTTCTTGCGCTGGCTGCGCTGACCGGCCTCCTGTCCGGATGCAGCGCGGAGGACACACCGCCTCCCACACCCACCCCGGACGTGTCCGATACGAGAAACGGAGCACAGATGCCGCAACAGTACGACGCCCCACCAGCCCTGACGATAGACCCCGAAAAGAGCTACACCGCAACGTTCAAGACCGAGAGGGGCGACATCGTCATCGAGCTCTTCGCCGACAAGGTCCCCAACACCGTCAACAACTTCGTCTTCCTCGCCCGCGAGGGCTTCTACAACGACACGACCTTCCACCGCGTCATACCGGACTTCATGGCGCAGGGCGGCGACCCCACCGGAACGGGCAGGGGCGGCCCCGGCTACCGCTTCGCGGACGAGTTCCACCCCAGCCTGAGGCACAACAAGCCCGGTATCCTCTCCATGGCCAATGCCGGACCGAACACCAACGGCAGCCAGTTCTTCATCACCCACGGCCCGACGCCGCACCTGGACAATCGCCACGCCGTGTTCGGGCAGGTGACGGAGGGGTTGGACGTGCTGATGTCGATCAGCGTTCGCGACCCCCAGGCGGCGCAGACACCCGGCGACGCCATCCACACGATCGAGATAACGGAAGAGTAGCGGGCGCGGCTCGAGCGCACCCGGCGTACCGAAGGACAACACTGAAAGCAAGAGAAGAAGGAGGGACCACTGCAATGATACGTGCGGAATATATCTGGGTAGACGGCACTCAGCCCACCGCGAAGCTCCGCTCCAAGGCGAAGGTCATCGAGAAGACGAACAGCCTTGCGGACCTTCCCATCTGGGGGTTCGACGGCTCGTCCACGAACCAGGCCCCCGGCGACGCGTCCGACTGCGTGCTGCGGCCTGTCTTCTGCTGCCCCGACCCCATTCGCGGCGGCGACAACATCCTCGTCATGAACGAGGTGCTGCTGCCGGACATGTCCGCCCACCCCACGAACACGCGCGCGGCCTGCGCCGCTGCCGCGGAGAAGTACGCGAGCCTCGAGTTCTGGTTCGGCATCGAGCAGGAGTACACGTTCTTCAAGGGAACCCGCCCGCTCGGCTTCCCAGAGGGCGGCTACCCGCCCCCCCAGGGGGGGTACTACTGCGGCGTCGGCGCCGACGAAGTGTTCGGACGCCCCGTCGTCGAGGCGCACCTCGAGAACTGCCTGCAGGCGGGGCTAGGCATCTCCGGCATCAACGGTGAGGTCATGCCGGGGCAGTGGGAGTTCCAGGTCGGCCCGCTCGGCGCGCTGGACGTCTCCGACCAGCTCTGGGTCGCCCGCTGGCTGCTCTACCGCACCGGCGAGCCCTTCGACATCAACGCGACGCTGGACCCCAAGCCCGCGCGCGGCGACTGGAACGGGGCAGGGGCGCACACCAACTTCTCCACCAACGCCATGCGCTCCAGCTACCAGCCCAACATCGACGCCGCCGAGGCGCTGGGAACGCGCCACGACCTCCACATCGCCAACTACGGCTACCGCATCGAGGAGCGCCTGACCGGCCTCCACGAGACCGCCTCCTACAAGGAGTTCAAGTACGGCGTATCCGACCGCGGCGCTTCCATCCGCATTCCCTGGCAGGTCGAGGTCGAGGGCAAGGGCTACATCGAAGACCGCCGCCCGAACGCCAACATGGACCCCTACACCGTCACCCGGCTCATCATGGAGACGGTTGGCGAAGCGGCCATGGCCAAGGCGTAACCACAGTCCCACCGACACAACAGGAGCCGCCCATCCGGGCGGCTCCTTCTCATACCGCCTCCTTCTCATACCGCCTCCTCCCGGGAGTAATGCCAATGGCGACCCAAGAAATGGAAATCGTTGCCAGGAACCCGGACATCGTCGGGGAGAACCCGCTATGGAACCCCGATGACCGGCGCCTCTACTGGACCGACAACCGGTCGCAGCGCGTACACCGTCTGGACCCGGGAACCGGCGGGGTGGAGACGGTGGCTGAGGGCCAGTCGTTCTACGCGTTCACGCTCCAGGCGGACGGTTCGCTACTGGTGTTCATGGATCGCACGCGGGTAGGGGCGGCGCAGGCCGGCGGACCCGTCCGGCCCGTCATCGACGGGCTGCCAGGGGAGGGCGAGGCCCGCTTCAACGACGTCGTTGCCGACCGGCGCGGGCGCGTCGTGGCGGGCGTCATACCCCCTGAAGGCGGGACCGGCTCGCTCTATTCGGTCGCGCTGGACGGGTCGACCGTCCTGCTTGCGAGCGGACTGGAGATGCCTAACGGCATGGCCTTCTCGTCCGACGATCGGTCGCTCTACGTCGCAGAAACCCGGGGCAGGCGCATCGCCCTGTTCGACTACGACCTCGACTCAGGGACGGTCTCCAACCGGCGCGTCTTCATCGACCTCTCCGGTGGGGAAGGTGGCTCGCCCGATGGCATCACGCTCGACGCGGACGGCTGTCTATGGGTTGCACTGTCGGGCGGCTGGTCCGTCGTCCGGTACGATCCCTCGGGCGTGGAGATGACGCGGGTGGAGTTTCCCGCGCGCAAGATCACGAGCATCGGCTTCGGGGACGACGACCTCTCCACCGCGTACGTCACATCGTCGAGCAGGGAGTCCACGCCGGGCGAGGAGATCGGTCCGGAGGGCGGGGCGCTCTTCGCGTTCCGTCCGGGCGTGGCGGGCGTTCCGGAGCACCGGTCGAACGTCAGCGTGTAGGTCGCGGGTTGCCTATCCGGTGAAGGTGCGGCGGAACTTGACGAGGTTCTCCTCCACGACGACCTTCGGGCGCTGCCGCGGCTCGCCCGTCTCCTCGATATCGACGTGGATGAACCAAGGCCCCGGCTCGCGTATAGCCTGGTCGAGCGCTTCTTCGAAAGCCTCGACCGTCGCTGCCCGCGCGACGTTCGGTATGCCCGCGGCGAGCGCGATGCCTCCGAGGTCGGTGCCCGTGGACGTATGGGTCGGCTGTCCGCCTGTCTCGAACCACATCTGGTTGTCCCACACGATGTGCACGAGGTTCGGCGGCGCCTGCCGCGCTATCGTCGCCAGCGAGCCGAGGTTCATCAGCAGCGAACCGTCGCCGTCGGTGACGAACACCTTGCGGTCGGGCGCGGCGAGCGCCACGCCCAGCGCGATGGACGACACCAGCCCCATCGCGCCCCAGGTGTAGAGGTTCGCGTCGCGGTCGCCGGACGCGTACAGGTCGAACGTTGCCGGGCCGAGGTTGGCGATGACGGGTTCGTTGTCGAGCCTGCGCACGAGCGCGGCGATGCCCTCACGACGTAGCACGTTTCGCTCCCACCAGCTGCGCGTACCAGAGGACGGCCACGGGCATACGGCTCGCGTAGGCCAACTCGATCGCGCCGTCGACGTACTTCTGCACGTCGTCCTCGCGTTCCGGCGCGTAGTGCTGGATGTGCAGTTCGTCCAGGATCGCGGGTATCGGGCGCGCGGACGGCACCTGCACCTCGTTGAACTCGCTCAGCCCCCCGCGCATACCGATGAAGAGCGGGACGGGGATGCGGTACGCGGTGAGCAGCTGCGCGAGGCCGTTGATCGTGTTGCCGAAGCCGCTGCTCTGCATGAACATCGCGGCGCGACCGCCTCCGGCGTAGATGCCCGCGGCGATGCCGACCGCTTCTTCCTCGCGAGACGCGGGCACGACAGTGAATGCGGGATCGGCTTCCAGCTTGGAGAGCACCTGCCAGTTGATGGCGTCCGGCACGTACGTCGCGTGCCAGACCTCGTGCTCGCGCAGACTCTCGATGACGACGTCGGACCAGTGCATGGCCGGTGGATTATAGAGCAACAGCGTCTGCTGTGGTGACGCCGCGTTGACGCAGCAGGCGCGCCCCTCATAGCCTGCTTCCCCGAACCACGCTTCCCAGGAACCAGAACGAGCCGTATGCGAGATTCCGCCTCCTCCGCCCTCGAAGGACCCATCGACGCCGTCGTCTTCGACTACGACGACACGCTGGTGGACACCTTCCCCGCCCGCGTCGAGGCGGCGCGCCTGACGTTCGCGGAGGTGGGATTGCCTTACGATGCAACGGAGTTCGTCGAGACCATGCGCGGCTCCCCGTACCGCCCGGCCTTCGATGAGATGAGCGCCGCCCGGGGCTGGGAGCAGGACCTCATGGGCGTCTACCTCCGTCACTACTGGAGCAAGGGTCCCGGCTTCGTCTACCTCTTCGATGGCGTGCATGGGATGCTGGACGCCCTGAAACGGCGTGGCATGACCATGGGCATACTCACCTCGAAGTCGCACGACATCCTTGTCGAGGGACGGCGCGCCGGCACAGTGGTCGAGGCGGAGCAACTCGGCATCGGCGGCCACTTCCCGCATATCGTCGGATTCGAGGACGTTACCCACCACAAACCCCATCCCGAAGGGCTGGAGCGCTTGATGGCCCGCATGGGCGCAACTCCAAGCCGGACGCTCGTGGTGGGCGACAGCTGGTCGGACGTCGAGGTCGCGAAGAACGGCGGCTGCTGGAGTTGCCTCGCAACGTGGGGTCTCAACGACCCCACCGAGCAGACCTCCCGTGCTGCCCCTGACTTCATAGCCGGGACCCCGGCGCAGTTACTCAGCCTGCTCGCCTGAACCACCCTCCCGTTCCCGCGCAGCCCACTTCTCCCGCTGGGAGAAGACGGAGGATGAGGGACGTCAGGGCGCGCGCAATACGCGCACGCGTGCGCTACAATCGCCGCAGAGTGAACCGAACGCCATAGGAGGTTCCGCCCCATGCTTACCGCACAGGAGAACAAGGACCTGACGAGCGTCATGCCCGGCACGCCGATGGGCGAGCTGTTCCGACGCTACTGGCATCCCATCGCCGCTGCCGCCGAGTTGGACGACCGCCCCACGAAGGCGGTGCGCGTTCTCGGCGAGGACCTCGTGCTCTACAAGGACAAGTCCGGCACGATGGGCCTCATCGATCGCTTCTGCCCGCATCGCAGGGTAGACCTCTCCTACGGCATCCCGGAGGAGCACGGCCTTCGCTGCATGTACCACGGCTGGATGATGGACGAGACCGGCCAGTGCATCGAGCAGCCCTTCGAGGAGACGGTGCATCCGGACGGGCGCTTCAAAGAGAAGGTGAAGGTCGCAGGGTACCCGGTCGAGTCCTACGGCGGGCTCGTGTTCGCCTACCTCGGCCCTGCGCCCGCGCCGCTGCTCCCGCACTGGGAGACGTTCGAGTGGGAGGGCGGCTGGAGCGACATCGGCATCGTCGAACTGCCGTGCAACTGGCTGCAGTGCATGGAGAACTCCATGGACCCGGTGCACCTCGAGTGGCTGCACGGCTACTGGGGCGTCCGGCAGCAACAGGACAAGGCGGTCAAGCTCGGCCTCGCTGAGGCGGACTCGTTCCCGACCGTGCCGCGCAGGCACCAGAAGATCGGTTTCGACGTCTTCGACTACGGCCTTATCAAGCGCCGTGTCGTCGAGGGCACGACCGAAGAGGACCACGACTGGGCCATCGGCCACCCCGTGCTGTTCCCGAACGTGCTGTTCGTCGGCAGCGTCGTGAACTGCACGCTGCAGTACCGCGTGCCGGTCGACGACACGCACACGATGCACATCACGTGGTTCTTCTACCGCGCCGCCGAGGGCGCCGAGCCTCCGAAGCAGGAGAAGGTGCCGTACTGGTACGTCAACCTGTACGAGCCCGACGGCACGCTCATCCCTGACCTCGTGAACCACCAGGACTTCGTCGCCTGGATCACGCAGGGCCCGAACGCCGAGCGCGAGAAGGAGAAGCTGGGCGAGTCCGACCGCGGCATCATCCTCTACCGCAAGGTGCTGAAGGAGCAGGCCGGCATCGTCCAGGACGGCGGCGAGCCGATGGGCGTCGTGCGCGACCCCGAGGTCAACAAGCGCATCGATCTGCCGCTCGAACGCTGGCAGGCGCTCTCCGACGTGACGTGGATGACGCGCTACATGCCGCTGCAGCAGGGCGAGCCTGCCGAGCTCGTCTCGACGATCGAGCAGGTGCTCAGCACGTGGGCAGGGGAGAAGCCCTGGACAGAGGCGCAGGCCACGCTCAACCAGTAAGGCCGCGCAGCACAGCGAGACTTATGAGAAGGGGCGCCCTGATGGGCGCCCCTTCCTCGTACGTTGCCATACTCCACCCCACCGGTTCACCCTCACCCCAGCCCTCTCCCCTCAAGGGAGAGGGGACCCGAACATCCACGAGAGGATGTTGCGCGCTAAAGCGCGGGACTCCGCCTTCGGCTGCGCTCGGCATGACAAGGAGCGGAGGCAGGGCGGTTCGCGAACCGCCCCTACAGGTTGTAGAACTCCTTGGCGTTCGTCTCCAGGATCTTCCGCGCGACGGCATCGCTGATGCGGCCCTCGCTCGCCCACTTCTTGACCTCGTCGAGCGCAGCGAGGTTCGCGGACGGGTCGGAGTGGCAGTAGTCGGTGCCGATGATGAGGTTGTCCTCGGTGCCGAAGTCCAGCAGGTGCTCGATGTGGTCCATCGGGTCTATCGTCACGTACAGCCGATCCTCCTTGAAGAGGTCGCGCTGCAGGTCGAACGTCGCCGAGCGGTCGTGCAGCGCCAGCGACCGCTGCACCATCCCCAGATTGGAGAGCGCGTAGGAGATCCACGCCGCGCCCGCCTCGATGAACCCGAACTTGAGGTTCGGGAACTTGCTCGGAAGCCTGCTGGAGACGACCGCGAGGAACGCCGCCATCACCGGGAAGCCACGGTCCCACTCGCGGCCGGGCAGGGGGTGGCCGGTGTGGATGCAGAGCGGCATGTTCAGCGAGTCCGCCTCCTCGTACACCGGGAAGAAATGCTTGTCGCTCACCGGTTTGTCGAGGTCGAACCCGCGCTTGAAGATGGCGCACGCGCCGTTCTCCTTCGCCCAGCGGAGCTCCGCGACCGCCTTGTCGGGGTCGAGCAGGGGCAGCACTGCCGCCCAGCGCAGGCGTCCGTTGCTCATCGCGCACCGGTCTGCGAGCCAGCGGTTGTACGCACCCGTGAGCGCTGCCTCTGCGTCCGGGTCCTCCGCGCCGTAGCGGATGAAGAACGTTGGGAAGATGATCTGGGCGTCCACGCCCATCTTGTCCATGTCCTTCAGGCGCCCCGCGACGCCTGCCGCGTCATCCAACTCCCGGTGCTCGCGCAGCGGGTGATGTATCTCGTCGCGGATGATGCGCGGCTGCAGGCGGTTCTCGACCAGCCACCAGCGGTTGCCGAGCGCCCCCGCGATGCGCACGCCCGGCGCTTCGGGGCGGTCCGCAACCGCGGAGCCCACCTTCGCGTCCGGCGATATGGAGACCGGCACGAACTTCGAGCCCTTCTCCTCAAGGGTCTGCCACGTGGCCTCGTTCTCGTCCACGTGGGTATCAGCGTCGATCACACCGAACGTCGCCATGGCTCTGACCTTCCTTTACGCAAAATCCGCAGCGGCGAGCGAGGGCGTCCAGACCTGCATCGTCCCGCCATTCGCGAGTAACTATACTACGCGCCTGCGGGCTGCGGCTCCGTCGGGGCCTTCGCCGGCTGCGTCGCGAACACCATGAGCAGCAGCATCAGCACCGCAACGCTCGCGAACAGGATGAAAGCTCCGGTGTAGCTACCCGACTCGTCGCGGATGAACCCCGCCAGCACCGGCCCGAACGGGCTGATCATGCGGAACGGCGCCGTGAAGCCCTTGATCGCCCCCAGCGACGCTCTCCCGAAGTAGTTCGCGAGCAGCAGCACCTCGATGACGTTCCGCATCCCCGCCGCCACGCCGAAGATGATCGCCCAGAGGACCGCGAGGGGGAATCCGCCTGCCGGGACCAACAGCAACACCATCGTCGTCAGCACCAGCACCGCCTGCACCATGGCGCCCAGGCGCACGTGCACACGTTCCATGATGAACCCCGTCGGCAGGATGGACGACACCGACGACATCCCGAAGATGGACACGATCGCCACCGCCTGCCCCTCGCTCAGCCCGCGGTCGTGGAAGATGGGCGCCATGTGCAGGTTCGTCGCTCCCTGCACGAACGGCGTGCATATCAGGAACACGGTGATGAGCCAGAACGCCCGAGTGCTCCGCGCCTCCCGCAGCGTCCACGACTCTTCCTCGACGACGCGCGCCTGTGGCCTGCGGTCTCCCTGAGCGTTGCGCAGGTCGGTCGTGCCGTCCGGCAGCATCCCGTGGTCCTCGGGCTGACTGCGCATGAGCAGCAGGGCAGGCCCGATGATGGCCAGGCACGCGAACCCGGACAGCGCCACGTACGCCGTGCGCCAGTCGGACGCGTCCATGATGAGGAAGCTCACGATGGGGAGCACGACCTGCCCCGAGCGCTGGCCCATCGACTTGACCGCCAGCGTCCGCCCGCGCTGCCGCACGAACCACTTCGCTATCGCGACCGACGACCCGATCTCCACGCCCGCTATCACCGAGCCGCGCGCCAGCCCGAAGAACGTCCAGAAGTGCCACGGCTCCTGTATCGTCGACAGTCCTATGAGCGCACCGGCGAGTCCCACCCCTCCCAGCGCCACGACCACGCGTGGCCCGTACCTGTCGACCAGCCATCCCGTGAGGCTCGACGCGACCGCTCCCGACGCGCTCCCGATGAGGAACCCCGTCGCGATCGTCGTGTACGACCAGCCCAACTCGTCCTGTATCGGCTTGACGAAGACCGTGAGCACCGGCCCGAAGCCCGGGACCTCAGCGAACGTTGCGACGAACGCCGCGCCGACGATGGCCCACCCGTAGAAGACGCGGTGCGCGGGCCAGAAGCGCGGTATCCCCGGCGGGCGGGGGCTGGTGCTCGAGGGATTACGCAGTGCCGAACGCTTTCCGCAGCTCGCCTGCCGCCTCGTTGATGGCGTCCCACGTCCGCGTGAAGGGAACGCCCGCGTTGAACAGCGCGTGGACCTGCCCGTCGTAGCGGCTCAGCTTCGTTGGCACGCCCGCCTCGCGCAGCCGCTCCGCGTATGCCTCGCCCTCGTCGCGCAGCGGGTCGTACTCGCACGTCAGCACGAACGCAGACGCCAGGCCGGACAGGTCGCCTGCCGCCATCGGCGCGACGTATGGGTTGGAGGCGTCCGCCTCATCACGCACGTAGCATTGCCAGAAGTAGACCATCGTGTCGTAGTTAAGCCCGTAGCCCTCGCCGTTCGCTATGTACGACGGACGAGTGAAGTCGCTGTCGACCACCGGGCAGATGAGCGACTGGTGCGCGAGCCGGGGCTTGCCCTCGTCCCGCGCTCGCAGAGCGACCGCCGCGGCGAGGTTCCCGCCAGCGCTCGATCCCGCAACCGCCAGCCGCGCCGGGTCGCCGCCGAACGATGCCGCGTTCGCCGCCGCCCACTCCGTCGCTGCGTAGCAGTCGTCAAGCGGGATGGGGAACCGGTGCTCCGGCGCGAGCCGGTAGTCCGCTGATACGACGATAGCCCCGGACGCATCCGCCAGCGCGCGGCACGTCGGGTCGTTCGTTGCGATGCTGCCAACCACCCATCCGCCTCCGTGGAACCACACGCACACGGGCAGGGGGGCCGCGTCGTCCGTCGCTGGCACGTACACCCGGACTGGCACGTCGCCGTGCGGCCCCGGCGCGGCGACGTCGCTCACCGATGCGACCTCCGGCCCGGGGATGCGCGGCTGGGACTCCGACATCGCACGCGCCTCCTCGGGGCTCACCTCGTGCTGGGCGGGCAGGCCCATGGCGGCCTGCTTCTCCAACGAGGCTTTCGCTTCAGGGTCGAGCGGCACGCTGCGCCTCCTTCAACCGGATGCGCCGGAGTATACGCGAGGTCACGGACGCCTACGCGGTGCCGAACGCCTTCCGCAACTCGCCTGCCGTCTCGTCTATGGCGTCCCATGTCCGAGCGAATGGGATGCCCGCGTTGAAGAACGCGTGGATCATCCCGTCGTAGCGCGAATGCTTCGTTGGCACGCCTGCCTCTCGCAGCCGCTCCGCGTACGCCTCGCCCTCGTCGCGCAGCGGGTCGTACTCGCACGTGAGCACGAATGCGGGCGGCAGGCCGGAGAGGTCCTCGGCGAGCATCGGGGCAACGTAAGGGTTGGATGCGTCGGCTTCGCTGGAGAGGTAGCAGTCGAAGAACCAGACCATGGAGGCGTGGGAGAGGCCGTAGCCCTCGCCGTTCTCCTTGTACGAGGGACGGCTGAAGTCCCGGTCGGTGACCGGGTAGATGAGAGACTGGTGCACGAGCGCCGGGCCGTTCTCGTCGCGCGCCCGCAGCGCGATCGTCGTCGAGAGGTTCCCGCCCGCGCTCGCTCCCGCGACCGCCAGCCGCGATGGGTCGCCGCCCAGCGACGCCGCGTTCTCCGCCGCCCAAACCGTCGCCGCGTAGGAGTCGTCAAACGGTATGGGGAACTTGTGCTCCGGCGCGAGCCGGTAGTCCACTGAGACGACGATGCCCCCCGACGCGTTCGCGAGCGCCCGGGCCGTTGCGTCGTTCGTCGCGACGCTGCCAATGACCCAGCCGCCGCCGTGGAACCACATGCACACGGGCAGGGGGCCGGGGTCGTCGGTCACCGGCACGTACACCCGCACGGGCACGTCGCCGTGCGGCCCGGGCGCGAGGTGGTCGCTCACCGACGCCACGTCCGGCCCCGGCAGGTTGGGCCGTACCGCCTGCAGTGCGCGCGCCTCCTCCGGGCTCGACTCGTGCGGCTCCAACACACCCATCTCGATGCGCTTCTCCAACGAGGCTTTCGCTTCAGGGTCGAGCGGCATGACGCGCCTCCTGCAGACCGGATGCGCCGGATTATACGCGGGGGTGGGACCTGCGGCGGGGCCTACGCGGTGCCGAACGCCTTTCGCAGTTGGGCGGCCACCTCGTCCATCGCCTGCCACGTCCGCTCGAACGGGATGCCCGCGTTGAAGAACCCGTGCACCACGCCGTCGTAGCGCGACACCTCCGCCCGCACGCCCGCGGCGCGCAGCCGCTCCGCGTACGCCTCTCCCTCGTCGCGCAACGGGTCGTACTGCACCGTCAGCACGAACGCCGGCGGCAGCCCGGACAGGTCGTCCGCCGCCATCGGCCTGGCGTATGGGTTGTCGCCGTCTGCCTCGTCCGCCAGATAGCAGTCCCAGCAGTAGCGCACCATCTCGAGGGAGAGGTTGTAGTAAGCGGCGCCGTTCTCCGCGTACGACGGGCGCTCGAAGTCCCGGTCGAGCACCGGGTAGATGAGCGACTGATGCACGAGGTCCGGCCCGTCGTCCTCGTCCCGTGCTCGCAGCGCCACCGTTGCCGCGTGGTTGCCGCCCGCACTCATCCCCGCGACGCCCACCCGCGACGGGTCTCCGCCGAACGATGCAGCGTTGGCCGCTGCCCAGGCCGTCGCCACGTAGGAGTCGTCGAAGGGCACGGGGAACTTGTGGTCCGGGGAGAGGCGGTAGTCGACCGACACCATAATGACGCCCGCCCTGTTCGCGAGTTCGCGGCAGTTGGCGTCGTTGGAATCGATGCTGCCGTAGATCCATCCGCCGCCGTGGAACCACATGCAGACGGGCAGTGGGCCTGGGTCGTCCGTTACCGGAACGTAGACCCGCACGGGAACGTCGCCGTGCGGCCCCGGCACGAGGTGGTCGCTCACCGCAGCGATCTCAGGCCCCGGCTTGCGCTGCAGCGCCTCCTGCCTCGCGCGCAACTCCGCCGGAGGTATCTCGTACTGGGCGGGCCCGCCTGCCGCGGCTCGCCTGTCCAGCGCAGCTTTCACGTCGGGGTCGAGTGGCATGAGCGCCCCTCCTGGAGACCGGATTCGCCGGGATTATACGCAGGGCGATGCGCCCCGGTGGGAGAAGGTGCGCCATCACTTGCCATGTGCGGTACAATCCCGCCAACCGGCCCGGAAGCACAGGAGCATAGGGAGGCAACACATGCTCAGCATCGAGGAGAACGAACGACTGTCGAGAGTCGGCCCGGGAACGCCCATGGGGGAACTCATGCGCCGGTACTGGCACCCCATCGCCGCAGTCGGGGAGCTCGATGAGCGTCCGACCAAGGCGATGCGCGTCCTCGGCGAGGACCTCGTCCTCTACAAGGACAAGTCCGGGACCATCGGCCTTATCGACCGCTTCTGTCCCCACCGCCGCGTCGACCTCTCCTACGGCATCCCGGAGGAGCACGGCCTGCGCTGCATGTACCACGGCTGGATGATGGACGAGACCGGCCAGTGCATTGAGCAACCCTTCGAGGAGACGGTGCACCCGGACGGCCGCTTCAAGGAGAAGGTGAAGGTCTCGGCGTACCCCGTCCAGGTGCTCAGGGGCATGATCTTCGCGTACATGGGGCCCTCTCCCGTGCCGCTCCTCCCCATGTGGGAACCGTTCACGTGGGACGACATCTGGTGCGAGGTGGCGCTCGCGCCGCTGCCGTGCAACTGGCTGCAGTGCCAGGAGAACTCCCTCGACCCGGTGCACCTGGAGTGGCTGCACGGCTACTGGGGCGTGCGCCAGCAGCACGACAAGGCAGTGCGCCTCGGTCTGGCGAAGGCGGAAGAGTTCGGCGTGATCCCGAGGGCGCACCAGAGGATCGGTTTCGACCTTTTCGAGTACGGCGTCATCAAGCGCCGTATCGTCGAGGGCACGACGGAGGACGACGCCGACTGGGCCATCGGGCACCCGGTCATGTTCCCGCAGATCCTGTTCGTGGGCAGCACCGTGCGCGGCTCGCTGCAGTACCGGACTCCCATCGACGACGAGAACTGCCTGCACATCACCTGGTTCTTCCTGCGCACGGCGCCGGGCCAGCCGGTGGTGCCCCAGGAGCAGGTGCCGTACTACCACGTGCCGCTCTACGGCGACGACGGCCGTCTCATCGAGGACCTGGTGAACCACCAGGACTTCGTGGCATGGATCACGCAGGGCGTTATCCCTCCGCGCCACCGCGAACACCTCGGCGAGTCCGACCGCGGCGTCATCTTCTACCGCAAGCTCCTGATGGAGCAGATGGACATCGTTGCCGACGGAGGCGACCCGATGGGTGTCGTGCGCGACCCGGAGGTCAACAAGTGCATCGATCTGCCGCTGGAGAAGTGGCCGGCACTGAGCAATCCTGCACGGATGGCGCAGTACGCGCCCTCGCAGGCGGGCCAGAGCCCGGAGCACATCAAGCGGCTCGAGGAGTTCCTCCGCCCGTGGGCGGACGCGCCGCCCTGGCAGGAAGCCGCGGTCTCCTGAGGGGCTTGCTGCGCGGCGGCCTCTCCCCCCGGGAGAGGTGGGAGACGTGTTGAACCGCTCACCGGCGGCATTGCTCCGCAGCCCCACGGCCCGCGGCCTCGGCAACCTGTACGCCGGAACGCTTATCTCCGGCTCCGGCTGGGCGATGGTGCTGCCGGTCACGCCGGTGCTCGTCGATCACTTCGGCGTGAGCCCCGGCGCCGCTGCGCAGGTCGTCACCACCTACGCCTTGGGGCGTTTCTTCGGCATCCCCGGCGCGGGCGTGCTCGTCGACCGCTTTGGCACCCGGAAGATGCTCATCGGCGGGCCGGGGCTCGTCCTGCTCGGCGCGCTCGTCGGCGCAGTCACGCCGTGGTTCTGGCCCATCCTCCTGGCGACGTTCGTCGTGGGCATCGGGGACAGCCTCTGGGCGCTCGGGCGGGAGGTCGCCGGCATCGACCTCGTGCGCCTTGACCAGCGGGGCAGGGTGCTCAGCGGCTTCCACGGGATGCACTCCGGCGCGCTGGCGATCGGTCCGCTACTTGGCGGCTTCCTGGCGGAAGCCATCGACTTCCGTGCGACGTTCGTGGGCTTCGCCGCGCTGACCGGCATCGCGGTCGCCCTCGGCCTGTTCGCGCACGATGCCTACGCTCCGCAGGCTACGTCCAGGCCCGCTGACGGAGTTGCACGCAGAGGGCTCGGCCAGCGCGTTCGGGACTTCATCGACCTGTTCAGACAGATCGAACCCGGCTTGCGGCTGAGCTACTGGGTGTTCGTCCTCGCGACGTTCGCGGGGTTCACCTTCCGCATCACGCTGCAGAGCGTTCTGCCGCTGTACGCGGACGCGGAGCTGGGACTCACGCCCACCGAGATCGGCTTCCTGTTCTCGATCTCGGGCGGAGTCGTGTTCGCGATGATCCTCCCGGCAGGGTTTGTGCTCGACAAGCTCGGCCGGAAGTGGGCGACGGTGCCGAGCACGTTCCTGCCGGGCGTGGCATTCCTGCTCATGCCGTTCGTGGATACGTACGCGCACATGGTAGCGCTCGTCGGGGTCATGGCGGTCTGCAACGGGCTCTCGCTCGGCTCGCTGGCCGCGAGCACGTACGACGTTCTGCCGAACCACGTGCGAGGCCGCCTGCAGGCGTTCAGACGCACCGTTGCGGAGGTCGGAGGCGTGGGCGCGCCGTTGCTCGGCGGGTTGCTGCTCAACACTGTCGGGCCCACCGCACCGTTCATCGCGTATGCGCCGGTCCTGCTGATCGCCGGACTGCTGCTGGCGTTCGCAACGAGGGAGACGCTCGTCAAGCGCTCCGCGCACTGACCCGGCCGCTTCACCCTCTCCCTAACCCTCTCCCCTCAAGGGAGAGGGAATCAGGCCGCTCAGACCGGCTGGTTGGAGACGTGGGTGGAGTTGACGGTGATGCGCCCGCCGCCGGGCTCCGTGACCGTGAAGGAGTTGTGGATGCGCCCCCGCTCGATGGGGGAGGGTGAGAGCCCGCGTTCGGCAAAGTCGGAGTGCGTGGCGTCCAGGTCCTCGACCATCAGGTCGAACGGCGCGTCGCCCGCCCGGGCGTTCTCGTCCGCGACCAGCACGAGGTGCGTCCCGCCGCGCAGTTCGAAGATGGCGACGGACTCGTTGCGGAACATCGGCCTCATGCCGAGCTGTTCCATGAACGTCCGGGAATCCGCGAGTTTCGCGGTCGCCATGCTGACGTGCCCCACCCAGACCGGCGGCCTGCTGTCGTTCTGGTCCGTGCTCATCGCTCCATCTCCTCTGGTTGCGCTTGCGGGGGAGGAGCGTCGTCTCCCCCGAGGAACGCCTTCAACTGCTCCGCCGATGCCCGGCTCATGCCCTTGATGCCTGCCAGTTCCTCGACGCTCGCGGCGCGGACGCCCGCCGCGCTCCCGAATCGGCGTATCAGCTCGCGGCGGCGCTTCGGACCGATGCCCGGCGCGTCGTCGAGCCGCGAGCGTGTCGCGGCCCGCGAGCGCCGTTGTCGATGGTACGTGATGGCGAAGCGGTGCGCCTCGTCCCGCACACGCTGCACGAGGTACAACCCCTGCGAGCGCCGGGGCAGGAGCACCGGCTCCGGCACATGCGGCAGGAACACCTCCTCCTCTCGCTTCGCCAGCGAGCAGAGGGGGATGTCGGTCAGTCCCAGTTCCAGGAATACCTGTTGCGCCGCGTTCAGGTGTCCCTTGCCCCCGTCGATGATGACGAGGCCGGGCACGAACCCGAACGAGTTCTGCGTGCTGCGCGCATCGTCCGGCGGCCCCTCGGTATCACCGGTCGCTCCGGTATCGGAGGGCAGGGGAGCGCTCGCACCGGCTTCCGCTTCGGCACGCCGTTGCTCGCCGAGCCTGCGGAAGCGCCTGCGCAGCATCTCCTGCATCGAGGCGTAGTCGTCTATCCCGCCAACGCCTTTGATCTGGAACCGGCGATAGTGTCCGCTCTTCGGGCGTCCGTTCTCGAACACGACCATGCTGCCGACCGAGTTGGTGCCCTGGATGTTCGAGATGTCGTAGCACTCGATGCGTCGCGGCAGCTCCGGCAGGCTCAACGCCTCCTGCAGCTCGGCCAACGCCTGCAGCACCTTGTCCGACTCGTGCAGCCACTGGATGCGCCGCTGCGTGAGCGCCTCAACTGCGTTGGCGGCCGCCATCTGCACGAGCTGCCGCTTCTCTCCCCGCTGGGGGCGGTAGACCGACACGCGCCGCCCTCGCTTGCCGCTGAGCCAGTCGGCGATGGCCTCGGCGTTCTCGATGTCGTGCTGCATGAGCAGCACGCCCGGCACGTCCGTGGACGCCTCGTAGAACTGCTGGACGAAGTGCTCCAGCAGGGCCGGCTCGTCCTCTGCCTCGCCACCCTCCATCACGAAGTGGTCGCGCCCGATCAGCTTGCCTCGCCGCACGCGGAAGAGTTCGACCCACGCCTCGCCCTTGTCGTAGGCGAGCGCGATGACGTCCGAGTCCTCGTTCCGGTTGGAGACGACCTTCTGGTTCTGCGAGACGGATTCGATAGCACGGAGCTGATCGCGGAGAACCGCGGCGCGCTCGAACTCGAGCGCCTCGGACGCGCGCTCCATGTTGACGCGCAACTCCATCTCCACGCTCTCGGAGTCGCCCTCGAGGAAGCGCAGCACCTGGCGTATTACCTCACCGTAGCCGCCGGCGTCCACCACCCCGATACACGGAGCGACACAGCGATGGATGTAGTACTCGAGGCATGGGCGCTCGTCGTTGCCGGTGATGGTCTTGGTGCAGGAGCGGTAGGGGAAGAGTTTCTTGAGCAGGTCCATGGTCTTGCGGACGGAACTGGCGCTGGCGAACGGTCCGAAGTAGCGTGCGCCGTCGGCCAGCACCCGCCGGGTGAAATAGACCTGCGGGAACTCCTCGGCGAGGTCGATCTTGATGTAGGGATAGGTCTTGTCGTCCTTGAGCCGGGCGTTGTAGAAGGGTTTGTGCTGCTTGATGAGCAGGTTCTCCAGCAGCAGCGCCTCCTGGACGGACTCGGTGACGATGAACTCGAAGTCCGCGATGTGCCGGACCATCGCCTGGATGCGCAACTCCTTGCCGTACGGCGTCTGGAAGTAGGAGCGCACGCGGTTGCGGAGGCTCGCAGCCTTGCCGACGTACAGGATCCCTCCGCCGGCGGACTTCATCAGGTAGACGCCGGGCTGCGCGGGCAGGGCGCCGAGGCGATTCGCGAACTCCGGCGCGCGCGGTTCTGTTCGGACGCGGGTGGTCATGGCTCCAAGTGTACCGCGTGCGCGCATCACCTTCAGCGAGGTTATGCAGTGGTCTCCTCCGAGAGAGAGGTGTTCTGACGGCGACGGGAATGTAACCTGGCTGTAACCGATAGATTAACGTAAGACTAACAGGCTGAAATCCTGAAAGTGACTATTGCATAATCTGTCTGGCGCTGTTAGATTACCTGTGTGGTCGACGCGGATGAGAACACGGGCAAGTACCCGATCAGCGTGGTCGCAAGACTCACCGGCGTGCCGGAGCACCGGCTCCGGGCGTTCGAGTCAGCGGGGCTCATAGAGCCCGAGCGTACGGAGGGAGGTACGCGGCTGTACTCGGACGTGGATGTGGGTCTCGTGATACGCATCGCGGAGCTATCCGACAAAGGCGTGAACTACGCAGGTATCCGAGAGGTACTTGACCTGGAAGCCCTGGTGCAATCCGAGGCTTTGGAAGAGAACCCGGACAGCGAGGAGACCGAAGAGGGAACAGAATAACGCTTTGGCGCCTCGGCTCCGGTGGGAACATCACCCCGCCGGTCCGCTCCAGTCCCGGGGCGGACGCCCCAACTCGAGCACGCGTTCACTCCTGAACAACGTGCTCGTACTTGGCTCAGCGCATAGCACAGCCCAAGCGAGAGAGAGGGGAGAACGAATGGATTGGGTAGTGTTATCGTTGCTTGCAGCGGTGGCTTTCACCGCGTACTCGCTCGTCCAGAAGCGCGTGCTGGACCGCTATGTCGACGGGGCGGTGACCTTTGCGGCACTCGCGTGCATGCCACACGCGTTGATCGCCAGCGTTATCCTGCTTGCAGACCCTCCAAACTGGTTCTCGTGGCCCGTCCTCGCGATGGCCTTCGCGGGCACGTCGCACGCGGGCATCCAACTGCTCAGCGCCCACGCGTTCCGCAGGGAAGCGGACATCTCACGAATCGTCCCCATCATGGATGCCTTCCCCCTGTTCGTGCTCGGTATGGCGATCGTGTTCCTGGGCGAGGCGCTGACGCCCCTGAAAGCAGGCGCGGCGCTCCTCGTGACCTGCGGGGTGATGGCCGCGTCGTGGCATCAGTCGCTGCCGGGCGCGCGCATCAGGCTGAACCGCTCCCTGGTGGTCATCCTGGGGGCTGCCTTCTTCATGGCAACGTATTCGGTGCTGGCGAAGGCGGCGACAGGCCATATGTCCATCCTGCAGATGTACGCGGTGTCCTGGATGTTCTCGGTCCCCTGGTTGATGGGCACCTCGTTGTGGAGGAATCCCTCCGGCCTGTACACGGCATTGACCTCGCGGCCGGCGCTCATCTCCACGGGCCTGGCGCAGGCCATCATCCTGTTCGCGTTCGTGGTGGCGCTCAGGGCGTTCGAGTTGGGCCCGGTATCGCTGAGCTCGGCGATCATGTCAACGAGGCCCGTGCTGCTGCTGTTCTGGGTGGCGGCGAGCGGTATGAGCGTGCGCGCCGTGCTGGGCAGGCGGGAAGGGCGCTCCCGCTGGGTGTCGGCCTCGCTGGTGACGGCCGGCGTCGGGGTGATGGCGGTCTAGGCGCACCCGACAGACGGATCCATACAGGGAGGGCCGGGCTGCTGTCCGGCCCCCCGTTCTGCGTTCTCCGGAATGAGCCTCTGCTCCGTCCTGGTGGTGAGCGGGTACAATGCACCCGACACCACAGGAGGGGCGCACATGGCCAAGGTTCTCTTCAGCGTCGGCGGGAGCTCCGGACTCGAGTGGAGCGATTTCCTGCACATATGCCAGACCTGCGATGAACTCGGGTTCCACGGGTTCTATCCGTCGGACCACCTGATGCAGATCAATCCGGGCCGGGGAACGACTCCGGCGCGGCTCGACGGTCTGACCGTGATGGCGGCGATGGCCGGCCACACCAGGAACCTCCGGCTGGGCATGCTGGTGATAAACAACAACTTCCGTCACCCTGTCATAACGGCAAAGATGGTCAATACCATCGACCACGTGTCCGGTGGACGGGCAGAGCTGGGCATCGGCAGCGGCAACGTCAAGCACGAGTTCGACGTTCACGGCATCCCGTTCCCTCCGTTCAAGGAGCGCGCCGACCGGCTGGACGAGGCGCTCTCCGTCATCAAAGCGATCTGGACCGAGGAGCCTGCCTCGTTCCAGGGCACGTACTACTCGCTGGACGAGGCGCCTCAGATGCCCAAGCCGGTGCAGCAGCCGCACCCGCCCATCATCGTCGGGGGACGCGGCCAACGCACGATGCAGATCGCGGCGAAACACGCCACCGACTATAACCAGATCGCGCCGCTGGAGGAGGCGAAGGTGAACCTGAGCCGGATGCAGGCGGTCTGCGATGAGGCAGGCCGTGACTTCTCCGGTATGCGCCACTCCGTGCAGATACAGATCAAGCTGAGCGACGATGCATCCGAAATCGAGGCGACCGTCGCCCGGGGCGCTATGCTCGCAACGCAGGAGACCTCCTACTACGCGACCCCGGAGGACCAGTTCCGTGACAGCATGCTGCTCGGCTCTCCGGCGGAGATCACGGAGCAGCTGGGCAGGTGGGTGGACGCCGGCATCGACCACTTCATCCTGATGACGCCCCGCCCGTTCGACGCGCGCGTCATGGAGCGTTTCGCGCAGGAGGTCGCTCCGCAGTTCGCGTGAGCGACAGGCGAACCCAGGAGAGGAGAGACGAGCACCATGCCCCGCTACTGGCTGTTCAAGTCCGAACCGACGACCTACTCCTACGACGACCTCGTACGCGACGGCGTCGCCGAGTGGGACGGCGTCCGCAACTTCCAGGTGCGGAACTGGCTGCGCGACGACATCAAACCCGGCGACCGGCTGCTGTTCTGGCATTCGAGTGCGAAGCCGATAGGCGTCGTGGGCATCGCCACCGTCGTGCGGGAAGGGTACCCCGACGATACGGCGTGGGACCCGGACTCCGACCACCCGGACCCGAAGAGCACCCCGGACAAGCCGCTCTGGTACATGGTGGACATCAAGGCGGACCAGAAGTTCGCGGACATCGTCACGATGGAAGAGTTGCGGGCGGAGCCCGCGCTGGCCGAGATGATGGTGCTCAAGCGCGGCAATCGCTTCTCCATCACCCCGGTCACCGAGGAAGAGTTCAACACGGTGCTCAGGATGGGGGAAGCCAAGTAGACCGATGACAGCGCTGCTGAACAGCCGCAGAGGCCTCCCGCGCGCGGTTGCGCTTGCCGTGGCCATCGTCCTGGTCTATGCATTGCTACTGCCTGCCTACGGACCGCTGGTCTCACCGACCTTTGCGGAGTTCCTGCCGAACCACACGCACGTCCACCTGGACGGCGATCCTGCGCATCTGCATGGTTACGAAACGTGGGACGGCACGAGCAGCGGCTTCGTGGCGCTGCCCTCGGCGGACGACGGCTCCTCCGCTCCCGGCACCGTTGTGCCGGTGGCGTTCGTTGCAGTGCTGGCACTGGCCTCCGCACCCATCGTCATGCTCCTGGCCGCCCGATCTCTTGCGCAGTTCGGCGGCGTCTTTACCCGGACGGCGACACCCCCGCCCCGAGCGCTCGCTCTCTCCTGACGTCATTCCCAACGCAAGAGGGTGATCCATGACAGAGAGCAGGCTGCGTCGTGCTGCTGCATTGACGCTTGCGGCGGCTGCCGTGATGTGCTGCATGTTGACGCTGGGCGTTCCCCAGGCGCAGACGCATAGCAGGCACGAGGGTAGCCAGACCCTGTTCAAGGGCACGAGCGGACCGTACGAGTTGCTCGTGGAGGCCGTGCCGCTCGTCGGTTTCCTGGAGGTGACAGTCGTGGTCGGTCCGGTTACGGGCGATGCGAGCGGCGGCCTTGACTCTCCGCCGCGCATCGTCGTCATGGCATCGCGCGAGGGCGTGAGAATCGGGCCGGAGGTAGCGCGGCAGGGAGGGGCGTCTGTGAACGAGTACGTGGCGGTCCTGAGACCGGAGACGCCCGGGCGCTGGGACATCGTGATCAACATCGACTCGGAGCTGGGGCCGTCGTCACTGACGCTACCCGTACAGGTGCGGGAGAGCGGCCGCGGGTTCCCGTGGACGGCGCTCATCGCGGGGCTTGGGATCGTGCTGCCCATCCTGTGGCTGGCTTTCGCGCCTCGCAGGAAGCGACGGCGGGAGCGGTGAGGCCGCCGCCCTCTCTACAGGCAGAATAGGTGAGGGAACGAGATATGCAATCAATCAGGAAGGCCGTAGCCGTCCTGCTCGCCGTAGGGATGCTCTCGGCCGGGTGCGGGATCATAGGGGGGGATGCCGAAGTCGAGCCGCACACGCATCCCCCGGGAACGGGTCCGCATACCCACGATGGAACGATGGCCGACGGCAGCATGACGCACATGCCGGTCGAGGCGCCGGAGGGTATGTCCGTTTCCCTACAGGTGATCGCGGACAGCGTGAGCGGGTACAACCTGCGCATCGCGACGCAGGGGTTCCGCTTCGCGCCGGAGAACGCCGGGGCAGCGCACGTCCCGGGCGAGGGTCACGCGCACCTGTACGTGAACGGCCTCAAGACGCGCGTCTACAGCGAGTGGTTCCACCTGGACGGCCTCGCGCCGGGGACGAATGAGCTCCGTGTGACGCTGAATGCGAACGACCATTCGCCGTACGCCGCCGGGGGCGTCATGCTGGAAGACAGCCTGAGCCTGCAGGTTGCGGGGCAGGGCGGCTAGTACCGGGAGGCGCGGCCGGGGTCTACCTGCTTGCCGGTGACGAGATAGACGACCTGCTCGGCGATGTTCGTCGCCCGGTCGGCGATGCGCTCCAGGTCGTGCGCCGTCCAGAGCAGGTGGGTGGCGCGTTCGATGACCTTCGGGTCCTGCACCATCAGGAGGAGCAGTTCGCGGTAGACCTGGTCGTAGAGCGCGTCCACCTCGTCGTCGTCGGCCAACACCTGGTACGCCTTGTCGACGTCATGCTTCACCAAGGCGTCGAGGGAGGCGCGAAGCATCGCATTGGCCTTTTCGGCCATGCGGGGGATGTCGACCAGCGGCTTGATCGGCGGCTGGTCGCCCATCATGACACTGATCTTGCCGATGCCCTCCGCATAGTCGCCGATGCGCTCGAGCTCCATCGAGACGTGCAGGGCGGCGATGAGCATGCGCAGGTCAGAGGCGACGGGTTGCTGGATGGCGATGAGGTCTACGGCGCGCTCCTCCAGTTCGGCCCGTTTCCGGTCGATGATGTCATCGTCCTTGATGACCTGTTGGGAGAGCGCGAGATCGCGGGTCTTGAGCGCCTCGACTGCCAGGAAGGTCGCCTTCTCCACCATGCTGCCCAGCGCAAGGAGATCGTCCTGAAGGTCCTGGAGGTCACGGTCGAACTCCGCACGTTGGTGTCTCCCCATTGGTCTGTTCATCATCACGTCCTCCTAACACGCCCCAACACGTGGCTAACCGAACCTGCCGGTGATGTACCCCTCAGTGCGTTCGTCCCGGGGGTTGGTGAATATCTGGTGCGTGTCGCCGACCTCCACGAGGTAGCCCGCCCGGTCTTCTCCCATCGTCATGAATGCCGTCCAGTCCGATACCCGCGCAGCCTGCTGCATATTATGCGTGACGACGACGATGGTGTAATCCCGGCTCAGCTCCCGCATAAGGTCTTCTATCGCGAGCGTCGAGATGGGGTCGAGGGCGGAGGCCGGTTCGTCCATGAGGATGACGTCCGGCTGGACCGCGACGGCGCGTGCGATGCAGAGGCGCTGCTGCTGCCCGCCGGAGAGCGTGAGGCCGCTCGCCTTGAGCCTGTCCTTCACTTCGTCCCACAGGGCCGCTCTGCGCAGGGAACGCTCCACCGCTTCGTCCATGTTGCCGCGGAAGCCGTTGATGCGCAGCCCGAAGGCGACGTTGTCGTAGATGGATTTGGGGAATGGGTTAGGTTTCTGGAAGACCATCCCGACGCGGAGCCTGATCTCCGTGGGGTCGATGCTGGGGTGATAGATGTCCTCGCCGTTGAAGAGCACCTCGCCCTCCACCCGCGCGCCGGGGATGAGGTCGTTCATGCGGTTGAAGCAACGGAGCAGCGTGCTCTTGCCGGAGCCCGACGGGCCGATGAGAGCGGTGACGCTGTTCCGCGCTACGTCCAGGTTGATGTCTCGCAGCGCCCGGAACGGGCCGTAGTACATATCGAGGTTCTTGACGCTCAGGGTCGTGTCGGTAGCGGTGGCTTCCGTCGTTGTTGTCATTCCTCGGACCTCTTCTGCGTGCGGTTGCGTATGTAGATGGCCACGGCGTTCATGGAGAGCAGAACGAACAACAGGACGATGATGCCTGCAGCCGCGATACCCCGGAACTCCGGCCTGGGCTGACTCACCCAGTTGTAGATCTGGATGGGCATCACCGAGAACTCGTCCAGTGGGTCGGTGGGAATGAAGGTCAGGAAGACGAGCGCGCTGATGGCGATCATGGGCGCCGCCTCCCCGATGGCACGAGACATTGCGAGGATGGTGCCTGTCAGGATCCCGGGGAGCGCGTGCGGCAGAACGACGTCCTTCACGGTCTGGAACTTCGTTGCGCCGAGGCCGTAGGACGCCTCGCGGTAGGTCGAAGGGACGGCGCGTATCGCCTCACGGGAGGCGATGATGACGATGGGCATCACCAGGAGTGACATCGTCATCGCACCGGCGAGCACCGTCCTGCCCAGCGCCAGTATCTGCACGAAGACGGCGAGGCCGAGCAGTCCGTAAACGATAGAAGGCACGCCGGCGAGGTTGGAGATGTTCACTTCGATGATGCGGGTGAACCAGTTCTTCGGAGCGTACTCCTCCAGGTAGACGGCAGCGCCGACGCCCACGGGGACCGTGAAGAGGCCTGTGAGCCCCATGATCCATATCGTCCCGAAGATGGCTGACTTCATGCCAGCCTGCTCGGGGAAGCGGGAAGGGTAGTCCGTCAGGAAGTGCAGGCTGAGCCAGGGCACTCCCTGCCAGAGCACGCGGAGGAGGAGCGCCGCCAGCCCCGCCAGTCCGAGCAGGATGGCCGCGATGAAGATGACGTAGGCCACCGTGCCGATGCGCTTGCGTATGGCAAGGCGCGGATTGAGCAGCGCCGTGACCTCGGCCTTCGCCATGCTAGTACTCCTCCCGGAAGCGCCGGACGAGGAAGTGTCCGAGCACGTTCATACCGAGCGTGAACGCGAAGAGCAGCAGTCCGACCGCGAAGATCGTGTTGTACTCCAGCGAGCCGTGCGGGGTTTCCCCGAGCGCCAGCTGGACGATGAACGCCGTCATCGCCTGGATGCTCTCGATGGGGTTGAAGGTGAGTCGTGGCGTGGCGCCTGCAGCGAGGGTTACGAGCATCGTCTCACCGATAGCGCGTGAGAACGCGAGGATGAACGAGGCGACGATGCCGGAGAAGGCGGCAGGCACGACTATGCGGAGCGAGACCTCCAGCCTCGTTCCGCCGAGGGCGTACGCCGCGTGCCGGAGCGAGCGGGGCACCGCGACCATGGCGTCCTCGCTGAGCGACGAGACCATGGGGATGATCATCAGGCCCATCACCAAACCGGCGCTCAGCGCGTTGAAGACCAGCAGGTCCTCCTGGAAGACACGGATGGGGATGCTCTGCAGGAGCGGGGTCACGAACGTCAGGGCAAAGTAGCCGTAAACGACGGTGGGGATACCCGCAAGCACCTCCAGGACCGGTTTGATGCTGCGGCGGACCTTGTCAGGCGCGTACTCGGAGAGGTAGATGGCTATGGCCAGCCCGGCGGGCACCGCGACAGCGGCTGCGATGGAGGCCACGAGCAGGGTGCCGCTCACGAGCGGCAATACGCCATAGTGCCGGTTGCCCTCTGCGTCCTTGAGGATAGGAGACCAGGTGGTGCCGAAGAGGAATTCCCACACGGGAATCTCTCCGAAGAAACCAAGGGACTCTCTCAGCAGGCTGACGACGATGCCGAAGGTGGTGACGATGGACATCACAGCGCAGGCGAAGAAGAGCCAGTGAACGATGCGGCCCTGTAGCGCGCCACGCTTGCGGTTGCGGCTCAACTGCATAGTTGCCTGGCGCCGTCCGATCTGTGCTGGGAAACCATCTCGTGCCGTAGTGTCCATCACATATCCTCGCCGCGTCTAGCCCTCCCGATGTGAAACGGAGAAGTGGGGCGGTGGCACATCGAGCAGATGCTCGTGGGAGGAAGGCCACCGCCCCACAGGGGACGCTGTCTCTAGAGTCCGGCCGCGGCCTTGTTGTCGGCGTAGATGCTGGGGTCGACGGGGACGTATCCCTCTTCGCCGGTCAGCTGGTAGCCGTGGTCCATGTAGTACGTGACGAACGCCTTCACCTCAGGCTTTTCGAGGCTATCGACGTTGACGTAGATGAAGAGGGGGCGTGAGAGGGGAGTGTAGGAGCCGTCCTCGATGGTGGAGGGCTCAGGAGTGACGCAGCCGTCGCCGTTGTCTATAGCGACGACCTTGAGGCTGTCCTGGTTCTCCTGGTAGTAGGCGTATCCGAAGTAACCGAGAGAACCGCGGTCGCCCGAGATACCCTGGACGAGGACGTTGTCGTCGGCGGAAGCGGTGTAGTCAGCACGCGACATCTGCGCCTCGCCGTTGACCTCTTCAGTGAAGTAGTCGAACGTTCCGGAGTCGGTGTCGGGGCCGTAGAGGCGGAGCCGCTGGTCGGGGAATCCTGCGCGGACATCCTGCCAGTTGTTGATGGAGGAACCGGGCTTCCAGATCTCGTTGAGTTCGGCGACGGTGAGACAGTCGACGAAGTCGTTGGTGGGGTTGACCATGACGGAGAGCCCGTCGGTTCCAACGCGCATCTCGATGAACTCGATGCCGTTGGCAGCTGCGGCCTCGGCCTCGGAGTCCTTGATGGGCCTGGAGGCGTTGGAGATGTCGGTCTCGCCTACGGTGAATCGTTTGAAGCCTCCGCCGGTTCCGGAGACGGCGACGTTGACCTGCACGCCGGGCTGTTCCTTGCGGAACTCCTCGGCGACGGCCTGGGTGACGGGGAAGACGGTCGATGAGCCGTCGATCTGGATCGTGCCACTGAGGCTAACCGGAGCCATTGGAGTAGGCGTAGCACCGGCTTGGGGGGGAGAGGTCGGCGTCGCGGTCGGGTCCGACTCGCAAGCGCCAAGGAGAGCAGCAAAAGCCGCTACGAGGAGCATCAGCCCACTCAGTCTGAGGTGTCTGGTCGGTATCATCCTGCCTCCCTTGGGGTTGGGTTACATGGTCAGCGTAGGGAGGCGAGGTTAACGGCGCGCGTCGGTGTTCTTTATGGAGACGTTAACGCGGGGAAAGCGGAGGTTTTCCAGTAGGGATAGACCTCAGGCTGGGCGAGGGAGCGTGAACCAGAACGTGGAACCCTCACCCTGCGTGCTCTCGACGCCGACCTCACCGCCGTGCAGTTCAACGATGTGCTTGGCTATCGCCAGCCCCAGCCCCGTACCCTGATCGCGTCGGGAGCGGTCGGCTTTGTAGAAGCGCTCGAAGAGGTGCGGCAGATGCTCCGGCGCGATGCCGGGGCCGCTGTCGCGTACCTGGACGAGGACGCTGTTCTGCTCCGAGTTGTCCGCGCGCAGCTCTACGGCTCCGCCGCGCGGGGTGAATTTCAGCGCGTTGTCCAGCAGGTTGGATATGACCTGCCGCAGTTTCTCTGCGTCTCCAAGCGCGATGGTCTCGCCAGAAGCGTTGATGGTCACGTCAACGCCGGTTTCGGCGATGCGGTGTTCCAGGTCTGTTCGAGCCGCTGCGATGATGACGGCGGCATCGATAGGCTCGCGGTGCAGCTCCGACTGTCCCCTCTCGATCCGGGAGAGTTCCAGGAGGTCGTTGACCAGCGCGTCCATGCGGTCGACCTCGCGGTTGATGCGTTCCAGGAAGTCGGTCGCCGTCGCCGGGTTACTCACTGCGCCGCCTTCGAGCGTTTCGACCATCGCCTTGACCGACGCCAGGGGGTTGCGCAGTTCGTGTGAGACGTTGGCGACGAACTCGCGCCGCGTCGTTTCCAGCTGTCGTACGGGCGTCAGGTCGTGCAGTGTCAAGAGGACGGAGGTTTCCTGCTCGTCAGACTCGGTTTCGGCGGGCGTTGTGGTGATGGGAGTCGCCGTTGCGCTCATGCTGCGTCGCGGGTTGGCGAGCGCAAGCTCCGTATAGGTGCGTTGGTCCGACTCTCTGCAGAGCGTTACGAGCGCCCGCAGTTCGTGATCGCGCAGCACCGAGCTCAATGGTGTACCTCTCGGCGCTTCGACGCCAAGCAGTTCGTGGGCAGCCGGGTTGGAGAGCGCGATGCGGTTCTCCCTGTCGACCAGGATGACGCCGTCTGCCATGGTATCGAGCACAGCGGTCAGTTGCTCGCGGTGGTCGGCGAGCTGTGCGAAGAGGGCAGCCAGCGCCTCTGTCATCGCGGCGAACGGCGCATGCAGCCCACTCAGAGTGCTGGAGGTGAGCCGTTCCGGGCGTACGCTGAAGTTTCCTGTGGCGATGCGCCGCATAGCCGCCACTGCCGCTCGGGTCTCACGGGCAGCTGCAGCACCGGTACGGAGCTCCCGCACCGTGACCAGGAGCAAAGTGGCAGCAACGAGGAAGGAGAGGAGAGCGATCAGCGGCTCGGAGGCCGTGAAGGCGAACACTCCGGCGAGCAGCGAGAGCAACGTCAGCGCTCCCAGGACGATCACGGCGCCTCTCAGTGCGGCCATGCAGGCTCACCTCAACCTTCGAAGCGGTAGCCGACCCCCCGGATCGTGATGATGCGCGCAGGGGTCGAAGGGTCGGCCTCTATCTTTTCACGGAGCCACCGCACGTGCACGTCCACCGTACGGACGTCGCCGATGTAGTCGTGCCCCCACAGCTGTTCGAGTACCTGGTCCCGAGTGAAAGCGCGGCCAGGGTTCCGCATGAAGAGCGCGAGCAGGTCGAACTCCCGGGGCTTGAGCCGCAACTCTTCACCGTTGAGCGAGGCCTGGTGGGCGTCCACGTCCACGGCAAGCGAGCCTGAACGCAGCGGTTCAGCCATCCGGGCGGATGCGGTCTTGCGCGGACGCCGGAGCATCGCGCGCACACGGGCCATCAGTTCGCGCATGCTGAACGGCTTGGTGACGTAATCGTCCGCCCCGATCTCCAACCCGACGACGCGGTCGATCTCCTCGCCCTTCGCGGTCAGCATCAGGATGGGCACGTCGGTCTCGCGGCGAAGGATGCGGCACACCTCCAGGCCATCGAGGTTGGGGAGCATCACATCGAGGATGACGAGGTCGGGAAGGGCGGTGCGCGCGGTCTCGAGCCCGCTCCCGCCGTCCGGCGCCGTCAGCACGTCGTAGCCCTCGTGCTCGAGGTTGTAACGGAGCGCCTCTACGAGGTTCTCCTCGTCTTCCACCACCAACACAGAGCGGTTCGTCATGTGAGTCGGCTCCGTTCCAGGGACGGCGGCCCCGTGGGTCTACGAAAATGGTATGACCACCATGCAAGCGAACGCTTAACGGGTGGTTAAGGGCCTGGGTACGTTCGTAGGGAGTTTAGCGGAGTGGGCGCACGCGTGGGGTCGCAGCGGGGCTATGCGCCCCGGATACGCGCCAGCAGTTCGCCAAGCGTCAGCCAGTAGTAGACGATGAACGTCCCGGCGACGAGCAGCATCACGGCGCTTATCGTGCCGACGTGCGGGAGCGCCTTACGGAGGCCGGTAGCGATCGCGCCCTTGAAGAGGGCCATGCCGATGGTCAGCCCCAGTATCACGGACCCCATACCCAGCCCGTACAAGACGAACTGCAGCACGGAGTCCAGGAAGGTCTCCGCGGTGAATGTCCCGCCGATGACAGCGAGGAAGATGGGCAGCGTGCAGCTGAGCGAGGCGGTCCCGTAGGCGAGACCGAAGGTGAAGTAGCTCCGCACGCTCTTGCTGTTCGCGTTGCCGAACCGGGAAGAGACACTGGCCGCGAAGTTGTTGTAGAGCTTGCCGCCGGAGAGCAGGTACGCTCCGGCCACGACCAGCAACACGCCGATGATGAGGCCGATCCAGGGGAACGCGTCCGCTATCCCGCGCGCTCCGAGTCCGATGGGGGTCCCGACGGCGGCGAAGAGGACGACGAACCCCACCGAGACGGTCGCGCCGACGAGCAGGGCCCGGCGCAGCCTCGAGACCACACCGCCGGCAGCGGCCTCTCCACCTTCGCTCTCGCTCAGATAGAGGCCGAGGTAGGCGGGGAGCATGGCAAAGCCGCAAGGGTTAACGGAAGAGACCATCCCCGCGCTGAATGCGAACCCGAAGGGGAACAGATCGCCGAGATCGCCAAGGAAGTTGCCGGATTGAGCGGACACGGACTCCACGCCCTGTGTCACCGTGCCGAACTCGCTTCCGGTGATGAATGCGCCAACGATCGCGACCGCGAGCGACCCCATGAGCGCAAGGATGGGCCCTGCCGTTCCCCAACTGATGTTCTGTACCGCGGCACGCATCGTTCTGCTCCCAGTTCCAGTGGTTCTACCCGGCTCTCTCTATATGATACGTCCGGCGGAGCACGGAGGCTTGCTATCCCTGCGCGGGCGTGCTAGCGCCAGCGCACGCTTCTCCTGCGCATGCCGAACGCAACGGCGATCAGCAGACCGCTTGCAACGAGTGTCAGCGTGAGTGCGAGCACCTGCGCCTCGTTCGTTCGCCCTGTCAGGACGGCCTCGTAGATGGCTATGGGCATCGTGCGTGTACGTCCCGGGATGCTTCCGGCCACCATGAGCGTTGCGCCGAACTCACCCATCGCCCGCGCGAGCGCGAGGCTGACGCCGGTCATCACTGAGCGCCAGGCGAGGGGAAGCGTTATGCGCGTAAATATGGTCCGCTCTGTCTGCCCCAGGGTCCGAGCCGCGTCTTCCAGCGTATGGTCCACCGACTCGAACCCGGCCTGTGCGGTGCGGATGAGGAAGGGAGCAGAAACGAAGAAGGCTGCGAGCGCAGCTCCGCTCCACTGGAAAACGAACGTGAACCCGAACACCGCGTCGAGCGCCTCGCCCAGGGGTGAGTTGCGCCCCACGGCGAGCAGCAGGTAGTAGCCGAGCACGGTTGGCGGCAGGACCATGGGTATGAGCACTGCCGTGGAGAGAAGGTCGTGCACCCATCCGCGCAGGCGTGAGAGTCCCCATGCAACAGGGATGCCTACCACGAATGCAAGCGCCGTACTTGCTACACCGGTCTGCAGGCTCAGTCTGAGGGCGTCCCAGTCCATCGATCACTCCGCGCCGTCAACCTTATCAACCTGCGGGGCGTAGCCGAACCTCTCCCACGTTTCGATGGCCCGTGCGTCCAACATCGACGCGATGAAGCGCTTCGCTGTTTCCGGCGCACGCGATCCGCTGCTCACACCTGCGGTGACCTGGAGACCCGCGCTCGCTTCCGGCGGCAGCGGGGCCAGTGCGCGGATGCCTCGAGCGTCCGAGGCGATGAGCAGCGAACGGGGAACGAAACCGGCCTCCGCGTTGCCGCTCACCACGAACTGGAACGCGTGCGCGACGTTCTCACCGTAGGCGACCCGTTCGGCTGACCCCTCCCAGAGGCCCGCATCCCGGAGATAGCGCTCCGCCGCTTCCCCGTACGGTGCGATGCCGGGATTCGCAAGGGCTATCTGTCGCACCAGGCTGTTCCCCAAGAGCGAGGCGACATCGTCCGCAGGGCCGTCCAGGTTGGTGATCGCGACCAGTTCGCCCGTCGCAAGCACGGTCAAGCCGGCAGGGTCGAGCAATCCGTCGGCAGCAAGCGCGGATGTGTAGCGGTTGTCTGCCGAGATGATGAGATCGAGCGGAGCGCCCTGGCGCAACTGTTCAGCGAGCGTGCCGGACGCGCCGGTAACGAGCGTAACAGAGGTCCCGTGCTCGGACTCGAACCGCAGTGCGAGTTCTTCGGCTGCCGGCTGGATGCTCGCGGCGACACCCACCAGCAAGGCAGGCTCGTCCGGGTCCCCAGTGGGTGTGCAGGCGATGGAGAGCAGCATAAGGAGCAGGGCAGCCGCCAACATGCTCCGGAGGGTAGGGGAGAGGGGAGTGAATCGTAAATCCCGACGTATCGTGGGACAGCCCTTACGGCGCTGGAGTTTCATAGAACGATTCTACGAGGTGAAGCCGACACACAGGTCATCCGGCACCACGAAAGCGGCCTCAAGCGCGCTTCTGCGCGCTGCACCTCAGCACAGGCCTGCTGGAACGCGCAAGCCCCGGATGGCATGCCGCGCACACCCCTCAGCCAGTAAGATTCAGAGACTTCAGCAGCAGTTCGCAGGAGTAGCTTTAGCAGATTCCAGATAAACCGGCAGAGAAATCCAGAGAAATCTGCAGCATTCCTCTATTGTTTTATCTACGCCACTCCTGCAGAATCCTTCAGGCGCACAGAACAACTCTGTGTCGCGGCAGAATGAACAGCAGCGGAGGGAGAGGAAATGGCGAGACTGGGGCAGTACAGCTACCCGGACATCAGGTTCGGCGACGCAGTAGAGATAGCGAACCGCATCCTGAACAAGTTCAAGGGGACAGTGAGCGTGAAAGGCCTTGCGTGGGAATTGGGGATGGCCGAGGGGAGCGGCACCCTGTTCGCGAAGGTCGCGGCGCTCCGCGATTTCGGCCTTGTGGAAGGCCGTGGCGAGCTTCGCATCTCTCAGCTGGCCCAGCGGGTCCTGCACCCGGCCAGTTCAGAGGAGTGCCTGGAAGCGACAGCCGAGGCGTTCCAGCGCGTCGAGCTGCTGAGCCAGCTCTACACGCGGTTCGAGGGAGAGGTGCCGGACGACATGAGCCTCCTGGTCGGGTTGGAGGAGATCTCCCGCGCCCCCCGGGATGAGATCGTCAAGCGCGCTCCGCTCATCCAGAAGCACCTGACCGATGCCATACGGGTGCTGGGCAGGCCGGCCAAGGCAGAGAGAATCGCAGAACATTCTGGCAAGCGCCAGAGGATTGCTGCCGAATCTCCGCATGTCGCTCCTGAGGCGCCCGCTGAAGAGCCGGCTGCCGATGGGCTGCACATCACGGCTGCAGGGCGGCGGCTCTCAGTCCCGCTGACGGCCGAGTACATCGAGGTGGCTATCAGCCTCCTCCGCGCGATGCAGGTGGAGATGCGCCGGGAACCTTCGGGTGAGCCCGCGATGCCGCTCTTCGAAGGCGTGGACTTCGACCTGGGAGAGCAGCTGGACGTGTGAGGCGGGGACTGGCGCCCCAGACAGGATTCGAACCCGTGACCCGCTGCTTAGAAGGCAGCCGCTCTATCCTACTGAGCTACTGGGGCCTCTCTTCGACTATAGTGCCGGGGCGCATGGGGGTCAATCAACCCTTCGTGCGCCCCGGTTACGCTTGTAATCATCCATGCGGAGGCGATGCGATCCCATGACGTACCAGACGATCAAGTTCGAGACCGAAGGGCCGCTCGGCGTGCTGACACTCAATCGCCAGGAACGCCTGAACGCCATCAGCCGCGAGGTCACCCAGGAGTTGCAGGACCTGGTGACGCGCCTGGAGACTGACGATGAAGTCCGTGTGCTCATCGTAACCGGCTCAGGCCGCGCGTTCTGTGCCGGCGCCGACATCAAGGAGCGCGCCGAGAACCTGGACGACCTCTCCCTGGCGCGCACCTCCGCCGTCATCTCTCCCACGTTCCGGCGTTTGGAGCGTCTCAACCAGGTGAGCATCGCCGCAGTCAACGGTGTCGCGGCAGGCGGCGGCCTCGAGCTGGCGATGGCGTGCGATCTGCGGATCGCGAGCTCCGAAGCGCGGATGGCGCTCCCGGAGCTGACGCTCGGCATCCTGCCGGGCGCCGGCGGCACGCAACGACTGCCTCGTCTCATCGGCCCCGCGCGCGCCAAGGAGATGATGCTCTTCGGCAGGTTCATCGATGCGCAGACCGCGCTCGAGTGGGGACTCGTGAATGCCGTGTCGTCGCCTGGCGGGCTGATGGCCGACGCGCGAGCCTGGGCAGCGCGGCTGTTGGAACTGCCGCCGCTCTCGCTCGCGAGTATCAAGAACGCTGTCAACGTGGCGATGGACGTGGACCTGGACACCGGCATCCAGTACGAGCAGCGCTGCTCGGCGATGCTGGCGCTGACAGAGGACAGGCGGGAGGGGCACACTGCGTTCGTCGAGAAGCGCCCCCCCGTGTTCGTCGGACGCTAGAGTACAGAGGCTGCTTCAGCTGCCCCGAACCGCGTCGCGACCCAGTGCATCGTAACGGGCCCGAGGCGGTGACGCGTGACGCTGCGGATCGACATCGAACCGACGTCGGCAGACGTCGTACAGCGCTCCTGGACGAGCCGGCCGAGAGGACGCGACGCCACGATCGCGAACATGGTATTGGAGAAGGCGCGGCTCAGTCCCCGGCTGCCGCCTCCGGCCATGCGATAGCCTCCCAGCGACGCCATGGTCGCGAGAGCTGCGCCCACTACGATGTTGGTCCCGCAGAACGGAGATACAGCGAGGTTGCCTTCTCCTGCCTGCATCCGCCGAAGCGCCTCCTTCGCCGACTCCTCGACCTGTTGCGTGGGGATGTCGCCGAGCACGAGGAATCCGGTCGGTATCGAATAGCCCGCCACGGGCCTGCCGCTGACTGACGGCAAGAGCAGGAGCGCGATAGTCGCGTGCTCCAACCCGTGATTGCGCTTCGTCTTAGCCCAAGGATCCAACGTTTCCTTCCGTGCGGCCGGTCGCCGTCAGTTTCGATTGTATAACGTCTGCGGGCAGCGTCGCCTCGAGCGGCAGGGTAGGGCAGTGGTACGAGTGCGTCTGTCAAGGGGCCGGTGGCAGTACGCCCACGTCAGGGCGCCTAAGTCAGGCGGATGATCTCGATGCCGGCGAGGGTCAGGGTCGTCACGATGATGCCTGCTATCACCACCCCGGCCGCGATGGCAGGCAGCCCGCGCCGTACGGGTTCGTGCAGGGTCCAGACGATGAGCGCGCCGGTCCATGCGCCGGTGAGCGGCAGGGGGATGGCAACAGCCAGGACGATGCCGAAGAAGCCGTAGCGCCGCACCCGCGGGCCCCAGGACTGCTGGATACGGGAGGTGCGCCAGCGCAGGAGTCTGCCGACGATGTTCTGCTGCGCTTCCACTCGTGCGCCGACGGTACGCAGCGCGTAAAGGATGAACGGCACCGGGATGATGTTCCCGACGATCGACAGGCCAAGCGCTTGCGGCCAGGGCATGTCCATGGAGGTGATGGCCAGGGGTATCGAGGCGCGCAACTCCCCGATGGGGGTCATCGCGGTGAGCAGTACGATCAGTGCGTCGGGCACAGGGGAGAACCTCAGAGTTGTCGGGCGTCAGCGCGGGCTGGCAAGGTCGTATTCTACCCGAACCCGGAGTGGACAGGAGTGTGTTCTGGACGATTCTTATACTTTGCATAAGTCTTTGGATAACATAAAGTCCGGAAAAGTCGTATGCCAAACATTGGCATGAGTGTCATCCGAAGGTGTAGAATCTGTCCTAACATTCCGTAAAGGGGAGGGTAAGCAATGGCGCGCAAGACCCGGCTCATGCGGCAGGTGGAGGAGCGGTTCCATCAACCGCTCGAACGTCTGTTGCCTGAGAAGATCAATGAGAACGGCCTCTCGGCCACGGCGGCTGAACTGGAGGTGTCCAAGGCCACGCTTGGCTACTGGCTCCTCAAGCTCGGCATCAACGTCCGGCGCGTTGCACTTGCTCCGGGGGAGACCCTGGAGGTCAAGCGGGCAAGCTGAGCAGCGTCTCCTGACGTGAAGAGAGGCGGACCGGCGATCTGGGGAGACAACGCCGACCCGCCTCTCTTTGTGTCACGCACTGTGGTGAACCGAGGCTTGCTACCCCCTCCTTCCTTGACACAGCGAATCGACGGGTGATACAACGTGATAGAAATCACAACTGCCCTTCATCCTCCGACATCCAGAGGTCGCGTGCGACTCCGCCGTCCAATACTTCCCATACTGTTCACCTTCACAGCCCTGGGCTTGCTCGCCGTTGTTTCGGCATGCGGGGGAACCGGCGTAGTTGCTACACCCGAGTGCTACCTCGCCCAGGAAGGGCAGATCGTTGGCGCAGCAGGAGCCGATTGCGAGCCGCCCGATGACGTGGAGGTCCTGCCGACTCCGACACCCACGCCCGCTCAGTCAGGCGGCGGCGCAAACGATGCCCGTGTGCTCTTCATCACGTACGCCTGTGCCACCTGCCACGAGTTGGACAGTATCCCTCAGTCCAAGGGCAGCAGCGACGGTCCCGCGCTTGCGGGTATCGGTTCGAAGGGCGCGGACTACATCCGCACGTCCATCCTGGACCCGTCCGCCGAGGTCGTCGAGGGCTACGAGGACGGGCTGATGCCGCAGGACTTCGCAACCCAGATCTCCACCGAAGAGTTGGACACGCTCGTCACCTACCTGTCGAGCCAGTAGGGAACCGTGAGCGGCTCAGTCTGCGCGCCGGGGCAGCCACCCTCAGCTTTCGTCCGTTTTCCTCAATCTGTTCGTTGACCCCTTCTCGGCGCGTCCCCTATACTGCGCTGCCAGTGCGGCTAGAGTTTCCTGCCGCAAAACCACAACGTATTGAGGTTTGAAGATGCAGTTACACTGCCTGCAGGAGAATCTCAGCCAGGGACTCAGCATCGTGCAGCCTGCGGTTGCCACACGTACGACGCTCCCCATCACGCAACACGTTCTCCTCGCCACGGACGAAGGCCGGCTGAAGCTCTCTGCCACGAACCTGGAAGTTGCCATCAGCACGTGGATAGGTGCCGACATACAGGAAGAGGGAGCGGTAACGATCCCGGCGAGGCTGCTGACCGACTTCGTCAACTCGCTTGGGCGGCAGACCATCAAGGTACAGACCGCTTCGCAAGGAGGCGGCATCTCCGTTGAGGGCGACCGCACAAAGGCCAACATCAACGGCACGGCTGCCGAGGAGTTCCCTCCCATCCCCGCTATAGACCAAGGCGTCTCGACAAAGATGTCGGGCAGGGCGCTGCGCGACGCGATCCATCAGGTGGTGCTCGCCGCGGCGGTCGAGGACTCGCGTCCGGTGCTCACCGGCGTGAACATCGAGCTCGACGGCACGAACGTGACGTTCGCTGCCGCTGACGGTTTCCGCCTCGCAGTGCGCAAGGCCCAGCTGCTGGAGCCCGCCAGCGAGAAGGTCTCGGTCATCGTTCCGGCCCGCACGCTCTCTGACATCGAGCGCCTCCTGGACGGCGACGACCCGGTCGACATCGTGGTCACCACACAGCGAAGCCAGGTCCTCTTCCGGTTCAAGAACATCGAGGTGGTCTCCCAGCTGATCCAGGGGACGTTCCCCAACTACGCGCAACTCATCCCGCAGGAGCACGGCACGCGCGCCATCATCGGGTTGAACGAACTGCAACGTGCAACCCGAACGGCGGCCATCTTTGCGAAGGACGGCTCCGGCATCATCAGGCTGCAGATGAGCGCCGAGGGCGGCGCCCCGGGAGTCCTCACGATATCGTCGCGGGCGGAAGAGGTTGGCGACAACACGGGCAACCTCGAAGCGGACGTTGAGGGGGCAGAAGGCAAGATCGCATTCAGCAGCCGATACCTGAGCGATGTGCTCAGCGTCATCGGTAAGGACAAAGTGGCTCTGGAGATGACTACCTCTTCGAGCCCCGGGGTGATCCGCCCCGTAGACGACGGTGGCGAGTACGTCCATGTCGTCATGCCTATGTTCGTTCAGTGGTGAGTGAACCACACATACCCTGAAGGAGGTCGGTGATGAGCGCAAGGGCAGCCCGCATAGGATTGGTGGTTGTGCTGGTCATGTCCATGAGCATGTTGATAACGGCATGCGGAGAGGACGAACCGGTAAAGATCGGCTCGCTCATGGAGTTCACCGGTGAGTTGTCCGAGTTCGGAACGCTGATGGACCAGGGAGTGATGCTTGCCGCTACCCAGGTCAACGAAGCCGGAGGCGTGCTTGGCGGACGCCAAATCGAGGTCGTATCCGAGGACGCAGGCACCTCCGACGTTACCGCTGTGGACGCCGCCCGCAAGCTCGCGGACGTGGACAGTGTTTCCGCAATCGTTGGCCCCTTGCGCAGCAGCCACACGCAGGCAGTCGCGCGGGCCGTTACAATCGACGGAGAAGTGCCCCTGATGTCGCCGTCGGCGACGTCTCCCACCATCACCGTGCTGGACGACAACAACTTCGTCTTCCGCACTGCCCCCTCGGACGCCTTCCAGGGCGTTGTCCTTGCGAATCTCGCCTACGGACTCGGCTACCGCTCCGCGGGCGCGCTCTACATCAACGACGCCTACGGACAGGGCCTTGCCGACCAGTTCGAGGCGTCCTTCACGGCGCTGGGCGGGCAGGTGGTGACTGTCCCGCACGAGCCTGAACAGCCTTCCTACGCCTCCGAACTGGCCCAGGCGACTGCGAACGATCCCGACGTGCTCGTGGCGATCAGTTTCCCCGTCAGCGCGGGCGTCTACATCCGCGAAGCGATCGAGAGCGGCGCAGCCGACACGTTCCTGTTCGTGGACGGCAGCAAGTCCAACGACCTGATCGACGCCGTCGGCGCAGAGCACCTGGAAGGGATGTACGGCACTGCTCCCGAGGCGCTGGAGAACGCCGACCGTGCCCAGTTCGACGGCGACTACATGGCCGCGTACAACAACGACCTGTCGCTGCCGTTCATCCGCGAGTCCTACGACGCCGCGGTCATCTTCGCGCTCGCCGCCGAGGCCGCGGACTCCTCCGACCCCGTTGCCATCCGGGACGCGATACGTTCCGTCTCCGCTCCGCCGGGCGAAGAGGTCGGCCCCGGCGTGGAGGGGATCAAGCGTGCGCTCGAACTCCTCCGCGACGGCCGAGAGATCAACTACCAGGGCGCCTCAGGCCCCGTCGACGTGGACGAGAACGGCGACGTAACCGGCGCGATGGGCATCTGGAAAATCACCAACGGTGAACTCGTGACCGAGCGGATCGTTACCGAGTAGCTCCGGCCCGGCAAAAAGCGGCACCAGGGAAGCGCCCGTTCGTTCACCAGCAGAGCTGAGGGACGGACGGGCGCCTTTCTATTCGTCGGCGACGGCCTTCCGCAGCCGCCGGCGCGCCAGCCATCGGTCCCGCGCACGCAGGACCTCCGGCGTCACGCCGTTCGGCGCATACAGGAGCACCAACACCACCAGCGCACCGACCGAGAAGTAGCGCACGTGCGGAGAACCCAGCGGGTCCGGCAAGAACTGCGACCCGCTCCATATGCCCCACACGATGAGCGCCCCCACGATGGGGGCGTACAGCCGCCCGCTCCCGCCCACCACCAGCATCGCCCATATGATGAATGTGCCCAGCAGCGGCGTGAACGCGGACGGTGAGATAGCGCGGAGGTTGAAGGCGTACAGCGCCCCGCCGATACCCATGATCACCGCGCCGAGGACGAACGCCTGCAGCTTGAAGCGGAACACCTGCTTGCCGCTCGCTTCAGCGGTCACTTCGTCCTCTCGTATGGCGCGCAGCACGCGCCCCCACGGCGAGTGCACCAGCGCCCTCACCGCGGCGAACAGGAGGACGAACACCGCCAGCACCACAACCAGGTAGATCCGGTCATAGTCCTGGGGGGAGACGACGCCGTCGAACACACGAGGGATGGTGTACAGCCCCTTGCTCCCGTTGCTCAGCCATCGCTCATTCAGGAACACCAACCGAACGCTCTCCGCTATGCCCAAGGTCGCTATGGCCAGATAGTCGTCCCGCAGCCGGATGGTTATCGTCCCGACCACGAGCGCTACTGCCGCAGCCACGAGCGATGCCGCCAGCAGCCCGCCGACGAACCACAGGTCCAGCACACCGATCACGGGCAGCGCGTCAAGCCGGTTTGCCAGGTCACCGGCGTAGAGGTAATCGTCAACCTGCGCAGATTGTGGAGGACGGATGGTCAAGAGTGACGCCGCGTATGCCCCCAGAGCGAAGAAGCCCGCCACCCCGATGTTGAACAGCCCGGTGTACCCCCAGTGCACGTTGAGGCCAAGCGTGAACACCGAGTAGATGCCGACCAGGATGGCGAAACCGGTGAGGAAGTCCAGCATCAGCCCTTGCCCCCCAGGAGCCCGCGCGGCCTGAACAGCAGGACGATCACCATGACGGTGAACGCTATCGCGGGCTTGTAGGTCGGCAGCGCCCATGCCGTGGAGACCTCCATCGAGATGCCGATGAGCATCGCGCCCAGAAACGCCCCGTACGGATTGCCGATGCCTCCGACAACGACCGCGGCAAAGAGCGGCACGAGCATCTGGAAGCCGATGGTGGGTTTCAGTTGAGAAGTCGCGTTGAAGATAACGAGCAGCACGCCCGCCGCGCCGGCCAGTGCTCCGGCGATGCCCCACGTCCAGAGCAGCACGCGGTCCGTATCGATGCCGCTGGCACGGGCCAGGTCAGAGTTGTCCGAGGTGGCGCGCATCGCCTTGCCTTGTTTCGTGCGCGTGAGCAGCAGGTGCAGGGCGATCGCCAGCACGAGCGCAGCGCCGCTCACGAACAGGTGGTTCGGCGCGATGCTGACGTCGGCGGGCAGAGAGAAGTGCTGTCGGCCCTCATTCGGGAAGTAGCGAACGGGCGTGTCCCAGATCATCTGGACGAAGCCGCGTATCGCGATGGCGACGCCGAGCGAGGCTATCTCGATCGTTACGATGTTCGCCCGCCGCCGCCGGAGCCTGCGGAAGACGAAGACGTCCATCCCCATAGCAAGCGCCGCCACTGCGACCATGCTCACGGGTATCGCGATGAGGAGCGGGAAACCGAACGTGAAGGGCCCCAGCCCGGTGTGTTCCGGCAGGATGCTGACAAGGAGGAAGAACGCCACGTAGGCGCCCATCGTCATCATGTCGCCGTGTGCGATATTTGCGAACCGCATCACGCCGAAGACCAGTGTGATGCCGACCGCGCCCAGCGCGAGGACGCTTCCGAGGAAGATGCCGTTGACCGCGAGCCCGATCTCGCTCAGTGCGAGGGCCACGAAGACGATGGCGAGCACGGCCTGCGCGATGCGGCTCGCCCGTGCCACTGCGGGACTTCTCATCGTGCGTGCAGTAATGAACATCGCGTTGCCTATTCGTTCCCCAGGTACAGCCGGCCCACCTGTGGGTCGCCGGCCAACTCCGGCCCTGTGTTCTCCATGCGCACTTCGCCCACCGCCAGCACGTATCCCCGGTGCGAGATGGCGAGCGCTTTCTTCGCGTTGTGCTCCACCATGAGGATCGCTACCCCGGTGGCATTGATGTCCCGCACCATCCCGAACACGGCCTCCATCAGGAGCGGCGAGAGTCCAGCGGTGGGTTCGTCCAGCAGCAACAGCTTCGGCTCCAGCATCAGGGCACGCGCCACGGCCATCATCTGGCGTTGACCGCCTGACAGCGAACCGGCCTTCGCGTTGCGCTTCTCTGCGAGGTCAGGGAACAGATCGAACATCTCCCGGATACGGCCGTCGAGCTTGTCGTTCCGCAGGAAGCCGCCCATCTCGAGGTTCTCAGTGACGGTCAGGGTAGGGAAGACGTTCTCCGTCTGCGGGACGTAGCAGAGCCCCATCGGGATGCGGCGGTCCGGCGGCAGCCCCTCGATGCGGCGACCGTCGAACCAGATCTCCCCGGAAGATGCCTGCACGATACCGACGATCGCCTTCATCATCGTGGACTTGCCGGAGCCGTTCGGGCCGATGATGGTTACGACTTCGCCTGCGTCGATACGCATGTCCACGCCGTGGATTATCTCGGTATCGCCGTATCCGGCGCGTATGCCTGCGGCATCGAGGAGCGGCATCGCTCAGTCCCCCAGGTACGCCCGGACGACGCGGTCGTCCTGCTGTACGGCTGCCGGAGCGCCCTGTGTGAGGACGGAGCCCTCGCTCATCACTATGACGTGGTCGCAGAGGCGCATCACGAGCCCCATGTCGTGCTCGATGATGAGGAATGTGATCCCCAGTTCCTGGCGCGCGCGGCGGATGCCGTCCACCAGCCGCCTCAACAGCGTGGGGTTCACACCTGCGCCCGGTTCATCGAGCAGCACCATGCGCGGCTTCGCCATCAGCGTGCGCGCCAGTTCCAGCAGCTTCTTCTGCCCACCGGAGAGTCCCTCCGCCGGGAGGTCCGCGACCTCCAATAACCCGGTGAACTCGAGCACCTCGCGCGCCTGGGCTTCTATCGCTCGCTCCTGGCGTTTCACGAGCCAGCGTGCCGCGACGGCGCGCCACATGCTCTCTCCGAGCTGGTCAGACGGCACGAGCGTGAGGTTCTCCAGGACGCTCATGCGCTTCAACTCGCGGGGTATCTGGAACGTTCGGACGATGCCCTTGCGAAAGATGAGATAGGACGGCAACCCGTCGATGCGCTCGTCCCTGAACGTAACCCGCCCCGCGGTCGGCTTGTGAAAACCGGCGATGAGGTTGAACAGCGTCGTCTTGCCCGCACCGTTCGGTCCGATGAGGCCGGTGATGGAGCCCTCATCCACGTTGAGGGAGCAGTTGTCGACGGCGCGCACGCCGCCGAAGTCCATCACCAGTCCGCGCACGCGCAGGATCGCAGAGGCCATGCCTCCTCACTCAAGGGCGGGATGGCGCGGATTATACGGGAACGGACCGGCCAAGCGTCCCAAGCCCTGCCAAAAGCGGAAGGCAGCGTACCGTCAATACGGCCAAATGGATGCGGCGGATGCCACCCGGCGGCTTATTCGCCTGTGACAGCTGCCGAGCGGTTCCTCTTGGGGCTGTTGTTGAAGCCGATGTTGTCCTCGAACGGGTGGAACTCTCGCGCTTCGTGACAGTACTTGCACTCACCGGCCATCGTGGCGCTGGGTGAACCGACTATCCAGTGATGCGCCCCGGTGGGGGATAGGTCGCAGTGACTCGCCTCGAGGGTCATCTTCGGCTGTGCCTTCGTTGTCATCCCAAGTCCTCCGATCTCTGCATAGCCAAGGGGGTCTGAGCCCGTGGCCCGTCTGTTGGTGGAGATGGGGGAGAGTCGAACTCCCCGTCCAGAAGACGCTCAGCGCGGATGTACTACAGGCTTAGCCGGCGTTTGGTTGGGTGACTGGGCGGGCCCACCGGCGGGCCGTCCCGCCACCTGCCGCGAAGTCTTGAGTGGCTCGCAGCGGCGTCAGAGCCACTGCACCCCGGCTGTATGACGCTTCCGGTAGCCGCCGGAGTGGGCTATCGGGGCGTGGCTACGCTGTTTAGGCAGCCAGTGCGACTGGTTCGTCGGCAGTTGATGTTTTGCCGTCTGATTAGCGAGTGGGCGGCGAACTCGGCCTGCAATCCTGCCAAGCTGATCCCCTGTCGAAACCACGCATCCCCACAGCAGACCAGTTGCACTACTATCGTACAGCGAGGGCAGGGGGCGGTCAAACGGCGCGTGTCAGTCAGGCCTCCCGACGGAGGGCGCGCGCTATCTCCCGGTCGGACTCGCGCCGCATGATGGCCTGGCGCTTGTCGTAGCGGCGGCGCCCCTTCGCCAGGGCCAGTTCCACCTTCGCGTGGTGTCCCTTGATGTAGATGCGCAGGGGAACGATGGTGAGGCCGCGTTGCCCCGACGCGCGGCTGAACCGCTCTATCTCTCCCGAGTGCATCAGCAGCTTCCGTGAGCGCGTCGGCTCGTGCCCCCATGGCCCTGCGCTCGTCCATGCGGCGACGTGCATGTTGTGGAGCCACATCTCGCCGCCGCGCGCCTGTGCATAGGCGTCGCGGATGTTGACCCGGGCATCGCGTACGGACTTGATCTCCGTACCGGTCAGCGCGATGCCGGCCTCGATGCGGTCGAGGATGTCGTAATCGAAACGCGCGCGCCGGTTGTCCGCCACGGTCCGGATGTATGGTCGACCGGGCTTCTGCTGCTCCGGTTGCTTCTTCTTTTTGCGTTTGGGAGGCATCGCTCAACGGCCTGTCATTCGTTCGAGTTCGGCAACCGCGGCTTCGAGCTGATCGTCGGGGTAAGAGACGGGGTTCTGCTCGGGTTGGATGCTGCAGAGCGTCTCCAGTGCTTCCGCGAGTTCGCCGGACCCGTCCAGCGGAACGGCCTCGTCCGCGTAGGCCGCGCAAAGGGTCCGCGCCAGCTCACCGATACGCCCCTGCGCCCGTACGTTCACTTCACGTCCGACGCGCACGTCCGGCTCGATGCCTTCTCCTTCGATCGTGCGTCCGTCCGGTGTGAGCCAGCGTGCAATAGTGATGTTCAACCCCGCGCCGGACTCCAGGTCGCGCAGCAGGTTGACCGCGCCTTTCCCGAACGTGCGAGTGCCGACGATACGGGCGCGCGCGTGGTCTTGCAATGCTCCTGAAACCACTTCCGATGCCGACGCGCTGAAGCCGTTCACGAGTACCACGAGCGGGAAGTCGTAGGCTGTTCCTTCTCCTGTGACGTGCTCTACGGTCTCGTCTCCGTTCGCATCCACCCAGCGGATCACTTCGCCTTCCTCGACGAACTCCGAGACGACACTCACGGCAGCCGTCACGAGTCCACCTCCGTTGTTCCGCAGGTCCAGCACGAGCCCCCTGGCGTCGAGTCCGCGCAGGTCGGCTATGGCGCTCCGTAGGTCGGCGCCGGACTCCGCGTCGAACGACGAGAGGCGTATGTAGCCGAAGCCGCCGGGGAGGATCTGGGAATGCACGGAGCTGACGCTAATCGTGTCCCGCACGATGGGGATCTCCACGGGGCGCGAGATGCCGGCGCGCGAGACGCCGAGCACGACTTCCGTGCCTTTCGGCCCGCGTATCAGCGTGACCGTCTCGTCCAAAGTGAGTCCCTCGATGGGCCTGCCATCCACGCTGACCAGGATGTCGCCCGGCATGAGCCCGGCGTCGAAGGCGGGTGAGCCGGGGAGCGGTCCCAGTACGATGAACTGGCCGTCCACCTCAGTAACGCTCGCGCCGATGCCCTCGAAGTCGGGGTGGTCTCCTTCGAGCGAGAGGTTGAACGCCGCATAGCGCTCGGGATCGAGGTATGAGGTATAAGGGTCGTCGAGGTACTCCAGGAGCCCCTCGATGCCCGCACGCTCCATCTCCGTGGCGGAGAGCTTGTCCCGGTCGATGAAGTCTTCCTGGAGCACTTCGACGACTTCGATGAACTCGCTGTGCTCCTCCTGCGCGCATCCGGTCCCAGCGAGGATGGCCGCAGCCGCGACGGCGGTATATGCCGCTGCTCGCATCCCGGACAACTGCCTCGCCATTCCGAACGCTCCAGCAAGAGAGTGGGCTGCGCGGACGGACGGCTGCCATTGCGCGGACCCGTTATCTTTCAAGGATACGTCGCCGCTGGCGGGAGGGGGGAGGAGACCCGATGGCCGGAGGGAGGAACATGGCGTTGCAACTGTGATTACTTTACATAACAGCAATAGTGCGCAATGACGCTTGGGAGCGGTCAATCGCCCGTGAGGCCTTCGGGGCGCCAATCCGACCCGATGGTCAGACAGCGCCGCGAAACGTGCTCTAACGCGCCGGGAAATATCCCATGCCCTCGTTGGCGTCCTCGAGGCCGCCCCGGTACAGGAACTCGCCCTGCGGCGTCGTCTTGCGGGCCGTGAGCGCGTCGAAGTCGATGTGCACGACCTCGCCGCCCTCGCATTCCACGCTGACGTGCAGATCGTCCTTCTCGGCGACCTTCACCGGACGCCGCTCGAAGACGTTGCCTTCACCGACCATCAGCTTGAGCAGCGGCTCCAAAGCCAGGATGGCTGCTGCCGTGCCCATCTGGGATCCGTCGGCAACGAGGAAGCAGTCGTCCTCGCAACTGTAGAAAGGATGCTCAGGCAGTTGGAAGAGTTCGTCGTCAGCCATGGTTCCTGTGAGTCGCTCCTCGTCTGGCTTTCGCGGCTGCAAGCGCCGGTTCGGCGCCGGATGGTACATCATCGTTCACCTGGGTGGACACTGCCTTCAGCAACTCATGCAGCCCCGCTCCGCTCACCGCCGACGTCAGCACCGCCTTGATGCCTTCCGCGCTCGGCACGGAACCTGCGCCGTTGCCGGAGTCCAGCAGGTCCACCTTGTTCAGCGCCAGCACGCGCGGCGTGTCGGTGAGTTCCAGGTCGCGCAGGATGTCCTCGACCACTTCCACCTGCTCGGCGGCGTTCGGGTGCGAGATGTCGACGACGTGCAGCAGCACGGACGCTTCCTGCACCTCTTCGAGCGTCGCACGGAAGGCCGCGACGAGCGTCGTGGGCAGTTTCTGGATGAAGCCCACCGTGTCCGTCAGCAACGCCTCGCCGCCGTCCGGCAGGCGCACTTTGCGCGTCACGGGATCGAGTGTCGAGAAGAGCTGGCCGCGCGCGAGCACGCCCGCGCCGGAGAGCGCATTCAGCAGGCTGCTCTTCCCCGCGTTCGTGTAACCCACGAGCGCCACCACGGGCAGCCTGTTCCGGTGCCTGCGGGCGCGGTACTGGGCGCGATGCCGGCGCACCTTCTCCAGTTCCTGTTTCAACCGCTGGATACGCTGGCCAACGAGCCGCCGGTCCGTCTCTATCTGCGTCTCGCCGGGGCCCCGCGTGCCGATGCCGCCTCCGAGGCGCTCCAGGTGGCTCCACTGGCCCGCGAGGCGCGGCAGCAGGTACTCGGCCTGCGCCAGTTCCACCTGCAGGCGTCCTTCGCGTGTCCTCGCGTGCCGTGCGAACACGTCCAGGATGAGGGCGGTGCGGTCGATGACCTTCACGCGCTCGCCGAGGGCACGTTCCAGGTTCTGCTGCTGCGTAGGCGTCAGTTCGTCGTCGCAGATTAAGGTGCCGAAGCCGATAGTACGGCGGGCGTCCGCTATCTCCTGCAGCTTGCCCTTGCCGACGTACGTGTGGGACGGCGCTTCCAACTGCTGGGAGACCGAGCCGGCCACCTCTGCGCCTGCAGTGTCGGCCAATTGGGCGAGCTCTTCGAGTGAGTCGGCAACCGTCCAGGGCGAGCGCCGCCCCTTGATGCCCACGCCCACGAGCAGCGCCTGCTCAGGCGTTTGGGCTGTCTCAATCGTTCTGAATCGCCGTGCTATGGGTGAGCCGCTCCGGTTTGGTGCCTTCGATTCTACCTGCCGGTGTCCAGTGCGGAGAAGGCGCTCGTGTCCTTATCCCGCCGGAGAGTCCGGCAGCCGCCAGCCCTCGAGCCGGCGCAGGCCCTCATCCACCCGCTCGTCGGGCGTCGTGAGCGAGAGGCGGATGTAGCCTTCGCCGGCCTCGCCGTAGCCCCGGCCGGGCGTGACGACGACCGCGTGCTTGTCCAGCAGTTCGGTGGCCAACTGCGCCGAGGTCCAGCCGCCCGGGCAGCGCGCCCAGATGTAGAAGCCGGACTTCGGCCTGTTGACCTCGAGCCCGATGGCCGTGAGGGCGTCGACGACGCGGTCGCGGCGCCTGCGGTAGATCTCGTTGTTGGCCGCCAGCCACTCGGGCGTGGTGTTGTCGAGCGCCTCGATGCCCATGTACTGCACGGCCTGCGGGATGCCGGAGTCCAGGTTGGACTTCACGCGTACGAGCGCGTCGATGAGCTGCTGGTTGCCGACGGCCATGCCGATGCGCCAGCCGGTCATGTTGTACGTCTTGGAGAGCGAGTGGAACTCGATGCCCACGTCCATCGCGCCGGGCGTCTGCAGGAAGCTCGGAGCCTCGTAGCCGTCGAACGTCACCTCGGAGTAGCAGGCGTCGTGGCAGACCGCGACGTCGTACTCCTTCGCGAACGCGACGACCTCCTCGAACAGCTCGGGGGTCGCGAGCGCGCCGGTGGGGTTGTTGGGGTAGTTGATCCAGAGCACCTTCGCCTTGCGCGCCACGTCCTCCGGTATCAGCGAGAGGTCCGGGTGGAAGGCGTTCTCTGCCAGCAGCGGCATCATGTACGAGGTGCCGCCCGCGAACATAGTGCCGACCGCGTAGACCGGGTACGCGGGGTCCGGCACGAGCGCGACGTCGCCGGGATCGATAAGGCAGAGGGCCATGTGGCCGATGCCCTCCTTCGCTCCGATGAGCGGCACGATCTCCTTGTCGCCGAGCTCGATGTCGAAGCGGCGGGTGTACCAGCGCGTGATGGCCTGCCGCATCTCCGGCAGACCGTCGGACTCTGGGTAGCGGTGGTTGGGCGGGTCGTCGGAGGTCGTCTTGAGCGCGGTCAGGATGTGCTCGGGCGTCGGGATGTCCGGGTCGCCGATGCCGAAGCTGATGACGTCCATGCCCTGGGCGCGCTTCTCCGCGATCTTCCGGCTGATCTCGAGGAAGAGATACGGCGGGAGCTGGTCGAGCCGGTTGGCGAGTTGCATACGAAAGGGACCTCCGAGTGAGTCAGGAATCATGTGCGCCGCGCCGGGCGCCGAGAGCGATTATACAGGCGCACGGTGGGTGGCTGTTGCACCGGGCGTCGGGAGGAGATTTTCGTTGTTCACTCCTGCCGACCGCTCATTTCCGCTCATTCACCTCCGGCTGTAGACGCGACGTGAGCGCGCAAAACCGCTCATCCGCCGCTCATTTCCGGTCATAACCGCTCGAAACCGCCGATTCCCGCTCATCCCCGCCGGTGGGTTGTAGTGGCCCTGCGTTCGACCGGTGTTTCATGGGAACAGCGTACGCGGGCATGGGGCGTTGGCGTAAGGGGCGGATGTCAGTCCGGGAAGTCGCCGGAGAAGACCTCGACGGCGTCGCCGTCCATGAAGACGGGGCCGTGCCCCGGCCACGTGATGGTCAACTCGCCGCCGGGCACCTCGACGCGCACCTCGTCGTCAACGAGGCCGTGCAGGCGCGCGGCCACGACGATGGAGCTCACGCCCGTTCCGCAGGCGAGCGTCAGGCCGGAGCCGCGCTCCCACGTCCGCGAGATGAGGTGGTCCCGGGCTACGTAGTTCACGAGGTGGAAGTTGATCCGGCGCGGGTACGCCTCGTGGTGCTCCATGCGGGGCCCGAGCCTGTCCAGTTCCACATCGTTCACCGGCTCGTCGATGAAGGCCGTAACGTGCGGGTTGCCCATCGAGACCGCCGTGAGCGCGAACGTAACCCCGTTCACTTCCACGGGCGCGTCGAACGCCAGGTCGTCCGGTCGCAGGCCGAGCGATTCGACGAGGCCGACGTCCAGCGCGGAGTAGTCGCTGGGGCCCATCTTCGAGACGTCGACCGGCACGTCTGCGGCACGGAGGATGGGTTCGCCCATGTTGACCCGCGCGCCAACGACGCGGTCCCCGCTCCAGTGCGGGGCGATGTTCAGCACGCCCGCGCCGGTCTCCACGTCCAGCGTGGTGCCGTTGGCCGGCACCATGCCGCGCTCCAGGACGAACTTGGCGAAGCAGCGGATGCCGTTGCCGCACATCTCGCCTTCGGAGCCGTCCACGTTGTACATCCGCATCCGGACAGGGGCGTGTTCAGAGGGCGCCACGACGATGAGGCCGTCGGCACCGACTCCGAAGTGGCGGTCGGATATGCGCCGCGCGACCTCCGGCCAGTCGCGTTGCTCGTTCAGGCCGTCGACGTAGATGTAGTCGTTGCCCGCGCCCTGGAGTTTCGTGAAGTGCATCGTGGGACCTCGCCTGCCATTCTAGCATGGCAGGCCCCCTGCCCCGCCCCGGTTCACCCCATCCTAACCTTCTCCCATCGGGGGGGGGGGAGGGATCAGACACATCCCGACGTTATGCAACGGTCTCGCGCTGGAGTGAACGGAGGTACCATAGGGGTAGGCGGCTGCGTGGGGGCGAGGTTGCGCGCTAAAGCGCGGGCCTCCGCAGGAACGACGGAACGATCGTGAGGAGGGACGCCATGCGAATCACGAACCTGGACGCGCTGATCGTTGTTGACGTGCAGAACGACTTCTGTCCCGGCGGCTCGCTGGGCGTCACCGGCGGCGACGCGGTTGCGCGGAAGATGGGCGCAACCGCCAGGACGTTCGCGGAGCGCGGCGGCAAGGTGTTCGCGACGCAGGACTGGCACCCGGCGGGGCACCTGTCATTCGCGGCGCAGGGTGGACAGTGGCCGGACCACTGCGTGCAGGACTCGCACGGCGCAGAGTTCCACGCGGAGTTGGGCCTGCCGGAGGAGACGCGCGTGATCAAGAAGGGTGCGAGCCTGGACAAGGACGCCTACTCCGGCTTCATCGACTCCGACCTCGACGCGCAGCTCAAGGCGGGCGGCATCAACCGGGTGTACGTGGGCGGGCTCGCGACCGACTATTGCGTGGTGAACACGGTGGTCGACGCGCTCGCCAACGGCTACGAGACGTACGTGCTGGCGGACGCGGTCGCGGCGGTGAACGTCGAGCCCGGCGACGGGGACCGCGCGCTCCACCTGATGGAGCTGAACGGCGCGGTGCTGACGACGACGGAAGAGGCGCTGGCGGAGGAGTAGCGGGGTCGCCCTCACCCTAACCCTCTCCCCTCAAGGGAGAGGGGATCAAACAGCCCACACCGCGCCCACCCGCAAGGTTCACCCTCACCCGCCGCGCAAGCGCGTTGACCTCTCCCAGGGGGAGAGGTGGTTACGCTTCGCGTTGCCGAGCGAGTGTGTTCTGGGTGGCGCCCCACTGCAACTCCTCCAGCGCCCAGGTGTGGTGTACGGGGTAGAGGTCGGGCGAGCGCAGGACCTTGTAGCGCTCCGGCAGGTGCGCGAAGTTGGCGGCGAAGCGCTCCCGCAGTTCGGGGAGCGTTGGCATGGGGACGGTGCGCTGGCCGCCGTGCATAACCTCTGTCAGCAGCGGCGCGCCGTCCTGCTCCGGCAGTTGCTCGTCCTCAAGCGCGAGCGTGTCGGCCACGTAGGTCCCATCGGCGTCGCTCTTGCGGTAGACCTGCTTGCGTCCGGCGAGCGACGCCTTGCCCTCGCTGAGCTTGAGCACGGGGGCGTTGTCGTACTCGGAGAGCTTGTACGCCCAGTCCATCCACGGCGCGTCCGCGGAGACGCCGAGCTTCGTGCCGATGCCGAAGCCGTCGATAGACGCTCCGGCCGAGAGCAGCGCTTCCACGTCGAACTCGTCGAGACCGCCGCTGGCGAGGACGCGTACGTCGGTCAGGCCGGCTTCATCGAGAACCCTGCGGCTCTCGATGGAGAGCGCGAGGAGGTCGCCGCTGTCGAGCCGGACTGCGCGCAAGGCATGCCCCGCCTCGCGGAGGCGCTTGCCGGTCTCGGCGGCGCGGCGGACGCCCTCGATCGTGTCGTAGGTGTCGACGAGCAGCGTGCTCGTGTCGGGGAAGGAGCCGGCATAAGCGTCGAAGGCCTCGGCTTCGGTAGGGAAGCTCGAGATGAACGAGTGGGCCATCGTGCCGACGGGCGGAATGCCGTAGCGGGCGGCGGCGAGGACGTTGCTGGTGCCGCCGAACCCGACGAGATAGCTGACTCGGGCGAGCCGGTCCGCCGCCTCCTCGCCCTGGGTGCGGCGCGCCGCGAACTCGACGACCGCCCTGCCCTGCGCCGCGTACTTCACGCGTGCGGCCTTCGTGGCGAGCATCGTCTGGAGGCCGATGGCGTTCATCACGGCGGTCTCAACGAGCTGGGCCTCGATGACGGGCGCGGTGACCTCGATCACCGGCTCCTCCGCGAAGACGAGGTCGCCCTCGCCCATCGCCCGGACGCCGCCGGTGAAACGCAGGGACGGCAGCCAGTCGAGGAAGGCGGCGTCGAACAGGCCGAGGGAGCGCAGATAGGCGACGTCGGCGTCGGTGAAGCGGAGCGCTTCAAGGTGGTCGAGCGCTTCATCCAGACCGGCGAAGACGGCGTAGCCGCGGTCCGGTGGCAGGTTGCGGAACGCGAGGCTGAACGTGGCGGTGGCGTTGTGGCCGTGCTGCCAGTACGCCTGCGCCATGGTCAGTTCGTAGAGGTCAGCGAAGAGCGCTCGGCTGGGTTCGGAGTCGGCCATACAACGATGCTAAGGAGGAGGCCGCGTACGGTCAACCGGCGGGTGTCTGGGGGGCGCGCCAACCCTCACCCCCCCCCTCCCCGCCGGTTCACCCTCTCCCGCCGCTCCGCGGCGACCTCTCCCCTCAAGGGAGAGGGGTCAAACCGCCCGAGAGATGCATCGACTCCGCTACGCTCCGCTCAGCATGACAGGCTACACTCTGCCCACGCCCTGCCGGTCCACCCTCACCCTAGCCCTCTCCCCTCAAGGGAGAGGGGATCAAACGGCCCGAGAGATGCATCGACTCCGCTACGCTCCGCTCAGCATGACAGCACTCCCCTCATCCACGCCCATTCTCTCCGCATGACCTGGCGGTCACTCTGGATTCCCGCCTTCGCGGAATGACGGGGCCTAGAGGTCGAGCATGGGCGGGGCGAAGAGCTCCTCCATGTCCGGCTTGCGGGGGATGAAGCCCTGCTCGTGGGAGAAGCCGATCATGGTGTCGATCATCTTCTGGTTGTCCTTCAGGCCGTAGGTGAAGGGGTCCGAGCCGAAGATGGAGCGGGTCTGCGCCATGTATTGCGAGCCGAAGATGAGGTCGCTCGGCACGTGGCTGGAGAGCTCGGCGTACCACTCCTCCTTCGCCCGCACGAACGCGGCGTAAAGGTTGAAGGCGACCCAGGGGTACTTCTCGTGGATGTCGCCGCGTATGGCGTAGCAGTGGTTGGCGGGGATGTAGCCGTGGGTGTCGAAGAAGCGCTTGCCCTCGCCGATGAAGTCCGGGAAGAGTGGCTTGACCTTGGCGAACTCCTCGGGTTTGGGGCGGATGGTCGTCGAGCGATCGATGACGTTCTTTTCGTTGGAGAAGGCGCGGCCTATGGGAGCGGCGTCGAGTTCGCCGCGGACGAGCATCGTGGCGAGGCTCTTGTCCTCGGGGATGCGATTGAACTTGATGCCGTCCATCGGCTTGAAGCCGGTCGCGCCGCCGTGGCTCAGCTCTTCCGAGCGCTCCATCCACCAGTCGACGCTGAACTGGTCGACGCCGAAGTCGTGCTGGAGGACGCCTCGCGTCCAGAGGGACGCGGTCTGCTGGTACTCGCCGACGCCGATGCGCTTGCCGTAGAGGTCGTTGGGCTTCTCGACGCCGGAGTCGACGTTGACCGAGAGGAGCGCGTGCATGAAGCGGCGCGACGGGAAGACGGGGATGGCGACCATGTCGCTGCCGCGCGCCTTCGCGATGAGCAGCGAGGAGAACGACATCTCGCAGACCTCGAACTCCTCGAACTTGAGCTGGCGCCAGAAGGTCTCCGAGGGGTCGGAGTTCGTCCATACGAGGTCAACGCCCTCCACCTCGACCTCGCCGTCCAAGAGCTTGGCGATGCGCTCGTTCCTCGCCGATATGAAGCTGAGTTGCACTTTGCCTGCCATAGAGTCGCCCTCCTCCAGTTATGGGTGTTCCGCGCGGCGAACATATCCGCAGCCGTGGGGGGTGTCAAACGAGGGGCCGTGTTACCGGAGCGTGTGCCGTGTGCCCTGGCGGGCACGCTGGATCCCCGCCTTCGCGGGAATGACGGATAAAGGCGGTCTGCGAGGTTCCTGCCTCCGCAGGAACGACGGGGTTTGGACCTACTCGACGTCTTCGGCGGCGGAGGCGCCTGCGATCTTGCCGAAGACGGAGCCCTGCATGAGGCCCGCGCCGCCGGCGTAGTTGTGGTAGAACAGGCCGCCGACAATCTCGCCCGCGGCGTAGAGGCCGGGGATGGGGTTGTCGGTGGTGTCCATCACCTGCGCTCGCCGGTCGATGCGGAGGCCGCCGAACGTGAACGTGATACCGCAGGTGACGGCGTAGCCCTCGTACGGCGGAGTGTCCAGCGGCAGCGCCCAGTTGGTCTTGGGCGGCTCGATATTTTCCGTATGGACGCCATCCAGCACCGTGGGGTTGTAGTCGCCGGGCCGGCATGCGGCGTTGTACTCGGCGACGGTCTGCGCGAGCCCCTCGGGGTCGATGCCGAGCTGGTCGGCGAGCCCCTCGATGGTGTCGGCCTCGCCCTTCGTCACCTGTGGGATGCGGTACTCGTCGCGCAGCAGGTGGAGCGTCTTCTGGTCGAAGAGCTGGAAGGCAGCGCGCTCCGGCTGGAAGAGGATCTGCTTGCCGTACTTGGCGTAGGTGTAGTTGCGGAAGTCGGCGCCCTCGTCGACGAACCGCTTGCCGTCGACGTTGACGATGAGGCCGAACGGGTACGAGTGCTTCTGGTAGAGGTCGGTGATGGAGCGGTTGCCGAACGGCGGGGCGTTGAGGTCCCACGCGACGGCGTGGCAGCCGCTGTAGTGGCCGAACGCCTGCGCGCCGACGTCGAACGCCATCTTGTGGCCGTCGCCGGTGTTGTAACGGACGCCGCGCACCTTGGCGAGCTCCCAGCCGGGGCCGAGGTAGCGGGCGCGCATCTCCGGGTTCGCCTCGAAGCCGCCGCACGCGAGCACGACGGCATCGCCGGTGAGCGTCTGCCGTCCGTCCGGCGTGCGCACGGTGACGCCGTTCACGCGCCCGGCGTCGTCCTGCTCCAGCCGCATGGCGGTGTGGTCGTAGCGGACGTCGATGCCGCGCTCGATGGCAATCTCGAAGAGCTGGTCGGAGAGGCCCTTCCCGCCCCCGACGGCCTGCAGGCAGAGGCCGCCCCAGAAGCGGAACTTGCCCTCCACCTTGAACGCCTGGTGGGTCCACGACGGCACGAAGCGGACGCCCTGCTCGTACATCCACCTCATGGTGGGGAACGACTGCCGTACGAGGGTGTCGGCCATCTCCTGATCGGAGAGGCCCTCGGTGACGCGCATGAGGTCCTCGAAGTACTTCGCCTCGGTGTAGGAGCCGACCTCCATCACGTCGAGCTCAGCCTCCGAGAGGTCCGGCACGAGCTGGACGACGTCGTCGATGCCCTTGTAGGAGAAGCGGATGGCGCCGCCGGTGAAGTAGGTGTTGCCGCCGCGCATGGGCTCGGGGGCCTTCTCGAGGACGACGACGCTCTTCCCTGCCTCGCGGGCGGCGAGCGCGGCGCAGAGAGCGGCGTTGCCCGCACCGATCACGATGATGTCTGCGGTGTTTCCGTTTGATGTGCTCATGGCGGGTTAGGTTAGCACGTTGGAGCGTCAGGTGATGGAGCGGCCGCCGTCGACGACGATCGTCTGGCCGTTGACCATCGCGGACTCGTCGGAGGCGAGGTAGAGGGCGCAGAGGGCGGTGTCCTCGGGCGCGACGTGCCTGCCGAGCGGGACGGCCTCCTTCGGCGGGCCGGAGCCGCTCTGACCGGCGATGCGCCGCTGGCCCTCGGCGTAGACGAGGAAGCCGGGCGCGATGGCGTTGCAGCGGATGCCGTACGGGCCGTACTCGACCGCCACCTGCTTGGTCAGCCCGGCGATGGCCGCCTTCGCCGCCGCGTGCGCGGGGTGGCGCTTCGAGCCGGACGAGTAGCCGGAGACGGACGAGACGTTGACGACGGCGCCCCTGCCCGCCTGCATCATGGACGGCAGGACGTGCTTGCACGTGAGGAAGACCATCGTCAGCTCGTGATCGAGCACGAAGCGCCAATCTTCGAGGGTCGTCTCGTGGAGCGGGCTGAACCGCACGAGGCCCGCCGCGTTGTAGAGGGCGTCGATGCGTCCGTGGGCGTCCAGCGCGGCCTGCGCGAGACGCTCGTTCGCATCCTCCTGCGTGAGGTCGCCGGCCACGGATATGGGCGGCGCGGCTGCGCCGGTGAGCCAAGCCGTGGTCTCCTCGAGTCCGTCGGCGTCGAGATCGGCGAGCACGAGCGCGGCGCCCTCGCTGTCGAACAGCTGGGCGGCGAGCCGCCCCTGCCCGCTCGCTGCGCCGGTGATGACGGCGACTTTGCCGACCAGTCGGTTGGGCACGACTACCTCCGTGCTCTACGAGTTGCACAGGGCACCCACAAGGGATGCCCCTACACCAGACACCCAGCTCCTCACCACCGGTTCACCCTCACCCCAACCCTCTCTCCTCAAGGGAGAGGGGGTTTAGGCGCCGAGGTTGGCGGTGAGCTCGCTCATCGAGGCGAGGGACTCGAGTGAGGCGACGCTCTCGATGACCTGCGCGGCGCGCTCCGCGCCGATGACGGGCCCGCTCCACTCGGTGAACTTCGCCTGCATCTCTTCCCACGTCATGGGGTTCTCCGGCTCACCCTTGGGGTACGGCACGGTGCGCTCGATGGTGCGGCCGTCCGCCGTGCGCAGCGAGACAATCGACTCCATGCCGGAGCCGAACCGCTCGTCGAGCGTGACGCTGGTGCGCTGCATCAGGCGGCGCACCTCGGCATCGGCCAAGCGGTCGTAGGCGTCCCAGGCGTAGCCGCCCTTCCCTGCGGTGGCTGCTGCGGCGAAGTAGACGCTGAACTGGCCTTCGACGACGTTGGAGGGCACGCGCTTCATCTCCGCCGGGTCGGCCACGAGCCCGTAGCCGGTCTCGCCCATCGCGATCTCGATGCCGTCGATGTCGGGAGACGCGAGCGACTCGGCGCGGACGATGTCGGCGACGGCGTCGATGGTGGCATGGCTGTAGCGGCAGCACGGGTACGGCTTCACCGCTGTGTTCATCACCTCGAAATCGCTGCCGAGGCCGTCGAGCGCGCGGGAAGCGTCCGCGCCGTCGCCGGCGTAGAGGGCGAAGTAGCCGCGGCTGCCCTCGATGGGGGATGTCGCGCCGAGGTAGTCGTGGCGGGCCATGACGAGGCTCATCACGGCGTTGTGCGCGGCGAGGCCGGTGTGGAAGCGCTTGTTCCAGGAGCCGTTCTCCAGGAACTGCGTCGAACCGGCGGACTGGCTCACGTTCAGGCCCATCGCGTTCGCGGTCTGCTGCGCGGAGTAGCCGAGCAGCCGCGCGCCCGCGGCGGAGCAGCCGAAGATGCCGGTGGTGGCCGTGGGGTGGAAGCCGCGCGCGTGCACGGAGCCGCCGTGCGCCTTGCCGACCTTGCCGGTCACGTCGTAGCCGATGACGGCGGCGGTGAGGAAGTCGCGCCCTGAAACATCGTGCTCGTCGGCGAGCGCGAGGAGCGTGGCGAAGAGCGGCGTGCCGATGTGGATGACGGCGTCGCGGTGGGTGTCGTCGAAGTCCATGCTGTGGGCGAACGTGGCATTCAGGAGCGCGGCGTAGTGGGCCGGGAGCCGCTCCGGTCGCCCGAGCACGGCGCTCTCCCCTGCCGCGCCCGACGCGAGGTCGAGCACGCCGTTGATGACGGGGCCGGACGACTCGCCGGTGCGCAGCCCGCCGTAGGCGACGCCGAGGAAGTCGAGGAGCATGTGCTTCGTGCGCTCCAGCACCTCTGGGGGGATGTCCTCGTACTTGAGGTTCTGCGCGTAGTCGACCAGCGCGTTCGTGATGCCGGTTGCCATGCCGGGCCTCCTTACGCCGTCTGTGCGGCGGGCTCAGGGAACACGTCGTTGCTGGGGGCGTGCTCCCGCTTCCAGACCATGATGTTGCGCTCGAACTCGATGACGGTCACGCCCTCCTGCTGGAGCCCGCGCGTCCTGATGTGGACGATGCCGCGCCGGGGATCGGACTTCGACTCGCGGGTGGATATGACCTCGGTCTCGGACCAGAGGGTGTCGCCGGCGAAGACGGGGTGCGGGAGGCGGACCTTGTCCCAGCCGAGGTTGATGCCGTTGCGGCTGACGTCCGGCACGGTGAGGCCGGTGACGACGGCGAGCGTGACGAGGCTGTTCATCAGCGGTCGCTGGAACTGGGTGTTCTTCGCGTACTCGGTGTTGAAGTGGATCTGGTTGTCGTTGTTGGTGAGCAGCGTCATCCAGGTGTTGTCAGCTTCCAGCAGCGTCCTGCCGACGGACGAGCGGTAGACGTCGCCGACCTGCAGGTCATCGAAGTAGCGTCCTTCCCAGCCGGTCTTGATGCTCATGCGGTAGGAGTCCTCCCTCCGGGGATAGGGGTACTGTAGCGGGTGCGGCGGGGGTTTTCCAGAGTGCGCTAGGCTGGTACCTGGAACGGGAGGCGGTCCGCGGTGCGGGCCTCGTTGAGGGCGACGAGCAGCTGGTACTCGATGTCCAACCGCTCGCGGAAGGCGCGGGCCGCGGTCAGCTGGCGCTCCGTCGTGCACGCCCAGTACGCCAGCGCTTCCTCCTCCCACGGCAGGTGCGTCGCGAGGTCGTTCAGCAGCACGTCGAAGAATTCCAGTGCATCCGCGGCGACGCCGTACCTGTCGATGAGCGCCTGCCGCACCGCGCCGTAGTACTCGCGCCAGTAGAGGTCGGCCGCGTACCAGGTGGCGATGCCGTCCAGCCACGTCCAGTCCCAGTAGCGGGAGTAGGTCATGAGCGTTCGCATGGAGAAGTAGGTGCGGGTGAACTGCCGCCACTCCAGCACCTCCTCCCGCGAGATGCCGATGCCCTCCCCGAACCGGAGCCACAGCTCTTCGTAGGCGGGGGTCGTTGCGCCGGTGAGGTCGTTGACGACCTCCGTGCCCTCCAGTTCCACCATGCGGCGGAGCATCTGCGTGCGGGAAGGTTCGTCGTTCGTCTTGATGTAGACCGCGCCCGTGGAGAAGACGAGGCCCTCGTTCCAGTACGGGTAGAGGTCCTGCACCCACATGCGGATCTGCTCGACGGAGAGCTCGCCGCGGATGAGCGCGTGCAGGAACGGCGGCGCGGCGGAGTACTTCCGTGTCTTCTCGCGCTGGAGGAAGTGGACGAACACCGTTCCCTGCATAGGCGGGGTGAGGAGTTCGTCCGGTCTGAACGGCGGTTGGTTGCCCATGCGCCTCAGACCCTGTCGCGAGCGTTGCGCTGCATGGTGAGGATGAAGGCGCGGCGCATCTCGTCCTGAATCCCGGCGGTCGTGGCGGTCTCGCGTACGACTTCCTCGCCAAACATGGCGTGCTCCATGTCGGCGCCGAACGGGGCATGCTCGATCAGGAGCTGCACCGCCCGGTCCACGTTCTCAACGCCAAGCGAGGCGTAGTGCTCGCGGGCGTCGGCGACGAGCTTCTCGAAGTGCTCGACCGCTCCGGGGAGGCGCTTGGAGCCCTCGCCCACGAGCGCGCTGCTGAGCGCGACGGGCCAGGGGTTGGAGCGCTGGAGGTCGAACCACCAGCCCTCCTTCACGAGTGTCTCGGCGGGGGTGTCTTCCTTCTCCAGCGCGTCGATCTCGGCGTCGGAGAGGCCCATCTCCTGCGAGTGCCAGCGGGCGAGGATGGGGTGGCTGGGCATCGGGCCGCCGACGGTCGTCTGGCCGCCCTCGTCCACGAGCTTCCGCAGCTGCTTGCGGCGTATCGCCTTGTCGGTCACGTGGAGGTAGCGCTCGCCCTCGAACCTGTGGTTGGGGTCGCCGCCGGTGTGGAAGCGGCGCTTGGAGGCGGCGATCTCCTCCTTCGACTTGCCGCTGATGCCGTCGCCGCGGTAGGGCGACTTGCCTTCGAGGAATTCGGCCCGGGTCTGCTCCAGCAGTTCGATGAACTCGCCGGGGGATAGTGCTTCACGCTGTTGGTCGGCCATCGGGCGCCTCCTTCGAGTGCGGCTGTGGGGTAAATGTAGACGGCGAGCGGCGCATTGTCCAACCGTGTCAGCCCACCTGGAACCGTTCGGCGAGTTCGAGGGTGCGGCGGGCGCGGGCAATCACGGGTTCCTCGAGGAACGCGCCGTGATAGTTGAGGACGCCGGTGCCCTGGGCGATGGCCTCGTCCAGCGCGGCGATGACCTCCCGAGCGTAGGCGACCTCCTCCGCCGTGGGGCTGAACGCGGCGTTGACCGGCTCGATCTGAGACGGGTGGATGACGGCCTTGGAGGTGAAGCCGAGCCGCCGCGCCTGCGCGGCTTCCTCTGCGAGGCCTTCGAGGTCGTTCAGTGCCGTCCAGATGACGTCGACGGGTTGCACGCCCGCCGCGGCGCACGCGGTGGCCACGGCGGCGCGCTGGTAGAGCAGCTCTTTCGCCTCGCCGGTGCGGACGAGGGGCAGGCCCATCTCGCGGGAGAAGTCCTCGCCGCCGAACTGGACGGCGATGACACGCGGATCGGCGGCGCAGATGGCGTAGGCGTTCACGACACCGAGCGGGCTCTCGATGAGCAGAGCGAGGCGGGTCGAACCGGGCTCGACGCCCATGCGCTCCTCCTCGTACGAGAGCGCGGCGCTGACGCCCTGCACCTGGGCGGCGCTCTCCACCTTGGGGAGCCAGATCCCCTCCACATTGAGATTGAGCGCGGCCCGGAGGTCGTCGACGAAGAGGTGCTCATGGCGGGGATTGTTGACACGGACGTACCTGCGCGGGGTTCCCTCCGGCGGCACCGCCGGAAGCGCCTCAGCGAGCACACTGCGCGCGCCCACCTTCTCCGCAGGCGGCACGGCGTCTTCGTAGTCGTAGATGACGGCGTCAGCCGGGAGGTCCAGCGACCTGGCGATCATGCGGTCCTTATGCGCGGGGACGTAGAGCCAGGAGCGGACGAGAGCGTCGTTGGCCATGGGTCTTTCAGTACGACCGGGGCATGCCGAGGACGTTCTGCCCGAGGTATGCGAGGACGAGGTTGTTGTTGACGGGGGCAGTCATGAAGAGGCGCGTCTCGCGGAACTTGCGCTCGATGTCGTAGTCCTTCGCGAAGCCGTAGCCGCCGTGGGCGTTGAGACATGCGTTGCCCGCCTCCCACGCGGCCTCGGAGGCGAGGAGCTTGGCCATGTTGGCCTCCGCGCCGCAGCGCTCGCCACGGTCGAACTTCGCGGCGGCGTCGAAGCGCATGAGGTCGGCGGCCTCGGTGTGGGCGTAGGCCTGGGCGATGGGGAGTTGGACGCCCTGGTTCGCGCCGATGGGACGCCCGAAGACGACGCGCTCGCTCGCGTAGGCGGCGGCGCGCTCTATGAAGAAGCGCGCGTCACCGATGGCCTCGGCGGCGATGAGGATGCGCTCGGCGTTCCAGGAGTCGATGATGTAGCGGAAGCCCTTCCCCTCCTCGCCGATGAGGTTCTCCGAGGGTATCTCCATGTTGTCGAAGAAGAGCTGGTTGGTGTGGCGGTTGAACGTCATCTCGATGGGGTTGACCTGCAGGCTGTCGCCCGCCTCACGCATGTCCACGACGAACACGGAGAGGCCCTCCGTCTTGTTGGTCAACTCCTCGTACGGCGTAGTGCGCGCGAGCAGCAGCATGAGGTCCGATTGTTGGACGCGCGAGATGAACGTCTTCTGGCCGTTGACGACGTACCTGTCGCCCTTGCGGACGGCGGTTGTCGAGATGCGGGTCGTCTCGGAACCGGCGTCAGGCTCGGTGACGGCGAACGCCTGCAGGCGCAATTCGCCGTTCGCGATGCCGGGGAGGTAGCGCGCCTGCTGCTCCGGGCTTCCGTGGCGCAGGATGACGCCCATGATGTACATCTGCGCGTGGCAGGCCGCGGAGTCGCCGCCGGAGCGGTTGATCTCCTCCAGGATGACGCTCGCCTCGGTGACGGTCATGCCGCCGCCGCCGTACTGCTCCGGTATGAGCGCGGAGAGCCAGCCGAGCTCGGTGAGCTCGCGGACGAACGCCTCGGGGTACGCGCCGTCCTTGTCGAGGGCGCGCCAGTACGCGCCGTCGTACTTCTTGCAGACGTCGCGCACCGCGAGCCGGATGTCGTTCAGGGTGCCGGGTTGTTGTTCGAGCAGCATGGTGGGATTGGACAAGGCGCGCGCCGGTGTGTCAAGCGTTGTCAGGCCACGCTCCCGTCCCCGTAGAGCGTGTCGATGCGCGTGTCGTCGTAGCCGAGGACGTTCCGCAGCACCTCCGCGGTGTGCTGGCCGAGCGTCGGAGGCGGCGTGAACCGCTCCTCACCCGCGCCGGAGAGCTTGAACGGGTTGCCGGTCGCTTCGTAGGAGCCGCCCTCCGGGTGTTCGACCTCCACGATCATGCCGCGCGATCGCACCTGTGGGTCCTGCACCGCCTCGTCGAGCGTGTTCACGGGCGCGACGGGGATGCCCGCGGCGGTGAGCGCGGCCACCCACTCGTTGCGGGAACGCGCCGCGACGATGGTCTCGAGGGCGGCGTTGATGCGGTCGCGGTTGGCGATGCGCCCTGCCCTCGTGGCGAGCGCCTCGTCCTCCAGCGACGCAGCGGCTTCGCGGGCCGGGCCTTCGAGGCCGGTCTCCGGTGCGTTGAGCGTCTCCACGAACGCTTTCCAGTGCGGGTCGATAGAGACGGCGATGAATATCCAGCCGTCGGTGGCCCGGTAGGCGTTGTAAGGGACGTGCAACTTCATCTCGTTGCCGGTTCGCGGCGTGGGGATGCCGGACATGAGGTGCATGACGGCGTGGTAGTTGATGAGCGACATCTGCACGTCCAGCATGGAGATGTCGACGTGCTGGCCCTCGCCGGAGCGTTCCCGAGCCGCGAGCGCCGCAAGGATGCCGAGCGCCCCGGCCATGCCAGCGCACAGGTCGCTGTAGAGCGGGCCCGCGCGCACGGGCGAACCGTCGGGATCGCCGGTCATACCCATCACTCCCGCGAACGCCTGCACGGTGGCGTCGAGCGCCGCCCTGTCGCGTCCCGGCCCGGTCAGGCCGTAGCCGGTGATAGAGCAGGCGATGACGCGCGGGTTGAGCGCCTTCAGCGACGGGTAGTCGATGCGGAGCCGTTCGGTTACGCCGGGGCGGTAGTTGTCGACGACGACGTCCGCCCAGCGGACGAGGCCCTCGAACACTTCCCTGCCGCCCTCGCTGCGCAGGTCGACGACCATGCCGCGCTTGTTGCGCTGGAGGTTCATGATGTGGGCGGTGAGCGAACCCATCATCAGTAACGGGTCCTCGCCGAACCGCCGGGAGTTCTCGCCGCCGGGAGGTTCTATCTTGATGACGTCCGCGCCCAGGTCGGCGAGGATGGCGGCAGCGTAGGGGCCGGAGACGATGGTGGTGAGGTCTACGACTCGGAGTCCTTCGAGCGCGTTCATCCGGCCTTCCGCGGCCTCCCCCTGCGACGCTTCTCCAGCCAGAAGCAGACAGCCCGGGGGTTGCGCCTCAGGGAGATGCCGATGGGCTCGCCCGCGACCGCCGCAGCGAGCGTCAGGTTCTGCCGCACCTCACGGACGGTCTCGCCCTCGTTGCAGGTCAGCATGCCGACTTCGCCGGGGCGGACGCGGTAGACGTACTCCAGGTACTCCCGGAGCAGATCGACCTTCATCCGAGCCTTCGCTGCGGCTTCGTCTATCCTGGCCTGGGTCAGCGCTGCCATACGCTCTCCGTGCGCGGGTTGCCGCCCGCGCTATCGCACGTACTCTACCCTACCCCGCAAGCGCGTCCGCGCCAGCCTGCGCGACCTCTTCGTCCTTGTCCGGCGGTCCGCCGCCTGCGCCGACTGCCCCGACGAGTTCGCCGTTCTTGTAGAGCGGCACCGCGCCCTGCACCCAGGTGACGCGTCCGCCGTAGAGATCGCGCACCGTGTCGAGCAGCCCCGGCGGGAAGCGTCCCGCGGCCACGCCGCTGGGCGTCCCTTTCGTCACGGCGGTGGCGACGGCCTTGCCGCGCACCACGTCAGGCGTGAACGGGTTGGTGCCGTCCATGCGCGCCGAGGCCACGAGACTCGTCTGGAGGTCGACGACGGCGACGGCCATCGTGAACCCGAGGTCGCGCGCCTTCTCTATCGCGGCTGCGATGACCTTGTTCGCGTCTTCCAGCGTGATGCCACTCATGCCTTGCTCTCCTGTCAGCGCATTATCGCACCGCGTAGCGCTTCTCCATCTCGGTAATGGCGCCGAGGCCGAGCGCGTCCGCGATGGAGGTGCGCAACTCCCCGCCGGTCCCGAAGCGGTCGATCGCGGAGATGCACCCATTCTGCCGGAGCTCCACCATCATCTCCTTGATGATGGGGTAGAGGGAAAAGATGGGGCCCCGGTGTATCTGGAACCTGAACCCGAGCGCTTCGACCTCGTCCGGCGGCAGTTCGCCGTTGTACATGCGGGGGAGGTCGCCGAGGCGGCGCGCGAACTCCTGCAGGTCGTCGCTCGTGCGGATGCCGTCCACGAAAACGAGGTCCGCGCCTGCGTCCGCGAACGCCCGGCAGCGGCGCTCCACGTCGTCCCAGCCGTTCACGGCAAGGGCGTCCGTGCGCGCGATGACGACGAAGTCGTCGTCGGAGCGAGCCTCGACGGCAGCGCGTATCTTCGCCGCCGCCTCGTCCATGTCGATGACCTGCTTGCCCTCGAAGAAGCCGCACTTCTTGGGAGCGACCTGGTCCTCGACGTGGACGCCCGCCACGCCTGCCCGCTCGTACTCGCGGATGGTGCGGTGAACGTTGATGGCGTTGCCGTAGCCGGTGTCCGCGTCGGCGACGACCGGCACGTCCACGACCGAGGCGATGCTCGCGGCGTTCTGCACCATCTCCGTCTGTGTGAGCAGGCCGACGTCCGGCAGGCCCTTGGACATGGAGGTTGCGAACCCGGACATGTAGACGGCGTCGAACCCCGCCTCCTGGGCGATGCGCGCGGTGAAGCCGTCGTAGGTGAAGGGAGCGAGCAGCATCCGCTCGCCGGACAGGAGTTCCCGCAGGCGTGTCGTCATTCTCATCGCTCCTCCTCCAACAACTCGCGGAGTCCGGCCTCGAGCGCGGGCAGCCACTCGCCCAGCGGCGTCGAGAGCGGCAGTGTGATGGCTATCACCTCGCGCCGCATCATGCCGCCGGGCTCCCTGCCCCACGAGCCGGGGTCCTCCTTGCCGAGTTCGATGTTCAGGTCCTCGCGGTCTATACCGAGCGCGTCGGTCACGTCATAGACCATCCCGATCTCTTCCATCGTGATGACGTCGTCCATATCTGCCGTGCTTACTCCAAAACCAGCCTGTTTCACGGTCCGCCTGTCTTCGCGCCGCGTACCGCATGATGCTGCGTTGCACCCTGCCCGCCTGTCAACGTCCCGGTGTCAGTCCCAGATCTGCACCGTGCCGTACTCGCCGTCGAAGCCGGGCCGTATGAGCACGTGCCCGAGGCGGGCCCGCATCACTCCTTCCGCGACACGGTCGCCCGCGACCTGCTCTATATCCGACGGAACAGCCGTAGTGAGGACGTGCAGTTCGGAGCCTACACGGGCGGCGAGATCGAGGCAGGTGCGTTGCACGGCCTTGCTAGCGACGCCGCGTCCGAGCGCTTCCGCTACAACCTCCGCCAGTGGAACGAGCCGCCGGAACGGCGGGCGTTCGGTCTCCGTGCCGCGCAACGTACCGTCCGGGTCAGCGGCCAGGGGTTCAGGGGGACGCTGTGCGAGCGACTCGATGCGATGCAGCACACCGAGGGTGAGCCTCCGTCCGCACACGGGGCATCGCCCGTCGTGCTCGCCCGGCGGCAGGTTGACCCCGCACTTGCGATGGCCGTCGTGGTGGTACTTCCCTTCCTGCGGGTAGAACTCCGCCGTCCACTCCACCCTGCCCGTCCTCAATGCCTCGATGAGCGAGCCGTAGCCCGGTTCTCCGGCGAATACGGTGAGCTCGCGCCCCAGCCGCTGCGCGGAGTGCGCGTCGGAGAAGGAGACGAGGGCGCGTCCGTCCAATTCGGGCACGCGCCAGTTCATGGCGGGGTCGCTGGAGAGGCCGGTCTCAATGGCGTGAACGTGCCCGGCCATGTCGCCGAAGCAGTCGTCGAGCGAGTCGAAGCCACTCTTGGAACCGAAGATTGCGTACCACGGCGTCCACGCGTGCGCGGGGACCACTTCGCACCGTGGGTCGACTGCGAGGACGGATTCGACCACGTCGCGTCCGGAGAGGCGCAGCGTAGGCCGTCCGTCCGAGGCGAGTGCGCCGTATGGAGCGAAGGCGCGGCAGATGCCGTCCACTGCGTCGAAATCGGGTGCGAGTACGAGCAAGTGCAAGCGGTGGGAGCGTCCGTCCTGGGGGTAGACGCAGCTGACCTCAGTGCCGAGGACGAATCGGGCCAGGCGTTCGCGGCCTCTCACGTCGTACCGCTCCGGCAGATCGGTCAACTCAAAGAGGCCGTCGCCGACCGGGCGGAGACTGCGCTTCAGTTCGGCGAGCCACGCGGGGTGCGTGAAGTCGCTGCACGCGAGCACGTCCACGCCTTTGACGTCCGCCCAGGCGGCGAGCGTCTGCAAGGAGAGTGCAGAGCTGGTGCCCATGGCGTAGGGCGAGTGGAGGTGGAGGTCGGCGGCGAAACTCACGTCGATGGCAGTCTAGCGCAGCCCGACACGTGGTGACCGCTGGGCTTTGTTGACCCGTCGCGTAAGATGGCGACAGAGTAACGGCGAGCGGGACACGCCCCGCGCGGGCGGGAAGGAGGAGGGACGATGGCGGTTATCGATGCGGACGCACACGTCGTCGAGAACGAGCACACCTGGGACTACATGCGGGAGGAGGAGCGCGAGTTCCGTCCCCTGAGCGTCGCCACCACTGACCCGAACGCTCCAGTCCGGCGCTACTGGCTGATCGGCGACCGCTCGACGGGCCGGGCGTTCATCCGCAACACCAACGAGGGCACCGGCACGAGCGACGAGTCTCGCGAGATGGCGAGCGTCGAAGCGCGCCTGGCGCACATGGACGAGCTGGGCGTGGACGTTCAGGTGCTGTACCCCACCCTCTTTCTGCGCCCGTTGAGCCCCCGGCCGGAGGTGGACTACGCGCTGGCGCGCAGCTACAACCGCTGGATGGGCGACATCTGGGAGATGGGACAGGGACGGCTCCGCTGGCCGGTTATCGCGCCGGTCTACCGGCTCGATCAGGCCATCGAGGAGGCCCACTACGGCAAGGAGCACGGGGCGTGCGGCGTGTACCTGCGTGCGGGCGATGCCGGGCTCAGCCTCACTGATCCGTACTTCTTCCCGCTCTACGAGGAGGCGAGCAAGCTGGGCATGCCGATCTGCATCCACGCGTCGGTCGGCAACTTCGAGATGTGGGACCAGCAGGAGAACGGCCTGCGGTTCAAACTGCCGCCCATCAGCGTGTTCCATAACCTGCTGATGCGGCGCGTACCCGAGAAGTTCCCCGACCTGAGCTGGTGCTTCGTCGAGGTCAGCGCTCAGTGGGTGCCGTACGTGATGAACGACCTGTCGCTGCGGTTCGGCAACAACGGGCGGGAGTTCCCCGGCGCTGCACTGATGCGCGAGAACCGCATGTACGTTGCGTGCCAGACCACCGACGACCTGCAGTACGTCATCGACACGGCGGGCGACGACAACATCATCATCGGCACGGACTACGGCCACGACGACACGTCGTCGGAGATCTCGGCGATGCAGCGACTCCGGGAAGAGGGTCGGCTCCCCTCGAGCACGGTCGAGAAGATCCTCGACCACAACCCCCGCAGGCTCTACGGCCTGTAGGCCCCCACCCCAGAGACGGCTCCGACGATGCCTTACGTGACGATGTCTTACGTGTAGTTAACGAGCCTATTTCGTTGACACTCGTAAGGGTGAAGGTTACGATTTACAAGGCCGTGGCCTGCTGGTTGCGGCCTTTCGATAATCCGCCGAACGACCGATTCATTTGCGCATCAGGGCTTCCTGCCCGCCCGCGCAGGCAGGAATGGACGGGACCATGCAGAAGATAGGCGCAAGCGTCGTTTGCGAATCCCTCATCAATGAGGGCGTCAACGTCATCTTCGGTCATCCGGGAGGAGCGATCCTCCCCTTCTACGACGCGCTCTGGCACTACCCCCAGATACGCCACGTCCTCGTGCGGCACGAGCAGGCGGCAGCCCATGCGGCGGAGGCCTACGCGCGCCTCACCGGCGATGTGGGCGTCTGCGTCGCCACGTCCGGTCCCGGCGCGACGAACCTGATGACCGGCCTGACCGCGGCGAAGATGGACTCGACCCCTATCGTCGCAATCACGGGACAGGTCGCCCGCCCGTTCATGGGAACGGAGGCATTCCAGGAGTGCGACACTTGCGGGATGGCCGCGCCTGTCGTGAAGAAGACCTACCTCGTGATGAGCCCCGAGGAGATCGCGCCCACCATCCGCGAGGCGTTCCGCGTCGCGAAGGAAGGGCGTCCGGGCCCGGTGCTCGTCGACCTGCCGAAGGACGTGCAGGCGGAGAGTTTCCTGTTCGAGGATCTGGAAGACGCCTGGCATCCCTCCCCGCCCGTCGTTGCGGATGCGGAGTCGGTGCTCGAGGCCGCGCGCCTCATCAACGAGGCGGAGCGCCCGCTGCTCATCGCGGGCCGCGGCGTGCACGTCTCGGGCGCCTGGGACGAGCTGCAGGAAGTTGCCGAGCACATCAACGCGCCGGTGCTGAACACGCTGCACGGCACGTCCGCCTTCCCGCGCCACCACAACCTCGGCTACGGCATGCTGGGCATGCACGGCATGTACTGGAGCAACATCGCCACGACCGAGGCCGACCTCATCGTGGGCGTCGGGATGCGCTTCGACGACCGCGTCATCGGCCGGCCGGGCACGTTCGGCGAGAACGCGAAGATCATCCACATGGATATCGAACCGTCGCAGTTCCACAAGAACGTCAAGACCGAGGTGGCCCTGGGGGGCGACGTGAAGGCGACGCTGGAGGCGCTGCTTCCCCTGCTGGACCGCAACACACACTTCACCTGGCTGGACCGGATGAAGTACCTGGAGCACAAGCACCCGAGCATAGACGTGCCGGAGAGCGACGTGGTCACTCCGCAGTACGTGCTGCGGGAGCTCAACAAGCTGGTCGAGCACGACACGGACCCGGTCGTGATCACGGGCGTGGGGCAGCACCAGATGTGGGCTGCGCAGTTCCTGTTCATGCCGACGCCAAACTCGTTCGTCTCCTCCGGCGGGCTCGGCGTGATGGGATTCGAGGTGCCGGCGCTGATCGGCGCACAGGTCGCACGTCCCAACTCGCGGGTGTGGGGCATCTGCGGCGACGGCGGCTTCCAGATGACACTGCAGGAGCTCGCGACGATCGCACAGGAGCACCTGCCCGTGAAGATCTGCATCATGAACAACGGTTACCTCGGCATGGTGCGGCAGTGGCAGGAGCTGTTCTACGACCATCACTACAAGTCCGTGTCCATGAGCGGGCCGGACTACGTGAAGCTGGCGGAGGCGTACGGCATCCCCGGCGTATGCGTGGAGGACAAGCACGACGTCGGCATGGCGCTGGCGACCGCCGCGCGGCATCCGGGCCCCTACCTGATCGACTTCCGCATATCGCCCGAGGAGAACGTCTACCCGATGGTGCCTCCCGGCGCATCGCTGGCCCAGACCGTGGAGGACCCCCGCGTGGTCCACTACCGCGAGCCGGTGCACATCATCGAGGGCCTCGTATCCTACCCGTAGCCCCGCCTCTCATACCCCGTCCGTCTACGCGTTCCCGATGCCCGATCCCAGGCTGTTTCGGCCTGTTTGAGACACACTCTCAATGCACCGTGCAGATTCTACGGAGATGAGGCTCGACTGAAACCGCCGTATAACGGCTGTCATACATAGTGATTCCGTTCATAGAGGTTGGATATCTGCTGTTTCTCTGCATACTGCTACGGTTCGGCGATACGAGTGAGCGGAGGAATCCTGCCATTGACAGGACAGATTAGCGCCCCTAGAGTCTGCCACGCTGTACGCGCGGCCACTCCCCAGCGCCCAGGGAACTACAGGATGCGTCAGCGTGATGCGCTCCGGGAGGGAGCGCGGATGATCGGACCCCATTCCGCGCGATTTCGCTTTCGCTGGTGAGGCTTCCTATGAGCGGAAGAACTAGGGTGCACCTGATATCGGACGGCACGTTCAAGATCGACGGGGGCGTGCTCTTCGGACAGGTGCCCAAGAGTACCTGGCAGGACTGGATGTCCGCCGACCGAAGGAACCGGGTCAAGTTGAACCTCAACTGCCTGCTGGTTCGGGTCGGCGAGCGCAACTACCTCATTGACACGGGCGCCGGCGCAAAGCACTCCGCCGAGGACCGGGATGCACTCGGCCTCTCGACGAGCCAGCTGCTCTCGGAACTGAAGTCGCACGACCTGACACCCGCCGACATACACGGCGTGGTGCTGACCAGCCTGCACTTCGAGCACACCGGGGGGTGCACGCGAACGAACCGCCGCGGCGAGTTCGTCCCCACGTTCCCCAAGGCGACGTACTTCGTGCAGCGGGAGGCGCTCGAGGAAGCGATCTCCCCTACCGACCGGCATGTGAACGGCTACGTGCCGAACGACTACAACCCTCTGGTGGATAGCAAGAAGATGGAGCTGGTAGACGGCGAAGTGACCATCGTTCCGGGGTTACAGGTGCGACGGGCCAGCGGGCCGTACCAGGGACATCAGATCGTCGTCATCACGCACGGAGGCGAGCGCGTCGCGTTCCTGGGCGACCTCGTTCCGACGCACCACCACCTGCAGCCGGACTGCATCGCCGCCAGCGACCGGCACCCGGAAGAGACGCTCACGACGAAGTACCGCGTTCTCGACGAGGCTGTCGATGACGGCTGGTTGCTCGTGTTCAGCCACGGTACGGACCGCCGCGCCGGTTACCTCGAACAGCGCGGAAACCGGCGGTCGCTACGTACCATCTCTCTGGACTGATGGGCTGCGGAGAGCCGCCTGCGCGCGGCGCAGACGAAAGGCAACCCGGCTAGCAGAGCTGTCAAGTGCCATACCTCCCTATCCACGAGTACGGACTGATAGGAGACATGAACTCCTGCGCGCTCGTAAGCAGTGGAGGCTCCATAGACTGGGCGTGTTTCCCCCGTTTCGACTCTCCGAGCGTGTTCGCGGCAGTGCTGGACGACGCCAAGGGCGGGCGCTGTTCGCTGAGTGGTCAGGGCATCCACGCGGTCACGCAGCGTTACCTGCCCGACACCACCATCCTCGAGACGTTGTACGAGGCGGAGGATGGGGCAGCGACGGTGTGCGATCTCATGACGCGCGCCCCGGCGCGCAGTCCGGACGCACCGCACGAGATCATCCGCATCGTAGAGGGCGTCCGCGGCAGCATCGCATTGCGGCTCGTCTTTCAACCGAGGCTCGACTATGCCAGGGGCGCCACCACTCTCAGCGTCACCCGCAACGGCGTGCTCGCGAGTCATCCGAATGGCGTTCTCGCGCTCGTCAGCGACCTGCCCTTCAGCATCGAGCCTGCGGAAGACGGTGGTGAACAGGCAGTCGCCGACTTCACGGTGCGGGAGGGTGAACACGTAGAGTTTGCGGTGGCGTTCGGGGTTGGACGTCTGCCTTCCATCAGTACGATGGACTGCCGCAACAAACTGGAGCGCGCGATACGGCACGACCAGGCGAGCGTGGCGAAGCTGGGCTACAGCGGCTACCTGCGCGACGAGGTAGTGCGCTCTTACCTGACGCTGCACATGCTGATCTTCGAGCCCACCGGGGCGATAGTCGCCGCTCCGACCACCTCCCTGCCCGAATCGCTCGGGGGCGTGCGGAACTGGGACTACCGGTACTCGTGGCTGCGTGACAGCGCCTGGACGCTCGGTATCCTCTACCGCCTCGGCGACCCACACGAGGGCGAGTCGTTCATCGACTGGGTTGTCGACCAATGCGCCATGAGCATCGATTCGATGCAGATCCTCTTCGGCATCGCGCCTGAGAGCGAGTTGGAAGAGATCGAACTCGATCACCTCGAAGGCTATGCGCGCTCAAGCCCGGTGCGCATCGGCAACGGCGCGGCGTTTCACCGCCAATTGGACGTGTTCGGCGAGGTTGCGCTGAGCCTCGCGGTCTTTCATCGCTACTCGGGGAACCTGTCCGACAAGGCGTGGGGACTGCTCAAACATATGGCGGACCTCGCGGCTGAGATGTGGCACATGGAGGACCGTGGCATCTGGGAGGTGCGAGGCCCGGAACAGCACTTCGTCTACTCCAAGGTGATGTGCTGGGTGGCGCTGGACAGGGCGGCGAAACTCGCCGAGGGCCATGGCTACGAGGGCGACATCGAGCACTGGCGCAGGCAGCGGGACCTCATACGTGAAGAGGTGCTCGACAAAGGCTGGTCCGACTCCAAACGAAGCTTCGTGCAGGCGTACGGCTCGGAGGCGGTAGACGCGAGCGCGCTGCTCATCCCGTTCCTCGGTTTCCTCCCCCCGGACGACCCGCGTATCCGCTGCACGGTCCGCCGTATCCAGCTCGAGCTCTCGGACGGCCCCTTCGTGCGCCGGTACCGGGTCGACGACACGGACGACGGCCTCGTCGGCGAGGAAGGCGCGTTCTACATCCTCAGCTTCTGGCTCATCGGCGCCCTGATGACGATAGGCGAGACGCAGGAAGCGCTGACGTACTTCAACAAGGTATTCGCCACCGCCAACCACCTCGGGCTCTTCGCGGAGATGCACGACCCCGTTACCGGGCAGGCACTCGGCAACTTCCCGCAGGCGTTCAGCCATATCGGCTTCATCCACACGGCGCGGAACATCAACGAGATGATGCGCAGTCAGTCCTACGAGGAAGAGTTACTGGCATGAACCGGCACGCTTGTAGCCCGCCGTGCACACCCCTAGAATCAGACAACCCCTTCCCCCTGCCGCTCGGACGAGAACGGAGGGCCGGATAAGGAGCAACGCTTGACAACGAAGGTCTACGTAACCGGCGTCGGCATGATCACCCCAGTGGGTGTGGATACGAAGTCGACGTGGAAGAGCCTGCTGCAGGGCAGGTCCGGCATCGCCCCCATCGTTGCATTCGATACCGAGGGATTCGCAACCACCATCGCGGGAGAGTCGCCTGACTTCGATCCCACGACGTACGTGGACCGCAAGCAGGCGCGGCGGCTGGACCGCTTCGCTCAGATGGCAGTGGGCGCAACCGCACAGGCGATGGAGCAAGCGGGCCTGGACCTGCAGGACGGCAGCGTGGACGCCACGCGGGTGGGCTCCGTCATCGGCAGCGGCATCGGCGGCATCCTCACGCTCTCCGAGCAGTGGGCCGTACTGCACGAGAAGGGGCCGGACCGCGTGAACCCGTTCCTGGTCCCGATGATGCTGGCGGACATGGCGCCCGGGCAGGTGTCCATCCTCTATGGCGCGAAGGGGCCCAACTACTGCACGGTGACGGCGTGTGCGAGCGGCGCGGACAGCATCGGCATCGCCGCGGCCATGATCCGCAAGGGCGAGATAGACATCGCGCTTGCGGGCGGCACGGAAGCGCCCATCTGCCCCATCGCCGTCGCCGGGTTCAATGCCTGCATGGCGCTCTCCAAGCGCAACGACGATCCTGAGGGGGCGAGCCGGCCTTTCGACGCTGAACGTGACGGGTTCGTCATGGGCGAGGGCGCGGGCGTGCTCGTTATCGAGAGCGAGGAGAGCATGCTCCGGCGCGGCGCGACCCCGCTGGCAGAGCTCGCGGGCTACGGAGCATCGTCGGATGCCTTTCACGTAACCCAACCCTCTCCCAATGGCGAAGGTGGAGCGAGGGCTATGATCAACGCGCTCGCTGAGGCCGGGATGGAGCCGAGCGACATCAGCTACGTGAACGCGCACGGCACCAGCACGCCGATGAACGACCGGCTCGAGACGGAGGCATTGAAGACGGTCTTCGGCGACGAGGCGTACAAGATCAAGATCAGCTCGACGAAGTCCATGACGGGCCATCTGCTCGGCGCGGCGGGCGGCGTCGAGGCGGCGATCTCCGTGCTTGCGGTAGCGGACAGTGCCATCCCGCCCACCATCAACCTGGAGAACCCGGACCCGGACTGCGACCTCGACTACACCGCGCACCATGCCCAGAAGGGCATCGTGAACGCGGCGATGAGCAACAACCTCGGCTTCGGCGGGCACAACGCTTCGCTGATCTTCAAGCGCGTTGTCTAGCGCGCCCGCCGTGCTCATCGGGAAGCGGCAGCACTGGCGTGTCGCCGAGCCGACCGACCCTTCGCCGCTCTCCCCGCTGCCCACCGTCATCGCTCACCTGCTCCGCCGCCGCGGCATCCACGATGCGGAAGAGGCCCGCGACTTCCTGAACGTCTCCGACAGCCTGTTCGAGGACCCGGATACGCTGCCGGACATCGAGCGCGCGGCCGAACGGCTCGCGTCAGCGCGGCGCGACGGCGAGACCGTGGCTGTCTACGGCGACTTCGACGCGGACGGCGTGACGGGCACCGCGTTGCTCGTCAAGGCGCTGCGCCGGTACGGTCTGCGCACGTTGCACTACATCCCTCACCGCGTGAGCGAAGGCCACGGCCTGAACAGCAATGCCATCGCCGCGCTCCATGAGCGGGGCGCGAGCCTCATCGTTACGGTGGACTGCGGCGTCACGAATGCGGAGGAGACCGCCTACGCAGGTTCACTCGGCGTGGACGTCATCATCACCGACCACCACCTCGCGACGGCTGCCCTGCCCCGCTCCGTCGCCATCATCAACCCGAGGGCGCCGCACTCCACGTACGGGTTCGACCACCTGACCGGTGTGGGCATGACGCTGAAGCTGGCGCAGGCAGTGCTGCGTCCCGAGTTCGGCGAGGAGTGGCGCACCGGACTGATGGAGCTCGCGGCCATAGGCACCATCACGGACATGGCGCCGCTGTTCGGCGAGAACCGCTACATCGTTCACCACGGCATACGCGATCTGCAGCGGACGGGATCGGTCGGCCTGCGGGCGCTGCTGGGCGTGGCGCGGGTCACGCCGGCGTACGCGAACGTGGAGACGCTGGGTTTCGCCATCGGGCCGCGCATCAACGCCGCGGGACGGCTCGACCATGCGGATACGGCGCTCGATCTGCTGCTGACGGACGACGAAGCGCGGGCCGCCGAGCTCGTGCGCCAGCTGGACGACTACAACACGCAGCGGCGCGCATTGACGGACGAGACGCTGGAGCGGGCGCGGGCGCTCGTGCCGGCGCAGATACCGCCGCTCATCCTCGTGGGGGAACCCGACTTCAACCCGGGCGTCGTGGGACTCGTCGCGGGGCGGCTTGCGGAGGAGTTCGGTGCGCCGACGGCTGTCTATGCCATGGACGGCGAGCAGGTGATGGCGAGTTGCCGGAGCGCGCCGTCGTTCCACTGGGCGGATGCCCTGGGCCAGTGCGAGGGGCTGCTTTTTCAGTTCGGCGGGCACGCGCAGGCGGC
>CBDCQO010000001.1:0-63703 GCA_965220655.1 Dehalococcoidia bacterium | reverse complement strand
CCGCTCCGACCAGCCCGCCGACCAGCGTCGTCGTGTAGCTTGCGCCGAGCGCGTACGCGGCCTTGCCCTGCTGCGCGAGCGGGTAGCCGTCGAGGATCGTGGCCTGCGCCGCGCGCGCGCCGGGGATGCCCATCAGGATGGAGGGTACTGGCTCCGTGATGTCGCCGGCGGCGTCCTTGGCGGTCACCAGCACCAGCGCGACCAGCGGGTCGATGCGGTGCGCGAAGCCGAGCAGGATCACCGTCAGGGGCAGGTTGGTGCCCGGCATCAGCCCCCCGAGCAGGGCATAAGGGATGACGAGGAAGAACGCCAGCAGCGGTCCAAGGCTGAACAGCTGCTGTAGCGCGCTTGTGGTGGCCTCGAGCATCGGCAGTGCCCCCTCGGCTTGTCTGACGGCCTGCTTGCTGACGGGTGTCCTGTCTCCGGCGCGCGGATTATACCCCGCCCACGCGCCCGCCGTTCATGCCTGGCCCCTCCCGCTTGAGGGAGGCGTATACTCCGCCCCGAACCACGATGCATCAGGGGAGGTGCACGATGACCCTCGAACGCGAACGAGTCGCCTACACCGACATGCGGGACTTCATACGCCTGCTGGAAGAGAAGGGGCTCGTGCATCACGTCACGGCGGAGGTCGATCCCGTCTTCGAGCTCGGCGCGGTCGCCGCTCGCTCGCTGGAGCGGCAGGGCCCGGCCATCATCTTCGACAACGTGAAGGGCTACCCGGACAAGCCGATGGTCGTGAACCTGCTCTCGACCATCGAGCAGGTCGCCCTCGCATTCGGCACTGAGCCCGACGAGGCGAAGATCCACGAGCGCGTCGTCGGCGGCATGGACCACCGGCTGCCCTCCGTGCAGGTCGACTCCGGCCCGTGCAAGGACGTTATCGTCACCGGCGACGACGTGGACCTCGACTTCATCCCCACGCCCGTCTGGCACGAGCACGACGGCGGGCAGTACCTCGCCACGACGGCAGGCGTCGTCACCCGCGACCCGGTCACCGGCATCCTGAACATCGGCCTCTACCGCGCGATGATCAAGGACAAGCAGACCCTCAGCCTCTCCGGCGGCGTTCGCGGCAGGGACTCCTCGACCGGCCCCGGCGGCGGCGACCACATCCTCGACAACGAGGCCGAGGGACGCCCTACGCCCATCGCCATCGTGATGGGCACCGACCCGCTCGTGACGCTCGCGGCGGGCAGCCCCGTCCGGCCCAACACCGGCGAACTGGAAGGCTCCATGGAGTACGAGGCCGCGGGCGGCTGGCGCGGCGAGGCAACGCAACTCGTGAAGTGCGAGACGAGCGACCTGCTCGTGCCCGCCGACTCCGAGGTGGTCATCGAGGGTGAAGTCGTGCCCCACGAGCGCACCGAGGAAGGCCCGCACGGCGAGTCCACCGGCTTCTACGGCCAGAACCTGGCCGCGTTCGTCATCAAGGTCAAGGCCATCACCCACCGGAAGGACCCGCTGACGTACGGCCTCATCTGCCAGCGCGTCGAAGACTACCCGCGCCAGCTCCTGCGCTCAGGCTCGATGCAGTCCCGCCTCATCGAGCGGACGGGCAAGACGAACATCCGCGAAGTCTACTTCCCGGAGGTCGGACGTCGGGGCATGCTCATCGTCTCCGCCGACATTCAGAGCAAGGAAGAGCCGCGCGAGATCATGGAGGCCATCTGGGACGCTGAGGCATGGCGTTGGATCATCGTTGTGGACGACGACTGCAACGTCCGCGACTGGGAAGAAGTGATGTGGCGCGTCGTCTCGGCGGCGGAGCCGGACGACCACGTCATCTTCGGCCGGGAGTTCGAGCCCACGCCGCGGTTGCGCGGCGAGGTCGACTTCACCCCGCCGAGGCGCGGCATGGGCATCGACGCCACCATGAAGTTCAAGGACAACGACTTCCCGCCCGTGAACAAGGTGAGCCGCCACATCATGGAGAGCGCTGCCGCCCGCTGGGACGAGTTCGGCCTGCCGTAAGTCCCGGGCGGATTGCCTGTCGGGATGTAGGGGCGCCCCTCGTGGGCGCCCTTCCGTCTGCCTCCGTTGACTATTCGCTTATACTGCGCCCATCGTCAGAGAGGGCCAGCACAGCAGGGGAGGTGCGCCATGTCCGGCTACGTCGACGCAGATGGTCACGTGATCGAGAACGCCGTTGAGATTTTCCAGTATCTCGAAGCGCCGTTCGACAAGATGCGCACGCCGCTCAACATCCTGCCGGACGGCGATAAGTTCCACTCGCCGAGCGTGCAGAGCGCCAACCCGGCGCCGGGAGCGTTCGAGCCCGCCGACGCGGCGAAGTGGACGTCGTTCATGGACCTCACCGGCACCGACTGGGCCGTCCTCTATCCCACGCGCGGCCTCTTCTACGGGCGTATCGTCTTCGAGGAGTGGGCCATCGCGTACGCCAGGGCGTACAACAACTGGCTCCACGACAAGTTCGTGAAGGAGAGCCCGAGGCTGCGGGGCATCGCTCTGCTCCCGATGCAGGTCGTCGGCGAGGCCGTCGCCGAGCTCCGCAGGTGCGTTCGCGATCTCGGCATGGTCGGAGGCATGATCCCGTCCAACGGCCTCATCAAGCACATCGCCTCCCGGGAGTACTGGCCGCTCTACGAGGCCGCCGAGGAACTCGGGTGCGTCCTCGCGGTGCACGGCGGCAACTACGAGCGCCTCGGCTTCGACAGCATGTCCAACTTCCCGGCGTCGCGTGCGCTTGGCATGCCTATCCCGCTGCTCAGCGGCATGACGGGCATGATCGTCGACGGCGTGCTCGACCGCTTCCCGGACCTGCACTTCGGGTTCATGGAAGGCGGCACGGCGTGGATACCGCTCCTCATCGACCGCCTCGAACGCGAGATGGGGTACGGCGGGCTGGAGCTGCCGCACCACCCGGAGGACTACTTCCGCCGGGGGCAGGTCTTCATCGGCTGCGAGGGGAACGAGAAGGCCCTCTCCTACGCCATCGAGCGCGTGGGGCCCGACCCGTTCATGTTCGCGTCCGACTTCCCGCACGAGATCACCATCGAGAACTGCATGGAGGAGATCGACGAGATCCTCGAGCGGGAGGACATCAAGGAGGAGCACCAGATGCTCATCCTCCGTGAGAACGCCCGCAACATGTACGGCGAGCCCTAGTTGCGCTTGACCTGCTGCTGATGCAGGCTACAGCAGCGACTCGCTGTCGAGCAGCGTGCGCGCGAGGTCGTCGTCGTCGGTCGTGACCGCGACGATGGCCTGTCCCGCCAGCCGGTGCATGATGTGGATGGTGCGCACGTTGAGAGCGTGCTGCCCGAAGAGTTGCGCGACGCCGGCGAGTGCGCCGGGCCGGTCGGGCAGGTGGAAGACGACGGCGTCCGACGTCACCGCGCGCAGGTTCGCCTTGAGCAGGGCAAGCAGCGCCGCGTCGTCGTCGCTGGTGCTCAGCGTGATGATGCCCAGTTCGCCCGCTCGCCGCCCGTCGATCGCTTCGATGTTGATCTCCTCTTCGGCGAGCGCCGCGGCGACGCGCGCCAGCTGCCCCGGCTCGTCGGGCACGATGACGATGATGCGGCGTTCGCTCGCCGGTTGGTCCATGGGCTGCTGGTTCATGTGTCGGCTGCCGGCTGTGTAAGGCAATCGGCGATGACCTCGTCGATCATCTCGCGGGTGACGTGGGGCATGGTGATGAGGTGAGCGATGTCGCCCAGGGGCGCGAGTTGCCACTGGAAGAGCACCTGCGGAGAGGGTCGGGGGATGACGACGATGGGGCTGTTCCTCGTACGCCAGGCGGGCATGCCGTTCGCGTTGAACCGTTGCACGGCGTATTCGGCTGTATCGAGCATCTCTGCAACGATCCGCCGGAACCCGTCCCGCCCGTGCCTGGTCAGCGAGTACCAGATGATCATCGGAGTGATCGCGTTGCGCGAGCCGAGCAGCGTGGTGTCCAGGGCGCCCACGTATTCGATGGCGCGGCCGATCTGCGCGGTGTACTCCCGCCTCGTTATGACGACGCCGCAGGGCAACGGCGACCCCATCATCTTGTGACCGGATACCGCGATGCTGTGTATCCCGCTGTCGAAACCGAACGGCTGCGGGTCGTCCACGAACGGCAGGATCATCCCGCTCAGCGCAGCGTCGGCGTGGATGTAGTAGCGCGTCAGCGCCAGCTCCTCGACGATGCCCCGGATGCGTTCCAGATCGTCCACGGCGCCCTTCATCGTGGTGCCGATGTTCGCAACGATCAGCGCCGGCACGTCGCGGTTGATGCGGATGGACTCGCGCAGGTCGTCGTAGTCGATCTCCCCGTTCTCCTGGCTGCGGATCATGATGTTGCGTATGTTCAGGATGTGCAGGATCTTGAGCACCGAGTAGTGCGTGTCCTGTGAGAAATAGGCAACCGGCTCGCGCAGCATCTCGCGCCCCACGTAGATGCCGTACATGTTGCCCTCGGTGCCGCCTGCGGTGACGTACCCCCAGGCCTCATCCGGCGGCAGCCGCATCAGTTCAGCGACCGTTCGCACCACCTCGCGCTCCGTCTCGTGTGTGTTCGCCTGGTAGCGCGAATAGCCGAACGGGTCACCCACGTTGTTCGCGGCGAAGCGCAGCAGGGGATAGAGCGCGGAGTAGTCGAAGTCCTGGTTGACGGGGTAACCGGCGAAGAACGGGCCCACCAGCTCGAACTCGGAGAGCACCTGGTGGATGCGTCGGTCTAGTTCAGCCTGGCTCATGCCATCCCCCTCAGCCTCCCAGCTCCTCCGCGATGCGGCGGCTGAACTCGGCGCGTATCTCCTCGGACTTGCGCTTAACCGCAGTGTTGCCGAGCGTCGCGAGGCGGCCGTAGAGGTTGAAGTCCATCGCGTAGTTCACCTCGGTCTGCCCCGGCGACGGCTCGCTCAGCTCGAGCGCGAGCCGGTTGACGTGGAGCCGGTTCCCCATGCGGTCCTTGCCGTTCCCGCTCACGACCACCCGCCGACCCTCCTCCGCCTCGTCGATGCGCATCTCCATGTCGAGCGTCACCTTGAACGGCCCCACGCGCTGCGTCATGCGGGCCCGGTACGCGCCGCCGCCCGCATCCTCGATGCTCTCGCAGCCCGGCAAACACTTCGCGACGCGGGGCAGGTCCCAGAAGAACGCCCACGCCTCGGCGGGCGACGCGTCCACGGCGAAGCGGTCGGTCAGCTCCACGAGCCGCGCTCCTTCACGGCAGCCTCGACCGACCGCAGGATGCCAGCGTAGCCGGTGCAACGGCAGATATTCCCGCCCATGTAGCGGATGATCTCCTCGCGCGTTGGGGCCGGGTTCTCATCGAGCAGCGCCTTCGCGAGCAGGATCATGCCGGGGGTGCAGTAGCCGCACTGGAGCCCGAAGTTGTCCACGAACGCCTGCTGGATGGGGTGTAGCCCCTCGTCCGGCGTCAGCCCCTCGATGGTGAGCACGTCCGCACCCTCGACCTGCCCGGCGAGCATGCTGCACGAGCTGACCGCCTTCCCGTCGGCAAGCACGGTGCACGCGCCGCAGACGCCGCTGTGGCAGTACTCCTTCGTGCCGTGCAGCCCGAGCCGGTCGCGCAGCAGGTCGAGCAGCGTCGTGGAGGCCGGCACGTCGAGCGAGAGCGTCTCGCCGTTCACGGTGAAGGTGACGTTCATGGCCGCGCTAGTATACCCCGCTGAACCCTAACCGCTCGGCGCAGGGCCCCTGGAGCTCGCCTATGTTGCAGTAGATGGTTACACCATTGACCACGAACGTCCACACAGCTTTGCCATCCGGGTTCAACCCCAGGCGGGAGTCTTCCGGCTTTATCAGTAACGGGGTAGGCGTTGGCGTGGGCACGGTGGACTTCCACCCTCCATTACCGCGGATCCTGTACCAGTTGCCGTACTGCAGGCACTCCTCTAGCGTGGTGTACCACTGGTCCTCGTTGCCGACGTCACCGCGGTCGTCGGCCTGCGAACACCGCACTTCGGCTGATGGGTCGTCGGGTGGTTCCGGCGTTGGTGTCGGTGCCACGGGGATGGGGATGGTGGTCGGTGTTGGAGTGGGGTCGCCTGGGCGAAGCGTTGGGGTAGGTGCAGCGCTGGTGGCAGTGGGGCGTGGCGTTCGCGTTGGTGCGGTAGTGGCTTCGGAATCTCGCAGTATCGGCGTGGCTGTCGGAGCCTCTCCTTGAGACCGGAGAATCGGAGTTGGTGTGGCCTCCTCTTCATCCGATATGAAGTTCTCGATGAACTCTTCAACTCTCGTGGGCAGCCCGAACTCGTCGTAATAGAGGTAAGCGAGTACGAGCAGAACGATAACTCCTATCGCTACCAGCCACCTCACTCTGCCTGCCCCTCTAGCTCCTCGATGATCTTGTGCGGTGTCAGCGGGATCTCGTGGAAGAGCACGCCCGTCGCGTCGTAGACCGCGTTGACGACTGCCCCCGGCACGACGACCGAGCCGATCTCGCCCATCCCCTTCGCGCCGAACGGCCCGCCCTCGAACGGGTGGTCGACGAAGCGCGGGGCGTACTCGGGCATCGTCTCCATCGTGGGCAGCGGGTAGTCGAGCAGCGCCGCGTTGATGAGCTGCCCGCCGTCGTCCCAGACGAGTTGTTCGAAGAGCGTGGGGCCGATCTCCTGGCCGATGCCGCCCTCGAGCTGCGTCTCGATGGAGTGCGGGTTGACCGCCGTGCCGGTCGTCGCAGACGCCGCCGCCTTCACGACGCGCACCGTGCCCGTCTCCGTGTCGACCTCCACCTCGGCGGCGCACGACGCGAACGTCCAGAACGTCGACGCGATGGGGTACGACTTGCCGTCAGGCCCCGCGTACATCCCGCCGACCACGCAGTCGCCGGTCGCGGCGAGCGGCGCTCCGACGCGCTCCACGAGCTCCTGGTACGTGACGCCCGCGCCATTGTCCGGCAGTGCGATGCCCTCCGGCGTGAACACGAGGCTGGCCGCCTCGCGCTCCAGCAGTTGCGAGGCCGCTTCGAGCATCTGCGGCTTCAGGTTGTCTGTCGCTTCGACCACCGCGCGGCCCATGTGGTACGTCGAGCGGCTCGCCGTCGTCGAGCTGTCCACCGGCACGCGGTACGTGTCGCTGTGGACGATGCGCACCGACTCCAGCCCCACGCCGAGCGCGTCGCCCGCGATCTGCGCCATCACGGTGTCGGAGCCCTGGCCAATGTTCACCGTCCCGATGCGGACCTCAAACACGCCGTCCTCGACGAGCGCGACCTCCGCGCTGTTCTCCGACATCTCCCGCGCAGGCGTGAGCGTGTACTTGATGGTGCAGGAGACGCCCCTGCCGCGCAGCTTCTTCCCCTCCGGGTCGACGGGCAGCGGCTCGTCCCAGCCGATGGCCTCGGTCGCCTGCTCCAGGCATTCGTGCGAGTGGGCGGAGCGCAGGTAGTCGCCGGTGATGTGGATGTCGCCGTCGCGCACGAGATTCCTGCGGCGCAGCTCCAGCCGGTCGATGCCGAGGTCGCGCGCGATGCGGTCGAACTGTGCCTCGTACGACATCGTGTGCTGCGTCGTCGGCAGCCCCCGGTACGGCGAAGACGGCGGCTTGTTCGTGTAGACGGCGTAGCAGTCCACACGGGCGTTGGGGATGCGGTAAGGCCCCGTCGCCACCTTGAGCGTGTTGTTGGCGCTGCGCGCGCCGCTGATGGCGTAGCCGCCCACGTCCACCCAGAACTCGTTGTGCCGCGCGACGATGGTGCCGTCTTTCTTCACGCCCGTCCGCATCCGGTTCCGGTATGCGGGGCGGATGAACGTCATGAACGTCTCTTCCTGCGTGAGGATGTAGCGCACCGGACGCCCGGCCAGTTTCGCAGCGGCAGTGATCACGCACTCGATGCGATCGCGGCTCTTGCTGCCGAACCCGCCCCCCACGTACGGGATGATGACGCGCGCGGGCATCTTGAAGATGCGCTCCAACTCGCGCCCGAGCGGGAACGGCGACTGGCAGTTCGTCCACACCGTGATCTGCCCGTCCTCCACCTGAGAGATGACGGCGTGCAGGTCCAGCGCGCAGTGCTGCACCGGCGGCGCGAGGAACTCGTCCTCGTAGACGAAGTCCGACTCCGCGAAGCCCTGCTCGACGTCGCCGCAGCCGATCGTCGCGTGGTGGCAGACGTTGGTGCCCTCGATGGGCCGCAGCTCCGGCGCGATGGGAAAGAACTCCTCGTGCACCTGCACCGCGCCCTCGGCGAGCGCCTGCGGCACGTTCATCACCGCGGGCAGCTCCTCGTACTCCACGTCCACGAGTTCGGCGGCGGCCTCTGCGGTGTCGACGTCGTCCGCGACGACCACCGCAACGATGTCGCCTTGGTGCCGCACCTTGTCCATCGCCACGAGCGGAGCGTCGCGGTAGACGAAGCCGTACACCTCCTCCATGTCCGGGTCGGCGCGCACCTCGTCGCGAGTCAGTATGCAGACGACGCCCGGCATCGCCCGCGCCTCCGACGCGTCTATGGAGACGATGCGCGCATGGGGCAGGGGACTGCGCACGACCTTGGCGTGCGCCATGTTCGGCACGGTCAGGTCGGCCATGTACTCGATGCGGCCCGCCGCCTTGTCCGGCGATTCGAGCGACGGCATCGACTGGCCGACGAGGCGGGTTACGTTCGGGCCCGTTGCAGCGCACATGTCAACGCTCGCTCCACCAGTATCCTGAGTATCCGGCGCTTGTACCACTCCGGCCCGCGCAGGTCTTCGATGGGGTCTGCTTCTTCCGCCGCCGCTGCTGCCGCCACCTCCGCGATACGCTCCGCCGACGCCTCGACGCCCACCAGTGCGCCCGCCGCATTCGCGACGACTGGCACCGGCCCCGCCGCGCCCATGACGACACGGACCGCGACACACGCACCGGACGACGGGTCGACCGTGACGAGCGCGGACGCGTTCGCCACCGGCTTGTTCTCCGGCGACCCGACGGTGAACTTGATGTGCGCGCCGCCCGTGTGCGGCGGCGGCTCCGGCACGTCCAGCCCCGCGACGATCTCGCCCTGTCCGAGGACCGTCTCGTATGGCCCCACGTAGAATCCGTCGAGGGGCACGCTCCGCTCGCCCGAGACGCCCGCGATGCGCACGACCGCGCCCGATGCCGTCAGCGCCGTCGGCGTATCGGTCTGCGGCTCGCCGTAGGCGACCGCCCCACCGACCGTAGCGACGTTCCGCACGCGCACGTTCGCCACCTGCGACGCGGCTTCCGCCAGCAGCGGGTAAGCCGCGCGGACGCCGTCGTCCAGTTCCAGACTTCGGATGCTCGCCAGCGCGCCGATGTGCAGGCCGCCGTTGCGCCGCAGGCCGCGCATCTCCTCGATGCCGCCCAGGTCCACGACCACCTCCGGGCGCACGACCCCCAGCCGCAGCATGACGACCGCCGCGCTGCCGCCTCCGAGCACGAACGCATCCTCGCCGTGCTCGTTGAGCACGCCGACCGCCTCCGCGACGCTCGCAGGCCGTATGTACTCGAACGGGCGCATGGCTACGGCGAACGCCGGATCACGTTCTCCGCGAAGCTCTGCAGGTACTCCTTGCGCGCTTCCAGCGTCTTGGGCAGGTTGTAGAACGTCATGCCCACGTAGTCGATGCCGTGCTCCGCGATGGCCGCGAACTGCTCGAGGCAGTCGTCGCCGTTGCCGGTGACCGCCCAGTCCTCGACCTTCGAGTCGGAGTCGATGTTGATCTTCAGCATCGTGTCTTCCTGCATGTTCCACGTGCTGTACATCTTGTACGACGATGCCGCCGCCTCCTGCGCCTCAGCCGCCGCGGTCGCCTTGTCCTTCCCGTAGGCGACGCCGCGCGTGAGCGTGAGCCGTCCGGGGCCGTTGCCCGACGCGGCGCGCTCCTCGCGGTACGCTTCGACGACCGTTCCGAGGTCCGAGAGCCCCACCTGCGGCGCGATGTAGCACGCGTCGGCGATGCGCGCGGAGCGCCGCACCGCGCCGTCGCTCTGGCACGCTATCCATATCGGCGGGTGCGGCTGCTGTACGGGGGTGAAGCCCATCTTCGCCTCGCTCACCGTCCAGTAGCGGCCTTCGTAGTTCACCTCTTCGCCGCTCCACAGCAGCTTCATGATTTCGATCGACTCGGTGAGGCGCGGCACGCGGTCCCGCCGCGTCGCCCCGACCGCTCCCAGCTCCGTCTCGCGGTAACCGATGCCGACACCGAACGTGAGCCGCCCGCGGCAGATGTGGTCGAGCGTCGCCACGTCCTCGGCCATCTGCACCGGATTGTGCAGCGGCAGCAGGACGATGCCGGTGAGCAGCCGCATGTCGCCCGTCTCCGGCGCGAGCCGCGCCAGCACCTGGAACGGCTGTGGCCATATCGTCGGGTGCGACACCCAGTGCTGCGGCATCGTGACGGCTGAGAAGCCGCTGTCGCGCGCGACGTGGCATATCTCGACCAGCTCGTCGATCTGCTCGTAGAGCGGACGCGTGCGGTCGGTGAGGAAAGAGCGCAGGTACAGGCCGAATTCCATGGAACGTTTCCGCCGTCAGGGATTGACGGAGAGCCTATCAGACCTCGCGCCCGCGTGGGGAGGGCACGTCATTCCGAGCGCAGCGCAGTCCGCGCTTTAACGCGCGGAATCCTCTCGGGTTCCTCCTTGGGAGAGGATTAGGGTGGCGGCGTCACGAACGCGCACTCGGGTCCGGTCGCCCGGCTGAGGCGATGGTCGATCGTCACGAGCGGACAATCGAGCGTTTCTGCCAGCGCGACGTACCACGCGTCGTAGCACGTGAGATTCCGGCGCAGTGCCCAGACCCGGTCGGCGTATGGGGCGAACGGATAGAGTTCGAAGTCGAACTCGGAGAACTCCTCCCGTGCCCTCATGGCGTCCGATGGCGTGATCTCGCCCGCTATTTCCATACGCCTGAGTGCGTTGTGGACTTCGGCAGGCATCACGTGGGCGCTGAGAAGCCACTGATCGCGAAGGTGCTCGCGTACCCAGTCTCCGCGAGGCTGTCGGGCCGTTACAACCGCGATCAATGCGGAGGCGTCAACGACGATCATATTCCTTGTCGGCGTCCAGCGTTGCCAGGATGGTCTCTGTAGAGACACCCCTGCCTGACGTATTCACCCGCTCGCGGATGCGGTCGAGCAACTCCTCCTGGGAGGGCTTTGAAACGATGCGCTCCAACTCCGCTAGGATGAACTGCTGCATCGACTGATGCCTCAGCGCGGCGCGGGAAGCCAGCTCGTTGCGCACTTCCTCGCTCACGTTCCTGATGGTGATCTGCACGGCCATGTCGCTCTCCTGAGCAGGTATGCAATCATAATGCCAGCATTGCCAGCATTATGCAAGCATACCCCTCACCCCAGCAGGAACGACCGCACCGTCGCTGCGTAGGCGTCCGGCTGCTCCAGGTGCACCCAGTGACCGCCGCCCGGCAGCTCGACGAGGCGGCAGTCCGGTATCGCGGCCTCCATCCTAACGGCGACGTCGTGACGCAGCAGCGTGCTGTCCGCGCCCCGCACGATGAGCGTCGGCGCGCCCACCTCCGGCAGACGCTCCCACACGTCCGGCCTGTCGTATTTCGTCACCACGTCGCGGCTGCGCTTCCACGTGTACCGGCCGTCGTCCAGCCGGACCGCGAGCGCGTCCACGTCCCGCTCCAGCTCCTCGTCCGACGCGTTCGGCTGCCGCGAGCGCAGCCGCTCCACGACCGCCGCGCGGCCCTCGTAGAAGTCGGTCTCGTCCTTGTAGCGCGAGATCATTGCGACGGAGCCGGGATTGTACGAGTCCGGGTCCATGTCCGTGATGACGAGTTTCGATGCGATGCCGGGGTTGTCGGCGATGCACGTCCACGCGTTCTTGCTGCCCGCCGAGTGCCCCATGAGCACGGGCGCGTCGAGGCTCAGGTTGCGTATCACGTCCCGCGTCTCCGCGACATAGTCGGCGAGTGCGTACGTCTCCGCGCGCGGGCTGTCGCCGTGGCCCCGATGGTCGAGCGCCATCACGTGGAAGTCGTCGCGCATCGACTCGGCGAACGTCCCCCAGAGCGCGGCGGAGTCCTGCAGGCCGTGCAGCAGCAGCACGGGCGGCGCGTCCGGGTTCCCCCAGTCGAGGTAGTGCAGGTCGAGCCCGTGCGCTTGCACGGTGTGTTCGGTTGGGGGCGTGGTCATGACGTCTCGCTCCGTTGCATGGATTGGCGGGCGTGAGGGTAGGGAGGCGCGAGCTGCTCCGTCAACCGCATCCCTCCCGTTTCCCCCATCTTGCTACTGGCGGCACCGAGAAACGAGAATAGCGGTGTGGGCTTCTTCTCCCGTTTGAGGAAAGTACTGACCGGCTGGTACGTCGTCGCGCCGTTGTTGGCCGGCCTGGGCATCGCCGTCGGTGTGTGGACGTTTGCCAACGCAACTCCCGGGCAGCCCAGGATCGGCGTCATCGACATACCCTTCACGGTGATCACTGAGGACTCGGCCTATGTGATGGGCAGGCTCCTCGACTACGCCCGCCGGGACGACTCCATCCAGGCTGTGGTCATCAAGCTCACCTCCCCCGGAGGAGGCGCCGCGGCCAGTGAGCACCTCTACCTCGAGACGCGCACGCTCCGCGCGGAGAAGCCTGTCGTGGTGGTCATGAACGGGCTCGTTGCCAGCGGCGGGTACATGATGTCGATGGGCGCCAGCCACCTCTTCGCCAAGCCGTCCTCCCTCGTGGGGAACGTGGGCGTGGTCTCTGCAGCCGACCCGTTGATCCCGCCGTTGCCTGAGGAGGACGTGGTGTTCAGCGGCCGGCACAAGCTGGACGGCGCTTCAAGGAGAGACTGGATCGGGATGGTAGACGAGCTGAAGTCAGCCTTCGCGCAGACGGTGGTCAGCGAACGGGGCGACAGGCTGCGCATCTCCTGGGACGAGTTGATCGAGGCGCGACTCTACTCCGGTCTGGACGCCGTGAAACTGGGCCTGGCCGACGAGATCGGGAGCGACAGCGACGCTGTCGAGAAGGCGGCGGAACTGGCGGGCATCTCCAACTACGGCTTCGTGGACGTCAACCTCGAGGTGCAGATAGAGATCATCAGGGAGCTGCAGCGGATCATCGAGCCTCTGGACAGCGGGGACGGGACCGACCTGGCTGACGTTGTCGCCCTGCTCGCAACGGACGGCGGTGGCGGCGACCCCTTCCTCGATGCATACCGTGAGGAGAACGGTCAGGGGCTGTCCGGGCTCGATGCCCTGCAGGGATTCGTGATCGACCGCCAGTTGAGCACGGACCAGGAAGACCCGCTGCCGGACTTTCCCCTGGGCATAGGCCGATCGGAATTCTATTACCTGTACGTGGGAAATGGCTCGTAAACTCGCACTCCTCGCCCTGTTGCCCGCGTTCGCCGTTATCGCTTTCGGGGTAGCCTTCCTCCTCTTCTATCGCGGAGGCTACGACCCGCCGCCCCAGGTGGAGATTCCCTACGAACAGATAGCCGCGCCGCGTCTCCCACCGGATGCATCCGTGGACTCGCCCGTGACCCGGGTGAAGCGCGGTCTCTTGGTCGTGGACGCCATGCATGGCAACGCGTTCACGGAGAGCGAGTTCTTCACCCTCAGCTCCCGGGTCGCCAACCGGGGATACGAGGTGGAGTTCCTCGGCGGATTCATCCCCTACGGGGAGGATGTCCGCTATTCCCTCCTGGAGGAGAGCCTGAGGCGCGCGGACAGCCTGGTGGTCGTCCTTCCGCAGTTGGAGTACTCCGAGGCCGAGGCCGCCCTCGTGGAACGGTTCGTGGGCAAGGGCGGGAAGCTCCTGCTGATATCCGATCCTACCCGCGCCCAGCGGATCAACACGCTGGCCGGAAGGTTCGGACTGGAGTTCCGGCCGGACTATCTCTATGACATGACGGAGTACGACCTGGTCTTCCAGAACATCATCGTGAGCGAGTTCCAACCCGACGGGCTCACCGTAGGCTTGGACGCCATAACCCTCTACATCGCCGGCTCGATCCGCTCGTCCGGCCCCGGCCTGGCGTTCGCCGCCGACGGTACACGGTCGTCGCTGGTGGAAGACCTGGAGCAGCTCTACCCCATCGCAGGGGGCGACAGCCGTAACGTGCTGGCGATAGCAGACCTGACCTTCATGGTCCCTCCGCAGAACTCCCTGCTGGACAACGACACGCTCATATCCAACATCGCCGATTACCTTACCTCGACCGAACGAGAGTACGGGTTGGCGGACTTCCCGCACTTCTACGAGACCGGCTCGGAAGCAGGCGCGGACATCCTGCTGGGGAGGGAGTCTCTCTGGGACATCGGCATCGATATGAAGAACGGCCTCTCCGCGTACGGCATCGCTTCCGGGATACGCGGCGTCGAGGACCTGAGCCGGGACACCGTGTTCCTGGGACTCTACGAGGACGCCCTTCCGATGAGCCGGTATCTCCAGGCCGCCGGAGTGCGTATCGGCGACACCCTGGGCACTCCCTTCACTCCGGACCTGGACCCGGATGGGACGTCCGTTACTGTGCTCGACCAGGACCAGGACCGGAGTGTCCTGGTGGTGCTGGCGGATAGCCCGCGAACACTGGTTGGCGCGGTCGACCGCTTGCTCGGTGGTGAGTTCAGAAGTGACCTGGTGACTGATTACGTGGGGGTAGGCAGGTAGTTCATGAAAGTACGACTCGGCTCCCTTGTCCCGCTGCTCCTAGTATCGCTGCTGCTGGCCTCCCTGGCGGCTTGCAGCGATACCGCCGATACGCCACCGCCGACGGCGCCCCCGGATGCGCCGCCCGCCTCGACCGTCGAGCCGCTGTCCGCTGGCGACCGGATGGCGATCGATGCGTTCGCGGACCAGCGGCAGACCATCGACGAGGAGTGGGACCGGTTCCACCAGGACTTCGACGAATGGCGCGCAGGGCTGACCTCCTGTCACAGGAGCTCGGTGCACGAGGCGTTGCAGGGCTTTGCCGCCGGCTTCGCAGAGATCACGGCGCAGGCCGGAGACCTTCCACGGGCCACTGTCACCAGGGAGATCGCCGACATAGTGATCGCAGCCGCCGAGGACGAAGAGACGGCGTTCCGCCGGCTCCGGGACCGCTGGCAGCCCGATGACATCTCCCTCTTCGAACAGGTCGAACAGCGCCGCGCCGGTTCCGCCGGGGCCCAGAGGCACGTGGAAGACAGGACTCTGGAACTGCGCGAGCAGCTGGAGGCAGCCGCCAAGCCCGGAGAGCGAGCGGCGTTGATGAGGTTCTCCGACGCCCTCGATGCCGTCGGCAACGACTGGAATGAGTTCCATGACGACTACGCGGAACTGCAGGAGGCGGCGGTCCACCTGGACCCCTTCGCGGTCATCGCGGAGCTCGACCGGCTCATCGTTCGGTTCGACGCGGTAGTCGACGCTGTGTCCGGCCTCTCTGCGGAGGGCGCCACCGAAGGCGCCGCCGGGACGCTTCGGGCAGCGGCGGCGGCCGAGCGCGAGGCCCTGCTCTCGGTGCATGCCCGGATGCAGGAGAACCTCGCTGCCCTTGTCGAAGGTCAGAGCCAGCTTCCGCACCCGACGGGACCGTCGGGCACGCTCCTGGACGAGATGGAAGAGGTCTTCGAGAAGAGCGAATCTGCCCTGGAGCAGGTCAACCGGACGGTCAGGCTGCTGATCGACGACGACCCGAAGGACACGCTGGTGGAGGTCGGGAACTTCGAGGACCACTACGCGGCCCTCGTCGTGAAATGGGACGCCTTCCACGAGGGCTACGCCGTCTGGCGTGGGACCGACGCCGGGTGTGACCGCGCCGGGGTGCTCCGGTCCCTCGACGGGTTCAACCTGCGCATGAGCGATCTTGGCCGCGAGGTGCGGGGTCTCCCCCGGTCTGGCTACCTGCTGCCCATGTACAACCTGCTGGTCGAGGCGGTGGAGAGAGAAGAAGGGACCATCCGTGCCTTGCGCAACTCCTGGCGTCCCTTCTCCGTCGACGCCTTCAAAACCGTGGACCAGGAGCGGGTGACCGCCGACAGGCTGCGCCGTCAGGCCGGTGTCGGCCTGCAGGAGCTCAGCGACCGCTCCTGACGCCCACCCCGTCATTCCCGCGAAAGCGGGAATCCAGAGGTGCACTCAAGCGCACACGGCCACGCGGCGGGGTGTGGTGCAGGGGCGACTGTCATGTTGAGCGGCGCCGGGGAACCCTGGCCTTGTCATGCTGAGCGGAGCGCAGCGGAGTCGAAGCATCTCTCGGGCCGTGCCTGGTGTAGGGGCGTCCCTTGTGGGCGCCCATGCCTGCCCACCTCGCCCCCTGGGAGAGGTCGACGCGCTTGCGCGGCGGGTGAGGGTTCGGGGCTCCCGCTCTTGGTGGACCAGCGCCCCGCCGCCCGCGCCTAGTTGTTGGGCCTGTGACCACCGAAAGTGTGACCAAGGTGTGATGATTGGGCTGAATTTTTGTGACCTCTTGTAACCATCCGCGGTATCCGGCATAATCGCCCCGTGGACGCCCGTTCACTCCCCGCCAGTAAGCACTCGAGGTGGCGAGTTGGACTACCTGGATGAGCGAGACCAACGGATACACGAGCTGGAAGAGCGCCTGTCCCGTTTGAGCGAAGCCGGCCTTCGCATCACCGAAGACCTCGATTTCAACTCAGTGCTGCAGGGCGTGGTGGACAGCGCACGGTCGCTCACCTCCTCGCGCTACGGGGCGATAACCGTTCTCGACGAAGCCGGACAGTTATCGGACTTCATCGTCTCCGGTCTGACCAGGGAAGAGCACCAGGGGTTGTGGGATATGCCGGAAGGACTGGGGTTCTTCGAGTACCTCAGCGGCCTTGCCGAGCCCCTGCGGGTCTCGAATATCGACAGCCACCTGAAGGCATTGAACATGCCTGATTTCCTCCCTTCTGTGTCGGCGACCTCCCTGCTGGTGGCCCCGATCCGCCACCAGGGGGCCGTGGTCGGCACGATCTACCTGGCCCATGAGACGGAAGACCGGGAGTTCACCCGGGAGGACGAAGAGACGCTGGTGCTCTTCGCTTCCCAGGCGGCGATGGCCATCGCCAACGCCCGCAGGCACCGGGAGGAACGGCGGGCCAGGGCCGACCTCGAGACCCTCATAGACATCTCGCCGGTGGGCGTGGCGGTCTTCGATGCCGTGACGGGAGCGCCCGTGTCCTTCAACCGGGAGGCGGGGAGGATCGTCGACAGCCTGCGTAACCCCGGCCAGTCGCCGGAGCAGCTGCTGGAGGTGTTGACATTCACGCGCGCCGACGGGCGCGAAGTCTCACTGAGGGAGTTCCCGATGGCTGAGCTGCTCAGCATCGGCGAGACGGTCCGGGCCGAGGAGATCGTCATGCGTGTCGCCGATGGCAGAAGTGTCACGGTGCTGCTCAACGCGACGCCTATCATGTCGCACGAGGGCGCGGTCGAGTCGGTGGTCGTCACACTCCAGGACATGGCTGACGTGGAGGAACAGGAGCGGCTGCGCGCCGAGTTCCTGGCCATGGTCAGCCACGAGCTCAGGACTCCCCTGACCTCCATCAAGGGCTCCGCCGCCACGCTCATGGAGACGGATCCCGACCCCGCCGTGGTCCGCCAGTTCGTCCGCATCATCGAGGACCAGGCCGACCACATGAACGCCCTGGTCGCCGACCTTCTGGACGTGGCCCGCATCGAGACCGGCACGCTGCCGGTGAACCCTGAACCCGCTGACGCGGCCGTGCTGGTGGACCGGGCGAGAAGCGGTTTCGCCAACGCGGGTGGCAAGAACATCCTTGCCATCGACGTTGCCCCCGACCTCCCCCTGGTGATGGCGGACAGGCGGCGCATCGTGCAGGTGCTCGGCAACCTGCTGTCCAACGCGGCGCGGCACTCCTCCGAATCGTCCGTCATCAGGGTGAGCGCCGTACGGGACGGCGTTCACGTGGCGGTCTCGGTGAGGGACGAAGGGCGCGGCATCCCGGCCGAGAGCCTGCCCTATCTGTTCCGCAAGTTCTCCAAGGCGCAGTCGGAGGAGCAGGGAGGAGACACGGGGCTGGGCCTCGCCATCTGCAAGGGCATCGTGGAGGCGCACGGGGGCCGCATCTGGGCCGAGAGCGACGGGCCGGGAACGGGGGCGTGCTTCACCTTCACGCTCCCGTCGGTCGAGGGTTCCGGGGGCATCATGGTCGGTCGGTTACCTTCGATATCGACGCAGCGCGATCAGAACATGGAGGAGGAGCGGTTGCGCATCTTGGCGGTGGACGACGACCCCAACGACCTCCGCTACGTCCGCGACACCCTTGCCAGGTCGGGTTACGACCCGGTGGTGACCGGGGAACCGGAAGAAGCGCTCCGCCTCGCGGAGGACGAGAGGCCGGACCTCGTGCTGCTGGACCTGATGCTTCCGGGAACGGACGGCATCGAGCTGATGAAGAACATCCTCGACGTGGCCGACGTGCCGGTCATCTTCCTGTCCGTCTATGGGCGCGAGGAACTCATCGCCAGGGCCTTCGATATGGGGGCCGCCGACTACGTCGTCAAACCCTTCTCGCCGACGGAGCTTGCGGCGAGGATCAGGGCGGCCCTTCGCCGCAGGGTGCCCACAGAGCCGTCGGAGCCGTACGTGTATGGCGACCTGACCGTCGACTACGCCGGGCGCAGGGTGACCCTGGCCGGCCGGCCTGTACGTTTCACGCCGATCGAGTACCGGGTGCTGGCCGAGCTCTCGGCCAACGCCGGACGGGTGATGACCTACGAGCGCCTGCTCAGTCGGGTGTGGAGGGAAAAGAGCGACGGCGACGTCCGGCCCATGCGCACCATCGTCGGCAAGCTCCGCCGCAAGCTGGGTGACGACGCCGACAACCCCACCTACATCTTCACCGAGCCCCGCGTCGGCTTCCGGATGCCGAAGGGGGAGAAGACAAGCGGCGATCCGCCTGCCGCTCCGTGAGTGCGCAGCGCTCTCACACCACCGTCACGGGGTGCGGCACCGCCGCCCAGAAGTCGTAGCCGCGTTCGTTCCACGTCATCGCGTCGGGCTCCGGCTGCGTGTTGCCGGCGCTGTCCGTCGCCCGCATCGTGATGGTGTGCTCGCCCGGCGTCGCGTCCCAGATGAACTCCCACCGGCAGCCGCCCTTGGGGATGTTCGGCTCCTGGATGCAGGCGTCGGCCCACGTCTTCCCGTCGTCCAGGCTGTACTCGACCCGGCTGATGCTGCCGTGGCCGGACCACGCGAAGCCCCGTATGGCCTGAGTGCCGGCCTGCAGAGTGCCCGGCCACGCCATGGCGATGCCGGAGCGCACCGGCGTCGTGGTGAGGATGGGCCCCCAGGCCGGAGGCTCGGGCGGGAAGTCCGGCCCCTCCAGCACGTACTCCTCCGTGTTCCGCATGACGTAGATCGGCTCTTCCGCCACGTAGATCTTCCCGACCCACTTGATGCTGTTGACGCCGACCCACCCGGGAACGACGACTCGCGCCGGGAAGCCGTGGTCGGGAGGTATCAGGTCCCCGTTCATCGCGTAAGCGACGACGGTGTCGGGCTCCATCGCCTTCGCCACTGACATGGGCCGCTCCACGGCGGCCTCGTCCAGCCCCGTCGGCATCACGTCGACGGCTGTCGGCTTGATGCGGGCGCGCATTAGGATCTCGCTGAGCGGCACGCCCGTCCACTCCGCGACGGCGTAGGAGCCGTAGCGCCATGGGCGTCCCTTCGGCATCTCTCCCTGGTACTCCTTGAAGAAGATGCGGCCGTTGCCCGCGCACTCGATGAAGCGCGTCACCGTCACCGACGGCATCCGCAGCAGTTCGTCGTAGCTGATGCTCAGCGGGTTCTCCACGCCCGGCCCTTCCACGCTCAGCCGCCACGTCTTTTCGTCGATGATGGGTGTCGGCCCGTGGTTGCGGATGTAGAAGAGCGATGCGGGCGTCAGGTATCCGCGTCCGTACAGGTTCTCCCAGCGTGTCTCCACGCAAACGTCGTGATGGAAGAACAAGTCCTCCGGCGTCGGCTTGACGTGCGTTCCTTCAGGTGTGGGCTTGGATGTCATGCGGCCTCCTTCGTTCATCCGTGGCGGGGGCATGAAAAAGCCCCGCAGCCTGGAGTGTGGTGCGGGGCAGGGGTGTCCGAGCCGGTGAGGTGCGTACAACAACACACCCCGGCTTCATGGGCGCAACAGCTGCTACACGAGCATGCGAAGGTCACCTGGACACCTCTGACCGTTGGGACTGGAGATTCTGGCGGAACCTTAACCGATGCCATGCGTGAAGTGTCAATCCCCCTGCTGCCGGTTTCCTATCGCGGAGCGCTGGACGGGGTACGGTATACTGGGCGTGCAGTTGCGGGTTGAGCGAATAGCGCAATGGCATCGAAACGCAGGAAGAACACACCGCAGCCCCTCACCGGCGAGGCTCTCGTACGCGCCATGGTGGCCGACGAGAAGCTCGTGCGTGAGACCAACGAGGCGTTCGATCGGATGCGAGCAGGAGACGGCCCTCCTGGCATCTTTGTTCCTGCAGGGGCTATCAAGGCATGGCTGGATGACCCGTCGCGCCCCGATCCTTTGACGATACCGGATCTCTCTCCCGAGGAAGAAGTAGACCCTGCTCACTCGCGCTGGATGGAGGAGCGGCAGGACTTGGCCGAGAAGCAAGGCAGGAAACCGCCGCACCTTACTGGCGAAGCGTTGCGTGAGGCCGTGCTTGCCGACGATGAACTCCTCGCAGGGACGCTGGATGCGTGGGGCCGCGCTGAGGCAGGAGAGCCTGCGTACGTCGTTACAGCGGTTGCTATCAAGGCATGGCTGAATGACCCATCCCGACCACGCCCCGTTTAACGTCGTTCTCGGTCCGCGTGCCAGGAGTTTCCTCTCCAGCCTCTCCCCGAGGTCATACGGGCGTGTTATGGCGACCGTTCACGATCTGGTGGACAACCCGTATCCCGACGACGAAACCCGGACTCCGATGCCGTTTCCATTCCCGTACGGCACGATTGCCTACACGGCCAATGGCTTCTTCATCACATACCGCATCGAGAATGTGGGAACGCTGCGGGTCCTCAACATCGGCTGGGGCAACCCCGACTACTGGGGCTGACGCTTGCCGCCGCGATGTTCGGACGGATAGCATCGCCTGCGCCATGAGACCCTTCCGCTTGCATGAACCGACGACCGTCCAGGAGGCCGCTTCCGCGCTCGCCGGCAGTGGCGGCGGCGCGGCGCTCTACGCTGGCGGCACCGAACTCCTGCTCGCCATGAAGTCCGGTCTGCTCGCCTACGACACGCTCATCAACGTGAAGAGCATCCCCGGCCTCGACGCCGTGTCGGCGGACGGCGACAGCATCGTTATCGGCGCGAGCGCTACCCACAGCGCCGTCGAGCACGATCCGTTCGTGCGTGAGCGGCTGCCCTTGTTGTCGGAGGTCGAGCACGGCGTTGCGAACCTGCGCGTGCGGAACGTCGGCACGCTCGCGGGCAACCTCTGCTTCGCCGAGCCCCACTCCGATCCCGCGACGCTACTCCTCGTCTACGAGGCGGAACTGGATGTCGCGGGGCCGTCCGGCTCGCGCCGCATCGCCGTCGGCGACCTGCAGACCGGCTCGTACGAGACCTCGCTTGGACCGGATGAGTTACTCACCGCCGTACGCGTCCCCGCGTTCCCTTCCGGCATGCGCGCCGCCTACTCGAAGTTCGGCTACCACCACCGCCCGACGCTCGGCATCGCGGCCGCGCTCTCGGTGCAGGACGGCGTCGTCGCCGTCGCGCGCCTCGCCCTCGGCTGCGTCTCGCCTGTCGCGCGGCGGCTCTCGCGCTCGGAAGACGTGCTGCGCGGCGAGCGGATCGACGCCCTGACCGAAGACTCCCCGGTGCTGCGCGAGGCGTGTCGGCTGGCGTCGGAGGACGCCGACGCTGTCGAGGACATGCACGGCGGCGTCGACTACAAGGAGCACCTCGTGCGTGTCTTCATGGAACGGACGGTGCTGCGCGCGCTGGCGCGGAACGGAGGCGGCGATGGCTGAGGCGCAGGACACGCTGGCGGTCGCATTCGAGTTGAACGGCGCGCCGGTCGAGGCGTCGGTCGAGCCGCAGACGCCGCTCATCGACCTGCTGCGCGAGCGGTTCGGCCTCACCGGAACGAAGCGCTCCTGCGACGTGCAGGTCTGCGGCGCGTGCACTGTGCTGCTGGACGGCGCTCCTGTCAGCTCATGCACCGTTCCTGCGTTCGAGGCACGGGGCAGGGCGGTGCTCACTGTGGAAGGGTTCGCGGCTGACGAAAGTGCGTCCCCGCTCATCGAGGCGTTCGTCAACAACGCGGCGTTCCAGTGCGGCTTCTGCACGCCGGGTATGCTCCTGGCCGCGAAGTCGCTGCTCGACGCCGACCCTGCTCCTTCCGAGGATGTGATCAAGGACTACATGCGCGGCAACGTCTGCCGCTGCACCGGCTACAAGAAGATCGTGGAGGCCGTCCACGAGGCGTCGGAGGCGGGCCGATGACAACGCGCGGGTTCAAGACGGTCGGTACGGCGGTACGCAGGGTCGACGCGGACGACAAACTCTCGGGCCGCGCGCAGTTCACCGGCGACCTCGAGGTTGCCGGTATGGCGTTCTGCAAACTCGTGACGAGCCCGCTGCCGCACGCCCGTATCACGCGGGTCGACGCGAGCAGGGCACGGGCGCTCCCCGGCGTCTACGCGGTGCTCACGGCTGCTGAGCTCGTCAACATGGAGACCCACTACGGCTCCGACAAGAAGGACCGGCCTGTCATCGCCATCGACAAGGTGCGCTTCCAGGGCGAACCCGTTGCGGCGGTCGCCGCCGTCGACCTCGCGACCGCCGAGGCAGCCATCGAACTCGTCGACGTCGAGTACGAGGAACTGCCGACGGTCACCGGCATCGACGAAGCGCTCGACGGGTCGGGTGAACCCATCCACGAGTCCAACTTCTGCCACGAGTACGGCTACGAGTGGGGCGACGTTGACGCCGCGTTCCGCGAGTGCGACCGCGTCTTCGAGGACACGTTCGAGTTCCCGATGGTCTACCACTACGCGATGGAGCCCCATACCTGTATCGCCAGCTACGAGCCCGACCGCATCCGGCTCTGGACGTCCGCCCAGCATCCGTTCCTCGTGCAGGCGGAGATAGCCCGCCTCTTCGGGCGGCAACTGGACCAGGTGCAGGTCGTTGTGCCTTATGTCGGCGGCGGCTACGGGAGCAAATCGTACACAAAGATTGAACCGCTCGTGACGGCGTTGAGCCGTGAGGCAGGCAGGCCCGTGCGGCTTGCGTTGAGCGTCGACGAAGCCATGCGGACGGTGCGCCGACACGCCGCCCGCGGGACGATCCGCACCGGCGTGATGAACGACGGCACCATCGTAGCCCGTGAGTGCACCGGTTACGTCGACACCGGCGGCTACACCGACAACGGCGTCCGGGTGACGGAGCGCTTCGGCGACCGCATGCCCGGCCCGTACGCCCTGGCGAACGTCCGGGTGAAGACGTACGGCCTGTTCACCAACTCGACCCCGGCTGGCTCCTACCGCTCCATCGGCGGGCCGCAGGCCATCTGGGTGTGCGAGTCCCAGATCGACGTGATCGCTCACGCACTCGGCATGGACCCGTTCGAGTTCCGTGTGAAGAACCTCGTCCGCGAGGGCGAGGAGGTACGGCGCGGCAGGCGTCCCATCGAGGGCGACCTCGAGTACGCGCTGCGTCGTGTCGCCGATGAGTTTGGCTGGGACTCGTGGACGCCGGGGCCCACGCCTCCGGGTGTGAAGCGCGGCATCGGCTTTGCGTGCGGCGTGACGAACTCGGGCGCGAGCCCCACGTCGACCTCGCTCGTGCGCTTCCATGCGGACGGCAGTGCGACCGTCTACATCGGAAGCGCGGAGATGGGGCAGGGGTCGCGCTCGGTCATGGCGCAGATCGCCGCGGAGGAGATGCGCATCCCGTACGAGAAGGTGCGCGTCGTCGCGTCGGACACGTCCGCGGTGCCGTGGGACCGCTCGACCGGCTCTAGCCGCTCGACCACCCTCATGGGACTTGCGGTACACGATGCTGCGGTCGATGTTCGTACGCAGGTGCTCGACCTTGCCGCGGAGCACTTCGAGGCGTTCCCGGAGGAGATCGAGGCCGAGGATGGGCGGGCGTCGTTCAAGGGCGAGACCATCGCGTTCGCCGCGCTCGTGCGCAACATGTTCGGCGGCTCAGGCGGCGAACTCATGGGCCGGGGCTACGTCACCCCGAAGCACCCCAGCGGCAAGCTCCGCCAGGACCCCGTCTTCTGGGAGGTGAGCATCGGTGCGGCGGAGGTCGAGGTGGACACCGCCACCGGCGAGGTGCGCCTGCTCCGCTACTACTCCATCTCCGACCCCGGCAAAGCGATCAATCCCAAGCAGGTCGAGGGTCAGGACGAGGGCGCGGCGATGCAGGCCATCGGCCACACGCTTTTCGAGGAGATGCTCTACGAGGACGGCCAGCTCCTGAACCCCAACCTCGTCGACTACCGCGTGCCCGTCTTCACCGACCTGCCGCACGAGTTCGAGACCGTGCTGATCGAGAGCGGCAACGGCCCCGGCCCCTACGGCGCGAAGGGCGTCGGCGAGGGCGGTATCGTCTGCGTCGCGCCTGCGACCGCCAACGCCGTCTTCAACGCGACGGGCGTCCGCATCTCCACACTCCCCCTCACACCGGAGCGCGTCTGGCGCGCCCTCCACGAGGCCGGGCAGGCGTCAGGCTAGCCCCAGTACTGCCCGGTGTACCAGGAGATTGTGGAAACCCTTAGCGTCGCGGCGTTCTCGAACTCGTAGACGATGAAAAAGCCATCGCTGACGCAGGCGATAGTCCCGTAGCGGAATGGGAAGGGAAGGCGGACCTTGTTCCGTTCATCCGGATAAGGGTCAGCCATCAGGCCGTCGAGGACCGCTTGTACCCGAGCTTGCTCTGCGGCGGATAAAGCGGTAAGGAACGACTTGGCGCGTGCATCAAGGAAGACGTCTACGGGCATCCATCTCCCGTTTGACGTCTTCCCAGGGGATCCAAACAGTCTCCCCCGCATCTGCACGGCGCTGCGCTTCCAGAACCTCGGCGACGAGCTTCTTGTCGGCCATGATTGCGCGCACGAGCGCCTCTCCCTCGAGGGGTTCGGGTTCGCTCTGTTCGCGTTGCGTCGCCATGCTCCGCCTCCGCGCTCACGGATGAGCGCAGCGCACCTATTCTACCAGCGGCCTCTCTCGGCGTGACCTGCCGTGTGACACACGACTAGCTGGACGTTCACCTAGGGCTGCCGAACATCTCGATGGGCGTCTGGCGCGGGCCGTAGCCCTGCCAGTACTCGCCGGTCTCCGGGCGGTAGCGGCCCTGCAGGTGGTTGCCCGCCTTGTTGCTCCGGATGATGACCGCCACCGAGCGCTCGCCCACGGTATTCTCCCGGTGTATCTCGTACGGCCCTACGAGGTCGATCTCGCCGGGGCCCACGTACAGGTTCGACGCCAGCGTGATCTCGGCGTAGTCGGGGCGCGAGCCGTCGTCGTGCCGGTCGTAGCGCTCGATGCGCTCGTGGCCGTCCAGCACGCCGTAGAGCGTGTAGATGTACCCGTGGTCGTGGATGCCCGACAGCCTGCCCTGGCGCGACTCGCCCTTGACGAGGCCGTTGATCGCGAAGCCGAAGTCCGGGTCCTCGTAGAAGATGAGGTTCTCGCCGCGGCCCTCCTTGGCCACGCAGTCCGGCCAGTTCTTCGACGCCTCGGTGACCGTCGGGTCGGCGAGCAACTCCGCAAGGATGGGTCGGAGTGCTTCCCAGCGCTTCGGCAGGTCGGGCTCGCTCTCGAACAGCTCTCGAGTCTTGCTGATGAAACGGTCCAGCGCGTTCTGTGTCCTCGTCTCAACGACCATCTCGACGCCTCCTTCTCGCGATCGGCTGCTGCTGGCAGTGTGCGCCCGCCGCGAGGCGTAGTCAAGCGTGCACGCGCCACGTCGCTGGCGTATGGTTGCGGCGCGGAACCTGACACAAGGAGGGAGCCATGACCACCGACGCCGATGCGGCCATCAAGTACGCGCCGACCCCCGAGGGCTTGGAGGACTTCGCGATACCCGACCCCTACGCCGACTGGCTGAAGGCCGAGGGCGTGAAGGTCATCGTCGACTACGCCTTCGACGACATCGCGAACGTCGAGCTCGGCCCGTGGGAGCGCAAGGGCGGGAAGGGCGCCGTCATCAACATCCCCTACCACGTCCTCACGAACGACACCCACATCGTCGAGATCGACCCCGGCGGCAGTTCGGAGCCGGAGCATCACGTCTACGAGGAGTACGTCTACATCGTCTCCGGGCGCGGCGCGACCAGCATCTGGCCGCAGGGCAGCGAGGACAAGAAGACGTTCGAGTGGAAGAAGGGCAGCCTCTTCTCGATCCCGCTCAACTGCTGGTATCAGCACTTCAACGGCAGCGGCTCCGAGCCCGCCCGCTACCTCGCCGTGACGACCGCACCGCCGAATATGCGGCTCTTCAGCGACAACAACTTCATCTTCCAGTGCGACTACCCGTTCAGCAGCCGCTACAGCGGCGAGGACGACTTCTTCAGCGGTAACGGCAAGCTGTACAACCGGCGCGTCTGGGCCTCCAACTTCATGCCGAACGCGCCCGACATGGCGCTCTACGCCTGGAACGAGCGTGGTGCGGGTGGCATCAACTCCATGTTCGAGATGGCCGGCAACACCTCCAAGGCCCACATCTCTGAGTTCCCCGTCGGCACCTACAAGAAGGCGCACCGCCACGGCCCCGGCGCGAACCTCGTGCTCCTCAGCGGCGACGCCGGCTTCTCGCTCCTGTGGACCAAGGACGACATGTCCGACCTCCGCAAGGCCGACTGGAAGGTCGGCTCGCTCGTCATCGTGCCGAGCGACGGGACGTACCACCAGCACTTCAACTCCGGCACGCGGCGGGCGCGCTACATGGCGCTCACGCCCGGCACCCACGGCCTGCGCGCCGCCATCCCGCGCGGTGTGGACGGTGCCCGGAGCTTCAAGGAGGGCGGCCACCAGGTCGAATACGAGGACGAGGACCCCTCGATCCACGAGATCTTCGAGGGCGAGCTGGACAAGAACGGCGTCACCTGCCGCATGAAGGCGTTCATCTCCTACTGCAAGGGTGAAGTCGGCCCCACCTCCGCCAGGGACGCATAGGAGCACACCATGGACTTCGACCTTACCGGCAGAGTGGCCATCGTTACCGGCGGAGCGCAGGGTCTCGGCTTCGCCTGCTGCACCGAGCTTGCGAAGCACGGCGCTGACATCGTCGTCGTCGCCCGCGAGCCGGAGGAGGTGACGGACGGACGCGCCCGGCCCCACGCCCCCGTGAGCGACGGCGTCGCCGCGGTCGAGGCGCTCGGACGCCGTGCCCTCGGCATCACCGCCGACGTCCGCGACAAGGCGCAGGTCGACGCCATGGTCGAGCGCGTGCTCGCCGAGTGCGGGCGCATCGACGTCCTCGTGAACGTCGTCGGCGGCAGTTGGGGCGAGACGTTCAAGGCGGGGCCGCTCATGGAGTTGACCGAGCACGACCTCGTCGAGGCGTACCGCGTCAACGTCGTGACGATGTTCCAATGCAGCGTCGCGGCGGTCCCCGCGATGAAGCAGCAGGGCAGGGGCTCCATCGTCAACATCGCCTCGGTCGCCGGACGCGCTCCCAGCCCCGACTCTCCCGCCTACGGCGCGGCGAAGGCGGGCGTCATCAACATGACGCTCTCCATGGCGCAGGCGTGGGGGCCGGAGGTGCGCGTGAACGCCATTGCCGTCGGCGGCATCGAGACGCCCCACCGTCCCCGCTGGCGCGAAGACTCGTCCGCGGCATACCTCCCCGGCGGCGTCTCCGCGATGGGGCGCCTCGGCAAACCGGAGGAGCACGCCGGCACCGTCGTCTGGCTCGCCTCCGACTACGCGGGCTACATCACCGGTGAGGTCATCGACGCCAACGGCGGCGCCCGCCGCTGAGCCTCCCGTCATTCCCGCTTTCTCCGTCATTCCCGCGAAGGCGGGAATCCAGAGCAAGAGAACTGCGGCGCAGCAGCGACGGAGCCGTTCCCCCATGTAGAATCTTCCCCGCGCCTGCGTACGTTCCGATAGTGCACCGGCGCGAGACTCTGAAGATGCGGCGTGGCCATGCATAACATACTCGGATGGCTGAGCTGGCTGGTCACGGTTCGCCCGTGGCTCACGCTGCTCGCTCTCCTCATCGTTACCGTCCTCATGGCCATGGGGTCGGACCTGCGCGAGGCCCCGCTGGACACTGAGGGGACGCTTCCCCAGGACAGCGATGTGGCCAGGGCGATGGCCGAGATAGACGAGCTCTTCAGCGACTCCGGTGAGGTCCGAGTGGTGACGCTCCTCTTCCGCGGCGAGGCGCTCACGCCCGGCGGGCTCTCCCAGATGGACGCTCTGCTCGCCCGTATTGCCGGTGACCCGGACGTGGCGGGGATACTGGCGCCGACCGCCCCGTTCTTCGCGCCCTCGCTGCTCGTCAAGACCGGCCTCCAGGTCGCGAGCCTGGAAGGCGTCACACAGGAGCAGGTCGACGCTGTCCGGAGCGTTCCCGGCATCCGGGAGACGCTCGCCGTGCTGACCGGGACCGACACGGACGGCACGCCCGTCGCTGTGGGGAGCATCCGCCTGCACGACACGGGCGACGAGCGCGTCGTCGACGCCGAGCGGAGGATCAACGAGCTGGCGGTCGGGGACGAGGGACCGCTGCGCGTGAGCAGCATGTCGTTCGTCGTCATCGAGGACGACTACAAGAAGGGTATCGAGGGGATGGGGCCGCTGATCGGACTGGCGCTGCTGCTCATCGCGGCGCTGGTCGTGCTCTTCATGCGCTCGATCTCGGACCTGCTGCTCACCCTGCTGGGGCTCTTCATCGCGATGATGTGGATCGTGGGGGTAGAGGGTTGGCTCGGACCGGGAGGACTGGGGCTGGTCGGCGCCCCGAACACCCTCACGGCGATGGTGCCCATCATCGTGATCGGCCTGACGGTGGACTACGCGATCCAGGCCGTCTCCCACTACCGGGAGCAGCGCATCGACGGCGAGACGGTTGCGTCCGCCGCGCGGGTGGGACTGCGGAACGTTGTCGTCCCGCTGATGCTGGCAGCCGCGACGACGATCGTCAGCCTGCTGGTGGGCCTCTTCTCCCCGGTCGAGATAGTCGGCGACTTCGGCATCGTCGGCGGGCTGGGCGTGGGGCTGAGCCTCATCGTGATGCTGACGCTGATCCCTGCGGGCAGGACGATCATCGACCGCCGGCGAGAGGCGCGCGGCAGGCTGCGGCCGGCCCGGCCGATCTCGCAGGCGCTGCCCGGCATCGACCGGCTGGCGGAGTTGCTGGGCAGGCAGATCACCCGCAGACCCGCCCCCTACATCATCGCAGTGCTGGCGGTGACGCTCGCGCTGGGGTTCGCGGCCAGGGGCCTCGAGTCGGAGTTCAGCATCAGGGACCTCCTGCCCAGGGGCGGCAGCGTGCTGAAGGACCTGGGCACGCTCGACAGGGCGGTCGGCGGCTCGACGGAGAACACCAGCGTGCTCCTCAGGGCGGAGGCCACGGAGACCCGCACCCTCCTCAACCTCCACGAGTTCAGGGACGCCTTCCAGGACGAGCAGCGCCGCCCGGCGGCGGCAGCGGGGCCGGTCCAGATATCGTACGAGCTGCTCATCGAGGACTGGACCCACGACAGCGGCCAGCCCGGCGACAAGTACGACCCGCGGCTCGAAGCGCTCTTCCGGGAAGCCACCGCGGGCGTGCGGCTCGACGGGGCGCTGATGCAGGAGCTCATCGACGAGATCGAAGCGAGAGACCCTGCCCTGAGACACAGTCTGGTCAACGATCATGCCGGCGTCGACACGATACTGCTCCAGTTCCCGGCTTCCACCGGCGACCCGGGCGCGTCGAAGCGGCTGCAGGACGACGTCGAGGCGGTCTGGGCCGGTGACGACGACGCCCTCACGGCGACCTCGGACAGCATCATCTCGTTCGTGGTCACGGACACCATCAGGGACCGGCAGACGGAGTCGATCGGCACGACCATCGCGGCGGCCCTGGTGGTCCTCACGCTCTTCTTCTGGTTGACGGTACGCCAGCCCGCGCTGGCGGTCATCGCCGTAGTGCCGACGGTGCTCGTCCTCATCTCGGTGCTGGGCACCATGGCGCTGCTGGGCATCCCGTACACCATCACCACGTCCATCATCACGGCGCTCTCCATCGGCATCGGGGTGGACTACACCATCCACATGATCCATCGCTACCGCGAGGAGTTCGCGCGCCTGCGCAACCCGGAGCGGGCGGCGGTCCGGACGCTCTCGATCACCGGCTCGGCGCTGCTGGGCTCTGCGCTGACGACGGCGCTCGGCATCGGCGTGATGGCGTTCTCGCCGCTGGCCGCGATGCAGCAGTTCGGCATCACGGCGGCCATCACCATCGCGTACTCGCTCCTCTTCTCCGTCCTGCTGGTCCCGCCCGCCATGACCGTCTGGGGCGCGTTCCAGAACATGCGGCTGCGCTCGGCAACCGAGCGCCAGTGGGCCGAGCTCGACGTGGCGATCGAGGAGATATATCACCGCCACGAAGAGGAAGGCGTATAGTGTGCCCGTAACCCCGTGACAGGGAGGCCGCCCATGGTCATCAAGGACGAAGCGCGGAACGAGGAAGCGTCGTGGGAGCCGATCCCGTACCTGGGACGCAGCGTCCGGGTCGTGGGCGACTGGCAGTCGGTCGACGCTTCGCAGACTCCCCACGAGAAGAACAAGCGGGGCGAGCTCGGCAAGCCGCTCCACAACTGGTACTTCAACCGCACCTCCCGCGACCCGCTCGGGCGCGTCGCGACGGCCAACTCGTCGGCTGACCGGCGCAACGCCATCGAAACGCACATCGCCGGAGCGCCCCGGGGGAAGGTCAACCCGGAGCGCACCGAGGTCATCGACTCCAAGGTGATGACCGAGCACATCAAGCGCGTCGCGAAGCACCTGGGCGCGTCGGACGTCGGCATCATGCGCGTCCACCCGTCGTTCCTCTACAAGGAGGGGCGCTACCCCGACGACGGCAGGGGCGCCGACGGCGGAGGCGGCACGATCATGGTGAGCGCCGAGGAGACCGCGCGGCGCTACCCGTACGCCATCGCCTGCATCTACGCGTGGGACTACGACATGGGCCGCGCGCACCGGCACCGCATCGGCGACGCCGCGTACCACTTCGGCGCGGAGGCGCTCCGCTCGACCTACGCCAACCTCGCGGGCTACATCCGGGAGTTGGGCTACGGCGTGGCGACGCGCGTGGCGACGCCCATGCCCGTGGCGCTCGGGGCGGGGCTCGGCGAGATCGGCAGGCACGGCATGCTCATCACCGAGAAGTTCGGCGCGCGTGTCCACCTCGGCGACCCCATCCTGACCGACCTGCCGCTCGTGCCGGACGAGCCCATCGACATCGGCGTCGAGGACTTCTGCAAGGTCTGCCGCAAGTGCGCCAACACCTGCCCCACCAACAGCATCTCCACCGAGGGCAAGGGCGTCGTCAACGGCGTCGAGAAGTACAAGATCAACTGGGAGACCTGCTACCGGCTGCGGCCCCACGTCATGGAGTACTGGGACATCTGCATGACCTGCGTGGCGGTCTGCCCCTACACGAAGCCGGACGCCTGGTGGCGCACCGTGGCGGTGCGGGCGATCAAGTGGACGCCCATCCCCCTGCGCGGCATCACGACCCGCGCGCTGAAGTGGATAGACGACCGCTTCTGGGGCAAGTTGGGCCGCAAGCGCGTGCAGTGGATGAGCCACGACTCCGGGCGCCTGAAATTGCCGGACGGGACGGTCATGCCGGAAGAGCCGGAGCGCGGCTACTACTATCCGCTCAAGGAGAACACGCGCCGCTTCGACATCCTGAAAGAGAAGCTGAAGAGCAAGGCGTAAGCGATGGGACTCCTCCGCTGGCCGCTGCGCCGCCCGCGCGACCCCTACTGGGACGCCTTCGTGAACAGGCCGCTCGCCGATCCGGCGAACGCCATCACGGACGCCATCCGCCGCGCACCGGAGGGGCGCATCTTCCCCGTCCGCAGCGAGTTGCCCGAGCCGGACCGGCTGCTGCAGGACCTCGACCAGCTCGTCCGGTTCCTGGGTGGCAGCGCCATCGGCGTGGCGAAGACCGACACCGCTTTCCTCCTCTCCAGTGACGACACCAACCCCGCCGACCTCGCGGAGGACCACCCCTTCACCGTCGTCTGCGCCGTACACGCCGAGCACCACCCCGACAGGGTGAAGGGCATGGCCGCTCAGCACGTCCTGCACGAGTCGGCGTCCGTCAACTTCAGCCTCGCGGCCTACATCCGGGAGTTGGGCTACCGCGGAACGGTCCGCCCCGTGGACCCGGCCGCCGCCAGGGCCGCGGGCGTCGAGCCGGGGCGCGACGAGTACGTCGGCGACGCCGTGCTGACCGACCTGCCGCTGCCCCTTGGCCGTCCGGGCTCGTGACCGGAGGACTCGCGCATGACCACTGACGCCCCCTTCTCCAGCTACGTCATCACCGACCCGTGCATCGGTGTGAAGGACGGCACGTGCGTCGAGGTCTGCCCCGTCGACTGCATCGCCTCCTCCGACGACGAGCCGCAGTTCTTCATCGACCCGGCCCTCTGCATCGCCTGCGAGCAGTGCGTGCTCGTCTGCCCCGTGGATGCCATCTACCTCGAGCACGAGGTGCCGGAGGAGTGGAAGGCGTCCATCGAGCGCAACCGGGTCTTCTTCCTCGAGGCGAAGCAGGACACGCCCGCCGTCTCCGTCGAGTGGGCGCAGCAGCTCATCCGGTCGGCCCTGGCCCGCGCGGGCGAACTCGGCCTCGACGTGAGCGTCGTGGTGGTCGACCAGCGCGGCGAGCCCGTCGCAACCTCCCCGGCGGCCTCGGACGACGCCACCAAGACCTCCACCGCCGCCAACCGCGCGTACACCGCCGTCGGCTTCGCGCTCTCCACCTCGCAGGTCAACGAGCGCGCCCTCGAACGCGCCCCCGATTCGCTCGACCGCACGCGCCTCGCCGCCGGACCGGGCGGCATCCCCATCGGCAGGCCGTACGTCGTCGGCGCCATCGGCGTCGCGGGCGGCGCCCCCGAGCAGGACGAGCAGTGCTGCCGCGCCGCCGTGACCGGCGGGTAGGGGGCTGATCCCCTCTCCCTACAAGGGGAGAGGGTTAGGGAGAGGGTACTCCGGGTGCAGGGTGTAGGGGTGTCAGGTGTAGGGGCGTCCCTCGTGGGCGCCCTTGCCGTTGTCATTCCGAGCGGAGCACCGCGTAGCCGAGGAATCTCTCAGGCTGTTCGATCCCTTCCCTCTTGATGGGGGAAGGCTAGGATGGGGGTGAACCGGACAGGGGCGTGGGCTCTGGGAACGGGGTTCCGCAAAGGTTCGTAACGCGCCCCGCGACTATATCCCGGTCCGCCTCCGCCTCGCCTGCTTGCCAGGATGGCGTCCAGAACCACGCTTGGTCATCCTCTGGCGAAGAGCTCTCACCCGGGGGCGGTTGCTCGACGTTTTCAACGTCCTCCGTGGGGGCTGGCCGAGGCTCCTTGTGCTGTTGCGTCATCTCCATCTCGTAGCCTACTCCTAGGTGCACCCACAAGACGCGCGCGGAGGTCTGCATGGACGTTGGTGGCTACCCTGTGATGCTCGCCACTACTTCTGGACAGGGTAGTTGATCCAGCGCCCACCTGATACCGGAGAGGTCGTATTCGGCGGTCATTGGTTGGCTGAAATCAGGCGAGAAGCGTATCACTAGGCGCTCGGCGTCAAGCCAGCCATCGTTGCGCAAATAGCGATTGAAGTTCGTGTTGACCAGCCACTCGCCTCCAGAGGAGACGTTCCACGTGATGGAGTGCACGGAGCCTTCATCCAAGGCTGCTTCGGTACGGGCGTTATCAAATCCCAAGTACTGCCCGCCGTAACCGAGTACCGCTCCTACGTGCGAGTCGGATGTACAAGTGAGCGCTAGTACGTGATTGATCGTTTCGTAGGGCCACTCTGCATCCGACCATGTCGCTGTTAGCGTAACAGTGCGACGCGTCTCACCCGTAAGTCTGTCGTGCTCGTCATAGATTTCCCACATGCCAGAGTCTGGAACCGGCGTTGGGGTCGGAGATGAAATGGAGGTGGCCGTTGCAGTCGGGATCGGTGTAGGTGTTGTGATATGCGTTGGGGGTCGGAGTCGGAGTCGGGGCTGCACACGCCGTGACCAGTAGCAGTCCCAGCAGAACGAATCGGAATAACACGGTGCCCTCCTGCCGCATGGTTGAAGGTACTTGCGACAGTGCCAGACCACGTGAACCAACAGGAGGGCGTAGGGCGCCCTTCTTCCATGCAGGATGGTTCCAACATCCAGCACTGTCGCATGGAGTAGGGTACGTGGCGGAAGGGACGGATGCAAGGCTTGCGCTGCCCCGCCCGACGCCCCCTGGTCACAGGCGGACCGCCTGATTCCCTCTCCTGAGGGAGAGGGTTAGAGCCTGCCCCGCACTTGATGCGGGGGTGAGGGCCCTCGGTGTAGGGCAGAGGGTGCCCGGTGTAGGGGCATCCCTTGTGGCACCCTCGGCGTGCCAACCCCAATAACACGCCCGCGTAATCCAGGAGATCCGTCGAGGTAGGCAGCCCGCATCCCTTCATCGTGCTAAGGCTCCTGCGCTGCTGGACGTAACGGGCCGAAGAGGCCAAACTGCACGGGCGAGAAGGAGTCTGGCGGCAGAGTGCGCGAGCTGACACCAATGGGAATAGCCCCGCTCCTACGTCATGGCTTGGTTTGCTCGGCGATGCTAAGGAATGTACTATAGGCACAGACCGCCTCGCTTGAGGGAAAAGTGAGGGGGAGGCGTGCCATGAAGGAATACGCTGATAGCCTTTCATACGTCAAACAGGTTGTTCTTGATGCCGATCGAACTTATCGGTATTACGTGGAATTGTCAGACAAGGCCGCGAGAAGAAATCGTAGAATGTCTGCTGGAGTTACACTGCTAATCGTGTTGTCTGTTTCAATCACAGCCTACACATTCCAGCCGACAATTGCCGGATGGATTGGAATATCGCTTGGTGCATTTGGTGCAATTATGAATATCATCTACGCAACCTTTGATGATTCTAGAAGGGCTAGTTCGGCAGCCAGTATTGCGAGCCTATTGATGTATGTGGTAGACGACGCTGAGGCGCTACAAATGAGAATAATGCAGGAAAGTGTGAGTTACAGGAGAAGCATTGCTGAGGGTCAGGAACTGCTGCGTCGCATGAATCAAATCACGACGCTTGCATTGCTTCAGCCTGGTATGCTAGACAAGAAACTAAACATTGAGGCTGACGTAGCAGCCGAGAACGACTGGGAGAGAATGCATGGACAGCGCCCGTAACGAACGGAGGCCTCAGCCTCAACCACAGCAGCCTAGACCTCCGGCACCACAGCCTCAAACAGATTCACCTCTTCGTGAACAGCCACCTTTCCCGCCTCGCCCGCCACGCGAAGGATAGAATACGCATAGGCAGGGAAGGGGATGGGGATGCCAGCGGAATGAGAACGACCTGTAGGGGCCCAATGGCGGGTGGCCGAGCGTCATGTCGCCGTAAGGCAACTCTGGCAGGTCACCTCACCTCCACGCTTGCATTGGTTCGCGTACACGTACACGTCGCACTTGGTTGACGCCTTGCCGGACACAGGGTCTTCGGCGAGTATGAGGTGGCCGCACAGGATGTTCACGCGGCTAGTATCCCGCTGTGCGCCCGTCCACGTCAATTCTTGCAATCAATAAGAAGGTCATTGGTGCCGGGCACCTGCCTATAACTGCCGAGAGGGAGCATAGTATTGGGGAGGAACCCCAACTGAGCGGCCTCCAACTTGGAAGTCGCCATCGTGACATCTGCCTATTGCCCGAACGAACTGCCCCTCCGTACCCTGTCCTGCACGGCCAACCACCGCCCGGCCCCATTGCCGGACGTGAAGCCGAATCTCGCAGGAGGTATGTCCCGAAATGTCTCACGATGTCTCACCTGAGCGAGCGATCGCCCTTTCGCCCCGCCAGACAGCGGCCCTCCCGTACGTCGCCTCCGAATCCACCCTCACGCGCGGGGCGCAGGCCGCGCAGGTAACCCGGCGCACCCTCACACGCTGGATGAACGAACCTGCCTTCCGTGAGGAGTTGGAGCGCATCCGCAACAACATCGCGGACTTCGCCTACTCGGAGCTGGAAGGCCTCGCCCTCAAGGGCGTCTTCCGCATAGCGCAATTGATGGACAGCGACGACCCCAACGTGGCCCATCGGGCGTCAAAGACCGCGCTCGCCATGTCCATGAGCGTCCGCGACCAGCGCGAGACCCGTCGCCGCATGGAGACGCTGGAGAACGCCATCACCCTCGTGAGGCAGCAGCGATGAAGAGCAGCCTCAGGTCCATGGAGCGCTACCTTGGCTGCCTGGCGGTGCAGGCCACCCTCAGACCCATCGCCGACGACTACGTCGACCGCTGGGCCGCTGCCGCCGGGCGCGGCGAGCCCTTGCCGGATGTCGCGGAACTCTTCGAGGCTGCTGGAGCCGTGAACGTCCCCGTCCTCAGCCCCGTCCCCATCGACGCCTACCTCCGCCAGTGCGCGAAGACCGGACGCACCCCCGATCCCAACCGCATCGTCTTGGCCATCGCCCACGCCTGGGCCGAAGGAGACCTCCTGAACCTCGGCAAGACCTGCCGCTGCCCCGCCCGCCGCCCCCTCTTCCAATCCCCGCGCTCATTGTCCCCTCTCCCTGCAAGGGGAGAGGGCTAGGGTGAGGGTACTCCGGGGTGGAAGCGGTGCATGGGGATCTGTGTCATTCCGAGCAGAGCGCAGCGGAGCCGAGGAATCTCTCGGAGTTGTTGATGGCAGGGTGCGGGTGAGGGTTGCGGATGTCACCTACTGTAACTACAATCCTGTAATGACAGATGGCACACCGTTCTGGGTATGGGACCCTGCGAAGGATGCAGCGAACCGGCGCGACCACGGCCTCGGTTTCGAGACCGCCATACTGGTGTTCGATGACCCGCTCGCAGCCACGGTCGAGGACCCGTATCCCTACGAACAGCGGTGGCGGACGGTGGGAATGGTCGGCGCAGTGGTACTGATGGTTGTCCACACTTGGCCTGAGCGCAATGTGGACACGGAGAACGAGGTAGGACGCATCATCAGCGCACGGAAGGCGACCAGCCGTGAAAGGAACGCGTATGAAGAAGGAACGTGCTGAGTTGACCGACGAACAAAGGGCGGAGATCGAGGCGTTGGAGAAGCTGCCAGACGATCGGATCGACACGACAGATATCCCCGAGATACTCGACTGGTCCGACGCGAGGCGAGGGTTGTTCTACCGGCCCGTGAAGCGGCAGGTCACGCTCCGATTGGACGCAGACGTGTTGACCTGGTTCAAGGTGCATGCACGCGATGGCCGCGGCTACCAGACGGACATCAACCGCGCGCTACGCGAGCACGTCCAGCGGCGTGGGTCTGTGGGGTGAGCCTCAGGAGACAACCCACCCGTCCTCCCCATCGATGTTGATATCGGTGTGACACGCGCCCCTTGCGCGGTGTGACGCCCCTGGCGCACGATGGTAGAGCGCGACCGAGAACGCGCAGATCGACCCTTGCGGACGAGCCGCAGGAAGAACGCTGCCCCCTCAGCGAAAGAGCTAGGGGGCTTTCTGTGTTAAGCGGTGGAGAAGGTGGACCCGTGCCAGAAGACCTCACGCGATACGCGAACGACCCCGTCGGGTTCGTGACGGAGGTGCTCGGCGACGCCGGAGCGCCGTACTCGAAGCAGGCGGAGATGCTCGATGCGCTGGTGCATCACCGGCGCGTCAGCGTCGTCGGGGCGAACGGCTCCGGCAAGGACTGGGCCGCGGCGCGCGCCATGCTCTGGTGGCTGGAGACGCGCCCGGAGAGCAAGGCGCTCACGCTCGGGCCGACGCAGCGGCAGGTCGAGGAGATCGTCTGGCAGGAGATGCGCGAGGCGTACGCGGCGGCAGCGGACGTGCTCAGCGGCAGGATGCTCAAGTCGGCGTACCGCATCGACGAGGGGCGGTTCGCGCTCGGTTTCTCGACCAACAACGCGCTCAACATCCAGGGGTTCCACTCGGAAGAGCTGTTAGTGGTTGTGACGGAGGCGCACGCGATGCCGCAACTGCACATGGACGCCATCAAGCGGCTGCAGCCGGACCGCCTGCTGCTGGTCGGCAACGCGCTCTCGCGCGACGGCGAGTTCTTCGTCTCCCACCACGCGAAGCGCAACCTCTATCACCGCATCGCCATCTCCGCGTTCGACACCCCCAACTTCACCGGTGAGGACGGCGGCCGGCGGGGGATGATCACGCCCGAGTACGTGGAGGAGTACGCCGCCGACTACGGCGAGGACCACCCGCTCTACGCCGCGTCCGTCCTCGCGGAGTTCCCCGACTCGCTTGACGACTCGCTCATCGGCCGCGAGGCCGTCGAGTCCGCGATGGAGCGCGGGGAGGCGGCCGTCGTCGTTCCTGCGGAGCGGGACGTAGGGGCGGTTTTCAAAACCGCCCCTACACCAGGCGAGGTTGCGCGCTACAGCGCGGGAACGACGGAAGACGAACGTTCCCCGAGAGATGTTTCGACTCCGCCTCCGGCTCCACTCAACATGACAACTAACGAGCCCGTCTACATCGGCGTGGACGTGGCGCGGTTCGGCTTCGACAAGTCGGCGATCTGCGTGCGGCAGGGCGAGCGCGTGCTCTCGGTGCGTTCGTACGAGCGCATGGACACGATGCGGCTGGTGTTCGAGGTGCGCCGCGCGGTGCGGGAGTGGAACGCGGAGGCGGTATTCGTGGACGAGGGCGGCGTCGGCGGAGGCGTCGTCGACCGGCTGCGGGAGTTGGGCGCACCGGTCTACGGCGTCCACTTCGGCGGCGCGGCGCAGCGTCCCACGCGCTTCTTCAACCGCCGCTCGGAGATCTTCTGGGAGCTCCGCAGGCTGCTGAACGACGCCCTCATAACGCTCCCGCGCGACGAGGAACTCGCCGGGCAACTGCTCGGACTGCGGTACGACGTATCGAGTTCCGGCCAGGTGCGGCTGGAGGGCAAGCCGGAGATGCGCAAGCGCGGCATGCCGTCGCCGGACAAGGCCGACGCCCTTGCGCTCGCGTTCCTCGTGCCGCCGTCGTTCGGCATCTGGACGGGGGCGGAGCCGTTCCTGCGCGACCCGCCGCCGAAGCCGCACGTCGTCGGCCTCGGCTACGACCGCCCGCCGCCGTACGCGGAGGACGTCGATCCGGATGAGGACGACGGCGGTGGACTGCCGAACCGGCTGGGCGTGTGGTGAGTTATCTCAGCGGTCCGACTTCAGCAACGCGGGGAGGACGCGCGTGTTCCAGTAGTCCCTGCCGCCGGCCTCCCGCAGCTCCTCGACGAGTTGCGCCGTCTCCGCCCCGACGGCCTCGGACAGCTCGGCGGACGTGCGCTCTCCGGCCAGCGCGGTCACGGCCGCCCGCAGTTGCATCACGTACTCCGCAACCTCGAACGCAGCGCGGTAGGAGGCAGAGCGCGCCTGCAGCGCCTCCAGCTTCTCCAGCCACTCCAGGCCTCGCTCGGCCTCGTCGAACCGGTCGTCCAGCGCGTTGGTCGTCGTCATCGGGCGTCCTCCGTTCTCATCAGCGTATATCAGGATGCGGGCGGCGGCCACAACCCGTGGCGATTCCAGTGCAGGCACATGCTGAAAGCCATGCGCGACGCGCCGGCGACGTTGCTTGACCTGATGTGCCGGGAAGGCTAGCGTCATGGAGGCGATGCAGAGGCATCTCACGACTGTGTCAGTGGGGAAAAGACTCAGTGCTAGCGGCATTCGATGCAATCATGAGGGTGAAGAGAACTCTGTCTCGCAAGTTCAGGATGCACGTCAGGCCCTGGCTCTTGTTCGCCCTCCTCGTATCGTCTCTCCCTGTGCTCTACGTTACCGGCTTCGTTTCCGTCTGGTGGATCATCATCGGGGCGGTGGGGCCGGAGACCGGCGAGCCTGACCGGCAGGGGTTGCTGGGCATAGGATTCGCGGCGGCTGTCCCTGTTGTGCTCGTGGGCAGGGTGGTGTGGCGCATCATGGATAGATGGTACGTAAACCGCCGCCTGTGGGTACGGGACAAGCACCATGAACTGTTGGACGACTGGTTCTAGGCCGAACTGAGATGCCATGAGAGCCATCGTCGTCAGAGCGTTCGGCGGGCCGGAGCGATTGCGGCTCGAAGAGGTCCCCGACCCAACCCCGGGGCCGGGCGAGGTGCTGGTGCGGGTGCACGCCGTGTCGGTCAACACGACGCTGGACGTGCACCTCGTTGCGGGCGAGGCCGGCATGGCCCCGGCGCTGCCGTTCACGCCGGGCGTCGACCCCTCAGGCGTCGTCGAGGCCGTGGGCGAGGGCGTCACGTCGGTGAAGGCAGGCGACCGCGTCGCGGCCATCACCGAGCTCTCGACGCTGGGCGGCTATGCGGAGTTGGCCGTCGTCCGCGAGTCGCGGGTGGCGCTCGTTCCCGAAGCGCTCGACTTCCCGACGGCGACCGTCGTGCGGCGGCACTTCGGCATGGCCCACTCGATGGTCGCGGAGTCCGGGCTGCAGGCGGGCGAGAGCGTCCTGGTGATGGGGGCCGCTGGCGCGCTGTCGACGTGCATCATCCAGCTGGCGAAGGAGACGGGGGCCACGGTCGTCGCCGGGGCCGGGAGCGGCGGGCGCGTCGCGGCGGCGATGAGCATGGGCGCCGATCACGGCATCGACTACCGCGAGCGCGACCTCGTGGAAGGAGTCCTCGCGGCCACGGACGGGCGGGGCGTCGACGTGGTGTTCGAGAACCTCGGCAACCCGGCCCTCTGGCCGAAGGCCATCGAGAGCATGGCGGTCGGCGGGCGTCTCCTGACGGTGGGGACGCACGCCGGGGACGGCATCCTGCCGGTGGACGTGCGCCGCCTCTACCGGAACCGGCTGCGGATCATCGGCGGGCTTGGCGCTGGCTCCCGGGGCGACGCCTTTATCGACGACGCGCTCCGTGGCGCCGCGGAGGGCCGCTACCGCGTGCTGATCGACCGCGTCCTGCCGCTGTCGCAGGCCGCCGAGGCGTTCCGGCTCGTCGCCGCCAATGCCGTCACCGGCAAGGTGGTGCTGGAGCCGGGGGCCTAGCCCTCACCCGCCGCTAGCGCGGCACCCTCTCCCCGGGGGAGAGGGGAGAAGGCGGGGTTCCTGCCTCCGCAGGAACGACGGATGCTAGAAGCCGTAGACGGCGCGGGGGTTGGCGTCCAGTATCTTGCTGACGACGTCCGGCGCGACGGTGCCCTGCTCCTGGAAGATGCGCATAGCCTCGATCTCGGACGACTGGTCGGTGTGGCCGTAGTCGGTGCCGATGAGCAGGTTGTCCTCGCCGGCGTAGTCGACCAGGTAGCCGATGTCGTCGTCAGTCTGGCACGTCACCCAGATGCGGTTCTCGGCGAAGAGGTCGTCGGGCGCAGGTCTGCCGTGCCGTCCGGGGAAGCGGCGCCGCAGGTCGTTGACGACGTAGGGTGCCCACTGCGCCGCGGCCTCGACGAACGCGATGCGCAGGCCGGGGAACTGCTGCGGGATGCCCGCGAGTATCCAGGCGTGGCAGGCCGCGACGGAGAAGATGCGCATGGAGGAGAACGGCGAGCCGCCCGCCCCATGGTTCAGCAGGCTCTCGATCATGGGGTTGCCGTTGCCGATGTGGACGGTAACGGCCATATCCAGCCTGGCCATCTCCTCGTAGAGCGGGAAGAAGTACTCGTCCTGGAGCATGCCCTCTTCCTCGACCCCGCGCATGAAGACGCCGTTCGCGCCGTGCTCGGCCGCCCAGTGCAGCTCCTTGATCGACTCGTCCATGACGGAGAGCGGGAGCACGGCGGCCCAGCGCAGCCGCGCCTCCGACTGCGTCCAGATGTCGGCGAGCCAGCGGTTGTAGCCCTGCGCCAGCGCGACGCGGGTCTCGTCGCGGTCGGCGAGCTTGCGGAGGAAGATGGTGGGGTAGAGCATCTGGTAGTCGATGCCCAACTCGTCCATGTGGCGCAGGCGGGCGCCGACGTCCTCCATGTGCTTGGAGGCGTCCGGCGTCGCCATCTTCCGTCCGGAGTTCGCCTGCGACGCGGCCATGTCCGGCGCGATGCGGGTGGGGTCCCACTCCTCGCGCTTGCCGATGGGCTGGCGCACCGTGCCGCGGATCACCCCGTCGATCTCCCAGTAGCGCACGTCGTTGCCGGCGTTGTCCGGCTTCGTGATGACGATGGGCCGCAGGTTCTGGTCGGAGGGGGGGATGAAGTCCCAGGTGCGTTCCGTTTCGACGACGTGGGCGTCAGCGTCGATGACTGCCATGACAGGCCTCCCTTTCTGCTCCGTTCCCGTTCAGCCGTTTGATGGCTGCACGTTAACAGCATGACAACACCCCCGCAAGGTGTAGGATTGCGGCGCGGCGGGACCGCGTTGGAGGGAGCGCATGCTGTTGCAGGACCGGGTGATCATCGTAACGGGGGCGGCGTCGGGGCTGGGGCGCAGGTACGCGACGCGGCTGGCGGAGGAAGGGGCGAAGCTGACGCTCGCCGACATAGCGGATCTTACGAAGACGGCGTCGCTCTGCGAGGAGCGGGGCGCCGAGGTGCTGCCGTTGCGAGTCGACGTGTCGTCGGAGGAGGACACGCTCGCGATGGCGCGGCAGACGCACGAACGCTTCGGGCGCATCGACGGTCTGCTGAACAACGCGGGCATCACGACGCGGCACGGGCTGGAGTACCCGTCGCTGATGGACGTCGACATGACCATGTGGGACCGGGTGTTCGCGGTGAACACGCGGGGCACGTTCCTCGGCATCCGCGCGGTCTACCCGTACATGCGGGAGCAGGGCTCCGGCACCATCGTCAACGTCAGCTCCGGGAGCACGCTGCGCATCGGCCGCTCAGCGAACGCGACGAACGTCCAGTACGTCGGGTCGAAGTCGGCCATCACCGGCATCACGCGTGCGGTGGCGCGGGAGCTGGGGCAGTACAACATCAACGTCGTGACCGTCGCGCCGGGCAACACGCACTCCGACACCGAGGAGCCGCTGTCGGCAGAAGAGGCGCTCCATGAGCCGGAGTCGTCGATGCTGCGCCGGGGCGTGCCGGACGACCTCGCGGGGGTGATGGCGTTCCTCTTCACGGACGACGCGCGGTTCATCTCAGGGCAGATGATCCTGGTGAACGGAGGCAGGGAGGTCTGGTGAGGAGAGAGGTGAACAAGGAGTAACCGATGGCTGACATCACACCGGATGAGTTTCGTGGACTGGCGAAGGTTGCGGGGCTGCTGCTGCTGGACGAGGACGTCGAGCCGCTGACGGTGCAGTTCAACGCGCTGCGCGAGGCGCTGGAGGTGCTCGACGAGCACGACCTGTACGGGGTCGCGCCGTTGCCCGCGCTGCAGTATCCGGCGGAGGCGCCGGGGTTCGGCCCTTCGACAGGCTCAGGACGAGCGGAACCCAAGCTTACGGAAAGCTCCGACCACCCGATGGCGTACAAGGCCATCACGGAGCTGGCGCACCTGCTGCGGACACGGCAGGTGTCGTCGGTGGAGCTGACGCGCATGTACCTCGACCGCGTCGAGCGGTTCGACGGCGAGTTGCGGTCGTACGTAACGGTGACGGCGGAACTCGCGCTGGAGCAGGCGGCGAAGGCGGACGAGGCGCTGGCGCGGGGCGAGGCCGTGGGTCCGCTGGCGGGCATCCCGCTCGCGCACAAGGACGAGTTCTACACGAAGGACATCCTGACGACGTGCGGCTCGAGCATCCTCTCAGAGTTCGTGCCGGACTTCGACGCGACGCCCATCGCGCGGTTCCACGAGGCGGGCGCGGTGATGCTCGGCAAGCTCAACATGACGGAGTTCGCGTCGCCGGTGACGTGGGTGTTCCCGTACGGCCAGCCACGCAACCCGTGGAACCTGGAGCACGACGCGGGCGGTTCAAGCACGGGCTCGGGCATCGCGGTCGCCGCGGGCCTCTGTGCAGGGTCGCTGGCCGAGGACACGGGCGGCTCGATACGGCGTCCGGCGTCGTGCAACGGCGCGGTGGGCATCCGTCCGACGTTGGGGCGGGTGAGCACGCACGGGATGATCGCGAGCAGCTGGAACCAGGACACGGCAGGACCTATCGCGCGGTCGGTGGCGGACTGCGCGCTGCTGCTGGAGGCGGTGGCCGGGTTCGACGCGAACGACCTCATGTCGGCGCGGCTGCCGGTGCCGTCGTACTCCTCATGGCTCGACGGCGACATCCGAGGGATGCGAGTCGCGGTCATCAAAGAGGCGATCGACGCTCCGCACCTAGACCCGCGCATCCGCCAACTGACGCTCGACGCTGTAGGCGTGCTGCGGTCGCTCGGCGCAGAGGTGGAGGAGGTGTCGATGCCGCTCATCACGATGACGGCGCTCATCAACAACGCGCTGCACTCGCCGCGCGTGGCGCTGCAGTGGACGCACTTGAACGCGACGCCGGAGCTGTACGACGCGGGGGTGCGCCGGAACACGCTGATCTCGGCGCTGATCCCGGCGGCGACGTACCAGCGGGCGCTGCAGTTGCGGAGTCAACTACGGGCGCAGGCGCTCGGGATACTGGAGCGCTTCGACGTGACGGTGGCCCCGGCGTACGCGCAGTTCCCGCCGCGCATCGCGGACACGAAGAGCGAGCCTTCGACGAAGGAGGCGGCGGTGGAACAGATGCGGAAGTACGGCTTCCACACGCCCGCGAATTACTCCGGCGCGCCCGCGATGTCCGTGCCGATGGGGTTCTCCGACGACGGCCTGCCGATAGGGCTGCACGTGATGGCGAAGCGCTTCGACGAGACGTCGATCTTCCGCATCGCGCACGCCTACGAACAGGCGACGCCCTGGCACACGATGCGCCCACCGTATGGTGATGAGGAAGGGTGAAACCTGCACCTGTTCTTGGGAGATTACCTAAGAGGGTTACGCCAGCGGAGACCGGGGAAGCGGCTGAAGTCGTGGTCGTTCGAGTGTACCTCCGCCTGGAATTCCATAGCCAATGCAGCGACGTGTGAATCGGTAACAAGATTCGCACCGACACCGGCTGCGACGAGGTTTCGCCGGAAATAGCTGAGATGGTCGGTTCCCGGGTTGATCGGCGTGACGTGAGGGAAGCGGAACCAATCGCGCACGTAGTCGGTGGCTTCTTCCGGACCCAATGGACGCGCAACTGCCTTCGGATGGGTCATCAAGCGGACGAAACCAATGGCGACCACCCACGGTATGCCTATGCGCTCGGCGCCGTTCACCAATCTCTCCCACCACTCCCGCGCAGGTTCGTGGAAGGGGGCGCCCTCATTGTGGGCATAGATGAGCAAGTTGATGTCGGGGATGATCAAGAGGCACTAGACCCCGTGAACTCTTCAGTCTCCAACTGATCGTTGAGTTGGTTCAGTTTCATGGGGTCCACGCCGGGAGCAAGACCGCTTCGGTTCGGTACGACCCGGTATCGAGGCTGCGGAGCTTCCTCTGTACCCGGAGACATCCCACGACGCAAGGCGTCGTTCACCACACGTTTGAAAGGCTTGTTCTGTAGTCGTGCCTGCTCTTTCAGCGTGTCGGCCAGGTCATCGTCCAATGTAAGCGTGGTCCGCATGGAGGCATCATAGCATCATCCCTAAGTGATGCCAAGACGCTAACCTTCGTGCACCTGCCTGGTTGGATGGGCAGCCAAGATGGCCTCGCGTGGTTCGACAGGCTCACCATGAGCGGGCTACCCCGAGAGATTTCTCGACTTCGCTGCGCTTCGCTCGAAATGACAGTCCCCACCTCACCCCGCGGCTGCGAGGTTCCTGCCTGCGCAGGAACGACGGGGCTAGCGGGTGTCGGCGAGGAGGGCGCCTGCGCCTTCGATGGGGTCGTGGATGCCGGCGAGGGCGAGAGCACGCCAGAGGGTCGCGGTGTGGGAGGTGACGACAGGCTTGCGGATGATCTGCTCGAGGTTCTCGGCGACGGCGATGGCGTCGTAATTCATGCAGCTCACGAAGAGGGCGTCCGGCCAGAGCGCGTAAGCCTCCTGCCAGGCGTCCAGGCAGAAACTGCGTATCTCGTCCGGCGTCACACGGCAGTACTCTTTCCCCGACGTGAGGCCCATGCCGCGCATGAGGACGGGCTCGATGCCGGCTTCGCGGAGGTAAGCCGCCTCATGCTCGTTGTGACTGTCGACGTAAGGACTCGCGAGGACGATGCGCCGGGCGCCGACGTGCTGCAGCGCTTCGACGCAGGCGAGCATCGTTGAGGTCGCGGGGATGCCCGTGTTCGCCCAGATGTCGTCGCAGAAGGTCTGGTCCCCCTCGAACCCCCGCATCGCGCCGCTCACGGTGCAGCAGTAGGCGATGGCGTCGACGTCGGCGGTCGCAAGTTCTTCGATGGCGCGCGGGGCGTTCTGCTCCATGCGGATGAGTCCGTCCGGCCCGCCGGTGTGCAGCATGCGGGAAGTGTGGAATGTGACGCCGGGCGGCGCGAGCTGGTAGTAGCGCGGCTCGGTGACGACCTGCCCGCTGGTGGTGATGAGGCCGATGCGCTTGCGCCAGAGGAGTGGTTCCATGGTTACGTTCCCGAAGGCTACGACAGGCCGTAGAGGCGGAGGGCGTTCTCGCGGAGGACGTTGCGGCGGAGCGTTTCGTCGATGTCCTCGCGGGCGAGCAGCTCCTGTACGTTGTGGGGGTACTCGGAGTCCCAATGGGGGAAGTCGGAGGCGAAGAAGAGCTTGTCCTTGCCGATGACGGAGGCGGTGTAGGGGAGCATCTTCTCGTCGGCCTCGGTGTGGAAGTACCAGTTGCCCTGCTGCACGTACTCGGTGGGGGACCTGCGGAGCATGGGGGCCTCGTCGGCGCCGCGTATCTTCCACTTCTCGTCCATGCGCTCCAGCCAGTAGGGCACCCAGCCGCATCCGGCCTCCATCCAGCCGACGCGCAGGTCGGGGAAGCGTTCCGGTATGCCGGCGAACATCATGCTGACCATGTGACGGAAGAGGCCGACCGGGAAGCAGAAGGTGTTGACCTCGATGAAGCGCTGGTAGTCGTCGGCGGCGAGGTGGTGGATGCCCTGGGTCGATGAGTGGACGGCGAGCATGACGCCGAGCCGCTGCGCTTCCTCGTAGAGCGGGAAGTACTGCGCGCGTCCGAGCGGCGGGTGCGCGCCGATGGCCGAGAGCATCGCGCCGGAGTGCCCGCGCTCGGTGACGGCCCTCCGCAGCTCCTTGACGGCCTCGTCGACGTCCTGCAGCGGAAGCAGCGCAACGCTCTTGAGGCGCGGGCTGACGGTCGTGAACTCCTCGTAGAGGAAGTCGTTGTAGGCGCGGCAGACGGCGACCGCGACGTCCGGCTCCCAGATGAGCGCGGCGGTGAAGCCGATAGAGGTGGGGTAGAGGATGGCGGTCTCCATGCCGCCCTCGTCCATGGCGTCGAGCCAGGTCTGCGCGTCCTTCGCGACGGAACCGAGCCGCCCGCCGAGGTTGATGTCCCAGTAGTTGTGACCCGCGCGTATCTGGCCGCCCCGCGAGCGGTAGGGCTCGTCCATGTAGGGGCGTATCTGGTCCTCGGACTCGGTGACGTGTCCGTCGCCGTCGACGATGCCGAATGGGGTCTGCATGGGGGGATATTACCCCACGCGGCCTGTGGATGCATGGCAGAGTAGACTCTTCCGCATGGCAGGGAGGTTCAGCGCACTGCGGCACCGCGATTTCCGGCTCTACTGGGTGGGGTTCGTCATCGCGGTATCCGGCCAGCAGATGCAGTGGATGATCGAGGGCTGGCTGATCTACCAGCTCTCCGGGTCGGCGGTGCTGTTGGGCGTGCACGGCATCGTGCAGTTCATCCCTTCCACCGCGCTGACGCTCTTCGGCGGGGCGCTCGCGGACAAGTTCGATCAGCGGAAACTGCTCATCGCCATGCAACTGCTGTTCGTCGTGGTGTTGGGCGCGCTGTCGGCGCTCGGCCTCGCGGGAGTGCTCACGGCGTGGCACGTCATCGTTGGCGGATTTGCGCTCTCGGCCATAGGGTCGTTCGAGGGGCCGGCGCGGCAGGCGATGTTCCCGCACCTCGTGCCCCGCGATTCGATGCCGAGCGCGGTGGGGCTGAATGCGATGATCCACCCGGCGACGCGCGTGGGCTCGCCAGTCATCGGCGGTCTGGTCAGCGCGTTCGTGCTCGATGTGTCCGATTCGGCCAGCGTTGCGGGCGGCGTGGTGTTCGCGATCACCGCGCTTGCGGTCGTGGTGTACGCGCTCATGCTGTTCCGTGTGCATCTGCCGCCGGTGGTGCGGTCGCGCGGGCGGAACGTGCTTGCGGACATGGCCTCGGCGCTGGGGTACATCCGGCGGGAGCGGATATTCGTGTTCCTCATCGGCACGGCGTACTGGAACATGGCCTTCGGCGTGGCCCTGTCCGTGCTCTATCCCATCTTCGCGAAAGACGTGCTGGGCGTGGGGCCGGACGGGCTCGGCTACATGTGGGGCGCGACGGGCATCGGGAGCGTGACCGGCGTGTTCATCGCGTCGAGCCTCACGGCGCCGAACCAGCAGCGTGCGCTGTTCACGAGCGGGGCAGTCACGATGGGCGTGTTCTCGATAGCGTTCGCGCTGTCGGAGTGGTACTGGGTGTCGCTGGGGCTGCTGTTCGCGTACGGCACGGGAGCGTCGATGGTGAACGTGGCGGTGCAGACGAACCTGCAGATGCTGGTGGCGAACGAGTTTCGCGGGCGGGTGATGGGGATCTGGAGCATGGTGCACACGAGCGTGCGCCCCGTGGGGGAGCTGCAGTTCGCGGGTGTTGCGGCGCTGGCGTCCGCGCCGGTCGCAGCGATCGTGGGCGGCGTCGCGGTGCTCGTGTACACGCTGGGCTATCTCAGCCGGAGCCGCCAGATACGCCGTCTGCAGGACCTGCGCGCGGGGACGCAAGCGAGGGAGGACGGGTAGGGATTCACCTGCAGAAGGGCAGGTCCAGTCCTCCGAGGTCCAGTCGCTCGATGTTGCGGAAGGATTCGGGCATGCACGTGCCGGAGGAGAAGTTGTTGGGCCCGAGCACGAGCCAGTTCAGAGCGGTCAGTTCCCCGAGTTGAGTGGGGATCCTGCCCGTGAGCTGGTTGCCGCCCAACTCGAGGTGTCTCAGATGCCGCAAGACTCCCAACCGGGATGGAACCGGCCCGGTGAGTTGGTTGTTCGACACCCGCAAGCGGATGAGATTGCTCAGGTCTCCGAGGACAGCAGGTATGCCGCCGGTGAGCCGGTTGCCGTTCAAGTCGAGGTAGCGCAGCCGGGAGAGACGCCCCAGTTCGACGGGGATCGTTCCGGTGAAGCCGTTGTCAGCCAGGCCGATGTAATCCACGCTCGGCATGGCCCCCAGTTCAACAGGTATCGGGCCTGTCAAGCCGTTGTTCGACAGGTTGAAATTGTCGAGGACCTCGAGACCGCGCAACCCGGGTGGAATCTCTCCCGTGAGACGATTGTCGTTGAGGTTGAGATGGTGCAGGTTCCTCAGCCTGTACAACGCGACAGGTATCTCTCCGGTGAGCCGGTTGTAGCCCAGGCCCAGCAGCCTCAGATTGGTCAGATCGCCCAGTTCCGGGGGGATGGGGCCGGTGAGATCGTTGGAGGTCAGTAACAGGGACTCGAGGTTATGCAGGTTGCCCAACTCAGAGGGGATCTCTCCCGTGAGCCGGTTCGAGGCGACCTCCAGCACCCGCAGGTTCTCCAGTTGCCCCAGTTCAGGGGGGATCTCCCCGGAGAGTTCGTTGAAGCGGAATGCGAGCCCGGCCAGATTCGTCAGGTTTGCCAGTTCGGCCGGTATAGGCCCGGTGAGGTTGTTGCCCTCCGCCTCGAGCCACACCAGATTTTCAAGGTTCCCCAACTCCGGCGGGATGACACCCGACAGTTCATTCGTGTTGAGACCCAACCCACCCAGGTTGGTCAGATCGCCCAGTTCAGGAGGTAGGGGCCCGGTCAGCTTGTTGTGGCCGGCCCCGAACGACCGCAGGTTGGACAACCTGCCAAGGTCGGGCGGGATGGACCCGGTAAGCTCATTGCTGTCGAGGCGGAGGAATTCGAGGTTGGCCATCCGACCTAACTCAGGAGGTATGGGCCCTGTGAGCCGGTTACTGCTGAGGCCAAGTTGTCTCAGGTTCGTCAGGCCGCCCATCTCCGGCGGGATGTTTCCTGTGAGCTGATTGCCATAGAGGTCCAGATTCTCCAGACCCTCGAGGTCGCCGAGTTGGGGGGGAAGCACGCCAGTGAGCTGTCTTTCGCTCAGAACCAACTCGGTCACACGGAGGGGCCGCCCCGCTGTGGTCACACCGTCCCAGCGCTCCATGGGAGTGTTCGCACTCCAGTTCAGGTCCGCCGTCCCTGCGAGGGCGTCCCGCAGCGACAACAGCGCGGCGCGGTCCCGGTCGATGCCGGGGATCGGCGTCGGTGTCGGCAGTGGTGTCGCTGTAGCCGTCGGAGTTGCGGTGGGCGTGGGGGTGACCGTTGGCGTGGGCGTTGGCGTCGGCGTGGGGGTGACTGTTGGCGTGGGGGTTGCAGTAGGCGTGGGGGTTGGCGTGTGTGTAGGAACGGGAGTAGGCGTTGGCGTGCTGGTGGGCGTGGGGGTGACCGTTGGCGTAGGGGTCGCGGTAGGCGTCGGCGTTGGAGTAGGGGCGGGCGTCGGCGTGGGGGACGCGCACGCGGCGGCGAACACGGTCAGGAGGACGGCGGCCGGGATGAGAGCCCGGCCTGCCTTTTGACGTAGTCCTCGACGGGGACGCATGAACCATCCAGCCATACCGGTCATCCTCCACAGAAGGGGAGGTCGAAGCCGCCCCTGTCCCTGTGCCCGATGTCGCGAAGCCCTGCCGGTATGCACGCGTCGTCGGAGAAGTTGTTGTCGTTCAGCGTCAGATAGGCGAGGTCCGGCAGGCTGGCCAGTCCGGGCGGGATGCCGCCGGTTATCTGGTTGTCGTTCAGGAAGAGCCATGCAAGGTCCAGGAGCTTGCCTACGTCGCGTGGGATCTGCCCCGTGAACCGGTTACCGGCCAGGTCCAATACGACCATGTTGGTCAGATGCCCGATCGAAGCTGGAAGCCTGCCGCTGAGCTGGTTCATGGCGACCCCGAGGCTCGTCAGCCCGTTGAGCGCCCAGATCCGTGGAGGAACTGCTCCGGTCAACTGGTTGTTGGACAGGCCGAGGGATTCCAGCGCCTTCAGGTTGCCCAGTTCGGGCGGGATCTGTCCTATAAGCTGATTACCGCTCACGTCCAAGTCCCGTAGTCTCTCCAGTCGGCCCAGTTCCCTTGGGATCCGGCCGGTGAGCCGGTTGCCGCCCAGCGCCAGCCAATTGAGCTCCTTCAAGGTTCCCAACTCAGGAGGAATGCTCCCCGTGAGTTCGTTGCCTGACAGCCACAAGGTACTCAGTCTCGTAAGACGCCTGATCTCAGAAGGGATGGATCCGGTGAGGCGATTACCTGCAAGGTAGAGTGCCCCCAGATTCGTCAGATTGCCGATGTCCCGGGGTATGCCTCCGCTCAGCGTATTCCCATTCAACCCCAGGGAGACCAGGTTCTTCAGCCGCGTAATCTCGGACGGGATCTCACCGCTAAGCTGGTTGTCGCCCAGGCCCAGGCGCGTCAGGTTGGTGAGACGTCCGAGCTCGGGCGGTATGGGGCCGCTGAGCTGGTTGTTGGACAGCCCCAGGTCGTGCAGGTTGATAAGGCGTCCGAGTTGAGGGGGGACCCGCCCGGTGAACCTGTTGTTGCCCAGGACCAGTGTTTCCAACCGGGAAAGGCGGCCCAGTTCAGCGGGTATCGTGCCGGAGAGCTGGTTCCATGGCAGGTTGAGGGTTTCGAGGCTGCTCATGCCACCAAGTTGCGGGGGCAGCGGTCCGCCGACATCACTATCCCTGATCGTCAGGTGCGTCAGGTTCTTCAGCCTGCCGAAATCGGGCGGGATGGGGCCGTCCAGCCGTCCCCCCGAGAGACGGAGCGACCTGAGGCTGCTCAGATCGCCGAGTTCCGGCGGGATGGGGCCGTCCAGTCGCTCGCCTTCGATGGTGAGCCCTCTCAAGTTCGCGAGGTTGCCGATATCTGCCGGTATCGCGCCCGATATGCGGTTGCCCTCGAGGGTAAGGGACTCCAGTTTCGCCAGATCGCCGAGTTCCGACGGGATGGGCCCTTCCAACCGGCTGCCCTCGATAGTGAGACGTACGAGATTCCTGAGGTTGCCGATCTCAGGAGGGACAGGGCCGGTGAGCCGGCCGCCTGACAGCTTGAGGAACGTCAGTCCCGTGAGTTCGCCGATCTCCCCCGGTACCGGTCCACCGAACTCCTCATTCGAGATCTCCAGGTGGACGAGTCCTGTCAGTTCTCCCACCTGACCGGGGAGTTGCCCTGTGGCCTCGTTGTCCGACAGCACCAACCGGGTTACGCGTTCGGGGAAACCACTGACCGTGACACCGTCCCATCGCGCAATCGGGATGCTGTCGTTCCAGTTCAATGCTTCGGGTTGCACGAGGGAGTCGCGTATCGCCACCAGCGCAAGCCGGTCCTGTTCGATGAGCGGCAGCGGGGTCGGGCTCGGTGTCGGTGTTGGTGTAAGCGTTGGGGTAGGCGTCGGTGTGGGTGTGTAGGTGGGCGTGGGAGTGTAGGTTGGCGTAGGAGTGAATGTTGGCGTCGGCGTCGGTGTAGGCGTGGGTATGGGTGTAGGTGTGGGTGTGGAAGTAGGGGTAGGCGTGACGGTGGGAGTTGGCGTTGCGGTGGGAGTAGGAGACGCCGTCGGCGTGGGCGATGGTGTCGGGGTAGGGGAAGCGCATGCGGCGAGTGCGCTCAACAGGACGATCATCAGGACGAGAACGAGGCGCATGCGTGCTCCCATTGAGAGTTGCGGCACGGGCAGTATAGCCGGGCGTGCCGTGGGCCGTGGTTCGGCAGGCACACCGCCAGCGGTCTTACGGTTCTCTGTTTGACGGCGCGCCGTGTATGAGACAGGCGTGGTAGAGTAGGCGCACGTACTACTGAGACTGACGGGAGGGCGAGATATGGCAGTCGTTGACCTGCGGGAGGCAGAAGTCCCCGACAAGATGGATATGTGGGAGTCGGGCGATCCGTACTTCGACTGGATCGAACGCGAGGGCGTCAAGCGCATCGTCGAGTACAAGTTCGAGGACCTGAACGACGTCGAACTTGGAGATTGGGAGCGGAAGGGCGGCAAGGGCGCGGTGATCAACATCCCGAACCCGATGCTGCCGAACGACGCGCACCTGGTGGAGATCAAGCCCGGCGGGAAATCGGAACCCGAGAGCCACATGTACGAAGAGGTGATGTACGTCGTCTCCGGCCGCGGCGCGACGAGCGTGTGGCTGAGCGAGGGCCAGAAGGCGACGTTCGAGTGGGCGGCAGGCAGCCTGCTGGTCATCCCGCTGAACGCGTCGTACCAGCACTTCAACGGCAGCGGCACGGAGCCCGCGCGCTACGTCTCCATGACGAACGCGCCGCCCGTGATGCGCATGTTCCGCAGCAACGAGTTCGTCTTCAACAACCCGTTCCACTTCAAGGACCGCTTCTCCGGCGAGGACGAGGACTTCTTCAACGGGCAGGGGACGCTCTACCAACGGAAGGGGACGAAGTTCGGGACGATGTGGAAGACGAACTTCGTGCCGAACGCCGACATCATGCGGCTGTGGAAGTACCGCGACCGCGGCGCCGGTGGCATCAACACGCACTTCGACCTCGCGGGGAACGTGACGGGGGCGCACATCTCCGAGTTCCCGGTGGGGACGTACAAGAAGGGCCATCGCCACGGCCCGGGCGCGCACCTGGTCATCCTGGGCGGCGTCGGGTTCTCGGCGCTGTGGTGGGACAACGACAAGCCGGAGTACGAGATCGCGCCGTGGAAGAAGGGCGGCATGGTCATCGTCCCCGCGGACGCGACGTACCATCAGCACTTCAACACGGGCCCTGAGCCTGCGCGCTACCTCGCGCTGCGGAGCGGCGACGGCCAGCCGAGCCAGTGGGGCGAGTCGAACGTGAGCATCAAGGAAGGCGGGATGCAGATCGAGTACGAGGACGAGGACCGGGAGATCCACCGGTACTTCGAGTCCGAGCTCGAGAAGAACGGCGCGCCGTGCCGGATGAAGGCGTTCATCCCGTACTGCACGGGCGAGGTCGGCCCGACGAGCGAGCGCGACACGTAGGGGACAGGCAAGAACAGGGATAGTGTAGGGGCAGCCTGGAGGCTGCCCCTACGTTTTTGGGCGCCCACGAGGGACGCCCCTACACCAAACACCACCGCCCCTCCGCAGTACCCTCACCCTAACCCTCTCCCCTTGTAGGGAGAGGGGATCAGCTAGGCCAGCAGCAGGTTGGTGAGCCAGTCTTCGAGGAGCGCGCGGAGTTCGTCGGCGCATTCGCGGAGGCCGTGGCCCGCACCGGAGTAGGTGACGAGTTGCTTCGGGCCGGATGCCCAGTCGATGATGGTCTCGGCGTTCACGAGCGGTAGGACGGCGTCGGCCTCGCCATGGACGACGAGCAGCGGCCTGCCGCCGAGGAGCGCGACGTCCTCGGCGCCCATCGTCTGGCTCGCGAGCGCGGCGACGCCCCGCGCGTGGGTGGTGTAGCGCGACGCCGAGATGACGACGCCCCCACCGAACGAGTGCCCGACGAGCGCGACGCGGGTATACCCGAGCGCAGCCATGTGCCAGACGGCGGTGAGCACGTCCAGCGTCGACTCGTCGAGATTGGCGGGATGGCGGTAGTTGACGCGCAGCGAGGCGGCGCCTTGCGTTGCAAGGCGGACCGCGAGGTCGCGGTAGAGGCCGTTGGCAGGGCCATCGAAGCCGCCTCTCGCACCCGCAGCCCAGACAACGCCCACGCCGCGCTCATCGGCAGGACGGTGCAGGATGCACGATACATCGCCGCGCGTCGTGTGCAGCGTTACGCCGTCGCCGGGCTGGTCGTCCGGGGCGAGAGCGTCGTCCGCGCCGAGCAACTCGATGGAGTAGCGCTCGTAGAGCGGGGCGCTGCGGTCGTCGTCGGGGGAGAACATGGGGACATTCTTCACATCGATGCACAGGATGTACAGGACGGGCCTGACTGTTGACCCGTGCCGCGTGGGGCGTAGAGTATGAGCGCGAGCAATGCGAGGAGGCGCGACATGACAACGACAGTGGATGTGAAGAGCTTCGTTGACGAGCTGGTGGCGGACGTGGTGGAGCCCGCGGCGGACGCGCTGATGGAGACGCGGTACTTCCGCGACCTCCGCGCGGGCACGCTGACGATACGCCGGCTCCAGGGATACGCGCTCCAGCACACGTGGTTCAACCGGGCACTGCTCAAGTCCGGTGCGATACGCATGATCAAGGCAGCCGACAATCCCCGCGCGTTCAAGGACATGATCGCGGGCATCGTCGCCGAGCACGATCACCCGGACCTCTGTCAGGAGTTCGGCATCAACATCGGGCTGACGGACCGCGACTTCGAAGAGATGGTGCCGGTGCACGAGGTGCTCCTGCACACGAGCGTCATCGTGGCGTCGTCGCTCATCAACACCTGTCCGGCGGCGGGCAGAGCGTCCGGCCTGACGAACGAGACGATGGTGCAGCGCTACTCGACGGAGCTGTTCAACTACCTGCAGGAGGCTCCGTACAACATCCCGGCGGAGCACCTGGAGTTCTTCCGCATCCACGGGATCGTCGACGTCGATCACGCGGCGGAAGCAGCGGAGGCGGTCGTGCGGCTGATCCGCGACGACCGGGACATCGAGATGGTGCGGCACATGGCGGAGACGCAAGTGCGGCTGAAACTGGGCAAGTTCGAGGGGATATACGACGCGTACGCGTGAGCGCCCTTCGACAGGCTCAGGATGAGCGAATAACGAACTAACGCAACTCAAAGGAGACAGCGATGCAGGTGCGGAAGATCAGCGAGATCGAGAAGGAGCCGGCGGCGGGGCCGTTGTTCACGAGCGACGACGTGGCGCGTCAGCCGCTGGCGCCGGACAGCGACGACTTCAACGTGAGCGTGGTCAGTTTCGGGGTCGGCGTGCGGAACAAGTTCCACTACCACGAGAGCGACCAGCTCCTCATCGTGACGGAGGGCAAGGGCGTCGTCGTGACGGAGAGCGGCGACCGGGCGGAGGTTGAAGCGGGCGACGTGGTATTCGCGCCGGCGGGCGAGAAGCACTGGCACGGCTCATTGCCGGACACGTCGTTCGCGCACATCACCGTGACGCGCAAGGGCGGCCAGACGACGCAGACGGAGGAGTAGGGGATTCACCCTCACCCTAGCCCTCTCCCGTCGAGGGAGAGGGGATTAATTGAGGGGATGGTCCGCGTAACCGACCTCGCAGGTGGTGTAGGCCGGGTGCTGCCCGAGCAGCGGCCGGAGGCGTGCCATCTGCTCGCTGAGCCCGGGCGTGGCCTCGCCGGACTGCAGCGTGTCCTCGGTTTCCCACAGCATGACGATCATTCCGCGCGTGTTGCCCTCGCGCATCAAGTACGCGCCGTCGTAGCCGGGGAGCCTGCGCATCTCCGGCACCACGAGGCGTTCGAAAGCCTCCTGGGCGTCGTCGAGGGCAGGGCGGGCGTGGACCTCGAAGGTGATGACTCTCGCGTGCATGCGGGGGACTTTATCATGGCGGTGACTTCACCGGTCAGCCATCGATATGTGCGGAAGATACAGCCTCATAGCGGAGATAAGGCATCTCGCGCTGCGGTTCGGCTTCGATGCCCATGGACTGGAGCAACCCCCGCGCTACAACATCGCGCCCACGCAGCCGGTGCTCGCCGTGCGGGATAGCGGGAGCAGGAGCGCCTCATACATGCGGTGGGGGTTGGTCCCATCCGGGACACAGAGCACACCTGCAGGCGCTCCGATGATCAACGCTCGCGCCGAGACGGTTGCCGAGCGTCCCACCTTCCGCTCCGCCCTGCTGCGGAGGCGCTGCCTCATCCCCGCCGACGGCTTCTACGAGTGGCAGCGGAACGCCGGGAGACGACCGGTACGGATCACGCTGGCGTCAGGAGAGCCGTTCGCCTTCGCGGGGCTCTGGGACACGTGGCGTGACCCGCGCGGCGACGTGATCGAGTCGTGCACCATCATCACGACGGAGGCGAACGAACTCCTTCAACCCATCCACGCCCGAATGCCGGTCATCCTGCCGGAGGATGTCGAACCGCTCTGGCTGGACAGCGGGATGCAGGACGTCGCCGCGCTCGTGAGCCTGCTCGCTCCTTATCCCTCCGATGCCATGACCACGTATGAGGTCTCGCCCCTCGTCAACTCTGCTGCCAACGACGGACCCGATGTGATCGCGCCCGCGCAGCAAGGCAGGCTCATCTAGCCTGCAATATGAACGATTGACGATACTAACGCGACACGTTACGCTTCCACTGTGGACCGCTTCAGGGACAGAGACGCAGAGCGGCTTTGGCGAGGAGAACCGGTCCGTCGCCTCCCGCCTGACATCCAACGTCGGGCTCGCATGCGACTGCAACGGGTTGTTGCGGCAGGCGCGCTGTTTGACCTACGCGTGCCTCCGTCGCACCGGCTCGAAGCATTACGGGGTGATCGGGCAGGGCAGTACAGCATCCGCATCAACGACCAGTGGCGCGTGTGCTTCATCTGGACTGATCAGGGAGCGATGGAGATAGAGATAGTCGACTACCACTGACGCTTGGCAGGAGCGATGCAAGAAGCAAGGAGCGCACGGCAATGACTATGGGACCTATCCACCCCGGAGAACACCTGGAGGAGATACTGGAGGAGTTGGGGATCAGCCAATACCGGCTGGCGAAGACCATCGGGGTTCCCCCGATACGCATCAATCAGATCGTTCATTCCAAGCGGGCGATTACGGCGGACACCGCCTTACGGATAGGCCGCGCGCTGGGCACCACGCCGGACTTCTGGTTGAACCTGCAGCGCATGTACGACCTGGACGTGGCGCGGGCCTCGACCGACGTGAGCGCCATCGAGCCGCTCGTTACGGCGGAGGCGTGAGACCTCCTACAACCCCTTCACCTTCGGTGCGACGTCTGAGGCGAGGAACTCGGGGACGGTGTCGTCGTGGAAGTCGAGGTGCTGGAACTGCACCTCGCTGATGCCGAGTTCCGCGAGCCTGCCAAGCTGGTCGACGACCTCCTCCGCGCTGCCGACCAACTGTCCGCGCGCACGGAGGGCGGCCTTCCGCTCCTCGAGGGAGCCGTCTCCCGTCATCCTGGGGAAGCGGTCCATGTTGCGCTCGATGGTGGCGTCGTCCGGGCCGACGAACGCGAACGTCATCATCGTTCTCCTGATCGAAGCGGGGTCACGCCCGACAGCCTCGCAGTGTGCGTCGAGGATGGCGATGCGCTCGGCGAGGGTCTCCGGCGGGGAGTTGACCGTGTTCCACTCGTCGGCGTACTGCGCGGCGTACCGCAGCGTGCGCTTCGGCCCGTTGCCCCCGACGAGGAGGTACGGACGCCCCGGCGCGGGCTTCGGCAGTACGTCGATGTTGCTTAGCTGATAGTACCTGCCGTCGAACGAGACCGGCCCCGGCCCCCACATTGCCCTCATCAGCTGGATAGCCTCACCCAGCCGCGCCGCACGCTCCGCGGGCGCAGGGAAAGGGATGCCGTAGGCGTCGTGCTCGGGCTGGTGCCAGCCGTTGCCGACGCCCATGACGAACCGCCCTCCGCTGAGCAGGTCGATTTGTGCGGCCATGCGCCCCACGTCGACGGGATGCCGGAACGTCACCGGCGCGACGAGCGGCCCGAACCGGATGGTCGACGTCTCCCTCGCGGCGACCGCGAGCGATGTCCACGTCTCCAGCGACGCTCGCTGGTCGTTGATGAAGTAGTGGTCGGAGCGGAACACCGACGGGAAGCCGAGCCGCTCCGCGAGATGCAGGATGTGCAGCCACCGGTCCCAGTCCAGGTCGTGCTGCCCCTCCACCATCAGTCCAACGTCCATGGGTCGCCTCGCTTCCGAAGATGGCCGCTAGTCTACGGGAACGGCGGAGAATCAACATGACAGGCAGGCAGCGCATGACGACTCTCCGTGCGGGGTGTAGGATTGCGGCGTTGCACAGCATTCGTTCCCAAGGAGGGCTGCGATGGCAGAGCGCGTGTGGGAGAAGTACCTGAGCGAGGCCGACCTCGAGCACGTTTCGGCGAGTGGACACAAGACCCGCGGGTTCGGGTCGCGGCCCGCGCTGCTGATGATCGACCTGTACCGCTGGGTGTTCGGCGACAAGCCGCAGACGGTGATGGAGGCGAAGGACGAGTGGCCCGGGAGCTGCGGCATGGCAGCGTGGGAGTCGCTGCCGCACATCCAGCGCCTGCTGGCCGCCGCGCGCGAGACGGGCATCCCCGTCGTTCACGTCACCGGCCTGCCGGAGAGCGAGTCCGGCGTCATCGGCTGGGCGTCGTCCGGGCGGAAGGACTCGGGTCGCGCGGGCTACATGGGCGGCGGCGCGAAGCGCGAGGGGATGTACGACATCATCCCGGAAGTCGCGCCCATCGAGGGCGAAGTCTTCCTGAAGAAGACGTCGCCGAGCGCGTTCTGGGGCACGCCGGTCACCGGCCACCTGACGGCGCTGGGGGTCGACACGATCATCGTGGCGGGCGAGAGCACCAGCGGGTGCGTCCGGGCGTCGGTGGTCGACGCCTGCACGAACCGCTACAAGGTCGTCGTGGCCGAGGAGTGCGTGTTCGACCGCCACGAGGCGCCGCACGCCATCAACCTGTTCGACATGAACCAGAAGTACGCAGACGTCATGCCGCTCGACGAGATCATCGTGTGGATGAACCAGTGGCAGGCGCCGGAGGGCTTCGGCGACGCCGAGTGATTCGCGGACGGGTGGTAGGGGCAGCCCTCGTGGCTGCCCTTCCTCATGGGCGCCCACAAGGGACGCCCCTACATGGAGACTGCGCCCGCTTGGCGCGTAGACGGAGGAGCGTATGGGACGGTTGGACGACAGGGTGATCATCGTGACTGGGGGCGCGGCCGGCATCGGGCGGGCATTCGCGGAGGGATTCGTGCGCGAGGGTGCGTCCGTCGTGCTGGCGGACATCAACGGAGAGCAGGCCGAGCGCTCAGCGGAGGAATTGCGGCAGGCAGGCGGGCAGGCGATGGCGCTGACGGTCGACGTCTCCGACCAGGCGCAGACCGAGACGATGGTGTCGGAGACGCTGTCGCGCTTCGGCAAGGTGACCGGGCTCGTGAACAACGCGGCCATCGCCATCCGCGTGCGCCACACGCGTGCGCCGCTGGAGGAGATACCGCTGGACGAGTTCGACCGGATGCTCGCGGTGAACCTGAAAGGAGTCTTCCTATGCTCGCGGGCGGTGCTGCCGCACATGAAGGAGCAGGGCTACGGGAAGATCATCAACATGAGCTCCGGCACGTTCTTCAACGGACGAGAGAACCTCGTGCACTACGTGGCGTCGAAGGGCGGCGTCATCGCGTTCACGCGGGTGCTCGCGCGCGAGGCCGGGCCATCCGGCATCCGGGTGAACTCGATAGCGCCGGGGCTGACGGCGAGCGAGACGGAGGAGCACTCTTTGGAGGAATTCGCGGTGCGCATCCCGAACCGGGCCATCAAGCGCATCGAGGTGCCGGAGGATCTCGTCGGCGCGGGCATCTTCTTCATGTCGGCGGAGAGCGACTTCATCTCCGGCCAGACGCTCGCGGTCGACGGCGGCGTCGTGGTGCATTAGGGAACCCTCACCCGCCGCCACGGTGCGGCGGCACCCTCTCCCAGAAGGCGAGGGGATGAACAGGAGCGGAACGCATGGGCAAGCTGGACGAGCGAGTGATCATCGTGACGGGTGGAGCGCAGGGCATCGGGCGCGCGTTCGCGATGCGGTTCGCGGAAGAGGGCGCGCGGGTGGTTATCGCGGACATCAACGGCCCCGCCGCGGAGAAGACGGCGGCGGAGATAGGCGAGGCGGGCGGCGAGGCTATCGCCGTGCCGACCGACGTCTCCGACCACGAGTCGACCGAGGCGATGGCGCAGGCCGCGCTCGAGAAGTGGGGGCAGATAGACGGCCTCGTGAACAACGCGGCGGTCTTTCAGCGCCCGCAGATCACACGCGGGACGGTCGAGGAGATAACGGCTGAGGAGTGGGACCGCGTGATGGCGGTGAACGTTCGCGGGCCGTTCCTCTGCTGCCGGGCGGTGCTGCCGCACATGAAGGCGCGCGGCTACGGCAAGATCGTCAACATCAGCTCCGGCACGTTCTTCTCCGGACGCTCCAGCACGCAGTACGTGGCGTCCAAGGGGGCGGTGGTCGGCATGACGCGCACGCTCTCGCGGGAGGTCGGCGACTTCAACATCACGGTGAACTCGATAGCGCCGGGCTCGACGGCGAGCGACCCTGAACGCGACGAGTCGAACTACCAGGGACGCGTGCCCGACCGCGCCATCAAGCGCGTCGAGCGTCCGGAGGACCTCGCGGGCGCGGGCGTCTTCCTGATGTCGTCGGACAGCGACTTCATGACGGGCCAGACGATGATCGTGGACGGCGGCGCCGCGCTGAACTGATCCGATGACCTCCGTATTCGACGCCTGGCGCGAGCAGATCGAGGCGCACGAACGCGACGCCGCTGCGTACGGCGGCGGGCATGGTCATGGCCACGGTCACGGACACGGGCGCGGCCACCGCGCCTTCACCAATGCCAACAAGGCCCTCGACCCTTATCGCACCGGCGACGCCGTGTTGAACGGCCTCTACGCTGTCCTGGGAACGGACGCCGACGTGCTCGACGTGGGCGGAGGCGCAGGCCGGTACGCGCTGCCGCTGGCGACGCGGGCGAGGCAGGTGACCGTTGTCGAGCCATCCACGGACTCCGTCGAGTTGCTGAACGCCCGCGCGGCGGATGCGGGACTCACGAACGTCACCGCGATCAACGAGCCGTGGGAAGACGCGGAAGCGCCCCCGGCGGACGTCGTGCTCTGCTCGATGGTGCTGCACCACGTTTCGGATGCCGCGCCGTTCGTGGCGAAGATGCAGGAGCACGCCAGAGATTGCGTCGTGCTCGTGGAGATGATGGAGACGCCGGGGTCGCTGGAGATCCCGTTCTTCGAGCGGGTGTACGGCTCCGCACCGACCCCGCTGCCGGGACTCCGGAACGTGCTGGACCTACTGTGGGCCATGAACATCTTCCCTGACGTCACGATGCTGAGCGCCGAGCCCGCCGTGCTCGACGCAGACCGGGACGCGGCGCTTGAGCACTTCCGTGGCCGTTTGAGTGTGAGCGAGGGGACCGATGCGGACGGGCGGCTGCGAGCAGCCGTGGACGAACTGCTGCTCGAGACACCGGCAGGTTTCGTGGTCCGGGGCGTGGCCCCGCAGCGGCATGCGATGGTTTCGTGGAAGCCCGTGTAGGACGGGAGCCCTAGTACAAGATCATGTGCGTGGGAACCAGCCGCTGCTCCACGGGGTCTACCGCGAGGGCAAGGCCCTCCAGCGTGTAGGCCCCCAGCAAAGCAGGGCCGTCGTCTTCTCCGAAGATGACGAGTGTTGCAACGTTCTCGCCGTCGACGCCTGCTCGAGCCTCCCCATACTCTCGATCGACCCGCCGTCCGTCGGCGAGCAGAAACCTGCGCGTGCCGAGAGGCGTGACTCCCAGTTCGCGTAGCAGCCGGGAAGGCAGCGTTGTATAGGCGGCGCCGGTATCGACCGTCGCGACTACTTCTCTGGACAGTTGACCGTCCATGCTGAATATCCGCAACGGACAGCTGAACGTTCCCATCGAATGGCCTCGCTCAATCTCTGGTGCATCACATTGTAACTGATACGCATGTGACATCCGCCCAAGCGTGTGTCCTCACTGCCCCCGTTGCGCGTGCCGCTCGTGAGCAGATACCCTCGATGGACGCAGGGCGTGACCTGCCGGTCACTCTGAATACCCGCCTTCGCGGGAATGACGGGTGGGCGGGAATAACGAATGAAGAGCAAGGAGAGAGTCGTATGGGAGAGATCGTCTGGGCCGCAGGATCGGTGCATGCGCCGCAGTTGCTGACGAGGCCCCCGCAGGAGGACCAAGCGCAGTTGCAGGCCGGGATAGACGCGATGGGCGTGCTCGGCAGCGAGTTGGATGCCACGCAGCCAGACGTGCTGATCCTCATCGGCATAGACCACGTCGAGACGTTCTTCCCCGGCTCGGTGCCGGCGTTCGCGGTCATCACCGGCGAGACGGCGACGGCGGAGTTCGCCGGGCACGAGTACGAGGTGCCCATCCACCAGGAGTTGGCGCTCGCGCTGTTGAACGGCCTCGTGGAGGACGGCATCGACCTCGCGTACGCGCACGAGGCACTGCTCGGCCACGCGTTCGCGACACCGCTGGAGTACATCCACCAGGGCAGGGCGATCCCCATCGTGCCTATGTTCGTGAACGTCTACCTGCCGCCGCTGCCGACGACGCACCGCTGCATCCAGGTCGGCGAGGCGATGCGCAAAGTCATCGAGGCGAGGCCGGAGAAGGTGGCGATACTCGCGAGCGGCGGGCTCTCGCACTACCCGGGCACGTGGAAGTACTTCTACCCGGAGTACGAGTTCGACCACTGGGTCATCCAGGAGTTGGAGGAAGGCAGGCCGGAGTCGCTGCTGGAGCTCACTGGCGAGCAGTTGGACGAGGTCGGCAACACGGAGCTGCTGCCGTGGTTGATCATGTTCGGGGCTACCGGCAACCGGCGCGGTGAGCTGCTCAGCTACCAGCCGACGTCGCACCACGGTCACGGCGTCATGCGCTTCATCCCGGACCGCGGCGGTCGCGGGCAGGAGCCCCGCGACATCCCGAAGTTCGGCGGGTTCGAGTTCAAAGGCCAGGGCTACGA